>CP070821.1:2585746-2617867 GCA_020344335.1 Gammaproteobacteria bacterium | reverse complement strand
CTTGCGCCACAGCCTCTGGCGCGAGCGTGACCAGTACACTGCCCGACCCTCGCTGGCTGTCAGACGCAAGGACTCCCGGTTCATCCAGGCTACCATCAGGATAGTACCATCCTGACTGTCCTGAGCGATGGCCGGCACCAGACCATCCGCGGTCCACTTGACTTCGTCCAGCCAGTCTTCACTCATCATGTACCTCGTTATCCTTGCAGTGCCGGTCTATAACCGGATTTCGATACCGGCCCTTGCCATGTACTGCTTGGCTTCAGCAATGGTGAATTCACCGAAATGAAAAATACTTGCCGCCAGCACGGCATCGGCCCGACCCTGCAGGATGCCCTCAACAAGGTGGTCGAGGGTACCGACACCGCCGGATGCAATCACCGGCACGTCCACCGCGTTACTGATCGTTGACGTTAATGCCAGATCAAACCCGTCACGCGTGCCGTCACGATCCATGCTGGTGAGCAGTATCTCTCCGGCTCCGTAATCGACCATGCGTTGCGCCCATTCAACCGCATCGATGCCGGTCGGCTTGCGACCACCGTGTGTAAAGATTTCCCAACGCGGTTGCTCCTCAGCACTGCTGACCTGCCGGGCATCTATGGATACAACTATGCACTGGGAACCAAAGCGTTCGGACGCATCGCGGACAAATTCGGGATTACTCACGGCGGCCGTATTTATACCTACCTTGTCCGCACCGGCATTCAGCAAGCGCCGGATATCCACAATTTCCCTGATCCCGCCACCTACCGTCAGCGGGATGAACACTTCACCGGCGACCTGTTCGACGACATGTACCATGGTTTCCCGCTGGTCGGAACTTGCCGTGATGTCCAGAAAGGTTATTTCATCAGCACCCTGTTCATCGTAACGACGTGCAACTTCGACAGGGTCTCCTGCATCACGAATATCAACGAAGCGCACACCCTTGACGACACGCCCGGCATCGACATCCAGACAGGGTATGATTCGCTTGGCCAGGCCCATGGTCTAACGCTTACCTTGGTTCGCCGCACAGTTCGTCCGCCAGCTGCTGTGCTTCGGCAAGATCCAGCGTACCTTCATAGAGAGCCCGGCCGGTTATCGCGCCCATGATGCCTTCCTCGCTCACGGCACACAGCGCGCGGATATCGTCGATACCGGTAATGCCGCCGGAGGCAATCACCGGAATATGGATGGCCTGGGCAAGCTCCACCGTCGAATCGATGTTCACCCCGCTCATCATGCCGTCACGCCCGATGTCCGTGAACACGATGGCCTCTACGCCATCCTGCTCGAATCGCTGCGCCATGTCGATAGCCGAGTGATTGGACAGCTTGGACCAGCCGTCTATTGCCACCTTTCCGTCTTTCGCATCCAGCCCGACAATGATGTGACCGGGAAATTCCAGGCACAGGTCATTGACAAAGTGAGGTGCACTCACTGCCCTGGTGCCGATAATGGTGTACTGCACACCTGCGTCCAGGTAGGCCTGGACGGCGTCTTCATCACGGATACCGCCACCAACCTGGATCGGCAGCTCCGGGAATGCCTCCGCGACAGCCTTGATCGCACCGGCGTTGACCGGCTTGCCGGCAAAGGCGCCGTTCAGGTCAACCATATGCAAACGGCGCGCACCGGCATCGACCCAGCGCTGGGCGACTTCAACGGGATCATCCCCGAATACGGTCTCGTCCTCCATCTTGCCCTGTCGCAAGCGCACACACTTGCCATCCTTTAGATCAATCGCAGGTATCAGCAACATCGTTCAAGAAACTCCGTTCCAGTCGACAAAGTTAGTCAACAATCCAAGTCCCGCATTCTGGCTTTTCTCCGGGTGAAACTGTGCAGCAAAAACATTGTCATGTGCGATGACCGAGGCAAACTCGATTCCATAGGGTGTAGTCGCGGCGACATCGTTGTTATTTGCCGGTACCGCATAATAGCTGTGTACAAAATAAAACCGGCTACCGTCAGGAATGTCCTTCCACATGGGGTGCGTACCGCGTTGCAATACCTGGTTCCAGCCCATGTGCGGAATCTTGAGACCTTCCTGGCCGATATTCCCTTTAAAATGCTTCACGCTGCCAGGGATTATACCCAGGCAGGCAGTACCGTTATTTTCCTCGCTTTCGTCGAGCAGAGCCTGCATACCGAGACACACACCCAGCAGCGGCTTTGACCTGGCCACGTCGATAACTACCTCGTCCAGACCCGTACGCTGCAATTCTGCCATGCAATCACGAATGGCACCCACACCAGGAAACACTACCCGGTCAGCAGCCGCGATTACATCGCGCGCACTGGTAACACACACGCGGTTTTTGCCTGCAACATGCTCAAGTGCCTTGGCTATGGAGTGCAAATTCCCCATACCGTAGTCGATAATTGCAATGGAAGACATTAGACAAGTGCGAATAACTCGCCAGCGCGGTTGCCCGGAAATACAGGGTTACTCAGAGACTCCCCTTGGTTGATGGCATCTGTTCGCCCATCGCCGGATCGATCTCCAGCGCCATGCGCATGGCCCGCCCGAATGCCTTGAAGATTGTCTCGGCAACATGATGCGAGTTATCTCCGCGCAGGCAGTCAATGTGCAGGGTCACCAGGGCATGGTTGCTGAAGCCCTGGAAAAACTCGCGAATCAGGTCAACGTCGAAATCGCCCACGCGGGCACGCGGGTAATCGGCGTGGTATTCCAGTCCGGGCCGACCCGAGAAATCTATGACGACCCGTGACAGTGCCTCGTCAAGAGGAACATAGGCATGTCCGTAGCGCCGGATGCCACGCTTGTCGGCAACTGCCTGTCTCATAGCCTGACCGAGCGTGATGCCGATGTCTTCCACCGTGTGGTGGGCATCGATATGCAGATCACCCCGTGCCATCACTTCGATATCGATCAGGCCATGCCGTGCCACCTGGTCCAGCATGTGTTCCAGAAACGGCAGTCCGGTGCCCAGCGTCGCCTTGCCCTGCCCGTCCAGATTCACCGATACCGTGATCTGTGTTTCCAGTGTTTCCCGATTAACCGCGGCGGTCCGTTGAGACATGATTGCCTGTCAATTCCAGTGTGCCTGTAAAAAACTTCCAGCTTGAGTGTAATCGTAACGAAAAACACTCCCGGATAGAACTGTTTTAAGCGTGAACTGCGGCCTAATACCCTGTTTGAACTAATTTTTCACCGCTGCACGCTGACCGGCCCGGGACTTACCTCCAACCAGAAGGTCACCGGGCCGTCATTGACCAGCGTAACCTGCATGTCGGCACCAAACTGCCCGCTGGCAACCCGTTCGTACTGCTGTCCAGCCAGTGAAACCAGACGTGCAAACAGGCGCTCGCCGTCTGCCGGATCTGCCGCTGTGGAAAAACCCGGTCGCATCCCCGTATGCGTATCCGCCGCCAGGGTAAACTGGGGTACGAGCAGCAGTTCGCCGGAAACATCCCGTATGCTGAGGTTCATTTTACCTGCGCTGTCAGGGAACACCCGGTAACCGAGCAAGCGCTCCAGCAGGCGTGAGGCTTCCTTCCCGGTATCGCCCTGCTGTATGCCGACCAGTACGAGCAGGCCGTGACCGATGTTCGCGATCGACTTGCCCGCAATTTCAACCCCGGCGGATTGCACACGCTGTAACAGACCAATCATCGGAAACGCATGGCGAACTGCCTGGTCGCCGTCATCAGGGCATTTACAATACCCGGCTCGGTCGCCGAATGCCCGGCATCCGGGATAATCTGCAGACGTGCATTGGGCCACGCCTTGTGCAGTTCCCACGCCTGCTCGATCGGGCATACTACATCATACCGGCCATGCACGATTACACCCGGGATATCCTGCAGGCGGCCCGCATCGTTGAGAATCTGGTCCGGCTCCAGGAAGCTGTCATGCATAAAATAGTGGCATTCGATGCGTGCCAGGCTGAGTGCCGTATGCGGATTGGCAAAATGATCTACTACCGAGGCGCGTGGCAAAAGGGTAGAGGCACGTCCCTCCCACAGGGACCAGGACTTGGCCGCCGCCATTCTCACCAGCTCGTCATTGCCGGTCAAACGACGGTAATAGGCCTCTACCAGGTTGCTGCGTTCATCTTCAGGGATTGGCTGCAGGTAATCATGCCAGTAATCCGGGAGCAGAAAGCTGGCGCCCTCCTGGTAAAACCAGTGAATGTCTCGTGGTCGGCACAGGAAGATACCTCTCAGTATCAGTCCCAGTACACGGGAAGGGTGTGTCTCTGCATAGACCAGGCCCAGTGTTGAACCCCAGGATCCGCCAAAGACGACCCACTGCTCGACACCGAGCTGGACACGGATTGTTTCCATGTCGCCTACCAGCTGACCGGTGGCATTCCCTTCGAGTGCCGCATGCGGTACCGAGCGCCCGCACCCGCGCTGGTCGAACAGGATAATCCGGTAAATCGCGGGATCAAAGAACCGCCGGTGATAGTTTTCACACCCTGCCCCGGGTCCCCCATGGACGAAGACCACCGGTATCCCTTCGGGCGTGCCGCATTCCTCTACATACAGACGATGCCCGTCACTCACCTCGATGGTATGGGTTGCGTAGGGCTCAATCGGACTAAACAGCTGATGCATAGTGCAAGCTTACAACGGAATGCACGCGGGAAAGAAAGAAGGGCGTGCCAGTGCACGCCCTTCGGTGAGAGTTGTCCCGCCACAGGCAGGACAGCCTGGCTTGTGGCACAGGGCCGCAAGCCGGTTCCGGATCAGATAAACAGGCAGACGTCGGACTTCTGTGCGATCGGCAGGAAGGAGGTCGCACCGACAAAATCCGTGACTTCCGGGATGAATTCGCTGGTATCAAAGCCGAATACGTCCACGGTCATCTGGCAGGCCACCATCTTCACGTCGGCCTCGATGCACAGGTCGCGCAGCTCTTCCACCGATGCCACACCCTTGTTCTTGAATGTCTTTTTCATTAGTCCGGTCGCGACCTTTTCAAACCCCGGCACACCTGCCATCAACAGATTCGGCATTGGCCATTCAAAGTCCTGGAACCACTTCGGGCCAAATGGCATCTTCATCGGCATTGCCGGGTTACCCAGTGGACTCACATCTGCTGATAGCTTCTTTTTCAAGAGCAGCAGGCCGTAGAAGGTGAAGAATACGGAAACATCCCAGCCCAGGGCCGCGGCCGTGGAAGCGAGGATGAACGGCGGGTAGGCCCAGTCCAGTGTGCCCTTGGTGGCAATGATGGACATGGACGGCGTCTTTTGCGCATCAATCTCTTCGAGCTTCGTGGGTAACAGCTCATCGAGCTTCTTGTCCAGCCACGCATCCAACTGGGCCGTGTCCGGCATGTTCTCGGCAGTTGTTGACATATTGATCTCCTGTTTTGTACTCCCGGAGCCCATCAGCTTACCCGGCAGTCATCGAACCTTAAAAAAACCCGGGACGGGATTTATTTAAATCGAATTATTGATGGATACGAACATTTGACGCGTCAGCGGCTCCGTAACTGGGCTTGACCTGCGTCAAGGGGTATCGTTAATGGTAAGCGGTTAATTATATTTAGCTGATTTGATTGGGTCAATTTAGGCGGGGTGGTCGGGACCGTCGAAACCCGCCCGATATCAGCCGGAAAGGTGATATCCCGATAGAATTACGGCAAACTAGCACTGTTCCCAGGGCAGACAGTGGAAGCGCCAACCACCCTTGGTACTGCGGTGATGGTGTTCATCCAGCTCCCCCTCAAATCCTTCCGCAATATTGTAGACCTCAGTAAATCCATTTTCTATCAATAGCTTACCAGCCTCGAGTGAACGCTTTCCACTCCGGCAGATCAACAATACCGGGGCGTCATTGCCGTGTTCCTCGAGACCGACCCCGCCCAACATGACCTTGCGCACCTCGGTCGTAAAATGCGGGTTCACGGTCCACTCCGGGGCATCGATCCAGGCCACATGCACACTGCCCTTGGGGTGCCCGACGAACAGGAACTCCATACTGGAGCGCACATCGACCAACACGGCACGTGGATCGCCCTGTAACTTGTCCCACGCCTCGTGTGGTGTAAGCGTTTGCACATTTGCTGTCATACAGCCCCCGTTAATGCTTATATATCACTGGTTCGAACTACCAGTCCGGGGTTATTGTGACATGTTTACCATGCACGATGGCAATCGATGAGTGGGTAACCTGCGCTTGGATGGGCGGGGAACAGCGTCCTTTAGCAGTCTACCCGTCAATTAACCTTAAAAAATGGTAAAAAAAGGGTTTTCATTCGGATTATAAGGATTTTTATATAATAAATTACCATTTTATTCTTAATATTATATATATCTATAGTTTTATATCCACTTATAATATTTTTTTAAATATATGTATATTTTTATTTATTAATTCCACATATATAACATATAAGTGGTAAATAATTACAGTAAATACCATATATGCGGCTGTTATTTGTAAAATCATTCCTTACCGTTAGTTCCTGGCTGCCCTTACCAGCCATACACTTGCTGGGAGTATTTGTAGGCTGGGTGCTGATCCTGGTGCCCAGCCGGCTGTCCCGGGACAGCCGCACCAACATTAGCCTGTGCCTACCGACCCTGGACAGTGGGCATCAGCGGCGTCTGGTCCGGAAAAGCCTGGTTGAAACCGGCAAGACCCTGCTCGAAACCGGTGCCCTCTGGCTGCGCCCCGGACCCCGGGCGCTGCGATTGATCCGGTCTGTAGACGGACTTGAGGTGGTGCAGGCCGGAGTTGAACAGGGCAGGGGCATCATCTTGGCAACTCCCCACCTTGGCGCCTGGGAAGCTGCCGGCCTTTACGGTGCCGCCACCTTTAACATGACCTGTCTGTACCGCCCCCTGCGGGTCAGGGAACTGGAAGAACTGGTGCGGTCTGCACGTAATCGCCTGGGCGCACACTTTGTCCCGGCCACGGGGCGCGGCGTCCGCAATGTCTGCAAGACACTGGCACAGGGCGGGACAGTGGCCATGCTCCCGGACCAGGAACCACGGCCGGGCGCGGGGGCTGTCTTCACCCCGTTTTTCGGAACCCCGGCCCGGACCATGACACTGCTGGCGAGACTGGCCAACCGGACCGGGGCAGTGGTGATCTTCGCCTGGTGTGAACGGCTTTCCCGGGGCAGGGGCTATGTGCTGCATTTTTCCGCGGCCCCGCACGACATTTCATCACCCGACCTCGCGGTGGCCACACTTGCCATGAACCGGTCGATCGAGGAACTGGTCAGGACCTGCCCGGAACAGTACCAGTGGAGTTACCGGCGTTTCCGCACCCGACCGGCAGGGGTGTCCGGGATCTACATGTGAACCAAGAGGTCCGGCAGGAGGGATCAGCGGCGCCAGAATGACCGGCTGAACAGGATCAACAGGGTAAAGATTTCCAGCCGGCCGAGCAGCATTGCAAATACAAGTGCCCACTTGGCCGTATCGTTGACATTCACATAATTGTCACCAACCCCGCCCAGCCCCGGACCCAGGTTATTCATACAGGCCGCGACAGCCGAGAAGGCCGTCACCTGATCCAGCCCGGTCGCCATGACGACCAGCATGATAAAGATAAAACTGAATACGTAGGCCGCGAAAAACCCCCATACCGCCTGGATCACCCGGTCCGGCATGGGTTTCTGCCCAACCTTCACCGGTATTTGTGCATTCGGATGCACCAGTCGCATGATCTCCCGACGTCCCTGCTTGATCAGCAGCACAAACCGGATCACCTTCATGCCGCCGCTGGTCGATCCCGCACAGCCACCGATAAAACTGGCAAACAGCAGCAGTACCGGCAGGAAGCCAGGCCACACAAAATATTGCTCCGTCGTAAACCCGGTCGTGGTACCAATCGATATCACCTGGAACAGCCCGGCGTGCAGCGCCTCATCGAAGAAAACAAAGGTATCCGTGTAATACAGGTAAACCACGGTAATCGCCGTTAACACGGCCAGCACACCCAGGTAGGCTTTCACCTCGGAATCCTGAATATAGGGACGCAGGCTGAAGGAACGCCATGCCAGAAAATGTAACGCGAAATTCATGCCGGCGAGCAGCATGAACAACACGGCAATCAATTCGATGGCGCTGCTCTGGAAATACCCGATACTCATGTCATGCGTTGAAAACCCGCCAATGGCAACGGTAGAGAAACTGTGCCCGATCGCATCAAAGGCACTCATGCCCGCGAGCCAGTAACTGATGGCGCAGACAACCGTGAGACCCAGATAGATATACCAGAGTGCCTTGGCCGTTTCGGTAATGCGCGGCGTCAGCTTGGTGTCCTTGAGCGGACCGGGTGTTTCGGCGCGATACAGTTGCATACCTCCCACACCGAGCATCGGCAGGATTGCGACCGCGAGGACAATAATGCCCATGCCACCCATCCATTGCAGCTGCTGACGGTAAAACAGTATGGAGGGCGGCAGGTCATCAAGCCCGGTAATCACGGTCGCACCGGTGGTGGTCAGGCCGGAAAGTGATTCAAACACGGCTTCGGTCACCGTCAGCCCAGGTTCGATGGCAATCGCCAGTGGCAGGGCACCTGCCAGTCCCAGTACGGCCCAGAACACCACAACCACCAGGAAGCCGTCACGCAGACGCAACTCTTCCTTGAACCGGCTGACCGGCGCCCAGCTCAATAGTCCCAGTATGAATACGGCCGCGGCTCCGATGAGGAAGACCTCCATCACACCATCGTGGTACAGCCAGGAAACAACAACGGGAGGTAACAGCGAGACACTGAATATCATCAACATCAGGCCCAGCAGCCGTTGGATGGAGAAAAAGTGCATCAGCTGATATTGCCGGGGTAGTGCATGCGAAAAATCAGAAAAATGTCACGCCCACCTGGAAGAGACGCTCAACTTCCTGGATGCACTTCTTGTCGGAAAGAAACAGGATGACATGATCATCAGATTCAATCACCGTGTCATGGTGCGCAATAATGACTTCTTCACCACGCACGATGGCCCCGATATTCGTCCCTTCAGGCAGCTTGATCTCCTCGATGGTGCGACCGACAACCCGGGAACTGTCCCGATCACCATGCGCAACTGCCTCGATCGCCTCGGCCGCTCCCCGGCGCAGTGCATGCACAACCACGACATCGCCCCGGCGCACGTGCGTGAGCAGACTGCCGATAGTGGCCTGCTCGGGAGAGATGGCAATATCGATGGTCTCGCTCTGCACCAGGTCGACATAGGAAGGCCGGTTGATCAGTGACATTACCTTGCGTGCACCGAGCCGCTTGGCCAGCATGGCAGAGAGAATATTTGCTTCCTCGTCATTGGTCAGCGCACAGAAGACATCGGTACTCTCGATATTTTCCTCCTGCAGCAACTCCTCGTCCGCCGCATCACCTAGCAACACGATCGCCTTATCGAGTTTCTCGGACAACTGGCGCGCACGTTGATCCTGGCGCTCGATAATCTTTACCTGGTAACGATGTTCAATGGTGCGTGCCAGACGCATGCCGATATTGCCGCCACCAGCCAGAGTGACCCGCTTCACCGGTTTGTCCAGTTTACGCAGCTCGTTCATCACGCGGCGAATATGCTTGCGTGCAGCCAGGAAAAACACCTCGTCATCAACCTCGATCACGGTATCACCAGACGGCACGATCGGTTTGCCACGGCGAAATATCGCAGCTACCCGTGCATCGGCACCGGGGATGTGTTTTTTCAGGTCACGCAGTTCATGACCTACCAGCAGTCCGTCATGATAGGTGCGCATGGCAACCAGCCGCACGCGGCCACCGGCAAAGTCCAGCACCTGCAGGGCACCGGGGTTCTCGATCAGGCGCTCGATATAATCGGTAACCAGTTGCTCGGGGCTGATAAGTACATCTACCGGCAGTGCTTCCTGTGCAAACAGCTTTCCATGTCGCAGATATTCAACGGAACGCACCCGGGCGATTTTGGTCGGCGTGTGAAACAGGGTATATGCCACCTGACAGGCAATCATGTTGGTCTCGTCACTGCTGGTGACAGCCAGAATCATATCGGCATCATCGGCACCGGCACTTGCGAGAATCTCCGGATGGGCGGCATGCCCGACAATCGTACGGATATCCAGCCGGTCCTGCAGGTCCTGCAGGATTGATGGATTCACATCTACAATGGTGATGTCATTGGCCTCACTTGCCAGGTTGGTGGCCACGGACGCGCCGACCTGGCCGGCACCGAGAACAATAATCTTCATGACAAGAGACCGGGTCTTCTGTTTTGATTAATTCAGGTTCTTGTAAAACCGATAACCGTCACGGCAACAACTGCCGTATCGTCATTACTCGCCGCCCTTCCTGTGATCAATACCCAGCGAGCGCAGCTTCCTGTACAGGTGAGTGCGCTCCATCCCCACGCGCTTCGCCAGCTTGCCTACACTGCCACCGGCTGCGTGCAGCTGGTGTTCCAGATAATCCTTTTCAAACTGCTCACGTGCCTCGCGCAATGGCAGGTCATAGGCACTCGCCGGGACCGCCCGGACGCCGGCCGCTGCTACCTGCGTAGTGAGTGACTGCTCGATCTCCTCGGCCTCGATTTCCTCGCTTGAGCCAAGTATCAGCAGGCGCTGTACGAGATTCTTCAGTTCCCTGATATTCCCGGGCCATGCATAATTGCGCATCCGGTTCTGTGCAGCCACGCTGAAATGGCGATAGACAAGTTTCTCGTTACTGACGAAGTAATCTATATAGAAATTCAGCAGATCGTGCACATCATCGGTATGCTCCCGCAAGGCCGGGATATGCAGCGGCACAACGTTCAGGTGGTAGAACAAATCGTCCCGGAACCGGCCTGCGGCCACTTCTTCTTCCAGATTGCGCTGCGTTGTTGCGATGACGCGCAAATCCACTTCAACGTCCTCGCTGCCACCAACACGGGTAAAAGAGTTTGTCTGGAACACACTCAGCAGGCGTGTCTGGGTCTGCATATCCATATCAGCGATATCGCCAATACACAGGGTGCCCCCGTTTGCCTGTTCCAGCCGGCCGTAATGAATGCTGTCGCCTTCCTCATGCCCGAACAGCTCTGCTGCAGAGTTATCCAGCGAGATCGAACCTACGGCAATTTCGGCAAACGGACCGTCCCGCCGTGAACTCTGTTCGTGTATGTAACGGGCAAAAGTCCCCTTGCCAACACCGGATTCTCCATGGATCAGTACCGAGCTGTCGTGCTGGGCGATCTTGCGTGCCTGCTCCCTCAACTCCTCCATTACGCTGCTCTTCCCGATCGGTTCAAGAACCGGTTGTGCAGACTCACGCAGACCGACATTTTCCCGTTGCAGTCTGGCGCTTTCAAGTGCACGCTCGATGGTGAGCAGCAGCTTGGCAAGAGATATCGGTTTCTCGATAAAGTCGTAGGCACCGAGACGGGTTGCCTCCACCGCCGTTTCAACTGTTCCGTGGCCGGACATCATCACTACGGGGCAGGACAGGTCTCCCCCTTCCGACCACTCGCGCAACAGGGTGATCCCGTCAACATCCTCCATCCATATATCAAGCAGTATCAGGTCCGGACGTCGTGTACGCCGCGCCTTGCGCGCCGCCTCTCCGCCATCAGCCGTTGTGACGGTATAGCCCTCGTCTTCAAGTATTTCACGAACCGAGTCGCGAATATCAGGCTCATCATCAACCACTAGTACATGGCGTGTTGTCATTTTCAGCGTCCGTTGTTATTAAGGCAGACTGTTACCCGTGAAACAATCACACACATAGCATCATCTGGCAAGACTGTATAATGCAACAACCGGTCGGCCGTAGCGCATTATATCGCACCGCCCGTAGACGATTTCCCTTCTTGCCCGAAAACCGGCTCAACGGCAGTACAATCCTCCTGCGTGAGGGCCTGCAAGCGAATATGGATACGCGCGCCGCCTTCCGGATTGGACCCGGCACTGATCATGCCGCCATGCTCTTCAACGATCTTTTTCACTATCGCCAGGCCGAGACCGCTGCCCTTGCGCTTGGTGGAAACATAGGGTTCGAAAACATTATCCAGCATTCCCTGCTGAAACCCCGGGCCGTTGTCATCGATGAACAGGTCAATGGTTGGCCGCTCGGCATCACCGCCTGACTCTGTCGTCACGGTAATGCAGGCCTCGTTTCCTTCGACAAAGGCCTCCTGGGCATTTTTTACCAGGTTATGCAGCAATTGACGCAATCGACCGGTATCACCCTCGATGCAGGGATTCGCGGCATTCAGGTGGGTAGCTATCCGTATTTTCACTGCATTATCCCGGTACAGATCCAGTACTTCCTGAATCAGATGGTTCAGATCGACCGCCTCCATGCTGATTCGGGGAACACGCGCATACTCACTGAAAGCATTTACCATCTTTTTCATGGCTTCGACCTGGTTGATGATCGTGCGCGTGGCTCGATCGAGTACCTCGACATCGTTCTGGCCCATGCGATCGATAAACCGGCGGCGCAGGCGTTCTGCCGAAAGCTGTATGGGTGTCAGCGGATTCTTGATTTCGTGTGCCAGCCGACGGGCAACCTCACCCCAGGCGGCATCTCGCTGCGCCTGGATCAGCTCGGTCACATCATCGAACACGATTACGTGTCCACCACGCCGTGAACCAATGCCCTTCAACTGTGTACCCCGGCACATCAAAACCTGGCGGCCACTGGCACCAAACAGTGACACCTCTTCCTGCCATACCGGCTGGCGCTGCCTTCGATACCTCTCCACCACGTCTATAAACGGCTTGAGAAATGCGTGGTCCTCGGCTACAGAGGCAATCGGCTTGCCGAGATAGGATTTTATGTCCATGCCCAGGTTCTGGCGTGCGACACTGTTAACCGCCCTGATAACCGTACCTGCATCGAGACTGATCACCCCGGACGAAAGGTTGGCAAGTACGGCTTCCAGGTAGGCACGCTGCCCCTCGACCTGGTACTGGCTCTTGCGCGCCTGGTCACGCGCCTTTGCCAGACGGCGCGTCATGTCATTGAATGAACGCACCAGGAAACCCAGTTCATCATCACTGGCAACCGCCAGCCGCTTGCTGTAGTCACCCTCGGCAACTGCACGTGTCGCCCGTGCCATATCCCTGACCGGTGCAACCGTACGCCGTGCCGACTGAAATGCTGCCCATATTGAAGCAAGCAGGCTCAGTACCAGCACGATTGACAGGGTCACGGTGTAGCTGAACTTGAGCGGCTTGCGCAGATACGACAGTTCCTTGTAATGGCTGAACGCAGACTGTACATTGCCTGCCAGGTTACTTAGTCGCTCCGAGACCGAAAACAGGGTGACAAACGCATAGACCTCACCATCCTCGCGCGAGGATGCGACCGGCACCAGGGCAATGGCGTGCAGGCCGGACTCGCCCACAGGAACCAGCCCGATATAGTGACGCCCGTCATGCAGTACCTGCAGCATGTCACTGGGTGGCTGGTAGGGCACGATATCGGTCGGGTCGGCACTGCTGGATGCGATGATGCGACCGTCACTGCCGAGCAGGGTGAGCTCGGCGGCACCGCTGCGCACCCGAATGTCGTACAGGTTTAGGGCAATCGTCGCGGCAGGAGACTCCGCGATTTCACTGGCCATGTCCTGGGACAGCCGCAATACATCACGCAGTCGCACATCCAGTGCAGTTCGGCTGAGATCCAGTGCATCCTCGAGTGCCTGCTCTATCTTCACATCGAACCAGCTGTCGATTCCGCGCTGGAGAAACTGCAACGAGAAATAGTAAACCAGGGATACCGGTACGATCGAGAGCACTGCAAACATGATCACCAGGCGCGTGGTCAGTTTTGCTCCCACTGCCTGTTTGCGCTGTTGTCGAACCAGCCAGATGATATTCGCGACCACCAGTGCACCCAGCACAACCAGAACAACAGCATTGACTATCAGCAGCCAGGAATAATGTTCGCCGAAGCGTTCCGAATTATGTGTGGCATCACTCATTAACCACAGCAACACCAGCAGCAATGCAAACAGCAGCAGCATTGACGTGAGGCCGAGGTTAAGTCGTTTTATCTTTCCAACTGCCATTGATACCACTCGCTATTCATGTACCACGTGTTTGACACATAGGCCAGCAACCGGATCGGGGTCGGCAGTGACTCAATATCCAGTGTGCCGCGCAGTCTTATCGAATACTCACCGCCGTCTTCTACCAGCCCGTAGTCGAGCACACTGATATTCAGGAGTACACCCACTGACTGCATTGCCTCGTCAAGGCGCCGGAAGCCTCTCTGTTCCCCGGTGTTTATATCCCTGACAATATAGGTTCGACTGAGTGCGTGATACACGACTTCCCTGACTTGCCGGTGTTTCGCGATCACCTGGTCCCACAGCCAGGGATGTTTTTTCCTGGCCTGTACCCGGAACTCGAATACCAGAGGCACACCGTTTTCCAGTGCCTCGCGTGCACCGCTGCTAAGCCGGATATCAAGCCAGGCATTCAGCAGCCAGGCAGATTCTCCCAGTTCCACCTCGGCTTCGGTCAGAACAAACGCACCGCTTTCGTCACCGGCCTGCAACTCGCCGGAGATCAACAGCACGCAGACACCAAGCAATACCAGACAGCAGAGGCGAGATGACTGCCTGATGAATTTGTGAGCTAAGTGGCCTTGCGCAAGCATGCGTAATAAAACCCGTCCATCTCATCCTCTCCTGGAAACACCTGCCGCCCGTGTCCTGCGGCCCTGCCCCAGGGTAGCTCCGGTGTAACATCAACAGCCTCCGTACAACCGGAAAGAAACCGGCCAACCTGCTGCTCATTCTCCTCGGCCAGTACCGAGCAAGTCGAGTACAACAGCATACCGCCTGCCGCTAGCAAGGGCCATACGGCATCCAGTAAACGTGCCTGCCGTACAACCAGGGCAGGGATGTCATTCTGACGGCGCAGTAACTTGATATCGGGATGGCGGCGAATCACACCGGTCGCAGAGCAGGGCACGTCCAGCAGGATGCGATCGAAAGGACGCCCGTCCCACCAGCTGTCCGGTGCCGCTGCATCCCCGATCCGCAGGTTGGCGGCAAGTCCGAGGCGGGCCAGGTTGTCTTCAATCAGGCCGGTGCGCTGTGCATCGATATCCACGGCGGTCAATGATGCCAGCCCTGGCTCGGTCTCCAGGATATGTGCCGTCTTGCCGCCGGGGGCCGCGCAGGCATCCAGTACATATTGACCGCTGCGCAGGTCGAGCAGTTCCGCGGCCTGCTGGGCTGCCGCGTCCTGTACCGATACCACGCCCTCGGCAAAACCCGGCAGGGACGAGACCGGTAGCGGTGACTCCAGCAATACTCCCTGCCGGGTATGTGGCAGAGGCCGCGCATTGATGTCCTGATTTCGCAAGTTGTCAAGATAGGCATCGCGTCCGCTCTTTCGCTGATTGACGCGCAGGCTGAACGGTGGCCTCTGGTTGCCGGCATTCAGGATGGCTTCCCAGTTTTCCGGCCAGTCCGTTTGCAGCTGCTGTATGAACCATTCCGGGTGGGCGTGGCGAGCCACCAGAGATGCCTCAACCGCTGCTGCCAGCAGCGATGCGCTCTGCCGCTGGTAATTGCGTAACACCGCGTTCACCAGTCCCGCGGCCCATTCCTTGCCAAGTTCACGGCTGGCCTGGACTGTTTCATGCACGGCAACATGTGACGGCACACGGGTATGCATCAACTGGTAGAGTCCGACCAGCAACAGGCAGCGCAGATCGCTGTCACGGCGCTTTAGCGGTTTTTTCAGCAACTGGTCCAGCACGGCCACAAGCTGGTAATACCAGCGCAAGGTCCCATAGCACAGCTCCTGGACCAGCCGCTGTTGTTGCAGATCGAGACCGGGAGGCTGACGGGCAAGGGCGTCAGTCAGCGACTGACCGTCGTCGACAACACGCACGAGCAGGCATGCTGCCCGGCCGCGCGCGTTCATCCGGCACCGAAACGCACCCCGGCAAGAGCGTGCGCATTGACAAAATCGGCAGCGGCTACCGGACGGGCACCCGGTAACTGTACCCTAAGCAATCTCAGCACGCCGCTACCACAGGCCACGTCGATGCCTTTTTTGCCGGCAGCCACAACGCTGCCGGGTACCTGACCCGGGTCACTGGCTGATGCCACACAGGCCTCCCAGATCCGGAGTTGCCTGCCGGCATACTGCGTCTCGGCAACCGGCCAGGGATTAAACGCACGCACCCGGCGATCCAGCTCCTCGGCGGGCAGGCTCCAGTCCATCAACGCCTCACTCTTGTCCAGCTTGGCGGCATAGGTGACCTGTGCTTCATCCTGGATCCGGGCCGTGAGAGTGCCTTGCTCGATCGCGTCGAGATTGTCCCGTAACAACTGCGCGCCGATTTGTGCCAGTCGATCGTGCAACTGTCCGCCGGTTTCCGTGGCCCCGATTGCGCAGGCACCACTCGCCAGAACCGGCCCGCTGTCCAGGCCGGCTTCCACCTGCATCAGGCTGATCCCGGTTTCCGTGTCCCCGGCCAGGATGGCACGCTGTATCGGTGCTGCGCCCCGCCAGCGCGGCAACAGGGAGGCATGGACATTGACACATCCCAGCCGGGGCATGACCAGTACCACTCGCGGCAGGATCAGACCATAGGCAACCACGACCATGAGGTCCGCATGCAGGGCGGCGAGCTCGGCCTGGGCCGAGGCATCACGCAGGGTCACGGGTTGCCGTACCGGAATGCCCCGGTCCATTGCCAGTTGCTTGACGGGGCTCATGCGTCTTCGGCGTCCGCGACCGGCCGGACGATCCGGCTGGGTATAGACAGCCACCACCTCGTGTGCGGATTGCAGCAGTGCCTCCAGGACGGGAACGGCGAAGTCCGGGGTCCCGGAAAAGACGATTTTCATCATGAATTCCCCGCCCGGGGAGTATCCGGCGTACCGGCCAGTAGCGGTCAAATCACCTGATGGCCACGTTGTTCAGGCTTCTCGAATACGCCCTGGCGCTCCTGTTTTTCCAGTTTTTTCCGGATACGCGTGCGTTTCAGCTGCGACAGGTAATCAACAAACAGCTTGCCGTCCAGGTGATCGATCTCATGCTGGATGCAGACCGCCAGCAGGCCGTCGGTCTCCAGTTCGCAGGTCTTCCCGTCCCGGTCAAGTGCCCGGACCCTTACCCAGTCGGCGCGTTGCACCATCTCGTAGAATCCCGGCACAGACAGGCAGCCCTCTTCCATCTCTTCACTGCCCCGGGTTTCCAGGATTTCGGGGTTAATCAGGCATAAAGGCTGGCTCTTATCTTCCGATATATCAATAACGACGACCCGCATGCTGCTGTTGACCTGTGTCGCAGCAAGGCCAATGCCCGGTGCCGCATACATGGTCTCGAACATATCGTCGACCAGTTTGCGAATCTCGTCATCGACCTGCAACACGGTTTGTGCCCTGTTGCGCAGACGCGGATCGGGAAAGTGGAGAATTTCCAGGAGTGCCATGTGATAACCGTCACAATTCAAGCTGATGATATCCAATATACTGTATCACATCCTGCCGTGAGCGAGTTGTCCGGATCGACAAAAGGTTTTGTTCTATGTGGATTTTCCGCTACACTCCCGAGTGGTCGTAAATCACCAGCCACGACCGCTGACTTTGCATTGCATGCTGTGGACGGGTATTGAGACAAACCGACGTTAAAGGGATGCCTATGTCAATCAAGAAACTGTTCGCAATGGTCTGCGCTGCACTGCTTGCCTGTTCACTGTACGCCGCAGATGTCGTTCTCAACCCCGATCATCCGGACCGCTATGTGGTGGTGAAAGGTGACACCCTGTGGGACATCTCCAGCATGTTTTTGCGCGACCCCTGGCTGTGGCCGGAAATCTGGTATGTCAATCCGCAGATTGCCAACCCGCACCTGATCTACCCGGGTGATATCCTCACACTGGTCTACGTGGATGGCAAGCCGCAGCTGCGCCTGCAGCGCGGACGTGATGTCAAGCTGTCGCCACAGATCCGGGTAGAAAGCCTCGAGAGCGCCATCCCGACCATACCGATGGATGCAATCAAGCAGTTCCTGACCAAACCGCTGGTGGTTGACGAGGACCAGCTGGAGGCGGCTCCCTACGTCGTGGCCAGTGCCGACGATCACATCGTCACTGGAGCCGGCGACCGCGTCTACGCGCGCCGCATCGAGGGTACGGATGTCGGCCTGTTCGATCTCTTCGAACCCGGTGGCCCGTATATCGATCCGGACACCGAGGAAGTGCTCGGCTATGAAGCCATTTACGTGGGTGAGGGGGCCGTGCAGCGGTTTGGTGACCCGGCAACCCTGCTGCTGACCAAGACCGATCGTGAAGCCCGCGTCGGTGACCGCCTCTGGCCGTCGTCCAAGGATGAGCTGGCTACCCACTTCACGCCACATGCCCCCGCAGCCGGCACCGAGGGACGCATTATTTCCGTACACGGCGGTGTCAGCCAGATCGGCCAGTTCAACGTGGTGGTGATCAACCGTGGTGAGGCCGACGGCATGGAAACCGGGCATATCATGAAAATATTCCGGGCAGGCGAACGCGTACGCGACATCGTCAGCGGCAAGCGCGGTGACACGGTGAGACTACCGGACGAGGAAGCCGGCATGCTGATGGTATTCCGGACCTTCGAACGTGTCAGCTTCTGCCTCGTAATGAAGGCCACCAATGCTATCCATATACATGACTTCGTGCGGGCACCCTGAGGGGACTCGCACCAGCAACCAACCCAGGGAAGGGTAAACAATGAATATCAAGCGACTGCCTGTCACAGGGCGGGATAACTAGCCGCCATGGTGGCGTTATCCCCGACTGACCAAACTGACACTCTTACACACTGGCTGACACTGACCCAAACCCCGGGCGTGGGGTTAGCCAGCATACATCGGTTACTGGACTCGTTCGCGGATGCCGGGGAGATTCTCCAGGCACCCTCAGAACAGCTACGCCGCTGCGGCCTCGATCTGCCAGCCATACAGGCACTGCGGCAACCGGACCCGGCGACCATCGAGCGCGACCTTGCCTGGTCTGCACGGGACGACAACCGGATCATCACCTGCCGGGATGCGACTTATCCCCCCCTGCTGCTGGAAATACCCGACCCGCCACCCCTGCTGTATGTGCACGGCAATATTGAGGTGCTGCGCAAGATGCAACTCGCCATGGTCGGTAGCCGCAATCCCACACCGGGCGGTCTGCGAACCGCCACCGATTTCGCCGAACACCTGTCCCGTGCCGGGCTGGTGATCACCAGCGGACTGGCGCTGGGCATTGATGCTGCCAGTCATACCGGTGCCCTGCAGGCCGATCAGCCAACCATTGCCGTCATGGGCACGGGGCTGGATCGCGTGTATCCGGCAAGTCACCGGCAACTCGCTCACCGGATTGCCGAACAGGGCGCACTGGTGTCCGAGTTCCCGATCGGGACACAGCCCCGGCCGGAAAACTTTCCGCGTCGTAATCGCATCATCAGCGGACTGAGTCTGGGTATCCTGGTGGTTGAGGCGGCACAGCGTTCCGGCTCCCTGATTAGTGCTCGCTGTGCCGCGGAACAGGGCCGCGAGGTATTTGCAATACCCGGTTCGATCCACAATCCGCTGGCACGCGGTTGTCATATCCTGATCCGCCAGGGGGCCAAGCTGGTCGAGACCGCACAGGACATAGTCGATGAGCTGGGTGCGCTGGCACTGGCCGGGACCCTGCAGGAAGTCTCCGACTCCGACAAAGACACGGATGACACACCAAAACTCGATCCGGAGTACGCCAGGCTGCTGGATGCCATCGGTTATGATCCCGTACCGGTGGACGTACTGGTGGAAACCTGCGGATTGACGCCGGCAGAAGTTTCCTCCATGCTCCTGCAGCTGGAATTACGTGGATTCGTAGCCTCCAGCCCGGGAGGACTATATAACCGATTGAAATAACAGGTTTATTTATGAAAGAAAATGTTTTCGACGTGCTGATGTATCTGTTTGAAAACTATTATATGGATGAGGAAAACCCGGTTGCGCCGGATCGCGAAGCCATGCAGCACGAACTCCACACGGCCGGCTTCCCGGCGCCCGAGATTGAGCGGGCATTTAACTGGCTGGAAGACCTGGCCACCGGTACACCGCCTGCCGTCATGCAGGCCGAGCACTCGCTGCGGCTGTTTTCCGAGCAGGAAACCGGGCGGCTCGATACCGAGTGCCAGGGGCTGCTGCTATTCCTGGAGCAGAAGGGCGTCCTCAATCCCATCAGCCGGGAGCTTGTCATCGATCGCGCCATGGCGCTGGAAAATGAGGATTTCGATATCGAACAGCTGAAATGGGTTGTCCTGATGGTGCTGTTCAACCAGCCCGGAGAAGAGGCGGCCTATGCCTGGCTGGAAGATATGGTGTTTGAAAACATGACCAACCGCCTCCATTAATCCCCTCTGAGGACAGGCCAGGTAGTCATAATGCCTGTCTGCCCTGTATTCCTATGAGTAAAAATCTCGTTATCGTTGAATCGCCCGCCAAGGCGAAAACCATCAAGAAATATCTAGGCAAGGCATACGATGTGATGGCGTCGTATGGCCATGTCCGCGATCTCGTACCGAAGGAGGGTGCAGTCGACCCCGATCATGACTTCGCCATGAAATACCAGCTCATCGAGCGCAACTCAAAACACGTCGACAACATTGTCAAGGCGATAAAAAAGGCAGATGTACTCTATCTCGCTACCGATCCGGACCGTGAGGGGGAAGCCATCTCCTGGCACCTTGTCGAATTACTCAAGGAGAAGAAAGTTCTCAAGGACAAGCCCGTATACCGGGTCGCGTTCAACGAAATCACCAAGCGCGCCATCAACGAGGCGATCGAAAATTCACGTGAACTCTCTACCGAGCTGATCAACGCCCAGCAGGCACGCCGTGCACTGGACTACCTGGTTGGTTTCAAGCTGTCGCCGCTTCTGTGGAAAAAGATCCGCCGCGGGCTGTCGGCAGGCCGCGTGCAAAGTCCCGCACTGCGGATGATCGTCGAACGCGAAATCGAGATCGAGAATTTCAAGCCGCGCGAATACTGGACCCTGGAAGGCGACCTCACACATGACGGGCACGATTTCATCGCGCGCCTGACCCATCTGCATGATGAAAAACTGAAACAGTTTTCGATTACCGATGCCCCCAGTGCCAACAAGGCCCGGGAAGAGCTGCTGGCAGCTGCTGACGGCAAACTCATTGTCGAAAATGTCGAAAAGAAACAGCGCCGGCGCAACCCGGCTGCTCCCTTCACAACGTCGACGCTGCAACAGGAGGCCTCACGCAAGCTCGGATTTACCGCCAGCCGCACCATGCGGATAGCACAGCAACTCTATGAAGGGATGGACATCGGCGGTGAGACCGTCGGCCTGATCACCTACATGCGTACCGACTCGGTCAACCTGGCCCAGGATGCTATCGACGAACTGCGTGCCTTCATCCCGGAGCGTTTTGGCAAGGAGGCACTGCCCGACAAGCCGCGCACCTACAAGACCAAGGCGAAGAATGCGCAGGAGGCACACGAGGCCATCCGCCCCACGTCGGTACGGCACGTGCCGGACGACATCAAGCAATACCTGAGCGCGGAGCAGCTGAAACTCTATAACCTGATCTGGAAACGCACCATCGCCTGCCAAATGATCCACGCCACCATCAATACCGTGAGCGTGGACTTCAACTGTGGCGCAGGCAACCGGCTGCGTGCCACCGGCTCAACCGTAGTCGATCCGGGCTTCATGGCGGTCTACCAGGAAGGAGTGGACGACAGGAAAGGCAATAACGACGAAAAACTCCTGCCGCCACTGGAGGCAGGGGATAGCTGTACGCTGAAGGAAATCCGTGCTGACCAGCATTTTACCGAGCCGCCACCGCGCTATTCCGAGGCCAGCCTGGTAAAGACGCTCGAGGAATATGGTATCGGCAGACCGTCAACCTATGCCACCATCATATCGACACTGCAGGCACGCGACTACGTTATCCTGGAGAAGAAACGCTTTTACCCGACAGATGTCGGGCGCGTCGTTGTGGAGTTCCTGACAGACAATTTCACCTCCTATGTTGACTACGACTTTACCGCGGAACTCGAAGACGAGCTCGATGCGGTATCACGCGGTGAAAAGGACTGGATACCGGTTATGAATGAGTTCTGGAAACCGTTCAAACGACTGGTTGCCAAGGAATACAACCGGCCATACCCCAAGTCTATCGATGAAAACTGCCCGGAGTGCGGCAAACAGCTGCAGATGAGCCTCGGGAAAGGCGGGTTTTTCATCGGCTGTTCCGGCTACCCGGAATGCAAATACACCCGTAATGTCGGTGAAGACAGCGAGAGTGCAGAACCGGAGATCGTTGAAGGTCGCAGCTGCCCGAAGTGCGATTCACAACTCATCGTACGTAACGGCCGCTATGGCAAGTTCATCGGCTGCAGCAGCTACCCGGACTGCAAGCATATCGAGCCACTGGAAAAACCGGAGGACACCGAAGTACCCTGCCCGCAATGCCACAAGGGCACCATCCTCAAACGCAAGTCCCGCCGTGGCAAGATCTTCTATTCCTGCGAACGCTATCCGGATTGCGACTATGCGCTCTGGAACCAGCCGCTGGCGGAACCCTGTCCGAAGTGCAACTGGCCGATTACCAGCATCAAGACCACCAAGCGCTCCGGTACCCAGCGGGTCTGTCCGCAACAGGATTGCAGGTTCGTCGAGCCCTGGGAAGAAACCGCAGCGACGGTTGACAAGGAAGCCAGCTGACAATATTTTTCGCACGAGTGTATGGACACCAGCGGGGCTTCCTGCCTACTCACTCCCGGCGAGGGGCAGGAAGCCCGGGTGCCGTGAAGCACAAGGATATGCGAAACGGCCATCCATACGTCCCGCGACACTTGTTCGTCCCTTACATCGTCCCTGTGTCCGCGACAGCTGGACAAGCGGTCCGTGATCGCGCTACGGTGCGAGCTGCTTTAAGGATGAAATTTAATGAGCTGGCATATCCGTGAGGCCGTTCGGCACATTGCAGCCGGCGGCATAATCGCCTACCCGACCGAAACTGTCTATGGACTGGGCTGTGACCCGTTCAACGGCGACGCCGTACTGCGCCTGCTGGGCCTGAAACACCGGAATATAGACCACGGTGTCATCCTGATCGCCAGCAACTTCACACAAGTGGAGTCCTTGCTGCTGCCGCTGCCCCTCGCCGCCAGAAAACGGATTTCCGCCAGACAGCAGGGACCAGTGACCTGGACCCTGCCGTGTCTACAGGAAATACCGGTCTGGTTGCGCGGCAAACACACAAGCCTCGCCGTACGCATCACCGATCATCCCGTGGCCGCGGCACTGTGTGAACACTGGGACGGGCCACTGGTCTCTACCAGCGCGAATCTCCACGGGCGCCGGCCTGCTACCAGTGCACTCGAAATCTACAATATCTTCAATGCCGCACTGGACTATGTCCTGCACGGCGCATGCGGCACCGGGCAGGCCAGCACCATCCGTGACGGTGTTACCGGCAAGATCCTGCGACAGCCCGGCTAAACAATCCTGCATGACAAGGACAGACCCCGAAAATGCCGGTAACTGAAACGCCCGTTGGTAAAAAACAGATCGACACGGTACGCATGTATCTGCTGGATCTGCAGGACAGCATCTGTGCTGCGATGGAAAAGGTGGATGGCAGGCAATGCTTTCGGGAAGATCGCTGGACACGTGCAGAAGGCGGTGGCGGACGTTCACGCGTCATGGAGGACGGGGCAATTTTCGAAAAGGCCGGCATCAATTTCTCGCATGTCTACGGCGACGAGCTGCCGCCGTCTGCGACAGCGACCCGTCCCGAACTCGCCGGCAGGGCATTCCAGGCGATGGGCGTCTCGTTGGTGATCCACCCGCGCAATCCCTACGTGCCCACCACGCACGCCAACGTGCGCTTCTTCATCGCGGAAAAAGGCAATACCGATCCGGTCTGGTGGTTTGGCGGCGGTTTCGACCTGACCCCGTATTACGGTTTCGAAGAGGATGCCGTGCACTGGCACCGGCTGGCAAAGGAGGCCTGCACGCCGTTCGGGGAAGAGGTGTACCCGAAATTCAAGAAATGGTGTGATGACTACTTTTACATCAAACACCGCGAGGAACCACGCGGCATCGGCGGCCTGTTCTTCGATGACCTGATTGAAGGCGGCTTCGAACGCTGCTGTTCCCTGATGATCAGTGTCGGCAACCACTTCCTGCCGGCTTATTTGCCAATTGTGGAACGCCGCAAGGGTCTTGCCTACGGTGAGCGCGAACGCGAGTTCCAGGCATACCGTCGCGGCCGGTACGTGGAGTTCAACCTGGTCTACGACAGAGGCACCCTGTTCGGCCTGCAATCCGGTGGGCGCACAGAGGCCATCCTCATGTCCCTGCCACCACAGGTGCACTGGCGCTATGACTGGCACCCGGAACCGGGCACGGCCGAGGCGGAACTCTATGAGGTATTTCTCAGGCCACGGGACTGGCTGCAAGAATCATCGTAACACCATAACTCCGACGAGATCACTGCGTAATCGGGAGTCATCAATTACGACTTCACCATAAATTGCTGTAGCGGGTCTATCAGAGTGATCTGATCGATATTCAAGAAAGGGCTAAAGGTCCGGAAACGACCCATTCCAGTCATTTAGTAGGTGTTTATATAAACAATCACTTAACTACAAATAACGACCCAAACATGACATTTAGCGCGATTGTTCGAATTTGTACAATGGATCAAAAGACGACATTCGAATCTGGTTATCAAACATAATAGAGAAGCATCCATATAAGAACTTGGGCCTGGCGACCCAGTAAATATATGTGATATTTAGCTGGATTCTTAGAAAATTAGCTGGTTATGCTTACCCCGTTTGTAAACCATTCAAATTTGAGAAGCACGGGTGATTATTAATGGTTAGAAACTCACTCCTGATTGCTATCATAACACTTGCAACACTCTTTGCAGCGCTCAACATCATACGCTGGTATGCACCAAAATTACTTGGCATTCCCGTAGACTTGCAAATGGTCCAGGTCAGCAAGGAAGTAGTGCCATTCTTTGATGGTGTATTCAGACAGGAGGATTATAAGGAGGGCGGGCCTATGATCATTCGTGATCCCTATGCACATCGTGCGCGCCCGCTATATCAAGATGTAGAGACAATGGGGCCTCACGATATACTGGGCTTCCGCAACCGACAGATACCTAATGTCGCCGACATCATCACAATTGGTGACAGCCAGACATATGGCAATAATGTGCCGATAGAACAAACATGGCCTGGACAGTTAAAGACAGCACTGGGATGCAAGTCACCTGTAGTGTACAACATGTCTGTCGGTGGCTGGGGTGCGGTCGAATACTTGGAAATATTCAACAAGGCGCTATTATTCAAACCGAAGGTAGTTATCGTTGCATTTTATACCGGCAACGATCCCATGGATTCTTTCCTGAAAGCCTACAGTGATGACCACTGGGACTTTCTCAGGACTGACGCCAGTCTCGTCAAATCGGATACACCACCCAACCCGGGCTTTCCCCCGCCGGACGACGAATTGTGGAAAGTCGATTTTACAGGCTCAATTAATTTCCTGTTTGCACCAACATTGCGGCTAGCTAGCAATCACCCGGACTATCCCTCGGTTGCAGCAGGTTATGAAATTATATTGCGCGTTTCGGAACTGATGCAGAAGATCGCCGTAAGTGAGGGTATTAAACTAATATTCACAATCATACCAACAACAGAGCTTGTTTATTCAGAGCGCGTGAGGAAAGAACAGCTGCAGGTACCGGCCAGTTATCAAAAGCTAGTCACATCCGAATCCCGCTTTATCAAACTCGCAGAAAACCGACTGTCCCAGCTAGATGGGGTTAACTACATCGATGTATTGACATCGTTACAGCAGGCGGCACTACTTGATGTACCTCTGTATCCTCCCAATAACGGACACCCACTCGCAGAAGGCTATGCCATTATCGCAAGGTCTATAGCCCCCTTGGTCGATACGTACATTGATGGGCCACCACGCGGCATGGTGGCAGTACCTCAACCTTCAAGAGGTGAATCTAGATTTTCTGTATTTCTCGTGTCAGACCAAGTGCAGCGCCTTAGTAATCCAGTGGAACTGATGCAGGCAAATGGTTGGTCCGAGAACGATCTTCAAATTGTCACCGCACGTGACTTGGCTACTCTACCAAGGGGACCTTCTATTAGTAAGGCCAGTCCTGGCAAATATAACAACAAAGCGGTCAGCAAAATGATTTCGGAGTTGCACACTAATTGCAAAAACATTCATACACTGAATTAACGGATACTACCACCAAAGAGATTCTGTTTATGTAACTGAATTACTGCCATCAATATAAAGCAGTCGATCGCTGGCATTCGATAAAGTCGTATTTTCGACGAAAGCGGACCTTCAAACTGTATCTAAAGGACACTTCCATTTGATGGCAGGAAGCCAGATAAACAGGAGTTCAGCGTCAAGGCCTGGATATCCGGAAGGCAGCAGATTTCAGCAAAAACTCCTGGTGACGGGACGAAACCGGGGCGAACAGCTGTCCAATACCTTGAACTTCAGGCGAAAGCGCCTTTGTTTTTCCTGTACTTCACAAGCTGTTTCCACGCGGCGTGTAACGGTTTCGGGATATCGCGGCGTCGCGGTCGTCTTGGGAGCGACCTGATATCGCCCGGCTGCAGGACGTTTTCCGGTTTGTCCTTGGGAAATTTTGCGCTGTGCCCGAACAGATGCCACCCACTTACACTAACACCGGGTGTAACCAGGCTAACGGCATCGACCTGGCGTTGCAGGTAATTATCGGGGTTGTCGAACTTGTAACTTCGCCGGTCTATGACCTGTGTCCACTGGTCGGTGTGCGGACTTCCGAAGATCAACCCTTCAAAGCGCTTCACGCCGACCACATGAATGGTATCTCGACCAAGCAACAGGTGCTCGATCGTGACCTCGCCACCCATGCCGTCCGGCAGGTGGATATCTTTCATTGATCGCACGCCGAGTCGCCGGATGACCCTGCCTATCATACGCTCCTGTCGCCAGTTTTTAAGCCGGGCACGGAACAGAAACAGCAAAACCAGGGCTGCGATAACCGTCACCAGCACGGCCGTGAGCAAATCGTCGTTGTTCAACAGTTGTTGCAAAAGGGGATGGAATGAATCGGGCATAAGCAAGTGGTGCGGCAAACCGTGCTGTCGTCAATCCGTGTGTGTAATTGCAGGCGCGCAGGATATCAGGAAATGACCCTTTCCGGTCTATCGCCAGCTTGCAGCGTGAATGCGGCCTTGTGCCTTTCTCCATCTACGCGCGAACGGAGCGGCATGCCTTTTCCCTTTGAGAGTGCGGACCATGACATCCGCGCGCCTTGCCGGTAAAGGCATTTTTCCGAGAGACGGCTGCCCAGACAGCCAGCACGGGTTTCGAAGGCGAAAAGCAATGGGTAACGCAACATCATTTGTCGCCGAGGTGATCCTTATTTGAGGGTCACCGTTTTTTTATGTCAGCGATACATGACCGGTATTGACTGTTTATAGCCCTTCTTTGATCCGTTTTCCTTGTGCCATGAGGCCATACCCAACCCGGATTTTCTTCGGACAAAAAAAACCCCGCGGTTAGGCGGGGTGAAAAACGCTTTTCAGCGTCGGAGGAGTCGGTGTTGCGGTGCAATGAAACTGTCTCTGAGATGGGTCCTGATCCTCCCTAATCCTTCCTGGACCCACGTCACAGCCACCTCTACCCGGGTTAACGGCATGGCGGCAAGAAGCTTTAGGAACAGGGCCGGACCGGCCAATGTACAATTTATCTTACTGAATTATATAGATTTTTAATCTATAAGCGGAATGGATGCGGCACCCGTCTGGCGCTTGCGTAGCCACGAGCTGGCCCCGGCGGCCGTCAGGATGCACCAGAAGGCAAACAGGGCGCCGGGCAAGGCCGTTGCCGGCGAAAAGTGCGCAAGTGCCAGGGCAACCCCGAGCCCTGCATTCTGCATCCCGATCTCGATCGCCAGTGTCAGGCGGTGGCGCAGGTCAAATCCATAGAGACGCGCGAGCCACCAGCCGGCGAGGTAACCTAATGCATTCACCAGCACCACCATCACGATCACCCAGGCACCCACCACCGCGATGCGTTCCTGGTTTGCCGCGACCGCATAACTGCAAATAATAACTATCGCTACAGCAGCCACGGCCGGTGCGATGGCACGCGCCACGTCAAGCCGGCGCCCGAGCACACGGTGCAATGACATCCCCGCCGCCAGCGGCAGTACCACGACCAGCACAATGGTCTTCATCATCGGCCAGAAAGGGATTTCCAGAAAGGCATTGCCGAGCCACTCGACCAGTGTTGGCGTCAGCAATGGCGACAGAAAGGTCGCCACCGTGGTCAGGGCCACTGAAAATGCCACGGCACCACCGGCCAGATAGACAATGACATTACTAGCCATGGCACCCGGGGCACACGCGACGATGATAAAGCCCAGCGCAACCTCTGGCGGCAAGGGACTCACGACCGCAGCGGCAAAGCCCAGCGCCGGCATCACCGTGAACTGCGTCAGCACCCCCAGTCCGATGCGGCCCGGGTGGCGCACCGTCTCTCTCAGCTCCACGCTGTCCAGCACGATCCCCCGTGCGAACATGGTGGCGGCGAAAAACCACAGGAAACTGTCCTTGAATACCAGGAACAACGGCGGGTACAGGTAGGCAGCCACGGCTCCCAGCAGGGTTATCGGGGCCAGCTGGTTCGCAGTTACGCGGCAGATATTCAGAATCGCATTCACACTGCGTTCGTACCGGACTCAACCCACCGTGTCATGATGTGCATTTACGTAATGCCGCCTATCGTTCGCGCGCAAGCGCCTGATAACGGCTGCCTCCGACAACAGCGCATCCAGCGGTTGCGGTCCCGCCGGATTTTCGCTCAGCACCAGATATCCCAGCAGTTCATGCCGCCTGACAAGACGAAAGTAATCGGCCGAGTCCAGATAGCGGGCCGCCTGAAGAAACCCACTTTCCAGGTGCGCCGTTGCCGTTTGCAGTTTCCGGCTAATCAGCAATTGCCCGTATACCAGCTCCAGCAATGCCATGTCGTATGCATCTCGCAAAGTGGCAAGCAGACGCCGGTAACCCGGCTCGATGTCCGACCCGTTCAGGTGCTGGCAAACCAGCTGCAGCAGTTGCGGCCGGAAGCTCGAGCGGCCCCGGCACAGCCGTACCCGCAACCCGGCCTCGGCCGCCTGCTGCAGTCCACTCAATTCCCTTGCGGTCGCCGGCTCGGCATACCAGGCAGCCAGTGACTGCCGCTGCGTGCACAGCAGATCAGCGGCCGGATGTCCGGTAAGATGCTGCTGCCTATCCATCATCAGTCCAGCTTACACGCCAATCCCGTACATTGGTATCTTGCCCGGTCTCGCAACAGGCCATCAGGGCACGGTACACTAGCTGTCTGCGAAGACTTGTGGAGGCCAGTGTGACAGCGAAACCAGCAGGGCAGGGCGCCTACCCCGGCACGCGCATGCGGCGCATGCGTCGCGATGAATTTACCCGGCGCCTGATGCGCGAACACCGGCTGACAACAGATGACCTGATTTACCCGGTCTTCGTGCTCGAGGGCAATGGCCAGCGCGAGCCGGTGCCGTCTATGCCGGACACTGAACGCCTCAGTATCGATGAACTCTTGCGCGATGCCGCCGAGGCATATGAACTCGGCATCCCCGCCATCGCCCTGTTCCCGGTGACACCCGTAGAACAGAAAACCGAGGATGCACGCGAGGCCTTCAACCCTGACGGGCTGGCGCAGCGCGCGGTCCGCGCGCTGAAGGAGGAGCTGCCCGGACTCGGCATCATCACCGACGTGGCGCTCGATCCCTTCACTACACATGGCCAGGATGGCCTGATTGATGAAAACGGCTATGTATTGAACGATGCCACCGTCGAGGTACTGGTCAAGCAGGCCGAATCACACGCCAGTGTAGGCGCGGATATCGTTGCCCCCTCCGACATGATGGATGGTCGTATCGGCGCCATTCGAACCGCACTGGAGAACGCCGGTCACAGCAATACCCGTATCCTTGCCTACTCCGCGAAGTATGCCTCTGCCTTCTATGGTCCGTTTCGTGATGCAGTCGGATCAGCGGCAAACCTCGGCAGCGGCGACAAGTACAGTTACCAGATGGACCCGGCCAACAGTGACGAGGCGCTGCGGGAGATCGCACTGGATATCGAGGAAGGCGCGGACATGATCATGGTCAAGCCGGGCCTGCCCTACCTGGACATCATCCGGCGTGCACGGGACCACTTCGGTATCCCGACATTTGCCTATCAGGTCAGCGGCGAATACGCGATGCTCAAGGCCGCCGCACAACACGGCTGGCTGGAGGAACGGGCCGTCGTCATGGAATCGCTGCTGGCATTCAAGCGCGCCGGCGCCGATGCCATCCTGAGTTACTATGCCATGACCGTGGCACGCTGGCTGCAAACGGGATGACCGACCGCTATGCCGTCATGGGCAACCCGGTTGCCCACAGCAAATCGCCCCGCATACATAGCCTTTTCGCACGCCAGACCGGCCAGGACATTGAGTACTCCGCCATCCTGGTGGAACCCGGCGGACTCGCCACTGCCGTCAGGGAGTTTCATGCCGGCGGCGGCCGGGGCCTGAATATCACCGTCCCGTTCAAGGAAGACGCCTGGGCCCTGGCGTCACGTCGCAGCGAGCGTGCCGAGCTGGCGGGCGCGGTCAACACCCTGGTGCTCGATGCCTCGGGCAGGCATTTCGGTGACAATACCGACGGGGTTGGCCTGGTGCGTGACCTGACCCGCAATCATGGCTGTGCGCTGGCCGGCAAGCGGGTACTGCTGGTCGGGGCCGGGGGTGCCGCCCAGGGGGTCATCGGACCCATGCTGAATGAACAGCCCGCACTGCTGGTAGTTGCCAACCGCACACCCGAAAAGGCCGTTGAACTGGCACGGCGCTTTTGCGGACTGGGCCGGATCGAGGGCTGCGGCCTGGACGAGCCCGACGGTCAGTCCTTCGATGTCATTCTCAATGCCACGGCGGCAAGCCTGGCAGGGGAGGTCCCGGCGCTGCCAGACGGCGTGGTCAACAGTCGCACGTGGTGCTATGACATGATGTACGGTGATGAACCCACGGCGTTTGTACGCTGGGGCATGGAACGTGGAGCCGCTCATTCGCTGGACGGACTGGGTATGCTGGTCGAGCAGGCGGCGGAATCGTTTTACCTGTGGCGGGATGTGCGCCCGGACACCGCACGAGTGATTGCTGCACTGCGTACCGGTTAACCGCTACTCGTCTCGAAACAGAAGGCCGGGTATCCCGGGGCTTGCCTGCCTGTAGATATCAACACGCTGAACTGACTGGCGGTTCCCTTTTTAATCCGCTACGCGCCGTTCACCCCTGCGGCGTTCCGGTCCATTCCAGGGGACAATGCGCCAGTCGAGCCGGCGGCGTTCGTTTATGACACGGCGATCTCTGAATTCCCGGGCCTGCAGACTGTACCCTCTCACTGCGATCTTCTGCAGCCGCCGTATCAGCTTTCTGCCTTCCCTCTCCGATTCCATGTGCACCAGACCATAGCGGTACCGGCTGCCGGAACCATCCTGCTTTTTGTAAATTCTTACGGCGTTACCGGCTGCCAGCTGCGCCAGGGCAGTGATTTCATTCGCAGTGATATCAGCGGGGAGGTTACCGATGAAAACAATCATCCTGTGAACTGGCTCCTATCAGTCATGCATGTAACGATTATCAGGCAAAGGTCAGCAGACATGCTATGAGTTTGCCATGTGCCGGTTTTTTACTTTGACATAGTGCCTGGCGGAGTATTCGAAGAATGCCTGTTCCCTGTCGCGCAACGGCCGCATCCTGCGTGCCGGCGATCCCATCCACACGTAACCGCCCTCCAGTTCCTGTCCCGGCGTCACCAGGCTACCGGCACCCAGCAATACACCGGAGCGGAGCACCGCGCCGTCCATTACCGTGGAGGCCATGCCTATCAGGCAGCTATCTTCAATGGTACAGCCATGCAGGATGCACTGATGTCCGACAGTGATATCGGCACCGATGGCGAGTGCGAAACCGCCCGGATCATATTCACTGTCATGTGTGACATGCAGGACGGTACCATCCTGGATATTGGTACGCGCACCGACAGTAATGAAATTGATGTCACCACGGGCCACGACCATCGGCCACAGCGAT
>CP070821.1:2582149-2585646 GCA_020344335.1 Gammaproteobacteria bacterium | reverse complement strand
GATCCAACGGGCTCGCCAAATACGGTGCGTACGGCCTGATCAAGCTGCGTGATACAACGGTCAATGATATTCCGGTTCCTGGAGTCCATGAACTCAAGATAGCACGTTCACGGTAGCGCGTCCCGCGCCGGCTTTTACCCGAACCTGCCTTCTTGTATTGTTCGTGCATGGACTATTATCGTTACCATGTGTTTTTCTGCACGAACCTGCGCGATGACGGCAGTGATTGCTGTCAGCGATTTGATGCGCAGGGCATGCGGGATTACGCCAAACAGAGCAGCAAACGACTCGGGATCGCCGGACGTGGCGGCGTGCGTATCAACACGGCCGGTTGCCTTGACCGTTGCCAGGAAGGACCGGTACTGGTCGTATACCCGGAAGGGGTCTGGTATACATATATAGATCAGTCGGATGTCGACGAGATCATTGAAGAGCACCTGGTCAATGGCCGGATCGTAGAGCGATTGCTGATCTAGCCTGTCTTGTCTGGACGATCCGTTGGCCGGTAATTTTGTAAATGATTCTTAATTAGATTTTCATATAATCAATAAAATCAATTAGATATAAATTTCCAGCAGGCGGGAAAAAAGTAAATAATCCCGACGCTTGACATCCACGGAAGTATATTAGAGAATTCTAACACGCTGATTGGCTTGCCCCCCTATCTTCTTTAGCCAATCAGTGCTCCTCCACCTCCCCCCAAGGAGGTTTATGAAGCGCGGTTTTATAAACCGCGCTTTTTTTTTGCCTGCGGGTACGCGGGGTACTCCGTATGCCATAGTATTGGAGAATCTCCCCCGGGATCCCGGGGTGACGGTCCCTTTGGCGGTCCGCAGGGCCTGAACAAGCAGCGGATGCGGTTCACTGGTCTTGTAAGTTTCCAGCCGCTTATGTAACATCCCCGCTCTTGTTTTTGGGCAGGTCCCGGAGTAACCCCGATGAGGACATATACGGCCAAGCCGCACGAGGTGAATCGCAACTGGTTCGTCGTGGATGCGACCGGCAAGCCGCTCGGACGCCTGGCGACAGAGGTCGCACGCCGTCTGCGTGGCAAGCACAAGCCGGAATACACGCCGCATGTGGATACCGGCGACTATATCATTGTCGTGAATGCAGACAAGGTGCACGTGACCGGGAACAAGGCGACCGACAAGATGTATCATCACCACACGGGCTTTGTCGGCAACCTGAAGTCCATCAGTTTCGAGAAACTGCAGGCCAGGGCGCCGGGGCGGGTCATCGAACTGGCCGTCAAGGGCATGCTGCCGAAGAATCCGCTGGGGCGTGCAATGTACCGTAAACTCAAGGTCTATGCCGGTCCCGACCACAAGCATGCCGCCCAGCAGCCCAGGACACTGGATATCTGAGTGAACCTTACCCAACGACCGCGAAACAACACAGGCGGCCACAGGAATACCGGAAGATGAGCGATATTTACTACAGTACCGGACGACGCAAGACCTCGACGGCGCGGGTTTACCTGCGCAAGGGTAATGGCAGCATAACGGTCAACAAGCGGCCCCTGGACCAGTATTTCGGTCGTGAAACCGCCCGCATGATCGTGCGTCAGCCACTGGGAAAGACCAATCATGAAGACAGTTTTGATATCGTCGTCACGGTAAAGGGTGGCGGCAGCAGTGGCCAGGCCGGCGCGATCCGGCACGGGATCACCCGTGCATTGATAGAGTACGACGACGAGTTGCGCTCGCCCCTGCGACGCGCCGGTTTTGTCACCCGCGATGCCCGCCAGGTGGAACGCAAGAAGATCGGCCTTCACAAGGCCCGCCGCGCACCGCAGTACTCGAAGCGTTAATCCTCTCCTGTTGGCGGATCGTCTAACGGCAGGACAGGGGACTCTGACTCCTCTAATCTAGGTTCGAATCCTAGTCCGCCAGCCATTAATGAAACCCGCTGCAAGGCGGGTTTTATTATGGCGGACGAGGGAGCCTGTCCAAGTAATCATGTTGCTACTGCGGCGGCGGGAAATCGGTCCATTTTGTCGATCCTTTTCGTCAAATAGACTCGGCTATTCTCCTCAAACGATCAAAAAACTGTCCTCGATTTCCCATCCGCCTCGCAACGCACAGATTACTCGGACAGGCTCCTGATGAGAACCGTGGGCCTTACCTGATAATGAGTATCGTCGCGAGAGTACGCCTCAGCGAGGACAGGTTTACGCATGGCCTGAGGAGAATGGTGAATCCATTTGACGAAGGGCTGCGTGAAGATGGACCGCTGAGGTGCGCTCGCAGTAGATTTTCATTGTCAGGAAAGGCCCAGTTGTTCGACTAACGCGCGCTAGCGCGTTAGAACGCCGGAGCATTGCGACGGCGGCCCCGCAGGGGGCTGGTGCATTATCTGCACCGGCTAGAATAATGCTCGAATAATCCTAGTCCGCCAGCCATTAATGAAACCCGCTGCAAGGCGGGTTTTATTATGGCGGGAATTTCCCCGGCCTGCCCTGACAACGAAATTCCAAGCGAACGGGAGATGGCTGCCAGGCCATGGTGTATTCGGCATACACGGCACCGGTAATGCTTCGCAATGGGTTACCAGAGCCCAGATCATTGCCGGATCAAGAAACCAAATTCTATACTATAAGTGTTCGGCCGGGATTTTTACCAGAGGACGAATACTATATACAGAAGACGGGCGAATATTTCCGCATCCCGGCGCAGCCACGGCTTTCCATGTAGTGGCAAGAGCTGGATGCCGGAGAGTAGCCGTTCTGGTGGGGATGGCATATAATTAGTATAACTATCTGATATATAGGTATTTATTACGGCGCAGCGTTGAGTGGTCGGTCACAGCAAAAAATTAATTGTTGCCTTATAACAACAGAAAAACACAAATTGTAGTTTTTTTGAAAAAACATGTTGCATTTATGCATTTTTTTGTTGTAAAGTTCTCGCGTGCAATGACGAAAGCTGTATGCAGCCACTTTTTTTCAAACTGTGTTAAGGGGAATGAAATCATGAACATCAAAAAGCTTTTACCTGCAACGATCGGTGCGATCCTGGCCGGCGGCATGGCGGCTGCGCAGGCAGACGTCACGGTCTTCGGTCACATCGACCAGTCTGTTGTCAGATCAGATATCGACAGAATTGATACCAGCGATCTCAATGACAGCGACACCAACTTCGTGTGTACCACCTGTTCCGTCGGCTTCAAGGGCAGCGAGGATCTGGGCAACGGACTGAAGGCGATCTTCAAGATCGATTTCCAGTACGACATTAACGAGCGGAACCGCGCAAGTGACGGTAACAACTCACTGCTGGATCGTGACCAGTGGATCGGCCTGAAGGGCAGCAACTGGGGCCAGATCCGTACCGGTACCATCTCCACGCCCTACAAGTCCACCGGCGCCAAGATCGACCCGATGTACCGCACCGCGGTCCAGGCACGTAGTCGCGGTCTGCAGTCGAACTTTCACCTGGGTGCCGGCGAAGAGCTCGAGGGCCGTGCAACCAACACGGCGCGCTATGACAGCCCGAGCT
>CP070821.1:2577117-2582049 GCA_020344335.1 Gammaproteobacteria bacterium | reverse complement strand
TGTCCCTGGATCAACTGAGCGGGGTAGGTGGTGTGAGTGGAGATGCTACGCGACCCGATAATATTGTCTACGATATTACGGCAAATCCGAATGGCGGAACCGGCATAAGCACGGGTGGCTTCGGTCATCCCGAATGTTTAAATACCGGGGATGAGACAGCGTTACCTGTAGTCCAGTAAGGGAAAGAGGTCGTTTTTCCGGACGAATAACGGGCACCAAAAGGTCACTGCTTTTATTATGCGGTGCCGAATCTCTATAGGATGGACGGATGGATCATCTACGTGTGATCCATCCGTTCTTACTTGGTGATGCTCAGCCGGCCAGCGGTATCAGAGAAATTCCTGTCGCTGACCACGGGGAGGGCTGATGCGCTACCACCCAAGACCCCGTACCGGGACGGCGCTACCCATGTGATGTATGAGCTGCTGGATTTCATCGCACGTCTCGTGGTACTGGTCCCCAAACCCCAAGTGAATCTGACCCGCTACTACGGCCTGTTTCCCCCATCGTGTTCTGATCCGTGTTACTGCGGATTAATGGCTGTAATTGAATGACTGCTTTACAGTATTAACCTGCCGTTCACTAACATTTGGCGAATGACGTGTATTGGCCGGAACCGGAAGTACAGTGCATCACCATAAGAGTGATACCGGGTTTGTGCTAAACATCCGATTTGCCCCTGATCCCGGACGTTTAGCTTTTTCTTATACGTATGCTGATCCGGCAGAACCATGCAGTATAGAGTGCACCTTGCGTCTACGTCACCGGCTCGATGCACCGCGCATCGTTGTTTGCCGGGCGGTTGACATACTTGCTGACGGGGTAGGCGGTCATCTCACCGGCAGGCCAGGGCTGCAGCAGTTCTTTCATGGCTGCAGCATCCCGGCATTCCGGGTCAAGCCAGCGGTCATAGTCTGACGGCCGGATAATCACCGGCATCCGGTCATGCACCGGTCGGATGGTGTCATTCGCCTCAGTCACGATAATGCTGCAGGACTCCACGACCTCGTCCTGCCTTTCCCAGTGTTCCCACAACCCGGCCAGGGCGAATACTTCCTCGCATTGCATGCGAATGTAGTAGGGCTGCTTGCCATCCGGAGTCAGTTTCCATTCATAGAAACCGTCTGCGGGGATCAGGCAGCGGCGCTGCCGGAAGGCCGTGCGGTAGGCCGGTTTCTCCGCCACCGTCTCGGCGCGCGCATTGATCATGCTGTAATTCGTTTTCGCCTCTTTCGCCCACGACGGCAGCAGGCCCCAGCGCAGCAATACCAGCTCCCGGTGCTCTCCCGGCCTGCGCACCGCCGCTACGGACTGCGAAGGCGCAATGTTATAGCTCGCCGCCATTTCCGGAATGGCGTCGATATCGAAGTACTCCGCCAGTACAGCCGGCGGGGTATGCAAGGTAAAACGTCCACACATATATTGAGTCTTGTACTAATTGTAAATGCTGCACAGGAGCGAACTTGTGTGTGCCCGTTGTTTGGGTGCTCGCGAACAGTTCCGAGCCAGACTGGTTCGCGGCCAAGGCCGCTCCTGCAGGTGTTCAGGGATGTTGCACATGCCAGTCGTCAGCCACTCAGTATCCGCGGCCAGCGATCGTGGATGGTGTCCGGCAGTTCCGGTTCCACCGTCACCACGTAGACGCGCCGTTCCTGCCGGTCGCGCGCCACCAGCCCCTGGATCCATTGGCCCCTGGTCAGATCATACCAGTGACTGTGGCCTTCAAAATCCTTTTCCATAAAGCTCTTCACCGGCAGTTTCACCGGCACCGGGAACCAGCGGTCCCAGCGTCCGGCATAGATGGTGTCGAGCCGTGCCCAGCCACCCAGCGGCAGGCGACCGGCCTGGTCATGTCGCCGTCCCCATGGCAACAATCCCGGGCCACCCCTGCGATTCCTGACCGGCAACCTGGCCCCGGGATTCGGAAAATACACCCGTATGTCCTGTCCGTTCACCGTGTAATACACGCCACCACACATGCCTGCTAACCGTCTTTCTCCCTCTCCCTCCCAGGGACGCCTACAGGGAAGTAGGCGGTAGAGCAACGCAGGACGCAGTTGCCGAGAGGGCAGGGGTGAGGGTGATCAACAACAGGCACTGCGGTTGTGTTTGTTGGCGTTTGCACTTTCAAATCGTCTGCCGGTGCCCGTAGGGCTTCCAGGCCGGCGCAATCACGTTCGGCATGGTGGAACGGCCCAGCAGCCGTGCCGGGGCCAGGGCAAACTCGCCATAACGCCGGTTGATCTCGTCCATCACCGCATTCACCTCGCGCTGTTCCTCGTCCATCGCATCGAACAGTTGCAACTGGTTACCCGTGTCCACGGGGTCGAGCGCGGTGACCTGCACCTGGTGCACCCCTTCACCCGCCCAGATGTCATCCATGACCGTCCGGCACAGAGCCATGATCTCCGCGCCATCATCCGTCGGCAGGGCACAACGCAACTTGCCGCCGACCCAGCCGGCAGCAGTACGCAACCCGATAAAGAAGGTCCTTGCCTGCAAGCGGTGCCGCCGCAGCCGCGTGCCAACCTTGCTGCTCATGTGCAAGAGATAGGTCAGCAGCACCTCGCGGTCGCGGGTATCGGGCGGGACCACCTTGCCGTGGCCGAGGGACTTCGGCGCCGGCACATCGGTCTGCAGCTTTTCCGGGTCTTCCCCCTGGCACATGTACCAGATGCGCCGCCCCGGATTGCCGAAGCGCCGCGCCAGTACGCTGATCGGCAGCCGCTTCACCTCGCCGCAGGTAGACACGCCGTGTTCGGCCAGGAACCCGCCGATGCCCTCGGCGATGCCGCAGAGTTCGGTCACCGGGACGTCACGCAGCCGTGCCGCCGCTTCCCAGGGCGGGATGACGGTCAGGCCATCCGGCTTGTTGAGCTTGGCCGCGAACTTCGCCGTCGTCTTGTCGCCACTGACCCCGACCGAACACAACAGCCCGGAGGCCTCGAACACCTTGCGCCTGGCCAGTCGCGCCATGCGCAGCGGTGTCCCCGACAGGCGCTGGCAGCGCGTTACATCCAGGAATGCCTCGTCCACGGAAAACACCTCGATGTCCGGCGTCACCTCCTGCAACGCCTCCATGATCCCGGTCGAGGTGACCGCGTAACGTTCCGGGCGGGCCGGGCACTGGATCAGTTCCGGGCACAGGCGGCGCGCCTGTTTGAGCCGCATGCCGGTCTTGATGCCATAGGCCCGGGCCTCGTAGGAACAGGTAATGACGCAAGTCCCCTGGCGGCCATTGGTAATCGCCACCGGGCGCCCGCGCCATTCCGGCTGGTCGCGCTGCTCGATGGACGCAAAAAAGGCGTTCATATCCACCAGAATAATGGCCCGCGGCCAGATGACGGGACAGTGATCGGCGGGTGGCGACATGGCGGTTTCCTTGCACAACGGGTTTCGGGGACTGCCGGGGGGGCAGCCGGATACTGTAATTATATACAGTAGTTTGCCAGAGCGCCTCCCGGAAAAAAATCCCGCTTCATTTGACGAATGTCATAAACGCGCCGGAAACTGGAATATAATATTCTTCCTGTTCAATGGCTTGGAACAGGTATCCGAGAACATACCAAAACAGGGAAATACGGCATGACGCGCACAGAAACAGGAAATGCAGCCCCCGGGCCGGTGGTGGATGCCCGCCTCAGGCGGGTGCTCGGTGCGGTGCTCCTGCTGTTTGCGCTCCTGGTGGTCAACTCGGCTTACCTCGGTGCCATCACCCTGCTGGAGCAGGCTGGCGACGCCATCTACCAGGACTATTTCTACCTGCTGATGTTTCTGCTGCACCTGCTGCTGGGTCTGTTACTGGTAGCACCGCTCCTCTGGTTTGCCGTGGCCCACATGCGCCGTGCATGGCGACGGCCCAACCGCTACGCGGTACGGGCCGGCATGGCCCTGTTTACCACGGCGCTGCTGTTGCTGGGTTCGGGACTGGTGCTGACGCGTTTCGGTTTTTTCGAGGTCAATGACCCGCTGGTCCGGCGCATCAGTTACTGGATCCATATCATCAGCCCGCTCGCCGTTGCCTGGCTGTTTGTGCTGCACCGTCTCGCCGGACCGCCGATCCGCTGGCGCAGCGGTGCGCGCTGGGCACTGGCGGCCGCTGCCCTTGCCGCGATCCTGGTCGGGGGGCAGGTGGGTACAAGGACCACGGCAGCCCCGGAGCAGGCCACCGCATTTTTGCCGTCACTGGCCGTGCTGGCCGGCGCCGACACCATTCCGCCGAACCATTTGATGACGGACGACACCTGCGCGGAGTGTCACGAGGATATTGCCCGCGACCATGTTCATGGCATGCACCGCCTGAGCTCGTTCAATAACCCGGCATACCGCTTCAGCGTGGAGGAAACCCGCAAGGTTGTCCTGGAACGCGACGGCACGGTACGGGCCTCGCGGTTTTGTGCGGGCTGCCATGACCCGGTGCCGTTGTTCAGCGGCCGCTTCGATGACCCGGCGTTTGATACGCAACATGACCCTACGGGGCAGGCGGGCATTACCTGTGTCACCTGCCATGCCATTACCGGCTTGAACGGCGTGTTCGGGAATGCCAACTACATACTCGCCGATCCACCGCGCTACCCCTTTGCCTTCAGTGAGTCGGACCTGCTCAGCGGCATCAACCGCCAGCTGATCCGCGCCAAGCCGGCCTTCCACAAGAAGACCCTGTTGAAACCGCTGCACCGGACAGCCGAATTCTGCTCGGCTTGCCACAAGACCCATATCCCGCAAGCGGTGAACCACTACCGCTGGCTGCGCGGCCAGAATCACTATGACAGCTTCCTGTTCAGCGGCGTATCCGGTCACCGTGTTGACAGTTTTTATTATCCCGAGCAGGCAGTCGCGCGCTGCAGCGAGTGCCATATGCTCCTGGCTGCTTCCGAGGATCCGGCGGCACGCGATTTCGACAACACCGGCAGGCGCAGCATCCATAACCAC
>CP070821.1:2572457-2577017 GCA_020344335.1 Gammaproteobacteria bacterium | reverse complement strand
GGGTGGTCGGTGTTCTGACAGACAGCCCGCCGGAATCGTGGTGCGTCAGCGTTGGTGCTGAACAGACCTCGGGCATACTGGAAATGATCAGCAAGGGCAGTGACGTCACGATCGGTATGCTGTGTACCGATCCACGTGACCTGGCCCAGACTTTGCCCTGCGTCCCGCTCTATCTGCAGCGTGCTGCGGACGAACTCCTGTTGCCGGGGAATGACTATGTGCTGCAGCCGGGAGACCAGGTGCTGTTCTGCGGCCATCAAGATGCCGAAACCTACATGCGCTGGACCATGAACAATTTTAACGCACTGGATTACATCTCCACCGGCAGGGACCGACCCAGCGGTCACCTGTGGCGCTGGCTGGCTGCACGCCACGCACCCCGATAGCTGGCATGGTAGATGCATGAGTTATTGTTGATTCCAACTGATCTTCCACCGCTGCCAATGAACGCGGGGAAAAGGAGGCATCAACATGAAAACGCTGGAACTGCAATTGGTCACGGTCGGGCTGGAGAACGGCGAACAGGGAGTGTTTGTCGGCTGGCCGCTGATTCCCGAGAAAGACGCCGAAAACAGCAGTCAGGTAGAGAAAATCTGGTTCTCCAATGTACAGGAAATCCCGGATTGCCTGACCATGGAGCAACTGATGGAACTGGTCCGCAAGCAAATCAGCGACTACGTCGCCTCGGTCCAGTAATCCGGTCTGCAGCAAGCGCAGGAGACTGCCCCCGCCTGTTGCCATAACGGGCACAAACTGCCCCTGTGCGTCACCACCTGCCTGTAATGCAAACCGTGCAGTGACTTTAGTTACTGCGGCATGACTACCTTGTAATCGACCGTGGCGAGGTACTCCGCCTCGGAAGCCAGGTCGGCGCGCGTCAGGGGATGGAATTCCAGCCAGTCTTGTGGCAGATCGAGGGTAATCGTGCTCTTGCTGACCTTGATGCACATATCCGGCAGCTGTACATCCGTACGCCCCCGATTGAGTGTCACGGCAAGCCGCAGCAGTATCGCCAGCCGGATTGCCTGTGTGCTCCAGCGTTTCGGCAATGACTTGAAGACATCGGCCGGAAACTTGCGCCGGTGAGCGCGCACCAGCACGGCCAGCAGTAACTGCTCCTGTTGCGAGAAACCGTTCAGACTGGCATTGCGGATGATGTACTCCCCGTGCTTGTGATACTGGTTGAAAGCAACCATCCTGCCAATCTCGTGCAAATCGGCCGCCCAGGCGAGCATCTGCTCGAGTTCTTCGTCATCCAGTTTCCATTCATCGGCCACCAGGCGGTACATCTGCAAGGCGGTCTCCCGCACCCTTGTTGCCTGATCTGCATCCACACCACTGCGCTTTTCCAGGGCCCGAACACTGTACTCGCGAACATCCTCGTGCCGGATTCGCCCGATCAGGTCATGGAGCAAACCTTCACGCAAGGCACCACTTGAGACCTGCATGGCATCGATCCCGAATGTGCTGAACACGGCCCGCAGGATCACAATACCACCGGGTAATACCGGCCTGCGGTTATCGTCCAGTCCCTTCAGGTTCAGCTTGTCAATACGGCCGGCATCCAGCAGTGCCTTTTTCATCTGCTTCAGCGCGGACTTCGACACTACCCCCTCTTCCTTGCACCAGCCATTTTCGAATGCGATACGGGCCGCCGCCTTGATGGTGCCTGAAGCACCCAGCGCCGTATCCCAGTGATCGCACATGTACAGGTTTTCTACGGGTTCCAGCTCCTGCCTGGCACTGGTTTCCGCAGCATCCATTGCCTTCTCACTGACTTTTCCGTTGGCAAAGAAGCGCCGGCTCATGCTGACACAGCCCATGTAGAAGCTGTTCATCCGGTCGGTTTCAAGTGCCTTGCCAAGTATCAGTTCGGTACTGCCCCCACCGATATCAAGTACCAGCCGGCGTCCATCATCGCTGCGGCGCGACCTGGCCACACCAAGATAGATCAGGCGTGCCTCCTCGACACCGGAGATGATATCGATAGGATGGCCCAGGGCCTGTTCCGCCTCCTCAATGAAGCCGGATGCGTTGTCGGCAGCACGAAAGGTATTGGTCCCGACGGCGCGTACGTCCTCGGAATCCAGTTCACGCAGTCGCTGCCCGAACCGCCGCAGGCAGTCCAGTGCCCGCGACTGGGCATCAACCGAAAGCAACTGCCTGTCATCCAGACCGTCAGCCAGTCGCACCATCTCGCGATGCCGGTCCATTACGCGCAGTGCCCCGTTCTCGAGACGCGCAACAATCATGTGGAAGCTGTTGGAACCGAGATCTACAGCTGCGACAATCCTGGGATCTGAACCCGACGCGTCAGGCTTGTTCGCGAAATCTGTCAGAATTCATACTCCATCAGGGTAATCTTCTTGTGTTCGGACGGACGTCCCGTAACATTACGCAGTCAAGGAACTCTACAATCACATCCCGGACATGACAACACGCAGAACACTGCTCCTGTTGCGCCACGCAAAATCCGACTGGTCTGCAGGGGCTGCTGACGATTTCAGCCGCCCACTGTCCAAACGCGGCAGAAAGGACAGTCCGAATATGGGTGCCTGGATGAAACAGAAGGGAATGGTACCGGACTGTATTGTCAGTTCACCGGCAAGCCGTGCCCGCCAGACAATTGAACTGGTCTGCGGCGCAGCAGGATTTGATACCGGCATCATTGAATGGAATGCCGATCTTTATCTCGCAGACCTGCAGACCCTGCTGGAAATTGCCGGAAATTTCCCTGAACAGGCAAACACCGCCATGCTGATCGGACACAACCCGGGAATGGAGGCGCTGTTGCTCTATCTGGCGGGCAACGAGATCCAGACGCCGAAAGATGGCAAGTATTTGCCCACCGCGACACTGGCACGGTTGCTGGTCAAGGGAAACTGGCATAATCTGCGTGCTGGTTCGGCCAGCCTTGTTGACATCATGCGGCCACGCAATCTGCCCCAGGTTAAGAACAAGTGAAAATATCTGTCGTCATTCCGACCCTGAACCGTGCCAGCCGCCTGATGGCGGCTATCGAGTCGGTATGCAAGCAGACACGCCCCGCACATGAAATCCTGGTGATCGATGACGGGTCGACCGATGATACCCGTAACATCGTCTCTGCCAATTTTCCCGATGTCCGATACCGCTATCAGGATAACGGCGGGGTCAGCCAGGCCCGCAATACCGGTATTCGACTCGCCACCGGTGACTGGATCGCACTGCTGGATTCGGATGACCAGTGGCACCACCAAAAGCTGGAACGACAGGCGTGCGCACTGCAGGAAAACCCGGATTACAAGATCTGTCATTCCGATGAAATCTGGATTCGTAACGGGAAGCGCGTCAACCCGATGCACAAGCATGCCAAGAAAGGCGGACACATTTTCCGTCATGGACTGCCACGCTGCGCGATCTCGCCGTCCTCCGTACTGATCAGCAAACGCTTACTGGAGGAAGTCGGGACATTTGATGAAAGCCTGCCGGCATGCGAGGACTATGACCTGTGGTTACGCGTGTGTGCCCGGCACCCGGTTCTGTACCTGGAGGAGCCACTGATCATCAAATACGGTGGACATGCCGACCAGTTGTCGCGGCGTTACTGGGGCATGGACCGCTTCCGGGTCTATGCCCTGCAGAAAATCATCCGCTCCGGCGAGCTGTCTTCCGCTGATTGCCTGGCTGCTGTGCAGATGCTGCTCGAGAAAGCTGCCATCGTGCACCAGGGCACGGTCAAGCGCGGCAATACTGACCTCGCCCGTGAATACGAAGATATACAGGCACACTACGGGGCACTGCTCGATAACCTGCGAACCACCCGTGATTCCTGCTCACCTCTCTCGATGAAGGCCACCGGATGATCAATATCGTGACTGCCTTCCCGGGAGAGGCCCGCCCGTTGATTGCGCACCTGGGAGTCAGCGACAGGTACGAAGAGGGACCCTATACCCTGTATCGCAACGAAAACCGGCGCCTGCTTATTACGGGAGGTGGTAAGGCGCAAGCCACTGCCGCCACTGGCTGGCTGCGGGACACTGACCCGGCCAGTGCCAATGCAGCATGGCTGAACATCGGCATTGCCGGACATGCCTGCCGGTCCATTGGCGAAGGGGTCCTTGCGCACCACATCACGGACCGTGGGACCGGCCAGAACTGGTACCCGCCCCAGGTACACGGACTCACCGAGCCGTCCGACCGCCTGATCACCGTCGACCAGCCGGAAACCGCTTATCCCGAAGTTGCCCTCTATGACATGGAGGCTGCGGCTTTCTATCCCGTGGCGTGCCGAACGAGCACTGCCGAGCTGGTGCAATGCTACAAGGTAGTGTCTGATAACCGGGACACCCCCATTGCCGCCATAACACCAAAACTGGGTGAGGCCCTGATCACGGACCGGCTTGCCGATATCACCAGGGTGGTGACCACACTCGAAGCACTCAGCGAGGCACTGAATGCGCGCACGATTGCGGACGAGAGGCTTGGTGTGTTCATGGATCGCTGGCACTTCACCGTTTCCCAGGGGCACCAGCTCGAAAAACTGCTGCGCCGCTGGGATGCCCTGTTACCGGACCAGCC
>CP070821.1:2568953-2572357 GCA_020344335.1 Gammaproteobacteria bacterium | reverse complement strand
TTGGGACAACCCGGAAAACAGCGGAACATTTTCCAGCTTTCACGTACTCCCGGTGGATTACCGGCCAATCAATCGCACCACAGGAATTCCGAATAGTCTGAACTATCTTGATTGCCTGATTTGATATCAACCATCAGCACAGGCAGAGGTCATGCTATGGCAGGCAAACTCAAGGAACCCCGGGTGATCACCGACCACCGGCGCGAACCGGTGTGTATCCTGCCGGTCGGATTTTATTTTGATGATGCACGCTGGGAAACGATCTGGCAGCGCTATGAGGAAAAGGGTGCCGCACTCGACCATGCCGACCTGCGCGCACTGTTTCCGGAGGAGCCGGTACTGAAACCTTCCGGCAATGACGGTAAACAGGGTTAGACAACTTGCAGTATATGGACTCGCGCGATCAGCCGTCCTGCAAACTCAGGTTGCCAGCTGGCGGGAATCCTCCGCCCGGTAAACCTCCCGGCATTCGAGCTCGCGCCCGCGTACCACGCGCAAGCCTGTCAACGGGCCACGCGTTTCCGTGACCACCGTGCATTGTCCTTCCTCGTGGTGGTCGTTGTAGTAATACACCACCACCCAGTCATGCGTGCGCTTGAGTTCATGCGCACGTGCGGTATTGGAATACATGATCGTAAAGTGCCAGCTTTCCTGTTCCGCATGCAGTACCGGTAACCACGCCCGGTTTTCCGGATTGAAACGCCGCGGCGCGATCGTCGGCAGGGTGCCGCGCTCTGCCCGGCTGCGATAGTCCCGGTCGACGTCCAGTATCAACTGCACCGGTGGCTCCTTGTCGGGCTTCTTGTACTGCCGGCGCCGGGTGCTGCCCAGCAAGGCCGACAGGGCATTGCGGATACCGGTGATGCGGCGCGTTCCAATACCCGGGACCTTCGCAAGCCGGCCATCGTAGGCCGCGGCCTCCAGTGCCTCCAGGGTATCGATGTGCAGGGTCTCGTGGATCTGTTCCGCCGTTTTCGGTCCAATGCCCGGCACCGTCTGAAACAGGTGCACCGGGTCGAGCGTGCCCCGCAAGCGTTCCAGCTGGGTCCAGCGGCCGGTGGTAACCATTTCCATGATGGAAGCCGCGATGCCCTTGCCGATATTCGGCAGCTTCACCAGCCCGGCCTGTCCCTCGCTTTCCACCAGCACGCGGATATCCGCGGTCAGCCGGGAGACTGTTTCACTGGCGCGACGATAGGCGGTAACGCGAAAGGGATTGGCCCCCTGCTGCTCAAGCAGATCGGCTGCCTGGGCCAGTTTCATGGTGATCTGCTGGTTCAGGGATGGTTCCATGTAGTTACAGTGTAGTCCGGATATGACACAGCGAAATGCGGATCAGCGACAGTTCGCGGGCACGCCCGCTCGATAGTTGCCCAGTTTGTACCTGGCCGAATAAATTCGGCCCTACAAAGGACGATGCCGTAGTACCTGGCCGAATAAATTCGGCCCTATAAAGGACGATGCCGTAGTTTGTACCTGGCCGAATAAATTCGGCCCTATAAAGGACGATGCCGTAGGGCGGAATTTATTCCGCCATACAAGCTTGATGCCGAATTAAGCCACTACCGTCCTACATGGCCGCTTGCAGGGCCGCGATGCGCTGCTCCAGCGGCGGGTGACTCAGGAACAGTTGCTTGATGCCGTGGCCCAGACCGCCGGAAATCCCGAATGCCGCAAACTCGCCCGGCAGGTCCTGCGGTTCCTTGACCCCGCCGAGCCGCTGCAATGCGGCAATCATCTTCTGGCGTCCGGCCAGGTCGGCCCCGCCGGCATCGGCACGGAACTCGCGCCGGCGCGAGAACCACATGACGATCATCGAGGCGAGGATCGACAGGAACACCTGGGCCACGATGGAGGTAATGAAATACGCCGGCCCGTAACCGCGTTCCGTCTTGAAGACGACGCGATCCACGACATGCCCGATCACGCGTGAGAGGAAAATAACGAAGGTATTCACCACGCCCTGGAGCAGCCCCATGGTCACCATGTCGCCATTGGCGACGTGCGATACCTCGTGCCCGAGCACTGCCTCGACCTCGTCGCTGTTCATCGCCTGCAACAGCCCGGTACTGACGGCGACGAGGGCACTGTTGCGGCGCATACCGGTGGCAAAGGCATTCGGTTCGGGTGCATTGAAGATGCCGACCTCGGGCATGTCGATGCCGGCCTGTTGCGCCTGGCGCTTGACGGTGGCGACCAGCCACTGCTCGGTGCTGCTGCGCGGCGATTCGATGACCTGCACGCCCATGCCGCGCTTGGCCATGGTCTTGGACAAGGCCAGGGAAATAAAGGAACCGCCGAAACCGATAACAGCGGACATTACCAGCAGCGCCTGCAGGTTCAGGTCCACGCCGTTCTCGGCGAGGATTCCCTCGATTCCGAAGATCTGGAAGACGACACTGATCAACACCAGAATCGCGGCGTTGGTTGCCAGGAACAGGGCTATTCGCATCATGGTTTTAGGTCCTTCCGGTAGGCTTGATTAACAGTATAGATGGTATCAAATCGTAAAAATTCAACCCCCTGTTGTTTCTTTCTCACGGTTCGGGACAGGCGCATGGCCCCATAAGTTGCCTGGTCATTTTTCGAACACCAGCGGCATGATGTCCGTATAGGCGGAGGCAAAGTGCACCGTCATCCCGTCGCGGATATAGTCGGGTATTTCCTCATAGTCACCACGGTTGGCCTCGGGCAGGATGATCTCCTTGAGACCGGTACGCTTGGCGGCGATCACCTTTTCACGAATACCCCCGACCGGCAGCACCTCCCCTGTCAGGGTCAGCTCGCCGGTCATGGCCAGCCGGCGTACCGGCCGGCGACCACGGGCCAGGGAAAGAATCGCGGTAGCCATGGTCACGCCGGCGCTCGGACCGTCCTTCGGCGTAGCACCGGCCGGGACATGCAGGTGGATAAAGGCCGTCTTGAAATAGTCGGCTTGCACCCCGAATTTTTCTGCATTGGACATGATGTAACCGTAGGCGATCTCGGCCGACTCGCGCATCACCTCACCCAGCTGGCCGGTCAGCTTCAGACCCCGACTGAATTCATGGATGCGGGTGGCTTCCACGGTGAGCGTCGCACCGCCCATGGCGGTCCACGCCAGCCCGGTCAGCACACCCACGCCGGTCTTGCGTTTCTCTTTCTCGAAAATGACCTTGCCCAGATAGTCCTCGACATCGCCGCCCCGGACCCGGATCGGGGCCGGTTCGCCACGCAGCAGCTTGACCACGGCCTTGCGTACGATCTTGCCGAGATATTTCTCCAGCCGGCGCACGCCCGCCTCGCGTGCATACCCGTCGATGATCCGGCGCAGGGCACTGTCCTCGATGCGCAACTGGCCGCGCTTCTTCAGGCCGGCACGTTCCAGCAGCCGTGGCAGCAGGTGTTTCTTCGCGATGGCGAGC
>CP070821.1:2561541-2568853 GCA_020344335.1 Gammaproteobacteria bacterium | reverse complement strand
GGTAATCGGCGCCAATGACGTGGTCAACCCCATGGCGCGCAGCAACCCGGACAGCCCGATCTACGGCATGCCGATCCTGAACGCCGACGAAGCCAACAACGTCATCGTGATCAAGCGCGGCCAGGGCAAGGGCTTCTCGGGTGTGGAGAATGCGCTGTTCTTCGGCGACAACACCCGCATGCTCTATGGCGACGGCCAGGAAATGGCCGGTGAACTGATCAACGCCATCAAGCAGTTGTAGGCGTTAACAGTTTTGTCGATGCGCTGATAAAAAAGATTTATCGCACAGACGCTGAGAATGCCGTAAAACCAGTTAGCCGAGATAAATCAGAAAATAAATAGACAATCCAGCAATTACGTCACCCCCGCAGAGGTGGGGATCCATTAACACTGGCACTAATAATACCGAAGGTATTCAAGGTTGCCGAAATCGTACTCTGATAATATTTTTGCAAGGTGTTCGTGGATTCCCGCTTTCGCGGGAATGACATCGGGGTTTTACAAGAGCCTCTTCCCCGCGTCTCTGCGGTGAGGCCGTGTTACTGGAGCTGCCGACGCGGCGCAGGCAAACGGTTGCGATAGATGCGGTCACACGATGCTATTATCGGCAGGCCGCAGGGACCCGGTAATCCCGCCGCAGAACACTCCTTGACAACGTCCGGAAACGCACTTTCTGCTGTAAATACAGGGCCGGAATCAAGCGCGGACCGGCGGTGCTTATACACAGTCGGGTTGAACTGATGTTTTTCTGCAACACTTTTGGGCAGTCGCAATATAAGGAACTTGTAATTTACTATAGCTTATTGATTTAAATAGATATAAATCTGTGGATAAAAAATGGTCAATTTAAAGGCAATCCTACAAAAATAGGGCTCAAATGCGTTTTGCACCGCTTCTTCCACAGAGTTATCCACAGTTTTTGTGGATAACAAATCGCCACCAATCAGATGAACAAGTTAGCTTCGTTTGGTAACAAAATATCTCAGCCTGTCACGCTAACTTGATCCCCTGTTGAGCGCCATTTGCCCGGACAAAAACCCGTGTCGAAAACCATCCTGCGCATTGCTGTTCCGTCGCCCCTGTATCGCAGTTTTGATTATCGCCTTCCGGCGAAGACACCGGCAATCCCGGCACTAAAACCCGGCATGCGCGTGCGTGTACCGTTTGGTACGCGTAATGCCGTCGGTATCCTGCTGGAGGTCACGGATGACAGCGACATCGAGGAGCAGCGCCTCAAGCCGGTACGGGAAATCCTCGATGACGAGCCGGTGCTCAGTGAAGATGTCCTTGCCATGACGAACTGGGCCAGTGCCTATTACCAGTACCCGGTCGGCGAAGCGCTGGCTACTGCACTGCCATCGCTCCTGCGCCGTGGCGAAGCACTCCCGTCAGGTGTGCAATCCGGGTGGCGGCTGACCGCGAGCGGGCAGGCGGTCGACCGGTCCACGCTGACTCGCGCCCCCCGCCAGGCCCGGGTACTGGAGCTGCTGGCCGCGACCCCTGCCGGCCTGCCGCGCAGCGCCATCGAGGTCGAGGCGGCGGTACTGCGAACCCTGGAATCGAAGGACTGGATCGAACCCTGCACCCTGGTCATGGCAGCCGCACGGGCGGGTGAACCGCGCGTTACCGGCGGGCATACCCTGAACGCCGCCCAGCAGCAGGCCGTGGACCGGATACTGGAAAGCCGCGACCGGTTCACCGCTTTCCTGCTGGAAGGAGTTACTGGCAGCGGCAAGACCGAGGTCTACCTGCAGGCCATCGAGGCGATCATCGCGGCACAGCACCAGAGCCTGGTACTGGTGCCCGAGATCGGCCTGACACCGCAACTGGTGGAACGCTTCCGGCAACGCTTCGACGTGCCGCTGGCGGTACTGCACTCGGGGCTCGGTGACCGCGAACGCCTCGCCGCCTGGCAGCAGGCGCGCACAGGCAGGGCGCTCGTGGTGATCGGCACGCGTTCGGCGATTTTCACGCCGCTGGCGCGGCCCGGACTGCTGGTGGTCGACGAGGAACACGATAGCTCGCTGAAACAGCAGGACGGCTTCCGCTACTCGGCGCGAGACCTCGCTGTGTGGCGCGCCCGCCGGCTCAACCTCCCGGTGGTACTGGGATCGGCCACCCCGTCGCTGGAAAGCCTGTTCAACGTGGAGCAGCAGCGCTACCGGCAGCTGGAGCTGCCGAACCGTACCGGCAGCGCCCGCCTGCCGTCCTACGAGGTCCTCGATATCCGCAGCCAGCCGCTGGAGCACGGCTTGTCACGCGCCCTGCTGAAACGTATCGACCATCACCTCGGTCACGATGGCCAGGTGCTGTTGTTTCTGAACCGGCGCGGCTTTGCCCCGACGCTGATTTGCCATGACTGTGGCTGGGTCGCGGAATGCCGTCGCTGTGACGCACGCATGACCTGGCACCAGGGCGAGCAGCTGCTGCGCTGCCATCACTGCGGCAGCCAGCGCCCGCTCGACAGCACCTGCCCGGATTGCGGCTGCACCGACCTGCGCCCGCTCGGCCAGGGGACCGAGCGCGTAGAACAGGCTCTGGCCACTCATTTCCCGGAGGTGGAACGGCTGCGTATCGACCGCGACACCACGCGCCGCAAGGGCGAACTGGCACGGCTGCTGGAGCGGGCACGCAGCGGCGAGGCGCGCCTGCTGCTTGGAACCCAGATGCTCGCCAAGGGGCACCACTTTCCCAGGGTCACGCTGGTCGGGATCCTGAATGCCGACCAGGGTCTGTTCGGCACCGATTTCCGCGCCAGTGAACGCATGGCCCAGCTGATCGTGCAGGTCGCCGGCCGCGCCGGGCGGCATGACCGGCCCGGCACGGTTGCCATCCAGACGCACCACCCGGACCACCCGCTGCTGCAACTGCTGATCCACCAGGGCTACCCGGCCTTTGCCCGGGCCGCGCTGGCGGAACGCACGGCGGCGCGGCTGCCACCGGCCAACCATATTGCCCTGGTCCGGGCCGAGGCAACACAAGCGTCACTGCCGGTCAGCTTCCTGGACCATGTCCGGCAACAGACCGAGCAGATCGACCGGGAGGGGATCGAGATCTGGGGCCCGGTCCCGGCCACCATGGAGCGTCGGGCCGGGCGCTTCCGCGCCCAGCTGCTGCTGCAATCGGGGGACCGTGGTGGTCTGCAAGCGCTGCTCGGCACCCTGGTCCGGCAGCTGGAACAGTCCCGCGAGGCCCGCAAGGTGCGCTGGTCGGTGGACGTCGACCCGGCGGACATGTTCTGACCCGGCGTGGTTGCAACCCCGGTACGGGGCAGGATAATAGGCCGGCCTTATAGCAGCGCCTTACCGCAGAGACGCGCGACGACCAGTCAACTCCCTCCCACTGTAAGGGGGAGGGCAGGGGTGGGGGTAATTTAATCGGAATACCCCTCTCCCTAATCCTCTCCCCTGAGGGGAGAGGGGATGGTTTTGCGTATATTTTCGGTGTTCACTGCGTCTCTGATGCAGATTTTCGGAACAGTTAACTCAGAACCTAGACAGTCCATCATCTTGAAAGAACGCCTCGAACAGCTGCTTACCGACGTCGTCACACGCCTGCAGGCCAGTGAGGACCTGCCGGCCGATCTCATGCCTGATGTTATGGTGGAACGCACCCGTGACCGGGCACACGGCGACTTTGCGAGCAACCTCGCCCTGACGCTCGCGAAGCCGGCGCGCGCCAGGCCGCGTGACATCGCGGAGAAGCTGGTGGGCGCGATCGATGCCGGAGCTGAGGTCGAGAAAATCGAGATCGCGGGACCGGGCTTCATCAATTTTTTCCTCGCTCCCGCCGCCTGGCACGGTGTCATCGCCGAAATCGCAAAGGCCGGTGATCAGTACGGTCGCAGCAACCTCGGTGCCGGCAAGCGCGTGCAGGTGGAATTCGTCTCGGCCAACCCGACCGGGCCGCTGCATGTCGGCCACGGGCGCGGTGCCGCCTACGGGGCGGCAGTCGCCGACCTGTTGACTGCCGTCGGCTACGCTGTGCACAGCGAATACTACGTCAACGATGCCGGCCGCCAGATGGATATCCTGGCCGCCAGTGTCTACCTGCGCTATCTCGAACTGTGCGGGGCGGAAGTGGCCTTTCCGGCCAACGGCTACCAGGGCGACTACGTCTGGGACATCGGCGCCACCCTGCACCGCGAGCACGGCGAACGCCTGCAGCACCCGGCCGAGGACGTATTTGCCGGCATCCCGCCGGACGAACCGGCAGGTGGCGACAAGGAAACCCACATCGACGCAGTCATTGACCGCATCCGCACGCTGCTGGGCGAGACGGATTATCGCCTGGTCTTCGATACCGGGCTGGAAGCAATCCTGCACAACATCCGCCAGGACCTCGAGGAGTTCGGAGTCGAATACGACACGTGGTTCTCGGAGCGATCGCTCACCGATACCGGAGCCGTCGAGCAGGGCATTCAGCGCCTGAAGGACAGCGGGCATACCTACGAGAAAAACGGCGCACTGTGGTTTCGATCCACGGACTACGGTGACGAGAAGGACCGCGTGATCATCCGCGAAAACGGCCAGACCACCTACTTCGCCTCCGACATTGCCTACCATGCGAACAAGCTGGAGCGGGGTTATGACCGGGTCATCGATATCTGGGGTGCCGACCATCACGGTTACGTGCCGCGGGTAAAGGCCGCACTCACGGCGCTGGGGGATGACCCGGAAAAGCTGGATGTGCTGCTGGTGCAGTTCGCGGTACTGTACCGCGGTGGTGAAAAGGTACAGATGTCAACGCGCTCCGGCGAATTCGTCACTCTGCGCGAGCTGCGCCGCGAGGTCGGCAATGATGCGGCGCGCTATTTCTACGTGATGCGCAAGTGCGAGCAACACATGGACTTCGACCTCGACCTCGCCAAGTCGCAGTCGAACGACAACCCGGTTTATTATGTGCAGTATGCGCATGCCCGTGTCATGAGTGTGTACCGGCAAATGCAGGAGAAGGGTTTTCGCCGCGACCCGGAAGAAGGGCTGGCGCAGTTGTCATTGCTGACGGAGACCCACGAGCAGGAACTGATGATTAACCTGTCACGTTACCCGGAAGTCGTCGAGGCAGCGGCCGTCACCCATGAGCCGCACCAGATCACCCATTACCTGCGCGAACTTGCCAATGATTTCCATACCTACTACAACGCGCATACCTTCCTGGTCGAGGACAGCGCCCTGCGCAACGCCCGACTGGAACTGATCGATGCCACCCGCCAGGTGATCGCCAACGGCCTGAACCTGCTGGGCGTCTCGGCACCGGATACCATGTGAGCCGCCATGCCACGAGACTATAAACACCACTCGGCACGCACGCGCAAACGTAATCCGGTGTCGCCATGGATCGGTCTGCTGGCCGGCCTGCTGATCGGGCTGTTTATCGCTTTCCTGATCTACATAAAGATGCTCGCACCGAAACATCCCGAGCTCGCGGGCGAAACACAGGAGAATATCGACACAAATATCGAAGCGACGCAGGGAGAAGCAGAACAGCCAGCCAGTGAAAAGGCCGCACCGCCGAAGCCGCGCTTCGAGTTTTATGCCATCCTGCCGGAGATGGAGGTGATCGTCCCGGAAGATGAAATTCAGGCAAGCGCCGCCAAGCCGCCACCGGTCGTCGAAAAATCAACCAGCAGGGAGGTGCCGGCTGCACCGCGGGAGACCTACTACCTGCAGGCCGGTTCGTTCCGCGGCGCAGCGCAGGCCGACCGCTTAAAGGCAAGACTCGCGATCATGGGTTTCGAGACCGACATCCAGACCATCACCATCAACAACAAGGATACCTACCACCGCGTGCGCGTCGGCCCGTTCCACGATCTCGCCACGCTGCAACAGGCGCGCAGCAAACTCGGCAAGCAGGGTATCGAGACGCGCACCGTCAAGATCAAGGGATAAGTCGGGTTACCGTCTACGCGATTAACCCGACCCGGGTTTCTGCAGAAGCGGGCTCTTGTGCCCGTATTTTGGGCATGCCCGCGAACCAGATCTGCTGCATCCATCGCAGCGACACCGCTCGGCCAGCTCCTGGAGCATCATGCTGACCCGTTCACCGGGCCACCGAAGCTGTTAAAACCCGTTTTCTGCCTGTAGACAAAGGCCTCGCCGAGCGAAACCCGTGGTGGCGAAGACCTGCAGTCCGTGACTCACCTGGGGAACTTACACCCGGCCTGCCGGTTATTCATGATCCTGTTTCAGGCGGGCAGTAATCAGCTTGTCCAGTTGGTTGGCAAAGGCCTGCCGGTCACCCTGGCCGAGCGCGGGAGGACCACCGGTATTGACCCCGCTGGCGCGCAAGGTATCCATTAAATCACGCATATTCAGCCGCGCACCGATGGTCTCCTTCGTATACAACTCACCACGCGGATTGAGCGCACGGCAGCCCTTGTCAATGACCTCGGCAGCCAGCGGGATGTCCGCTGTAATCACCAGATCGCCTGCGCCCGACCGGCGCACGATTTCATTGTCGGCAACGTCGAAACCGGGCGCTACCTGCACGGCTTTGATGTTGGGCACACGAGGAATGTTGATCGGCTTGTTGGCGACCAACGTCAGCGGCAGACCGGTGCGGCGCGCGGCCCGGAACAGGATTTCCCTGATCGGGCCCGGGCAGGCGTCTGCGTCTACCCAGATATGCATGACCACCCCATTGGTAAAAAAAACACCGGCGCGGGCCTGGATGAATACAACAACGCCGCTTATTTAAAGAAAGAGCTGGCCATGATAAACATAAAAATACCCATTAATACGATGAAGCCTGCAAATATCAGCCACAGGATCCTGACGACCTCGGCGTCCAGAAAATAACCCAGCAAGAAAAGAATGCCGCCAAAGACAATTGGCATGAATGAACACCACCTGCAGGCTTTCATGCATTCCCTCATCATTCCCGTCATATTCATTTCGCTGTTTGTCATGACAACTTCCTCTATGATCTGTGGATGATGCCTGTCATCCGGATTGAGTCGCACCACAATGCAGTGTCAGGGTGGCGCAGCCTGTACACAGTCAGTCAACGTGATCGCTGTCTTCATTCCCGATACTCCGCATGATCCTGAAGGGCAACCCGACGATCAGTGCGACGATACTCGCCATGAAGAACCCCGTTACAGACGAGACAAGCCAAAATGGATCCGGATGACCCAGCTCGATATAACTCGCGACCTGCATCCCGGTTACCATTACACACGCTGACAAGAAGGATGCCAGGAAGTATCGTTTCATAAACAAATGAAACCCGGCCGCGACAAGGACCCAGAACACAAGCAACAGGAATATGATCACTGCATCTGACATCGGGACTGTGTGCTGTGAGTCGC
>CP070821.1:2553542-2561441 GCA_020344335.1 Gammaproteobacteria bacterium | reverse complement strand
CGACAACCGGCAAATCCGGTGCCGGCGAACGGTTCTTGCGCATGCCCTCTTCCCAGGAAACACCGATACGGTCATCCAGGGTACGCGTCCAGTTGCGTTCACCGATCTCCCGCAGCCGTTCAATACGTTCCGGCGCCATGAATTCTCCACCTGCGTTGCATTCCGCGATAAACGTAAAATCGGCATCCAGTGCTGCCATCTCGCTGTCCAGAACTGCCTGCAATGCCTCGCGATCACCACCATTGGCGACCTCTTCCCAGAAGCGGATTTCTGCATCCCGCTTCAGCACTTCGAAGCGCATGCGAATCTCGTGAATGCGGTCATAAATGGTTTCCAGCTTGGTTGACTTGTCGACTACATATTCCGGTGTTGTGACCTTGCCGCAATCGTGTAGCCAGCTGGAAATATCGAGTGCCTCCCATTCCTCTTCACTCAGGCTGAAATCGGTGAAAGGCGGATCATTACTGTCACAGGCGGCCTGTGCCAGCATGCGCGTGATGACCGGTATTCGCTGGCAGTGACCGCCCGTGTATGGCGACTTGGAATCAATGGCGCCGGCAATCAACTTGATAAAGCTGTCCAGCAATGCCTCCTGCATCATCAGCAGGTGGCGGCTTTCCAGGGTAACCGCAGCGAATCCGGATAGCGCGCGGACAAAGGCGATCCGGCTGTCTTCATAGGCCAGCCGGTCCAATCGAGCAGTTTCGGTATAGACCAGACACAGGGCTCCAATCACCTCATGCTGTCGATTGTGCAATGGCAATGCGATTACAAGCAGTGTCGATTCGGGAAAGACATCCAGCAATGGCGCAAGATCGTCCGTACTGCCGGGTTCCAGACGGATGATGGCAACATCTTCACCCTGTGCCGCCGCCACCAGACCGGAATCGCCCTGCATCGCGAACCGCGGCAGTTTGTCGACGGGACATTCCCCCTGTTCAGTCGTCTGCAGCATGCAGGGTTCCAGAAATTCATCCTGCTCGTCCACGAGGTATGTCAGCACCCCGCTCGCCTGACTCACCTGCAGGGTCTCGTTGGTGACACGTTGGAGCAGCGAGTCAAAATCCCTTTCTCCTGCGAGTGAATTGATCAGCAGCAGGAAGCGGTTGATGGTGGATTTCATCATCCCCATAGCACCGGCCAGTTCATCGACCTCCTTGATGAAGGATCGCGTCTTTACCGGGGTGCTGAAATCAAACCGGCTGATCAGGGAAGCCTCGTCAGCCAGGTTGCGCAACGGGTTGGAAATCCTGCGGGCAACCACCCAGACAACCGGGATGGCCAGCAATATAATCAGCCCGGTAATCAGAGCGGCCGTCTGTCGTATCCTCACCGCCTCAGTCAATAATTCGTCCACTGGCGAAACCATCAGGGCATACAGATCGACACCACCGGCGCGGGCGATTTTTTGTAACGATCCTTTCCAGCGTTTACCTGCAAACCCGAAGTCCAGCCTGTCCTGGTTCCAGTCGAGCTTATCCGCCAGGGATGCCAGTACATCACTACCCAGTTCATGCAAACCGGCCATTCTGATCCCGTCATCATCGCCTTCCCGAACCAGTTGACCGGTGTCGGAATAGGCCAACACCTCTCCATCTGCTGTTATCAGGACAACCTCTGAGGCGGGCGTTATGCGGTGACGGCCAATGGTTTCGGAAAGCTGGTCGAGAGTGACATCCGCTGCGACAACGGCACTTCCGCCTGCCGGCCTTACGGTGAGCGTGGCACCCACCTTGCCAATAAAGTAAAAAAGGTAGGGTGCTGTTGCGGAGGGTGTATCGCTGGCTGCGGTATACCATGGCCTGGCGCGCGGGTCATATTCCGTCTTGCCGACCGTTTGCCGGTGTATCTCGCGCATGTCACGGTCAAGGAACAAGCGAACCAGCAGCCGTTCGCCATCGTCTGCCGTGGCAATATGATCAGCCATAAAATGGGAATCATCAGGTGCCGAGAACCGCTTGCGCATGAAATCTGACTGCGTTGACCGGACAATGAAGTAATCGCCATTGTCATAACCAACCTGAATAGCTGTCACCGAAGGCTCGTTTGTCAGTGCAGTCCGGATGGTTACAAGGGACTCCAGTCGTGAATCGAGTGTTGCCGCATTCATCACCGGCGTGAGTGCCAGTAATTGCAGGGTATCGGCAACGGGGTTGTAGGTGGCCTTGAAATCGATTACCAGCTCCCGGGCAATCTGGTCGTAGACGCGGTCCGCCGAGGTGAGGATGATGTCGGAGGTCTTGCTGTAATTCTGCCAGCTGAGCACCACACCCAGCAGGAGGATCAATGCGATAAACAGCACGCTGATCGTAACATGCAGGGGATACTGGAGTTTCCTGTTTTCAGTCATCGTCATGTCCGGAGTCCATCCAGGCCCATAACAGAACACTGTATCAAAAAAAGAGGCGGCCATCGGCCGCCTCCCTGATTACAACTGATTCTGTACCTCTAGAAAGAGTAGGTCACAGCAAGAACAGCGGAATACTGGTTCTCGTCGCCGACGTCATTCACGATGGGGCTGTCCTCGGCATCATTGATCATCCGGGTATAACTGACATTACCCAGCATGCCCCACTTCTTGTTGAACTTGTAGTGTCCGGTCAGGCCGATACCGACGTCCTTGAAACCGCTGCTGGCCTTGTATCTTGACAGTCCGGTATTTGCGGATTCGCTGGTGGTGACGCCAAAATATTCATCCATGAAATCGTCATCGGCCCAGGTCAGGTGTGCGCCCAGATTCATGGAAAATTGCTCGTTGACCGCAATATCATATTTGCCTGCCGTGTAGACCAGGTAGCCATCATGCTCGGATGACACATCGGCCGCAAAGCCAATACCGGCCTTCCAGGGGCCAGATTTCAGACCGACGTAGGCGCCGAGTTCGGTAGCGGCATCCGTGCCTTTCAGCTTGTCCACCTTGTTGTTGTCGACGTCATCGCGTTCGAAGCGGTACTGCAACACCGGGCCGAATTCCCAGACATTACTCCGTTCCTTGCTGATGAGGTTTGCCCTCAGGCGCGCGGCCTTCTCGGTCCCGTTGGTGCCGCCGAGGCTGATATAACGGCCGCTGCCCCAATTGTATCTGCCAAATGGCGCGATACCTGCTTCATAATCATCGCCACCCTCGTAATCCGGTGCATAGGTCACACCCAGGCCGACGAATCCACCGGACTCACCTGCCCCAACCTCATGGGACATCTCTTCATAAGCCATGGCGGGTGCGGTGGTGACAACAAGTGCCAGGAGTGCTGCACTCATCGTAATCAATCTTGTGTGGTTCATGGTCTTCTCCAATTTAGTGCCTGTGTAATTCAGCAATCAACAATCCTGTTTCTGAACCGTCTGGGTCACCTGTATACAAGTCTGTCTATTCCAGGATCGCTACCAGAGACGCAGTAAATATACTCCTCTCGGTGAAATAAACAACACATGTTTCATTCGTACAACACATGGCTTGGTTACGGTGTCAAACGGACGAGAGGAATTTCACCTCTTGACGGAAAACAAACGCGGGACGGATACAGCTCTGAGACGGAATTTACCTGTCATACAGAAACTTGCGCCTGCCTATCGGAACTGCAACCATTGGACTTGATTGTTGCACCTATAACTACACAACATGCCCAGACAACTGCGCCTCGAGTTTCCAAGTCCGGACAACCTGCGGCTGGTCCTTGCCGGCAGCTGGCTGCTGACAGACACACCTCCCTTCCCGGGCAACATCGGCCAACAACTGCAGACACGCAGTGATATCCGCAAGATCAGCTTCGATGGAATGGCCGTCACGAAATGGGACACCGGCCTGCTAACCTTCCTCGCGAGGGTATACCAGCTGGCCGGTGAGCACCGCGTTGCAATAGATCCCGACGGGCTGCCGGATGGCGTGCGGCGCATGATGACCCTGGCCACGGCGGTACCGCCGAAAGAGGACACAGGCAGGCACGGTGAGGAGGCGCCGATGCTCGAGCGCATCGGCCTGGTCGCGCAGGCCATGTGGCGTGCGGCCCCGGAGATGCTGCGCTTCCTCGGCGAGGTCACCCTGTCACTGGGCCGCCTGTTCCGCGGCAGGGCGCAGTTCCGGCGCTCCGACCTCCTGCTCGTGATAGAGGATGTCGGGCCACAGGCCCTGCCGATCGTCGCCCTGATCAGCTTTCTCGTCGGACTGATCGTCGCCTACATGGGTGCAGTCCAGCTGGCGCAATTCGGCGCCCAGATCTATATCGCCAACCTGGTCAGTCTCGGCATGACACGCGAGATGGGTGCCCTGATGACAGGCATCATCATGGCCGGCCGCACGGGGGCGGCATTTGCCGCCCAGCTCGGCACCATGCAGGTGAACGAGGAAATCGACGCCTTTCGGACGCTGGGCTTCAACCCCATCGACTTCCTCGTCCTGCCGCGCATACTGGCCCTGGTCCTGGTGATGCCGCTGCTGGTCCTGTACGCGGGCATCGTGGGCATCACCGCGGGCATGTTTGTCTCGGTGACGGCCTTTGACATCGGTACCTTCGAGTACTACCAGCAGACCGTGCGTTCCATGGAATGGACACATATCTGGGTCGGCGTGATCAAGGGCACGATATACGGTATGTTGATTGCCTTTGCCGGCTGCCTGCGCGGCATGCAGTGCGGGCGCAGTGCCCAGGCAGTCGGCGAGGCGACCACCTCCGCCGTGGTGACCGGCATCCTGTTTATCGTCATCGCCGCCTCGCTACTTACCATCCTGTTCCAGCAGTTGGGTATCTGACATGGAATCGACTAACGTACAACGACAAACGGAACCGGAGGCCCATATCACGGTGCAGGACCTCACCATGGCGTATGGTGATTTCGTGATCCAGCGCGACCTCAATTTCAGCATCCGGCGCGGCGATATCTTCATCATCATGGGTGGCAGTGGCTGCGGCAAGAGTACCCTGCTGCGCCACCTGATCGGCCTGAAGGCACCGGCCAGGGGTAAGGTGCTGTACGATGGGACCAGTTACTGGGATGCGCCGCCCTCCGAGCAGGAGCGCATCAAGCGTGGCTTTGGCGTGAGTTTCCAGAGCGGCGCCCTGTGGAGTTCGCTGACACTGGCCGAGAACGTCGCCCTGCCGCTGGGTGAATATACGGACCTCGGCCCGGCCGGGATCGCGGAGGTCGTCTCCCTGAAACTGTCGCTGGTGGGACTGGCCGGTTTCGAGGAATTCTATCCTTCCGAAATCAGCGGCGGCATGCAGAAGCGTGCCGCACTGGCACGCGCCATGGCGCTGGACCCGGAGATCCTGTTCTTCGACGAACCGTCGGCCGGGCTGGACCCGATCAGTTCGCGGCGGCTGGACGAGCTGATCCTGGAACTGCGCGACAGCCTGGGCACCACCATCGTCGCGGTGACCCATGAACTTGCGAGCATCTTCACCATTGGCAACAATTCGGTGTTTCTCGACGCGGAGAAACGCACCATGATTGCCACCGGCGATCCGCAGGTGCTGCGCGATACCAGCCCCGACCCGGTGGTCAGAAGTTTTCTCAATCGAGGTGAGCCATGAGCAAGCATGCCAGCCCCACCCTGATCGGTGCCTTTGTCGCGGGCGCCATCGGCCTCATCGTGGCGGGAATCCTGATCATCAGCGGCGGCAAACTGCTGTTGACCGACAAGACAAGCTATGTGCTCTACTTTCAGGGATCGGTCAAGGGCCTGAACATCGGCTCCCCGGTGAGTTTTCGCGGTGTCAACATCGGCACCGTGACCGATATCCAGCTCGTGGTCGGTGAAGAGGAAGCTGACATCCAGATACCGGTGATCATCGAAATCGACAACACGAAATTCATCAGCAGCCAGACCGGCGCACCGAGGATGGATGATGATGACAGCATCAAGGACCTGGTCGAAGCCGGCATGCGCGCCCAGTTGCAGCTGCAGAGTCTGCTCACCGGGCAACTGTTTATCCAGATCGATTTCTACCCGAATACCCCGGCGAGGATGGCGAACAGGGGTAAATACAGGAGTCATTACCAGGAAATTCCGACCATACCCACCCCCATTGAGAAAATAGGCAAATTGCTGGAGACCATCCCGCTCGATGAACTGGTCGATACCATGATAGCCACCGTCAACGGCATCGAGAAACTGGTCAACTCCGAGGACCTGCATCACTCCATCCGTTCGCTGCACGAGGCGCTCGACAGCTTTCGTTCGCTGGCCAGCAACCTCGATCAGCAGGTGGAACCGCTTGCCGACGATGTCAAGCTGACACTGGATGACACCCGCAGTGTCCTGCAGAATGTCGATGTCGTGCTGGATGACGCCCGCAGTGCCCTGCAGAATGCCGGTGTGGCACTGGAAGGTGTCAGTGGCACAATGGAACAGGCGAACGTGACGCTACAATCCGCTGATGAACTGTTGAGTGACGAGCAGATCCTGACCGCGCTCGACGATGCACTGGAAGAGATCAAAACGGCAGCCTATGCCATCCGTATTCTGGCCGAGTCTATCAACAACCAGCCCGAATCCCTGCTCAGGGGCAGACGCTAAAACGGAGAAACTGCATGCACCCGTTATTCAAGATCTACATGACCGGCCTGTGTGTGGTGATCCTGGCAGGCTGCGGCGTCACCAAGCCATCCCGGTTCTACCTCCTGACACCCATCGAGGATAGTCGCACCCAGGAAATGGCTACCTCCGGACCGACCCTGGGCATCGGACCGGTGACCTTCCCTCCCTATCTCGATCGACCGGAAATCGTTCACCGCAGTGGAGACAACCAGCTGCAGTATGCGGGGTCGCACCGCTGGGCAGAGCCCCTGAAGACAACCTTCAGCCGCACGCTGGTGGAAAACCTGTCGATCATGCTTCCAATCGACCGGATCAGCATGCATCCCTGGCCGCGCTCCACCCGGCCTGATTATCAGGTAACTATTGACGTTGCACGTTTCGAAGCCGACACCGGCGGCACGGTCATCCTGGTGGCAGGCTGGGAGGTCATGCGTCCGGATGACAGGACGATCGTGGAGCGGGACAGGAAAACCTATAGCGAAGCGGCCGGCAGACTGGATTACCCGGCAATTGTGGCGGCACAAAGCCGTGCCGTGGAACGGCTCAGCCGGGACATCGCCGACTCGATCCGGCGTGCCGGGCTGCGAGGCTCCTGACCGGCTACTCTCGGCATTGGTTACCGTTCCCGGAAAGAAGCCGGGGGCCGTTAGGTAGCCCGCCGCCCAATAAGAATCTGTTACGCTGCTGTTCTTTTTTATCGGTACTGCAATAGAAACGATCAGTACGTCTCCATACAGCCAAAAGGATGGCGGAAATAATGAGTATCTGGTCACAGGCCAAAGACCTGGCAGCACAGACTCCCGACGATCGAAATCGCTACGTCGACTTTCTTCGTGCCGTGTCAATTCTGGCGGTAATCACCGGCCATTGGCTGATTGTGGCGCTGTATTACCATGATGGAGCGCTGATCCCGGGCGATATGCTCGCAATTCAACCCGAAACGCAGTGGCTGACCTGGCTATTCCAGGTCATGCCGATATTCTTCATCGTGGGGGGTTATGCCAATGCCGTCTCGCTGGAAAGCGCGCGCCGACGCGAGATTGGTTATGCGGGCTGGCTGGCGACGCGGCTTCAACGCCTCGTTACACCGCTACTCGCCCTGTTGCTGGGCTGGGCGTTACTTGCAGCCATTCTGTATTTCGCGGGCGTCAGTGGCGATGTTACCCGGCTCGCCTCTCGTGCCGCCCTGATTCCATCCTGGTTTCTCGCGATCTATATAATGGTCGTCGTCCTTGCACCGGCAACCTACCGCGCATGGCAGCGCTGGGGTTTTGCCTCGTTTTGGGCATTTGTGATCCTTGGCGCACTCGTCGATATCGCCTTTTTCGCGGCCGAACTTCAATGGATGGGCTGGAGTAATTACT
>CP070821.1:2548075-2553442 GCA_020344335.1 Gammaproteobacteria bacterium | reverse complement strand
GTTGCCCGAGTTCATCGAACGGCTTGTCGAAATACTCCACGCCGATGCCCCAGTATTTCTGCTCGACATCCTGCTCGAAGCCGTTCTTCGTGACCTTGCCGCCGCGACTGGTCGGTCCGATGGGCAGACCGGTAATGACGTCGACCGGCCCGGCCGGGTTATAGTCGCCCCCGGCGATATCCAGGTCATCAATGCCGTTGCCGTCGATGTCGGTGTTGAACAACACATCCCCCTTCTGGTACCAGCCATACACCATGGCGTCGTGGCGGCGCGCACCGCGCGTGTTGTCGAACAGCTTCGCCAGCGACAGCCAGAAGTACTTGCGGTGATTGTTGTCACGGTTCCATTCATCCAGGGTAGTGCCGTTGCCCAGTGCCGCGGCATAGGTAAACTCCCAGGGTCCGCCCGAGGCCGCCGGGAACTCGGCCCAGTCGAACACCTCGATACCGATGTCCCGCGCCGCATTGACCGGCGTGGATTTCGGGAAATTGAAGCGCCCGTTGTCGCTGGCCATGCGGCGCATGGCATTCTGGAAGGTCATCTCCGGCATGAAGATATGCACGCGCCGGCCCGGTGTGGAATGCGACAGCGCCTCGGAGGTCTCCGAGAACAGGAACTGGCCGACACGGATGCGGGCACCGAGGTTGTCCAGCCCGGCAGCATCCCTGCCCCGGGAGAAGTGATTGAACGTAGCCGAGGCATCGAGCAGGTGCACGGTATCGCCGTCGCGATTGATGCCGTTGTCACCCCACTCGGTGAGCAGGAAATAATCGATGTCCTTGCTGACCGGTTTCAGGGTACCGCGTGCACCGAGGCGCGCGCGGCGCAGGAAGAAATCACTGTCGCGCTTGCGGTCCGGCGCGATGGTCCCCGGCACTTGCAAGCTGCCGTTGGCAGCCGGTCCGGTGGTCCCGGCGATGGGATGGGTGGCGCCGGCCAGTACCCCGACGGCCCCGGAGATATTGTCGTTGTACTCCTCGACATAGGTCGGCTGAACAAAACCGAAGGCCCGTACCGTCGGCCTGGGCTCGCCCGGCTGGGTACCCCGCAGCTTGAACCAGTTGGCTGCTATTGCGTCAGGCGAGAATACTGTGCAACACCCCAATGTCGCGAAGAAAAAAATGATCCCTCGGAAGCATCGAGAAGAATACATCGTGAGACTATAGATGAGATAGTCGAAAATTCCGATTTATTGGTAAAGATCACAGGTGTCAAGGCTGGTTTAACGGATCTTCTAGTGATTGTTTTAGATCCGACAACCCTGGGTTTGCGTCGTTTATCTCCTGCCCAACTACCACCCTGGGCCAATCGAACCTGGAAAATGGTTTCCCGGTGGTGGGCTCGCTCTGTCCAATCGCCCTGTTGCCCAATTCAAGGATGGGTTTTAGCTTGGCCACCTCTTCCTCGTCCGGGCGGTAGGTAATAAAGGTCTGCTCGATCATCTTCCTGTCCTGGTACCAGATCTCAAAGGTCCAGTCACCCTCGACCAATTCGTAGTCTTCATCGAGTCCGTATCCGGTATAGCCGATGGCCTGGTTGGAGCTGACTTTCCCCTTGATCATGTAGTCTGAGCCCGTGGAGACCGACCCATCGGGCAAGGTCATTGCCGGGTGCTTCAAAACCCGTCGGAGGTTGGCATGGGCCGGCTGCTCCGGGAGCGGCCAGATCCGGAATTGCAGGTACATCTGGCCGCCCTTGATCAGGGGAATACGTTCCGTTGTCCTCACCAGTTCCACCACCGGCTTCAACACCGACTTGCCGGTACTGGTACTGGGATCGTCGATCACCCCGCCGCTGCGGACCAGCCGGTACAGACCGGCCCGGCCCACGTGCCCCTTGAGGGGTTTGTCGAAAATGTCCGGCGTCTTCCCGGCAGCCACAGGCTCAGGCGTCTCCACGCCCGCGGCACTGTCTTCTTGTGACCCGGGGGAATTTCTTTCACAGCCGCTCAGTGCGAGCAGCAATGCAACGGGAATCAGATACTTCATGGAATGAGACTTCCTTTATTAGATGTTTTATATATGCATGAATCGGATAACAAGGCTACAAAATTATGTCACGGCCGAATACCACAACTTCGAATTTTACTGTCAGAAAAAACCCGGCGGGTGACTTGCCCCCGCCGGGATTTGACGTTTACTACCACGAGACAGCCAGCCTGTTGTGTAATTCCGACTGGCAGTTGTGGCCTCGTCTTACTGGACGAAGGCCTCGTGGATGGTCATCACCATGCGCGGATCGATGGTCTCGACGACACCGTCAGGCAAGCCGCTGGTATCTTCATCGGTGCCATCGCCCTGTGCGACGAACTCAAACACCGCAATCGGCAGGGCACAGCCTTCGTTGCCTTCGCCCGTATCGAAACCATCGGCCGGATCACCGGTGCATGGCTTGCCGTTGCCACCGTCCATGTGCGCCGCATCGATGCGGTACTCAAGGATTGCACCGCCCGGCCTGAAGCACTGGTTGGCCGGATGACCCGGACCCGGATTGCCATCACCGTCCGGATCACAACCCGGGTTGGCGGCAGAGGCACCGGCATAGAGGGTCTCGACGTCACACTCGTCACCGGTCAGCGTCCCGCCATTGGCGAGCACCTCCGCCTGGACATAGGCACAACCCGGTCCGGACATGCGGTTGATGGTCACACCGGCGATCACGTTCACACCCGGATCCAGCGCAATACTGCCGGTCCTGTGATCCTCACCGGGTCCCGCTGCGAAGATATGCTGGCGGAACACACTCGGGTTACAGGGTGGATTTCCCGAAGGATCGGGAACGTCAGCCATCGGTGCTTCACCCCTCAGGCATTCCCTGGAACGCGAACGGCGGGTGCCCCACAGGGTGCCGTCCTCGGACATCCGGATGGCGCGCAGGTTGTCACGACGGTTCGGCGAATCGTAGCCGGTATCCGAATCATCGTACTCAAGTGCATCCCCAGGGCAACCATCCTCACCACAGTTGGACAGATCGATCACGCGCAGGACCTTGGCCTCGTTATGTTCCTTGCCCAGCACAAAATTCCCCGGTTTATTGGCACCAGTACCATAACTCTGCGGATCGATACCGGCCTTCCAGTCAACCACAAACACCGCATCGCCATGGAAAAAGCTCACGTACATCCCCTCGGAGGTGAAGATAACGCCGGCCGGGCAAGTCCAGCGCGGGTCATTGGCGTAGGGCCCCGTCGTGGGCTTGTTGTACTCGTCGATCACTTCCAGCGTTGTCTGGTCGTAAACAAGGATACGTCCATTTCCGCCACGCTCAGGCGTGCTGTACACAGGCGGGAAGTACAGATAGGACGAGTTGTTCGACGCAACGACGTCTACTCCCGGAGGCGCGTTGTAGTTCTTACCACTCTCACCGGGACCCATGGGATCCGAATTGGAGGCGTTAAAGAAGTTGGCATCACAAACCGCCTGCGCGACATTGCCGTTCGGCATGAACCCGCTACCCAGCAGGCGTGGAACCCAACCAAAACCGCCACCGTTCGGGGACGGCGACGTGGGCAGGGTGGGCGCGGTGCGGATCGGTGTACCGTTACGATGGAACTCGGTGATCGCATGCTGGGCGGCGCTGGTTATAAAGGCATGACCGTTCTCGCCACCGGACAGGACACCCGTGGGTTTCCAGGGTGCGCTGCCGTCGCCAAACGGGCCAACACCAAGGTCACAGGTAACGCCACCATTATCACAGATGGGTGTGTTGAGATACTCCGGGGCGAATGGACGGTTGACCGTAATACCGCGCTCACCGGTGGTGATATTCATCTCCAGCACACGGCCAGGGGAACCGGCGGCGGCGTTCACGCCGGTGTTCGCGAACGGGAAGTTCTGCGCGTCGGCCGCCATCAGGTTGGATTCCGTACAGACCGGCGTCCCCGCCAGAGCCCCGGGTTCGTGAGCAACAGCGCCCCCGGCGAACATGACCATGCCCGCTGCAAGTGCCGTTGCAGTTAAACTGTGTCGTTTCATGGGATCTTGCTCCTCACTGTTATGATTATGGTCCGGGCTGAACTGCGTTCACCCGTGTACCCGGGCCTTGCGAGTACCGACAGTCGGGTGCCCTGTTATAGAGACGTTGTGGGGACGGTTTTTATTCCATGCACTCTCTGACAAGACCACCGTGCAGTCCCTTGCAATTCTGTAGATTGTTTCTGCTTTTATTACATAAAGTTAACTATATTTATTGAAGTCACTTCTTGGAAACTGTCTCGAAAACAACAACGGCACGCAACCGCGCCTCCCTCATGAGGTAACGAAACGGGAATAAACGGGCATCCAAATGCGTCTACTCTTTAAGAAACAGAACCTGCGCGGAAAAAAATCGCCCATGACAGGACAGGAGTAACACGTGTTCACCAACACCAGCCTGATACGCACGGAACTGACAAAGCGCCGTGAGCTGCTCTACCAGATCGCCTATTCCTGGTGTCACAGTCCGGCACTGGCGGATGACCTGGTACAGGAGACCATGGAAAAGGCGCTGCGCAGTGCGCGCCAGTTGAAAAACAGCGCCGCGGTAAAAAGCTGGTTGAGCCGGATCCTCGCGAACTGCTGGTATGACTATTTACGGCGCAACCGGGAAACCGTGGACCTGGACACATTGTCCTGGGAGCAACAGCCAGCGACCGTCGATACTCATGAAAAACAGGATATCGTGCAGCGGGTGCGCACCATGATCGCCGAATTGCCGATGGGACAGCGCCAGGTCATCACCCTGGTCGACCTTGCCGGTTTTTCCTATGTCGAGGTAGCCGGGATCCTTGATATCCCCATCGGTACCGTGATGAGCCGGATCAACCGGGCAAGGAAGTCCCTGAAACTGAAACTGGCGGATTATGACCCGCGTCAGCAGATATTGCATGCACGCATCAGGAGAGTGAAATGAGTACGGACGACAGATACTCGGATGAAAAACTCAACCTGTTCATCGATGGCGAACTCGATGAACGCGATCGTGCAGAAGTGCTCGAGGCCATCCAGCAGGATGAAGAGCTTTCCTACCGCGCCTGCGAACTCATGCAACTGAAGTACGCGGTCCGCCTTGCCTACGGCAATCCGCCGGAGCCCGCCGCCGCAGGATCACGCTGGAACCCTGCCATGCCTGCCGGCAGAATCATGACCGCGGTTGCCGCCATGTTGCTACTGGCAATCGGGGCAGGCGCTGGCTGGCTGCTATACCCGCTGACGAACAGTCAGGGCCCGGCAATGGCGACCGCGCCGGTTGTCCAGGACGAAAAGATAATCGTTCACATCAGCAAATCCGACCCGCGGCAGTTCGCGGCGGCCCTCGACTATGTGGAGAAATTCCTGGTGGAGCATGACGGCAATGACCAGATCGACGTGGTTGCCCATGCCAGCGGCC
>CP070821.1:2542188-2547975 GCA_020344335.1 Gammaproteobacteria bacterium | reverse complement strand
TCATCATTTCCTGCTGCATTTTGTGCATATCGCCCATCCCTGAGTTCTGCATCATTTTCTGGTGCATTTGGACTTCCAGCTCACGATCCTCTTTTTCCCATTCCGGCGTCAGTCGCTGCACTCTTTCTCGTGTCCGCATTTCAGCAACGGCATAGGGGTCATGAGCAGATCCTGTCGCCACCTGTTCCTTTTTTGCCCTGTCAAGTTCTTCCGCCGCGATCCTGTCGGTTAGTGCTTTTCGTTCCTGCTCTTTCTGCTTTTTCAGTTCCTGATATTCAGTCTGCACCTTCTGAAGTTCCTCCATATTAATGGGCATTTGCGGATAAGTTTGCTGCGCGAGTGCATCCAGTAGTGGTGCAGCCAGCAGTATCAATGCAAGGCCGGTAACGTACAGTAATCTCATATTGGAATCCTCAGTAAAAATCACACCAGATTAAACCCCTGGAAAGCATTCTCTGTAAATTCTGGCATTTTTCCTCAAACGTCTGCGAATCATCCCATGGAGCCATTCAGGTACGGCTGGCTTGAGAAGTGGCCCGCAAGGCCAGGTGAAAAAGTCGGTCTTTCCGAACGCACTGACTGCTTTCGACTATTCCACTGATTGTTTTTCCTTCAGGTGCTCCACATGAACGATCAGTGTATCTACTGTCTCCTTCAATAAATCGAGTTCATCGACCGTCAGATCATTTAATTGCTCGAGGTTATACTCTATCGTATCGATTATTTTTTTATGCGGACGCTGCATTGGCCTCATAAAATAGCTTGTAACCGTTGCCACGATAGTCCCGAAAAACAGGACTGAACCAATCACTATCCACAGACCTCCAATCAACAGGGCCGAACCCGATGTCGGCGTATCGGCAATACCTGCCGTGGAAAATGCGGCTACCCCCCAATACAGAGCCTCTCCATACGAATCGATTGAGGCCCCATCAACACCTGCATCGGATAGATAGACACCAGCGGAAAAAAACAGCCATAGCACAATCAAGAGAAGCACCATTTTTGTGAATGGCGTGTGGGTAGAGACGTCTTTTGCAAATCTCTTGAATCGAGTATGTGGTTTTGTGCTTGTAATTGTTTGCCAAGCAGAGCGCATGAAATTAGTGAACGTGTGTAAAGGCCTTGTCAGGCATCATTTTTATCCCATCGGTAAATACGCATTGGCGGTATATTGAAAAGTTCCGTAGCAGTCTGTACTGAACCCAGGAAGGGCTGGCACAAGGTGGCGACTCGATTACTGACCTGGTATGCCACGAAGTGTCCGTCAGAGGCGAGCAGTGATGAAACCGCCTCGAGTATTTGCGATGCCATACTCTGGCTCATGGTGGAAAACGGGATACCGGAAACTATTGCACTCGGGGCTTCAAGGTCATATTTTGAAATGATTTCCCTGAGTTCACAGGCACTGCCCTGGTGCGCTATGAGGCGACTGTCCTCAATGCCGCTCACCATGGCATGAAAATGCGGATTGATTTCAATACTCAGAAGCCTGGCGGACTGTGGCATCGTGCGCAGTATTGCTCGGGTGGTACCTCCTGTTCCGGGGCCTAACTCTACGACCACATTGGCAGAAGCGATCCCGGCTGCCTCCACAATGCGCTGCTCAAGGAAACGGGAGCTGGGAATAATCGATCCAATCTGAAGAGGGTGCTTCAGGAATTCCTGAATGAAAACCAGTCGACCGTTTAATTGGAAACCAATTGTTTTTTTGCCTGGCATCAGCCAATCTCGGAATTTATTAGCCTGACGGGTCTCAGGCTGTCGCATCTGTCTGCCTAAGTTGAATTACGAGTTTTCTGATATTCAAATATACATTTCCCTACCAGCACGTTATTAAAATCCTCTTCGTATAGCAAATGGACGGAATGCCACCCAGACTATGAAATTTAGCAGGGGCTATATTGCGGCTGGCGAATGACCGGGTTTTTGCATTCCCTGTGTTCAGGGCCTATAGAAAGAATACAGTACAAGCCTCTGTTTTATGATCTGATTTCCCAAATTTTCATTCCAGGCGGCTCCCCCATCGCGGCACGCGGGAAAGCAACCAGGATGGTTTCAAATTGCGGCTTGTTACCGATGGTAATGGTTGCAGTGATGATCCTGGCTGCGTCTCTCGAGTTTCCGTTGTCAGACCTGATGCCCATTCGGTTGACGCGCACTGCGTTTGGCTTGACTCGCAGATAGCGTGAAGGGTGACTGAAGACTTTGCACACCTGTCGCAGGTAGCCATCGAGTGTCTCCAGTGTGGTGCTGGCAGAAGCAAGTTCATGTTCTGTTTCCTCAAGCCGCTGCTTGAGTGTTTGCAGATCCACCGCGTTATCGTCCTGTGTTTCTTCCGGCGCATCCAGTCCAAGGTGCTGCGACTGCAAACCGCGCAATTTCATCTTCAGCAATGTGCGTTGTTTCTTCAACGCGTCGGTCCTGGTCTGCAGGCCCGTAATATTCTCCAGTGCAGTAATCGCCAGGTTGTGTATGCCGCGCCAAATCAGCATTTGCCGCAACTCCGTCTCACTGGCACCGCAAATGCCCAGCCAGTGACCTGAAAAGTTCACGGCCGTCTGTGCAACATCCTTGCGAAGGACATCACCTCTAAGTGCCGCACCAAAGACTTTCTTTTCCGTACGCCACATGGCCAGCGGCAGGTATACCCGGTCACTGCCGGGAGAATCCCTGAAAAACTCGCGTACCGGTTTGCTGTGACTGAACAATGTCTCGATATCGTCAGCCGAGCCGAACAGGGCATTGATCTGGGGATCGGTACCGTACGCGCGGCGGTTGATTTCAAAAGGACCGGGAATCCTGGTGACCAGATTATTGATATAGGCAAGTGAGCGTATCACCGGTTTTCTGAGCTTGCGCTTGTAGGCCCTGACCATGCGCAGTCGGGGATCGGTCTCGGTGATTATGATATCGATGGCGCGCTCGATATCCTTCTCGTCTAGCCGTTCATAGTGTCCAAGCAGTTTGTCCCTGAATGCCGCGAGCATGGTGCCTCCATGTTTCCATGATGTTATTAAGTTGCTGTTATATCCGATTATAGACTAGCAACGTTGGAGCACTACTGTGGTTCTGGCAGACACTTTGGACTGCCTTGATCAGATTAAAATATTCCCGCATGTCACCAGTCAGGGCCCATGCCAGATGAAATTTGGTCTCGTTTGCGCTGGTACTGTCCACCTGCCCGTGATCATCCCGCGTATTTCCCGATACATGGCAAGCCCGCAGCTTTCACTGTGCCTGCGACAGATCAGCCGTCACCTGCGCAAGGCCCGTCACCACTCTGGCGAGACGCCCGTAGTCAATCTTGTCCGGCATGTCTGTACTGTCATGGTAATGGGGGTAGCGGAAGAAGGCCGTATCCGTCACCATCACCGCCGAATATCCTTCATTCCAGAAAGACCAGTGATCAGACCAGTAGATGCCCGCCATTCTTCCCGGCGCGGCAACACCCTCGGAGGGAAAGGCGCTGTGACGCCGGAAGGATCCGAGGCATTGCCGTACCAGTTTGCGTGATGCCAGGTTGCCCACGAATCCGATGAAATTGCCGGTATCAGGGTACAGCCAGGCATAAAACGGGTTGGGATACTGCTGGCTACCTTTGGTATCGGAATAGTAGCCGATGGTTTCCAGGGAGAGCATGGCGCTGATGTTATCTCCATGCTCGTGTGCACGTTGTGCATAGCGATGGCTGCCCATTGCCTGTGTAGAGAAGAATGGCATCTCTTCATTGACAAAGGCTACGAAGCGCACACTGCGTGCCAGCGGCTTCGCCACCAGCAGGCGCGCGATCTCGAGCAACGCGGCAACACCACTGGCATTGTCGTTGGCACCCGGCGACCCCTTGACAGTGTCGTAATGGGCCCCGATCAAGACGATTTCCTTTGCCAGCGAGGTACCCTCCAGCACCGCTTCCAGGTTGCGTACATGTGCTCCCTCCACGGTGAACACCTGTGAAGATACCGTATAGCCCATCGCCTGAAAGGTCTCTTCGATATACCCGGCTGTCGTGTCAAGTGTTCCGTCGCGCCACAGATTGCGCTCCCCGATCTCTTCACTGAGTACCGTGATGTGTTTTTTGAGACGATCGGAAAGCCATACCTGCTCTGCCGTGAGCGGTGGCAAAGCACCTGACCAGGATTTTCCGGGCATGCTCGTCACGTAGAAGATTCCCCCGCACAACAGGAGCGCCAGAACCAGCGCGAACCAGAGACTTATGTATTTTCTCCGCCGGCGCCGCATCACACGGGAAAGTCAGTCACGAAATTTACCCTCAGTCACCATGACTGTAGTAGCCGTGTCGCACGCCGCCAAGCAATTTTCGAAAATCATCCCCGGTTGTGTGGACCAGATGCTCATGATCACCTGCCTCGAAATAGACATTGGCGAGACTGGTCAGGGCCTCGTCGAGAAACGTTTCGACACCGTACGCGGGTCCCAGCGGTGGGACGGCGCCTGCCTCGCAATCACTGAACAGTTTTGCCAGTTCCTCCTCGGTGGCAAGGTGAAAATCCCGGTTGAGTTCCTTGCGCAGATGCTCTACCTCAACCCAGTTACTGGCCGGGACCACCACCATGGCATAGCTGGCCGTATCCTTAACAATCACCGCCTTGGCGATATGATCTTCACTTACATGGGCGGCTTCGGCTGTTTCGTGACTGGATCCCGTATGTGGATGCGAAACCAGGTCATACTCAATTGAAAGTTGTTCAAGAAAACGTTGAATGGTCTCTGCGACTGCCATCTTCAGACTCCTTATGCGAAATTTAAAAACTTATCTAATTCTATGAATAAGTGTAGTGTATGCAGGGGGAGGGGAATAATGGACTATCAAATTGCTGAGAAATTCCGGTACCGCTCCCGATCGTATCGTATGTACAGCTGCGTTAGTAACCTGTAACGATCGCGCGTCCAGACGGCAACCACAGAAAACCTGATTGCCCCTCGCAGCGACCATGACGTTGTCTATGGGTACTGTTGTCCGGTAAATTCGCGCGCCAAAAACCGGACTCTTGGCCTGGCGGCAAAACCCCACGATTCATGTGCCTGGGATGCTGACCGTAACTCGGGCTGGACTGTTTGTCCTCTGTTCCGGCAAAAAGATTATATTTTTTTATAACCCTGAAAACCCCGTGCCATGGGTTGCAAAAAATGTCGTCGATTGTGGACTGTAATTTTGCCATCTCAGGCTAAGTTCATGAATCCCTGTCAGCTTGTTGTGTATCCGTTTGACGACATCGGCGAACGACAATGGAATGTCGACCAGCTGTATGCCATACACCGGCTGTACCGGACACGCTCGCCAGAAACATAATGTCTCCAAAATACAGGGAATTAATCAATGTCCCGATAAACCTGTCGGGCATCAGTAACAATTAGAGGAATAGACCCCGGCTCGCGTCCTGTATTTTTACTTTTGCGTTGGCGTTCTTTTTTTCGGTAGCCCGGATTATCTTCGAGTATCTACACGAACAAGTAGTACCATTCTCATGTTTCCAAAAGACTAACCCTGCCATTCGAGCGCGAACTGCCGGATTCCTGTCATCTCCAGAGACAATCATTTGACAGGCATGCCTAGCAACGTCTGCTGGCACACCCTTTGCTTTGTTACTGCTGCAGCCCCGACCTGAATATCCGGAAGTCAGCACACCGGACACCGGTGTCGTTTAACTCCTTCCTTCAGGTTTGGCCATCAAGCTTTAACTGTCAACGGGTAATTACGGTGACGCGATTAACCTCGTCGCGTTGTGCTACCCGAATGTGATTTTCATCATCGCTTGTCATGCG
>CP070821.1:2527281-2542088 GCA_020344335.1 Gammaproteobacteria bacterium | reverse complement strand
TGCCTCACGGGAGCCTGCCGTTGCAACATTGTCCAGTTCGTTCATTAACAGTTGTGTTGCCTCGTCACCGGGCACCGCCGGACTGACAAAATGACCCTGTATATCATCACAGCCGATATCCCGCAGCATACTATGCTGCTCCGTTGTCTCGACACCTTTCGCGATCACCTTCAGTGCCAAACTGTGCGCCATGTCGACGATGGAACGGATGATTACCGCGGCATCCGTGTCGACAGCGATATCGCGCACCAGGGTACGGTCTATTTTCACCCTGCTGATCGGGAGGCGCCTGAGCTGATGGAGTGATGAATATCCGGTACCAAAATCGTCAATGGATATATGGATGCCCGCCTGGTGCAGGGTGCGCAGAGTCCTGGCCGCGGTGTCGATATTTCCCATGAGCGTACTTTCGCTTATCTCGAGGTCGAGATAGCGGGGATCGACACCGGTTTCCAGCAGCGTGGCGCTTATCTGTTCCAGCTGTTCCGTCTGCCGGAACTGGGCAGCAGACAGGTTGACGGCAATCCGCAGGTCCCTGTGACCGGCATCGTGCCAGCCCCTGATCTGGGTACATGCGGTGCGCAAAACCCAGTTCCAGATTTCGGTGGCGAGACCAGCAGCTTCAGCAGCCGGGACGAGCTGGACCGACGGTATCATGCCGTTCCGGGGATGCTGCCAATGAAGCAACGCTTCCATTCCGACAATCTTTCCGGACTGCAGGCTCATCCTGGGCTTGTAATGAAGCTCAAGCTCACCGTGTTCAACAGCATGCCGCAAGTCCGCTTCGAGCTCGAGGTGCTCGACGAGTGCTTTCTCCACTGCCGGGTCTGCCATGCTGTCCAGGCCGGTGCCGTTACAGCCGACCACATGGTAGAGCGTGATGCTGTCGAGTACTGCGAGCGACTGCTGCGAGACAGCGAATTTCTGTTCGACCAGCAATTCAAGCCACATATTGCCCCACTTCAATAACTGCATAATGGCGTGTTGCCCGGTTTCAGTGCGGCAGGGGGTTGCAACCACCACAAAACCGATCACCCGGTCACCGACTGCCAGCGGGCAGGCCAGCGTATCCAGTGTGTGCGCGTCTGTGTTCTTGCTGCCAGGATGACCATTGATCACGGCGGCCCGGTCGGTCAAAGCGTGGTTCGCTGCGGACAGGAGTTCTGCCGGGGGTGCACTACCGGCCGGCCAGGTGGCAACCGGTGACAGCGAGTCCGGGCCTGTGCCGCCGAGCAATACCACACCGCAGGAAATGTCACCGATTACCCGGCATTGCCGGTCGAGCCATGACTGTACCAGTGCCTCCAAGACAAACCCCCCTGGTTGATATCTTTATAATGTTGAACGCGCGCGTGTGACCGATGTCATAATATGCGTGGCGCAAGCGGTCAATTGTTAGCTATCGGCCGATGTGGGCGATTCCAAAGTTGCGTGAGGCACCCTGGCCGGCCAATGGCAGCATCACGTCAAGGTACTGTGGTGGTGTCAAAGCGGTTCAATCCGCTTTGCCGTTCGTTTTCCTGGCCAGGATATCGAGGTGTTACCGGAATCCCGTGTGACCTGGTTGTTGTAACAGGGCTTGCGCAATCAGGCTTGTCGACTAGTCGCGGCAGATAGGCGGGATCAGGTTGGCGCCCAGCGTGGGACTGGAGCATTCCCATCTCATCGAGGCGCCTTGCGGTGTCGGGACCAGCAACAGTGTGTTGCCGGCTGCAAGGCTCCCGATCGTGCCGTAGGTAACTGTTATCGTTCCGCTGGTTGGCACCACGCCGATGCTGACAGAAGTTGTGTACTTGTTGGTGATGCTGGCAGGCATGGGCAGGCCGGCAGCGGCATTCGTATCGGGTAACTGCCCACCTGCGCTGTTGTAGTACTCTGCAACCGCCAGCTTGGCAGCGGCTGTCAGCGTCAGTCCACTCGATATTTTCGAGCGCGTCATGTAATCCTGGTACGACACGATTGCCATACTCCCGAGGATGCCGATAATGGCGAGAGTGATCATCAGCTCAACGAGTGTGAAGCCGGCTTGTCTGGCCCTTGCCGATCCTCTATGTGCTTGAATTTTCAACATATAAAGTTGACTAGCGTCCCTGTGAACAATTGCACCTCTCTAGACCAGCCATAACGGCCGGTTGGCACGGGACTTTAATGAAAAATAAAGAGGGAAAGGGAAAACTGGCCGGCATCTGCCGGCTGTTGTGGAAAACCGGGAATCTCTCCGTCTTGGCTTAAGGTTTGGGCAGCATTATCGATAAGATAACTACAGGCTACGGCAGCCGTCAGGCCGCCTGTGTTGGCTCATATTTACGCTGGACCCGGAGTGGTTGGCAATGAGTGAAACACTGATGAACAGGTTGCAGCAATCCTCCCTGCTGGGTGGCGGCAACATGCTCTGGCTTGAATCCCTGTACGAGTCCTGGCTTGCGAATCCCGATACCGTGGCGCCCCGCTGGCGCCACTACTTTGCCGGCCTGCCACGGGTCAACGGGCAGGACCAGCTGGATGTTTCCCATGCAAATTTGCGTGAGGAATTCAGCCAGTTGACCGGCCGGCTGCGCGGACACCGCATTGCCAGCCTGACGGGTAGTCGCCTTGCCTACGAAAGCAAACAGGTACGGGTGCTGCAGTTGATCAATGCCTACCGGTTTCGTGGTCACCAGCATGCGCGTCTGGATCCGCTGAGCCGGCATGAACCGTATCCGATACCCGAACTGCAGCTGGATTACCACCAGCTGTCCGAACTGGATTTCCACACCGTGTTCCAGACCGGCTCACTGGTCGGGCCGGAAGAGGCCACGCTCGAGGAAATTCTGTTTGCACTGAACCGCACCTACTGTGAAAACATCGGTGTGGAATACATGCACATAACCGATACGGAAGAGAAGCGCTGGATCCAGCAGCGTCTCGAGAGTGTGCAGTCCCATCCGGGGCTTACCAACGAGCGCCGCCTCTGGCTGCTGGAACGGCTGACCGCGGCAGAAGGTATCGAGCGTTATCTGCACACGAAATATGTCGGGCAAAAGCGCTTTTCCCTGGAAGGCGGGGAAAGCCTGATCCCGTTACTGGGTGAGATCATTGAACGTGGCGGTTCGCAGGGGGTACGCGAGATCGTCATTGGCATGTCGCACCGCGGTCGCCTGAACGTGCTGGTAAACATCCTCGGCAAGTCCCCGGCCGAACTGTTCCAGGAGTTCGAGGGGCAGCACGAAATGCGGCTGGCAACCGGTGATGTGAAATACCACCAGGGATTTTCATCGGATGTCAGGACGACCGGCGGACGCGTGCACCTGGCGCTGGCATTCAACCCCTCGCATCTCGAGATCGTGTCGCCGGTGGTGCAGGGCTCGGTGCGCGCGCGCCAGCAGCGCTACCTCGACCCGGAAGGTCGCAAGGCCCTTGCCGTGGTGATTCACGGAGATTCCGCATTTGCCGGCCAGGGGGTGGTCATGGAGACCTTCAATATGTCCGGTTTGCGCGGGTTTTCCACGCGTGGCACGGTGCATGTCATCATCAACAACCAGATCGGCTTTACCACCAGTCATATCCGCGATGCGCGCTCGACCCTGTACTGCACAGACGTGGCGAAGATGGTCAATGCACCCATCTTCCATGTCAATGGCGATGACCCGGAGGCGGTCGATTTCATTACCCGGGTAGCGCTGGACTACCGCATGCAGTTCAACAAGGACGTCGTGATCGACCTGGTGTGTTACCGGCGCCACGGACACAACGAGGCTGATGAACCCGCCGCTACCCAGCCATTGATGTACGAAGAGATCCAGTCGCTGGCGACCACGCGAGAACAGTACGCCGGTAAATTGCGGGCACTGAATATTATTTCGGAAGATACGCCGGATGAACTGGTACGCCACTACCGGGAAAAGCTCGATGCCGGCGCCAGTGTCATTGCAGGTATCGAGGTAACAAACCATAACGGCAATGGTCCGGGCGCTGACTGGAGACCCTATATCGGTCGCGAATGGGATGATCCGTGCGATACGGCAGCCGACCTGGAAACGCTCCGCACACTGGCTGCACGCCTGCAGCTGTTACCGAAAGGCCTTGAGCTCAATTCCCGCGTTGCCCATATCCTGGATGAACGCCGCAAGATGGCGGCCGGCGCCACCCCCGTCGACTGGGGATTTGCCGAGTCACTGGCCTTTGCAACCTTGCTGCACGACGGCCATCCCATCCGCCTGTCGGGGCAGGACTGCGAACGTGGCACGTTCTTCCATCGGCACGCGGTACTGCATAACCAGATCGATGGCGAGACTTATGTACCGCTGCGCAACATTGCCGAAAAGCAACCGAACTTTATCGTGGTCGATTCGCTGCTGTCCGAAGAAGCGGTGCTGGCCTTCGAGTATGGATATGCCACGGCCGATCCCGAGGCACTGGTTATCTGGGAGGCACAGTACGGCGACTTTGCCAACGTGGCACAGGTGGTGATAGACCAGTTCATCGCCTCCGGTGAAGCCAAGTGGGGCCGCTTGTGCGGACTTGTAATGTTTCTGCCGCATGGCTACGAAGGCCAGGGGCCCGAGCATTCATCGGCACGGCTGGAGCGTTTCCTGCAGTTGTGTTCCAATCACAATATACAGGTGTGTACCCCAACCACCCCCGCGCAGATGTTTCATATGCTGCGGCGCCAGCTGATACGCCCGTTCCGGCGGCCGCTGGTGGTGATGACACCCAAGAGCCTGCTACGTCACAAACTGGCGACCTCCAGCCTGGATGAATTGCTGACTGAGGGGTTCAAGCCGGTAATCGGCGAGGTGGACAGCCAGGACAAGACGGCCATCACACGCCTGGTGATGTGCAGCGGCAAGGTGTATTACGATTTGCTGGAACGCCGTCGTGAGGCCGGGCTTGATCACGTGGCGATACTCCGTCTGGAGCAGCTGTACCCGTTTCCGTGGCGCCTGTTGCGCGGGGAGCTGGCACACTACCCCAATGTCACCGAATACGTCTGGTGCCAGGAGGAACCCATGAACCAGGGTGCCTGGTACAACACGCGCCACAAACTGGAGGAGGTCGTTGGCGAGGACTTCAAGCTTCACTATACTGGCCGCGAGGCTTCGCCGGCACCGGCTGTCGGTTATCCCAAACTGCACGTGCAGCAACAGAAGGCGCTGGTGTCCGATGCGCTGGGGATAGAGAATGACTGATACTGTCAAGGAATCCAGGGTGTGTTTCTTTTACCTGCCATGGTGACAATATGAGTATTAAGGTCAAGGTACCCGAACTGCCGGAGTCCGTCAGTGACGGCGTCGTGGTCGGCTGGCACAAGCAACCCGGCGACACCATCACGCGCGATGAAGCACTGGTTGATATCGAAACGGACAAGGTGGTGCTGGAGGTACCGGCGCCACAGGATGGCATCCTCGAGAAAATCCTGCTCAATGACGGCGATACCGTGGTTGCACAACAGGTGATGGGACTGATTACGCCGGGCGGAACGCAGAAACCGGCAGCTGTTGATGCGACTGTCGAGACGGTTACCGACGAAGATTCTTCACAACCATCCACGGGTGCGTCAGGCATGGGGCCGGCGGTACGCAAGCTGGTTGCCGAACATGCACTCGACCCGGAAAGTATCCATGGCAGCGGCAGGGATGGCCGCGTGACCAAGGCCGATGTACTCGAATTTCTGAAGAACCGGCGCGCGGCCGCACAGCCGACCGAGGTCAAAACACCCGGACCACCTGCGGTTACGCCCGGGTTGCCGGAGATCGGCGAGGACCGTCCGCAGAAACGCGTTCCCATATCCCGCCTGCGCGCACGGATTGCCGAGCGCCTGCTGCACGCAACCCAGTCCACGGCCATGCTGACCACCTTCAACGAGGTCAACATGCAGCCGGTCATGGAGATACGTGACAGATACAAGGATGAATTTGAAAAGGTCCACGGGGTCAGGCTGGGTTTCATGTCGTTTTTCGTGCGCGCATCCGCGGAAGCGCTGAAACGCTACCCGGATATCAATGCCTCGATCGACGGCGATGACATTGTGTATCACGGTTTCTGTGACATCGGTGTGGCGATCAGCAGCGACCGTGGACTGGTGGTGCCAATACTGCGCAACGCCGAGTACATGAGCCTGGCCGAAATCGAGACCTACATCATGGAGTTCGCCAACAAGGCGCGTGACAGCAAGCTCGAGATGGAAGACATCACCGGCGGCACCTTTACCATTTCCAATGGCGGCGTGTTTGGCTCCATGCTGTCCACGCCGATCCTCAACCCGCCACAGAGTGCGATACTCGGAATGCACAAGATCCAGGACCGCCCGGTCGCAGAAGACGGCCAGGTCGTCATCCGCCCGATCATGTATCTCGCGCTCACCTACGATCACCGTATCGTCGATGGCAAGAGCGCGGTAACCTTTCTCGCAGCCATCAAGGAACTGCTGGAAGACCCGGCCAGCATGCTGCTCGATATATGAGCTATGACGTCATTACTATCGGGGCGGGACCGGCCGGCTACGTGGCCGCCATCCGCTGTGCCCAGCTGGGACTGAAGACCGCCTGTATCGATGACTGGCGGGACCGGGACGGGTTGCCGGTGCCGGGTGGCACCTGCCTGAATGCCGGTTGTATTCCTTCCAAGGCACTGCTGGAAAGCTCCGAGCTTTACGAAAAGCTGCACCGCAGCGGCCACTATCACGGTATTGCCGTTTCCGGTGCGGAACTCGACGTACCGGCGATGATGGAAAGCAAGGATGCGATCGTGCGCGATCTGACCACCGGCATTGCCACGCTATTCAAGGCAAACGGCGTCGAGTGGATCGCGGGCCGTGGTCAGTTGCAGCCGGACTGCCAGGTGAAGGTAACCCCGCACAACGGCGAAACAACGGTAATCAAGGCGGAGCACGTGATCCTGGCGCCCGGTTCGATGCCGGTCGAGATCGACGCCGCGCCCCTGCACGAGGACATTATCGTCGATTCCAGCGGGGCACTCGCATGGGACAGCGTGCCTGAACGCCTCGGCATCATCGGCGCCGGAGTGATCGGGCTGGAACTCGGCAGCGTGTGGCGCCGGCTGGGTGCAGATGTGACCTTGCTGGAAGCACAGGATGTATTTCTCGCCCTGGCTGACAAGCAGATTGCCCGTACGGGTTTGAGACTGTTCAAACAACAGGGCCTGGATATCCGCCTGGGTGCACTGGTGAAATCCACACAGGTGACCGACGGTGTGGTTACACTCGAATATCAGGATGCGGATGGCACCCATTCGCTGGAATTTGACCGCCTCATCGTTGCCGTTGGGCGGCGTCCCTGCACCGACGGACTGGCCAGCGAGGAAGCCGAATTATTGCTTGACGAGGGTGGTTTTGTTCATGTTGATGAGGACTGCAGCACTAACCTGCCCGGTGTCTACGCAATCGGCGACGCGGTACGCGGTCCGATGCTGGCACACAAGGGGTCCGAGGAAGGCATTGCGGTTGCCGAACGCATAGCCGGGCAGACCGCGGAGGTCAATTACGATGCCATCGCCTCGGTTATCTATACCCAGCCGGAAATTGCCTGGGTAGGCAAGACCGAGGAGGCACTGCGGGGCAGCGGCACGGAATTCACCAGCGGATTATTCCCGTTTGCGGCCAGCGGCCGGGCACGTGCCATGCAGGAGACCGAGGGCATGGTCAAGGTGCTCAGTGATACCGCCAGCGACCGCATCCTCGGTGTGCACATCATCGGAGCGCACGCCTCGGAACTGATTGCCCAGGCGGTCATCGCGATGGAATTCGGAGGCAGCAGCGAAGACATTGCACGCACCGTGTTTGCCCACCCGACCCTGTCCGAAGCCTTGCATGAAGCAGCCCTGGACGTGGGTGGGCGTGCCATCCACGTGGCACGCACCCGGCGCTAGCCTGTAGCCAGTCCTCTTTTACGGATATCAACACAGGGTCATCTGTAGCGGTTATTACCTTACCGCTTTACAACATCCAGCCGGGAAGAGCAGCGTGTATTTGACCCAGCTCAATTCCCGGTACCCGTGGCCTGCAATAGTCTGGGTAGTACCGGTTATCCTCAGAGGACATTGACGTGAGCGAACGCAATTTCAGCATGCGCATGACAAGCGCATACGAGGGGAACAACAACGACGTAACCAGCCTTGAGGTCGTTCACAGGAACGGAGGCCAGTGGCAATCACTGGAACTTGGTATTGCTTCACCAGGGTTTGAAATTTTCGTCTATTCCCTGTTCACCTGCCAGCACATGTACTTCCGCGTCAACTGCGCGGAGCGTGGCCTGTTGCTGAACGCTGCCGAGGGCAGCATCGCCATCGGCGCCGACCAGGACTGGAACATCGAAACCGTGCGGGTGCATTTTTCAGGCCGGCTCCGCAGTGGCCAGGCACGCCCGGAAGATATCGACTATATAGTCTCGCGGATGAAGCAATGCCCGGTCTCGTGCAATTTGCTGGAGACCCTTGATACCGAATCAACGGTCATCCTGGACTGAGCGCTGGTATCGGTATCCGGTGATCGGTACCGGCATGACCGCGAATCAGTGCTTCCCGATCTATTAACGGTCCTGGTCTCGTGGTGGCATGCGTATGGCAAGCAGAGCCTCCATGGCGCCAAGCAGTTGCGGCATGTCATGGGCCTTGGGTCTGAAATCCACATGGGCAAGACCGTCAATGAGAAACAGCTGCACCTGGTTCTCGGGCAGGGCGTCCGCCAGTGCAATGCTCTCGGTATAGGGGATCAGGGTGTCACCACGCCCGTGCAGCAGGATGACGTCAGCCCATAACCGGGAAAGATCATGGCCCGCAGGATTGATGCCCTCCAGTTCGGTGCGCATGCGCGGCGGCAGCCTCTCCAGCAGGACGGGGACCTGCGCAGGCAGAGGATTGGTGAGCAGATCATAAAAGGCCTGCGCATCGGGTGCCAGAGAGACGGGCAACGGTTCACCTTCGTCCATGCGGTTATCGATGATATACGCTGCATAGCTGCGAAAGAACTCGCGATCTGCCGGGCGTTCCAGGAGGTCCAGGTTCGAGCGGACGAAGGTTGCCTTGCTGTACGGGTGGGGTGGCAGGTGGCCCGCTATTGCCACCGTGCCGGCGGATTCGACGGTGCGGTAATGACCGGTGGTGAGGTAGGTGACCACATTCTCCAGCGAATAATAGCCGCCAACCGCCAGTACGAAGCGGACCTGCTCACGGATATCGGACTGGATCGCGGCCAGCAGGACCGGGCCGGCACCGTAGCTGAAGCCGGCTATGCCGATATGCCCGGGTGGTGCGAGCGCCGGGCGGGACGCCAGCCATGTGAAGCTATCTGCCACCTCGCGTACGTCACTCGACCGCATCCGGTAACGGCGCACCCCGGGCATGTCCGGCACCAGCACCGTGAAGTCCAGGCGTGCAAGGGTATTGGCAACGGCGACAACCCGTTCATCCCTGAAGCCGCGTGCCGCCACGCCGGGCACCAGGATAATGCCGGCACGCGCACCCCGCGGCGGGTGGTAAAGATCGGCCACGCGTCCCTCACCCCCGGTTGTGAAGCGGATCGATTCTCGTGCTGGTCGGGGCACCTGCGCCGCCAGGCGGCTGCCTGATTGGCCGGAAGCAAGGTCTTCCAGCGCCATTCCCGCCTCGCTGTCGCCAAAATCAGGGGAGCAACCGGTCAGCGTGTTGCACAGGACCAGCGGGGCGAGCAGGGATAGCGGGGTGCATTTTCTGGACATATCCATGAGGATACCCGTTTTACACATGGCAGTTCCTTGTTGTGTAACAGCAACTACCGCACGTGCCGGTCAGGTTTAAGGATGTAAGCACCAGGGTGTCGTTGGCTTGTTGCCATTCAGCCTGCATGACTAGGAAGGGTCGAACCCGGCCGGTCAGCAAAAATATCCTCCGGTTACGGTTCGAAGGTCCCGGTTCGGCCAAAACGGACATTCAATGAATAATCAAAACAGCGGCCCGCAGGTCGCTGCATTTTATACAACGCCAACGGTTATGCCGCTTTCCTCATCTTGTGTTCTGTTAGATGAACTTTATGCCGACGTAGATAGCCGACTCCAGCCACGAGCAGAAAAACTAACCAGATCGGGTCCACACTTGCCGCCGTTCCTGTGGTGCAGCCAAAACCGCCGCCACCGCCGCCGCCGCCGCGACCGGGATCGGCTCCTGCCCCGGGAATGCCCGGAGTGGTCACTACATAACCGCCCTGGCCATTCGGTTCGAAGACAACGTTGCCTCCGTCGAGATCGATGGGAGGCGGTGATGCGGCCAGGAACAGTTCATAGACGGTTGGCTCGGTTCCGCTATTAATGCTGGGTGCCGCATTGAAGTTGGTACTGCCGGGATCTGTTGCACTGTTGGCCGGACTGACACCCACCAGGATGTCCGAGGTCTGGCTGTTGGTCTGCCGGATGCCGTTGTAGCCGAAAATGATGGTGCCATCTTCCTCGAGTTGTACCTGGACCAGTGCCGAGCATTCTTCATTGATGCAGTCAAAGAAGCCCGTGGCAAAGGTGATCACAATGCGGTCACTCTCCGGATCGGCGTCATCATTGAAGCTGTTGACATATATTTCTCCACCTGCAGCCTCGGGGTCCAGGTCGGTCCAGAGTGGCACAATGCGCGGGAACAGCTCGCCAACGAGTTGCTGCGGGTCACCGGAACAATCATTGTCGAAGCAACCACTACCGTTGTCCCCTCCCAGGCTGATAAAGCCATTACTGGAGATGAACAGCAAGTCATTTCCGGTGTAGGTGACTCCGTTGAAGGGAAAGCTGAATTCAAGGGCTCCGAAGGTAAGCCCCATGGTGGCATCATCCGCATCATCCAGCCCCAGCAGGTTAAAGAATGGACCTACTGCGTTGCTTGGAACACCAATGCCAGATTCCCAGACGGGCGGCTGCATTGAGACCGGGGGATCGAGCATGGTTTCACTGAGAATAAAACCGCCGCTACCGTTTGGTCTAAATATGAAATTCAGGTCTCCCAGATCTTCGGCTCCAGGATATGCGGGGGAAAAAAGCTCGTATATCGTGGGTTCCGTACCACTATCAAAAGGCAGTTGTGAGGCAGCAATGAGGTCGATACTGCCCGGATCCGGTACGCCTCCGCCAGGGCTGATGCCAACCAGGAGATCGGTAGTGAGACTGTCGGTTATACCAATGCCGTTGTAACCAAAGATGATGCGGCCGTCTTCCAGCAATTGCACCTGGGCATGCAGAAAGCACACGCTCACGAGATCAGTGCATTCATTAAACCCTGTGGAAAAGGTGATTACAATGCGATCAATCTCCGGATCGTTGTCATCATTGAAGGTGTTGTAGTAGATGTCACCTCCCTGGTTCCCGGGGTCCAGGTCGATCCAGAACGGGGCAATCCGGGGGAACGGATCTCCCACCAGGCCCGCCGGGTCACCGGAACAATCGAAGTTGAAGCAACCGGTCCCGTTGTCACCGCCGAGGCTGATGAAGCCGTTGCTGGAGATATTCAATATGTCCGCGCCGGTATAGGTGGCCCCGTTAAACGGGAACGACATGGTTCCGAAGGTGAGGTCGACCGTGCCATTGTCAACAGTATCGAGGGCCTGGCCTGGCAGGGTGGTTCCAAGCTGCGCCTCCCAGATGGGGGGTTGGGCAAACACAGCGGCGCTATGGGTGCTCGCCAGCAGCAGTGCCAATAGCACAGACGAGAATGTTCTTGCGATTCTTGTCATCTGATGCTTCCTCCGTAGTCGCCTGTTGGTACGATTATCGCGGACACACGCAAATTACCTGATTTTACAAGCCTTATTTAATATGTAGTTGCTGACACAACATATTTCAATTCATGCCGCACTATTTCATATGAAACTTGATCAAGATCAACTGGAAGGCGATAAATAAAACCGGCGGGTTCGCGATCAGTCGATCGCACCTGATTATCGGGCCGGTGACGTACGAGAATTATTGCGATCTGTTATCAATCGCTTTGCTGTCAGTTGTCGCCTGTCTCCGAATGCCCGGGCGATCCCGTCACACCGGCGGTCAGCGTAAAGCGCATCGCCTCTTCCATGTTCATGTCTACCGGCCGTACCGCGCTGCGCGGCATCAGCACGGCATACCCCCCGATCATGTAGCTCAATGGCAGATACACGAGGATGCTGTCCTCGCCCCTGAAGTCCTCGGGCAGCCGCTCCGGGATGGCCTGGGTGACAAAGCCGATCACCTGCATGCCGGTATCACCGATGTTCACCGCCACGACCTGCTCGAATTCCTTCCTGCTCGCTGGCGAGAAATAATCAAAAAAATCGCGAATGGCGCGGTACACGGTCTTGATCAGCGGCATGTGGTACAGCAGGCGCTCGCCGCTGGCAAACATGCGCCGGAAAACGTAGGCATTCATCAACAGTCCCAGCACGAACACGGCCAGCAACGCGACGACCAGTCCCATGCCGGGCCAGTACATGGTCTCCGGAAGGAGCAGGCGGATCATCTTGCCAAGTGCGGTTTCCGCTGTGACCGCAAACCAGTACAGCAGGTAAAGAGTCAGCACGACCGGCAGGATGGCCACCAGTCCGGCAAGAATGGTTCTGCTAATGAACTTCATCATCTGGGCATCCTCCGTTGTGCCACCCGTAACCGGTGTGTCATGCAGGCAAGGCAAAAACACTGCCGGACCAGTGACTGCCCATTGTAGCGCAGACCGGAAAACAGGATATGACGGTATGTGCGAGGATCGGCAAGCTGCCTTGATCTTGAATGTAACGGTTGAGCCGTTGGAATGAACCGCAAGCGGCCTTGACTTGATCCACCCGGGTAGCAGTGGCAACAGGAAGATACTCAACGATGCTGAAGTAACTTACAGCGAATCGGCCATCAGCTCGTTGAGATAGTCCAGCCAGTTACTTGGCAAGGGGCTGGTCAATTCGACGGAATTCTCCATGTCGACATCAAAAACCTGCTCACGCAGGGCGTCGACCGCCGCCGGGTGAGAAGTAGCCAGGTTCATCTCACGGTTCGTCCGCAAGCTGAGGTTGTCCATATTGGCCGATCCGAGGCATATCCAGCCGTCGTAGATCGCGGCCTTCAGGTGCGACATGCCCGGGTAGATATAGACGCGTATCCCATTCCTGAGCATTGCATTCGCCGCAAGCACATTACTGCGGGTAATGACTGCGTTATCAATCCGGTACGGTATGATCACCCTGACATCAACGCCGCGACGCCGGGCTTTTACCAGTTCGTACAGCATCGCATCACTGGTGATGTAGGGGTACTGCAGGTAGATATACCGCCTTGCCTGCCGCGTTGCCGCTATCTGGGCGCGCAGGATCTGGGAATTGCCCGGGCGCGTGTATAGCAACCGCATTGGATAGTCTGCATCGCTGGCAGGTACCGGCGTTTCCCTGTCGCGGTAGAACAACTGCTGCAGATCACCGAGAAACCCGGAGGCCAGCCATGCACGCTGAAAATCACTGCTTATCTCGTTGACAATCGGTCCCTCGACCTCAATCATCATGTCATGCCAGTCATAGCGGTATTCACGACCGATGTTCATACCACCAAGGAAGGCAATCCTGTTATCGATAATAATGCTCTTGGTGTGATCACCGGATAACCAGACGTTCGCCACTGCCCGCACATGCACATCCGAGTCCTCTTCAAGGTAACGTGTAATTGAAGACTTTGGCTCATGACCTGGCGGCAGGGAGGAGGAGCGTGCCATTTCCGCGCCAAGGGTGCCCAGCCCGTCCACCAGTACCCTCGTATCTACTGTTGTTGATCGCTGCTTCAGGAGGTCGGCAATCTCTGTGGCATAGTCATCGTTGTCGAAGATATAAACGCGCAGATAGACAGACTCCCTTGCTGAGTTGATAACCTCGATCATGCGTGGAAAGAACTCGGCTCCGTCGATCAGGTAGGTCAGGCGTCCACTTGATGGTGAGGTACCGGTAATTTCATCGAGTCTGGCCTCCCATTGCAGGAGGTTCATACCATCACCACCGTTGAGTGGTGGTATCGGACCATATTCAACCAGTACCAGCGGTGTAGGACGCACGAGATCCACCGTTGACGAGCTGACTATGGTAAACAGCCGCGTAATAGAGGTGACCGGCTGGTTAAATAATGCCCAAATGTGGTCAGTTATGGTTCGGGTCAAAATCTCTACTGTGGTGACCAGCGGCATCGTATCGGCGTAGGCAGGGCCCCATGGCTCGCGTCGCAGGAACAGGATCTGCCCGGTTTGTGTATCGGCATAGACGAATGGATAGCCGTACTCGCTATCATCCCCTGTCTCGAAAAGGACCCGGTCGCCAGCCTGGTCACGAGCACGCAATTGCTGTCCCATGACCTCAAGTAAATGAGTAAACTCATACGACCTGGTGATCTTTACATCAGCCGGCTTGAAAACCATTGGCACAGAGACAAGCATGTCGTTCTCGTCCCGGTACAAAAACAATTCGCTCTGTTGCAGGATATCCACAGCCACACCATGGCCACCCGTCTCGGGGACAAGTACCTGCAATGAAGAGTTCAACAATGAACGCCATGTTTCCGGGCCGTGCACCACCACCGGCATTGCATCGGCTAGCAGGCTTTCCCACTTGTCATCGGGAATGGTCCGGAGTGTCTTGACGGGCAATGTCTTGCCGGGTGTAGACAGCAGATCGTCGATTACTGACTCGACTGTTGCCATTGCCTGCAGCGGTTCCCCATCCGCCTGGTAACGGACCAGAAGGTGCCGTTCCTGCAACATGGCTGTATCGATGCGCGGGATCTCCCGGGAGTGATCTGGAATGGCATGAGCAGCTGTATGGTCGTAAGGATCATGGCTGACTGATGGCTGTGAAGCACACCCGG
>CP070821.1:2516011-2527181 GCA_020344335.1 Gammaproteobacteria bacterium | reverse complement strand
TAAACGGCTGACGCGGATCATCGAGGCACCGGATAACCTTTATCCCGAAATGGCGTTAATTAACGGTATATCGAAACAGCGCGCACGCCATTTACTGACACTTGAGGATGACTGGTTTTGAAACGTAATATCCCTTTCCGGATTCGCCACCTGGTCACATGGTTGGGGCTGTGCGCCTGGCTGGTGTGCCCCCCGCTGGCAGCGGCAAAGGTCTATGAACTGAAATTTGCCACCCTGGCACCTGCCGGTACTACCTGGATGAATCTGCTGCAGGAATGGGCCGATGAGGTCAGGGAAAAAAGCCGCGGCCGGCTGGTCTTCAAACTCTACCCGGGAGGCGTCCAGGGAGACGAACCCGATGTGCTCAGGAAGATCCGCTTCGGGCAGTTGCAGGGTGGTGCGTTTACCGGCTATGGCATAGGCCAATTCTATTCACCGGCCCGGATTCTCGAGCTGCCTTTTCTGTTCAATGACATCCATGAAATCGATTACGTACGCGAGCGTTTCATGCCGGAAATCCAGCAGGGTTACCGTGACAACGGTTTTGAAATGCTCGGCTGGATGGAAGTCGGTTTTATCTACTTTTTCTCCCGGGAACCTATCTACTCTATCGACGACCTGAAGAAACGCCGTATCTGGCACTGGCAGGGTGACCCGATCGGCAAGGCATTCTTCGATGCCAGTGGCATTACGCCGGTGCCGTTGTCAATCATCGATGTCTATACCAGCCTGTCCACGGGGCTGGTTGATACGGTCTATACACCGCCACTCGGCGCGATTGCCTTCCAGTGGTTTACCAAAACCGAATACGTCACGAATGTACCGATGGCCAATGGTATTGGTTCACTGGTCGTCTCCCGGCGTTTTTACCAGAACCTTCCGCAGGACCTGCAAAAGCTGCTCAAGTCTACCGGGGAAGCTACAGGTGCCAGGCTGATCACCGCAACACGCAAGGAAAACAGCGAGAGCCTGGATCTGCTGCGGAAAAAGGGAATGAAGTTTGTAATGAACCCGGAAGACCTGGATACCGCCGAGGTTGCCGAAATCAGCAGCAAGGCTGGAAACAGCCTGATGGAAAGCGGCTACATACCCAAAACCGTTATTGATCGTGTCAACGCGTGGCTCAGGGAATATCGGACAAGTTCCAAACCGGAAAATGCTCCCCTTTGAACCTGCCTGGGCAACCAGTCTGCGCCATGCACTGATTCGCATGGAAGGAATCATTGCCGGATCAGCGCTGTTACTGCTGCTTGCGCTGGTCTTCGGGCAGGTGCTTGCAAGGAATCTCTTTGAAACCAGTATCCCCGTGGCAGACATATTGTCACGCTACCTGGTCCTGTATATCACCTTTTTCGGTGCCACACTGGCAATCGAAAAGCAGCGCCATATCAAGCTGGATGTAATTGCCGCCATCATGAAACCGGCAAACCTGCGTCTGCTGAAACCTCCGCTATACCTGATATCCGCCATCCTGTGCGCAGTGCTTGCCTGGGCAGCAATCCGGTTCTGGTACGACGACTGGCAATACATAGCCGATCATGAACGCTGGTCATCAATCCTTGCCCTTATTATCCCGTTTGGTTTCCTGCTGCTTACCCTGCATTTCCTGATTGGCGGACTGTTTACTCCCGCAGAAGACAACGAGTCATCATGACCATACTGCTGGTAACCCTGCTTGTACTGCTGGCCCTGCTGGGATTACCACTGTTTGTAGTACTTGCCGGTGGCAGCTTGCTGGCGACGTTCAACGCCGGCCTTGACCCGGTGGTGCTGATTATCGAGCTGAACCGCCTGGTATCGTCACCTTACCTGGCATCCATCCCGCTGTTTACCTTTGCCGGCGTAGTGCTGGCGGCGGGTGGCGCTCCCCAGCGCCTGATCCAGCTCTTCAATGCCGCGGTTGGCTGGTTGCCCGGTGGTGTGGCTGGCGTGGCACTGGCTTCCTGCGCCTTCTTCACCGCTTTCTCGGGGGCATCCGGCGTCACCATCCTGGCACTCGGGGGACTGATGTTCCCCATGCTCAAACATGCAGGCTACGGGGAGCACTTCAACCTGGGACTGTTAACCACGTCCGGGTCACTCGGCCTGCTGTTCGCGCCAAGTCTCGCCATCCTTCTGTACGGCATCGTTGCCAACGTCAATATTGACCAGTTGTTCATGGCCGGCGTGGTTCCCGGGCTGTTATTGATGCTGATTCTGGGCATCTACTGCTATTACATCGGAAGGAAAAGTACAGTTCCCAGGCATGTCTTTTCGTTGATCAGCCTGGGAAAGGCACTGCGCGAGGGATTCTGGGATATCCTGCTGCCGATAGGCGTCATCTACGGTATTTTCGGCGGCATTGTCACCATAACCGAAGTATCCGCCTGTACCGCAATCTATGTACTGATCCTCGAGGGAATCATTCACCGGGAAATTCACCTGGGAAAACACCTGTTCTCATTACTCCAGGACACGGCCATCCTGGTTGGCAGCATTCTTGTCATCCTGAGTGTTGCCATGGGACTGACGAATCTGCTGATCGATGCACAGATTCCGATGAAGGCACTGGCCTGGATGGAATTGCACGTCGATACACAGTTGCAGTTTCTGATCCTGCTGAATGTTTTTCTGCTGATTGTGGGCTGCATGATGGATATCTTTTCAGCCATCGTGGTCGTCGTGCCGCTGATCCTCCCGATCGCCAAGAGTTACGGTGTTGACCCGGTCCATCTCGGCATCATTTTTCTGGCAAACCTGGAAATCGGCTACAGCACTCCGCCGGTGGGCATCAACCTGTTCATCGCCTGCCAACGCTTTAAACGGCCTATCATGACCCTGTTCCGGGCCGCCATTCCCTTCCTGGTGATGATGCTGGGCTGGCTGATGCTGGTTACCTATGTGCCGGCGATCTCGCTCTGGTGGCAGGGCTAGCTGCCGGTTGCCACTTATCGGACTCCGGGCCTGGTCCAGTCACTGCAATATGGATTTTCATTCGTGATATTCGCAGAGGACCGGAGCCTGTCCCTTGTGTTGCCGATTCAGCACCCCGGTCGTGTGATGGGCTTCACGGCACCCGGCCTTTCTGGCCATCACCGGGAGCAACCGTCATCGGGGATACGCATGCAGCGGGCGGGCTGGTCAATCCCCGCTGACTCTCTCTGACTCCCTGATCCCTACCTCGATCGCCTTGCTTACGTCTGCCTCCAGTTCCTTCAGCAATACCGTGGCCTTGCTGTCCTTGCCAATATGCGTTGGCCGTGCAAACACCACGCTTGTCGTACTCCCTTTCTGGAACAATGTGACATGCAGCGGGCACAGGGACAGCATGCCGGGTTCGACATTGCTGATCGCATTTGCATACCAGGCATTACAGAACACCATGGCGCGGATGCCGGACAGCTTGTTGCGGTTGTAGTCGTCGCCCCAGCGCTCGGCAAACCCCTTGAGGTTGGCCCCGATATCCGGTTCAAAGACCACGAAAAAACGACTATTCTCCAGTTGCTTATAGACATTTTTATAAGTAATTTCCAGATCCTGTGTCACGTCCCAGCGCAGCACACCCGGCAGCTCTGCCCGGGCCGTTGCACACCCCGCCAGAAGCAGTAACAAAAGCATTTGTCGGTACATTTTCAGCACCCCGCACCATCTGTGGTTACCTGCATCTCCATGGGCGCAAGGCCCGGATGCCCGCGTTTCCTGCCTTTGATGACAGCTTGATCCACACATGCTAGGGCTCGCGCGCTACGTTATCACGCAGATATACCGGCACGGCCGCTTCCGGCGCAATCACTTCATTGCGGCCAAACTTGTCTACCCCCAGGTTGGCGATATCCAGGGCTCGAGGTTCCAGATCCGGCAACAGGCGGACGACACGTTCACCGGCACGTTCCACGAGCATGCTTCCGTAACTGTCCCAGCCGCTCCCGGCCCCGATCCAGATCCCGTCTGCCGGCATGTGGACGCATTCCGGTTTGCAGACAGCTTCTTCTCCCTGCAGTGCAGGCACGCGGTTCGTAACAGCCACGTACCTTCCCCAGTACACTTCTTCCATACGCGCATCCAGTGCCACGAGTACTCCCTGTGTTTCGGTCTCGCGTATCGCTCCCGCGGCCAGGGCCGCCAGTGTGGATACCGCAATGACCGGCAAGCCAGCCCCCAGTGCAATCCCCTGAACCACGCTCGCGGCAATGCGCACCCCGGTAAAGGATCCCGGTCCCCGGCCAAACGCGATGGCATCCAGTTGCCCGGGCTTCAGATCTGCCTCGACCAGCAGGGATTCGATCATCGGGAGCACCAGCGCCGCATGCTGGCGCGGGGCGAACGCATGGCGCTCCTGGATTTCCCCGTCGATGTACAGTGCCGCGGAACATGCCGCGGTCGCTGTCTCGATGGCAAGCAAGCGGATCGCCATGGATCTACAGCGTGTGTTCCATGTCAAGAGATTGTGTCACCGTGAATCCCACCCCGGCATAAAATTCGTGCACATCGTCGATCACCTGCGTGAGCCGCATATCGGGAAGACTGTCCAGAAAGACCCGGCCATAGGACTTGCTGCGCAAGCGGGGATCGCACAGCACCAGCACGCCACGATCATCGATGTCGCGGATCAAGCGGCCCACGCCCTGTTTCAGGGCGATCACAGCGCTTGGTAACTGGTACTCGATGAACGGGTTCTTGCCCTGTGAGCGCATGGCATCGATGCGTGCCTGCAGCACGGGATCACCCGGCGAAGCAAACGGCAACTTGTCGATAATCACACATGACAATGCACTGCCGCGGACATCGACGCCTTCCCAGAAACTACTGGTGCCCAGCAACACAGCGTTTCCCAGTTTTCTGAATTTCGCGAGCAGATCACTGCGCGGTCCCGTGCCCTGCACCAGCAGCGGGTAGTCGATCGAGTCTTCCAGCAGTGCCGCTGCTTCCTGCAGGGCCGCGTGACTGGTGAACAGCAGGAACGCCCTGCCCTTGCTGGCCTCGAGGATATATCGGGCATGATCAACTACGGCACGGGTATAGTGCCGGTCGCCCGGTTCCGGCATGCCGGCAGGCATGTAGACCAGGGCGTTATTCTGATAGTCAAAAGGACTGTCCAGTTTCAGCGTCCTGGCGGCTTCCAGCCCCAGGCGTGATGCGAAGTGGCTGAAACTCGAACTGACTGCAAGGGTGGCGGAGGTAAACACCCAGGTATCCGGCAGTGTCTCGAGTGACCGGCTGAATCCCGGTGCGACATCCAGAGGCGTCAGGTTTAGCCGGAAGGAACGCCGCCTGCTTTCAAACCAGCGTACGTATTCACCGGCGGGCATCTCCAGTAACAGGTCGAGGCGTTCTGCCAGTGCCTTGCCGCGCTGCCTGCAACTGTCCAGTCCCTTGCCGCGTTCCGCCGCCAGTGTCAGCCAGTCCACCAGCTCTGCCAGTAGCGTCTGCAGTTCCAGCAGGGCTTCCATGACCTCACGGTTCTCGGAGATTTCCATCCACGGTGCGCGCCGGTCCCCGCGCCCCATGGCCAGCCGGGATTTCTGAATGACCCCCTCAAGTCGCTGCGCCGCTTCGGGCAGGTCTGCCATATCGCCCGCCTCCCGCAGGTGCTCGGCCCGGGTGTCATGCACCAGCTCCTGCAGCTGGTGACTGCTGACGGTGATCCCGAAAAACCGGGAAGCAACATCCGGTAACTGATGTGCCTCGTCAATAATGATGACGTCGACCCCGGGCAACAGTTCACCAAAACCCTCTTCCCGTAGCAGCATGTCCGCAAACAGCAGGTGATGATTGATGACAACCACATCCGCTTCCATGGCCGCTCGTCGCGCCTTGACTACATAACACTCCTGGTAATGCCCGCACTCCTGCCCCAGGCAGTTTTCAACCGTCGAAGTCACCCTCGGCCACAGGGCTGAATCCTCCGACACCTCCCCCAGCCCGGCGATATCGCCGGAGTGCGTGCGTCCCGCCCAGACACGGATCAGTTCAAGATCATGCAGCTGCTGTTTCGAGCGATACTGTCCCTCGGCGACCGTCACCTCCAGCCGGTGTTGACACAGGTAATTCGCGCGGCCCTTGAGCAAGGCTGCCTGTACCGGGATTTCCAGTGCGTTACGTACAACCGGCAGATCCTGGTTAAAGAGCTGATCCTGTAAATGGCGTGTCCCGGTAGAGATGATCACCCGCTTCCCGGATTCCAGCGCCGGCATCAGGTAGGCGAAGGTCTTGCCGGTACCGGTGCCGGCTTCCACGATCAGCATGTCTTCCCTGTCGATGGCCTCGGCAACGGCAGCGGCCATTTCCTGCTGCGCTGCACGGGGAACAAAGCCCGGCACACACCGGGCCAGCGGACCGTCTTCATCAAGCAAGACGTAATGGCTGTTCATTCCCGCTGCAGCCAGGCCGTACCGGTTCACCTGGTTTCGAGTTCGCGAACGCGCTGCTCTGCCGCGCGCGCACCGGCCAAATCACCACGACTGCGGCGCGCCTCGGCAATCAGCTGCCAGTTGCGTGCCTGCAATGCGCGGTTTCCGGGAGCCAGACTGTTTGACTTGGCTGCCAGCTGCTCGGCCTCGGCAGACTCGCCTTCCGCCAGGCGTACCGATGCCAGGTGGTGCCACAGCACCGGGTTACGGGAATCGATGCGGATCGCACGCTCCAGCGTCCCGGCAGCCGAGCCGAGGTCACCGGTATTGGCCTGCTGCTCGGCACGATCCAGCAAGGCGAGTACGGCGGGCGGCTGGGTAGTCACCGGTGCCTGCGTGGTACCCGTTCCGGGCATTTGCCCACCGGGTTGATCGGGCGGTATGGTCGCCTCCACGCCCTGGTCGACGACCGGTGGCTGCTGAGTGTCCGGCATGGTTGCGCAACCGGCAAGCAGACCGACGACGAACACACCGCAACAACCCGTTAGCAATACACCCTTGAATTTCACTCGAACAACTCCTTGAACCAGTCAACGGGACGCTGAAACTGCGAGCCACCATCAGCACAGGGGGCCCACTCTGCCGGTCCGCTATCCTGTATGAACGGCAATTCTACTGCATCCCGACAGCCGGTATCGGCCCGCAGGCCACTCACCGGGTCAATAGGGATGGTCTCGATGTCCTCTGCGGCCGCCTGCAGCAGACCAGTATCGCCGAGGCGCGCGAACAGGTCGCGCCATACCAGCAAGGCACCGCTCGAGCCGGTCAGCCCGGTCGGTCCGTTATCGTCACGGCCGACCCAGACGACCGCCAGGCGATCGCCGGTATACCCGGCAAACCAGCTGTCCCGCAGATCATCGGTTGTGCCGGTCTTGCCGGCAATATCCAAGCTCTCCGGCAGTACCTGGTAGAGCGATCGTCCGGTCCCGTTGCGGGCAGCATGGCGCAGTGCCGTCATGACCAGGTAGACCGTTGCGGGTTTGACCGCGGCCTTGACCCGTAGCGGGTAGCTTTGTAACGGCATGCCGTCTGCGGCGAGCACCGCGCGAATCGCTCGCAACGGCGCTCGGAAGCCGCCGCTGGCGAGCGTCTGGTACATCTGTGTAACCTGCAATGGCGTCAACTCGGCGGCACCCAGCACCAGCGAGGGATACGGTCGGAAGTCATGGTCAACCCCGAGCCGTTGCAGGGTCGAGATGATCGGCTTGATACCGATCTCCAGGCCGAGGCGTGCCGTCGCCACGTTGTAGGAGTGCATCAGGGCACTGTACAGCGGCACCTTGCCATGAAACTGCCGGTCGTAATTATTGGGTGACCAGGTTGTTCCGTTCGGGGCAGTCCAGGTGAGCGGATCATCATCCAGCAGGGTCGCCAGTGTATATTTGTCCGGTTGCTCCAGTGCCGTCAGGTAGGCAGCCGGCTTGATGACCGACCCGACCTGCCGTTGCGCATTCAGGGCACGGTTGAAACCGGCAAACTTTGCATGCCGGTCACCGGCGAGTGCCAGCACCTCGCCTCCCTGGATGGAAGTCACCACTGCAGCCGCCTGCAGGGTATCGCCCTTGAGGGCACTGGCCTGTTCCAGACCCGACAAACGTCTGTCGAGCACCTGTTCCAGGTGCCACTGGATCTGCGGATCCAGGGTGGTGAAAATCCTGAGACCTTCGCTGGTGATGTCATCCTCCCGGTAATCACGCTCCAGCTGGCGACGCACAAGCTCCAGGAACGCCGGAAAGGTGTTGATCGCCTTTTTCCGGTACGGAACGACTCCCAGCTTGCGCGACTTCGCCTGTGCCACCTGCTCCGGCTTCATCTGCCCCCCCTCACCCATGACATCCAGGACAAGATTTCTGCGGCTGCGGGCGCGATCGGCGTGTCGGCGGGGATTGTAGTAGGACGGGCCCTTGACCAGGCCAACCAGCAAGGCGGTTTGTTCCACGCCAAGTTCCGACAACGGGCGCCCGAAATAAAAATGACTGGCAAGACCGAAACCGTGAACGGCCCGCTGCCCGTCCTGCCCGAGATATACCTCGTTCAGGTAGGCCTCGAGAATTTCATTTTTCTCGTAATGCCATTCGAGCATCAGGGCCATAATGGCCTCATTGAGTTTGCGGGTTACGGTACGTTCACTGGTGAGGTAAAAGTTCTTGACCAGTTGCTGTGTCAGGGTACTGCCGCCCTGCACGACGCCACCGGCACGAATGTTCGCCAGCAGGGCGCGCATGATCGATTTCGGGGCAATGCCGGAATGCCGGTAGAAATTGCGGTCTTCCACGGCAATCAGGGCTTCGATCAGCGTCGCTGGCACCTCCTCCAGCTTGACCAGCACACGGTCTTCATTGTGGGAAGGATAGAAACTGCCCACCATCACCGGATCAAGACGCACCAGGCTGATCGGCCGTCCGCTGCCTGCATCATCGAGCCTTGCCACCTGACCGTTGGCAATTCTGACCCGGATATTGCTCGAGGCTTCCTGGCCGTCGGAATGCACGAACGGGCGGGTAATAATGTGGAAGGTACCGCGATTACGGGATACCTGGCCGGGCTGGCGGGGCACCGCCGTCGACCGGTAACTCAGGGCCGAGAATTCTGACGCCAGTTGCTCCGGCGTTAACGCAAGGCCCACATACAGTTCCAGCGGCCGTGCGTAGACCCGCGCCGGCAATGACCAGCGCTTGCCATCGAATTGCTGGCGCACATGGAAATCGAGGAACACCAGGTAGCCCGCGAGTAGCATCGCCATAATGGTGACGATGCGGATCCCCAGGGACCGGCGGCGGGTTGTTCTGCGACGGGATTTCCTGCGTCCGCGCTTTTTGCGTCGTGCCATGATTTACGAGATTCCGGATCACCACATCGAGGCGGGATTGCAACACGGGGGGACCAGATAGCGGGGAACATCATACCGGAAAATACGGGACAGGCAGAACCGGATTTAGTGCACCGGCCTGGAGGCAAAAAAAACCCCGGTCAGTGTCACTGAAGCCGGGGGGATTTACGGAGTTGGTACTGTTCGTCTGGCAGCGTGTGATTTACACCTTGTCTTGAAAATACCCCCGGTTGGTCTGAGCGCAGCCCGGGAGATTGACGAAAACGGTTACCCCTGGTTCGTGCTCTTCCGGCGGGCCATGACTGCCATGCCGATCAGCCCGGAACCAAAGAGCCATACTGCAGCCGGCAGCGGAATGGTAGTGACAGCCACACCGGTAGTTTTGATGTTCTTTCCCCCGGTATTGATTGCATCATTCAGCGCCAGGTAGACAGATTCTGCCTGCGTGCAATACATTGCGAAGGCATCATGGCAGACGATATTGGTGGTATTAAATCCGAATAACTGGTTGTCATCTCCACTGAGAGACCAGGCACCTTCAAGGTCTGCTGTCATCAGGGTATCTTTCTTGGTGATTCCAAGATCCTCTATGATTCCCCGAATCTTTAACTTGCCTGAAATAAGAACGCCATCTCTGACCTTTACCTTCCTGAGCTTGTATTTTGTATTTCCGATACTCAGGTTATTTTCAGGATTAATCAGCAATGAAGACCTGTTAGAATCTTTTTCAAATGATGCTTTTATATTAAAACCACCCTTTTTTGGCTTGTAATTGATCTTTACAGCCTGGTCGAAATACGGAAAGCCGCCGGGGCGGATACCATCCAGCGAACAACCATTTGATGATGGATAGCCTACATTGCTTGGACAAGTCTGATGTAATGCGAACGCATTGCCAGTGAATAATACGATGACGCCGATCAGATAGGATGTGGTCTGCTTTCTTATGTTCATTACTTTCTCCTCGTAAATCACTCAAAAGTCAACTTCCACGTTCTTGCAAGCCTGCGCTGTTTCTTTTTAATGAGTGCACACACATTGTCATCAGTGCTACTGCTAGCTGATAGCAACCTCCCTTGTATATTCTTGAGATTGTTGCCGCGGATTATAAACCATAAAAGACAGCAAAGAAAATGGGGATTATCCGAAAAAATATTCAGAAAATTCAACCAGGTATCACATGGCCTTTTAGGAGCGATTCGCCACAGAAAACCACAGGCTTGCAGGCGAAAAGATTTCTCTTCAGGTATGGATATCCGGTCTGGATTGTAGAGGCTTGCAGGCTGATACCAGTACATCTCCCCCGCTGTCCGCTGGCACATCACTCGAGGTATTGCGCCTATGCACCGGCACTGGAGTAAGTTATCTGCAGCATGAGGCACATATTCCCCGTAACATGAGTACACTCCGGCAAGAGATCAAGCGTATCAGGCCAGACGAATGAGCGGGATGAACTGTCTCCCTATTTTCAATCCACCATTGTCTCGTAAATGAACTGCACAATTACCCGGTAGTCGTCGGCATCGTCCTCGAGGCCGACCGGAACCCCGAGACCGAAGGACCAGGGACCTTGCGAATTCCAGGATAATCCGGGGGTGAGATAGCGTTCCTCTTCTTCTTCGTTCCAGTTCCATTCAAGTGAAGGTACCCAGTCATCCAGTGCCAGGAAGGCCCCGACATTTACGAATTTCTCGGTTTGATCCTTGTCGATTTCCGCTCCAACATTCAGGAAGACCTGTCCCCCATTCAGCACATCAAGGTCAGCGGCCAGAATGGCAACAGGTTCAACAGCAACACTGCCCTCACCAAGATCCTTGTCTTCATCACCGGTAGGAATCAGTACCCCAACACCCAGTGCCGCGTGTACCGGCTGACCGGAAATTGACATCCAGCTGTACTGGGCCTCAACTTCCGCATCGCCGATCCCCTGCTCCGACGATTCGTCATCGGG
>CP070821.1:2483138-2515911 GCA_020344335.1 Gammaproteobacteria bacterium | reverse complement strand
CGTACCTTGACCAGGCTGCCTGCAAAACGTTCAAAATCCTGCGGCCTGAAAAGCAGGCGGTCATTGCCCGGTGAAGACACCTCAAGGGTGTAATGCCCCTGGATCGGATCCTCGACATCCAGCACCCCGCTGACCTGGTAGCTGACTGTCTGGCAGTCATCTACCGTAATACCCTGCTCGCTATAAATATAAACGCGCAGCAGTCCGCCTCCCTGACCACCACTGCGGTATTCCACCCCGACCAGTTCATATCCCAGCGACCTGACCGCTGGTTCCAGCAATTCACTGATATGTAAAGGGTCCTGCCGCATCACTCGCTCCCGACACCGATCTCCGGAAACAAAAAATGGGCCAAAGGCCCACTCCATGAACTCCGGTTTTTCTAGTTGCCGGGAAGTATAGCAAACTGCCACAACCCACCCAAGCATCCACGGCCTGGATCTGTCCCATGCCCTGGCAAAACGTGGCCTGAAACATACCCCACACGGGGCCGGTACTTTTAGTTGGTAGCGGGGGCAGGATTTGAACCTGCGACCTTCGGGTTATGAGCCCGACGAGCTGCCAGACTGCTCCACCCCGCAGCAACGGCCGGCAAGTGTAGCGATTGCCCAATACGAATTCAAGTACAGGCAGGGCAAAAAAGGCCCTGAATACGGGGTGGTTTCTGTCAGCCAGCGGGCTCAGGAAAGCACGGCATTACAGACGGCCATCAAGCCACCCGGGAAGATGCCGAGGGTGAGTACGGCGAGGCCGTTCAGGCTCATGGCGATCTGCATGTCCGGGCTGACCGCGAGTGGCGCATCACCTTCCGGTGCATCGAAATACATCAGCTTGACGATACGGATGTAGTAGAACGCACCGATGATCGAGAAGAACACGGCAACGACAGCCAGCCAGACCATGTCGACATGGATCACCGCCTGCAGCACGGCCAGCTTGGCGTAGAAGCCGACGGTGGGTGGCACACCGGCCATGGATAACATCAGGATCAGCATCATGAAGGCGAACCACGGGCTGCGGTCATTCAGCCCCTTGAAGTCATCCAGACGGTCGGCCTCGAAGCCGGCACGGCTCAGCAGGATGACCATGCCGAAACCGCCGATTGCCATCAGCGCGTAGGTGATGGCATAGAACATGGATGCCGAAAACCCCTCGGTCGTGCCTGCCAGCAGACCCAGTAGCAGGAAACCGACATGTGCAATGGTTGAATAGGCCAGCATGCGCTTGATGTTGGTCTGGGCAATCGCGATCACGTTACCGATTACCAGCGACAGCACCGCGAGAATGGTCAGCATGTCCTGCCAGCTGCCATACAGGCCGCCGAGTGCTTCCGTCAGCAGGCGCATCGCCATGGCAAACGCGGCGATCTTGGGGGCACTGCCGATGAACAGGGTCACCGGGGTCGGTGCGCCATGATAGACATCCGGGACCCACATATGGAACGGCACGGCACCGAACTTGAAGGCCAGCCCGACCACGATGAAGCACAGTGCAAAGACCAGGATGATACCCTGCTCGCCCGGCAGGGCGATCGCCTCGGCCACTTCACCGATATCAAGGCTGCCGGTCGCACCGTAGAGCATGGAAATCCCGTACAACAACATGCCGGAGGCCAGCGCCCCGAGAACGAAATATTTCATGGCTGCCTCGGATGCAGCCGCGGAATCCCGCTGAAAGGCCACCAGTGCATACAAGGACAGCGACAACAACTCCAGCCCGAGATAGATCGTCAGCAGGCTGTGGGCCGATACCAGCACCAGCATGCCGAGCACCGCGAACAGGCCCAGCACGTAAAATTCGCCGCGGAAGATATCGCGTTCCACGAGATAGCTGCGGGAATACATGAAAACGCCCACCGTCACCAGCAGGATGCTGGTCTTGAGCAGGGCCGCCATCGGGTCACTGACAAAGGTCCCGTGCAGCACTACCTGGGTCTCGTTCCCGAGCATGCTCCAGCTGATCAGGGCACCTGCCAGCAGGGTCAGCTGTGCCAGCGCGTAACTGAGCACACGGCGCTCGTCGCGGAGAAATACGTCCACGATCAGAATGATGCAGGCCATGCTCAGCAGGAAAATCTCCGTGGCCAGGGGAGCGAAGGTCATGGCGACCCCCCGCCCAGCAGGGCCACACCGGTCTCGGCCGGCAGCTTGGAAACGATGACATGGGACAGTAGATTGTCCACGCTGGCATGCATGATCTCGACCAGCGGTGCCGGCCAGATGCCGAACAGCAGCACGACGGCGGCGAGACTGGCGAGGATCGCGAATTCACGCCGGTTGATGTCCTCGAGCTGGCGCACGTTGTCGTTGGTGATGTCACCGAAGATGACACGCTTCACCAGCCACAGGCTGTAGGCGGCACCGAGGATCAGGGTGGTGGCCGCCAGTATCGCGAACCAGATATTCGCCTTGAAGCTCGCGAGGATGACCATGAACTCGCCGACAAATCCGGAAGTACCCGGCAGCCCGGAGTTGGCAAGGGCGAACAGCACCATGAAGCCCGCGAACACCGGCATGCTGTTGGCAACACCGCCATAATCGGATATCTGCCGGCTGTGCAGCCGGTCATAGAGCACGCCGACACACAGGAACAGGGCACCGGAGATAAACCCGTGCGATATCATCTGCACCATGCCCCCTTCCATACCCAGTCCCGCACCCTGTATCGAGCCGGTCTTCTCCATCAGCGTGAATACCAGGAAGATGCCCAGTGTCACGAAACCCATGTGTGCAATGGATGAGTAGGCTATCAGCTTCTTCATATCCTCCTGCACCAGCGCGACGAACCCGATATAGACCACTGCCACCAGCGACATGAGAATGACCACCCAGTCGAGTGCCAGGCTCGCATCCGGAGTGATCGGCAAGCTGAAACGCAGAAATCCGTAACCGCCGATCTTCAGCATAATGGCCGCAAGGATCACGGAACCGCCGGTCGGCGCCTCCACGTGCGCATCCGGCAACCAGGTATGCACCGGCCACATCGGCACCTTGACGGCGAAGGCCAGCAGGAACGCAATAAAGATCAGCAACTGCTCCGTCATCCCCAGCGGCAGCATATGGAAATCCAGGATGCCGAAGGAACCGGACTGCAGGTACATATAGATCAGTGCCACCAGCATGAACACCGAGCCGAAAAAGGTATACAGGAAAAACTTGATGGTTGCGTAGACGCGCCGCGGCCCGCCCCAGACACCGATGATCAGGAACATCGGCACCAGCATGGCCTCCCAGAACACGTAGAACAGCACCGCATCGAGCGCGGCAAATACCCCGTTCATCAGGCCTTCCATGATCAGGAATGCGGCCAGGTACTGGCTGACCTTGTTCTGGATCACTTCCCAGCCGGCCAGTACCACCAGCACGGTCGTGAACGTGGTGAGAAGAATCAGCGGCATGGAGATGCCATCGATCCCGAGGTGGTAATGGGCATTGATGGCAGCGATCCACGGCACGGACTCCTGGAACTGCATGGCCGCTGTTTGGAAATCAAACTCCGTATACAGCAACAGGCTGAGCAGGAAGGTCGCAATCGATACAAGCAAGGCGACCGGGCGGACATGCGGGAAACCCAGCGCGTCCATCACCAGCAGGGCGATACCACCGGCCACCGGCAGCCAGACCAGGAAACTCAGCAGCGGAAACTCCATCATGCGCCCGCTCCCATGTACACAAACCAGAACAGCAACAGAAGCAGGCCGATGATCATACTGAAGGCATAGTGATACAGGTAACCGGTCTGCACGTGCCGGACCACGCTGGCCACCCAGCCGACGACGCGCGCACTGCCGTTGACGACCAGCCCGTCGATAATCAGCACGTCACCGATGCGCCACAGCAGCCGCCCGACCCCGCGGGCACCTCCGGCAAATACCGCGTCATTGAAATCATCGGCGTAATACTTGTTAACCAGCAGTTTGTAGATGCCACGGAAACGCTGCTGCACATCCCCGGCGATTGCCGGATTCTTCATATAGACATACCAGGCGGTCACCACGCCGGCGATGGCGAGATAGATCGCCGGGCCGCCCAGGGCATGCAGCACGAAGGAAACCGGGCCATGGTAATGCTCGCCGATACCGGTCAGCACGTCATTGGCCGGGTCGACATGCAGGACGCCGGCGAAGTAATCGCCGAACACCACGGGGTCGATCAGGTAACCGGACAGCACCGACGGAATCGCCAGCAGGATCAGCGGTACGGTTACGACCCATGGTGTCTCGCGCAGATGCTCGCGGATGTGGTCATCCATGCGCGGCGTGCCATGAAATACCAGGAAATACATACGAAAGCTGTACAGCGCGGTCACGAACACGCCGGCCAGCACCATCCAGTAGACCAGCCCGGCACCGGGCAGCTGCGAGTGGTGCACCGCCTCGATGATGGTGTCCTTGGAATAGAAGCCGGCGAAAAACGGGGTGCCGATCAATGCCAGCGAGCCGACCAGCGAGGTAATCCAGGTAATCGGCATGTACCTGCGCAGCCCCCCCATGTTACGGATGTCCTGGTCGTGGTGCATGGCGATGATCACGGAACCGGCACCGAGGAACAGCAGTGCCTTGAAGAAGGCATGCGTCATCAGGTGGAAGATACCGGCGGCGTAGGCGGACACGCCCAGGGCCACCGTCATGTAACCGAGCTGCGACAGTGTTGAATAGGCCACCACGCGCTTGATGTCGTTCTGGACAATACCTAGGAAACCCATGAACAGCGCGGTGATAGCGCCGATCACCATGACAAACACCAGCGCGGTAGTGGAGAGTTCAAACAGTGGCGACATACGGGCCACCATGAATATCCCGGCGGTCACCATGGTGGCCGCATGGATCAGGGCCGAGATCGGCGTCGGGCCTTCCATGGAATCCGGCAGCCATACGTGCAGCGGCACCTGGGCCGATTTACCCATGGCGCCGATGAACAGGAAGATGCAGATAACCGTCAACAACTGCCACTCGGTGCCCGCGAAGACCTCGATGGTCGTTCCTACCATCGCCGGGGCGGCGGCAAACACCGTCGCATAATCCATGCTGTTGAAGAAGGCATAGATGGCGCCGATCCCGAGCAAAAAACCGAAATCCCCTACCCGGTTGACCAGGAAGGCCTTGAGGTTGGCATAGATTGCCGTGGGCCGTGTATACCAGAAACCGATCAGGAGGTAGGAGACCAGCCCGACGGCCTCCCAGCCGAAGAACAGCTGCAGGAAGTTGTTCGACATCACCAGCATCAGCATGGAAAAGGTGAACAGTGCGATAAAACTGAAGAAGCGCTGGTAGGACGACGGCGCCCCGGCCTTTGAATGGGACGGCCAGTTATGGTCGTCGTCGGCCATGTAACCGATTGTATAGATGTGCACCATCAGCGAGACGAAAGTCACCACGGTGATCATCAATGCGGTCAGGTTGTCTATGAGGAATCCGATCTCGAACTTCAGGCCGTCGGATATCAGCCAGGTATAGACACTGCCGTTGAACGGTTCGCCGCCGTCAATCGCGATGCGCTTGAGTACGAACAGCGACAGCACGAAGGAGATGCCCACGCCGAGGATGGTGACGGTGTGCGCACCGGCACGCCCGATCTGCCGGCCGAACAGCCCGGCAATGATGGCACCGAGCAGCGGTGCGAGCGGGATGGCGAGGTAAATATTTTCCATGGACATCCGGATCAGCCTTTCATGGTATCCAGGTCATCGACATTGATCGTCTGCCGGTTGCGAAACAGCACCACGAGGATCGCGAGACCGATGGCGGCCTCGGCCGCAGCAACCGTCAGGATAAAGAACACGAACACCTGCCCGGCTATGTCCCCGAGAAAATAGGAAAATGCAATGAAGTTCATGTTGACCGCCAGCAGCATCAGCTCGATGGCCATCAGCAGGATGATGACGTTCTTGCGATTCAGAAAGATCCCGGCCACGCTCAGGCCGAACAGGATGGCGCCCAGGATCAGGTAATCGGACAGGGCTATCATCCGCTTTTCTCTTCCGTCTTCATTTTCACCAAACGCACCCGGTCCTCCCGCCTCACCGCGACCTGGGCGACCGGATCCTGGGACCGGGTGTCCGGCCGGCGGCGCATGGTCAGCGCGATTGCCGCAATAATGGCCACCAGCAGGATGACCGAGGCGATCTCGAACGGGTAGACATAATCGGTATACAGCACGTTGCCAATCTCGCGGGTATTGCTGTAATCCGCGCCATGACGCTCGGGAATCGCGACGGCCTGGGCACCGAAATTCTTCACGCCGAGCACCATGAACATCTCGGCAAATATCAGCAGCGCGACGACAAAACCCATGGGCAGGTATTTCACGAACCCCTCGCGCAACGGCGAGACATTGATATCCAGCATCATCACCACGAACAGGAACAGCACCATCACTGCCCCCACATACACCAGCACCAGCGTGATGGCGAGAAATTCCGCTTCCAGCAACAGCCACAGGCCGGCACAGGTAAAGAATGCCAGTACCAGGTGCAGTACCGCGTGCACGGGGTTGCGTACGGTAATCACCCTCGCGGCGGCATACACCAGGATGACCGCAAACACATAAAAGACGAAGCGTTCAAAACCCATCGTAGTTACCTGTAGGCCGCATCCTGCATGCGGTCCCTTGCAATCTGTTCTTCATACTTGTCGCCAACGGCCAGCAGCATCTCCTTGGTCATGATGTTCTCGCCACGCTCCTCGAAGGCATATTCATAGATACGTGTCTCGACGATGGAATCCACCGGGCAGGATTCCTCGCAGAAGCCGCAGTAGATGCACTTGAAGAGGTCGATGTCGTAGCGCGTGGTGCGTCGCGTGCCGTCGTCGCGCTCTTCCGCCTCGATGGTAATCGCCAGTGCCGGGCACACGGCCTCGCACAGCTTGCAGGCGATGCAGCGCTCCTCGCCGTTGGGGTAGCGGCGCAGCGCATGCAGGCCACGGAAACGATTCGACTGCGGGGTCTTCTCTTCCGGGTACTGCACCGTGATCTTGCGCCTGAACAGGTGGCGCCCGGTCACACCCAGGCCCTTGCGTAACTCGCTTAATGTAAGGCTTTTCAGGAAGTTGCTTAATCTATCCATAATCTGCCTCAGTTAAACCAGGGACCGACTTCACCAACGACCAGGCCGCCGGCCACCACGATCCAGACAATGGTGATCGGGATGAACACCTTCCAGCCCAGCCGCATGATCTGGTCATAGCGGTAGCGCGGAAAGGTGGCACGAAACCACAGAAAGCAGAACAGGAACAGCGACGTCTTGACCAGCAGCCAGAAGATCCCGGGCACCCACGCGAACCATGATTCAAACCAGGTACCCTCGAACGGCGACAGCCAGCCGCCCAGGAACATCAGGGCCGCCAGCGCCGCGATCAGGATCATGTTGGCGTATTCGGCAAGAAAGAACACGGCGAACGCCATGCCCGAATATTCGACGTGAAAACCGGCGACGATCTCGGACTCCCCTTCCGCAACATCGAACGGTGCGCGGTTGGTCTCGGCGACACCGGAAATAAAATAAACCAGGAACAGGGGAAACAGCGGCAGCCAGAACCAGTGCACCAGGCTGCCCTGCTGGGCCTGAACAATATCCACCAGGTTCAGACTGCCACCGGCAATCAATACGCCGACCAGTGCAAACCCCATGGCAATCTCATAGGCCACGATCTGTGCCGCGGATCGCATCGCACCGAGAAACGCGTACTTGGAGTTCGATGCCCAGCCCGCGATGATCACGCCGTACACACCCATGGAGGTCAGGGCGAGTATGTACAAGAGGCTCGCATCGATGTTCGCCAGCACCAGCCGGTCGGTAAACGGCATCACCGCCCAGGCAGCCAGCGCCGGGGCTATGGAAATCATCGGCGCAATCAGGAACAGAAAGCGGTTGGAGTTCTGCGGGACGATGATTTCCTTCATAAGCAGCTTGAGGGCGTCCGCGATCGGCTGCAACCAGCCGCGCGGTCCGACGCGATTTGGCCCGATACGCACCTGCATGTAGCCGATGATCTTGCGCTCGGCATAGGTCAGGTAAGCCACACCCAGCAGTAATGGCACCAGGATCGCAACGATCCAGAGCGTGATGAAAAACGGTTCCCTGATAAATTCCCAGAACTCAGCCATGATGAGTGTGTTGTTACCCGTTCAAATCTTTTCTATGGTCACGGAACCGAAGTACGGCCCCAGTTCGGCGGTGGCGCGGGTTGCGCTCGGCAGCCAGATACAGCCTTCCGGCACCCGCTCGTCGATCGCCAGCGCAATGCGGGCGACGTGGTCATCCTGCAGCACCTTGATGGTCGTGCCGTCCCCGACGCCTGATTTCTCCGCCTGTGCGGCACACATGCGGGCAGCGATCCCAGTGGCATCCGGCGTCTGCTGCAGGGAGGCCGCGCGGCGCACCAGGGCATCGGCGGCATGAATCGGTACATCCCCGATGCGTTCCAGTCCGTTACCCTTTGCAACGTCGGCCACGCAGTTGGCTACCGCAGCGGAAAACCCGGACGCCGCATCGACCCGCCGGCGCAGGTCATCCCGAATCTCTTCCGTGCTCGTGTATTCAAATCCGTCCAGTTGCAGCAGGTTGCCGAGTACGCGCAGCACCTTCCACCCGGGACGGCTGTCGGCATACGCCGGGGCCACCGCGGTAAAACTCTGCCAGCGGCCCTCGGCATTGACGAAGGTACCGGAAGTTTCGGTGAATGCGCCGATCGGCAGCAGCACATCGGCACTGGCCTTGATGGAAGCGCCGGCCCACGGACCCAGTGACACCACGAAGTCGGCACCGGCAATGGCACGCAGGGTACCGGCCCCGTCATTGCAGTCGTATTCCGGTTCCACGTTGAACAGTACGTACCCCTTGCGCGGCTGCGCGCACATCATGCGGGCATCCATGCCGGGCGTTGCCACCAGCTCGCCGGCCGGGCCGCGATGCGGCACGGTACCCGCCAGCCAGCCGCCCACGCTGTTGACGCACTCCGGCAGGAACCCGAGCACGGCACCACTGGCCTCGGCAATCACGCCTGCCAGTGCGCGGATCAGTGAAGCCTGCGGATGTGCCGCGGCCGTGTTGCCGAGTAACACGGTGGCCGCATCGGCCTCTTTCAGGGCATTGGCCATGGCCTGCTGGTCGGCATCCGGTCTGGCGCCGGCAATCAGGGAACGCACCGCCTCCGGCGCCTTGCTGCCGACACCCGGAAAACAGGCACAAATCCCGGCGAGCACCTGCGGCATCTGTGACGGCGGCACGACGGCACGTGCATGCACCGGGAACAGGAACTCGTAATCTACCGGGTTGACGAACATGATACTGGCACCGGCCAGTGCCGCCTTGCGCAGGCGATGACCGGCAATCGGCTGTTCCTTGCGCGGGTTGGCCCCGACCACCAGTGCCGCGTTGATCGCTTCAAGTTGCTCCAGAGGCATCCCGAGCAGCGGTGCCAGCGGGGCACTGTCCTGGTCGCAGGGATCCGACCGCCGCAGGCGATGATCGACGCTGTGTGTCCCGAGGCCGCGGGCTATCGCCTGGGCGAGGAACATTTCCTCCAGCGTCGCCGTCGGTGATACCAGCATACCGAGCTGATCCGCGCCCGATTTATCTGCAATGGAACGCAAGCCGTCGACGGCGGCGCGCAACGCAGTGTCCCAGTCGGTCTCTTCCCAGCGGCCCTCGACCTTGACCATCGGAGCTGTCAGGCGATCATCGCTGTAGAGGCCCTCGTAGCTGAAGCGGTCGCGATCCGACAGCCATACCTCGTTGATCTCCTCGTTCTCGCGCGGTACGACCCGCATCACCCTGCCCCGGCGGGTATGCACATAGATATTGGAACCGATGGAATCATGTGGTGCGATGCTGGCATGCTGGTTAAGTTCCCAGGCACGCGCCTTGAAGCGGAATGGCCTGGAGGTCAGCGCGCCAACCGGGCACACGTCGATGACATTGCCGGACAGCTCGGATTCCAGTGACTGCTCGATATAGGTGCCGATTTCCATGTTCTCGCCGCGACCCGTAGCGCCGAGTTCCATCTTGCCGGCAACCTCGCTGAGCATACGGATACAGCGCGTGCAGTGGATGCAGCGCGTCATGTCGGTAGCGATCAGCGGTCCAATGTACTTGTCCTTCACCACGCGTTTCTTTTCCGTGAAACGCGACACATCGCGTCCGTAGCCAAGTGCGAGGTCCTGGAGTTCGCATTCCCCGCCCTGGTCGCAGATCGGGCAGTCCAGCGGGTGGTTGATGAGCAGAAATTCCATCACTGCCTTCTGCGCACCCTGCGCGACATCCGAGCGCGTGTACACTTTCATGCCATCGGCTACCGGCGTTGCACAGGCCGGCAGCGGTTTCGGCGCATTTTCCACTTCAACCATGCACATGCGGCAGTTGGCTGCGACCGAGAGTTTCTCGTGATAGCAGAAGCGCGGCACGCTGATACCGGCGGCATCGGTAACCTCGATGATCATGGCCCCCTTGCGCACCCGGAACTCGCGGCCGTCGACATGGACGGTCACGGCTTCTTCCGGCGGGATCTCGGGGTGTGCACTCACGCCGCCTCTCCTTCCGATGCAGCAGCGTCACCGACCAGGCAGCGCTTGTGGGTGATGTGGTACTCGAATTCCTCGCGGAAATGTTTCAGGAAACTCTGTACCGGCCAGGCAGCGGCATCACCAAAGGCGCAGATGGTGCGACCCTCGATCTGGCCGGCCGCGCTTTCCAGCAGATCGAGGTCTTCCGGGCGCCCCTGCCCTTCCTCGATACGCTTGATCACGCGGTACATCCAGCCGGTGCCTTCCCTGCACGGCGTGCACTGGCCGCAGGACTCTGCATAGTAAAAGCGCGCGATGCGCATCAGCGCGCGCACCATGCAGGTGGAATCATCCATCACCATGACACCGCCGGAACCCAGTGCAGAACCCGCCTTCGACAAGGAGTCATAGTCCATGTCGGTTTCCATAATGATTTCCGCGGGCATCACCGGCATGGAAGATCCGCCAGGGATGACGGCCTTGAGTTCATGGCCGTCGCGGACACCGCCGGCCATCTCCAGTAGTTCCCTGAACGGGATGCCCATCGGTACCTCGAAATTGCCGGGCTTGTTGACATGCCCGGAGACGGAAAAGATCTTCACACCGCCGTTGTTCGGCTTGCCGAGCTCCAGGAACCACTGGCCGCCGTTCCGCATAATGGCCGGTACCGAGGCCAGTGTCTCGGTGTTATTGATGGTGGTGGGCTTGCCGTACAGGCCGAAGTTGGCCGGAAACGGCGGCTTGAAGCGCGGCTGGCCCTTCTTGCCTTCCAGTGATTCCAGCAGTGCGGTTTCCTCGCCGCAGATATAGGCACCGGCACCGAGATGCCCGTGACACTCGAAATCAACCCCGGACCCGAGAAGGTTACTGCCCAGGAACCCGGCGGCGCGCGCCTCGATCAAGGCCTGTTCGAACCGCTCGAACGGTTCATGGTGAAATTCACCGCGCATGTAGTTGTAACCAACAGTGGCCCCCATGGCATAACCGGCAATCGCCATGCCCTCGACCAGTGCATGCGGGTTGTAGCGCAGGATGTCGCGGTCCTTGCAGGTGCCGGGCTCGGATTCATCCGAGTTGCAGACTATATATTTTGCTACCGGTGCGGTGCGCGGCATGAAGCTCCACTTGAGGCCGGTTGGGAAGCCGGCACCGCCACGGCCACGCAGGCCCGAGGTCTTCACTTCCTCGATAACTTCCTCGGGCGGGGTCTTTTCCCGCAGGATCTTTTCCCAGGCCTGGTAACCACCGACCTTGAGGTAATTATCCAGCGTCCACGGCTCGTCAAACTGCAGGGTGTCAAAACAGATCTGTACCGTCATGTATTACTCCAGCCCGTCCAGGATCTCATCCACCTTTTCCGGGGTGAGATGCTCGTGGTAATGACCGTTGACCGTCATCATCGGTCCGCCGGCACATGCAGCCAGGCACTCTTCTTCCAGCTTCAGGGTAATACGCCCGTCCGTCGTGGTTTCCCCGAGCTTGATACCGAGCTTCTCTTCTACATGCGCCACGATCTTGTCTGCGCCGCACAGCATGCAGGACAGGTTGGTGCACAGTGCCACCATGTTACGACCGACAGGCTCCAGCTCGATCATGGAATAAAAGGTGCCGACCTCGTAGACCCGCACCGGCGGTATTTCAAGGTAATCCGCGACCGCGTCCATCAGTTCACGGCTGACCCAACCGCCGTTCTGTTCCTGCGCCGCATGCAGTGCCGTCAGCACGGCCGACTGCTTCTGGTCAGCCGGGTATTTCGCCAGCCAGGCATCGATCTGCGCACGCGCCTCTGTCGTGAGCAGGTCGGACTTGCGGGTTTGTGCCGTTCCGGTCATCAGCGGTCAATCTCCCCGAACACGATATCCTGGGTGCCGATCACGGCCACCACGTCGGCCAGCATGTGGCCGCGCACCATCTCGTCCATAGCAGACAGATGGGCAAAACCGGGGGCGCGCACTTTCAGACGGTACGGCTTGTTGGCACCGTCGGAAATGATATACACACCGAATTCCCCCTTCGGGTGCTCTATGGCGGCATAGGCCTCGCCCTCCGGCACGCAGAACCCCTCGGTAAACAGCTTGAAGTGATGGATCAGTGCTTCCATGTCCGCCTTCATCTCTTCGCGACGCGGCGGTACCAGTTTGTGGTCGTCCAGCATCACCGGGCCCGGATTGCTGCGCAACCAGTCGACGCACTGCCGGATGATCCGGTTCGACTGTCGCATCTCCTCGATGCGCACCAGGTAACGGTCATAGCAATCGCCGGTGGTGCCGACCGGGATATCAAAATCCATTCGATCATAGACTTCGTAGGGCTGTTTCTTGCGCAGGTCCCACTCCACACCGGAGCCGCGCAGCATGGGACCGCTGAAGCCGAGTTGCAGGGCGCGTTCCGGTGACACGACACCGATACCGACGGTGCGCTGTTTCCAGATGCGATTGTCGGTCAGCAGGGTCTCATAGTCATCCACACAGCCCGGGAAACGCTCGGTGAAGGCCTCGATAAAATCGAGCATGCTGCCCTGGCGTTTTTCGTTCTTCCTATCGACCTCCTTCTGGCTGTGCCACTTCGACGCCTGATACTGCGGCATGGTATCCGGCAGGTCGCGGTAGACGCCGCCGGGCCGGTAATAGGTCGCATGCATGCGAGTACCGGAGACGGCTTCATACAGGTCCATCAGATCCTCGCGCTCGCGGAAGGCATACAGGAACATGGTCATCGCGCCCACATCCAGACCATGCGCGCCGATCCAGAGGAGGTGGTTCAGTATGCGTGTGATTTCGTCGAACAAGACACGGATGTACTGCGCGCGCAGCGGCGGAGTGATGCCCAGCAGTTTTTCCATCGCCAGCACGTAGCCATGCTCGTTGCACATCATGGAGACATAGTCGAGCCGGTCCATGTAACCGATACTCTGGTTCCAGGGTTTGCTCTCGGCGAGCTTTTCCGTTGCGCGGTGCAGCAGCCCGATATGCGGATCGGCACGCTCGATCACCTCGCCGTCCATCTCCAGCACCAGGCGCAATACCCCGTGGGCGGCCGGATGCTGTGGACCGAAGTTCAGGGTGAAATTACGGATCTCCGGCATGTCCTATTCCGCCTGCCCGGCAGCCGCTGCTTCTTCAGCGCCACTGTCATCTTCAACGGGTTCCGGCCCGGTCACTTTTGCGGCACGAATCACTTTGGGCACCAGTACCCGCGGTTCTATGGTAACCGGCTGGTAGACGACGCGCTGTTTTTCCGGGTCGTAAATGACTTCCACGTTGCCAGTCAGCGGAAAATCCTTGCGGAACGGGTGGCCGATAAAACCGTAGTCGGTCAGCAGGCGGCGCAGGTCGGGATGGCCATCAAACAGGATGCCGTACAGGTCGAAGGCCTCGCGCTCGTACCAGTCGGCACTGCTCCAGATCGAAGTCACGGACGGGATCACCGGCAGGTCATCGTCCGGGGCATAGATGCGTACCCGCAGGCGCTGGTTATTCTTTACAGACAACAAGTGCATGACAGCGGCGAAGCGGCGCGGTGCGCTCGGCTTCTCCACCACCAGGTCCTCAGTCACCACCTGCAGGCGGCCCGCGGTCTGCGCATCGACGCCGCGGCTGAAGCCGCTGCCGCTGGTTTCCTCGGTCGCCCATTCGTCCTTGCCATAGTTTGCATAGTCCACACCGCATAAATCCACCAGGATTTCGAAACCGAACTCCGCCAGATCACGCAGTTGCGTGGCCACCTCGAGCAGATCTTCAGGGGCCACCTCGATAGTGACTTCACCCGCCTCGATCGTTATCTCCTGCAGGCCTTCTCCAAGTCGATCCTGCAGTTGCTCCGCTAGCTGGGTGATTTTGTCTGCCATGGTAATGCCCCTTACCGGGCAATCGTATTGGTACGCTTGATCTTGTTCTGCAGCTGCAGGATGCCGTACAGCAGCGCTTCCGCAGTTGGCGGGCAACCGGGTATGTAAATATCGACGGGCACAATGCGGTCACAACCACGCACCACTGAATAGGAATAATGGTAATAACCACCGCCGTTCGCGCAGGACCCCATGGAAATCACCCAGCGTGGTTCCGCCATCTGGTCATAGACCTTGCGCAGCGCGGGCGCCATCTTGTTGCACAGCGTGCCGGCCACGATCATGACATCGGACTGGCGCGGGCTGCCTCGGAAAACGACACCGAAACGGTCGAGATCATAGCGCGAGGCGCCGGCCTGCATCATCTCTACCGCACAGCAGGCCAGGCCGAAGGTCATTGGCCACATGGAACCGGTGCGCGCCCAGTTGATCAGCGCGTCTGCGGAGGTGGTGATATAGCCCTCTTTCAATATTCCTTCTATTCCCATTCGAGGGCACCTTTCTTCCATTCGTAGATAAAGCCGATCACCAGGATGCCGAGGAAAATCATCATCGCGATAAAACCGAACATGCCGATGGAATCAAGCACGATGGCCCAGGGAAACAGGAAGGCAATCTCGAGATCGAAAATAATAAACAGGATGGCGACCAGGTAGTAACGCACGTCGAAGCGCATGCGGCTGTCCTCGAAGGCCTCGAAACCGCATTCATAGGGGGAAAGTTTTTCGCTGTCGGGCTTGCGGGGTCCCAGGACGAATCCGGCCAGCACCGGGAGTACGCCGATGGCGATACCGATCGCGATGAAGATCATGATGGGCAGGTAGTTTTCCAGCATCACTCTCGTCTCTGCACAGCGCTCGGGAATGCCCGCGCGGTTTTTGTTTTAGTTAATTCCGACTGGCCACGGAAAAAGAGGCTGCAGTCTAGGCCAGACGGGCAACAAGTGTCAAGCCGGCCTTTCCCTGATTATTATATAAATATCATTGAGTTAGGATTGTTTTTAGGGGTATAGAAAAACCGCATGACGCTCCTGCGGGAAGACTGTCTGCGCAATGATTACACGGCAGGTCTTCGCTACCGTGCTACTGAAAGAATGTTGGTGCCGATGGCCGGAGTCGAACCGGCACGGCTTTCGCCACTGCCCCCTCAAGACAGCGTGTCTACCAATTCCACCACATCGGCTTGCTATACCAGGATTCGACCGGCAAGTCGGCCAGCTATTCGGGCAGGTCTTCCTTGCCGACTGGCGCAGCAGGTGTCTCTGGGACATCCCCGGCAGCAGTCGGGACATCCGGAACATCGCTGCCGGCAGCAGGCTCATCGGTCAAGGCCGGAACGTCCGTCGGTACTTCCTGGCCTTTCGTCTCGGCTTGTTCGGCTGTCTCGGCCGCCTGTTCCGCTGCGGCCGCTTCCTGCTGCTCGATTTGTTCGGCCAGACTGCCGGTATCATCTCCCGCGGTACGCACCAGCGGGGAGGCGATCAACAGGCAGTTAATAAAAAAGAGCGCGCCGAGGATGGCGGTGGCCCGACTGAAAAACGATCCCGATCCGCGTGCACCGAACACCGTTCCCGATGAACCGCTGCCAAAGGCAGCGCCCATATCGGCACCCTTGCCATGCTGCAGCATCACCAGGGTAATAATGCTTATGGAAATAATGATCTGTAGTGTCAGCAGAAACGTAAACATAGTATTACCAATTCGTGTAAAAATTTACGGCCTGTCAGGCGTTCCCGGCCCGGCCAATATCAAGAAAATCCTCCGGCTTCAGTGAGGCACCGCCAATCAGCCCCCCGTCGATGTCTGCCATGGCCAGGAGGTCGGCGGCGTTACCCGGGTTCATGCTGCCACCATAGAGGATACGCACCTTGTCCGCCACATCGGTGTCCAGTGTCGCCAGCTTGCCGCGGATGAAGGCATGTACTTCCTGCGCCTGGTCCGGGGTTGCCGTCTTGCCGGTACCGATCGCCCAGACCGGTTCATAGGCAATCACGCACTCCCCGATTGCACCGATGCCTTCCAGGTCGATAACTGCATCCAGCTGCCGTGCCACCACCTGTTCGGTCACACCTTCCTCGCGTTCTTCCAGGGTTTCACCCACGCACAGGATCGGCACCAGTCCCGCCTTGCGGGCCGCGGCAAACTTGCGCGCGGTGAATTCATCGCTCTCGCCGTAGATACTGCGGCGTTCGGAATGACCGACAATGACATACCGGCAACCGATATCCGTCAGCATGCCGGGCGCGACTTCGCCGGTATGGGCACCGCTTTCCTGGTCATTGACATCCTGGGCACCGAGGGAAATACCGCTGCCCTCGAGCAGGCCCGCGACCCGGGGGATGTACACAAAAGGCGGACAAACGGCCATCTCGGCGGTGCTGACGGTATCCAGGCCGGCCTGGATACCCTCGATCAGCGCAGTCACGCTGTCGAGCGAGCCATTCATTTTCCAGTTTCCGGCGACCAGTGGCTGTCGCATCACATACTCCTTCGTAAGCGAGCCGCGTAGCTTAGCCATCCAGCCTGGAAAAATCAATTAACACAGGGAACTACCTGAATAATTGACACTAATCTGCGAAACCTGGCCCACCCCCGCGGGGATGCCGCGTCCAGTCCGGATCATCTGCGGGGCCCTGATCGGGTTTTTGTCGGGGTCTTGACCGGGAACCCTTGGTTATACTCGGGGCAGGCAGAAAGAAAACGAGCTGACGGAGCATACCAGATGAAACCGACAGACAACGAACTGGAGACCGCCATCGTGGCCGTCGAGGCCATGCGTGCGTCCGGCGCAGACGAACACCATGTTGCCAAAACCCTGCTGTACCAGTATCAGCGCCTGCAGGATCTCGAAAAGATCCGCGAAGCGGCGGAGAACTACCTGCATTTCGGCCAGGAGGAGCCACAGCACGCGGAACTGGTACTGGCAATCGAGGCTGCTAGAAAAAACGAGCAACGGGTAACCGGCTCTGAAGAGGAGGACCTGGGGCTTGGATAAGCGGCAATCGAGCGAATGACTGCAGAATCCAACCGGCTAACCGGAATTTATTCAGAGAGTCGACATTAGAACGGGATTCATCCGAATGTCCATTTCCGGCCAGAACCGGTCATTCGCAAAATCCCAGCAAATGTTCGGGAAGCAGCAAAATCGATCATTCCCGGTCAGCCTATGACAAGCATTCGGTTCATCGGTTGACTATATAACTCAAACAGGTATGGCATATTTATGGTCAAACACCTCCATTTGCGATTTCTACTAGTTGACTCAGGTGTTTATTAACCAGAGAGATAGAACCATGATAGCTTAGATGATTATCATCCGTGTAAAGGATGTCATTATCCGAAAATAGATCGCAATACTCACTGGAGTTGCATAACCATTCAGATGGCAGGAACACCGACACTGAAGATCCGAACCTATTCTTCATACTAAGAAGCAATAGATTAGTCGATCGAATCCGCTCAAGAGATTCATGCTTGGAATATACTCGACAATTAACAATGCTATTATTTGTTTTAAGGTAGCCCGGACGAGTTAGACAATCCTTTAGGCTGCCTCCTAGAGGTGGCACCTGCCCAAGCAATACAGTGTGTATACCTAAAGATCTGTATCGACTTATTGTGTCGCTAAGGGCTTGCTCTAAAGCTATGAGAGATGTTTTCGAGTCTATCGCACTGTATTGACCATAAGTGAAGAAACGCATCCCCCCATGGTCGATATGCTGAAAATCCTTATTAGTATATAGCGCCCATCTAGCAGATAGTGCCACAACTTTTGGTCGTTTTTCTTCTATATAATTCTGTATATTTCTATTGCCATCAAGCATAGGTACCTTCAATTTTGGGTTATCGTATGTCGCTCCACCCACGAATGGCAAAACACCACCTCTGCCAAGATGGATGGCAGAAACCCCGTTATCCAAAAACAAGTTATTCAATCCTGGAACCCAATGCTTTGAATGACTATCACCAAGCAGCACGAAACTGATTTCGTTCTGTTTCTCTGCCTTGGCACCAAATTGGCAGCTATACCCGAATTTCTTGTTTGCGCCGTGGTCAGCACAGTCGCTGTGATTGTCCATCCTGGTCTGTTCCAGAATGGCGTGATTATCGTCGCTAATTCGCCAACCCCACCCGAGATTGGCCCATGCGTGTGCGGCTGGAAGTACAATCAATGCCATCAGAGTTGCGCATCTGAACCCGAGTCTTGCAGGTTCTAGCTGGTGGCGCGCGCGTGGCTTGTAACGGAAAGGCTTCTCAATATACTCGTACATCAATGCTGCCATCAGCAAGGCAGCAATAATCAATCCAATCTGTTCGGTCATGTTAATCGAATTGAAGTTCAAGTATTTGTAGTAAACAAGCATTGGCCAATGTATAAGATACAGTGAATAGGATATCAGCCCTATGCCCACTACCAATCTGTTTCTCAGGACAAGTCCGCTGTATTTTGCATGGCCTGCATAGATCACCATTGCAGCACCCAAACACGGAAGCAAAGCACCGGGCACGGGAAAGATGGTCATCTCGTTGTAGGTGAAACTCGAGTAAACTATTGCTCCAAGCCCGAAGACAAGAATGACTTCGCTAACAGCATTCAATCTATCGGGGAGGTTTCTCAGCCAAACACAGATGGCACCAAAAGTGAATTCGAATATCCGGAATGGCATTAGGTAGAATACGACATCCTGATCAATGGCCATCCAGTGTACGCCAAGCATTAGGGAAGAGATGCCAAGCAGGCACAGCACACCAATTACGACCCATAGTTTTCTTATGCAGAAAAGACCGAGTAAAAACGCAGGCCAGATGAGGTAGAACTGTTCTTCAACTGCCAGTGACCAGAAATGCAGCAGCGGTTTATAGCTGCTTGATATATCAAAATAACCTGTTTCACTCCAGAAATAAAAATTTGAAAGTGCTGCCGCTGCGTAAACAGTGGATTGACCCAGTCGCTCGAGATGATTCGGCGATAGTAGAAGGAAACCCAATATCGATGTAACAGTTAGCGTAAAGAACAGCGCAGGGAAAAGTCTACGGATTCTTCTCACATAGAAGTTAGAATAGGTAAATCTTCCAGCTTTGATCTCATTGTGGATGTTGCGGGTTATTAAATAACCTGAAATCACAAAGAAAACGTCAACACCTACGAACCCACCTGGTAAAAAACCCGGGTTTGTGTGGAAGAGGACAACGGATAAAACGGCTATAGCCCTTAGGCCATCAATATCAGGTCTGTATACTCTGGAGTCTAGGGACATATGCATTTATCCCAACAGATTATTCGGAATCCTCGTGGTATATAGCATATGTTGCGCCTCACAATCCCTGGAAAAACAACACACCGAACCAAATCCTGCAAAGATTCCATCTAGATATATCGGCTATCAATTGGTCGAACTTGATAGAGGCCGGGAATGGTTACCTAAATTTAAATGACCACTTTTAGTACATTCAAGACATTCAGTTAGTTACGCTGAACGCCTGCTTTGGGTTGCTAGTTTCCGTTAAGTGATTGTTATTATTAGAGACTGCTAAATGTCGACTTCCTGCCAGAACCACTCATTCAGCAAGACGGTAATCAGCCGCCTAATCCTGATCAGATGCCATGCTATGCTGATTCGATGAGTACACGAGTTACAACAACGATTCTCCTGATTCTGCTGGTGCTGGTTTCCGCTGCCAGTGGTGTTTATCACCTCAAGAGCCGACAGGAAGTCGAGGCCTTGAAGCTTTCAATTGCTCAAATCGTACTTGCTCAATTTCCAACTCTGGAAATCGAGCAAGTGCAGCTATTCTGAGGATGTACTTATTGCTCATGACGTTTGCGTTCATGCGCTCGGTTCACCGCATCGCTGTACAACGCTTTGTTGGCAAAACTCTAGGTATATTCGTACCTATCATCAAGTACCGAGCAATGTCTTAACATGTGACTCAACGGCCAGAGCCAATCCCTTTGTGTTGTACCCGCCCTCTAGTATTGACACGATACGTGAGCTGGAATGGTCCGCGGCAATAGACATCACCAACTTCGTAAGTTCAACGAATCCTGCATCGGTGACAGCGAAATCACCAAGCAAATCGTCCTTTTTGCTATCGAACCCGGCTGAAATCAACACCAAATCAGGTCGAAACTGGTTCGCGGCCGGAACAAGTCTCTCAGTGAAAGCACTGATAATCTTCTTGTCATCGGTGCCGCGCGGCAGAGGTACATTGATGTTGAAGCCTTTCCCTTTCCCTTCGCCGGTCTTGTTCGCGGCGCCGGTGCCGGGGAAGGCATACAAAGCGTGCGTGGAGAAAAACAACACTGTTGGATCATCATAGAATGCCCATTCAGTGCCGTCACCGTGATGGTAGTCCCAATCCACGATGAGAATTCTGTCCAGCTTGTATTTCTCCTGGGCGTAGCGCGCGGCAATGGCGACGTTGTTGTAGAAGCAGAATCCATGCTCGCCTCTATTTGAAGCGTGATGTCCCGGCGGACGAACGGCGCAGAAGGCATTCGACACTTCACCGGAGCAGACCGCATCAACTGCGTCCAGAACGCCAGACACTGCCAAACGACATATTGATTCATCATGTGCCTGCTCTGCAATGCGGTTGATATGCGCCTCGGGGTGAACGGTACGTATGTACGAGATGGGATCCACCGATGGCGCGATGGACTTGGTGGCTTTGTCCAGCCCCGAGCTCTTCAGCTGTCGAAGGATGGCTTTCAATCGTTCAGGTGACTCGGGATGTCCCTCTCCCAGCGTATGACTAAGATAGCGATCATCACTAACCAATCCTGTAGTGGTCGATCCTGCGTGCTTTTTGGCCTTCGCCGTCGTGTCTTTCCCTTCGCTCGCGAGTGCGCAGGAGAGACTTGTCAAAAAAGGACCGACACACAAACCAAGAGCCGCCCATGACGCAGTTTTTAAGAAATGCCGTCGCGAGCATTTGCTACATGTCCAATAGCTTCGGGAACGGTAAAACACCTTCACCTTCCTTCAAAGTCATCGCGTTGTCTTGCCAACTATCATTAGGCGAACCAATGAATGAGACAATAACAAACGCTGGTTCGCATAACGTTGTTAACATTCCCAATAATTCAATTATTTATACACAAAAAATGTATGTTATGCCTATTTAAATAAACAGGAAAAGCGAATTTAGTATGTGAGAAATTTTAGTGAAAGGTGAATGACCGTTTTGGGTCGTTTCCTGCCATCCAGCGAGATCGGCCTTTATATTCAGTCTGAACGGCAACTTTCGGCTGCCAGTTCAACCGATCGACGCAACACACGCGTTAAATCGTTCTGCCGGTGTTTCATAATTCAGGGTCTTGCGAGGTCGTTCATTAAGCCGACGCGCGACGGCATTGAGCCTTGCCTGCGAGTGTACCGACAAGTCAGTCCATTTTGGAAAATACTGTCTCAGAAGACCGTTGGTGTTTTCATTCGAGCCCCGCGACCACACGGGCTTTGCGGGTCGCAGAAGTACACCTGGATGTCGGTCGCCAGGGTAAAGCGTTTGTGATCCGCCATTTCGCTGCCCCGATCCCAGGTGAGCAACTTGTAGAGCGCTCTCGGTAGTTTGTGGGCTTGACAGCCATCAGAAAGCCGGTTTTAAGTGCGTGGATTACCTGGAGAGCGTGACGCCGAAAAACAGCCGTGCATTTTCCAGGCGAACCTTGCGGGCCAGTTCTGCGGGCAGGGCCGCAAGCCATCGGCGATGGAAGTTGATGTATTCGGCCAGCTTGTCCCAGCCCGTGTCATCGGTATGCCATGAATTCCTGTCTTCGATAGGCCAGACAGGGTCAGAGCCCACCATGAAACGATCAGGGTAGCGCTCCAGTAACTTTACCCAGTCGGCCAGCAGGTGACCGTTCTCGTCCACGATAGGGGTTTGTATGTACCGCAAGTCGTCCCGCGCGGATAGATCTACCCAGACATTGGAGCAGCTATCCAGCAACTGGCCAACCTGTTCAGGGGTTAACAGTCCGCCTGCATGGGCCCAGAGGAAACGGACTTGAGGATTCCCCTGGCAGACAGGCTGAAAATACAGATGGCTTGAGGCTTCGGTATGAATCAGCACGGGTACGTCGAATTCCCTGGCCAGTCGCAACAGGCCGATGACATTTTCGTTCCGGGGGCTGGCGCCAATTCCGGGAATCAGATGTATTTCTCCGATACCCTTGTAGAGACCGCTCTGGAGGGCCGCACGTGTCCTTGGCAAGACCCGTTGGTCACGAAACCAGAAATGACGGCCCTCGGCATCCAGGTAGGGCTGGAAAAACGGAATGATCATGTCATTGCCGTGTCGTGCAAGCTCCAGTGCCAGTTCTGGCGGGCTGCTGGAGACGGATGCCAGTACCACATGATTGTCCCTGAGGCGTTGCACGGCCTGCTCCGGGGTGACGTTTTGCACCTGGCTCCAGTTGTAGTGCAGATGGATGTCAGCAAAGGGGGTCGTATCTGCCGCTTCTGTTACGATTGCGATAAGGCAGAGAAATATGGACAGGCCCGATATTTGAAGAGGGCGGGACAGCATCTTACCTATTATCGAAGAACCGGAATGGGTAGAAAGCGGACATTCAGAAATTACTTATATGCTCGAATATCGAGCAGAGTAACGGAAAGAGTCGAAAGCAGGTGGCCGGATGCTCAAATCAGATTTGGTCTAATTAACTGCTTGTATTAACCAGTTGGCTAGACCGCGGCAGCAACTTTCGAAGCGAGCTGATCCGCTTCTTTTATTACCTGCTGCTCATCCTCGCCTTCCACCATCACGCGAACCACGGGTTCGGTGCCCGATGGCCGTAGCAGGACACGACCCTTGCCTGCGAGACGCTGTTCAACCGACCTGACCGCCTCCTGCACCGCGGGCGTGGCATCCAGGTCCACCCCGTTACTTACCGGTACGTTGATCATGTGCTGCGGGTACTTGCTCATGCCGTGCTTGAGTTCATGCAGTGTCTTGCCGCCTTGCGCCATCACCGCCAGCACCTGCAGTGCGGAGACGATCCCGTCCCCGGTGGTGGTACGGTCCAGGCAGATGATATGCCCGGACGATTCCCCGCCCAGCACCCCGCCGGTCTGTCTCATCATTTCCAGCACATACCGGTCGCCGACGTTGGCCCGGACGAAAGCGATATCGTGAGACCGCAAGGCATGTTCCAGGCCAAGGTTGCTCATCAGGGTACCGACCACGCTCCCCTGCAGGGCATCCTGCTCCTTGCGGGAAATCGCAATAATGAACAGCAACTCGTCACCGTCGACCAGCTCGCCCTTGTGGTCCACCATGATAACCCGGTCACCGTCGCCATCCAGTGCAATACCGGCATCGGCGTTATGTTCCAGCACTGTTTTCTGCAGCCGGTCCGGTTGCGTGGATCCGCAATCACGGTTGATGTTCAGGCCGTCCGGTTCGATAGCTATGGGTATAACTTCGGCACCGAGCTCATCGAAAACACTCGGTGCTACATGGTAGGTAGCGCCATTCGCGCAGTCGACCACCAGTTTTAGCCCCTTCAGTGACAGGCTCATCGGGATAGTACTCTTGCAGAATTCGATATAGCGGCCAGCAGCGTCATCGACACGTTCTGCCTTGCCAAGTTTCGCGGAATTCACCGTCTCCATGGGTTTGTCCAGCTGCTTCTCGATGGCCAGCTCGACTTCGTCCGGCAACTTGGTGCCAGCACCCGAAAAAAACTTGATGCCGTTATCGGCATAGCCATTGTGCGAGGCACTGATGACAATCCCGGAACAGGCGTGCAAGGTACGGGTGAGGTAGGCGATGGCGGGGGTCGGCATGGGCCCCAGCAGGCGGACGTCCACCCCGGCGGCCGATAAGCCGGCTTCCAGCGCCGATTCGAACATATAGCCGGAGATGCGCGTATCCTTGCCGATAATCACCAGGTCACCACCGGCAGACCCGAGCACGCGGCCAGCTGCCCAGCCCAGCTTGAGCATGAATTCCGCCGTGACCGGGTATTCCCCCACGTGTCCGCGGATACCATCGGTACCGAAATATTTTCTCGTCACTATGATTTCCTTTTTCGTGCCTCTATCTTAGCGCAACTACTTCCGGGTAGTCAGGAATCCGGGGCTACAATCTTGCCCTCTCCGCCCCGGGAAGCCTCGGGGCGCAGGCGTGCCGGCAGGGAAAAGGAGAGTGATTCGAAAACTCAGCCGGTGTTATCGCCCACTGCCCGAACTGCCTGGCACATCCGTACCGCCTCAACCGTTTCCCGCACGTCATGGGTACGGATCACAGCGGCCCCTTTCCAGGCCGCGAGTACGGCCAGCGCAACACTGGGATATAAACGGTTATCGACCGGAAGGTCCAGTACCTTACCGATGAGTGACTTGCGTGACAGGCCGACCAGTACCGGGTACCCCCGGCTGACCAGCCGATCAAGATGGTGCAGCAGTTGCAGGTTATGCTGCACGATCTTGCCAAAACCGAAGCCCGGATCAACCAGGATTCGTTCCGCCGGGATCCCGGCCGCAATACAGGCATCGGCACGGGCCATCAGGAACCCGGTCACTTCCTCGACCACATCCGTGTATTCGGGGTTGTCCTGCATGGTTTCCGGGAGCCCTTGCATGTGCATCAGGCATACCGGCACACCCAGTGTTGCGACCGTTGCCATGGCGTCCTGCGCCTGCAGGGCATAGACGTCATTGATCAGGCCGGCACCGGCAGCCACGGTCGCACGCATTACTTCCGGCTTTCGTGTGTCGATGGAGATCGGTACCGGGATGGCTGCCTGCAATGCCTCGATGACCGGCAGGACGCGATGCAGTTCTTCTTCTGCCGGAACCGGCTCCGCGCCGGGACGGGTGGATTCGCCGCCAACGTCGATGATGGCGGCGCCACCCTCAACCATGCGTTGCGCCTGTTCCACGGCCTTTTCGGCCGAAAAGAAATGACCTCCGTCGGAGAAGGAATCGGGGGTGACATTGAGTACCCCCATCACCTGCGGCTGCGACAGGTCCAGTGTCTTGCCGTTGCAGTCAAGAATTTTGTTCAGTGATATCTGGTTCACTGTTGCGTGAAGATCAGGTCGTGGCAGGAGCGAACGCGTTCCCGCACTGATGCAGCACTGCCCGGGAATTGCTGATTGCGAGCGTGCTCCTCCAGGCTTTGGATCAATCAGAAATCGGATACACAGGCTGGTGTGCCGTGCGGGATTTTCTTAATGTTGCCCGGCGGGGCCGCCGATCTTGGTTTCCGTCTTGTCGTCCTTTTCGGCTGTATCCGGTGAGGTACCGGAGCTGGCCGTCGGTTCGGAGTCATCCCAGTCCTGTGGTGGTCGCGGCGGGTTGCCGGACATGATGTCATCGATCTGGTCAGAGTCGATAGTTTCGTACTTGATCAGCGCATCAGCCATCATGTGTAATTTTTCCATGTTCTCCTTCAGAATGGTCTCTGCGCGGTTATAGGCGGTGTCGATGATGGCCCGGATTTCCTGGTCGATATCGTGCGCCGTCTCATCCGAAACATTCTTGTGCTGTGCAACCGAGTGTCCCAGGAAAACCTCTTCCTGCTCGTCACTGTAGGTCAGTGGACCCAGTTTATCGGACAGTCCCCACTTGGTAACCATGTTGCGCGCCAGCTCGGTGGTGCGCTTGATGTCATTCGATGCACCGGTGGTAACCTTATCGCTGCCGAAGATGAGTTCCTCGGCAATGCGTCCGCCGAACAGGCTGCAGATCTGGCCTTCGAGGTGTTCCTTGCTGTAGCTGTAGCGGTCCTGTTCCGGCAGGAACATGGTCACGCCCAGCGCCCGGCCACGCGGGATAATACTGACCTTGTAGACGGGGTCATGCGAAGGCATCAAGCGCCCCACAATCGCATGGCCGGCTTCGTGATAGGCCGTCAGTTTCTTCTCCTCCTCGCTCATCACCATGGACTTTCGCTCGGCGCCCATCATGATCTTGTCCTTGGCCTTCTCCAGGTCATCCATGTCCACCAGGCGCTTGTTTGCGCGCGCGGCAAACAGCGCGGCCTCGTTTACCAGATTGGCCAGGTCGGCCCCGGAGAAACCCGGCGTGCCGCGCGCGATGATGCTTGCCTTCACACTGTCGTCAATCGGCACCTTGCGCATGTGAACCTTGAGGATCTGCTCACGACCGCGCACATCCGGCAGCGGCACCACCACCTGGCGGTCAAAGCGGCCGGGGCGCAGCAACGCAGGATCCAGCACGTCCGGCCGGTTGGTCGCGGCAATGACGATGACGCCTTCATTGCCTTCGAAGCCGTCCATCTCGACCAGCAGCTGGTTGAGCGTCTGCTCGCGTTCGTCGTGACCACCGCCGAGACCGGCACCGCGATGACGCCCGACCGCATCGATCTCGTCGATGAAGATAATGCAGGGGGCATGTTTCTTGGCCTGCTCGAACATGTCACGCACCCGGGAAGCGCCAACACCGACGAACATCTCCACGAAATCGGAACCGGAAATGGTGAAGAACGGGACCTTGGCCTCGCCGGCAATGGCCTTTGCCAGCAGGGTCTTGCCGGTACCCGGCGCACCGACCATCAACACGCCGCGCGGGATCTTGCCGCCCAGGCGCTGGAACTTGCCCGGGTCGCGCAGGAATTCAACCAGCTCGCCCACCTCTTCCTTTGCTTCCTCGACACCGGCCACGTCGGAGAAATTGATCTTGACCTGATCTTCACCGAGCATGCGCGCACGGCTCTTGCCGAATGACATGGCACCACGACCGCCAGCACCGCCCTGCATCTGGCGCATGAAGAAGATCCAAACCCCGATCAGCAGCAACATCGGGAACCAGGAGATGAAGATCTGCATCAGCAGTGATTGCTGGTTGGGTGATTTTACGTTGACCTCGACATTGTTGTTCAAAAGGTCATCCAGCATCTTCGGATCTTCGGGTGGTGTCTGGGTGATGAAATTGCTGCCGTCAACGCGCGTGCCTTCCACGGTGTGGTCCTCGATTTCCACGTGGCGCACGTTGCCCTGCTGTACCTCGGCAATAAAATCGGAATAGGTAATGGTCTGGGTACTCGTCCTGGACGGGCCGAAATTGTTGAAGACCGACATCAACACGACGGCAATAACTACCCAGAGAATCATATTTTTCACAAGATCGTTCAAACCGGCTACCTCGAATACTTTTGCGAACTGATGGTTCCCTTACCCTGTCTTGTCGACGGGTTTCTGGCGAACCTTTAAGGACATTATGACATATCCACTGACTGATAGTGCCGCGCCAGCACATAGACCTCGCGGCTTTTCGGACGCGATGCCCTGGGTTTACGGATCCTGACCTGCCGGTACTGCAAGCGCAGTGCCTTTATCAGTTCATCAAACCCCTCGCCCTGGAAGGCCTTGAACAGCAGATCCCCTCCCTTTCGCAGAACATGAGCCGCGAAATCCACGGCCAGCTCTGCCAGGTACATGGAGCGTGGCTGGTCGACGGCATCCATACCACTTATATTGGGCGCCATATCCGACATTACAAGGTCCACCTTATCGTCACCCAATAATTCCATAAGTAAATCAAGGGATTCATCTTCCGTGAAATCTACCTGCAGGAATTCCACCCCGTCCAGCGGCTCCATCGGCAGGATATCCAGCGCAATGATCCGGCCCTTGCCCCGCAGCAGCCGGGCAGCATACTGGGACCAGCCGCCCGGGGCGGCGCCCAGGTCGACCAGCGTCATTCCGGGGCGCAGAAGCCGGTCTTTCTGCTGGATCTCCTCCAGCTTGTAGACGGCACGCGAACGGTAGCCCTCGCGCTGTGCACGCTTGACGTATTCGTCATCAAAATGGGATTTCAGCCAGCGATGACTGCTCTTGCTCCTGGCCACGGCCAATATCTCCTGTTGTCGCCACCGATCAGCATACCCGTATAATGCCACCCTCACACAAAAGACCACGAATATGGCACTAACCGAGGAGCAAAAACGTGAATTCCGTACCCGTGGGCATGCCCTCAAGCCGGTAGTCACGATTGGTCATGCCGGGTTGACGGAAGCAGTCATCCGGGAACTTGACCTGTCACTGGAACATCATGAATTGATGAAGATCCGTATCAGTGGCGCCGGGCGTGATGAGCGCGGCAAACTGATTAGTGCCGCCTGCGAGGCCTGTGGTGCGGAAGCAGTACAGGCGATCGGCAATATCGCACTGATCTACCGCAAGGCAAAGGATTCGTGAGAATGGCCGTGTGGTGCATCCTGTGCACCGTTTAGTGTGAGGTATACCGACCGGTGTGCGTCACACCCGGTACCTGTCTCGCCCAAATGCCTCACAGGGAACGGGATCCGGTACGCTCGACTTCCGGCCAGGTGACCAGCAGCACCAGTCCGAGTACACAGTTTACCAGGTAAACACCGCTCGCCAGACCGTGCAACTGCCCGAAACGCGGACTCGCCACCTGGCCGGTCGCACGCAGTTCGCTGATCATCGGTGCCAGCACGGATTCGCCCAGTACCACCAGAGCCACCATGACGGCAATCACCAGCAGCTGCCAGCGCCGTGCCTGACAGCTACCTTGCAGCCAGCCGATAACCAACAGACCGGCAGCGCAACCCAGGCCGATCCGGCTCATGATGGTAAACAGGGAGCCGGCCACCGAACCGGCGGTCGCGGTATCAGGCAATTTTGCGAACAGTGCAGGTGCCACCACGAATCCGACCACCCACAGACCACCGATCCAGAGTGTCAGCAGAGTACGCTCGATGGCAGGGTAAATGCGAAACATGGATGATGAAGGGAGCCCTGCTCAGGCTATCGCCTGCTGGAATACCGGCGGCAGGCAATGCAGGCACGTGAAACATCCGGGCTACCTATATAGGTAATGCTTCTGAAGGTGAAGTCAGCAGCCAGCATGTTTATTCATAGCGGACCATGAGGATCTCCAGACTGCGTTCGCCTCCCGGCACACTTACGGACACCACATCACCTTCCTGCTTGGCGATCAGGCCGCGGGCAATCGGGGAATTGACGGAGATCCTGCCGACCTTGATATCGGCCTCGTCTTCCCCAACAATCTGGTACACAATGGTTTCCTCGGTGTCCTCGTCGATCATCTCGACGGTGCATCCGAAAACCACCTTGCCATTTGCATTCAGGGTGGTGACATCGACGATATGGGCATGGCTCAACTTGCCCTCGATTTCCTTGATGCGGCCCTCGATAAAACTCTGTTGTTCACGTGCTGCGTGATACTCGGCATTTTCCTTGAGGTCGCCATGGGCGCGGGCTTCGGCGATTGCCTGGATGACACGCGGACGTTCCACAGTCTTTAACTGCAGGAGTTCCTCGCGCAGCTTCTCTGCACCCCTTGCAGTAATCGGAACCTTGGTCGTCATGTAATGTGCTCCTGATGCAGCGTCTGCAGGCAGTTCACGGTACCCGTGTCGAGATATTCCAGTGCCTTGCCCATCGCCTGGGCACCGGCGAGTGTCGTGCTGTAGGACACCTTGTTATGCAGCGCTGCCCTGCGAATTGTATAGGAATCGGCAATCGCCTGCTTGCCTTCCGTGGTGTTTACAATCAGGCCAACCTGTCCGTTCTTGATGATATCCACGATATGCGGACGCCCTTCCGAGACCTTGTTGACGACCGTGCAATCGATACCGGCCGCAGTGATTGCCGCGGCGGTACCGCGCGTTGCAACCAGTTTGTACCCCCGCACAGCAAGCTCGCCAGCGAGCTTGACGGCCGCCGCCCGGTCGGTTCTCCGTACACTGATCAGGGCGGTCCCACTTGCCGGCACCGCATTCCCCGCACCCAGCTGGGCCTTGGCAAATGCCTCGCCGAAGGTGCGACCGACACCCATGACCTCGCCCGTTGATTTCATCTCGGGACCGAGCAACGGATCGACGCCCGGGAACTTGATAAACGGAAACACGGCTTCCTTGACCGCGAAAAAGTCCGGCGTCCTTGCCATGGTCATTCCCTGCTCCTTGAGACTCTGACCCGTCATGACACGTGCCGCGATCTTGGCCAGCGGCAGCGAGGTGGCCTTCGAGACAAACGGCACGGTGCGCGAGGCACGCGGATTGACTTCGATGACATAGATATCATCATCCTTTACGGCAAACTGGGTATTCATCAAACCGCGCACACCCAGCTCTCTCGCCATTTGTCCGACCTGTTCACGCAGGCGCTGTTGTATGTCTTCACCCAGTGAATGCGGCGGCAGGGAACAGGCGGAGTCACCGGAATGCACGCCGGCCTCCTCGATATGCTCCATGATGCCGCCGATCAGTACATCCTCACCGTCATAGACGGCATCGACATCCAGCTCGACGGCCTCGTTGAGAAAGTGATCCAGCAGCACCGGTGAATCATTCGACACGCTAACGGCTTCGAGCATATAGCGCTCCAGATCCTCCTCGCTGTAGACGATTTCCATGGCACGCCCACCGAGTACGTAGGAAGGCCGGACTACCAGGGGGTAGCCGATTTCATCTGCCAGCGCAATGGCCTGCCCGGCAGAGGTTGCCGTGCGGTTCGGTGGCTGCAGCAGTCCCAGATGACGGATCATCTGTTGAAAACGCTCGCGGTCCTCGGCGTGATCAATGGCATCTGCCGAGGTCCCGATGACCGGCACACCGCTGGCCTCGAGCCCGCGTGACAGCTTTAACGGTGTCTGGCCACCGTACTGGACGATGACGCCTTTCGGCTGCTCCACATGGACGATTTCCAGCACATCTTCCAGTGTCAACGGCTCGAAGTAGAGACGGTCGGAGGTATCGTAGTCCGTTGAAACCGTTTCCGGGTTGCAGTTCACCATGATGGTCTCGAAGCCGTCCTCACGACAGGCCTGCGCCGCGTGCACGCAGCAATAATCAAACTCGATCCCCTGACCAATCCGGTTCGGTCCACCACCGAGTACCATGATCTTGTCACGCGCCGTCGGTTGCGCCTCACATTCCTCTTCATAGGTTGAATAGAGATAGGCCGTCGAGGTGGCAAACTCGGCCGCGCAGGTATCGACGCGTTTGAATACCGGGCGAATTCCAAGCTCGTGGCGCCGCCTACGTACCGTGTCCTCGTCCACGCCGAGCAGTGTGGCCAGCCGTGAATCCGAGAAACCCTTGCGTTTCAGATAGCGCAGCCGCTCCGCATCCAGGGAGTTGATGCCCTGTTCACGCACCTCACTTTCAATCGTAACCAGTTCCCCGATCTGGGACAGGAACCACGGGTCGATGGCCGTCAGGCCAAACACCTCCTCTATCGAGAGGCCGGCGCGAAAACCGTCGGCAACCTGCCACAGCCGCTGTGGACGCGAGGAGCCGAGTTCCTTGATCAGGTCCTTGCGAACATCGGCGGCCTCGAGATCGACCGTCTCATTCAGACCATCCGTGCCGGTCTCCAGCCCGCGCAGGGCCTTTTGCAGGGACTCCTGGAAGGTCCGGCCAATTGCCATGACCTCGCCGACAGATTTCATCTGGACACCCAGCACCGGCTCAGCCTGCGGGAATTTCTCAAAGGTAAACCGTGGCACCTTGGTCACCACATAATCGATGGTCGGCTCGAACGAGGCCGGGGTCGCACCGCCGGTGATTTCGTTTTTCAGTTCATCCAGGGTGTAGCCAACAGCCAGTTTGGCGGCCACCTTGGCAATCGGGAACCCGGTGGCCTTGGAAGCCAGCGCGGAAGAACGCGACACGCGCGGGTTCATCTCGATAATAATCATGCGACCGTCATCGGGATTGATGGCGAACTGTACGTTGGAGCCGCCGGTTTCCACCCCGATCTTGCGCAACACGGCAATCGAGGCGTTGCGCATGAGCTGGTATTCCTTGTCCGTCAGGGTCTGCGCCGGTGCCACAGTAATGGAGTCACCGGTATGGACGCCCATCGGGTCGAGGTTCTCGATGGAACAGATAATGATGCAGTTGTCATTACGGTCGCGCACCACTTCCATCTCGAATTCCTTCCAGCCGAGCACGGACTCTTCCAGCAACACCTCGGTCGTTGGTGAAAGATCCAGGCCATGTTGGCAAATGGCGGCGAATTCTTCCTTGTTATAGGCAATCCCGCCACCACTGCCACCGAGGGTGAATGACGGCCGGATAATGATCGGAAACCCGATGGATGCCTGCACCTGGTTGGCCTCTTCCATGCTGTGCACGACGGCGGCGCGCGGCGTCGACAGGCCGATCTCGTTCATGGCATCACGAAACAGGCCGCGGTCCTCGGCCATGTCGATGGCCTCGCGACTGGCACCGATAAGATCCACGCCGTATTCCTCGAGGACCCCCTCGCGCACCAGGTCGAGCGCGCAGTTCAGGCCGGTCTGCCCGCCCATGGTGGGCAGCAGGGCATCCGGGCGTTCCTTCTCGATGATGCGCGCAACGGTTTTCCAGTGCACCGGTTCGATGTACACGGCATCGGCCATATCCGGGTCGGTCATGATGGTCGCCGGGTTGGAATTGACCAGCACCACCCGGTACCC
>CP070821.1:2462574-2483038 GCA_020344335.1 Gammaproteobacteria bacterium | reverse complement strand
CTTCGACGCTGGCGTTGCAGAGCACCCGGGTATCGCCGAACTCGACGAGCACGGAACCTTCGGCATGCTTGGTGTAGTTGCGGGTGATGCGCACATGGCGCATCTCGTCCGGGGCGCGGTTGCTGGGGCGCATAATAATTTCCAGTGGTCATGAACGGGACGCGGATTATAGCGCGTTCCGGCGCCGGTGATTCAGGCGGTACCCGTTTCCTCCGCCGGCGTGCACGGGGACCTATCGGGAAGATGCGCGTCGCCTGCATGGCCTCCTGCCGGCCGCTCGGACCCGGTGGCATATCGGCCCGGCCGGTGTCGCGATTCCGGGCATTCCAGATGCTTGCCCATAGCTGATACAAATGAGCCTTCTGGCAATATGTTTCTGAATTGCAATTCGTTTTCCCTTGATCAATGTATATCAATGCTGTGCTGCTATGTCTGTTAATTCCCAAATAGACTAAAATAGTTTTATGTAGCACGCCTTCGTGTATGCACGAGGGGGAGTACACCATGCAGGAACTCTTCACAAAAGAATTCTCGGAACTGGTTCCCGATGACGTCCTGGAAGCCCGTGACTGCCTGCAATTACTGCTCATCCAGTATGGTGATACCCATATCGATACCCTTGCCCAGCTGTTTGACCTGAACAATCGCGTTGAACTCGAGTTTCCCCACATCTGCGCACAGCGTCAGTGCCTGCCTGCCAAAACGGTTATTAACAGAGCGAACATAATTCGGCTCAGGCATCAGCCTGGATGATGATTACCCGGAGAGGCATTGCTGTATGTAGCGGCCTGCCTGGAGAGTAACGCTGTGGCCACTGCGGCTGTGATGCAGATTTCGACCATGCTGTTGGCAAGCGGTTTCACCACTGAAGATGCAACGCAACAGCTGATAATAATTTCTGCGTCTGCCTGCGACCTGCAAGCTGTGCCGACCTGTACCCCTTGCATTTAATGGATTCAACTGCTGATCGCCTGGTGACGGTTTTTTTTCTCTTCCATTTCCAGTATCACCTGGGTCATTTTCAGCACACTGTCCGGGTTGAGCGAAATGGAATCGATCCCCTGTTCCACCAGCCAGCGGGTGATGTCGGGGAAATCAGACGGTGCCTGGCCACAGATGCCGACATACTTCCCGGCGGCATGGCAGGCCTTGATGGCCATTTCCATCAAGACGGTGACTGCTGCATTGCGCTCGTCAAATCCGGTCAGCAGGCCGGAGTCGCGGTCCACACCGAGGGTCAGCTGGGTCAGGTCATTGGATCCGATGGAAAAGCCGTCGCAGTGTTTTAGGAACTCTTTGGCCAGCAGGGCGTTGGCGGGCATTTCGCACATCAGCATGATCTTCAGACCTTTGTCACCACGCTTCAGGCCCTGCTGGGCCATCATGTCCATAACCTGCTGTACCTCATCGACGGTACGCGCAAACGGGATCATCAGCTCGAGATTGTCCAGACCCATGTCCTCACGCACCAGTTTCATGGCGGCGCATTCGAGTGCAAAGCATTCCGCAAAGGCCTCCGAGTGATATCGAAATGCGCCGCGCAAGCCGATCATCGGATTCTCCTCTTTTGGTTCGAAAACCTCCCCGCCGAGCAGGGCGGCATACTCGTTCGACTTGAAATCACTCATGCGGACAATCACCGGTTTCGGGTAAAATGCGGCCGCGATCATGCCGACGCCCTCGGCCAGCCGGTCGATGTAGTAGTCGCGCGGGCTGGCATATCCCGCGATGCGGTCATTGATCTGCCGGCGCACGTCTGCGGACAGCTTGTCGGGTTCCAGCAGGGCCCGCGGGTGGATTCCGATGCTGGTATTGATAATGAACTCGAGCCGCGCGAGTCCGACGCCGTCATTCGGGAAGGCCGCATATTCCAGCGCCTGCACCGGGTTGCCGACAATCAGCATGACGTTCGTCTCCGGTCGTTGCAGGCCACCGAGATCGACCTGCTCGCTGGTGAACGGCAGCTTGCCTTCGTAGACATAGCCGATGTCACCCTCGACACAGGACACGGTCACTTCCTGGCCGTCGTGTATCTCATGGGTGGCGTTGCCGGATCCGACCACTGCCGGGATGCCGAGTTCGCGTGCGACGATTGCCGCGTGGCATACCCGGCCGCCGCGGTTGGTAACGATGGCGCTCGCGATCTTCATGACCGGTTCCCAGTCGGGGTCGGTAATATCCGTGACCAGCACCTCGCCGCGCTGCAGGTCATGCATCTGCGCGGCTTCCAGAATGATGCGGGCGTGTCCTGTCCCAACCTTTGCGCCCACGGCCTTGCCCCGGGACAGGACCTTGCCACGTTCCTGCAGGGTGAAGATTTCCTGGTAGGCATCGGTGCGGATGGAGTGCACGGTTTCCGGCCGTGCCTGCACGATGAACAGTTCGCCACTGGCACCATCTTGCGCCCACTCGATGTCCATCGGCCGCGGCTTGCCCGCCAGCGTCGAGTAATGGCGTTCGATGGATACCGCATAACGTGCCAGCTCCAGTACCTCATCGTCACTGATGGCAAACTGCCGGCACTGGTCCAGTTTCACCGGCACGTTGCGTGTCGCCTCCGCCGTGACCGGGTCCTTTGTGTAAATCATCTTGATGGCCTTCTCGCCGAGGTTGCGGCGGATAATGGGTCGCTTCCCCTCTTCCAGTGTTGTCTTGAAGACCAGGAACTCGTCCGGGATCACCGCGCCCTGCACCACATTCTCTCCGAGGCCATATGCCGCCGTGATCATCACCACGTCGCGGAAACCGCTCTCGGTATCCAGGGTAAACATCACCCCGGAAGTGCCAATGTCGGAACGCACCATTTTCTGCACACCGATGGACAGGGCGATACTCATGTGGTCGAAGCCCTTGTCGACGCGGTAGTGAATCGCGCGGTCTGTAAACAGGGAGGCCAGCACCCGCTTGCAGGTGCGCAACAGATGCTCGGTGCCGCGGATATTCAGATAGGTTTCCTGCTGGCCGGCAAACGAGGCATCCGGCAGGTCTTCCGCGGTGGCCGAACTGCGCACCGCCACGTCCAGCTCGGCACCGTATTCTGCTTCCATTTCGTGGTAGGCGTCCGTAATCTCCCCGGCCAGTTGTGGTGGTAGTTCGCCATCAACGATCCAGCCACGGATACGGGCACCGGTCGCAGCCAGGGCATCGATGTCATCGACGTCGAGCGCGTCCAGTGCGGCGGCAATGCGGTCCTTCAGATTATTGTGTTCAAGGTAATCACGGAACGCCTGCGCCGTAGTGGCGAAGCCGTTCGGCACCCTGACCCCTTCGCCAGTGAGCGCCTGGTACATCTCGCCGAGCGAGGCATTCTTGCCGCCAACCAGTGGTACATCATTGATACCCAGTTCACTAAAGCGGCGTATGTACCTGGACTTTTGCATCGGGAGTATCCTCGGTCGTTTGCTGGTTGTTCTCAAGTATCGGCGGGCGGGTGCTGCCCGCAATGCCGTGTGTGTGACGATTTGCCATACTTGTGTGGCAGCCCTGTTGATGCAGGTCAACAATCATTCAAGGCCCCTTGATTTTCGCAGATCCGGAGACATAAATCTGTTGCCTTTTTTGTTACCCTGTCGGCGTCCCCCGGCAGGATCAGGAATCGGGACAGTCAGGAGTTCATGCGGATGGAGCACTACGACGGCAGGTACAACAAGTGAACCCGCTCAAGCAACTCGGTGAATACGGACAATCCGTCTGGTTCGATTATCTACGGCGCAACCTGCTCACTGGCAGTGAACTGGACCGTCTAATCGAGGAGGATGGCCTGACCGGCATAACCTTCAACCCGGACATCCTTGAAAAGGCGATTGCCAGCAGTACCGATTATACAACCGCCCTGCAGGCCCTGGGCGGCTGCCATGGTCTGGACATCGAGGAGGCCTGTGAACACCTGGTCCTCGATGATATTCGCGACGCCGCCTTGCGGCTGGCGCCGGTCTACTCGGCAACGGCCGCGCGTGACGGTTATGTTAGCCTGGAGATATCGCCACGGCTTGCCAATGACACTGCACAGACCATCGCCGAGGCGCGGCGGTTGTGGAAGGTTCTGGACCTTCCCAACGTGATGATCAAGGTGCCGGCGACGGATGCCGGTTTGCCGGCCATCGAGTCCCTGCTGGGGCAAGGCATCAATGTCAATGCGACCCTGCTGTTTACCGCAGAGCGCTATGCGCGGGTGGTCGAGGCCTATCTGCGGGCGCTCGAGCACCGTGCCGCCAACGGGCTCGAATTGTCGGGTGTGGCCAGCGTGGCCAGCTTCTTCGTCAGCCGTATTGACTCCGTTGTCGACGGCATCATCCGCAAGCGCCTGGCCGGCTGCGATGACCCCCACGAACAGGAACAGCTCGAGCGCATCCAGGGACAGGTCGCCATTGCCTGTGCAAAGCTGCTATACCGCCGTTACCGGGATACCTTTGACAGCATACGCTGGCAGAAACTCGCGAACCGCGGGGCACGCCCCCAGCGTTTGTTGTGGACGAGTACCGGTGTGAAAAACCCGACGTACCGGGACGTGCATTACAGCGAGGAGTTGATCGGACCGGATACGGTTAATGCCATGCAGCCGGCCACCATGTATGCATTCCGCAACCACGGTGTTCCGCGTGCCTCAATCGAGGAGGATCTGGAGGCGGCACATTCCGTGCTGGAGACTCTCGACCAGCTGGGTATCTCGCTGGAAAAGATTACCGATCGCCTGCTGGATAATGGCGTGCAGCGGTTCGTGATCGCATTCGACAAGCTGCTGCATACCGTGCAACAGGGGCTGGCCACGGCGGCAGCCAAACACATCGATGGTACCGGTCATATCCTGCCCGAGCCCCTGGGCAAGGCCGTGCAACAGGAGCTGGACGACTGGCAACGGCAAGACAAGGTGCGCCGCTTGTGGTCGCGGGACGCCACACTGTGGACCGGCCGGGACGAGGCGCGCTGGATGGACTGGCTGGGGGTTACCAGCGAGCAACTCGAGCACCTCGGTGACCTGCGGCTATTGTCCCAGCGTGTCGAGAACCATCACTTCAAGCACTGTGTCCTGCTGGGAATGGGGGGCTCCAGCATGGCGCCGGAGGTCATCCACGCTACCCTGGGGCATGCCCCCGAACACCCGGAGTTCCATGTCCTGGATTCCACCGATCCGGCACAGATCCGGGCCGTGGAGGCCGCCATCGACCTGGAGCACAGCCTGTTCCTGGTGGCAAGCAAGTCCGGCAGCACGCTGGAGCCGAACATCCTTACGGCCTATTTTTTCCAGCGCACGGTAGACACCCTCGGCGCAGAACTTGCGCCCACGCGTTTCATGGCGATTACCGATCCGGGTTCGGATCTTGAACGGCTGGCCAGGGAAGCCGGTTATCGGCAGATCTTCCATGGCATACCCGGCATTGGTGGCCGCTTCTCGGCCCTGTCCAACTTCGGTATTGTCCCGGCTGCCATCATGGGGGTGGACGTGGAACGCTTGCTGGACAACGCCATGGCGATGGTGGAGGCCTGTGCGGCGTGTGTTCCGGCACGGGACAATCCGGGTGTGGTGCTGGGCTGCATTCTCGGCGTGGCCGCGCGTATGGGGCGTGACAAGCTGACGCTGGTTGCCTCGCCGGGCATCGCCACGATCGGCGCCTGGCTGGAACAGCTGGTTGCAGAATCCACCGGCAAGCAGGGCAAGGGCATCATCCCGGTGGATGGCGAGGGTCTCGGCGCACCGGAGGAATATGGCGAGGACCGCCTGTTTGTCTACCTGCGGCTGGAACATGGGGCAGACGCGGAACAGGATGCGGCCGTCGAAAAACTGCAACAGGCCGGCCTGCCGGTGGTGCACCTCTGTATTTCCGATACTACCAATCTGGGACAGGAATTTTTCCGCTGGGAGATAGCCACGGCCGTAGCCGGATCGATTCTCGGCATTCACCCGTTCGACCAGCCCGATGTCGAGGCAAGCAAGGTCGAGACGCGCAAGCTGACCGCTGCGTACGAGTCCAGTGGCCAGCTGCCCGTCGAAACCCCACTGGTGGAAATTCCGGGGCTGGCTGTTTACACCGATGCACACAATGCAACTGCCCTCTACCAGCAGGTCGGTTCCCGGGCGACGGTGGGTGAGTTGCTCGTGGCGCACTTCGCGCGTATCTGCCCCGGGGATTACGTAGCATTACTGGCTTACCTGGCGCGTAATGATGCACACGATCGCTACCTGCAGGCGATGCGCCGACAGCTCCGCGCCTGTTTCGGTGTCGCTACCTGTGCCGGTTTCGGTCCGCGGTTTCTGCATTCCACCGGGCAGGCCTACAAGGGTGGCCCGAACAGCGGGGTATTCCTGCAAATTACCTGCGAGGAGGCCAGGGACCTGCCGGTGCCTCGTCACGGTTATACCTTCGGCATCGTCAAGGCCGCACAGGCGCGTGGTGATTTCGAGGTCCTGACGGAGCGCGGGCGGCGTGCGCTGCGCGTGCATCTCGGTACGGATACCGAGCAGGGCCTGCAGCAGCTGGCGCAGCTGGTCAAAGAGGCCTGTGCCACCTGATACCCTGTACGCAGGCCGGTGCCCATAACCCAACCTGCAGTTGTATCGTTTCCGGAAATTGCTGCCAGGCCGGTCGCACGTGGCCAGACCGGGCCATGATTGCGGGGATGCGCTGTCTGGACATGTAGCGGGAATCGAGTCGGTGTGCGGTGAACCCGCAATCACCCGGCATGCCGGCAGCCGGCCACAGGAATAAACAAGTCGCTGTTTTATAATAGAAATAAATACAACCCCGGGTATGCTTAAAGATGACGGCACCAGCAGCCGATCCCATTATGTGAACCTGCTCCGTTTCTGAGGTAATTTACCCGCTATGCTTGATGACAGGTCAATTTGCTCACCATATCAACAAGTTGTACAGTGGGAGTTGTCTGGTCACAGCAGGGTCTCAATTCCCCGTGAGGACGGGGATTTCTAGGAGGTACTAGCGTGAAAACACGAAACAGGAATCTGGTTGCCTATATATTGGCCTTTCTAATCTCCATGTCCCATATGTCCATGGCTTCTGCCATGACCTATTACGACGATGCCGAGGAACCCACGGCCGGTGAAATGCTGGCTGACACCGTGCTGGTCAGGCCACCGATGATCCTGGCCACGCTCGCGGGGGTGGTGGTCTTCGTGGTCACGCTGCCGTTCAGTGCACTGGGTGGCAACGTGGACGAGGTTGGCAAGACCCTGGTTATAGAGCCTGCGGAATACACCTTCCTGCGTCCGCTGGGCGACCTGTAGCTTGATTGATCCTTTGGTAATCGAACCGGGTGTTCGCGCCCGGTTCGGTACTATTCTGTTTCCGGCCCCTTGCGGGTCAACTCAGTCACCGGCAACCTGCAGCACTGCCAGGGTAATGTTGTCGCTGTAGGGCCTGCTGGCCTGCTCGGCTTCCGCTGCAATGCGCTGCACTGCCTGCGACAGGTCGGATGCCGTTGCCAGTTCAGTCAGCCGGGTTTCCGGTAACGCCGACCAGAGTCCATCCGAACACAGCAGCAGGGTGTCGCCTGGCTGAAGACCTGTGATATCCGATAATTCAACGACCGGTGCCGGTCCTGTACCACCCAGAGAGCGGGTAACATAGTTGCGCAGCGGGTGCTGTTCACGCTCATTTTCCTGCAATTCACCGCGCTCGATATATTCCTGGACCAGTGAATGGTCCCGGGTGCGTGCCAGTACCTGGCCGTTACGGAGCAAATACAGCCGGCTGTCACCTGCGTGTGCCCAGCAAGCCAGCGGATGCTGTACCAGGCTGGCAACGCAGGTAGTCATGGGTCTGACCGGCGGTAGTTCCTCCTCACCGGCAGCCATGATTGCTGCGTGTGAACGGGTGATGGACGATACCAGGAACTGCGCAGGGTCTGTGATCGGCCAGTCGGCTTGCTCGAACGCCTGGCCCATGCTGTCAATGTAAACCTGTGCCGCCAGTTCCCCGCGCGGCTCGCCACCCAGGCCATCGGCCAGCAGTAACAGCACCCCGGTTTCCCGTGACAGGATCGCACAACGGTCCTGGTTGGTAGCGCGATCCCCCTGGCGGGTGGCTGTGGCGGTTTCATGGTGCACGGGTGATTTACCCTTGCTGGCGTCGATGCTATTGCGATTGCTGTTTATACCATTAGTATTGGCCATTTCCCGGGGAATTGTTTACATGATACGCAGCATGACGGCCTTCGCGCGGCAGGAAGCCGTAACCGACCAGGGCACCCTGTCCTGGGAACTTCGTTCCGTGAACCACCGTTACCTGGAAATGGCTATCCGTCTTCCGGATGAGCTGCGTGCCGCGGAACCGGCGGTACGTGCCCGGATCAATGAACGCCTCGGCCGCGGCAAGGTGGATGCAGCTTGCCGTTTCCGCCCCGTGGTCCCGGCAGCCGCGCCGGTGGAGCTGGATGAAGATTATCTCGCCCGTCTGCTGGCGGTTTGCAGGGAAGTCGACGCGCACCTGCCGCAATCGGCCCCGTTGAGCCCGATGGAGGTGCTGCGCTGGCCCGGCGTGGTACGCGAGGAAGAGCAGGATGTGGGTCCGCTGATCGAGGCAGCAATGGCCCTGCTGGATGAGACACTGGATCAACTGATTGCGACACGCGAAACGGAAGGAGAGAAGATCCATGGCCTGCTGCTGCAACGCTGTGATGCCGCTGCCGAGCTGGTCGCACGGGCACGTGAGCGGTTGCCGGAAATCACGGCCGCCCTCTGCGAGAAACTCCGGACACGCCTGGCCGAACTGAATGTCCCGGCGGATCCGGGCCGGCTGGAACAGGAGCTGGTATTTCTGGTGCAGAAAATCGATGTGGATGAGGAAATGCACCGCCTGGAGGGGCACATTAACGAGGTTCGCGATGTGTTGCAGCGCGACGAACCGGTGGGGCGCCGCCTTGATTTCCTGATGCAGGAACTGAATCGCGAGGCGAACACGCTGGGTTCAAAATCCGCTGCCGCCGAGACCACGAATATCTCGGTTGAACTCAAGGTGCTGATCGAGCAGATGCGCGAGCAGGTCCAGAACACGGAATAATGCCCGGGGAATCTCTGCTGCATTCTTTATTCCGGACAATGCGTGGCGGAGTGAAGGAATCTCATTACAATTAACGTGTTAGCAGGTTACTCCCGATGTCCTGTACAGCGCACGGGGTTGACTAAAGGATTAACCAGTAGCTTCCCGTAATACGAACAGGGGGTACGTCATCATGACCGAAACGATCGCCGACGACAGCGGGACAACTCTGTTTATCATTTCGGCGCCGTCCGGGACCGGCAAGACCAGCCTGCTCCGTGACGTGCTGGAATCATCGGTCGATGGACTGGCGCTGTCGATTTCGCATACCACGCGAAGCCCGCGTCCCGGCGAAGTGGATGGCAGGGATTATCACTTTGTCGACGAGGACCGCTTTCGTGAAATGATCGATGCGGGTGCGTTCCTCGAGCACGCCCGTGTGTTTGATAACTTTTACGGAACCTCGCAGGCAGGGATTGAGGCACAGCTTGAGGCGGGGCAGGACGTAATTCTCGAGATTGACTGGCAGGGTGCTGCCCAGGTGCGCAAGGTGTTCCCGGAAAGTGTCGGCATCTTTATCCTGCCGCCCTCGCGCGCGGCCCTGGAGGAGAGGTTGCGTGACCGCGGCCAGGACGATGACGCAATCATTGCACGGCGTATGCAGGAGGCCATCAGCGAGATGTCCCATTACGGGGAATACGATTACCTCATCATCAATGATGTCTTTGCGGCGGCACGGGATGAGCTGGCCTCCATTATCCGGTGCCGGCAGCTACGCCTGCAGGCCCAGCAACAACGCCATGTTGCCTTGCTCAAGGATCTGCTGGTATCGACCGGGTGATTCGGTTAGAATCTCGCGCCTTTATGTGAAACAAGTCCCGGTCTTGCGGAGTTAACCATGGCACGCGTAACAGTTGAAGACTGCCTTGAAAATGTAGATAACCGTTTCCAGCTGGTGCTAGTAGCCACCAAGCGGGCACGACAACTGGCAAACGGTGTCGAACCCTTCCTGGCCTGGGAGAATGACAAGCCGACCATCATGGCGCTGCGTGAAATCGCCGAAGGCAAAGTCGGACCCTCCATTCTCGATGAGCCCGTCAAACCGGAAATCGAAATAGAGGACGTACTCGCGGAGGACGAGGGGATAGAAGCCGCGGAGACCGAATCCGTCCCGGAAGCCGCTGCGGACACAAGCGGCGAATCCACACAGCCGCCAGCAGAATAACCTGCCCGCCTGGGCCGACACACGGCCAGGTATCCCCGTACATCACTTTCCTGTGGTACTGAACGTTATTTCCGTGGCGTGCGGCTACTGTTGTCGCGCGGATTGTCCTATGATGGATACCAGGACAATGTAGACAGAAACGGCAGGGTGCTACAGCTGGCATGGCGAGCAAACAACAAACCGTAGCCGATAACGGGTCGCGTTATTTAATCAGCGACCTGTGCAGCATGCTGGAATCCTACCTGGAGCCCGAACAGGTCCAGGAAGTTTACCGTGCCTATCTGTTTGGTGCCGAGGCGCATGAAGGCCAGCACCGGGTATCCGGTGAACCCTATATCTATCACCCGGTGGAGGCCGCGCGTATCCTCGCCGAGCTGGGTCTCGATCACAAGTCAATTATCGCGGCCATTCTTCACGATGTCATAGAAGACACCGGTACCGCCAAGGATCAGATAGAAAGCGAGTTCGGTAACGAGGTTGCAGAACTGGTCGACGGGGTAAGCAAGCTGACCCAGATAGAGTTTGAAAGCCAGGCCGAGGCGCAGGCCGAGAACTTCCGCAAGATGATCCTTGCCATGGTGCGCGATATCCGGGTCATCATGGTCAAGCTGGCCGATCGTCTGCACAATATGCGTACGCTGGGCGTGATGCGGCCGGACAAGAGGCGCCGCATTGCGCGCGAAACGCTGGAAATCTATGCACCCATTGCCAACCGGCTGGGTATCAATGCCATTCGTGTCGAACTCGAGGATCTGGGTTTTGCCGCACTTTATCCGCTGCGCTACAAGGTCCTTGAAAAGGCAGTACGCGAGGCACGCGGTCACCGCAAGGAGGTGCTGAAAAAGATCGAGACCTCGATCAAGCGGCGCATGCGCCAGGAAAAACTCACCGGCCGGATACTCAGCCGTGAAAAACACCTCTACAGTCTGTATCGCAAGATTCGTGACAAGACGCTTTCCTTCGATGACATCTATGATGTGTATGCATTCCGTATTGTCGTCGACCGGGTAGATACCTGCTACCGCGTACTCGGTATGATGCACAATTTGTACAAGCCGGTGCCGGGCAAGTTCAAGGATTACATCGCCATTCCCAAGGCCAATGGCTACCAGTCGCTGCATACCATCCTGTTCGGACCCTATGGCGTGCCGATCGAGGTGCAGATTCGTACCGAGGAGATGGACAAGGTGGCGGAATCCGGTGTCGCAGCCCACTGGCTGTACAAATCAGGCGACAGGAGTATGGACTATATGCACGCCGGTGCACGCGAATGGTTGCGCGAACTGCTGGAGATGCAGAAGCATGCAGGCAACCCGGTCGAATTTCTGGAAAACGTAAAAATCGATCTGTTCCCGGATGCGGTATATGTGTTTACGCCGGCCGGCGAGATCATGAAACTGCCACATGGTGCCACACTGGTGGACTTTGCATACGCGGTACATACCGATGTGGGCAACACCTGTATTGCTGCGAAGGTTGATCGCCAGCTGGTGCCGTTACGGACCCAGCTGACCAACGGGCAGACCGTCGAAATTGTTACCGCCGAAGGAGCACATCCCAGTCCCGCCTGGCTGAGTTTCGTGGTTTCGGCCAAGGCACGCTCGAATATCCGCCATTACCAGAAGAACCTGAAAAATGAAGAGGCTGTAGGCCTGGGGCGTAGAATGCTGGATCGTGCACTGGGTGTGTTTGACGCAGATGCCGAAAGTATCTCCAAGAAGCGGCTGTCAGTGCTGCTGAAGGAATATAACCTCCGCAGTTTCGATGACCTGCTGGTCGAGGTGGGTATGGGGCGCCGGCCGGCGGTACTGGTGGCGCGCGCACTGGTACCGGCCGATCAGAAAGGGATCGAGGCGGAGCAGGATGAGCGCGCCATGCGGCCACTGGTCATCAAGGGCACCGAAGGCCTGGTCATGCACTTCGCCAAGTGCTGCCGGCCAATACCGGGTGATCCGGTGGTCGGTATTGTCACCAAGGGTCGTGGCATGGTGATACACACGGAAACCTGCCGCAACCTGACAGAACACAAACACCCGCAGGAGAACTGTCTCGACGTGCAATGGGAACCGGGTGTTGATGAGGAGTTTCCGGTCGAGATCAGTGCCGTGGTGGCAGACCGTCGCGGCGTGCTGGCAACGGTCGCGGCAGCCATCGGCGATTGCGATTCCAATATCGAGAATGTCGGGATCGAGGAACGCGACGGCCTGACGAATACACTCATGTTTACCATCACGGTGCACAATCGCAAACACCTTGCCGAGGTGATGCGACGGGTGCGGAATATACCTTCCGTGATGCGCATAACCAGGCTGCGTAACTGATCACCGACTCAGCGAGAGATCTGTCTTGTTCGCAATACCGGCCGTAATGTGTGCAGCGCCACATTGCGGGTAACAGGAATGCACACGAATGACCTATATCCTGTGCTGCGAACGGGTATGACGAAAATGCATTCATAAATTTATTTAGGAATACTCTGATGACACGTTCAATAATAAAGACCGACCAGGCACCGCAGGCAATCGGTACCTATTCACAGGCAGTACGCGCCGGCGACACGGTGTACCTGTCCGGGCAGATTCCGCTGGTACCCGAGACCATGGAACTGGTTGACGGAGACATGGAGGCACAGATACGTCGGGTATTCGATAATCTTGCCGCCGTGACAACCGCTGCCGGTGGCAGTCTCGCCGACATCGTCAAGCTGAATATTTTCCTTACCGACCTGGAACACTTTGCACTCGTAAACCAGGTGATGGCCGATTACTTCCAGGAACCCTACCCGGCACGCGCCGCGGTAGGTGTCGCGTCGCTGCCCAGGGGGTCGCAGGTTGAAATGGATGCAGTCATGGTATCGGAGGGCGGATGATTCTGTGTTGCCTCAGGATGACGCATAAAACCCGAGGGAAGAACAGATTGTGGAAGAGGGCTTCCCTGTTTTTCTGAGCAGGATCTGTGGGCGGCAGGTAACCGCCGAAACCACGGATTGCATACCCTCTACTTAAGGATCAGCACGCGAAATGCGGGCACACAGGGCTCAGCGGGAGGGGCATTTCAACGGATTTCCAGCTACCGTGCCCGGTTCCCCGATAGGGGGTGGCAGATTTCAGGTCAGGGCGTGTGTTTTGTATTACAGAATATATGGAGCTGTTTCATAACCCATTACTCTGGATGTGTCCGGCAGGTTCCCCAGGTTGTTCTGCCGGATCGATATGGCTGCTAAATTGAAGATTCTCAAGACGCTGCCCGAGCTCCTCAGGGTGTGTTTTGCCTCTTTGTGCCAAAGACGGTTTTACTGATTGCATGGTCTCACCCGGCCCATCCGATAATCTCGAAACGCTGCCGGTTACGGTACTAAAAGGTGTTGGTCCGCGCATGGCCGGGCGCCTGGAGCGGTTGCAGATTCGCACGGTACAGGATGTACTGTTTCACCTCCCGGCACGCTACGAGGACCGTACCCGCGTCATGCCCTTGGGCTCGGTGCGAACCGGTGATCACGTTGTGGTGCAGGGCGAGGTGGACCTGGCCGAGGTGCGCTTCGGGCGCCGCCGTTCGCTGCTGGTGCGCATCAGCGACGGGACCGGTGCCTTGACGTTGCGGTTTTTTCATTTCAATGCGAAGCAGCAGGCAGGTTTCATTCGGGGTGCCGGCATCCGTTGCTACGGTGAAGTGCGCTCCGGTACCGCGACCGCTGAAATGATCCATCCGGAATATCGCATCGTCGATCCGGAAGAAACTATGCCGGTGGAGGAGCATCTGACGCCGGTATATCCCGCCACCGAGGGCGTGCACCAGCTGACGCTGAGAGCGTTGACCGAACAGGCATTGCAGTATCTGGGGACAGGACCGCAAACGGCCAGTACACAGCTGACGGACTGGTTGCCGGCACGGCTGTTAACCCCTTTCAGGATGACCTCCCTGTCGGCCGCCCTGCGTTATGTGCACCGACCGCCGGCAAATGCACCGGTAGACCTGCTGATGGAGGGGCGTCACCCGGCGCAGCAGCGGCTGGCATTCGAAGAGCTGCTCGCGCACCACCTGAGCTTGCGGCGCGTACGCCTGCGTGCGCAACATGCCCGTGCACCGGTATTATCCGGTAGCCAGGCCCTGGTCGACAGGTTTGTTGCGACATTGCCATTCGAACTGACCGCTGCCCAGCAGCGCGTAAACGCCGAGGTCAGCAAAGACCTGGAGCAGCCACATCCCATGGCACGCCTGGTGCAGGGTGATGTGGGTTCCGGCAAGACCGTGGTGGCAGCCTGTGCTGCGCTCACCTGTGTCGGCGCCGGTTACCAGGTGGCTTTGATGGCCCCGACGGAGCTGCTCGCGGAGCAGCATTTTCGCAGCTTCAGTGACTGGCTTGCACCACTGGGCATCAACGTTGTCTGGCATACCGGGAAGAGCCGGGGCAAGGTACGCGGGCAAGTCCTGGAGGCTATTCGGGACGGAAGCGCCGAGGTTGCCGTTGGTACCCATGCCCTGTTTCAGGAGGAAGTCGAGTTTGCCAGGGCGGGACTGGTCATAATCGATGAGCAGCATCGCTTCGGCGTGCATCAGCGGCTGGCACTGCGCGACAAGGGCCGTGACGGCGATCTGCGGCCACACCAGCTGGTGATGACAGCCACCCCGATTCCGCGCACCCTGGCAATGACCATCTACGCGGATCTCGATACCTCGCTGATCGATGAACTACCGCCCGGACGTTTGCCTGTGAAGACAGTGGTCATCAGCCAGGAGCGGCGCGAAGAGGTCATGCAACGAGTACGTAACGCATGTACCGCCGGCCAGCAGGCCTACTGGGTTTGTACCCTGATCGAGGAATCCGATGTACTCCAGAGCCAGGCAGCGGAAAAAACCGCCGCATTCCTGGCCGGGACCCTGCCGGACGTGCGCATCGGCCTGGTACACGGCCGCCTGAAGCCGGCCGTGAAGGAAACCATCATGGCGGCATTCAAGGCGGGGAATATCGATCTGCTGGTGTCGACCACTGTGATTGAGGTCGGAGTCGACGTGCCGAATGCCACGCTGATGATTATCGAGAATCCGGAACGCCTGGGGTTGGCCCAGCTGCACCAGCTGCGCGGCAGGGTCGGGCGTGGCCCGCGGCAAAGCAGCTGTGTGCTGCTGTACCAGCCGCCGTTATCAGATAATGCACGAGATCGCCTGGCGGCACTGCGTGACAATAATGACGGTTTCGAGATTGCCCGGCGCGACATGGAACTGCGCGGTCCCGGCGAAGTGCTGGGTACGCGTCAGACGGGGGCGATAAATTTCCATATTGCCGACCTGCTGCGTGACGAATCACTGCTGGCAGGAGTTGAAAAAGTCGCCGTACAGTTGCTGGCGAGTAATCCGGAGAATGTAACACCCCTGATCCGGCGCTGGCTGGGGGTTTCCGCGGATTACGGGGAAGTATAAAACGCTCACAGGCTGTCAATGCTACAAGTGTGCTCTCCCTGGCGCATGCGGGGAATAATGCAAATAAATTACGAGAAAATGAATACGGATACATGACATAATTCCGCCCGCCCATGATGTGCACGGTATCACCTTGAATTCGCCTGAAAAACAAAACCTGCAAGCTACCCGCTGGTACCCGCACCGGTGTTATCTGCATGGCGCGATTCCTGCCGGCCTTTCCGGCTGGTTGCTGGATCCGGCATCCCTGACGCAGCGATTGTTGCAACTCTGTCCGGAGTCATTCCAGGTCCGGTTGCTGTCCCAACGGTGGGACCGGCCACGCCCCGACGAGGCTATGGTGCTGGGCATGCGTTTTGGCGTTCAGGCGATTATCCGGCAGGTCCAGTTGCTGTGTGACGACAGTAACTGGATATATGCACGCACGGTGATTCCCGCCACCTCGATGCATGGCAAGTTGCAGCGTCTGGCGCATTTGGGGACGAAACCGCTGGGAGCTATGCTGTTTGCAGATCCCGGGATGCGGCGCGGGATTGTCGAGCTGGCGCGGATCACGCGCGGTCAGCAGTTGCATGCCGATGCGCTGCACCATTCGCACAACCGTACTGACACGATATGGGGCAGGCGATCGGTATTCTGGTTCGCGGGCAAGCCGTTACTGGTCAGCGAGATCTTCCTCCCGGATTTTCCGGCGCAAGCAGCCGCACGGCCGATGTGGAAAGTGTAGAGAGTATATTGTGATCGGTGTCATACAGATTATGGAAATCCTGGCCGTTTAGGGTGATATGAGTTTTTCTGTTACAAACCGCCTTCGTGAATATGCCTTGCTGATGCGGCTGGACAAGCCCATTGGCTTTTTCCTGCTGATGTGGCCGACGCTGTGGGCATTACTGGTCGCCGGTGAAGGACAACCGGATGCCAAGATTGTGCTGGTGTTCGTTTTGGGAATTCTCCTGATGCGGTCCGCTGGTTGTGTCATCAATGATTTCGCGGATGCCGAGATCGACCGGCATGTCACACGCACCCAGAACCGCCCGCTGGCAGCCGGACGTGTCAATAAAGCGGAAGCCATCGTGCTGTTTGTGCTTCTGTGCATGATGGCACTGTGGCTGGTGCTGCTGCTGAACACCCTGACCATCATGATGTCAGTCGTCGGTGTGATGCTGGCGACGACGTATCCGTTCATGAAGCGGCTTACCTATCTGCCACAGGTCTATCTGGGTGCAGCATTCGGCTGGGCAGTCCCGATGGCATTTGCCGCACAGACAGGGAGTGTGCCGCCGATTGCCTGGCTGATGTTTACCACCACGGTACTCTGGGCCACGGCCTACGACACCATGTATGCCATGGTGGACCGTGGCGATGATCTGGCACTCGGCGTGAAATCGACGGCCATACTGTTCGGGGATTCTGACCGGCAGATCATAGGGATTATCCAGGTGATGGTGCTGGTCTGCCTGGTGATGATCGGAATACAGGTCGGGCTTGGCTGGTTCTACTATGCCGGTGTCAGCGCCGCGACCGGGCTGGCAGTCTACCAGCAGGGACTGATCCGTTATCGCGAACGAGAGGAGTGCTTTCGGGCCTTCCTGAACAACAACTGGTTTGGTGCTGTTGTATTCATTGGCATGCTGCTGGACTACATTTTCCGGCAGATATGAACTACGCTTTTCCGCGCAAGCGGCGAGTTAGCCCGTAATATTTATCAACAACAACCCGGAGGCCATCATGCGAGGTAAATCAATACTGGCATGCCTGTTCGCAGTACTGGGCATCACCAGCCTGCATGCAGCAGAAACAATACTGACAGGAGACGAGGTCCAGGCACTGTTCTCGGGAAAAACCGTTGACTACAACATCATAATGAGAGACTTCTCGGTGTCAGCATACTATGCGGAAGACGGTTCCATGCGTGGCATGAGTCGCGGAAAGAAAATGACTGGCAGCTGGCACGTGAGCGACAAGGGTGAACTGTGTATCGATTACGGAAAGGGCCTGCGCTGTCGACATATTGTGGAGGAGGACGGGGTATACAAGAAATACAAGGATGAAGACGGCAAGAAAATTCATGTCGTGACCTATCACACGTTCACCGACGGAAATCCGAACAACTATTAAATATCCAGGAGCCGTACCACAACACAGGCGTGTTTGCCGTTCGCCAACCGTTCAGTGCCCGGCGCGTGCAATCGCCCAGACTTCAAGCCGTTCTGCCCCGGCGCGTTTCAGTGCCCGTGCCAGTTCCCCCGCGGTGTGACCGCTCGTCATCACATCGTCGACGATCGCGATGTGACTCGTGGTCGGTGTTCTGTAAACGCGAAAGGCATCACGCAGGTTTTCGCGACGTGACTTTACCGGCAACAGCGATTGTGGTTCGGTGTTCCGGGTACGCCGGCACAGCCGCGTGTCGACAGCGATGCCCAGTATCCGGCCAAGTGGGCGCGCGAGTTCCGTGGCCTGGTTGAAGCCACGGATGCGCAATCGCGTCGGGTGCAAGGGGACCGGGACGACAAGGCCAGGCATGCACGCTTGTCGCGAAGACAGGTGTCTTGCCAGCAGACCGGATAACAGGGAGGCAATGGCGAGTTCACCGGAGAACTTCAGGCGCTGTACGAGGTAATCAACTGGCGGGCGGTACTGCAGTATGGCCGTGGTTGCCTCGAAGGGCGGCGGCTGTTGCTGGCAGGATCCGCACCGCAGCCGGATGTCACCGGCCGGGAGCGCACAACCGCACTGGTGGCAGGCAGATTTCATCCAGGGCAGGTCGGCAATGCAGTCCGTGCACAGTGACACAGCGTTACCGGTACGTACCGCGCACAGGCGGCAATGCACCGGGAATCGCGGGGATTGCAGCCAGTGTTTCCAGTCGTAAACCACTTTTCCATTATCCGGTTGACAGCCCTGGTGTTCGGTTTCATAGTCGATGGCACCCAACCCATACCCGGTAGCACCCTATGCCAGAACATACCGCCTGTCTGTCGGAAAACCCTGAAAACGGTCTGCGCCATGACTGGAGCCGGGCCGAGGTCGGTGCCCTGTTCGACCTGCCATTCAACGAGCTGCTGTTCCAGGCGCAGACGGTGCACCGGCGTTATTTCGATCCGAATGCCGTGCAGATCAGTACCTTGCTGAGTATCAAGACCGGTGGTTGTCCGGAGGACTGCAAGTATTGTCCGCAAAGCGTCCATTACGACACCGGACTCGAACCGGAACGCCTGCTGGATGTCGACACCGTTGTGGCAGCTGCCCGCCGCGCCCGGGCAGCCGGGGCCACACGCTTTTGCATGGGCGCAGCGTGGCGCAATCCGAAAGGCAGCAATTTTGAGCGGGTACTGGAAATGGTGGCCCGGGTGCATGCAGAAGGGCTGGAGACCTGTGCGACGCTCGGTATGCTGGATGCCGACCAGAGCCGGCAGTTAAAGGAAGCCGGCCTCGATTACTATAACCATAACCTGGACACCTCGCCGGAATTCTATGACGAAATCATCAGCACGCGGACCTGGGATGACCGGATCGATACCCTGGCACATGTGCGCGAGGCCGGCATCAATGTCTGTTGTGGCGGTATTGTCGGCATGGGCGAAAGCCGCGCGGACCGGGTGTCGCTGTTGTGCGAACTGTCCAGCCTGCCGCAACACCCGGGCAGTGTACCGATCAATCAGCTGGTCAAGGTCGAGGGGACGCCGCTGGACCATGAGCCTGAAATCGACCCGTTTGAGTTCGTGCGTACTATAGCCGTTGCGCGCATCCTGATGCCGATGTCATACGTGCGTCTGTCTGCCGGTCGCACGGAAATGACGGATGAAATGCAGGCGCTGTGTTTCCTCGCCGGCGCCAACTCGATTTTCTACGGTGAAAAACTGCTCACCACGGGTAATCCGGATACTGCAAATGATGATGCATTGTTCGCGCGTCTTGGCCTGCATACGGCCTGATTGTCACAGAGAATTATCTGCAGGAGCTACGGGCTTGCCCGGGAACACTGCCTGTACCCGTACCAGGCCATGACCGATCCTGCAGCCAGGGTAAACAGTAAAAGATCATTTCACATGACCGGGCGCAGACCCTGTTAGCTAATGTAGAAAAACCCAATGGATAATCTTCCTGCACAACTGGCACAGCGCAAACGGGAGAACCTGTACCGTACCCGGCAGGTCATCGATGGGCCGCATGGTGTTGAGGTGAATATCGGGGGATGCCGGTACCTGTCATTTTGCAGCAACGATTATCTCGGCCTGGCAAACCATCCGGACATCGTCGCGGCGTTTCACAGGGGGCTGGATGAGTACGGTGCCGGCAGCGGTGCGGCACACCTGATCACCGGTCATTCCCGTGAACATCATGCACTGGAGGAAGAACTGGCGGATTTCGTACAGCGTCCGCGTGCACTGCTGTTTTCTACCGGGTACATGGCCAACCTCGGCATCATGTCTGCCCTGACAGGACGTGACGATCGCATCTTCGAAGACCGACTCAACCATGCTTCATTGCTGGACGGAGCGCGCCTCGCTGATGCCCGGCTGGTGCGCTATACACATTGTGATCCCGACGCACTCGAACAGGCCATGTCCTCGGCCCCTCCCGGTGACTACCTGGTGGCGACCGATGGCGTGTTCAGCATGGACGGTGACAGCGCTCCCCTGCAGCAGCTGGCCGCGGTTGCCCAACGGCATGCCGCCTGGTTGCTTGTCGATGATGCGCACGGACTCGGTGTGGTCGGACCCGGTGGCCGTGGCAGCATTGCCGCCGCCGGTCTCGGCCTGCCGGAGGTACCGGTTCTCATGGGTACGCTGGGCAAGGCCCTTGGAACCTTTGGCGCCTTTGTGGC
>CP070821.1:2447068-2462474 GCA_020344335.1 Gammaproteobacteria bacterium | reverse complement strand
GTCGATGTTCTGCTGTCAGTTGACACGCAGGCCTTCATCGAGGGGAACTCAATCAACTGCGCTTGAGCTGGCTGTGCCCGCCTGGACCACCTCGAGGATGGAGAGGAACCGGGGCTCGTCACCTGCGGGTTGAGACGGTCCTCTGGTGGTTGTGTGCGGCATTCTCCCTGTGAACTTGCGGGCCTGGCAGGGCCCTGAGCTTCAGGGACAAACGAAAGCGGCGGCCGGGTGGCCGCCGCTTCTACTGTCAGCAAGGCCCTCCATCAGAGAGGGCCGGAAATAACGGTCTAGGCCGGTGGTGGTTCTACCACCGGTGCCGGCGGGATTTCGAAGGTTACCTGCGAGGCCCCGTTGGATGTCTCACCATCTTCCGTCGTCACCACAGAGTATTGCACGGCCAGCGTCCCGGCATGGGTACCCTCTGTCCACACATCACCATCACCTACTAGCAACAGCCTGTACTGTCCGCCCAGGCCCTCGGTAAAACACAGTTCACCACAGAAACTTGCGGCGCTTTCAGGAAACGAGTTGGCATACATAAAGTCTTCTGCAGTGAGCATGTCTACACCGACTCCATTCTGAATGACCTGTACATACAGCACCACTGTACCATCGGTTACTTCATCAATGCTTACATCATCATGGATGGCTTCGCTGATCGGCCCAACACTAACCTGTACTTCCAGCGTGTTCGTCAGCATGGATACACCATCAGCGACGTCTCCAAGATCAGTGTCGATATCATCAATGCCATCCTTGATATCATCAATACCTTCGAGAATTGCCGCAGTGTCATCGAGGATATCCCCAGTGTCACCCAGGATATCCCCAGTGTCATCGAGGATATTCCCGGTATCTACGAGGACCAGGTCGACCTTTTCGTCGATTACATACAGCTTGTGCTTGATGCGATCGAGTTCATCATCCAGAGCCTGCCAGGGGCGACCATTCGGGAAACCCTTGCCGCTCGGGTGAGAATATACGGTTTCTTGAACAGGCGCATACTTGTGTTTCTTTTTATTCTTCTTCTTTGCATCGGCAGGTTCAGAAATGCCCGTAAGGCCAACCGCGAAACACACGGCGAGCACTGGTATGAGGTTCATTTTCATTTCGAGTTCTCCTATTTTTATTTCAGTTCATTATTCTGATTCTGCGAAAGCAGACACGACAGCTAGTATCGTCTTATCATGTATAGCACAAATCCAGGGTTTTCCCCCAAAAACTGGATTCCCCAAACGTATAGAATCAGCTGATACCCATCAAACAACAGATTTCATGAAAAGGATATTGTACTTAGGTACATTGCCCAAAGGTCCAAGATCGCATACAGGTGTTTAACGGTAACGGCATGAAAGCGGTCCAGTTGACGAATTCCGGATGGAAAACAAGGAATCTTGATGTTGAAACTTGTGCAGGTTTCGTTAGTAAGTTTCTGTTTTAATTGGTGGGCGATACTGGGATTGAACCAGTGACCCCTGCCGTGTGAAGGCAGTGCTCTCCCGCTGAGCTAATCGCCCGTTTCCGTTGACTGAAAATGGTACGGTCTTGGCCGGAATGGGTCAATAATACGGGACCCATGCCAGGTAATCGGTGCTCCCTGACAAGCACCGTTGTCAGGAGTTGTCATACCTGCATACAAAACGGGCATCCGGCAATAAGTTGAAGCGCGTTTTTGTAGCTGCAGTATAGGCACCCATCTGGTGGCCGATCACCAGATCACCGATTTCAAGTTCCGGGAGCTGGATATCTTCTGCTATGACGTCAATGCTGTCACAGGTTGGCCCGGCAAGGATACTCGGTCGGGTAGTCCCGTCTTTCAGTACCTGTAGCGGGTAAATGGCATGATCAAAAATCTGCCCTGAGTACGAGCCGTATACCCCGTCGTCGAGGTAGTACCAGCAGGTACCGTGACGTTCTGATCTGCCGGTAACGGTAGTGATGCTGGTTACTGACGGTGCAACGAGAAATCTGCCTGGCTCTGCCAGCAAATGCCAGTCACGCGGTAATCTTCCAAGCGCCTTGCGTATCGGTGCGCAGAAACTGCTGATATCGATGCCGGCAAGCTGGTAGTCGGCCGGAAATCCGCCGCCGATGTCCAGTGTGCTCATGGGGACAGGGACGGATTTGCTGATCTCTTCCATTAGTTGATGGCACTGTTCTATGGCTTCAACGTGTTTAGCGGAATTTTCACACTGTGAACCCACGTGAAAAGACAGCCCCTTGATATGCAGTCCCAGTTTTCCTGCCACCATTACAATACCGGCGGCGTCTCTGACATCGCAGCCAAACTTTCTCGACAGGTCAACTGCTGCGTCCTCGCTGCTGAAACTGACGCGCAACAATATTCCGACACGGTCCCGATAGGGCACCAGTTTTTCGAGCTCGTCAAGGTTATCAACAACAAAGGTCGTGGCCCCGAACCGCAATGCATCACGGATTTCCCTGTCTTTCTTTATCGGGTGTGTATGTATGGTACGGCGACCTGATATTTTCAGATCCATCAGCATGTCCATCTCGCCAGCGGAGGCCACATCAAAACCACAGCCCAGTTCATCCAGGGCGCGTACTATATGCTCATTCGGATGTGCTTTTACCGCGTAATAAAGTTCAACATCGGGCAGGGTATCAGACAGTAATTGGTACTGTCTTTCCAGTATTTCCCGGTCGAAAACCAGCAGTGGAGAGCCGTGTTCGGCCACCAGTTCCAGGTATGCCTTGGCTTCCTGTGGTGGTGCGCCGATGATTACCCGACGCCCATTAGCCATCAGCTTGTGCCGGACAGAGCATCCAGGATGTACTGGGGGAGGGCGAAGGAAGCCCGGTGTATTTCAGGATTATAGTAACGGGTCTTGATGCCTGCCTCGTCATAACGGCCATGTAAAGTGGCCATGTCTGTCTGCCGCAAACGAGTATCGTCGGTTCCCCAGCTGAATGCCATGAATCCGCCGTAATAGGTCGGTACCGGGGCACAGTAGAAAGTGGCATCAACAAAGTGTGGAGCCATGCGTCTGGCGGTAACTTTCAGTTCATCCAGCTGGAAGAACGGGACACCATTCTGGGTGACTAGAATGCCGCCAGGGGCGAGACAACGCTTGGCCTGTGTGTAGAATTCTTCGCTGAACAATACTTCCCCGGGACCAATGGGGTCCGTACTGTCACATATAATCACGTCGAACTTTTCATCAGTATCGCTGACATATTCCAGGCCATCGGCAATAGTCAGGTTGGTGCGTGCATCTTCAAAGGCGCCGGCAGAATGGTCCGGCAGGTGTTTCTTTGCGATATCGATAACGGCCTTGTCGATTTCAACCAGTGTTACCTGTTCGACCGGGTGGCGCAGTACTTCACGCAGCATAGCACCGTCACCGCCACCAATAATTAGAACACGCTGCGCACGCCCATGGGAAAAGAGGGGGACATGTGCCAGCATTTCATGGTAGATGAATTCATCCGCTTCGGTTGTTTGGACTATCCCGTCAAGCGTCATTACCCGGCCCAGCCGGGCATTGTGAAAAATCATCAGGTGCTGGTGTTTTGTCCTGTTCTCGAAATACAGCTTGTCGATACGAAACTCCTGGCAGACTGCATCATAGAGAGTTTCCTTGAAATGCTTCATGTTCTTTCGGGATTTATTCCGCGCAGCTGTTCATTCACATTCAGTTTTCCGGGATTGAAGGTGCTTTTCAAGACCGGGATTGTCAGTTCAGGTTCTGTATCACCGCACATGAAAACATCAAAGGCAGCAAAATTGCGTTCCGGCCATGTGTGGACACTGATATGGGATTCGGCGAGAACCGCAATGCCAGAGATACCGCCGCTGGGTGTGAAGTGATGCAGGTGAATGTGCAGCAGGGTCGCCCCTGAGACCTCGACCGCTTCACGCAGTGCAGTTTCCATCAGCTCCAGGTTATCGAGATTTTCTGCTTCCCAGAAATCGATAATCAGGTGAGTACCGGCGAACTCGACACCATTCCGGGTGACGAAATGGTCTTGCGGCTCCTGTTGCCCGGTAGCCTGATCATAAACAGGCCATTCTGTGCCGGGTGCCACAGCGGATGCAGCCGTATTACGTGCCATTGCCATGGGTAGTAATCTCCTGGAAACAGACGTTACTCGTAATGTTTTGTATGCCAACGCGCTGTTTCTGGACAATGCCAGCGCGCGTTTACCGTACCAGCATAAATGCCTCGCGGTCATGAAAGTGGCGTGAATTCTAGGCAAATTGTTTGAAAATGCAATAAAAATGTAATGATTAAAATATCAATTTAAAACAACAATATATAAGAATAAAAACTCCGGCCGAACCGGTCATGACGGGTCTGCTTTGTGTGTTTTGCTCCTGCAGGGGAGCTATGGACTGATGTGCCGTGTCAGGGAGCAGAATATTTCCATTACGGCGTATGTCGGCAGCTGAGCAATCATGAATGATTGTTTATTTCAGGTGGCATCATTTAGGTGTTGTCGGGCAGAAAATTAATTTTGATTCTGCATCAGGGTGCGTGCTGCCTGCTGTTACCCGGTGTGTCTTCCCCGTGGCGCCATGAAATGCATTCGCGCAGTTAATCAGGTAGCATTACGAAGCTGTCATTCAACTAGCATCGTTAAGCCCAACCCGAGGAAACCCGCGCTGAAATCCGGTATTTAGCATGGAGATGCAACCTTATGTTTGATTTATCCGCTACGCGAATCGGGATCATTGGCCAGGGCTATGTGGGGTTGCCACTGGCGATCGAATTTGGCAAACAGTATCCGACATTCGGCCTGGATCTGAAGCAGGAAAGAATAGACGAGCTCAGGGCCGGGCAGGATTCAACCCGTGAGGTGACACCGGAAGAACTGGCAGAGGCCAGGTACCTGGAATTTACCAGCAGTGCAGCTGATCTGGCAGATTGCAATGTCTATATTGTAACTGTCCCGACACCGATTGATGCCCACAAGCGTCCGGATGTTTCGTTTCTCAAGGATGCGAGCCGAACGATAGGCGAATTAATCAAACCGGGTGATGTCGTTATCTATGAATCGACCGTTTATCCGGGGGCAACAGAAGAGCAGTGTATTCCGGAAATCGAGGCTGCCTCCGGGCTTGTTTTCAACAGGGATTTCTATGCGGGTTATAGCCCGGAACGGATCAATCCCGGCGACAAGGTGCACCGGGTCAGTAACATCGTAAAGGTGACGGCCGGTTCGACTCCCGAGGCAGGGGACTATATTGATGCCCTCTATCGCAGCATTATTACCGCCGGTACCTTCCGGGTCAGCAGCCTGCGTGTGGCGGAAGCATCCAAGGTAATCGAGAATACCCAGCGTGATCTGAATATAGCCCTGATCAATGAACTGGCACTGATATGCGACCAGATAGGCATAGAGACCCAGGAAGTACTGGAGGCGGCCGGTACCAAGTGGAATTTCCTCCCGTTCCGTCCGGGGCTGGTTGGCGGCCACTGTATCGGTGTGGACCCGTATTACCTTACCCACAAGGCACAGGAGCTGAGCTATTATCCGGAAGTGATTTTGGCAGGCCGGCGCCTGAATGATGATATGGGTCGGCACATTGCCGGGCAAGTCATCAAACTGATGATGCATCACAAGATCCAGGTATCAGGTGCCAGCGTGCTGGTAATGGGACTGGCATTCAAGGAGAACTGTCCGGATCTGCGCAACAGTCGTGTCATTGATATTATCAGGGAACTGGAGCGCTATAACATTCTGGTGGATGCGCATGATCCCTGGGTTGATACGGATAATGCAAAGAGTGAATACGATATTGATCTCGTGGCCGAGCCGGAGCAGGGTGCCTATGATGCGGTAATCCTTGCGGTTGCTCATGACGTATTTGCCGAAACAGGGGTGGATCGTCTACGCGCCTTTTGCAAGCCCGATGGAATCCTCTATGACGTGAAATACCTGTTGCCGGCAGAGGCGGTTGATGGCCGACTCTGATTGTTTCCCCTGTACATGATTTCAAAGACGAGTAGCCAAGAATGAAAATACTGGTAACCGGGTCTGCCGGTTTTATCGGCTCTGAATTGTCCCTGCATCTGCTGGAGCGTGGTGACGAGGTGATTGGAATAGATAACCTGAATGATTACTATGATGTTGGCCTGAAGAAGGCAAGGCTCGAACGGACTGTGGCTTACAAGGGATATACAGACATACATGTCGACCTGGAAGACCGCGAAGCCATTGCCGGTGTATTCAAAAAGTACAAGCCGGAGTGCGTTGTTAACCTTGCCGCACAGGCCGGAGTTCGCTATTCACTGGAAAATCCGCTGGCCTATGTAGATACAAATATACTCGGGTTTGCCAATATCCTTGAAGGTTGCCGTCACAATAATGTAGAGCATCTTGTCTATGCCTCGAGCAGCTCAGTGTATGGGTCAAATACCAGGATGCCGTTCTCGGTACATGACAATGTAGACCACCCTGTCAGTCTGTATGCAGCCAGCAAGAAAGCGAATGAGTTGATGGCGCATACCTACAGTCACCTCTACCGCCTGCCTACAACTGGCCTGCGGTTCTTCACTGTATACGGCCCCTGGGGTCGTCCGGACATGGCCTACTTCCGCTTTACGCAGAAGATACTTGCGGGCGAGCCCATTGATGTTTTCAATAACGGGAATCACCAGCGTGACTTTACCTATATCGATGACATCATCGAGGGTGTTATCCGCGTACTGGACAGGATTCCGGAGCCCGATCCGGACTGGTCCGGGGATGCACCGGATTCGGCAACCAGTACGGCACCGTACCGGCTCTACAATATCGGCAACAATGAATCGGTTGAGTTGATGTATTACATCGAAGTACTGGAAAACTGCCTCGGGAAAAAAGCTGAAAAAAACATGCTCCCGATGCAGCCCGGTGATGTCCAGGCAACCTATGCGAATGTGGATGACCTTGTGCGTGATGTGGGTTACAAGCCGGCTACCACAGTAGAGGAGGGAATCGCCCGCTTCGTGGACTGGTACCATGAATACTACGCGGTATAGGCATGGCGCCCATTGGAAATTTCTATCTCATAAACAAGATGAGTATGCGTTTTTAAATGATTGATAACAAGCGCATTTATCCAGTTCTGTGATGGTATAAAGGCTGGCAAGACATCAGCTCAGGAATCGATATGCAGGAAAACAGTTGTGGCGCCGAGCCGTTTGCCTTGCGGGTGATCGGTGACACCATGGCACCGGAATTCAAGGACGGTTGCATTATCATCGTTGATCCGGAAGGTGTGGTATCGGATGGTTGTTTCGTGCTGGCACAGCATGGCGATGAATACCTCTTCCGCCAGCTGGAGTTTGGTGATGGGAAGTACTACCTGAAAACACTGCAGGAAGGGCATGATCCGATTGAGTTGCCGGATCTGGGAAACATCGCGGGTGTGATCGTACAGCAGGCCGGCCGCCGCCGTGCTGACCGCAAACATTACGTTTGATTAACTTGCCTGGCCGGTTACTTTTGCCGGTTCCAGCTGCTCCGGTTTCAGCTTCGTTGTGAAAAAGTTATCTGCCCGGTCAACGGCGACTGTCTTTCCTGTGTTATCAACCAGTGGCAGCTCGTAGTCATTCCAGCCCCGCAATCCGGTCTTCATGGAAACAACCTGCCGGTAGCCCATCAGGTGCATGGTAAAGGCGGCTAGTGCACTGCGGCTGCCGGAACGGCAGACAATGACAATCTCGCGTTCACGCGCCCCGGCGAGTTCCGGTACGGTTTCTTCGTAACCGTAGTCGCATGCAGATTCCAGAATGCCGCGCGGGACATTCAGTGATCCCTCAATGCGCATGGCCTCGAATTCTGCCGGTTCACGAACATCGATGATCAGTGGCGGGGAGACTCTGTCCGGCTTTTCCGCGATATCCCAGGGGAATTTCTCGCTGATTTTCGGAAGGCATTCTGATACAAGATCGGTGAATCGTTTCATCGGTCAGCCTGCCTCTTCCTGACTGCCGCGATTTGTACGCAGTCCCTGCTCGACCGCCATCACGGCTGCCTCGACACGTGAATGCACGCCCAGCTTTCGCAGGATGGATTTTACATGCAGTTTGACGGTGCCGTCTGAGATGCCAAGGTTTCTTGCAATGACCTTGTTGCTCTGGCCTTCTGCCAGCAGGGAAAGAATTTCACTTTCCCTCGGCGTCAGCTTGGAAAACAGATCTTCCTTGGTGGCCGCGATGCTGTCACCCTGCACGACTCTGGCAAGCACCGGGGCCAGGTCTGGCGCCACGACAGTTTTGCCTGCGACGATGTCCCGCAATGCGAGTACCAGCTGGTCCGGCTCCATGTCCTTGAGCAGATAACCCTGTGCCCCGCTGCGGAGTGACTCGACCAGGTCACGCTCGTCACTGCTGGTCGTCAGCATGGCAACAGGCTTGGTAAATCCATTCTTGCGCAACTGCCGGAGTACGTCCATGCCATCCATCTCCGGCATGCGCATATCGAGGAGAATCACGTCAGGGTCGAGTTCGGCTGCCAGCTGCAGGCCTTCCTGGCCGCTGCCAACGGCCGCAAGAATGTTTATATTCCGGCGGCTGAGAAGTCCCTCCAGCCCTTCCCGAAAGAGGGTATGGTCATCGATCAATATGACATTGAGGCTCATTAAGCATTGCTCTTTGGTTCACCAAAAACCAGCACAACCCGGGTTCCTTCCCCGGGTTCGCTTTCAACGCGAAGGGTGCCGCCAATGCGTTCGGCGCGCTCACGCATGATCGTCAGACCGACATGTTCACCAGGAGTGCCATATACCTGCTTGCTGATGCCTACACCATCGTCCTCGATCAGGATATGGTACCTGCCGTTCGGTAGATGGCGAAGCATGATCCGTACGGTCTTGGCCCGGCTGTGCTTGCGGATATTCCACAGGGCTTCCTGGATGATCCTCAGGATCTGGATTTCCGTATCTTCGGGCAGCTTTCCCTCTGTCCATTCCTTCTGCAAATAGGTCTTGATCCTTGTTTCATGCCTGAACTGGCTGACAATCTGTTCAATGGCACCGATCAGACCGCGCATGGAGACCGGGGCCCGGAAATTGGCGATCAGTTCACGCAATTCATTATTGGCTTCATCCAGACTGTTTTCAATACGCTCCAGTTGCTGCCAGGTGGTCGATTCATCGCCCTGGTGCAGGGTTTCGTCCAGTACACGAACCTGGTAGCGGATACTGGCAAGACTCTGTGCCAGCGAATCGTGCAACTCGTGTGCAATACGGGTGCGTTCATCGTTGATCAGGTGCTTGCGTGATTCCTCGTCATTTCGGAAGCGTTCGATGGCAATACTCAAATGATGCCCGATACTGGTCAGCAGCGGTTTCAGTGCATCGACCTGCTCAATAACGCTGTGCTCCATGAACAGGTTGATGACCCCGATGATCTTGCCGCGGTAGCGCATGGGTACGGAGACCAGACCGATATCGCTGCGGTCAAAAAACGTACGGCCGGCAATCTTTTCATGCTTGGCCAGGCTGGCATCTACCCAGATCTTTCCCTCGGTCATTGCGCGTTCATACAGGCTGCGGCGAATATCCGCACGATCAGGGAGAATCAGGGATTCATCGAGACCGCTGCTGGCGGCAAGCTCGATCCGGTTGGGCGCGTATACAACCCAGATGCTAGCCGCCTGTGCGTTGGTAACGCGCTTGAGTGCGAACAAAAAGCGCGTCAGGAGGTCATCAACACCATGCGCGGTATTGATACTGGATACAACCTCGTAGAGGATTTGTAACGAGGTGTGTTCCAGGTCGCCGCTATTCCGAGCCGGGTTGCCCAGGCGTTTACCGAGGTGGTTCAGGTTGCTGGCCAGTTCGGCACAGGACGGATCCAGTGGTTGCGGTATCGGATCCGTGTATCGGCCCTCACGCAGGTAGCGGGCCCAATTGCTGATATGACTAAGTGGATCCAGCATGGATGCCTGTACGAGCACCAGGACAGACCGGGCAAGCCACAGACCGGCGAGCAGCAGTACGGCCGAGATGACTAGGCGGCCTTCAGTACTGACTGCCGGGAGCTGGCCGCTGAAGGTCATTAGCCAGAAGAGTGCCAGAACCAGCAACAGACCGGACAGCCTCAGCAGCAAGCGGCTGCGCAGTGTCAGTTTGCGGCTATCCGTGGGGTAAATCCCGGCGTCAGATTTCATCCGGCGGTTTGAAGTTGGGGTCATTGGGATTCAGGAATATAAACTGATAGGCACCGGGTTCCAGTTCCACGAAGTCCAGGGTCATACCCTGGACAAGCCGCATGCTGGATTCGGATACCACGATTTCAATATCTTCGGAGTTGATATGAACATCTCCATCCATCTGGTTGTCATCGAAGCCCATACCGTAATGCAGTGTGCCGTCCGGATTCCTGGTTGCAGCAATGCGCATGGCCATACCGCTCATCTGGCCTTGCCTGGCTGAGGCACGTATCTGCTCGGCGGCAGCGGGTGTAATGGTAATCATGCTGACTCCTGGGTTTGCTGTTCTCTATTATAAGGCTGAAATGGCAAGAGTGTCTCAGTGCCTGTTTTGCCTGACAAAGTCGGTGAAGCGGCCGGCCCAGCGGTATTGCTGGGTATCTCGCAGGTGGCTGTAACAGGCCAGCAGGTTGTGAATCACGATGCCATCATTGTGACCGTCAACCCCTGTGCCACGTGTCACTTCATAGGCAAATTCCAGCGGTTCGGTGATATTCTCCAGGCTGGAGTAATGGAACTCGTGCGCGGCAAATTCCACACGTGCTCGGGTGCCTGGCCAGGGCATGTGCCCGGTTTCACGCAGGTGGACATAGCCACGCCCCTGTGGACGTTCATGCATGATGCAGTCTCCCGGAATGATACCGACCATCTCGTTGCACTGATCACCCCGCTGGAGGCTACGTGACAGGTACATCAGTCCGCCACACTCGGCATACACTGGCAGGCCGTTATTGATTGCTGTGCGAATTTCACTTCGGAGTGCCGCGTTCGCTTCGAGATCTGCCATGCGGCTTTCCGGGAATCCGCCACCGATGAACAGTCCGTCGATTGGGGGCAATGCCTGGTCCTGCAACGAGTCAATCATGACCAGTTGCGCACCGGCGCGTTCCAGGGCAGCCAGGTCATCGGGATAATAGAACCCGAATACGGCATCACGGATAATGCCAATGCGTACCCGGGCAGCCGTGGTGGTGGTGACGGGCAGTGGCTTGAAGTCCAGGGGCGCAGTCTCAGCGAGTGTCAGCACCTGTTCGAGGTCGATCTGCTCGGCGATGGCCTGGCGGATGATCCCGATGCGCGTGGATGCCGTGCTTTCCTCGTTACTCGGGATGAGTCCGAGATGGCGTTCCATGATCTCCAGTGCGGTATTGTGCTGCACCCCGCCGAGTACCGGAACATCAGTATAATGCTCGATCACTGCGCGCAGTTTTGCCTCGTGCCGGTGGCCTCCGAGCTGGTTGAGAATCACACCGACAATGCGGATATCGGGGTCAAATGCCTGGTAGCCAAGGATCAGCGGTGCGATACCGCGGGTCATGCCACGGGCATCGAGCACGAGAATGACCGGCGTATTGGTCAGATTGGCCAGCGCCGCATTGCTGTTGCTGCCGTGCAGGTCCAGGCCATCGTAGAGGCCCTTGTTGCCCTCAATCAGGGCGATGTCAGCATCGGACGAATAATGCCCCACGGTCGAGAGCAGTTCGGCGTGTGACATGCAGTGGAAATCGAGATTGTGACAGGGCCGGCCGGCGGCCTGCCCGAGCCACATGGGGTCGATGTAATCCGGGCCTTTCTTGAATGGTTGCACGGTCAGGCCGCGCGCTTCCAGGGCGGCACACAGACCCAGGGTGATGGTAGTCTTGCCCGAGGATTTGTGGGCGGCAGAGATCAGCAGGCGGGAGGACATGGTTTATGCGTCCGGTGGAGTGAGCCCGCGGGATCCCTGGTTACCGCCGTGATGCGGTGTGTCAGGTGGTCTGGCCGGACTAGGCGACTTCCCCGCTCTGGTCGATCTGGTCATCGGCAAGACTGACCGGCAGGAAGCGCAGCACCCGAACTCCGACCAGCGTCGCGGCAAGGGCGAGTGCAACACCGCCGACACCCAGCGTGATTTCCGGCAGGCTCGGGGCATAGGCATTGATGCCGCCGTCGAAGAACGAACTGGTGACTTCCTTGCCCGGGAACAGTTCCAGCGGGTAGGCCTGGCCGCCGATGATGATGACGTACATCTGTGCAAGCCCCCCCACGATCACCAGCAGGGAAGCGATTCCGATCCAGCCGCGTGACTTGCCGGTCGAGGGGTTATACAGCAATGCCAGTGGCAGCAGGCTGCCAAGCAGGATCTGTACCACCCAGAACAGCCTGGTGTAGACACCGCCTTCGAGCAGGATAAAGCGCTCGACACCATGCTGCTCGGTAATGTAGAGGTTGGTCAGGTGATAGACCACGACGAAATACAGCACCGCGCCGATAAACACACCCAGCAGGTTCTTGAGCCGGAACAGGATGACATCACCCAGCGGCCGATTGGACCACTTGTAACTGGCCATCAATACCAGGATGAAGATGGCCAGTCCGAACGAGAACGACATGATAATGAACATCGGTGCGAGCAGGGCGGAATCATAGGCCTGGCGTGCTACCAGAAAACCGAAAATGGAGCCGGTACCGGTGGTCAGGATCAGGCGCCAGATGAAAGCCACAAAGCCTGCCGATTTGGTGAAGCGGTTCATTTTCCGTTCCATCATCATCCACAGGTAAATGGCCACGACGCCCATGAAGCCGATATAGAGAAAAATGTTCCAGGCAAAGATCGACTTGAAGTTGTAATAGGTCATGGCAACGATCAGCCGGTCAGGGCGGCCAAGATCGAGTACCAGTATCGCGAGTCCGCCGACCAGCAAGGTGATCGCCAGCAAACCGGACAGTCGTGCCAGTGGCTTGTAGGGAGTTTTTCCGAAAACGGAACTGATCGAGGCGACATTCAGGGCGCCGGAGGCGGCGACGATAAGAAAGACGGCAAATACATGGGGGGTTCCCCAGATGATCTGGTTGGACATGCCGGTGACCCAGTGCCCGTGGTGCTCCATGTACCATGCAGCCCCCAGGCCGGCAAGCACGAACAGGCCGATGAATCCCAGCAGCAGGTAGAACGGCCTGCCACCCTCGATTTCCCTGAAATCGTCTTGTTTCATCAGATCCCCCGGTAACGCACGCCGGTATTGAGTTCCAGATCAGCACGGATCTGGCGGCTGTTGTATTTTTTGAGCTGCCTGGACAGTTCGCTGTCCGGATCATTCATGTCGCCAAAGACCATGGCGTTGTGATTTTCCGCGGTACAGGCCTCCACGCATGCCGGTGTCCGGTCATTGTCCACCCGGTGTACACAGAAGGTGCAGGATTCCACGGTGCCCTTGCCACGCGGGGCGAAGGGTTTCTGGTCCTGCAGGGTTTCATGGACAAACGAACGCGCCTTGTAGGGGCATGCCATCATGCAGTAGCGGCAACCGATGCAGATATGCTTGTCCACCAGCACGATGCCGTCCTCACGCCGGAACGAAGCCCCGGTCGGACACACATCCACGCACGGTGGTTTTTCACAGTGCTGGCAGAGCAGGGGCAGGGTCTGGGTATGCCCGGTCTGCTTGTCCTTCAGTGTGACCTTGCGGATCCACTGGGCGTCGGTTTCCGGTCGGTCAAAACCGGTCAACCCGTGTTCGTCATCACAGGCCTTGACGCAATCATCACAGCCCGCAGCGCACTTGTTCGTGTCGATGAGCATGCCCCAGCGAACATCCCCGGTAACGGCGTCACCGGCAGGTTTCGCGTGGCCGACGGAATGCAGCACTACGCCGGGCGCAACACCCATTCCGGCGACGGTCGACGCGACGCCACCGAGAAAGCGCCGCCGGTAACTGTCGAAACTGGATTTATTACTCATGGACAGTGCCCCCGGCTGCAGTTGCCTGGAGTTTGTCATTCAGCAGGTCATCTTTTTCAACGACGGACTTGCCATGCAAGCGCATGGTTCCCGGCGCCAGGGAATTATGTCTGCTGGTCTTTACCGGCCGGTCGGCATGGCACTGGAAACAGTCTATCTGCACGGATGCATATTTGTGGCAACTGCTGCAGAAGTGCTCTGTGCTGCCGTAGCGGGCTGCATCCGGAGCATCGCTTACATGACAGTTGATGCATTCCACGAGACTGTGCTGCCGGGTGCGAATTCCCTCGTACATGGTTTCATCCCGCTGATGCAGGATGTATTCCATGTGGTCTTTGCGCATCTTCTCGACGGGCTCGACGCAGCCCTGTGCCTCGCTGACCCGGTGCTGTGCCTCGGGTATTACCGGCAGGAGTGAATCATCCGCATTGAGCAGTGCCGGCATGCCCGGCAACAGTCCCAGTGCCAGGACAGTGCACCACAGCTTGATTACGGTTATACGCATGTCAGCCTGAACTAGTGGTCACCCATGGCCATGTCGATATAGCCGGTCGGACAGACATCGGAGCAGATGTGACAGCCTATGCACTTGTTGTAATCGGTATCCACGTAGCGACCGGTAGTCGCCTGGTCCTTCTTGACGCGGAAGATCGCGTCCTGCGGACAGTAGATGACGCAGTTGTCACATTCGAAACACATGCCGCAGCTCATGCAGCGTTCGGCCTCGTTTACGGCCTGTTCGGCCGAAAGGCCGATGCCGCGTTCCTCGAAGTGACCCAGCACTTCATCCGCGGTCGGGCCGCTGGAAGTGCGCAGGTTTCTCGGGGTGTACGGGAAATGTCCCAGGAACAGCCGGTCGGAAGAAATGATTTCGGCACTGGCACGGTCTTCATAGTTGTGTACGGCCCAGTCACCCTCGGAAGTGCCGCGCATGTCACCAAGGTCTTCGGCGTCAAACTCTTTCGGAGACAGGTTGCTTTCGCGCAATTTTTGCAGCAGTTCAAAGTGGTGTACGTCTACCTTCGGACGTTTCTGCTGCGCTTCCTGCTTCAGATAATGATCAATGCTTTCAGACGCAATGGAAGCCTGACCGATAGCCGTCGTCAGCAAGTGCGGGCGAATGATGTCGCCGGCAACGAAGTGGCCCTTGCGATCCGGTACCTGGTAGAAGGCATCGGAATCGATCAGGCCACGGCCGTTGTCCAGTGACTCAAGGCCCTGGCTGAGATCACCACCCTGTCCGATGGCGGAGACAATCAGGTCGCACTCAATCTCGTACTCAGTGCCTTCAACAGCGTTCGGTCGGCCGTCCACCATTTCGCACCTGGCCATCTTCAGGGCCTTTGCATAGCCATCATCATCAACAATGACTTCGATAGGCATGACACCGTTGTGAATGCTGACACCTTCGCGCAGGGCATCCTCGACCTCGTGCTCGGTCGCGGTCATTTCCTCGCGTGCGAACAGCGAGGTCAGGGTCACCTCGGCGCCTTCACGCGCGGCGGCAAAGGCCGAATC
>CP070821.1:2439983-2446968 GCA_020344335.1 Gammaproteobacteria bacterium | reverse complement strand
GAGGTGGAGCGTGGTCAGGTGCTGGCGAAGCCCGGTTCGATCACGCCGCATACGAAGTTTGCGTGTGAGGTGTATGTACTGAGCAAGGACGAGGGTGGCCGTCACACGCCGTTTTTCAACGGATATCGTCCGCAGTTTTATTTTCGGACGACGGACGTGACGGGTGCGTGTGATCTGCCGGAAGGTGTGGAGATGGTGATGCCGGGAGACAATGTGAAGATGACGGTTTCGCTGATTGCGCCGATTGCGATGGAAGACGGGCTGCGTTTTGCGGTTCGTGAAGGTGGTCGCACGGTGGGTGCCGGGGTGGTCTCGAAGATCCTCGAGTAACTTGAATGGGGTCTCGGAATTAAATGGGGTCAGACCCCATTTTTTGATTTTTTTGTATATGAGTAAAAAATCGGGGTCTGACCCCATTTAATTTAGGCCAGTAGCTCAATTGGCAGAGCGGCGGTCTCCAAAACCGCAGGTTGGGGGTTCGATTCCCTCCTGGCCTGCCATTGATTAGGGGGACGGAATTGAATGCTGTCCCCGGGAAAACGATGAACGCGAAAGTTGGTACAGAAAGTTCCGGCATGGATACACTGAAGCTCTGGCTGGCAGTGTTATTGATGTGTGCCGGGATCTACGGATTTTATTATTTTGAAGACCAGCATGCGGTAGTCCGGGCACTCGGTATCATTGCGGTTGCGGGAATTTCGTTTTTTATAGCTGCCCAGACCGGTTTCGGACGTAACATCCTGGGATTTGTGAGCGGCGCGAACAGCGAGGTGCGCCGTGTCGTTTGGCCGACCCGTACCGAGACGGTACAGACAACGCTGGTTGTGCTGTTACTTGTCCTGCTGATAGGGATATTTCTCTGGCTGCTGGATATGTTCCTGTTATGGGCAGTACAGTTACTAACGACTGGTTAGGGAAGCTGAGTTATGGCATTGCAGTGGTTCGTTGTTCACGCCTATTCGGGTTTTGAGAACCAGGTGAAGCGTGCGCTGGAAGAGCGCGTGGCGCGTGCCAACATGGGCGACATGTTCGGTGAAATACTTGTGCCGACCGAAGAGGTTGTCGAAATGCGTGAAGGGACGAAGCGCAAGAGTGAGCGCAAGTTTTTTCCTGGCTATGTGCTTGTACAGATGGAAATGAACGATGATACCTGGCACCTGGTCAAGGATGCACCGAAGGTGATGGGTTTTATCGGCGGTACCAGCGACAAGCCGGCACCGATAACCGAGCAGGAGGCAAATTCCATCCTGCAGCGTGTGCAGGAAGGCGTGGACAAGCCACGGCCGAAAGTTCTGTTTGAACCCGGTGAAGTCGTGCGTGTGACCGAAGGTCCGTTCAATGATTTCAACGGAGTGGTGGAAGAAGTGAATTACGAGAAAAGCCGGTTGCGGGTTTCCGTGCTGATCTTCGGACGTTCCACGCCGGTCGAGCTAGAATTCGGACAGGTAGAGAAAGCGTAGATAATATTCCCTCCCCCTCAAGGGGGAGGTTCAGGGTGGGGGTGAAACGGTTGACCCTCCCCCCGACCCCCTCCCTGAAAGGGAGGGGGTAAAGATTAACCGGAGCAGTTTTGCACTGTTTCCTAATTGTGCAACACAGGGGAGCCGTGAGGCGCTTGGACCCACAGGAGTAACAAATGGCTAAGAAAATCGAGGCATATATCAAGCTGCAGGTCCCTGCAGGTGAGGCCAATCCCAGTCCACCCGTCGGTCCGGCACTCGGACAGCACGGCGTGAACATCATGGAATTCTGCAAGGCGTTCAACGCGCAGACCCAGCAGGTGGAGAAGGGTCTGCCGATCCCGGTTGTGATCACCGTGTATAACGATCGCAGCTTTACCTTTATTACCAAGACGCCGCCGGCCTCCGTGTTGTTGAGAAAAGTTGTCGGTATATCAAAGGGTTCCAGTACGCCGAATACCAGCAAGGTTGGCAAGGTCACGCGCGCCCAGCTGGAAGAAGTCGCGAATCAGAAAATGCCCGACCTGAATGCGGCAGATATGGATGCAGCCGTGCGCATAATTGCCGGTAGCGCGCGCAGCATGGGCCTTGACGTGGAGGGGGTCTAGCTCATGAGCAAGCTGTCCAGAAAAGCAAAGCTGATCAAGGAAAAAGTGATGCCCGGCAAGCTGTATGCCATCGACGAGGCACTGGGCCTGCTGCAGGAGCTGGCCACGGCAAAATTCAATGAATCCGTGGACGTCAGTATCAACCTGGGAGTAGATCCGCGCAAATCCGATCAGGTGGTGCGCAGCTCCACGGTGCTGCCGCATGGTACCGGCAAGACTGTCCGGGTTGCGGTGTTTACCCAGGGTCCGAATGCGGAAGCGGCAAAGCAAGCCGGCGCCGACGTGGTCGGGATGGAAGATCTCGCGGAAGAGATCAAGAAAGGCAACATGGATTTTGATGTGGTGATCGCTTCTCCGGATGCGATGCGCGTCGTGGGTACGCTCGGCCAGATCCTCGGTCCGCGTGGCCTGATGCCGAACCCCAAAGTCGGTACGGTCAGCCAGGATGTCGCGGCAGCGGTGAAGAATGCCAAGGCCGGACAGGTGCGTTACCGCACCGACAAGGCGGGCATTATTCATTGCGCAATCGGCAAGGTGGATTTCGAAGTAAGCGCACTGCAGGAAAACCTGAATGTCCTGCTGGCCGACTTAAGCAAGGCCAAGCCATCTTCGGCCAAGGGCATTTACCTGAAGAAGATCTCGGTATCGACCACCATGGGTCCAGGTCTTCAGATCGACCAGGCTTCGTTGGATATATAGTTTTTATTCATCATCGCTCTCTCCCCTTTGGGGAGAGAGATGGAGAGAGGGGAGGCTGCTGGAATTACCGCCCTCCCCCAACCCCCTCCCTTAAAGGGAGGGGGGAGTTAAAAAGGTTTTGGCGCTCACCGGCAGCTATATCGCCGGAAGCCGTCAAAGACCGCAGGTGCCGGATAACCGGTTTAATCGAATTGCACAGTACGCAGTTCGGCCTGCGCAGAGGGTGCGCGAATACAGAATTTCGACGTACAGGGATGTACGAGTGCCGCGGCAGGCAGGACGCCGTGAGCGGCCGACGTACATGGATGTACTAGTGTCGCGGAAGGCAAGGAGAAGGTGAGACCAGGAACTGGTCGAGAGACTGGCCTGGGCCATGCCGGGAGCGACCTGTCTTCAAGTCACCAAACAGGAGCGTCGGCGAAGTTGGCCGGCGTGTTGTAAAACGGGAATGAACCGGAGGTGTTACAGGCCCGGTGAATTCCTCAACGAGGTAAATGCAATGGCATTAACTCTTGAAGAGAAAAAGGCTGTTGTTGCTGAAGTCAGCGAGGTTGCGAAAGATGCCTACTCCGCAGTAGCGGCAGAGTATTGCGGCCTGACTGTCGAGGAGCTGACCGGCCTGCGTATCAGGGCGCGCGAGGAGAATGTCTATTTGCGCGTTGTCAAGAATACGCTGGCGCGTCGTGCCCTTACGGACACTGACTTCGAGTGCATGAGTGACCGGTTGACTGGCCCGCTTATCCTGGCATTTTCCCGGGAAGATCCGGGTGCCGCGGCACGCGTGGCCAAGGACTTTGCAAAGGAGCATGACAAGTTCGCGGTCACCATGCTGGCAGTGGGCGGTGAGTTGCTGGAGCCGGGTGATATCGACCGGCTGGCGAAGCTCCCCACCCGTGAGCAGGCGCTCAGCATGCTGATGTCTGTCATGCAGGCTCCGGTTGCGAAGTTTGTCAGGACGCTTAATGAGGTTCCCGGCAAGCTGGTTCGCACCACGGCAGCTGTTCGTGACCAGAAGCAGCAGGCAGCTTGAACCAATTCACACCCAATTCACATTTTAACTGGAGTATTTGTTATGGCCGTTTCACAAGAAGAGATCCTGGAGACTATCTCCGGCATGACTGTCATGGAGGTTGTTGACCTGATTTCCGCCATGGAAGAGAAGTTTGGCGTGACTGCCGCAGCCGCGGTTGCCGCAGCCCCGGCTGCCGGTGGTGGCGAGGTTGCAGCTGCCGAAGAGAAGGACGAGTTCGATGTTGTCATGTCCAGCTTCGGCGACAACAAGGTTGCCGTCATCAAGGCCGTTCGCGGCATCACCAGTCTCGGTCTGAAGGAGGCCAAGGAGATGGTGGAAGGTGCTCCGTCGACCATCAAGGAAGGTGCAACGAAGGACGAAGCCGAAGAAATCAAGAAGCAGCTGGAAGAAGCCGGCGCCAGCGTCGAGCTCAAGTAGGCGGAATTTGCGTAAGCATTGCGTGATTACCGCAACCGCAGGTGTACAGGGCTGGCTGTTCGTCGGCAAGGCGAACGGCCTGTCCCTGCTTGTTAAGCAGAGTAACCGTGCCGGCAAGCCTGCCGGTGCATTGCAGTAGCCCGGAAAGCAGGTGCGATGACACGCATTCCGGACAGTGACTGAAGAGGAAATCCGATGGCCTATAGTTTCACCGAGAAGAAACGTATTCGTAAGGACTTTGGCAAACGCCACAGCATCCTTGATGTGCCTTATTTGCTGGCGACCCAGCTGGAGTCTTACCGTGACTTCCTGCAGGCGGACAAGGACCCGGAAAAGCGCGAGGACAAGGGCCTGCATGCTGCATTCAAGTCGGTGTTACCGATTGTCAGTTACTCCGGTAATGCCGCACTCGACTACGTAAGCTACCGTCTTGGTGAGCCGGCCTTCGATGTCAAGGAATGCCAGCTGCGCGGTCTGACCTACGCAGCCCCCCTGCGTGCCCTGACCCGGCTGATCATATACGACAAGGATGCCCCTGCCGGGTCCAACAAGGTCAAGGACATCAAGGAGCAGGAAGTCTACATGGGCGAACTGCCACTGATGACAGAGAACGGTACCTTTGTCATCAACGGGACAGAACGCGTCATCGTATCCCAGCTGCATCGTTCACCCGGCGTGTTCTTCGATCACGACAAGGGCAAAACCCATTCGTCCGGCAAGCTGCTGTTCTCGGCGCGTGTCATTCCCTACCGCGGCTCCTGGCTGGATATGGAGTTCGATCCCAAGGATTCACTTTTCGTGCGCATCGACCGTCGTCGCAAGCTGCCGGCAACCATACTGCTGCGGGCGCTGGGTTACGATAACGAGCAAATACTCGATATTTTCTTTGATACCAACACGTTCCACATCAACAAAAAGGAAGTCAAGCTGGATCTCGTGGCAGAACGTCTGCGTGGCGAGACAGCGACTTTCGATATCAAGGCCAAGGGCAAGGTCATTGTCGAGGAAGGGCGCCGTATCACGGCACGGCATATCCGCGAGCTGGAAAAGACCGGCGTCAAGTCGCTGGTGGTGCCGGATGATTACCTGCCCGGCAAGATTCTCGCGCACAACGTGATTGACAAGGAAACCGGCGAGCTAATCGCCAATGCCAATGACGAGATCACGCAGGAGATGCTTGAAAAGCTGCGTGAGGCCGATATCAAGGTAATCAAGACCTTGTTTGTGAATGACCTTGATCGCGGTCCGTACATTTCCAATACCCTGCGCATCGACCAGACGACCACCGATCTCGAGGCCATGGTCGAAATTTACCGGATGATGCGTCCCGGCGAGCCGCCAACCAAGGATGCCGCCCAGAACCTTTTCAAGAACCTGTTCTTTACCAGTGAGCGCTATGACCTGTCGGCGGTCGGGCGCATGAAATTCAACCGTCGTGTCGGTCGTGAAGAACTGACCGGAGAAGGCACGCTTTCAAAGGAAGACATCCTCGCGGTGATGAAGGTGCTGATCGATATCCGCAACGGTATCGGCTCCGTAGACGACATCGATCATCTCGGCAACCGCCGTATCCGCTGTGTTGGCGAGATGGCGGAAAATGTTTTTCGCATCGGGCTGGTGAGGGTCGAGCGTGCAGTAAAGGAACGGCTCAGCATGGCCGAGTCGGAAAGCCTGATGCCGCAGGAGCTGATCAACGCCAAACCGGTAGCCGCGGCAATCAAGGAGTTCTTCGGCTCCAGCCAGCTGTCCCAGTTCATGGACCAGAATAACCCGCTATCCGAAGTTACCCACAAGCGGCGGGTGTCGGCGCTCGGCCCGGGTGGCCTGACGCGTGAGCGTGCCGGTTTCGAGGTGCGCGACGTACATCCCACGCACTACGGGCGGGTATGTCCGATCGAGACCCCGGAAGGCCCGAATATCGGTCTGATCAACTCGCTGGCTGTCTACTCGCGGACCAATGACTACGGTTTTCTGGAGACGCCATATCGCAAGGTGGAAAACAGCCGGGTTACCGACAAGGTCGAATACCTTTCCGCTATTGAAGAAGGCGAATTCACGATTGCCCAGGCCAATGCCACGGTCGATGCAAAGGGTAAACTGATCGACGATCTGGTGACCTGCCGCAAACAGAATGAGTTTATGACCTCGTCACCCGACCAGGTTGATTACATTGACGTCTCGCCGAAGCAGATCGTTTCGGTTGCCGCAGCGCTGATCCCGTTCCTGGAGCACGATGACGCCAACCGTGCCTTGATGGGTTCGAACATGCAGCGCCAGGCGGTACCGACATTGATCACCGAGAAACCGCTGGTCGGTACCGGTATCGAGCGCACTGTGGCAGTGGACTCCGGCGTGACAGTCGTTGCCAGGCGCGGTGGAGTCGTGGACTCTGTAGACGCCGGGCGTATCGTAGTGCGCGTCAATGACGACGAAACGGTAGCCGGCGAGCCTGGCGTGGACATCTACAACCTGACGAAGTACACGCGTTCCAACCAGAATACCTGCATCAACCAGCGTCCGCTGGTATCGCCGGGCAACGAGATCGAGCGTGGAGACGTGCTCGCCGACGGGCCGAGTACTGACATGGGCGAGCTGGCCCTTGGTCAGAACCTGCTGGTGGCGTTCATGCCCTGGAACGGTTACAACTTCGAGGACTCGATCCTGATTTCGGAGCGCGTCGTTGAGGAAGACCGCTTTACCACGATACATATCGAAGAACTGACCTGCGTGGCGCGTGATACCAAGCTGGGCTCGGAAGAAGTCACCGG
>CP070821.1:2435781-2439883 GCA_020344335.1 Gammaproteobacteria bacterium | reverse complement strand
CACAGGACATCGGTATCGCGGTTCAGCGATTCCTTTGCAATCATCTCGTCGAGGGTGCGAATTTCGAAAGGCTGCCTTGACTCGAGGCCGAGCTTCGCGTGCAGTCCGAGTTCGAGTTGCTTGACGTAGGTATTGACCCGGTTTTCGAGGTGGGCCAGTTCCTTGAGTATCGCGTCCGACTGGATCATCAGAAACGGCCGGTCTTTCATGATCTCGGCGACGTAATGCATGATGACGCTGTCCGGGCCGCAACTGAAGGTGGAAACCTGCACCACTGGTAGCGTGTTGTCCGGGTCCTCCTCGATCCGGCGAAACACCGATTGCAGTTCGGGATGATGCAGGCGGTCGTGCAGATTCCGATGCGCCACCGCTTTCAGCACGGTCAGGATAAAGTGCGGATTGCGCCAGTATACGTTTTTGTACTCGGGGTCCAGGTCGACATCGAGCACGTAGGACGGGATAACCGCCATCTGCCGGTCGCGCAGCAGGCGCCGGATGTGGCTATCGTAAATGCCCGGATTGAGCACGTACTCGCGCCCGACCACCAGCGCAAGCTGATGGCCCTCGTCGAGCGCTTCCCCGGCGAGCCGGGCGGCAAGGTCTGCCGCCTCGCGGCGCAGGCGCAGGTGATCGTCGAGCGCTGCGGCGATGACCTGTTGCAGGTCGATCGCGTCTGAATTGATACCGTAATACTGCAATACCGGTTCCAGGCCGGGCCTCAGCTGGTCATGGAGATAACCGGCGTCCAGCCGTTTGATGGCAAAATTAAACAGGTGAAAACGGGCATCGGGGCAGGCGTCGCGCGCGAGGTTCTGCGCGATCGCAACCCCGCCCTGGTTGGTCGTACAGGTATGCCCGGTGCTGATGCCGGCGGTCGGTATCGACTCGATCTGCGGCGCCAGGATCATTCCGTGGGATTCCCGTGCAAGCCGGGTATATTGCCCGACCGCGCCCATCTGCGGTGCGCAGCAGTCGATATTGAACCGTGGCTGGGCGTCGCTGAGGTCGGTCTCGCGCACGTTATCGACGTGTACCGGTATGTCCAGGTGGGTAAAAATCCGGGATAGAAAATAGGCCCATTCGGAGACGACAAAACTGCGCGGGATGACCAGGCGCCGTGGATCGTTGTTGTGCGGATGGTGCTGATCGATGAAATCCCAGATTTCCTTGTAGACGTCACGCGGCTGGGACGCCTTTTTTTGTCCCTTGTGCGAGATTACTTCGTTGATCGCGGTACAGCCGCCGACAGTAAAGGCAATCTTGCGCCCGTCTTCGCCCTGCCAGCGCAACGCACATCGATTACAGCGAGCCAGCGGATCACCGCACACCTTGCCCTTGCACTGAATCAGGCGCTTGGCAAACTCGGCTTCGAGCAAATCGTCGAGTCGTATCTCGACCACTCCCGGCGCCGCGGCCTGCTGCAGGCTGCGCACCAGGCCGATACAGGCCCGGTGGCCGGGATTCGGCGGTAGCAGGGCGTGAATGTTACCGTCGACGTAGCGTCGCAGCCGATGAATAACGGCAAGCGGCAATGGATCCGACAGCATGGTCTGGCCGTGCAGCAGAACAACCGTGTTGGCCGGCAGATCCAGCTGGTTCCACAGGGTGCGCGCCATGTTCTCGACAATGGCCCAGTTTGCCGAGGCCAGGATTTCGTCCCGCGGGACACCCTGCGCCTGCAGCTTGCTCGCGTTTTCCATCAGGAACACCGCGCAGGTGGCGTTGATCGCAAACGACTTCGGTGCCGCGTATGCCCGGGCCTGGGCCGCGGCCACCGAATCGAGACCGAACATGGCGCTCAGGGTATCCATCAGGCTGCCGGTGCCGGCCGAGCACTTGGTATTCATGGCATTGTCGAACAGTTCCGATTCGCGCAGCGCGATGGTCGAAATCTTGGTATCTTCGCCGCCGATATCGACCAGGATGCAGAGGTCCCGGTTGACGTCCCCGATACCCTGTTCCTCGAGCCAGCGAACATGCTGCCGGGCATAGGCAATCGAGCCCCGGGCATGGGCATAGTTTTCCACCAGCACCGCCACGCGTCCGGCGAGCGCCGGGTAAATACTCGCCAGCGCCTGTTGTACCTGGTAACGGGCCGAGCCGGTGACACCCACGCTTTGCAGCGGTAACTGCTCGATCCCCAGGCGCTTCAGATCGGTAAACACCTTCTTCACCGTCTGGATCGTGTCACCGGAGTTGCTGTAAGCGTCGAGAAACAGGATTTCGTCGGTTGCCGCGTCAACCAGCACCACCTTGGCCATCGTCGATCCCACGTCAAGCGCCATGATCAGGCAACGCTGCATCAGGCTTTCGATCGGGCACGAGATCACGGGTTCGTCCGGCAGACGCCGGTAGCTGAATTCCTGCTCATAGTGTTCGCGTAGTTCGCTAAACGATGGGAAGGATTCCAGTTCGGCCTGTTTCACCAGCCTTGAATCGGGCTGCGCGATTTCATCGAAACACGTTGCTTGCACCAGGCCACGCAGCGAGTCGAGCACCTGGTCGTTTTCCGGGTCGTAGGCAATTTCGTGGACGTTTTGTTCGCGCAGGTAATCTTCGGCGCAGTCGCGGGCATACCGCCAGCGAAAAATTCGCCCGCTCAGGATAACCTTGTCGAAGCCCGAGGGCAGTTTCTTGGCGGTTTTGAGCACTTCGGACTTCAGGGTCGTGGCCAGTGCCGTGGACAGCGGAATCCCCTGGTTCTTGTCGGAGATCGTCGCCGACGTGCTGAATACGCCGCAACGATCGACGCGAACGCTGGCTTGCTCGCGCAGCACGCGGCCGGGCTCGCCGAGATAATCCTGCAGCAGTTCGTCAACCTGCTCGTGCCTGAGATCGAGCTTTTGCAACACGCGATCGAGATTGATTCCGGAACCGGCGCCGCAGCGGGGGTTTGTCAGCAGCAGCTCGTTTTTCAGCTGACCATCGCGATTTATGCCGATAATCAGATAGCCGGATGCCGACAGGTCGATAATCGCAAGCGAGTCAAAAGCCGTATTCTCGTGCAGCTTGATCAAGTCCTGCGCCGTCATCCAGAAAGCTGCCGCGGGCAGGATCTGTTTGCCGCCACCCAGCCGTTCGCGGACTGCGGCAGCGAGTTTACCCGTAATCAATACCCGCTCGAGCGCGTCCTTGCCGCTATCGCTGTCCAGTAGTCCGGAGGCCAGTAGTTCGGCTTGCAGGTCACAGTTGCTGGGTAACAACTGATCGGCAAGACGGGATCCATCACTGGCACAGGCCTGTACGCGCAGGTGTCGAGTACCCGCATCGATGAAGATCGTATCGATTGACACTTTGGTGTCGCTTCTCGCAACCGGTGTCGGGCGAAATGCCGTCGCGCCATGACCGGTACGGAAGTAGCCTGACTGTTCCATTTTCACCCACTTGCTCCTGGGTTTATACCTTTACCTTCCCTGTTTTGCCGGTATTTATTGTTGATTCAGATCATGCCGGTTCGAAATAACAACGGCTGAAATAATGGCCCCTTGACCGCTTTTGAATCGGGAAACCGTTCTGTGCCGGAAGAATCAAGATTTGTAACGCAACCGTTTCGATCCAACCGGGTGTTGCAGGGGCTTGTGCTCTGGCTCGTCCCGGTATGGATCGTCACCGTGGTCAAGCCGTTATATCCCAGAGGCTGGCTGCACAGAATGCACGTGGTGCTGTTAACGCTGAGCATGGTGGCGGTATTGGGTGCGGTCGCTGGTTCCAATGGGTATCATTTCTAACCGCTGTGCGGGATCCATGATTCCACCCATCATCACAAATGTAAAAGGGCCACCCGTCCGGGGGACCCTTTTCTATTTGGTGGAGGCGGCGGGAATCGAACCCGCGTCCGTAAATTCTCTGCCCTTGGCTCTACATGCTTGTCCGCGCCTATTGATTTAACCGGCCGCTACCCGACGGGCAGGGAAGACAACCGGCGATTTCGGTAAGGTTTTAACGAATCCGCCCCGAACGTGCTTCTTCGCGATCTTGTGAGAGTCGACGCCTGAATGCCCCTAAGGGCTCTGAACGCACAAGCACGGCTTCAGTCAGACGGCACCCTACCGGGTTTTAAGCGGCGAGTGCGTAGTTGTCGTCGTTGGCAACTATAAGTTTT
>CP070821.1:2414562-2435681 GCA_020344335.1 Gammaproteobacteria bacterium | reverse complement strand
GGATCGAGGCCAGCATGCTCTGCGGATATTCGAAATGGTGGTAGGTATTCGAGAGGAATGCCAGGTCGATTGAGCCCGGTGGCAGTGCCACATCCCGTGGTGTATTGACGATACCCTCGACATTGGCGAGTCCCTGTTCCCGGCAGGTGCGCAGGATGTTCTCGACAAAGGTTGGAGAGATGTCGACGGCATAGACCTTGCCGCCTGGACTGACCTGTGGTGCGAACAGGCGGGCGAACAGGCCGGTACCGGCGCCGATGTCGGCAACTTCCATGCCGGGGCGCAGACCGGCGGCGCTAACGATCGCCCGGCGCTTTGCATAGACCTCGCGATCCGGCCGCTCGAAGCGGGCTACCCATGCGGGCCAGTCGGGATTCTCGTAGTGATGATTGACTCCGGGACGGACACTCTGTTCATCCGCCAGGGCCGCGGCAACGCCAAAATACAGCAATACCAGGGTCCTGAATGCGCAGTATGAACACGGACTGAACTGCATAGGGGATAACTATAGGTGCTGATAGCTGCCCGGGATACCGTCACCGGACGTGTTGGGCTGGCATGCTTTGGCCCTGTTGATAGACCAGAAAATTATACTTTTATAACAAATACATAACAGAACTGCCGTGATAGCTCCGGCAGGCGTCAGTTTATTGACACGATTGGCACGTCCCGGAAAAGTGGTAGTATCGCAACAAACCAGCTCACGGGGGTCGCCGCGGTTGTGAGCATAACCATAACGTCGGAGAGCCCATGGATCTTTCACACATCCCAGAACTGCATGCGTCCTCAAGCACTCCGGATGAGGAACGCGAAAAACTCCAGCTCTACATCAACCTGAAACTGGCGTCGTCCGGGCAGCCAACCATCGTCTCGAAAGAGATGGCACGGTTTTTCGATATCTCTCACGACCTGCTGAAGAGCTACCGGGAAAAGAACCGCCTGCTGTCGAATTACCATTGTCGCGTTGACCAGCGCATCCAGGAATTCCTCAAGCGCTACCTCGAGGATCTTGACCTGATCATGGTCCCCACCCTGCCGACCCAGACCTTTATCCTCGATCGCGAGGGCGTCGCGCGGGAGTTGTCCATCCCGATGGGGGAAAACGAATTTCACTCCGACATCGTATCGAGCTACCGGGTGAAACAGGGGGTCCTGCATAACCCGGCCAGCGACCGCCGGACCACCAAAGGGTCGTTCCATGTTGCCGAGGGTGGCTTGCCGATTCCCGGCGACAAGAAGGGGGTGCCCCAGCAGACCTTCGCGAATATGCTGAAACGTGCCCTCAACCCGCCAGACGACCTGATGACCATCCCGTTTACTGCGGGCCTGCCGAAACCGGCACGCATGCTGGTTTCCCTGCTGCTGCGTCCGGTGGTGTGTCCTGCCATCCCCGACAAGGAACCGGAAAAGACCATGGAAATCCGTTTCTTTGCACCAGGCAACCTGGTAAGCAACCTGGATTTCGTGGAAAGCATCTTTGGCAACGGTGGCAACCCCTACCTGGCCGACTTCGATGCCGCACTCGATACCGCGCACTGGACCGGCCATACCGGTTGCGTGATCCTGGCGCCGCACCTGGTCGGGTTGACGAAGAAAGAGGTCGGTCTGCCGCACTGGGACAATGCCACTGACCGGCAGAAGCGCGATGGCATGGCGTGGAACGAGCCGGATGAACTGTACAACGACGGTCAGCCCTTCAAGCTGACCGCACGCGATGAATCGGGTGTGATAGTGACCATGCTCGCGGACAACTATTTCGGTTACTGCAAGAAGGAAGTCAAGACCCAGATCGGCTATGCCGCCAATCTCTACGGGATGGCCGAGGAAGAACATGCCGGCGGCGCACTGGCCTTCAGGCGTCGCAACCATGGTGACGAATACGGTGTGGACAGCCGTACCTACGAGCCCGGCTACTCGTTTGAAGACATGGTAGAACGCTACCGTGATGCGATGGATCTGCAGCCGGAAGGCTATGCAATCGACAAGAAATATCCCGAGCTGATCTACGTGCCACAGAAGATACGCATGAATCTCAATGCCCAGACCATATCCTGGTACAAGGGGGGCAAGCCGCAGACCATCGGGCTGCATCCGGGCAAGATCTACATGCAGCCGAACGGCTACAAGCTGGAGATGCAGAAGCACCCCGGCGCACCGTCCTGGCGGATTGTTGGCATGGATGCGGAGGGTATTTTCTGCCACAAACCGTGTACGGTGTCTGGCGGCGGCAAGTCCGAGATATCGAAGTCCCTGAATGATGCGGTCATCTACCGTCCGCTGTTCGTCGATGACCTCGATGCCGATCTTGACCGTGTGCAGGAGATATTCGACAGGGATTACACGAAACGCTTCAAACCGGGATACGAGGACAGGGACCGTGATTCCACGCGCAAGCCGCTGAGCCCGGAACGCAGCCTGGGCTCGGTCATCAAGTTGCTGATCCCGTCATCGATTTACACCAACGAGTTCAATGCCTGGCTGGAATCCATCCCGCCGCGCATCCTGGCGCTTGCCTTCCTCATCAAGCGCTTCTACCGCACCGAGTGGGGCGACCGCTGGCGCGATCATCTCTCCGTCGATGTCGTCGACGGTGCCCCCGCGCACGAACTCAAGCTGTTTGGACGCACGATCGTTGCCTCCTATCTTCGCGTGGGCTTTGACCAGGCTGGCAAGTGGCGCACCTTCAAGGTCCGGCAGGATTTCATTGCCGCAGAAAAGGTGCAGATGGAAGATGACATCAGTACCTCCGTGGTCGTGCCGTCGAGCTGCATCAGCACCTGTGACCCGCATCAGGACGAGAAACGCAGCGTGAAACTGGTGAGGAACTGCGAGTACAAGCTGTTCCAGCGCCCTGATGAGGCGATCCACCCGGGGTTCGACAAGCAGACCGAACTGGACTTGTCACAGCCCGGCAATTTCATTGCCAACTTTGAACCGCTCGACAACGAGCAACTGGCCGCGCTGGTCGAGGATGTGCATACCTTCTATCAATTTAGCGAACCCATGCAGGACCTGCTGAAGCGGGCGTATCACGAAGAAGATGGCAAGGGATTTGCCGTATCATCCGCACACCCGCGGATCGTGGACGGCAAACCTTCGAAGAATCCGCGATACCTGCAGACACGGCCGGATCTGGTTCATCCGGTACGCAAGTACATTGCCGAGATGGGCGTGCGCTTTCATCGCAAGATCGGCATGAACGACCCGGTCTGTCACCCGGTAGACGCGGTGATGACCGGGCGACGCAACAATCCACCGGATGGCGCAATTCGTGCACTGGCCGTCTATAACCCGATTCACTACCAGGAACTGCCGGAGCTGTTTATGGATTTCATCTGCAGCTTGACCGGCAAGTCACCGTCCACCACGGGTGCCGGCAGCGAGGGTGCACTAACCAAGGGACCGTTCAATGCACTGCGTACCACGGCGGACCTGAATAACGCGCTGGTTTCCTTCATTCTGACAGAGTACGACGGCTTCTCGAGTTCTGCCGGTCATGTGGGTCCGGATATGCAGGTGGACCACGACATCAGCCTGCTGATCCCGGAAATCTGGGCACGCTTGTCCGCGGAGGAGCGTGATGCCGGGTTTCTGATCGAGAATGGCTATCTGGAGCGGCTCGAAGATTTTGAACATAACGGCAGCACTGTCCATGCCAGTCGTCTGGGTTACCGTATAACCGAACATTTCGTTTCCGGTTTTCTTGGCAAGATCTTTGACAATCCGAGCGCCGTCATGCCCGAAGCAATTCTCAAGCCGGAGACACAGGACATGGGTGTTTTTGTCGATGGCATCAACAACATTGTCGAAGCACAGCAGCGCGTGGCGCAGCGTTACCTGGATGACGGCAGCATAGAGGATGCCTGTCCGCCGATTCAGGCCCTGCTGCATATCATGGCAACCGGTGATTACCAGGGGATGGACGCACACCATCCGGAAATTCGTGCCATGTTTACACGCGAATACCTGCTCGAGTCAGACTGGTACAGGGAACGCCTGGAAATCAAGCAGAGTCGTGATATCGCCCTGTGGAACCACCACGTAAGCAACCTGCAGCACTTCCTCTACGATACCGACTATGCAGACGAGGCTGAACGGCTGGGGATTGCTGATCGTATCGAGGAAGGCCGGAAAAGGCTGATGTACATCCAGAGTCCGGAATACCTGAAAATGCTTGTCGGCACGATCGGTGCCGACCCGCTCAGTCCACCGCGTTGCATGGCCAAACAGTACGTGCCGGGCGGTGACCGGCTGGCCTGGCACGAAGTGGCAACACCGGGGACAGCAGGGGAGCACGTTTCGCCCACGACGCACTAGCCATCGCTACGTACCTACAGGGGCATGACCGGTTGATCAGTTGGACTGCGGCACCGGCAGGTCGGCGGCCCGGACGATCATGCCAAGGGGTTCCAGCTTGCGGATGAGACGCTGCCAAAGGCTGCGGATCTCGGGACTGAAGATGGAACGGGTATTGCCCTCGATGAGATGCCAGTCCCCGCGACTGAGCTCTTGCTCCAGCTGACCGGCCATCCAGCCGGCATGCCCGTGGAAGAAATGCAGTTTGCTGGCCGGTTTCCTCTCTTTCAGCAGGCGTTCCATGACGATGCGCTGGTTGCTGAAGTAAATATCACCGGCGACATGTTCCACAAGGGATGATGCCTGCATGTTTTCGATCAGCATTATTATTTCCGAGGTTCCAACCGGTCCACCGTAATAGAGTCGGTGTTTGCGTGCACGTTCTGCGTCGATGTTGTCGACCGCGCGTGACAGGGGCAGCGCCCCCGGCTTGTTGATAATCAGGCCCAGGGTGCCGCGATCATCATGACGCAGGATATAAATGACGCTCTTCCTGAAATGGCGGTCACGCAGTTTTCTCGCTGACACCAGGAACATTCCCGGTGCGGGAACAGCCGCACGGTTGTCGGTATTCACTGCTGCGGATAACGGCGGGAGTGTTGCTTCGACCCGCGCGCTGGCCACAAGCAGGCCGGGTGCCAGCAGGCACGCAGCCATGATTCTGCACAAATTGTTCATTGTTCTATTATAGACTGCGCGTTAGCTGCGTGTAGTGCATTGTTTCCATATATGAACCGGCAGCAGCAGCCTGTCAAACAGCATGTGCCGGGCTATGGCTACTGCCACCTACAGGCCTCGTCACTGCGATCGAAGGCATTCCGGCCAGCCTGTCGCTGGTTGACGGGCGGTATTCGCATGGTCAGTGCCAGCCGGACTCGGTGGCGGCCGGGCAGGGTATGCGTGGCTCCTGCAACGGGGGAGTTCTGTTGACAAGGCGTGCACGTATCTCGAGCAGACTTTTCCGGATTGGCGAATCCTGCGGTGTGATGTCCAGCGCCGCATCCACTTCCGCAAAGGCGGCATCACTGCAGCCACGGTCGGCCAGCACTTGTGCGAGGTTGTTACGGGCCGCAGCATTGCTTGGCTGAATCGCCAGCAGCCGGCGGTACTGCATCTCCGCCCGCTGAAGTTTTCCCTGCGTGTAGTAGCTGTTACCCAGTCCGAACATCGCCAGCGTACTGACCGGCCAGCGTTCCAGGGCAGCCTGGTAGAACGTAGCGGCAGCCTCGACCTTGCCTGTGGACTCCATTGCGGCCACCGCTTGCAGGTAGCGGGATTCGTCCGGGTTGACCGGAAACTCACCGGGACGCAGGGTGACCAGTGCCCAGTTGTTTGCCAGCTCCCAGCTCCGCATGAATTTCCCTGTTTTCATCATGACGCGTTCACGGTCGCCGGAGCGCAGCAGGATCGTGTTGGGGGCTGAATCGAAGCCGATGACCACGGCGTAGTGCCAGACGGGGTAACTGGCCAGCCCGAGGTTCTGCAGGACCAGTACCGGCCGCCCGCGTTGCAGTTCTGCCAGCAATGCCGGTAGCTCCGGATCGAGCTGGTAGGGTAGTCGTTGATAGCGCCGACTGGCCGCAACGAGTTCCAGTTGCAGGCTGCCCTGGCGTTTCGGCAGGTATACCCGCGCGGCGAGCTCCTCCGGCGTGACATCCACTTCAGACGACACCAGTACCGTGGCCAGGGCAGCCGGGCCGCACTGATACGCTTCCTGTGGAAAGAAGGGGGTATCCGCCAGTTCCAGTGTTGCCGGCAGGGTAGTGCCGGCAAGTATGGAATCGAGCGCCGGACGGTTAGCCGTACAACCGGATACCAGCAAACAAATAACCACGATCAGGCCGGGCGGCCTGATGTGGTGTACATCCATTGAAACTAAACCTTCTTGAAAATATCGATGACGCCAGTGACTTCAAGGAGAAGCAGAACTACGAACGTGATACCAATCACCGCCAGGAGACTGCTGCCGCCCGCCGGCAGGTTATCGATATTCCTGCTCAATATGCGCAGTTCCTCATCGGTCAGGGCGGCGAGCCTTTCCCCGACCTCGGCAGGATCGGCACCGAGGCCGATCATCTGATCGCGGACGTTCTCCTGCTTTATAAATGAATCAACGCGGGCTCGATCCGCATCAGATTGCTCCATCTCGATCATGGATTGCGTGCCGATAATACCGGCATAGGAAATCGCCGGTAGGCCGGTGGTCAGCAGGCTGATGCTCAACAGACAGACAATAAACCTTCTTGCACGAAGCCGGTACATAGTTACCTCCCCTGTAGCCATTATGTCAGTTGCCAGTCACTATCCTGGTCCGCATGAAGGATAAGGAATTCAATAGAGTTTTACCAGATGCATTGATCCGGATGTGATGCGTTTTCTTATAAAAAAACGGTGGCTCGGGGCCACCGCTAAAACCGACTTGCGAGAGGAGGTTGAATCTCGCTAAAGGAAACTAGCCGATCCGCTCGGCCCCCAGGTGCTGATTCGTCATTTTTGCCAGAATATCAAATGAGGAGGTACGTTTCGGGTCGTAAGATACCAGCATCAGGTGCGGCCGTTTTTCATTGAAGTGTGCATGAATTACACCCTTATGAGCAGTAAGGGTTCGTTCAACGTTCCGGCGGGTGTTTTCACCGAGTTTTTCATCAACGTGCATTACCATATCGCTTATGTGCATGATGTGCTTCCTCCGGTTAAAAAGATCAGGATCACTGTCTGGCTGGACGATTTCGCGCAGTTTCAAAAAGCGTCCCTGCTAGTCTGGATCCATGCCCTTGAACCGTAAAATATATACCATATACAAGTCAAGGTATTTTAAGATAACTAACTGACATACATAATAAATATAAGATTTCATACATCTTGTAGACAGGTTACCTCTTACCACACTATATATAGGGTAATAAGACAGAAACACGCGGTCGAACGACCCATGGACAGGTGAAAAATTTTTAGCGGGCCGGTGTGATTTAGCCGGGTTTTGTCGGGAGGCTAGAGATTGCGGGCGAGCAGACCCATGGCATAGTCACGTGCTTGCAGCGGAATCTGCACCCGGTAGCCCCCGCCGGGCACTTCCTGCATAAGGTTGCCATCCATGTCGCACATTTCCTCGAGGCGGAAGGTGTGATTGCCGTCTGGCATGATCAGTTCCAGTTCATCACCGACTGCAAACTTGTTTTTTACTTCGATACTGGCCATCCCGGTTGACGGGTCATAACCGGTAATACCGCCGACAAAACGCTGCTGGACGCTGTTTGAGCAGTTCTCCAGGTAGTTCTGGTAATCCTGGTCCGGGTGACGTTGCAGGAAACCATCGGTGTAACCGCGATTCGACAGGTTGGCCAGTGAACCCAGCAGCACGGCGTTAAACGGCCGGCCGGCACGGGTATCATCGATTGCCTGTCGATAGACCTGGGCCGTGCGTGCAACATAGTAGTGTGATTTGGTGCGGCCCTCGATTTTGAGACTCTCTATCCCCATGTTAACAAGACGCTCTACGTGTTCCAGGGCACGCAGATCCTTCGAATTCATGATATAGGTGCCATGCTCGTCTTCCTCGATCGGCATGTATTCCCCGGGACGTTCCGATTCTTCCAGCAAGTAAACTGAGTCTCCTCTACCGGCCGGTGGTGTCGTCTTGATATGAATGTCTCCACTGATGTCCTCGACCGCGTCTTTCACCTTGTAGTCCCAGCGACAGGAATTGGTGCAGGTCCCCTGGTTTGCATCGCGGTGGTTAAAATAACCGGACAGCAGGCAGCGTCCCGAATAGGCAATGCACAGGGCCCCATGCACAAAGACCTCGAGTTCCATGTCGGGGCACTGCTGGCGGATTTCCTCGATCTGTTCGAGTGACAGTTCACGTGACAACACGATCCGTTTGATTCCCTGTGCCTGCCAGAAACGCACACTCGCATAGTTCATAGTGTTGGCCTGGACCGACAGATGCACAGCCATGTCCGGCCAGCGCTCGCGGGTCATCAGTATCAGCCCCGGGTCGGCCATAATCAGGGCATCCGGGCCCAGCTCGATGACCGGTTCCATGTCAGCGAGGAAGGTCTTGATCTTGGCATTGTGCGGTAACACATTGGTTGCAAGGTAGAAGGCCTTGCCGGCCTGGTGGACTTCACTGATCCCGGTGGCAAGTTTATCCAGCTTGTGGAAATCATTGTTACGTACCCGCAGGCTATAGCGCGGCATGCCGGCGTAGACCGCATCGGCGCCGTAGGCAATCGCATAGCGCAGGTTGGTAAGGGTGCCGGCAGGGGCCAGTAGTTCGGTGGTTGCCATGGAGGTTCTTCCGCGGTTTGAGAGAGGCAGAAAATATACTTGCGGGAAACAGGGTAAGCAAACATCGCCGACTCAGTTGATAAACCAGTTCTACAGCGTGCCTCCCTCCCGGCCTGTTAACCGGCAGATAAAGTCGTTATCCTGCTGTGATGCTGCAGATTTCCAGAAACATCATCATCCCGGGTAACGAAATTCAGATCCAGGCTGTCCGATCCCGGGGTGCCGGAGGGCAAAATGTCAACAAGGTGGCGACCGCCATCCATCTGCGATTTGATATTCGCAACTCCTCCTTGCCTGAATATTACAAGGAACGTCTGCTGGCACTGGATGACCGGCGGATTACCCGGGAGGGAGTGATCGTAATCAAGGCGCAGCAATACCGTAGTCAGGAAAAGAACCGTACCGCCGCGCTGGCGCGTTTGCAGGCCCTGATCAAAAGCGTGGCCGTCGTGCGCAAGCAACGTGTTGTCACACAGCCGACGAAAAGTGCTCAACAACGGCGCCTTGACAGCAAAATCAGGCGCGGCAAAGTCAAGTCCCTGCGGGGCACTGTAAGCAGTAACGATTATTGAGGTCCCGGTATTTCGGGATGTTTTTATGGCAAAACCCAAGCAACCGCAAGATTCTGACAAACTCGACCGCATAGTTGCCGAGGCACGGCGTAACCGCGAACAGCGGGAAGCGGGTTACCGCGAGCAGGCGTTAAAGATGTATCCCTGGATCTGCGGGCGCTGCAGCCGTGAATTCACCCGGGAGAACCTGCGCGAACTGACCGTGCATCACCGTGATCACAATCATGACAATAACCCGCCGGATGGCAGCAACTGGGAACTTCTATGCGTCTACTGCCACGACAACGAGCATGCGCGCTACCTTGATCAACCACAGGGGAATTCCGGTGACGGTGGCCGGCAAAAACAGGGTGCTTCCCATAATCCCTTCGCGGGGCTCAAGGACATGCTCAAGGACAGGGAATAGTCTCACTACATCATTAAAAAAATCGTATGTGTAAAGACGAGGTTTCCCTGCAGATTGTTTTCGGTGAAGCTTTTGTGACAACCGATCGTGTCGTGTGCCGGTCGTTAGTTACGGTTTGGAATAGCGAACGTCGGTAATGAGATAGTCGAATTTGCCTTCCGGTGATTCCACGGTGATTTCGTCGTCCAGCGCCTTCTGCATCATGGCCTTTGCCATGGGAGAATCCATGCTGATCCAGCCCTTGGCGGGATCGAACTCGTCAGCGCCGACGATACGATAGACGCATTCCTGACCCGCTTCGTCCTCCAGCGTCACCCAGGCCCCGAAGAACACCCGTTCGCGATCCGTGGGCGGTTCAGAGACGACCTTCAGTTCCGGCAGTCGGGTTTGCAGGTAACGCACACGCCGGTCAATCTCGCGCAATTCCTTTTTACGGTAAATATACTCGGCATTTTCAGACCGGTCGCCTTCGGCGGCCGCCGCCGCAAGCGCCCGGGTCACCCCGGTGCGGCGTTTCCAGAGGTCCTTGAGTTCGGCCTGCAGTGCCTCGTAACCGGGGCGGGTAATGTAAGGTGAGGACTTCGGTGCCGGCGCTCGGTAGCGACCCATGCAGTCTATTCCTTGCGGAGCAGGGAACTGGCCCAATCCGCGGTATTGAAGCGGGTGAATACCTTACCAGTTCGGTCGCGGCCGTGTCAGCAATATGCGGAATAGACTGGCGAGCCACTAATTTTGGTCGCATAATTCGTTCGAGAGTTTTGACTGCCGGCTGGCAGTCCTGCAACCCGGGAGGTCATATGTTCAGACTAATTACAGGCAGTCTGCTGCTATTACTCAGTATAACGGTGAATGCGGCAATTTCAGGCAAGGAGGTCAGTTACCAGGCCGGTGCTGTCACGCTCAAGGGTTATCTGGCCACCGATACGTCCCTGCAGGGCAAACGCCCCGGCATCCTGGTGGTGCATGAGTGGTGGGGACACAATGCCTATGCGCGCAAGCGTGCTGAGATGCTCGCCGCACTCGGTTATACCGCGCTGGCTGTCGATATGTACGGCGACGGCAAGATGGCCAAGCACCCCGATGATGCGGGCAAGTTTGCCGGGGTGATACGCAAGGACCCGGCCCTGATGAAGGCGCGTTTCATGGCGGCACTGGAATTCCTCAACCGGCAGCCCGGCGTGGATGCCGGCAGGACGGCGGCAATCGGTTACTGTTTCGGCGGCGGTGTCGTCCTGGAAATGGCGCGGCAGGGGGTCGACCTTGACGGAGTGGTGAGCTTTCACGGCAGTCTTGGCGGCAGCACTACCCCGGAAAAGGGTGCCATCAGGGCGAGTGTACTGGTCCTGAACGGAGCAGCGGATCCCTTTGTGACGGCTGAGCAAATCGCCGCCTTCAGGGCGGAGATGGATGCAGCCGGGGCGGACTACACCTTTATCAACTATCCCGGCGTCAAGCACAGCTTTACCAATCCGGAGGCCGACCAATTCGGCAAACGCTTTGATCTGCCGCTGGCCTACGATGCCGAAGCGGACGCATCCTCCTGGCAGGCGATGCAGGAGCTGTTCGTGGAGATCTTCAGCCAGTGACCGGTACTGGTGAAAGGGATCTGCGCAGCGAGTGACTCACCGCGGAATTCAAAGCCAAAACAAAGAACCCCGCTCTGGTGCGGGGTTCTTTGCATTAATACGGGATGTAGTTTCCCTGTCAGGCCGGTGTGACGTTGGTGGCCTGTAATCCCTTTGGTCCTTGCTCAACATCAAAATTAACAGTCTGTCCTTCGGCCAGGGTCTTGAAACCTTCGCCGGCGATTGCGGAGAAATGCACGAACACATCTTCACCACCATCTGCGGGCGCAATGAAACCGAACCCCTTGGACTCGTTAAACCATTTAACAGTACCTGTTGCCATGTAACACCTCTAAATTAATTATTTAAACGTTGATTCAATCGCAGATCGTGAAAGGTAATGTGCAGGAGATGTAGCAAGGAACTTCTGATATAACCTGTATTCAAATTTGCAACTGAGTTTTCATGTTATAAATGCCGGGTCAGATCTGGAGCATTGGTTTTCACTTCACTGCCCAGCGATTCAGATAATACACCAAGTCGCTGTATAAAAAAACCAGATCCTGCCGGGTCAAGAAGCTGACGAAACGTGCAATTCACAGTTACAACAGGCGGAGGGACTGATGACAAGAATCCACGAGCGGTTGCTGCAGGATTGCCTTGTAGTGGGGCGGTTTCCGCTCTGTCACCTGCTGCTAATGCGTGATGCGAATTATCCCTGGTTTATTCTCGTGCCCGATCGCGAAGACATTACCGAGATCTACCAGCTCGATGATACAGATCAGATGCAGCTCACTCGGGAATCCGCAATGCTGGCAATGGTCCTCGACGAACAGTTCCATGCCGACAAGATCAATATTGCTGCCCTCGGCAACCTCGTTACCCAGTTGCACGTCCATCATGTGGTGCGCTACGAGTCCGATGTGGCCTGGCCTGCACCAGTTTGGGGCGCTGTTCCGGCCATCCCATATACGCAGGAGACATTAGCCGGCGTTATCGACACGTTGCGCAAGGGATCGTTGCAAGGTCTTCAGTATCTGGTCGACCATGCGGGCCGGGAGTTGTCAGCCTCGTGAACGATGCAGACGAATTTGCTCATTTCAGGCAGCGTCTGCTGGCACTGCAAAAACAATTGCTTGACCTCGAGGAGACCGGCAGTGAAGCAGGCAAAACCGTTGAACTTGACCAGGCACGGGTCGGGCGCTTGTCGCGTATGGATGCCTTGCTGGGACAGGCGATGTCGCAGGCCATGAACCAGCGCCGCCAAATCGAGCTGCAAAAGATCGAGGCGGCATTGCAGCGTATCGAGTCGGGTGAGTACGGATATTGTATCTCCTGTGAAGAGCCAATCGCACGTGCGCGGCTGGAGCATGACCCGGCCGTGCCCTTGTGCATCTCATGTGCGAGCGCGGCGGAACAAGACTGATCCTGTTCAGGCCCGGGTCAGCGTGATTTCGGTAATCTCCGCCGGGACACCGAGCCGGTTCGGCGGCCCCCAGTAGCCGGTTCCCGCACTGACATACAGCCACATGCGCCCGTTTACGCGGTGCAACCCGGTGGTGAATGGCTGCACCATGCCGATCATGATGTTCCAGGGGAAAAACTGACCACCATGAACATGACCGCTGAGTTGCAGATCGTAACCGGCCGCTTCACCGGCAAAGGCACTCTTCGGCTGGTGTGCCAGCAGGATGGCAGCGTCAGTCCGGGCCGCCCGGTGACGTGCCAGTTCCGGATCCGATGCATGCCCGGGCACGTAGCGGTGCGCTGAATAATCGGTTGCGCCAGCCAGCAGCAGGCGCGCGGCATTATGCCGGATGATGCTGTGTGAATTGTTCAGGACATGGATACCCATGGTTTGCAGGAGGTCGCTCCAGGTGAGTGCGTCCCAGTAATACTCGTGGTTACCGGTCACGAAGAAGGTGCCATAACGTGATTGCAGCGAGGTCAGCGGGGCGACATCATCCTGCAGCATCGAGGTAAGCCCGTCGACAAGATCACCCGTAATCGCGACAAGGTCCGGACGCAATTCGTTGCAGCGCTCGACGATGCCCTGCAGGTAGTCACCCTTGATGGTAGGGCCAAGATGAATGTCACTCAGTTGCACGATGCGAAACCCGTCGAGTGCCTCCGGCAGTTTCGCCAGCGGGATGCTGATCTGCAGGACCTCGGCCAGCCGACGCGCCTCGTGGTAACCGGTACCCGTCATGACACCGGAGAGACCAATAATCCCGAGATTTGCACCATTCGCCAAAAACTGCCGGCGCGAAGCATCAGTAATCTGTGGGTCCGCCAGGCGATGGCGGTGCCGCCGGGACAGCAGTCGTGCATGTCGAACCACTGCAGCGATACAGTCACGTATTACCAGTAGCGGCACCAGTATCAGGATGAAGCCCATGTTGAGGTAGGCAACCCAGGCAACCTTGTCGGTCAGTGCCGGTTCCTGCATCAGGATGCGGGTAAAAAAAACACCCGGAACGATCACCAGCGATGCCAGCAGTACATACCAGGCCACCCGCCTCCACGGACCGTGCGGCGCCATCGGCCGGATCAGCCGCCAGGCGAGGTAGGCGTGGAAGCCGGACCAGATACTGATGAACACGATCGCAAACAGCATGTCGCGAGAATAACATGTGCCCTGTGTGTTTGTGCCGGGCGATTGCAGTGCTATAGTGCCTGCCGGCAGGTATAACAGTAACCTGCCACCGGATACTGACACCCCGATTACCCATGCCCCTGCTGCGTCTCGAAAAGGTATCACTGGCCTTCGGTCATCATACCCTGCTGGATGAAGTCGATCTCGAGGTCGGGCGCAGCGAGCGCGTGTGCCTGGTCGGTCGCAACGGCGAGGGCAAGTCATCGCTGATGCGTGTGATCAACGGGGAACTCGGTGCCGATGACGGCAGCGTCTGGCTGCGTCCGGGAATGCGCATCGCACACCTTGCACAGGATGTCGCGCTCAACACGGCTGTGTCGGTATTCGACGTCGTTGCCGGTGGACTTCCAGGCATCGGTCAGTTGATTTCCGCTTACCACGAGGCGGCAGTACGCCTTGAACACGACAGTGATGCAGTCGGCCTGCAAAAGCTGTCCGATCTGCAGCATGAACTGGAAGCGGCCAATGGCTGGCAGCTGGAGCAGCGCGTCGAGACCGTACTCTCGCGACTGAAGCTCGACAGCGATGCGGCATTTTCCACCTTGTCCGGCGGCTGGCAGAGGCGTGTGCTGCTGGCGCGGGGACTGGTACAGGATCCGGACGTACTGATGCTGGATGAGCCGACCAACCACCTCGATATCGAGGCGATTACCTGGCTCGAGGATTTTATGCTGGACTACCCCGGTGCCTTGCTGTTTATCAGTCATGACCGTGCATTCGTACGCCGGCTGGCGACGCGCATCATCGAGCTGGACCGCGGGCAATTGACCTCCTGGCCGGGAAACTATGACGACTACGTGCGCCGCAAGGCGGAACAGCTGGAAACCGAGGCACGGCACAATGCACTGTTTGACAAAAAACTGTCCAGAGAAGAGCGCTGGATCCGCCAGGGTATCAAGGCACGCCGAACGCGCAACGAGGGTCGGGTGCGTGCGCTCAAGGCAATGCGCGAGCAGCGGCGCCAGCGGCGCGACCGCGTCGGCAAGGCAAGGCTGCAACTGGAAACCGGCGAACTCTCCGGCAAGCTCGTGGTCGAGGCCGAGGATGTCAACCTGGCGTTTGCCGGCAACACGGTAATCCGCGAATTTTCGACTACCATTCTGCGCGGCGACCGCATCGGCATCGTTGGGCCTAACGGCATTGGCAAGACGACGCTCATCAGGGTGCTGCTGGGGGAACAGCCACCGGACAGTGGGCGTATTCGCTGCGGCACCCGCCTGCAGGTGGCGTATTTTGACCAGCAGCGCGACTCGCTCAAACCGGATGTCACGGTGATGGAAGCGGTCAACGAAGGCAGCCAGCGCGTCACCATCAATGGCCGCGAGCGCCACGTGGCCGGCTACCTGCAGGACTTCCTGTTTCCCGGTGAACGCCTGCAGTCACCGGTGAGTACGCTGTCCGGTGGAGAGCGCAACCGCCTGTTGCTTGCGCGCCTGTTCGCGCAGCCGGCCAACCTGCTGGTGATGGACGAGCCGACCAATGATCTCGACGTCGAGACGCTGGAACTGCTGGAAGAACTGTTAATGAACTATTCCGGTACCCTGTTGCTGGTGAGTCATGACCGTGCCTTCCTGGACAATGTCGTTACCAGCACACTGGTATTCGAGGGGGAAGGACGTGTCGGGGAGTATGTCGGCGGCTATTCCGACTGGCTGCGGCAGCGCAGGAGTACACTGGCTGCGACGACCGGGAAGCCACGCAAGTCACCGGCAGTAGCAAAAACCGGCGGCACATCCGGGAAACAGGACGGGCGATCACGCAAGCTTTCCTACAGGGATCAGCGCGAGCTGGATGCCCTGCCGCAGAAGATCGAGACGCTCGAAGCCGAGCAGGCAGAGTTGCAGGAAAAGGCAAGCAACCCGGACTTCTACCGCCAGGCAGAGAGGGAAACCATTGCCGACCTGGCCAGGCTGGAAGCCGTTACCGCGGAACTGGAGGAGTGCTATGCACGCTGGGAAGCGCTGGAGTCATAAGCACTTGGCGTTCCTGATTGCATCCCGGGCTTGTGCGGCAACGCGGAATCCCGACGCCGGGGGATAGTACTTTACCGGGATGTCAGGCCGGGAGCTGTATTGCTACGGCTGGAGACATTCAGCCCCTGCCTTGCTCGTATCCGGCCCTTTATAGTTTCTCCAGGAATTCCTCCGGCATATCCGCTGCCAGTTCCAGAGCGCCATCCGCACCGGCATGTAGCGGGTCATCGATGCAGGTGAACTTGCAGGGCTCGAATTGCTTGGTGGCCTCGGTGAGAAAAGTGTCCAGACCACTGAGCTGGCTCCCCCCACCGGCAATGATAATGTTTTTGCGCACGCTTTCCTGGAATTCGGGATCGAAGCCGGCGATCAGGTCGATGACCGTCTCGACGATGGCCGGCATAGGACTCTCGCATGCCCTGCGCATTTCCTCCGTGATATCGAACTCCGTGAATATACCATCCACCGGGGCCTCCACCTTGACCCGCCGTTTCGATGACCCCACGAAGCCGTGTTTTTCCTTGAAGCGGCGTACCATGTTGAGGGAGAAGTCGGCCTCGGGATGTTTTTCGGTCAGCAGCTTCAGAAGCTGCTCATCCACGTAGTCACCTGCCATCAGGATGCTGCGCTGGTCATCTTCCATGGGCACCGTGCCATGCATGATGCAAAAATCCACGGTGCCGGCACCGATGTCGAGGATCATGGTGTTGTCCAGTGTGCCCAGTCCATAGGCTACGGAGAAGGGTTCGGAGACCACCATCAGATTCTTGGCATACTCGGATATGGCATTCCTGATTGCGATCTTGTTGACCTTGAGTGCCTCGGCCGGTACACCAACTGCAACGCAGATATCTTTACCCGGTTCGACGTCGGCCAGTTCGATCAGGTGGCCGATCAACTCCTGTACCGCGGCCTCGTCCCGCTCGGTACCTTCCTTGAGGACACCGTTCTGCAACGGCCGGGAGAGATTCAGGGCGAGACGGTGTTCCAGGGCCTCGCTGCCGAACAACACGCGTTTGCCAAGCATTTTCTTGGCAACGAAATCCTTTGGCCAGCCGACGTAGCTTTCCACCCATTTCCGGTTGCCATTACTGGCGGACACCACCGACCGTGAGGTCCCCAGGTCGATCCCGATATACTGCATGTTATCTTTCTTGTTTGGCGACATTTTGTATTATTCCTCCCTCTATCGTTCTTCGGTGTGCGCGCTCCTCAAGATAATCAACGATCCCCGTCTTCAGGTAGTCCGCAATCCTGTCCCGGTACTCCGGCGTACTCAACCTGGCTTCCTCCGCCTTGTTGCTGATGCAGGAAACCTCTATGAGCACGCTGGGCACTTCTACCCCCAACAATACCATAAATGGTCCTGTCTTAGCCCCGGCATCAATGAGGCCACGATTGCGGCGCTTCATATTGTTGTAGAGGTGCTTGTGTATGGAATTGGCGAGTTGCTTAGATTCCTCGGTCTTCAGGGTGTCGCCTATCCTGGCGATGACCTCGCGAAAGTCTCCCATGGCGTAGTCAGAGTCGCGGTTTTCTTTCTCCGCCAGTTCGAGTGAGCGCTGATCCGTGTGCGGTCCGAAGTAATAGGTCTCGACATAATTCAGGGATCCTGCCCCCGGTGGCAGGGAATTGACATGGGTCGAGATGAACAGGTCCGCCCGATTCTCCTTGGCGAATGCCACCCGCTCTTTCAGGAAGACCTTCCTGTCCCCCTCGCGAGTGAGCAGGACACGGTATTTCCCGGTCACGGCAAGTTTGTCCCGCAGGCGCTTGGCGATATCCAGGACGACGTCTTTCTCCTTCAAACCCAGATGGCCCGTGGCGCCCGGATCGATACCACCATGTCCGGGATCGATGACGATAGTCTGCACCTGGAGGTTGAACAGGTCTGCCATTGGCATGCCAAGGCGGGTCAGCATCGTGTCATAGCGCCCGCTCGTGATGGTGGCGTCATCGAGAGATTGTATCGGTTCCGGGCTGACAAGTTGATCGTTGCCGGGAATGAGGGCACCCACGGGACTGACGGGCACGGGCAGTTGCACCCGGTAGGAGGGCAGCGGCTGCTCTTCGACTACCTGCATGGCGGCCGGCCCAGCCACGTCCACTGTGACCAGTCGCAGGTTGAAACCCAGCAGGGCAACCAGACCCAGTACCGCAACCAGGACTGCCTTGCCCGGGTACCTTGAGCTATGAACGGGTTCCTGTGAATCGGCAGCGAATTTCGACTGCCGTTTGCCATGCGTGGAGCGGGGGATGCCCGCATTATCCTCATAGACACCCCGCAATACCGTTTTTTTAATTTCCGAATGACGACTCATGAGACCCGGCAGATACCGTCAGGATGAGCTCTGCAAAAACCGGCAAGACTTGCCTTGTGGACGATGATTTTGATCTGCAGCAACAATCGATGCACCTCAGGCCCGGGGTTATTGCATGTTATTAATATAGTTGAATCGGGTGTATCCGGATATTAACGCAGTCACACCAATCCGATCACCCCGGCAGGCAAAATCGTCCAGGCCCTGCCGCTCCACGGTCACTTGTTATGTCTGATGATTTGTTGCCGTTACGATATGAACATGAAGTCTTTTCCTACAGACTTCAGGTGGTTAGGAGTCGACCGGCGTGGAGAATATGGCATATGTGCACACGCCCATCCGGAGATTTACTGCCGAATGCAACACGGTTGCCTGTTCCGGAATTCCGGCAGAAATGTCTTGTAGGCCTCGACTCTGAACAGAGAGCGCAGCTGTATCCCTGTCTGGAATAACATGCAACAGGGCTCTATACTCATGTGTGACTGACGAGCCGGAAGCAGTCAATAAAAACGCGGCAAGATAATAAAGGTAAAAGAGTTGGGAACCCTCGAGCAATACTGGCGCAAGCTGACAGTAGGTATAAACAAGGCATTCAGGCATGACGCGCCCGCCCAGCCGCGGCTCAAGGAGCTCGAACGCGAGATACTGGCGTTCAACAGAGAGAGCCAAACCCTTGCCGGGAAAGTGGAGGAGATCCGGGTTGATTCCGAGCGCCGCGGGTCTGAGGAACTCCGCAAGATAGAGATCCTGGAACAAATCCAGCGGCAAACCGAGAGCTCCAGAATCGCGGATGCCGAAAGACTGGCCAAACTGGAGCGCCTGCTCGACGAGGTTGAAGCCGGGCGCAAGCGGGAGCATGAACAGGTCACCGTACTCGAGGCCTCCCTGGCTGAAACGACAGAGCGGCTGGAGGCCAGGGACAACCAGCTCAAGTTCCTCCAGGATTCCGCACGCGAACAGCACGAGGCACTGAAGACGGCACTGGCCGAGGCATCAAGCCGGCTGGAAACCAGGGACAACGAGCTCAGGCACCTGCTGGATTCCGCACAGCAACAGATCGTAGCTCTGGAAACCTCACTGGCTGAAACATCAAAACGATTCGAGACCACAGATGGCAAACTCGCGGAGCTGCGGGCAAGTCTGGTTCAGCAGCTAACACGACTCGGGGCTTCCCACTCTTCCGGCAACGTTCAACTGGAAGCAACGAATCGCCACGTCAGGACACTGGATAAAAAGCTCGAGGTGGAGTACAGGCTTCAGCAGAACCTGTTCCAGGATATGCAGGCGCAGTTGCGCAGACAGGGAGAGCGGCTCGGCAGGGTCATGGCGACCGCAGTTTTTACACTGGTACTGGTGGTCGTTGCCGGTGTAGCCCTCTTCTGGTTTATGCGCTAGGTTCTCGCGCCGGGAGGCTTGCTCACCAGCGTTCCCCGGGTCCGCCTCTGTCAATGCCGCGATGTGCAATCGATTGCCTGTGGAAATCAGTTGCAGGTGCCGGAGGGACCCCGTGAAACCATTGTGCTGCCAGTCTTGGGTTGGCACTATTCAGGCTGGACTGCGAGGTTACCAGACAGGCAGTAGCGCTGCTGGCAATCACCGCGAACAGGCGCTGGCATTTTCAGGTGGCCTTCAGTCCGGACAGTAACAGGCAGACAATTCCCAATCCGGATGTTCGCTGTTGGCGTGCGCCTGACAGGCCCGCCTTGCCTCATCCAGCGTGCCGGCATAAAAATATTCATGGCACAGCCGGCACTTGCAGAATTTCGGCTCCTTCTTTATGTAATGGTGCTTAGGGTCAATATTGTCATGTTCATCCATTTTTTCTGCGCCCCCTGTGCCTACAGGCTAGTATAGACAGCAGACCGGGCAGACACTGAACCGGAACACGGGAAAAAATCAGGATGGACCTCCTCGTCTCTTACTCCTGGAGTCACTTTTACCTGGCCAGGCCCGAGATCACCCGCGCCCTGGAACGATTCGGTGATCCCGACTCCCTGGTCGAGAAGACCGACGTGATGGGCATTGCTGTTGTGCATACCAGTCTTGATAACCGCGAGGTCATCAAGCGTTGCCGCGTATTGCGGGAAGGCGAGCCACTGGACTCCTTCGAGTTTGCGATCAAGTGGGTGCCCGTTGACTACTGGTGCGTAACCGACCTGAATGCAATCAAACAGGTGATCGACAGCAACATCAGGGAACGCATCGGGAAGGACCAGACCTGGGGCATGAAAGTGCACAAGCGCCGCTGGCAACGCTATCATACCATCGAGATCATCGAGTACCTTGCTGCTGACATCGAGCGCAAGGTCGACCTGAGCCATCCGGACCGGATTGTGTGGGTCGACGTCATCGGCTCGCAAACGGCCCTGGCACTCCTCAAGCCGGAGGAGATCTTTTCAGTTGGTATGCCTTAGCTGCGGGGTACGCATGAAATACTATGTCTGGCTGGATGCCGATGAAAAACCACTATCAAAGGCCTGGCCTTACGAGGATGAAACGGAACGCATGGCAGAAGAACGACACCCGCCAACTGCGGCCACAACCCTGCGGGCGGGCACCAGGGAGCAACTCATCGAGCGTTACGGTCTGCGCGAGGAGGATTTCGCCGACTACTAGCCTTTCCAGCCTCGCTGATGCAATCGCTCTACGACGGAACGGGTTGGTGCAAAAAAATCTTTTCAAACCCTGCCCGGTTGTTCATTTCAACATCCATTTTATTTAATGAATGACGTGTATTGTCCGAATCCAGTTGTTTAGTCACTGCATATACACAATCACTTAAAGACAAAGAACGACCCAAATCGGTCGTTTAGTCAACGCTTTTATGAACAAGGGTTTAACGTCTGAAACCGATCCTTTCCGATTTATCGGTAGCTTTCACCGTGAATGTGGTCGTATTCCTTTTTTCATCTACATGCGAGTCCGATTTATGTATGCGACTATATAAACAACTCCTCTCGCCGATAACTGCATGGGCTCT
>CP070821.1:2404868-2414462 GCA_020344335.1 Gammaproteobacteria bacterium | reverse complement strand
CACCGGTGGTTGCCGTATCCTCTTCGGCATACACCGGGATATAGTCCATGCCCATTTCGTCCTGTGCGGGCACCGGCGAGGTAATCGCCGGGTTCATCGGGTTGCGGTAGAACAGGATCTCGGGTTCCTTTTTCGGTGGCTCCTCCTCGGCATACACCGGGATGTAGTCCATGCCCATTTCGTCCTGCGCGGGCACCGGCGAGGTGATCGCCGGGTTCATCGGGTTGCGGTAGAAAAGCACCCTGGGTTCATCTACCGCCTTTTCGGTGACAACATCAGGCGCCATGCCGTCGATTCCCAGGTAGGTTGCAATCCAGAACCCCCCACCGCCACCCAGCGCGAGGGCAATCAGTACACCAATCACCGTCTGTTTATTCATTGATTACCTCCTCACCCACGGCAGCGGTCAGGCGTGCCATTGCCTGGTTGGCCTCGCTGAAGGACTTCCAGTACTGGGTTTCGTAGTTGTAGAGCGTGATTTGTGCACGTACCAGGTTCAGAAAATCCACCTTGTTGACCTGGTAACCGGAAAGCATGGAGGCCACCGATTGCCGCGCCTGGGGAATGATCCCGGTTTTGAACAGCTGTACCTGTTCGCTGGCGCGCTGGTAATCCGCAAGCGCGGCGGTAATTTCGGCCTGTACCTTGCCGACTTCATCCTGAAATGCGTACTGCTTTTGCAGGTGCTCACTGGTGCGCTGGTCGTACGCCTTGTCCTGCTTGCGTCCGGCATAGAGCGGCAAACTCATACCGATACGAAACGAGGCAAAATCAGGACGCGAGTTGCCATCGGCGTTCTCACCCTGGCGGAATCCGTAGGCCGCGCCCAGTTTGAAGTCGGGATAGCGGTCGCGCCGGGCGAAATCACGCCGCGTCCGTGCCGCCTCGACCTCCTGCCGCCGTTGCTCCAGCAATGGACGGGATGCCTCGGCGCGTGTGTACAGTTGCAGTTCCGGTAGTATCCCCGCAAGGTCTTCGTCGACCTTTTCCGGCAATACCACCGGTGTATCGGTTTGCCGGTCCAGCAACGCATTCAGGCGCGCAGCCTGTTGCCGGCGCAGTCCCCGGAGCTCTATCTGACGGTCAAACATCTGGGACAGTTCAACCTGTGCCAGCAGCACCTCCTGCTGCAGGCCTTCTCCCACCTTGTATTTGGTCTGGGCAATCTGTACGAACTGGCGCAACAAATCCTGGTTGCGGGAAACAATCTCTAGCGCCCGATCAAGGTAGTAAATCTGCCACCAGGTCTGCTTCACCCTGTGCACCAGGCGTAAACGCGTTTCATCGACGTTACTGGCCGCTGCATCGGCATCGAATTCGGCCGCGCGCTCCTGCAATTCGAGCTTGCCGGGAAACGGCAGAGACTGTTCGATCCCGATCTGCAGCTGGGTCATGGCTTCCTGGTCGCGATCAAACGTGTCCGTCGGCAGGTTCAGGGCATTAAAGCTCACCATGGGATCCGGCAGTGCACCGGCCTGGGACGGAATGGCCGCCATGGCCTCGGCACGCGCCTGCATCTCGGCGAGTCCCGGATTGCCGTCGACCGCGATCGTGACAGCATCCTCCAGCGAGAGTGCGCTTGCGGTCGTATTTTCTACCGGGGTTGCCTGTGCAGCAGGCCATAGTGTCATCAATGCCAGGAGCGTAATGATCCGTGTGGTTCGCCAGGCATGGCGAACGGGCCGATGACGTTGATCCGTTGTGGTTTTCCATGCATCTGCCATTGTGCATGGATGCCGGACAATCTTCCGGGAATAAAGCATGGCAATTCTCCATAGCCATTGAACAGAAATACTTCACGACTGACTGTAGCCGTCTGAACAGACAGCTATACAGGCGTGCACTGACTCGTGCTAGGGGAGAAAGGCGGGTGGTCGCAGGGGTGGAATGACAGTGCGTTCCGGGAAGGAAACCAGGAACATTTCGTCCACAGGTGTGGCGTGCAATTGCTGTGTGATAATCACGGTATCCGCAAGGGTGGAGGCACCGTGTGCGCAGGCGTTGCAGGCACCGTCACAACAGGCATCATTGCAATCCTGTTCGCATGCATGGCCGGCTTCGCTTGCGTCGTCCTGCTGCTGCATGCCGGTTGACATGTCCATCTGGGCGCAGTGAGTCGTACTGTCCGCGCTGGTGGGCATCGGCATGGCCCATGCACCACGCAACGGCGCAACTGCCAGCGCCAGGGCAAGCATGACCGTCAACCAGTTGTACGTACGCGTGTGCATTTTCTGCAAGGGTAGTCCTGTTTTATCGTCCTGATCAAGGCAATAATAGGGTTAACGGCAAATCATACGCTTTATTGACGGCATTTACTGTCATTAGTTCCATTACAGCGGTCTGATTTATATGCGGAATTCTGATATTTACCGGCTGGTATCAACTGGCGATGGCAAACTGTAACGATCGTTGCGGTACCAGCCCGGCCACCGCAACCGCCGGGGAACGCCATATCCTGGTGGTCGTGCTGCTGATCAATGCGGTGATGTTCGCCGCCGAGTTTTCCGCGGGACTACTGGCGGGATCCACGGCCCTGCTGGCCGACTCGCTGGACATGCTCGCCGATGCCATCATTTATGCCATCGGCCTGCTGGCACTGGGACGCGCCAGCCATTGGCGTGCGCGGGCGGCCTTGACCAGTGGCCTGTTTCAGCTGGCCCTTGGTGCGGGCATTGCCATCGAGGCCATTGTAAAAATCTTTGTAGATGGTCTGCCGGATACCGCCACCATGGGGCTGTTCGGGGTGCTGGCGCTGGCTGCCAATACCATTTGTTTTGTATTACTGACCCGGTTTCGCGAGGGCGATATCAACCTGCGTGCCACCTGGATCTGTTCGCGTAACGACATGATCGGCAATGTCGGTGTATTGATAGCCGCGGTGCTGGTTGCCTGGCTACAGTCTGGCTGGCCCGATATCCTCATCGGCCTGGTGATCGCACTTATTGTAATGCGATCTGCATACCGGATCGGGGCGGAGGCGTATGCCCAACTGGGGAACAACAGCTGACGTCTTCAACAGGGCAAGCCACCGGAGAGAAAACAGGGCCCGGTGACAGGGCAAGGTCGAACCTGACCACAACATTATATGCCCTGTTACCGTCGGCCCTATTTTCCGTCTTACACGGGTCCGGAGAGCAGCGCCGCCTGAGTGGCCTGTTTCCGTACCCCTGGTCGTGAGACATCTCTTCCGAAGAGCATGTCAATCAGCCGGGCAGATGCACCCTGATAAAAGCCGCACTCGACGTGATCCAGCGTGCGGGGATTCCGGAATGTCCCGAACACCATGTCCCACAACGGCAGGTCCGCATAGTTGTAGCGGTGGACCCCTTGTGCGTGGTGAATATTATGGCTTTCCGGTCGCTGGATAAGGTAACCCAGCCAGTGTGGCGTGTTGATGTTGGCATGCTGGAACATGGCGTTAAAGGTCAGGAACAGTGCTGCGACGATACCGGCCTCGAGGGAGAGCCCCAGTAGCGGAAACAGGACAAGACTGCTCAGGCTGGTAAACATGGCGGCATCCAGCGGGTGCAGGTAGTAGGCACCAAACGCATCCAGGCTTTCCGCGCTGTGGTGCATCTGGTGGCCGGCACGCCAGAGCCAGTTCCATTCATGTGCGCCGCGGTGATACCAGTAGTGAAAAAATTCGTAGATGATGATTCCTGGCACAACCCCCCAGAGGCCCAGGCTGCTGCTGTCGAACAGGTGAAAATCGCCAAACAGCCGGCCCCAGAACAGCGCCACTTCCCCGCTGAAGAAGAAGATTGCCACGGTGACCAGGGTGGCGCGCCAGCGCCAGTGGCGGGTCTTTTGGTAGTGACGCCGCTGGACGAGGAAGTCCAGCAACAGGAAACCCGGAATGAGTGCCAGCGTGATGTTTTCTATGATGTCTAACATGAGATGCCCCCTTTCGATTCATAAAACATACCGGATGGTATGTATCTACTATAGCCCTTGGTACAAGCTTTGTAAATACCAAACGGTATGTTTTTATAAAATTTTTTATATTATTGTTATTTATATATAAAATATACTAAGGAATAAGCAATTTACTCGGTTTATTCAGTTTACACATACTGTTGAGTATGTTTATATAGGGCATGGCGAGCAAGGGGGAAGAAACGCGCAAGCGGATCCTGGACACCGCCCAGGACATGATCCTGGACCATGGCTATGCCGGGGTTTCAATCGACCAGCTGATCAAGCGCCTGGGTCTGACCAAGGGCGCCTTCTTCCATCACTTCAAGAGCAAGGGTGACCTGGCGCGGACGCTGATCCGGCGCTATGCCGACGACGGTGTGCAGCTGTTCAAGGAAAGCCTGGCGCGTGCCAAAAAGCTCAGCGATGACCCGCTGCAGCAATTCCTCATTCTCATCGGCCTGTATGAAGAGATTTTCGCGGGTCTGACAGAACCGTATCCCGGTTGCCTGCTGGCATCCTACGTGATGGAAATGCAGCAGTTCGATGTGGAGACCCGTGAGATCATCAATATCGAGTTTTACCTGTCGCGCCGGGAACTGACAAAACTGATCGGGCAGATCAGTGAAAAATATCCACCCAACATCGATATCGATCCGGTCGCGCTGGCCGACGGATTCATGTCCCTGTTCGAAGGTGCATTCATCCTGTCGAAGTCACTGGGCGAAGCCAGGATCACTGTTCAGCAGATACGCAATTACAAGAACTAGATTGAACTGATTTTCCGGCCATGAACTGGTCCTTCGCAACACGGCCAAACAGGCAACAGCTTACCGTTGTTCACTGCGCAGGTGCAGATCACCCGGACAGCATACCGTATGCGGGACCACGCCGTCCCGTTGTTCATACCAGCCGCGCGTCGCATTAACGACCTTCACGGCAGCCAGCATGGCCGGCACCTCGATGAGTACCCCGACGACAGTCGCGAGTGCCGCACCGGATTCAAAACCGAACAGCGCAATGGCCGTGGCCACGGCAAGTTCGAAGAAATTGCTGGCACCAATCAGTGCCGACGGGCCGGCGACGCAATGCGGTGTGCGTACCTTGCGGTTCAGCCAGTAGGCCAGTCCGGAATTGAAAAACACCTGGATCAGGATTGGCACGGCCAGCAGTACGATGACCAGTGGTTGTGTCATGATCTGCTTCCCCTGAAAACCGAACAGCAACACCAGCGTGGTAAGCAGTGCCAGCAGCGAAACGGGGTGCAGTTTACGGATCAAACCAGCGAGACGCTCCTTTCCCTGTGCCTGTCCAAGCAGTCGTGTGCGTACCAGGTTGGCGATGATCAGCGGTACGACGATATAAAGAACCACGGAAAGCAGCAACGTGTCCCACGGCACCGTAATCGACGCCAGCCCCAGCAACAGGCCGACGATGGGAGCGAAGGCAAACACCATGATGATATCGTTGAGGGCAACCTGTGAGAGGGTGAAGTGCGGCTCCCCCTCCATGAGGTGGCTCCACACGAATACCATGGCCGTGCAGGGCGCGGCCGCCAGCAGGATCAGTCCGGCGATATAGGACTCGACCTGGTCGACCGGCAGCCAGGGCCGGAACCAGTAACCAATGAACAGCCAGGCCAGCAGCGCCATGGAAAACGGTTTCACCCCCCAGTTGACGAACAGGGTTACCCCGACGCCGCGCCAGTGCTGTGCGACACCCCGCAGTGCGTGCAGGTCGACCTTGAGCAGCATTGGGATGATCATCAGCCAGATCAGTACGGCGACCGGCAGGTTGATTTGCGCGACTTCCAGACGTCCAAGGGCCTGGAAGGCGTCTGGCGCCCATTGGCCGAGCACGATGCCGCAGAGGATGCACAGAAACACCCAGACCGTCAGGTAACGTTCAAAAAGGCCCATATCACAACTCAGTTTTTTCGGTTTACAGGATTGATTAAACTGCATGAGTGAGTTTGTCCGCGAACCGGTGTTCTTTGGCCATCGGGCTCACCGCAAACGGGCACCTACAATGTTTCCAGGAGTGCCTGCAGGCGCTCCTTGATTTCATCGCGCGAGTTGCGGAACACTTGCATGATTTCATCTTCATTGCCGGTGGCCTTCGCCGGGTCTTCCAGTGGCCAGTGCACCTTGCGCACCGTGTCCGGCAACACCGGACAGTTGTCATCGGCATGCCCGCAGACCGTCACCACCAGGTCGGCCCAGCCCAGCATTTCATCCGTCAGCCGGGTCGAATCCTGACCGGAAATATCGACCCCTGCCTCACCCATGATCGCAATGGCGCGCGGGTTTTTGCCATGGGCCTCGATGCCGGCGGAGCGAAAATCATGTGCTTGCGACAGGTGCCGGCCCCAGCCTTCGGCCATTTGCGAACGGCAGGAGTTGCCGGTACAGAGGAACAGGATGTTCATGTTCTAGCAGCAGCCGGATGCAGTGATTTCCGGTGTGATGCAGCAACTCTTGTCCGCCGGGTCCTGGCCCAGGCCAGCCTCTCGAGCGGTTCCCGCTCTCACCTTCTCCTGTCCTTCATTGAAGGTCGGGATCGAGTCCAGGGTGTGAAAAGCCTCCCAGGCAATGCCTTCGGGGTCGACCGACCAGTACTTGTCGGAGCGCGCATAGCAGCAGGCAGCATCGGCTTGCGGTGCGCCGGCTATGTCAGCGGCCTCCAGGCGCGTCTGCAGGGCAGCCAGTTCCGCGCCGCTTTCCGTCTGGATACCGACATGATCGAGCCCGGTCTTGCGACTGCGGCTGGAGATGGCAAAGTTGATGCGCGGGTCTTCCAGTGACCACTTTACGTAGTCGTCCTTGATGACCGTGGGTTCGGCACCGAATAAGGCGCTGTAAAAATGGATACTGCGTTGCAGGTCGCCGACGGCCACATGCATGTGAAAACGTGACATGACAATACTCCTTGAAGAATGGATAACTCCGGGATTCCGTAACAGGATTCACGCGCAACAGCGGCTGCCGGGCCGGTTCGGCATCGCGGCGAGCACCGCGCGATCATCCGCGTACGGGGCGACGTCATGGACCCCGGCCGTGGTCGCTTCAATCACGGACCATGCCCAGTCGGGCAGTTCGGGATGCAGCCGGTAGTACACCCAGTGACCGGCGCGACGGTCAGACACGATGCCGTCTTCGCGCAGGATGGCGAGATGCCGGGAGATCTTCGGCTGGATCACGTCCAGCGCATGCGTGAGCTCGCAGACACATAACTCGCCTTCGCGCTGCATCAGGACAATCGAGCGTAACCGCGTCGGGTCGGCGAGGGCACGGAACAGGTTGTCAGGCGTGAGGTTCATGGAAATAATATATGGATAAACATATATATGTTCAACCATATATAAATAACAGGAATCACGGATCCCGCGCATCGACAGCTACTGCCAGCTAACGCATTGTTTTTACTTGCAAATCAATCCTACCGCGATATGCCTAGGTACTGGCGGCCAGCCCGGCGGCGCAGCTCGCGGCCCCGTAGAGGGCGGCGTGGTCGTTCAGGATGACCTTCACCGGGATGCATTCCAGTAGCGGCCGCATGCGACCTTTGGCGCTAAAGGTTTCCATGAAATCACCGGCATCCAGCTCGTCGAGGATCTTCGGGGCGATGCCACCGCCGAGGTAGAGTCCGCCGGTGGCCATGGTCTTCAGGGCCAGGTTGCCGGCCTCGCGGCCATACAGCCGGATGAACAGTCGCTGGGCGTCCCGACATACGGGATCGCTGTCGTTGCGTGCCGCCGACGAAATGGCCGCCGCCGGGTCGCCGTCCTGCTGTTCCTCGAGCAGCCAGACCGGGATTTCCTGTTGCCGTGCGTTGCACAGGTAGGCGTGAATCTGGACCAGCCCCGGACCCGACAGCAGGCGCTCCCAGCTGACGTGTTCATACTGCCGCAGCAGATAGTGCAGGAGTTCGATTTCCGTGTCGTTGCCGGGACTGAAATCGGTGTGGCCACCCTCGGTAGCGAACGGTCGGTAACGGCTGCCGTCATGGTAGAGTCCGGCCTCGCCAAGCCCGGTACCGGCCGCGATGATGGCGGCGTTGCCACGCGGATCCGCCATGCCACGGTTCAGGGTATGAAAATCAGATGCCGGGAGCGATGCAATACCCAGGGCCGTCGCCTCGAGGTCATTCAACAACGCGACTTTGTCAAGGTGAAACCGCCGTTCTAGTTCCGGGGCGCTGATTTTCCAGGGCAGGTTGGTGACATCCACTGCATTCTCGCGCACCGGTCCGGCGACCCCGAAACACGCGGCGGCCGGTTGCTCTTTATAGCGATCTCTGAAATCTGCAATGATGTTGTCCAGCGATTCGTGTTCCCGGCTTTCATATTCATGTTCACCGGTGCATTCCAGCCGTGTGCCGTCTTTATGAAACAGCGCGAGACGTGTCTTGGTGCCCCCGATGTCGCCGGCGAGTACCGATGCAGTCTTAGTCGCCATCACGTATGCGGCTAGTAACCAAAGATATCGACATCAATGCCCTCCTCGACCAGCCGCTCGGCACGGCTCGAAATGAATCTCTGGAAGCTGGGTTCTTCCAGGTAGGCCTCCTGCAGCACGTAGTCGAAAATGGACTGTACGTGGAAGGTCTTGAGAAAGGCATCGATGCGCATGACCTCCTTGCCCTTCCTGTCAAAAAACACGATGGACGGGGCATAACCGAGATCCAGTTTTCCGGCCCAGTTCCGTGCCGTGGTCTTCTCCCCGCCCGGGGTGATGACCGGCGTGTCCGCGCGCATGTCCAGCTGTACGGTCTCGAGCTGTTCGACCAGCTTCCGTGTTGCCGGGTCCGCCAGGATTTTTTCATGCAGGATGTCACATTTCGCACACGCGGCCTGTTCGAAGAACACGGCGAGTGGCCGGTCTGCAGGAATCACGTTGCGTGCCAGTGCATAGGGAGGCGAGAGGAAAAATGGTTCGGGATTCAGTTTCCCGGAGGCAGCTGTTGATTGTTCGGTGATGTAATCGTGGAAACTGAGTTCGGTTTCCTTGTGTCCTGCGACATACTCCAGTGCCAGCCGAAACTCGTCCGGCGGGTAATAGCCATTCAGGCGCAATGCCACCTTTCCCTGTTCATCGAGAAAAATCAGCGTCGGCGTGTAATTGACCCGGAGCGCAGCGGCGAGTGTCTTTTCCGTGTAGGGTTTACCCTCGATGGTCACGACCTCGCGGTCACCCCACATGTTGATGGCAATGGATTCCAGGCTGGCCTGCATGTTCTCGACGATGTCAGTCTGCCGGAAATTGTCTTTCACCAGTTTACTGCAGTACGGACAGCCATCCTGGTGGAAATACAGCATGACGCGCTTGTTCCGGTCAGCGGCCTCCTGCACGTCTTCCTCGAAATCCAGGAAGCTTTCCTTGAACCAGTCCGGATGTTCCGAGGTTTCCGCACCGGTGTACCGTCCTTTCCCGCTGTCCGCATTACCGGTACCGGCAAACAGGGCAATAACAAGCAAGACGGGGAGATTAGTCAGCAAGCGGTTTACCAGAATCATAGTTTTATTCCCGCTGGGCGCATCGCCTGTTCCCGTGGAGGTAACGTGCGCACCATCAAAGTCTATGCCAGCCTCGTGGCAATGGCTACCGTTCGCGCTGCTTGGTAGTTTGACAGCCAGCCGGCTTCTGCGTTCAACCGCAGCGTGCGCATGATGTTGTGGAT
>CP070821.1:2387552-2404768 GCA_020344335.1 Gammaproteobacteria bacterium | reverse complement strand
GCAAGTGACCGGCCGGGAGCCGGTGACGATCACGCTGATCAGCATGTTTGCCGTCATCAACGGTGCCTTGATACAGATCATCATGGCGGCACGTGTGGGTTACGGCATGGCGCGTAAACACTGGCTGCCGGGCATCTTCGCGCGCGTGCATTCCGTGACCCGCACGCCGGTGGTGACAACCGTCACCGTGTCACTGCTGGTGCTGGTGCTGGCGCTGTGGCTGCCGATCGAGACCCTGGCCAAGGCGACAAGTTATTTCCTGCTGCTGGTATTTACACTGGTTAACCTGTCGTTATGGCGTATCAAGCGGACAACCGTGCAGCCACCGGGTGTGATCAATGTCCACCAGTGGGTACCGGTAGCGGGGTTTTTTGCCTCTGCTGCCTTTGTGGCAGTACAGGCTGTTATTGACCTCGGCGCCCGTTGAAAGAGATGCAGGACGAAGCCACCGGACAATCGCCGACACGGCAGTAATGTATGTCCTGCCGGATTGCGCTTTGCGCAACCGGTCTATGCCCGCTTCTTTTTTTCCTGTTCCGCTTCGCGGTCCGAGATCCGTGTCAGCAGGGACAGCTCCTCACTCAGCAGTTCGAGGATGTCATCGAGTGCTAGTATCCCGGCCAGTTCGCCGGTAGGCTCAATAACAGGCACCCGGCGTACCCCGCGTGCACGCATGCGCTGTGCAGTATCGAGAATGCTGTCCTGTACGTTCACCTTGAGCAGCGCATAGGTCATGACATCGCCAACCGTCACCTTGTCAAGGGCGACATTCTCGGCAATAACCTCGATGACGATATCACGATCGGTTATGATGCCAACCGGTTCCTGCCGGTCACCGATGCCTTCAACCACAACCAGGCAGCCTACATGCCGGTCGCGCATCAACTCCGCGGCTTCCGTTATGGACATATCCCGGGTAGCGGTGATTACCTCGCGGCAGCAAAGTTCTCCGGCGTCCATGAATTGCTCCTCGTTAGTACCCTGCGGGAACGCAGGGTTCCTGAGATAATTATAGAAGATATTTCTGAACTCCCGGCTTGATCCAGGTCAATGCTGACTGAATAGAACCGCGGAAGATTCCGGTTTGAGCAGGAATACGGAGTTCGGGGATCTATACTTATCCGTGTGAAACGCCTGTTACGGATAATCATGCAGACACAACAAAGACAGCAGACCGGCAAGGAAACTACTGCACTGCAGCAGCAGCTGGTTAGTGCCTTGCTGAGCCCCGGCTGTTATGACCACGCTGTCGGGACGATAACGGTTATAGAAACCCACATATCCTGGGTACTTCTCACGGGCAGGTTTGCCTACAAGATTAAAAAGGCAGTGGATTTTGGTTTTCTCGATTTCTCTACACTGGAGAAACGCCATTTCTATTGCAACGAGGAATTACGTCTGAACCGGCGTTTTGCATCCGGTATCTATCTGGACGTTGTCGGGGTTACCGGCAGTCAGGAAAAGCCTGTAGTCAACGGTCCGGGTGAAGCGCTGGAGTATGCCGTCCGGATGCGCCAGTTCCCGCAAGCAGGCCTGTTAAGCCGTATTGCCGACAATGGCCGTTTTGTTGCAGGGCAGGCAGATGAGATTGTCGCGCTGGTGGCAGACATGCATACGCATGCCGACCGGTCAGGACCGGACTCGGAGTTCGGGATGCCCGAGGACATCCAGCACTGGGTTATGGAGAATTTTTCCCATATCCGCCGGTCACTCTCGGATTCGTTGCAGCTGCGGCAACTCGATGAACTGGATATATGGTGTCAGGAGACATTTACTGAATGCAGGGACTTGTTGGAGTCGCGCAGGCACGAAGGTTATGTACGTGAATGTCATGGTGATCTGCACCTCGGTAATCTCGCAGTGGTAGACCAGCGCATTACGCCGTTTGACTGCATTGAGTTCAACCCACACCTTCGCTGGATCGACGTCATGAGCGAGGCCGCATTCCTGATGATGGACATACAGGAACGAGGCTATCCGGCGCTTGCTTGCCATTTCCTGAACGGCTACCTGCAGTACACCGGTGACTACACAGGCGTACGTCTATTGAATTACTACCTCGTCTACCGGGCTCTGGTGCGTGCCAAGGTGGCAGTTCTGAGAGCCGGTCAGTCTGACCTGGATGTGGCAGGCCAGACGGCGGCAAGGGAGGAATTTGCCGCTTATCTGGCACTGGCGGTGCAGTATGCAACACCTCGACCACGGGCCATGATTATTACGCACGGTGTGTCCGGTTCAGGCAAGTCCTGGTGGAGCAAGCGCTTGTCAGAGCAGCTTGGCGCAATCTGGATGCGGTCGGATGTCGAGCGCAAGCGCCTGTTCGGCTACCGTCCCGATGCTGACACGGCTTCCGGTATCAATACCGGGATCTATACGGCGGATGCCACTGTGCGCACCTATTCAGTCCTCGCCAGGATAGCGCAGGAGGTAATCGAGGCAGGTTACCCGGTTCTGGTCGATGCGACTTTTCTGAAGCGCGCCGAGCGTGACCGGTTTAGAAGTCTTGCCGGCATGCTGGGCGTCCCCTGTATTGTCTTGCATTGCGAGGCAAGTGCAGCGGTGTTGAATGATCGCCTGCGTAAACGCCAGGCAGATGACAGTGACGCATCTGAAGCAGGGATGCAGGTACTGGAGTCCCAGCTTGCCACACAGGAACCACTGCAGCCGGATGAGTTCGATACCTGCACTGTGATAAGCACACAAGGGTTCTCGTCCGGAAATGACCTTGCTGCGCGCGTTGGCGAATTGCTCGAATCCTCCTGAACCACATATCATTCACAGCAGATGGATACTGCCGGCTTTTCTGGCTTTTCCCATAACTATATAAATCGTGCAACAGGCCGATAATATGTCTTGTACCATATTTTAAAATTTGAATATGTACTGGCTCTCGTTCAAAAAGAAACAGGAGAAACCGGTGACCGGCCTGATCCTGCCGGGTGGCGGGGCGCGCAATGCCTACCAGGCCGGTGTTCTCAAGGCTATCGGCGATATGTTGCCGGAGGATGCCGAAAATACCTTTCCGGTTATCTGCGGAACCTCCTCGGGTGCCCTGAATGCCGTGCTGCTCGCCAGCAGCGCCACGCGTTTCCAGGAGGGCGTCGACCGTCTTTATGGCATCTGGGCCAATTTCCATGTTGGCAAGGTGTTCAAGACGGACAGCTGGACGGCCCTGAAAAGCGGTATCCGCTGGGCACTGACGTTCATCACCGGGGGTATCGGCAAGGGGCAGCCGGCATCCGTGCTGGACAATTCCCCGATGCGGGAAATGCTGGAACGGCATATCCGTTTTGCCCGTATCCAGCATGCCATAGATACCGGGGCACTGAGTGCCGTGTCAGTCACTACTTCCGGGTATACCAGCGGGATGTCGATAACCTTTTTCCAGGGTATCGAGGACCTGGTGCCATGGAAGCGTACCCGGCGGCTGGGCAAGCGCACCGAACTGACGTTGAACCACCTGATGGCCTCATCGGCCATCCCGGTACTGTTTCCCGCCGTCAAGCTGCGCAACGAATATTACGGTGACGGATCCATGCGTCAAACTGCGCCGCTGAGTCCGGCACTCCACCTGGGGGCCAACCGGCTATTGATTATTGGCGTGAGGAACCCGGTACCGGACATGGCTCCGGATGAGGAAACTGATATCCCGTATCCTTCCTTCGGTCATATCTCCGGCTATATCTTTGACACGCTGTTCATGGACAGCCTGGATGCGGATATCGAGCGCATGCGGAGGATAAATCACACCATTTCGGAGACCCGGGACAAGCAGGTCGATTACAAGGACACCTCGTTGCGCCAGATCGATTACCTGGTAATCTCCCCGAGCCGTGACGTGCGCAGCATCGTGGCGCGCTATGTAGGTAACTTCCCGCTGTCGGTGAAGATCCTGCTCAAGGGAATCGGCGCACTGGCGCGCGAGGGACGGCCATTGATGAGCTATCTCATGTTTGATGCCCCGTATTGCAAGGAACTGATGGAACTGGGTTATGAGGACGCCATGGCATCCCGCGACCAGATCCTGCACCTGCTGGGGTACGACGAGTTGATTGAAGAGACGGCCTGAGGATGGGCCACTGACAACCCCCTGTAGCTCATTGCTTCTGTTAGCAGAAGTGTAGGGTCGAATTCATTCGACCATCTGTCATCCAGATGTAGTCCCAATGGAGCCGAATAAATTTGGCCCTACAACGGTAATCTACCCGCTCGATCAGGGGGCCTAAGCGGAAGGGTAAAGAAGTATACTAACTGAAACTCTTCAGGCGGTCCTGGCGGCGCCAGCGATCCACAATATCTTCAACATCCAGGTCCTCGGGACCGGATATCCACTGCTGGTAGAAATCCACGTCGGAACTGTTGGGTACCGGGTCGGGCTTGTAGAATTGCACACGCGTCGGCAGGGGGGCTGCCTGTCCCATGGTCAGTGCCTCGCCGCGTCCCAGTGAAGCAAGAACATCGATCAGATCATGCTCCGCTTCCGGTACCAGGTTACGTACGTAGGCCTGGTCATCCGGGTTCGTCAAACGCAGGCAGATAAACGTACTGCACTGGGCAAGCACGGTTTCCGACAACTCGTGCGGCCGCTGACTGACAACGGCAAGTCCGACACCGTATTTACGGCCTTCTTTCGCGATACGCTGCATGGACTGCCGGGTGCCTTCATAGCGCGGGTCATTGTCGCGCGGTATATAGGCATGCGCTTCCTCACAGACAAGCAACAAGGGGAAATCGCGATACTGCGGATTCCAGTAATTGAACTCGAAGGCGAGGCGTCCAACCTGGGCGGACACTGTAGGGCGGACATCAAACGGCACGGTGCTGAGATCGATGACGGTAATCGGGCGCTTGGGGTCGCCCAGGCCGACGAAATCACGCAGCAGATCACCCAATGTATCGGATGAGGTGCGATGCTTTGGTCTGAGCATGAAGTCATAACGCACGTCATTCATACGGCTCTCCAGCCGCATCAGGAACTGGTCGAACTGGCCGGCCAGAGGCCCTTTCTCCTTGCCGAAGTTGGTGGTCATCTTGTTTGCTTCATCGAAATATTTGTAAAGCGTATCGAGCGGGAAGTACACCGGTGAATCTACCGAGAGAGTGCCAATTCCGAGATCCTTGTTGGCCTTGTTGCGCAGGTCATGGACACTGTCACGCAGGAAGGCGATTTGTACCGAAGCATTTTCATCCGTGCGGTCGATGAACAGGTCGACGAGTTCTCCGAAAGTCATGAGCCAGTACGGCATTTCCAGGTCACGTGCATCGATGTGGCGTACGACATTTTCATCGAATGCGTAGTGCTGTATTCCTTCACGGTCTTTCCATGCATATTCACCGTGCAGGTCCAGCAGGATGATGTGTGAACGTGGCATCACCTTGACTGCGCGCTGCAACAGGTTGGTGACTGCCCAGGACTTGCCGGCACCGGACTGGCCGAGGATCGCGCAATGCCTGCCGAACAGGGCTGCCGGGTCAAGGCATACATCCAGTGATGAATCATTTGAAAGGGTACCCACGCTGTAACCCTGGGCGCGGAATTTCACAAATATCGACTTGATGTCATCTTTGCTGACGGCATGTACCTCGGCACCGGCAACCGGGTAGTTTTTGACGCCACTCTCGAACAGGCCGCCGGTGTTGATCTCTCCCAGGGGTATCAGTGATACAACACGCTGTTTGCCGTTGGTCCGACCAGTAAGGGTCTCTGAATAGTCAGCGCCGTCTTTCTCCGTCATTTCGGAAACCATCGCCAGGACGCGGATAGTCCCCTGGGTGATGGCGACATAGGAACCTGGCTGGCCGATCGGTATCTGCTGCTCATCAACTGTGATTACCGGCAGCTTGCCGTCGCTGTCCTCGTTCAGCGTGGCGCTGAACATCCCTGGCCGTACCTCGGTGATTTGCCCGATCCGGGTATTCGTATATGTCGTCATGGCCGTCATCCTCGGGATGAAAATGTTAGACACTGCGCTGGTGCAGGCACTATTTCATGATAATGTTCAGGCAATTGCCGGTGCACCCTTGTGCGGGGCTCAACATGTCCTCAAGCCTGACTCTATCACTATAACGGCGCCATCGCCTGATCATTTAATCGGTATAACGGCTTACAGCGGCAGGTAGCAGGACCGGTGAGCACCGAAACTGTCCCTTCCTTGTGTGGGTGTTGTAACAGTCGCCCGGCAATACCATTGGGTCGGGTGGCTTGATTGACGATGCCCCCCGTTTCCATGGCGACCGGATTATCCAGGATCTGCTCGAAATCCCCCCTGGATGTTCGCCATCACCCCGGATACGCGTGCTTGCCGGTTTCTGATGGCTGCCAAATTAAACAAGTATATCAATTAGATAAATAGTATTCTCGCAGACCCCGGCTATCTCGGTGACGGATTCTGGTTACGACGATCAGGGTACAGGCTCCTGTCGGGTACCGGCGCAACCAGCATGGATTCCGTTTCGGAACCAGGCGCGTGCCGCGGATTCGGGATACCTGTCCCGGGCACTGAGCGGTAGCAACAGGTACTGTTTCTAATAGTTGCGGGCGTATCGGGTGTGTCGCAGGCTGTCCCTGAACTGATTGCGGTAATAGACCACTGCACTGTTGCCGCCAGCCTTGACGTCAAAGATCTTCCAGCCACTGTTGCTCTGGTAAAACCGGAAGTCCAGTTTGGTCGGATAGCCGCTCGGCTGCATGATCCAGGCGCTGACCGTTACTTCCTCGCCACTGCGTCCGCGCGGAGTGAAATAACGAATTGGCTGATTGCTGTAGGTGGTGAGCTTTTGCGCCAGGGTAGTGAGAAATGACTGCGTGAGCTGAGATTGCATGGCTGCACGCTCCCGGGGGTCCATGCTGCGCCAGGCCGGTCCGGCAGCCCAGCGTGTCATATAGGCGAAGTCAAAATAGGGGGTGATCTCGTGCCGCAGGTAGTCCATGGCCTGCACCTGGTTGGCAGCATTGCCGGTCTTGATGAAGGTTGTCAGTTTGTCGATCCCCTCCCTGAGCAGTGCAGGCGGGGTGTCTGCCCGGGCCGTGGTACCGTAAGGTGCAGCGTTCGTTGTCGTGAATACAGTAGTTAACAGGATCAGTACAGCAGCAAGCGAGTATGTTTTCATGGAAACCTCTGTCAAATGTACGCTGGTGACTGGATACAAAAACAGGCCAGTGTGTCACTGGCCTGTTTTTGGGTTTATACAAGCAACGCTGGCCGCTGCCATTGCGTACCTGTCCGTACGTATGCGCTGCCGTTTGGACTGCTACTGGCTGGCTGCCGGTGCGGCCGGTGCAGCAGGCGCTGCCGGTGCTCCGTAGCCCGGGTAGCCGCCGTATCCGTAGCCCGGGTAGCCGCCATAAGGACCACCCCAGCCGCCATAGCCCGGGTAGCCGCCGTAGGGGCCATAGCCGTAACCGCCGTAGTAGGGATACCCATAGCCATAACCGCGGCCATAACCCCTACCATAACCGCTGCCACGACCACCGCCGCTCATGCTGAAGTCCATATCACCCCAGCCGTCACCGTCGAACGGGCCCCAGTCGCTGCCGTAGTTATTACCCCACGGGCCGCCACCACCCCATGGTCCCCAGCCACCCCAGGCATGGGCTGACTGCATCGGCAGTGATGCGAGGCCGACAATGAAAGCGGCTGCAACAAAACTCTTTAATGTATTCATCCTTATTACTCCTGTTGAAAAAAATCAATTATGCATTATTAGCGTGGTTTATACTGCGCATTTTGTAGCCCGGGTATATTGATCTGCATCAAGTATGTCGACCTCGCCATGTATATTATTTCGTAAAGTCGATATATGTTTTGCTGAACATTCTTACTTACCACGAATCTACAATTGCCAAGCATAACATGAAATCGGACATATGCCGGCGTTGAGCGGAACTGGATGAGTGACTAAAAAATGCGATTGACGCTGGGGATTTTCCTGATATTCCTGCTCGGTGTCGCCTGGGGTGCGCCTGATGGAGGCCAGCTGTACAGGGCACATTGTGCGGCCTGTCACGGGGACAAGGGCGATGGCGGGGTTGGTGTACCGCTGGCCTTGCCTGCCTTCCTTGAAACGGTAGACGATGTATTTCTGTATCGGTCCATCCGTCTGGGCCGGCCCGGACGGGTAATGCCTGGGTTTCGCAAGCTGAGTGATGCCCAGGTTGATGCTATCGTCGACCATATGCGGGACTGGTCCGGAAAACCGGCACCGGAATTTGCGGATACGCCGGTCAAGGGAGATCCGCAGAAGGGCAAGGCACTCTATGCCTCGTACTGCGCCGGTTGCCATGGCGAGAATGGCGAGGGTGGCAGGGGGACCGGCGTAACCTTTTCCCGCAAGCGGGATTTGCCGATCATTGCACCGGCCCTCAACAATTCCGGTTTTCTCGCTGCCGCCTCCGATGAGCTGATCCGGCACGCACTCGAGCTGGGACGCGAGGGTACTCCCATGAGATCTTTCCTGGTGCAGGGTCTGACAGAAGACGATATCGGCGATCTCGTCAGTTATGTGCGCTCGTTCAGCGGCCAGGTCGAGGTGGCAGCAGCGGAACCGGAAATTCTCGATAAAGTCATTATTGCCGAATCGTCGTATTCACTGGACGAGACCGTCGAGAATCTGAAGGAATCCATTATCAGCCAGAATTTCCTGCTTATCAGAACGGAGTTCCTGGAACATGGACTGGTTGAAGCCGGCAAGGAGAACAAGCAACAGGTAGTCATGCACTTCTGTAATTTCAAATTCCTTTTTGATGCCCTTGCCATTGATCCGCGAGTTGGCATGTTTCTCCCTTGTCGCGTTACGGTTGTGGAACGCGAGGGGAAGGTGCTGGTGATGACCATCAATCCCCTCTATTTGAGTAGCTTGTTCAACAACCATGAGCTTGATGAGGCCTGCAAGCATATGCACGCGATATACATCGAAATTATCGAGGACGCGACCCTGTGAACCGGAGTCTTCTGTCTGGCGTATTTGTCTGGTTGCTACTGCATATTCCGGCGGCACATGCCGAGGAGATGGTGATGGCCAGGTCTGTTTTGCCGTTTCCGGAGGCCATGCTTGCACTCCAGGAATCAATCCGTGACCATGGCTATACGGTGTCGCGGGTACAGCGCGTCGATATCGGTCTGACCGGAATGGGTTACAAGACGGATAAATACCGGATTGTATTTGCCGGTAAACTGGATGAAATCCGCTACCTGACAGAGAATGTGCCCCAGCTTATTCCCTACCTGCCGCCGAAGATTTCGATCTTTGCCGAAGGCGAGCAGACCATACTGGTTACCTCGCATCCGAAACTGTATGCAGAGATTGCCGGCGATGCCGTTGACCCGGTGATCTTCGAACGCTGGACAAGCGACCTGCAATCCATATTCCATGATGTACGTGTGGCTGAGTGATGGGCCGCCCGAAACAGGCCTGCAATGCCAGAAACGTGCAAATGTCGCGTGAGTTTGCCCACAGCGGCCATCCGCAGTAGGCGCGCGATTCCCGGCGGTCGCTTCGGGCATGGCCCAGGCCAGCCTCTCGACCGGTTCCCGGTCTCACCTTCTCCCTGTACATCCATCCCTGCCTCTCGCGATGTACGTCCGTCCCTGGACGCAAAAAAAAGCGGGCTAGTAGCCCGCTAAATGTGGGAGGTTCACACAGATGTCGGGAATAATTAAAATCGATTGGACGTTTGTTCACCTTGACCTGGATCAAATAATGCCCCGGAATCCGAGTTTACCTCTGAAATCTTCCTTCATTTTTCCGAAAAATTCTTACAGTTCAGTTTCATGGATTAGTATTACCTGTTTGATCTGAATCAGTTTTTCGACAAGATAATATGCTTTAATTGCAATCTACGAATGATTAAGGAATCTGGATGATGGCTGATAGCGCGACACTCTATAGCGAAGCACTGGCGCGGTTTGGTGAGCTGCTGGAGGCGGCGGCGAATACGGATCTGCGTGAACCGACTGCCATGATGCTGGCAACAGCGAATGCTGATGGTCGCCCTTCAGTGCGTACCATGCTGCTGAAGCGATACGACGAGCAGGGGTTCGTGTTTTTTACCAACAGCCACAGCCGCAAGGGCCGGGACCTGGAAGAGAATCCATGGGCTTCCCTGTGTTTCTTCTGGCAGCCGCTGGTACAACAGGTACGCATCGAGGGACCGGTTGAACCGATTAGTGCTGAAGAATCGAATAGCTACTGGGCAACCCGCACACGCGATAGCCAGCTCGGTGCGTGGGCATCACATCAGTCGGATCCGATGGAAGACCGTAAAATGCTTGAGCATGAAGTGGCGAAATACCACGACAAGTTTGTCAACCAGCCGGTGCCACGTCCACCGCACTGGTTTGGTTACCGCGTTATCCCGGAGCGTATCGAATTCTGGAAGTCCGGCTGGCACCGGTTGCATGAGCGGGTGCTCTATGAAAAGACCCCGGCCGGCTGGCGCAAAACGCTGCTACATCCCTGAGGTGTCCTATCCATCGTCGCAGGAGGCATGGGCGGATTACAGCTGTGTCAGGCGATACGCCAGTTCCCTGAGCAGGGTCAGGCCGCTGTCCCTGAATTTCGCGTTTTCATCGAGCACATCAGTTGATGCCAGGCATTCAACGGAGTAATTGTTACCGAACAGCCGGTTCACTTCATCTTCTGACACGGAAAACGGCGGGCCGGCCATTTCCAGCTGGTTGTATTCCAGTGTGATCAACAGCTCACGGGTTTTCCTTTCAGTGAGTCCGGCAAGGTGCGTTGCATATCGCGGTCGCATGTCCGTTGGCATGGCTATCAGTGCGGCGCGGTCATAGGTCGCATCCAGGCTTCCAAGCAAGGAAATGTCGAGGTCAAAAAAATCGCCGCACAATACCTCAAGCACATCGTAACGCCAGCGCGTGAACCGGCCCGCCGGTTCGGTCAGCGGCTCCAGCCGGTTCTCTGAAAAAAATGCCTCGACGGCGATCTGGCTGATTTCGACACCGATGACCTGGTAACCCTGTTCCAGCAGCCAGAGCATATCGAGACTCTTGCCGCATAGCGGAACGAATACCCGGTCACCCCGACCCACCTCAAGCGTCGGCCAGTAGCTCACCAGCCAGGGATTGACTGCATCCATATGGAAGCCGATCCGGCTGGTTTCCCAGCGTTCATGCCAGAATTCGGGGTCCATCGTTCGTCAGCTCAGGTCAATGTAATTCACGGTAACAGACAGTGCCGGCTCTTCCCGGGTGTGATGCTATAGTGATCACCCGGATACATGACATACTGAAGTTATACTTGCTTATATGGCGCAACAGCAAACAGATCCATTTGTCGAGGCCTTCCGCGGCCGGTTTCACAATGTGCTGCGGTGGGAACAGCTGGATCACCTTTGGGAAATACTGCAGCTGGATGCCGGCAATGGCTGGTATATCTATGCCATCGGTGAACAGCCCCCGGCGGAACCGGTCAGTGCCGATTTGCTGAGGACATTCCTGTCCGAGATTGGCCAGCTGCTGCGCAAGGGACACGCAGAGGACTACTGTGGCATTGTCTATGCCGACTCCCTGGAGACACCTGCCTTTGTGAAAATTTTCGATCCGAATAACCTGGGTGTTTCCTGCGGGTTCAGCGAAAATCCGCCGCTCCCGGGGTGGATCCTCTCCAAGATGCCACCCGTCGAGATGGACACGACCGCTGTCTTGCCGGGAAACCGGAAACGCTGGTGGCGGCGCCTGCTGGGCTCGTAATCGCCGGTTACCAGTCTGGCACCCGGGCAGCATCAGTGCATCACTGCACGCAATCAGTGCAGTCGAGTGAGGTTTTGCCGCGATAACTATCTGATTTACTGGCGGGGCCATGCTGGAACCGATCTTGCAGTGTCAGGATAAAGGCCCAAGCATGAGACAAATAATGTCACAGCGCTGGTTGCAAATCCGGGGCGACCCCTCCATTCGACGTTTCCTGTTCAGGCAGCTACGGGTTAACAGTGCCTTTGACACGAACATGGATACAGTTTTGTCAAAAACGGATCACCTGCTGAGGGAACGGGGTATCTTTCATGCCAAGATCCACTTCTCAAGTGGCCAGGTTACCTTGTGGTCAATCAGTGATCCATACAACTACCATGTCTGGCTGAAAGATGAATTTCTGCAGCGCAGCTTTGCCTCACGTTTTGATTGCGAGCAGTATCCCATCAATGCCTTGATACCTCCCGGCCAGGTGATTGATGTGCTGAATATGTTCAGGCGGTTACGCTTGACGGATGAAACGGTGTATCTGCGTTCCGGCTCACTCAACATCATCAACGGTACAATCGGTCTTAATTTTTCCTGCGATGGCAGCCATTATGTCAATTACCGCAAGTTCCTCGATAATGGCCTGTATGCCTGTGGTTAGGCCGCTATTGGCGATCATATGTATTTGACTTATATAAATAATTTCCTACTTGATGTATATTAACATCGTTTAATATACTATCCCGACTACCGGCATGTTCTGCCGGTCTGTTATCCCGGCAGATATCACAGCATCAGGGAGAGGGTGAAGTTGATTACGGGATTTTCGTTTCAGGCAACAGCAATCTGGAGTTAACAAGATGAAAAGAATAGCGTACACGGTTTTTCTGACGGCTCTGCTGGGGTTGAATGGCCAGGTTATCGCCGGTGATGCCGCAGCGGGCAAGAGCAAATCCGCGACTTGTGTCGGTTGTCATGGTCCGGCTGGTATCAGCAATAATCCGCTGTGGCCGAATCTTGCCGGTCAGAAAGACGCATACATGATCAAGCAAATGAAGGCATTTCGTGATGGTACGCGTCAGGACCCCATGATGAGTCCGATGTCAAAGCCACTCAGTGACGCGGATATCGAGAACCTGGCTGCCTACTACAGTTCGCTCTAGTTACACACGGTTTGACGGTTATCGAGAATTCACTGCGCAACGGGCTGCGGGCGCACTCGATGACTGATAAACAATAGTACCGTGAATAGCACGAGGGCGCCGCCCTGGTGGGCGGCCGCCAGCGTGACCGGCACGTGTAGCAACAGGGTGGAAATACCCAGTGCGACCTGCAGCGTTGCGACTGCCAGCAGGCAGTGAAGTGCAGTCCGGACCTGCAACGGCAGGCTGTGACGCAGGGACAGCAGCCAGATGACGACGGCCCCGAAAAATGACAGCGTGGCCAGCAGACGGTGGTCAAACTGCACGGTTGCAATATTTTCAAAGAAGTTTCGCCACAGCGGTTCCTGTATCAGGATAACCTCGGGTACCCATTGTCCGTCCATTAGCGGGAAGGTGTTATAGGCAAAACCTGCTTTCAGCCCGGCTACAAAGCCGCCGGACAGGATGGTAATGAAAACGAGGCCTGTCAGGGTATTCACAGCTGTTCGCAGGCGTACTGGAAAGGTATGTGCCTCGTGTTTCACGGAACGAAACAGCAGATCGAGGGCGACCCAGAAAATAAAGGCATAGATCAGGACTGCCAGCACCAGATGTGCAGTGAGCCGGTACTGGCTGACATGAGGATCATCGATCAGTCCGCTCATGACCATGTACCAGCCGAGCACACCCTGCAGTCCTCCCAGTACAAACATCGCAACGAGTTTTGGTATCAGTGGCCGGGCAATCCGCCCGGTCAACAGGAAAAAAAGAAACGGAACCAGGAAGACGACGCCTATCGAGCGTCCCAGCAGCCGGTGTGCGAACTCGAACCAGTAGATTTTCTTGAAGCCGCCGAGGTCCATGCCTATGTTGATCTTCTGGTATTCCGGTGACTGCTTGTACAACTCGAAGACCGCCTCCCAGCTGGCCTGATCCAGTGGCGGGACAATACCGAATACCGGATCCCATTCCACCATCGACAACCCCGATCCTGTCAGTCGCGTCACCCCGCCCAGCACGACCATGGCAAATATCAGTGCGCAGCACACCAGCAGCCATATGGCCAGCTGCCTTTGATGGCGGTGATTGCTGTTGTCTTGTGTGTTGGTCCCGGGTTGCATGCTCTGGCCCACTGTTACCGGCAGTTATAAAATTGTTCGCAGAGTGTACCCGAAAACCCGGTTTGGCGCTTTGCTTACCATGCCTTGTATGGCGGGGTAAAATAAGACTCAGAAAATAATTTCCTGGGTCAGTATGTAAAGGGGATAACGAATGAAGAAAGGACTTGGACTGGTGTTACTGGTCGCACTGGTATCGGGGCTTGCCTATATATGGAAAGGAATGAATCCGGAAGTGCAAGAAACAGGTATTGCACAAATTACAGACAAAAAGTCAAAGCAATCAGCAGAGCAAGCTCCGGGAGGGATTGATTTGGAACCCGGGGAGACTGATACAGTCCCGGGGCGGACCGTTCTGGATATCAGTGTTCATACCGTGGAAGAGCTGCAGGTTCTGTTTGACCGGGCCGAAATACTGGCGGGGAAATTGACCTCCGGCAAGCAGGAAGCCAGCATCGTGCTGGTGCTGCACGGACCGGAAGTGGAGTTTTTTTCGAAAAAAAAATATGACGAGTACAAGGATATTGTCGACCAGGCCGCCCGGCTGGATGCCTATGAAATTGTCGATGTAAAGATCTGCCAGGCCATGATGGAAGTTCAGGGTGTCGAGCGGGATGATATCCCCGCTTTTATTGAACAGGTCCCGTTGGGTCCGGCCGAGGTCGATCGCCTGGTAGGGGAAGGTTATGTATATTTCTGACCATATTGTTTCACCCGAACCGGTAATGCTTGGGAACAACTACAACTCCCCTGGGTGAAACGGTAAAGCGCTCGCTGTCCTTGTCCAGGTTAATACCAATAGACTCCCCGGCCGGTATCTGCACTCCCTTGTCAACAATGCAATTGCGCAGTTCTGCATTGTTTCCAACGTGGACGCCGTGAAACAGGATGGCATCCCTGACAATAGCCTCGTCGCCGACATGCACCCCGGGGAAGAGTATGGAATGTTGCACGCTGCCACCGGTAATCACCGTACCTCCGGCGACTATTGAATTGATGGAAATACCCTCGCTACCGGACGCCCCGGGGACGGTGCGTGCCGGCGGAGGCTGTGACTGGTAGGTGCGGATCGGCCAGTTGTTCTGGTACAGGTTCAGGGCCGGTACCGGCTCCAGCAGGTCCATATTCGCCTCGTAAAAAGAATCAATGGTGCCTACATCGCGCCAGTAATTGTCCGGTGTTACCCGACCGGTTGTTTCGCCAAACCGGTAGGCATATATGCGGCGGCTGTGAACCAGTCCTGGCAGGATATCGTTGCCAAAGTCATGTCCGGATTTTTCATCGGTGTGGTCTGCTTCCAGGGTTTCCTGTAACAGGTTCATGGAAAAGATATAGATTCCCATTGAAGCAAGGCAGTGGTCCGTATCGCCCGGTATGGTTTTTGGCTGTTCCGGCTTTTCCTCGAATGCAATGATGCGCATCGAATTATCGACATTCATTATGCCAAAGTTACCGGCTTCATCACGTCCGACTTTCATGCATGCAATAGTGACGTCGGCATTCTGCTGCCGGTGAAATGCCAGCATCGCGGCGTAGTCCATCCGATAGATGTGGTCGCCTGAAAGTATGAGAACGGTGTCAGCCTTGCTGCGTTGCAACAGGAACAGGTTCTGGTGAATGGCGTCTGCAGTTCCGGCATACCAGTCGTCGCCCTTGCGCATCTGTGGAGGGACGGTGGTGATGTATTCACCCAGTTCAGGGTTGAAAATTGACCAGCCGTCCCGCAGGTGCTTGTGCAGGGAATGTGACTTGTACTGCGTAAGTACCAGGATATTGCGCATCCCCGAGTGCAGGCAGTTTGCCAGCGTGAAATCGATAATGCGGTACTTTCCGCCAAACGGTACGGCAGGTTTTGCGCGCTCCCGGGTCAATGGATAGAGTCTTGATCCGGTCCCGCCGGCAAGGATGATAGTCAATGTCTTGTGCATGGCTATATGTTATATACGAAGTCCTGTTCCGTCAGCAGGGAGTATTCCCGGGTGCCCGGCCAAGCAGAGCCATAACCCCCGGACTCAGGGATAGTTTACTCCTGCTGGGTTTCAGTTTGTGAGCGTGTGCAGATTTGCTAGAGTATTTCGCAACGGATTACCTGGCCGTACTTGTCGAGGAACAGCCGCATTTGCCCGTAACAGGATACCTTGCCAGCAAGGCTGCCTCCGTCCTCCATGAGCAGTTCGTCAAACTCGATATCGACCAGGACCTCGTTGTCGTTTTCCCAGGTAGCTGCGTAATGCAGCGAGTTATTGTCAATCCAGCCATTCTGGGAACAGAAGCGTGACAGTTCGCGACATGATTTAAGGTAGGTTTCGATCGCGGACATGGTGAAGCCGGTATTGCAGGATGGCGGGCGGGCCTAGTTATAGTCCGCCACGACGGGGTCGGGATTGTCCGGGTTGACCGTGAAATCATCATCCGGGTGTTCGATTTTAATGTCGAGATAGGCGCGGCGGGTTTCTTCTGATTCGAAGTAGATTTTTACTGCGAGGTGGCCTTTCCCTTCAATGATGAAAGGCTTGGTCTCCGGGTTTACGAGATCTTCTCCCGTGATCGGATCGGTTGTCGTGATAATCACTCCCGCTCCTCCACCAACTATCGTTGTTTTGATAAGAACAGCTAATAGAAGTATAGGATATGGCTATGGGTATGCAAGATTATCGCAGCACATGTTACGGGGTGGCCGGAAAGCACTGCAGGAACGACTCGGGGGCTGTCTGGCCACTATGCCAGAGGTTTTCTGGCGGGGAGAAATAGTTCCCCGCCAGAGTGTTAAGCAAGGTTCAGGAACTGGTCCTTTGTGCCAGCATATGTTCGATAATCGGCGCCAGGATGATTTCCATGGCAAACCCCATTTTGCCACCAGGTACCACGAGGGAATTGCGGCGTGACATGAACGAGTCCTTCACCATATTGAGCAGATAAGGGAAGTCGATATCAAACTTTTTCGGATCACGAAAGCGGATCACCACGAAACTTTCATCCGCGATCGGGATATCCCGGGCGATGAACGGGTTTGATGTGTCCACCGTGGGTACGCGCTGGAAATTGATGTCGGTGCGCGAGAACTGCGGGGTGATGTAATGCACGTAATCATACATTCGCCGCAGGATGGTATCGGTCACGGCCTCGGCTGAATAACCACGCTGCTCGCAGTCACGGTGGATCTTCTGGATCCATTCCAGGTTCACGATAGGCACCACACCGATCAACAGGTCAACATACCTGGCGACATCCACCTCATTCGTCACTACTCCGCCGTG
>CP070821.1:2374155-2387452 GCA_020344335.1 Gammaproteobacteria bacterium | reverse complement strand
GTTCCGGTGTGCCCTGGCACATGGCGTGGATCAGGGGCAGGGTCGGGTTACCCTCCGCCAGGTCATCACCGAGGTTTTTGCCGGTCTCCTCGGGAGACGCGCTGTAATCGAGTACGTCGTCAATCAGCTGGAAGGCAATGCCGAGGTGCATCCCGTAGTTCGCCAGCGCCGCCTCCACCGGCTCCGGCTGGTTGCCGAGTACCGCTCCAATCTGCGCGGCAGCCTCGAACAGCTTGGCCGTCTTGCGGCGCACCACCTCAAGGTAGTGTGCCTCGCTGGTATCGGCATCATGGCAATTCAGCAGTTGCAGGACCTCGCCCTCGGCGATGGCATTTGTCGTATGCGAGAGGATGTCCATGATGCGCATGTCATTGGCATCGACCATCATCTCGAAGGCCCGTGAGTAGAGGAAATCCCCGACCAGCACCGCCGCCTCGTTGCCCCACACGGTATTCGCGGTCAGGTTGCCCCGGCGTCGTTGCGAGGCATCCACGACATCGTCATGCAGCAGGGTGGCGGTGTGGATAAACTCGATAACGGCGGCCAGGTTGATGTGCTGGTTGCCCCGGACATTGCAGGCCCGTGCGGCCAGCAGCACCAGTAGGGGCCGCAGCCGCTTGCCACCGCTGTTGATGATATAGGCGGATAACTGGTTGATGAGCGCCACATCACTGGTCAAGCGTTCCCGGATGAGCGCGTCAACTGCCGCCACATCCTCGGCCACGAGCGCCCGGAGCGCCTCAACATTCATTATAACTACTTGATTATTAAGTTTTTCTTGCATAATGCATGGTTATCGGGCGGACGGTTTCGCCAGTTATACCGGGTTGCTGAAAGGGTGGGTAGTCTAAACGATGTGAGCGGCGCTGTCCCGGCAGGTATTTGATTGACCTGTCGATGTCCCGTCATTAGAATAAGCGACCTTTTTCTGAAGACAGATGATGTAGTTGGAGTCATGGCATGTATGCGGTAATCAAAACCGGTGGCAAGCAGTACCGGGTTTCCGAGGGCGATACCCTGAAAGTCGAAAGACTTGACGCGGTCGAGGGGGATGCCGTCGAGTTCGACCAGGTACTGATGGTCGGTGAGGGTGAAGATGTCAAAATCGGCACGCCCTATGTCGAAGGCAGCCGCGTGAGTGCCCGCGTAAAGGCCCAGGGCCGTGGCCCCAAGGTCGATATCATCAAGTTCCGGCGTCGCAAACACCATATGAAACGGATGGGGCACCGGCAGGATTACACAGAAGTGGAGATCACCGGTATTTCGTGATCGATCACATCGTTAGAGGATTCAGGCATGGCGCATAAAAAAGCTGGTGGCAGTACCCGTAACGGTCGCGATTCCGAGTCGAAGCGACTCGGCGTCAAACGCTATGGCGGCGAAGCCGTGCTGGCTGGCAACATCCTTGTCAGACAGCGGGGTACGCATTTTCATCCTGGCAGGAACGTGGGATGCGGCAGGGACCACACGCTGTTTGCCAGGACCGATGGCAAGGTCCAGTTCGTGCAGCGCGGTGCCAGGAAGCGCAAATTCGTGGAAGTCATTGCCGGCTGAGGCTGGCACAGTACATGAATCCCGAAGCCCCGCCATCGAGCGGGGCTTTTTATTTGCCAGCAGGGAGGAAGTAGAGGAATAAGGCGAGACCGGGAACCGGTCTAGGGACTGGCCTGGGCCATGTGCATGTGTTGCGGGAGGCACGACTGCATGGACGATGCAAATGGACGTGCAAGTGTCGCGAGAGGGCAGGATGCCCGCAGCGACCGCGGGAGGTAGAGTCCCAACAGTAGGCGCCCTTAGGCGACGCAGGAGCAGTTGCCGAGGAAGCCGGGAGCGCGACCGAAACTACGGCCGTTCCCGCACATCCCTGTGCTACACGGCACCCGGAAATCCTGCCCATCGTGCTGGAGTGACGCGCCATGGCATATGTCATGGTTACAGACGGACAGCTTGTTTGCCGGCGACAGTGCTTGCCCGGACCGGTAGTTTAATGAAGTATGACCCCTTATGAAGTTTATAGACGAAGCAACAATCGAGGTGATTGCCGGAGATGGCGGAAACGGCTGTGTCAGCTTTCGACGCGAGAAATACATCCCGTTCGGCGGACCGGATGGTGGTGACGGGGGAGATGGCGGCAGTGTCTGGCTGGAGGCGGACGGTGATATCAACACGCTCGTGGATTTTCGCCATAACCGGAAATTCCAGGCGCAGCGCGGAGAGAACGGCAAGGGTAGCAATCGTACCGGCAAGTCCGGTGAGGATCTCGTGGTGGCCGTGCCGGTGGGTACCATGGTGCACGAAGAGGATACCGGCGAATTGATCGGTGATCTGGTACACGATGGCCAGCGCTTCCTGGTTGCACGCGGCGGTTTTCATGGTCTCGGTAATGCACGCTTCAAGAGCTCCACCAACCGCGCGCCACGGCAGTCGAAGCCCGGTACTCCCGGCGAGCGCCGGCGGTTGCACCTGGAGCTTAAATTGCTTGCCGATGTGGGTTTGCTCGGCCTGCCAAATGCAGGCAAATCGACACTGATTCGCGCCGTTTCCTCGGCACGACCGAAGGTGGCGGACTACCCGTTCACTACCCTCTATCCGAACCTGGGGGTAGTCAGCGTCTCCGCGCACCGCAGCTTTGTGATGGCGGATATTCCCGGACTGATCGAAGGCGCTGCAGAAGGAACCGGCCTGGGTATACAGTTTCTGAAACACCTGGCGCGTAACCGGCTGTTGCTGCACCTGGTGGACACCGGGCCCGCCGGCGATCCGGTCAGTGATGTTGCAACCATCCTGGCCGAACTCGAGAAGTACAGTCCGGAACTGGTACAGCGGGAACGCTGGTTGGTGCTGAATAAAACCGATTTACTACCACCGGGTAACCGCCAGGAACGCTGCCGGGAGATTGTTGCGGCGCTGCGCTGGGAAGGGCCGGTCTTCGAGATTTCGGCCCTGAACGGCGAAGGTACACGGGAACTCACTACCGCCATCATGGCGTTTCTTGAAACGGACGGTGAAGCCGGGAGTTAATATGCACAGCTTCCAGCATGATTCTATGTCTGAGTAGTGGTTCAGTTGGTACCAGGCCGAATAAATTTGGCCCTACAAAGAACGGTGTTGTAGGGCGGAATTTATTCCGCCAGACAGATTTGACGCCAAACTGAGCCACTATCTATGTCTGAATATCTTTGCGTTCTGCGTATCTTTGCGGTGAAATCGGTGTCCATTGCCTGGAATTGATTGCCCGGAAATATGATGAATAAATTGAAAACGAGTGACTGCAAGCGCTGGGTCATCAAGATTGGCAGTTCCCTGCTAACGGATGAGGGGCGCGGCCTTGCCGTGGGTGCCATCGACGGCTGGGTGGACCAGATGGTTGCCCTGAAAGGGGATGGCGTGGAGCTGTTGCTGGTCTCCTCCGGAGCGGTTGCTGAAGGCCTGACCCGCCTGGGCTGGTCGGAGCGTCCGCATGCCCTGCATGAGCTGCAGGCTGCGGCAGCCGTCGGCCAGATGGGCCTGATCCAGGCCTATGAATCCCGCTTCCAGAGGTACGGGCTGCATACCGCACAGGTGCTGTTGACGCACGATGACCTGGCGGACCGCCAGCGTTACCTGAATGCACGCAGTACCCTGCGGACGCTGCTGGGCCTGAATGTCATCCCGGTGGTCAACGAAAACGATACCGTCACCACCGAGGAAATCCGTTTCGGGGACAACGACACGCTGGCAGCCCTGGTGGCAAACCTGGTCGAAGCGGAGCTGCTGGTATTCCTTACCGACCAGCCAGGCCTGTTCAGCAGTGACCCGCGCACCAGTCCGGACGCGGAACTGATAGAGGAGGCACAGGCGGGTACGGCGCGGCTGGAATCCGTGGCGTCGGCCAGCGGGGGAGTTTTGGGCAGGGGCGGTATGCTGACCAAGGTCAGGGCAGCAAAGCTTGCGGCACGCTCAGGGACACTGACTGTGATTACGTCCGGCCGGGAAGAAAATATCCTGAAGCGTATTGCCGTCGGTGATTTCCCGGGTACCCGCTTGTATCCTGCCAGCGAACCGCTGGCCGCACGCAAGCAATGGCTGGCTGGCCAGTTGCAGGTACGCGGCAGCCTCATGCTCGACCCGGGCGCCATGAATGTCCTGCGGGGTGCCGGCAGTAGCCTGCTGCCGGTGGGAGTGACCCGCGTGGACGGGGAATTTGAGCGCGGTGACCTGGTCTTGTGTTTCGGCCCCGATGGCGAGGAAGTGGCATGCGGCCTGGTCAATTACAGTGCGGTAGAGTCACGCCGGATTATCGGGCACGCCAGCAACCGGATAGAGTCCCTGCTGGGGTACGTGGATGAACCCGAACTGATTCACCGTGACAACCTTGTGCTGCTGACATGAAAATACGGTAGTGGCTCAGTTTGGTGTTATATCTGTCTGGCGGAATAAATTACGCCCTACAACACCGTTCTTTGTAGGGCCGATTTTATTCGGCCTGTTACAAACTGAGCCTCTAATGAAAAAGCCGGTCGTTGACCGGCTTTTCTGAAATCGTTGTCGCGTTTCCTTACAGGTTACGGATATGCTGGTTGAGTCGGCTCTTGTGACGTGCGGCCTTGTTCCTGTGAATCAGGCCCTTGCCGGCAGCACTGTCAATGACCGGGACGGCATCCCGAAAGGCCTGTCTTGCGTCATCCGCATTACCTGCGCCAATTGCAGCGAAGACTTTCTTGATCGAGGTGCGCAGTTGAGAGCGCTGACTGGCGTTCCGCTGGCGGCGGTTCTCCGCCTGGCGGGCACGCTTGGTCGCTTGTGCTGAGTTGGCCAAAAGGTCTGCTCCTGCTGTATCCGGTAACTGGAAAGACGGCGTACTATGCGGATATTGCAGGGAATTGTCAATCTTGAATCATCACGGTAGGGGATGACAGGCAGGGATGATCGCGATGCAATCAGCACAGCGACGCGGAGGTAGATGGTTTCCGGAGAAATTCTACTGCCCGCAACCCCCGGAATTGCCGAACATCGGCCCCGCTTTTGATAAGCTTTTGTTTTCCATGCTCTCCCGGGTATTGCTCCATGCGATACTCTAGCGCTCGTCTTCCTGCAGTCGTGCGACTCTGCGGTAGAGCCTCCTGACCAGAAACCGGAGGGTGACCATCTGGCGCACCGGTTATTGAGTAAATGACAGGTAAGTTACTGAAAAATACGGCAATTGTAGGCATGATGACACTGGCGTCCCGGGTTCTGGGGCTGGTGCGCGATATCGTCCTGGCCGGCTTCGGTGCCACGGCGGCCATGGATGCCTTCTTTGTTGCCTTCAAGATTCCGAATTTCCTGCGCCGGCTGTTTGCCGAGGGGGCCTTTTCGCAGGCCTTCGTACCCGTGATCGCGGAGTATCGGGAACAGCGTGACGAGCATGCCGTCCAGCAACTCGTTAACCGGGTCGCAGGGACTCTGCTGGGTATCCTGTCGCTGCTTACGGTGCTGGGTGTACTGGCCAGCCCGGTATTGATCACCATCTTTGCGCCCGGGTTTCTGTACCGGGATGCCAGCCAGTTTGACCTGGCAGCACAGATGTTGCGCATGACGTTTCCCTATTTGCTGTTTGTATCACTGGTGGCAATGGCCGCCGGGATCCTGAATACTTATGGCCGCTTCGCGGCAGCATCGCTTGCACCGGTCTGGCTGAATGTTGTGTTGATCGGTGCGGCGCTGCTCGTCGCCCCGCAACTCGAGCAGCCGGTACTGGCGCTGGCCGGCGGCGTGTTTGTCGCAGGAGTGGTCCAGTTATTGTTTCTGCTGCCTTCACTGAAACGCATCGGGCTGATGCCGCGGCCGCGCTGGGGTATTCGCGACACCGGTGTCAGGCGCATCATGAAACTCATGCTGCCGGGGATCTTCGGTTCCTCTGTCGCGCAGATCAACCTGTTGATCGACACGCTGATCGCGTCATTCCTGGTAACCGGCAGCGTTACCTGGCTGTACTACTCGGACCGGCTGATGGAATTTCCACTGGGCGTGTTCGCGATTGCCCTGTCGACCGTTATTCTTCCGAGCCTGTCGCGCAGTCATGCCAACGCTTCGGACGCGGAGTTTTCCCGTACCCTGGACTGGGGCGTGCGCTGGGTTCTGTTGATTGGGATACCCTCGGCAGTGGCCCTGTTCATCCTTGCGGCTCCCATGATCACTACGCTGTTCATGTACCGTGACTTCAGTGCGGCCGATGTCGATATGGCCGGACTGAGCCTCATGGCCTATGCCGCTGGACTCCCCGGGTTCATGCTCATCAAGGTGCTGGCACCGGCCTTTTATGCGCGCAAGGACCCGCGTACACCGGTACGGATCGCTGTCGTGGCATTGCTGGCCAATATCGTGCTGAACCTGGCGTTCGTGGTCCCCATGGTGCGCCTGAATATCCCGGGGCCGCATGCCGGGCTGGCACTGGCGACCTCGATCGCCGCCTGGGTGAATGCCGGCCTGTTGTTCGCAGTGCTGGTTCGCAAGTCCATCTACCGGCCACAGGCCGGATGGCGGCGGTTTTTCCTGCAGATCGGGGTTGCCGGCAGCTTGCTGGCCGGTCTGTTGTTGTTGGGGGTGCCTGATGTACTGCAGTGGATCGGCTGGAATGCCGGGGAACGCGCACTGCAGCTGTTGCAATGGGTTGCCATCGGCGCTGCCGCCTATTTCCTGGCGCTGCGTGCCTGCGGTCTGCGGCTGGCGACACTCTGGCGTGAACAGGAAACCGGCTAGATCATGGAACTGATACGCGGGCTGCATAATCTCCGTCCCCGGCACCGGGGCTGTGCGGTGACGATTGGCAATTTCGACGGAGTACACCGCGGCCACCAGGCCATACTCAACCAGCTTTCCCGCCGCGCAAACGAACTGCCGCTGACCGTGATTACCTTCGAACCCCAGCCGCTGGAATTCTTTATGCCGGAGGCGGCCCAGCCGCGGCTGACCCGCCTGCGCGAGAAGCTGGAGGTTATGCGGGATCTTGAGGTCGACCGGGTGCTGTGCCTGCGCTTCGATGAGTATCTCGCAAGCCTGTCCCCGGATGAATTTATCCGCGTGATCCTGGTCGAGGGCCTGGATGTACGGCACCTCGTGGTCGGGGATGATTTCCGGTTCGGCCGGGAACGTGCCGGGAACTTTGGCTTGCTGGAGCAGGCCGGCGCGCGCCGGGGATTTCCGGTCGACGCCATGCAGACATTTGATGTCGGTGGCAGTCGTGTCAGCAGTACCCGTATCCGTACCGCGCTGGAGGCCGGTGATATGGTTGCGGCAAAGAGGCTGCTGGGACGACCCTACGGAATGAGCGGACGGGTCGCGCATGGCGACAAGCGTGGCCGTACCATCGGCTATCCGACCGCCAATATCTACCTGCACCGGGCCGCGACACCGGTGGCGGGCGTGTTTGCCGTGGAAATGCACGGACTCCCGGGTGCCTCGCGGCAGGGGGTGGCCAATGTCGGTACCCGGCCCACCGTCGACGGGACCCGCAGCCAGCTGGAAGTCCATCTGTTCGATTTTGACCAGGATATCTACGGTTGCCATGTCCGGGTCAGTTTTCTGCACAAGATCCGGGAGGAGCAGCGCTTCGAGTCGTTTGCTGCCTTGCAGGCGCAGATCCGGCGGGATGAGGAGCAGGCGCGGTCCTGGTTCGCCAGCGAGTAGCGCGGCCCAACAGCACAGTTGCCTGTTCCGGGGGTACGCTGCAGCGTTGCGAACCCGAACGGAGATATTGCACGGGGCGCATTACCGATGGATAGTTTCAATCGCAATCTTAATGAGTTATAACTCTGCGTCCGCCGGGATCAGGCAATAGAAACGTTCATGACTGACTATAAAGATACGCTCAACCTGCCGAAGACGGCTTTTCCGATGAAGGGCAATCTTCCCAACCGCGAGCCGGAAATTCTCAAGCGCTGGGAGGACATGGAACTGTACCGTCGGTTGCGCAGCGTCGCTGAGGGTCGCCCGCGCTTCGTGCTGCACGACGGGCCGCCCTATGCCAATGGCGATATTCATATCGGTCATGTGGTCAACAAGGTGCTCAAGGACATCATTGTCAAGAGCAAGACCCTGAGCGGATTTGATGCCCCCTTTATCCCCGGCTGGGACTGTCACGGTCTGCCCATCGAGCTCAATGTGGAGAAGAAGGTGGGCAAGGCGGGACACACGGTGGATGCACCTTCCTTCAGAAAAGCCTGCCGCGAATACGCGGGCAGGCAGATGGATGGCCAGCGCAAGGATTTTATCCGTCTCGGTGTTACCGGCGACTGGCAGAATCCCTATCTCACCATGCAGCATGATTTTGAAGCCAATATCATCCGTGCACTGGGAAAGATCGTGGAAAACGGTCACCTGACCAAGGGTTCCAAGCCGGTGCACTGGTGCACGGATTGTGGTTCGGCACTGGCCGAAGCAGAGGTCGAGTACGAGGACAAGGATTCACCGGCAGTCGATGTGCGCTTTGGTGTGCTGAACGAGGCCGGGCTGCTGACACGCTGTCACCATGTCGAGGGTCAGCCCGGTGAAGGACCGGTTTCGGCGGTCATCTGGACCACCACCCCGTGGACCCTGCCCGCGAACCGTGCCGTTGCCCTCAATCCCGAGCTGGACTATGTCGTGGTGCAATGTGATACCGGGCGCGGCAAGGAGCGACTGCTGCTGGCGGATGCGCTGCTCAAGGATGCCATGCTGCGCTTCGGGGCAGAACAATACCAGGTGGTTGCCTACTGCAAGGGAAGTGATCTCGAAGGGCTGCAACTCGGACACCCCTTCTATGCACGCGAAGTACCCGTCATCCTCGGTGAACACGTCACCACGGAGGCCGGCACCGGTGCGGTACACACAGCACCCGGTCATGGTCAGGACGACTACGTCATTGGCGCTCGCTACGATCTGCCCGTGGATAACCCGGTTGGCGGTGATGGCCGGTTTCTGCCGGATACCGAGCTGTTTGCCGGAGAACACGTATTCGCTGCCAATGCGAGTGTCATCGAGGTGCTGAAAAGTCGCGGTGCACTGGTGCACGAGGAAAAGCTGCGCCACAGTTACCCGCATTGCTGGCGGCACAAGACACCGATCATCTTTCGCGCCACCCCGCAATGGTTCATCAGCATGGATCAAAACGGCCTGCGCACGGCCGCACTGGCGGGCATCAAGCAAGTGAAGTGGATTCCGGAGTGGGGCAAGGCACGTATCGAGGGCATGGTCCTGAACCGGCCGGACTGGTGCATTTCCCGGCAGCGCACCTGGGGTGTACCAATTACCCTGTTCGTCCACAGGCAGACCGGTGAACTGCACAAGGTCAGCCTCGACCTGATCGAGGCCGTCGCGAAACGGGTGGAAGAGCAGGGCATCGATGCCTGGTTTGAGCTCGACCCGGCCGAGTTGCTGGGTGGAGACGTGGATGACTACGAAAAGGTCACCGACACACTCGATGTCTGGTTCGATTCCGGGGTGACGCATTTCACCGTTCTCGAACAGCGCGCGGAACTGGGTTATCCCGCCGATCTCTACCTGGAAGGTTCGGACCAGCACCGTGGCTGGTTCCAGTCATCGCTGCTGACCGCGGTCGCCATGAAAGGGGTGCCCCCCTACAGGGAAGTGCTCACGCACGGGTTCACCGTCGACGCGAAAGGCCAGAAGATGTCCAAGTCGAAGGGTAACGTGGTGGCGCCGCAGAAGGTCGTGAACTCGCTGGGGGCGGATATCCTGCGCCTGTGGGTGGCGGCCACGGACTATCGCGGCGAGATGAGCGTGTCCGACGAGATCCTCAAGCGTACGGCGGATGCCTATCGCCGGCTGCGCAATACCTCGCGGTTTCTGCTCGCGAACCTGCACGGGTTTGACCCGGCGAGTCACCTGCTGGACCCGGAACAGATGCTGAACCTCGATCACTGGATCGTGGAACGTACCCGCGAGCTGCAGGATCAGGTACGCCAGGCCTACGACGATTATGAATTTCATCGCATCTATCAGCTGGTGCACAATTTCTGTGCCGTCGACCTGGGCAGCCTGTACCTCGATATCATCAAGGACCGGATCTACACGCTGCAGGAGAACAGCATCCCGCGGCGTTCCGCACAGACCGCACTGTTTCACGTGGCGGAATGCCTGGTGCGCTGGCTGGCCCCGATCCTGAGTTTTACCGCCGAGGAAATCTGGCAGCACCTGCCGGGTGAACGCGATGACTCCGTGTTTCTGTCAACCTGGTATGAGCTGCCGCCGGCGTTTTACTCGGAGGTCGAGGCGCTGAACGCCATGGGTACCGCTTACTGGAGCCGGGTCATCTCTGTGCGTGAAGCCGTTAGCAAGGAACTCGAAAAGCTGCGCGTGGACGGTGCGATCGGTTCCTCGCTCGATGCCGAGGTGGACCTGTATGTTGATGACGCGACCCGCGCGATGCTGGAGGCGCTGGAGGATGAACTGCGATTCGTATTCATTACCTCCTATGCACGCGTGCATCCAGCGGACGAACATCCGGATGATGCGGTGGATGCTGCAGTCGGGGATATGTCGCTGTGGATCCGGACCACGCCGTCGGAATACAACAAGTGCAGCCGCTGCTGGCATCATCGCGAGGATGTCGGGAGCCATGACGTGCATCCCGGGATCTGCCTGCGCTGCGTCGAGAATGTGGACGGCGCCGGTGAAACGCGCCGTTACGCCTGAACCGCCGGTACGCATGACATGAAGTGGTTCTGGCTGTCCGGCGTGGTACTGATACTGGACCAGTGCAGCAAGCTGATCGCCGATGCGCTGCTGCAATTCAATGAACCGGTAAACCTGCTGCCCTTCCTGTCACTGCACAAGGTCTATAATCCCGGTGCCGCATTCAGTTTCCTGAGCGATGCCTCAGGCTGGCAGCGCTGGTTCTTCGTGGGCCTTACCCTGGTCGTCAGTATGATCCTGATCGTGTGGCTGCGACGCCTGCCGGCAGGCCAGACACGGCTTGCGCTGGCCCTGTCGCTGATTCTGGGCGGCGCCGCGGGCAACCTGATTGACCGGCTGGTATACGGTTATGTGATCGATTTTATCGACCTCTACTACGGGGCCTGGCACTGGCCGGCCTTCAATGTCGCCGACTCGGCCATCACCATCGGTGCCTGCCTGCTGGTACTGGATGCCTTTTGGGGCCACAAGAAAACATCGTAGCAGCACAGGCCGGGCTGAGCCTGCGAATCCCGACACAATGTAACGGGGACCAGTTTGAATACCGGAATAAAATATCCGATCGGTGTCGGTAGTACTGTTACCCTGCATCTGAGATTGTCGCTGGAAGACGGTACGGTGGCCGAGGAAACCTTCAGCGGCGAACCGCACACCTTCCGCATGGGTGACGGGTCGCTGCTGCACGGGCTGGAACTGGGTCTGTATGGGCTGAAGCCCGGCGATACCCAGCGCCTGGAACTTTACCCGGAACAGGCCTATGGACTGCGGGATCCGGCGAACATCCGGCGACTGCCGCGCGAGCGGTTTGCCGATGACATGGAACCGGAGCCCGGGATGATCATTGGCTTCGAGACGCCGGACGGAGAAGAAATCCCCGGTTCGATACTGTCAGTCTCGGATGACAGTGTGGAAGTGGACTTCAACCATCCGCTCGCGGGCCATACCATTACCTTTGATGTGGAGATTGTCGACGTGCTGCCGGCAGAGCCGGGGGAGGAATAACTACACGGATTCGTTCATGACCTATAATCACCCCTGAATCCGTACCCTAACGCCATGAAAATTCTTCTCGCCAATCCCCGCGGTTTCTGTGCCGGCGTCGATCGTGCCATCGAGATTGTCGAGCGTGCCCTGGAACTGTTTGGGGCGCCCATCTACGTGCGCCATGAGGTGGTGCACAATCGCCATGTCGTGGAGCGGCTGCGCGAACTCGGTACGGTGTTTGTCGATGAGCTGGATGATGTCCCGGATGATGCGACGGTAGTATTCAGTGCACACGGTGTTTCGCGGCAGGTACACGAGGAAGCGCAACGCCGCGGCTTGCGGGTGTTCGATGCCACTTGTCCGCTGGTCACCAAGGTGCACCTGGAAGTCAGCCGCCATGCGCAGGCCGGACGGGAATGCCTGCTGGTCGGGCACCGGGGACACCCGGAAGTGGAGGGTACGATGGGGCAGTACGATGCCGCGAAGGGCGGCGCCATCTATCTGGTGGAGTCACCGGAGGATGTACTGCAGCTTGAGGTTGAAAGCCCGGATGACCTGGCGTTCGTCACCCAGACGACGTTGTCCGTGGATGATACGGCGCGGGTCATCGAAGTCATGAAACAGCGCTTCCCGGCCATCCAGGGGCCGCGCCTGGACGATATCTGCTACGCCACCCAGAACCGGCAGGATGCGGTCAAGGCGCTGGCAAGCGAGTGTGATGTCATCCTGGTGGTCGGATCCGCCAACAGCTCCAATTCCAACCGTCTGCGCGAGATTGCCGACAAGCAGGGGATCCCCGCCTATCTCATCGATGCGGCCGGGCAGATCCAGCGGGAATGGGTAGCGGACAAGGCCTGCGTCGGTGTGACGGCCGGGGCCTCCGCGCCGGAGGAGCTGGTCACCGATGTGGTGGACAAGCTGCGTTCCTGGGGGGCGCAGCCGGCTGTCGAGTCCCTGGGGCGGGCAGAGCGGGTGACATTCTCGTTGCCGCGTGTGCTGCAGGCCTGAAGGTCAGTGGCTGCGTATACCGCGAACCACGCTCGCCGGTGTGCGGTGCAGTGACAAGCCGGGGGGCGTGTCGGGTGCGGCTTGATTAACCCTTTACTTCCAGCATTTGTCCGCCGGCAGGGAGCCCGTGGTCGTCTTCGCCCCGAGTGAGGTCAGGCCCAAGGTGCCGCACTTGGTATCGTTGGCCTGAGGGCCCTGGGGGGTGGCCGTAAGGGTAAACGAAACGGCATCCTGTGCGGTGATCGCCAGGTTGTATTTGCCCCTCTCGGTGGTTGCCGCGCGCAGGTCGGTTGCCGCTGTGCCCAGGGTGGCGCCGGCATACGTACCCCGGTCGGAATAGAAACGCTCCAGACGGTCTGCCAGGTCGAGTAATTCCCCCATCCCCTCGGCGCGGTGCGATTTTATGACGTGTTCGCGGTAGGAGGGATAGCCCAGGGAGACGATGATTGCAATGATGCCAACCACGATCATCAGCTCGATCAGGGTAAATCCGCGCATGCATGTATTCATAACAACCGTTCCTTCCTGTAGTCCAGAGTCATTGCCGTAGTCTGCGTCTCAGGCAACCCGGCAGGTTTCCCTGCCGGGTCCTTGGAGCCTACAGCCGCAGGTCGATCCAGGTGCGCCTCCCGGCATTGTAGTTCGGGCCGAT
>CP070821.1:2367958-2374055 GCA_020344335.1 Gammaproteobacteria bacterium | reverse complement strand
TGTTATTGCCGAGGGTATAGAAACAGAGGAACAGAAAAAAATTCTTGCAGATGCTGGTTGTGACTACGCTCAAGGTTATTTGTTTTCCAGACCCGTTCCGGCAGATGAATTTGAGGCGCTTCTGAATTCTGAACCAACAATAAAGTCAATAAGGCAAGTCAATGCATAAATAATCACAAGAATATAGCCATTCCGCTTGCTTCTGGGTACTTTTCTTTGGCGGCACAGAGAAAAGTACCCCGCTGTCGGGTGACTCCAGGCACCCGCCAGTGAGGGCAGAAAATAGACAGCAATTAAAGCACGGACAGAAGCCCAAAGGGAAAAATCACGCCGCCAGCGGCGGGACGCGTTCCACGACCTCAAGCGCATCATGGCGCACGTGGTTCCTGGCCATTTCCTCGCGCAGCAGGTCCTCTCCGAAAATTCCCTTGTCCAGGCACTCACGTACCAGCCCGAAGAAGAATTGCTCCTGGTTTGGATCGGGGTGGGCCTTGTAGCTGCCGGTGAAGCGATAGTCACCAAACAGGGCACGGCGCGCGCGGCGAATCCAGTGGCGTGGAGGAAACAGGCGAAACGTATCGGCCGGCCGGTAATCCACCGGCAGCCCGGTTTTCCACGGCTGGGTCTTGCGCTTGGTGTTATGCAGCATCTTCGTCTGCTGTGTCAGGTGATCAAAGTCGTTCCACTCGTTCTCGAAAAAGCCAATGCTGTCCGGGTCCTCGTACTTCAGGCACACCCAGGGCATGTAATCGCGCTTGAATTCGAACATCGCGTTGAACTGTTCCTCGACCTTCCAGTGCGTGAGTTTCGCGTTATCCAGCAACATGACGCTGGTTGCCAGACAGCCACGCTTGCCCTTGCTGCCGGACTTGGGGCGGCACATGATGGCCTTGCCTTGCATGTCACGCGACAGCAGCTCCCAGACATCGGCGACTGCAAACACATCCGGATCGATGACCACGGCCCGGCCCTGGTACCCCATCAGTTCCGGTGGCATAAAGCGGGTGGGAGTAAACGACTGGAGATCATCGGAAACCCAGGGCCGCTTGTCGCCGTCGCGCAGATAGAGCTGTCCCTCACGACTGGCCATAAACGGATAATCCCGGTACTCCATGATATGGACATCAAACTTGTCGTTGTTTTGTGAGTTGCGCCGCACGGCATACTGCGCGACCAGCGCACCCAGCCACTGTTTTTCATTGGTCTGGATAAATACGCAATGCTCCATAGACAAAACCCCTGATTGGCTGTGGCCCGGGCTGTTAGCGGGCCGGAAAACACGATCGGAAAGAAATTATATCATGACACCTGCAAGCGTTTTTATCGATCCTGTGCCACTTGCTACCGGTAATTTTTGGGATTTGCCGGCGGATGGCGCACAATAGACGCATGCACATGATGCTGGATCTTTACGGCCGGCGACGGCTCCCGACGCCCGGCTGATCTCCCGACCATGGCCAGACTCTTCCTGGGCAGCTCCCTGAAGAAACTCGCGGACCGTGCGCCGCTACTGCGTCAGTTCCTGTGGGCCATCGAGGCCCTGCTGGTAGCCGTCCCGCTGGGCATCACCCGGCTGCTACCGCCGGGTGCAGCCTCCAGGGCGGGACGGAGAGTGTTTCGCCTGATCGGCCCGTACCTCGACAAGACCCGCAAATTCCGGCGCAACCTGTCGCTGGCCTTTCCGGACCGGTCGCCGACTGAAATCGAGGCGCTGATCCGTGACAACTGGGGCAATGTCGGCGCAACGCTCGCGGAATTCCCCCATCTGCCTGCCATCGCACACGGCAGGCACACGGAGCACCTCGAGATCGTCAATCATAGTGACAGCGATGTGTTTCAACCGGGCGGGAAACCCGCCATATTCGTTGCGGCCCATTTGTCCAACTGGGAGGTCCCGGCCGTCGCCATGCGGCAGCTGGGTATTCCCGTAAGCGGTATCTACACGCCGCTGCAAAACCCGTGGCTGGACCGGATGCTGTACCGGGCACGTGCCGCGATAGGCTGTGGACTGCTACCACGCGATGGAGGCATCCGCGCGGTGATGCAGGAAATCGACAAGGGCCACTCGATTGGCCTGCTGGTGGACCAGCGCGTCGATTCCGGGGAGCCGGTATCGTTTTTCGGGCACGACATGCTGACCTCGGTCACGCCGGCACGGCTGGCGCTGCGCTATGGCTGTGACCTGATCCCGGTGCGCGTGGAACGGACGGCCGCGGCCCGCTTCCGGGTCACCTTTTACCCCGCGATCACGGCACCGGCGGACGTCCCGGACAGGAACCGCAAGGCACTATTAATGACAAGTGAAATCAATAAGTTATTTGAGGAGTGGATCACGGAGCAGCCACAGGAATGGCTGTGTTCCAAGCGCCGCTGGGCCAAAGACGCCGTCCCCGGCTGAAGTTACCCGGCACAGATCGCGGCAGCTCTTTATAATGCACCGCTGCGATTGCCGACCCTGATACCCGCAAGATGAAGACCATTCTCAAAAACCTGTTCGAAAATTCGAAAGACAAGCCGCTGCCGCGCTGTATCGCGGAGATCGAAGGCGTCGGTTACGAGGAAACCGCCCTGCCGGATGCCGCCGCGAATTTCCCCCCTAGCTGTTTCATCGTCGGCGCACCACGCTGCGGCACCACGGCCATCAGCAAGGCCCTGTCGCGCAATCCCCGCATCAGTTTTTCCAAGCCGAAGGAACCGCATTTCTTTCTCGAACCACGGCCCGGCGTGAGCCCTGAGGAGCTGCGCCGCCAATACCTGTCGCGCTACCACCGGGACCTTGGTCCGGAGCACCAGGCCATCGGAGACGGTTCGGTTTCCTATCTCTACGAACCGGAGGCAATCCGGCGGGTCCTTGCGTTCGACCCGCGGGCGAAATTTATCGTGCTGGTCAGGGACCCGGTCGAGATGATGCGTTCCTATCACAGTCGCATGGTGTTCCAGCTGGACGAGGATGAAGTGGATTTTGCACGCGCCTGGGATCTGCAGGAAAGCCGTGCAGCCGGTCACAACCTGCCAAAACGCTGTCGCGAACCCATGCTGCTGCAATACGGCTTCCTCGGAAAACTCGGAATGCACCTGGAGCGCCTCTACGAGGTCGCCGGTCGGGAACGCACCCTTGTCATCGTCCACGACGATTTCCGGGATGATCCGCGCTCGGTCTACCTGCGCGCCCTGGAATTCATGGGGGTGGATGACGACGGTCAGGTAAAATTCAAACGCACCCGGGCCACCAGCAGTTTCAGGTCGCCCTGGCTGCAGCAGTTTGTGATGAATCCCCCACCGTGGACATTCCGGCTGATCGCGATCAGCAACACGCGCATGCTGAAACGGCTCAAGGGGCTGCGCAAGCGCATCAAGACCTGGAACTCCAGTGATGCCAAACCACGCCAGGTGTTCACGGATGAAATGCGCGCACGCCTGCGTGATTATTTTGCGGACGATGTGGACAAGCTGTCCGGCCTGCTGGCGCGTGACCTGAGCCACTGGAAATAATGTAGTGGATCAATTCAGCATTAAATTTGTCTGGCGGAATAAATTCCGCCCTACAACACCGTGCTTTGTAGTCTGGCGGAATAAATTCCGCCCTATAACACCAAGCTTTGTAGGGCCGAATTTATTCGGCCTGGTAAAAGCTGAGCCACTACCGGAAATAACCATGGCTTCCCCCGAGACCCGATGATTCCGATCCGTGACAGTGTAAAAAAAGTGGCCATCCTGGCACCCACCGCCCTGCTGCCCCGACCATGGCGTGTCGCGACACGTCGCAAGTTGCTGTCAGGCCTCGAACTGGCAATCGCGAACCGTGCCGGCCTGCTGATCATCGGTCACCCCAAAAGCGGCAATACCTGGCTCAAGGTAATGCTCGCGCGGCTCTACCAGGTACGACACGGGCTGGAAGCCTCCGCGCTGATCGGCTCGGATGAACTGGCGCTGCGTAACTCGAAAATACCGCGACTCGCCGCGACCAATGCCTGGTACAGCTACGAAGGCAGTGTCGGCAAGGTACTCGCAGCGGACGCACCGGATGATCCCCTGCGCCACAAGCCCGTCATCCTGCTGGCACGCAATCCCATCGACATAGCCGTGTCATGGTTCTTCCAGTTCACCAGGCGCCAGTCGGCGCACAAGCAGGAGCTTATCAACCACTTCATCGATCACCCGATCGACCGCCATACAGTCACCCTGTGGGACTTCGTGCGTTACAGTGATATCGGGTTGCCGTTCCTGATCGACTACCTGAATACCTGGGAGCGCAACCTCCAGCAGCTAGACAACTCCCTGCTGGTACGCTATGAAGACCTGCGCGCAGAACCGGCCGCGACGTTGAAGCAGGTGATCCGCCTGATGGGCGAGGAATTCACGGACGAGGAAATTGCGGAAGCCGTCGCGTTCGGCTCCTTCGACAACCTGCGCAAGCTGGAGACCAGCGGTTTCTTCCGGCGCGGTGGCATGCGCCTGCACAACGCGAAGGACCCGGACACCTTCAAGACTCGGCGCGGCAAGGTTGGCGGCTACCCGGACTACTTCACGCCGGACCAGGTCAGGGAACTCGAGGACCTGATGATGCAACGCCTGTCGCCGACATTCGGCTACCGGCCGTCCGATTTTGCCAGACCGAATGACGATCAGCCCTGACCCGGCCATTCCATGACGACGACACACCGGGAAAACAACCCCCTTACGTGGGTTGTACTGGGTGACAAGCAGGGTGATAACGCCCAGGTGGAGGCAATCGAGCAGGCCCTGCCCTGGCCCTGTGAACATCGCCACATCCAGGTGCTCGACGAGTACGTTTTCGGCAAGCCGAAAGTGGGTCCCACGCTGTATCACATCGACCGGGAACGCTCCGATCCACTCGAACCCCCGTGGCCCGATCTCATCCTTACCATTGGCCGGCGTCCTGCCAACGTGGCGCTGTGGATACGCGAGCAGTCGGGCGGGCACACAAAAATCGTCATTGTTGGCAAGCCTTCCAGCATGCCAGGTGACTATGATCTGGTCATCTACAGTGCCGAGAACCAGTTTCCGCCGCGTGCCAACCTGCAGGGCATTTCCCTGCCATTGATGCGCATCGATGCAGCAGCGATTGATGCGGCTGCCGAGATCTGGGAGCCACGGTTAGCAGATCTGCCCCGACCTCTGACCGTGTTTCTGGTCGGTGGGCCGACCGGCCCGTTCATCTTCAACGACACCGCAATCCGCCGCCTGCTGTCAACCATCAACCGGGTCCTCGAGGAAACGCACGGGAGCGTCTACATCACCACCAGCCGCCGCACACCCCCCGCTGTCGTGGAGGCCTTGCAAAACCGTCTGCCCGAAGGTGCGCTGCTGTTTACCTGGACCGCGGATGCACATGAAAACCCGTATCGCGGACTGCTCGGGCTCGCTGACGGTTTCGTCGTTACCGGCGACAGTATTTCCATGATGGTAGAAGTCATCCGCCTGCGGAAACCGCTTGCCATTTTCCCGCTGCCGGTAGGCAAGATGGGTGCAGTCGATCAGTTACGGCGGACGTTCACACGCTGGCTGTTTGCACCGGCCAGCGGTAATACAGGCGACAGGCTGCGCACGGGGCTCTGCACGCTGCTGTATACGATGCGTATCGTGACACATACACGAGATTTTACGGCCTTCAACGAAAGCCTGGTACGCGGAGGACTGGCCGGCTACGCAAGTGATCCGCTCAAACCGCCAAGCGGAGAGGTACCGGACGACCTGGCACTGGCCGTGAACCGGATTGTGGCGCTGGTGGAGCGTAGTGGATGAACCGTGGCTCAATTCGGCATCAGGTTTTTCTGGCGGAATAAATTCCGCCCTACAACACCGCTTTATGTAGGGCCGAATTTATTCGGCCCGGTACAAACCGGGCATCGTAACCCGGAGAAGGTGAGACCGCGCAGCGGTCGAGAGACTGGCCTGGGCCATGGAGCGCAGCGTAATCCGGGGCCTTGATGTGAAACACATTCCCCGGATTCCGGCCCCGGCATATGGCCTGTCCGGGGCAGGCGCTATGGGCCTGCATCCGGGCTACATTCTCGAGTGTAGCGGCCGCTCCCGTCATCCGGGACACTGGTGCAACATATGGGTTACTACTGCG
>CP070821.1:2360675-2367858 GCA_020344335.1 Gammaproteobacteria bacterium | reverse complement strand
GTTCCGATACTGTTCAGCAAACAGGTAATAGGCTCCGTCCTCGTGACCGGTTGCGATTACAATCGTTCTGGGCGGTGCAGGGTTGACAAACTGCCAGGCAACCAGGAAGCCAATGACGGTTACTGCGATCGCCGGGCCATAGGTTTTCAGGAACATGCCGGAGAGGTCCTCTGGTGCCCTTCAAGGCCTTATTCTTTCAGCACCAGGGTCAGGCTGCCATCCCTGATGATGATATTATCAATACCGTCTGCAAAGCTCTTCCAGAACCCGGATTCAGCACCATAATATTCAACCAGGTCGATGTTTTTCAAACCTCCCAGCCAGGCATTGGGAATCGGGACACCCATGATACTGACCCCCTTCAGGACGACAATAGGGCGGTTTTCATAGTAGGCCAGTTCCACTCCTGCACGGACTTTCAGGATCTGGCCACCAAGAATCGGGAAGTCCTCGTCAACGGGGACCAGCAGTTTTGCACTCATCAGGTTCTCGGACAGATCAATCGCCAGTTTCCTTGCCAGATCGGTGTTTTTTGCAAGCAATGCATTTAATTCCCTCTCGGACAGCGAAATACTGCGGTCGGCGCCAACCTCGCTGTAGGCTTCCGGCTCCAGAATCTCCGGTTCCACTGCCTCGGGTTCCATCTTGCCGGTTTGGTTGTTCTGTTTTGTTCTCCTGCTTTTGCCGCGTGATCGGCGGGATTGCAATGTATCCAGTCGTTCCAGCTTGGTTGTCAGTACCTGCTCTTCGCTGGCTGATAACTCTACCGGCTTGAATTCTGACGGGAAGATATAGGTGCGTACTAACCAGAAGGTAAGCGCCGCCGTTACCAGAATCGTGACGAGGACAATGAGGAAGATTTGCAAACCGCTGCGGCGTCGTCTCGGCTGCTGTTCTATCGCATTCCCTGTTTCCATCGCGCAATAGTGACTTAAAAAGGAATTACAGTAAACCGTAATTAATGCTGATCACAGGGATAAAGCAGAGGAGAGGGAGAGGGTATCGCATCGCAATACCCTATATAATATCGGGCACAAACAGCAGGGGAGAGAAGCATGCGCTGGAGGACCGGGCGAAGAAGCTCGAATATCGAAGATCGTCGCGGGACACGGTTGCGAAGAGGTGCCTTCAGGGGGGGGATTGGCACAATTGTTATCGCCCTTGCACTGGGATATTTTCTTGGTATCGATCCACAGGTGCTGTTGCAAATACAGCAAGGGCTTGGCCCGGAAATAACAGGGAGCACCCGCAAGCCGTCTCCTGAAGAAGATCAACTGGCTGATTTTGTGTCCGTTGTGCTGGCGGATACGGAAGATACCTGGAGGGAAATATTTCAGAATAGCGGGAGAGACTATCAGGAACCGGTTCTGGTGATGTTTAGCGGTTCCGTGCAGTCTGCATGTGGAATGGCGGATGCAGCTATGGGGCCATTCTATTGTCCTGCAGACCATAAGGTGTACATCGATCTTGCATTTTTTGATGACCTGAAGCGCCAGCATGGAGCACCCGGGGACTTTGCACAGGCCTATGTCGTAGCCCATGAGGTTGGTCACCATGTACAGAATCTTCTGGGTATTACAAACAAGGTCAGGAAGGCACAACGTGCAGCCGGAAAGGCGGAAGCAAATGAATTATCAGTTAGACTGGAACTCCAGGCAGACTGTTTTGCCGGGCTCTGGGGCAATCATGCGGATCGCAGCAGGCAGGTGCTGGAGCAGGGGGATGTCGAGGAGGCACTGAATGCCGCCAGTGCAATTGGTGACGACCGGCTGCAGAAGAAAGGCAGGGGGTATGTAGTTCCGGAATCATTCACTCACGGCACATCCCGGCAGCGTGTGCACTGGTTCAGGCAAGGCATCGACAGTGGTGACCCCGATAGCTGCAATACTTTCGGGTGATAATGCGCAACGTAAATACAATTGGCGGTGCTTGTACGGGATACCGGAAGCTTTCGGGTATCGATTTGTAGCAATCGGTTTGGTGACCTGCCACAAACAACCAACCCAACAGGATTAAACTAGCAGTGAACACAGAGGAACCCGTTCGCGAAATTCGCATCAATCCTGTCGTTCCCTCGGAGTCCGTGCTGGTTGCCACAGAGCGCGGCCTGCGACCGCGCAAGGAGGAGGAGCGCGTCCCGCATGACACACGTGTTCATGTAGCATCCTGTCCCTTTTGCAAGGGCAATGAAGACAGGACGCCACCAACCATCCTGGCGGTACCGGATGAAGACAATTGGGAGATCAGGATTGTCCGGAATCTGTTCCCCGTGCTCGGTACTGAAAGTGACCAGCGCAGCCTGAGTCTCGGGCTGCAACAGGTAATGGACGGTTACGGGCATCACGAGGTCATCATAGACCATGACCGGCATGGTATAGAGGTACATGAAATGCAGGCATCTCACGTGGCTGAACTCCTGGGCGTGTATCAGCGACGTATGCGGGAACTGTTGGCCATGGATGACCGGATTAAATACGTCCTGGTATTCAAGAATTTCGGCAGCGCAGCCGGCGCAAGCATCAAGCACACGCACAGTCAGCTGATTGCCATGCCCATCATACCGGAAAACATCTACAACGAGATCGAACAAAGCCGTAACTATTTTAGCCGGCATCACCAATGCATCTTCTGCAACCTGATCGATGAGGCGTTGACTTTCGAAGCGACGATTTACAATCGCGATTCCGGTGAAATCCGCCGCAAGATCGATATCGGGCAGTACATTGTCGAAAAAAGCGAGCGCTTTATCGCCATCAAGCCATTCGCCAGTCGCTATGAATGGGAAGTACACATCCTCCCGTTGCGGCATCAGAGTGATTTCACGCTGGCAGACCAGGACGATCTCGCTGACCTGGCGGGTGTTCTCAAGCGCACCATGCAGCGCCTTGATCGCATCCTGGGTGGCGCCCAGTACAATTATTATTTTCATACGGTGCCCCGCTGTGACATATTCAGTGACTGCGATAGCAGTTACCACTGGCATCTGGAAATATGTCCGAGAACCACAGTTCCGTCCGGTTTCGAGCTGGGTTCCGGACTATTCGTGACTACCATCAGTCCGGAGCAGGCTGCTGCCAGGCTCAGGGAGGCACTATGACGAAATCCGTTAACAGCAGCCAGGAGGACCTGGAAACCCGGCTGGAGAGCATCATTGCGCGCATGCAGTCCATACAACGCGCGATAAAGGCATCCGGCCAGCCACCCTCCATGGGTGAGTTGTCGGAACTGAAAAAGCTGGGTAGTGAATACGCAAGAATTATCGAGCAACTGGCAAATAAGCCGGGCAGCCGGGGGCTGGCCTGAACTGCAACAGGAGATACGCCGTGGAAGACAAGGGTATTTTTATCGGGAAGGGCAACAAGCCGGTTTATCTGACCCCGCGACTGGCCAACCGGCATGGTTTGATTGCCGGTGCAACCGGTACCGGAAAGACCGTTTCTTTACAGATTCTTGCCGAGGATTTTTCGCGCCGCGGGGTGCCGGTGTTCATGGCAGACGTGAAGGGCGACCTGTCAGGTATCAGCCAGCCCGGCAAGGAACATCCGAAACTGATGGAGCGAGCGGCAACCATTGGCCTGACGGACTATACCTTCGAAGCATTTCCGGTGGTGTTCTGGGACCTGTTCGGTAAAAAAGGCCATCGGGTAAGGGCGACTGTCTCCGACATGGGGCCGTTGCTGCTGGCACGCATGCTGGGACTGAACGAGACACAGGAAGGCGTGCTTTATGCAGTTTTCAAGATGGCAGATGACCAGGGCATGTTGCTCCTCGATCTCAAGGATCTGCGCGCCCTGCTGACCTTTGCCGGCGAAAACGCGAAAGAACTGACACTGGAATACGGTAACATCCCGCGCGCATCCATTGGTGCCATACAGCGCCGCCTGCTGGTGCTGGAACAGGAGGGTGCCAAACAGTTTCTGGGAGAACCCGCCCTGGAACTCTATGATTTGATTCGCACCGGCACCAACGGCTATGGGAATATCAATATTCTTGCTGCTGACAAGCTCATGCAGACGCCCAAGCTCTATGCAACCTTCCTGTTGTGGCTGCTATCCGAGCTGTTCGAGGAACTCCCGGAGATCGGGGATCCGGACAAGCCGCGACTGGTATTCTTTTTCGATGAGGCACACCTGCTGTTTGATGATGCCCCGAAGGCGCTGGTCGAGAAAGTGGAACAGGTGGTTCGCCTGATCCGTTCCAAGGGGGTCGGCGTCTATTTCGTTACCCAGAATCCGCTGGATATTCCGGATGCAGTGCTGGGGCAACTGGGCAATCGTATCCAGCATGCCCTGCGCGCGTTTACACCACGCGAGCAAAAGGCCGTGCGTGCGGCTGCAGACACATTCCGTGCCAATCCGGCATTCAATGCGGCGACTGCGATCAAGGAACTGGGTGTCGGCGAGGCACTGGTCTCGACTCTTGGGGGCAAGGGGATACCAAGTGTTGTGGAACGGACTCTGATCCGTCCGCCATCCTCGCGTCTGGGTCCGGCAACAGGGGCCGAGCGCAGGGAGATTATGGAAGGCAGCATGTTCAGCGGGCGGTATGATCAGCGGATGGACCGCCGGTCGGCCTATGAAATGCTGAAGGAGCGCGCCGAAAAGGCGGCAATTGCGGAAGAGGCCGAGGAGATTAAGCAGGCTGAGACGCGCAGTCGCAAACGTGCCGAACCGCAGCCGCGCAGGCGAACCAGCAATCGTCAGGGTGTGGTGGAAGCGATGGTCAAGAGTGCCATGCGTTCCATTGGGAGTTCTCTGGGTCGGCGAATTGCGCGGGGTGTGCTGGGTTCCATCCTGAAGGGCTGAAGTGTATGGCTGTACCAGACCTGAGGAAACTGCCGCGTGGAATCAATGCACTGCTGTTGGTGGTGCTGGTACTGCTGGCCTGGTACTTCAATCAACATGATGAAGTAACCACTCTCCCGGCAACCGGTGGCGGGAGCATCGAGCAGGCCTTTGCCGGGAAACGCTCCGGGGTGTGGGTAGATGCCGGCGGACGCGTTGATCGCCTGCTGGCTGATGACAAGGAAGGTTCACGCCACCAGCGTTTCATCCTTGAACTGGACAGCGGGCACACAGTCCTGGTGTCGCATAACATAGATCTTGCAGACCGTGTTCCGGTACGCAAGGGGGAGCACCTGAGTGTGCACGGGCGTTATGAGTGGAATGACCGCGGCGGTGTGATTCACTGGACGCATCATGACCCGGATGGTTCGATTCCCGGTGGCTGGATACGTTATCAGGGTGTGTTATATCAATAAGCTGTACTGCATGGATAATCTCTAACTCGAGTCAGATAACTCATCAACCCGGTCTGGTCATGGCACATTCAACCCGCAAGGCAGTTATTACTGCACTGGTAGCCAACAGCATCCTGACGGTGCTGAAATTTTTTACTGCGCTGTTGTCGCACTCTGCCTCGATGATGAACGAGGCCATACACAGCCTGATGGACAGTCTCAATCAGGCCCTGCTGTTGATTGGTCTGCGTGAGGTTGACAAGCGCCAGGATGAGGATTACGCATTCGGGCACGGACAGAAGAAGTATCTCTGGAATCTGTGGAGTGCTATTGGGCTGTTTTCGATTGGTTGTGGCCTCGGTCTCGCGCATGCCTGGCACTCCTGGGCGCAGCTGTCGCACAGGAAGGAGGTGATGCCATTGGATTTTTTTGGCATCAGCATCGAACCAATCTGGATTGCCGGACTTGTTTTGTTTATTGCACTCCTCCTTGACGGCTATTCCCTTGTAGTGGCGATGCGGGCGCTGAAACAACAGATGCGGCAGGACGGTGAATCCGGTTTACTCAACTACATTGCAAAATCCGATCGACCAACACTGATAGCCATTGTGCTGGAAGATTCCATTGCCACGTTCGGTGTTCTGCTTGCCGGTGCAGGTATCACCCTGACCTACCTGACCGGCAGTCCCGGGTGGGATATTGCCTTTTCCGTGATGATTGCGTTATTGCTCGGTTTTGCCGCATTCTATCTCGGGGCGGTGAATATGCGGTTACTTTCTGACGTGCGCGACAAGCACGCCGAGGCGGTTTTCAGACAGGTGGTTGCCGGCCATCACGAGGTGGAGCGTTACCACGACCTGCGCTCTATCATCATCGATGATGAACACACCATCCTGGTAGCGGAAATAGAGTTGCGCGAGGAGGCAGTTACCGCCAACCTGCAGCCACGCATTGCCGAATACGAACAGCAATATCTCGACATGCTGCCTGGAGAGCGGCGCGATGACCCGAAATTGATGGGTTATTGCCGTGCACGCGCGGCGGCTCAGGCAACCCTGGAGCGGACAGAAATCATCATCGAGGAACTGGCAGCCGAGGCAAAAGTGCAATTACCCCGTATACATCATGTTACGATTGAGGTTGAAGGCATCGCCACCCCGCCGGGCACTATGTGATAAAAAGCTGGTGAACATGCCATCGTGGCAGGATCGCATTGATATCTCAGCTGGCAGGGTACTGCTGGACGATTCATACATTTTCATTGACAAGGAGAATTGCCATGGCTGTCGCAAAAGTTACAGAAATTACATCTTCTTCAAAAAAGAGCTTTGAAGATGCTGTTCGTACAGGGATAAAGCGCGCCGGAAAAAAGCTGGATAACATCCACGGTGCCTGGATACAGGAACAGACAGTTGTTGTTTCCGGTGACAAGGTGACCGAATACCGGGTCAATATGAAGGTCTCTTTCGTTTTAAAAGACTGAGCGGGTCCTTTTGCAATTCTGCAAGAAGAATTGACAACTGTTACCTGGCCGGTATTAAAGGTTTTCTTTGCGGCGCACATTCAGGCAGTTTTCTGAATTGCCCCGGTATTATGAAGATCAGAAAGGGAAAAGAGACAATCAGTTCGTTGCGCTCCGAGGCGGCCAAGAGGCGCGAACGGGAACAGCAACGGCGCGTGCAGCGAATTATTCCCGTGCTGATATTTGGCGCGGTTGCCTTGCTGATTGCGAAAGAAGAAATACCGGCAGTCAACAGCTGGGTCAGCCGCTTGCTGGATGCCGATGCCTGGAATGCCGGCGAGGCCTGCCGAAAAGCGGCCCTGGCCGGGATGGAGGATGGTGGTTTTGCGCGTCTCCTTGAGGCCGGGAAGGTGGAAAAAACCAGTGCCGGTTACTATGTGGACGGGATCGAATATGCAAGTCTTGAGCCCACCGGGGAAGAG
>CP070821.1:2356181-2360575 GCA_020344335.1 Gammaproteobacteria bacterium | reverse complement strand
GCCGTCAGCGCCAGGTGAACAAAGGCCGTGGCGGGCTGGAAGGTGTAGCGGCGAAAGGCACTGACGAGCCGTTGTTGCAGCCAGTCGTTGTGCACCTGCAGGGTGCCGGATGCGCTGCCAAGCAATGCCTGCAGGTAGTGAAAATACAGTCTGTCCAGTTCCTCGAGCCCCCTGCCCGGTCGCGGCGCCTTTGGCCACAGTTCATGCCAGCAGTCACGCCAGGCATCCGCCAGCGTGGTACCCGCCAGGAAGGCCCAGACCAGTGCAGTACAGTCGGACTGCCGCATGGCGTCGAGACGTATGCTGATGTGCTCGCTGGTAAATGTGCGCAGTGCCGGATCATTGCGCATCCAGGCTGGTACGGCCTCACCGGCCAGCAGGTGACCGAGGGCCGGCAGGTCCGGCACACGCCGGACCCATTCCACAGCGGGACGCCAGGCGGCCGGTACCCAGCGGGCAACCTCATCGACATGCTGGCGGAACAGACGGCGCAGGGTAAGCTCAATTTCATGGCTGTCCTGGCTCGGGTGCAAGCTGACCACCCAGGGACGCAGTGTCGTGTGCTGTGCCAGCTGCAGGTAGTTGGCGAAATCACCGGTCCCCTGCAGGCGACGCCAGACCAGCTCGTCCGGGCGGGTACCGTGACGGGCCTGCAGCCGGGTCTGGACATACGCAAACAGTGCCGTGCCGTGCATTATGGAATCCGGCGCGGTCTCAGTCCGGTACGTTTCCGCCAGTTAACCGTGCTGCGAGGTCGGTGACGGCTTTTGTTATGCGCGCGTCACGTGAATCCTCTTCCCCTGTCTTGTCTGCGGCCTTTTCCCGGCGCGCATCTCTTCGGAGGCGCTGCTGCAGCTGCTGGCTGGTACGTTGATAGATCAGGGCGAGGCGTTCATCGGTACGCATGGTAATGCGCCGGGCGCGCTGACCGGCCTCATGCAGGATGGCCTGTGCAGAGCGTTTGCATTCCTCGATGGCGTTTGCTGCTGCCTGCTCTGCCGCCAGCACTTCGTTCATGGCCGCTTCGGCGCTGTCCGCGTGGTTTTTGTTATCTGGATCGTCTGCCATAACCGTACAGTTCCCCCTGGACCACTATCCGCCTGCCATCCGGTACGGCATGGTAGATTGGCGGAGGACGTAAATCTGGTGACTTGATTATGACATAGGTCTAATTGAAATAGCTTGGTTTCCAGACTCCCGGCAGGATAACCTCTCACCAGAAGAGCCAGAAATGCAGTAGACCCGACAGGCGTAGGCGACGCACACAACGTCCCTGGGCTACTGATCGTGACAAGCCGGATCCCTGTGCACAGTTACCCGGTGAAGTATGCCAGGTGCCTGGACATCGAACGGTTTGGCGCAGAGCCCACTCGTGTCAGACAGGTGGTGATGATCCCGTCCTTCCATTTCCGGCTGGCAAAACTGCAGGTCATGCGCAGCACTACCAATACCACAGCCTGCAGCGGGTGCCCTGTGCCAGAACCCTGTTCGCCAAGCATTGTCACAGGAATATACGCGGCAACAGTTTGCCCGGAATGACTGTGAACCTGTGCCATACTTTCCCTGGGTGCCACAAGGAGAAGCACATGCAATCAGCAGCTTACCTGTCAGCAGCGAAGCTTCCCGTCCTGTCGAACACCTGCATGCTGCTGTTCAGCCTGGTCTGCAGGGCCGCACCCGCTGCAGATGCTGGCCGGGTCATCGCCATCGAGATGGGCGACTACCGGTTCCAGCCGGACACCATCGAGTTGCGGGCAGGCGTGCCGGTACGTCTGGAGCTGACCAACACGGACGGGTTTACACCGCATAATCTCACGCTCAGGGATGCAGCGGGAAAACTGGATCTCGACATCGATATTGCCGCCGGGTCATCGCACACGATCGATCTCGTCGCCCCCGTATCGGGAACCTACACGTTTTACTGCAACAAGAAATTGCCATTCATGAAAAGTCACCGGGACCGCGGCATGGAAGGATCGCTGCTCGTGGTCCCGGAGAAGCCGCAATAAGCCATGCGAGTACTGCTCGTATCAGCGAATCGCGAGCGGTTACCGGACCCTATCTTTCCACTGGGACTGGCCTACATCGCGGCCGCCACCCGCGAGGCCGGACACCGGGTTGCGGTGGCAGACCTCTGTTTTGGCAGGCATGCCCTGCATGAGCTCAGGGAACAGGTCATGCGGTTCAGACCGGATGTAGTCGGGCTGTCGCTCAGGAATGTAGATAATGCCGCCTACCCGCGCACCGTCGATTATCTGGAAGGGCATCGGGAGGTGGTCAACACGCTGCGGGCGGTGACGGGTGCGACCATCGTTCTGGGCGGCTCCGGTTTCTCGATCATGCCGGATGCCTACATGCAGGTGCTTGACAGCGATCTGGGGATAGCAGGCGAAGCGGAGACCACTTTCGTTACGTTGCTCGATGCGCTTGAAGGCGGGTTCGACCCGGCCGGTATTCCGGGCGTTACCGGCAGGCATTCCCCAACCGGGCGAGCGATGGTCTATCCGCTGCGCGACTGGCCCCTGCCAGGATGGACCAGCGGACTGCGGCCGGCCCGCGAGCTGTTCGATTATCCCCGTTATATTCGACGCGGCGGCATGGGCAATGTTCAAACCAAGCGGGGCTGCGTCTTCAAGTGCAGCTACTGTACCTATCCCTTGCTTGAAGGCACACGCTTCCGGGCGCGGGAGCCGGAAGATGTCGTAGACGAGATTGCAGCATTGCTGCATGACTATGGGCCGCATCCCGTGTTCTTTGTCGATTCGATTCTGAATTTCCCGCGCGGGCACGTGGAGGCCATCTGCGAGGTCATACTTCGACGCAAACTGAAGCTGCGCTGGTCGTGTTACGCGACACCGGTCAAGCTCGACAGGCAGCAGGCGCAACTCATGGCGCGCGCCGGCTGTGAGGGCATCGAGCTCGGCACCGATGCCGTCGACGACGATCAGTTGAAGCGGCTTGGCAAATCATTCAACGCGGAGGTCGCCGAACGTGCGAACCGTTACTGCCGGGAAGCCGGACTCAGGGTCTGCCAGACGCTGATCTTCGGTGCTCCCGGAGAGACCGAAGCCAGTATTCGCGCGACCTGTGCCGCCCTGCAGCGCATGCAACCAACGGCGGTGGTGGCCATGACCGGTGTGCGGCTCTACCCGGGCACACCGATCACGGATGACCTGTTGAGGGAAGGCAGAATCCGGGAGGAGGATGTCGGGCTCGTTCCCGCTTTCTACATCGAGCCCGGGGTGGCCGGTTTTCTGCCGGACTACCTGCGGCAGCAGGCACAGCAGGCCGGCAACTGGGTCCTGCCGGGACTTGCTGCACCCATCCAGCCCGGCAGTCAGCGCCTGTTGCGCGCCCTTGGCGTATCCGGCCCGCTCTGGCGTTTGCTACACAGTCCGTGGATGCACCGTCTGTATCGCACCAAGTTCACGCGCCCCGATACCAGTTGGGGCGTACCCCACCCGAGGAGGAAAATCGTATGAAAACGCTACCGCAAACACCGTCCGATGACAGCTACCGGGAATCCATGGGCCGCTTGCTGGTCCTGTATACACAGGTCGACCGCTTGATCATGGAGATCTGTGCTGAACGTATCGCCAGTGCGCCGGATCTGGCCGCGAAGCTTGCCCTCGCCAAGCAGGTCGGCGACGAAAGCAGGCACGTGATGATCCAGCACAACTGGATGCAGCAGTTCGGTACGGACACGACACCGGTTATCAGTGACGTTCAGGAGGAGTCAATACGCAACCATTTTCAAAAACTCACGTGGCTGGAGTTTCTCGCCGACATGTACCTGTGTGTGGAAGCGCTCGGCAGCGAGGCGGTGGAGAATATCGTGCCGCTGGCCGACCCGGGTACCCGTGAATCACTGCACGTGCCGCTCAGCGACGAACAGGATCACGTTGCCTTCGGAATAAACCGCCTGAAAGAGGAACTGGCGCAACTACCGGCCGGGGAACGTGAGGCATTTCTTGAAGGCATACCCCGGCGTATCGAGGCGCTGACGGACATGTTCCTCGATTTTGGCCTGGAGGTGGCAGAACTGTTCGAAAAGGTGGGCGCCAGTTATACGATGCTCTGTGATGCCGTGCGCCAGCGCCAGGATGAAGTGCTGCAACAGGTAGCGGCGTAACGTGCAGATTGTACCCGTCGGTATCGTGAAGCCGGGTGTTCACCATAGGGTCGGTGACAATTGAATATTTTTGCGTTTTGTCGGCAGCCCTTATGGTTTCGATAAATCATGCGTAAACCACCAAGCCTGTTGCTGGTACTGCTGCTGGTCACGCTGCCTGGTAGCGATGGCACAACGACAGCTGGCGAGGTAAAAAACGGTTTCGATCTGACCGGTGCGCTGGTGCCCGCTAGCGAGATTCTTGCCGGCGGTCCGCCACGCG
>CP070821.1:2347586-2356081 GCA_020344335.1 Gammaproteobacteria bacterium | reverse complement strand
AGCCCTACCTGATCCAGCAGGGCTATATCATGCGTACCCCGCGCGGGCGCGTGGCGACACGCACCGCATGGCAGCACTGCGGGTTGAAGCCACCGCAGCAGGAAACGGCAGCCGATTCCATGGAGCTGTTTTCCAATGGCGAGTAATGCATAACATTTGTGACCTGGAGAAATTTCTTTCATTCATTATTTATATGCCAAGCAACCCGGTTCCTTCTCTTGCGGGGAGAGGGGAGCAAACACAGAAGATACCTGTATGATATTCCCTTCGCAGCAGACAGTTCATGGCTGTGCCAACAGAGAAAGTATTCAGGGGTAATGTTCCCGGAATTATTTCGAAATTGCGTGGTCTCTAGAGGGGAACTTTTCCCCGGTGGCTGATTTTCAATGGCAGGTGCGCGTCTATTACGAGGATACCGACAGTGGTGGTGTGGTGTATTACGCCAATTACCTGCGTTTCATGGAACGGGCGCGCACGGAGTGGATACGCATGCTCGGTTTTGAACAGGACCGGATGATCAGGGACGACGGGATTCTGTTTGCTGTCAGATCCGCCAGCCTCGAATACCTGCAGCCAGCCCGTTTCAATGACCTGCTTAACGTGAGCGTGCGTCTCGTCAAGCGTCGCCGTGCCAGCCTGACCTTCGAGCAGGTAATCAGCCGGCAGGCTGATGACGGCGACACCCTGTGCACGGGGTTGGTCAGGATTGCCTGCCTGAAGGCGGATACACTGGAGCCAACCCCGATACCGGCTTATTTACTGGAGGAGATACCGGATGTCGACTGACATGTCATTCTTTCACCTGATTGCCGGCGCCAGTTTTGTGGTGCAACTGGTGATGCTGTTGCTGCTGGTGGTCTCGGTGATGTCCTGGACGATGATTTTCAGGCGCCGGACTGCATTGATCGAGGCGACCCAGGCGGCCAATAACTTTGAAGACCGTTTCTGGTCCGGCGGGGACCTGGCCACCCTGTTTCGGGAGGTGTCTGACCGCCGGGAGAACATCGGCATGGCCGGCATCTTCCAGGCGGGCTTCAACGAGTTTGCACGCTTGCGGAATCAGCCGGGCGTGGAGCCGCGCGCTGTGGTGGAGGGTTCCCAGCGGGTGATGCGCGTGGTGTTATCGCGCGAGACGGACGACCTGGAAACCCACCTGTCGTTTCTCGCGACGGTCGGTTCCACCAGTCCCTATGTCGGCCTGTTTGGTACCGTGTGGGGCATCATGAATGCCTTCCGCTCGCTGGGCAATGCGCAGCAGGCAACGCTGTCGATGGTTGCGCCCGGCATTGCCGAGGCACTGATCGCCACGGCCATGGGCCTGTTCGCTGCGATCCCCGCGGTGATTGCCTACAACCGTTACTCGAACGATGTCGAGCGCCTGATCAACCGCTATGACAACTTCCTGGAAGAATTCTCGACCATCCTGCAACGCCAGTCGCATGCCTGATTGTTGTAAATGGATAATCAAGACTGCATTAATGATAGACATTAACTCATTGTCATTCCGGTCCAGCGGGCGAAGCGAGTGCGAGCCGGAATCCGGAACTAATACAAACATACTGGATTCCCGCTTTGCCGCTTTCGGCATGGCCCAGGCCAGTTTATCGACCGGTTCCCGGTCTCACCTTCTCCCTGTCTCCCGCGGCACTTGTACGTCCTGTACATCGCACGGGAATGACGATGGTAATGCCTGGATTGTTAACTGTTTGTGCAAGGCGCAATGATCAATGGCTAGACATCGCACACGCAAGCGCCCCATGTCGGAAATCAATGTGGTGCCATACATCGACGTCATGCTGGTGATGCTGGTGATCTTCATGGTGACGGCGCCGCTCTTGACCCAGGGGGTCAAGGTGGAACTGCCCGAGGCGGATGCCGAACCAATGGATGCGGAGCAACAGGAACCGATCGTCGTCAATGTGGATGCCGCTGGCAAGTTGTATCTGAATGTAGGCGACAATCCCAACGAAGCAATCGATGGTGCAACGCTGGTGCAGCGGGTGTCCGCCATCCTGCGACGGCGGCAGGACCAGACGGTGCTGGTGCGGGGTGACCATGCGGTGGATTACGGTACCGTCGTGGCGGCAATGGTGTTGCTACAACAGGCCGGTGTCCCCGGGGTAGGGTTGGTGACGGAACCCCCGGATACCCCGTAACCGTATGTGGAAAATCATTCGCGAGAACCCGCGCGCCGTACTCTATGCGGTGCTGATGCATCTGGTGCTGCTGGTTTTGCTGGTGTTCAGTCTCGACTGGACCCCGAAGATCAGCCGCCCGGCGGGGGTGAAGGTGCCGATTGAGGCAAAACTCATCGACCAGCGCCAGCTCGAATCCGTCGAGGAGAAGAAAAAGGAAGAACAGCGCAAGCGTGAGGCCGAGCGCAAGGCCGTCGAGGAAAAGAAAAAGGCCGAAGCCGAGCGTAAGCGCAAGGCAGAGGCGGAGGCCAAGCGCAAGGCGGAGGCAGAGGCCAAGCGCAAGGCGGAGGCAGAGGCCAAGCGCAAGGCAGAGGTCAAGCGCAAGACGGAGGCGGAGGCCAAGCGCAAGGCGGAGGCAGAGGCTGCACAACGGCGCGAGGCGGAGCTGGCTCTGCAACAGCAACTGGCCGCGGAGCAGGCAGAACGTGACCAGGGAGTTGTGGCAGAATATACCGCTTATATACAGGACAAGATCCAGCAGAACTGGCTGAAACCGGCCGGAAGTCCCGAGGGGCTTTCCTGTACGGTGCAGGTCAGCCTGATACCGGGCGGTGACGTGGCCCGGGTGCAGATTGTCCGCAGCAGTGGCGACCCGTTGTTTGACCGCTCTGTTGAAACTGCGGTGCACAAGGCATCACCGATGCCATTGCCAAAGGATGCCGCCATGTTTAAATACTTTCGTGAACTGCGGCTGATCTTCAAGCCGCGCTAACCGGGAAGCTGAAAGGAAAACCGTGAAACTGATTAATGGAATACTGTTGCTGGTGCTGCTGGCCGTCGCGCGGCCCGGTATGACGGCACTTACCATCGAAATTACCAAGGGCATGGAAGGTGCCATCCCGATCGCCGTGGTGCCGTTCGGGTGGAGCGGCAAGGGTGCTGCGGCACCGGAAAACATTGCCGCGATTATTTCGTCCGATCTCAGCCGCAGCGGCCGCTTCGAGACACTCCCGGACCGCGACCTCGTATCACATCCAACGGATGCGTCCCAGGTGCAGTACCATAACTGGCGCATGCTGAATGTGGACAACCTGGTAATCGGCCAGATCAGGGAAACCGGGCCGCAGCAATATTCCGTAGAGTTCCAGTTGTTCGATGTATTCCGCACCAAGCGGCTCATCGGCTACAGTTTTCCGGCGCGGCAATCCGAACTGCGGCGCGTGGCGCACCATATCAGTGACCTTATCTATGAGCAGCTAACCGGTGAAAAGGGCGCATTCAATACCCAGATTGCCTACATCACAACAACGGGTAACGGTACGAAAAAAACCTACACGCTGCTGGTTGCCGATTCGGATGGCTTCAATCCGCAGACAATTCTCACTTCCAGCCAGCCACTGATGTCACCGGCCTGGTCAAGTGACGGCAACGAGGTGGCCTACGTCACCTTCGAGCAAAAGACGGCCGAGATCTACATCCAGCATGTCGCGACCGGCTCGCGCCGCAAGGTGGCGTCGTTCCCCGGAATCAACGGCGCCCCGGCCTGGTCACCGGATGGCACACGCATTGCGCTGACCCTGTCACGCGACGGCAACCCGGAAATCTATCTCATGACCCTGGCCAACAAGTCACTGAAACGATTGACAAACAGTCCCGCCATCGATACCGAGCCGGTGTGGACACCGGATGGCAGGTCCCTCGTATTTACTTCGGATCGCGGCGGTTCCCCCCAGCTATACGAGGTTTCTGCCGGTGGCGGCCAGGCAAAACGGCTGACTTTTGATGGCAGCTACAATGCCGGGGCGGATATCTCGCCGGATGGCCGTAAAATTGCTATGGTGCACGGCGAAAAAGGGGCATACCGGATCGCGGTACATGATCGCGAGACCGGCCTGCTGCGCGTGCTGACTGACGGCAAGCTGGACGAATCACCGAGTTTTTCGCCCAACGGCAGCATGATTATCTATGCAACGGATGCAGGAAACCGCGGCGTACTGGCGGCGGTCTCCGTCGATGGCCGGTTCCGTCAGCGCCTGTCACTGCAGGCAGGTAATGTCCGTGAACCGGTGTGGTCGCCGTTCGGGCGGCAGTGACAGGTTTTTTTGTGTCGTAACTCGTTAGTTAACCCGGGAGAAGTGCAATGAAATATCAGTTGAACAGATTATTCGCCCTGGCACTGGCCGCTTTGCTGGCCGGGTGCAGTACAACAGGTGATACCCCGACCGGTGAAGAGGCTGCGGTGGAAGATCGCGGTAGCGGCGCCGAAGGGGTGGCAGCCAGTGGCGCGGCCGGTGCCGGCGCTTTCGCGGGTGCCGCACTCGATGACCCGAACAGCCCGCTGGCGCGGCGCGTGATCTATTTTGAATATGACAGCAGCGAGATCATGGCGGAAGACCAGGACATGGTCGCGGCCCATGCCGCTTATCTGGCCAGCAACCCCAACCAGACGATAACGCTGGAAGGGCATGGTGACGAACGCGGATCGCGCGAATACAACATCGGTCTGGGCGACCGGCGTGCGCAGTCGGTACGGCGTGTGTTCGAACTGCAGGGTGTGTCACCCCAGCAGATCAACATTGTCAGCTATGGCGAGGAAAAGCCGGCAGCCGAAGGGCACAGTGAAGCCGCGTGGCGCCTGAACCGTCGTGTCGAGATTGTCTACGCGGGTTACTGATATGCCACGACAGCTTGACCGTTCCGCCGCCGGGGTTGTGGTGCTGGCTATCGCACTGTTTTCACCGGCAACATTGCTGGCTGATCCTGCGACCGATGCACGGCTGGACCGGATCGAGCGCCAGCTCGAGAGCCGGGGCCTGATCGACATGCTCAATCAGCTCGAGCAATTGCAGCGTGATGTTCAGCAGCTGCGTGGCGAACTCGAGGTGCAGGCCCACCGGACCGCGGACATGCAGAACCGCCAGCGCGAACAGTACCTGGATATCGATCGTCGCCTGCAACAGCTGGAAACCGGGTTGGCACCGGCGCCTGCAACGCCACCGGAACCGATAGCAACCACTCCCGGGTTGACGGCTCCGCCACCGGCAACGGGCGGTCCGGGGATGGCGAGCACCGGAACGGCCAGCCCGGCAACCGAGCAGGCGGAATACGACAAGGCCCTGGCAATCCTCCGGGAAGGCCGTTACACGGAGGCTGCTGCCGCGTTCAACCGTTTCCTGACCGATCACCCCGGCAGCAGCTACGCGGATAACGCCAGCTACTGGCTCGGTGAAACCTATTATGTCACCCGCGATTTTGACCGTGCAATGACGACCTTCAGCAAGCTGGTGGAGTTTCACCCGGCGAGTCCGAAGGTGCCGGACACCCGTCTGAAGATCGGATTTATTCACTATGAAAACCAGAACTGGCCCGCAGCCCGTGAGGAATTGACCCTCGTGGTCAACGAGTATCCCGGGACCACGGCTGCGCGGCTGGCAAGTGACCGTCTGCAGCGTATGCAGAAGGAAGGGCATTGATTGAAAACCGGCTCGCGCAAAGACGTGAATTCGCAAAGATAAAATAATTGCCACTGAGAGCAGGCGTAGGTTGGGCTGAACAACGTGAAGCCCAACATATTCCCGGGAATACCGTTTGTTGGGCTTCGCAAGCTCTGCCCAACCTACAGTCTTTTATCCCCTCTCCCCTTGGGGAGAGGGTTAGGGTGAGGGGGAAGACGCAACACGCGAATTTATAAATTTTCTCCCCCCATCCCCGTATTCACTTCAGCCTTCGGAACATGCCAACCACTGACACACAAGCCGCCGCAGCTGGCCGGCTGCGGATTACAGAAATCTTTTACTCCCTGCAGGGTGAGTCTGCGACCGCGGGCTTGCCGACGGTCTTCATCCGCCTGACCGGCTGCCCCCTGCGCTGCGGGTACTGCGACACGACTTATGCCTTCCAGGGCGGTGAGTGGATGGAGCAGGACGAGATCCTCGCGCAGGTTACTTCCTGGCAGGCACTCTATGTCACCGTCACCGGCGGTGAACCGCTGGCGCAGAAGCCCTGTATACAGCTGCTGCACAGCTTATGTGATGCTGGCTATAACGTTTCGCTGGAAACCAGCGGTGCACTCGATATTGCGCGGGTCGATCCGCGTGTCTGCAGGGTAATGGACCTGAAAACGCCAGGATCGGGCGAGCTGGAACGCAACCGGATGGAGAACATCGCACTACTGACACCGCATGACCAGGTCAAGTTTGTCATCTGTAGCAGGGAAGACTACCGGTGGGCGCGTGCCATTGTAAGGGAGTATCAACTCGACAGTGTATGCGGTGTGCTGTTCTCGCCTGCACATGGACAGCAGGATGCAACCGAACTCGCAGACTGGATTCTGGAAGACCGCTTGCCGGTGCGCCTGCAGATCCAGCTGCACAAGATTCTCTGGGGCAACGAACCGGGCAGGTAAAGTTCGCCAGTCGTTGCGAGTGGTAGATTTGTAGGGTGCGCCGTGCGCACCAGGGCTTCGATGAGGATTTTTCCGGTGTGCACGGCGCACCCTGCGAGACTCGATGTCATTCCCGCGCGATGTACATGGATGTACAAGTGCCGCGGAAGGCATGGATGCCGGGAGCGGTGAAGCGGGAATCCATCACCTGTGTCGTATAATCTGGCCACAGTACGGCACATCACCGCAGGTGTTACAGGCCACAAAATAAACTTCATGTATGAGTAATAACCCGAAAGCAGTCGTATTACTCTCCGGTGGTCTCGATTCCGCCACCACGCTGGCCCTTGCCGAAGAGCAGGGCTACACGTGCTATGCACTCAGCCTCGACTACGGACAGCGACATAATGCCGAACTGGCGGCCGCACAGCGCATTGCCGCTGCCGCCGATGTCGCCGAGCACAAGGTGGTCCCGCTCAGCCTCGATGCCATCGGAGGCTCGGCACTCACCGATACAACGATTGCGATCCCGGAACAGCCCACCGCGGGCATCCCGGTCACCTACGTACCGGCACGCAACACGGTGTTCCTGTCGCTGGCACTGGGGTGGGCGGAGGTGCTTGGTGCCAGGGACCTGTTCATCGGAGTCAATGCAGTGGATTATTCCGGGTACCCGGACTGTCGACCGGAATACATCGCCGCGTTTGAGAAGCTTGCGCGCCTGGCGACCAGGGCGGGGGTTGAGGGCGGCGAATTCCATATCCATGCACCGCTGATCGGGCTCGGCAAGGCAGACATCATCCGTGAAGGGACCCGGCTTGGCGTGGATTATGCGCAGACCGTGTCCTGTTACGCCGCGGATGCGGACGGGCGCGCCTGCGGGGTTTGCGATGCCTGCCGGCTGCGCGCACAGGGCTTCGCCGAGGCCGGTATTACGGATCCCACCCGCTACTACCCGTCACTGGCGGGCTGATGCCAACCTCGCTACACTCCAGCTAACAAAATTTGTCCTTCCTGGAGAGGTGGCTTCTCATGGTCTTTGAAAATTTCATCACCGCGCAGTCATTCTTTCTCTGGACCACGTTCGGTATCGCCCTGGTCATGGGCGCACTGGTCAACAAGACCAACTTCTGTACCATGGGCGCAGTTTCCGACATGGTCAACATGGGCGACCTGGGACGTTTTCGCGCCTGGATGCTGGCCATCGCGGTGGCCGTCATCGGCGTGGTGGCCCTCGAATACTTCGGCAAGGTTTCCCCGGGGGAAGCCTTCCCGCCCTACCGCGGCGGTCAGTTGCTGCTGGCGGAGAATCTGATCGGGGGTTTGCTGTTCGGTATCGGCATGACCCTGGCCAGCGGCTGCGGCAACAAGTGCCTGATCCGCATTGGCGGCGGCAACCTAAAGTCCATCATGGTGATGCTGATCATCGGCGTCATCGCCTACTACATGATCAATCCTTTCCCGGACAGTGACCAGACACTGTTCACCGTCCTGTTCTACGGCTGGATCCGGCCACTCTCGATCGATCTCGGTGCCAGCCAGGATCTCGGCAGCCTGCTCGGCGGGGATGCCGCCTCGACGGCTCGCCTCGTCATTGGCGGGTTGATTGGCGTGTTCCTGTTAGGGTTTGTATTCAAATCCGCCGACTTCCGTGGCAGCTTCGACAACATCCTCGGTGGCCTGGCGGTCGGTCTGGCCGTACTCGCCGCCTGGTATGTCACCAGCAACGTGCAGATCGATGCCGACGGCGAGCTGTATTCGATGGGCGCCTACTACAGCGAGTGGGACATGCTCGCCGATTCGGAAGAGGGCAAGCCTGCACAAGGGCGGGTATTGAGCCCGCAATCATTCACCTTCATCAACCCGATGGGACAGACTCTCGGTTATACCGCGCACGGCTTCGACACAAGCCTGTTGACCTTTGGTGTCATGGCCTTCATCGGTGTGCTTGCGGGTTCACTGTTGTGGTCACTGGT
>CP070821.1:2343420-2347486 GCA_020344335.1 Gammaproteobacteria bacterium | reverse complement strand
CGCTCAACCTGGATACCGGCAGGCGGGCCGCCGCAGGTCTTGATGTAGGCGATCGGGAAGCGGATGTCCTCGAGACGCAGGTGCTTCAGGGCCTTGAAGCCGAATACATTACCGACCAGTGAGGTCAGGACGTTGACGACTGAGCCCTCCTCGAACAGATCGATGGGATAGGCCACAAAGGCATAGAAAGACTCCGGGTCACCGGGCACGTCTTCGATGCGATAGGCACGGCCCTTGTAATATTCCAGGTCGGTCAGCAGTTCGGACCACACCGTACTCCAGGTACCCGTGGATGATTCGGCGGCCACCGCGGCGGCGACCTCTTCGTTAGGAACACCCGGCTGGCCAGTGCACTTGAAACAGGCCAGCAGGTCAGTGTCGAGCGGCACATAGTCCGGTGTCCAGTATTTTTCGCGGTATTCCTTCACACCCGCTTGATAGGATGTCTCTGCCATTTTCGTCTCCTGTTTCGTTGACCGGCTGGTGAATTAACTGAAAATTGTGATCAGGCTATAGCATAGGCTGATTCGTTCAATTTGTTCCAATCAATATTTTCTTAAAAAAACATAGATTTTCGTCTATGTATTAAATTTCGCCCGCCTGATCCGGTTTCGCCATTTTTCTGTCACCCAAAACCCTGTGCACGACGTGCCGACCAATACTCCTTGCCGTGCACCGGCTGGCCATGCATGAGGGCACTGCGCAAGCGGCGGGTCTTCTCCACCATCCGCCAGGTGGAGCGGTTGTTGTTGTAGGCCGACACGTCCCGCAGGTCGACCCAGATCACCTCGTGCGACTCGACGTTGCCGGGCACCGGCAGGCGGTTGTCAATCTGTACGAGAAAGCGGATATCGATATGTTCATGCCGAGGATCGTGCTCGCTGGCGGGGATGGCGTGAATATCGACATCGAAGACCTCGCCGGACAGCAGGCGGACGTGTTCCGGATCGAGGCCCGTTTCCTCCGCGGTCTCCCGCAGTGCAACGCGCAGGATGTCGGCGTCGCCGTCGGCATGGCCGCCGGGCTGGAACCACTGGTCCTGCTTGACGTGGTGCATGATCAACGCCTGGCTGAAATCCGGGCTGACCACCCAGGCAGAGCCGGTGACGTGCATGGGCAGGTGTTCACGGTTGAAGACGTCCATGTTGGCCTCGACGAAGGCGCGCGCACGCGCAATGAAGCCGGCCTCTTCCATGAAGCGCGTGTCATGGCGGTCAAGCAACCGGAGCAGTTCCTGTCTATGCATGGTCAGGTTCCGCGGGGATTTTTAACGGCCTCGATCGCCGCGGCCGCCGCCTCTTCCACATCGGCCTCACGACCGGAAAGCGTCAGGCGACCGTACGCACCCACGGCACGCACGTCGATCAGGGTAATATTGGCGGCCTTCTCAGCCTGGTTGGCAGCATAAATGATGTAACCGGCCGGATCGGTTTCGAGGATGAACATGCTCTCGCCAGGCAGGATCATCGACCCGCCACGGTGCTGGCGGTTGATCAGCACGCAGTGATCGGCAGTCATGCCGCGGATGATCTCCTGCCAGGCGATTTCGCATGTCTGGCGATCTGATACATCGGCACCCAGATTGGCCAGGACAATACGTCCCGCCTCACGCACATCACTCTGGTCTCGGTGATTGATGACCATGGAACCGAATGCACGCTCAACTACCTGTTGTGTAAGGTTGACACGGGTCGCCTTGAGAGCGATGTCGGTGAACATGTGGATTGCCATGCCCGGGGAGACCTCCATCCACAGGCAGGCATCACTGGGAATTGGTGGAAAGCCCTGCGATACCGAGGCCATGTACTCCGCAAGCTGGGGCTGCAGGGAGTCAATGTAGACGTAGGTTCTGAGTTTAACCAGTGTATCCACTGTATCGTCTGGCCTTGACAGAATGCGCTACCGATCATGTACCGGTCACCATTTCATACGGGCGCCACGAGATCTCGTTGACACCGGGATCGAGAGGGGTTCCGCCGTGAGAAGCTTAGGCAAAGCGACACTTCGATTCAAATAAATAAAATCATATCTACTGATAGATATATATCTATATATTGGGATAACACCCCGACTGCTGTCCGGAGAACACAACATGTCTTTGCGGCGGACGCCACAATAACTGATGTCAATTGCGCCTGAAGGGCAGGATTTCGGCCAGATCCGGCCGACCCTGTTCGTTTTGCGCGTATTTTTCGAGCGTATCCAGCGCCGGTGGAAATTCGCTCATCAGGCGCGTATGAAGATCGGGGATATTTTCATGAAAGAATACGATCTCCACCGGAACCGGCCCGCTCAGGGAATCCCGTTGCACCCTCTTCGACAAATCCCACGCCAGCATGATCAGGCGACCTCCCCGCCCGTCACGCACGGCGTAGTTCAGATTGTCCACGAATACGACCTCGTCCCGGGTAATGACGGCGAGCAACTGCATACTGCGGACCGGCACGAAGGCGCAATCGGTCACGCTACGTGACAGTGCCCGCCGGCAACGATTGAACAGATCGGCCCTGATGCTGCTGGCCTCTCGACCGATCTCTTCAGGACGGAAAAAGACCTCGGTGTCTATTCTCATTTTGACCAGGACAGAGTCCTATTTATGATATGGAGCGGACCAGGCTGACACAAATTATTCCATCACAAGGTGGTCGTGCCCTGATTCTAGCGCAGTATGCGGATGCACGGGAGGCCGGATCATGCAGCAATTCCATGCGGTACAGGATAATATGTATTAACCCGCTGAGCAGTAATCCCGCGTGCACATGCCAGGGTTAGCTTGTCTGCAGCAGGCTGCAGAAACACAGCAACAACTGCAACTGGCGCGGGTAATCCGTGAACGTCCGACCGGAAACAGCCGGTTCTTGTATGATTGCTGTCAACCGAGATAATGAAATGTCCGATAACAGGCATGCTCCCGACGTACTGCTGTTGACGGGTACACATTGTCCCTACTGCCCGACCATGCTGCAGGAACTGCGGGTCCTGCTGGCCGACGGGACCATCGCAAAACTCGAAACCGTCAATATCGAGGAACACCCGGAGGTTGCCGCCGAACTCGGTGTGCGCACTGTCCCCTGGGTGCGCGTCGGCCCGTTTGAACTCGACGGGCTGCGCTCCGAGGCGGAACTGCGTAACTGGGCGGAAAAGGCCGGTACCACAAGAGGGCTGGCCGACTGGCTCGACGAACTCCTGGGCAGCGGTCAGCTTGACAAGGTTCGCAGGCAGCTGGAAGGTAACCCGGCAATACTCGATGCCCTGCTGCTGCTATTCGCCAGTACGGACACCGGACTCAATACCCGCATCGGGATCAGTGCCCTGATCGAGGACCTGGAAGGAACTCCGTTGTTGAGAGAACAAACAGACCGGCTGGGCGAGCTGATTCACCACCCGGAGACACACATCCGCGGGGACGCCTGTCATTATCTGTCGCTTACCCGGTCACCACGGGCCAAGATCCTGATCCAGCCGTTGCTCGATGATCCGGAGCCGGACATCCGCGCACTGGCAGCAGAAAGTCTTGAACACCTCGAGCAGACCATCCGCCACTAGAGCGGGCTACTAGTCAATATCACACATACCGCCGCCACAACACGGGCCACTGCTGCATGCAGGCGCAGCCGCATCACCCAGGCTGGTACTGCGCACCACCTGCCCGCCCGTAATCAGCCGCTGAACCGGTGCTGCCGGATCGGTTTCTCCCGGGTCGATACCGGCAACGGTACACAATTCACCCCAGGTAAACAGCTTCTCGCTCATTCGATGCTTGACTTCGACAACCCGGTCATTCGCATCACAGCGGTAATCATAGCTTGGCATACTCTCACTCCAGACTCTGCAACCCGGAACATGTATTACGCCTGCATCAGCGACGTCCGAAGTGCAGGGTACAGAAACTATACGAATAAAAACCCCTGCAGCCAAACGACTGCAGGGGTTCGGATTAAAAGCCTGGCAGTGACCTACTTTCACATGGGGAAGCCCCACACTATCATCGGCGCTAAGCAGTTTCACTTCCGAGTTCGGGATGGGATCGGGTGGTTCCCACTTGCTAATGCCGCCAGGCAAACTG
>CP070821.1:2321626-2343320 GCA_020344335.1 Gammaproteobacteria bacterium | reverse complement strand
GGTGATGCCATGACTGTTGTAGATATTAAAAACAGTAACCATAGGTATATTGTCCTGAATTTCAGAATATTCATTGTGAATAATCCACCTGTTAAAACCAGTGACTCCCGGTTACGGCTGAAAACCGGATCGATCGGCTATTCAGCTGATTAGCGTCGAATTTTCCAAAAGTTTCGATGTAGCAGTGGTTAAGTAACTGACTCTTATCTGTAAACATATCCAGATTGTGGGCCATACTTTTTGTATTCGCGTGAAAAACAAAGGCCCTACTAAAGCTAAAACTTTTGTAACCCTTTCCTGGAATTAGCCCGAAGCGTGATCCACGTCTTTCACGCCCATTGTTTGGATGGGTTGTGTGCCCTGGCCATCGACCGGTATGTGCTGCCACCGTAATCACTTTGTCACCTTGTGGGTTAATGATGCACTGGCCCGTATTATCAAAACGCATCCATGGATAAATTGCTGAGCAGTTGTTTTTCCTTAAACAGACAGCGCCCTGGAAATTACACATACTGGATAAACGGGGAAAACAGCACTATTCGCATTGGACCGAAGATGTCGGATTGCAAGAAATAATTAAATAAACAATCAGTTATCACATTATTTCATGTTCATTGATGAGTGATGACAAATTGTCAATGACCGCGTTAAATTCATTTCCTAAGTGGCTGTTCTTCGCATGCAAAACCAGTTTCAAGCCATAGCGGCAGCACATATGTTTTCTTGATATATAGAGTTTCAGATGCATCCATGTTTATTGAAATATGCAATTCATCCGCAATAAGACACCATCTCGCACCGGTTAAAAGTGAATCTTACATCGTAAGAAAGCTTGCATTACGAGTCACTGCTATCCCGCAAATTTGAGGCCGAGGTGTGCAAGCGGCCTCGCCTGCAGGGAGAATGTGAGACCGGGAACGAACCGGTTGAGCGGCTGGACTGGGCCATGCATGCAAGAAGCATTGGCAGGACATCTATTTGCTGCTGCAGTAGCTGCATTGCCCACATTCATGCTGGTTACGCGGAAACTTTGACCGCGAACTGAAGCTGTAAAATCGGGAAAATCCTGTGCACGGTCGAACCCGCTCCTGCAAGACATCGCCCGGGCGATTTCATTCCCGGTACCATTCCTGAGTGTGTAACAGGCTGTACAGTAACCGTATTGAACGCATATGCGTAAAGTTTACGGGACAGCAGTGATTATGAGTGATGATTCCTGACCGATCATAGAACTCATATAGCCAAGTGTGAACGTTCTTTATTTACTGCCTTCCAGGCATTCAATCCAGAAAGCCGAACATCCAAATTGGGTCGATAGATGACACTAAATAATTTTCAATATTAGCGTCATTCAAACGGAAACTCTTGCGTCAATCCTGGACATCCGGAGGCACTTTAAAGAAAAAATCTGGGTATTCGGGGCTTGATTGAGAATTGCTAAGTGATTTACGGCCAGTAAAAAAGTGCGGACTTGAGCGCCACCAGCAGGCGGGTATTTGGGTTACTAGGCAGTGCTGTTGTAACCGAAGAAGGGTGAAAGGGTGTCATTGACTAGGGCCTCGATCTGCGCGACCTGCTCGTCGTCGAAGTAGTCGCGGTAACCGCCCACCTTGGCGCGCCTGACCTTGTAGGTATTCGGGTTGTCGCGATCCTTCGGCACCATGCGGCCACCGCTGAGCCAGAAGGTCTTTTTCTCCTCCATCTTTTTCATGTTTTCATAGGATGAGAACTCCACCGCTTCGCGGATCTCTTCCGGCGTACCCGGTGTTCCCATGAATTCCAGCAGCTTCGCCAGCGTGGCTTCCGGTTGCGCGCGCAGGTCCTCGTAGCGCAGCAGGAAAAAACCCTTCAGGCGTGACCGTTCGCTGGCCCAGAGATTCAGGAAGTCGATCACCTTGGGCAGCCCGGCGTCTTTATCCATGACGAAGTCGAATATCGAGATATCCGCGTCTTCGCCGGGATACCTGTTGAGTATTTTCTTGTTGGGTTTCATCCGGTACTGCCACTGGAAAAACTGGGAGACGGCGACATCGCGCGGGTCGCGCGCCAGCAGTACTACCTTGTGGTCATAGAAATCCGCCTTGGAGTCCACGTTACCGGTGTAGTCCTTGATGTAGTTGTCATGGGTATAAAATACCTTCGGAATCGCGCGGTTCATGTGGTGAAAGTTGTCGAAACCCATCAGATAGCGCTGTGACAGGCCATGCTTGACCTGGTAGAGGCGCGACAGCATCACCCGCAGCCAGGTGCGCCCGCTCTTGCCGAAGGAAACGATGACAATATCGGACTGTTGCAATTTCTTGACCTGTTCGCGCCCGCGCAGCCAGCGCTCGGCCCGGGTCTTGCGCTCTTCCGGTGAAAAAAACAGTGCTGCGCGCAGCAGCCTGCGCGAGGTCTTTTTCCAAATCGAGCGAAACAGCTGTCTGCCGGCGTGCAGTACCTGGGGCATGGTGTTGTCTATCCTGGATTCCTGGGTAGCGGGCCGTCACGGTCCGCCGCTTGATTGTACGCTGCCTTATTGTACGAGTCTGGCGACGCGTTTCATCATTCGCGTTGAAAACCGGGCAAATTGCTGGGTATAACGGGCCGTACGGCCGGTTTTCACGAAATTCAGCTGCAGCATGCGGCGTTCGCCGACAAAGCGCTTGTGGCCGTGCCAGGAAATGTCGGTGCGCCGGAAGGCCAGCAGCGTCCCGCCCAGCGGCGGTATTTCGGCCGCGCAGTCCTCGATGTCATCCGGCGAGCGTAACAGGCGCAGCTGGCCGGCGGGGTTTTCCCAGTCGGTGTTGAAGTAGACCAGTACCGTGATCACCTTGCTCCAGTGGTCGGTATGGATGTTGCCGTCGCTGGATTCGCAGAACTTGCGTACCGTGATCGTCGTATAGGCGTCCTCCAGATCCACAGCGAACTTGCTGCTGATGATCTGCTGGAAGGCGGCACTGTTGAGTTCGTCGATCAGTGCCCTGAATCCCGGGCCGTAGTGCAGGCTTTCCAGGTCCTTGTTCCCGGGTGTTTCGATATCCGGGTAGTCACGGTTGGCCGCTTCCAGTCCGGCCACACTGACACAGTCAGGGACCACCAGGAAATCGAACGGGTCCGGCGTCACGGGTGTGGCTTCGATGGCGGCAAGGTCAAGGTATGGCATGGCAATATCAGGCTTGGCGGGTTCCACGGCTCGCGGAATCTGTTGGACCCGTGGGCAAACTGGATGGCAAGCGCTTCCGCCACGCTCGCTTCGATTCCCTGAATCCGGCAGACTCCTTGAGTTCAGGTATCTGAATTCACAGTGCTTTCCCGCCCGAAGTGTAGCAGATGACCGGCCCTCTTGAAATTAATCGGTGTTTGCGGGTGCGGGCAGGAGTGCCGGATCAACTGAATCCCGGGTCGCCGGCGGGACTGAACCGACTGGCGGGAAAACTTTCCCGTGTTTGGTTTACACTACGCCGCCTTGTCGGGCAATTTACCATGAATACCGGAACCTCTGCATGCACGATGTCTGGCCTACCATCACCCGCGAATTGATCCTGCTGCCACTGCTTGTCCTGCCGAAGCAGAAGCGCATCAATATTGACCGCTGGCTGCGCGGCCGCGAGGAAAACCGCAAGCTGCAACTGGCGGACTACGTGCTGATGTCGTGGGGCAAGAGCGGGCGCACCTGGCTGCGGGTCATGATGTCGCGTTACTACCAGCAGAAATTCGGTATCCCCGAAAAATACATGCTGGGTTTTGACAATTACCACCGCATGAATGCCGCGATACCAAGCGTGTTTTTCACCCACAGCAACTATCTGCGCAACTACACCGGCAACTGGGACGACAAGCACGAATTCTACGACAAGCCGGTCATCATGCTGGTGCGTGACCCGCGGGATGTGGCCGTGTCGCAGTTTTTCCAGTGGAAGTACCGGATGAAACGCCGCAAAAAGGAGCTCAACTGGTACCCGCCGCACAACAGCGACATTTCCCTGTTTGATTTCGTAATGAACGAGGATGCCGGTCTGCCCTGTATTATCCGGTTTTTCAATATCTGGGCCCGAGAACTGCCCAAGGTCAAGGCCAGCCTGGTACTGCGCTACGAAGACATGCGCCAGGAGCCGGCCGCCGCGCTGGAGCAGCTCTTCCGTTTCATGAAAACGCCCGGGACCGAGGCGGAGATCCGCGATGCCGTGGAATTTGCTGCCTATGAGAACATGAAGAAACTCGAGGAAAAGAAAACATTCCGTGCCAGCGGTGCCCGCCTGGTGCCGGGCAGGAAGGGCGACCCGAACACCTACAAGGTCAGGCGCGCCAAGGTGGGCGGTTACCGGGATTACTTCGAAGACGATCAGCTGGTCCTGATCGACGCGCTGGTCAAGGACACCATGTTGCCGGATTTCGGGTATAGCTAGCCCGTGTGGTTTTCACCTGGATGGCCCGCAAGCTCCTGGCAAGGTAGTAGGGCTACTACGGGGGCGCCACTTCTGCTGGCGCCGGCCCGTCAACCAGCGTCCCCAACCAGCCGGCCACCGTATCGGTCAATGCCTCCTGGTAGTCATCGTAGTAGTGATCTGCACCGGGGATCGTCCGCTGGACAGACAGCGGGGCAAATTCGTGCATCCGCGAGCGTATGTCGGCGGCCATGCGCTGTACCGCGGGATAGTCCTCGCTGCCGAGGATACTCAGGAACGGGACTTTCAGCTGGTCGAAGGGAAACGGCTTGCGCATCGGCTGCCGGTAATCGGTAGCACCCATGCTGATACCGATATAGCCATCGATTTGCGGTTTGTCAGTCACCTCCAGCCAGGCCATGCTCATGTGCACCCCGCAACTGTGAGCGAGCAGGACGACGCGCGCATAGCCCCGGGACTGCAGGTAGGCTATTCCGGCCTCGATCCGCGGAATGGCCTCGGGGAATACCGGCACATAGTCATAGAACTTGGCATCCTTCTCCAGTACCGGCATTTGCAGTGACAGCGTTGACCAGCCGTGCGCCGGCAATGCGATACGCAAGGGGCCGGCCACCTGTGCCCAGTCCGGGTGCATGCCTCGGCCATGCAGTATGATAACGGCACCCTGGGGTGCAGCGGCTTCCGCCGGGGTATAGATGCCCAGGAATTCGAGTGTGCCAGCCTGGAGGGTGATCGGTTCGCCGTCCAGGATTGCATCCACTATCTGGTCCGCAAGGCGCTGTTCCCGTGCAAGATCCGAGGCCGGTCCGGGATGTGGCAACAGCATCACGAGCAGCAGGAACAAGCTGATTTGCGGGATTTTTCCTGACATGGTGTTATGGTATGCGGTGACTGGGCTACCTGCAAAGCAGGGCTTTGAAGTATAGGGTCTCAAGTGATACAAAGGCTATCAGGCTGATGATCACCGGGATCCAGCAAGCGAAGAACACATGTACCTGAATCATTTCAATCTTACGGAACGGCCGTTCTCGATAACACCGGACCCGCGATTTCTCTACATGAGCGCCTGCCACCGCGAGGCGCTGGCACACCTGTTGTATGGCCTGGGCGAGGGTGGCGGTTTTGTCCAGCTAACGGGCGAGGTAGGTACCGGCAAGACCACCATCTGCCGCTGCCTGATGGAACAGGTGCCCGCCAACGTGGATATCGCGGTGGTGCTCAATCCCAAGGTGACGGCCACGGAGCTCATCGCGACCATGTGTGATGAGCTGGGTGTGGAGTATCCGCAGGATACCACCAGCATCAAGACGTTAACCGATGTACTCAATCGGCACTTGCTGGATTCCTATTCACGCGGCCGCCGCACGGTGCTGATTATTGATGAGGCACAAAACCTGAGCGCCGAAGTGCTCGAACAGATCCGTCTGCTGACCAACCTGGAAACCGCCAGGGAAAAACTCCTGCAGATTATCCTGATCGGACAGCCGGAGCTGCGTACCCTGTTGTCCCAGGAGCACATGCGCCAGCTGGCCCAGCGGGTCACGGCCCGCTATCACCTGGAGCCGATTGGTCGTGAGGATGCCAGGGCCTACATACAGCACCGTCTGCAGGTTTGCGGAACCTCGCACGCCATCTTCAGTAAGGGCGCCATGGACCTCATTCAGCGCCTGTCAGGTGGAATCCCGCGCCTGATCAATGTGCTCTGCGACCGTGCCATGCTGGGTGCCTATGTTGAAGGCAAGTCACAGATCGACAGTAACATCGTGAAAAAAGCCTCCCGCGAGGTGCTGGAAAATCATACGGAGGAACATGCGTCGCAACGCTGGATCCCGCGGCTTGCCTGGGGGCTGGCGGCTGCCGTACTGCTGCTGGCTGCGATTGTCTATCAACCCTGGCAGTATGCGGACATCCGGGTGGCATTGTTTGGTGACCGGGAGGCACCGGCTGCCGCCGGCATGGTTACACCGGATCCGGTGGCATTGGCTGCCCCGGTATCCGCGCAGCCGGTACCGGAATCGATGATGCAGGAAAGCGCTGTAACAAGCCCTGCTGAATTGCCGGAGGAAATGCTATCCATGCCGGTATCGATAGCGGAACCGGAAGCGCTACCGGAACCGGAAGCGGCACCGGAACCGGAAGCGGTACCGGAACCGGAAGCGGTACCGGAACCGGAAGCGGTACCGGAACCGGAAACGGCATCGGAAGCTGCATCCGAACCGGCCAGCAGGCCGGTGTTAGGTACCCTGTTGCTGGCAGCCGATAGTGCCTGGTACCGGCGTGCCTGGACCGAGCTGTTTACGCGCTGGTCTTTGGCATCACCACCCGAGGAGTCAGCACCGGATTACTGTGACTATGCGGTGCAGAATGGCTTGCACTGCCTGATTGAGCAAGGTGACTGGGATGATCTGCAGTTTCATGACCGACCTGCAATACTGAAGCTAAAAGCCCGTGACGGGCGTCATGCCCCGGTCATGCTGGCGCAAGTCGAGAACGCGGTCGCCACGCTATACATCGAAGGGATTGCCCACCGCATACCGGTCGACGAGATTACAGAATTCTGGGACGGGGACTTTATCCTGGTGCTGCAGGCGCCCCCGGGCGGGACCATGCGCATGGAGCTCGGCGGCAAGGGACCGGATGTCGGCTGGCTGCGCCGGCAACTCGAACTGGCACGCGGCATCGATCTGCCGTCGGATAACCCGCTTTACCTCGACTACAAGCTCTACCAGCAGGTGCTCGCATTCCAGCGCGATAACGGACTGGTAACCGATGGTATTGTCGGGCGCTATACCATTATCCAGCTGAATTCACATTCAGGCCTGCCCGGTATCCCGCGCCTGTCAGTAGCGCCATCCTGAAGGGCCCTGGCATGTCCTATATCCTCGAAGCATTGAAGAAAGCCGATCAGGAGCGCATGGTTGGCAATGTGCCGGACCTTGATGCCTCGCATGACAGTGGCATTTCGGCGTCCAGGCGGAAAACCGCTTGGTTCTGGATACTGGGAGTCCTGGTGGTTGTCAACGGGATACTGGTGTCTGTGCTGCTGCTGCGCAATGACGGGACGGATGACGGCACCACCTCCTTGTCAGCTGATTCCCGGACGATTGCCGAGGTCGAACAGCCGGCTGCGCCGGACACGAACAGCACCCGATCCAGGGTGGCACCCAGGCAGTACCGGCGTCCGCAGGTGCAGGCCTATATACCGCCGGCGGCAAAACCGGCGCCGGTTATTGTGCCGGATGCACCACCGGTAACGCCGGCTCCGGTGGAGACCCGGGCAACGGTACCCGAGCCGGTGGAGAAAACTGCGGATGCAGCAACGGGTCAGGCGGCGCCAGTGTCAACCCCGGTGCCTGCCTCGGCGTTACCGCAGCCAAGCGCGGCAACAGCACAGCCGCAAACGGGAGCAACGAGCGGCATTCCGGACTGGGATGATCTGTCACTTGAGTTTCGCGGCGGCTTTACGGTGCCGCGAATCGATGTACATGTCTATGACAGCAATCCACAACTGCGATTTATCCTCGCCGACCTGAAGAAATACCGGGAAGGGGACCGCCTGGAAAATGGTGCCATGCTGGAGAAGATTACGCCGGAAGGCGTGCAGTTCTCGTTCCAGGGGACACAATTTATCTACCGTCCGTAGTACTCGCCCTGGCGGCCCTGTCCGGTTTGTGTTCCTGGCTTATGGCCCGGCCCGCCGAGATTTCTTCGTCGGAAGCATTGCGGATATCCTGGATCTCGATTTCGAAAACCAGTGACTGGCCTGCCAGGGGGTGATTGCCGTCAAGATGTACAACCCCGTCATTAATCTCCGTCACGGTGAAATTGATTTCCTTGCCCTCTTCATTGGTGCCGACAATATTGCCGCCAACCTCGATGGTTTCACCGGGTGGTAATTCATCCAGCGGGACTTTATGCAGCAGGTCGACATTGCGCTTGCCAAAGGCATCATCGGGTAACAGCCTGACGGTGATGATATCTCCCACGACATGCTGCTCCAGTGCCTGCTCGAGCTTCGAAAACAGGACGCCCGCACCATGCAGGTAGGTGACCGGTGCCTGGGATGCATCACGAACGACAACTCCCTGACTGTTTGTCAGAGAATACTGCATGGTTATGACCTTGTGTCTGGTAATATTTTGTGTACTCACGGGAAACCAGTTTGGCCGGACGATAAAATCGGTCTGCCCAGTATACGCGAACTTGTCGGGCCTGAACTGGTCAAAATCCCTTTAGCGCGGCAATAACCGCCAGGCCGGATCCGGCAGGAGTACTGTTATGAAACAGGCAAAATTCTCGATTGGTCAATGCATAGAGCACAAGCTGTTTGGTTACCGTGGTGTGATTGTCGATGTCGATCCGGTATTCCAGGGTTCTGACGAGTGGTATGAGAACGTCGCCAGAAGCCGGCCGCCAAAAAACGAGCCCTGGTATCACGTGTTGGTCCATGACGGTAGTCAGGAAACCTACGTGGCAGAAAGAAACATGATGCGCGATGATTCCAACGAACCGGTGAGCCATCCGCTGGTCGATGAATTCTTTGACGGTTTCCGGGGTGGCCATTACCAGATTGACAGGACGATCAACTAGCCAGGTACCCGTGCGCCCGGTTTTGCAGAAAACCGCAATTGCGGCCGGCAGGTGCCATAGTTATTGCTTTCGATAAAGGGTTATCAGTCATGATAGCGACCATACAGGCTTTCCTGTCAAGGCACCTGGGCGAAGCGGGGCATGCCGTTCAGGGGGATGATGCAGGTGCCTTGCAGCTGGCAATGGCCACTCTGTTAATGGAAGTGGCGCGTGCCGACCACCAGATAAGCGTTCCCGAGCGGCGGGTAATCGAGCAGGTCATCGAGAAACAGTTTGCGTTGTCGCCGGAGGCGGTGGACGAGATTGCCGAAGTGGCCGAACACGAGTCTGAACAGGTGACGTCACTGTATCCGATGACCCGACTGATCAACGACGAGTGCAGCGCAGCAGACAAGGCACAGTTAATAAAAATGCTCTGGAAAGTTACCTGTGCAGACGGGAAGATAGATCCACACGAAGAACATCTGGTCAGGAAGATAGCAGACCTGCTGCACGTGCCGCACCGTGAGTTTATACGGGCAAAGCTGCAGGTTTCGGGGGAAGCCCCGGTTACAGACTAGCGTGTGACAAGCGGATTTGACGGAACAGATATAAACGGGGCCACAGCAGTGGCCCCGTTTGCATTGGGGATCAGGCCATATCTTTCAGATTCTTGAGGGCCAGTACCTTTACTACATTACGTGCCGGCTTGGCCTTGAACATCATCTCTTCACCGGTGAACGGGTTGATGCCCTTGCGGGCACGGGTTGCAGGCTTGCGAACGGTCTTGATTTTCATCAGTCCGGGGATAGTGCAGGTGCCGGCACCGCCTTTCTTGATGTGGCCGTTAATAACAGTTGCAAGCGAGTCAAATACTGCTGAAACCTCTTTCTTGGTAAGGCCGGTGTCATCGGAAATTTTACCCATCATTGCGGATTTGGTCATTGCCGTCTTGATGGTCGGTACCCGCTTCGCAGGTGCCTTTTTAGCGGCCCTCTTTCTTGCAGTCGTTTTCTTTCTCACAGCCATTTGATATCGCTCCTCTAGAGTGGTTGGTAAAACTGCACGCGTAAGATAGCACAATAATTAAAATGTGGAAGTTTTTTTGATTGCAGGAAATACCTTGTATTGCAGTGTTTCCGGCACATGATGATCATGGCGGGCAGATATTGCCACGAGCCGGCCGCATTGCCAAGGTTTCGATGCAGCAGTGTAAACGGGGGCGCATATTACAAAATTGCAGGACGAAGCTGTTCAAGTGAGACAGGAAGGTATCGCAATTTCCTATTATTATAGGAGTTTTGTTTGGACAGCAGTTCAGTATCTGCAGGCAGCTGCCGGGTCCCTGGTAATACCTGTCGTCCTGATATCGCTGGCGGAGGAGGTGTACTGCACCACCATGGAACAGCCATCGTCATTGAAACGATTTATATTTGCGTTGATGACCGGAGCCCGGCGGTTGCCGATCGTGGAAGTATTATCAAAGAAGCACTTGCATAACCCGCCGACCATCACCACGATGGTTGTTATTGTCCAGCTGAAAACGCCTGCAGTTCTCACCAGAATATAATCCGTCGCCAGTTCTCAACAGCGCCGCCCCGACAAGACCACCCGCTCACCCGGCGGAGGACGCTACTCGCGGTAATCCAGCTGTGGGTATATCTGCAGCCCCTGTAAGCGGCGGCTTGGACGGCATTGGCACGGGCGCACCTAATCAGTAGTCATGCCCTTTTCCCGCAGGGATTTTCAATCTATTGATTTAATTAATAAAAAAGTGATTCTAGCGAGGAAGGACCGCTGGTGCAGCGGGTGCCATAGGGGACGTCCGCACGGCACCATGGGCCGCCCGGGCACTTGGTTTCCAGCGACAAAAAGCCAAATTCATGCATTGCCTGGATATGCAGGGCGGCAATTGTACAGTACTAAATTTTAAGCAGTTTCAGCCGATAAGCTGGGGGCGACAGGCGGTCGCAACGGGACACCTGTGCATCACAACCGGATTTTCTGCAATCGGAGAGTACAAACCAAATGGGCGCAGCGAAAAAACTGGCTGACAAGAAAAAATATTTGCAGGACCTGGTGCCGCTGAATGCATTGTCTGAGGCTCGCTTTGCGGAGGTCTTCCGGAAGATCACCATCGAGGAAGTGCGCAAAGGCCGCTACCTGTTCCGCAAGGGCGATCGCGACAACGAGTCGATTTATCTCCTGGATGGAAAAATCAACCTGGTTGACGGTAATCGAAAGGTCTTGAGTGAGGTCGAGGCCGGCACCGATATCAGCCGTTACCCGATCGCCAACCAGCAACCGCGATCACTAACCGCCAGGGCAGTGACAAAGACTGTCATTGCACGCATCGATTCCGGCCTCCTGGATGTGTTTCTGACCTGGGACCAGTCCTCTTCAACCGAGGTGACTGAAATCAGCGCCGATGACAACGAGGACTGGATGACGCGCATTCTCCAGTCAGAGGCCTTCATAAAGATTCCGCCGGCCATTATCCAGCGTCTGCTGATGAAGATGGAGTCCTACCCGGTGCGCGCTGGAAAGGCCATCATCAAGCAGGGTGATGAAGGTGACTATTTCTACACAATTCACAAGGGCCAGTGTGCCGTTACCTGCCAGGAGAAGCCAGACGGCGAGATCATCAAGCTCGCCGAGCTTTCTGACGGTGACAGCTTTGGCGAAGAGGCACTGGTCTCGGATGCACGGCGTAATGCAACCGTAACCATGTTGACTGACGGCATTCTTATGCGCCTTGCCAAGCAGGATTTTGCCGAATTACTCAAGAAGCATCTCATCAACAATATCAATTTCGCGACCGCGTGCGAGATGGTAGACGCCGGGGCCGTCTGGATGGATGTACGTTCACCCGACGAGTACGAGGCCGTGTCACTCGAAGACAGTGTCAATATTCCGCTAGCTGACCTGCGCGGGGAAATCCCTGAGCTGGTCTTCAATGTCAAGTACATCATCTACTGCAATACCGGCCGCCGTAGCGCCTCCGCTGCATTCATTCTGTGTCACAAGGGTTTTGATGTATACGTCCTGAAAGGCGGACTGAATGGCATGAATCAGGATGTTGAAGAGGAAACGGCTACGACACAAGAGGTCGGTGCTAGCGGGGACGTGGTCACGGCAGCTTGGCGCAATCCGCGTGCGGACGCTATTGACTTCGATTCAGGCGGGTCAGAAGACGCTGACAGCCAACCCCCGCCTGCCGAAACGGCAACAGGTGTTGCACTGCCGGAAATTGCGCCGGCAGCGGAACAGCAGGAGGAAATCACGACATTGCACCGGGAACACGCCGAGCCGAAGCAGCGCGTCAGCGAATACCAGGATGCGGAACACGATTCGGGAGACCGGCAGGCCGCCATCGAGCAGCTGGAGAACGAGCTGCGCGAGACGCGGGAGCAGCTGGCCCGTGCGCAACACGAGCAGCAAACCGGTGTTGACGAGCTGCAGCTGCTAAACGAGCAGTATGTCGGTATGCAGCAGGAATACAGCGAACGTGTGTCACAGCTGGAACGCCAGCTTGGCGAATCCGGTGAGATGCTGGCAAAAGTGAAGACCGAGGTGACCACCTCCGCGCAGGTGCGCGAGCAGCTGCAGGAACAGCTCGTCACCCAGCAACAGGCCAGCCAGCTGGCGCTCAATGAGTTCGAACTGAATCTGCAGACATCCCGGCAGCAGCTGGAGGCACTGCAGAAGGAACTGGACGCGTCGCACAATGAAGCCGGCAAACGCGCCAGTGACTCGGAGGCCGCACTGCGCGAACAGCAACAGCTGGTTGATCAGTTGCGTGGTGATCTGGATCAGGCCCGGCAACAGATCCGGGGGCTGGAGGCCGGGCTCGCCGCGGCTCACGAAGACAAACAGGCTGCAGACCAGCATGGCGAGGAAAAAGCCACCGCACACGAGCAGGTTCTGACCGCCTTGCAGCAGGCACATCGGCAGATCGAGGAACTGCAGTCAGTGATTGCGTCCGGGCGTGAAGAACACCGGGAAACCGGGGAGCAGGCAAGGAACGCGCAAAGACAATATGAATCAGAACTGGATGCCCTGCGCACGGACCTGCAACGTTCACAACAACAGGTTGAGGAGCTGGAAACCAGGACCGTTTCCCTGCAGGAGGAGCAAAACCAGGCCGAACAGCAGGCAGCCGCCGAGAAGGCAGGGCATGTGGCAGAACTGGAAAGCTTGCGGGATGCACAGGAGCAGTCACAACAGGAGAACACGGCATTAAAGGACCAGAACGGTGCGGCAGCGGCCAGGATAACGGAACTGGAACAGCAGCTTGCGGAACTCGGTGCCAGCGGGGCCAAATCAATTGAGGAACAGCAGAACCGGTATGCGGAGTTGCAAAAGGAGCTGGATGCAGAATCGGCATTGCGCAAGGAAGCCGAACAGCAGCTGAAGACACTGGAAAAGACCAGCTCCGATGATGCGGAGCGCCTGGCGGCAATGGCGTCCGAACTCGACGCTGCCCATAGCCGCTTGCAGGAGACTGAAAAGCAAAACGAAGTCCTGCGCACCGGGAAGCGCCAGCTGGAATTACAGCACCAGGAGCAGCAGGAGGCGCTGGAAAATGCCGCTGCCGCCAGCAAGGCGGCAGAGGAGGCGCACGAGCATCTGCAGGGTGAGTGGGCAAGGGAAAGGAAATCCCTGGGGCAGGAAATACAGGACCAGCAAAAGCAGATCAAAGCACTGCAGGCCAGCCATGAAAAACAGGAAAAGCTCGCAGCCAAGGATAAAGCCCGATTTGAAAAGGAGCTGCAGGCCCGAATCAAGAAGAGCAACACACAACTGGAGCAACAGGAGCAGCGCTATGTCGAGTTAAAGCAGGAGCAGTCAGATCTTGCCGAACAGCAGCAATTGCTGGTGGCGGAGCGTGATGCACTGCAAAACAAACTCCATGAATCAGAAAACAGGTGTACAGGGCAGGGCCGGGAAATAGAAAAACTCAACGAGCGCATCGTGGCGTTGACAGAGGCTGCTGAAAAGCAGGCCCGGGATCTGGAAACGCAATACGAAAACGAACAGCAGCGGAATACACAGCTGGAGCAGCAGCATGGCGAGCAGGCCGGCACGATTGAGACCCAGCAGCAGGCACTTGGGCAACTGCAACAGGAAAACGGGGAATACAAGCAACAACTTGCCGGCTCTGAAAGGCAGATTGGTGAATTGCAGCAGGAACTGAAGGATGCCGAAGAGCGCTTCAGGATTCATGACCTGGAAAACCAGGAGGTACTCAACAAGGCCTATGAGGATCTGAATCGCAAGAATGACAATGAAAAGGAAATGCAGGCGCAGATAGAACGGCTGCGCAAGAAGCTCGAGCAGTCGACCAATGACCTGCAGGCGGCCAGGGACGAGGCGCGTACCAGTGCCGAGCATTTTCGTGAAGAGCTGCAGGCGGAGCGTCGTGATCGGGCGACGGAACGGGCCGAACTGGCAGCGCGACAAAAGGAGCTGAAAGAGCAACTGGCAACCATTGCCAGTGAACACCAGGAGGCGCTTTCGTCCCGGGAAGGGGCGCTTGCACGCGCCATGGACGATGCACGCGAGGAAGAGCGCACCCGGATTGAACGGGAGCTGGCCGGGCGCGAACCGGTAGATGAGCAGCTCGAGGCGCTGCAGCGGGAACTCGACAAGACACAGGCAGAGGCGGCACTGGCGGTAGAGCAGGAGCGCGAACGCAATGCTGCCGATCTGGTACTGGCGCGTGAACAGAAGTCGGAAGCCGACAATGCCATTGCCCAGCTTGAATCACAGCTCAGGCAGCTGACCGGGGAGCGTGATGCGGCGCTCGGCGAGCAACAGGCTGTACGGGAGCAGTTGAATACATTGCGTGCCGAGGTCGAAGTGGCGCGCGGCCTGATGGGTACAGAAGCGGACGGGCAGCTGGAAGACCCGGTAAAGCTGCGCGCCGAGCTTGAAGAATCCCGCAGGAATACCGAAATTGCCGTACGCTTGCGTAACGAGGCCGAGAGTCAGCGAAGCGAGGCACAGCAGGAACTGGATGCCCTGCGACGGCAGGTGGAGCAGAATGGCGGCTCCCCGGCCCCGCTGGAGATCCCATCGCTGGACGACGAACCACCGGCCCGGAAAGCGCCAGGCAAACCGGCATCCCCGGGGGCCGGTAACAGGATCCCGGGGGATAACCCGGTGCCGGCCCGGCACAGCGGCGTCACAACGGGGACGGCAGGGCGGGGACGCTATGTCTGGGTGGGGCTGGTCACCGGGGCGATGCTTGCCGGTATGGCAGTTCTGGGCATCTGGCTGCTGCTGGAAAGCGGGAAGCCGGTGCCTGATGACAGCGCAATGGCGAATGCCCCCGTTCCCGCAGCGGAGGTTGCCTTGCCGGATCCGGCCCCATCGATCCCGGCGGAAACCGGACAGCCGGAGAAGGCAACCGTTGCGGTACCGGCAGAATCGCCGTCTGACACGCCGGTCAGCGAACCGGCCGATGTGGCCGTCTCCCGCCAGGAGCAACCTGCCAGTCCTGAATCTCCGACAGAACCTGCACCCGTCACAGCGGTGCGTTCGTATCGTGACGAGTTGCGGGGTGGTGGCAAGGGACCGTTGATGGTGGAACTGCCCGCCGCCAGATTCATGATGGGCAGTGCGGGCAATTCGATGAATTTTGACGAACGGCCCCGGCACCGCGTGGACCTGTCCGCTTTTTCGATCAGCAAGACCGAAGTGACTTTTGCCGAGTATGACCGGTTTGCCCGCGCGACCGGGCGACGGCTGCCCCATGATGAGGGCTGGGGCCGTGGTGAACATCCGGTCATCAACGTGTCCTGGAAAGATGCTATCGCCTACACGGCCTGGCTGTCGGAACGTACCGGCCATGACTACCGTTTGCCATCCGAGGCGCAATGGGAATTTGCCGCGCGCGGCGGCAGCACGAAACCCTACTGGTGGGGTGAAACAACAGGGAAAATTCCTGCCAACTGTTTTGACTGCGGCAATCAGTGGGATGGTCGACGCACGGCCACGGTCGGCAGTTTCGCAGCGAACGGTTTCGGTCTGCTTGATGCTGCCGGCAATGTGCAGGAATGGACCGAAGACTGCTACCACTCGAGTTACAAGGGTGCTGCCCCGGATGGTGTTGCCCGCCAGGCGCCGCGCTGCACCCAGCGGGTGGTGCGCGGCGGTTCCTACACCAGCCCGATCAACAGCCTGCGCAGCGCCAAGCGCGGCCAGTATGATCATGATACCCGGCTCGACAACCTCGGTTTCCGGGTAGTACGCAACCACTGATTTCCGGCAACATTTGTTGGTCACGGGCAGTTGACATTGGTTCTGCGCCCCGTAGTCTGCGTGCATGGCGCGCATTCTCGGCATCGGCAATGCCACGCTGGATATTATCCATACCGTGGACGACTATCCCCCCGAAAATGCGGAGGTGCGCTGTACTGCACGTGAGCTGCGCTGCGGGGGAAACACGGCAAACCTGCTGATGGTACTTGCACAGCTCGGTCATGCCTGCAGCCTTGCCGGTGTGCTGACTGACGACAGCGAGGGATGGCGTGTCAGTGATGAACTCGTCAGTAATGGTGTCGATATAACGCCATGCCGTACCAGCAGCACGGGAACCATGCCGGTTTCATCTGTGTTGCTGAGTGCGGCCACCGGGTCGCGTACCATCGTGCATTACCGAGACCTGCCCGAGTACTGTTACCGGGACTTCGCCATGCTCGACCTGCAGTCATTCGACTGGCTGCATTTCGAGGGCCGGAATATCGTCGCCCTGAAGGACATGCTGCTCTGGTCGCGTGAACATTGCCCGGCCGTTCCGTGCTCACTGGAAGTGGAGAAACCACGTGCCGGTATTGAACAGCTGTTCGGATTCGTCGATGTGCTGCTGTTTTCCCGGGATTACGTACGGCATCGTAAATACGAGCAGTCCGAGCAGCTGTTGCAGGTGATCCATGCAGATTTTCCGGAAGCACTCCTGTTTTGCACCCGGGGCGAGAAAGGCGCCACCGCCATGGATCGTGACGGTCGCGTATACCGGCAGCCGGCAGTGGCACCGGACAAGATCATCGATACCCTCGGTGCGGGTGACACCTTCAATGCAGCAGTTATCGATGGCAGCCTGTCCGGTCTCGATATTGACGAATTGTTGCACCAGGCCTGCGTACTTGCCGGTCGCAAGTGTACACAGCACGGATTTACAGGGCTGGTTGCCACGGAAACTGCCGGGCCATCATGACGACAGAAAAGGCCATGCGCTGCGTGTTGTGCCGGCTGGAAGACATCGAGGATCCCGGCAGTATGGCCATGACGGTGACCACTGCCGGCGGCTTGCAGGACATCTTCGTAGTGCGCCGGGGCGAACAGGTTTACGGCTACCTCAACAGCTGCCCGCATACGGGGGGGCCGCTGGACTGGATGCCTGGCCAGTTTCTCGATCTCGACCGGGAATATATCCAGTGTGCCACCCATGATGCCCTGTTCGGTATTGCCGACGGCATCTGCATCGCGGGTCCGTGTGCCGGCGACCGGTTGACCGCAGTACCGCTGCTCATCGAGGCCGGCCAGATCATCTTCACCGGTACCTGACCGTGACGCTGTGGCTTACGCGCCTGTTTCCGTTCTGGGCGATCCTGGGTTCCCTGTTGGCCTTTCTGTGGCCGGACGAACTTACCGGGCTGCAGCCTGCCATCGTCCCGCTGCTCGGGCTGGTCATGTTCGGCATGGGGATCACCCTGACCGGTGGGAATTTCCTGACTGTGCTGCAACGCCCCCTGCCAGTCCTGCTGGGGGTGGCACTGCAGTTTCTGCTCATGCCGCTGGCGGCCTGGCTGCTGTCCGCGCTATTCGGTCTGTCCGCGCTGGTTGGTGTCGGCCTGATACTGGTCGGTTGCTGTCCCGGCGGTACGGCCTCGAATGTGATCTGCTACCTGGCACGCGGTGACGTGGCCCTGTCCATTACCCTCACGGCGGTCTCCACGCTGCTCGCCGTGCTGGCGACCCCGCTGCTGACGCTGGTGTATGCCGGTCAGATCGTGCCGGTGCCGGTGTGGGACATGCTGGGCAGCATTATCCGGATCATCTTTTTACCGGTAATGGCGGGCGTGGTGCTGAACCATTTCCTGCATGCGCGCCTGGCAACCTTGCGCGCGGTTTTCCCCGCGGTTTCCGTGGTGGCCATCGTCCTGATTATCGCGATTATCGTTGCCCTCAATCATGACCAGCTGACGGAGGTGGCGGCCGGTGCGGCACTCGCCGTGATGCTGCACAATATTCTCGGTCTGCTGGGCGGTTACTGGGTGCCGCGCTGGCTGGGACGTGATGAACGCGAGTGCCGGACGCTGGCCATCGAGGTGGGCATGCAGAACTCGGGGCTGGCGGTGGCGCTGGCCGTGAAATATTTTTCCGCCGCGGCAGCGCTGCCTGGCGCGCTGTTCAGCATCTGGCATAATCTGTCCGGCTCTTTCCTGGCGGGCCAGTGGCGCAGGAAGTTGCCCCGCAATGCATAACAAACCCTGGAAGGATACCGGAGTCCATGCCTGATCCCGTCATCGAGCTGCAGGATGTCGTCAAACGTTACGACGACGTGCTCGCAGTCGACAACGTTTCCTTCAGCGTCGAGCGTGGCTCGGTGTGTGCGCTGCTGGGTGGCAATGGCGCCGGCAAGACAACCCTGCTGTCAATGCTGCTAGGACTGTTATTGCCGACATCGGGGCAGATTTCACTACTGGGGACCGATATGCTCCGGCACCGCTATCGAGTCCTCGGACGGGTCAACCTGTCTTCTCCCTACGTCGATCTGCCGCAACGCCTCACGGTGCGCGAGAATCTCACCGTGTATGCCCGGCTGTACGGGGTCGCCGCTGCCGGCAAGCGTATCGATACGCTTGCCGGTCAGTTCGATATCACCCGGTTCCTTGACCGTCCCTACGGCACCCTGTCTGCCGGTCAGCGAACCCGCGTGGCCCTGGCCAAGGCGCTGCTGAATCACCCGGAGGTGCTGCTGCTGGATGAACCCACGGCATCCCTCGACCCGGATACCGCAGACACCATCCGCAGCTATCTGAATGACTACCGGCGGGAGAGTGGTGCGACCTTCCTGATGGCCTCCCACAACATGCTGGAGGTGGAGCGGCTGTGTGATGATGTCATCATGCTGCGTCAGGGCGTGGTGGTTGACCGGGGTTCTCCGGAAAAACTCCTGCAAAAACATCGACGGGATACCCTGGAAGAAGTGTTCATCGATATGGCGCGTGATACGGAGCAGGCAAGCCATGGCGGGCTGGCACCATGAAGTCACTGCGGCGCATCAACGCCATGGTGCTGCGTTACACTTACCTGGTACGGCGTTCCTGGCCACGCATCCTGGAGCTGGTCTACTGGCCGGCCGTGCAGTTAATCCTGTGGGGATTCATAACCGAGTTTTTCCTGACCAACAGTACCTGGCTGGCGCAGGCTTCGGGTGTGCTGATGGCCGCAGTCATCCTCTGGGACGTGCTGTTCCGGGGGCAGCTCGGTGTCTCGCTTGCGTTTTTTGAGGAAATGTACTCCAGGAACCTCGGGCACCTGTTTGCCAGTCCGTTGCGTGCGGTGGAACTGGTCGGTGCCTTGTTGCTGATCAGCATGATCCGGACATTGATTGGCGTTGGCGGTGCGGCGCTGCTCGCCATGCCGATGTTTGGCTTCTCCATCTTCGGGCTGGGATTCCCGCTGCTGGCTTTTTTCTTCAACCTGCTGGTCATGGGCTGGGCCATGGGCCTGCTGGTCTCGGGTCTGGTATTGCGTTACGGCCTGGGCGCAGAGAGCCTCGCCTGGGTCGCTATTTTTGCGATTGCGCCGCTCAGCGGGATTTATTATCCGATTGCGGTGTTGCCGGACTGGCTGCAGCTAGTCGCCCTGGCGCTGCCGTCGAGTCACGTGTTCGAAGGCATGCGTGCCGTCATGTTTGAGCAGGTGTTCAGGGTGGACCTGATGCTGCAGGCCGCTGCACTGAACCTGCTGTACCTCGTGATCGGCACCGGCGTGTTCCTCAAGGCATTCAGAGGCGCCCGGCAGCAGGGGCTGTTACTGCGCGTTGGTGAATAGGGCGTCCTCAGCCTTTTTTTAACAGGCCGCGTACCAGGTGAATGTGTGCCGGATCCGGTTGCGGGGTTGGTTCGAATTCACGGAGTGCGGGCGCCGGACTGTCCGGAATGGTTTCCGGGTGCTTGTCCGGCTGTGGTTCTTTCCGGCGCTCATGCTGTGTGTCTGACCGGATACTGCCTGCTGCCATATCGTACACAATGGTCATGGGTTGTCTCCTGTCGCTGCGCTGCCCTACCCTGTTGTATCAGGGATTAATTCAGGTTATCGGCAGCCGGACATCCGGATTGAGAAATTCTCCGGGCACACGGAATCCTCATTCTTTATCAGTTGCTTAGAAACACTGCCGGTGCCGAATGGCGGGCAGTTTATTCGAGTTCGTCCAGCGGGTTGATGTGGTCGTTGGGCGTTGTCAATTCGAGATCGACGCCGTAATCGTCGCGTTCGATATCCAGTGATCCGGACCAGTCTTCCGGTGGTTCGATCGGCTGTATTTCCATTTCATACCAGGAATCCGAATCGATTTCCTCGATCGCACCGTCAAAATACTGGATTTCAACGGTCGCCTCGTCGGCATCATGGGCTACGATTTCGAAGTTGTCACCGCTGATATTCTGGTACCAGTCGCCGACACGCGGTTGGAAGCTGTTTGCCATGGCACATTAACCCCGTTGCAGTTTTCATGCGACTGGCTGGCAACACGCCAGTCGGTTGAGTGCACATTCTTTCAAATCCCCTTAGCAATGTTATAAGACCTGTTGCCGTCATTGGCAAGCTGCATAAGCCGCTTGCTGTATTGCCGCACATAGGCGGTGGCGTGAGTGCCCGCCGCGCATCGCATGGTCGTTACCGGTCGTCCAGACAGCTGCCTTCCGCGGTTCCCTGGTGTGGACGAATATCGTGCGGCCGTACTGTAAAAAATAGTTTATTAAAATCAGTAAATTGAACATTCCGTGCGGACAGTTTCACAAAGTCAGGCAAACAAGCGGCTGCCTGCACCGCAGTGACGCAGGCGCTGCCGAAGGCTGAAAATCCCGGACTGTTAGGGTAAAGTGCGCGTTCCCTTGCGGACCACCCAATTAAAATTCCGAGTGAGGACAACAACATGGCCGATTACAAGATTGCACCTTCGATTCTGTCTGCGGATTTTGCCCGCCTTGGAGAGGAGGTCACCAGCGTCCTGGAGGCTGGTGCCGACATTGTGCATTTTGATGTCATGGACAATCATTACGTTCCGAACCTGACAATCGGTCCGCTGGTCTGCGAGGCATTACGCAATCATGGCGTCACGGCGGACATTGATGTCCACCTGATGGTCAAGCCGGTTGACCGGATCATTCCGGATTTCGCCAAGGCCGGCGCGACCTACATTACGTTTCACCCGGAAGCCAGCGAGCACATCCACCGGTCCCTGCAACTGGTGCACAGCAACGGCTGTAAATCCGGGCTGGTGTTTAACCCGGCGACGCCGCTGGATTACCTGAAGTATGTTATTGACGAGGTGGACATGATCCTGCTGATGTCCGTCAACCCGGGTTTCGGTGGCCAGAGTTTCATCCCGGAAGCGCTCGGCAAGCTCCGTGAGGCGCGCAAGATCATCGACGCAAGCGGTCGTGATATCCGCCTGGAAATCGATGGCGGCGTGAAGGTCGACAATATCGGTGAAATTGCGG
>CP070821.1:2317865-2321526 GCA_020344335.1 Gammaproteobacteria bacterium | reverse complement strand
CGTGCTGCCGTCACTGTCGCGCCTGATGAAGGACGGTACCGGCGAGGGTTTCACTCACGTCGATCACCCGGACCTCGCAAACCAGTTATATGCCGCCTATGCACGTGCCGTGCACATGCGTGTACTGGCGAGCGTGGTGGGGCGCGAGGGACTGGCTGAGTCTGACCGGCTGTTCCTCGATTTCGGTGACCGCTTTGAACGCGAGCTGGTGACTCAAACGGGAACGCGCAGCCTGGAGCAAAGCATGGAGCTTGGATGGCAGTTGTTACGCGACCTGCCGGTCTCGGAACTCAATCGCCTGAGTGACCGGCAGATCGAGACATATATCAGAGAGAACAAACCGGCATGACCGGCCCGGAACAGGCGCCGACGCGTTCCGCGGTCCTGGAACTGAAGGAAGAGCGTGTCGTCGTCGGCGAGGCCTATGACTTTCTCGACGAGAAGCGCCTGTTGCTGGCCGCCGAACTGCTGCGTCAGCTGGAGGACTACGATCGTCTGCTGCGGGAAATCGAGACACTCCGGCAGCAGGCAGTGGGTGCATTGGCAAGCGCAATCACCCAGCATGGCCTGCAGGGATTGAGTGTCTACCCTGCCGCCGCTATCGACACCGCGCGCTTCAATGCGGATACACACAATTTCATGGGTGTTATGCTGGTCGATACCCGCCTGCAGTTGCCGGAGGAGCGTCCAGCAGAAAGCGCAGCCGGTTCAACCTCCGAGGTGCGCTCCTGCCAGCTGGCATTTCGCAAACTGCTGGAGGCGGGTAGCCGGCTGGCCGGTGTATCCGGCAACCTGTATCGCCTGCTGGTGGAATACCGCCTGACGGAACGCCGGGCACGGGCCCTTGAAAATGTCATCCTGCCGGAAATCGAGCAGACATTGCGTGTCATGACATCACACCTCGAGGAACTGGAATTCGAGGATGCGGTACGGGTACGGGTGCGTGGTATGGCTTCTGCAAGTTACTGATTTATATTATAAATAATCCCCCTGCCCCCACAGGTAAGGCGCAGAAATCTACGGCTGGAACCGCTAGTCACATACCGCAATCGCGATGTTCCGGACACGTGAGCGCCGGGAGTGAGGCCAAAAATCACAAGAGAAACATCATGCATGTGCCCGAATAACCCTGGATCTTCCCTGCCTGCAGACAACCCGCTGACTGCATTGGCTTCCCCTTGTTGTTTCCGGGCAATCCATGGCACCGAAACACGCCCGTCCCGGATGTTTTCGCGCTGTGTATCAAGACACAGCAGTGACAGGCATGCGGGGTTCTGACATGGGATCTCTGCTACGGGTGCTTGTTTCTTTCGTTCCTCTCATTACTTGCGGTATTGGCCTCGTGACCGCCGGGGGAAGAGATTGGCAGCCGGAAACGAACGGCTGGGATTATCTCCACAGGGTTGACCACATCGATTTATATCGCAAACCGGTCGCCGGTTCCCGATTCCCGGTACTGCGGGCGCGAACACGCATGGAGGTACCGGCGACAAAGGCTTTCCGGGTCATATCCGACTACGATCACTTTGCCGATTTCCTGCCCGCGGTGAGTGCCAGCCGGGTGCTTGCACAGTCCGGTGGAAATACCTGGGTGTACCAGCGGCTGGGGATGCCGATGCTGGTTGCCGACCGGCATTACGTCATCCGGGTGACGGACACATTCGACGAAGTGCACAACGGTCTGATCCGGGTGAACTGGCAACTCGACGCTAACCGCTCGCGCACACTATCAACGAACAATGCGGTATTGCCCGATGTGTTTACCGGCTCCTGGCGTCTGGAAGATACGGCAGATGGTGAGGGCTGCGATGCAATCTATACCATCCATGTCGAACCGGGTGGCCGCTTGCCGGCCTGGTTATTTTCCAGGGCCGCCAAAGCTTATGTCATCAATGTCGTCGACGCGGTACGCAGCCGGGCGCGGTAAACCACTACCGCAAATAACGTGCTATTCATTACTGTCAAAACAGAGTCAGTCCGGCCTATCCAGCTTGCCAATACGGTACCAGGCGATCAGGAACAGCACCAGAAAGGCAATATCCACCCAGGCCCACGGGACCCACATGGCAGGTACACCCGCGGCCATCTCGTGCTTGAACACCAGTATGGAATAAGCGAGTTTGAGACCGCAACCATACAAGATCAACTCACGAAACCTGTATGGGTTCGATGCGATCCTGAAAAACATGACAGCAAATATCAGCAGTAATGCAGCTGGAAACTCGACATAACCCACATGATTTGGAGGTTCGACTGCGTAAAAGGCAAAGATCGCCTCAGGCATGGATAAAAATGCGAGCCCCAGTATTCCGTCGTACAATCCTGCGATAACAAACAGAACCTTTACCCATTTGTCACTCATTATTGCCCCTTGTATCCGTACTCTTCTGTTTTCTTGCTTGTCTCAACTGCCGGAAAAAGCCTTCCTTGCGTCTGGTTGTTGCCTGATCACTGTAAAGTTCCGAAACCAGTGAGCGAAAGTTTTGCTCAAGTTCCTCCACCGTCATTTCGTCGGGACGGAAATTGACATCGAACAGTGTGCACAGTTCCCATGCATTTTTCTTCAAAATCCGGCCTGATTTTTCGAGTCTGTCATACAGTGGCGTACCCGGAAAAGGCGTCATAATCGTGACCTGTACCTCATACAGCTCACTCTCCCGCACAAAGTCGGCAACAGCCTGGAAGCTATCGGTACCGGTTCCGTCCAGACCCAGCACGAAGCAGCCGTTGACGCTGACCCCATGTGCCTGGATTTTTCTTACGGCATCCAGATAAAAATCGTATTGCTTCGCCTTCCAGTTGGATTTCAGCTCGATGCCGTGCAGACCCGTAAGCGAGGCACTCTCGAGGCCCACCAGTACCTGAGCGCAACCGCTTTCTCGCATCAACTGCAGCAGCTCATCATCCGTGGCTATTGAAATATCCGATTCTGTGAACCATCGTATGCCTTCCTTTGCGACCGCCTTTAACAACTCCTTGCTATGTTTTTTGTTTACAAAGGTATTGTCGTCGGCAAACTCGATGAATGCCTTTGGCCAGATTTCCTTGATCTGCCGGATTTCGGCAATCACCTTGGGAACGGGCTTGGTGCGGAACACGGGAGAGAGGCGTATTGATGAGGCACAGAATTCGCAGTTGAAGGGACAGCCGCGCTGTGTTTGTACGGTCAGCCGATTGTAACCTTCCGGATCCAGTAACTCATACCGCGGCAGCGGCGCATCTGCCATATCGAAAGGCTTTGCACGGGAATCATAAACGGGCTGCAGCTGGTCTCGCTTCAGATCACTAATCAACTTCGGCCATACCGGCTCTCCCTCGCCGATCACGATACAGTCTGAATGCCGGAGCGCTTCTTCAGGTCTGGCTGTCACATGCAATCCGCCAAGGATAATGCGTGTTCCAGCGGCCCGGTAACGGTCAGCCAGTTCATAGGCTTCTTTCATTTGCGCGGAAAATGAAGATATGGCGACAATGTCATAATCACAGGAGAGATCATGAACATCCTTAATATCTGCTACCTCAAGATATTCGACATCGATATCCCGGGGTGTCAATCCGGCCAGGGTAAGCAAACCGAGACTGGGAAGCGATGCGATGATTTTATTGCGGTCAACGAATCCGGGGAGCGTCAAACCCAGCCGGGTCAGCTCCTCGTCATGGG
>CP070821.1:2312839-2317765 GCA_020344335.1 Gammaproteobacteria bacterium | reverse complement strand
TAAGCCGGAGGTGTCCACTAGACCGGGGGAAGTCCAAATTATAAGCCGGAGGTGTCCACTAGACCGGGGGAAGTCCAAATTATAAGCCGGAGGTGTCCACTAGACCGGGGGAAGTCCAATTATAAGCCGGAGGTGTCCACTAGACCGGGGGAAGTCCAATGGAGTGTTGATATGGTGTATAGAATCGAAGTAACTATATAGCTGAACAGAAAGCTGAGATGTGGAATCGCTGGCAACTCGAATCAGGGTCATTCGATTTCGCTCGTATTTAACTTTTGTATATTGTGACAATGAATAGTTTGGCAGAAACTGCTTCACACAGCCGTGCCGCGGAGGAGTGTCCCTGGAAGACCGGTCCGGATACGATACGGACGTGGCCAGTCGCACGCACCAATGTTCAACTCTACAACCAATTACTCGATCAGGGGCGTCCACTCAAGGAACTGGTTCTGGTTCGTGACGCCTATCACCTGGCAATGCGGCTCTATGCGGGAAAGTATGGTTCCGATTGCGCTGCGTTCATAACGCATCCGGTCGGTGTGGCAAGCATTATGGCCGGCCTGGGTTATGCGAGCGAATATGTCGCCACTGCCGTGGTGCACAACATTTACAGGAATGCCGATTGGGGTGACGGGCGCGGTCCCGGCAACTGGCCGGCACGCCGCGTGCAGGCGATCGAATATATAGGCGCCGAGGTAGAGAAGCTGTTGTCGCGATTTAGCGAGTTAAGGATAAGGCGCGACTCCTTCCCCGCCTTGCTTGAGAAAGTTGGCCAGATGAACGCGCGGGACAGCGCCTTGCTATCGATAGAAGTGGCAGATTATTGGGAAAAATACTGCGAGCTGGCGGTCACCTATTATGGAGTCGAGCGCTGGGACATAACACTTGCGGAACAACACAGGAATGATCTGGTCGAGTTGTCACGGCGTCTCGGGCACCATACGCTGGCTGACATTCTCGATGACGCCATCGGTGCGGCCGCAGCACGTCAGATTCCGGTGGAACTGCGCGGTGCGACGCGCTGGAGCAGAATGACATTGGCGCCCTCCCTGATGATGCGTCCGAAAGTGCAGTTATTACTATGGCTGCGCCGTGTGCACCGAAAAGCGCGCGCTTTATCCAAGAAATGGAGGCCATGACCGGTGCAAATGTTGCTACCTTCCTGCTTGCCTCCGGCTGGGTGGACATCGAAGTTTGAATGCGGTGTGTGGCGGCTCGAATAAGGCGTAAAAAGGATAGAGGGAGCAGAAGATCAGTCCACCCTCCTAATTTTGCACATCTTTAATGACAGAAGTAATTTGATACCGAACCTTTAACAGCTCCAGGTAAAGAAATAGTAAATTTCTGGCAGATACCTGCCAGCTCAAGTTCATTACTGAACCTGACGCCATCGACTATCGGTATTCTTTTTTTCCTGCCTGACCGTTTGCCATGGTTGTTATTTATTGATACAGCTTGACCAGCAGGTCAGGATCCTGGATGAACTGCCGGGGACATGAATCTGTAGCCTTGCATGCTGAAGGACGCCGAGTCATCCGTAGCGCGGTACAACAGGTTCGTGGAGGACTGATGATTCGCTTTCTCCCAGGCTTGCTCGCGGCAGTCGTTGCCTATCTGTCTCTGCCATTTTTGTCCTGGCTCGATTTCTTTCCAATGAGATTCTTTCTTTTTATCGCCATCTATGCCGGTGTGACAGTCGCTGTTGATCTGGCAATGCAGCGATATAAATACTGAATACAAACTGGATCTGCAGGTTGACGGTAGCGGGAAAATGACGGATTAACGCATAAAGCAGTCTCCGGGAAACGTAGATCCGGCATCACACGAAGCTGGTGGTGCCCTCCAACGGAGATCATTCGAGTTCCGTCGTATATTCGAAATCATGAGCAGGTAATGCAATCACCATGCAGCATACCGTGAGTCATGTTCGAACCGGTGACTGACGAATCACAGTGCTGTTGTCAGCGTGTGTGTACCTGGCTGTTTGTTTTATGGCGGTGTCAACGCCCGTTGCATCAGGAGAAGCAGATCCGGGATGTTGAATACGCCATCCGGGTTGTTCTCGGGATAAAGATCACAATGTGCGAGCTCGAGCGCCGTGGCAGTCACAATGCCCAGCGCCATCCTTACGCCGACCACGACATCGCCGGTATTCACCTCACCATCGGGGTCGTCCTTGGGCGCGCAATCCCCGTCAGCCAGGGCAGGCCAGCTGTTCTCGTCCGTTGGATCCGAGCCGTTGGCGACTTCCACACCATCGTTCAACCGATCACCATCGGTGTCGGCCTGCAATGCATCGGTGCCCAGCGTCTGTTCGCCGTCGATGAAACCGTCACCGTTGGCGTCGACGCCCCCGGCGATTGCTCCGACGGGTACCACGCCGTCATTGCCGTCGGCGAGGCCGTCACCGTCTGTATCCTTGACATACGGATCGGTGCCCAGGATATTGGTTTCGTACACATCACTCAGTCCGTCAGCATCTGAATCGGTACAATCCGGATCGCCAGTGTCGATCAACCCGTCACAGTCGTTATCGATACCGTCCGTGCAGGCGGCACCCTGGGGTGGCCCCTCGGGTTCTCGCGGGCATGTGGCGTCACAGTCGAGCGCACAGCTGGCAGAGGTTTCACCACCCTCACAAAGTGCATCACCACAGCAAGCCGCCACGCGCTCGCTAACGCGGCAGAACAGTTCGTCACCGGAGTCAATGCAGCGGTTGTCATTGATATCCGCACCACAAGCGATCGAATTGGTCACCTCACCATCATCAAAACCACAGCAGAACTGCTTGTCAGCAGATCCTGTCTGTTTACCGGCACAGTCCTGTGCGCACGTCGCGCAGTTCTCGCCGTCACCCGCCTCGCACAAGCCGTTACCGCACAGCGCGCCACTCGTCTGGCCGCAGTCACCGGGGCAACTGGCACAATCCTCTCCGGCTTCGCAACTGCCGTCGTTGTCACACAGCGCCGGATTGTTCATCGCCTGGAACTGACGCATCATTTCGTGATCCTCGTGGTCGAGGATATGACAGTGATAGGCAAACTTGCCGAGATAATCCTCGAAGTCCATGATGATGCGCACCCGGGAGTTCGGCGGCACGCGCACGGTGTCTTTCCAGGTATTGATCTCCCAGGGCTCGAGCGGAACAGGATCGCCTGATGTGATATCGGTCTTGTCCAGCACCTGAAACTTGACCAGGTGTACGTGCATGGGATGCACCGAGTTGGTCGGGTTCTCGAACTCCCAGATTTCGCGCGTACCGAGAATCGGGAATTCTCTGATGTCGTCCCACTGTTTGCCCGTGACAGTACCGCCGGGACCGTCCAGCGATTCGACCAACCACTCGCCGATGATTCGGGTGGGCTCGTTGGAACACGCCGCGTTCACTCGTCGCAGCCGGAAATAACGCGTCGGCACATTTTCCGAATTCAGCGGTGGCACCGGTCGCAGGCTGGCGGGCAAAGCGCCGGTGAAGCCTTCCTCATCGGTGACAACAAATTTCAACACATTGGGAATGCGTGGCGGCGTCAACTCGCCGTTGCGCAGCACGATCTCGGTGCCGGGTGCGAACGGTTCAAAATCAACAATCACGTCAAAACGCTCCGCCGGGGACATGATACTGATGTCGTCAAGGGCAATGGGTGCATCGATCAGGCCAAGGTCGGTGCCGATGAGATGAAACGGGATGACCTGTGACGGATCGGCAAGATTCTCCAGTCGCAGGCTGTACTCGCGTGACTGGGACCCGTTCAGCAGCCGCAGCCGATACTTGCCTTGCTCCACATTCAGGAACGGCCAGACCTTGCCATTGACCACGATGCGATCGCCCTTGAACGCATTCTGGATCGTCGGGTTATAAAACAGCGAACCATCGGGATTGAACTCCCGGTCCTGAATCACGACCGGAATTTCATACTCCCCGCTCGGCAAGCCAAAGGCGTTACCGGCATCACCGGTGTCTTCGGTATCACGCAAAAGGTAAAAGCCCGCCATACCCGCGTACACGTTGAGGCGCGTTATACCAAGCGCGTGATCGTGATACCAGAGCGTCGCCGCATCCTGGTTGTTCGGGTATTCATAGACATCGGTCTCACCGGGCAGGATAGTCAGTTCCGGGTGACCGTCGAAACGCGCCGGCAGGTGACCTCCATGCAGGTGCGTGACTATGCGCGCGCTGTCCGAGTAATAATTCGGTCCGTGCGCACATTCGTCGACATCCAGGATGTGTCCGCCGCGATTGCCCCTGGCTGGCAGGCTGTTGATATAGGTGACCTCGATGGGTGCATCACGCATCGCCTCGATTGTAAAACTCGGATACGCGCCGTTGTAGGTCCATACATCGGTATCGGGCAGTTCACTGTGCAGGTTCTGCTTGGCGGTGAGCACCTCGACGTTGTACTGGGGAACACCGTCCGGCCGTGTCCCGACGGGTTGCAACACGGGGGGGACCGGCAGGGGATCGACAAACGGCGTCAGCCCGCAATCGACACTGCCCTGGCTGCAACTGCTGCCGCCGCCCTGAAACGCGCCGCCTGCAATTTCACAGGTCAAGCGGTCGACAGCGTTCGAGCAGCTTTCGTCGAGGTTACAGCAGGCACCCACCGGTTGTGGACATATATTCGGCTCGCAGGAACTGGTACCGGTGTTTGAAGTGCCCCCCTGGTCGCTGCAGGAGGTCGTGTCGGTGACCGTGCAACTGCCGTCTGTAAAGCAGCAGGCGAACACGTCGCCGGTGGGAGTGAAATCGATCTGCAGCGTCGGTGGCTGGGCGCCTTCGCGGCTGGAAAAACGCCGCGCGGTGGAATTGCGGGCCTCGTCACCGACCAGGATCCAGCCGAAATTGCCGGCGGGACTGTCAAGCCAGCCCTGCACGTCGGACGCCATGACGGGTCCGCTCCAGACCCCCTGGTTGCCATTGCCACTGCC
>CP070821.1:2281103-2312739 GCA_020344335.1 Gammaproteobacteria bacterium | reverse complement strand
CCAGTGCGGTAGCGGATGCAAACCGCAGCGTGAACCCCTGCCTGGGGGATACCGGTTTTACTGCGGGTGCCGGTGGTGGTTTTTTCTCGATCACGGGCTTGGATGCGGGTGCCGGTGGTGGCCGTTTCACGATCACGGGTCTGGCTGCTTGCTGCTGCACCCGGCGCTTCAGCGCCTTGATTTCCGTACGGCTGCGATCCAGCTGTACCTGCGTGTCCAGCAGTCGTCCACGGAGTTCGTCCAGGTTCTGTTCTTTCTGCTCCGCGAGCTGTTCCATGTCAGCCAGTGCCTGGCGTTCCTTTTCCAGCTCCCGCTCCCGGGTTTCCAGCTGTGCTTCCAGGCGGTCGCGTTCCGCGCGTGCCTGCTGTGTGTGCCCGGCAACCTGTTCAAGGTGTTGTTGCGCGACACCCAATACCCGCTGCGTGCGGAGCATTTCTGTTTTCAGTGCGTGCAATTCCGCCTGCAGTTCCCGTACCTGTTGCTGCTGCCCCTTGATTTCCTCCTGTATCCTTGCAGTCTGGGCGGGCTTCCCCGGCTCCTGCACCGGTATAAGCTGCACCAGTGCAAACACGGCCATCAGACACAGACCGATGATTGACATGAAGCGCATGACATCCGTTTGCAGGGTTTCGGTATCACCCCCTGCGGCACCGGATGCAGGCGGAAACCTTGCATGCCGGCGCCGCCGTATCATTGTTCTTCCTGTAATGCATACGCCGTGCTTGTGCGGGCGCTGACATTCTCGACAGACTCGCGTATATCACTGAGCAATGCTTCAACCCGGTTGGCGTGGTGCTGCTCCTGTTCCTCGTAAAATCGACTCAGCCGGGTACCCAGCAGGGAACTCTTGATCACCCGCATCAGGTAACCGCCGACTCCCCCGACGATGGTGGTTGTCAGCGCGGTCAGGATGCCGCCGTCCACCAGGCGCTGCAGCACGGCATAGGCGCCTGCTTGTGCAGCCACCCCGGGATCACCGAGGGCATGCAACAGGGCACTGCGCATGCCGATCGCGGTCCAGATCACGCCGATACCAAAGAACAGGCTGGTCCACACATCGTTCAGGTGCTCGAGCTGGCTGATCTCATCCTGTGGACGCTTGTCGTTGAGCCGCTGTTGCAACGTCCGCAGGCTATGGACATACAAGCCCAGGGTGATCCCGAACGGCAGTATCGATAACCCCAGGTTGCGCCGGCTCCACTCAAACAGCACTTGAATCTGTGGCACATCGAGAACGGCTACCGAGATGACCTCGAGTACTGTCAGCAGGTACACCGCCACCATGCCGATGACGAAACTGAACGTCATGCCCAACAAGACGCCGTTGAAAAAACCGCGATCCCTCAGCTGTTGCATTACCGATCACTCAATCGGCCCACAGGCCTCGCAAGTGGCCTCCAGCACCAGCTCGGTCTCCTGGTACAGGTTGCTGGCGCGTGTGTAGTTGAGGCGGTCCGAACTGACCTTGAGCAGGCCCTGTTCCTTGTCGGCCAGTTCACGATTCATCTCACGCATGACATCGGACTGGTTTGGGCAGGTTTGTGAACAGACACTGTAATCGCTGACCAGGGTCACGTACTTGATGCCAAAATAACGGTTATAGAGTTCCCGTGCCTGGCGCTTGCTCAACAGACCGGCATCATTTGCCCACAGCAGGAAGTCGCTGAACATGGCCTTGTTCTCCTTTTTCGGGTCACCCTCCGCGATCGTCAGCAGGCGCTGGAAGTAGGCATCGAATTCATGTTCGCAGCCGGTTTCCAGGTCGAAGCGGGCAGCACTGACGGCTTGCTCCAGGTTCGGTCCCTCCGGCAGGCTGCAGGCAGTCGTCCGGGTGGGATTGTTGCTGCAGGCTGCCAGTGACGTCGTGATGGCCGCCACGGCAACGATGCCGTTCAGTTTGATTTTCATTGATGATTTCATGACGGTTCTCCAGTTCAGTTGGTCACATTTGCAGGGCGCTTTCATAGCCGTCGTCGGCTGGCCCGGCGGGCGGGATGGCCATCGGAATGACGTCCAGATCTTCACCAAACAGGATGCCCTTGACGCCGGCCACCACTTCCTGCATCTCCGGGGTAATGGTTCCGAATGACTGGTTAAGCTGCTCCATCAGGGTTGCCCGGGCGATCTCTTCCCGGGTACGCGCGATCAGACTGGAGGTCTCCTGCATATCGAGATAGATATCCGAGGCAATCACAGCCAGTGAGGAATTCGTCTTGCCGCCGGAGCGCGCCACCAGCTTGTAGTATTGACTGAAGCGTGCACTGAGCCGCATGCCGGACCGTCCGCGCAGGGATGGCTGACTGCCAACGGTCGGACTGCCGGACTCTTCTCCTATCAACAGTTCCTGCAAGGTCCAGGACGTTTTTTTCTGACCCAGTTCCTTGCGAATGCGCTTCTCGAGACTGGAAGAGGTGGCATTCACCGCAGTTTCCATCTCCGGCAGCCTGTCTTCCATAATCTTCAGCATCTCGAGATAACTTTTTCCGAGTTGCCTGGCGATACGCTCGCAGCCGGGATCACCTTCATTACCTTCGCACTTGCTTTCCAGGTAAAGCCGTTGCTGTTCATCAAGCTGGTTGATGACGACCTGCAACCCAGTTTCCATCTCTGCGGCGACGTTGCCGGTATGCTTGATTTCCTCGAGCACGGTCGTCGGAAATAACTTGATGGTCGGTGCGGTCGGGTTTGCATAACCGCTCACCGGCAGCAGCAGGCACACGGCCGGCAGCGGTTTGAAAAATCGCTGGATACATTTCCAGGCACAGATCGTTGCAGTTTTCATTGGGAGCCCCTCCGTGCAGTCATTGGTTTCATGAGGTACCTCGATGCCTTCATGGCCTTTCTTGGTGCATATCAATATAGGCACGTGTTCCTGAACAGAACCTGAATGGCGCTGGAAAAATGGCAGGCGGGGGCGTTTCACAGGGGCCTGCTTGCAGGCAAACAGCAGAAATCCCTTATCTACGGGGGCATACCCTGTTCGCCGCCAAGGCGGCTCCTACAGGCAACACATCGGGTAACGGATGATAACGGTGCGCACGGCGCACCCTACGCTTCAGGATTGATGTTCACGGGCAACATCGGGTAACGGATGATAACTGGCGAACAGCAAAATCCCCTATGTACGGGGGCCAAGGCGGCTCCTACAGGCAATACCGGGTAACGGAAATAATGGTGCGCACGGCGCACCCTAGCGGGTGGTGCGCGGTGGCAGGCCGGTGTGTTGGGTGAGGATCTTCTTGCCCCGGGTGCGGCGCTGGTGGGCGGCGGAACTGTGCTTGCGCCGCGGTGCCCGGTAGTCCTTCTGCTCCTGCGGTTGCTCCTTCGGAATGAGCTGGTGCGGGCCATTGCCGATGAGATCGGCGCGGCCCATTTTCCTGAGTGCCTTGCGCAGCAGCGGCCAGTTAGCCGGATCGTGGTAGCGCAGCAGGGCCTTGTGCAGCTTGCGCTGCTCGGGGTCCTTTACGCTTTCCACGGTTTCGCTCTTGTAGGTCACTTTCTTCAGCGGATTCTTTGCCGTGTGAAACATGGCCGTGGCCGTGGCCATCGGCGAAGGATAGAACGCCTGCACCTGGTCGGCGCGAAAGCCGTTCTGTTTCAGCCACAACGCAAGGTTGAGCATGTCTTCATCGGTGGTACCCGGGTGCGCGGCGATGAAATATGGAATCAGGTACTGTTCCTTGCCGGCCTCTTCGGAGAATTTCTCGAACAGTTGCCGGAAATGTTCATAGCTCCCGATCCCCGGCTTCATCATCTTCGAGAGCGGTCCGTCCTCGGTGTGTTCCGGGGCAATCTTCAGGTAACCACCGACGTGATGGGTGACCAGTTCCCTGACGTATTCCGGGTCCTCGACGGCGAGGTCGTAACGCACGCCCGAGGCGATCAGCACTTTCTTGATGCCCGGCAGCTTGCGTGCCGCGCGGTAGAGTTGCGTCAATGCCGCGTGGTCGGTGTTGAGGTTTTTACAGATCCCCGGATAGACACAGCTTGGTCTTCTACAGGCGGCTTCTATTTCCCGGCTCTTGCAGGCAATGCGGTACATATTGGCGGTCGGTCCGCCGAGGTCGGAGATCACCCCGGTAAAACCCGGCACCCGGTCGCGGATGTCCTGTACCTCGTTGAGGATCGATTCCTGCGAGCGGTTCTGGATGATGCGCCCCTCGTGCTCGGTAATGGAGCAGAAGGTACAGCCGCCAAAGCAGCCGCGCATGATGTTCACCGAGAAGCGGATCATTTCCCAGGCCGGGATTTTCCGGTTTTCATAGGCGGGATGCGGCACGCGTTGATAGGACAGGCCGAACACGTAGTCCATTTCCGCCATGGTCAGCGGGAGCGGCGGCGGATTCAGCCAGAGATCGTCACCACCATGGCTCTGCACCAGCGCACGCGCATTGCCGGGATTGGTCTCGAGGTGCAGCACGCGGCTGGCATGGGCATAGAGCGCCCTGTCGTTGCGCACCTTCTCGAACGACGGTAGGCGGATGACAGTCTTGAAGCGCTCGAGTTTCGGCATCGTGAAGTCTACGATCTGCGCACCGGTTTCATCGATGCCGAACTGCCGTGCATTGCGGCGCTGCTGCTCGCAGGCGTCCATCTCCTGCGGATTGAGGTAGGGATTGACGATTTTGTCGATCCGGCCGGGTCGGTCAATGCGAGTGGAATCGATTTCGCTGAATCCATCCGGGGTGTCGCGGCGGAGAAAGGCGGTACCGCGCACGTCGGTGATCGATTCGATGGTCTCGCCCTGCGACAGGCGGTGGGCGACTTCACTGATGGCACGCTCGGCATTGCCGTACAGCAGGATGTCGGCCTGCGCATCCAGCAGGATAGAGCGGCGCACGCGGTCCTGCCAGTAGTCGTAGTGGGCGATGCGCCGCAGGGATGCCTCGATGCCGCCGAGGAGGATCGGCACGTCCGGGTACGCCTCCCGGCAGCGCTGGCTGTAGACCAGCGAGCAGCGGTCCGGACGCGCGCCACTCTGCCCGCCCGGGGTGTAGGCATCGTCCGAGCGTGGTTTGCGATCGGCGGTGTAGCGGTTGATCATGGAATCCATGTTGCCGGCGGTGATGCCGAAGCACAGGTTCGGCTTGCCGAGCGCCATGAACGGGTCTTTGGCGTGCCAGTCGGGCTGCGCGAGGATGCCGGTGCGAAAGCCCTGCGCCTCCAGCAACCGGCCGATCACCGCCATGCCGAAGGACGGCTGGTCGACGTAGGCATCGCCGGTGACGATGATGATGTCGCAGGAATCCCAGCCGAGCGCATCCATCTCCGCCCGGGACATGGGCAGGAACTCGGCGGTGCCGTAACACTCGGCCCAGTACTTCGGGTAGTCGTAGAGGGCGATGTCGGCCTGTGGAACGGGGATAGCGGCCATGGGGGATTTCCTGTGAATGCTTGTATTCTACAGGAAATCAGTGAGTTAGTCTCACTAGCCCCGGTTTCGGGGGGGGGTGGCAGTCAACAGCACTTACCCGCCCCCTTCCCCGGGGAAAAGAGCCCCCGGGGAGCGCGTCACCGCCAGGGTTTACAACCCGCCCCGGTCAAGATCTGGCAAACGTCAAGAATTCGGCGCAGCAGTCGATTCTGTACCTTGGTAACCGTGTGTGCGATCCCCGACACACATGATTTACAAAAGGAATTCCATGGATACCAGTTCGCTGCATACGTACCCGGATGTGCATCGACCCACCCGACTGATTCTCGCTGGCCTCGGCACGGCGGTTCTCTATGTATTGTCCGCCAAGCTCGGGCTCGAGTTCGCCGTGGCGCATGACAACGTCACGGCCGTGTGGCCGCCCAGCGGCATCGCCCTGGCCGCGCTGTTGATATTCGGTCTGCGGCTCTGGCCCGCCATCCTGGTTAGCGAATTCATTGTGGATACCATCGCTGGAGTGCCAGTTATGCAGTCCCTTGGGATTGCGGTGGGCAGTACACTGGCCGCCCTGGCAGGTGCATTCATGGTGCGAAAACTGGCCCGGATCGGAAACCCGCTGGATAGCGTACGCGGGGTACTGGTCCTGGTCGGTGGCGGTGGAATGGTTGCGACCATCATCAGTGCGACGATCGGTACCTCCGCGTTGCTGAATGCCGGGCTGGCAACCCGACCGGACTCGTCTGCTATCTGGTTTACCTGGTGGCTGGGCGATACCGGCGGCGTCCTGATCATCACCCCGCTGTTGCTGGCGTGGAAAAATCTGCCATTGCCCAGCTGGCCCGTCCTGCGCGTACTCGAAGCGGTCCTCCTGTTAACGTGTACGCTACTGGTTGCCCTTCTGATCTTCGGCCACCATTCGGGGCATGTCCATAATCACTATCCCCTGGCATTCCTGCCCCTGATCCCGCTTGTCTGGGCCGCCATGCGGTTCGGCAAACACGGCGCCACTGTCTGTCTTGGCCTGATCGCGGCCAGTGCGATCTGGGGAACCATCGAGGGCAATGGACCCCTCGTGCATGGTGACATGAATGAATCCCTGCTGTTATTGCAGATGTTCATGGGCGTGGCGGCGCTCTTCACCCTGTTGTTGACTGCCAGCATCCACGAGCACCGGCAGGCCCGGCGGCTCATCAAACGGCATAACGAGGAAAAGACCAACAGTCTTGGCGAGATCCTCGAAAACTCACTCAACGAGATCTACATGTTCGACACGCAGTCATTGCGGTTTCTCAATATCAACCAGAGTGCACGTGACAACCTCGGCTACACCATGGATGAACTGCATGACATGACACCCCTGGATATCAAGTCGGAGTATACCCACGAGTCCTTCGGCAATCTGATCGGTCCCTTGCTGGACGGAACGAAACAACGCCTGAAGTTCGAGACCATGCATCGTCGCAAGGATGGGTCCCGCTATCCGGTCGAGGTGAACCTGCACCTTTCCAGCCACGGTAACCGGCAGGTGTTTGTGGCAATCATCCTGGATATTACCGAGCGTTATGCCACGCAGAAGCAGCTGAACCACATGGCGCACCATGACGCGCTCACCAACCTGCCCAACCGGGTCCTGTTCAGTGACCGGCTCGAGCATGCCCTGCAGCACCACCAGCGTGCCGGACGCCAGCTGGCACTGATGTTCCTGGACCTGGACGGGTTCAAGAAGATCAACGATACCCTCGGTCACCCGGCAGGCGATGCCTTGCTGAATCAGGTCGCGCAGCGCCTGCTCATCAGCGCACGCAAGGGGGACACGGTCGCGCGCCTGGGGGGTGATGAATTCACCATGATCCTCGAGGATCTGGAGAAACCGGGCAATGTACCCGAGGTGGCACGGAGGATCCTGGATTCACTTGCCAGGCCGTTCAATGTGTCCGGGCGGGAAGTATTCCTGAGCGCCAGTATCGGCATCAGCATGCACCCCCAGGACGGCGATGATGTCACGGCGCTGATGAAGCATGCCGACGTAGCCATGTTCGAGGCCAAGAAAGACGGCGGCAACCGCTATCAGTTCTACCTTGCCGAAATGACCATCGCCGCAAACAAACGGCTGGCCATGGAAACCGACCTGCGTCATGCCCTGGAAAGGGACGAATTTGCGGTGCACTTTCAGCCGCAGGTGTCGCTCGAGACGAACCGCATCGTGGGACTGGAGGCACTGTTGCGCTGGCAACATCCGCAACAGGGCATGGTCCCGCCGAACGTGTTTATCCCGATTGCCGAGGAGGCCGGTCTGATCGAGCCCATCGGTGAGTGGGTCCTGCGTGCTGCCTGTGCGCAGATGCGTGCATGGCAGGATACAACAGGGCTCGGGATTCCCGTAGCCGTGAACCTGTCGGGCCACCAGATCAATGACCGGCTGGGAGGGTTGGTCAGTCACGTCCTGGCGACGTCCGGCCTCGAGCCGCGTTACCTGGAACTGGAGATCACCGAGAGCTGCATCATGTGCCAGACCGATGCCACCATCGAGTATCTGCGCGAGCTGCGCATGCTCGGCGTACAACTGTCAATTGATGACTTCGGTACCGGGTATTCCTCGATGAGCTACCTGAAGCAACTCCCGATCGACAGGCTGAAAATCGACCTCTCCTTCGTGCGCGATATCCCGGAGGAAAATAACGATGCAGCCATCATCAAGGCCATCATCGCACTCGGTCACACTCTCGACCTGACCGTCATCGCCGAGGGTGTCGAAACAGCCGAGCAGCGCGCTTTCCTCGCCGAGAATGGCTGTGATGTGATGCAGGGCTATTTGTTCAGTCCGCCGCGTCCCGCCGAAGAGATCGGGAAGTTGCTGTCTGCAAAACCGGTATTGAGTCTGGTCAAGTAACAGACGCTGCACTAGCCGGCAGGATTCCGGGAAGCGACTGTGCGAACACCCCCTTTGTTACGTCCCCGGGTTTCCAGCGTAGCGGGGCAATCAATCTGCCCCTTCCCCCGCGATCCTTCAGGTTATACCGGCAACGGTTATGTAATATTCTGTCGATAAAGCAGGTAGCCCGGGTCTGCCGGGCAGTCTCAATACGAACTGGAGGTAATTCATGAAATCATCATTCATCGGCAAGATGCAGGGGGTTTTCCTTGGATGCGTGTTGCTCCCGGCCGCCGCCCTCGCCTGCAATCCGGAACAGGATGGCTGCCTGGGCTGCAATGACGAGGAGTTGCCGGTTTGCCTGCAGGTCTTCGTTGAGGAAATCTGCAAGTCCACAGCCAATCCGGCCAACTGCGATACCCGACGCGCCTACGATGATGCGGAACGCTATGTGCTGACCAGCACCGGCAACCACATGTCCCGCGTCCGTGCCATGTATCGAAATGCCCGCAAGTACCAACTTCACTGAGTCCTGCAGACAGATCTGAACCGGCAATCAGGAAATCTCACGGGTGTGCTGACGCAATGGTAATCGGGCGGCGTGGCACACTCGTACCATGCACGTCGCAAGGGTCGATCAGACGGCCTGCAGGAGTTTGTCGGGAATGTCGTAGCCGGCCTGCTGCATGCCATTGAGGATCAAGCCGACGATCTGCTGTACGTCAAAGCGGTCGGAGTTGATGACAAGGTCGTAGTCGCTACAGTCATCGATGGCCACGCCATAGAGTTGCTGCAGGTACTCGGCACGTTCGTGATTGACCGTCTGGACACGTTTTCTGGCCGCTTCGAGATCAAGCTGTTCGCGCCCGGCTATTCGTACGGCGCAGGGTTCCAGGCTGCCGATGATACGCACCCGGAAGGCCTTGCCGGGACCGAGGATGAGGTGCGCACCGCGCCCGAGAATGACGCCGCCAGTTTTCGATATATTCAGCACGACCTTCACCAGGTGGTGCAAGTAGCGCTCGCGTGAGAAGGTCTTTCCTTTGAAAAAGGCCTTCCACGGTTCGATCCGGAGGTGCCGCACGTTTTCGTCGAGTTTTTTTACCAGCTCGACATCGACGTCGGCACGCATGGCCACCTCTTCGAGGAGGCTGCGGTCGCAGCAGCATACCCCGAGATGCTCCGCAAGTGCCTCGGCCACCTCCTTGCCCAGCGCTCCATAACCGCGCGAAATGGTGACCATGTAGCTCGCCCGCCGCGCTTGTACTGCCTTTTCCTCGGCCGCCTTGCGCTCCTGCGCGAGTTCGACGCCGATCAATGCCTCGATCAGGCGTTCTGCACTGCATTTCATAGTGAGATTTCCTAGTTTGGGTCGCATTCTAGCGGAAAAACCGCAGGCAATCCCTCCTTGCCGGGGAACCGGATGAAATTGCACGGCGAATACGTGTCTACGGTGCGCAAGATCAGCGCACAACGTGTTGGGTCAGGGTATCCAGGTGGGCCTGTTGGTTGGCAAGATCGTGTTCCAGCACAGCAATCTCGTCTTCAACGCTGTGCATTTCCCGCTCGAGTTCGGTGATCTCGTACAGGATCAGTACCCGTTGCTCGCTCTGCAACCCGTCGGCAATCAATTCAGAGAGCTTGACGCCCTTGTCTTCCTTGAGGTCCTGCAGGAGATGTTGACGCCTGTAGATCTTGGCGTGCGTTTTCTGCACCGCGGACCGCGCAAGGTAGATTTCCCTGCCCTTGTGGTACGCGGCGCGAAAACCTTCTTCCAGGTCGGTCGGGCAGACTCCCGAATAGCCACGACCGGATTCACCCAGGCGGTAGCCGTTGTCCACCTTGCAGTATTCCTGCAGGCCTTCTGCGCGCCCGGCACGGTAGCGATCGAGGTCCGGAACGACGGCATGCTCGGCACAGTCTTCGCGGTACTCGTCCAGCACCGTGGCGGACTTGCCGGCCGCACCGTCCTGGTAACCGATCAGGCGCCAGTCGGCCACCAGGCACTCTTCCTTGTCGAGGGTTGCACAACCCGGCAGCGATGCGAGAAGTGCCAGCAGCGTGAAGCTACGCAGACGATTGCTTTGGATTGTCTCGGTCATGGTCCTTTCCCGGTAACTTTCCTATCCACTCATACTGTCTGGAAACTTTTTCCTGCCGGATGGGCTAGCGGAAAAATCAGTTCAGTTCGGTGTCCTTCCAGTATTTGGTTCCCTTGAGTGTGGCCTGCAGCGCCAGTCCGCTCTCGGTCATCTGGTAGACGGTCACGCCGTCCAGCAGGACTTCGCCACCGACTGCGGCGCCCTTCTCATTGGCCTTGGCGGCCGCATCGGCATGACCACCGAACTCCCAACCGCTGTCGATGAACGTTTGCAGGGTGTCATGATCATGAAACACGAACACGGCCCGGAAGTCCTTTACGCCGAGGCCGAGACCGATACCGGCTTCCCCCATCTTCATATAGGTCTGCTTGCCGGTGGTGTTGTCCTTCACCACACCCTGCCCGCCACTGAAGCTGGCGAAAATAAGGTTGATATTGGCATTGCTGAAGACTGCATAGCCCGGGGCACTGGCGATTTGTGTCTTTGTGCCCGGTTTGGTCCGGTAGAGTTCGGCAAGCACGTCCTGCCGCATCTGCTGTATGGCCTGGCGCTTGTCGGCTGTGGTGGTGGCCCCGCTGGTGGCGCAGGCGGTCAGGACAAACGCCAGGGTGAGGGCCAGTAATCCGTGCAAGGTATTGCGCATGTTCCTGTCTCCTGTCAGCTAGCGGCCGGGATAACGCACAATAATGGCCACCTTGTCAGGAGGTTATCGCCAGACTGGCAGGGTTTCTTGAGGGTTCCCACCGACTGATCAGGTCAATTTATGAGGCCGATAAAAATATTTTAATAGACAGACTTGTCTGTATAGCTTAGAGTTTGCCCCATGAACAAGATCAATACCAGCCCCCGCGAGCGTATCCTGGAAACCGCCGCGGACCTGTTTGCCAACCAGGGCTACCGGGCGACCGGGGTCAACGAAGTGATCGACAGGTCCGGGGTGGCCAAGGCAACCTTTTACAATCATTTCCCGACCAAGGACGATTTGTGCCTGGCCTACCTGCAGGAGCGCAATGTGTTCGAGCTCGACGGCATCAAGGCCTTTGTCGCCAGCCGGCGCACCCCGCGCAGCCGCCTGCTGGCAGTGATGGAATCGGTTGCCCCCTGGCTGGAGGCCAATGGTCTCAGGGGTTGCGGGTTTCTGAATATGGTGGCCGAAGAGCCCAACCCGCAGAGTCCCCTCCGCCAGGAAGGCATGCACCACTACCAGGGACTGTTGCGGCTGATCAAGCAACTTGCGAAGGAACTGATCGATTCGGAGCCGGCACGCTACGACAAGCTGAATGCCACGGTGCTGGCGAATGACTACATGGTGATCCTGACCGGCACGGTGGCGCTGGTCGAGATCTACCATGATACCTGGCCCATCCGGCACGGGACCGACATGGTCAAGCGCCTGGTGGATTCAACGGGCTGATTTTTTTTGGCCCACTATTAGACAGACTTGTCTGTCTTTATTTTAGGAGAAATCATCATGGCACAACCCGCTGAACAACATATTGAAGTGAACGGTGTCGATGTCACAGCCCTGACCGGGATCATCGATAACATCAGTAAGGACGCGACACTCGGCAAGACGCAGTTCCGGGCCACGAACCTGTGGCTGGGCGGTGCACACAACCGCTCCACCATCAAGGACTTCTACGCGGCCGGTGGCGAGGATACGCTGCGCACTGCGACGTTTGTCTATGACAACAACGAACCGGCCCTGCTCTTGGGCGGTGATACGGATGTCAACCCGGCCGAGTACCTGTTGCACGCCCTGGCAGGCTGCTTGACCACCACACTTGTGTATCACGCCGCGGCTCGCGGCATTCGCATCGAGCAGCTGGAGTCACGGCTGGAGGGCGACCTGGACCTGCGCGGGTTGCTGGGCATCGCCGATGATGTCCGACCCGGCTACCAGTCCATTCGTGCAAACTTCAAGGTGAAGGCCGATGCCCCGGCTGAGGAACTGGAGGCACTGCTCAAATACTCGGTGGTCTGCGACACGGTATGCCGGCCGGTACAGGTCGAGACGAAGGTCGAAAAGGTGGATTGAGACCCGTTCCCCTCTCCCTCCGGGGAGAGGGGATATGCATTGCTTAAGGTGCGGCGTGTGAACAGGACAGATCGTAGCGGCTGCACTATCTCCATCCCCTGCAGGCATGCGGGTCACACGAAAGCTTCGCCTGCGACCATCTAGCCGCCAGCAGGCGCCGAACCGCTCCCGGGGTCTTGCGTGGCCATGAGATCCCCGATGTAGGCTTCCAGCTTGCTGCTCGTATTTGCATCGAGTCCGAGAAACTGGATGCCGATATGAAACAGGTCCTGCGCGAGGCGCTCGGAATGAATGACACGTGCCGGGGCCCGGATGGCGGCAGCGCGCTTGCCTTCCAGCTTGATGTTGAAGTGCACCACGATCTCGACCCCGAGGATCATGCCGAGTGACTGCTGGTCGTTGGGCATGATGCGCTTGATCGTGGCATGGTTGCAGCTGAATTTCAGGCCACCGATCGACAGGTCCAGTACCCGTGCAGCCGAAAGCTTGCTGTCCGAGGGCCCCACCTGGCAGGGGAAGTCGGTACGGGACCGGAGATGTTTGCGGTCGATCCGCAGGTGCTGTTGTTTTTGCCTGTTCACGCTCCGCCCATTGGCACGGGCCGGCACGCCGCCCCATGCGTACACAGTGTTGGAAAAGGCAATGTATTTGGTGGCTTGCAAAAGGTCAAGCCATGATGCAGGTATGTCCGACAGGCACTCCGGCGGCTTTACCCTCTCCCTGGTCTGGAGAGGGTGCTGACAGGGATCGAGCGTAGCGAAAGCCACTCGCTAGTACGTCAACTCAGAATGACGCCAGCCGGGACGGTCCATACCGCCAGGAGCCATCGGGTTGAAGGCAGGCGGTGCCATAGGCATCCACGGTCTTGCCACCCACAATCACCTTATTGGTGTATTCCCGTTCCTGCAGGCAGGTACCATCCCCGTCAACAGTGTTGTAGGGCGTCGTGGAATACACTTCACGTGGCGGCGCGGCGGGGGCGTAGTACTGCTGCGAACCGCTGCTTTGGGAGTCACCAATGGCATACCCGACCAGGCCACCGACCAGCAGCCCGATCAGCAAATTTTCATTATCATTGTCGTATTCGTACTTGTACTTCGTGACATGTTTTCCGTGGCGGCCACGGTAGTAGTGTCCACCGCCATGGTGCTTGTAATGCGGTTTCCTGTAATCACCGTGATGGCGCCCTTTGCCATGCCCTTTGCCATACCCGCCACTGTGCCGGTCACCGTGACCGTAGGAATGGCCGCCGCCGGCAAGCGCCACGGACGGTAGCACCAGGGAAAGCGACATAATGGCCGCGACGAGGGATCGGGTTTTTCTTGAAAGTCTCATTGCAAGCTCCTTCTTCAGGTCTCGTATACAGCTAACGGGCATGACCGAAAAAGGGTGACAGTGCCTCAAAAGAAATTTTTGCAGGCAAGCAAACTGTTTTCTTTCAATGCGTTGGACAGTCGATACCGGGACCGGGGTAGCGGCAGATGGGCCGCTGGGGGAGAGATCGGCGGCCTCTGTCTGTCACCGTTTCCTGCGGGTGTCGCCTGCCTTCCTTATGGCATGCCTCCCGCTTGTATATAATGGTTTTTATAATGAATTCACCCGCTTACTATAAAATCAAGGGCCGTTGCCACTGCAAGTCGCGCACTGCTGGAGCAAGTTGATGAATTTCAGAGTAAAGCCGTCCTGGTTACTGTTCCCTCTTCTCCTGCTGTCTGTACCGGTGCCCGCACTCGAGCTGTATCAGCAGGAGCTGCGCCTCAACGCAGACACCTGGAGAATCGGCGTACCGGGGGGATATCGTCTCGAGTTGGTGACCAGCGGTCTGGAAGGTCCACGATTGATGACATTTCTCGACAATGGCGACCTGCTGGTCGGTTCCCGCTCCGGCAAGGTCTACCGGCTCGCCCCGCCCTACTCCCGGCCCGAGGTACTGCTGACCCTGGGTAATTACCCGCACAGCCTGGCATGGCGTAACGGTATCCTCTATATCGCGCAGACGGACGGGATCTATCAAGTCCCGTACCGGCCGGGACAGAGCCGCATCGAAAGGGACGACGTGACGCGGCTCGTCCCGCTACCCGGCGGGGGCGGACACAGCAGCCGCGCCCTGGGGGTAGGACCCGACGGCCGCCTGTATGTAGCACTCGGGTTGAGCGGCAACTGCAACAACGAGTACCTGGACGACAGCTATGCCTTCGATGACCGCCGCGGTGGTGTGCTGGTCTTGAACGAGACCGGTACCACACCACGGCTGGAACCGTATGCGTCCGGCCTGCGTAATCCCGTGGGATTCGATTGGCACCCGGTCACCGGCAAACTCTATGCAGGCAACAACGGCCCGGACCACCATGGCTTCGAGCAGCCGCCGGAATACTTCAGCCGGCTTGAGGCCGGGTCCTATCACGGCATGCCGTGGTTCCAGTTTGATGGCGGGCAACTGAACCGAGACCATTGCATCCGGCAGAAACCGCCGCGACCGCAGGCCGACGTGACGTTGCCGGTGGCCACGTTTCCTGCACGCAATGCACCCATGGGCGTCGCCTTCGTCCCGGCGGGCGCCATGGACCCACGTTTCACGGGCAATGCCATCGTGGCATTGCATGGCTCCTGGGCAACCCGACCCAAAGGTGGCATGTTTGGCAAGAAGGCCACGCGCCGCCCGCCCGCGCTGGTGATGGTGCAGTTTGACCAGGGCAAAGCGACCGGTTCCGTTAGTGAAATCCTCACTGGCTTGCAACGGCCGGACGGAGAACGCCTGTTGCGTCCCGCGGGGGTTGCCATCGGCCCCGATGGAGCACTCTATTTCACCAGTGATTCCAGTCTGCAGGGATTGTTCCGGTTAGCCGCAGTGCCAAAAAACAAACACTAGGCTTCCTGCCATGGATTGGCTTGGTCTGTCCCTATTGTCCGCATTCGCACTGGCCACTGCGGATACCCTGACGAAGCGCTACCTGTCGCATTATCATGCCGGCGATCTCGTGCTGGTACGTTTCGGCATTGCAGGCATTCTGCTACTGCCCCTGCTTGTGGCCCGCCCCTGGCCGGAACTGCCGCTCCCCTTCTGGTACTGGGTTGCTGCCCTGTTGCCGTTCGAGATCCTCGCCATGTGGCTTTACATGCAGGCCATCCGGCAATCGCCGCTGTCCCTGACCCTGCCCTATCTCGCCTTCACCCCGGTGTTCAATACGCTGACCGCCTATCTGTTGCTGGGTGAAACGGTCACGCTGCAGGGATTCAGCGGCATCGTGCTGGTGGTCTGCGGTGCCTGGCTGCTGAACGCAGAATCCGCTACGAGCGGTCCCGGTATGGATGTATTCGCCCCCTTCCGCGCGATCCTGCACGAGCGTGGATCACGGCTGATGCTGATCGTCGCACTGCTCTACAGCCTGACCTCGGTCCTTGGCAAGGGCGCACTGCAATACGTGTCGCCGGGCTTTTTCGGTCCCTTCTATTTCGTGTTGCTGGGCCTGGTCACGACTCTGCTGTTCAGCCTGCGCGATACCCGCCCCCTGCAGGTACTGACCCGGCATCCCTGGGCCCATCTCGGGGTCGGCTTTTTCATGGCCCTGATGGTGCTTGCGCATTTTTATGCCATTGCACACGTGGAAGTGGCCTACATGATCGCGGTAAAGCGTACCAGCCTGCTGTTCGGCATGCTCTACGGCGCCTGGCTGTTCGCCGAAACCGGCCTGGTAAAAAACCTCGTCGCCGGTGTGCTGATGATCCTCGGGATTATGCTGATCGTCGCTTGAATAAAAATATCATTACGAATCAATCAGCCACTACTTGAAATTAAAGTGCCTGCTGAATACCGGCAGTGCCATCGCCATCCCGGGCGGTCGAATTCGGGCCAGATCCGCCAATTCATGTGGCAGCGACTTGCTGGGTGAACTATATATCTACTTGGCAGGCAGGCATTTCCCTGCCAGGGAGACGAGCGATGTCGGTTCAACCCGGAGACACCGCCCCCGGCTTCACCGCGATGACCACGGAAGGTGAACTGGATTTTTACGACTGGATGGGTGATGACTGGGTGGTGCTGGTTTCGCACCCGCAGGACTTTACCCCGGTCTGCAACGCCGGGCGGGACGGGGCGGCACGCTTGATAGCCGAGTTCGACAAGCGTCATGTGAAAATCATTGGCCTGAGCGTACATCCCCTTGACGCACACGGGCCATGGGCTGGCGATATCAGGGAAACCCGGGGGTATACACTGAACTTCCCGTTGATCGCAGATCACGATCGCAAGATCGCCGATCTCTACGGGATGCTTCACCCGATTGCCGACGACACCCATGCGGTGCGCTCGGCCCTTGTCATCAGTGCCGACAAAAAGGTGAAACTGATGATCACGTACCCCGCCAGCACGGGATGCAACCTTGACGAAATCCTGCAGGTAATAGACTCATACCAACTGACCGGGGATTTCAGTGTTGCGACACCACACAACTGGCACTACGGCGAAGATGCCATCTTCGTTCCGGCAGTAAGTAATAACGAAACCCGGGACAGGTACCCGGACGGCTGGAACATGCACAAGCCGTATTCAGGGGCGGTACATCAATCCTCCAGGGAATAATCGGGAGGCACCACGCCGCAAAAACACATGACGCTGTCGACGATTACGCCCGGGTAACACCGGGCGTAATTTTTTGCGGGATCGTTGTTCAGCATATGGCACCGGACCGATCAGCATCCCGGATGCGGGGGTTACGGTCAGGCAACCTGTACGGGAATACTGTGGCGGGTGTCCTTGATGCGATTGTTTGCATCCAGGTAGATGAGTGTCGGCTTGAAGGCCGCCGCTTCCTGCTGCGAGAGGACGGCATAGGTACAGATAATGACGCGGTCACCGGGACTTGCCTTGTGCGCGGCTGCGCCATTCACGGAGATGATGCCGGTATGGTCCTCGGCTCGAATGGCATAGGTGGTAAAGCGCTCGCCGTTGTCCAGATTATAGATCTGGATCTGTTCGTACTCGCGGATGTTGGCGGCTTCCAGCAGGTGCCCGTCGATGGCGCAGGAACCCTCGTACTCGAGTTCCGAATGGGTCACCGAGGCGTGATGCAGCTTGGATTTCAACAACGTTACTTGCATGTGTTCATACAACCCTTCACTTGCATGATCAGTCGCCAATTATCCAGCCTTGCCGGTCAGAGTTCAAGGCAGAAGCCAAACAATCGCTTGAGATTGTATTGCTAAGTAATTGAAATACCTATATTGTCAATCAGGCGGGCCGTGCCCAGCCAGGCGGCGGCAAGGGCCCGCAAGCGGGTATCTTCCCTACCCGGTTCGCCGAGGTCCGTGGCGCGCCGGATACTGACATAGTCCGGCCGGAAACCGGCCACCGCCAGTTCTTCCATGGCAGCTGCCTCAATCCCGGCGAATCCGGTCTCACCGCTCTCCACCCGCGTCTTGACCCGGCACAGCAGGCGGTAGAGTTCCGGCGCCACCTTGCGCTCCTGCGGTTGCAGGTAACTGTTGCGCGAACTCATTGCGAGACCGTCGATCTCGCGCACGGTCTCGACAGCCGCGATCTCGATCGACAGCCACAGGTCATGCACCATGCGCTGTATGAGCAGCAACTGCTGGTAGTCCTTTTCACCGAACACGGCAACGTCCGGCTGTACCATGCCGAACAGTTTGGCCACCACGGTCGACACGCCGTCCATGTGCGTGGGGCGGTGCTCACCCTCCAGCAGGCTGTTGAGACCCGGGACCGCGACCACGGTAGTGTTTCCGGACCCGTGCGGGTACATGGCCTGGACAGTGGGTACAAACAGCAGGTCGGTATCCTCGTCGATGAGCACGGCTTTGTCCCGGTCCATGCTCGAAGGGTAGCTTTCATAGTCCTCGTCGGGTCCGAATTGCATGGGATTGACAAAGATGCTGACGACCACACGGTCGGCGATGACTCGTGCATGGCGCACCAGTGCTAGGTGGCCGGTATGCAGGTTGCCCATGGTCGGTACCAAAGCCACCCGCATCTCCTGTTTGCGCCAGGCGCGGATGCTGCGGCGCAGTTCATCTACCTGTGTACAGACGTCCATGGGCTGTGCTCAGAAGCAGTGTTCAGGTGCCGGGTAACTGCCATCCTTCACGGACCGGACGTAGGCTTCGACCGCCGCGTGGATCGTGCCCGTCTCCTCAAGGAAGTCCTTGACGAATGTCGCTGGTTTGCCGGGGGTAATCCCGAGCATGTCGTAGAGCACCAGCACCTGGCCGTCACAGCCCGGACCGGCGCCGATGCCAATGGTGGGGATACTGAGCGCCGCTGTTATCTGCTCCGCCAGCGCAGCGGGAATGCATTCCATCACCAGCAGGGCGGCACCAGCCTCCTCCAGGGAACGGGCGTCCTCCAGCAAGGCAGCGGCGGCAGCGGCATCCCGGCCCTGTACCTTGTAACCACCCAGCTGTTCGATGGATTGCGGCAATAGTCCGATGTGTCCACAAACCGGGATACCGTGGGATACAATCTCTTCAACCGCGGCGGCCATGCTGGTTCCGCCTTCCAGCTTGACCATGTCCGCCCCGCCTTCCCCCATCAGCCGCGCCGCATTGGCGAGGGCCTGGTCCGGGTTCGTGTAGCTCATATAGGGCATATCCACCACGCGGTAGGCATGGCGTCCGACGCGGGCGACATTTGCCGCGTGGTAGAGCATATCCGCCATGGTGACCGGCACGGTGGTCTCGTGCCCCTTGAGCACCATACCGAGCGAATCGCCGATGATAAACACGTCGATGCCGGCCGCCTCGAGCAGCAGGGTGAAACTGCTGTCATAGCAGGTCAGGCTGGCGATTTTTTCGCCCCGCCTTTGCATGTCCTGCAGGGTTGCAAGGGTAACCCGGGGTTGATTCAGTTCATCTGTCATCAGGGGAAGCGGTCAGCAAGGTGCCGGTCATATGTTGAGGTATCTAGGGAACAGGCCGGTCGCGCATGTTAAATCGTCGCCGACATCGGGTTGAAATACTGTCTGCCGGACCGGGTGATGTGTATCTGCTCCAGCAGGGCCTGGTAGTCATCCTCGTTATCGACCAGGTCGATGTGGGCGGCATTGACAATCAGCAGCGGTGCCGCCTCGTAGTAGAGGAACATCCGCGCATAGGCCTCGGACAGGCGGCGCAGGTAGCTGGCATCGATCCTGCGTTCATACCTAATGCCGCGCTTGGCGATGCGTTTCAGAAGCACATCCTCCGGCGCCTGCAGGTAGATCACCAGGTCCGGAACGGGGGCATCGAGCGTGAGGTGATTATAGACCTGGTCATAGAGTTGCAGTTCGTCGGCATCGAGGGTCAGCTCGGCAAACAACCGGTCTTTCTCCATGAGAAAGTCCGAGACCCGCACCGGCTGGAACATGTCGGCCTGGCGCATTGCCTGGATCTGGCGGGCACGCTGGAACAGGAAAAACAACTGGGCCGGCAGCGCACCGGACCGCGGATCCTCGTAGAACCGTTCCAGGAAGGGATTTTCCTCGGCACCCTCCAGCAACAGGTCAGTCTCGAAACTCTCTGCCAGGCGCCGCGCGAGACTGGTCTTGCCAACACCGATAGGACCTTCTACGACAATATAACCGGGTCGATCCTGGCTCATTTACCGGTAATCAATTTCTTCAGTGAATGATTTACACACTGGTTAATGAGGGTGGTCAGCTGGCCATGTCCCGGGATGTTCACGTTCCCGGCAATCTCCGCCAGCGGGATGATGACAAAGTCGCGTTTGTGCATCCCCGGGTGCGGCACCGTCAGTTCCTCGGTATTGATTTTTTTCTTCCCGTACAGCAACAGGTCGAGGTCGATGACTCGCGGCCCCCACTTGTCGCCACTGCGATCCCTGCCCTGCCGGTCCTCTATTTTTTTCAGTGCCTGCAGCAGATCCTCAGCCGATAGCAGGGTATCCAGGGCTGCCACCGCGTTCACGTAGTCGGGCTGGTCAGCCGGCCCCATCGGCTTGCTGCTGTAGAGGCTGGAACAGGCAGCCAGTACAGAATCGGGAATCGCCTCCAGTTCCTCGATGGCGTCCTTCACCTGTCTGACCGGGTCATCCAGGTTACTGCCGATGCCGATATAGGCCATAAGTTTCAAGATTCACCTCCACTGGTTCTGCGCCGTGGCCGTCTCCGGCGACGTTGTTTCGGGCGTGTCCGAGTGACTTCCTGTTCGCGCTGTTGTGGATTCTGTTCCTGAAACTCCGTCCACCACTGGCCGAGTGCTTCCGGCACCTCACCGGCCTGGGCGCGCAGGAGCAGAAAATCATAGGCAGCGCGGAAACGCGGATGGGCGAGCGCCCGCAAACTACGGCGGCCGCCCTTGCGTTCCAGCCGTAACTGTAACACCCAGATCTCCCGCATGGGCAGGGAAAATCGCTTCGGCAGGGCCATGGTACTGGCCTGCTCCGCGATGATCTGTGAGCCGGCATGCTGCATGGCATGGGCCGGATGCATCCCCTCGGCCTCGAGCAGCGCCGCACGCTCGCGTACCGGCTGCCAGAGAAATACGGCAAACAGGAAGGCCGGTGTCACCGGCTTGTTTTCGGCGATCCGCTTGTCGGTATTTTCCATCGCATGACTAATCAGTGTCAGCGGGAAGTGCTGCTCCTCGTGTGTCAGCGACTGTTCTGTCTGCGGAAACAACTGGCCGAACAGGTTGTAGTGGCGCAAAGCCTCGAAATTGCCCAGTGCACACCCGCCCATGAACAGCTTGAGCATTTCATCAAACAGGCGTGCTGGAGGAATGTCACCGAGTAGTCCGGCCAGCCGGGTGATGGGCCGCTCGGTGTCCGGGTGCATGCGAAAACCCAGCTTGGTGGCAAACCGGACGGCGCGCAGCATGCGCACCGGGTCCTCCCGAAAGCGTGTCTCGGGATCTCCGATCAGCCGCAGCACACCGGATTTCAGGTCATCAACACCACCGGCATAATCGATGACCGTGAAGTCGTTGATGTTGTAGTACAGTGCGTTGACGGTGAAGTCGCGCCGGAACGCATCTTCCTCGAGTGTGCCATAGACATTGTCGCGAACGACCCGGCCATCCTCGTCGACATGGCGTGCCTCGCTGTCCGGGCTTTCCTGCAGGGCACGAAAGGTAGCCACCTCGATCACCTCGCGACCGAACAGGACATGTGCCAGCCGGAAGCGGCGACCGATCAGGCGACAGTTGCGAAACAGGCGCCGGACATCCTCGGGACGTGCATCGGTCGCGATATCAAAGTCCTTCGGCTCCCGCCCGAGCAGCAGGTCGCGGACACCACCCCCAACCAGGTGGCCCTGGTAGCCGGCATCTCTCAGCCGGTACAACACCTTGAGTGCGTTGGGACTGATGTTTGCCCGGGATACCGGGTGCTGGGAGCGGGTGATTACGGCAGGTTCGCCTGAGATGTCGATACTTCCGGGGTTACTCACAGGGTTTGGCTTGTGGATGAAAAGGTTGGGCGTATAATACCACCGCTTTCAGCAACATGCGCTCCCTTCGTCTAGTGGTTAGGACACCGGCCTCTCACGCCGGCGACAGGGGTTCGAGTCCCCTAGGGAGCGCCATTACTGACGGGGAACAGGGCAAGCTGATGTTGCTTGCCCTGTTCCCCGTCAGCAAGCAGCTTGATAAGGCTACCCCCACCCTGTCCCGCCCCCTTCAAAGGGGGCGGAGACCCAGACCTGATTACCGGGATAGTTTTGTTTTTATTTAGAATCCGCAATCCAGGAGAATACATTGCCGGCCGTTTAAGTCCGGCACGGTTCGTATACATGCAATGACGCACGCCGGCAACAACTCGGCCCTGGAGCCAGCCGGGCTGCTGCGCCGCCTGATGGCCATGTTCTATGACAGCCTGCTGCTGCTGTCCGTCCTGTTTCTGGGCACGGCCCTTGCCCTGCTGGTGACCGGGGGAATGCTGGATTACCGGAATCCGTTTTTCAGGGCCTATCTGTTCGGATTGTGCTTCCTGTTCTATGCCTGGTTCTGGATGCACGGCGGACAAACCCTCGGGATGCGCGCCTGGAAGCTCCGGATCCAGCGCCTGGACGGCGGGCCCATTACCCTGCGGCAAGCCATGCTGCGGTTTCTTTATGCTATCCCCTGCTGGCTGCTAGTGGGTCTGGGTTATCTGTGGATGCTGGTCGACCGTGACCGGATGGCCGTGCATGATCGGCTTTCTAAAACGGTGATTGTCCGCTTGCCAAAAAAATAGTAACGCAGCATTCCCGGCTACCGCCACGTCAAATTCGCCGCAGGGCATATACTCCCAGTACCAGCACCACCAGGCTGGGCGTCACGCGGGCAACCAGGGGATTGAAATTATAGACCTGCCCCATCTGGCCAAGCATCTGGCTGAGCATGTAAAAGCCGAAGCCTGCCAGTATCCCGATAAAGATCCGCTGTGCATTGCCTGCCGAGCGCAACGAGCCAAATACGAAGGGGACGGCGATGAACAGCAGAACGAGGGCTGAAAACGGCGTCACGAACCGGTTCCAGTAGGCATAGCGATACTGTTGCGTATCCAGCCCGTTCTCTTCCAGGTAGGTTATGAACTGCCTGATATCGGCTGCCGACATATTGTCCGGCTTGAGCATCACGACTCCGATCAGTTCCGGTGTCAGTAAGGAGGGCCAGGCAATTTTCTCTTCGTGGCGGGTACTGACATGGTCCTCTCCGATGATCGACTGACTGACATCGTGTAGTATCCATTCACCGTTCTTGTAGCGGGCCGTCGTAACATACGTGGACTTGACCAGGCGCCGCTGATCGTCAAACTCGAACACGTTCAGGTCGGCCAGGCTGTCATCGGCAATCACTCTTTCCGCAAAGATATAGCGTGATTCATCCCGTACCCAGATACCGCGAGTACCCATAAAGTTGATGCGTTTGTCCAGCGCGACCGCGCGCAACTGTTGTGCGAACTGTTCCGCGTCCGGCGCGATGAACTCACCGATGGCGATGATTACAGCCAGCATTACCAGGCCCGCCTGGAGTACCGAACGTACAATGCGCGATATTTTGACTCCACAGGCCCGCATCGCAATCAGCTCGCTGTTGACCGACAATACGCCCAGGCCGGTGAGACCCCCCAGCAAGGCCGCCGTGGGAAACAGATCATACAAGCCGCGCGGCAGGGTAAGCGCTACGTATTGCAGCATCGTGGCCAGGGTGTAGGTACCTTCCCCGACATTATCGATCTGGCTGATGACTTCAAAGAAGATGTTCAGGCCGAGAATCACAAGCAGCGCAATAGCCGTCCCTGTGATGACAGCGCCAGCTATATACCGGTCGAGAAGCTTCATTTGCCCAGTCTCAGGCGGCAAGCCAGCCGGTTGGCATTCAACAGGACAAACACCAGCACGATGAAACCAAGGTGCACCCACCAAAGCCCGATCGCGGACGGGATCTCACCCTGCTCCACCCAGGTCTTGGAAACCCCCAGCAGGTTGTAGTAAACAAGGAAAACCATCACGGCCGTAACCACACCTCCATAACGCCCGCCGCGCGGGGAAACCCGGCTCAATGGCACGGACAGCAATACCAGCACAATCACGGACAATGGCACGGAGAGCCGCCATTGCATCTCGGCAATATCCTCGATCTTCCCTGACTGCAGCAATTCGCGGGACGGGACAATCTCGCTTTTGTAGGAAAAGCGTGTCTTGCCCGGAAGCTCGATACGCACACCCTGCTGCCCAAACTGCATGATCCGGTACGCTGCATCCCCCGGCTTGCCCTCGTGCAGTGTCCCATCCACGAATACCACATATTCATCACCGGTCTTTGCGTCCGCCATACGATAGGCGCTGGCTGCCGATATGACCTGCGGCGGATCCTCACGCTTGTTTTTTCCCTGTATGTAGACAAACAGGTTTTCCATGTTTTTCTTGTCTTTCGAAAGTCGCTCGGCGTAGAAAGTCATGCGCCCGCCGCGTATCTTGTTAAAGCGGCCGGCACCGAACAGGGAAACATCTGCTTCCTGCTCCGCCTGGCGGGTAATTCGATCACCGTAGGCCGTTATGGCCGGACTGGCGTACAGCGCCATCCAGCCGAGGATGACAGCGGCCACAACACCGATACCGAGCAATGGCCTGTAAAGATGCGACGGTCCGACACCGCAGGCAGCTAGTGTTGCCATTTCGTTGTCACGATACATCCGGCCAAGCCCCATCACGATACCCAGTGCCAGTGAAAATGGCATGATGTACACCAGCAACCACGCCGTCTTGACACCCAGCAGGATAAAGATGACATCACCCGGCAGTTCCCCGGCAACGGCCTGTGCCAAGTAACGCACCATGCGGTTGCTGATCAGTATCAGCCACAGAATCAGTGTGATGGCAAGCCAGCCAAGAAAGACTTCCCGGAGCAGGTATTTGTCAATAATGCGCATCATGGGACGGGGTTGCCTGCGGCATGAAAATCATATCCGCTTCCAGTACACTCTCCACAGGCCGGACAACAAGTATAATGTGGCTACCGTAACACAAGAGCCGCTGTCTGCAATCACCGCAAACAGGAATTCAGGAGCACTGCATGAAATTCACCGTCAAGAGCGAGAAGCCTGCCACGGTCAAGACCGGGTGTATTGTCCTCGGCGTATTCGAACGTCGCAGACTTTCAGAAGCAGCGCAGCGATTCGACAAAACCTCACGGGGATTGTTGACCGGTCTTTTGAAAGAAGGGGAAATGGATGGCAAGTGCGGTCAGACTCTGCTGGTCCATCATCCACGTGGCGCACGCTGCGAGCGCGTTTTGCTGGTCGGTTGCGGCAAGCAACGCGAATTTTCCGACAGCCAGTACCGCCAGGCAGTAGCAACTGCCGCCAAAGCCGTCAACGCATCCGGTGCTACCGATGCGGTAAGTTACCTGGCTGATCTGGAAGTCCCCGAACGGGACACCTACTGGAAAGCCTGCAGCATGGTGGAAATCACCATGGCCCAGCTCTATAAACCGGACGCGATGAAAAGCCGGAAGGATAAAACCAGTCGGCCGCTGCGGCGCCTGGCAATCAATGTTGACAGTAGTACAACTGCCACCGTGACCCGGGCACTGGCCGACGGTCAGGCCATCGCTGCCGGCGTGGAACTGGCGCGTGTACTGGGTGACCTTCCGGGCAATGTGTGTACTCCTGCCTACCTGGCCAGCCAGGCACGCGACCTGGGCAAGCAATACAAAAAACTCAGGGTTTCGGTCATGGAAGAAGCGGCCATGAAAAAGCTGGGAATGGGTGCCCTGCTGTCGGTATCCCGTGGCAGCGAGGAGCCCGCCAAGCTGATCAGCCTGGAATACAGCGGGGGAGATGCGGGTGACAGGCCCGTTGTGCTGGTTGGCAAGGGAGTAACCTTCGACTCTGGTGGTATCTCCATCAAACCGGCCAGCGCGATGGATGAAATGAAGTTCGACATGTGCGGGGCAGCCAGCGTATTGGGCACCCTGAAGGCATGCAACGAAATGGAATTGCCGATCAACGTGGTCGGCGTCATTCCAGCAACAGAGAACCTGCCGGGCGGCACTGCCAGCAAACCCGGGGATATTGTCACCAGCCTGTCCGGCCAGACCATCGAGATACTCAATACCGATGCAGAAGGACGCCTGATCCTCTGTGATGCGCTCAGTTACTGTGAGAAATACAACCCTGACGTTGTAATCGATATCGCCACCCTGACCGGAGCCTGTGTCATCGCGCTTGGCAGCCATGCGGCCGGGCTGCTGAGCAACGATGATGAACTTGCAAAGGACCTGCTGGCGGCTGGCATGACCGCAGGTGACCGCGCCTGGCAGTTACCCCTCTGGAGCGAATACCAGAAGCAACTCGACAGCAATTTCGCGGACTTTGCAAATATCGGCGGTCGTGAGGCCGGCACCATCACAGCTGCCTGTTTCCTGTCCCGCTTCACCGAGGATTATCGCTGGGCCCACATCGACATAGCCGGCGTGGCCTGGAAACAGGGGAAGGAAAAAGGGGCCACCGGAAGACCTGTACCACTGTTGACCCGGTTCCTGCAGGACCGCTGCGCAGCCATTGGCTGACACCCGGTGATGACGCGCATCGACTTCTACATTATGGATGCCCCGCAAGGAAACAGACAGCCACTGCTTGCCTGCAAACTGGCAGAGAAGGCATACAGGCAGGGCCATGAGGTTTTCATCAACACCGCGTCAGATACACAGCTGCAGCAACTGGACGATATGCTCTGGACATTTCGAGCTGGCAGCTTTGTACCACATGACATTTACAGGAAAGATATGGCCGGGACATCACCGGTCATGCTGGGACATACAACCGAACCTGCTGACTGTCATGATGTGCTGGTCAACCTGGCCAATGACGTCCCACCCTGGTTTGGACAGTTTGACAGGGTCGCTGAACTGGTCGGTGGCGATGATTCGCAACGCGCCGCCGCCCGGCGGCGCTACCGTTTCTACCAGGACCGTGGGTATACGCTGAAATCACATCATATCTGATTGCCATGACTAACCCGGAAGATCTTGTACTGGACGAGGACGGTGTACCGATACTGACCGATGTCGTGTTGTCCGAGCAGGAGTTCGGGACTGACCACATACCGGACAACCAGCTGGCGCACATGTCCGTGGAAGACATAACGCAGACTATCCTCGGCAGTGAATCGATCCGGCACCGGCTCGATGATATTGCCGCGGAACTGACCCGTAATGTTCGCATCCAGTTGGAACAACTACTGCGGCCGGCAATTGAGCAGGCTGTCACCGAAGTCATGGATGACAGTGGCAGCGCGGCATTTGAAGCCATCCGTCAGCAGCTGGATAACGCGCTCCCGGAGATTCTCGCTGACGTTCTGCATGATGAAACTCCCGGAAATTCCTGAAGCCTGCCCCGACCCGTCCGAAACCTGCGTTATAATCCCCGCCTTTGTCACAGGGCGACCAGGGTGAACCAGGCAGATACACGGATGGATAAAACCTACAACCCGCACGCAATCGAGCAGCGCTGGTACGAGACCTGGGAGCAGCGAGGGTACTTCGCGCCTTCCGGCGAGGGGAACCCCTATTGCATCATGATCCCGCCCCCGAATGTCACCGGCAGCCTGCACATGGGGCATGCCTTTCAAGACACCCTGATGGATGCCCTCACACGGTACCACCGCATGCGTGGCGACAACACCTTGTGGCAACCGGGTACTGATCATGCGGGTATTGCCACCCAAATGGTTGTTGAACGCCAGCTGGACAGCGAGAACCAGACCCGTCACGACCTCGGGCGCGAAGCATTTATAGAACGTATCTGGGAGTGGAAACATAAATCCGGCAGCACCATTACCCGGCAATTGCGTCGCATGGGGTCATCCGTGGACTGGAGCCGGGAACGCTTTACCATGGACAAGGGTCTGTCGAGGGCTGTGCGCGAGACCTTTGTCCGACTCTACGAAGACGGCCTGATCTACCGGGGCAAGCGCCTCGTCAACTGGGATCCGGTGCTGCATACCGCCGTCTCGGACCTGGAAGTCAACTCGGGGGAAGAAGCCGGACATCTTTGGCACATGCGGTATCCGCTGGCCGATGGTTCCGGGCATCTGGTGGTCGCCACAACCCGCCCGGAAACCATGCTGGGTGATACCGCCGTCGCGGTACATCCCGCTGACGGGCGCTATACGGCACTGATCGGTAAAACCGTTAGCCTGCCGCTGACAGATCGCGAGATTCCGGTAATTGCCGATGACTATGTCGACCCGGAATTCGGCACCGGTTGCGTCAAGATCACCCCCGCCCATGATTTTAACGATTACGAAATGGGCAAACGTCATGAGCTGCCGATGATCAACATCTTTACCATCGATGCTTGTATCAACGAGAACGCACCGGCAGCGTATCGCGGGCTTGACCGCTACGCCGCACGCGAGCAGATCGTAAGCGACCTGGAAGCGCAGGGTTTACTTGAGGGTATCGAGGACCACCGCCTCATGGTGCCGCGCGGTGACCGTTCCGGTACGGTAGTGGAGCCGTATCTGACAGATCAGTGGTTTGTCAAAATCGGGGCACTCGCGGAACCGGCTATCAAGGCAGTGGAAGATGGCAGCATACGGTTCATTCCGGACAACTGGAAAAACACCTACTTCGAGTGGATGCACAACATTCAGGACTGGTGCATTTCGCGGCAGATCTGGTGGGGACACCGCATTCCAGCCTGGTATGACGTGGACGGGAATATTTATGTTGGCCACACGGAAGCCGAGGCACGTGAAAAGCACGGAATCGACAAGTCACTGACGCTTGTCCAGGATGAGGATGTTCTGGATACCTGGTTTTCCTCAGCGCTCTGGCCATTCAGCACGCTCGGCTGGCCGGAACAGACCCACAACCTGAAAACATTCTACCCGACCAGTGTGCTGGTGACCGGATTCGATATCATCTTTTTCTGGGTAGCCCGGATGATCATGATGGGTCTCCGGTTCATGGGCGATGTCCCGTTCAGGGAGGTATATATTCATGGCCTTGTGCGCGATGCGCACGGACAGAAGATGTCAAAGTCCAAAGGCAATGTGCTCGACCCGATTGACCTGATTGACGGTATCGAACTGGAGACACTGGTTGCAAAACGGCGCGCCGGTCTGATGCAACCAAAGATGGCGGACAGGATCGAGCAACACACCCGCAAGGATTTCCCGGACGGCATCCCCGCCTTCGGCACGGACGCCCTGCGGTTCACCTATGCCGCGCTCGCCTCCACCGGTCGTGATATCAACTTCGACCTTGGACGGATCGAGGGCTACCGGAACTTCTGCAACAAGTTGTGGAATGCCGCTCGTTATGTCCTGATGAATACTGAGGGCATGGATTGCGGCGCCAGCAGTGGGGACAACGAACTGAATTTGGCCGATCTCTGGATCATTTCCCGGCTGCAGCAAACCGCGCAAGTCGTCATTGAATCCATCAACAGTTACCGTTTTGACCTGGCGGCCCAGGCCATCTATTCCTTTACATGGGATGAATACTGCGACTGGTACCTCGAATTGTCCAAACCGGTACTTACAGGACCTGACAGTACAAAGGCAGCAAAACGCGGCACCCGCCAGACTCTGATCCGTGTCATGGAGACCCTGCTGCGTCTCGCACACCCGTTGATTCCGTTTATAACGGAGGAAATCTGGCAGCGCATCGCACCACTGGCAGATGTCGAGGGTGAAACCATCATGCGACAACCCTATCCGGTCCCGGACTCCAGCCGGATAGACGAGGAAGCATGTCACGAAATCGGTTGGGTAATGGAAACCATTAACGGGGTACGCAAGATACGCAGCGGCATGAATATCGATCCACGCAAACCACTGCCCGTGTTGCTGCACGGGGGTACCGCAGCAGACAAGGACCGCCTGGAACGCAACCGGCATTACCTCGAAGTTGTCGGCTGCATTGATGCCCTGTCCTGGCTGGAGCCCGGTGAAGACGCACCGGAATCCGCCACGGCACTGGTGGGTGAAATGAAGTTACTGATTCCACTGTCCGGCCTGATAGACAAGGATGCCGAAATTAGGCGACTGGCAAAAGAACTGGAGAAAAAGATGGGTGAACTGGAGCGCTGTGAAAAGAAATTGTCCAACACCAGTTTCATTGACAAGGCGCCTGCTACGATTGTCGAGAAGGAACAGGCAAAAGTCCTTGATTTGAAAAGTTCGATCAGCAGCCTGGAAGAACAGCGACAGAAAATACAGTCACTCTAGTTCGGGTGCCGCGACTTTCATTACCAGCTTTACTACACCCCACACCATCAGTATAAAGACCACGGTCACCAGCAACCCCACCAGGATAAAGTGCGACGGTTTCCCGCTCGTGAAGTCCTGCTCGCGCTTTCGGTTACTCTGCACTCCGAACATACTTGCCAGCACGCTGCCAAGTACGCTCAGCAACGAGGGTGATTGTGTGCTCTTCGAATCGTCCAAATCCGTCATGCTCATGTCCTGAATGCGCACCGGTATTCTACCGACAGGCAATTCACCTTCAAACACGACTATTCAATCATGGATACGCGCAACCCCCAGCGAGACACCTGAAACCCGCAGCACTTCATCGGCAACTCATTTGCTTGCGTTCGTGCTCAAGCCACTGAAAGTTCTAAATATTCCGATACTTTTGCCGATATATTTCCTGCTATAGAAGAGTCGTTTTTATCTTTTTATTTCAGTAGGTTACATGTGCTCCCAGGGCGTCCAGCAGCAGACCGCACTGACAGCAGGCAAGCACGGGCCGGCAATACTGCACTGGTTTCAGGAAGTGATATGACCACAATCGTGATTATTGATGACCAGTTAACCAGCCGCCAGATACTGGTACAGCTGGTAAATTCACTGGGAGACGACCTCAACATCGAGTCATTCGAGAATCCGGTTGAAGGACTGAGCTGGATGTCCGGTAATCCGGTCGATCTGTTGATGGTCGATTACAAGATGCCGGAAATGAATGGCATAGAAGTCATCAGAAAGTTCCGGAACAATCCGGCCTGCGAGCATATACCCATCATCATGGTGACATCGATTGAAGACCGGAGTGTACGTTACGAAGCTCTTGAAGTTGGTGCGACGGATTTCCTGATGAAGCCGGTCGATCACCATGAATGTCGCGCCCGCTGCCGCAATCTGCTAACCCAGTACCAGCAATACAAGATTATTCGTGACCGCTCTTACTGGCTGGAACGCCGGGTGGCCGAAGCAACCAGCGAAATCCGCCTGCGTGAACGCGAGACCCTGCTGCGTCTCGCCAAGGCCGGTGAATACCGTGACGAAGAGACCGGCAACCATGTAATCCGCATGGCCAAATACTCACGCATCATTGCCGAGGAACTGGGCTACTCCAGCAAGGACGCAGATGTGATAGAAATGGCCGCTCCGATGCACGACATCGGAAAAATCGGTATCAAGGACAGTATCCTCCTTAAACCAGGCAAACTCACAAAAGAAGAATTCGAGATCATGAAGGAGCACACGCTGATCGGCCACGAGATCCTCAAGGACAGCCCATCGAAATTCCTGAAAATGGGTGCCATCATCGCACTCGGTCATCATGAAAAATTCGATGGCTCGGGATATCCATACGGCAAAAAAGGCGACGAAATACCGCTCGAGGCCAGGATTGTAGCTGTCGCCGATGTGTATGATGCGCTGGTCTCGGAACGGCCGTACAAGCATGCCTGGTCCGTTCAGGCAGCTTTGGAATATATGGAGAAGCAATCCGGCATTCATTTCGATCCGGACTGTTTCAAGGCATTCAAGGCACAACTGGATGCCATACTGAAAATCCAGGAC
>CP070821.1:2265363-2281003 GCA_020344335.1 Gammaproteobacteria bacterium | reverse complement strand
CAGGATTCCGAACAGTCCTCGGGCGAACAGGAACAGGAATCTGAAGAATCATCCGGCGAGCAGCAGCAGGAATCGGAGAAGTCCTCGGGCGAACAGGAACAGGAATCTGAAGAATCATCCGGTGAGCAGCAGCAGGAATCGGAGTCCTCCGGTAGCCAGCAGCAGGATTCCGAACAGTCCTCGGGCGAACAGGAACAGGAATCTGAAGAATCATCCGGCGAGCAGCAGCAGGAATCGGAGTCCTCCGGTAGCCAGCAGCAGGATTCCGAACAGTCCGCGGGTGAAGAGGAGCAGGACCGGGAATCCGGGGATGCCTCAGGTGAGCAGGAACAGGAATCCGAGAGTGCCCAGGACGAGGAAGATCCGGATGCCGAGCATGCCGCGGGTGGCCAGGAAGAGCAAACGGGTGACACCACCGGCGACCGGGACGAACTGATGGAGGATGCCACGAGTGGCGAGGAAGAATCAGCGCAAAAACCCGAAGATCCAGAGAAACAGCGGGAGGACGGCGATTCAGGCGAGCAAGCGGCTAAAAATGATGGTAATCTGCCCATAGAAAATACTGATCAGGGCTCCGAACCGGAGGAAACCGGTGACGGGGAGGGAGGCGAACAGGATCGGGACCGGCAGGAGGCCGGCAGCCTGGCAGACCAGCCAGTCGGTCCGGGCGGCACCCCCGAAGAGATCTCCAAGGAAGAGGCCGTCGCCAGTCAGGCCGTGGACCAGTTTGATCAGACGGGAACCAGTCCGGGTGAAGAAGACCCGGCATCGCCATTGCTCGGACAGCCAGACGAAGACAGCACCACGGGAACCGGTATATCCATGATCATGATGGAGCAATGGCTGGAACAAATTGAAGGTGATCCCGCCTACCTGTTACGAAACCAGTTTATGATCGAGGAACGGCAGCAGCTTGAGAAACATGGACGCATGTTGATGGAAACCAGGCCATGGTAACGACAGGCGCATATCTGTTGCATGCCGCCCACTTGCAATTTAGGGAGTGTCAGTCCAACACTGTGCCCGAGATAATAAATGGCAGGAGTTCGTAACTTGCACCACATGAACTGTGTACGAATCTGCAATATCTGTTTGTTGGCCGGACTCCTGTCCAGTGTCAGCATGGAAGCCGCAAGTTTTTCGTTTGGCACTAAAAAGTATTCAACAAAGAACCCGCATATCGCCAACAATCGACCCTGGGGTAACATCGAGGCCTTCAAGCCCGGTCATAAATACGAACCACCACCGGCAATCCCTGAGTACCCGTATCCTGGCGCTGCACCTGGCACCGCCTGGTATGCATCGCAGAAACCAGGGGCCGGGAGTCCGTCTTCCGGCGGCCAGCCTGTCGTTGAGGTTGAAACCAGCGGCGCGGTATTTTACGAGCAACAGAACATCGTTTACACCGTCCGGGTTGTCAGCGGTGAAAACCTCAAGACACTTACTCCCGTAATCCCGCGCATCGAGGGAGCAGTGCTGGAACAGTTGGATGGTCCGGTCGCAAGTACACGCAACTCAGGGCGGAATCGTTCCCGGGAGATTGTCAACGAATACCGTTTCAAACTTACGCCGTTACGATCCGGTGAGGTCGTTATCCCTGCAATCGGTTTCACGGGCACCCATGCTTCCAGCAGGCAATGGAGTGGCGCCCCGGGAATGCCGGTCAGCGGGACCGATAACAGGTTTTCCATTGCTGCCGACAGCCCGCTGATATTACAGGTGCTGCCTGCTGACCCCGCCGTCACACCCTGGTTACCGCTGAATGACCTGAGACTGAGGACGCACATTCATGATAGCGGGCCGGCCAGGGCAGGCGTTCCCGCCACACTCACCCTCGAATTGTCAGCCAGGGGTGCCCTGGGTACCCAGCTCCCGTCGCTGGAACAGCAGCTCAAGGGCGGCGATTTCCGTGCTTATCGGGATTCGGTCTCCACCAGTAACGGGATCTCCAGAGATGGCACGCAGTTGCTCGGCAGCCGCAAGGAAACCTACACAATTATTCCACTGCAGGATGGCTGGATTCGCCTGCCCGGAATCCAGGTAGCCTGGTGGGATGTGGACACGGACACACCCATGCTTGCCGGATTGCCTGGCCAGAATGCTCCAGCCAATACCACGGGGAATCGCAGCGCGGTCGAGACAACCAGCGAACCAGAACTGTTTCCCGCCTACTTCTGGGCCCCGATGTTTATCATCATGGGGTTGATCCTGGGCTATTGGCTGGGAGCCTGGCACCGTACCCGCCCACTGCTCCAATCGGTCGCTGTGTGGTTTTCAGATCTGGGACAACATGTCCTGCAGCGCGCTCATCGCGCTGGCATCAAACTGTCACCGGTCAGTCATCTGAATCGGTTACGCATGGGTGTTGCCCTGCTGATGCCAGGGTCAATCAAGCTCTGGATGTGCACGCGTTGCCTGCGTACCGAGGACAATCCGGAAGCCTGGTGCACACAGTTCAGGAGTCGCGTTTGTCAGCACCTCGACATAAGCAGGCATTCATCTCTCACAGACATTGCCGAGAAAATCATCGCGACCAGCCCGCAGGCAGAACCCGACAGGCTGCGTGCTCTGGCACATTCACTGGACGGCGCCATCTATGGCGGCAGTTCGCTGGATTTCCCGTCCTGGAAACGGGAACTCACACTACAACTGCGTCCGCGCCTGCTACGGCTGCGTCGATCGCAAACCCGGCGTACAAGGGCCATGCTACCTGTGTTGAATCCACATTCCATGTAACTACCCTCTATGACCGGAATTCGGTATAGAGCAGGTTAATGGCGGCCGTAAAGCGATGCCTTCTCGAGGACCGACTGCCGATCCGGCTGGTATTGCGGGGGGTGGTGTTATCCCAGGTTCTTCTTTGCTGATAACGGTTCGGCTTCGGCAGCTTCGGTATCCTGCGCTTCCTTGACGGTATCTTCACTGCGCACTGTGGATTCGTCCAGCAGCTTGATCCGGCCATCCCTTTCCAGGGTGGCGATCTTGTTGCCTTCCGGGCTGATGATCCCCGGTACGGGATCATGGGATAACGACCTGCGGACGAAATGCAGCTTCCAGCCGAATATCTGGATCTGGTGCAGGGCGTGCAACTGCAGCTCGTTCAGTAGTGCCTCCAGGTTCTCGGGGACCGGTTCCATGCCCTGACGCCTGTCTTCTTCCAGGGGCTCTTTCTCTGTGGAGCGTCCCTCGGGTTCCGATTCATCGGACCGGATATTGAAATCCACCTCAAGCTCGATATTGCCATCCGGGTCGAGAATGCCGATGTGGCCGAATTTGGCGTTGTACACTACGGGGACGGCATCCAGGAACATCGGACGGCGCACGAATTTAAGCTGCCAATTGAGCGATTCGATCATCCGCAGGGCGGCCAGCTGCTTGCTGTTCAGAACCTCCTCCAGGTTGTCGGGAATTGGCTGCTGTTTGTTGCGTTTGTCCTTTTCCATTCCGGTTTCTCGCTTGATGTCCTGTTTGATACCCGGGTCTCCCTGCCAGCATTCCGGGAAGTTCACTGTCGTTTCGGCTGATTTCGGGAAGACTTTAATCCTGTATGCGTGTACCTGGGGAGCCCTAACAGGACCAGCTCAGGGACATTCCTCCTCTGGGTCAATCCGTCACCGGGTACCTTGTGACCTCACTCCAGGTCTCCACATGGCCTTGCCGCGAGGCAGTCAGGATACTGACCCCGAAGACAGCAAGACTCCTGTAGTCCCGTCCGGCCGGATGTATAGACGCCTGCCAGTGCCGTGTCGGCAACAACCGGTCCGAAATGAACCCGCGGAGGCAGGATGCTCATGCCCTGAGTTGCGAGCGGCGCAAGGCGCGTTCTCCCGATAGCCGCTTGTTTCCAGAGTGGCCGCGAAAAGGCGGGTAATACAAGCAGGCAAACGCAGTGCGATATTCGTCAGGGTATAGCCTTGTGGTCAGTATTATCGGACGACCTGCCGGTCAAGGTCCGCAACTCTGCGATACGTTCCAGTGCCAGTCCAGAGAAGCGTTGCGCCATGAGCATGACCGATTCATCCCGGGTGGAGGTAACGATGGAATCATAAAATGCGAAATTACGATCACAACCTGCGCTGATCAGACGTAATGCCTCAGCGGTATTTCCGGCGGCAGCCAATGTGCGCTCACGCCAGGATGCGATCGATTTCAATGCCGTGGCCAGCCCCGCAGCCGGTGTAACTACTTCCTGCTGTGCTTTTTCACACGTGGACAGCAATTCCCGTGTCAGTGACGCCAGTGTCCCGAGATCCGTATGTTCATGTCCGGCAGCGTCAATGAGGTCAGCGAGGATTTGTTCAATACAGATTGTTGCCGCCAGCAGGTCGGGGATACCGTTGATTACACCGGGATCAATTTTCGGTTCGATTCCATGCTGAGTGCGTTGTGCATGCCAGGCTCGCCGCCGCTGTGCACGCAGCAGCGCCGCATGGCCAAGCTCTTCATGCGCGAGAACCTCGGCGTGGCTGCGTACAACGGGATCCCTGCTGTTGGCGGCAACGTAGGAATAAAATCGAAAGGCCCGCTCTTCATTGTGTACGGCAAAGGCAAGCGCCTTGTAGGGAGTACTTTGGTCCGGATCGGTGGCTTCGGCATCATAGGTAGTCGAAACACCGGGATCTTCCCACCTGACAGGCCCGATATCCCTGTTGATCGGAAGATCCTCCAGTGCCGCCCATTCGGTTAACTGTTTCTCGTGCGCCCTTTCTTCATCGATCATCCTCTCGAACAGGGCGGCTGCTTCGTCGTTTCCGAGTGCCCGCATTCTGTCGGCGAGTTCCGAATAGCGCCGAATGGCCTCACGCTCCGCCGCAAGCGCGACGGATATCAGATCCGCGGATGATTGGATGTCAGTGCCTAGCATGGTGATATCTGCCGGTATCGTCCTGAAAATAACCCGATTTCTGATTGACCTGCGTCAATATGGTGCAATTTATTTCAACGTAGTGTCTGCGAAACAACAATAGCCTTGCAGGGACCTACCGAGTGGCAAGCTGCACACCCGAGCGATCACATATACATAAACTGTCCAGTTCAAGCCCGGGTTCCCGGTCGGCAGTTTTTATTAATATCTTGTTAATCATGGCCTTGGGCCTGTATGCGACGGTTGTGTTGGCCACCTCGAACTATACATTGCCGCGCTTTATCGGGTCGATGGCGCCACACGAAGCCTTTCCGGATGCCGATCGGCTGGGGAACCTGACGGGAGCACCGCCCGTGATGAAAGCCTTCCGGGACGGCGAACCAGTCGGCTATGTGTTCCTTAACTCCGATTTCGTCAACTCGACCGGCTACTCCGGTCAGCCCATACACCAGTTGATTGCCATCGATAGGGAAGGGGTTATCCGCCAGGTGCTGCTGGTTGAACACCACGAGCCCATCGTCCTGATCGGTATTCCGGAAAGCCGGATCATCCGGGTACTCGATGAGTACGTGGGTCTGGACATCGGTGCACTGGTGCGCAAGACAGACGGTGACCATCAGGTCGACATCGTTACGGGTGCGACGGTGACCGTGATGGTGATGGATGACACCATCTTGCGCAGCGCAATCAAGGTCGCACGCCGTTATGGACTGGGTGGCCTGCAACCCGAGCCCGGCAAGAGCGGTCCGAAGGCCACCGTGAACATGGAACTGAAGCAACAGGAAGACTGGGCATCCTTGCTGGGCGAAGGTTCCATTGCCAATCTGAAACTGACACTCGCTCAGATCAATGAGGCCTTCGAGCATTCGGGGAACGAAATTGCGGCAGCCCGGATCGAGGAAGGCGAACCCGAAGAGATATTCATCGACCTGTATGCGGCAGTGGTTTCCGTGCCGGCCATTGGCCTGAGTGTGCTGGGCGAGTCCGAGTACCGCAACCTGGTCAAACTCCTCGAAAGCGGCCAACACGCCATTGCCCTGGCCGGAAATGGCCGCTATTCATTCAAGGGCTCGAGTTATGTGCGAGGCGGTATCTTCGACCGCTTTCAGGTAATTCAGGGCGACACTTCGATTCGTTTCCATGATTATCACCACAAGCGCCTGCGGCGGGTCGCTGCCGACGGTGCGCCGGATTTCAGGGATGTCGATGTCTTCCGCATCCCCCCCGAGCTCGAGTTTGACCCGGCAGCACCATGGAAACTGGAACTGCTCGTCGGGCGCGAGATCGGTCCGACCGAGAAGGCCTTCCTGATGTTCGATCAGGACTACCGGATACCGGACAAATATCTGATCTTCCCCGAGCCCGAACCGGCAGCCGCTGCCGATACTTCCCGGGATGCGCTCACCATCCCGGACCCGATGGCGGAGGATGCCCCCCTGTGGATGAAAATGTGGCTCATCAAGCTGCCGGAAATAATTCTCCTGTTGATCGCGCTGGGTGTACTGACAGTGATCTTTTTCTTTCAGGACTGGTTCGTCAAACGCCCGTTATTGACCGATCGCATCCGCATTGCGTTTCTCGTCTTCACGCTCTTCGGCATAGGCTGGTACGCCAATGCGCAGCTCTCCGTGGTCAACATCCTGACCGTATTCAATTCCCTGGTCAGCGGCTTTGACTGGAGCTATTTTCTGATGGAGCCGTTGATTTTTATCTTGTGGGGATCGGTGGCCGCTGCCCTGCTTTTCTGGGGCCGGGGTCCGTACTGCGGCTGGCTGTGTCCTTTCGGGGCCCTGCAGGAATTGCTCAACCGGATCGCGAAGCTTGTGCAACTTCCGCAGGTCATCCTGCCCTGGGGCCTGCATGAACGCCTGTGGGCGCTCAAGTACCTCATCTTCCTGGTGTTGTTCGGATTCTCGTTGCACTCGCTGGGCTGGGCCGAGCGCCTGGCAGAGGTCGAACCCTTCAAGACCGCCATTGTGCTCAAGTTTGTACGCGAGTGGCCATTCGTGCTGTTTGCCATCGCGGTCATTGTCCCCGGCCTGTTTATCGAGCGCTTTTATTGCCGCTACCTGTGTCCGCTTGGTGCTGCGCTGGCATTTCCCGGCCGGCTGCGCATGTTCTCCTGGCTCAAGCGTTACAAGGAATGCGGGGCACCCTGTCAACGTTGCGGCAACGAATGCATGGTCCAGGCCATACATCCCGAGGGAAATATAAACGTTAACGAATGCCTTTATTGCCTGCACTGCCAGGTTGTTTACTCGGACGATCTCGCCTGTCCGGTCATGATTCAGAAGCGCCTCAAGAGAGAACGGGCGGCCGCGTATTCATCAACGGATGGCAGGCAGCAGGTTGAACAGATTATTGCTGATCTCAGGACAAGGAGGGAGACGCCAAACGAAGCTCCCTGACCAGGGACCAATCTTTAACCCACCGCAGTGTGGACCAACAACACAAGAGGAGAACAGCCATGACAGACGATACATCAGAGAAAAAGGGCATCACCCGGCGTGAGTTGCTCGGCGGTTCGGTAAAGGCAGCGGCACTCGCCGGCGCTGGCGGTCTTGCCGGTCTGGCGGGTGGTTCCCTGCTTGCGCCAAAGGCGGCCCGGGCAGCGGCAACCAGCAAGGCCCATGTCGCCCCGGGGGATCTGGATGAATACTACGGCTTCTGGAGTAGCGGCCAGAGCGGCGAATTGCGCATCCTGGGCTTGCCCTCCATGCGCGAACTGATGCGTGTACCGGTCTTCAACCGTTGCAGTGCCAGTGGCTGGGGGCAGACCAACGAGAGCCGCAAGATCCTCCGCGATGGCTTGACACCCGAAACCCGGGAGTATCTCGACAAGCATGGCGGTGTCTGGCTGAACGGCGACCTGCACCACCCGCACATGTCGTTTACCGATGGCACCTATGACGGCCGCTACCTGTTTATGAACGACAAGGCCAACACCCGGGTGGCACGGGTGCGTTGCGACGTCATGAAGTGCGACAAGATTACCGAGATCCCCAATGCCTCGGATATCCATGGCCTGCGGCCACAGAAGTATCCGCGTACCGGCTATGTCTTCGCAAACGGCGAGCATCGTGTTCCGATCCCCAATGACGGCAGTGTCCTGGACGATCCGGAAAAGTATCACGCGATTTTTACGGCGCTCGATGGCGATTCCATGGAGGTTGCCTGGCAGGTGATCGTCGACGGCAATCTTGACAACTGCGATGCAGACTACCAGGGCCTGTATGCCTTCTCTACGTGTTACAACAGCGAAGAGGGCGTAAACCTGGCCCAGATGACTGCAAACGAGCAGGACTGGGCGGTGGTTTTCGACATCAAGCGCATCGAGGCAGGCGTCAAGGCGGGTGATTTCAAGAAGATCAACGGCGTAGCGGTGCTCGATGGCCGCAAGGGATCGAAATACACACGCTATATCCCCATTTCGAACAGCCCGCATGGATGCAATACAGCCCCCGATGGCCGTCACGTGGTCATCAATGGCAAGTTGTCGCCAACCGTGTCAGTGATCGACGTCACCCGCCTGCCGGACCTGTTCAACGACAAGATCAAGCCACGCGATGCCATTGTCGCTGAGCCGGAGCTTGGTCTGGGACCGTTGCATACCGCCTTTGACGGACGCGGTAATGCCTACACGACACTGTTTCTGGACAGCCAGGTGGCAAGCTGGAATATCCAGAAGGCAATCGATGCCTACAGCGGAAAGGATGTCGATCCGATCATTGACAAGGTGGATGTTCAGTACCAGCCGGGCCATAACCACACTTCCATGGGCGAGACAAAGGAGGCTGACGGCAAGTGGCTGGTCTCACTCAACAAGTTCTCCAAGGACCGTTATATCAACGTCGGGCCACTAAAGCCGGAGAACGAGCAGCTCATCGACATTAGCGGCAAGAAAATGGAGGTGGTGCATGACGGTCCGACGTATGCGGAACCACACGATTGCATCATTGTCCGCACCGACATCGTCAACCCGAACTCGGTCTGGAAGAAGGATGACCCCATGTGGGCCGAGGCGACCGCACAGGCAAAGAAGGATGGCGTCAACCTGTATAGCGACTCCAAGGTGATCCGTGATGGCAACAAGGTGCGTGTCTACATGTGGTCAGTAGCGCCCAGTTTCAGCATGGAGAAGTTCACCGTGAAACAGGGTGATGAGGTCACGCTGTATGTCAGTAACAACGATCAGGTCGATGACCTGACCCATGGCTTGACGATGGCGAACTATGGTATCGCCATGGAGGTCGGCCCACAGGCGACCTCTTCGGCGACCTTCACTGCAGATCGTCCCGGCGTGCACTGGTTTTACTGCCAGTGGTTCTGCCATGCGCTGCATATGGAGATGCGTGGCCGCATGCTGGTTGAACCGGCCTAGGCAGTTTGTCTGTGGTGGCAAATCGGGCACGCCCGGCGGTCAACCGCTGGCTAACAGCCGGGCTGTGCCTGTGTGCCCTCGCATTGCCGGGGAGTGTCGCGGCGGAGATCGTGCGCGTGGTACCGGGTGACGGAACATTGCAGGCAGCGGTCAACTCCGCCAATAGCGGGGACACGCTTGAACTGCAGCCCGGCGTCTATACCGGAGAGACCATCATCGACCGCAGTATTACCGTGCTTGGACGGCCGGGCAGTGTACTCGATGGCAGGGGTGCGGGCGATGTCATCCGGGTCAATGCCCCTGATGTCATTATCAGGGGCGTCACGCTGCGTAACTCCGGCACCAGTCTCGAGACCGAGGACAGCGGCATTTTTGTGACCGACCGGGGCGACCGGGCCCTGATCGAAGGCAACCACTTCAAGGACAATCTGATCGGTGTCTATCTGAAAGGTCCCGACAAGGCAGTGGTGCGGGGAAATTTCATCGTGGGCAGCCAGTATCATCGAATGAATGACCGTGGTAACGGTGTTCATTTGTGGAACAGCCCGGGCTCCCGGGTCGAGGACAACGATATCCGTTACGGCCGTGACGGTATCTTCGTGACCACCAGCCATCACAATACATTCCGCAACAACCGCTTTCGGGACATGCGCTTCGCAATTCACTATATGTACACCAATGACAGCAAGGTCATTGGCAATGCCTCGACCGGCAACCACTCCGCCTGGGCATTGATGTTTTCCGATCGTTTGACAGTGATCGGTAACCGGTCGGACAGCGATCGCGACCGCGGCTTGTTCCTGAACTATGTCAACCGTTCAACACTCAGTGACAATTTTGTATCCGGGGGTGTAGAGAAGTGTGTATTCATCTACAACGCCAACATGAATACATTCAGTAATAATCACTTCGAAGGCTGTGATATCGGTATTCATTTCACGGCAGGTTCCGAGAGGAACGAAATCCATGGCAATGCGTTCATCGGCAACCGAACCCAGGTAAAGTACGTGGGTACACGCCATATTGAATGGTCACACGATGGCCGTGGAAATTACTGGAGTGACAATCCCGCATTCGACCTCAATGATGATGGCATTGCGGACCGGGTCTACCGGCCCAACAGCCTGGTTGATCAGGTTGTCTGGCAGTATCCGGCTGCCAGGTTATTGCTCGGGAGTCCGGTGTTGCAGATTCTGCGTTGGGCACAATCGGAATTTCCCGCGCTTCATCCCGGTGGGGTTCGGGACAGCGCCCCGTTGATGTTGCCGCCAAAGCGGGAAGGCTGACGAGGATTCGATGAATAGGGACCCTGTAATCAAACTGGAGGCCGTTGACAAGCGCTACGGCAAGAACGTGGTTGTTGACAGCATGGGGCTTCAGGTACATGGCGGTGAATGCTTCGTGCTGGTCGGGCACAACGGTGCCGGCAAAACGACGGTCATGAAAATCATGCTCGGTCTGACGCGGCCCAGTGCAGGACAGGTACAGGTTCTGGGTGAAGATCCGGCCAGTCATGCATTTGTAGGCCGGCGTGAGTCTCTGGGTTACCTTCCCGAAAGCGCTTCCTTTTATCCCCATATGACGGGCCGGGAATTGCTCGGCTATTACGCACGCCTGAAGGGCGTGTCCCGCACCGAGGTTGCCCGGTGCCTGGAACAGGTTGGGCTGCAGAAGGCAGCCACGGGGCGTTTGCATACGTACTCCAAGGGTATGCGCCAGCGCCTGGGGCTTGCCCAGGCCATCCTCGGTATGCCGCGCCTGCTGTTCCTGGACGAGCCAACCACGGGGCTGGACCCCTTATTGCGCCGTGATTTCTACCAGATCATCGGTGATCTGCGCGCAAGCGGTACGACCGTTGTAATTTCATCGCATGCCCTGAGTGAAATCGAGGTGCAGGCCGACCGGATCGCGGTCGTCAAGCACGGAAGACTGGTGGCCTGTGGCAGTCTGCCGGATCTCGGCAGGCAGGCGGGTTTGCCGGTGCGTACCCGTGTTGCTGTCGCAGCCGGCAATGCGACTCGTATCGCGGGGCAGCTTGCGGCGCACACCCGGATTGACAGGGTCAATGATCGCAGTGTCGACCTGACTTGTTCGGAGGACAACAAGATGTCGGTGCTGCGGCATATCGCGGACCTTGGTGACAGCGTGCTGGATGTCAGTATGACTGCACCACGGCTGGACGAGATTTACCTGCATTTCATGAACGGGGACGGTCCGTGAGCGGCAGCTTGCGCACGATAACCATACTGGCGACAAAAGAGGTCCGCGATGGGCTGCGCAATCGCTGGGTTGCGGCGACCATATTGCTGCTCGGCACGCTGGCACTGGCACTGAGTATTCTGGGCTCCGCACCGACCGGGGAGGTCAGGGTAACTGCACTGCAGGTCAGTGTTGTCAGCCTTACCAGCCTGAGTATGTACCTGGTGCCGTTGATCGCATTGATGCTGGCATTCGATGCGCTGGTCGGAGAGTTCGAACACGGTACCATGTTGCTGTTGTTGACCTATCCGGTGTCACGCTGGCAGATCATTGCCGGCAAGTTTTTTGGACATACAGCCATTCTCCTGGTGGCAATCCTGGTCGGTTATGGCAGTGTCCTGGGTATTCTCATCCTGGCCGGTGACGGGGATACCACTGGCTGGCAAGCCTACACCGCCATGATGGCCAGTTCTCTCCTGCTGGGCTGCGTGTTTCTCGCTGTCGGGTACCTGATCAGTGCACTGGCACGCGAGCGTGCTGTTGCGATCGGAGCAGCGGTTGGCGCCTGGTTGATGCTGGTCGTGTTGTATGACCTGGGACTGCTCTCTGCGCTGATGATCGATGAAGGCAAATACATCAGCGAGGGATTGTTCACCGTGCTCATGCTCGTCAATCCGGCAGATGCCTATCGGCTGTTCAACTTCAGCGGTTTCGGGGAGGTTGGGCGCCTGATTGGCGTAACCGGCACTGGCACCGGTTTCGGATCCGGTATGGTGGCGCCGCTCGTGGCCATGGGGTTGTGGGTCGTCATTCCGCTCATGGTAACAGTGGCCCGATTTCACAGGCGCGAGCTTTGATGCTGTAGTCGGACACCCTGACCAGTACCAGGGACCGGCACCGATAATCCGCTGAGTCAGAAAGGGTAGGGGCTTTCTCACGACCGCCCGATAATAATCACATGAAACTAGTTTCCGTCAAACCGTCGGACGCTCCAGCCCGTGTCCGGTGCGGTCAACGTGGCGATGTACTCGGGGTGCGGAACAAGCGGAACGAATTTCCAGCTGCTCATTGTTTCAGGACTGTCACCCAGTTCGAGCACTGCCGGTTCCTCGTCCACGGGAACGGCAACCGAGAAGCTGTTCAGTGACAGCGAGAAACCGGTACCCAGTGCCTTGAGATAGGCTTCCTTGCGGGTCCATGCCGCAAGCAGTGCTGCATGGCGTTTGCTTTCCGGCAATTGACGGAAGGCCGCTGCTTCCGCGTTTGTAAAGATATGCGCGGCCAGCGGTTCCACGCGGATACTCCGGTCGCGATACTCGATGTCAACCCCCACTTCCCGGTCGCTGGCAACGGCCAGCAGTGCCACTTCCCCAGAGTTGCTGAAATTGAACCGGAGCGGGTTATCCCGGAGCGAGGGTTTCCCGTGAGGACCGTAGACAAACTGCAGTTCGCGCGGCTCCGTGCCGGTGTACTCGCCCAGCAGGTCTCTCAGGGCAGCCCGCCCGGCAATGAAGTGGTTGCGTTTCTGTATATCGCGCAGCCGCTGTGCACGTTGCAGCTCATCTGCCGAAAGCGGGGATTCGCCGGTCACCGGCGTATCCAGCCGGACGCGCCACACGTGGATTTCACCGGCAGCGAGTTCGGGGTGCTGCTGCACCCGCCGCCAGGGCTCGGCTGTCATGCGTTATCGCTGGCGGCCAGGCTTGCCTGTTTGTCCAGTGTAGCGAAGGCAGCGAGGATGCGGTCGATCTGCTCGGACGTATGCGCCGCACTGACACTGCAGCGCAACAGGCTGTTGTTGCCCGGGGATGCCGGGGGCATCACCAGGTTGACATAGGCACCCTGCTGCAACAACTGGTTCCACCAGAAAATGGCCCGGTCGCGGTCTTCGACAGTGACGGCGACCACCGGGCTCACCTCCGGGCCGACCTGGAACCCGAGTTCCTGCAGCCCGCTATACAGTTGCCTTGCGTTGTCCCAGAGTTGTTTGCGCAGCCCGGGGCGTTCCTGCAGCAGGCGCAGTGCCGCCCGTGTCGATGCGATCACGGAAGGCGAGGGGGATGCCGTAAAGATGTAGGAGCGGGTCGCAAAGCGTATGGCATCCAGTTGCGGATGGTTGCTGACGCAGTACCCGCCAATGGCACCCAGACTCTTGCTGAATGTGCCGACGATGAAATCGACGTCGTCCTCCACACCCTCCTGCTCGGCAAGTCCGCGTCCGTGCTCGCCGAGCATGCCGAGGGAGTGGGCCTCGTCCACCATCAGCAGGCCGCCGTAGCGGCGCTTCACCTCGACGAATTCGCGCAGCGGGGCGCGGTCACCGAGCATGCTGTAAATACCTTCCACAATGATCAGGGTATTGGAGATGCGCTCACCGAGACGCCGCAGGCGTTTCTCCAGGTCAGCGGCATCGCTGTGGCGAAAGCGAATGACCTCGGCCCCGCTCAGGCGAACCCCGTCATACAGGCTGGCATGGCTGTCGGCATCCATCACGATCACATCACCGGGACCGGCCAGCGTCGAGGCCATCCCCATGGTGGCCGCGTAACCGGTCGAGAAAACGATGGCGTACTGCTTGTCAAAAAAACCGGCGAGTTCCTGCTCCAGCCTGACGTGTTCGGCAAAGGTCCCGTTGGCCATGCGGGAACCGGTGGTGCCGGTTCCCTGTTCCTCGATGGCGGTCTTGGCTGCGGCGATGCATTCGGGATCGAAGGTCAGCCCCAGGTAGTTGTTGGTACCGGCGAGGATGACCTCGTGGCCGTTGACGATGGCCTCGGTCGGCGACAGGATTTTTTCGGTAACGGCACCGAAGGGCATGATGCCGAGGCTGTCCAGCTCGGAGCGGATATCGATGATTGGCTTGAATTTGTCGAACAGGCTCATGGTGCGGTGTGCTGAATGCTCAGGTCAGCTTGACCAGCTGGTTTGCCAGATCGCGCAGGGTCCGGATATCCGGCAGGATGTTGAGTGGCACGGAAATGTCGAAATCATCCTCGATGTGCTCGATCAGGCTCATGACCTGCAGCGAGGTGAGGCCCAGTTCGGTGACCAGCTCGCTGTCCTCGGTCAGTTCCACCTCCGCTTTGACGAACGGTTGCAGGACTTCATAGATGCGGGTAATAAGTTCGTTGTATTCGGGCATTGCGGGGACCAGATCCGGTATATTTACAGGTCATTGGACCAGCTCGCGTCAATCGAGGCAAGCCATGGCGCGAGTGCGAAGTGTACTTGGTGCGCGGCGGCGGTGCCATGCCGGCCGGGTGCACCGGAGAGTACGAGGCAGACCAGAGGAAAACATGGGCATTACGGCTGATCCGGCAGACAAGCCGCCACATGCAGAGTCGCTGCCTGTGCCACGTGTCTGGGTGGTAACCGGATACCGTGCCGGTGAACGGGCGCAGATCCTGGCACTGGCGGAGGCCCTCGGCTGGCCCTATGACATCAAGGATCTGGATTACCGCCGGGTGGCGTCGACCCTCAGCCTGTTTCGAATGCGTACCCGCCAGGGTATCCACCGGGCCGGCAGTGCCAAGCTCAAGCCGCCCTGGCCAGACCTGGTGATCTCCGCCGGCATGCGCAATGAACCGGTGTGTCGCTGGATCCGGAAGCAGTCCGGCGGTCGCACGCGGATCATCATCATCGGGCGACCCTGGGCCCCGCTGGAGCGGTTTGACCTGGTAATTACCACGCCCCAGTATCGCCTGCCGGACAGGCCGAATGTACTGCAGAATTCCCTTACAATGCATGGAGTTAGCATGGAACGCCTGCAGATCGAGGCGAGCCGCTGGGAGCCGCGTTTCCGGGATCTGCCGCGTCCATGGACTGCCGTGATCGTGGGCGGTAGCAGTGGCCCGTATACGTTCGGGCGCAAGGCGGCACGCCGGCTGGCGGCACAGGCCACGGCATTTGCCAGGGCGCGCGGCGGTTCCCTGCTGGTCACCACCAGCGCGCGCACGGCGCCAGCCGCCCTGCAGGAGTTGTCGCGGCGCATCACAGCCCCGGCCTGGTTCTATCACTGGCAGCAGGATGACCTGAACAACCCGTACTATGCCTACCTCGGCCTCGCCGATGAGCTGATCGTGACGGCGGATAGCATCTCCATGCTGTCCGAGGCGTGCGCGACCCGCAAGCCGGTGCACATGTTCGACCTCGGCAGCGGCCGCCATTCCATGGGCCAGGCGACGGCCAGCGGCGAT
>CP070821.1:2251738-2265263 GCA_020344335.1 Gammaproteobacteria bacterium | reverse complement strand
TGGGCCCCTGCCGTCGATATCCGGGAAGAGGAAGACCGCTATCTGCTGGTCGCAGACCTGCCCGGGATCGATCGCAAGGACGTCGATATCACCGTGGAAGACAATATCCTTACCTTCAAGGGTGAACGCACCACGGCGAAGGATGATGGCAGCGCAGGCTACCGGCACCGGGAACGCCCCCACGGTGAATTCTTGCGCCAGTTTACCCTGCCGGATACGGCCGATACCGAGAACATCCGTGCCACGGTCCATGCCGGGGTTCTGGAGATTGAAATCCCCAAGCAGGAAAAACTCCAGCCGAGGAAGATCACCGTCAACTGACAAGGTGGCGCCTCGGGCCGGCCCGGCAAACGGGCTGGCCCCCCATGCTGTTTTCGGACTGGTTTCATGAAGCAGTATTCACAGGCCTGCGATGAAAACCGGGATCCGATACTCGCAGTACTGAAGGAAGAACTGGCCGGCTGTTACAGGCTGCTCGAGATCGGCAGTGGCACTGGCCAGCATGCCGTGTATTTCGGAAAACACCTGCCCCACCTCACATGGCAGACCAGCGATGTCGACAGCAGTCATCCCGGTATCAATGCCTGGCTGGATGATGCGCAGCTCCCGAACGTGCGCCGGCCACTGTCACTCGATGTCAACAGCGGACGCTGGCCGGATGCTGAATTCGATGGGGTATTCAGCGCCAATACGGCCCATATCATGAGCTGGCCGGAAGTCATCGAGATGTTCAACGGGGTCGGCAAGATACTCAGGCAAGGCGGGGTCTTCTGCCTTTACGGTCCGTTCAATTATGGCGGGCAATACACCAGTGAGAGTAACGAACGCTTTGACAACTGGCTGAAAAGCCGTGATCCGCTCAGCGGGGTACGCAACTTTGAGGACCTGGAAAAGCTTGCACTGGCAGGCAATATGGTCCTCGGGCGCGATTATGAAATGCCGGTCAACAACCGGCTACTGGTATGGAAGAAACAGTAACAATTGCGAAGCGGGTCACACGTAACCCGCAGATTTGCGGCCCATCCATGGGCACCGTGCTGTATACTGCCGGGAGCGTTTCCCGACAGCTTAATTATCGAACTGCGCAGTGACCCAGGGCATGACGGCCAGTGATATTACCAGGGCTATAATGTGGTCCTTGGTACCACCCATCTGCTCAAGGTATACCAGTCCCGGGTCGCCTAGCAGATACAGACCCATCAATATGAAAAACCACTTGTACATGTCCTTCTCCTGAACTGCTTGTCTTGCCACCTATAGTAATGGCAGGCAGGCCAGGATTGCTGTGACCTGGTAAGACCGGAAAGTGTGAACCGGTTCACAAAATCAGCCAAAAACCGTCCAAAAACGCTTTGAACCCGGAACGGATACACGCTCAGGCGGTTGACGGGTGCACGAAGGTTATCCCTGCATGATGATCCTGCTTCCCCTTTAAGGGGAACGATATACAGGAACGCACAAGCACCACCAGTGGCAGGGTCTCGGGAGCTGCCAGTGCGCGGCAGTGCTATCCAGGCTGTTTGCTGATGAGGAAAAGACAACTACTCAGTTGTCAGGGAGAGGAACCTTCAATTCCAGGGATTCCTTCATTTTCTCGTCCTGGCGTTCGGCCACCTTGCGGATGCCCTGCTCATCCATGAGGCTCGCCAGTGTGATTTCATTCAGAAATCCGTAGATCTGGCGACTCAGATCATCCCATAAGTCATGGGTGAGACAACGAGCCCCCTTGTTACAGTTGCTCTCGCCACTACAGCGTGTGGTGTCCACTACTTCGTCGACGGCAGAAATGATTTCAGCAACGGCGATTTCCTGCGCAGGACGACTCAGTGAATAGCCACCCCCGGGTCCGCGGGTACTCCTGACCAGATCATGCTTGCGCAGACGCGTAAACAACTGCTCGAGATAGGACAGCGAGATATCCTGCCGCCGGGAGATTTGGGACAAGGTGACCGGTCCTGCCTGGGAATGAAAGGCGAGATCCAGCATGGCCGTAACGGCGTAACGCCCTTTACTGGTTAGTTTCACAATGAAGATCTGCTAAGTAACTGGCTTATAAAGGTGTCACAGGCTAACCGGACAGTCAAGAATCGCCCCTGGTTCCGCTATCATCCGGGTCATCTTCCCGGGTACCGGTGTCTTTTAATTCCTTACCCTCAATATGATTTAATTCACATGGTTCGAGGTCCGGCAACTGCAGATCACTGATTTCCGCGCCAAGCCCCTTCAAACTCTTGCACATGTCTTCAAGCCGTGCATCCATGACATGGATGTGGTCCAGCATGCCGTTGATTGCGGTTGCCACCGGGTCCGGCATGTCCCGCGTGGTGCCGTAGGCGTCAAATCCCATTTTCTTGGCGATGGCCTGACGTTTCTCGTCCTTGTCAGCCATACCGGAAACGAAACGTCCGGGGACGCCGACCACGGTCATGCCTGGCGGGACATCCTTGAGGACAACCGCGTTGGAGCCGATGCGCACACCGTCATTGATGACTATCGGGCCGAGTACTTTCGCGCCGGCACCGATGACAACGTCGGAGCCCAGCGTGGGATGACGTTTGCCCTTGTCCCAGCTGGTACCCCCCAAAGTGACGCCATGGTAGAGCGTGCAGTCATCGCCAATCTCGGTGGTCTCGCCAATCACGATCCCCATGCCATGATCGATGAAGAAACGTCGACCGATCTGCGCACCGGGGTGAATCTCGATCCCGGTAAACAGACGCGCGATATTCGACAAAAACCGGGCCAGCCACTTCAGTCCACGGGTCCACAGCCAGTGGTCCATGCGGTGCATCAGGATCGCGAAGATCCCGGGGTAGGTCGTCAGTACCTCGAAGGTATTGCGGGCTGCCGGGTCACGCTCAAAGGCGCACTGGATATCTTCTTTTATGCGTTCAAACATTCGATTATCTTACAAGCAGCGGCAACACATTCCCAGATTATATTTGTAAGGTTATTCCCGCCCCTGCCGGGCCGCTGTCAGGATACCGCGCAGTATATTGATCTCGTTCTCATCCGGCTGCACCCTGTTATACAAACGCCGCAAGCGGCGCATCAGCTGGCGGGGATTTTCCGGGTCAAGAAATCCGAGTGCCACCAGGGTTTCCTCGAGGTGCGCATAGAAGCGCTCCATCTCGTCTGCGCTGACAGGGATATGTTCCGGCCTGCCAGCAGGCATGTGTTCCTTTACATGCCGCACATAGAACTCATAACTGATGATCTGAACGGCAGCAGCCAGATTCAGGGAGCCGTAGTCAGGGTTTGCGGGTACCTGCACCAGGTAATGGCAACGGTCCATCTCGGCATTACTCAGACCAGACTGCTCGCAGCCGAACAGGACCGCCACCCTGCTGTTGTCTCCTGATTCAGCAACGAGTCGTGCGCATTCCCGCGGCGTGAGTATCGGACATGGGATGCTGCGGGGACGTGCACTGGCACCAATCACCAGGTTGCAGTCTTCCAGTGCCTCCTGGAGATGCGTACAGACGGTGGCATGCGCGAGCAGGTCATCAGCACCGGAGGCACGGGCCGTTGCATCGGCATGCGGAAACTGCTTCGGGCTCACCAGCCACAGCGCATCGAGACCCATGGTCTTCATGGCGCGTGCCGTTGCACCAATATTACCGGGGTGGCTGGTATTCAATAAAACGATACGGGTTTTTGACAGTATGCTCATTTCCTGGCGTATCCGGATTACTGTGAGAGACGGTTTATTGGTTTACTTCGGACTCGAGCAAGACCCGGTTACCCATATCACACAGACCTGGATTGCCTGGAGATTCAGGCATTGGTGAGCGGAAACGCAATCATCGCATCGATTGTTTCGGCCCTGCCGGCAGCCATCAGCAGCCGGTCGATCCCCAGGGCAACCCCGGCACAGTCAGGTAGCCCGGACTGCATGGCGGCCAGCAGGTGCAGGTCCATGGAGACCGGCTCCGCACCCTGCTCAATACGACGCGCATTGTCTTTTGCAAACCGCTGTTGTTGTTCTGTCGCATCGGTCAGCTCGTGGTAACCATTGGCAAGTTCAATCCCCTCCAGATATACCTCGAAGCGTGCAGCGACTGCGGGCTGTCCGGAGTGCAGCCGGGCCAGTGCCGCCTGGCTGGCCGGATAATCCCGCACGAATACCAGCCCGTGCCCCAGCCGGGGTTCGATGACATGTGTCATCAACATGTCCAGCCAGGCGTCCCGGTCATCCGCTGACAGACCCACCGGATCACGCAGGCCGTGTTTCCGCAAGACCGCTTGCATATCCGTCACGGGTGCCATGAACGGGTCCAGGCCGGTCACCTCGAGGAACAGTTCACGGTAGGTCCAGTGGTCAACCGGCTCAACAGGCAAAATGCCATCCAGTACCTCGCGCAGCAGCTTCTCCACATCATCCATGAGATCAAAGTGGTCGAAACCGTTGCGATACCACTCCAGCAGGGTAAATTCGGGGTTATGGCTGCTTCCGGATTCGCCATCCCGGAACACCTTGCAAACCTGATAAATGGACCCCGACCCCGCCGCCAGCAGGCGCTTCATGGGGAATTCCGGTGACGTGTGCAGGTACAGTTTTGCATCGCTGCCGCGCCCGGGAACAGGGGCCGGTCCATGATAGGTGGTGGTGAAACTGCGGATCGCAGGGTCCGTCGCACCCGCGCTCGATAACACCGGCGTGTCCACCTCTAGGACGCCCTGCGTGCTGAAATAATTCCGGATTCGCGCCAGCAGGTCAGCGCGCAATTTCAGGGCATCAAGGGATGCCGCCGGACGCCAGTCAGCTGCTGTTTGCAACATTCACTCCAGACCGGTCCGGAAGGGCCTGTCATGGCTAGTCCTTGGCACGCGCCACGTACTCCCCGGTGCGGGTATCGATCCTGAGCGCCTCGCCTATTTCGATGAACAACGGTACGCGCACCACGGCTCCGGTTTCCAGGGTCGCCGGCTTGCCACCGCCGCCGGAGGTGTCACCCCGCACGCCGGGGTCGGTATCGGTGACGGTAAGGACGACAAAGTTGGGCGGCGTAACCGCCAGTGGTGCACCATTCCACAGGGTCACTTCACAGGTGTCCTGCTCTTTCAGCCATTTCGCGGCGTCACCGACCGCCGTGGCATCCGCGGCATACTGTTCGTAGGTATCCGGATCCATGAAGTGCCAGAATTCACCGTCGTTGTAAAGAAACTGCAGATCGATATCCATGACATCCGCGGCTTCAACCGATTCACCTGACTTGAAGGTACGCTCGATGACGCGGCCGGTTTTCAGGTTACGGATCTTCACCCGGTTGAATGCCTGGCCCTTGCCGGGCTTTACAAACTCGTTCTCGATAATGGAACATGGATCGCCGTCAATCATGATTTTCAGGCCGCCACGAAATTCATTGGTATTGTACGATGCCATAATCACCCTTTTCCAAGAATGGAACTCCCGTTAAAAATGGCGGCTATCATACCCCGAACAGAGCACCTGGAAAATGTGCCGGTCTGGCAGACCGCCCTGGCGCAGGCCATCGGTTCCGTACAGGAACTGCTGGACCTGTTGCAGATAGATCCCGCTATGTACCATGAAACGCCGAGTAACGCTGATTTTCCGCTGCGTGTGCCCCATAGTTTCGCGGCACGCATGCAGGCCGGCAATATCAATGATCCGCTGCTGCGCCAGGTCCTGCCACTGCCTGCCGAGGAAGAAAATTCCGCCGGTTACCTGACCGACCCACTTGCCGAACAGGGGGCAATGGCCTCGCCGGGTCTGCTGCATAAATATCACGGCCGTGTCCTGCTTACCGTTACCGGTGCCTGTGCCGTTCATTGCCGCTATTGTTTCCGGCGGCATTTCCCCTACAGCAATGCCAATCCGCTGGCGGCTCACCGGGAGGAGGTACTGAAATACCTGTACAGTCACCGGGAAATTACCGAAGTCATTTTGAGTGGCGGGGACCCGCTGGTCCTGCCGGACAGCCGCTTGCGGGTGCTGTCTGCACAGCTGGCGGCCATACCCCATATCAGGACGCTGCGCCTGCACACCCGATTGCCAGTGGTTCTGCCTGAACGAGTAGATGAGCAACTGCTTGGCTGGATCGGAAATCATCCCGGGCGGGTTGTGATTGTCATCCACTGCAATCACCCCAACGAGATTGACGCGGGGGTGGCCGCGGGCCTCAAACAGCTTGCACACACGGGCGCCACCCTGCTGAACCAGTCGGTGCTGCTGAAAGGGATCAACGACCGGCCCGATACCCTGAAAGACCTGAGCGAATCCCTGTTCGCCATTGGTGTATTGCCGTATTACCTGCACCAGCTGGACCGGGTGCAGGGAGCTGCGCACTTCGAGGTCAGTGATGCAAGGGCCAGTCAACTCATGCAACAACTGCATGCCACCCTGCCTGGTTACCTGGTTCCTCGGCTGGTTCGCGAAATACCGGGGCTTCCCGGGAAATGGCCGTTGTGGCCTGCGGTGATTCAGGCGAGGGATGCTAAAATAGAAACGTCAGGTGACTGATGCACACCGTTACGATCCACCGCGGGTATATCTTGGTTAACTTATTGATGATTATGCTAATATGGCCCTGAAAATCCCGAGACCAGGGAAACGCAGCAAGCAGCAGTTCAATACCAGCATCCCTGCAGTGAGGCGGTGGATTGATAACCTGCCACTGATCAACATTGAAGCCAGCGTGCAGCAACTCGAGTTTGCGCTGAACGAAATCAACAAAGCCGATATCCCTGCTTCGGTTCGCCATGATGCACTGGAACTGCTGACCGCACCGGTCATCCACGTTTGCGAGGTACTTAAAAAAAGCTATCTGGGAAAACAGTTTCCACTCAGGAAACGCGAGCTTGACAGTGCCGCCAAGGTAGCGGGGCTGTATCAGCGCATGGCCACCAGCTACAAAATCCTTGTATCCGTCATGGTAAAAAAGCCAGACTCCCGGACCGGGCTTACTATAGCGATCCACAGGGCCATGCGGCACCTTAGTGAAGTCCTGATTGGCAACTATCAGATCTATCTCCCCTGCCCCGCCGGAATCTGGGAAGACCTGCATACCCTTTATGCGATTAGCGAGCAATTCGGGCTGCAACAGCAAGCGGTGAAGGATATAACACAGCATAAACCTGTCGAGTCGAACATCGAGGCCATCTACAAGCAGATCCTGCTGTTATCACTGGCCTGTCCCTATCGCCTGCGCCAGGCCATCATCCGTGAGGTATACAAACTACTGGATCAATGGGCACCGTACAGCAAACTGCTCGGCGGTTCAGCGGAAGCTGGCAATGCATTCTTTACCTGGAACCTGGAATCCGATAATGCACCGGTTTACCTCACCGAGAGGAACCAGGATGAACGAGATGCACAGTGGAGGGCACTCGATACCAGTGACATGGCAGAGCCGGTACGCATGGTAATCAAGGCCCGCAAGGAAAACTCGAAACGCTACAGCGTCCACCTCGATGAACGCATACTCCAGCGCCTGATGCTGTCCTGGGGTGTCATGCCGGAACGCAAGTTTACCCGCCACCCGCAGGATGCATCGGTGCAAGTGGTACTGGGCCTGAGAACTGTTCACAGTATTATCTCCGACGCTGAGCCGGAGCCACAGGAAGAGCCAAAGGCAGAAACCGAAATCCTACGGGAGAGGGAGTATTTGCTCGATCCGACCCTGGAACAACCCACCACCATTAACACGGGACACAGCGCCAGCGGAACCCGACAACCTTCGGATAACTGGCCGAGTTTCCCGCGACAAGACACCGCATCCACAGGCGGCCGTCCGGCCGGGACTGTCAATGATTCCATAACGATAGAAAACTGGAAGATGCAGGATATGAGTGCCGGCGGTTATTGTCTGCTCTGGGACAGTGAGGAGACCACCAGCGCACAGATCGGTGAACTGGTCGCCATCAAGACCAGTCGCGACAGTGATGATGACTGGCACCTCGGTGTCGTACGCTGGATGAAATTTACCCGGGAACGGGGTCTCGGCCTGGGCGTGGAGATGATGTCACCCGGCGCCAGCGCAATCCACGCCCGCGTCTGTGATGAGAAGAGCAGCGCAAATGAAGAGATGCAGGGAATACTGTTGCCGGATATCATCAAATTGCACCAGCAGGCCACGCTGCTGCTGCCGCCCTTGCTGTTTCACACCGGTTGCCGGTCAAAACTGTTTCATGGAGATAAACAGGAGCAGATCAGGCTTACCCGTCAGCTGGAAGATACCGGGAGCTTTGCGCAGTTTTATTTCTCCCCGGCAGATGAATCCTGAGACTTGCCTCGGAAAGAAGCATCGCGAAAGCCTCCTCGCCGGGTTGAACACATGGATCATAATCCGGCTATTCAATATCGGATTATGCTATGACGATCTGACCTGTGGTTATTGAATCTGTAATCGAAAACACCTGCCCTTAATACAGCGCCAGGAACGGTTCCGGGTATTCCACATGCCCCCCACTGGCAAGAATGCCCTCCACGATCTCAATGCCGGTCAGGGCATCATCCGGCGCAGGAAGGTTACATGTGACATGCAACTCCTTCGCGGGCGCAAACCCGAAACGCTGGTAATATTCCGGATGCCCGACAACAATGATGGCGCCGTAGCCCTTGTCCCTTGCGAGGTCGACGCTGGCCCGGATCAGCTCCGAACCGATACCCCGGTGGCTTTGTGACGGAACCACTGACATCGGCCCCAGCACCAGGATGTTCTTTTCATCACCTTCCCTGCGCAATGCAGCGCGGGTAAGCAGTACATGACCGACAATTCGTCCGTTCAGTTCAGCAACCAGCGAGAGCTCGCGGTTATACGAAGATGACTCGCGCAAGGCGCTTATCAGGCGGGCCTCTGCCTCCCCGCCGAATGCGCTGATATGGACCACGTCAATGGCGCGGGCATCCTCCGCCACTTCAGGCCTGACAGTAATCGGGTGCATCGGCTACTCCATTTGCGGCGTTGATCGGTCCGTCCGGTCGGCGCCGGTCCGGGGCTAAAAAAATATCTTTTTCAGTGACTTGCATGCTAGCAGGAAATTCGTGGCGGGAAAATACCCGGGACGAGCTGAAAATCCTGTACCTGCATCGCATTCCGGCTGTGATCGGCTTCAAGAAATGGCCTGAAATGCCGAATAAATGGCAGTTAGGAGCAATCGCATCGATTTCTGCCGGGATCGGGGCTGCATGCTCAATAATTTCATACGCTTAAACAGGCCAGCCCATGGATCAGAAAGCCAGTCTTCAGCTTGTCATCATCGAGGATACCACTCACAAGGCAGAGGCACTTGTCTCCGCCCTGCGCGATGCCGGGTTCACACTTTGTATTGACAGGGTGCAGGACCTCGATGCCCTGACCGGATTGATCAACCAGTCAGAACCTGACCTCGTGCTCTGCGGCAGTGGCGCGGAGCTTCCCGAACTGAAGGCAGTCACCACCCTGTTCGCGGAACGGAACTCTGCCATCCCGGTAATCGCGCTGGCGGACGAGACAACCAAAAACTCTGCCAGATCTGCCCGGCGAAACGGTGCCACGGCCCTCGTTGCCTATGACAAACCCGACAGCCTGCTGACTGTCCTGGAAAAAGAACAGCAAACGATACTGCTGCGCAGGCAGGTGCGGCTGTTGGAAAAAAGACTCTTCGAAACAGAGAAATGCTGTCGTGATTTGATGGAAAGCTCGCGCCATGCCATTGCCTATGTTCGTGAAAGCAGGCATATCCATGCAAACAACAGCTATCTCGACCTGTTCGGCTTTTGTGGAACAGATGAAATCGAGGGGACAGCGGTAATGGACATCATTGATTCCGTCGATCATTCAAAGCTCGGGAAATTCCTGCGCAGTCATGATACTGACGATAATATTTCCGGCACCCTGGAGGTCAGGGGAGTTGAAGCCGGGAACAACACGTTCGATGCGGTCATGGAATTCTCACCTGCCCGTCTTAATGACGAACCCTGCACCCAGTTGGTCATCCGGCACAGGGAAGATTTGGAACTGGAAGAAAAACTCGACAGCCATAACCGGCAGGACATGTTGACCGGCCTTTGCAATCGACAACACTTCATGCAGGTCGTCGATAACAGTATCCGTGAAAGTGCAGGGCCAGGCCAGTCGCAGGCCATCGCCTATATCCTGCTGGACAATCCGAAATCCATGCGCGAGAAAATCGGCGTCGCCGGCAGTGATATGGTCGTCAACGATATTGCCAGACTGATCGAAAGCACGTGCCAACAACATGACATCGTCGCACGTTTCAGTGACTACGTGTTCACACTGCTGCACGATGACAGTAACGGGGATGATGTACTGCAGCTTGCGGAAACGCTGCGGGAGAAAGTCAGCGAGCATGAATCGGACATCGAAGGCCATGTAGTGACGACTACCTGCAGTATCGGCATTTGTGTCATCAACGAACACACAGGAACTGCCCAGGATGTCCTGTCACGCGCAGACCTCGCCTGCGAAGTGGCACGTTCCTCCGGCGGCAACCAGATACATATTCACAGCATGGCGGTGGATGAAAAAATGGGCGCCCAGAACGAGGAAGAATGGGATGCAGTGATCAGTACCACCATCAGTGAAGAGCGTTTCTATCTCGCCTACCAGGCAATTGCAAGTCTTAACGGAAATGCGGGAGGCTACTACGAGGTTTTGCTGAGAATTTTAGACGAGAATGGCGATGTCATGCTGCCGGGCCAGTTCCTGTCGATCGCCGAGAAGATCGGCAAGAGCGGTGAAATCGATCGCTGGGTGATTGATACGGCGTTCAGGGTACTCATGGAGAAGCGCAGCAGCGGCTTCGACCTGGGTTTCTTCATCAAGCTTTCAGAAAAAACTCTGTCAGACCGTGAATTACCTGTGTGGATCAACCGGAAGCTGAAGGAATATCGCCTGAAAAGCGACAGCATCTGCTTCGAGATTCCCGAAGCAGTTGCCTTGAAAGACCTGAAAAACACTACCAGGTTTGTCAAGGCAATGCAGAAAATCCATTGCATGGTGGCAATCGAGCATTTCGGCTGTACCAGCCAGCCACAACTGATTCAACACCTGCCGGTTGACCTGGTCAAGATCGATGGGTCCCTGATTACCGGCCTGGCAACCAGCAAGGAGCAACAGGAGAAGCTAAAAAGTGTGATCGACCTGGCGCGCAAGTCAGACATACCTTGTGTAGCCGAGTGCGTTGACAGCGCCAGTGACCTGGCGAAATTATGGGAATTCGGAGTGAATTTTATCCAGGGAAATTTTGTGCAGGAACCCGGCAGGAATCTCGCACACGATTTTGAAGGAGAGTTTGTCTGAGGCGGCAAGCCGGGCAGGCAAGCGCGGGAAGGAACAGTCAGGTAATGTGGTTATCGTCAAGCAGCAGAACACAGGCCATGTCAATCGAGCATGTGCGAGACAAGGCCATCGGCAAGTTTGGGTTCGAACCAGGTGGACTTGGGCGGCATGACACCACCAGCATCCGCCACGGCCATCAGGTCTTCCATGCGGGTCGGGTACATCGAGAAGGCAACCTGCATCTTGCCGCTGTCTACCCGTCCCTCCAGTTCCACAAGTCCGCGGATGCCACCGACAAAATCGATACGCCGGTCACTCCGCGGGTCGGTGATACCAAGCACCGGAGCCAACAGATTTTCAGCCAGCAGACTGACATCCAGACACCCCACCGGGTCATCCGGTACCCGCTCTGGCCGGATTCCCAAACGGAACCACTGGCCACCGAGATACATACCGAATTCACCCGGTCCCTGCGGGTGACAGGCAGAAGCGACCGGCGCCACGGTAAAACGATCTGTCAGCCCGGCGAGAAAGGTTTCCGGCGTCATCCCGTTCAGGTCCCTGACGACGCGATTGTAATCAAGAATCCGCAGCTGACTGTGCGGAAAGACAACTGCCAGGAAATATCCGGCATTGTCATCCATCGCTGCCCGGGCGGCGGCGACACGCGAAGCGGCAGCCGACCGATGATGGCCATCGGCGATATACAGGGCATCCATGGTCTCGAATGCGGCACTGAACACGTCAATCAGTCCGGTGTCCCTGATAACCCAGAGGCTGTGGGCAATACCGTCATCCGCAACCACTTCGCAATCCGGCTCTTCCCCGGTCGCGGACTCAAGCAGTCCGTCAATCTCCGGTCGGGAACGGTAGGCAAGCAGCACCGGTCCGGTCTGGGCATTCAGGGCCTCGATCTGTCTGACCCGGTCATCTTCCTTGTCGGGCCGTGTAAATTCATGCCTGCGGATCCGGTTGCTGTCATATTCATGAACGGACGCAGCCGCCACCAGCCCGGTCTGCATATGGGTCCCCATCACCAGCCGATACACGTAATAACAGGGTTTATCGTCACGCCGCAGCACACCGGCATCGAGCATGTGCTGCAGGTTTGCGGCGGCCTTTTGGTAAACCGCCGGATCATACGGATCGGTACCTTCCGGAAGATCGATTTCTGCCCTGGAGATATGCAGAAAACTCCATGGTCTGCCCTGCGCCCTGGCGCGCGCCTCGTCACAGTCAAGGACATCATAGGGCGGTGCTATGACATCCGCACTGCGGCCTTTGGCGGGACGCAGACCGGCAAACGGGCGAATCAATGGCATGGCAACAATCCGCTTTCTTTCTCGGGTGGAGTAACTCCATTGTACACGCGCCTCCCGGAGCTATCGAACCAGCCAGCGCTGCCCCTTTCCCTGGCCCATGCGCCGGCCGGAGGCGCGACATGAATGCACCGGCCACCGGACTGTCCGGCATCGTGTACCGGCTGGCTGCCCGCTACCGTGATGCCGACTGGAAATTCCAGTCGGTCTGGTCGGGTCTGGTGACCAGTGCACGAACGGAACTGTTCGGGCTGAAACCCCTGTTGCGAAGCCTGCTGTCAGGGCTGCGGAATCAGGTAAACAGCATCCCGCTGATCTACAAGCTATCACTGCTGATAACTGTACTGGTGGTTATCTGCATGGGACTGCTGGGCACCATCATTATCCAGCAGCAGACCAAGCTATTCGAGGAACAGCTAAACGAACAGGGCACAACGCTGGCGCGCTTGATGGCGAAATCTGCCAAGGAACCATTGCTCGCCGGGGACCAGCTGGCGCTAGACAGTATCACGACCGGTTACTCCAATAGCGGGAGTATCGTCGGTACAGCCATCGTGACCCTGGAAGGCGAAATCGTTTCGCACACCGGTCAGTATCATGACGGCTCCAGTATCTACCAGACAAGCGTACTCAAAGAGTTAATGGGTAACGAGCCGGGCTCACGCTTATGGAAACTCCCGTCCGCACGAAGAACCTCTGTCGGGATGGTAATCTCCTTTGTGCAACCGGTGACATTCCAGAATGTGGTCGTTGGCTATACCATGGTAACGATCAGCAAGTCCGGGATGGCGATCTCGCTGAAAAAGGCAAAACAGGCGATTATGGGTGCCACCATCCTGATCATCCTGCTTGGCATCGCCATGGCATTTGCACTGGGCAAGCAGATCACCGTGCCGATCGATGAACTGGTGGATGCCAGTCGCGCCATTGGCAAGGGCGAGTACACCAAGCGATTCAAGG
>CP070821.1:2245697-2251638 GCA_020344335.1 Gammaproteobacteria bacterium | reverse complement strand
GGTATTGATTGTTCTGTCTCCGCCCGCAGCCGGTCTCCGGCGAGGTGCACCTGCCGGTCACCGACCGTTTTATCAGGCTCTGCCAGCACCGCCGGCAGCAACAGGGAAAATGTCGAACCCTTCCCGGCCTCGCTCTCGATTGAGATTTCTCCGCCGAGCAGCTGTGCCAGTTCCCGGCTGATCGTCAGGCCAAGCCCTGTCCCTCCGAAACGCCGGCTGGTGGAACCATCCGCCTGTTTGAAGGCCTCAAAAATAACTTCCTGTTTGCCGGCAGGAATCCCTATGCCGGTATCACTCACGCTGATACATACGGCATACCGGCCTGCTGTTTCCTCATTGCAGGATTGCAAGTGGACTTTTACTCCGCCGGTTTCAGTGAACTTGACGGCGTTGGAAAGAAAATTAACCAGTATAAGCCGCAACTTTTCCGGATCCGTCTCTATGGATGCCGGGGCATCCGAATCAACTTCAACCGCGAATCCAAGCCCTTTTTCATCATACTGCGGCTGCAACAGTTCCTTTACATGATCCAGCACTCTGCGCAAGTCCACTACCTCGTGCTGCAGTGACATACGGCGGGCCTCAATCCGTGACAGATCGAGTATGTTGTCGATCAATGCCTTCAGATCATTGCCTGCTTCATTGATAACGCGTGCCTGTTTCCTGCTTTCCTCGCTGCATTCCTCGTTACTCTCTACTGCCAGCATTCTGGAAAGCAGCAGGATGGAATTCAGCGGGGTTCGTAATTCATGGCTGACATTGGCCAAAAACTCGGATTTATAGCGGTTTGACTCTTCAAGCTCCCGGGCATGATTCTCCAGGGCCTTGCTGTGTTGCACGCTGGTTTCTGCCAGCCGGGTCAGATTATTGCCAAGTACACGCAACTCCTCCGGTCGCTTCCACGGAAACCTGACGACTTCATTGTCTTCCATGACACGGGTTATGCCGTTCGTAAGCTCGTTACCCAGTTTCTCTGTTCTCACCGCAATCAGCCGGGCAACGATCAGAACGACAACCAGGAGACCCAGGACAATGGTGATCACCCGGATCTCGATGGCATTGCGCAGTTTGGCAATGGGTGACGGATCAACACTGCGACCAACCCATAACGGGCCGGACTGCTCGGTCATGAACAGCGGTATCCAGAGAACCTGCTGCCCCCTGTATTCCCAAAGCCCCAGTTCACCCTTGGCGAAAATTTCCTGCAACCCGGGAAAATCCCTGAATGCCGTCGATACATTCTGGCTACCGCCAGGCATATCCAGGTAACTCCCGTCATTATATGCCCAGTACATTCCCCGATAGGCAGTCGCAAGCCCCCCCATGTCCAGGTCAGCGACAACCACACCCTGGTGCATGCCGGAAATTTCATCATCCGGTACTGCTGCTGTTACAACCGGGCTTACCATTCCCAGCAGCATGAATTTGTTGGGCTCAGCTTCGCCGGCTTCGGGATTAAACACTATCGGGCCGGTGAGTACCGCACCGGGATTCAGCTTGAGGCCGGCCTCGACCAGATCCCTGTTAGGCGGATCGCCGGAATCTGTTACGGGTTCCAGTCGCCCTGTTGCGTTATTTCTCTCCAGAAGGTAACGCACCTGACCGGCATCATCGAGAAAAAAGATGCGAATAATATCGAGCTGGTCAAACAGTACCTGGTTGATCCACTCCACATATCCCCTGCGCGCCGTATCTATGGTAGAGCCGGACGCGCGGTCGGCGTCAGGCAGCAGCATGCCCGGCTCGGGAAACTTGGCCAGCAGACGTACCATCTCATGGCGCCGTGCAAGATGCTGGTCAAGTTCACCGAATCCGGCCCGGAGATTCTGCAGGTACGCCTTGTGGTATAGTGATTCAAGGCGCTCGAATACCAGCGGGACATTCAACATGACTGCCGTCAGCAATGGCACCAGACCGAACAGGAACAGGAACAGAAAGATCTGGGTACGCAGTTTCATCGGTCCGAAATATAACATCAACAGGTACATTTCCGGCATTCGCGGCTGCCGGTTTATACCCGACTTTACCATGACCGAATACAATCTGTTTTGCCGGATAATCCATTGATCAACACCATGAGTAATTGCCGGTGAGACCATTCAGGGAATATGGCCCGGGCATCGTCATCGCGGCGACCGGTCTGGGCGCCGGTGACCTGATTGCCGCCTCTGTGGCGGGCGCAAAGTACGGGACAGTAATCCTGTGGACGGCAGTCCTCGGTGCCGTTATGAAATTTGCACTGAACGAAGGCCTGGCACGCTGGCAGCTGGCGACCGATAGTACACTGCTGGAAGGCTGGGTCCAGCGCTTGCCAAAACTCATCTCGATCTACTTCTTTATTTACCTCCTGGTGTGGACCTTTATCGTGGCCGGCGCCCTGATTGCGGCCAGTGGACTGGCAGCGCACGCATTACTCCCCGTCCTGTCGGTTGAGCAATGGGGTGTCATTCATTCGCTGCTGGCCCTGGTGCTCGTCATCCTGGGCCACTACGCCCTGCTCGAGAGAATCATGAAGGTTTTCATCGCCCTGATGTTTGCCGTGGTCCTCATTTGTGGCGTACTGGTTGCCCCGGACTTCCCGGGCGTCCTGCAAGGCTTGCTGGTTCCCCGGGTACCGGATGGAGCGGTCCTGTTCATCTTCGCAGTGGTAGGGGGAATCGGGGGCAGTGTCACGCTACTGTGCTACGGCTACTGGATACGCGAGCACGGCTGGACAAGCCCGGGAGATCTAAAACGCAGCCGGAAAGACCTGGCCATCGCCTACCTTCTCACCGGGCTGTTCGGTGTCGCCATCATGATTATTGCGGCCGGCGTCAATCCGGAGGTACTGACGGGACCCGGCATGGCACTTTCAGTTGCAAACTACCTTGAGACTGTCGTTGGCCCGGTTGGCAAGTGGTGTTTCCTGGTCGGTTTCTGGAGTGCCGTATTCAGTTCGATGCTCGGGGTCTGGCAGGGGGTACCGTATATATTCTCGGACTTCATACAGCAGTATATCCACCAGCCCGGTACACCCTCCGCGGTAAACACGCGATCGCTGGCCTACCGGGGTTACCTCTTGTATATCGCAGTACCACCCATGGTCCTGCTGTTGCTGATCAAGCCGGTCTGGCTGGTCGTCATCTATGCCGTTGCCGGCGCCTTCTTCATGCCGCTGCTGGCGGTCCTGTTGCTGTATATGAATAACCGCCGCTCCTGGGTCGGTGGACTGTGCAATGGTTTGACATCCAATGCGGTGTTGCTGATATCGGTAGTGGTATTCAGCCTGTTACTGATGACAGAGATCGCCGAATACCTCTGATATCAACCGGGAAATTTCGGGCTGTCTGCGGCAGGCTTGCCTGGACAAGGAGTTCAATCCAGATAGCGCGCCTGCCACTCCAGGTATTTATTATGCGCATACTCTGCATAGGCTGCCTTGTCAGCAAACTGTTCCGGGTCAAATGCATCGTAGACATAGTAATTGGCCCGCTTGTTCTGGGTAGTCAGCATGTGCCAGATCTTGTGCAGCAGGGTTTGCGGTTCCCGCCACTCAAAATCATCCTGGGATTCGTAATGCAGGAATACCGGCAGGATCGGGATGCCGGTTTGTAGCGAAATTTCGAATGCCCCGTAGCGGAATGACTCAAAGATGCGCCGGCCCTTGCAGCCGCCCTCGGGATACAGGGCAATATTTTTGCCCTTTTGCAGTTCCTCTTCGATCTGCACTCCTGCTGCATTGCGTGATTCTGGGGATTCCCGGTGCACATACAATGAACCCGCCGCCATACTGATGCGACCGACCAGCCACCAGTCCCTCACTTCAATCTTTGCGAGCGAATGCACCGGGAACAGCGCCGGGATCCCGATGTCTTCGAATGCCGACGGATGATTGGCAATCAGGATGTACTGTGACGGCAATGGCCGGGTGTTTTTCTGATGCAGTTTCAGATCAACACCCAGTGCGCGCACAAAAGTGCGGCACCAGAACCGGAACAGCGTGTAGTAAAACGGCACCAGCGCACCGGGCAGCCAGGACAGCGTATACAGCACCAGTGTAAATACGGTCAGTTCCAGCCAGCAGACAATTCGCCACAGCAGTACGGCAATGGAATGAATCACCTTGCTTCTCCCTCATGGTTCGTGAATCGCGCCATACAAGGTTAGCGTCAACTTCGCTATTTCATTTATAACTCAGCTAATTACCATTAGCCAACCGATCCGGGCCGGCGCAGTCTTAACATTGACCGACCATTTACTATATAGACGTTAATTCACGTTTTGAACCGCAAGAATGGCGCATCAAACAGAGGTAAACGCATTATGAAAGCCGTATGGCATGGCACAATCATCGCGGATAGCATCGAGACCCTGACCCTCGAAGGCAACCATTACTTTCCACCGGACTCGTTGCAGCGCCAGTACCTCACGATGAGCCCGACCACAACCCGGTGCCCCTGGAAAGGAACGGCGTCATACCTGAATATCGTCGTAGACGACCAGGTCAATGCGGATGCAGCCTGGTACTACCCCGATCCATTACCCGAAGCGAGTAACATCAGGAACTACGTCGCTTTCTGGAAAGGCGTCGAGATCATCCCCTGACGGGTACCAGGCATCCCGGCCTGTGAGAGCTAGATCATGCCGGCCAGCACGCTGGCGATCACACTCCCGTCCAGCATATTCAGGCCGTGATTGCTGTTATTGACCCTGATGAGCGATGACCTGCCCTGCAGGACAGGAACATTGTTCATGTCCTGGCTGTAACCGGGAACAATGTAGTCGCCTGAAATGATCGCCGGCTGTCCACGCACGACGGAGAAATATTCAATATCCGGATGTGGCTGGGTGTTCAGCCAGTACAACAAGCTACCGGGACGTTGACGCACGAGGTCAACAAACAGGCTGCGTGACCGCATCACCGTGTCATAGGTGGCCCCGCCGAAAAAGTCCGTGACCATGGACAGCGGGAACGGAATATCTGTCGCATCCAGCGCCTGTTCCGCACGACCGGTGCCGAGGTGCGGGCTGGCGATTGTGATCAGGGACTTGATGTTCTTAATATCACCTCGTACCAGCGCGACACGGGCAACCACGCCGCCGGCCGAGTGCCCTGCGATACTGATCGACTCATTCGCATGCAGGGTACCAATGGATTGCAGGATTTGCCGCAGGTGAAATGCCTGAATGAGAACCGGGGCCGCGGAGGGCAGGTCTACCGTGTAGTATTTTTGATCGCCAGTATTACCAGGAGACGGCATCAGCCGCGTACCGGCCGGTCCCGTGATAAACAGTCCGGCACGTTGCCAGCCATGGCGTTCAAGTTCGGCCGTGATGCCGCTGGCATCCCAGGACTGTGCACTGCCGAGATATCCGTGCACCAACACCAGGACATCGGCCCGGGCGACAGACAGAAAAAGCCCTGCGACAATTGCTATGAATCCAAGAACAGCCTGTTTCATGGGTATTACCTCCCTTGCCATGGTTTCTGGTCCGGTACTGAAATGCCAAAGGCCGCTGCCGGTGGTCACTACGGGCCTCCCGCGGCGCTGGACAGGATGTCCGAGTGCCGCGGAGCACATGGATGTGCGAGAGCGGCCTTACATTACTTCCCTGTAAATTGTCGCTCCGGGCATCCTGCCCTCTCGCGACATACATTACTTCCCTGTAAATAAAAACGGGGGAGACCCTTGCGAGCCGCCCCCGTTTGGCTTTTCCGTCGAGTAAGAGGACTTACTCGGCAGCGGTGTCAGCCTGCGGGGCCACCGGAGCGGCAACCGGGGCATACCCGTACGGGGCAACGCCGTACGGAGCAACGCCATAAGGAGCATAGCCGTAGCCGTAGTACGGGCGGTCATAGCCGTAGCCATACCCGCGGCCATAGCCACGACCGTGACCGCGACCACTGAAGTTCATGCTGAAACCACCATCGAAATCACCGTCACCCCAGCCATCGTTGTAG
>CP070821.1:2186118-2245597 GCA_020344335.1 Gammaproteobacteria bacterium | reverse complement strand
TAAAGCGCCCCGGGACGATCCAGGTACGCATCGGCAAACCCATCTCCGCAGACGGCAAGACCGCCCAGCAGATTCTTGAGGAAGCTTCGGGATGGATCGAGGACTGCATGAAGGAGATCACCACATTGAAATGACTGACCTTGCCATAAGGCTGCTGTCTGCCCCTGGATCCCAGGCCGTGCCGATGCCCGAATGCAAGCGCGAGGGACTTGTCATGGTAAGAGGCAGGCTGGGAAATCCGTGACGGATAAGTGCCGGACTCCGCTGTGGCCCTTGCGGGCCGCATATTGAAGAGGCCGGATTCGAATGCACTGCCGCAGACTGGCAGAAAACACGGGAAAACAGTACGACCTAAGCTATTTATTGTCTAAACTATATAAATATAGTTTAGACAAATTATAACGATATCCCGTTATTTTCAAAACTAATTGGTGGTCGATCCCGCGCGGAATCCCGGCCCACGGCAGCCCTTCGGTCTTTGCACCCTGCGCATAGACTTCCCGGCCCGCCAGCGGGTGCCGACGAAGCATTCGAGAGGGTTACCGGTTAAATATCGAGGTTGGAAACGGCCAGTGCGTTCTGCTCGATGAAATCGCGGCGCGGTTCGACCTGGTCGCCCATCAGGGTGGTAAAGATCTGGTCGGAACCGACCGCGTCCTCGATCTGTACCTGCAGCAGGCGCCGGGTATCCGGGTCCATGGTCGTTTCCCAGAGCTGGTACGGGTTCATTTCCCCGAGCCCCTTGTAACGCTGGATATGCTGGCCGCGTTTCGCCTCGTCCAGCAGCCAGTTCAGGGCCTGCTTGAAGGAACTCACGTCCTTCCGCCGGTCCCCGCGCTGCACGTAAGCACCCTCGCCCAACAATCCGTCCAACTGTTCTCCCAGTGCCGTGATGCGCCCGTACTCGGCCGATGCAAAAAAATCACCGGTGATGATCTGCTCGGCTGCCACGATACCGTGGGTCCACTTGCTGACACGGACCGCCAATCCCTGGTTTTCGGCAGACGATCCCGTTTCCACCTGGTAGCGCTGGCCAGCCGGCTGTGCGGCATTTATGCGCTGCTCCAGTTCACCGAACCACGCAGTCACGGCGGTGCTGTCATGCAGGGCCACCTCGTCCAGCGCCGGCATGTAAATCATCTTCTCCAGCAATTCGCTGTCATAGCGCCGTGACAGCCGGCGGATATCGGCCATTACCGCCATGAACCGGGTCGCCAGATCCCCCAGACCGGCGCCACTCAGGGGCGGAGCATCCGGATTGACGTATAGCTGCGCCTTCTCCACCGCGCCCTGGAGCAACAGGGCATTCAGTTCGGCATCATCTTTAACATATTGTTCTTGCTTGCCTTTTTTAACCTTATACAACGGCGGCTGGGCAATATAGACGTGGCCTCGCTCGATCAGCTCGGGCATCTGGCGATAGAAGAAGGTCAACAACAGGGTGCGAATATGCGAACCGTCCACGTCGGCGTCGGTCATGATGATAATCCGGTGATAACGCAACTTGTCGGGATCGAATTCCTCACGGCCGATACCGCAGCCCATGGCAGTAATCAGTGTGCCGACCTCTGCCGAGGAAAGCATCTTGTCGAAGCGCGCCTTTTCGACATTCAGGATCTTGCCCTTCAGGGGCAGTATCGCCTGGTACTTGCGATTGCGGCCCTGTTTCGCAGAACCGCCGGCAGAATCACCCTCTACCAGGAACAGTTCCGACAGCGCCGGGTCGCGTTCCTGGCAGTCGGCCAGTTTGCCCGGCAGTCCGGCAATGTCCAGTGCGCCCTTGCGACGGGTCATTTCGCGGGCCTTGCGGGCCGCCTCGCGCGCCCGCGCGGCATCGAGAATCTTGCCGGTAATGGCCTTCGCCTCGGCCGGGCTCTCCAGCAGATAATCCTGGAACTGCTCACTCATGGTGGATTCCACGATGCCCTTGATCTCGGAGGACACCAGCTTGTCCTTGGTCTGCGAGGAAAACTTCGGATCCGGCACCTTGACTGACAGTACCGCCGTGAGGCCTTCACGGGCATCATCACCGGTCGCGGACACCTTCGTCTTGCGCAATACGCCTTCCTTCTCCATGTAATTGTTCAGAGTGCGCGTCAGGGCACCACGGAAGCCTGACAGGTGTGTGCCACCGTCACGCTGGGGGATGTTGTTGGTGAAGCAGAAGATGTTTTCCTGGTAGGAATCATTCCATTGCATGGCCACTTCCACACCCACGCCTTCCTTTTCGGAGGAAAAATAAAATACTGTCGGGTGCAGTGGTGTCTTGTTGCGATTGAGGTGCTCGACAAATGCCCGAATGCCGCCCTGATATTCGAACACATCCTCCTTGTCGGCACGCTCATCGACCAACCTGATACGCACGCCGGAATTCAAAAAAGACAGTTCTCTCAAACGCTTGGCGAGTATGTCGTAATGATACTCCGTATCGGAAAAGATCTCGGTGCTGGGCTTGAAGCGGACCTCGGTGCCGGTGTGCTCGGTGGTACCGATCACCTTGAGCGGCGCCTGCGGCTCCCCCAGCCGGTATTCTTGTGCATGGATCTTCCCATCGCGATGAATGATAAGGCGCAGGGTTTCGGACAGGGCATTGACCACCGACACACCCACACCGTGCAGGCCACCGGAGACCTTGTAGGAGTTGTCATCGAATTTGCCGCCGGCATGCAGCACCGTCATAATGACCTCCGCCGCGGAACGTCCCTCCTCGGGATGAATATCAACCGGGATACCGCGCCCGTCATCGGTGATGGTGACGGACTGGTCGCTATGCAGGATGACGGAAATTTCGTTGCAGTGGCCGGCCAGTGCCTCGTCAATGGCATTGTCCACAACCTCGAACACCATGTGGTGCAAGCCGGTACCGTCATCGGTATCGCCGATGTACATCCCCGGGCGCTTGCGTACGGCATCCAGGCCTTTCAAGACCTTGATACTGGATGAGGTATAGCTTTTTTCCTTGGTCATTGCATAGTCCTAATAGAAAGCCGTTCATTATACCACTTCATGGATCGCGCCATGTTCCACGTGGAACCTTTTGTTCACTGGCCAGTGATCACAGGCAAGGGCCTGCGGGTCAATCGCCGTGACGAATACCTGGGCCTGCAATTCAGCGAGCGCCGCGATGACGCGCGTCTGGTGATCGGCGTCCATTTCACTGGCCAGGTCATCCAGCAAAAAGGCCCCTTGCGGGGCTGCCCGGGCATGCTGCAATTTCTGCTGGGCCAACAGAAAAGCCAGCACCGTGGCTTTTTGCTGGCCCCGGGAAAAGCAGGTCATAATCGGCTTTTCTTCCACACGCAGAGAAAAATCACCGCGATGGGGTCCGGCATGCGTATAACCCTGCGCCCGGTCCCGATCCAGGGAATTATCCAGCGCCGTCGCCAGGGTCATATCCTGTGCCCAGCCGGAGCGATAGCGCAGTGCAATCTGGATTCCCGGCAACAATACACCGAACTCCGCGTGCAGGTGCGGAGCCAGTTCATCGAGGTAACCGCGCCGAAGACGGTCCAATATCCCTGCGGCGTCGATTAGTTCTGCATCCCAGGCAGAAATCTGTTTGACCGGGGCTTGGGCACGCAATGCGGCATTCCGCTGGCGCAACGCACGTACATAGCGTTGCCAGGCTTCGCGGTAGCCGTGTTCCACGTGGAACAGCGCCCAATCCAGTGTCTGGCGGCGGTAGCGGGGCCCGCCATCCAGGATATTCGCCGTATCCCCGCTCATGATATGCACTGGCAGTCGGCCTGCGAGATCTGACAGACGGCTGACCGGCCGGCCTTCCAGGTGGATGCGGTATCTTCCCGGGTATCTCTCTATGCCTACCGGGATCCCACGGCCCTCGGCCAAGCCGATGCAGCCCACCAGACGCCAGGCCGGCTGGTTGTCGCGAATCAGGCAATCCGCATCGCTGCTACGAAACGAATGTACCCGGCCCAGGCAAAAGATCGCTTCGAGCAGACTGGTCTTGCCAGCTGCATTGGCACCGGTTATCAGGTTCAGTCCGGGAGAGAAGCCCAGGCGAGCGTTTTCGATATTACGAAAATCGGTTATCTCGAGGGACTGAAGCCCGCTTGCTGTCAGTGGTTCAGAAGTGGCGTCGCCGGGAACACGGACTGCCAAAACGATTACAGGCGCATTGGCATGACGACGTACCGGTAATCATCAATGCCCGGTTGGTGGATCAAGGTACTACTGTTGGCATCGCGAAGTAAAAACTCGACAGAATCGGAATCAATTGTCGCCAGTACGTCGAGCAGGTAGGTGACATTGAATCCGATGTCCAGTGGTTCACTGTCATAGTCAACCTCTATCTCATCAACCGCCTCTTCTTGTTCCGGGTTATGTGCTTGTATTTTCAGATTATTTTTAGATAAACTCAGACGGATGCCACGGTATTTTTCGTTGGAGAGAATCGATGTCCGGGTGAGTGCCTGACGTAATGTCTCGCGGTCGATAACCAGGCGCTTGTTGGCCTCCTTGGGGATGACACGGTTGTAATCCGGGAACCGGCCATCGATCAGCTTGGAGGTAAAGCGGAGTTCCTTCGTGGTGATGCGGATGTGGTTGGTACCGATTTCCACAGTAATGGCGGTCGTATCATCCTCGAGCAGGCGATGCAGTTCCTGGATACCCTTCCGCGGCACAATGACCTGATGGCCGGTGGTTTCACCCACGTCCATGGCCGATTCACAGATCGCCAGTCGATGGCCATCGGTCGCCACTGCACGCAACACGCCATTGTCCGGCTCCAGCATCAGGCCGTTCAGGTAGTAGCGAACATCCTGCTGTGCCATGGAGAAGGCGGTGCGGTCGATGACCTGGCGCAGTTCGTTTTGCGGGGCACTGAACTTGTGCGGACTCTTGATCTTGTCTACCACCGGAAACTCGCTCGCTGGCATGGTTGCCAGGATAAAGCGACTTTTGCCGGACTGTACCGTTGCCCGTTCGCGCTTGACCGAAATATCAATGTCAGCGCCTTCCGGCAGAGTTCGGCAGATATCGAGCAGCTTGCGTGCCGGCAGGGTGATATCACCGGGTTCGCTCACGGTTAGTTTTACCTTTGCCTGGAGCTCAACCTCCAGGTCGGTGGCCGTTAGTTTCAGTTCCCTGGCCGTGGCGTTCAGTAGCACATTACCCAGAATCGGGAGTGTCTGGCGCCGTTCCACGACACCGACTACCTGCTGTAGCGGCTTGAGCAGGATTTTACGCTGGATTGTCAATTTCATAATTTAATTAATTTAAAGACTATTTGTTGAATTAATAAGGGTAACCAGGCGCTGTGGATAACCCATATTTAGTGAATATAATCAATGTCATATAGAAATAAAAACCACCCTGATAAATCTGTGATCAATTGTTGGCAAGCTGTGGATAAGTAACCCAGTTTATTTTATACACACGTTATCCACATCATGTTGTCAGGGTTCTTAACAGGTTTTTGTAGTCTTCGTTGATGCGTGCATCGCTATCCCTGAGTTCCGCGACTTTGCGACAAGCATGCAGTACTGTGGTGTGATCACGGCCTCCGAAGGCATTACCGATTTCCGGCAGGCTGTGCGAGGTCAGCTCCTTCCCCAGTGACATGGCAATCTGGCGGGGCCGGGTAATGGTTCGGCTGCGCCGGGGTGAGAGCAGGTCCGAGACCCGGATTTTGTAATACTCGGCGACCACTTTCTGGATGTTCTCGGTGGTCACCAGCTTGTCCTGCAATGCCAGCAGGTCGCGCAGCGCCTCCCTGGTAAATTCCAGGTCGATGGGCCGGCCGGTAAAACGGGCGCTGGCCATGACGCGGCGCAGCGCGCCTTCGAGTTCGCGGATATTGGACTGGATGTGCTTGGCAATGAAGAACGCTACGTCATCCGGCAACTCGGTATTACTCTGGGCAGCCTTGCTCATCAGGATCGCTACCCGGGTCTCCAGTTCTGCCGGTTCGATGGCCGCCGTCAGGCCCCAGCCGAAGCGCGATTTAAGGCGCTCTTCAAGCCCCGTCACCTCCTTGGGATAGCGGTCACAGGTCAGTATCACCTGTTGCTGGCCTTCCAGCAAGGCATTGAAAGTATGAAAGAATTCTTCCTGTGAACGCTCCTTGCCGGCAAAGAACTGGATGTCGTCGATGAGCAAGGCATCCACTGTGCGGTAGAAGCGCTGGAATTCGTTGATGGCGTTGTGTTGCAGTGCCTTGACCATGTCGGCTACGAAACGCTCGGAATGCAGATAAATTACCCGTGCATCCGGCTTGTGTTCCAGGATCAGGTTTCCAACCGCATGCATCAGGTGAGTCTTGCCAAGGCCGACACCACCGTAGATAAACAACGGATTGTAGGCTCCGCCCGGGTTTTCCCCGACTTGGATAGAAGCAGCGCGCGCCAGCTGGTTGGACTTGCCGCCGACGAACGTCTCGAAGGTAAAATCCCCGTTCAGGTTGCTCTTGTATTGTCCGGGCACCGGCCGTTCCGGGACCCGGTTGCCTGGTGTGATAACCCCGGTGGCCGGGGTCTTGTTGGTGCTGCCGATATCGAGCTGGATGCGCGGGGTCACGTTCTGACCCAGGTCATGCAGGGTCCGGGAAATGGTGTTGAAATGGTGCTTTTTTACCCAGTCGAGGACAAACTGGTTGGGTGCCAGCAACTGCAGGCTGTCGGCTGCTTCAACCGCATGCAGCGGCCTTATCCAGGTGTTGAATTGTTGCTCGGGGAGTTCATTTTCCAGACGAACCAGACACTTTTGCCAGAGCGACATTTCCACCAGCCAGACCCCCTTGTTGTTGTTGAATGCACGTTACCGAGGGAGAGGAGTCTATACCTGTCAGTGACAGTTATCCACATCCGGTTGCTGTTCGATGTTCGCATTGCCGGTTGACAGTAGAACCGCTGAACCAGTACCCTTTGCGCCCTTTTTCACGTCGCAGGACGTGGACAATTTTTAGTGTAAACAGAAATTTGGTGTGTCATGAAGAGAACCTTTCAACCCAGCAATCTGAAGCGCAAGCGCACGCACGGATTTCGTGCACGCATGAGCACCAAGAACGGCAGAGCCGTCATCAAGGCGCGCCGTGCAAAGGGCCGGGCGCGACTGTCCGTCTGAGTCGGCACGCCGGCGTATCGGACGGGCGCGCTATCCACGACAGGCCCGGCTCACGGAGCCCGTCGAATTTACACGGGTGTTTGACCACTGTCGTTGCAAGGCGAGTAATCGCTGGATGACGATGCTGGCAATTTCCAATGACCGGAACAACCCGCGACTTGGTCTGGTGATCTCCCGCAAAGCGGCCCGTACGGCAGTGGCGCGCAACCGAATCAAGCGCCTGGTCCGGGAAAGTTTTCGACACGAACAGCAGAAGCTCGGCAATCTCGACATCGTGGTCATCGGTCGCCCCGGCATTGCACGGCAGACCAACCGGGCCATTGCCGAGTCACTCGATAAACTTTGGAAAAAACTGATCAAGACATGCGCCGCTTGTTAATACTGTTGATCAAGGCCTATCGGTTGCTGTTCAGCCCCTGGCTGGGTGCGCACTGCCGGTTTCATCCATCCTGTTCCTGTTACGCGATTACCGCGATTGAACGCTTTGGCGTGTTGCGCGGGACCCTGATGACCATGCGCCGACTGTCGCGCTGTCATCCCTGGCATCCCGGCGGTATCGACCCGGTTCCTGACCGGGAACAGCGAGTCCCGCATGGATAACCAGCGCCTGTTTCTGTTCGTTGCGTTGTCGTTCGTGCTGCTGTTGTTGTGGCAGGCATGGATGGAGGACTATGGTCCAGCACCACAGCTTGCGCCCCCGGCGGCAACAGCGGATGCCACCCCGGCCACAACCGGCGCAGATCTGCCGGCTGCACCTGCTGAACCGGTGCAGCATGATGATGCAGTACCCGAAGAGATCACGCTGCAGGCGGCGCAGCAAGTGGTGGTGGAAACGGACGTGCTGCGCGTCGTCATCGATACCAGTGGCGGTGACCTGCGCCAGGCCGATCTGCTTGCCTATCCGGTCGGTACCAAACCCGGCGCCGAGCCGTTCCGGCTGTTAAACGGCAGCCTGCCAAACCTGTTCGTGGTGCAGTCAGGCCTGCGTACGCCGGACGGGGAAGAACCGACCCACCATGTGGTCTACAGTGCGGAACAGGCGCACTACCGTCTGGCGGAATCCGCCGACAGCGTACAGGTTCCGCTGCACTGGCGCAGCGCGGAAGGCATCGAGGTCACCAAGCTGTATACCTTCCACCGCGGCAGTTACAAAGTCGATCTGGAACACCGCGTGACCAATAAAAGTGGGGCTGACTGGCGCGGGCGCCAGTATCGCCAGCTGCAACGCACGCAGGTCGCGGAAACCGGCCAGAGCACATTCATCTACACCTACATGGGCGGAGTGCTCTACAGCCCGGAAGAGAAATACGAAAAAATAAAGTTCGAACACATGGTGGAGGAGGATCTCGATCGCACGATAACCGATGGCTGGGCGGCGATGATCCAGCATTATTTCCTCGGCGCCATTATTCCGGATGCCGGGGAAGCCAGTCGCTACTACACCAAGACACTCAGTGGCGCACGCTATGTTATCGGACTGATTTCGCCACAACGGGTAATACCGGCAGGTGAAACCGCGGGTTTTGCAAACCGCCTGTTTCTGGGTCCCAAGCTGCAGGATGCGATGGCGCAGGTGGCGCCGGGACTGCAGCTCACCGTCGACTATGGCGTGCTGACGATACTGGCGCGCCCGCTGTTCATCGGTCTCGACTGGATTTACGGCCTGATCGGCAACTGGGGCTGGGCCATCATCATCCTGACTATCCTCATCAAGCTGGTTTTCTACAAGCTTTCCGAAACCAGTTATCGCTCCATGGCAAACATGCGCAAGCTGGCGCCGCGCCTGCAATCGCTCAAGGAACGCTATGGCGATGACCGGCAAAAGCTTAACCAGGCCATGATGGAGCTGTACAAGAAGGAAAAGATCAACCCGCTGGGCGGCTGCCTGCCGATCCTGGTGCAGATACCGGTGTTCATTGCGCTCTACTGGGTGTTGCTGGAAAGCGTCGAGCTCCGGCAGGCCAGCTTCATGTTGTGGCTGAATGACCTGTCTTCGGCGGATCCCTACTACGTACTGCCACTGTTGATGGGCGCAACCATGCTGATTCAGCAGAAACTCAATCCGGCACCCCTGGATCCCATCCAGGCCAAGGTGATGATGGCACTGCCCGTGGTGTTTACCGTCTTCTTTGCCTTTTTCCCTTCCGGGCTGGTGCTCTACTGGGTTGCCAACAATACCCTGTCCATAGCCCAGCAGTGGGTGATTACCAAACGCGTGGAAGCCGGCGGGAAGTAGTCGACCACGTTCCTGCCGAACCGTCCGCGGGCAGGACTGCGCCGGCAGGCAAACCGATGCGCCGGGGTAATTCCGGATAATCGTTCCCCAAGCCATGGATTCAAGCATCGATACCATAGCCGCCATCACCACCCCCGCCGGTTACGGCGGCGTCGGCATGGTGCGCATCTCGGGACCGGATGTGCCTGCCATTGCGCATATATTACTCGGAGAGTTACCGCCGGCACGTCATGCCGGCTTGTATGATTTCCGCGCGACGGACGGTGTTCTCATCGATACCGGGCTGGCCCTGTATTTTCCGGCACCGGCATCATTTACCGGCGAACACGTGCTGGAGTTGCACGGCCACGGCGGCCCGGTGGTAATGGACCTGTTGCTGCAATGCGTGCTGGAACTGGGGGCACGCAGCGCCCGCCCGGGCGAATTTTCCGAGCGCGCCTTTCTTAACAACAAGCTGGACCTGGCACAGGCAGAGGCCATAGCCGATCTTGTCGAGAGTGGCACGGCACAGGCAGCGCGCGCGGCCGTACGCTCCCTGCACGGCGAATTTTCCCGGCAGGTGCATGCACTGCTGGAGCAGTTGATCGAGCTGCGCGCTTATGTCGAGGCCGCGCTGGATTTTCCGGAAGAGGAAATCGATTTCCTTGCCGACCGCCAGCTTGCCGGGCGGTTGCAGGACCTGCTGCAGCAATTTGATGCTGTGCACGCCGCCGCATACCAGGGCCGCTTGTTGCGTGACGGTATGACACTGGTGATCTGCGGGCGGCCAAATGCCGGCAAGTCCAGCCTGCTGAACGTGCTGGCCGGTTATGATGCTGCCATCGTGACCGATATTCCCGGGACCACGCGTGATGTATTGCGCGAACATATCCAGATCGAGGGTCTGCCACTGCACATCATCGATACTGCCGGCCTGCACGACAGCCCGGATCAGATCGAGCAGCACGGCATACAACGCACGCACCGCGAACTGGGCAACGCCGATCACGCACTGCTGGTCATTGATTACCAGGATGGTATTACTGCAGCCGATACCGCCATTCTCGAGGCCTTGCCGGCAGGTGTTCCGCATACCCGCATTTTCAACAAGATTGACCTGAGCGGCCGCCGACCCGGTTCAATCGAAGGCGCTGACGCGGTGGCGATATCGGCACGTACCGGCGCCGGTATCGAGGCCCTGCGCGAACATCTGAAACAGTGCGCCGGATTCACTGATCTGCCAGAGGGCGGCTTCAGTGCCCGTCGCCGGCACCTCGATGCACTGGAACGGGCAATGCAGGCCGTGCAGGAAGGTATCCGCCAGTGTGGACAGCAGGCGGGCGAACTGCTGGCCGAGGAGCTGCGCCAGGCACAACAGGCACTGAACGAGATCACCGGCGAGTTCACCAGCGAGGACCTGCTGGGCAGGATTTTCAGCGATTTTTGCATTGGAAAATAAGGCTGGTTTTCAGTTCTTGTTTTAGCAGTCGATACTGTCAGAATGAGGCGGTTGCCCGGGAACCGCAAACGCTAGGGAATTTCAATGTCAAATGCACTGCACACCATACTGGAGCATCCCGAATTTACCCGCGGTAAATGCTGGGAGGAGACGACCTTCGAGCCGGGAGAAACCATTCTGCACGAAGGCGATACCAGCCGTGATCTCTACCTGATTGTCAGCGGTGTGGTCCGCGTCAACATGACCGTCGATGTGAGCCCCGAAAAGCACCTTGAATCCGGCTTAATGGAGATGACGCACGGCGACACCTTTGGGGAACTGAACCTGTTTGGCATTGCGGATCGCGTTGCCACGGTCGTTTCCATGTCTACCACGAAGCTGATACGCATGGACGGAGCGGCCCTGACGGCATTCATGGACCGCTATCCGGAGCTGGGCTACCCGGTGTTGAAGGACTACCTTGTCAAGCATGCCGACATGCTGCGTATCGCCAAGGAGCGCATCGGCAGCCTGTATGCCGAGAGACTCAGCCATGAATAAATAACGCGCTATCCCGCGTCACCGCTGTTTTCAATTCCCGACCCGGGTCGGATACCGACACGGCCCTCCCCTGGACGGTCGTCCCGCGAGGCGCAGGGCCACGTGCCCTGCTTGTGCAAACAGCAACTTTCTCTGCATGCTTTTTCATAGATAATCAGCCTCCAGTAAACAGCGGGTGGTGATGGTGGTGAGTGAAAAAATGAGGAGCCGGGAGCTCGGGCTGGTGCTTGCCCGGCAGATGCGGGGTGTCGAGGACCTGCATTACGGCCTGTGGGATGCTGACCTGACGCTGATCCTGTCGAACCTGGGCGTTGCCCAGCAACGTTACACGGATATGTTGCTGGATCTCATCGGACGGCAGACCGCCGGTATGCATGCGCCGCGTATCCTCGATGTCGGCTGTGGCACCGGTTCGATGCTGCAGCAGTTGTACACGCGCGGTTTCCGCGTGGATGCGGTCAATCCGTCGGCTGCCCTGAACCGGCTGGTTCGGGAACGGTTGCGCGAACTCGGTGACCGGGATACGACCCTGCTCGAAACCACCTTTGAAGCCATCCCGGTCGAGTGGCTGCGCAACCAGTATGACTTGGTGCTGTTCAGCGAAAGTTTTCAGTACATCCCCCTGGCGGCGGTGTTCGAGCGCCTGCCCGGACTGCTCGCAGCCGACGGTCAGGTCCTTATCTGTGACTTTTTCAAGACCGCCGCGCATGGCCAGGGTGGGCCCGGTGACCTGAGTTTCGGGGGCGGGCATGCGCTCGAGGAGTTTTACCGGCGGGTCGAGGCCTCCGAATTTGGAGTTGAGCTGGATGTGGACCTGACGTCCCGGGTGAGTCCCAACATCGCCCTGCTCGATGAGTGGCTAGGAAAGCGCCTGGTGCCATCGGTAGAAATCCTCAATAACTGGCTGCTCGGCGAGTACCCGTTGCGGACGCGGCTGTTGAAATTGTTGTTGCGCAGGCAACTGGCACGCCTTGACTACAAATACCTGTCCGGCAACCGCAGCCAGGCGGTCTTTGAAAAATACAAAAGCTATCGCCTGTTGCTCTTGCAGTTACCCGGCATGCCCGGATAGGCTCACTTTTTATAGAACACACTAATTATTTAGTATTCCTCATTCCAGTCAGGCGAATTTGCACGCATCTTGGCTGAAATAATAATGTACTCAGTAATATTCTATTTTACCCTATAAATTATTACTTATTGTTATTATTAAAATTTTATTTCAATATCTTGGTGGTTGGTTGCCTGGGCATCCGCATTCAGGGGTGTTATTCCCCTTACCACAGGGTTTCCATGGGTTTAACCATGGATTTGGCCGGCTTCGGAAAAAAGAAAAAAGTTACATAAGCAATTCAACAGGATATTGAATTACAGATTTATAAAAAAATATAGTAAACTTTAACTATGGAAAAGCCAACACGACCTGGTTTGCGTGACAGAAAGTTTGCCCGCACCCGGCTGGCGCTGGCCCAAGCCGCGATCCGCCACCTGGATTCCGCACCCCTCGATACCCTCTCCGTCCGGGCCTTGTGTGACCAGGTGCAGATTTCCGAGGCCACCTTTTTCAACTATTTTCCCCGCAAGGATGACCTGGTGGCCTACCTGGATGAATTATGGTCAATCGAGCTCAACTGGTACGGCGCCCAAGCCGCCCTGCAGCAAAAAGGGCTGGCGGTGATCGAGGCGTTGTTTCGCTACACCGCGGTACAGATCCAGAAGAAACCCGGTTTGATGGCGGAGATCATTGCCTATGTGGCGCGTGACCGGGAGCATGCAGCACGGCCGGAGATCACCGTGGTCGAGCGGGCCATGGCATTTCCGGACCTGGAAGGGATCGAGACAAGCGCTCAGGACAATCTGGAAACGTTGTTCAAGGCCTCGTTGCAACAGGCGATGACGCAGGGCGAATTGCCGGCGAATACCCTGATACCCGCTGCCATGATCGGACTGGTGTCGATTTTTTACGGGGTGCCACTGGCTATTCAGCATACCAACCCGGCCAGTATCGGGGCCATGTACCGGCAACAGCTGGAATTGCTCTGGGCGGGGTTGCGCACCGCCGCGATGAAATAGTTTCCCCCGGGAAGCCGGCTTGCGTTCCGCAGGATTAGCGCCGTGCCTTGTCGAGCGATTCCTGCCAGGCGGCGACAAGCGTTGGCCACCAGACATGCCGGAGTTCAAGCCAGCAGCACTTTATGGACTGGTGTAGCCAGCGGCTCACCGCAGGAATCTCCGAGCGCCAGAGCTGCTTGATGCGTTCGCTGGCGACCTTTTTTAGTGGCGGTTTGCTCAGCATCTCCAGCAGGGTGTACTCGCGCTGGTGGGCAGCCCAGAGCTCACTGTTGAGGGTTTGTTCGATGCGCTGCACGCGCAACTGCAGCCTCTCGAGATCCGCCATCCTGGCGCGTCGTGTGATCCGGCCGGTCTGGCGGTGTACCCGCTGTTCCAGGGCAGAAATGCGTGCTTGCAGGCCTTTGAGATCCACCGGGATGCGCTGTACCGGTTTCCCCAGGGGAGGTTCTTCCATCGGAGAACGGTGGCCGCCCGAGGTGCTGGTATATTCACCCGGCCTGGGATCGTTGCGGGTGGTCCGTTCCGCGGATGCTGACGCCTCCGCTACGGTGGAGGGGTGCCGTGGATTGGCGCCACCTGCGTCAGAGGTAAACTGCAGTAATCTCAATGAGAACTACCCCATATTGGGTATATTTATGTATCCTAGCACAATATATACGATTTATACTATATACATGGCTGCTTCAGGGACATCGGGCTCGAAGGCGGCAGCATGCTGGGTAATTCGCCCGTTGCCGGTCAAGGGCGTACACTTCCCGCTGGTTTTTCCTGGGGCTACGTTGCGGTGACACATACCGACAGAAGCTATGAGGTGATTGTGATCGGTGGCGGACATGCCGGCACCGAGGCGGCGCTCGCATCTGCCCGGCTGGGCGCGCGCACCCTGTTGCTTACGCAGAATGTCGAAACGCTCGGCCAGATGAGCTGCAACCCGGCCATTGGCGGGATTGGCAAGAGCCATCTGGTCAGGGAAATCGATGCGCTCGGCGGGTTGATGGCACGCGCCACGGACCGGGCCGGCATCCAGTTTCGCGTCCTCAATGCCAGCAAGGGTCCGGCCGTTCGAGCTACCCGAGCCCAGGCCGACCGGGTGTTGTACCGAAAGGCAGTCCGCTCGGTGCTCGAGCATCAGCCTGGCCTGACCATTGTCCAGCAGACCGTTGATGATCTCGTGGTTACCGGGGAACGGGTAACCGGTGTGGTGACACACATGGGTCTGACGTTTCATGCCCCGGCGGTGGTGCTCACCGTGGGCACGTTTCTCGGTGGCTGCATCCATATCGGCCCGCAGCAAATCGCCGGCGGACGTGCCGGTGACCCGCCGGCGAATGCCCTCGCCGTGCGTCTGCGGGAACTGCCGCTACGCGTGGAGCGCCTCAAGACCGGCACCCCGCCCCGTCTCGATGGTCGCAGCATCGATTACTGCAAGCTCGCCGAGCAGCCCGGTGACGATCCGGTGCCGGTGATGTCTTTTATCGGTCAGGCGGCGGAACACCCGCGCCAGGTGTCCTGCCATATTGCCCATACCAATGATGCGACCCATGACATTATTCGCGGCGGACTGGACGACTCGCCGATGGTTACCGGCGCGATCCAGGCACACGGGCCGCGCTATTGTCCCTCAATCGAGGACAAGGTCGTCCGCTTTGGCGACAAGACATCCCACCAGATTTTCGTGGAACCGGAGGGTCTGGATACCCACGAGGTTTATCCCAACGGGATTTCCACCAGCCTTGCCTACGAGGTTCAGGAGGCGCTGGTACGTTCGATACGCGGCTTCGAGAAGGCACACATCACGCGCCCGGGCTATGCCATTGAGTATGATTTTTTCGATCCACGCGACCTGCAGACATCGCTGGAGACAAAAATTATTCACGGCCTGTATTTTGCCGGTCAGATCAACGGCACTACCGGCTACGAGGAAGCAGCGGCGCAGGGACTGATCGCCGGACTCAATGCAGCACGCCAGGTACAGGACAAGACGCCCTGGTCACCGGGACGCGACACGGCCTACATCGGAGTGTTGATCGACGACCTCGTTACCCGGGGTACCCTTGAGCCGTACCGCATGTTTACCAGTCGTGCCGAATACCGTCTGCTACTGCGCCAGGACAATGCCGACCTGCGCTTGACACCGGCGGGGCGCAAACTCGGACTGGTCGATGATCGGCGCTGGCAGGCCTTCAACACGAAACGCGAAGTAATGGAAGCCGAGCAGCAGCGTCTTGATACCCTGCTGGTGCATCCCGACAGCGCGACGGGTGCGGCAGTCTCGGCGCTGCTCGAGCAACCATTGTCACGCGAGCAATTTGCCACGAACCTGCTGCGCCGTCCTGATGTACCGTATCGCATGCTGATGTCCGTGGACGGCATTGGTCCCGGGGTAGCTGATGGGCAGGTGGCGGAGCAGATAGAGATCCAGGCGAAGTATGCCGGTTACCTCGTTCGCCAGCAGGCCGAGATTGCACGCCTGCAACGCCATCAGAAACAAGCCCTGCCGCCGGAATTGGATTACAATGACGTGCGCGGACTGTCGAACGAAGTGTGCGAGAAATTACAGGCGGTCAGGCCGCAGACTGTCGGCCAGGCGACCCGTATACCGGGTATTACCCCGGCCGCAATATCGCTATTACTGATTCACTTGAAAAAGCGCAGCCCCGTTGAACGCAGGAGCGCCTGAGACTTTTTTTTCAATACATGTACAACCGAACCCAAAGGAATCAATCACAACACGGCAAGTTCGTGGATCCGCAGAATTTGCTGGAGGACGGTCTGTACGGGCTCGGGCTGGATGAAGAACTGGCAGGTGATGACCGTTTGATGGAATACATCACGGAGCTGATGAACTGGAACCGGGTCTATAACCTGACCTCGGTCCGCAAACCCACCGAGATCGTGACCCGGCATATCCTCGACAGCCTGTCGGTTATACCCCACCTGCACGGTGATCGCATACTGGATATTGGCACCGGCGCCGGCCTGCCGGGCATTCCGCTGGCAATTGCCTGTCCGGAACGCGAGTTTGTGCTGCTTGACAGCAGCAGCAAGAAATTGCGCTTTATCCAGCAGACCATCGGCATCCTGGATCTGGATAACGTCACACTGGAACACGCACGTATCGAGAACTATCGACCGGACGAGTTGTTCGGCACGGTCATCTGCCGCGCCTTTTCCGACCTGAGGGATCTGTACCGGTATGCCGCGCAAGTGTGTGCTCCCGACGGACGCATGCTCGCCATGAAGGGGGTCTATCCGATGGCCGAGATCGAGGGGCTGGAGGACAAGGACGTGATTGACGATGTGGTTTCACTCAATGTACCGGGTCTGGATGCGGATCGGCACCTGGTGTTGATGCACCCGACAACGAGCTAGGCAGATAATAATGGGCAGAATAATCGCGGTAACCAACCAGAAGGGCGGTGTCGGAAAGACAACGACCAGTATCAATTTTGCCGCATCAATGGCGGAAAGCGGCCACCGCGTGCTGCTGGTTGATCTCGATGCCCAGGGTAACGCGACCATGGGCAGCGGCATCAACAAAAATGAAGTCATCAAGACCGGCTATGACCTGCTGCTCGGCCATGCCGAGATAAGAGATGTAATTATGTATGCGCCGGATGCAGGCTATGACCTGCTGCCCGGCAACAGCGACCTCACGGCCGCCGAGGTAGAGCTGATGGACCGCGATAACCGCGAGCGCCGGCTGCGTTCTGCATTGGCCTATGTACAAAGAGACTACGATGTAATCATCATCGATTGCCCGCCGTCGTTGAGCATGTTGACTATCAACGCACTGGCGGCTGCGCATGGCGTGTTCATTCCGATCCAGTGCGAGTATTACGCACTCGAGGGCCTGTCGGCGCTGCTGGAAACCATTGAACAGGTGCGTATTGCTGTGAATCCGGAACTGGAAATCGAGGGCCTGCTGCGTACCATGTACGACATGCGCAACAACCTGGCCAATGATGTATCTGCCCAGTTGCAGCAGCACTTCGGTGACAAGGTGTATCGCACGATTATTCCGCGCAATGTGCGGCTCGCGGAGGCACCCAGTCACGGACTGCCGGTACTGCGCTATGACCGGTCCTCGCGGGGCGCTACGGCCTATCTTGCCCTTGCAGGTGAATACGTGCGTCGCCACACAACGGCGCAACCGGTGCAGGAAACGGTGGCGGACGATGCACCGGCAGAACAGCCGGTATCACACTATCCGACGATTTGATCATTCACTGAACAGCAACGGTAATTACAATGGCAGCCAAAAAACGCGGACTGGGCCGGGGACTGGAAGCACTGCTCGGGCCGGCAGCACAGGCAAACTCGCAGGAACCGGCAGCGGCACCCGACAGCAATACCGTTCCCGCAACAGCGCCGGCGCTCAGGTCGGTTCCGAGCGGCGAACCGGCGTCCACCGCTGAAGGCGCACTGCGTACCCTGCCGGTCGACATCATTGAGCGTGGCAAGTACCAGCCACGCGTCGACATGCACCAGGAGTCACTGCAGGACCTTGCCGATTCCATCAGCGAGCAAGGCGTGGTGCAGCCGATCGTGGTGCGCGGCATTGGCACGGGCCGTTACGAGATCATCGCCGGCGAGCGCCGCTGGCGTGCCGCACAACTCGCCGGCCTGCATGAAATTCCCGTGGTCATCCGCGATGTCGATGACCGTTCCGCGATTGCCATCGCGCTGATTGAAAATATCCAGCGCGAGAACCTCAACCCGATAGAAGAGGCGCGTGCCTTGAAACGCCTGGTCGATGAATTCGAGGTCACACACGAGGAGGCGGCCCAGGCTGTTGGCCGCTCGCGGGCCGCGGTGTCCAACCTGCTGCGTCTGCTGGACCTGGAAAACGCGGTAAAGGAAATGGTTGAACGCCGCGAGCTGGAAATGGGCCATGCCCGCGCACTGCTGGCACTAAGTGGCAGGAAACAGGTGGATACAGCCCGCCGCGTAATCGGCAAGGGACTGACGGTGCGTGCCACCGAGAGGCTGGTGCAGCAGATGCAGCAGCCAAAACACAACAGGAAATCCACGCCCGATCACAAGGACCCGAACGTATTGCAGCTTGAGGCAAGGCTTTCGGATACCCTCGGCGCGCGCGTGATCGTGCATTCCGCGCGCGGCGGCAAGGGCAGGCTCGAGATCCATTACAACAGCCTCGACGAACTCGACGGCATCCTCGAACACATCCGCTAGCCATCCAGGCGGACGCCGGCACGCCCGGCCTGTCCAAGCCATTAATATTATTGACCCGCCCATTCAGTCGTCTTTATAATGCCCGCCCCGACTGCCCCGGGGCTGTTCGCTCGTGCGGCACGCGGCGTCAGGCCGGCACGGCCACAGCAGGCAGGTCGTAAGCAATTGATTAATAGGTTGATTTCAGGGTCTTTCCTGGACAGGATCGGTGCTGCGCTGCGTATCCAGCTGGTGCTGGTGGGCTTGGCGGCGATGGTGTTGTTTGCCGTGTCCGGGAAGTTCCAGGCGTTATCCGCGCTGTTTGGCGGTGCCATGGCCACGCTCAACCTGGTGTTGCTGGAGTGGCGTCGTTACCAGGCCGACAGTGGCCGGGCCCTGTCGGCCGGCCAGAGCCTGTGGGTGCTGTATCGTAGCGCCATTGAGCGGTTTGCCCTGGTTCTGGCCCTGTTTGCACTGGGCATGGGAATGCTGCGGCTGGAACCGTTGTCGCTACTGATCGGGTTTGTTGCAGGCCAGTTTGGCCTGCTTCTGACGGGAACAAAAAGGAATAACTGATTCATGGCGAGCGAGTCGCTGACAGCATCGGACTACATAAAGCACCACCTGACCAACCTCACGTTCGGGCAGCACCCGGATGGTCACTGGGGTTTGGCACATTCTGCTGAAGAGGCCAGTGCCATGGGCTTCTGGGCGATCCACGTGGACACCATGTTCTGGTCCATTGCCCTCGGCGCACTGTTCCTGTTGCTGCTCCGGCGTGTTGCCAGAAAAGCCAGTGCAGACACCCCCGTGGGTATGCAGAATTTTGTCGAGTGGATCGTCGATTTCGTCAACGGTATTGTCAAGGGGGGCTTTACCGGTCATAACCCGATGGTCGCCCCCATGGCACTGACCATTTTCATCTGGGTTTTCCTGATCAATTTCATGGATCTCATTCCAGTAGACTGGCTGCCGCAGGTCGTCACGATGCTGGGCAGCGGCTTGTTTGGCATGGATCCGCATCACGTCTATTTCAGGGTGGTACCGTCCACCGATCCCAATGCAACCTTCGGCATGTCGTTGGCCGTGTTTGCACTGATGATTTACTACAGTTTCAAGATAAAGGGAGTTGGCGGGTTTGCGGCCGAGTTGACGCTGCACCCCTTCAGCTCGAACAACAAGCTGCTGCAGCTGGTATTCATCCCGATCAATTTCCTCCTCGAGTTTGTATCGCTGCTGGCCAAGCCGCTGTCACTGTCACTGCGACTCTATGGCAACATGTTTGCCGGCGAGATGATCTTTATCCTGATTGCCCTGATGTACGGTGGTGGCTGGATACTGGGTATTTTTGGAGGCTTCCTGCAGCTCGGCTGGGCCATCTTCCATGTCCTTATCATTACCCTGCAGGCCTTTATCTTCATGGTGCTGACCGTGGTCTACATGGACCTGGCCTATCAGGTGGGCGAACACTGATTTTTGGTTATCTGAACTTTATTACCAGGAGAAAAAAACATGACTGAAGTTACTGCTTTGCTCTTTATCGCAGGCGCCATCATGATGGGCCTCGGTGCCTTGGGCGCGGCAATCGGTATCGGCATCCTCGGTGGACGTTTCCTTGAGGGTGCCGCCCGTCAGCCGGAACTGATTCCCGTTCTGCGCGGCCAGTTCTTCCTGATGATGGGTCTGACCGATGCCGTGCCGATGATCGCTGTGGGTGTCGCGTTCTATGTCATCTTCGCAGTTGCGGGATAGCGCCACAAGGCAACGCCGGGACGGAACAAACGCATGAATATAAACCTGACGCTGATAGGCCAGTCGATCACGTTCTTTGTGTTCGTCTGGTTCTGCTACAAGTTTATCTGGCCGCCACTGATCCATGCACTGGAAGAGCGCAAGAAGAAAATTGCCGATGGCCTGGCAGCTGCCGAGCATGGCAAGCACGAACAGGAACTGGCCGAGGAACGTGCCAAGGAAATTCTGCGGGAAGCCAAGAACCAGGCAGGCGAGATCATCATTCGCGCAGAGAAACGCGCAGCAGAGGTCGTCGATGAAGCCAAGGAAGATGCGCGGGCGGAAGGCGACCGCCTTCTGACTGCGGCACGAGCAGAGATTGACCAGGAAGTAAACCGCGCCAAGGAAGAGCTGCGTGGCAAGGTGGTGTCAATTGCGGTGGCCGGTGCCGGCAAGGTACTGGAACGCGAAGTTGACGAATCTGCCCATGCCGAGCTGCTGAACAAGCTGGCAGCGGAGATCTGATGGCCGAAGCACTTACCATTGCACGTCCGTACGCACAGGCAGTATTCCTGTTTGCCGGCGAGCACGATGTCCTGAAGGACTGGTCGGACATGCTCGGACTGCTGGCTGCCATTGCCACGGATCCTGAAATGGCGCGCATGATTGACAGCCCGCAGTTGACCGAGACACAACTGGCGGATCTGTTCATCGGTATCGGCGGCGAGCGCTTCAACGAAAAGTGCCATAACTTCATCCATGTGTTATCGGAAGCCCGGCGCCTGCAGCTGTTGCCGGAGATTGCCGCACTGTTCGAGATCCAGCGCCGTGAGGCGGAGCAGACCGTCCGCGCTGAACTCATTACGGCCTTCCCGGCCAGTGATGCGCAACAGGAGAAGGTAACCGCGGCACTGAAACAGCGCCTTGGCCGTGATGTCGAACTGCGCTGCACGACGGATGCCGCCTTGCTCGGTGGCGCGATTATCCGTGCCGGCGACCTGGTCATCGACGGCTCGGTTCGCGGCAAGCTGGAGCGGCTGGGTGCGGCACTGAATCACTGAATTTGATCTATCAGGAATACACACTATGCAACTCAATCCCACAGAAATCAGCGATCTGATCAAGAAACGTATCGAGCAGTTTGAAGTCGTCGCCGAGGCACGCACAGAAGGTACGGTTGTCAGCCTGACCGACGGCATCGCCCGCATTCACGGCCTAGCCGACGTCATGCAGGGCGAGATGATCGAGTTCCCCGGCAACGTGTTCGGCATGGCGCTCAACCTCGAGCGTGATTCCGTCGGCGCGGTTATCCTTGGCGAATACAAGGGCATCTCGGAAGGCGACAGCGTCAAGTGTACCGGTCGTATTCTCGAGGTGCCGGTCGGTGCGGCCATGCTCGGCCGCGTGGTGGATTCACTCGGCAACCCGATGGACGGCAAGGGACCGGTCGAGGCCACGGCGACCTCGCCGATTGAAAAGATCGCACCGGGTGTGATCGCGCGCCAGTCGGTTGATCAGCCGGTGCAGACCGGCCTGAAGTCGATTGACTCCATGGTGCCGATCGGCCGCGGACAGCGCGAGTTGATCATCGGTGATCGCCAGACCGGCAAGTCCGCCGTAGCGATCGACACCATCATCAACCAGAAGGGAACCGGCATTAAATGCATTTACGTGGCGATTGGCCAGAAGAACTCGACCATTGCCAACGTGGCGCACAAGCTGGAAGAGCACGGTGCCATGGAACACACCATTATCGTTGCTGCGCCCGCATCCGAATCGGCAGCGATGCAGTACATTGCACCGTATGCCGGCTGCACCATGGGTGAGTATTTCCGTGACCGCGGCGAGGATGCGCTGATCATCTATGACGACCTCACCAAGCAGGCCTGGGCGTATCGCCAGGTCTCCCTGCTGCTGCGGCGCCCGCCGGGCCGCGAGGCCTACCCGGGTGACGTGTTCTACCTGCACTCGCGCCTGCTGGAACGCGCTTCGCGTATCAATGCCGACGAGGTGGAGAAGCGCACCAACGGTACCGTGAAGGGCAAGACCGGGTCACTGACCGCATTGCCGATCATTGAAACGCAGGCCGGTGACGTCTCCGCCTTCGTGCCGACCAACGTGATATCCATTACCGACGGGCAAATCTTCCTGGAGTCCGACCTGTTCAACGCCGGCATCCGTCCGGCCATCAACGCCGGCCTCTCGGTATCGCGTGTCGGTGGTGCAGCCCAGACCAAGATCATCAAAAAGCTGGGTGGTGGTGTGCGTCTCGCACTGGCGCAATATCGCGAACTGGCAGCCTTCTCGCAGTTTGCCTCGGACCTCGACGAGGCAACCCGCAAACAGCTGGAACGCGGCCAGCGGGTCACCGAGCTGATGAAACAGAAACAGTATGCCCCGCTGACCGTAGCCGACATGGCGGTATCGCTGTTTGCCGCGGACCAGGGTTTTCTCGACGACGTGGAGATCAACAAGGTCGTCGATTTCGAACATGCCTTGCACTCCTACATGCGCGCAAACCAGCAGGCGCTGCTGGACAAGATCAACGAGACGGCAGACTACAACGATGAGATCGAGTCCGCCCTGCGGGCCGCGATCGATGACTTCAAGGCGACCGGCACATGGTAATTCTGAATACTGACGCGGGTTGGGCAGAGCTGGCGAATCCCAACGGCCAGGGCGTCGCCAGGGCGCCAATGTTGGGCTTCGTTCCTCAGCCCAACCTACAGGCTGATGATATTTTATTGAGAATAACAAGGTAACGATATGTCAGGCGCCAAGGAAATCCGCACCAAGATCGCGAGCATCAAGAATACGCAGAAGATCACCAAGGCCATGGAAATGGTTGCGGCGAGCAAGATGCGCAAGGCGCAGGATCGCATGCGTGCGACCCGGCCGTATGCCGAAAAGATACAGAACGTGATTTCGCACCTTGCGCATGCTCACCCCGAGTACCACCACCCGTTTCTGGTGAAGCGCGAAACCCGGCGTGTCGGTTTGATTATCATATCGACAGACCGCGGACTCTGTGGCGGGCTGAATATCAATCTCTTCAAGATCGCCATTGCCGCAATGAAGGAGTGGGATGCAAACAACCTCGAGATCGACCTGAACCTGATCGGCTCCAAGAGCAACGCGTTTTTCAAACGCCTCGGCGGCAACGTGGTGTCCACGGCCAGTCACCTCGGCGATGCACCGTCAATCATCGAGCTGATCGGTACCGTCAAGGTGATGCTGGACGCCTACGAGGAGGGCCGCATCGATGAACTGCACATCGCGCATAACCTGTTTGTGAACACCATGACGCAGCAGCCGGAACTCAAACAGCTGTTGCCGGTACTGGGTGCGGATGACGAAGCACTGAAGACGCACTGGGATTACATCTACGAGCCGGACTCAAAACCGGTGATGGATGCCCTGATGATCCGCTACATCGAATCCCTGGTGTATCAGGGCGTCGTGGAAAACGTGGCCTGCGAGCAGGCGGCGCGCATGGTTGCCATGAAGGCGGCGACCGATAATGCCGGCAGCCTGATCGATGAACTGCAGCTGATCTATAACAAGGCACGTCAGGCTGCAATTACCCAGGAGATCTCCGAAATCGTCGGGGGCGCAGCCGCTGTATAGCAGCAGCCCAAGGAATAGAATTTAGCAGGGCAAGGGAACAGAACAGATTCTGCACCCCTGACCCAAACAATATTTGAGATATGAGGAAAACATCATGAGTGCTGGCAACATAGTGGAAATCATCGGCGCCGTGGTCGACGTGGAATTCCCGCGGGACAGCGTGCCCAAGGTCTACCACGCGCTGAAGGTCGAGGAAGCGGGGCTGACACTGGAGGTGCAGCAGCAGCTGGGCGACGGCGTGGTACGCACCATTGCCATGGGCTCGACGGATGGTCTGAAACGCGGCATCTCCGTACTCAATACCGGTGAGCCCATCAAGGTCCCGGTAGGTGCGAAGACACTGGGGCGCATTATGGATGTGCTCGGCGAGCCGGTGGATGAGAAGGGCGATATCGGCGCGGAAACCATGCTGCCGATTCATCGTGTGGCGCCGACGTTTGCCGAACAGGCGGGCTCAGTGGAAATTCTCGAGACCGGTATCAAGGTCATCGACCTGATTATGCCCATCGTCAAGGGCGGCAAGGTTGGATTGTTCGGCGGTGCCGGCGTCGGCAAGACCGTCACGCTGATGGAGCTGATCAACAATATTGCTGTGCAGCAGGAGGGCCTGTCAGTATTCGCCGGAGTCGGTGAGCGTACCCGTGAGGGCAACGACTTCTACCACGAGATGAAGGAGGCCGGCGTACTCGACAAGGTATCGATGGTCTACGGCCAGATGAATGAGCCGCCGGGCAACCGCCTGCGTGTGGCGCTCTCGGGCCTCACCATGGCCGAGCATTTCCGCGACGAGGGCCGCGACGTGCTCATGTTTATCGACAACATCTACCGTTACACCCTGGCGGGTACTGAAGTATCAGCACTGCTCGGGCGTATGCCCTCGGCCGTGGGCTACCAGCCAACCCTGGCCGAGGAAATGGGTAAACTGCAGGAACGCATTACCTCCACCAAGACCGGCTCCATCACCTCCTTCCAGGCGGTCTATGTCCCGGCGGACGATCTCACCGACCCGTCACCGGCCACGACCTTTGCACACCTCGACGCCACGCTGGTGCTGTCGCGCCAGATTGCCGAGCTGGGTATTTATCCTGCCGTCGATCCGCTGGACTCCACATCGCGTATTCTTGATCCCAACGTGGTCGGCACCGATCACTACGACACCGCACGCTCGGTGCAGGGAACCCTGCAACGCTACAAGGAGCTGCGTGACATCATCGCCATTCTCGGCATGGACGAACTCTCTGAAGAGGACAAGCTGGTGGTAACCCGGGCGCGCAAGATGCAGCGCTTCCTGTCCCAGCCGTTTTCCGTTGCCGAAACGTTTACCGGTACGGCGGGCAAGTACGTGACATTGAAGGAAACCATTGCCGGCTTCAAGGGCATTGCGAACGGTGATTACGACGATTTACCGGAACAGGCGTTCTACATGGTTGGCACGATCGACGAGGTCGTGGAAAAGGCCAAGGAACTGTAATCAGCCCGCATATCTCAGCGGGCGGCTGCAACTCAAATCAATATTGTGTGGAAACGAAAATATGACTGACAGTCAAAAGACAGCGCGTTATCCGGCCATGCCTATCCAGTCCCTGGCTGGTTCTCGCGTGCCTGTACTGGCTTTTCACTCAAGTGGTAGCAACGGCTACCACTTTCGCTCCAAAGCGGCATCCAGACACGCGACTCCTGCGCCAGCATCCTGGATCCCGATGAGATTTGCGAGCTAACTGTTCGGAACCACGAGATGGCAATGACCCTGCATGTTGATATTGTCAGTGCCGAGACCGAGATTTTCTCGGGCACGGCCACGATGATCTTTGCCCCTGCTGAAATGGGCGAGATTGGCATTGCACCGCGCCATGCCCCGTTGCTGACCCGCCTCAAGCCGGGTGAGGTGCGGGTGCAGACCGATGGTGGTGATGAACAGTCGTTCTTTGTCTCCGGCGGCATGCTCGAGGTACAGCCGCACGTGGTCACCGTGCTGGCCGACACGGCCATTCGCGCCGCCGATATCGATGAGGCACAGGCGCTCGAGGCGAAGGAGCGCGCAGAGAAACTGCTCGCCGACAAGACGGCCGATATCGATTATGCCAAGGCCCAGGCCGAGCTGGCCCAGTCGATCGCGCAGCTGCGGGCGATACAGAAGCTGCGCGAGAAAGTACACCGTTAACCCGGGTCCGATCATACCCTGATGACAGAATCCATCGTCAGTAACGGCACCGTTGTGTCGTTCACCTATTCTATCCAGGACGAGACCGGAGAGATCGTAGAACAGTCTGACTTGCCGATCAGCTATGTACACGGTGGCAAGCATGACCTGTTCGAGAAAATCGAGCAGGCACTCGAAGGTTGCCTGGTCGGGGACAGCGTCAAGGTGTCGCTGACTCCGGAAGAGGGGTTCGGGCCATACGACGAGAGCCTGACCTACACCGACGATATCGATAACGTACCGCCCGAGTTTCGCCGTATCGGAGCCGAGGTGGAGATGATGAATGATGCGGGTGAGGCCCGTAAATTCACGGTCACGCATATCGGAGACGGCAAGCTGACGGTGGACGGCAATCATCCACTGGCTGGCAAGGTCATCGCCTTCAACATCAAGGTTGTCGAGATCCGCGCAGCCAGCGAGGATGAGATGACCAATGGTGTGGAACCCATGCCGGTACCGGTGCTGCACTAGACTTGGCTTGGGGACAGACCCCGATTTCGTACAAGTTTAGTGCATGCAAGACGCCCCCTGGTTTCACGTTTCGAAATCGGGGTCTGTCCCCGGAATCCTTTACAAAGCGGCGACTGTCTCAGCGATAGCCGACAGCCGTGCTATCATCCTGGAGGTTCCAGTATTGCGGGTTAGTGCCGTTAACATTATGAATTGAGTTAACAATACCCTTGATGAACCTCGATATAATCATTCTTGCCGCCGGCCAGGGGGCGCGTATGCGTTCCGTCCTGCCCAAGGTCCTGCACCCGCTGGGGGGCCGCCCGCTGCTTGCCCATGTACTCGAAACGGCACGACGTTTTGACAAGGCCAAGTTGCATGTTGTCGTCGGTCACGGCGGTGACCGCGTGCGCGATGCCTTTCCTGATCCTGCTATCCACTGGGTAACCCAGGAACAGCAACTGGGCACCGGTCACGCAGTTGCACAGGTGCTGCCCAGGGTTCCAAATGATCATGCGGTACTGGTGATGTACGGCGATGTGCCACTGATCCGCAAGGAAACGCTGGGTGCCTTGCAGGAGATAGCGATGGAGAATCAAGTCGGGCTGCTGACGGCCGAACTCGACGATCCCGCCGGGTACGGGCGCATCCTGCGTGCGGCCGATGGCAGTATTGTCGGCAGTGTGGAGGAAAAGGATGCCACCGATGAACAGTGCAAGATCCGTGAAGTGAATACCGGCTTTGTTGCAGCTCCGGCAGGCGACCTGCGCAACTGGGTGAATTCGCTCGATAACAACAATACGCAGGGCGAGTATTACCTCACGGACATTATCGCCAGGGCGGTCACTGACGGTACTAAGGTGTGTGGCGTCACCACCAGGGACCGCAATGAAGTGCTCGGTGTCAATACCCGCGCCCAGCTGGCGACACTGGAGCGTGGCTACCAATTGCGTCAGGCCATGGCATGCATGGAGGATGGCGTCACCCTCATCGATCCGGACCGCTTCGACCTGCGCGGCCGAATGGTTGCCGGACAGGACGTGGTGATTGATGTGAACGCCGTTCTGGAGGGTGAGATCACGCTTGGTGACCGCGTGCACATTGGCCCGAACTGTGTGCTGCGCAATATCACGGCGGGTGATGATGTCACCATCCTGGCCAATTGCGTGCTCGAGGAGGCAACCATCGGAAACGCAAGTCGTATAGGTCCCTTTTCGCGGATCCGGCCGGAGACGCACTTGGCGGAGAACACCCGGGTCGGGAATTTTGTTGAAATAAAGAATTCCGTTATTGCCAACGGTTCCAAGGTCAACCACCTCAGTTATATCGGTGATACCACCGTAGGACGGGATGTCAATATCGGTGCCGGTACCATTACCTGCAACTATGATGGCGCGAACAAGCATCGCACGGTGATCGGCGATGATGTGTTCATTGGCTCGGATACCCAGTTGATTGCGCCGGTTACCGTGGCAGACGGCGCTACCATCGGTGCGGGCTCGATCATTACCACGGATGCGCCGGCCGGTGAGCTGACGTTGAGCCGCGTACCGCAGGAAACCCGCAAGGGCTGGAAGCGACCGGTGAAGAAAAAATGAGTAAAACCCGGGTGTACTGTATTTACGTTCCCTCTCCCTTTCAGGGAGAGGGTGTTTACGATCAGACATAACAAAAGGAAAACGATCATGTGTGGCATAGTTGGTGTAGCCGCCCGGCGCGACGTGACCCCGATACTGCTCGATGGCCTGCGGCGACTCGAATACCGCGGCTACGATTCTGCCGGTGTTGCAGTTCAAAGCGATGCCGCCCTGCTGGAACGCGTGCGCACGGTGGGCAAGGTCTCTGATCTCGAACAGGCACTCGATAAAACACCGGTAAGGGGGCTGACCGGCATCGCCCATACACGCTGGGCTACCCACGGCATACCCAGTGAAGAGAACGCGCACCCACATATCTGCCAGGAGCGGGTGGCACTGGTACACAACGGCATTATCGAAAATCATGATGCACTGCGTGCACAGCAGGAAAAGGCAGGCTACCGGTTTACTTCACAGACCGATACCGAAGTCATTGTCCACCAGGTGCATCATTACCTTGACCAGGGCAAGGACCTGCTTGCCGCAGTACGTGCCTGTATAAATGATCTCGATGGGGCATTTGCGCTCGGTGTAATCAGCAATGACGAACCCGGGCGCCTTATTGCCGCGCGTCGCGGCAGCCCGCTGGTTATTGGCCTGGCCGACGCTGAAACCCTGATTGCCTCGGATGTGGCCGCATTGGTTGCAGAGACCGACCGCTTCGTGTTTCTCGAGAACGGTGATGTGGCCGATATCACGAAGGACGGCATGGCCGTGTACGACCAGGCGGGCAATCTGGTCGAACGGCCGGTAAAAAGGTCGGAGGTGACGGCGGCGGCTACCAACAAGGGCGACTATGCGCACTACATGCTCAAGGAGATCTTTGAGCAGCCGCGCGCGATTGCCGATACCCTCGAAGGCCGCATCAGCGGCAACCGGGTACTGGAAGCGGCCTTCGGTACCGGGGCTGACCGGATTTTTGACGAGGTGGCAGGCGTGCACATCATTGCCTGCGGTACCAGCTATCATGCCGGTATGGTCGGGCGCTACTGGCTGGAGTCCATTGCCGGTATCCCCTGCAGCGTCGAGGTGGCCAGCGAGTTTCGCTATCGCCACCCTGTGGTGCGCAACAATTCCCTGATCGTGACCCTGTCCCAGTCCGGCGAAACGGCCGACACGATTGCCGGCTTGCGCGAGGCGCGACGGCTGGGTTTCGGGCGTGCGCTGGCCATCTGCAATGTGCCGGAAAGTTCGCTGGTGCGTGAATCCGACCTGGTGTTGATGACCCATGCCGGTCCGGAGATTGGCGTGGCCTCGACCAAGGCGTTTACCACCCAGCTGGTGGCAATGCTGTTATTGACCATCGTACTCGGGCGCCGGCATGGCATGAGCGCGGAAACCGAGGCCTGCCTGGTCAACGAACTGCGCAGCGTGCCCGGCAAGGTGGAGGCCGCGCTGAACCTGAACGAGCAGATCATCACACTGGCGCGGGAACATTTTGGCGACAAGCACAATGCCCTGTTCCTGGGGCGGGGTGCGCAATTTCCCGTGGCGATGGAGGGGGCACTCAAGCTCAAGGAGATATCCTATATACATGCCGAGGCCTATCCTGCCGGAGAACTCAAGCATGGGCCCCTGGCACTGGTCGATGCCAGCATGCCGGTGATTGCAGTGGCGCCGAACAACGAACTGCTGGAGAAACTTAAATCAAATCTGCAGGAAGTGCGTGCCCGTGGTGGTGAGCTGATTGTGTTTGCCGACGCCAAGGTCGGCATGATTAGCTCCCCGGGCGTGATCGTGCTGCCAGCTGCACCCACCGAGGACAGCATCGCGCCGATCATCTTTTCCATTCCGATGCAACTGCTTGCGTATCACGTTGCCGTTCTCAAGGGTACGGACATCGACCAGCCGCGCAACCTCGCCAAGTCGGTGACGGTCGAATAAACAATATTCCTTCGGGTAGTTAGCTGCCTCTATGCGAGATTGCTTGCCAGTACGTGCCTGGATGAGATTCCTGATATAACTGCTATCCTGTAAAAAAACCCCATGTCCCTCCGGGAGGTGACAAGAAGATCAATATTCCCTCATCCTGTCCTTCTCGGTAACTGCTCCATACGTTACTCTATCTACTGTATACATGCAGTCGTTACCAAGCACCCGAAGCAAGGAAATAAAAGACAAGGGATACTCTTTTTAAATAGCGTTGCATGAATGCCGGTCCGGGTGTGCAGTAAACCGGGTAAACGGTTACATCCATGTTTTCGATAAGCCAGTCAACAAACAGCTACGGCGGTTATCTTGAAAGAACCAACTCCAAGCTTTCGACATGACGCACCCGAATGTACCGGTATCCTGGTGGCCAACCTCGGGACACCGGATGCGCCGGACACCAAAGCTGTGCGTCGCTACCTCAAGGAATTTCTGTGGGACCCACGGGTAGTGGAAATGGCCCGGCCACTCTGGTGGGTGGTATTGAACCTGATTATCCTCAACCTGCGGCCGCGGCGCTCGGCCCATGCCTACGCGAAAGTCTGGACAGAGGAAGGCTCGCCGCTACTGGTGATTTCGCGGCGCCAGCGTGATGCGCTGCAGGTCGCATTAAAGGAGAAATTCGGTTCCGGTGTGCAGGTCGCGCTTGCCATGCGCTATGGCAACCCGTCCATTGCCGCCGGACTGGAGGAACTGCGCCAGGCCGGCGCGCGGCGCCTGCTGGTGATGCCGTTGTATCCACAGTATTCCGCTACCACCAGCGCATCAACCTTTGACGCGGTGACCCATGAGCTGCAAACGTGGCGCTGGCTGCCCGAGATGCGTTTTATCAATCATTATCATGATTTCCCGCCCTATATACAGGCACTCGCTGGCAGCGTTCGCAACTACTGGTCGGAACACGGCCAGCCCGAGCGCCTGGTGATGTCGTTTCATGGTATCCCGGAGGATTATTTCCATGCCGGCGACCCATACTATTGCGAGTGTCAAAAAACCGGGCGCCTGCTGGCGGCGGCACTGGATTTGCCTGCAGAACGCTGGCTGTTGACGTTCCAGTCACGGCTCGGTCCGAAGCAATGGCTACAACCCTATACCGACAAGACCCTCAGGGCGCTAGGTAAGGAGGGAGTGAAAAATGTCCACGTGATCTGTCCCGGTTTCAGCGCAGACTGCCTGGAAACGCTGGAAGAGATCAGCCTGCAGAACCGCGAGATCTTTCTCGCGGCCGGTGGGAAAGATTTCGGTTACATTCCCTGCCTCAACGAGGAGCCTGCCCATGTCACGGCACTGGCGCAACTGGCCGAGCAGCATGCCCGTGACTGGCTGGTGCATGCTGGACCCGATGCCGACGCGTTGACCGAACGCCGGAAACGTGCCGTGGCCGCGGGTGCGCAGGAATAACCCTGCCCCGATAACTTTCTGAAAAACAAGCTATAAATTGACATATAATGAAAATATGTTATACTTTCATTCTTTTTGGTCGGTGACCATGCTCCGTCTGGTATAAGGCGGGCGCGATCGTCGGCGAAGGAGTAGAGGAAGAGAATATGGATTCGATGTTTTACTGCATTCCCCAGTCAGCCTATCTGAGTATTTCGACTTGCAAGAACCTGCGTGAACGCCCGGTCGGCAAATCACCTGCCGGTGCGCCGCCGAAGCTGATTGCCTGTGAGAAGTGCACCATGCACCCGCTGGTTGACATGTCCAAGGTCCCGACGGTTACGCTGGAGGCCTATCTCGGCGGCTCGAAGCCGAAGACCGCGAACCTGAATTCACCCAAGTACAAGAAGCTGCTGGCAGAAGTCGCCTGACGGCCTGTAATTGTCGTATGTAAAACGCAGGCCCTGGTTACAGGGCCTGCGTTTTTTCTGGTTTTCGTTTGCGTCAGGCGAGAGGTCGTTTCATGAACGACCTTTCCACTGATCAAACTTACTCCGCCGGTCCTTCAATGAACGCCGGTCCGATCTTTCCGACTCAAATCTCAGGCTATCGCGGCGGTCTTCCTGGGCGCGACGGTGGGATTTCCGGTGTTCTACCAGACCCTTGTACTGGCACGGGCATATGTGCGCAGTGCACTCAGGGAGTGGCAGTGCGGGGGCATCCTCAAATGCAAATTGTTTACCTGCCAGAGCAATGGAGGCCTCACAGCCGCCCTGCTCGATCTCGACGCCCCAGAACTGCTGACTGTGACGCAGCTTTTCAAGGGCCCTTTCCTTGGTGCCCAGGTCGGCGAATTCTTCGACCGGTTTTGCCCCCTTATGCTTGTGGCTCACCCGATCATGCGGTTTTATGTCCCTGCCGCGCAACACCCAGATAATACCCGCTATGATTACGAGTATCGCCAGTATGATTAGTATCTCTGCCATGGAGTTATAGCCATATTACGATCGGCGCATAATAGCAGAGCCGCAGGAATGTTTTGAAGCTAATTGCTGAATTTCCGTGCCCGACTGTTCTCAGCCGTTGGGACTTGACCAGTTGGCATGGCCACGCCTGCGCTCCCTGCCGGAACGGCGCTCCGGGTGTTGCGCGTCAAAGCGCACCGTTTCCCTGCGGTCATTGGCCCTGCGTCGCTGTTTTTTGCGGCGTTCCTGCAGCCCCAGGTATCTGCAGGAGCAGCGCAGTGCCTTGCAGCCGACAACCGGGAGTATCGGTGCCTCATCAAAGGTAAATTTCCGGCCGGTGGTATACTGAATGGCGGAGCACTTCCCGCATTTGATGGTCACGCCCCAATAGTTGCCGGTGCGGCGCAGCTTGGCGAGGCTCTTGGATTTTGAACGGGAGCGCTGCCGCTTGCTGCGGCCCGCCCGGGGTAGTGCTAGCAGTACGAACGCCACGATGGTGACCACGGCAAACAGTAGCAGGTTGTTTTCTGTCACCTATTCCCGCTCCCTTGTAATTCCAGAGCCTTCTGCAAACGTATTAACAGACCCTCCGGAGCTGTGCAAGCACTTAATCGATCAGTGGTAGCTACCTGGAGGACAAGGTACAAAAAAGCACGAGAGCACCATACAGGTTTCACTGCTAGAATGCCCGCCCATGGATATATCGCACATAATCGAACCCCTGAACGAAGCACAGCGTGAAGCGGTGTGCGCTTCTCCGGATCCATTGCTGGTACTGGCCGGTGCCGGCAGTGGCAAGACGCGGGTGCTCGTGCACCGCATTGCCTGGCTGATCGATGTCGAGGGACTGTCACCCTATTCCATCCTGTCCGTTACCTTTACCAACAAGGCGGCCGGTGAAATGCGCGGCCGCATCGAGCAGCTGATCGACATACCGGCCGCAGGCATGTGGGCCGGCACATTCCATGGCCTTGCGCACCGGCTGTTGCGCCGTCACTGGCAGGAAGCGGGATTGCCGCAGGGATTCCAGATACTCGATTCCCAGGACCAGCAGCGCCTGATAAAGCGCGTGCTGAAATCCATGGACCTTGACGAGGCCCGATGGCCACCGCGGCAGCTGCAGTGGTTTATCAACAGCTGCAAGGACGAAGGGCGCCGGCCACAGCACATCGATTGCCGCAACGATCCGTACCTGCAACGCCAGGTGAAAATCTACGAAGCCTATGAAGAGCTCTGCCGGCGCTCCGGCCTGGTTGACTTTGCCGAGCTGCTGTTGCGCTCGCACGAACTCTGGCTGCAACAACCGGAGCTGCTGGAACACTACCGCCAGCGCTTTCACCACATCCTGGTGGACGAGTTCCAGGACACCAATACCATCCAGTACGCCTGGCTGCGATTGCTGGCGGGCAACCAGGGACGAATCACGGTGGTGGGCGATGACGACCAGTCGATTTACGGCTGGCGCGGTGCGCGTGTAGAGAACATCCAGCGCTTCGAAAAGGATTTTCCCGGTACCCGTGTGCAGCGCCTGGAGCAGAACTACCGCTCCACCGGCACTATTCTCAAGGCAGCAAACGCAGTGATTACCCACAACACCGAACGCATGGGCAAGCAGTTATGGACAGCGGACGGGGAAGGTGAAAAGCTCCAGCTGTACACCGCCTATAACGAGCAGGACGAGGCACGCTACGTCATCGAGCGCATCCAGACATGGGTCGAGGGTGGCAGGCGCCGCAGTGATGTCGCCATCCTGTACCGTTCCAATGCACAGTCACGCGTCTTCGAGGAGCGCCTGATCCAGTGCGGCATGCCATACCGGGTCTACGGCGGCCTGCGCTTTTTCGAGCGCGCCGAGATCAAGGACGCACTTGCGTACCTGCGCATCGCCGTCAATCATGAGGATGATGCCGCCTTTGAACGGGTGGTGAACCATCCACCGCGCGGTATCGGCGAGCGTACACTCGAGATTGTCCGCGAGACGGCGCGTGCCCACAGGAGTTCACTGTGGCAGGCAGCCATACACGTTGTCGAGGAACGCACCGTCCCGCCGCGGGCCATGAACGCCCTGCAAGGCTTTCTCGCACTGGTACCTGCCATCGCCGGCGAGATAAACCTGTTGTCGCTTGGCGAACAGGTGGAGCATGCCCTGCACCCCAGCGGGTTGCTCGACCACTTCGCGAAGGAAAAGGGTGAAAAAGGACAGGTACGCATCGAGAACCTGCGCGAACTAGTCAATGCCGCACGTGAATACGAGGTGGATCCGGATGCGGAAATGGACCCGCTCTCCGAGTTCCTGTCACACGCCGCGCTGGAGGCCGGCGAGGGACAGGCCGCTGCCTGGGAAGACTGCGTGCAGCTAATGACCCTGCATTCTGCCAAGGGGCTGGAGTTTCCACTGATCTTCCTGTGCGGTATGGAGGAAGGACTGTTTCCGCACCAGCGTTCCATCGATGAACCCGGCCGGCTGGAGGAGGAGCGCCGGCTATGCTATGTCGGAATCACCCGGGCACGCCAGCAGGTGGTGCTCACCAGTGCCGAGCGCCGCCGCCTGTTCGGTTCCGAAACCTATTGCCTGCCGTCGCGGTTTCTCAGTGAGATACCGCCGGAATTTATTGACGAAATCAGGCCCAGGGTCAGGATCAATCCGTCCAGCGCAATATCGCGCCCCGATGACAATGTCTATACCGGTGTGGCCCCGGCTGCACTGAAGCTCGGTACCCACGTACGCCACAACAAGTTCGGGGAAGGGGTGGTAGTCAATTACGAAGGCCAGGGCAGTAATGCACGCGTGCAGGTCAATTTCAACCGTACCGGTTCCAAGTGGCTGGTGGTTGGTTATGCCAACCTCGAACGCATCAGCGTCTGACCGGTTCTTGTCCGTGAAACCTCCCGGCAGGAGCGAGTAACTACGCCTCGATAAATTCAATCAATCTGTGTTGAGTATTTTTTCCGGATTGCGCTGTGCTGCAACCGGTAGCAAGTTGCGTCTGGTTCAGACGACGGTGAAGACAGGACCAAATTCGCGGCCAGGGCCACCTGAACGGACAATATCCAGGGAGGGTATCAGTATGATTGTGCGCTGGCCTCGGCGGATAGGGTGTTCTGTACGATGCTCAACGGTGCCTCGCGCGGGCGGCCGATGTAATTGCCCTGGGCGCGGTCGATACCCATCTCTTTCAGCAATTGCAGGGTTTCCTCATTTTCCACACATTCCGCAATGGTCTGTTTGCCGAGGGCATGCGCGATCTGGTTCATGGATTCCACCATGGCCTGGTCGACCATGCTGTGGGCCATCCCCTTGACGAAACCGCCGTCGATCTTGAGCTTGTCGACCGGCAGGTGCTTGAGATAGGCGAATGACGAGAAGCCGGAACCGAAATCATCGAGTGCAAACTGGCAGCCGATGTCTTTCAGCGCGCCGATGAACTTTTCAGCGGCCGCCAGGTTGGCGATAGCTGCGGTTTCCGTAATTTCGAAGGTGACCCAGCTCGGTTCCAGACCGGTATCGGCCAGCATTTCCTGTATAAGCGGCAACAGTGTTATGTCTTCAAACGCCTTGCCGGACAGGTTGATGGAAAAACTGTTTTGCTGCCCCTGTGCATGCAGGCTGCTGAGTTGGCGAATGGCGCGCTTGACAATCCAGCGGTCGACACTGTGAATCAGCCCGAAACGTTCCGCAGCCGGCATGAAGCCGCCGGGAAGAATCAGCTGGCCGTCATCACAGATCATGCGGACCAGCACCTCGTAGTCATGTACATGACCGCTGGAGGTCGACACAATTGGCTGGTAGACCAGCTGGAAACGGTCATGTTCCAGCATTTCACGCACACGCGCAGCCCAGCCCATGTCAGCCGCCATGCCGGCCTTGTCGCTTTCCGAGGGATCATACAGGTTGGTGCGGTTGCGGCCCTGCTGTTTTGCGAGATGGCAGGCGAGGTCGGCATGCGACAGCGCTTCCTCGGCAGTAGTGACCTGGCTGTCTATCATCGTGATGCCTATGCTGAGCGTGATGTTATAGCTGGTATCCTCCTCGACGAACTTGTAGTCATCGCACAGGGAGCGGAACTTCTCCGCCGTACTCAATACGTCGTGCCGTTCAATGTTGTAGAGAAGTAGCGTAAATTCATCGCCGCCAAAGCGTGCCAGCAGGTCACCGTCACGCACATGGGATGATAACAGCGCGGCGACATCGACCAGCAGACGGTCACCAGCGGCGTGTCCAAGGGTATCGTTGATGTATTTGAACTGGTCAAGATCGATATAGAACAGCGCACAATCCGAACCGCTGCGTGCAACGCGTGCCACGGTTCGTTCCAGTTCCTGCTGGAAATAATTCCTGTTGAACAGGCCGGTGAGCGAATCATGTTCGGCATGATAGGAGAGCTGGTGCTGGAAGGCCTTTTGCTCGGTGATATCACGAGCGGTGCCGCTGATCTGGACCAGCTTGCCGGTTTCGTCAATGTGGGTCTTGGCGCTGAAGCTCAGGAAGTGCGGTTTGCTTTCGGCATCGAGATGCACGGTTTCGAACTTGACAAGTTCCTTGCCGGCCAGCAGTTCCTCTATGGCTTCCTGGTCGACCGGGGGGTGGTCGGGGGAGCGGAATTCCTGGAGCTGGCGGTTCAGCATCTCCGCCGGTTCGAAGCCGTAAATGGCCTGGCAGGCACGGTTGACATAAGTAAATCGGCCATGGTCATCCATGGTCCATACCAGGTCGTGCGCAGTTTCAACGAGATCGCGGTAGCGACACTCGGCCTCGCGCAACTGGTCTTCGGTTGCCTTGCGGCGCGTGATGTCGGCTACCAGGCAGGTATACATGTGCTGGTCGTTGATATCCATTTCGCTGATGCGCACCGACAGTTGCATGGCGGCACCGTTACGATGATGGCCCTCTACCTCGTATTCATCTTCACCCGGGCGTAATAGCCGATTATTGGCATCCATCAGGTCGGGCAACAACCACCTCAATGGTCGCTGACAGATTTCCGTTGCCAGGTAACCGAACAGTTTTTCAGCAGCCGGGTTAAAGGTTTCCACTCGTCCCTGATCATCCACGACGATGATGCCCTCAGCGGCATTCTCGACGACGGCGCGCATGTGTATTTCCTGTTCATCGAGACGCCGGAACAGTTTGCCAAGCGCCTGGGTCATGAAGCCGATTTCATCCATTGACTGCGGGCTGAGTTGCGCCAGCTCGGTATTGCTTGATGCGCCGCTGCGCAGGAAGATTTCCTGCACCGGCGCCAGTGCCTGGGTAATGCTGCGAATCGAGAACAGCGTGATCAGCCCGGTGATCACCACCAGTGTCAGCCAGATGGCCATGTGTCCGGGCGTCAGGTTGCCGGTCTGTTGCCAGTGGTAGTTCATCAGAACCGAGTACGACAACAGTGGGACGAATCCGCCAAGCAGCATGATCTTCGATTTCAGGCTCACACGGATTTTCTGCAGGCTTAGATGGCCGGCCAGTTTCCCGAGCTGGTCCAGTGCCAGCTGATAGCTGGGCAGGCCCACCAGGGTAGTGACCGACAGCTGCAGCAGTACCAGTTGCAGGAACTCGCCAAGTTCTTCGCTGATGGATTTGCCGATCGCAACGAATAGCAGAGCCGGGGTGGCCAGCGCATATAAGAGAAAAAAGCTCCAGTAATCCTGACTGAAGCGCGCCAGCCGGCGTTGCTGGCGGGCCGGTAGTGCCGCCCCGGGCTGGCATTCGACCCAATCACTTAACGGGCTGAAATAACGGGAAAAATAAAATAATGCCCAGAGGGCCGAGGCGGCGATGAAGGTTGCCAGGAATGCCAGGACACGCTGTGCGCCAAGCTCGTCAACGGCGATCAGGCCAAACAGCAGGGCACTGGCCAGGCCGGCCAGCGGGGCGAGCAGCAGCCCGGTGAGAATGAGAGCGGTAAACCGGACGCGAATACTCTTTAGCTCATTCAGCATGCTTCAGCTCCGGAAGCCTCCATGCAACACAACCTCTTGATTTGCAGTATTTGTTGCAAAAAAGCCAAATATTTATATTCGTATAATTAGTGAAATAGCTTTGATACTGTATGCGCTCGCTGAATACTATGTCATAACTATGTGTAATTACAAGACTACTGGCCGGATTTATTCGTTGTGTTTGCACGACAGAAAATATCGCGCCAGCACACTGATGGCGGCGTACAATCACGGTCATTTTTCGATTGCCACAATGGGGGATAACTATGAAAAGGCGTGATTTTCTCGGCACCGCCGGCGGCGCCTTGCTGGTCGGTGGCGCACTGAGCGGTTGCCAGCAACCCGAAACGGATCTACCCGCAGTTCCGGCACCAACCGCTCAAAAAGTAATCCACTGGAAGCTGGTGACCACCTGGCCGAAGAATTTTCCCGGCCTCGGCACCGGGGCCAACAACCTGGCGCGGTTAATCAACGAGATGAGTGGCGGGCGCTTGCAGGTGAAGGTGTACGGGGCCGGTGAACTGGTACCACCCATGGAGGTTTTCGGTGCCGTGACGCAGGGAACCGCCGAGATGGGGCACGGTGCCGCGTATTACTGGAAAGGCAAGAGTGAAGCCGCGCAGTTTTTTGCAGCCGTTCCATTTGGACTAACGGCGCAGGAAATGAACGCCTGGCTGCTGTATGGCGGCGGTATGGAGCTGTGGCGGGAAGTATATGAACCGTTTGGCGTCATCCCGGTTGCTGCCGGCAATTCGGGCGTGCAGATGGCCGGCTGGTTCAAGCACGAGATCAATTCGGTCGAGGACTTGCGCGGACTGAAAATGCGCATCCCGGGTCTCGGCGGTGAAGTCCTCAGCCGTGCCGGCGGGGTGCCGGTTGGTACTCCCCCGGTAGAAATATTCACCTCGCTGCAGCGTGGTGCGATCGATGCCACCGAGTGGGTCGGCCCGTACAATGACCTCGCGTTTGGTCTGTACAAGGCCGCACAATACTATTACTACCCGGGCTGGCACGAGCCGGGTACCACGCTGGAGGCGCTGGTCAACCGTGCGGCGTTCGATGCGTTGCCCGCTGACCTGCAGCACATCGTGATCAATGCCTGCCACGTGGTAAACGGGGACATGCTGGCGGAATATACGGCGCGTAACAATGCTGCACTGAAGACGCTCGTTGAGGAACACGGGGTGGATGTGCGTCGCCTGCCCGATGAAGTCCTAGAACGACTGCGCGAACTGTCACATGAGGTGGTGTCCGAGATTGCTGCGAAAGATCCGCTATCCGGCAGGGTGTATGACTCGTTCACGCAATTCAGCGAACAGGTCATCGCCTGGAATGATATCTCTGAACGGGCGTACCTGAACGTACGCGGCGGGTAGCAGTTCCGATTGCTGATACCCGATACCGGCGCGGACACACCCTGTATCAAGGGAAACTACCTGGTCACAATGTGGCCGGCATTCACGGCTAGTCATAGATAATACCGGGCAGCCAGGTCGCCAGCTGCGGCCATACTGCCAACAGCATCAGCATGCCCAGCTGCAGACCGATAAAGGGCAGGACACCCTGGTAGATCTGCCCGGTTCTGATGTCATCCGGTGCGACCCCGCGCAGGTAAAACAGCGCAAAGCCGAATGGCGGCGTCAGAAACGAAGTCTGCAGGTTCAGCGCGATCATGATACCCAGCCACACCGGATCCATACCCATTGCCAACAGAACCGGTCCTACGATCGGGACGACAACAAAGGTGATCTCTATGAAATCCAGCACGAAGCCGAGCAGGAATATCAACAGCATGACCGCCAGCATGGCTCCAAAGACACCACCCGGCAGGTTGTTCAGCAGGTCCGCAACGATATCGTCACCGCCAAAGCCACGGAATACCAGCGAGAACACCGAGGCACCGATCAGGATCATGAACACCATGCAGGTGATGCGTGTGGTGGCGCGCATCACCTCGCGCAATACTGGCAGGTTGAACTGGCGCCGTGAGACAGCCAGCAATATGGCGCCCACGGCACCAACCGACGCAGCCTCGGTCGGTGTGGCATAGCCTGCGAGGATAGAGCCGAGTACTGCGATGATCAGCAGCAGCGGTGGCAGCAGGGCCTGCAGTACCTGGCGCAGCAGGCTGGTGCCGGTTTCCCGGTCTGTGGCAGACGTTGCGAGTGCCGGCATTTGCGCAGGTCGCCACACCGCCATTGCAGCGAGATAGACAAGGTAGAGGCCGACCAGCAACAGGCCCGGCAACAGGGCACCGCTGAATAGATCGCCGACCGAAACCGTATCGGGCGAGAAAACGCCCATGTCGAGCTGTGCCTGCTGGTAGGCAGATGACAGTACATCGCCAAGCAGTACCAGTACGATGGAGGGTGGAATGATCTGCCCCAGGGTGCCGGATGCGCAAATGGTGCCGGCGGCAATGCGCGGGTCATAGCCATGGCGCAACATGGTCGGCAACGACAGCAGGCCCATGGTCACCACAGTGGCCCCGACTATACCGGTACTTGCGGCAAGCAGCATTCCGACAAGCGTGACGGCGTAACCGAGTCCACCGCGCATGCGCCCGAAAAGCGCGGCCATGGTATCAAGCAGGTTCTCGGCCACACGCGAACGCTCCAGCATCACTCCCATGAAGACGAACAGCGGTACCGCAATCAGCGTGATGTTCGTCATGATGCCGTACAAGCGGTTCGGCAAGGCATCGAGGAAGGCAGTATCAAAACTGCCGGCCAGTTGTCCGATGAAGGCAAAGCCAAGGGCGGTCCCTGCCAGTGTGAATGCCACCGGGTAGCCCGCCATTAACAGCAGGCAGACGGCAATGAACAACAGCAGCGGCATCATGACGGCAGGTTCCCGCAGGCTAATATCACAGCTCGTGGCCCGGACCGGTTTCCGTTGTGTCAGACGGCGCACCCCTCAGCAGCAAGATGCTGTGCAGGCATATCGATATGCCCTGCATCAGCAGCAGCACGGCCATGACGGGGATCAGGGTTTTCAACAGGAAAACAGCATCCAGTCCGCCGGCCTCCTGGGAACCTTCCAGTATGGACCATGCATTGCCTACATACTCGATGCTGGCAAGCAGGATAAACAGGCAGACCGGTAGCAACAGCATCAGGGTACCGGCGAGATTGATCCAGGCCCTGCCACGTTCCGTCAGCCGCTGATAGAAGATATCCACGCGCACGTGTCCGTCGTGTTTCAGGGTATAGGCTGCACCCAGCATGAACACCAATGCATGCAGGTAGGTAACCGATTCCTGCAGTGCAATCGAGCCGGTATCGAAGACATATCGCAGGATTACCACCGTAAAGGTGACAATGACTGTGGCCAGTGTCAGCCAGGAGATTGCGCGCCCGGTATGTTCGGACAGGGTGTCGACAAGACGCGCAAGTTGTTCGAGCTTTTCAAGCATCAGACAGGTATGCAAGTGCTTTGCAATAGCAGCGGTTCACCGTTGGCGATACGTTGCTGCAGGATGTGTTCAAACACAGTCGGATCCTTGCGAAGTACGCTCTCGCCCGGGCGCGGGAAGAACCGGTCATGCAGCCGTGACAGCCAGAAGCGCAGGGCTGCGGCACGCAGTACCGTTGGCCAGGCAGTGGCTTCCGATTTCGTGATTTTGCGTACATCATGATATGCACCGGTTAATGCTTCAACTCGTTGAGTGTCAAGTGAGCCGTCGCCGGTTACACACCAGTCATTGACAGCAACTGCGATGTCATACAACCAGGAATCATTGCAAGCATAGTAGAAATCGATGATGCCGCTCAGTTCACCTGCATGCCACAACACATTATCGCGAAACAGATCGGCATGGATCACGCCGCGGGGCAGGTCGCTGAACCGGTGTGCATCCTGATAGCATGCTTCTGCGCGCAGCATGGCTGCGGCATCCGGATCAAGATGCGCAGCGAGTTTTACGGCGGTGTGCATACGCCAGTCGTGGCCCCGGTCATTGTCACGATGCCCGGGGAAGTCACTGCCGGCGATATGCAACCGGGCCAGTGTGGCACCCAGCATGGCACATTGTTCGATTGTCGGGTGTTCGAGACTTTTGCCGTCCAGACGTGCGACCAGTACGGCAGGCTTGCAGTTCAGCGTGCGCAGGTAGCGACCATCAGAGTCAGGTACCGGATGGGCACTCGGTATTTCATGTTCTGCGAGGTGCGCCATCAGGTTCAGGAAGTAACCCATCTCGTCGTGGGTGTGGGTCTCGAACAGAGTCAGTACCATGCGCTGCCGGTCTGTTGTAACGAAGTAGTTGGTGTTCACGATGCCGTCGCTGATGCCTTCGTGTGCCACCAGTTCACCGACATCATAATGCCGCAGGAAACCGACAAGCTCATCCTGCTCGACTGTCGTAAAGACGGACATGCTGTTAAGTCAGGGTGTTTGTCAAGCGGATAACTTTTAGCGCATTACCAGCGGTAGATCATCCAGTTGGGTACCACGAGATCCGGTTCCAGTTTGTTGTAGCGCGACTCAAGCGAGCCGTCACCGTCCGTATCCATCAGGTAGTAGGGATATCCGACACGCGGTACGATCTTGACCAGGTAGACCTGGCCCTTGATGCTGTATTCATAGACGGTCGATTCGGTGCGCTTGATGATCTTGACCTCCGGCTCGAATTCCTCGGCCGGGTCAATACCGGTCGGTACCGGCGGCGGCGCGTCGGGTACCGGTTCCGGTGGTGGCGGTGCTTCCGCCGGGATGTTGAGTGGTGCGAGCAGTAACAGTGTGAACAGCAGTCTGAACATGGTTATCCTTCCGGTTGATCAAAGCTCCATCAGTTTTTCCCGTTCCTGCGCAGAGGGCTCGAAGCTGATGCGCTCATAGTAATCAAAGATGGCATTGACGACTTCTTCCGGCTCGTCGAGTACCCGAAACAGGTTGAGGTCCTCTGCCGAGATCGTCCCTTCCTGGACCAGCGTGTTGCCGAACCAGTCCAGCAGCCCTTGCCAGAATCCTGACTTGACCAGGATGATGGGAATGCGTCGGGTCTTGCCGGTCTGTACCAGCGTAAGAATCTCGGCGAGCTCATCGAGTGTACTGAAGCCACCCGGCAGCACGACATAGGCAGAGGCATACTTCACGAACATGACCTTGCGTGAGAAGAAGTGCCTGAAGTTCAGACTGATATCCTGAAACTCGTTGCCGGCCTGCTCGTTGGGTAACTGGATGTTGAGGCCGATGCTGGGTGACTTGCCGGCAAATGCACCCTTGTTGGTGGCCTCCATGATTCCCGGTCCGCCTCCGCTGACCACAGCAAATCCGGCATCGGACAGCGCCCGGGAGATGTCCTCGGCGAGCCGGTAATGCGGGTGGTCGGTGGTGGTACGTGCCGAACCGAATACACTGACGGAAGGCTTGATGTGGGCCAGCCGCTCAAAGCCTTCCACGAATTCCGCCATGATCTGGAAAATCTTCCAGGACTCACGCGTCAGCTGGGTGTCGTTCTTGGGCAGCATGCCGTGATGCTTGGGCGGGCTATGATCAGTCATGAGTTTGTGTATTCGGTTGTGCAGGGTCCTGTCTGTTTGGTCTTTTGTATCGGTCAGGGCAGCCGCTCACCTTGGCAACCGTTGCTGCTTTCCTGCGAGCAGCGCGTTTTGTGCGCGGGAAAAAAGATACAATATTGATGATACCATGTTCACCCGCAATGTCGCGGTAACTAACCGTAATCTAACAGCTAATCAGCCATAACGTGTCCGGATGACCGAAAGTAAAACCAAGTCCCTGCTGTTGGTGGACGGATCGTCCTACCTGTACCGGGCATTCCATGTGCCCAACCTGCAGCGCCTGACGACGAAGGACGGCATGCCGACGGGTGCGGTCTATGGAGTCATCAATATGCTGCGCAGCCTGCTGAAGGAATACCAGCCGGACTACATGGCCGTGGTGTTCGACGCGCGCGGCAAGACCTTCCGGCACGAACGTTATCCGGAGTACAAGGCCAATCGCCCGCCCATGCCGGAAGAGCTCACCGTCCAGATCGAGCCCCTGCATGCCCTGGTCAGCGCACTGGGACTGCCGTTGCTGCAGGTACCGGGCGTGGAGGCGGACGACGTGATCGGAACACTGGCCAGCCAGGCCTCGGCCGCCGGCATGGAAACAGTGATCTCGACCGGCGACAAGGACATGGCACAACTGGTGGATACGCACGTCAGCCTGGTGAATACCATGGACCGTCCGCCCACAGCGCTGGACGTGGAGGGCGTGAAGACGAAGTTCGGTGTACCGCCGGAGTGTATTATCGACCTGCTGGCGCTGACCGGCGACAGCTCGGACAACATCCCCGGCATCCCCAAGGTCGGACCCAAGACGGCTGCCAAGTGGCTGGATAGCTACGGCTCACTAGATGGCGTGATTGCGCATGCGGCTGAGATCAAGGGCAAGGTCGGGGAAAACCTGCGCGACAATCTCGAGACCCTGGAACTGTCGCGCTGGCTGGTTACCATTGATCGTGCCGTTGAGCTGGAGACCGGTGTCCGGGACCTGCGTCCCGTCCCGGCGGATAGCGAGACGCTGCGCGACTGGTACCGGCAGCTGGAATTCCGGCGCTGGCTGGAGGAGATGGAGGGCGATTCACCGCCACCAGATGCGGATGCAGCAGCCACGCCCGCGGTGCAGTACGAGACCATCCTTACCGAGGCGCAGCTTGATCACTGGTTTGAGCGCCTCGAATCAGCCGGCCAGTTTGCCTTTGATACCGAGACCACCAGCCTGGACTACGTGGCTGCGCGCATCGTCGGCGTGTCGTTTGCGGTAACACCCGGTGCGGCCGCCTATGTCCCGCTGGCGCATGACTATCCCGGCGCCCCGGTGCAGCTGGACCGCGATGCGGTGCTTGCCCGATTGCGTCCATTGCTTGAAAGTACGGACCTATATAAAATTGGTCATCACCTTAAATATGACCGTAATGTGTTGGCAAATCATAATATTAAACTTTCAGGAATCCGTTTCGACAGCATGCTGGAGTCCTATGTACTGGACAGTACTGCAACCCGCCACGACATGGATTCGGTTGCACTGAAATACCTCGACCACAAGACCATCAAGTACGAGGACGTGGCCGGTAAGGGGGCCAAGCAGCTGGGTTTCAACGAGGTGCCGATCGAGGCCGCAGCACCCTATGCAGCGGAGGATGCCGATATTACCCTGCGCCTGCACGAGGCCATGTGGCCGCAGCTGGTGGCGCAACCGGCGCTCGAAAAAATCTACAACGAGATCGAGCTGCCGCTGGTTAGGGTGCTGTCAGACATGGAACAAGCCGGCGTGGCGATCGATACCAACATGCTCGCGCAACAAAGCGAGGAACTTGCCCGGCGCATCCTCGAGATCGAGCAGGAAGCACATCGCGAGGCGGGCCAGCCGTTCAACCTGGGGTCGCCCAAGCAGATCCAGGCAATCCTGTTCGACAAGCTGCAACTGCCGGTGCTGGCGAAAACCCCGAAGGGACAGCCGTCAACGGCGGAGTCGGTGCTCACCGAGCTGGCGCTGGATTACCCGCTGCCGCGCCTGATCCTCGACTGGCGCAGCTTCAGCAAGCTGAAGTCCACCTACACCGACAAGCTCCCGGAGCAGGTTAACCCGGACACCGGCCGGGTGCATACCTCCTACCATCAGGCTGTGGCCGCAACCGGGCGGCTGTCCTCCTCGGATCCGAACCTGCAAAACATCCCGGTACGTACCGAGGAAGGGCGGCGTATCCGCCAGGCATTCGTGGCCCGGGAGGGCTGTATGTTGCTGGCTGCCGACTATTCCCAGATCGAGCTGCGAATCATGGCTCACCTGTCCTCGGATGCCGGCCTGCTGGCCGCGTTTGCTGCCGGGGCCGATGTCCACCGGGCCACGGCCGCGGAAGTCTTCGGGGTGGCACCGGAGGCGGTGACAGCCGACCAGCGGCGCTCCGCCAAGGCCATCAATTTCGGACTGATCTACGGCATGTCCGCATTCGGGCTGGCACGCCAGCTGGGTATTGCCCGCGGCGCGGCCCAGGAGTACATCGATTTGTACTTCGAACGCTATCCCGGTGTGCATGCGTACATGGAAAACACCCGTGAACAGGCTCGTGAACAGGGTTTCGTGGAGACCGTGTTCGGCCGCCGTTTGTACCTGCCGGATATCCTGGCGCGCAATGCCCAGCGGCGCCAGGCAGCGGAACGCACGGCCATCAATGCGCCGATGCAGGGGACAGCTGCAGACATTATCAAGCGTGCGATGCTGGCCCTGCATGAATGGATCACTTCGCAATCGGCCCATGCAATAACCATGATCATGCAGGTGCACGACGAATTGGTGTTCGAGGTCGCTGTGGCCGATGTGGAAGCGGTGAAGACTCCGATCAGGGAGTGCATGACCGGTGCGGCCGAGCTGACAGTCCCCCTGCTGGTCGATATCGGTACCGGCAGCAACTGGGACGAGGCCCACTAAAGCACCAAAAGGAGCAGTGTTGTCGGGAATCCCGCCACCGGGTTGTTACAAAAACCGGATTACCCGGGAGCGCCTGGCATATCGGACAAGGTCCGACCTGTTGATCCAGTTGGGTTTTAGATCTGGGTGAGTCCACCCCCGCTTGTGTGGTGAACTTTTCCGCGACTTGTCAGTCATACTAATCGAGCACTTCGGTGCTTACCCGCTCCCCTCCCTGAGCGGGCATTCCTCCTACCCGGTCCGCAGATCGGGTACTTTTACTAACCCGGCTTGTTCCCCCTTGCCGGGTTTTTTTTGCACGGCATGTGATTCAGAATTTGCAATTCACTGAAATGTGGTGAAATTTCATGAAAATAAGCAAAATGTCGCTAATTTTCTTTAATTATGTTCAATTCCAAAGTATGGAGAGCCTCGTCATGGCATGCCTTGCCGGTTCATGCCAGGTTCAGCCAGTCATTCAGTACCGCACGGGCCGTCTCGACACCGGTTCCCTTCAGTGACGAGAACAATTGCACGCTGCAGTCCGGGTGCAGATCGTCGAGGTCGCGGCGCACGGCAAGCAGGGTCGACTGGGCCGGACCCCGCTTCAGCTTGTCTGCCTTGGTGAGCAGGATGTGGGCACGCAGGCCTGCGGCACGGCACCACCGCAGCAACTGCTGATCGAAGGCCTTCAGCGGGTGACGCACGTCCATTACAAGTATCACACCGGCCAGCGATCGCCGGGTCTCTAGATAGCGGGCAATGTTGTGTTCCCACTGCCGCTGCACGGATTTCGAGACCTTCGCATATCCATAGCCGGGAAGATCGACCAGGCGCCGGTCGTCCCGGACCAGGAAAAAGTTGATCTCCCGGGTTCGCCCGGGCGCCTTGCTGATGCGGGCCAGCGAGCGTTGCCCGGTTATCCTGTTGAGTGCACTCGATTTTCCCGCATTAGAGCGGCCCGCGAAGGCCACTTCAGTCCCACTATCCGGTGGTGCGTGGCGCGGGTCGGGGGTGCCGAGCAGGAAAACGGCTTGTTGATATGGATTCTGCGTCACAGGCATGCATTAGACACGGCTTGATTACGGTTGGAAAGTGGCATTGTTTCCGCATCTTTATCCACACAGACCCTGGGCACCGCGGTTGACCCGCCGATCCGTGGCGGGTATAAAAAGTACCCTTTTTTTGCCAGCGTGCCGGTGCCCGAGCGACCCGGCATGCTCTCTACCTGGCGGGACATCACAGGAGCAGTGCGTACATGAAAAACTGGTTAGCGATAACAATAACCCTGGTCATCGCCACTACGACGGGTTTGGCCCTAGCTGCAGGTGATCCGGAAGCCGGCAAGACGAAATCAGCCAGCTGCGCGGCCTGTCATGGCATCGATGGCAACAGCATCAATCCGGAATGGCCGAAACTTGCCGGACAGAATGAGAAATATCTCACCAAGCAGCTTGGATATTTCCAGCACGGCGAGCGTGAGAACTCGACCATGAGCGGTATGGTGGCCAACCTGTCGGGACAGGACATCCAGGATATCGCCGCATATTACATGAGCCAGACACCGACCATCGGCAGCGCCGACCCGGAACTGGTGGAATTCGGTGAGCGCATCTACCGGAGCGGCAACAGCGACAGTGGCGTCGCGCCCTGCATGGGCTGTCATGGCCCGAGTGGCGCCGGGAACCCTGCGGCCGGCTATCCCGCCCTGCGTGGCCAGCATGCGAAATATACAGAAATCCAGCTGCATGGTTTTTCCGAAGGCAAGCGTGTCAACGAAAATGCCAAGAAGATGATGCAGATCCTGGCAGCCCGCATGACAAATCGCGAAATCCGTGCCGTTGCCTCCTATATACAGGGCTTGCACTAGCCAAAAAATGCTGGCGACACGCCGGTGTGAACCCTGGGCGAAAAATATTGTCTGGAAAACCACGGGTGTGTTGATTTTCAGTCTGTTCGCAGCTGACGGTATTCGCGTTCAAACGGTATTGCTGCCGCCCCGGCTGGCACAATGACCGGGTATGGATCAAATCGGAGTCGTGTAATGAAGATGTTTTTGAAATTGCTGTTTGCCCTGTTGTTGCCGTTCACCGTTGCTGTGACCGCTGTCGCGCAGGACTATAAAGAAGGAAGCAACTACCTGCGGCTTTCCAAGCCACAGCCGACATCCACAACGGACAAGATCGAGGTGGTCGAACTGTTCTGGTATGGCTGTCCGCATTGCTACGACCTGGAGCCGCATATCGAGAAGTGGCTGGAGAACAAACCCGAAGATGTCGAGTTTGTCAGGTTACCCGCCATTGTCGGGCCGCGCTGGGAACCGCTGGCACAGGCCTACTACACGGCAGAAGTACTGGGCGTCCTCGACAAGACGCATGCCGCGATGTTTGATGCGATACATAAACAGAAACAGAAGTTCACAAATGAAGAACAGATCAAGGAATTTTTTGTTGCCCATGACGTGTCCGATACGGATTTCAAGAATGCCTATCATTCGTTTGCCGTGTCGGTGAAGATGAACAATGCGAAACTGATGACCCGGAGGTACGCCATTACCGGTGTTCCAACACTGATTGTTAACGGCAAGTTCAGCACCTCCGGAAAACTCGCCGGTAGCGAAACCGGTATCCTGAAGGTTGTTGATTACCTCATCGAACAGGAACGCACGACCGGCACACCATTGGCGCCTGCAGCACTCAAGTGATGTTCAGGCAGTAGCGTTCATGCGGACTCTGATGCATACGCCGTGTTGTACGGACCCTTGTTATACTGTTAGAGAGACTGACTGATAGAAGCCGCGGGGCGTTTACCTGCTGATAACAGCATGCTGACAGCCCCGGCTGCCTGCGCCATGACCCCGGGTTGAGAAAATCCTGATGCGGCCGATTCTAAAGGTAAATCGCACCATGGCACGGTGGCTGCCGGGCTACACTAAATGAACGAAGTTAATGGAACATCGGGAATGACCGATTATTTGGAAACCACAACACCGGGACAGATGGCTAGGCAACGTCATTCAGGCGGTACAGACACGGCTATGGGACAACGGATCCGGTTACTGAGCTATAACGTCCAGGCGGGTATCAGTACTGCCCGTTACCGGCATTACGTCACACACAGCTGGAAACACGTGCTGCCACATGCCCAGCGGTTCAGCAATCTTGACCGAATTGCACACCTGATCCGCGATTACGACATTATCGGTCTGCAAGAGGTCGATGCCGGCAGCCTGCGCAGCGGTTACATCAATCTTACCCAGTACCTGAGTGAGCGCTCGGGTCATTCTTACTGGTACGACCAGACCAACCGTCGCCTCGGGCGCTTCGCGCAACACAGCACCGGCCTTGTCAGCCGCTTTTCCCCGGCCGAGATCATCGAACACCGCTTGCCAGGCCGCATCCCCGGCCGCGGTGCCCTGTTCATACGCTACGGCACCCGGCAGGAATCACTGGTGGTACTGATCCTGCACCTGGCGCTCAGTCGGCGAGCCCGCCTGAGACAGCTCGATTATGTCAGCGAGATCGTGAATGAATACCCGCACGTTATCCTGATGGGTGACATGAACTGTCATTCAAACAGTGCGGAAATGGATTTCCTGATCAACCGCACCATGATGCGCGAACCGTTTCACGGGCTGGATACCTTTCCCAGCTGGCGACCACAGCACAACATCGACCACATCCTGGTCACACCCACACTGCACGTCGACCGCGTCAAGGTGCTCAACTATTCCCTCTCCGATCACCTGCCGGTGGAGATGGAGATCATTCTCCCGGACTCTGTGCGGCTCGGCAGCTAGAATTGCAGACGCAGGGCGCTTGTTGCTGTAGTCAGCATTTGCGCTGCTGTTTATTTTCCGTTGCTTCGAATGCACGCGTCCTTATGTGAGAAAATCGGCCACTGCCTGCTATCCGCAGGCGAACAATGGCAGTTCACATGACACTGACTTCTGAACTGGATATAGAAACCCCTGCATTTTCATGTAATGCAACGTGATTCTTGCCGGCGAATTCCTGCCGGTAGAACTGTCCGTACAGCTGCAGGCACCTGCCGTTAGCGGTGAACAGGCCACGAAGGAGGGATGTCATGCAGAGGCAAACCCATTCAACGTTTGAAACTGTATCAGCGACTGTCTACTCTTTAAGTATAAATTCAGTGTGTATTCGAAAAAGAGATGCTGAGCCCCCTTACCGGGAATGATGCATCGCAAGGTAGTGGGGACAGGCAGTTGAGCACGACACGAAGACAGGTGTTAAAGGCCATGGCAGCGGTGGCAGTCGCCCCGTTGCGCCCCGGCCTGGTCATAGGCGCTGCGCAGATGCTTGGCGGATGCGGAGGAGGCGGAGGAAGCAGCGATGGTGCTGCAGCCGCTCCGGGCGGCGTCAATCCAGTGGGTACGCCACTGCATATACCTCCGGTTCTCAATCCCGTCTCCGCAACGGCAACCGAAGATTCCTATGTCCTTTCCATCCACGAGTCGGAGATCGAGATCCTCCCGGGCAAGTTGACACGCATACACGGATTCGACGGCATGATGCCCGGACCCACCATACGGGCGCGGGCAGGTCGCACGGTCACGGTGAACCTGTTGAACGATCTGCCACAGACAACCCTGGGGAATACTCCGGGAGAGGTGGTCATCCACCTTCATGGCGGACACGTACCGGCATCCGAGGACGGCTTCCCGACGGACAGTGTTCAACCGGGTACGAGTCACACATATACCTACCCCAATAATCAGCTCCCTTCCACACTCTGGTACCACGATCACCTGATGGACTTTACTGGGCCCCATGTGTGGTTCGGAATGGCCGGGTTCTATTTAATAACCGATGACTACGAGGAGGGCCTCGGCCTGCCAGCCGGCGCATACGAGGTTCCGCTGGTGATCCAGGACCGTAATTTCGATACAGACGGAAATCTTGTTTATACCGGCAATCGGAATGGTGAAGTCGGGGACACGCTCCTCGTCAATGGCACAGTAGATCCCTATTTGCGCGTCGCCACCCGAAAATACAGGTTCCGGATGCTCAACGGGTCGAACATGCGGTCGTACCGGATCGCTCTGAGCAACGGGGCCCCCTTCCAGGTACTCGGAATGGAGGGCGGACTGCTGCCTTCCCCGGTCACGGTATCCTCGATAACGCTCACGCCGGCCGAACGGGCGGATATTGTGATCGACTTTTCATCGGTTCCCGTGGGCGAAAGCCTGGTGCTCAGAAATCTTCTGGGATCGGGAGACACTTTGGATATCCTGCGATTCGATGTGGACAGGATGGAAGCGGATGACAGCCTTGTTCCCTCCGTTCTGCGACCTATCGAGAAACTGCTCGTGAGCGATGCCGTTCGAACACGTAGCTTCACGCTTTCCGGGGGCATGATGGGGATGCCTGGAATGATGGGCGGCCTCTGGACGATTAACGGGAATCCCTTCGACCCGGACCGTATTGACGCGGACCCGAAACTGGATACGGTCGAGATCTGGGAATTCCAGAACAGGTCGATGATGGATCATCCCGTCCACATACACCAAACCATGTTCCAGGTCCTGGAGATCAACGGCACTCCTCCTCCTGCGACCCACGCCGGCTGGAAAGATACGGTGAATGTCCCGGCGATGGGCAGCGCCCGGATCATTATGCAATTTTCCGACTATGCAGGGAGGTATGTGTTTCACTGCCATGTGCTCGAACATGAAGACCATGCCATGATGGCGCGTTTCGATGTGATTGCATGAACTCCAAAATGAAATCTTTCCAGTCGTTAAGATCCTGTTTGGTCCGCGCAATCAGCAGGCTGCCGATTACCCGACAATGCAATCGACATAAAGATAAAGCCGGTATTGCCTAAAGAACCTGGTGATCTTGCGTTGTGCGGCAGCTCGTACCGCTGGGTGTGGCTGCGATAACAGACGGTGCGAGAACAGGAGACAGGGCACGGTAAATACCCATTGATTCTTGGTAAATGATAGCCTGTCCCCTGTCTGCTGGATTAAACAGAAGATGCTCAATGCACTCATATATTACCGACCCTGTTATTGTCTTGGCAGGCACGAAAAGATCAAATTTTTTGATCTAGATTAATTCACAACGGGCAAATGCAGTTTACGGTCAGCAGAAGAAAATTTAACCTCTGGGATTAGGGTGTATTATGAACTGGCACAGGGGTATGTGTCAGGCGACAAGCTGGCAATTGCCTGGCACGGATAACAATATCGATGGAGGAACAGGGAAAATGAAACACACTTCGAGATTGCTCAGCCGGGCGCTGGTGATGATATTGGCGCCCTTGCTGGTGCTGACCGCTTGCCTTGACAGCAACAACAACAGCGGCGGCGTCGTCCAGTTTCCCTCTAACATCCTTCCGGCGATCAACCCGGCCTTTGACAGCATCGATGAGGTCGCGGTCAGCTCTGACCCCGGCGGCCCCTACGATTCCGTGCTCAAGTATACATACGACCCCGAGACAGAGACGATTACGTCAAATATCAGGGCGGATAGCGAGGGCGGGTACGTACGGATCACCGGCATGGCTACCGTGACAGGCAGGCAGAGCAGCTATACGGTCTATACCTATATAGTTCCCGGTGGCGAGGTAGCAGCCAATGAACTCACCAGCGCTGCCGTTGGCCTAGTCGCATCCGGAGATGCCGCGGACTTTGAGGAAGCCCTTGGCATGGTAGAGCAGACATTTGGCTTGCCGGCCGGTTCAGTAGCCGAACCGCTACCGGCCGCCGAGCGCTCGGCAGAATTTACCAGCATACTCGCGGCAGCGGCTCCCGCCTTTGAGGCCGGTGCCGATCCGGCATTCGATGTCACTGACTTTACTACCGCCGACCTCGAGGACGGCCAGGCGGCTTATCTGGACTGCATCGTCCTCGGTGGTCTGGCCTGGGACTCCTGGCACAAAACCGGTGCCGGCGGCAGCGGCCTCCTGCCAACGAGCGAGACCGATGCCGATTACACCCGCTGCAAGGCCTGCCATGGCTGGGACCAGCAAGGTACCGATGGGGGTTACGTCTTCCGCAGTCGCACTGCGGGACGGGCCAATGCCGGTTACCAGGACCCCAACAACTGTGATCTACCGGCAGCAGATCCCGACACCTGTACCCGCAGCCGCAATATCAGCACCGATGCTACCTTTGGCAGCGGCAGTGCCATCGAGATTCCCGCGGGGGGGCGTACGTGGGCCGAAGGCTCGGCGGTATTCGACATGGTCGATCCGGACTGGGGAGACGGTGCGGTTCTTGGGAACCGTCATCCGGACCTGGGACCGGCCAATACGGAGGGACCGACAGCACAGCAGCTCAGTTGTCTGACAGCGTTTCTCAATGCCCCCGAGGCGCGGGCCGACCAGGTATATTCCGCCATCGAGACGGTACCGGCCGATGGACAACCGGCCATCTATACCCCCGTGGCCACGGCGGATGCACCGGCCGGGGAAACTTACTATGCGGGCACATGCCAGGGATGCCATGGCGATCCCAGTAATGATGGTATACCGGATGTCGGTGGTCTGATTGCCTACCTAAATCAGGATGGCAAGTTCAGCGAATTCATGCACAAGGTGCACTGGGGCATTCCGGACACGATTATGAGCCGGGCCGCCATGGGTAATCCCACGGCTGCGGATGTGGCGAACCTCGTGGCCTACCTGCAGGCGGTTCCCTTCACGGAGCTCTCTGCCGCTCAGGTGGTACCGCCCGTTGCAGGCATCACGGCACGGGGCAGCGGTACCTACACGCTCACCGAATCCGGTCTGGAATATCTCATCACGGTTGACACCGCCAATCTGTCCGGTCCCATCACTGCGGCGCATTTCCATAATGCCCGTGTCGGGGTCAACGGCGATGTGGTTCGCACCATCAATTTCATTGACGGGCAAGCCAGCGGTATCTGGACGAGTACCGATGATGAACCCTTGACCCCGGAGCTGACCGAGGCCCTGCTCGCCGGGAATGTCTATGTGAATGTCCACACCGCAGCCAACCCATTAGGCGAAATCCGCGGCCAGGTCCAGGTTGTCCAGGGGGGCGGCAATCAGCCGCCGGTGGCGGCCATCACGGTTGATCCGGATACCAGCGTCGCCCCGGATACACTGGTGACCCTCGACGGGAGCGGCAGTTCGGATCCCGACAACGGTCCGTCGCCGTTGAGTTACAGCTGGACCCTGACAGTACCGGCGGGCAGCATGGCGACGCTCTCCGATCCTGCTGCCGTCAGCCCGACATTCACCGCGGACGTGGAAGGAAGCTACCTGGTGTCCCTGACAGTCAATGATGGCCTTGCTGAAGACACGGCGGAGGTTACCGTGACGGTCTCGACCGGCGGCGGCAGTTTTGACGCCGGGATGGTGAAGTATGATGCGGATTGTTCAGGTTGCCATGACGCAGGCATCCACGACAACGATGGTGGATTTGCGGGCGATATCGCGGGAACGGGATCGCTGCTGGTCAATGACCTGGGCACGCTCAATCCCCTGATGAACGGCATCCTCCTCACTGACCAGGAGATCCTGGATCTCCAGGCATTCCTCGACGATCCGTCAATACAGCCCTAGCAGGACGGTGACCACAAGCCCCGGGACAACCCCGGGGCTTTTTTGCCTACAGGGACGTAGGTACATCGTGGGCGCAAGGATGCGCAGGAGCGATGTGCATGCAGGGACGTAGGTACATCGTGGGCGCAAGGAGAAGGTGAGACCGGGAACCGGTCGAGAGGCTGGCCTGGGCCATGCGCAGGAGCGATGCGCATGCAGGGACGCGGGTATTGTCCTTCTCCCTGCTGGCATGGATTACGGGTTTAGCAAGGTACTTCCTGATACCTTGAGGGTGAATTCACTATCGCCTGTTTCAAGACGATGTCTTTTCTGAAGCGTTTTGTAACAGGAAAGCTACCCAACAACCGAAGACGCCAGCTGTATATTACGCAGTCGCAGTTACCATCAGCAGGTCCACGTGCACAGGATTTGCCGGCATTGAAAAAACGTATCCGGCACTCCATATAACTTATATAAGTCAGCATGGCGATGGTTCTGTTGGTAGAGGAGGCGCATGGAATACAAGGATTATTACAAGGTGATGGGTGTCGAGCGCGATGCCACTCAGGACGAGATAAAACGCGCCTATCGAAAGCTGGCGCGTAAATATCACCCGGATGTCAGCAAGGCGGCAGACGCCGAAGCCCGTTTCAAGGAAGTGGGTGAAGCCTATGAGGTCCTGAAGGATCCGGAAAAGCGGGCGGCCTACGATCAGCTTGGTGCCAACTGGAAGGCCGGGCAGGAATTCAATGCACCGCCTGGCTGGGATGCCGGCTTCGAATTCAGTGGCGGCGGTTTCGATAGTGATGCGGGCGCCTACAGTGATTTCTTCGAGTCGCTGTTCGGGCAGTTCCGCGCGGGTGGACAGGGAGGCTACAGTGGTCCGGGACCCCGGGGCAGCTTGCATGCACGCGGCGGTGATCATCATGCCCGGGTGCTGATTGATCTGGAAGATGCCATGCATGGGGTAACCCGCTCGATCAAGCTGCAGGTACCCGAGGTGGATGCCCGGGGTCATGTCACGACCCGGGAACGTGTTCTCAATGTCCGCATCCCGAAGGGAGTCAAGCAGGGCCAGCACATCCGGCTCGCCGGGCAGGGCAGTCCCGGTCTTGGCAAAGGCAAGCCGGGTGATCTGTACCTGGAAATCGAGTTTAACCCGCACAGCATCTATCGTGTCGACGGGCGGGATGTGTACCTGGATGTGCCGGTCACACCCTGGGAGGCGGCACTGGGTGCAGCAATCAAGGTGCCAACACCGGCAGGGACTGTCGATATGAAGATAAAACCGGGATTGGCAAACGGCAGCAAGCTGCGCCTGAAAGGCCGCGGATTGCCAGCCGGTTCCTCCGGCAACAAGCCCGGAGATCTGTACGTGGTATTGCAGATTACCCTACCACCGGCGGCTACCGACAAGGCGAAAGAAATCTACCGAAACATGCAGCAGGAACTTGATTTCAATCCACGTACCAGGCTGGGGGTATAGGATATGGTGCAGCAGAAAACCGGCATATTGAACGGCATTGTCCTGGAAGATGAGGTAGTGATGACACTGCATGAACTCTGCGATGTCTGTGCGGTGCATGCCGGGTTCATCGCCGAGCTGGTCGATGAAGGTGTGCTCGAGCCGGCTGGCGTCGAAAATTCACAGTGGTGTTTTACCGGTGTCAGCCTGCACCGGGTACGCACGGCAAAACGCCTGCACCAGGACCTGGGTGTCAATCTTGCCGGCGTCGCACTGGCGCTGGAACTGCTGGATGAAGTCAGACTGTTGCGTGCCCGGCTGGACCGGATGGCGGAGTCATGACATGAAGGATCCACTGCACATCGTCTGCCCTGCCTGCCTGGCCGTCAACCGCATTCCTGAGGGCAAACTGGCGGCAAAACCGAAATGCGGAAAGTGCCACCAGCCGGTACTGGACCGGCACCCCGTGGAACTTAACTCGGGCAGTTTCCGGCAGCATATCCAGCGCAACGATATTCCGGTGGTTGTCGATTTCTGGGCACCATGGTGCGGGCCATGCAAGATGATGGCACCGGCCTTTGAGGAGGCGGCCGCGCAGCTTGCACCTGATATACGCCTTGCCAAACTGAACACCGAGGTTGAACAGACGATCAGCGCAAATCTCGGAATCCGCAGCATTCCGACCATGATTATCTTCAGGCATGGAAAGGAAGTGGCCCGGCAGGCCGGTGCGATGGGCACAGCGGATATCGTCCGCTGGATCCGGGCGCATACCTGATGCAGGTTAACCGGGATATTGCATCCTATCCATGTTGGGATGCCTGAAACTTTTTTCAGTCCACAGGTGTCTGGATAACACACACGGAAAACTGTGTGACGGCATATACTGTGTTCACGCGGTGCCGAAATTCAACTAGTTGATTGAGAAATTGTAAAATATTTTCGATATAGCCAATGCCAGGAAGGCTGTCGCGGCACAACAGAGGAGCCGCCGTATGGATTTCAGCGAATTTGTCATGAGCAACGAGCTGCCGATCCGACTGGGGTTTTTCTTCGGCATCTTCGGGGTGATGGCATTGTGGGAAATAATCAGTCCGCGGAGGCGCCTGCAGACCTCCAAGGCCATACGCTGGGCCAACAACCTGGGCCTGGTGATTTTCAACAGTTTGATATTGCGGCTCGTCTTCCCGGCGGCTGCAGTCGGCATCGCAGTATTCGCCCGAGAGCAGGGCTGGGGTCTGTTCAACCATGTGGAAGCCCCGTTCATGCTGGCGATCATCGCTTCGGTAGTGATCATGGACTTCTTTATCTGGCTCCAGCATGTCATGGTCCATGCCGTTCCGGTGCTCTGGCGGCTGCATCGTGTGCATCACGCGGACCTGGACTTCGACGTGACCACGGGTGCACGCTTTCACACCCTGGAAATCCTGCTTTCCATGCTGATCAAGTTTGCCGTGATCCTGTTGCTGGGGCCACCGCTACTCGCCGTGGTGATTTTCGAGGTGGTCCTGAATGCAACCTCGATGTTCAATCATGCCAACGTACGTCTTCCCCTGAATATCGACCGTTTCCTGAGACTGTTCGTGGTCACGCCGGACATGCACCGCGTGCATCATTCCGTCGAGGACGATGAGACCAACAGCAACTTCGGATTCAACCTGCCGTGGTGGGACCGGCTGTTCGGTACCTACCGTGCCCAACCGCGTGCCGGTCATGAAGGAATGACCATCGGCATCCGCACCTTCAGGGAGAACAAATGGTGCAGCTGGTTGCCAGGCATGCTGGCGATACCCTTTGTCGGCAAGATACAGGGTTACACCATCAACCGGCGCCAGTGGAAGAATTCAAGTGAACAATAACCAACTTATACGGGTTTTATTGATTATTGGCCTCGTCACCGGGGTCGCGCTGGCAATCAGTTACCGCGACCAGTTCGACGGCGCAGCGCTCGAGGCCTGGGTCCGCGACGCCGGGCCGGTGGCACCCCTGTTGTTCATGCTGATTTACGCACTGGCTGCGGTCCTGTTTCTTCCCGGTTCGGTCATCACGCTGGCCGGCGGTGCATTGTTCGGGCCGGTGCTGGGCACGTTCTATAACCTGACCGGGGCCACGCTGGGCGCCACCCTGGCCTTTTTGATTGCACGCTACCTGGCATCCGACTGGGTAGCGGAGAAGACCGGGGGGCGCGTGAAACAGATTATCAACGGTGTCGAGGGTGAAGGCTGGCGCTTTGTCGCATTCGTACGACTGGTGCCACTGTTCCCGTTCAACCTGCTGAACTATGCTTTGGGGTTGACGCGCCTGCGGCTGCTGCACTACATCATTGCGACCTATATCTTCATGTTGCCGGGCGCGTTTGCCTACACCTATCTGGGTTATGCCGGCCGCGAGGCCGTCGCCGGTGGCGAGGGCATGATCCAGAAAGGCCTGCTGGCCCTTGCCCTGCTGGCGGTGGTGGCCTTTCTGCCACGCCTGATCGGCACCCTGCGTCGTGGCCCGATGATGGAGACGGAGGAATTTCGGCGGCGGCTCGATGCTGAAAGGGATTTGCTGGTGCTTGATGTGCGTAGCCCTGAAGAATTCGTCGGTGAACAGGGTCATATCGACGGGGCCGTGAATATCCCGGTAGAGGAACTGCAACAACGCATGAACGAGAT
>CP070821.1:2157146-2186018 GCA_020344335.1 Gammaproteobacteria bacterium | reverse complement strand
CTCTGGCCCGGGCTATTGACGGCCCTGCAGCATAATCGCAAGCGCCAGGTGAGCCGCCTGCGACTTTTCGAGCATGGGTTGAGGTTTTGGTTACAAGACAATGAAATAAAACAGGATTACGTAATCGGCGGTGTGCTTGCCGGCGAACGCAACCCGGAGCACTGGGGTGGGAAACCGGAGGCCGCAGATTTCTATGACATACGCAGCCACGTGGAGATGATCCTGTCACTGTCCGGGCAGGTTGAGGATTGCCGTTTCGCACCCGGGTCGCATCCGGCCCTGCACCCGGGTCAGGCCGCAGTGATTACCGTGAATGGCAGGGATGTCGGCTGGCTGGGCCGCATTCATCCGGCGCTTGCCGGCAAGCATGATCTGGAACCGGACACGTTCCTGTTCGAGCTGGAATATGACGCCCTGAAAAATGCGGAAGTCATAAGATTCCAGGAGATTTCACGCTACCCGTCCATTCGTCGTGACCTGGCCATGGTAGTCGACAGTGAACTGCCGGCCAGTGAACTGGAAACAGCCGTGACGGGGCTCGCCGGGGAACTCCTCAGGGACATGGTGATTTTTGACGTGTACCAGGGAAAAGGCATAGAAACAGGGCGAAAAAGCATCGCTTTTGGCTTGATTCTACAGGATTCTTCACGCACACTAACAGATGATGATGTGGAGGCGGTTGTCACCCGCGTGACCGACGGCCTTGGGGAGAAATTCGGGGCACAATTAAGAGAGTAAAAAAATGGCACTTACAAAAGCCGATATGGCAGAAAAGCTGTTTGAAGAACTCGGGCTCAACAAGCGCGAGGCAAAAGAGCTGGTGGAACTCTTCTTCGAGGAAATCCGTGTTGCGCTGGAACATGGCCGCCAGGTCAAGCTTTCCGGATTCGGAAATTTTGATCTGCGCGAGAAAAACGAACGGCCCGGACGCAACCCCAAAACCGGCGAAGAGATACCCATACTCGCACGCCGTGTTGTTACCTTCCGGTCGGGTCAGAAACTCAAGGCAAGGGTAGAGGCCTATGCTGGAAGCGAGCAATAACGACGAGCTTCCTGCAATTCCCGGTAAACGCTATTTCACCATCGGTGAAGTCAGTGACCTGTGTGGCGTAAAACCACATGTCCTGCGTTACTGGGAGCAGGAGTTTCCGCAGCTCAAGCCGGTAAAACGTCGCGGCAACCGTCGTTACTACCAGCGCCAGGATGTGCTGATGATCCGGCAGATCCGCAGCCTGCTGTACGAACAGGGATTCACCATCGGCGGCGCCCGGCAAAAGATGTCCGGCGAGGATGCGCGGGAAGACATCACCCAGAGCCAGCAGATCGTGCACCAGGTACGCCTTGAGCTCGAGGAAGTCCTGCAACTCCTGAAACGCTAGTCCGGGTTCCCGCGGGTTCCTGATATAATTTCACTGATTTTCAATTCGGGGCGTAGCGCAGCCTGGTAGCGCACCTGCATGGGGTGCAGGTGGTCGGAGGTTCAAATCCTCTCGCCCCGACCATTTTTTAGAACAGCAAGTTATGAAGTTATTGGAGATTCTTTCTACTTGCTGCTAAATCCCTTCAAATTCCCATTCCTTACGAATAAATGGTTAAGTGTCAGGTAGCGCACCTGCGTAATAAGCAGGTAGTCGGCTCTCAAATTATTCCACTGGTGTGAGCAATTAAAAGCAGAAGTTATTAGTCACATGCCTGGTGCTACCATGGCATCGTCTTGCAATTCATTCAGACACAACCGGTTGGTTTGGGCAATCCACCGTACTTGGTGATTGGCTTCATCGGACCGGTCATCCACAATTTGAACATCCCTTTCTGGTCTTCTCCCAGGTATTTGGAAAACTTGCGGATAGGTGGCACTACGGCATGCGCCTCGTAATATTCGCGCGCCTTCAGTATCTGTTGCCACTTGACATCATCGAGTTCCACGCCGTCGTCCTGTGCCATGGCACGCGCAATCTCCGGCGTCCATCTACTGCTATCGACCAGGTAGCCGTCTCCATCGCGTTCAGGTATTCCCATTACAAAACCTCCAAATGTTACTTAACAATAGTATTGACTGTTACAGGTGCTGGATGTTCCCGCAGAGCCTGCATGGTTACTCCCATATTGCACCGGCTGTGCAGTGTTCGTGCAAGGCAACATTCTGTGATGGGGCTGATAACTAGTCCTCGCGGATGATCTCCCTGATGATGTACCCGCCAGATTTCTCGTCCAGCTGCAATGTCAGCAGCTTACGTGCCTGCGCCTCTTCCAGCAGCTGTCCGAAGGTGCGGAAGCCGTGATAGGTCTCGTTAAAGCCGGGGTTGCGGCGTTTCAGTGTCTGCTTGACCATCGATCCCCAGACCTTTTCCTCTTCGCCGCGTTCCTTGAACAGGGCCTCGACCGTTTCGACCACCAGGTCCAGCGCATCCTGCTGCTTGTCGTCCTCGGTTTTTGCGGCGCTTTTCTTGCCTGTCTTTTTTGCGGCGGGTTTGCGCCGTGCACGGCGCGGTTTTTTTGATTCTCGTACCAGGTCGTCGTAAAAGATGAACTCGTCGCAGTTGGCGATCAACAGGTCGGAGGTGGAGCTTTTTACGCCGACCCCGATGACCACCTTGTCGTTCTCGCGCAGCTTGCTGACCAGCGACGAGAAGTCCGAATCACCGCTGATGACGACAAAGGTGTCGACGTGCAGCTTGGTGTAGCAGAGATCCAGGGCGTCGACGACCATGCGGATATCGGCGGAGTTCTTGCCTGACTGGCGCACATGGGGAATCTCGATCAACTCAAAGGCCGCCTCGTGCATGGCGGCCTTGAACTTCTTGTAACGGTCCCAGTCGCAGTAGGCCTTCTTGACGACAATGTTGCCCTTGAGCAGTAAGTGCTCCAGCACCTTCTGGATGTCAAAGGCGGCATATTTTGCATCGCGTACCCCGAGGGCAACATTCTCGAAGTCACAGAACAGCGCCATGTTTCGGGTTTCGGATTTTTCGTTCATTCATGTTCCTTTTTTGTTCGCGATGCACCTGAACCCCTCCCGGGCGACGTGCCGTGCGTGTCAGGAGGATTGCAGGTGGTATGGCCTGCTGAGTTCGTGCACGGCATCGACCAGCACACCGGCATGTTCCGGATCGACATCCGGATTGATGCCGTGGCCGAGATTAAAGACATGACCGGAACCCGTACCATAGGCCTCGAGGACGCCGGCAACCTTGCTGCGGATGACTTCAGGTTCTGAATACAGTACCGCCGGGTCGAGATTGCCCTGCAGTGCCACCCGGTCGCCGACGCGCTGGCGGGCCCGGGCGAGGTCGGTGGACCAGTCGATGCCAAGTGCGTCACAGCCGGTGTCGGCCATCGCCTCCAGCCACTGGCAGCCGCCCTTGGTAAACAGGATGACGGGGACCCGGCGGTCCTCGGCTTCGCGCGTCAGGCCGCTGATGATTTGCTGCATGTACTGCAACGAGAATTCTGCATAGTCCGCTGGCGTCAGTACACCGCCCCAGGTATCGAAGATCATCACGGTCTGGGCACCGGCCGCGATCTGTGCATTGAGGTAGGCAACGACTGCTTTGGCAAGGGTATCGAGCAGGCGGTGCAGTACCCGCGGCTCATCGTAGAGCATGGCCTTGACCCGTGAAAAGGTCTTGCTCGAGCTGCCTTCGACCATGTAGGTTGCCAGCGTCCACGGGCTGCCGGAGAAGCCGATCAGGGGAATGCGATTATCGAGCACACGCCGGATCAGGCGCACGGCATCCATGACATAACGCAGCTCGGCTTCCGGGTCCGGTACCGGGAGGGCGTCGACGTCGGCCGCGCTACGTATCGGCCTGGAGAAGCGCGGTCCTTCTCCTTCCTCGAAGTACAGTCCCAGCCCCATGGCATCGGGAATGGTCAGGATGTCGGAAAACAGGATCGCGGCATCGAGCGGGAAACGTTCCAGCGGTTGCAGGGTAACTTCGCAGGCAAGTTCGGGATTGGTACACAAATCCATGAAGCTGCCGGCCTGCGTGCGGACCTTGCGATATTCCGGTAAATAGCGACCGGCCTGGCGCATCATCCATACCGGGGTAACATCCACGGGTTCGCGGAGAAGGGCCTTCAGCAGTCGGTCGTTCTGCAGTGGTTGCATGGGTGCCATTGTAAGTGGCCTTACGCGCCCCCGGGCCACTTGTTTTATCAAGTAATAGGAACTATCGGGTTTCGCCCGGATCGTGAAACACGAACCAAACACCTGCAAACAGGATCGCTTGCCTGCAAGTTATACTGGCAAATCAGACGAACCCATCAAAAATTTATCGATCGAGCGCGCGCACTGCCGGCCCTCGCGGATGGCCCAGACGACCAGCGACTGACCGCGGCGCATATCGCCGGCACTGAATACCTTGTCGAGCGAGGTGTAATAGGACCGATCGCCGTCGGTGGCGCCCTTCACGTTGCCGCGCGCGTCGAGTTCGACGCCGAGTTCCTGCAGCATGCCTTCATGAACCGGGTGCACGAAGCCCATTGCCAGCAGTACCAGGTCGGCCTTTAACTGGAATTCACTACCCGGGATTTCTTCCATGTTCCAGCCACCCTTTTCGTCCTGTTGCCACTCCAGCCGTACGCAGTTGATGGCGGTCACCTTGCCATCCTTGCCCTCGATGGACCTGGTGGCCACGGCCCAGTCGCGTTCTGCGCCTTCTTCCTGGGAACTGGAGGTGCGCAGCTTCAGCGGCCAGTTGGGCCAGGTCAGCGCCTTGTTCTCCTTGTTCGGCGGTTTCGGCAGGATTTCCAGCTGGGTGACGGACACGGCACCCTGGCGGAACGAGGTCCCGATACAGTCAGAACCGGTGTCGCCACCGCCGATGACAATGACGTGCTTGTTTTTTGCGGTTATGGCGATTTCCGGGGAAATCTCGTCACCGGCATTGCGCTTGTTTTGTTGCGGCAGGAAGGTCATGGCGAAATGTACGCCATCCAGTTCGCGGCCGGGCACTTCAAGATCGCGGGGGTGCTCGGAGCCACCGGTCAGCGCCACGGCATCGAACTCATCGAGCAGCTTCCTGGCCGGCAGATCTGTTCCGACATGGGTTTCGGTGTGGAAGGTGACTCCCTCGGCCTGCATCTGCGCCATGCGCCGGTCGATGGTGTGTTTTTCCATCTTGAAATCGGGAATACCGTAACGCAACAGGCCACCGATGCGGTCGCTCTTCTCGAACACCGCGACCTCATGCCCTGCGCGCGCGAGTTGCTGGGCACAGGCCAGGCCGGCGGGGCCGGAACCGACTACCGCCACGCGCTTGCCGGTCTTGTGCTCGGCGATCTGCGGGGTAACCCAGTTGTTTTCCCAGGCCTTGTCGATGATGGCGCATTCGATGGTCTTGATCGTGACGGGGTTGTCATCGATGTTCAGGGTGCAGGATGCCTCGCAGGGTGCCGGGCAGATGCGCCCGGTGAATTCCGGAAAGTTGTTGGTGGAGTGCAATACCGCGAGGGCCCCTTGCCAGTCTTCCTTGTAGACCAGGTCGTTCCAGTCCGGGATGATGTTGTTGACCGGACAGCCTTCATGGCAGAACGGGATGCCGCAGTCCATGCAGCGGGCAGCCTGCTGGCTGACCTCCTGGTCTTCCAGCGGAATGACAAATTCCCTGAAGTGCTGTACGCGATCGGCCGGCAGCGTATAGCTCCGGTCGATCCGCTCGTACTCCATGAATCCGGTCGGCTTGCCCATGGCTAGCGACCTCCCTGAGCGACCTGTGAAGTCGCTGCCTGCGCGGCCTGCATTTCCTGCAGTGCACGCCGGTAATCCACCGGCATGACCTTGACGAATTTCTGCAGGTAGTCACCCCAGTTGTCGAGGATGTGACGGCCGCGCGTACTGTTGGTGTAGTGCACATGCTTTTCGATCAGCCCTTTCAGGCGCTGTGCGTCATAACGGGTCATGTCGTGGTGTACATCGACGCGTCCGTGGGTCTCCAGGTCACCCCCCTGATGATCGAGTTGTTCCAGTGCGTCGTCCTCGGCTGGTATCGGTTCGAGTTCCACCATGGCGAGGTTGCATCGCTGTTCGAAATCACCGCGCTCGTCCAGCACGTAGGCAATGCCGCCGCTCATTCCGGCCGCGAAGTTGCGTCCGGAATCCCCGAGCACGACTACGATGCCGCCGGTCATATATTCACAGCCATGATCACCGACGCCCTCGACCACGGCCGTAACACCGGAGTTGCGTACCGCGAAGCGCTCGCCTGCCACGCCGCGGAAGTAACATTCGCCGCTGATGGCACCGTACAGCACGGTGTTGCCGACGATGATGTTTTCCTCGGGAACGATTGGTGATTCCGGCGGTGGGTAGACCACCAGGCGACCGCCACTCAGGCCCTTGCCGACATAATCATTGCCTTCACCGATCAGCTCCAGGCTGACGCCGTGCGCGACAAAGGCACCGAAGCTCTGGCCGGCCGTGCCGCGCAGGGTGATGCTGATGGTGTCTTCCGGCAGGCCCTCGTGACCATAGCGTAGAGCAACTTCGCCGGAGAGCATGGTGCCGACGGTGCGGTTGGTGTTGCGGACCGGCAGGTCGATCTTCACCGGCTTGCCGGATTCCAGTGCCGGCTGTGCCAGCCGGATGAGTTCATTGTCCAGCGCCCTGTCGAGGCCATGGTCCTGTGGTTCGCACTTGTAGAGCGCGATATCGGGGCCGGCATCCGGCTTGTGCAGGATGCGTGAATAGTCGAGCCCGTGCGCTTTCCAGTGATCGATGGCACGGCGCATGTTGAGGTACTGCGACTGGCCGATCATGTCATCGAAATTACGGTGACCGAGTTTCGCCATCAGCTCGCGGATTTCCTCGGCCACGAAGAAAAAATAGTTGACTACGTGCTCCGGCTTGCCGGTAAAGCGTTTGCGCAGTTCCGGGTCCTGGGTGGCCACGCCGACCGGGCAGGTATTGAGATGACACTTGCGCATCATGATGCAGCCTTCTATGATCAGCGGCGCCGTGGCGAAGCCGAATTCATCCGCGCCCAGCAGGGCACCCACCACGACATCCCGGCCGGTGCGCATGCCGCCATCGACCTGCACCGAGATGCGCCCGCGCAGGTTGTTCAGCACCAGCGTCTGGTGGGTCTCGGCCAGCCCGATTTCCCAGGGGCTGCCGGCATGCTTGATCGAGGTCAGCGGGCTGGCGCCTGTGCCGCCATCGTGGCCGGCGATGGTGACGTGGTCCGCATGTGCCTTGGAAACCCCCGCGGCCACGGTGCCGACGCCGACCTCGGACACCAGCTTCACGCTGATATCCGCGCGCGGGTTGGCATTCTTGAGGTCATGGATCAACTGCGCCAGGTCCTCGATGGAATAGATGTCATGGTGCGGCGGTGGAGAAATCAGCCCGACACCCGGGGTCGAATGGCGTACCTTGGCGATGATGGCGTCGACCTTGTGTCCGGGCAGCTGGCCGCCCTCACCGGGCTTGGCACCCTGTGCCATCTTGATCTGGATCATGTCGGAGTTGGCGAGGTATTCGGTAGTCACCCCGAAGCGTCCGGAAGCCACCTGCTTGATGGCGGAGCGTTTCGAGTCACCGTTTTCCATCGGCTTGAAACGTTCCGGCTGCTCGCCGCCTTCACCGGTGTTTGACCTGCCGCCGATGCGGTTCATGGCGATCGCGAGCGTAGTATGCGCCTCGTAGGAAATCGAACCGAACGACATGGCGCCGGTGGAAAAACGCTTGACGATTTCGCTGGCCGGTTCCACCTCGTCCAGCGGTATCGGTTCTTTCGCAAAATTGAACTCAAACAGTCCGCGCAGGGTCAGCAGGCGCTCATTCTGCTCGTTGACCAGCTGGGCGAATTCGCGGTAGGTCCCGGCATTGTTGGCCCGGGTGGCGTGTTGCAGCCTGGAAATCGATTCCGGGGTCCACATGTGGTCCTCGCCGCGCAGGCGAAAGGCGTAATCGCCACCGATGTCGAGCTTGTCGCGGTAGAGCGGCGCGTCGCTCCAGGCATCCCGGTGCCAGCGCACCGTTTCGGCCGCGATCTCGTCCAGCCCGGCACCCTCGATGGTGGTTGCCGTGCCGGTAAAATATTTGTCGACAAACTCGGTTGTCAGCCCAACGGCATCAAAGATCTGTGCACCGCAGTAGGACTGGTAGGTCGAAATGCCCATCTTGGACATGACCTTGAACAGGCCCTTGCCGATGGCCTTGATGTAGCGGTTCTGGATTTCATCGAGGCTGAGGTCTTCCTGCATCCGGTCACGCATCGCGGCCAGTGTCTCAAATGCCAGGTAGGGATTGATGGCTTCCGCGCCATAACCGGCGAGGGTGGCAAACTGGTGTACCTCGCGTGCGGCGCCGGTCTCCACGACCAGTCCGGATACGGTGCGCAGGCCGGCGCGTACCAGGTGATGGTGTACGGCTGCGGTCGCCAGCAGGGCCGGGATGGCAATGTGATCGACGTCGACGGCGCGGTCGGACAGGATCAGGATGTTGTAACCCTCGGTGACTGCCTTCTCGGCCTGCTCACAGACGGCATCCACTGCGGCCTGCATGCCGCCGGCACCCTGTGTAGCCGGGTAGCAGATGTCCAGGGTACGGGTGCGGAAGACGCCGCCGGTGTGATCCTCGATGTGGCGGATGCGTTCTATGTCAGTATTGGTCAGGATCGGCTGACTTACCTCGAGGCGCATGTGTTCACCGGCGGACTCAAGGCCCAGCAGATTCGGACGCGGTCCGATGAGCGAGACCAGCGACATCACCAGTTCCTCGCGGATCGGATCGATTGGCGGATTGGTGACCTGCGCGAAGTTCTGCTTGAAATAGTTCGCGAGTGGTTTCGGCTTGCTGGAAAGCACCGCAACAGGGTTGTCCGCGCCCATGGAGCCGATGGCCTCCTGGCCGGTCACGGCCATGGGTGTCATCAGGAACTTGATGTCTTCCTGGGTGTAGCCAAAGGCCTGTTGCCGGTCGAGCAGGGTGTCATGGTCCGGCACCATCGGGCTGATCTCGCCCGGTAGGTTCTGCAGCCGGATCTGGGTCTTGTTGAGCCATTCCTGGTAGGCATGTCTGCCAGCCAGTTCTGCCTTGATCTCGGCATCGTCGATGATGCGGCCCTGCTCGGTATCGATGAGAAACATCTTGCCCGGCTGCAGGCGCCATTTCTTTACAATGCGCTCCTCGGGAATATCCAGGACACCCATCTCGGAGGCCATCACGACGAGATCATCATCGGTAATCAGGTAGCGGGCAGGGCGCAGACCGTTACGGTCGAGGGTGGCGCCGATCTGTCGACCGTCGGTAAAGGCCACGGCCGCGGGCCCGTCCCACGGTTCCATCACCGCCGCATAGTATTCATAAAAGGCACGGCGTTCCTCGTCCATCAGCGGGTTACCGGACCAGGCCTCGGGAATCAGCAGCATCATGGCGTGCGCCATCGAGTAACCACCCGTGACCAACAGTTCCAGCGCGTTGTCAAAACAGGCGGAGTCGGACTGGCCTTCGGCGATCAGCGGCCAGAGCTTTTCCAGGTCATTTCCGAACAGTGCCGAGGCCATCGAATGGCGGCGTGCGTTCATCCAGTTGATGTTGCCGCGTAGCGTGTTGATCTCGCCATTGTGCGCGATCATCCGGAACGGCTGTGCCAGGTCCCAGGACGGAAAGGTATTGGTGGAGAACCGCTGGTGCACCAGTGCGAGTGCCGAGGTGACGCGCTCGTCATTCAGGTCGGCATAGTACCGGTCCACCTGATTGGCGAGCAGCATGCCCTTGTAGGACAGTGTGCGGCAGGACATCGACGGCACGTAAAACGATTCACTGCCTTCGAGACCGGAGGTGCGCAGGGCATTTTCCACGCACTTGCGGATGACGAACAGCTTGCGCTCGAAACTGTCGCCCTTGTCCGTGTTGTCCCCGCGGCCAATGAAGACCTGGCGTACCACCGGTTCGACGGCTATGACGCCCTCACCCACACCGGTATTGTCTGTCGGCACATCGCGCCAGCCAATCAGCGCTTGGCCCTCGGCGGCAACGGTCTCCTCGATCAGTGTTACACAGTGGCGGCGGGTGTCCCCGTTTTTTGGCAGGAAGATGACACCGACACCGTAGTCATCGGTCGCCGGCAGGGTAAAACCGAGTGTGGCGCATTCCTCGCGCAGGAAGGTGTCCGGGATCTGCATCAGAATGCCGGCACCGTCACCGGCCAGCGGGTCGGCACCGACGGCGCCGCGGTGGGTCAGGTTTTCCAGAACCTGCAGGCCCTGGCGGATAATCTCGTGACTCTTGCGGCCCTTGACATTGGCAACGAAACCTACGCCACAGGCGTCATGCTCGTTGGCGGGGTCGTACAGGCCCTGTCGGGGCGGCAAACTGCCCTGCTTCATTGGCAAAATCCCGGTTGTTATGCGTCTGCTATCCGTCCGCTGTGCCAGCATTGCGGGTACGGACAGTAAAAATACTTATATTACAATGAATTATATAATATTCACTACTGGTCGGCGGCGGGTTTCGACCCGCGGCCAAAAGGCCCGACAGTATAGCGCTGCCGGCGCGGGGGTTCAATTTGGGATAGCAGGTTTTTCCTCTTGGTTTTCAGGGGTATGCAGGGTGCATGGGCCAGGAGATCAATCGGATAGTGCCTGCAGGAATACCACCTGGTAACCGCGTTTCAACTGTTCATCGCGCACCCGCAGCAATGCTTCCTCAGCCTGTTCGCGTTCATCGAAGTGTTCACGCCGTACCCGCCCGCTGCTGCCCTGGTAACCCCATTCGCGCACCAGTGTCCAGCCCTCCAGCAGGTCTTCCTGCAGGTGCAGGTGATAATAGCGCGGTGCCTTGTCACCCTCGGGCGGGATTTGCATATAGATACGCATAACGAAACCTGGAATGACGTGGCCGGTTAAATAATAAAATATTGGTCGCAGAGGCGCAGAGAAAAAATATCTTGTGAAAAAGATTTATTTTCCTGTAGCTATTCCCGCACGGTATACAAGTGTCATGAGATGGCAGGATGAAGGAGGTACTTGACGACAATCCACGTGCCCATCGTTCACAACGAATGAAGGCCAGATCTTGTCAACACGGATGTCTTCAGTTTTTTTACATATTTCCCGATCTGCTTGATGCCCGCCATCGCGGGGACGACTATGTATGGCGGGTTTCACTGGGTCTTGCCGGAAACTGTTCCTCAATTGTTCTACATCCTGCATGACACAGGCGAGTATCCCAATCGGTCCATAACTGAACTTGTCTCTGCAGTCATGGGCCATTGCAGTGAATAGGGTATTGGAGCATTTGGTTATATGGAAGGATTAAAGGTTCGCTCGTACTCCGCAATGGCGTAGCGGTCCGTCATACCGGCAATGTAATCGGCTACGGCGCGTGCCCGGCCGTCCCTGCCATGGGTTGCTTCCAGTTCACGGGATTTTTGCTGTGCCTCATCCGGCATCAGGCGGATATCCTCGTTAAATGCCTCAAACAGGGCAGTAATAGTCTGCAGTGCCTTGGCGCTCATGCGGTGCACCCGGTAGTGCCGGTAAAGGTTGTTGCGCAGGAAGCGTTTCAGTTCCAGGTTCTGTTCACGCATGGCGTCACTAAAGCTGATCAGCGGTTCGCCATGCGTGCGGACTGCCTCGATATCGGCCGGCTTGGCCCGTTCCAGATTCCTCATGCTGGTCTCTACAAGATCTACTACCTGGCAGTTGATCAGCCGGCGCACGACCTCGTGGATCGTACGCCGCGGGGAAAGTGACGAGTATTTTGAACGGACGGTTTCGTACTGTTGCCGGAACAGTGCGATATCGGTGAGTTCTTCCACCGCGATCAGGCCGGACCGCAGGCCATCATCGACATCGTGACTGTTATAGGCGATTTCATCGCCGAGATTGGTGAGTTGTGCTTCCAGCGATGGCTGCAGGCGTTCGATAAACCGCTGACCCAGTTCGCCCAGAGATACGGCATGTTTGCGTGAGCAATGCTTGAGGATGCCCTCGCGGGTTTCGTAGGTCAGGTTGAGACCGGGGAACTCGGCATAGCGTTCTTCCAGTTCATCTACGACACGCAGCGACTGCAGGTTGTGTTCGAAACCACCGTAGTCCTGCATGCAGGCATTCAGTGCATCCTGGCCGGCATGTCCGAAAGGCGTATGCCCGAGGTCATGCGCCAGCGCGATGCCCTCGGTCAGGTCCTCGTTCAGGTGCAGTGCGCGCGCAATCGAGCGGGATATTTGCGCGACCTCTATGGAATGCGTCAGGCGGGTGCGGAACAGGTCGCCTTCGTGGTTGACGAAGACCTGGGTCTTGTATTCGAGCCGCCGGAAGGCCGCGGAGTGAATGATGCGGTCACGGTCGCGCTGGAACTCGCTGCGCATTGCCGGTGCGGGTTCGGCATGGCGGCGTCCCTTTGAGCAATCCTCGGTTACCGCGTAGGGGGCCAGCATGCCCGGTTGCAGTGTGAGGGGAACGTTGCTCACGATCAGGCGGCTGAGTCCAGGGTTTCTTGTAGCAGACGGGCTTCGAAGTCGCCGGTGACTAGTGCATCGCCGATGGATTTGAGTAACACCAGGCGCAGCCCGCTATCGATAACCTTCTTGTCCACGGCCATCAACCGGATGAACTGGTCCGCATCCATTTCCTCCGGTGGGTGAATTGGCAGGCCGGCCTGTTGCAGCAGCGTGGCGATACGCTCGACATCCGCGGTGGCCAGCCACCCGTGCCTGGCCGACAGGTCGGCGGCCATCAACATGCCCGTCGCAACCGCCTCGCCGTGCAACCAGGTGCCGTAGCCGGTTCCGGTTTCGATGGCATGGCCAAAGGTATGTCCAAGGTTGAGCAGGGCGCGTTGTCCGCTTTCACGCTCATCGGCAGCTACGATCTCGGCCTTGATGCGGCAGGAGTGCTCGATTGCATAGGCAAGCGCTTCCTTGTCACGCTCTTTGAGCCAGTCCATGTGTTCCTCCAGCCAGTTGAAGAAGCCGGCGTCACGAATCAGCCCGTACTTGATGACCTCGGCAAGGCCCGCCGCCAGCTGGCGATCATCCAGCGTGTCCAGCGTGTCAGTGTCGATCAGCACGCAGCCGGGTTGGTGGAAGGCACCAATCATGTTCTTGCCCAGCGCATGGTTGACACCGGTCTTGCCACCGACGGAAGAATCGACCTGTGCCAGCAGGGTGGTGGGCAGCTGTACGAAAGCCACACCACGCTGATAGCAGGCTGCGGCAAAGCCGGTGATATCACCGACGACGCCACCACCCAGCGCGACCAGGGTACAGGTACGGTTGAAGCGTTTCTCCAGTAATGCATCGAAGATGGTATTCAGGGTATCGAGGGTCTTGTACTGCTCCCCATCCGGGATGATCACGGTTGCCACGTCGAAACCATCGAGTAGTTCCAGTACTTTATCAAGGTAAAGCGGTGCAACGGTTTCGTTGCTGACCACCATGACCTGGCGGCCCCTGATATGGTCTGTGACCAGTTCCGGCTGTTGCAATAATTGCTGCCCGATATGGATCGGGTAGCTGCGGATGCCGAGATCGACCGTGAGTGTTTTCATGAGCCGGGGATTGCCTGTGCCAGCAAAACAGCATATAGGAAAAGCACGGGTCAGTTAAGTTCAAGTAGTTGTATGATTTCCCGTACCACATCACGGACACGCTTGCCAGCCGTATCGATCACCAGGTCGGCGGTTTCCCGGTACAGGGGTTCACGGATCTGCATCAATTCCTCGAGACGCTGGCGCGGGTTTTCCGTTTGCAGCAACGGTCGGTTACGGTCATTGGCTGTGCGTGCAATTTGTGCATCAACCGGGGTATGCAAGTAAATGACACGACCGCGCTGGCGGAGATTACTGCGGTTTTCCGGATCGAGGATGGCGCCACCGCCTGTGGCCAGCACGATGTCCGGCTTCTGTGTAAGTTCATCGATAACGGCACATTCCCGTTTACGGAAGCCGGCCTCGCCCTCGATCTCGAATATCAAGGGGATGTCGACACCCGTGCGGCGCTCAATCTCGGAGTCGCTGTCACAGAAGGTCATACCCAGTTGTTTTGCCAGCTGGCGGCCAATGGTAGATTTGCCGGCCCCCATGGGACCCGTCAGAAACAAACTGCCCGGCTTATTCATGCCGGGCAGATATGACAGAAACGGCGTTCGCTGGCAAGCACCAGCAACAGCCAGTGATCAGAGGCGGAAGCTTTCCTTGACGATCTTCGGCGTGACGAAGATGAGCAACTCTTCCTTGTCATCCGATGTCCGGGTGGTCTTGAACAGCCAGTCGATCATCGGCAGTTCGCCGAAGAACGGGACCCTGTCCACTTCATCCAGTGTCGACCGTTCATAGATGCCGCCCAGGACCAGGGTCTCGCCGTTATTGACGAGCACCTGCGTGGCGATTTCCTTGGTGTCGATACTGGGAACGCCCAGGAATACCTGCCCGACGGCGTCCTTGTTGACAACCAGATCCATGATGATGCGATCATCCGGTGTGATCTGCGGGGTGACATTCAGGCTGAGTACAGCCTTCTTGAAGGATACATTGGTCGCGCCACTGGAAGTCGCTTCCTGGTACGGAATTTCCGTACCAGACTCGATGTAGGCGGCTTTCTGGTTGGAGGTCAGTACACGTGGACTGGAGACTACTTCACCGCGACCTTCCATCTCCATGGCATTCAGCTCGAGTTGCAGCAGCTTGTCGCCGATCCTGCCGATGGCCAGCCCAATGGAACCGGTGGGATTGGCAACACCCAGGTCGGTAATCAGGCCCTCGATACCGGAATCGGCCGGTGTCTCGAAGGCGGTTGGTCCTCCGAAGTTAGTGTCACCCGGAATCTTACCGCCGATAATCGCTCTATTACTGTTGTTGGGAAAGGACGTGTTTCTTGAATAGCCGAATTTGACACCCAGTTCCTTGGCGAAGTCATCGTTGGCGATCACGATACGTGATTCAATCAATACCTGGCGTACCGGAATATCCAGGCGTGCCACCAGCTTGCGGATATCGACCAGTTTGGCCACGGTGTCCTGTACCAGCAACGTGTTGGTGCGGTCATCAATGGTTGCCTTGCCGCGATCAGACAGCAGGGTGGTATCTTCACTGATCAGCAGGGCCTGTATGCTAGCAGCCTTGGCATAGTTGATCTGGATGAACTCGGAATACAGCGGCTCGAGTTCCTCGATCTGCTTCTGGGCCTCGAGCTCGAGTTTCTCGCGGGCCGCGATTTCCTCGCTCGGTGCGATCAGCATGACATTGCCTGTCTGGCGCATGCCAAGCCCCTTGGTTTTCAGGATGATATCCAGTGCCTGGTCCCAGGGAACATTTTTCAGGCGCAGCGTCAGGCTGCCGCCTACCGTGTCACTGACTACGACATTGATGCCGGTGAAATCGGCTATCAACTGCAGCACCGAGCGTACCTCGATGTCCTGGAAGTTAAGCGACAGGCGTTCGCCGGAAAAACCGAATTCGTCCTTCTTGGCTTCTTCGGCTTCTTCCGCGGTAATCGCGCGCACCTCGATCGTAAAGATGTTGTCTGTCTGATAGGCGAGGTGTTCATAATTACCCATGGGGGTGATCACCATGTGGACATTCTCGCCACGGGCATAGGTATCAATGGTCTTGATCGGTGTGGCGAAATCCAGTACGTCCAGACGACGTGCCAGCTCCTCTGGCAATCTGGCGCGGTAGAAGTCGACAACGACCTTGCCGGTTTCCTGCTGCATATCGACCGGAACCGAGGGATCGGACAGGCTTACGATGACACGGCCCTCGCCGTTTTCACCGCGTCGGAAGTCAATATTGGTGATTTCCGGCATCGGGCCGCCTTTCGCTGCCGTGATGGCCGCCGCCGCCGCACTCTGCTGCATGCCACCGCCCTGCAGGACCAGGACGACCTTGTTGCCTTCGGCATGGGCCTCGTAGGGAACCATCTCGGTCAGATTGACCACGACACGGGTACGCCCCTGGGCCTCGACTGAAGTCAGGCTCTGGGCCATGCCGATACCGATTTCCTGGTTGCGCTGAGTCAGCTGGTTTTTCGTGCCCGGGAAATCGAGTGCGATGCGTGCCGGGTTGTCAATTGTAAAACTCAGGGGTGTGCTGGCCGGGTTTTCCAGGGTCAGTACAATCTGGGCCTTGTTGCCAGGAAGGCTGGAGAAATCGACTGCCTTGAGCGCATTGCTGGTTTCCGCATCTGCTGCATGAACGGCAGAGAGACCGCCAGCCAGCAACAGGGTGCCGGTAATCAACAGCGCTTTCAGGCTGTTTGAAACCAGCCTGTACATGGCCCTGCCGAAATTAAATGTGCAATCCAGTGGTCGATGAGAGCATTGTGCGGTCATTGCGATTCCCCCGTGGGATTATTCGCTGATTGCGATGGAAGCCGGTCGTTCCATCCAGCCTCCGAGTCCATCAGGAATGATTTCCGTGAGTTCAACTTCAAATTCTGTTACCCGGATGATCTTGCCGTGATTCTGGCCGATGTGGTTGCCGTTCTGTACCCGATGGATGGTTTCATCGGTATCCAGGACCAGCGCCCAGTTGTTTTCATTCTGTGCCAGGGTCCCCACCATGCGCAGGCTGTCCAGCGGATACTCTTCCAGCGGCTCGGTCGGGCGGTCAAAGTCCGGCTTGATGCCGCTGTTGCTCGCCTGCGCCACTGCTGCCGGTGTGTGCGAGAAAACCGGTGCGGTAAACGGGTCACGCAGTTCACTGGCAGCATATTCAAATGAGTCGAACGGCTCGAATTCCGGTAATGGCTCGATAGAGGATTTCTGCTGGCTTTTGACTTCCTCGATGTAGACCTCGAGATCTGTCGTTGGGTCATTCGAACAGGCAGCCAGTAGTCCTGCCACTGCCAGTACCGCTAACCGGTATACTGTCTGTTTACTGCTCATTTTCATTGTGCCGGCGCTTCCTCTGGATACCGTTCTTCCTCCTCGAGGTAACGGTAGGTCTTGGCAGTCAGGTTCATGACCAGCAGGCTGCCGTCTTTTGTGCGTGGCGAGATGCTGACATCATGGACGGTGACGATGCGTGGCAGGGCAGCAACCCCGCTGATGAAATCCCCGAATTCGTGATACCTGCCGATAACCTGGATGTTGATCGGTAGCTCGGCATAGAATTCACGCGGTAGTTCGGCCTGCGGTCTGAACAGCTCGAATTCAAGTCCGCTGGCCAGTCCGGTCTGGGACACGTCAACCAGCAGGTCGGCGACCTCGGTCTTGTTCGGCAGCTGGCGCAGCATGGCGCCAAACGATTCACGCATTTCCTCGAGTTGCAGCTCGTAGGCCTCCAAATTGGCCGCCTGCTGGGCTTTCTTCTCGAATATCACCTTCAGGTCCATTTCGTGCTGCTCTTCCTTTTGCAGCTCAACCAGCTGGTCCTTGGTGTGAAACCAGTAGCCGAGGAATATCACGCCACCCATAATGAATATGATTACCACAGCACGCGCAGCCGCCGGCCAGCGTGCAACATTGGTCAGGTCCAGTTCATTTAGATCAAGGTTCATGACCCACCCTCGTCCTGTGCCTCGTTATTCATTGGCGGCTTGTGGATCTTCTGTTTGCCCTGCAACTGGAAGTTGGCCAGCCGGCGCCGTTCTTCCTCGGTTGTCCTGATCTGGTCAAGTTTTGGGTCGGACAGCCAGTCGGAGCTGTCGATGTTGCGCATATAGTCCGATACCCTGGCATTCGACTGGGCCACACCATTCATTAACAGCCCCTTGCCCCTCTGGGCAAACTTGCTGAGGTAAACACCATCCGGCAGGGTACGTACCACTTCGTCCATCAAGTGGACACTTTCCGGGCGGCTGCGCTGCAGTTCCTGGATAACGTTCATACGGGCCAGCAGGTCAGCCTTGAGTTTTTCCAGTTCCTTGATGCGGCCGATGCGCTGGTCAAGGATTTCAATCTCTTTTTCCAGAAAGGCATTACGCTCTTGCTGGTCCTTGATCATCCCGTCAACATGCAAATGTGCCAGCAGCACAACAAGCCCGGCAATGACCGCGGCCCCGCCCGACATGAAGGCGAATTCTTGCTGTTTGCGTTTGCGCAGCTCCTCTCGCCAGGGAAGCAGGTTGATCTTTGCCATGCTAGTCGAAGCTCCTCAGGGCAAGTCCGCAGACAATCAGCAAGGCAGGTGCATCATTGCTGAGAATCTGGGGTTTCACGCGCGCAGACAGGGACATGGAAGCAAACGGATTGGCAATGCTGGTTTCCACACCAAGCCGTTCCTGGATTAACTCGTCAACGCCGGGTATCGAGGCGCTGCCACCGGCGAGCACGACGTGGTCTACCTTGCTGTGCGGGGTGGAAGAGTAAAAGAACTGCAGTGAACGGCTGGTCTGCTGTGCCATGGCCTCCTTGAACGGCTCCAGCACATCGGTTACATAGTTTTCCGGCAGGCCACCCTGGCGCTTCGCCATACCGGCCTCTTCATAGGAGAGACCGTAACGACGCATGATTTCCTCGGTTAGCTGCTTGCCACCGAACACCGTGTCGCGGGTATAGATACTCTTCAGGTCATCCATGACATTGAGCGTGGTCATGGTGGCACCGACGTCAATGACAGCGATGGTTTTTTCCACACCGTTGTTCGGGAGCTGGTCGGTGAGCAGCGCAAAGGCATTCTCACTTGCGAAGGATTCGACATCCATCACCTGGGTGTGGAGACCGCCGGTCTCCACTGCCGCATTGCGCATCTCGACATTTTCGCTGCGACAGGCCGCGAGCAGCACATCGACGGTATCGGGATTCTTCTCCGAGGGCCCAATGACCTCGAAATCGAGATTCACCTCGTCGAGCGGATAGGGGACATACTGATCCGCCTCGAATTCAATCTGGCTCTCCATATCGTCTTCGGAGAGTCCAGCCGGCATCGGTATGGTCTTGGTAATAACCGAGGAACCGGCCACGGCCACGGCAGCATGGCGGGTCCGGGTACCCGAACGTTTCACGGCACGCCGGATGGCTTCGCCTACGGCCTCGATATCCGTAATATTTTTTTCAACGACAGAATTCGGGGGAAGGGGCTCAACCGCATAGCTTTCCACCCGGTAGCGTGATCCACTTTTGCTCAGTTCCAGCAGTTTTATCGCTGTTGAGCTGATATCCAGGCCGATTACGGGCGGCGTTGTCCTTTTAAATAGTTGCGCGAGTGGCACAAGTTTTCCTTTAATTACCCAATGTTGGACCGCATAGGTATCTCGGGGCATTAGATGGTATTGGCAATTGTTTGTCAACCATATTGAACCCGTCATCGAGATTGTGCTGTTAGTTATCGGATGAAATCCGGTATTGTTGAGAAAAATTTTTGCCGGGATGAGGTTTTTCTGGATGAATGCGGTTTTGCTGTCCCGATTTTTGAACTCGATCACAAGATTTCAGGCGTAAAATGAATTTCAATCCCTTTGGGCGTTTGCTGCTGTCGGCGGTATTTACCGGCTTCATCATTCTGTCATTGCTCGCGGTCATCCTCTACGCGAAGATTGCACCGGAACTGCCCTCGATCGAGACACTGCGCGACGTGCAATTGCAGGTACCGCTTCGGATCTATACCCGGGATGGCAAATTTCTGGCGGAATTCGGGGAAAAACGCCGGAAGCCTGTAGAGATAGAAAAGGTACCGCCGCTGCTGATTCAGGCCTTCCTGGCGGCCGAGGACGACCGGTTTTACAAGCATTCCGGGGTTGATTTCCAGGGCCTGCTGCGTGCTGCCATTGAACTGGCACGTACCGGTGAGAAACGCCAGGGCGGGAGTACCATCACCATGCAGGTGGCCCGTAACTTTTTCCTGAGCAGGGAAAAAACCTATCTGCGCAAGCTCACCGAGATCATCCTCGCCTTCAAGATCGAGCGCGAACTGACCAAGAACGAGGTTCTTGAGCTGTATCTCAACAAGATCTACCTGGGCCATCGGGCCTATGGTATCGAGGCGGCCGCACGCGTTTACTACGGTACTGGGATTGATGAGCTCTCGGTTGCCCGTATGGCGATGATTGCCGCCTTGCCCAAGGCACCGTCGCGCGTCAATCCGATCAAGAATCCTGCTGCCGCTATAGCACGGCGCAATTATATTCTCGGGCGCATGCACAGCCTCGATTACATCGACGATGCCGTCTACCGGGACGCGCTGGCCGAGGAGGACGGCGCGAAGCTGCACATGGTCCAGCCCGAGGCTCATGCGCCCTTCATCGCCGAGATGGTACGTGACGAAATGATCCGGCGTTACGGGCCGGAGGCCTACACATCCGGTTTCGAGGTTGTGACTACGCTACAGTCAAAACATCAGCAGGAAGCCAGTCGCTCCCTGCGCAATGCCCTGCTGGACTACAGCCGACGACACGGCTATCTCGGTCCACTCGCGAAAATCAGCCTGGCGGAACATGACATCGATGCCTGGCCGGAGTTACTGGCGGATTATCGTGATGCCGGCGGACTCGTGCCGGGCCTGGTAATCGCTGTGGAGGAAAAGTCCGCGCAGGTGCTGCTGCGCAGCCGCAAGCAGGTCACCATCGACTGGGACGGACTTTCCTGGGCACGTCCGTATGAAAGCGTCAATCGAATGGGTTCTGCTCCACAGAAGGCCGCTGACGTGGTGTCTGCCGGTGACATCATCAGGGTGGAGGAACGTGATGGCGGCTGGTGGCTGGCCCAGGAGCCCGTGGTGCAGGGGGCACTGGTAGCGCTGCGGCCGGAAGATGGTGCGGTGGTCGCGCTGGTGGGAGGATTTGATTTCAGCCGCAGCAAGTTCAACCGGGCCATACAGGCAAGGCGGCAGCCGGGTTCCAGTTTCAAACCCATTATTTACTCTGCGGCACTGGAATCGGGTTTCACGGCAGCAAGTGTTATCAATGATGCCCCGGTGGTATTCGATGATGATGTACTTGAAGATACCTGGCGACCGGAAAACTACAGCGGCAAGATCTTTGGCCCTACCCGGCTGCGCGAGGCACTTTATCGATCGCGCAACCTGGTTTCCATTCGCATCCTGCGGTCCATCGGACCCGACTATGCTGCCGGTTATGCCGAGCGGTTTGGTTATACGTCAGACCAGTTGCCGCGAGATCTTACGCTTGCACTGGGGAGCGCCTCGGCGACACCATTACAAATGGCCCGGGCCTATGCCGTGTTTGCCAATGGCGGTTATCTGGTGAATCCCTATTTCATCAAGCGTATCCAAGATGCCGAGGGGAATGTGGTCTTCAATGCGCAAGTGCCTGTGGTTTGCCCCGATTGTCCGGAAACTCTGGAGTCAATTGTTACCGGGCAACCGCAACCTCTGGGGCTTGCGCCGCAGACGATTACATCGCAGAACGCCTGGTTGATGAACTCGATGCTGCAGGATGTCATCAAGCGCGGCACCGGAAAACGCGCCCTGTCACTCGGCCGCACCGACCTCGCGGGCAAGACCGGTACGACCAACGACCAGAAGGATGCCTGGTTCTGTGGTTATAACCCGACACTGGTTGCCACGGCATGGGTCGGCTTTGACAAGCTGGAACCACTGGGGCGGCGTGAGACCGGGGGACATGCTGCACTCCCGATGTGGATGGACTACATGGGTGCGGTGCTCAGCGGAACACGCAACCGGAAATACGATCAGCCTAGTGGCCTGGTAACCGTGCGCATCGATCCGGCAACGGGCCTGTTGGCGGGCAGCGGCCGGACGGGCGGGATTTTCGAGACCTTTCGTGCCGAATACACGCCGCGGCAGTCAGGTACTGCCGCGGCCAGCGATTCGCAACCCGGGACCGGCGTGGAAACACCCGAACACCTGTTCTAGCAGGACTTACAGCATTGCCAGGTCTTCACGGATCTTTTCGATAGAGCGTTCCAGCGCCGCCTGTTCGGATTCATCCAGGTGGACTTCAACCACCGACTCGATCCCGTTACGACCGAGTATCGCCGGTACGCCGGTCGTTACATCATTTTGCTGGTATTCGCCGTCAAGCACGCTAATGCAGGGCAGAATCCGGCGCCGGTTGTTGGTAATTGCATCGACCATGGTGGCGATGGCGGCTGCCGGGCCGTGATAGGCACTGCTGACCTTGCGCAGTCCCAGTACTTCGGCCCCGCCGTTGCAGGTGCGTTCGGTGATGTGTTGAATCGCGCCGCTATCGAGAAATTCAGTCACCGGTATGCCATTGATCGTGCTGTGCCGGAACAGTGGCACCATGGTATCGCCATGCCCGCCGATGACCATGGTGTGGATGTCCTTCACGGAATAACCGGTTTCCAGGCTGATAAAAGTTGCCATGCGGGATGCATCCAGGACACCGGCCTGGCCAAATACGCGGTTGCGTTCCCAGCCGGTGCGTTTCCAGGCATGCCAGGTCAGCACGTCGACCGGGTTGCTGACCAGCATCAGCAATGCGTCCGGTGCAAATTTCATGACATCATCGACAATGCCCTCAATGACCTTGCGGTTGACGTCGAGTACATCGCTGCGGGACATGCCGGGTTTGCGCGGCGAACCGGCGGTAACGATAACCAGGCCGGAGTTACTGATGATTTCGGGATCGGTATCGCCGGTGACCAGGGTATCAGAACCGAAATAGGTATCTGCCTGCTGGATATCCAGTGCGGCACCGGCGGCGGCACCTTCGCGCACATCCAGCAGTACCACTTCCTGGCACAGGTTGTCCTGTGCCAGTATTGATGCCGTTGTTTCACCGACACGTCCGGCGCCGACGATACTGATTTTTTTCATGCGTTTGTCCCGGATGGTTAGTCTGGATGGCGGTAACGATACCCACTATTGTCATGTCTTGCCAATCCGCAGGATTATTCGCCTTTTTACCTGGCAGGAGGTGCTTTCCCCGCTTTGATGGCAAACAATGCGGCAGGGTGTCGCACGTTCACTCGCAGGCCGTTCCGGTCCGTTTTGATCCAGCCGCGCACCTCGACCGTTTTGCCTTCGAATGCTTCCGGAAACCCCGGTTTGAAATTGACCAGGTCTTTCCGGTTGACGCGTATTACCAGCGGGCCCTCGAGATACAGCCAGATGCCGTGGCGCGACTCGCGGATGTCGCTGATCCGTCCCCGGACAATGCGAAATCCCCTGATATTCGCGTGCAGTGCCGTGCCGTCTATGACCTGGTAGTCAGGAAAAGCCCACAGGCCGCGTTGTTTCTTGCGCGCTACAGCTTCGACGCTTGCATAGCAGTTGCGCGCCCAGGTATTCGGCGGTACCACCAGGGCTGTCGCCATACCCTGTTCGAGCAGGCGTACGGCTACATTGGTCCCGTCGTCGAGAAAGGCATGGGCGAGCAGGCGCCCGTAGTGATCGCGAGTCTGTTTTCCATACTGCAGGTTGAGGGTACGGTTGTAGCGGTCCAGCAGCGTACGCAGGGCCGAGCGTGCCTGCTCGGCGAGTGCTTGCGAAGGACTGCCGTCATGGCTGATTTCCGGGGTGTTGATACCGATCAGGCGCAGCCGCCTGCCATCGGTTAGCTTGATGGTATCACCGTCGTAGACATGGACGACCCGCACGCGTTCGCTGGTACGTTCGGCCGGACAGGTCGCGGCAAGGGTGTTGCTCGCGGCGGCGAGACACACCAAGGGAATCAGCAGTAACCGGACTGCAAAAGGAAAAGGGGTGTCCGGTATGGACACCCCTTTTCCGCGAAACTGCGCGCACATGCGTTACGCTAGCTGTTTTTTCTGTAACGGCGGTGAAATTTATCCACCCGACCGCCGGTATCGACGATCTTCTGTTTCCCGGTATAGAACGGGTGGCACTGAGAGCAAACCTCAATCTGCAGGTCCTTGCTGACAGTCGAGCGCGTCTCGAACGTGGCGCCACAGCTGCAGGTGACCTTGATATCGTCGTAGGCCGGATGTGTCTCGGGTTTCATAACTGCCTCGAATCGTACGGTTTTCTGTATTGGTCCACGTGGTGCGGAACATCTGCACGCACCGTGAAAAGGCGGGGAATGATACGTTATCCGCCAAGCAGCGGCAAGCGTCTAGCGGTGGCGCTCCAGCGGGATAATCTTCGCCTTTGTGGCCCGGTGGTTGCCGGGGTGCGCGCCGTCGCAGGTTGCCTCATGCAGTCTGGCGAGCAGGCCGCCATCACCTGCCAGGGCATCCCAAAGCATCCGGTTCATGCGCAGGCAGGCGACCATCGGGGTGCGTGCGGTATTGCGGATCTGTTCGAGTTTCCACTGCAGGCAGCGCAGACGCTGCTGTTTACAGGTCGGGGCCTGCCGGATGGCGGCCTCGATGACGCGTTTGCGCTGGGTTTCAAACGCGGGAAGGTCGGTGGCGGCCAGTTTGGCCCATTCGTCGAAATCCTGCGGGGCCGGGGTTGCCGGTTCTGTCATGTTGTTCTCCCGTTGTTACCTGTCCTGCAGGCGTTATTGTTGTACCGGGTTCGCTTCAGCATATCACACGTCACTCATTCCCCCGTACACCGGTTCTGGATAAATACCATAAACCTATTAAATTCAATGGGATAGCCGTGCTGGCCTGTGGATAACCTTGTGGACTGACTGTTCACAAGCTGTGTGCCGGTGACCCTGACTGGTCACGGCAGACGGTCACAAGTTGAAAAAATAGCTAATTTAATCAATTAGTTATTATCTTTCTTGTATTTCTTTGTGGCCAGCAGATCAGCCTCGACCAGTGCACGCCTGGCCTGTGGATAATGCAGCTGTGGGATCCGAATAGCCGGATTAATTCGCCAGCACCGTGCGCTCGGCAGCCCAGGCACGCAGCCGGGCAATCTTTTCGGTCATGATGCGGGACAGTGGGCGGGTGCGTTCGATTTCTTGTCGGACATGGTCGGTGTTTAGCGTGCTGCCATCTGCCCGTGCCAGGTAACGCGCTGCCACGATAGCCTGCTCGATCTCTGCGCCGGTGAAGCCATCGGTGAGTTTCGCAAGGGAAACAAGATCGAAATCCATCGGCTTCTGGTCGCGCTTGCGCAGGTGGATGGCGAAGATTTCTGCCCGTGTCGGGGCGTCCGGCAGGTCAACAAAGAAGATTTCATCGAGCCGCCCCTTGCGGATCAGTTCCGGCGGCAGATGCTCGATGATATTGGCCGTTGCGACGATAAACACCGGTGCCGTACGCTCGGCCATCCAGGTCAGCAGGTTGCCGAGGATGCGCCGCGAGGTGCCGCTGTCATAGTCGCCGCTGGCAATCGCTTTTTCGATTTCGTCAATCCACAATACGCACGGTGCCATGGCCTCCGCGGCCTTGAGTGCCTCCCGCAGGTTGCGCTCGGTCTCGCCGAAAAACTTGTTGTACAGGGTGCCGAAATCCAGCCGCAGCAACGGGATACCCCATAGGCCGGCTACTGCTTTCGCGGCCAGGCTCTTGCCGCCGCCCTGGACGCCAACCAGCAGGATGCCCCGCGGTGTGTCGAGATCAGCGTCGGGTTCCAGAAAGGCCGTGCGGCGCAGTTCGACCCAGCGTTTCAGATTTTGCAGACCACCGACTTCGCTGAACCTGGCGGTATCAAATTCACATGACAGTGCGCCGTTGCTTTCGATCAGCTGATAGCGTGCCCGGGTGATGCGTTCCAGATCATCCGGCTTTATGGCTCCGTCATCGAAGATGACTGAACGGATGATGCGTCGGGCATCCGTCATCGTCAGGCCACGTAACTGGCGTACCATGGCATCCAGCGTGCCGCGGTCGGTTTTCACCCTGTTGCCGGGGTGGGCCTTCGTCCAGTGAGTGGCTTCCTCGCGGACAATGGCTTCCAGCCGTTCGGTATCCGGCAGTGACAGCGAGAATTCGGCGGCAAGATTTTCCAGTTCGGGCGGTACCTCAAGGTCGTGGCTGGCCAGCACCAGAGTATGCCCGAGGTTGTGGTGGTCCTGTGCGATCTCCTTCAACAGCCGGATATTGTAGGGATCATCGAGGTAGGGGTGGAAATCCAGCATCAGGTAGATGCTGGGAGTATCGGTAGCCTTGATCTGCCCGAGTGCCTGGCGCGGCTCACTGGCGTGCTTCTGGGGGGCAGCCTCGAAGTCGACACGCTGCAGGCCGGTCGTTGCGGACCACGCCATCACCGGCATGGACAGTTTTATCGCAAGTTTCGTAAAAAGTTGTTTGACCCGTTTTTCATCGCGGGTTTCAATGATGATGAGCGGGATGCGGGAGCGGAGCAGTAACTCCAGATCGTGGATATCGTTGGTCAAGTCCGGTTACCGTTTGCTAACCCGCATATTGCAACATTATCGTCCGTGGGCGGACTAACATGAATGCAGCCTGTCAGGCAGGATTGTAACTCAAGATGTAGTCGAGCCGGATATGCGATTCCTTGCGATCCGTATCCATGACTACCATGAATTCCTCACCCTGCCGGGTGTACATGTCAAGCGGCCGGTAGACAGCGATGTGGATCATGCCCTGTGTGTCACGCCAGCTTAGCCGTAATGGCTGCCGGTGCATGATGGCGAGTTCATAGTCACTGTACAGGCTACAGTCAACGGGCTTGTAGTCAGTCATCTTCACGCGCAACGGTTACAGACAGCAGTTCCCGATCACCCCCGGTCTCGATACGAAATTCAACCGGGCGGCAACACACCGGGCAGTCCTCGATATATCGCTGGTCCCCGCCACTGCAGTCGACTGTGGTTTCGAATGCTTCCCCGCAATAGGGGCAGGTGATATCAGCCGGTTCTAGCATTGTCCACAGACTCCGGTACCCAGGCCTGCAGCAGCTCATCGAGATAGCGCTGTCCCCGGGGGGTGGTATGAATGCGACTGTCATCGATTACCAGCAAGCCTGTTTCGATGGCAGCCGTGACGGCCGGTTCGATGGTGCTCCATGGCAGGCCAGTTGCCGTGCTGAACGCCGTCACGGTAAAGCCGTCATCGCGTCGCAGTGCGTTCATCGCAAACTCCAGCACGGCATCTTCACTGGATAGTGTTGCGGTATTCGCGAGACGCTGCCCATCCCGCACTTGTTCCAGGTAGCGCTGCGGGTGGCGTATTTTCGAGCGCCGGGTGATGGACTGTGCAACGGCATCGGTAAGCTTGCCGTGGGCACCTGCGCCGATACCTAGGTAATCGCCGAATTCCCAGTAATTCCGGTTATGCCGGCACTGCCGGCCGGGGCGCGCCCAGGCCGATACCTCATAACGACGGTAACCCGCCGCGTGCAGCAGCTCATTACCCTGTTGCTGCATCTCCCACAGCTGCTCATCGTCCGGGCGTTGCGGCGGGTGTCGGTAAAACCAGGTGTTCGGTTCGATGGTCAGCTCATACCAGGAGATGTGCGCCGGCTCCTGCCCGGCGGCAGTACCCAGGTCTGCCAGCGCCTGTTCGCGGGTCTGGCCTGGCAGCCCGAACATCAGATCGAGGTTAAGGTTGTCAAAACCTGCGGAGCGGGCTGCGTCAATCGCGGCATGTGCCTGTTGTCCGTCATGGATGCGCCCGATCCGCTCCAGCAGAATCGGGTCGAAACTCTGTATGCCAAGTGACAAGCGGTTGACACCGGCTTTCCGGAACCCGGCAAAACGCTCTCGATCGACGGTCCCGGGATTCGCTTCCAAGGTGATTTCGGCAGCGGGTCTCAGCGGCAGGCGGGCGCGGATGTCGCCAAGCAGCCGTTCGATTGCGTCCGGTGAACACAGGCTCGGTGTACCGCCACCGATAAATACCGATTCCACGGTACGTCCCCAGACCAGAGGCAGGTCCTGCTCGAGGTCGGCCACCAGGGCGCTAACGTATTCCTGTTCCGGAATCTCGCCACGCACTGCGTGCGAGTTGAAGTCGCAGTAGGGGCACTTGCGCACACACCACGGGATGTGGATGTAGAGCGACAGCGGCGGTATGGTCGTGAAATTGAATGGCATAGTCTGACTTTAGACGTAATCAGCGTTACCGGCAAAGATGAAAACATAGCACCAAAGAGAGGTAGAGGGCGTAGGGCATATAAGTATACGTCTACTTGCGGCACCCAAAACCCGACATTCCCCAGAAACAGAAAACCTCACAGTTGCGCGTTTATGAACGGCGACTATCGGCCAGAACCGGTCATTCTCGGTTTTCCCGTGAAGGTCACGTGCTCACCGGTACGAGAAACACCATGAACGGCAACTTGCAGTATGTTAAAGACATTAAGACAGTTAGCTGAATGATCGGGTTGGGTCGTTCTCGGAAGTACACCAGTCGGTTATATAAGCCGTTACTAAACGGCTACTATCGGCAGCCAAAACTTGCCGTTCCCTGAAAGAAAATGGCGGCCCGGAGGCCGCCATTTTCATGAATGCTTAACCGCCAACTACCGGCTAACTCTAGGTATTAATCATCATCAATTTATCAATACAGTCGGATCACCCCGGACAACAAAGTCTGTAAATCCGCATGCAAGTGAAATTTGGCTCCCAAGGTGAGCTGCAGGCAATCCTCCGATTAGTACAGTTGAACTGCCCGTTAGTATGGGGCCGCCTACACAAGGTATAGGTGGAATACCTGGTATCACCAATGGAGATGTCGCCGTGTCGGTAATCCGCGCCGCGGGTAAGCCACCAATCAGGACCGTAGGTTCTCCTGTAACAATCGCCCCCCCTGTGGCTGTTGTGTCTCCAACCCGTGCCGCTGGACCGCCTGCCCATAAACCAGTGGTAGCTACCGCTAGAGTAAGACCTATGAGTATTTTGTATGTGTTTTGCATGGCATGCCTCAATTTATATTTATCAGAGAGCCTTTCAGGTTCAAAATGCCACTCGCACCAATGTCCAAGATAGAGCCTGATTCTATATCGATCAATCCGGATGATTTTATGTTTAGTGATGAATTGGAATTAATATTTATAGAGGCGGGATCCAGGTTTATGCTGTTGCCACCAGTCTCCATACTTATCTGATTGCTTGCCTTCATTTTTATATTAGTACCCTTCAAGTTGACTGTTTGCCCTTCAATTTGAACGGTACCGTCCGGCTTGACGGTTACACTCGTAGCTCCTGCAAC
>CP070821.1:2139028-2157046 GCA_020344335.1 Gammaproteobacteria bacterium | reverse complement strand
AGTTCGGGTTTATTCCCATGAAGAATTCCTTTGATACATTCCTCCTGGGGAAATTGTATTGCATAAAATCACAAGAAAGAATCTATCCCAGGTGTGAAGTAGCGAACCTTCGATTGCCGTGTAATTTGGATAAGCTGGACCTAAGGCTTTCATGCAGGCCTTTAGTTGTGTGAATGCCGGCATGTGGTGGATAGTTACTGTAAAACATGCAGGACGTTAACGTCGGGTTCTTTGTTGAGCGGACGTTCTATGATTGTATCCTGACTAATCGAGATGGTTCGCTTCCAGACGTTAAGACCTTTCTTGAATAAGCGTCTAATAAACGGAGGGTTTGGGTCGAAACCGGTTGTTCAGGCCACTTAACCGATGACAGGCGGGGTGGAAACCCAGCGGTTGCCGCTGGCGGTGGCTTCCTTCTTCCAGAACGGTGCGTCGGTTTTCAGGGTGTCGATCATGTACTCGCAGGCGTGGAAGGCCTGTTTGCGGTGGGGGCTGGCTGCGGCCACGAACACGATGCGGTCATCGGGCGCCAGCGGGCCGATACGGTGGATGATGATCACGTCGGTCAGTTTCCAGCGTTCCCTTGCAGTGGTTTCAATAATCCCGAGCGCCTTCTCGGTCATACCGGGGTAGTGTTCCAGCGTCATCTGCCGGATGGTATCGCCTTCGTTAAGGTCGCGTACCAGGCCCATAAAGCTGACCACGGCGCCGGCCTTGCCGCCGTTGTTCCTGCGCAGCTGTTCAAGTTCTGCACCCGGATCGAAGTCTTCCGTTTGTACACGGATCATGGTCAGCCACCGGTCACCGGAGGGAACCAGGCCACTTCATCACCGTCATTTACCGCGCAGTCCGGTTTGACGAGCACCTGGTTGACGGCGACATGCACCCGCGAGTCACCCAGTGCCGTGTGCCAGATATCGTTGCGTTCCTGCAGCCAGCCCGTCAGTGCCGAGATATCGGTGATATCGTCCGGCAGGACTACTTGTTCGTCTCCGACGCCGAGCGTCTCGCGCAGACTGGCAAAGAAACGCAACTGGACCATGGTATATCAGCCGCCGGTCCTGGCCATGAAGCGGACGATCTGCTGCGGCCGTTCGCGAAACTCGTGGCGTTCCGGTTTCAGGGTAATGGCATGCTGCACCGTATCCAGCAATTCGGCGTCGCTGATTCCGGCACGCAGCAACGGACGGAACTCGAACTTGTGTTCCTGGCCGAGGCACAGGTACAGGGTGCCGTCGACGGCCAGCCGGACACGGTTGCAGGTTTCACAGAAGTGCTGCGAGATCGGGGTAATGAACCCGATCCGCAATTCGGTCCCGGCAACCTGTACATAGCGGGCCGGTCCCCCGCCAGGCATGACGCCGGGGATCAGCTCGTAACGTTCCGCGAGCCGTGCCTTGATTTTCTGCAGGTCGACGTAATAGGAGGTGGCAGACCGGCCGGTATCGCCGATCGGCATGGTTTCAATCAGACGCAGCGTGAAATGATGTTCGATACAGAACTCGACCATGTCCTCGATTTCGTCGTCATTGACGCCTTTCATGACAACCATGTTGATCTTGATCGGGGAAAATCCGTTCTGTTTTGCCGCCATCAGTCCGGCGATGACCTTTTCGAGGTTACCCCTGGTGATCTGCTTGAAACGTTCGGTGCGCAGTGAATCCAGGCTGACGTTGATGCGGCGGACGCCGGCAGCGCTCAGCGCCCCGGCATGGCGTGTCAGGCCGACGGCATTGGTGCTCAATGACAAGTCGAGCAGGCCGGGTATGCTGGCAAGATTCCCGGCAAGTTCCGGCAGGTTTTTCCGCACCAGCGGTTCACCCCCGGTGATGCGGACGCGGCGTACCCCAAGGGAGACAAAGGCACCGATAACGCGTTCGATTTCTGCAAATGTCAGCCACTCCTCCGGCTCGCTGAAGTCACGGTAGTCACCTGGCAGGCAATAAAAGCAGCGCAGGTCACAACGGTCGGTGACAGACAGCCGGACATACTCGACGGTTCGGCCAAACGGGTCAATCAGGTCAGTGCTCATGGTCTCTCAGGCTATCGTTCTCTGGATTATTTTGCCAGCCGGGTTGTATGACAGTATAGACAATGAATGTCCCGGAGTGCACGGTTATTCCATTAACCTTCTTTCCAGTACGGCCTTGTCTTTCGGCGTATTGAGATTGAGGAACATCTCCGGGACAGCAGAAAAATCTGCCAGGGCCAGCCGATGCTGTGCATACCAGGTATCGATCTTGCGCCCGCCCTCATTGAGGTAGTCCAGCAGGTCCGGGAGCAGCCGGCAGTCCAGCAAGGCGAACACCGGCTGCATGCGCACGCCATCATGGGCCACGCTGAGCTCTGCATTCTCGCTGATCAGTGCGCTATAGAGTGAGCCGGCGAGCTGTGCCGGCACCAGCGGCGAATCGCAGGGAACGGTCAGCAGGTAGGGTTTTTCGGTTGCCTGCATGCCGGTCGCCATGCCGACCAGTGGCCCGAAAAAATCACCCATGATGTCCTCGATCACCGGGTAGCCGAACGCACGGTAACGTTCGAGGTTGCGGTTGGCGTTGACCAGGATCTCGCCGACCTGGGGCCGCAGTGCGGTAATGATATGGTCAAGCAGGGGCTTGCCTTTCAGTTCGATCAGGCCCTTGTCCTCACCGGCCATGCGACGCGCCCTGCCGCCGGCGAGGATGACCGCACTGATGTCTTCAACCGGTATACTGGGGGCTGCCGGCATGCTTTTTCAGGGCTTTATGTGACCGCCGGTGTTCATTAAGATGGGCGGGTAATCATGACAAAGGCATAAATGCCGGGGGTGCAGCGTGGACGAAGACATCGTCAATATGTCAATACGGAAATTCCTGAAGAAGTCGGGTATTACCTCGCAACGGGAAATCGAAAAGGCCCTGCAGGAAGCCGATGCGGCCGGCAAGCTGGATGGCGGCGGGCCTTTCAGGGCCACCATCACCCTGGAGATTGCCGAACTCGGGCTGTCGCATACCATCGAGGGTGAAATCGCGGTCGAATAGAACGTTCAGCGCACCATCTTGGGCGGGCGCTTGTCGGGCGGCGCGTCGAAGAGAACGTTGTCCGCCCCGTGATAGACCAGGAAGTGCCGTCCCTTGGCGCGGGCGATCATGGTCATATCCAGTTCCTGCGCCAGTTCCAGACCCATGTGGGTGACACCGGAACGCGACACCAGTGCCGCGATGCCCATGTGGGCGGTCTTCATGACGATCTCCGAGGTCAGGCGGCCGGTGGTGTAGAAGATCTTGTTGTCGCCGCGGATGTCATCCAGCCACATGTAGCCGGAAATGGCATCGGCCGCGTTATGACGGCCGACGTCCTCGGTATAAAGAATAATCTCCGTGTCCTCACACAGGCCGCAGCCATGCACGGCACCCGCGCGCCTGTAGATGTCGTTGCAGCCGGATACCTTTTCCAGCAGCTTGTATATGGTTGACTGCCGCACCGTAATCTCCGGCAGGTGCACCGTGTACAGCGAGTCCAGCGTACAGCTAAATACCGTGCCCTGGCCGCAGCCGGTGGTGACGGTGCGTTTCTTCAGCTTTTCATCCCAGCCCTCGATGCCCTCCCGGCTGGTGATATGAACCGCCTCGGTATGGTGGTCCACGATGACCGATTTGACCTGTTCCAGCCGGTCAACGAAGCGCTGGTTGCGCAGGTAGCCTAGGGCCAGTGCCTCGGGATGGGCGCCGATGGTCATGAGGGTAACGATCTCGCGCCCGTCCACGTACAGGGTCAGGGGTGACTCGCCGGGTATTTCCACATCCCGGGTATCATTGAATTCATCAACCGCCTGCACCGGGTGTGTCGGAGACAGCCCGGCATGCGTGATCTCGGGTCGGTAGTTGTCCTGCGTGTGTGACATGGCAATCGTCTTCGGATAGTGGCCGGCGCGTGCGCATTTGAGCTGCCGGTTACACGCCTATACTATGGGTTAATGGTAAAGGATAGCAATCCATACACACCTGGTGGCCAGGACATGCCTGATTCCCTGGAAACACCGGTGCGCGACGAGTTTGCCATATCCGTGCTCATCGAGTTTCGCGAGACAGCTGACAATCGCTGGGAAGAGGGTCGCTGGCATGTTGCGGACGTGGTAGCCGGTGAACTGGAGAAGGCGCAACCGGGAACCGGTCATGTCAGCGAAGATAAGCAGGATCGACAATTACATGCAGCTACGAAAGGGCAGCAGTTTCTGCATACCGGTTTGCGTATGCGTCTGTACAAGGACGATGCAGAAAGTTATTACTACAATCTCGTCAGTGACAATCCGGCTGTTTTCGTGATCTGTAACCAGGAACCCGGCGAACCGCTGCAGCCCTTCATTGCGACGCTGAGTTACGGCGAGGCGACCTCGTACATGGAAACCGACGAGATCGTCGAGACGGTTGCCATGCCGCCGGAACTGTACCGCTGGGCCGAGCGCTTTGTACTGGAGCACTATGTCCCGCAAAAGCGCAGGAAACGCAAGCGCGACAACTGGAAGGAGGATGGTCGTGGGCCGCGAAAATAAATCCGGCGAACCGGCAGTGGATGACCAGGAAAGTTTCCTGGCACGCTGGTCGCGCCGCAAGCTGGATACGCAGGTTGATGCCGCGGACGCGCCTGAAAACGAGTCGGCTGCGGTGACGCCGCCCGAGCTGCCGGCAACAGCTGCGGAAAAAGAGCTGACGGACGCCGATATGCCGCCAATCGAAACACTTGACGAGAACAGCGATTTTTCCCCGTTCCTGTCACCCGGTGTCAGTGACAACATGCGGCATCAGGCGTTGCGTAAACTGTTCAGCCAGCCCGCCTACAACGTCACCGATGGTCTGAATGACTACGACGAGGACTTCACGCAGTTTGCAAGCCTCGGCAAGCTTGTTACCCGTGAAATGAAACGCAGGATGCAGCGCGAGCTGGAGGCGGAAAAGAGAAGGGCGGAATCCCCGGATGTGCAAACCCGGCAGACAGCCGGTGACGCGGTACCCGCGGATGACGTGACAGCGGCAGCGGAAACGGGTAATACTGAATGCGACGAAACCACAGCGCAGAATAATGAAACTGACAAGGGCGATGTGCCGTCCGGCTGATTGCATTCCATGACAACACCTGAATCAGAGCTGGCAACCTGCCTGCCGGCGGGGACCATCAATGGCAAGGCGCGTGCCACCGCCCTGGCCGTGGCCGGCGATACCGAACGGGAACCGGCCGGTATCGTTGCCTACCAATCCGCCGGCCGGCTGCTGGTGGTCGGTACGGAGGAGGCAATCGGGCAAGTCACCGCGGCGCTGGACACGTTTGCCAATATCTACTGTACCGGTCATCCTGGTACTACTGCCGCCGCGCCGGTCGTCCTCAGCGGTTACCTTGGTCATTTTGAACTGCAGGAAGGCACTGCCGAGCTGCAGATATATGACCTGGTACTGGACCTCGGCAGTCCGCCGCTCTTGCAATCCGAGACACTACCGCCGGGTTACTTTGCGCCGGGCTCAGACCCCGTGGCCTTGCAGGCTGCCCTCGACGAGATTCCCGGTCTGACCGGTCAGTTCGAGAAACCACAATATTTTCAATATGATGCCAGTATCTGTGCACATGGCCGGAGCGGCATTACCGCCTGCACGCGCTGTCTGGATAGCTGCCCGACGGATGCCATCCGTTCGCTGGGCGAGCGCATCGAGGTCAACCCGAACCTCTGCCAGGGTGCCGGCAGTTGCGCCACGGCCTGTCCGACCGGTGCTATCACCTACGGTTACCCGCGACTTGCCGACACCCTGCAGCGGGTACGGGTGCTGTTGCAGACCTATCACGATGCCAAGGGCACCGACGCGGTCGTGCTGTTCCATGATGCCGCGGCCGGTCACGTGGCGGTCATGGACATGGCGGCACAGCTGCCGGAACGCGTTATCCCGGTAGAGGTCGAGGAGCTTGGCAGTGTCGGTATGGATACGTGGCTTGCCACACTGGCCTACGGTGCGGCGGCGATTGCATTGCTGGCAACAGCCAGACTGCCGGCCAGCGTGACACGCGAGGTGACACACCAGCTGACCGTTGCCAGGGAAATCCTGAGCGGCATGGGTAACCCGGCCACCACCTTGCTGCTGTGCCAGGCAGGTGACACTGACCTGGCCGATACCCTCGCGACTTTACCGGCCACGGACGGGCGCGTGCCGGCCACATTTGCCGCGCTGGATGAAAAACGCACCGTGATTCGACTGGCCGTGGAACACCTGTATACCCAGGCCAAAGTCTCCCGGCCACTGGTGGCACTGCCTGCCGGTGCACCGTTTGGCGAGGTCCAGGTGGACAGCAATCGCTGTACCTTGTGCATGGCCTGTGTCTCGCAGTGCCCGGCCCATGCCCTCGAGGCCGGCACGGAAAGCCCGCAGCTGGTCTTTATCGAGGCCAATTGCGTGCAGTGCGGCCTGTGTTGCCGGACCTGTCCCGAGGACGCAATTGCCGCGTCGCCGCGCTACCTCTACGATTCACAAAAACGCACCACGCGCCGGATTGTGTGCGAAGAAGAGCCTTTTTTGTGCATCCGTTGCGGCAAAGCGTTCGCGACCCGGCAGGTGATCAAAAAGATCAGTAGCAAGATGAAGGACCACCCGATGTTCCAGGGAGCAGCACTGGAGCGACTGAAGATGTGTGAAGACTGCCGGGTAAAGGCCATGTATGCCGAGGAAGGCATGGGCGATGAGCCGGCATCCCCGGGAGGCTTGTCATGAGCGAGAACTCGCAGCCCGCCGGTCGGGAGTTCGATGCCGGCGAGCAGGCGCGGGCCGATATTTACCGCCTGCTGGGCGCACTGCTTGCGGCCCCCCCCGATGCCGCGATGATTGGCCTGTTGCGTGATCTTCAGCCGGCAGCGGATACCGCGGACACTGCCATGAAAGCCGTCTGGCAGGGACTGCGGGCGGCGGCGGCAAATGCGGATCCGGATCGGCTAAAGGACGAATATTTCAAATTATTCATAGGATTGGGACGAGGTGAGCTGGTGCCCTATGCCTCCTTCTATATCCATGGTCTTCTCATGGAAAAGGTGTTAGCCTCGTTGCGAGAGGAGCTGGCGGGGCTGGGTATCGAGCGACAGGCGGATGTTGCCGAGCCGGAAGATCATGCCGCCGCGGTTTGTGAGATCATGGGGATGATAATCTCCGAAGATGGTCTACACTCTAAACAATCGGCCTTTTTTGAAGACTATGTGGCCCCGTGGCTGGGTCATTTTTTTGCAGATCTTGGCGAGGCCGAAGCCGCGGACTTCTACCGGGCCGTGGCACAGCTGGGACAGCAGTTTCTGGCAGTGGAGCAGCGCTACTTTTCACTGCCGGTGTAGAAATGGCATGATAGCCATGTCCAACCAATAACCGTTGGAGGAGACGATGAAACAGCACCAGGCAGGACCTGCGACCAACCGCCGCAGTTTTCTCAAGGGGATGGCTGCTGCCGGTGGGGCAACCGCATTGACAAGCGTATTTGCATCGCGGTTGCACGCCGCCGATGCAGGTGGCACGGCAACGCGGAAGTACACCGACAAGGCTTCCCGCGGTTATCACGAGACAGACCACATCAAGGACTATTACCGGACACTCAGAACGTGATCCGGTTTTTTTTGGCCTGAATCCATCAGGCCGGACAGCAGGGGGGTATTGCCGATCAGGCATATTGCATAGCAGGGCACAGAGTGATCTCTGAAATTCAGGAGGCTGGACTATGAAGCTGGTCAAGAAGAAAGAGGGTGCAGATCAATCACCGGCACAGGTCGTGCTTAACGCGGCCACGATGGATCGCCGTACATTCCTTAAACGTTCCGGTATCAGTGCCGGCGGCATCGCCGCGGCCAGTTCACTGCCGCTGTCGATGATGCAAAAGGCATCGGCTGCCGCTGAACCGGCGGCATCCGGCGGCAAAACCGATCAGTTACGTACCATCTGCACGCATTGCTCGGTTGGCTGCGGTATCTATGCCGAGGTGGAAAACGGTGTCTGGACCGGCCAGGAACCGGCCTTCGATCACCCGTTCAATCGCGGTGCGCACTGTGCCAAGGGTGCCTCGGTGCGCGAACACGGTCACGGTGAACGGCGCCTGAAGTATCCGACCAAGCTGGTGGATGGCAAGTGGACCAAGGTGTCCTGGGAACAGGCTATCAACGAGATCGGCGACCAGATGAAGGCGATCCGCGAACAGTCCGGTCCGGATTCCGTCTACTGGCTGGGTTCGGCCAAGCACAACAACGAGCAGGCCTACCTGTTCCGCAAGTTTGCTGCCCTCTGGGGTACCAACAACGTGGACCACCAGGCACGCATCTGTCATTCCACCACGGTTGCCGGTGTTGCCAACACCTGGGGCTATGGTGCCATGACCAATTCCTACAACGACATTCACAACAGCAAGGCAATCCTGATCATCGGCGGCAACCCGGCCGAGGCCCACCCGGTATCCCTGCAGCATGTCTTCCGCGCCACGGAACGCAACAATGCACCGCTGATCGTCATCGATCCGCGTTTCACACGTACCGCCGCACATGCCGACCTCTTCATGCGTATCCGGCCGGGAACCGATATGGCGGCGGTCTGGGGCATGCTCTGGCATATCTTCGAGAACGGCTGGGAAGACAAGGAGTTCATCAAGCAGCGTGTCTATGGCATGGACGAGATCCGTGCGGAAGTGGCGAAGTGGACACCGGACGAGGTCGAACGCGTTTCGGGTGTGCCGGAAGAGACCGTGAAGCGTGCCGCGCAGCTCATGGCACAAAATCGCCCGGGGACGTTTATCTGGTGCATGGGTGGCACGCAGCACACCATCGGCAACAACAACACCCGTGCCTACTGCGTGTTCCAGCTGGCGCTCGGCAACATGGGCGTTGCCGGTGGCGGCACCAATATCTTCCGCGGTCATGACAACGTGCAGGGCGCTACCGACTTCGGTGTGCTCAGTCATACCCTGCCGGGCTATTACGGTCTGTCGGGGGGTGCCTGGAAGCACTGGGCGAAGGTCTGGGATGTCGACCACGACTGGCTGGTCGGACAGTTCGACCAGGGCAGTTATGAAGAGGCCAAGGGCAAGCCGGCCAAGCCGATGAACACCAAGGGCATCCCGGTATCGCGCTGGATCGACGGTGTGCTGGAAGACAAGGCCAACATGGCACAGAAAGACAATGTCCGTGCCATGGTGTTCTGGGGACATGCGCCGAACAGCCAGACACGTGGCCCCGATATGAAAGAGGCCATGGAGAAGCTCGACCTCATGGTCATCATCGATCCCTATCCCACGGTCAGTGCCGTCATGCACGACCGCACCGACGGCGTCTACCTGTTGCCGGCGGCCACCCAGTTCGAGACCTATGGCTCGGTGACTGCATCGAACCGCTCCCTGCAATGGCGTGACAAGGTCATCGACCCGCTGTTCGAGTCCCTGCCGGATCACACCATCATGTACAAGCTGGCCGGCAAGCTCGGATTTGGCGAGCAGCTGTGCAAGAACATCGCGGTGGAGAATGACGAGCCCAACATCGAGGACATCACCCGCGAATTCAACAAGGGTATGTGGACCATCGGCTATACCGGCCAGAGCCCGGAACGCCTGAAGCAGCATCAGCGCAACTGGCATACCTTCGACTACACCAGCCTCGAGGCCCGGGGGGGTCCGGCCGACGGTGACTACTACGGTATGCCCTGGCCGTGCTGGGGTACCGCCGAGATGGGACATCCCGGCACCCCCAACCTGTATGACACCAGCAAGCCGGTGGCGCGCGGCGGTCTGAATTTCCGCGCCCGCTTCGGTGTCGAGCGCGATGGCGTCAACCTGCTGGCCGAGGGTTCCTATCCCGTGGGCAACGAACTCCGGGACGGTCACCCGGAATTCACCGCCGACATGCTGAAGCAGCTCGGCTGGTGGGATGACCTGACCGACGCGGAGAAGCAGCTCGCCGATGGCAAGAACTGGAAGACCGACCGCTCCGGTGGCATCCAGCGGGTGGCCATCAAGCACGGTTGTGCACCGTTCGGCAACGCCAAGGCACGTAGTGTGGTATGGACTTTCCCCGACCCGGTACCGGTACACCGCGAACCGCTGTATACCACGCGGCGTGACCTTGTGGAAAAGTACCCGAGCTACGAGGATCGCAAGTCGTTCTACCGCCTGCCGACCCGATACGGATCGATCCAGGCGAAGGACTACACCGCTGATTTTCCGCTGATCATGACCAGCGGCCGGCTGGTGGAATACGAGGGCGGCGGCGACGAGAGCCGTTCGAATCCCTGGCTGGCGGAACTGCAGCAGGACATGTTTGCCGAGATCAATATCGAGGATGCCAACAATTACGGCATCAAGGATGGCGAGCAGATATGGGTCGACGGACCCGAGGGGGCAAGCATCAAGGTTATGGCGAAGGTGACGCAGGAGGGTGTGGCACCGGGCGTCGTGTGGTTGCCGTTCCATTTCGGAGGTCATTTCCAGGGCAAGGACCTGCGGGACAAGTACCCGAAGGGCAGTGATCCCTACGTCCTCGGTGAGGCCTGTAATACGGCATTCACCTATGGATATGACTCCGTGACACAGATGCAGGAAACCAAGGCATCACTGTGCCGCATCCGCAGCGCTTGAGACCATAAGGAGACGAAATCATGGCCCGAATGAAATTTCTCTGTGATGTCGAACGCTGCATCGAGTGCAACGCTTGCGTCACGGCCTGCAAAAACGAAAACGAGGTGCCCTGGGGGGTAAACCGCCGCCGCGTGGTCACGATCAACGATGGTTCGCCGGGTGAGCGTTCCATGTCGGTGGCCTGCATGCACTGCTCGGATGCACCCTGTGCAGCGGTCTGTCCGGTCGACTGTTTCTACTACACCGATGACGGCGTGGTGCTGCATGACAAGGATATTTGCATCGGCTGTGGCTATTGTTTTTATGCCTGCCCGTTCGGTGCGCCGCAGTTCCCGCAGGACGGTGCCTTCGGCTCGCGCGGCAAGATGGACAAGTGCACCTTCTGCGCCGGTGGTCCGGAGGAAGACAATTCCCCCGAGGAGCACGCCAAGTATGGCAGCAACCGGCTGGCCGAGGGCAAGCTGCCGCTGTGCGCCGAGATGTGTGCCACCAAGGCGCTGCTCGCCGGTGACGGCGACACCGTTGCCGATATTTATCGCGAACGCGTGACCTGGCGCGGCTCGTCCGGCATCGGCTGGGGCTGGGGAGTTGCATATGGCAAGGCGGGTCTGCGCGAGGGCAAGGCGATTGAGGGCAAGGCCACTGGTGGAGAATAGCGGGGTTCTCGTCCGTTCATATGAATAATATGCAAGGGAATCCGTAATTAATCGTCATTCCGGGCGGAGCGTAGCGGAGACCCGGAATCCAGAGGTTACTATCAATGTGCTACTGGATTCCCGCTTCACCGCTTCTGGCATCCATGCCTCCCGCGGCACTTGTACATCCATGTACAGCGCGCGAGAATGACGAAGAATGACACATCAGAGATTCCCTGACGTACAACGGGTTCGGTGACAGCCTGGCAGGAGGAGTTTGCAAGCATGTCCAATAACAAGCAGTCACGCATCCGGCACCATCGCATGGTCGTTTTCTCACTGCTGTCGCTGGTGGTGCTGACACTCGTGTTGCCGCTGATCCCCTATGCGATTGCCGAGCTTGGCGAGACTGCCGGCAATGTCGCCAACCCGGGGACGGAATACTGGCGTGACGTACGCCAGCGCGATCGCATCGTGACCGGCACTACCCAGGTCAGGGGGGTGGACACCGATGTCCTGATTAATGTCACCGGCGAGGAATGGCGCCAGTTCCGCATGGGGCAGCTCGCACCCTATGGTGCGATTGTGCTGGGTGTGATGGTCGGCATCCTTGTCGTCTACTATCTTGTCAGGGGCAAGATCCGCATCGAGGCAGGTCGTTCCGGTGAACGGGTGCGTCGCTACACTTCCGCGGAGATGACGGTCCACTGGATCCTGGCCATTACCTTCGTGCTGCTCGCCCTGTCGGGCCTGATACTGATTTACGGGCGCTGGGTGCTGATACCGCTACTGGGAGATGCGGGTTTTTCCGCTACGGCGACTGCATCCAAGGTAATCCACAACTACGGGGGCCTGCTGTTTGCCGCGATCGTACCCGTCGCGTTTTTTCTCTACCTGAAGGACAGCCTGTTCAACCTCAAGGTCGACGCCAAGTGGTTCCTGCGTGCGGGGGGCTACTTGGGCGGCGAGGAACCCAGTGCGGAAAAGGTCAATGCCGGACAGAAAGCGTGGTACTGGGTTGCCATGCTCGGCGGTTTCGTGCTCGTTGCCAGCGGCCTGGTCCTGGATTTTCCCAATATCTTCCAGCAGGGGCGGGAGTGGCTGCAGGGTGCGCACGTCATTCACACCATCGTGGCGATCGGCGTCATCGTGTTCTTCTTCGTGCATCTGTACCTCGCCACAATCGGTGTCGAGGGAGCCTTGGAATCGATAACGAGCGGCCATGTCGATGCGAACTGGGCAAAGCAGCATCACGATCTGTGGTACAAGGAACTGCAAACCGGTCAGGGGGGCGGGTCCGCTTCGGAAGAACCATCAATGTCCGGCGGAAGCCATGCCGGTGGTGTTGCGAGCCCGATAGCGAAAGACTGACGCATGCCACGCGGAATTATGAGTAGGAACCCGGGGGCCGGCGTTTAGTCCTCCGCATTCCATTCGCCGCTGCGACCGCCGGACTTGTGCAGCAGGCGCACTCCCTCGATGACCATGCCGCGGTCAACCGCCTTGCACATGTCGTAAATCGTCAGTGCGGCAACCGAGGCCGCGGTGAGGGCCTCCATTTCCACGCCGGTCTGGCCCCTGAGCCGGCAGGCAGTGGTGATGTGAGCGCAGTAATTGCCGGCGTCCAGCGTGATATCGACATCGATACCGGTGAGCAGCAGCGGATGGCACATCGGGATCAGCTCGGCACAGCGTTTGGCGGCCTGAATGCCGGCGACCCGGGCAACGGCAAGCACATCCCCTTTTTTGTGCCCGCCGGACTCGATAAGATGCAGGGTCTCTGCCGCCATGCGGACCCGGGCCTCTGCACGCGCTTCGCGCAGGGTCTCCGGCTTTTCGCCGACGTCAACCATCTGCGCGGCGCCGCTGGCATCGATGTGGGTGAGTTTGCTCATAAGAGATTAACGAAAAACATAACAAGGAATATTGCGCATGCAAGGGGTTTTTGCAAATCTGGCTTGTCTCCTGCTGCTGGTTGCACCACTTACACTTGCCGGAGAGCCACAGCTGGTTCGTATGGCAACCACGACCAGCACGGAAAACTCGGGACTCATCAAGGTCATACAGCCTGTCCTGGAGCAGGAGTTGGATATCAGGCTGCATGTCATCGCGGTGGGTACCGGCAAGGCGCTGGAACTGGGGCGGCGGGGTGATGTCGACGTGGTGCTGGTGCATGCGAAGCCGGCCGAGGAGGCCTTCGTCGCGGCAGGATATGGCGTGACCCGTCATGAAATCATGTACAACGATTTCATCATCGTCGGACCGCAAGATGATCCCGCCGGTGTGCGTGGCATGCAGGATGCCGCCAGCGCCTTCGCGAAGATCGCGGCGGCAGCCGCAAAAGTTGTCTCGCGTGGTGATGACTCGGGCACCCACAAAAAGGAGCTGGCGCTATGGCAGCGGGCCGGTATTGAAGCCGGGGGCGACTGGTACCGGCAGGTGGGGCAGGGCATGGGCAAGACGTTGCAAATCGCCGGCGAAATGCAGGCCTATACGCTGGTTGATCGCGGTACCTGGCTGGCCTACCGGGAAAACATCCCGCTCGAGCTGCTGGTTGCCGGCGGCTCCGACCTGAAGAACTCCTACGGTATCATCGCTGTCAAGCCGGAGCGTTTCCCGGAGGTGAATTACACGTCCGTGCAACGACTGATTGACTGGTTTTCTTCCACCGGTGCACGTGAGCTGATTTCAGCCTACCGTGTGGATGGCGAGCAACTTTTCTACCCGGTCATCAGGTAATCCATGGACAGCCTTTCCGTCGCCACTGCCGAATCGTTTCGCCTGCTGTTCTCGGGCGATACGGCGCTGTGGGTCATCATCCTTACCTCCTTCAGTGTCTCCTTGCGGGCGATCCTGATCGCAGCACCGTTTGCCTTTGTCACGGCCTTTCTGATGGCGCACCTGCGCTATCCGGGTCGGCGGGCGATGATTGCCGGTTTCAGTGCGATGCAGTCGATACCGGCCGTGGTCGTCGGGCTGACCGTGTACCTGGTGTTTTCCCGCAGCGGCCCTCTGGGAGATCTGAAACTGCTGTTTACGCATTCGTCGATGATTATCGGCCAGATCCTGCTGTCGTTCCCATTGCTGGTTGCCCTTAGCCATGCAGCCTTCCAGGCGGCCGACCGGCGCGTGTGGGAAACGTCGATTACGCTGGGTGCTTCACCGTATCAGGCCTTCCTGACACTGATACACGAGGTGCGTTTCGGGCTGACTGCGGCATTTATTGCCGGCTTCGGACGCATCATCGCCGAGGTTGGTTGTTCCATGATGGCAGGTGGTAACATTCTGGGCTATACACGTAATATTCCGACTGCGATTGCACTGGAAACAACCAAGGGCGAGTTTTCCCAGGCAATTGCGCTCGGCATGGTGCTGCTGGCCATGGCGCTGTTACTGAATGGCCTGCTGGCGTTTTTCCAGGGCCGTGGTGTGATGTCATCATGAGTGAAATCATCCGTTATCAAGCGTTACGCAAGACCGTGAATGACCAGTTGTTGCTGGATATCGACACACTGGAAATCCACGAGCACACCTGTGTCGCCCTAAGTGGCCGCAATGGTGCGGGCAAGTCTACCCTCATGCGCATTATCGCCGGCCTTGAGGCGCCGGACAGTGTTAGTGTGACGTTTGCAGGACACACATTGTCCTGGCGGCGCGCCTGCCAGGCGATGCGTACCCATGTGATCTACCTGCATCAGCACCCTTACCTGTTCGATCGCAGCGTGACGGACAATATTGCCTATGGCCTGCGGCGCCAGGGGCTGACTTTGCAGGAGATATCCAGCAAGGTATCGGAGGCGCTGGAATGGGCCGGTATCGGTCATCTGCAAATGCGCAATGCCCGCGAACTTTCCGGTGGCGAGCGTCAGCGTGTTGCCTTTGCGCGTGCACGCATTCTCAGTCCGCGTGTGCTGTTGCTGGATGAGCCGACCACCAACATGGACAGCGAGGCGCGCACACAGACCCATCGCATGATCAAGCGGCTCAAGGACGATGGCGTGAGCATCCTGCTGGCAACACACGAGTTCCACACCGTGGCGCACCTGTGCGACGCACACCTGTCGCTGGAATCCGGCTGCCTGCATACCCAGTCGATTGAAACGGAAGACGGTGAGCGCAAGATCATTCCCTACCGTTGATCACCCGGAAGACAGGTGTAGACGTCCATGAGAACAGGCAACCCGCCGGTCAGGCAGTGCGCACGGCGCAAGCTGCAATGTATCGTTACAATACAGCTTTCATGACTCTCTCGGGTAAATCCAGTGCACAAGAACGAAATTGAAATGCAGCCCAGCTGCGAGGACGAGCTGAATACCGGACTGTTGACCGTCTCCGAGGCGCAGGAGCGCATTCTGGATGGTGTCCCTGCCATCAGCGGCACGGAAACACTACCGGTGCGTGAAGCACTGGACCGCGTGCTGGCCGTGGACATTGTGTCGCCGATCAATGTGCCGTCACATACCAATTCCGCGATGGACGGCTACGCGGTACGTGCCGAAGATCTGCCGGCGGAGGGGGTGTGTGAGTTCCCGGTGCCGGGCACCTCGTGGGCCGGTCGGCCCTGGCTGGCGCCAATTAAGACCGGGCAGGCAGTACAGATCATGACCGGCGGCATGATGCCGGAAGGTGCCGATACCGTTGTCATGCAGGAGCATGTTGAGCGCAACGGTGACACGGTACATATCGGCAGCGGACACAGGCAGGGCCAGAATGTACGTGCCGCCGGCGAGGACCTTGCTGTCGGGCAACCGGTGTTCACTGCCGGCAGACGCCTGACCGCCGCCGATATCGGCGTGCTGGCATCACTCGGTCTGGGTGAGGTAAGCGTCACGCGCCGCCTCAGGGTTGCCTTCTTTTCCACTGGCGATGAATTGCGTTCCGTGGGAGAACCGCTGGGTCCCGGCGAGATCTATGACAGCAACCGCTACACGCTGTACGGCATGCTCAGGAAGCTCGATGTCGAGATCATCGACATGGGCGTGGTACGTGACCGGCGTGAACTGATTGAGCAGGCCCTTGACACCGCCGCTGCCCGCGCCGACGCTATCATAACCTCGGGCGGTGTCTCCGTGGGCGAAGCCGATTTCGTCAAGGAGACCCTGGAAAAGCTGGGTCGCATGGCGTTCTGGAAGATCGCCATGAAGCCGGGACGCCCGGTCACGTTCGGACACATAAACAATGCCGTGTTCTTTGGACTGCCGGGCAACCCGGTATCGGTCATGGTAACTTTCTTCCAGTTTGTACGGCCGGCGCTGGTCAAGATGACCGGCAATACCGGCACGCCCGACGCCTACACGGTCACAGCGCGCACCACCACTGCCTTGCGCAAACGCCCCGGCCGTTTTGAGTTCCAGCGCGGCGTGCTGGAGCAGAGCGGGCCCGGCGAATTCACCGTGCGCAGTGCCGGGGCCCAGGGCTCCGGTATCCTGCGCTCCATGAGCGAGGCGAACTGCTTTATCCTGCTCGACCCGGACCGCACGAATGTGGCGATCGGCGAGGAGGTCACGGTGCAGCCGTTTCTGAATCTGATCTGAGGTAACGAGAACAATCATGACCAGCAACCCGAACGAACGTGATTTCAAGCCCCTCAACATCGCCATCATGACGGTGTCGGATACGCGGACGGAAGCCACTGACAAGTCCGGCGATACACTGGTGAAACTGCTGACCGACGCCGGCCATTCACTGGCGGAAAAACGCATCGTCCCGGACGATATCTACCAGATCCGCGCGGCCGTCTCGCAATGGATTGCCGATAACAAAGTCAACGCGGTAATCACCACCGGTGGCACCGGCATCACCGGGCGGGACACCACACCGGAAGCTGTAGCGGCGCTCTTCGACAAGCAGATTGACGGCTTCGGTGAAGTGTTTCGTGCGGTATCCTCCGAAGAAATCAATACCTCGACCATCCAGTCGCGGGCCGTGGCCGGCGTGGCCAACGCGACTTTTATCTTCTGCCTGCCGGGTTCAACAGGCGCTTGTCGTACCGGCTGGGGCAAGCTGATCAGTCACCAGCTGGATTACCGTACCCGGCCCTGCAACCTGGTTGAACTGATGCCACGCGTGCTGGAAGACTAGTTGGCACTTGGAACTGCGCGCCGGCCAAGGCTGGCAGTTCTAAACTGGCCTGTTGGCGAAGCCGTACCGGGACGGACATGCATGTTCCCGGCTGCGGCAGTTTGCAGTGCAATGGATTCATTTCGCTGTCCGGGGCGGGCATATCTCCTTCGTGATCATGCAATAGTTGCCAGTCATCACTGGAACTCAGGCCTGTTGCTTGTCAAGCCAGCTCAGTACAAACCCGGTTATTGCGACGGCATCGTTGAGATCAAGCAATGGCAGGGCACCCGTATCAATCGGGGCATCCGTGGCGATGGCGATGATGTTTCTGTCTTCGGGATACAGCAGCGGGTGTCCGAGCGCCGGCCGGTGCAGCTCGATGCGCGTGAACGGCACGTGCTTGAAGCCCTCGACCAGCACCAGGTCGACCTTTTCCAGGTCCAGCCGGCCGATCAAATCGTCCAGCTGTGGCTCATCCTTGCTGTCTGCTTCGGTAACCAGTGCCCAGCGCCTGCTCGAAGCCACCAGCATTTGACGGGCGCCGGCCTTGCGTAGCTCGTAACTGTCCTTGCCCGGCTTGTCGATATCGAAGTTGTGGTGTGCATGCTTGATGATGCCGACCTGTATACCACGGTCTGCAAGCAGCGGGATCAGTCGTTTCAGCAGGGTGGTCTTGCCGGTGCCGCTGAAGGCGGCGAAGCCCAGTACCGGTTTT
>CP070821.1:2129868-2138928 GCA_020344335.1 Gammaproteobacteria bacterium | reverse complement strand
GCAGGATGGCTACCGGCTGCTGGTATTGCCCAAGGCCATCCGGGATGCCGAAGTCATCTATCCCTTAAAACCCTGGTCGGAACGCTAATTTCAAACCGAAACAGAATCATCCTGCATTTCCCAATCCGGGCTGATGCAATTACAATAGCGCGTGATCACCCATGCCCGGGTGGCGAAATTGGTAGACGCAAGGGACTTAAATCACTTGAGCACCCAGGCAGGAAACTCCTGGCGTGAATGGAGTCAAATTCGGGGAAACCTCAGCGCGTACCGGCGGTGGCAATCCCGAGCTAAGCCCTCATCGGCATCCAGGGAAAGTGTAGAGACTTGACGGCTCCGGCCTGTGTCATGGAATTATTTCATGATATGGCAAAGGGAAAGTCCAGACCACAAATGCGTTTTAAGCAGGCGCAGCAGCGAAAGCTGTAGCTGGTAAGAAAATCCCTCGGTGGCAACACCGTGCCGGTTCGATTCCGGCCCCGGGCACCAACTTGGTATCCAAGAACGTCCAGGCCAGACACCCCAAGCCAGACAAGCCAGCTGAAATATTCCGCAAACTGTCAGACGGAATTTGACACCTGATGCGGATGGTCCAGGCTTCCTTGGGCTTCAACAGCTATTTTTGACCGATCAATCTCCCTTTATGGCCGGGTTCGTGGCATGGGGTATGTCAGGAAGGAAATAAAATCGGATAAAGGCAGCTCTTTCCCAGACCCGTCATGCCCGTCCAATTCGAAAGACAGGTGACTATTCATCACCTCGCCTGAATTTGCCCGGGCTGAAGGCCGGAAACCGCCTTGAACCGGTCGTTTAGTCACTGCATATATAAACAATCACTTAACGGCGACTAACGACCCAATTCGGAAGTTCAGCGTCTAAGATTGAATGTCCGCAAGACAGCAGAAATCAGACGCTCACATCCTATTATCTAACTGGCACTTTCGATTAAGTTGCGGTCACACAATAATGAAAACAGAGCGCTGCTAAGAGTAACCGGAGCCCGTCTTAGCCCCTCTACCGGAACAGCGGGCGCCGCAGGGCTTGTGGAATTGACGGCAATCGAGCCGGAGAAGAAATCCAGTGAATCAGGCGGGGATGCTGGCGAGGGAGGCCGGGCAGGGAAATCAGTGAGTGAAATGCGTCTGAATTTTGACGCAAGATGTGTTATACATATTTCTGGTAGTTAGCTGTTTTGTACACCAAATACCAAATACATGGTGGAACCTGAAATAGTATTTTTTTTAATGTGTGGGATTAGGAGAATAAAATGATAAGTAAATTGAAAAATATTCTGGTTGTATCCTCGTTATGTACTGGAATGGCATTGTTTTCAGCCAGTGCCATTGCCAAGTCAGAAAAACAATGTAAGGACTTGCCTGACCACGCCGCTCTCCAGACCGCGCTCGATGCTGCCGTGGCAGCCGAGGACAGCGGCCTCGACTTCGACATGTGGGCAACAGTGGTGAACCGGGATGGAGTTGTGTGTGCTGTGGCCTTCTCCGGGGGAGACCGGGGTGCCCAGTGGCCGGGCAGCCGTGTGATTTCGGCGCAGAAGGCAAACACGGCGAACGCGTTCAGCCTGGACGGCCTTGCATTGTCTACAGCGAACTTGTTTTCCGCGGTACAACCGGGAGGGAGTCTGTTCGGCTTGCAGGCGAGCAACCCGGTAGACACTTCGGTGGCCTACAAGGGGCCCGCCAAAAACTACGGGATGCACAGAGATCCGATGGTTGGCAAGAAAATCGGTGGTGTGAATGTTTTCGGGGGCGGACTTGGTCTTTACAAAGGAAATAAAATTGTCGGGGCAATTGGCGTAAGTGGTGATACCTCTTGTGCCGATCATATGATCGGCTGGCGAACCCGCGCCAACCTGTCGCTGGATCAACTGAGCGGGGTAGGTGGTGTGAGTGGAGACACTACGCGACCCGACAATATCGTCTACGACATCACCCCCAATCCGGATGGCGGTGCTGGCATAAGCGCAGGTGGCTTTGGTCATCCCGAATGTTTGAATACAGGGGATGAGACAGCGTTACCTGTAGTCCAGTAAGGGAAAGAGGTCGTCTTTCCGGACGAATAACGGAATGCAAAAGGGCACTGCTTTTATTATCCACAGTGCCGGGGCTCTGCAGGAAGGACGGATGGATCACCTCTGGCTGATCCGTCCGTCCTGCAATATCAACAATCACTCACCTGGCGGCAGGAAAGAAGTGTCTGTTGCCGACCACGCTCAAGCTGAAGCGCTGGCAGCGCAAGACTACATCTCGTGGTAGTGTCACCAATCTGTTAAATGAATCGCCGGATTTCAGCTTTTGTCATGCCATTCTGCTACCCGGAATCCGGGTGTGTCAATTCCTCATCATGGCCGGTATCTCCACAGCTGATTTTGCATGCAACAGGTCATAATTGTTTCTGTCATTGTGATTAACAGCTGTAATTAAATGGCCGCTTCCAGGGTAAATCGTCCCGGGATGCACGGATTATGCTGCCTTGCATTTTCAGAGGTAACCGAAATCGTCAGCCCTGCCAGACAGATTTCTGCGTCCTGTGATTTGCCATGAATTACGACTACAATAACGACTTCACAGAAAACAACAGGTGACTGAAATGATGTCGAGGCATATCCGGGTGTTGTCTGCACCTATTCACTTCCTCTTAACGGTTTTCCTCTGTGTGGCCGGAATTTCCGGTCTGGCGATTACGGGCGCCGCTGCAGAAGACAAATCAGGGAACGGCGACAAGCCTTACCGGGTAGTAGACGGCAAGGTCGATAAATCCACATTTCTCGGCTGGCGCGTTTTTCATTCGGCCTGTCACGGCTGTCATGCCGTGGATGCCACGGGGACGACCGTCGCACCGAACCTGGTCGAGCGTATAAAAACGATGAACGCAAACGATTTTACGGAAACGGTTCTGACCCGCTACCGGATCACCCTTGGATTTGGAGACGCCGCAGCAGACAACAACACGGCAGTGCGCCAGGCATTTATCGAACAGGTGTTAAAACATGAACGGGGTGAGCTGATCATGCCGGCATGGGGCCGGGATGCCAATGTCAGCCCGCATGTACTGGATATATACGCCTATCTTCGGGCGCGCTCGGATGGTGCACTCGGTACGGGCCGCCCGCAGAAGATGTCCGAATAAGCCGGCCAGCCAGGCTTTACCGACAATTCGCCCTTGCCAGCACAGGCCTGGTCAGTCGTATAACGCCTAACAAAGGCCTCTAGGCCCGGGTGAAACGTCGGGCCACACAGCTAACCGGGCTTCATGACAGCAACCGTATTCGCTAGAAAGGCTGCTGTAACGCCTCCTGCTCATCGCAACCCCCTGCTTCAGTCATGACGTACAGGGCCAGAATCTGCGCATGGCCAGTAGATAGAAGCAAGCAGGATTACTGACCGGTGGAAATCAATTCCCAGCTGCCGTCAGGTTGACGGCAGGCGGTGCCGTAAGCCTGCTCCCTGCTGCCGCCGATGGTGACATCATGCTGAAACTCGCGACAGTAGCGACCGGCACTGCTGGTGCCTTCCCGGGTAGCAGTCACATATCCCGATGCGTTGCCTTCACGCCAGTAAATGGTCTCGCCTATAGGTGCCGTCGTGGCACGCACCTGTGCTGCTTCGTGCTTGCGCTGTTGCTGCTCATTGAGATTGTCCAGCAACTTCACGGCGATGGCGGTGAAGGCCAGCCATTTGTAGGCATCGTCGTCGTGGTAGTAGGGGCCATAGCCGTAGTACAAATGACCATAGGGACGCACTACCATGATATCGCGGTGATGCCGGATGCGGTAAGAAGGGATACTATGGCTGTGACCGCGATGTATGATGGGTGACTTCGCATGGTGTCGTCTTTTGTACTTCCCATAACCGTGTCCTTTGTCATAACGGCGGTCGTATTGATAATTACCAGGATGATCGCGCCGGTAATCTCGCGGATCGGCCTGCACCGGAAACGTTACCGTACTCGTTGCAATGAAAGCGGCGGTCAAAAAAGCCAGGATCGATTGCTGCATGTCTTTCTCCTCTCAACTGAAAAGTGTTGTTATTTGTTAACAGTATAGTATGGATGCGTATGATAGGCTGATGCAGCACGGGAAAAACCGGTTCATTGCATGTAATGCTGTGTAACTATTCGTTGTGCTGGCTGTTTCTACCGTATGGAAACGTGACAATCTCGACTACAAATGCCGGAGAACTCCTGATCAACCCCGTTTGCGGACCCATTTCATCATGTAAAATGCAATTAAATTTTTTTGACAATTGAAGCGCGTATGTAAAATGACATGGCTACTATAAAACGTGATTTTCAGACCTCCCGGTAACAGACAGTCACAACAGGTTTTTTAACCGCGATGCCAGGACCCTTTATCCATAATATCGATCCCGTCATCGGACAGATTGGCGGAATGTACCTTTGGTGGTACGGATTCAGCTATACACTCGGTTTTCTCCTGCTATTCCACTGGGTCCGGAGTGTGCGCGAGTTTCTCGATATGGATGTGCGCCAGGTGTACGACCTTAGCATTGCCGCGTCTGCGGGTGTGCTGATTGGCGGCCGGCTTGTCGAAGTCGTCTTCTATGAATGGGCATACTACGGTGCCCATCCCTGGCACATTTTCGCTATCTGGATAGGGGGAATGTCGACACATGGAATTCTCCTCGGCGGTACGATAGGACTCTGGCTTTTCTGCAGACAACACCAAAAAAGCTTTCTGGCTGTAGCGGACGAGTTGGTAATTCCTGCCGCCCTGATAATGGGTCTCGGACGACTCGGTAATTTCATCGATGGACAGATTGTGGGAAGTATCACGGATGTGTGGTGGTCTGTGAAATTCCCCGATGTCGATGATTTCAGGCATCCCGTGGTTCTTTATGACGGCTTCAAGAACCTCCTGTTGATTCCTGTTCTGATCCTGTTGCGCTACCTGCAACCACCTCGAGGCGTCATACTGGGGGCATTCCTGATCGGCTACGGATTCCTGCGCATATTCATCGATTTTTTTCGCGAGTATCGAAGTGAACTCTTCGGCCTCCCTCCGGGACAGGAATTCAACATCGGCATGACGCTTGTCGGCGTTAGCCTCATCATCTGGGCATACAGGAGCAGGCATGCCGGTGTCCGGCCACTGACTCTCTCCGCGATATCCGATAGTTATGAGTTGGATGTCCGCAAGGCCACGCGGTTTAAGCGTTTGATTTTCAGGGTGATTCTGGTGGCACCCCTGGTCATCCCGAGTGACTGGACCCAGGATGTGCCGCAGCGTTATGGTGACCGGCACGAGGGTATGAGTCACTCCCGGCTGTACCCCGAGATTCACGCTATTACTGAACCCTGAGCTTCGAGGCTCCTGGACCCATGCCGGTCAGCCTGTATGTTGCGAAATCCTGCTGTGCCTGACTGAACCGATGGTTCCCGGGTTTTCGTCCTGTAACTTTCTGGAATTACAGACGAATCTCTGATTTCAGTTGAATCCGGATATTCAGGTTAGCGTTCGTCTGATCCGCCCCGTCTATGTCCTGGCAATTCTCCCTTGCCATCTGCATCAGTTGACTTTTTGTGTTAGACCCCCTGCGGGTGTAATCTTGTGTATTAATAAGACAAAAAAACATGAACACCATAAAAAAATACCTGGAAGCCATTCGGCAATTTTCATTCCCGAGAACACGCGCCCTGAGGCAGGAGCTGGACGCGGTCCGCGAGGCACATGGCGGCGTCAGTGCAGAACTGGTGAAGGTGCGGGAAGATCTGCAGCATACCCGTGAGCATGATGCACAGCTGCTTGCCGACTTGCGTCTGCAGATAAAAGATGTCGAATCGGAACGCAGTAACGCGCGCTACCAGGCTGAATTGCTGGAACGTTCACTGGCCGATGCCGAGAAACGTCAGAAGTCCACGGAGGCCCAGTTGGCCTCGCTGGAGAGGAATCTCGAAGAGGAGCGCAACCGGCATGAGGTGAACCTGCATGCAACGGAGAACAGCTTGGCGAACATGCAGAAGGAACAGCAGTACCTGCTCTCCCTGCAATCCGATCTGTCCAATACCTTCCAGGATGCTGCCACGCGCCTGCTGGAATCGCTGCAGGTGGTGAATCAAAATCCGCGACCCTCATTACCACAGCTCATGCTTGTCGCCGTCGTATTGTTTGTAACCGGTTCCCTTGTCGGCGTGTTCACCATAGGGCATATGCAGGACAAGGGCGAGGAGATTGCCATAGTGGGGCGGGATATCCAAGACATGCGCGTTTTCATGAAACAGCACATCGAAAAGCAGGATGTGCTGTTGAAGAAACTCACACTGGCACTGGACAAACAGACCTGTGCTGCACAGGAAACTGCCGGTACGAAACCACTGGAGGATGTGGCACAGGCGAAACAGACAGGGAAACCGCCACACTTGACCTACGCACCGGATATCCAGAAGTTGCAGACCAACCTGATCGCACTGGGTTTTGACCTTGGGATATCAAAGCCGAACGGCAAGCTGAATATCAAGACCAGGCGCGCGTTGCAGGAATTCAGACATTTTTACATGCCTCACAGTAACGCACACGATGACCTGATCGATGAACCGCTGGTGGACGAGATCCTGAAGTCGGCAGACCTTGCCAGGGCCAACGACGGACGTTTCAAGATTGGCACTGATGTCCTTGCCGCGATTCAACTGGGCAGTATACGGACCGGTGTGGACTTTACATATCTGATGGAACTGGCCAGGGTCGAGAGTAATTTTAATCCAACAGTACGCGCCAAGAAGTCCTCGGCAACCGGACTGTTTCAGTTCACGGAAAATTCCTGGCTGGAGGCAGTCCGGAGGTATGGTGCCGAATACGGCCTGGAAAGTTACGCCACACGGGTGAAACTGATCGACTACTATCAGCAGAAACGGAAGCCGGGTGCGCGTGACCTGCTGCAGCAGGAGGTGCTGGCGCTTCGCCTCAATCCCAGATTGTCCACACTCCTGGCAGCCGAGAATATCAAGCACAACACGCAGAACCTGTCCTACGAGACCAAGCGTGAACCTGGCCTGACCGATCTCTACCTGTCCCATTTTTTCGGACTGAGCGGTGCGCTGATGTTTCTCAAGACACTCGATGAAGAACCGACTGCCATTGCCGGTGAAATCTTCCCGGGAGCGGCTGCACGCAACCAGCGTGTATTTCAGAACCCGAAACGCCAGCCGCGCACCGTGGCGGAGGTGTACCGGTGGTTTGACAGCAAGTTCAACACCGCACGTTACAAGGAACACAATCCGGGTTGACCCATGCCGTGTGGCGCGCACACGGGTAGCACTGTTCACCCTGAACATCATCTCTCTGTCGAAGCATTCTGTCACGACAAGGCGAGTGAGACCTCGCTGAAGAAGTACTTTTCAGGTCGATTTACCCTGCCCTCTGTGTACCTTTAGTCGTGGAGGATCTGATGCTTGCTTTCCATGCACCGCTTGGCTGGAGCAATCTATTGTTTACCTGATTGCACATAATTAGCCGACTATCAGCTTCATCCCCACCAGTAAGGTCACCACCTCGAAGGCGCGTTTTATCCAGCGATTCCCTGACTTGATTGCCAGATGTGCGCCCAGGTAACCTCCGATCAGTGAACCCAGCAGCAATGCAGGTAGCCAGATCCAGTAGATTTCCCCGAGAATACCGAGCGTGAGTGCGCCCGTTCCATTCCAGAATACCCCAACGAGAATCAGGGTATAGGCAATGGCCCGCCGGTAATCGAGACCGAACCAGCGCACCAGCCACAGGGTCACAAACAGACCGGTGCCCGAGGTCAGCGAGCCGTTCAGCGCCCCGATGACGAACAGGACCAGCCCGCCGATCAGGATCCCGCGCCGGCTGTGATTGGCCGACTGCATGGTCTGGCCCAGGGCCGGATTCAACCAGGAATACACGCCCAAACCGGCGGTCAACACGCCGAGTGCGATTTCGGCGACCCGTTCCGGCACAAACAGGATAATATTTGCCCCGAGCACAACCCCCGGCAGACCAGACGCCATGATATAGATCACCAGGCGGCGTTCGAGCGACTGCTCTCTCAAGTGACGAATCGTTGCGCCGATACCAAGGGCAACACTGGCAACTTTATGGGTCGCCAGTGCGATGGCGAATGGCAATCCCAGAAAGATCAGCACAGGTAGCTGGATCAGGCCCGCCCCGCCCCCTGAAAAGGCTGAAAACAGGTTGGCAACCACGGACACCAGGAAGAGAATGAATTGCTCAGTGCCGTTCAAGGCAGTTTCCCCGAAACGCTGGAATTAGGTATATACTCCCGAAGCATTACGAAACCGGACCCCTGACGTGAGTACTACAACGCATCATATCCTCCGCTACCTGATTTTACTGCCCCTACTGTTCCCCGCATCCACGATTCTCGCAGAACGCACCTTCCGGTGGGTCGATGAAAACGGACAGGTACATTATGGCGACCGTGTGCCCCCGCAGTACTCGAAGCAGGAACGCAAGGAACTCAGCGAAGAAGGGCGCACACTGAAGGTCTACGAAGCGCAGAAAACACCAGAGCAAAAGGCCGAAGAGCGACGCCTGGCCGTCACCGAAGAGGCCAGGAAGAAGATTGCGGCAAAGCGCAAGCGGCACGACCAAACACTGCTCGCAACCTATTCTTCCGAGGAAGACATGCTACTGGCACGGGATGGCAAGATTGCATCCATAGAATCACTGGTCCAGCTGACGCACCGACGCATCAAGTCCATGCAGAAGCGCTTGCTCGAGCTGACGGATGAGGCCGCCGATTACGAGCGCAGCGGCAAGAAACTACCAGTCGGCCTGCATCAGCAGATTGCCAATATACGCGGCCAGATCAGTCAGAATGAAACTTTCATCAAGGATAAGGAACGCGAGATGGAAGATATCCGGCAAAAGTTTGCGGCTGATATCGAGCGTTTCAAGGAACTGACCTCGGACGACGACAGTGCCAAGGCTGCCACAAAACCCGGGATAACCGAAATCGAACATCAGCCGAAGGCGGAAACCAGGCCGGCTCCCGTGGTTACGGGATCAACCAAAACACGAAGACAACGCGACGACATCAAGCT
>CP070821.1:2123404-2129768 GCA_020344335.1 Gammaproteobacteria bacterium | reverse complement strand
TGGATGTGCCGGAACACCAGATCCGCGAACTGGAGCGCTCGCGCAAGATCAAGAAGAACCTGCACATCCATTCGCCCTTCGACGGGGTCATCATCAATATCGGCGCACGCGAAGGCCAGTACGTAACCCCGACCACCGAACTCTACAAGATCGCTGATCTCTCCCGCATCTGGGTGTTCGCGGATGTCTACGAGAACGAGGTCCCCTGGATCCAGGCCGGTGATCCCGTGGACATGAAACTGGCGGCCATCCCGGGCAAGGTGTTCTCCGGGCGCGTCGGCTACATCTATCCCTATGCGGAGGCAAAAACGCGCACCATAAAGGTCCGCCTGGAGTTCGACAACCAGGACCTGCTGCTCAAGCCGGATATGTTTGCGGATGTCACCATCCATGCCCAGCGCACGGTCGATGCCATCGTGATACCGGCCGAGGCCGTGGTGCGATCCGGTGAACGCGAGCAGGTATTTGTGGTGCGTGCCCCCGGCAAGTTCGAGCCGCGCGATGTCAGTCTGGGCGTGAGTTCGCAGGGACTGGTGCAGGTCATCAAGGGCATAGCCGCGGGAGAGGAGGTGGTCACTTCCAGCCAGTTCCTCATTGATTCCGAGTCCAAGCTGCGCGAGGCAACGGCGAAGATGCTGGAGGCGATGTCCGGAGAACAGGGAGGCGACGATGATCACCACCATCATTAACGCCTCGCTGCGCGACAAGTTCCAGGTCATCATCGCCACACTGATCATCGTGGCGGCCGGCAGCTGGGCGCTCAGAAACATTCCCCTCGATGCAATTCCGGATCTCTCGGATGTACAGGTCATCGTGTTCACGGAGTACCCCGGCCAGGCACCGCAGGTCGTGGAGGACCAGGTGACCTATCCGCTCACCACGGCCATGCTGGCCGTACCCGGCGCCAAGGTCGTGCGCGGTTATTCCTTCTTCGGTTTTTCCTTCGTCTACATCATTTTCGAGGACGGCACCGACATGTACTGGGCGCGCTCGCGCGTGCTCGAGTACATTAATTATGTGGGGAACCGCCTGCCGGCGGGGGTCTCACCGACCCTCGGTCCGGATGCGACCGGCGTCGGCTGGGTCTACGAATACGCCCTGGTCGACCGCACCGGTCAATATGACCTGGCCAAACTGCGCTCCATCCAGGACTGGTACCTGCGCTATCCGTTGCAGACAGTGCAGGGGGTTGCCGAGGTGGCCTCGGTGGGTGGCTTCGTCAAGCAGTACCAGGTCGAGGTCGATCCCAACGTCCTGCTGGCCTACGACATTCCGCTCTCGAAGGTGAAGCATGCCATCCAGCGCTCCAACCAGGATGTCGGCGGTCGCCTGGTGGAGATGGCCGAAACCGAGTACATGGTGCGTGGCCTGGGTTATATCCAGGGGATTGACGACCTCAGGCAGATCCCGGTCGGGGTGGATGCCCGGGGCACGCCGGTCCGGCTGGAAGACGTCGCCAATATCCATCTGGGCCCGGAGCTGCGACGCGGCGTGGCCGAGCTCGACGGCGAGGGTGAAGTGGCCGGTGGCGTGGTGGTGATGCGTTACGGGGAAAACGCCCTGACTACCATCGAGGGGGTGCGCGAGAAACTCGATGAGCTGAAGAATGGTCTGCCGGCGGGGGTGGAGATCGTGACGGTCTACGACCGCGGTAATCTCATCGAGCGCGCGGTAGATAACCTCAAGGAAAAACTCATCGAGGAATCCATCGTGGTCAGCCTGATCACGATCCTGTTCCTGCTGCACGCGCGCTCGGCGCTGGTGGCCATTGTATCCCTGCCGGTTGGCATCCTCATGGCATTCATAATCATGCACTGGCAGGGCATCAACGCCAACATCATGTCACTCGGCGGGATTGCCATTGCCATCGGCGCCATGGTCGACGGTGCCATTGTGATGATCGAAAACGCCCACAAGCATCTCGAACACGGCGCCGCAAGGAAGGGGAGTCAGCTTGAACTCAACGAACGCTGGGAAGCGGTGGCTGAGGCCGCCCGGGAAGTCGGCCCGGCCCTGTTTTTTTCGCTGCTGATTATCACCGTATCCTTTTTGCCCGTGTTTACCCTACAGGCCCAGGAGGGACGTTTGTTCACACCGCTGGCCTTCACCAAGACCTACGCCATGGCCGGGGCCGCGCTGCTGGCCATTACCCTGGTGCCGGTGCTGATGGGCTATTTCATTCGCGGCAAGATACTGCCGGAGGCGAAAAATCCGTTGAACCGCTTTCTGCACGCAATCCATGCGCCGCTACTGCGACTCGCGATCAGCTGGCGCTGGCTCACCCTGTTGCTGGCGTTGCTGTTGCTGGGCGGGAGCCTGTATCCCGTCATGAAGCTGGGCAGCGAATTCATGCCACCGCTGGATGAGGGCGACATCCTGTACATGCCGACCACGTACCCGGGACTCTCCATTACCAAGGCCCGCGAATTGTTGCAACAGACCGACAAAATCCTGAAGACCTTCCCCGAGGTCGAGTCCGTGTTCGGCAAGGTCGGACGCGCCGAAACGGCTACTGATCCGGCGCCCCTATCCATGATCGAGACCACGGCCAGGCTGAAGCCAAAAGCGGAATGGCCGGACCCCGGCAAGACCACCGGGGAACTCATGGACGAGATGGACCGGGCGATCCGCTTCCCCGGCCTGGCCAATACCTGGACCATGCCGATCAAGACCCGCATCGACATGCTCTCGACCGGCATCAAGAGTCCAATCGGCATCAAGGTCAGCGGGCCGGACCTGACAGTACTGGAACGGGTGGCGGGGGACATCGAACAGGCCGTCAAGCAACTGCCCGAGACCCGCTCGGCATTTGGCGACAAGGCGGCTGGCGGTTACTACCTCGATTTCGACATCCGCCGGGACGAGGCGGCGCGTTACGGCCTGACGATCGGCGACATCCAGGATGTCATCCAGACGGCGATTGGCGGCATGAACATTACCTGGACGGTGGAAGGACTGGAACGCTACCCGGTGAACCTGCGCTATCCGCGCGAGTTGCGCGACAATCTAGAGGAACTCGAGCGCGCCCTGATCACCACGCCGACCGGTTCCCAGATTCCCCTGTCGCTGGTGGCCGACCTGCAGATGCGGCGCGGACCGCCCGTGATCAAGACAGAGGACTCGCGCCCCAATGCCTGGGTCTATGTCGACATCACGACCTCGGACATCGGCGGCTATGTCGAGCAGGCGAAACAGCTCGTAGACGAGCAGGTTGAGTTGCCGGCCGGCTACACCCTGTCCTGGTCCGGCCAGTTCGAATACATGGAACGAGCCGCACAACGCCTGCGCATCGTGGTGCCGGTGACCTTGCTGATCATCTTCCTGTTGCTGTATTTCAATTTCCGGAATATCAGCGAACCGCTGGTAGTGATGCTGTCCATCCCTTTCGGGCTCATCGGTGGCTTATGGCTGGTGCACTGGCTGGGTTTCAACCTGTCGGTCGCAGTGGCGGTGGGGTTCATCGCACTCGCCGGTGTGGCTGCCGAGATCGGCGTGCTGGTGCTGACCTTCATCGATCACGAGGTGGCACGACGCCGCCACGAACTGGCAGGCAACACCCGCCTGGATGCCAGGGACCTGATGCGGGCCGTGCATAAGGGCACGTCGGAACGGGTGCGACCGATCGCGATGACGGCAACGGCGATCATTGGTGGCCTGTTACCCATCATGTGGGGTGGCGGTACAGGATCCGGGGTCATGCAACGTATCGCCGCACCCATGGTGGGTGGCATGATAACGGTAACGGTACTCAGCCTGCTGGTGCTGCCCGTGGTTTACGGACTGGTGTTGCAGTGGCAGGAACACCGCCGGTCATGAGTGCCCCTGCTGACAGGAACGACGGTCGTGCCAGTGTCATGCCTGCGGCACCCTGCCATTACAGAGCATTGTGCAAACAGAAAGTCAAAACTTGTAGCGTAGCGCCAGCGTGAAGACGTTGACATCATAGGTAGGACTCTTTTCACCGAAGCTCAACACATTGGAAATGGTGTCCGGCGAGACACCATCGACTGACCAGTCATCCGAATCGTAGTCTTCATACCAGTAGGTTGCGCGCAGGGACAGCGATTCCTGCAGTTGGTAGGTTGCATAAAGCCTCAGGCTTTTGAGCGTTGTGGAAAGATCCGGAAATTCAGAATCCGGTGCGCCGCTCTTGACGGTTACCTCGCCGTCAGACTTTGCTACGGTATAGTCGGCGCCGATATCGAGCTTGTCCTTGATGACCTGATACGTGAAGCCGATCCCGGCAGTATCGATCGTATCCTCGTTCTCTCCAGTCCAGTCCGGCGTGGAAAAAGCTGCGCTCCCAGCCTGATCCGACTCGATTTTTTGATGGCTGAGGAAGGCGTGCAGGCTGATATCTTCCGTGAGTACTACAGACGCATCGGCGTTAATGCTGATCTCCTTGCTCTCGGTCAGCCCAAGAGTCGAGTCATCGTAGTCATCCTTGGAGTAGTCGGCACCCAGCCCGAGGCTGACCCGTTCCACGGGCGTTATGCTGGCATGGAACTCCGCCGTCTTTCGGGTCCTGTCCGCCATATTGAACAGTCTCAGCCGTGGATTCTGCGGCGGCTGGATTTCGGACACTACCTCATAGTCGGATCCGTCCCGATCAGCATGTGCAACCCTCATCCTCAGGTCTACGTTATCCATGGCGCGAAAGTTCAGCTTACCCCAGACTGTGTGCTCCTTGGTCTTGTTGACCTCCTGGTATGTCCGCTCGTACTTTTCGTAGTCATAACCGACACTGCCCTTCGTGCGCCTGGCAAAACGGTAGTCTGCATTTACCTTGTAGGTACTTTTTGTGAAGCTGTAGGGCTGGTTGGTGCGCGGCGCCGCTGCGAAACTATCCGTCGTCACCCAGAAGAAGGTCGCCCGCGGCGAATCATTGTCCCGGTCATTGTAGTTGAAAGCCGCGTTCAGCCGGAGTTTGTCCGTGAGCGAGGAGATCAGCCTGAAGTTTGCGGTCAGGGTATCCACCTGCATGTCCGCCTTGCTTCTTGGAAGTGGTACTGCGAGATTCGGGTTCTGGGTTGCAGCGAAAAAGCTTTCGTCCTGCTCCATGCGGCCGATGGCAACATCGCCGACAGCCCGGGTCCGATCGGCCAGTTGATAACCGCCCGAGGCAATGAGCTGGTGAAACTGGTTATCCGGTGGAAGGGCGATCCGACCGGTATCACCACCCGCAACGACCGGTGTATACGGATTCTGCCAGGTCAGGGACTCCTTTTTGTTGCGAAACAGGGAACCGTAGTAGGCAATCTTTGCCTGCCATTTCTTCCGGGTATACGAGGCCGAGACATCCAACTGGTCCGTCTCGTAATCCACCGGTGCAACCAGCTTTGAGGAATTGAAGAAGAAGGTGCCGGCAAGGCCTCTTTCTCCCTCCTTGGTCTCGTGCCGGTACTTTACCGCATACTCCCAGCGTGATGCGGGGATGAAGGACATGCCCACGCCGATGCGCTTGCGTTCCGTCTCGAGATCCACATCCCGCAGGCTCGTGTCGAGCTCTGTCATACCACCCGTCGTGGGCGCGGTCACCCAGCCTGCCGGCAACCTCAGGGATTCACCGCCGATACCCCGGTAAGGGGTTTTCGCCGAATCGGAGATGTAATGCTGTATCTCGTCATATTGCAGAAACAGCTTGTATTTCCCCTGTCTGCCTCCCTCGATATCCAGGGACCGCGAATCCAGTCCGGCATCGCTGACAGACAGATCCATATAGGTGGCATCCTCGCCGCGATAGCGGATGTCTGCATTGCCGACAAAGAAGCCACCATCTTCATGAAGGCCCGTGTATTCACCGAACTTGAAGGAATCTTCAGAAACATATCCGGCCCCGAACTCCAGTTCTCCGCTGTATCCTTCTTCAAATTCACAGTATTTGCAGCGCCATTTTGATGTATCGACAGCAGGCTCTTCAGCATGCGCGGGAAGCTGCATGGATAATGCGACGAACAATAATAGACCTCTGGCTGTTTTCATCGTCTTGCCCCGATTTTCATCATGACTTTTTACCCGACACCATCTCTGCCCCGCCTGGCCGGCATAAGACAACTGGCGCTTATCTCATCAATTTGACCCCCGAAGGATGATTTGACCCATGCACCTGCGAGTGACAGTTGAGGCAGCCCCCGACGAGCAGGAAGCCTGAAGGAGTGCCGCCGGGCAGCCCGTCCGTGGTCTGTGCGACACTTGGATGACCTGCCTGCGAATGGCACTGCTGGCACAGCAGTGGTGGTCGTTTCGTCAACAATGCCGGATGGATTGATCCGTGCGGTGTATGACACAGGGTACAGTCCTCGGGCACGGGGGCATGTTCCCACAGGAGCGGCCCGCGCTTTTCGGCATGACAGGTGTAGCACGT
>CP070821.1:2091710-2123304 GCA_020344335.1 Gammaproteobacteria bacterium | reverse complement strand
TGGATGCATAGGGGTTGAGGCTGTACTTCATGCCGGAGTAGGCCTGCAGCCAGCCGCCACCCCACTCCCTGACATTGGTGCTTAGCGACAGGTGCGCTGCATGCTCCAGTCCATTGGCCGTCGGTGCCTGATTGTTGGGCGCACCGCGTCCGAGCAGGACCTCACCCGTCACCACGCCGACTGTGGCAAACGGACCGATGGGCGTGATGTGATACAGCGTCTCCAGGGTGATGGGTTCGCCGGCACGCACCGAGGTTGCATAGCGGAAACCGCGAATCAGCCCCATTACGGGGAGACTCCCCTCGCAGGCACCGCTGGTGCCATGACTGGCACACAGTGCCTCGAAATCGCCGCCGACATCCAGGTCACCACTGGCCAGCTTGTCTTCAATGAGCTCCTTGCCCGTGGCCCTGAGCGCATCGGTGAACATGGAGTGTATCGTGCCTTCATAGATGGCCGCCGTCGGCTCATGCGTGAAGCTGTTGCGATTCAGGTCCAGGCCGGCAATGGCCAGCGGTTCTTCCGCCCCGAAGTGTTTTGTGGGATCGACGAGGTCCTTCGGGATCATCCTGCCATGCACGAAATGCCTGGTATCGGAGGTGCCGTTGATGAAGGGCTCCCTGACATCCTCGACCATTTGCGCGATGACGGGGTCTTCCTTCACCTTTTCCTCGACAGCGTGCTGCTTGAACTTGATCTTCCTGAGTTTATTGTTCTTGAAGACCAGGTTGATCTCGCCAAGGTTGGAGCCGTCCTGGCCCTGCGAGACCATGGCGGTGCCGTTCTTCGTATAGATGATCTTCGGCGTTTCCTCGTGCATATCCGAGGACAGCACCAGGTCCACGCCACCGGGGCCGAGCGTGTCGTCGACCAGGTCAATGACGCGGCGGTTGTTCGCATGGTTCAGTTCGGAGAGCATGACCACCATGTCGACCTCGCCGGCCTGCCGCTTCTGGTTCATCGCCTCGACGAGTTCGACGATCTCCTCGTCACCCTTGGTGAAGCAGATGCCCTCGACCACCGGGTTGCCGATGACCCGCGGCCCGCGTTCCGTAGTGAAGGTAATCACGCCGATATTGATACCGGTTTTGGGATCCGTCACAACACGATAAGGCTCGAACAACCGGACCCTGTCTGCGACCGGGGGGCAGTTGGCCGAGTTGCGATCGTTGTCGATGTAGGCGTTCGAGGCCAGCGTGGGCCAGTTGGCCAGCTTGTCTGCTCCAGCTAAATCCTTGTAGAAATCGCAATCCTCTCCGGAATGGAAGGGGGGGATTGATCCATCGCTGGTTTCCTTGATACGGGAATTTCCATCCAGTATGCCGCGCGCCTCGTCGGTAAAGCCCCACAGTTCGTTTGCCCGGCAGGTCCCGTAGGTGAACTCCCAGTTGCCCGGTGCATACAGGTCGATATCGAATTCGTTCAGGATGCCAACGATGGCATTGCCCCGGGTGAAGGAGACCTCAAGCCCGCCATGTGACGTATCCCCCACCATGAAGGTGAAGTGTGTACGCCCTTTCTTGTCGGCCTTCTTGCGGATCTTCTTCACCAGGGTGAACATCCGGGCAAGGCCGCCCTCCAGGTCCTTGTTGGCATTGTCACTGCGGACATTGGTCGCGGGCTCGATCTGTCCGTGGGTATCGCCAATATGGATCAGTGTAATCTTTTGTGTGCCCTTGGCGTGTACGTTGAATACACAAACCAGTGCAGCGGTAGCGATTGCTGTAGTAATTCTCCGACTGATTTTCATGGTCTACTCCTTAACATAAGAAACACCGGGTCCGCCTCTTGTTCTACTGTCTTTATCCTGACACCAGACCCGTTGGTTGTTTTCTATTAACAAGCACGCAGTACATTACGCACCCGATAGCATCTCTTTCCCGGGTGTTAATTTTTCAAGTATTGCTGGATTGTCGAACGGCCTCCTGTGGCGATTGCGGTAGAGTTCACCGCGCATGCCGGCAGAAAACAAGCCGATACACAGGCGTCCGGTATTTTCGTGTGTATTTTCCAATGTTCGAACATTCATCATAATTGTTATGTTGCCGCTGTAGCGGTCTTGTTATGGCCTGCTTGTTATTATCTGCAAGCTGCAGGGTTTGCCCCGCGCCTTTACCTTAAACAGCAGGAATAGGCGTCAGCTTTTTGTCAATATAGCATGCATATGCGAAATGTCGAATAGGGAAAATCCCTATTAAGAATCGTCGGATTAGTTAATAAATAAATAATTAAAAACTGATGTATTGAATCGCCATTTGCACAGGTTAGACCGCTATATACAAACGGAATTGAAACACACGGGGAGTAATGGGCAACCGGCATCAAGCCCAAGCCGGTCTTCATCGAACGCGTCGGTATCGATACAATGGTACTAGATCATGTCTGACGCACTCTTTGCGGACGGGAAACAGAAAAAGATCGAGACGATCAGATTTCCGGGGCAGACCTAGGGTTTGATATAGGTATACCCCAGCGCCTGCAGCCGGGACAGCTCCGCGACACCACTGGGTACGATGTCCGCTTCATCTACATCATAGAGGTCGTTCCCGGCATCGATTTTCTTGCCCTTGAGGGTATTCGCGCAGATCTGAAAGCCGACTCCCTGGTCCTTGAGCCCGGCGATCCTGGCTTGCATCTCGTCCGTCGCATTGCCGTACTTTAGTTTCGTGTTTTCGACCGCATCCGGCGAGAGCAGCAGGCTCAGGCCCTTGCCGTGCATGACGACCTTGAGATCGAGGTTCTCCGCACCGACTGCGTTGATATGATTCTGGATATTGCGCAAGGCACCCGCCTGGGCCTTCGCGTCATCGTAGTTGATATGGTAAACGACCTTCTGTTTTCCATAGCGTTCACCGGCATTGAGGCTGCCCGTAAACAGCACAGCCAAACCCGTCAGCAACGCCACCCACAGGTTCATGTTTTTCATAGCTACACTCCCAATGGCCGGGGCTCCACGACCGGAACCAGGTACCAGGGCAGGCGGAGACCTTGTCTGCCCTGTCTATATATTAAATGACTGCCAACGAATTCAGCCATGATACATTGACGCAAAACCCGGTGATTCTATTCCCTGCAACGGGGAAAAACAGGAGAAACCTATCATTGCAGGCATACTTCGATATCGATGTAAAAAGGGAACAGGCCTTACGGAATGAAGTCCACAGGTACCGGAAGATATCGCGCCTGCCTGCCCGGCACAGACAAGCATTGGGAACACCCCCCATTTCTTTAGCTAATATTCAGACACTTATCTGATAAAGCTAATATCACTTCTGACTGCTATAGGGAATTTCCCTAGAGCAAATCCTAAGAATCCCTATTTTTGTGGTCAGGCACTCCCTATATATTCTGAACTTACACAATAGCAATGGCCGGTCTTTAAAGAATCATTAGCGAAAGGACATTGCATGTGCATAACAAGAACATTTTAGCCTGAGGACGCCAGCCCCCCTGTGTAAAAACCCGCTGTCAATTTCCAGCACGAAACCAGGTACACAAGGCCCGGCTCCTGACGCGTCACAACAATCAGCAATTACGCAACAAAATGAGGTGGAGAAGATGAAACGATCCATACGCAGCCTGTCCCTGTGCGCTGCACTCGTCCTGTCTCTGGGCAGCACGATCGCGACAGCCGGTGACGAAAAACACATTACTCTCATACAGCTCTCCGATGTACATGGCCACATCCATCCGCACGCCGAGATCTTCCCGGACGGGCGCATGGACCCGCACGCCGGCGGTCTGGCCAAGCTGACCACGCTCATCAACGAGGTGCGCGCGGACAATCCGAACAACCTGCTGCTGGCGCTGGGAGATACCACGCACGGCAGCGCGGAAATGCTGTTCTCGCTGGGTGATCTCATCATGCCCTGGCTGAACTCGCTCGACATCGATGCCTTCACACCGGGCAACTGGGACTTCGGCTATGGGCCGCGCGTCTACCGGCAGCGTTTCACGCCGGCCATGCCCCCCCTGGCGCCCAACAACCGCACCACCATCGCCTGGATGGACGAGCAACTGGGCAATACCTGCAACGTTCCCGGCGGCCTGAATGCTACGACCGGCGCGGAATGCCACGTGACCAAGGCCAACTTCCAGACCGTGGCCATGAATGTCTACAACTTCAACGAGGTCGCCGAGATCAACAATCCGGGACAGCCGCTGGGCAACCCGGTGCACCTGCACGATGGCAAGACCTACCTCATCAAGGAGGTGGGTGATGTGCGGGTAGCCATCCTGGGACTCACCACGGATGTCGTGCCACAGCAGGCGCAGGCCTTCAACACCGGCTTCCGCTTCACCATGGGTTACAAGGAGATGCCGCAGCAGATCGCGGCCGCGAAGGCGGACGGTGCCGATATCATCGTTGTGCTGTCCGAGCTGGGTCTGGCCAAGAACACCCAGATGGTCAGGGAATTCCCCGAGATCGATGTCATGTTCAGCGGCCACACCCACGAGCGCACACCGGAAGCCATCGTGATCAGGCACAGCAACGAAGTCGGCGATTTCAGCCTGGTCACCGAGGCCGGCGAGGATAGCTTCCTCGGTCGACTCGATCTCACGGTCAACGGCGCAGGCAAGATCATCGACTACAAGTGGGACCTGATGGAGGCCGATCATACGGTTGCCGAGGATGAAGATGTCGCGGAGATGGTGGAAGAGGCGCAGTCGACCTTTGTCGAAGGTCCTGATCACCAGTGCCACACCTTCGGTGTCAATGCCTTCCCGTTCGGCACCGGGCATACCCTGTGTGATCCGATCGACATGGTGATCGGCTACTCCGAGGTAACGACCCAGCGCTTCAACGTGCTCGAGGACATTTCCAACAACGTCATGGTCGATGGCTTCCTCGACCTGGCGCTATACCTGGGCACCATGGGCGAGAATGATTCCAAGGGTAATCAGCTGACGACTGCCAACACGCTGTCGACCACCAACGGCTTCCGCTTCGACGTCGTCATCTTCGGCGACGGCGAGGAGCTGGCAGACGGTTCGACTGCCAACGGCGACATCACCATTGGGGACCTCTATGACTACTATCCCATCGGTGCCGCGACCGGTCTCGCCGAATACACCGGCGGACGCATCAAGACGCACTGGGAGGGGATCCTCGACAACGTCTTCGATCCGAACCAGTTCCGCCAGCGCGGCGGCTGGTTCCTCGGCTACACCCACAACATGCATTTCGATCTCCGCCTGAGCGATGACTTCCCGCGTAGCATCAGCTATGGCGCCAAGCGCATCGCGAAGGTAACCATCGACGGCCAGCGGGTGGACGAGAGCAAGATCTACACCCTGGCGTCCTGCTACCCGCACGGCAACCCGGTCGACGAGGTCTGCCGTACCACGGGGGCAACCAACCTGCGTTTCATCGCTGCCAACCAGGAGGCAGACTGTGGCGGCTACGTTCCCGCGACCTTTAACGGCCCCGGGGGCACGACGATCGAGAGCTGCCAGCTCGACATGGCTGGACCCTTCAGCATCCTGCCGCCTGTAAACGACGAGAATATTTTTGACCCGATACGCTTCGCCGGTGGTGGTCCGCTGTTCCTGAAGGTGGCGCCGAACGACTTCGTGCACCCGGTGGATGCCCTGCGCCGCTACCTGCCGGTCAATGATGTCACCGTCGCTGACCATGGTCTCGGTCGCGTCAATGCCATAGATCCGGTACCGGTCTCCGAATACGGCGGTCCGGGCATCGTGCAGCCGACCCAGGGTGCCGGTGCACAGTGGCTGGATCGGGATTTCGGTCAGGAGGACTGAGCAGAACCACTGAAGTATCCTTTTGTAGTGTGATGACAGGGCCCGGTTTTTACCGGGCCCTGTTTTTTTACAGGGGAATAATGAACCCGTCACGAGTAATGATCCTTTTTATTAATCGCTGACAATCACTGGCTATCCCGCTTCCTCCCGGTACTCGCTCTGTAGCAAGACACGACGAACCACCCCTTGACTCCCATCGACTACACTGTGCGTATGTCCCCTCGATACGCAGTGCGAGTGCTTGGCCTGTCCATGGCTTTACTCATGTCCGCGGCAGGGTATGCAAAGGAGTGTACGCCCACGTCGACCATGCTCGAGGGCACCCATTTAGAACCCGTCACACGCGAGCAGGTGGACATCGGCAAGGGACTGGTTGTGCAGGGCCGGGTGCTGGCCGCACCCGACTGCCGCCCGGTGCCGGGCGCGCGGATTGTCCACTGGCAGGCGGGTGAAACGGGGAAATATGTCGATCACCTCCGCGCCTGGCTGACCAGCGGTGCGGACGGCAGCTACCGCTTCGAGACCGAATGGCCGGCACTGCCCACGCCGCATATCCATTTTATGGTCACCGCGGAAGGCTTTCGTCCGCTGACCACGCAATGGGTTGGCGATACGCCCGTCGATCAAGTGAAGTTCGACATCATCCTGTCGCCTGAATAGGTGCGTTCACCGCGCTCATTACCCTGCACGGTCAGAACATCCAGGTAAGCTGTACCCCGGCCCGGTCGTCCACGGTACTGACGACCTCCTTTACGTTCCTTGTGATCCCGTCGGCAACCGCCTTGACCGGAAACCTGCCGCCGGGCGCGCTGCTGGCATAGGATCGCGGTGCTTCCACGTCCCGGAAGATGTAATTGATGGTAAGGCGCAGCTTGCGGCTGAAATGATAGTTCAAGCCCAGCGTGATCTCGGTTAGCTCGCGCTCGTTACCGGGATTGACTGTCGAGGCGGTATCATACAAGAGGTTGTGGCGATGATAGCGCAGGTCAAACTGCCACTTGTTGTTCGGAAGGAATCCCGCGTCCACGGTGAGGCCGCGCGATTTATTGCCATCCTCGGCGGCAATCTGCAGGTTGCCGTTATCGATATTGCCATCCGCCACACCGCCTGCCGGTGCGATAAAGATCATGCCATCGGCCTGCATGAGTTCCACGGCCAGGCGGTACTTGTATGCCGACCGTGGGATGCCGGCCAGCACCCGGGCCCCGATTCCGTAACGGGTCCGGTCATATTCCTCATCCTGCGGGTCGGAACTGAACTGGCGTTCGCCGTGCTGGTACCAGCCATACACCTTGGCGCCATGTTTCCTGGCACCCCGGCCACCGGGTAGCAGGTACTCTGCGGATGCATACAGGTAGAGTTCCGGTGTCCCGTTTGTGCCGCCGGTTTCGTGGATGCCCTCCCCGCGGCCCAGCATCACCGCATAGGAAAGGTCCCACTGCTCCTGCCGGAAAGAATCGAACGCCTGGACACCCCAGTCGCGGACCGCGTTGAAGCCATAGGCAGAATTCCGCGGTGTTCCCAGTTCCGGTGACGCCGGCGATCCCGCCGGCCTTGCTGCACCCTTCACAAAGCGCTCGAGGACCTCCCGCGCGATGAAGTCCGTGAACTCGATGTAATCGAGGGTTTGCACCCCCTGCAGCGCCTCCTCCGGGCCCGGGGTCTTGAACAAGCCGGTCCGGATGCGGGCACCGGGAAGGTGATTGAAGGTAAGGCTGAGGTGGTCCAGGGCTACCGTACGGGCACGACTGCCGAAGGGGTCATAGGTCAGCAGGTTCGGGGCCACCTCGAACAGGGTGAAATAATTCATCTTGGAGGTGAAGTTGTTCCGCATGGGGCCGGTGAATACACCCCGCACACCGGCGCGGGCGCGCCGCACATGAAAGCGTTCCCCCTCGTCAAACCAGGGAGAAACGGACGTGATTGCCAGCCGCTCGCCGTTATTGGGAGAAAAATCCGGCGGCCCGGGCGAGTCGGTCAGACCGTCGAGTTCGTCACTGGTGTCCAGCGTATAGGATGGCTGTATGAAGCCCCAGAACTTGTGAGCCGGCGCAAGCGGGTGCTGGGTTCCCTGCAACAGTAACCAGTTGACAGCGGCCACCGGGCCGGGCATCCCGGCCAGGCAAGCCGCCAGTACGGCAGCACAGACGAGCCGGCTGTGGGGAAAAAACATGGTGTCGTCGATCAGGGCGTAATGACTCCCATGCGGATAGCAAGGCGCGTCAGGGCGGCAATATCGGAGACGCCGAGCTTTTTCTTCACGCTGGTACAGTGGTGGCCGACGGTCTTGGGGCTCAGATTCAGAATCCCGGCGATTTCATTCACCGACTTGCTGTCAGCGAGCAAATGAAAGACCTCGAATTCCCTGGGTGTCAAACCGGCAACCGCATCAGACTCCGGAGTGGTTTTCCGTTTGGCAAGATAGGGCATCATTTCCTGACCGACGTAGACCGAACCGGCTGCGACGTGTCGCACGGCCTCGATCATGTCCCGTGATGCACTGCGTTTGGAAATATAGCCGAGTATTCCCGAATCGAGAGCGCGACTCAGGAACACCTCGTTTTCGTGCACGCTGAAGACCAGTATTTTTGCACTGCTTTCCTTTGCCAGTATCCGCATGCTGGCTTCCAGCCCGCCCATACCCGGCATGGACAGGTCCATTACCAGTACATCCGGGTGATATTGAAAATACTCCTGATAGGCCTGTTCACCACTGGTCGCCTCGGCGATGACGGCAATATCCGGTGTTGCTTCCAGCAGACGGCGATATCCGGCACGCACGACTTCGTGATCATCGACCAGCAGCACGTTCAGCTTGTTCTGGTTACTCACGTAATCTCCTGCTCCCTGCCATTCATCGGTATCGTGACGCTGATTGCCACGCCCGCCCCCTTTTTCGACTCCAGCATGAATTCTCCACCGAGTCCTTCGGTACGTTCACGCATGCCGATCAGTCCCAGACCGCTTCCTGTAACAGGCAAATCCATTCCCCGGCCATCATCCCTGATACGCAGTACCAGGCTGTCGGAATTAGTTGACAGGTCAATTGCAAGCTGTGACGCTTTTGCATATTTCGCAACATTCGTCAGGCATTCCTGAACGATCCGGTATATGGTGATACTAGTTCTTTCTCCCAGATCGGCAACATCGCCCGATGTCTTGAAGGCGCAATTGACATCCGGATTTCTCTCCTGCCATGCCGAGATTTCTTCCTGCAACGCCTCGACCAGTCCGAGGTCGTCGAGAATACCGGGGCGCAGTCGCTGCATCATGGCATGTACTACTTCGTATATCCGCGAGGAAACACCAAGGATCGCGCTGGCGCTTGCCTCGATACGCTTGTCATGGTCCCTGGACAGATCACGGATAGACTCGGCATCGGCCTGAATGGCCGTTATGCACTGCCCCAGCTCGTCATGCAGTTCGCGCGCCAGGTGTTTGCGTTCTTCTTCCTGTACATGCAGCGAGGTATGGACCAGATTTCTGTTCTCGGCAAGCAAGGTACGGGACCGTGACTCGGCTTCCTCGAGTTGCTGTGTTCGGTTCGACACCTCGGTCACCATGCGATTGAATGCAGATGCCGTCCTGCCGACTTCATCAGCCGTCTCGATAGGGATTTTGATGGAGTAGTCCCCCTTTCCAACTTCCTGTGCAGCCGCGGCCAGTACGCCCAGCCTTCGCGTCAGGCCGAGACCTATCAATACCGTGACGATCACCGTCAACAGGATCTCTACAGCCGCTATCGAAATACCGCGTATACGTGATTTTCGTATCGCCTCATCCATCAGTGACAGGGAAAAGCCCATCAACACACTGCCCATCGGCTGACCGGCCACGGTAATATCCTCGCTGATATCGAATATGCCATCCGTAACCTGCGCCGGATGGTCCTCGGAGACCGGCCATGGCTCCGAGGGAAAGGCACCCAGCTCAATCACCGAATGCTCGTCGCGGTCGAGAACCACCAGGTAGGACAACTCCTGATAGTCAATAATGTTGCCCAGGTAATCTTCCAGGGTCGCATAGTCCACTGCCACCATGTAGGTGCCGGAGGTCCGCGCAATCTGCTGGATCATGCTCGTCGCCGTGTCGCGCAGGCGGTCAGTGTGCGTGGTGTGGATAATGGAAATATTGTTCCAGACCAGCAGCGAGAGCATGACAATCTCGATCGTCACCACGCTGGCAATCAGCCGAAAGCGGAGCGACTGTAACAGGGGAGTTGGTTTCCTGTGCATGCAGACCTCAGCGGCTCAACAGGTCATTGAGCCTTTCATACACCGCCGGATCTCCCTGCCGGAACCCGGTAAAACGGTTATGCTCCAGTACCGACTTGCCTTCCGGGGAGGATTCCATGTTGACCAGTAAATCCGCGATCTCTGCCGCGCAGCTCACGCCCAGCCGTGGCGACACGCTGATCGGGATATGCGGCGTGGACTCGGTCTTTGCGATCACCCGCATGCTCTCGCGGACCTTCTCGCTGGCGGCCTCGAACGGCGGGTGCATGAGAGCCGAGGCATCGGTCACGCCATGATAGGAGCTTAGCAGCGAGGCATCGTGTGTCGGGGTATATACCATGTCGAGGTCGACATCGGGATCGATCCCGGCTTCAAACAGGGTCTTCCTGACCAGCAATGTTGCCAGCCCCAGAGGGGGAACCGTTGCCAGACGCTTCCCCTTCAGTTCCTGGATGGACCGGAGCGGGCTCTGTTCCGGCACGACAATAATGGCCCACATGCCGGGCGAGTCAACACTGACAACCAGCTCGTACCCCGCCTTCTGGCGCGCCTGCACATAGAAATGCGGTGCCGTGAACAGGATATCGTAGCGCTGATCCTCGTGAGTGCGTCGTGCGAATTCAACAAAATCCGGCGCGGTTTCGAGCCGCACCGGAACACCCAGGTTGTCCGAGAGGTATTGCACCAGTGGAGAAAACCGGATGACCAGCTGCTCGGCGCTGATAAACGGCAGGATCCCGAATACCAGCGGACTTGCCGCCTGGCACGCTCTCTCCTGCTCCTCGGCCGGCAGTGGCCGGGCTCCTGTCAGGAGGAGAAAGCCGACGACAATGACGGGAACAAGGGACAGGCCGGCACGGAGACGGCGCATGGCGTGATCTGGGATCTGCACAGGATTTCCAGCGGGGGTTTCTACAATATCGTTTTTATTACAGTATCCAGTTGCCGCTGCACGTTTTCAAGCGGCTGGCTGGCATCGATCACCCGGTAGCGGTCATTGTGGGTGGCAGCCATCTCAAGGTATGCCCGCCGCACGCGTTCGAAAAATTCGACCTGCTCCTGTTCGAAGCGGTCCGGGGCGCTGCGATTGCCGGCGCGCGCCAGGCCGACCTCGACCGGTACATCCAGCAGCAGCGTCAGGTCGGGGCGAAAATCCCCCTGCACCAGCTGCTCGAGGATTGCGATCTTCTCCATATCCAGGCCGCGTCCGCCACCCTGGTAGGCATACGTGGCATCGGTGAAGCGGTCACACAGTACCCAGCGGCCGGCCTCGATTGTCGGCTTGATGACCTTGTCGAGGTGTTCGGCACGGGCGGCGAACATCAGCTGCAACTCGCAGTCCGGATCCATGCCCTTGTATGCCGGGTCCAGCAACAGGGTGCGGATCGCTTCACCCAGCGGGGTGCCACCCGGTTCGCGGGTTACCACCAGTTCCTTGCCTGCAGCCATGATCAACTGCTGCAGGTACTCCATGTTGGTGGTCTTGCCGACTCCCTCGATTCCTTCAACGGTAATGAACTTTCCTGTCATTGTGGCTGCACGTTATCCGGTAGCTTGATGTGCGAGTGGCCCAGCTGGAACTTTTTCACTGCCTGCTCATGGACTTTCAGTGTCTTGGAAAAATAGTGGCTACCATTACCCCGCGCGACAAAATACAGGTAACCGTCCTCTTGTGGATGCATCACTGCAGCAATCGCATCACGCCCCGGCATGGCGATCGGCGTCGGCGTCAGACCGTTGCGTGTATAGGTATTGTAGGGCGTATCGGCTAGCAAGTCGCGGCGCCGGATGTTGCCATCATATTCCTCGCCCATACCATAGATCACAGTCGGGTCTGTCTGCAGCCGCATGCCCTTGCGCAGGCGCTGCACAAATACCCCGGCAATCAGCGGACGCTCGTCGGCCTGCCCGGTCTCCTTCTCGACGATGGAAGCAAGAATCAGCGCCTCGTACGGTGTCTTGAACGGCAAGCCCTCTTCCCGCTTGTCCCATGCGGCGGCAAGCTCTTCTTCCATGGCATCATAGGCGCGTTTCAGAAACGTGATATCGGTCGTACCGCTCGGAAAGTGATAGGTATCCGGGAGAAAGCGTCCCTCGGGATGCTCGCCTGCATGCCCGAGACGGTCCATGAGGTCACTCGCATCGGACTCGCCAAGCGTGTGTTGCAGCACATCCGACTGGCGCAACTTTCCGAGCACCTCCCGGAATGTCTGTCCCTCGACAATGACCATTGCATGCTGGATAACGTCACCCGAGGTAAGGGTCTCCAGCAGGCGTGCCGGCGTCATGTCCGGCAGGAGCATGTATTCCCCGACCTGCAGGCGACGGGCCACATCCATCTCGCGCCCCAGCCACGAGAAAAACCGCGGATAACGAATGATGCCCCGCTGTTCCAGGTCATGCGCAAGACGGCCAAGCGAAGTGCCTTCCGTGAGGACATACACCAGACCGGTATCCGGTACCGTGAGCCGACTGTCCCGGAATTCCTGGTAACGAACAAACAGCACGGCGCCGGCAAGCAGTGCCGTGACGACGGCGATGACCAGCAACTTTGCCAGCCAGACGGACTTGCCGGATTCAGACATAACGTGTGTTTTGTTTCTTTAGTGCTGCCACGCAGTACCCTCTGTTTCCAGCTTCGACAGGCGTTCCTGCAACTGCCGGGTCACCCGCCCGACAGACCACGCCCGCTCCCCCAGCCCGATGACCGGCCATACCCCGATCAGGCTGTTGGTCAGAAACACTTCGTCGGCCTGCTCCACATCTACCGGTTGCAGTTTACAGACCGACACGGCAATGCCGAGGCTGCTGGCCAGTTCCATCATCACGGTCCGCATGATACCGGCAACACCGCAACGGCCAAGATTCGGCGTCAGCAGGTTTTCCCCGCTGACGACAAACAGGTTGCTCATGGTGCCCTCAATCACGCAACCACCGCCATCGAGCATCAGCCCCTCGCGAATGTCCGGGTCATCCCATTCCTGCCGTGCCAGCACCTGTTCCAGCCGGTTGAGATGCTTGATGCCGGCCAGTTGCGGGTTGCTACCCAGCCGCATCGTACAGAGGCACACCCGGACACCGCTATCTGCACATTCCTGCGGCAACTCCGGCCAGGGATGCAACTGCAGTATGCGTGTCGGCTGTGCCTTGCCGGGCGGTCGGTAACCGCGACCGCCGGCCCCGCGGGTCATGATGATTTTCAAAACACAGGCATCATTACCGGTCAGCAGTGCAGCGGCCTCGTCACGCAACCGGGATGCGTCCGGTAACGGCAGGCCCAGCCGTCGGCATCCTTCGGCGAGTCGTTGCAGGTGCCGCAGCCAGAAGCGCGGCTCGCCCCCGGTTACGGCAAGCGTCTCGAACACGCCGTCACCGAACAGCAGCCCCCGGTCCAGGCTGGATATGCAATCCACCGGTTTGCCATTGACCAGTACCGGGATAGTAACGTTTGATGTCATAGTCTGGCTGACCAAAATAGTACCTGCTGCTCCTCAAGGAGACGCCATAAAGGAACTTGTATCAAGCAGGGTGCGCCGTGCGCAACACAAAACATACGATTATTAACCCACGGAACCTCTGATTGATTCGCAATAATTTGTATTCAGGTTTGTCACTGTCCGTAGGGTGCGCCGCGCGCACCATGAATCAGCGAGTTGCATTTCTTACCGGTGCGCGCGGCGCACCCTACAATAGTTCGTTAAATACATTAGAGCTTCCCTAATGATGCGCATGGCCCACCCCACCCTGTAGAACTTGGGCAGGTGTCAGTCCGTGTTGATCCCCAGTGCCCGCAACAACCCGCGCGCCTTGGCACGGGTCTCCTCGAGTTCCGCCTCGGGTACCGAGTCTGCCACGATACCTGCCCCGGCACGCAGTTGCACCGTGTTGCCCGACACCTGCATGCTGCGGATCAGGATATTTAGGTCCATGCTGCCATCACGATTGATGTAGCCCATCGAACCGGTATACGCATCCCGCGGTTCCTGTTCCAGCTCGGCGATAATTTCCATGCAGCGAACCTTCGGGCAACCGGTAATCGTACCGCCGGGAAACACGGCGCGGATCACGTCGCCTGGTGTCACATCCGCACGCAATTCGCCACGCACGTTCGATACGATATGATGCACGTGGGCATAGGACTCGAGTACCATGAACTCATCCACCTGGACGGTACCGGGCCGGCAGACCCTGCCAAGATCATTGCGCTCGAGATCAATCAGCATGATGTGCTCGGCACGCTCTTTCGGGTGTGACAGCAGCTCCCGTGAAAATGCCTCATCGTCCGCCCGGGCCAGACTGCGCGGGCGGGTCCCGGCGATCGGCCGGGTTTCGACCCGGTTGCCCTGCACGCGCACCAGTCGCTCCGGCGAGGACCTGATGACAGCCAGCTCGCCGAAGCGGGCAAGTCCGCTGTATGGTGACGGGTTATGCCGGCGCAGGCGTTTATACAGGACCTGCGCCCTGACGGGATCCCTGCAGTTGACGGTCCAGCGCCGTGACAGGTTGACCTGGAATACGTCACCTTGCCGAATATACTCGTGAATACGCCGGACGGCGTCCAGGTACTGCGCGGGCGGGGCTTCGTCAATCGACTCAAGCTCGAGCGCACCGGCAGCCGCGTTGCCGGCTTCGGACAACCCGGCAATATCCGCCTCGATGTCCGGAATCCTGCCGGCATACCCGGGCTCGGTGATGATCGTGGTCGTCTCCTGCTCGTGATCGCGGATAATGGCGCACGGAAACCGTGTCGCCAGCGCGACCGGCAACTGCCCGCCGGGCCGGGGCAATGAAAGCGAGGGTTCTATTTGTTCCGCAAGCTCGTATCCGAGGTAGACAAACCAGCCGCCGCGAAACGGCAATGACGTTGTGGCAGGCGGGGATGTCTGCAGGCCCGACCACCAGGCATCGAAACCGGCCAGGAAATCTGCCTGCCCGGAACCCGGGCCGTGCAGCCCGCGCGCATCCAGTACCAGGGATTCTTCGGGACAGGCAAACAGGATATCGTAACGGCCGTGCGCCGTGCTTTGCAGCAGGTGCGGATACCGCGAGGGATCGCTGTCGTGCAGATCGATCAGGTCAAATGCACGGTCAACCAGGCAGGTGTGGGGCTCATTTCCGGCCGGCTGGCCTGATTTCAGGGGATCACCGCCCATGTCATACCGGGCCCTGCAAGCGCCTCGTCAATCCGCCTTGCGCAGGATCAGTGTGCCATTGGTGCCGCCAAAACCGAAGGAATTCGACATGGCCGTTGTGATTTTCATTTCCCGGGCCGTATTTGGTACATAGTCTAGGTCACATTCAGGATCCGCGTTTTCGAGATTGATGGTTGGCGGTGCCACCTGATCACGCAGTGCCAGCGTTGCAAACACCGCTTCCACCCCGCCGGTAGCACCAAGCAGGTGCCCGGTCATCGACTTGGTGGAACTGACCGCCACCCCGGCTGCGGCATCACCAAATACAGACTTGATCGCCATGGTCTCGGCAATATCACCGGCAGGAGTCGATGTGCCGTGTGCATTGATGTGGCTGATATCTTCCCTGTTCATACCGGCATCGGCCATGGCATTGCGCATGCAGGTGGCAGCTCCTTCCCCGCCGATTGACGGCTGGGTCATATGGTATGCATCGCCGCTCATCCCGAATCCGGCGACCTCGGCATAGATCGTGGCACCGCGTTTGCGTGCATACTCGTATTCCTCGAGCATCAGGATACCGGCCCCGTCACTGAGCACAAATCCGTCCCGATCCCGATCCCAGGGCCGGCTGGCGGCCTCGGGATCATCATTGCGCGTAGACAGGGCACGGGCTGCGGCAAATCCTCCGATACCTGTCGGACAGGTCGCCATCTCCGCACCGCCGGCCATCATGATATCGGCATCGCCATAGGTGATCATGCGCGCCGCAATTCCGATGTTGTGAGTTGCCGAGGTACACGCCGTGGCAATGGCAATGTTCGGGCCCTTCATTCCGTAGGAGATGGACAGGTTGCCACTGATCATATTGATGATGTTGGCCGGAACGAAGAACGGGGAAATCTTGCGTGGCCCACCGTCCAGGAACGACTTGTAGGCCGCCTCGATTCCCGGCAGGCCACCAATACCGGAACCGATTGCCAGGCCCGCACGTTCGGCATTGCTTTCATTTATTTCCAGTCCGGAATCCTCGAATGCCTGCGCTGCGGCTGCGATTCCGTAGTGGATGAACTTCGCCATCTTGCGGGCGTCTTTTGCCGACATGTATTGCGTTATATCGAAATCCCGGATCTCGCCGCCGAAGCGGACCGGAAAATCCGACACGTCGATATGGGTAATGGGACGGATCCCGCTTTTGCCTGCAAGGATGTTTGCCCAAGCAGTTTCAACCGAGTTCCCTACAGGAGAAACAATACCAAGACCGGTAATTACAACACGCCTTTTGGACAATGCCTAACTCCCGCGAGCGTCCTGAAAACAGGCAAGCCTGGAATATGGAAATAACAAGGCCGCACCCTTGTGACAGATGCGGCCCGAATTCGGCAGGTAAGCTATCAACCCAGGTGGGCGTTTACGTAATCAATCGCCTGCTGGACTGTAGTAATCTTTTCAGCTTCCTCGTCAGGAATTTCGCATTCAAATTCCTCTTCAAGGGCCATGACCAGCTCAACGGTGTCCAGAGAATCAGCGCCGAGATCATCAACAAAGGAAGCGGCATTCGTTACTTCATCTTCCTTAACCCCCAATTGTTCAACAACAATCTTCTTGACGCGTTCATCAACATTGCTCATTTCGGGTCATTCCTCTCTATTTGAATAGGACAGCCTTCTCTGCGCGGCTATTGTAGTTAATGCTCGATACAAGATACAAGTTGACCTGTCGGCCTGTCACTGCACCCTGCATACCGTCAATAACACCCCTGTGCAGAGCATAAAAAACAATATATCTATCTTTAACTTATAGCGTATTTATAATGTAGTTTATCGAGCAGCGTTGAAACCGTCCAGTCAGGACATGTACATGCCGCCGTTTACATGGAGTGTTTCACCGGTGATATATGCGGCTTCATCCGATGCGAGAAAGGCAACGGCATGCGCGATATCACTAACATCACCCAGGCGTGCCAGCGGAATCTGCTCGAGCAAGCGCTGACGCTGCTCTTCCGGCAAGGCACGGGTCATGTCGGTTTCGATAAATCCCGGTGCCACGGTATTCGCGGTAATCCCGCGGGAACCGACTTCACGTGCAAGGGACTTGGTAAAACCGATCACACCTGCCTTGGTCGCTGCGTAGTTAGCCTGTCCGGGATTACCGGTCGCGCCAATCACCGAGGTAATGGTGATGATGCGCCCGCGCTTCGCCTTCATCATTCCGCGCAGACACGCCTTGCTCATGCGAAACGCAGATGTCAGATTGGTCTGTATAACGTCTTCCCATTCCTCATCCTTCATACGCATGAGCAGATTGTCACGGGTAATGCCGGCATTGTTCACCAGCACGGTGGGTGCTCCATGATTGTCCTGAACATCCTTGAGAATGGCTGCAATGGAATCGGTATCGCATACATCCAGAACCTTGCCGGCGCCTCTGATGTCGTTGTCCGCCAGTGTCGCGTCAATCCCCTGCGCACCCGCTTCACTTGTCGCTGTCCCGATAACGGTTGCGCCACGCCTTCCGAGTTCCAGCGCAATCGCCTGGCCGATCCCGCGGCTCGCGCCGGTCACCAGGCAGAGTTCCTCGTTCATTGACATGCCTATCTCCCGTGTTGCCTGTCTGTTTCAGCCGCCAATTGCGGTTGCCAAGGTATCTGGATCATGGACCGGCAATGCAAGCAGCGACTTGTCGATGCGCTTGCATAATCCGGCGAGCACCTTGCCCGGACCGGCCTCGACAATCCGGCTGACTCCGCTGCCTGCCATGGATTCGATCGTCCTGACCCATTGCACGGGACTGTACAGCTGGCGTTCCAGCCCGTCACGTATGACGTCCGGATCCGCAGGTGTCACCACGTCGACATTCTGGATGACCGGGATTTGCGGAGGTCTGATGGTCGTGGCGCGCAAGCGCTCGGCAAACTTCTCTGCTGCGGGTCTCATTAGTTCGCAATGGGACGGTACGCTGACCGGTAGCTGGACGGCGCGCCTGGCGCCATGCTCCTTCGCCAGCGAGGTGGCACGCTGGATCGCACCCGTTTCGCCCGCAATGACCACCTGTCCCGGGGAATTGAAATTGACCGGTGTGACCACCCGGCCCTCGGAGGCCTGCTCACAGACTGCAGCAACGCTCGCATCATCCAGGCCCAGGATGGCCGCCATGGCACCGGTACCCTCGGGAACCGCATCCTGCATACAGCGACCGCGTTCCGCAACCAGCCCTGTCGCATCGGCAAACTCCAGGGCACCGGCACAGACCAGCGCCGTGTATTCGCCCAGGCTGTGGCCGGCCATGACACCGGGTATAGCACCGCCCTCCTCCCGCCATACACGCCACACGGCGGTGCCGGCTGCAAGCATCGCCGGTTGGGTCTTGTCCGTCTGGTTGAGTTCTTCCGCCGGGCCTTCCTGCACCAGTGCCCACAGGTCGTAACCGAGCACCTCACTGGCCTCCCGGAAGGTATCGATGACACAGGGAAAGGCATTACCCAGCTCGGCCAGCATCCCGACCGACTGGGATCCCTGGCCGGGGAAGACCATGCCGAGTGTTGTATCCGTGTTGTCTGACATAGTTACTGATCTTTAGAATAATTACCGATAAGTTTTTTCACCGCAAAGGGCGCAGAGAAAACAATAACAAATACCAAAGAGACTCTGGTTTATTCATTTTCTGTCTTTCCCGGTGAAGCGGGAATCCTTTAGTACATTTTATTTGCTGATATCTCCCTCCCCCTTTAAGGGGGAGGGTTGGGGTGGGGGTAACAAACACACAAAGATGCGGTGCGTCTTTCCCCTCTCCCTAACCCTTTTATGCCCGCCTTTTGGGTGCTCCCCACAGGGGAGAGGGAATATAAATTCTTTACACCTATGCGGGAACTTTCCCTTACAAAGGTTACTTTCTGCGCCCCTGCGACGAACCCGGTTAATATTTAAGCAGCGCCGAGCCCCAGGTAAATCCACCGCCGAAGGCTTCCATCAACAGCGTTTCGCCGCGCTGGATACGGCCATCACGGACGGCTACATCCAGTGCCAGCGGCACGGAAGCTGCTGACGTATTGCCGTGCTCGTCCACGGTCACCACGACATGATCCATCGGCATTTTCAGTTTTTTTGCAGTCGCCTGGATGATGCGGATATTCGCCTGGTGCGGGATCAGCCAGTCCACGTCGGATTTTTCCATGTTGTTCGCTGCCAGCGTTTCATCCACGATCCGCCCCAGGGTATTGACCGCCATCTTGAAGACCTCATTACCCTGCATATGCACGTATGCATGCCCTGCCTGCACCTGCTCATAGCCGGACGATATTCCCGCCGGTACGGTCAACAGGTGCTCATAACTGCCGTCGGCGTGCAGGTGCGTGGACAGGATCCCCGGTTCCTCGCTGGCCTCGAGTACGACGGCACCGGCACCGTCACCGAACAGGATGCTGGTGCTGCGATCATTCCAGTCGACGATTCGCGACAGCGTTTCCGTGCCGACGACCAGCGCACAGCGCGCACTGCCGGTCCGGATAAACTTGTCCGCGATACCCAGCGCATAGATAAAACCGGTACACACTGCCTGCACGTCGAACGCCGCTGTCCCGTGTATGTCCAAACGCTGCTGCAGCAGGCAGGCGGTACTCGGGAACACCCGGTCCGGTGTCGTCGTTGCCAGCACGATCAGATCGATCTGCCGGGGCGTGCGGCCGGCAGCCTGCATGGCCTGGGTCGCCGCCGCCTCGGCCAGGTCGCAGGCCGTCTCGTCGCCGGCTGCAATGTGGCGTTTTGAGATGCCGGTGCGGTCGCGGATCCATTCGTCGCTGGTATCCATGATCTTTTCCAGGTCATGGTTGGTCAGCACCTTTTCCGGGAGATAACTGCCGGTGCCTGTAATGCGTGAATAAATCATTGTGTCAGCTCCTGGTCCAGGTGATGCTGAAGGCAATTGCTAATGCGTTCCGGCACTGACTCGCGCACCTCGACAAGCGCAACCTTGATTGCATTGCTGAATGACAGTGCATCTGCACTGCCATGGCTCTTGATGACGATTCCCTTGAGCCCCAGCAGACTCGCACCATTATAACGCCGCGGGTCTATCCTGTGACGAAATGCCTTGAGTACCGGCCGCGCTACCACTGCCGCCAGTCGCGTAAGGAAATTGCGGCTGAACTCCTGGCGAATGAACTGCCCGATCATTTTTGCCACCCCCTCGCTCGTCTTGAGTGACACATTGCCGACAAACCCATCACAGACGATGACATCAAATCCGCCCTTGTAGATATCATCGCCCTCGGCATAGCCCTTATAGTTCAGGTTGCCGCTACCCAGCAATTGCGCCGCTTCCTTGACCTGCTCGTTTCCCTTGATGTCTTCTGCACCGATATTCAGCAGACCGATGCGCGGGTTGCTGTTGCCATCCACGGCCTCGGACAGCACCGAACCCATCATGGCAAACTGCAACAGGTGTTCCGCGTCACTGTCAACGTTGGCGCCCAGGTCAAGCATCCAGGTATGGGACTCGAGGTTAGGTAAGGCGGTACAGATCGCGGGGCGGTCGATACCGGGCAGCATTTTCAGGACAAACCGGGCCGTTGCCATGAGGGCACCGGTATTGCCGGCACTGACGCAGGCATCCGCAACACCGTCCTGCACAAGATTGATGGCCACGCGCATCGAGGAATCCTTCTTGTTGCGCAAGGCATGCTGCGGCAATTCATCCATCTCCACCTGCTGGCTGGCATGATGGACCCTGATCCGGTCATCGCCGGATGCTCTGGAGCTGTTGAGCGATTGCCGCAGAATGTCCTCGTCGCCGACGAGGATGATATTCAGCTCAGGATGCTGATCGAGCGCACTGATCGCGGCCGGAACGATGATATCAGGACCGAAATCACCACCCATGGCATCAAGCGCAATGGTAATTCCTGCGCTCATGAAGAAAGACCAGGATGCACGGAGGTATTCAGATTGGCGGAGGGCAATATCCCGGAATTGTCACCGGAATGCCGACCCCGTTGTGCGGAGATCAGTCCAGATCCTTGTTGATAACCTTGCGGCCGCGGTAATAACCGTCCGGACTGACATGGTGGCGACGGTGCGTTTCACCCGTGGTGGGTTCGATCGACAGTGTAGCTTCACCAAGTTTGTCATGGGAACGGCGCATGCCGCGTTTCGATGGCGTCTTGCGGTTCTGTTGAACAGCCATGGCATTGACTCCTTAGTAGAGTGTTACGTGTTACGCGTTACGTTTTCTGTTTCAGTTGCTTCAGCACGGCAAACGGGTTGTCCCGTTGTGCGTTGGCTGACACATCATAATCTGCGGCTACTTCCCTGCAGTTATCTATATCCGCGTGTAGCGGTGCTATCGGCAGGGCCAGCAGCACTTCGTCCGCAATTACCTCGCTAATCTGTGCAGGTTCCGGTGTCACGATCAACGGTTCGTACCGGTCAGTCAGGTACTGCAAATCATCCGGATTCTGTACCAGTCCCAGCCGGAACCTCACATTGAGCGGATAGTCCATCGAATCGAGACATCGCTGGCACTGCAACTCCAGCACCCCCTTGATTGAGCCCGCAAGGTAACGGGTGCCTTCCTGGTCCCGGTCGAGTTCGAGTATCACATCAAGCTCACCTGCCCCGGAGGCCGTCAGGGGCACTACCCTTGCCAGGCGTGCCACTGGTATGCGGCCCTTGATGACACGCCCCGCCTCGGCAGCTGCATACAGATCGAGGCGATCCGGCAGGTGGTCTTTCATAACCGGCGTATAATATCTTGTGGCCAGAAACGTGTCAAAGAAAAACCCTGTGTTTTTCAGATACTTTCCTCGGAATCATGGCATTTTCGGAATTACCGCGTATGATTTTCCCAGGCATGGACCATTGCACCAGGGATTGAAAAAATGTCAGGAATAACAGCTTGATCCGTAAACTCCTGATTGCAAACCGGGGCGAGATCGCGGTACGCATCATCCGTGCCTGCGCCGAACTCAACATTACCTCGGTGGCCATTTACGCCGATGCCGACCGGCACGCCCTGCACGTCAAAAAGGCCGACGAGGCCTACAATATCGGCCCGGAATCGGTTGCCGGTTACCTGAATGCACACCGCATCGTGAACCTCGCCGCCGCGACCGGCTGTGATGCCCTGCACCCCGGCTACGGCTTCCTGTCCGAAAACCCGCTGCTCCCCGAGATCTGCGAGCGCCGCAACATTACCTACATCGGTCCACCGGCTGACGTAATTCGGTCCATGGGTGACAAGGTGGCCGCCCGCCGTGTCATGCAGGACGCCGGTATCCCGGTGATACCTGGCAGTGACGGCAACCTCGCCAGCCTGGAAACCGCCCTGGAGCTTGCGGCGCAGATCGGCTACCCCGTTATGCTCAAGGCAACCGCGGGCGGAGGCGGTCGTGGCATCCGGCGCTGCGATTCCCCGGATGACGTGAAGAAAAACTACACCCGTGCCCGCTCAGAGTCCCGCAAGGCATTCGGGAACGCGGAAATCTTCATGGAAAAGGCCATCGACCGGCCACGGCACATCGAGGTCCAGGTGCTCGCCGATTCCCGGGGTCATGTCATCCACCTGTTTGAACGCGACTGTTCCATTCAGCGACGCCATCAAAAACTCATCGAAATCGCCCCGTCAACCCGGCTAGATGCCGGTCAGCGGGAGTGGCTGTGTGCTACCGCCGTGAAGGCAGCGCGCGCGGTCGGTTACGAAAACGCCGGCACGGTGGAATTCCTCATGGACCGCGACAACCGGTTTTACTTCCTGGAAATGAATACCCGGCTGCAGGTCGAGCATACCGTCACCGAGGCCATCACAGGTATCGACATCGTACAGGAACAGATCCGTATCGCGGATGGCCTGCCGCTGGGCCACGTGCAGTCCGATGTCGCCATGCGTGGCTTTGCCATGGAACTGCGCATCAACGCAGAAGATCCGAAAAACGGTTTCCTGCCGAGTTTCGGACGGGTCACCCGCTACTTTGCCCCCGGTGGCCCCGGCGTCCGGACTGACGCGGCCATCTACAGCGGATACCCGATACCTCCCTATTACGACTCGCTGTGTGCCAAGCTGACCGTGTGGGCCCTGGACTGGCCGGAGCTGGTGAACCGCACACGGCGGGCACTGCAGGATATTGGCGTGTACGGTGTGAGGACGACCATTCCCTACTACCTGGAGATTCTCAAGGTGCCGGAATTCCGCGCGGGCACATTCGACACCGGCTTTGTCGAACAACATCCGGAACTGGTGCACTACAAGACCAGCCGGCCAACGCGCGAACTGAGTGCGGCCATCGCGGCGGCCGTGGCGGCACATGCAGGCCTGTAACCAGAAACGGCGCACATGAGCAGGGTACATATCACCGACGTCATTCTCCGCGATGCGCACCAGTCCCTCATCGCTACGCGGATGCGTACCGCGGACATGCTGCCGATTTGCCAGCAGCTGGACCGCATTGGCTACTGGTCACTGGAGGCCTGGGGTGGTGCCACGTTTGACGCCTGCCTGCGCTTTCTCCGGGAGGACCCGTGGGAACGCCTGCGCAGTCTGCGCGAGGCACTGCCGAATACGCGCCTGATGATGTTGTTGCGTGGCCAGAACCTCCTCGGCTACCGGCACTATTCCGATGACGTGGTATGCGCCTTTGTCCAGCGTGCGGCAGATAATGGTATCGACGTGTTCCGTATCTTCGATGCCCTGAATGATCTGCGTAACATGGAGGTCGCGATCGAGGCAACCCGTTCGGCCGGCAAGCATGCACAGGGAGCCATCTGCTATACCACCAGCCCGGTACATGCAATCGGGACCTTCGTCAGCATGGCCAAAGACCTCGAGGCCATGGGCTGTGACAGTGTAGCCATCAAGGATATGGCCGGTCTGCTGACGCCCCTGGTGGCCGGTGAACTGATCAGTGAAATCAACAAGGCGGTGAACGTTCCCGTTCACCTGCATACGCATGCCACCGCCGGTACCGCGGAGATGTGCCTGCTGAAGGCCATTGAAAACGGCTGTCGGCACATTGATACCGCAATCTCCTCCTTCGCGGGCGGCGCCAGTCACGCACCGACGGAAAGCCTGGTCGCCGCGCTGCGCGCAACACCCTACGATACGGGGCTGGATCTGGAGGCATTGCAGGCAATCGGTTTCTATTTCCGCGATGTGCGCCGGAAATACCATGCCTTTGAAAGCGAGTTCACCGGCCTGGACACCCGGGTTCAGGTCTACCAGGTTCCCGGCGGCATGATTTCCAACCTGTATACCCAGCTGCGCGAACAGGGGGCCCTGGACCGCATGAACGAGGTACTGCAGGAAATACCGCGCGTCCGCAAGGAATTGGGCTATCCGCCGCTGGTGACACCCAGCTCGCAGATCGTCGGCACCCAGGCTGTTCTCAACGTAATGACCGGCAAGCGCTACGAGACCATCACCAACGAAGTCAAGCTGTACCTGCAGGGACACTATGGCAGGGCGCCGGCCGAAATTGACCCCACCATTCTGGAACTCGCCATCGGCAACGCGGAAAGAATCGATGTCAGGCCGGCGGATTTGCTGGCTGATGAAATGGACAGTTTGCGATCAGAGACAGAAGCATTCGCTACCAGCGAAGAGGATGTCCTGACCTGCGCCATGTTCCCGGAGCTTGGTCGCGACTTCCTGGAACAGCGCAATGCCGGCACGCTGGTGCCCGAAGCCCTTGAAACCATCGAGGACCGCACTGCAGACAGCCGCAGGCCAACCGAATTCAACGTCAACCTGCATGGCGAGTCATACCACATCAGAATCACCGGTACCGGACACCGAACCCAGGACAAGCGTCCGTTTTACATGACCGTCAACGGTATTCCCGAGGAGGTACTTGTGGAAACCCTGGACGGGATCGAGGTCGATACCGCGACCGACACCGGGAGAGTGGCGATCAAGGGCAGTCAGCGGCCACGCGCCACCCTGCCGGGACACGTCACCACTACCATGCCGGGTACCATCATCGACGTACTGGTCAGCGTCGGTACTGCCGTCGAGGCTGGTGCGCCGTTACTTATAACCGAGGCCATGAAAATGGAAACCGAGATCCAGGCACCGGTTGCCGGCACCATTCTCGCCATTCATGTCAAAAAAGGGGACGCCGTCAATCCGGACGAAACGCTGGTTGAAATCGGGGAACCGGCATGAACGCGTCATCGCGCCGTCTGATTCTGGCCTCGACATCACCGTTCCGCGAGGAACTGCTGGCGCGCCTGAGCCTGGATTTCGAGACGGCATCACCGCATGTGGATGAAACCCGCCGGGGAAAAGAGTCCGCCACCGAACTGGTCAGAAGACTGTCGGAAGCCAAGGCCCGTGCCATTGGCACTACCCAGCCGGGCCTGATCATCGGATCCGATCAGGTTGCCACTCTCGGTGACACCATCCTAGGGAAACCGGGCAGCCACGAATATGCCATGGAACAGCTGCGACTGCTGTCCGGCAATGCCGTCATATTCCAGACCGGGTTGTGCCTGCTTGACAGCGAGAACGAGTCTCTGCAAGTCGATGTGGTTCCCTTCACGGTGTATTTCAGGGAACTGGATGAGAAACAGATTGACCGATACCTAAGGCACGATCGGCCCTACAACTGCGCCGGCAGTTTCAAATCGGAAGGACTCGGGATCACACTGTTCGAGCGCATGGAAGGTGACGACCCGACTGCCCTGATCGGACTGCCGCTGATTCGCCTGACCACAATGCTGGAAAAGGCCGGGGTATCCCTCCCCTAGGAGCCTGCGGGATCCCCACTGATCAGAGCATCTCTGATGTATGCGGTGCCGGGGGATTATTCGCAAGCCTGGCAGGCTCGTGGACCGTTGTCAGCGAATCGAGTTGGCCCCGCTGTGGATGATGTCGCCCAGGCTGCGCGCAATAGCCACCCCGATCCGGTCGCTGAGACGCTCGAACAGATCAGGCTCCTTGGTGAATTCAACGATATCCTCGGCCCCGATAATCTCCCGGGCTACATAACTGCTGCTGCCGATCGCATCCACCAGCCCCAGTTCGATGCTCTCATCCCCCGTCCAGATCAGTCCGCTGTAGATTTGTGATTCGTCCTGCAGGCGATCACCGCGCCCTTCCCTGACCGCAACCTTGAATTGCTCGTGGATATCGCCAAGCAGTTTGTTGATGTGTTCAACATCAGAGTGCTTCGATGGCGAAAACGGGTCCAGGAAGCCCTTGTTTTCACCCGCGGTATACAGGCGACGCTCCACACCCAGTTTCTTCATGGAGTCCACAAATCCAAAGCTGTCCATACGCACCCCGATGGAGCCGATAATGCTGGCACTGTCCACGTAGATATCCGCCGCTGCCGCCGCCACGTAGTAACATCCCGAGGCGCAAATATCGGTTACCACGGCATACAGCGGCGTATCCGCATTTTCCTCCCGGAGCCGTTTGATCTCATTGTAGATATAACGGGACTGAACCGGGCTGCCACCGGGTGAATTGAGTCTCAGGATGACACCAGCAGTTTTGCTGTCTGCAAACGCATCCTGCAAACCTTCAATAACTGTTTCGGCATTCGCCTCGGTTTCATCGGAGATAACGCCGCGCATCTCAACCAGTGCCGTATGTTTTTCGCCGGTCTTTTCCATTGCCGGCCATTCGGCCGGCCAGTACAGCAGCAGGAGTGCGCCAAGGTAGAGTGCCAGCAGGCATTTAAAGAATACATTCCAGCGACGTGCCCGACGTTGCTCATTGACGGCGGCGAATGCGAGCCGGTTGACGAGATCCCGGTGCCAGTTGTCCTTGCCGCTGAGGGCTTCGTCCAGCGATTCGAAGCTTTCGGGACGTTGGGTTGGCTGTTCGGTTGTGTCCTTATCTGACATGGTCTTCACCGTAGCGTGCGCTCAGGGTTGATCGGGAATAATTCCGGCACGACGCAACCAGTCCGGCAGTTCAGTGATATGCCGCAGGCTGACCAGGGGCTCATGCCGGGCCAGGCGATGCTCGCTATGTACACCACACGTCACCGCAACCTTGCCTGCACCGGCATTGGTTGCCATCTGCATATCATACTCGGTATCGCCGACCATGATAGTCTGCTCCGGCCGGACATCCAATTTCTGCATCACATCCATCAGCATCTGCGGGTGCGGTTTCGAAGGTGCCTCATCGGCACAGCGTGTGGCGTCAAACATCCCCGCGAGGCCGGTCTTGCCGAGCACGCGATCCAGTCCGCGGCGCGCTTTGCCGGTGGCCACACCGAGCAGCAGATTGTGCTGCCGGCAGAGTTTCAGCATGTCCCTTGCCCCGTCAAACAGTTGCGAGTCAGCGGATTTGAACCAGTGGCGCCGGTAATGCGCAACGAATGCCTCGTGAAATATTGCATCCTGACCGGGTACCAGCGTGTCAATGGCCTCGCGCAACCCGAGCCCGATCACATTTTTCACCGTCTCGTCATCCATTGCCTCCAGCGACAGGTCGTTGATGGCCGCGTGCAGGCAGGAGACAATCTGCGCTTCCGAATCCATCAGGGTCCCGTCCCAGTCGAACACGACGAGGCGGATTTCGTCGGTTCCGGGATCGCAGAACCGGTTGATTGCAGCATCATTCATCGATTTTCCTTTCAAGCTTGTCCAGCACCCGTTTCAGTTCATCATCCAGGGGGGTACTGACAGTCAATACCTCACCACCAGCCGGATCGGTAAATTCAATCAGATGTGCATGCAAAAACAACCGGCGCAGTCCGAGGGTTTTCATGGTGCGATTGAACTCAGCATCACCATATCTGGAATCACCGGCCAGCGGGTAGTCGATGTGTGCGGCATGAACGCGGATCTGGTGGGTGCGACCGGTATGCAAGTCCACCTCGACCAGGCTGGCGACATCATATACGGAAACGGGACGAAACACAGTTTCGGCTGGCTTCCCATCGGCCTCGATCCTCACAACCCGTTCCCCGCCCTGTAGCCGGTTCTTTTTAAGTGCCTCCGTCACCCGGCGACGGCCATCCGTCCATCTGCCGCGTACCAGTGCCAGATAACGCTTCGTCATCTGCCCGTCGCGGAGTTGTGCGTGCAGGGCGCGCAAGGTACTACGCCGCTTGGCGATAATCAGGCAGCCCGAGGTGTCACGGTCCAGCCGGTGCACCAGTTCGAGGTACGGTGCATCCGGCCGCCGGGCCCGCAGCACCTCGATGATGCCATGACTGATCCCGCTGCCGCCGTGGACGGCAATTCCCGACGGCTTGTCGATCACCAGCAGGCGCGGATTTTCAAACACGACCCGCGCCTCGATGTCCGCCAGCCAGTTTCCGGCTACCGTCGCCGGCTGTTCGGTGGCTACCCGGACCGGTGGAATCCGGACCCGGTCACCTGCTTTTATCTTGTAACTTGGCGGAATGCGTCCGCTGTTGACACGTACCTCGCCGCGTCGCAGGATCCGGTAGATCTTGCTGCGTGGTACTCCCTTCAGGTGCCGTGACAAAAAATTGTCGATTCGCTGCCCGGCCTCCTCCCGGGTCACCTCGATCAGGCGGACTTGCGATGTCACTTGCTTGTCTGCTGCAGAGCTCATTTCAATAGCTAATACCTTGTTTTTCAAGCATGGCATTGTACAGCCTTGCCTTGCGGGGTTCAGTGGTCATCATTGCGGGTAATCGGCATCATTGATATAGTGCCCCCTCGACGTGACCCATTTGCCTGACAATGAGACGGGTATATCACGTCCGGGAGACCCCTTTAGTGCTGAAGATCACCGGCAGTAACGAGTGATTCTTCAGTGTGTTCAGATAAATACTGAACAGTACAACTGGTTTTTTTGATTAACAACAAGCGCCCCTGTGATCCTGATACTGCAACTCAAACTTCTGCAAACGATTCGTCGTTTCTGGTTGGCATACAAATCCCTGCCTGACAATGCCTGGTGGTCTGTGAATACGGCATACCAGATGCCCTGCAGTGTACCGGCAACGGTAGAGCGCGTGAGAGACACAAAACATGAAACGAATGCTCATAAACACCACGCAACCGGAAGAGCTGCGTGTAGCCCTGGTCGATGGCCAGAAACTCTACGACCTTGATATCGAGGTACCATCCAAGGGACAGAAAAAATCCAACGTCTACAAAGGCAAGATTACCCGCGTTGAACCCAGCCTGGAGGCAGCGTTTGTAGACTACGGTGCCGAACGGCACGGTTTCCTGCCACTCAAGGAAGTCGCCCGCAGTTACTTCTCTGAATCTGTCAGGGACAGCAGTGGCCGGCTGAGCATCAAGGATGCCCTGAGGGAAGGCCAGGAGCTGATTGTCCAGGTCGAGAAGGAAGAACGCGGTACCAAGGGCGCTGCCCTTACCACTTTTATCAGTCTTGCAGGACGTTATCTCGTCCTGATGCCCAATAATCCCCGTGCCGGGGGTGTATCCCGTCGTATCCAGGGAGAAGACCGCAATTTCGTACGTGATGCCATGAGTGCCATGGACATCCCGGAGGGGATGGGCATGATCGTGCGAACCGCTGGCGTGGGTCGCAGCACCGAAGAATTACAATGGGATCTTGAATACCTCGTCACCCTTTGGGAAGCAATGAAAAAGGCCGCCAGCGAGCGGCCTGCGCCGTTCCTGATCTACCAGGAGAGCAACGTCATAATCCGTGCCCTGCGTGACTATCTGCGCAAGGATATCTCGGAAATCCTGATCGACGGACAGGAGGTATATGACAAGGCGCATGCCTTCATGAAGCAGGTGATGCCGCATAACCTCGGCAAGCTGAAACTCTACAAGGACTCGACGCCACTGTTCAGCCGCTTCCAGATCGAGTCCCAGATCGAATCGGCTTTTCAGCGTGAAGTCACCCTGCCGTCCGGTGGTGCCATTGTTATAGATCACACAGAGGCACTGCTGTCGATTGACATCAACTCGGCACGCGCCACCAAGGGCGGCGACATTGAGGAGACCGCCCTGAATACCAATCTGGAGGCAGCAGATGAAATTGCCCGGCAATTGCGCATCCGCGACCTCGGTGGACTGGTGGTCATCGACTTTATCGATATGCAACCGTCCCGCCACCTGCGCGAGGTGGAAAACCGCCTGCGCGATGCCCTGAAAATGGACCGTGCCCGGGTACAGATTGGCCGCATTTCCCGTTTTGGCCTGCTGGAGATGTCACGTCAGCGACTGCGTCCATCACTGGGCGAATCCAGTCAGATCGTTTGTCCGCGCTGCACCGGACAAGGGACTATCCGTGGAGTCGAATCACTGTCGCTTTCGGTACTGCGCATCATTGAAGAAGAGGCCATGAAGGAAAACACCATTCGCGTGCTGGCGCGTGTACCGGTGGATGTCGGCACCTATTTGCTCAATGAAAAGCGCGAGCTGCTGGTCGAACTGGAAACCCGCCATCGTGTCTCTGTAATGCTGATTCCTTCGCCCACCCTCGAGACCCCCGGCTATGACATCCAGCGTATCCGTCGTGACGAGTTGCCTGAGTCCTCGGGTGAACGCAGTTATCACCTGGTCAAGGAAGTAGCGGAATCCGAGTCAATTCCCGAAATGGCGGCGAGGCCCATGGCCGAAAAACCGGCTGTCAAGACGGTGACACCGCCAGCACCGGCACCCACGCACAAACCGGTCAGTAAAGCAGCCGATGCAGAAAAGCCGGGGATCCTCAAGCGCCTGTTCTCCAGTCTGTTCGCTGGTGCCACGCAGGAAAAAAAGCCTGAAAGCAAACACGGGGAACCACGTCGTGGCCGCCAGCAGCCCCGGCGCCGACAACAGGCGCGTGGCCGCAGCAGCGCTGCACAACGGGACCGTCGCAGCCAGCAGGGCAAGAGACGTGGCAATCAACGGCAAACAGCCTCTCGCCAGCCGCGTCGTGATACAGAGCAGAAGGAATCACGCAGCCGTTCTGCACAACGCAGCAAGGAGATTCAGGACGCCACCGCCGGAAAGGAAACCCCGCAGAGCACTCCACCGGAAAAACAGCAAGCCAGCCGCGGGCGTGGCCCTCGCCGGGGGCGGCGCGGCGGACGTCGACGTGCCTCCGCACAAAATCGCAGCCCCGACAGTCAGGGAAATCTGCAAGCCGGCAACGAGCCGGGCCAGCAACACAAGGACGCTGCCCGGACTTCAGGAAAACCGGACTCCACGACCGGCAACACGGAAGTGAAAGGCAATATAAATACGAACACACCGGCCGGCACGAAAAATCCGGTTACGGCAAACGACAAGCCGGCACCGGCAGCGAGCCCGGTAACCCCCGCAATTCCCAAGGAGCAAGCCGCCAAACCACCGGTAGAAAGCGAGGGATCCGGATCTGCCATGGCCGGTGATGCGCCGGCCCCGATGGATAATACGGCCAGGGAAAAGACCACCACTCCCTGAACGTTACCCGTCCTGAGCGGCTTGCTCTCAGACACCATGCTGCTGGCGAATCGCTGCCAGCAGGCCACGGGAGGCGTGTTCGACAAGATCCAGTACCCGCTCAAACCCGGTACTGCCTCCATAATAGGGATCC
>CP070821.1:2078373-2091610 GCA_020344335.1 Gammaproteobacteria bacterium | reverse complement strand
ACCAGGCAAGAAACCGCGCCGCTCAAACCGTCTGCAACCCGACCAGGGCGGTGAATTCCTCGGCATATGCCGATTGCAGCCCGGCCCATGACAGCTTGTTCAGGTCCGGTGCCGCGGGCAGCTCTCCGGCCCGATACAGTCCGGCAAGGCTGATCAACCGCCCGGCGATGGCGGCCGCCTCCGTTTCCGGTTCCTCCGGACAGGAGGGGTAGCGAAAATCGCTGTCAAAGTACTCCGGGTAGGCGAGGCGGTCCGGTACCACGGGGATACAGCCACAGGCAACTGCCTCCTGCACTGCCAGTCCCTGAAACTCGTGCAGCGAGGTGGACAGTACCACGTGCGATTCACACAGCAGCCGCCGGTAATCGGCATCGGACTCGACCATACCCCATGAGCCGATGCGATCCCCGAGTTGCGCGCGCATCTCGGCAAATACCGGTGGCTGTTCCCGAAACTGCTGGCCAATCACGTGTACACGAAAATCCACGCCGGCATGCCGCAATTTCAGCATGGCAGCAAACAGAAGTTCCGGTCCCTTGTCGTATTCCCAGCGATGGTTCCAGATGATGGTCAGCGGAGACTCCCCCGGTGTTGCCACCCTGTCCTGTGCAAACCAGAACGCATCCAGTGGCACCGGCAGGATGGCGCTCTTCTGCCTGATGGTTTCCGGAATCCCCGGCGGTACCCGGTCCGGCATTTGGGAGAGAAATGCCTGCACGCTGTCCAGAAAAGTCTCCCGGTTGTACTGCGAGTTGAAGACCACCCGGTCTGCGGACAGGGCGCTGTAGAGATTGACGACCTTTGGTTCGCTGCGCGGGGTTGCGCGCCGGTCCGGGTAGGCAAACTGGTTTTCATGGAAATACACGAGTGCTGGCACGGCGGCGAGTGTTGGCACCATGCCGCGCAATGCAGACAGGTCCACCATGGACGTGGCAATGACCAGATCGTATGGCTGCGTCAGTAATTCGCGTTCACCAGTCGCCCAGCTCAGGCTGTTCCCGCGCACCCGCCAGAGAAAATGCCGCGCTGGCAACGCCAGGACTGTCCAGTCCCAGCCGGGAAATGCCGCCACCAGCCCCTCGCGCCAGCGGCGGTGGCTGCGGGTATCATAGGCGGATAACAGGAGAATGTGCATTGGCAGTGGTTTGCTGTTGTCTTGCAACAGGCAGGTTACCTGCCAGGACGTCCAGCTCCCGAACAGGCACGGTACCGTTGCAGCTCTTTATACCGGGTATGAAACCCGCTTCGATTGACATTCGTCAAGGAATTCCGGAGCCCGTTGGCGATAGGCTTTCATAGAACGATTCAAAGCGGGATTTTCACATGATCCGAACTGGATCAGCATAGTGGAGGACACCATGAACAAACCCCGATGGTTATTCTGTACGTTGTCAGCCTTGTTAATCAGTGCTGCGACAACCGGCCTGAACGGCACTGTCCTGGCAGAAGAAGCGATCAAAACAGAAGCGACAGCACCAGCCACGGAGGAATCCACGACGCAGGATACGACGCAAGCCACACGGTCATACCGCGACCGCGGGCGCTATGGCTGGCGCAGGGGTCATGACCGTTACGCCGAACAGAGGAAGGCAATGGCGAGGGCGCGGCATAACGAGATGGAGCGGTGGCGCAGCATGCGCCGCTGGTGGAACAACCCCGAGGCAGAGGATCGCAGGATGTGGAACAAGGCACGCAGCAGGGCCTTCCGGGATATGGCGGAGGCACGGTGGAGATATCATCAGCAGTTCCGGCCTCCACGTAGTTATGGGTACGGGGAATGGCGCAGTTACCGTTCCGATCCCTGGTATTGACAATCGCTACACGGCTTTCCTTGCACCCTTGTGATAAGGCATACCCGGTTCGCGGGTAACCCTGACGCGTGACCCGCCGGGACGCGGGACTGCAGATTGTGCAGGAGCAGATATCCTTCCCTGGGCCTGCGATGCATTGGAATGAACGGGTGTCACAAGAAGGCAGAAAGAGCGTATGGGTGATCCCTGCACGCGAGCCGGCTCTTGCAGTCAAGCAGGGAGTTATGCCGCCGGCTGTTCTTCGTGGATATAGCTGGTGCCCTGGTAGTAACGCACCACCAGAGTGAACACCAGTGCGGTGACGACCATCAGCAGGGTGAAGAAGAAAAAGTAGTCCGCACCGGCAAGCTTGCTGCTGCCATCGGGATTCCGGATAAAGAAATTGACTGCACTGGTAAACAGGTTTCCCAGCGAAATCGACAACATGAAAAAGGCCATGACGAAGGACTTCATGGTCTTGGGTGCCTGGGTGTAGGAAAACTCCAGGCAGGTAATGGACACCATGACCTCGGCCGATGTGAGCACCACGTAGGCAAGCAGCTGCCAGCCGATATGCGGTGTACCACCGCTGTCGATATTGACCTGCACCAGGGAAGGAATGGCAAACGCTGCGGCCGTGACAAACAGGCCGATGGCCATCTTGCGCAACGGGGTCAGTGCATAGATCCGGTCGATGGCCGGGTACACCCGGTAGGAAAACAAGGGGATCAGCAACATGACCAGCAGTGGATTGGCGGCCTGGATCTGTGCGGGCAACACCTCGAATCCAAGGATCATCCGGTCCATATGCTGCGCCTGCAGTACCCAGCTCGAGGCGGTCTGATCGAACAGGGCCCAGAACACGGCAACAAACACGTAGACCAGGCACAGCCGGCCGAGTGCACCGATACCGCTACGGCCAAGCGCTTCCCTGACGAAGCGCATGCCGCCAGGCGGAATATGCACAAAGCGGTGACGGCCGGCCCAGAACGTCAGCGTCGCGATGAGCATCAGCACGCCCGGCACCCCGAATGCAACGCTAGACCCGTAGTGTGCCAGCAGCCACGGCGTGGCCAGCGAGGAAACAAACGCACCAAGGTTGATGGAAAAATAAAACCAGGAAAAGGCGCGCGACAGCAACCCCTGGTTGGTCTTCCCGAACTGGTCCCCTACATGCGCGGACACGCATGGCTTGATGCCGCCGGCGCCGAGTGCGATCAGCGCAAGGCCGACGGCCAGCCCCCAGCGGGTATCATCGATCGCCAGCGCGAAATGTCCGGCACAGTAGACCAGCGACAGCAGGATGATCGTGCGGTACTTGCCGAGCAGGCCATCCGACAACAATGCTCCCAGCAGTGGCGTGAGGTACACGGCGGATACGAACAGGTGGAACCAGCCCTTGGCCTCGTCCTCGCTCATGACATCGAGTACGCCGTTGCCGGACACCAGGTGCTGGGTCATGAACACCACCAGGATGGCGCGCATGCCATAGAAACTGAAACGCTCGGCCGCCTCGTTACCGATAATGTAGGGGATACCACCCGGCATGCCGGTCTGCGCACCGGGGGCGGTTCGGTATTTTGCCAAGGGCCATGTTCTCCGCTTAAAAACGCGGTGAATGATACACCGGTGTAGCAATTCGCGGCCAAGGCAGCCACCGGGCATGAAAATACACCTGCAGGAGCGGCGTCCTCGCCGCGATTTTTATCAAACCGTCGCGCCGAAGGACGCCGCTCCTACATGTCAGGCGCTGCAACCGATCGCAACATTTCCAGTGTTGCCGGCGGCAGGTACATCCCGGCAGGCCTGTTGACCCACCAGTTGCCGGATGCACTGCGTTCGGCCGGTGAGGCAAAGCGGTACAACTCCAGCCGTGCACGGACATATTCAGGAGGCTGCTCCGGGAACGGGTTGTATTCAAGCAATGCCAGCACATCCGGCGAACCTTCCAGCAGGCGCTGCATGAATCCATGCATGAAGTACGAAGTCCGTGTAAAAGGCGGGCTGAGGGCGGCAAACCACATCTGCCAATCGAGTCGGGGCTGGTGCGGTATCACGACAGCCGGCAGCTGTTCGGGATCGCCCGGTTTGTGCCTGAACCTGTATGCCTGCCAGTGCACACCATCCACAGACCCTTCCATGACAATTTCGGGACGCTGCGTCGTGATTGTCGGAAACACGTGGTAGTTGTTGATGATATGCCACTGCACCAGCGCACGCACCACCGGCTCGTTGAGCGCCGGCAGCGGCCCGCGCGTGAAGGTAACCCACATCATGGAGAGACTGGAGGTCACGATCAGCACGGCCAGTACAGCCGCAGTGGCCGAGGCAATCCTGCCAGGGGCTGGCAAGGTTGACCGGGCTGCCGCCTTGAGCCTGTCGATCCGCAGCCATTGCAACCCCCGGTCATCAAACAGCAACAGACACAAGGCAATAGTCAGCAGGTTGAAAAAATTGTGGTTGCTGGTCAGCATAATGAGCAGTTGCATCAGGATGGTGGCCCAGGCCGCAAACAGGCGGGGACGCCGTGGCAGGAACACCAGGAAGGGTACGATCAACTCGACGAAAAACACCCCGCCGACACCGGCACGCAGCAACCATTCCGGTAACTGGTGGGCGACCCACGCCCCCGCATGCGGCAGCGGCTGGGTTTCAAAATAATAATTCAGCGCGGTGAAACCGGCCCAGGATTCATCACCACTCAACAGCTTTGCCGTGCCGGACAGAAACCGCAACCGGAACAGCAACCAGTGAAACAGCCAGATGATGACCACGGATCCGTAGGGCAGGAAGATGGCAAGAAATCCGGCCTCCAGCAGCAGGAAGTCCCACTGGAAACTCATGAAGACCTGGCCGGCATAGACCAGCGACAGGTAGAACACGAACAGCAGCGGCAGCATGAGGCGCGTCAGGATATTGCCAACCAGCAGCATCGACGCAACCAGGCCGGCCAGGCACACAGCCTTCAGCATCGGGTCGCCGGCATCCAGCCAGAACACACTCGGGAACAGCCACCAGGCATCGTATCCGTATTCCGCCAGCAGGGTCTGCAGGTCTTCCTGCAGTGGCAGGATCCCCTGACTGCCGATCAACCCCGTTATCTGCAGGCCGAACGAACCAAAGGCCGCCAGGTAGATCAATCCCAGTACCCGCAGGAACAGCCAGCTGACAGTATGGTATTCGACCGGGTAGCGTTCCCTGCCCCAGAGCAGCCGTGCGATGGTTCCCGCACCGGCACGGTGCCGGTCAATGAAGTGATACCAGGCTTCCGCCAGTACGGCACAACCCGGCAGGTGGCGATAGCAAAACTGCGGCGCCGGTCTGCCCCCGGCAGCCAGCACGCGGATGGCCGCCGCAGCGCCACGGTAACGCTCACCCTCCGGTGTGATCCACTGCAGGGATTGCCGGGGATCTTCCATGCTGATGTCCGGATAACGGCCAACGACCTCTTGATACGGTTCGTAGCGGACGGCAGCGCCGGTCAGCCGCTCCCAGTAGCGCACCCGGTACGCGCAGAAGGCACAGTCCCCGTCATAGACCAGGAGTGGTGTTTGCATCTGTTCCATAAAATCAGGGTCAGGGTGGTTTGGCAGCCGCACCGCTAACTATAACCAGCCCGCTGCAACGACGCTATCAAGCGGCAGGACCACGCCCCTGAACCCTGGATGGGTATAAACAGCACCTAACTGACATACATCAATCCTGAACGGCTTCCCATGCACTATTCTTTGTAAAGGAAATAACGAGAGTCATCATCGAGGCACATAACGATCCATACATCATGAAATGCAGGAGCAAAACCATGTCCATGCGCGTGTTATGGCTGGCTTGTCTCATCCTCTGGTCAGCCGGCCATGCCGGGGACCGCTTTGAAGAGGAGCGCCTGGCGATGGTGGCGGAAATCGAGGCAGACGTTCGCATGACCAGCATGGCGCTGGAGCGGGATACCCTCGACCCGCGCGTCCTGCAGGCCATGGGCACGGTGCCACGGCACCGGCTGGTACCGGAACGGGTGTTGCATGCCGCCTATGAAAACCGTCCGCTGCCGATCGGACACGGGCAGACCATCTCCCAACCCTATATCGTGGCCATCATGACCGAACTGCTGAACACCACGCCAAGCGACCGGGTCCTGGAAATCGGTACCGGTTCCGGCTACCAGGCGGCCATCCTCGCCGAACTGGTCGCACAGGTCTATACAATGGAGATCATTGAGCCGCTCGGGCTGCTGGCACGGGACAACCTGAATCAGCTTGGCTATGACAACATCTCGGTACGTATCGACGACGGCTATTACGGCTGGAAGGAACAGGCGCCATTCGACGCCATTGTGGTGACCGCGGCCGCCAGCCATATCCCGCCGCCATTGATCGAACAGCTGAAGCCCGGTGGTAGCATGATCATCCCGGTGGGATCCCGTTTCATGGTGCAGCAACTGGTGCTGGTCGAAAAGGAAATGGATGACACGGTCATTACACGCCAGGTACTGCCGGTACGTTTCGTACCGTTAACGGGCGGTCACTAGCAAACAGTCCGAACATGCACGGGACACCGGAACGTCCGCCCCTCATTTCCGTGGCCATGGTCTCTGCCGCCGCGCTGGGCTACGAGGTCCTGCTGATGCGGCTGTTCTCGATCATCCAGTGGCATCACTTCGCCTATATGGTGATCAGTCTGGCCTTGCTCGGTTATGGTGCCAGCGGGACCTTCATTGCACTGGCGCGAAAATTCCTGCTGGACCGCTACAAGCCGGCATACTGGTACAGCCTTGTACTGTTCGGCCTGGCATCCGTGGCCTGTTACCTGGCCGCGCAGCGGGTACCGTTCAACGCGGAAGAGGTTCTCTGGGACCCGCAGCAGTCGCTTTACCTGCTGGCAATATTCCTGCTGCTCTCGCTGCCGTTTTTCTTTGCGGCCAGCGCAATTGCGCTGACGTTCAGTCGCCACCCCGGCGCAATTGGACGCATCTATGCCGCCGATTTGCTCGGTGCGGGCCTCGGCAGCCTGATGCTCGTCCTGCTGCTGTTTGCGATGTTTCCGGAAACGGCACTCAAGTACCTGGGAGCCCTTGGACTGGGTGCTGCCTGGGTGGCCAGTCGCGAGCTGCGGATGACGCACCTGCGCTGGCAAGTGGTGGCACTGCTCGGTGCCCTCGGACTGGCGGCCCTGCCCGGCAGCTGGCTGGAACCGCAGATCTCTCCCTACAAGGGCCTGAGCCAGGCGCTGCGAATCACCGGTACACAGGTCATCGAACAGCAATCAAGTCCGCTGGGAGTACTTGCCGTGATGTCCAGTGACACCATCCCGCTGCGCCATGCCCCGGGACTGAGCCTGCGGGCCGGTGGTACCCCGCTACCGGAACAACTGGCACTGTTTACCGATGCAGACGCCATGTCGGTGATCAATGGCAACCCGCGGAGCGAACCGCTGGAATACCTCGACCAGCTGACATCGGCCCTGCCCTACCACCTCACCGATCTGCAACGGGTAGTGGTGCTCGGTACCGGGGGCGGCTCCGGGATACAACAGGCATTGAACCACCAGGTCCCGAATATCGATGCGGTTGAGGTGAACCCGCAGGTCGTCGAACTGGTCAGGGAAAATTACGGTGACTGGGCAGGTGATTTGTATGACCACGACGCCGTGGAAGTACATGTTATCGATGCCCGCGGCTTCATCAAGCGCAGCCGGCAACGCTATGACCTCGTCCAGATCAGTCTGCTGGATTCCTTCGGCGCCGCCAGCGCCGGGCTGCATGCCCTGAACGAAAGTTACCTGTACACCGTTGAGGCCCTGCAGAACTACCTCGATCACCTGGCCCCGGACGGATATCTCGCCATCAGTCGCTGGATCAAGTTGCCGCCGCGCGACACGCTGAAACTGTTCGCCACGGCCGTGCAGGCACTGAAAAACCGGGGGAACATCCGCCCGGGAGAACAGCTGGTACTGGTGCGCGGCTGGCAGACGAGTACCCTGCTGGTCAAAAACAGCCCGTTTACCGCAAGCGAGATCGCCATCCTGCAACGCTTTTGCGAGGAGCGTGCCTTTGATGTCGCCTGGTATCCCGGCATGCCGGCCGGCGAGGCCAATCGCTACAATTTACTCAAGGAGCCCTGGTTTTTTCAGGCGGCCAGCGCACTCACCGGAAGCGATCCGGCAGCCTTCACCGAGGCATACAAGTTCGACATCACGCCCGCTACGGATGATCGACCGTATTTCTCCCATTTTTTTCAATGGGAGGTGCTGCCGGAGCTGCTGGCACTACGCGGTCAGGGCGGACTGCCCCTGCTGGAGGCGGGGTACCTGGTGCTTGTCGCCACACTGGCAATCGCCACGGTGGTCAGTGTAGTACTGGTCCTGTTGCCACTGGTGGTGCTGCGTCAGGAAAAAAACGAACCTGCCGGGACCGTGAACAGTACCCGCGTCGTTGTGTACTTCCTGGCAATCGGGCTGGCGTTCCTGTTTATAGAAATTGCCTGCATACAGAAATTCATGCTGTTTCTGCATCACCCGATTTATGCCGTTGCCACGGTGTTGGCGGCATTCCTGGTGTTCGCCGGGCTCGGCAGCGCCTGGGCAGGCAGGAAACTGTCACAGGCAAGACCTGTCGTCCAGCCACCCTCGCTCGCCATTGCCGGGATTGGCGTACTCTCCATCCTGTATACCCTGGTGCTGAATCCGCTGTTTGCTTACCTGGTGCAATTGCCCATGCCCGGGCGCGTGCTGGTCGCGCTGCTGCTGCTAGCGCCACTGGCTTTTTGCATGGGTATGCCGTTTCCCCTCGGACTTGCACACATCGGTAACCGGCGGCCAAGCCTGATACCCTGGGCCTGGGGAATCAACGGCTGTGCCTCGGTATTGAGTGCAGTTCTCGCGACCCTGCTGGCTATCCAGTTCGGTTTCAACGCCGTAATACTGATGGCCGTATTGCTATATCTGCTGGCGGCCTGGATGTTCCCGTAAAGGTCGCTGTTCGGGTCGTGACTCTGCGTGCGGCCGAAGGTGAAAATGTCCCCAGGATGCCTTGCCCGCAAGGGATAACTCCCCGCCCTGATTGCCATGCAGCCGTTTGCCGCCGGTTGGCGAGCAGGGGAACCGGACGACAACCGGTGGAAATCCCCGCGGGTGTGCCACATGAAATCTGCCGGGTTTGCCCGCACAATTCCCGTGCGGCATTCCAGAAGCACTTGAATTACGGTGTTTTTGTTATCAGGACTTCCGCTTGCAGGAGAAATCCGTATGATGCCGCCGCAGGTAGCGGCACCAGGCCGGTACTCCCTGATTGACAAGCCTGACTACCCGGAGAGCAGCATGGCCGAAACAGTCGATGAACTGACCATCGCGTATGAAGAAGACGGGATCGAAACCGTCAAGGAACTGGACAAGGAAATTCTGACCAGGGGTGCCTGGTCAACCATAATCTTCCGCTACCAGGACTGGAATCGCTCGAAGCAGGAATACGGTCCCGACAAGTACAGCATCCGCCGCTACCAGAAACGTAGCGGGCAGTACCAGCAGAAATCGAAATTCAACATCTCCAGCAAGGAGCAGGCGGAAAAGATTATCGCGGCACTCGAGAAGTGGATTAAATAACAACCCGCAGGCCCGCCCGGTTATGCCCGGTGAGGCAACACGGCAGGTGAGCGCACAGATTGAGCGGGGTTGACTGTCTACTCGTCGGTAAACACGTCGTAGATCTGCTCCTGCAATTGTTCTTCTTCACGCATCTCCTCGAGTTTGCGTCGTGCCATCGCCCGACGCAGCTTCCTGAGTGCGGCAACACCCTTGCGGCGACCCTTGCGTGACTTGCCTTTTTTCAGAGCCGTATCCTGAGTTACAACGCTCATGTAATGCCCCCTTGGCGTGCCTTCCGAAGATCCATCGGATTACCGGCACCTCAGTAAGGCGTATCGGCCGTTCCACAAGCGCCCTTTAGGATAGTTGACGGATCTTCAGGCAATCCTGAAATTATTCTTAACAATATGTTTTATAACAATATTTCATTAATCACCAGGCACACTTCCGCCGTCACCGGGAACACTGGGCTAGACTGTATGTATAAGGAACTGGCCCGTGCACGGGCCGGTTGGAGCAGGAGAGAATAATCCAGTGAGTAAAGCCAGCACCCTTGCCATAGCCTGTCTTGTGGCAGTTTCCATGACGTATGCCATTGCCGCGCCGGTGTTTACCTGGGTCGATCAGGACGGTGTGACCCATTACAGCGAAACCCCGCCGGTGAACCATTCCGTCGAGTCCGACATGATTGAACTCGAACCGGCGCCGGCTGCCGGACCGGCACCGGACGATGACTACTTTTCCGTGATCAGGCAGGCGGAACGCATGGAAAAAAGCCGCCTCGAAAACGAAAAGGCCCGGACGGAGCGCCTGCAGGCCGAGGCCGCAGTTCGGCAGGCAGCCGCGGCGGAACGGTCGCGTTCCGCAAGTAACTACGATGAGACCAAACGGTATTACCCGGCCTATCCCGTTTATGGATACCGGCGCGGTTACCACCCGGGATTCAAGCCCGGCTACTGGCCCGGCCACCGGCCCGGACATCGATCCAGTATTCGACCAGGCTATCGAACCGGTCATCGAGCGGGGCGCCGGGGATCATTACCGGGATACGGTTACGGCGCATATCCCGGTCGCACGATCTCCCGGGTACACTAGACCTGCATCCCATAAGGTACCCATTTCAATCCACAGGGCTGTCTGTGGCCGGTTATGATCACCATGCCGGCCAATCCCGATGAAGCACACCCTGTGTGGCGAAGTGAAAACCGGAGTTGTGGCAATATGCTTGCCGCGGATATCACAAGCGGACTCATCGGTTGCTGGCCGTGACCCCGGGCTGATTGCGGCGGGACACATTATCGCCCCTGCCGTTCGCATTGCACATATACGGGTTTTATTCCCTCTGCAGGTTAATGGGTATTAACCCGAAATGAATCTGGCCGGATTGGGGAACCCCTCATTACTCCCCAGAGTCACAGGTCAGGAGGGTGCATTGTTGGCAGGTCATTACCTAAATCAGGGCTTCCCTGATATATACTCGATTGTTTACGGTAACCCAGGTGCCCTGACTCGATCCGCAGCACACCCGGAAACTATGACTGACGAAGAAGAGAGCCTGTTTGAATTTCCCTGCGAGTTTCCCATCAAGGCCATGGGCAAGTCGAACTGCGCGCTGGATATCACCGTGGTGGAAATTGTCCGGCGGCATGCACCTGACATCAGTGAGGGAAAGATCCACACCCGCGACAGTAAACAGGGCAATTATACTGCCGTTACCGTTGTGGTAACGGCTACCAGCCGTGAGCAACTGGATGCCATTTACCAGGATCTGGTGGACTGCGAAGATGTCATCATGGCGCTGTGAGAAAGGATCCCCATGAGGGCTTTGTCTGAAGCCGGCCAGAAACCGGAAGCCAGTCCCCTGGTAGTGCAGTTTCTCGGTCTCGCGGACTATGAATCCACATGGCGCGACATGCAGGCCTTTACCGCATCACGCACGGCTGATACCGCCGATGAAGTGTGGTTCCTTGAGCACCCGCCAGTGTACACCCAGGGCCGCAACGGCAAGCCGGAACACCTGCACGATACCGGCAATATCGCGGTTATCCCGGTCGATCGCGGCGGGCAGGTTACCTACCATGGTCCGGGGCAGCTGGTGGTTTACACCCTGCTGGACCTGGCCCGGCGCAGGCTCGGTGTACAATCACTGGTACGCTTGCTGGAGCAGACCGTAATCGACTTGCTGGCAGACTACGGTGTACCGGCACACCGGCGCGACAAGGCGCCCGGTGTGTACGTAGCCGAACGCAAGATTGCCGCGCTCGGCCTGCGTGTAAAACGAGGCTGCGCATTCCACGGCCTGAGCCTGAATGTCGACATGGATCTGGAACCGTTTTCCCGCATCAATCCCTGCGGTCTCAGTGATCTGGAGGTCACGCACATGGCTGCCCAGGGGATTGCCATCAGCCTGGAAGAAGCGGCACGCCGGTTTCGGGACCATTTCGAAGAACGCCTGAACGACACAATCCATGAGTGATGCCAAAAGGAAACAGCGCGGCGCGGCCAAGACTGACCGCATCCCGGTGAAGATCGAACCAACGCTGCGACCGCAGCGCAAGCCACCGTGGATTCGTGCCCGCTCCCCCGCCGACCCGGCCGTGGCACGCCTCAAGGAGGTGTTGCGTGAAAACCGGCTGCATACCGTGTGCGAGGAAGCCTCCTGCCCGAATATCGGCGAGTGTTTCTCCGGTGGTACGGCCACCTTCATGATCATGGGTGACATCTGCACCCGCCGCTGCCCGTTTTGCGACGTGGCGCACGGCCGGCCCGACCCGCTGGATTCCGGGGAACCGGAAAACCTGGCACGCACCATCAAGGCAATGCAACTCAACTATGTCGTGGTAACCTCCGTCGACCGTGATGATCTGCGCGATGGCGGTGCGGAACATTTCGTCCGTTGCATTACTGCAATCAGGGAACACAGCCCCGATATTCGTATCGAGGTTTTGGTACCGGATTTTCGCGGACGCATGGACCGCGCACTGGATATCCTCAACACGGAACCTCCCGACGTGTTCAACCATAATCTCGAGACCGTGCCCAGCCTGTACAAAAAGGTCCGGCCGGGTTCCGACTATGCATGGTCGTTGCGCCTGCTGAAACGTTTCAAGGCACTGCATCCCGACATAGCTACCAAGTCGGGGTTGATGCTTGGCGTGGGTGAAACCATCGCGGAAGTGGAACAGGTGATGCGCGACCTCCGCGACCACGATTGCGACATGCTGACCCTGGGACAGTATCTGCAACCCAGCAAGCACCACCTGCCCGTCGACCGTTACGTTCATCCGGATGAGTTCGCTCAACTACGTGAACTGGGATACGAACTGGGATTTACCCATGTTGCCAGCGGTCCCATGGTCCGTTCGTCCTATCATGCCGACCAGCAGGCAAAGGATGTGGTCAACTAGTTTTAAGACGGCTCTTACACGATCACACGTCAATAACGGATTTATACAATCCGGTGAATCCCCCAATCTGAAGCACAAAGCCCTGGCAATAAACTGGTGTTGAGTTGTTCGCGGGCAAGACCGCTCCTACATAGTTATGGTTATCCCTGCAGGAGCCAGCTTGCTTGTGCCCGCTTTTTGGGTGCTGGCGAACCGCTGGCAAACCGGCCACACGGCAATCAAATCGGCGAGTAATCATTCACAGGCAGGCCCCCGCTCCCGCGGTCCCGTTAACATGGCAGCAAGGAGATCCACGGCCTGCCGGACACCCGATGGAGGCAGTGGTGCTTTTTTCGGCTGCTGCAGCAAAGCGGCCAGTACGTCGGCATAGTTGCCGGTGTGGAATTGCGGCAATGAAATTTCACGCAGGCTGCCATGTTCCTGTGCCCACGCATTCAGGTACGCCGCCTCCGGCCAGTCCGGTCG
>CP070821.1:2065169-2078273 GCA_020344335.1 Gammaproteobacteria bacterium | reverse complement strand
TTCTTTTATGGAAATTAGGCTGAACTGGTAGATACCTGCAATCATTGGCCAGCGGTATTCATTCTTCCTGCCCAGCTGTAAGCCTGGCTTTTAGTTGAAGCTGCATGGCAGGCAGACCCCGGACCAACGCTGGTGATATGCTTTCGCGAAAGGGTTTTATAACTGGTTGATTCCAAGTATTACGAAACCGTAAAAACCGAGTCTGAAAACACGGCTCATACTGTATAAGTGTTGAACAATCAAGCGAAAAAAGGGCTTCAGGCCTACATGCTGGACAACCATATCGCCGCACTGGTGGCGGTGCTGCTGGTGATCTTGTTCGGTATTGTCAGTCTCACCCGCCTGCCCATCCAGCTGACTCCCGAAGTCCAGCGCCCCACCATCACGATTAATACCGGATGGCGTGCCGCGGCACCGGAGGAGGTTGAGGCAGAGATCATCGAGCCGCAGGAGAAGGTGTTGCGCGGCCTTCCCGGTATGACCGAGCTGGAGTCAAATGCGCAGCGTGGTCGTGGCCGGATTACAATCACGTTCGCTGTCGGATCGGACCTGGAACGCGGCCTGATCGAAATTCTCAACCGCCTCAACCGCGTCACCAGCTATCCGGACGACGCAGATGAACCCAGGCTGAGTACCGTCGGCATTCGCAGCCGGGCTGTCGCCTGGTTCATCATCCGTACCACACCGGATAATCCCCGCGATATCGAGTCCTACCGTGATTACCTGGAGGAAGTGGTGCAGACCCGTTTTGAGCGAGTGGCGGGCGTTGCACGTTCCGAGTTGCGGGGCGGGCGTGAACGCGAGGTCCGGATTACCTTTGACCCTTACAAGGCGGCGAGCCGCGGGATCGAATTGCCGGTGATAGCACGTCTTGCCGGCGGTAACGAGGATATTTCTGCCGGTGACGTAGATGTCGGCAAACGCAGCTACACGTTGCGTTACACCGGCGCCTATGATGTGGCCGAGCTTGGCGGTCTGGTGCTCGACTGGCGTGAAGGGCGTCCCGTGTACCTGGCTGATATAGCCGATATCAAAATCGAGTTTGCCGACCGCGATAGTTTTGTCATCAACAAGGCGGGTAGTGCCATTGCCATCAATGCCCACCGCGAAAGTGGCGCCAACGTCCTCGAGGTGATGGCCGGTTTGCAGCAGGCCACCGAGGAATTGCGCAACGGCCCGCTCAATCGTGCCGGCCTGACGATCGAGCAGGTGTATGACGCGACCGTTTATATCTACCGGTCGTTGCAGATGCTGGGTAGCAACCTGATGCTGGGTATCCTGCTGGCTATTGTTGTGCTGTGGTGGTTTGTTAGGCGTCTGCGGGCAACCTTGCTGGTGGCCTTCTCAATCCCTGTGTCACTGATTTTTTCGTTTATCGTGCTGTATGCCACCGGCCACACCATCAATGTTATATCGATCGCCGGACTGGCATTTGCCGTCGGGATGGTTCTGGATGCCTCGATTGTGGTCCTGGAGAACATCGTGCGTCTGCGCGAGGACGGAATGGCAAGTAATACAGCGGCAGCCCAGGCACCTGCCCAGGTACAGGGAGCGCTGATAGCCTCGACAGCGACCACGGTAGCAATCTTCCTGCCGGTGGTATTCCTCCCCGACGAGGCGGGTCAGCTGTTTGCCGATCTGGCACTGACCATTGCCTTCGCCGTGGTGGCGTCAATGCTGGTGGCGCTGCTGGTGCTACCAACACTTAGCCAGCACTGGCTGCAGCGCGTTCGCACTGATGACCCGCATACGGTGTGGTGGGACAGCGCCACCGCCGGCATTATGAGGCTGACTGGGAACCGGCGTCGGCGTGTTGCCTGGATTACCGGTCTGGTGAGTGTGCCGATCCTGTTGACCGCATTGATGCATCCCGATGCCGACTATCTGCCGGAGGGCAACCGCAACCTGGTATTTACCTTTATCCAGCCCCCTCCCGGGATGAATCTCGACCATGTCGAGAAAGAAATGGGACAGGTGATCGCACAGCGTCTGGAGCCGTATGTAACGGGGGAAATGGAACCCGTGATCCAGCATTATTTTTTCGTGGCCTATCGCGGGGGTGTGTTCATGGGTGCGCGCGCGAAGGACGAGTCGCGTGTCAGGGAACTGGTACCGGTTATCAACGAGGTGATCCGCGGTTTTCCGGATACCCGGGGTTTCGCCCAGCAACGTTCGTTGTTTGGCGGTCGTGGCGGGCGCAGGATCGAGATGGACCTGCAATCACGTAACCTCGACAGCCTGCTGGATGCCGCACGTCTTGGTGAGCAGGCAGTCCTGGATATCTGGCCGACAGCACGCGTTCGTCCGATCCCGGGACTGGAGCTGGCAGAACCGGAGTTACAGCTGGTTCCGAACGAACGCCGTATCGCCGAGGCTGGTTGGGACCGGGCAACCATTGCCACAATTGTCCGGGCGCTGGGTGACGGTCTGTTCGTCGGAGAATACTTCGACGGCGAGGAGACCCTTGACATTATCGTTCGCGCAAAGCAGTGGCGCACGCCGGAGGAACTTGCCGTCATACCCATGATGACCCCAAAGTCCGGGATGTTGCCGATCAATGAACTGGTTGATCTGGTACGGACGGCCGGTCCTGACCAGTTACGCCGCATTGACCGGCGGCGCACAATTACCCTGCAGATCACACCGCCGGATAATGTGTCGCTGGAGCAGGCCATAGAGACACTGCGTACCGAGGTTGAACCACAGGTTAGAAACAATCTGCCGACTGACGGGTATGTGCAGTACAGCGGTGCGGCTGACAAGCTGGAGCAGGCGCTCGTTAACATGAGCGGCAGTTTCATCCTAGCGATCCTGATCCTGTACCTGCTGATGAGTGCACTGTTCCGTTCCTTCCGCGACAGCCTGCTGGTGTTACTGGTGCTGCCGCTTGCCACGGTGGGCAGTGTAGTCGCATTAAAGATACTGAACTGGGTGACTTTTCAGGCCATGGACCTGCTGACCATGATCGGTTTTATTATCCTGCTGGGCCTGGTCGTCAATAACGCCATCCTTCTGGTCTACCAGACCCGTGCGGCGGAGCGCACAGGCATGGTGCGGCGTGATGCCGTCGAGCAGGCTGTGCGGCTGCGGCTGCGGCCGATTCTCATGACGACACTGACCAGCGTGTTCGGAATGCTGCCGCTGTTGCTGGTACCGGGTCCGGGGACCGAACTCTATCGTGGTCTCGCTACCGTAATCGTCGGGGGCATGCTGGTCAGCACCATCTTTACGCTGCTGCTGCTGCCTGCCTTGTTACAGACAGGCCGGTTGCCGCAAACGACGAGGGGGTGAAAATCAGCTTTGGCCCGTATGGTTTGCCAGATGCACCAGTCCTGCACTAGTTCCAGGTTGCTGGTGAAATCGGGTTATTTGGGAGTACGGCGGCGGGTCAGTTTCCAGGAAGTGATGTCATCCAGGAAATCAGCGCAGGGAATGTTCTCAACCGCTGAATAGCGCTTGATTGCCGCCTGCACCAGGACATCGATATCCTCAACAGTTACCGCCCGTTCTTCCATATTGTGAGTAATCCGCTGCAACCCGGTCAGGCCGCCATACTGGATCTTTGCCTGCACCCCATGGGGTATCTCCAGGAGATCATCGGCCACGCCGAATTCAGGCAAGGCGATATTTTTCATGCACTGGTGCAACTGACTGCAGCGGGAATGCGCTGCTGGATCAGCACAGGCAATCTCGGTCCCGCCACGGCGTATAATCGGGTTTGCCTGCCGGCAGCCGAAGTCTTCCCTTATCAGGGTGGCGCCAAAAGGACAGATCAGTTCTTTCATGTATCACCGACCGTTATGGTATCTGGAACCTGCCGGCAAAGTGTAAATCCATGTAAACCAGTTTGCACCCTGGCCGGGGATCGGTAATCATCGTGATCATGAACAAGCCGGGTATTGTCACCGCCTTTCCCAAACGCCGCTACAAATTCGGCGAGTTTACCGTTGTCATTCTCGAAGAGATCAAGAGCAATGACAGTATCGATTACCAGTTTATCATGGCCGTGGTTCGTGGCACTGATCCTGATCCCGGTATATATATCACGGCCGAGCGGATTTCACAGGCAGGTGCTGGTACGGGTGACTACACTATGCGTATTATCATGCGCGATGGTTCCGAGGTACTGGGTACTTCGAATGAATGGAAGGATATCGAGGTATTCGCCAACGAGGCCCTGAATATCGTAAGCCGGGTGCTGCAATTGAAGGATGAGGTTCCCTATCGAATGATGTAGGAGGTGATCATGGAAACAGGCTTGAAGAGGATGGTTCCTGCTATTCTGTTCGTAGCCGCCTGTGCCTGGAGCGTACCGTGCGCTGCATTCTTCTGCTTTTCCATGGGCGGCGGTAGCCGTATTAATAATCACTCGGGTTATTATGCACCGCCTGTCGCACCCGCTATCGGAACAGGCTGGTATCCTGCATCACCATACATGGCTCCCGCACCACCAGTGGTAATCCTGCCTGTCATTAAACGGGTAGAGTCCTTACCGTCTGAACGCGGCAACCACTCGCAGCAGCATATCTTCAAATAATCAGTTTGTTATCACGTGGAGCGGGCCGGGCATGGCCTTCGCTTCCAGCATGGCCAGCATATCCTCTGCGCTGAGAGGTTTGCTGAACAGATAGCCCTGAATCACATTAACCCCCTGCTGCCGGAAAAAACTCAGCTGTCTGACGGTTTCCACTCCCTCTGCGACAAGGTCGAGACCGAGGCTTTTCGCCATGGCAATGATGGCCCTTGCAATGGAAACATCTTCCTTGTTGTCAGGTAGTTCCCGTACAAATGACTGGTCGATCTTGACGGTATCGATGGGCAAGCGGCGCAGGTAGCTCAGCGATGAGTAGCCGGTTCCAAAGTCGTCGATCGCGATGGAGATTCCCATGTCTTTCAGGTTGTTGAGTGTGGCAAGCGTGGATTCGATATCCTGCATGAGTACATTCTCGGTGATCTCCAGTTCTGTCTTGCCGGGATCAAGTTGCGAATCATCAAGTGCGCCCCGGACTCCATCCAGAAAACGTGAATGCGATAATTGTGCTGTCGACAGGTTGACCGCCATCTTCAGATCCCTGTGTCCGGCAGCATGCCATTCGGCCAGTTGTTTGAACGCGGTCCGGGTTACCCACTCTCCAATCGGTACGATCAGACCACTGTCTTCCGCGACTGGAATGAAATCGACCGGACTGATCATGCCCATAGTGGGGTGTACCCAGCGCAGCAATGCCTCTACGCCGATAATTGCATTTCTCGAGATATCGATCTTTGGCTGGTAATACAGTTCCAACTCTTCTCTTTCAAGCGCTTTTCTCAGGTTGTTTTCCAGAACCATCTGGCGCCGTGACTCGATGTTCATTTCGGCCGTGTAGTAGACGAGCTTGTTCCTGCCGAGTTTCTTGGCACGGTACATGCTGATATCTGCATGCTTTAACAGGGTTTCGGCATCGGTTCCGTCATGCGGGTAAATGCTGACCCCTATACTTGTAGTGATATGCAGTTCATGCCCGTTACAGGAGACCGGCCTGGTAAGGGAATCAATAATCTTGTTGCCTATCCTCCTGGCATCAGCCGATCCGCTGATTTTCGGCAGCAATATCATGAATTCATCTCCGCCGAGCCGCGCAACAGTGTCTTCCTCACGCACGCAGTTTTTCAGGCGCTTCGATATTACCTTCAGTAGCTGGTCACCAACCGCATGCCCGAGGGAATCATTGATGATCTTGAAGCGATCAAGGTCCAGGAACAGCAGCCCCATTATTGACTGTTCGCGTCGCGCGTGAGCAAGTGACTTGTTGATGCGGTCATTCAGGAGAATACGGTTCGGTAACCCGGTGAGGTCATCATGATGGGCATGATATTCCATACGCTTTGCAACGGATTCGGCTTTTTTTCTGGCGATATCAAGTTGGGTTGTACACTTCGCAACCCGCTCCTCCAGTTCGAGTTTGTGCACCTTGAGTTCGTTGTCACGGATCTGGATCTGATCAAGCATCTCGTTGAAGTCCATGACCAGTTTGCCAAGCTCGTCCCTGCCGCTGCCGGAGGCGCGCAATGAATAGTTCTTGTCAGTTGTTACCTGGCGGGCAGTTGCTGACAGGTTGAGTATTGGATCGGTGATAAAACGTTGCAGCCGGGTACTTAAGAGGTAGGCAATGAGCAGTGATATGGTTATGACGAGAGTTACAATGCCCAGATACCAGAACAAACGCTCCTTAACCTGTTTGATATCGGAACGTATATAGGCATGGCCAATCTGTTCATTGTCCTGAACAATCGGGGTTATCAGTTCGACATAGCTCTTCCAGAAGAAAATATTTTCTGGTTGTAACCCCGGGTCGGGAAATGCCACATTAACCCCCGGCTTTATGTAAGCTGCAAATCTCTCGCTGTTTTTTTCATAGATTGCAGCTGTCTGTATATGTGCATGGTGTTTCAGGAAAGTCAGGTTTTCATCGGCTGCTTTTTTGTTATCGAACAGGAGTGCCGTGCTGTTGTTAGAGGCGATGACTTTTGCCAGGGTGTGCAGATTCTGTATTTCTGACTGGCGTGCATTTATCCTGTCGGTAATTACAAAAACCATACTCACCAGAAGCAGTGACACGGCACAGATACTCATGATGATGATGATCAGTTTACTGCGCATGGATAGATTGCTGACCGTTTTCATCGCGCATTACCCGTGTCCATGTCCCTTACACAAGGGCGGCACAATATGGAACGCCGTCCGCCGTATGAAATCTTCAGACGATGCGCCCGGCGTCCCTTGCTGTCTTTCCAGAACAGATGCAGCGGTTGGTGATTGCCTAGCCTGTCGGCCATGTTTTGTATCCCGGTTAGCCTGGGTGCCAAGAGGTGAAATCACCAAGGCATATGCCTGCATTCCCCCTGAAAAAAGACCTCCTGGAGGTGGTTCTTATCTAGCTATCGGCGAAATTCGCGAGTTTTAAATCGAAATTGGCAGAAAAATGATTATAAACAGCAAGTTATTTCCATACAGGCATTCTGGTGCGTAGGGTCTCTGAGAGCAGAATCCATGCCAGATGGCACGAACGCCGGATGTCTGCTGCGGCGGTTGGTTACGCTCGAGTTTTTATAAAAACCCATGCAGTACAAATAGATAGTCAAGTTCTGACAACCCTTTTCGTAGTGCTTCAATGCCTCACCGCTGTTGGGCCGCCTGATGGTTGTTTACATTGATATTTTAAAAGTTGACAATGTAAACATTATATCCAGGGAACCGTTATGTCGAACCTTACAGCTTCCGGCAGTTCCCATCACGGGGACCTGAAAAATGCCTTGTTGCAGGCCGGCGAACAGTTGCTGGCAGAAAAGGGGATCGCTGCTGTCAGCCTGCGCGATGTGGCCCGGGCAGCAGGCGTCAGTCATACCGCACCGTATCGTCATTTCCGCAACAAGGCCGACTTGTTGCGTGTCCTGGCGCTGATCGGGTTTGTACGGCTGAACGGGGAATTTGCCGAGGCCCGTGGCAGTGAAAAGTTCGGGCCGGAGCGGCAACTGGTCGCGGCAGCGGTGGGGTACGTGCGGTTTGCGATGGCAAACCCGGAGATGTTCCGGTTGATGTTCGGAGGACTGGTTTTAACGGACGGGGATGCCGAGTACATGGTTGCATCACGGGCTGTGCTGGCATGCTTGGAGGACATCATGCGCGCCGGCATAGCTGTCGGGGTATTCAGGGATCGTGATGCCAGCGAGCTAGCACTGGTGGCATGGACCTCGATGCATGGACTGGTTTCACTGTTGATGTCCGGAGCGATGGGTGTCCGTGCTGCTGACAGGGACCAGTCGGGCAAGCTGGTACGTGTTGTGATGCAGCATGTTATCTTTGGGCTTTCCAGGTAGCGCGAAACCTATTGATGCTGTCACGGCATTGGTTATTGCAGTTACATCCGGCACGGTGGAACCCGCCGGTGTGGTAAGCTCGCGCCATGCCGTTACGCCGCCAGTTGCTGAATATCCTGTCGGATGGAGCATTTCATTCCGGGGAAGCCCTGGGCAGCCAGCTGGATGTCAGCCGGATGGCGGTGTGGAAGCATATCCGGGCCTTGCGCCAGGCCGGTATTCCGCTGGAGGTAGTAAAAGGAAGGGGCTATCGGTTGCCGCAGGCGGTCGAGATGCTTGACAGTGACATGATCGAGTCCGGCGTCTGCACGGCAACGCGGAATCAACTGTCCATAATAGAGACGCTGCTCGAGGTTGATTCGACCAATTCCCGTCTGCGCAGGGCGGCACTGGAGGGTGCCGATTCAGGTACTGTGTGTCTTGCGGAACTGCAACATACCGGTCGGGGCAGGCACAACCGGAACTGGGTATCGCCGTTTGCCGCGAATCTATATCTCTCCCTGTTATGGCGTTCTGCTGACGGCGCCAGCGGAATCGGTGGCCTGAGTCTGGCGACCGGTATCGCGATCGTGCGCTGCCTGGAAACATTTGGTATCAAGTCTGCGGGCCTGAAATGGCCAAATGATATTCTGGTTGATGGTGCCAAGGTGGCCGGAATTCTCATTGACGTGGTGGGCGAGTCAACCGGGCCGTGTGCTGTGATCATCGGTATCGGCATCAATGTGTCAATGCCGCAGGATGCGGCAGCCGGTATTGATCAGCACTGGACCGACCTGTACACATTGACAGGCCTGGAACGGTTCCCGCGTAACCGACTGGCAGCCGGAGTACTGGATGCAGTATTTGCAGCCATCGGAGAATTCGCACAATCCGGAATGGAATCGTTTCTGGAAGAATGGCGGCGTCTCGATCTTATCGATGGCAGACAGGTGAATCTGCACATGGCAAGTGAAGTAATCCCCGGTACCGCCTGCGGCATCGATTCAGCCGGTGCCTTGCTAGTGGACACCGCCACGGGCCGGCGCCGGTTTGCTTCCGGAGAAGTCAGTTTGAGAGTTGCTCCATGATGTTGCTGGATATTGGAAATTCGGCTGTCAAATGGGCAATCAAGGAGTGTGGAGAAATGACGCGCCGGGGGTGCTTTATCCACAAGGTCGATGATTTTCCCAAACTGGCAGATGCGGCATGGGGCGAATTGCAGAGACCTGCCGGACTGGCAGTCGCCAATGTTGCCGGAACCGGCATGGAACGCAGCCTTATCGCCTGGACCGAGGCGCACTGGGCGATCACCCCGAAGTTTGTCAGGGTAGCCGGGCAGGCTGCGGGGGTTACCAATGCCTACTCCGAGCCCGATACCCTGGGGATTGACCGCTGGGCAGCCATGATTGCCGCCTATCATGAGTATGCGGGCCCGGTATGTATCATAGATTGTGGTACGGCGATCACTATTGATGTGGTTGATGTGGACGGACAGCATCGCGGGGGGCTGATTGCACCGGGCATCGGGATGATGAAACGGTGTTTACAGAATGAAACCGCGGAAATCCATGCCGCGCCCGAAACAGATAGTCAGCCAGTCACGCTGCTTGCATGCGGGACCCGGGAAGCGATTGACAAGGGGGTTGTTTACATGGGCAGTGCCATGATCGACCGTGTGCTGGCAGACATTGTGGCCGAGTATGGAGAACATACGACGCTGGTCATGACCGGTGGAGATGCAGACAGCGTGTTACCACTGACCGGTTGGCAGCCGCGCAATGATCCTGACCTGGTGCTCAAGGGCATCGCTCTACTTGCCGGGGAGTCTGAATGCGTCACCTGATTTACCTGCTGGTTGTAGCCAATCTTGTGTTTTTCCTCTGGAATGCGATCCAGGACCCTGTTGTCAACGAGGCAGGGCAGGAATTGCCGCCGCTGCCGGATGGTGTCCGCAAGCTGGTGACACTGGAAGAACGAGAGCAGGCTGCAGTCGAGGCGGTTACCGCAGCTGAGCCACCCGGCGCTGGTATGCCGCTTGCCTGCCAGACGCTGGGGCCATTTCTGTCTATTGGTGATTTGCAGGCCGCCAAGGCCCGGATTGACCAGGTCGGGTACGCGAGTGAACAACGGACTTCAGAGACGGATGTCAAGATCGGTTACTGGATCTACCTGCCGGCTATGAAAAGTGACAAAGCTCATGAAATAACCCGGCTGCTGGACAGCAAGCAGGACAGGGATTACTACATCGGCAAGGACAACCTGATTGCACTGGGAGCATTCAAGGAAATTTCGCGGGCGCAGATAAGACTCAAGAAGTTACGCAAGTACGGGCTCGATCCGGTACTGGAGCCTCACTACCAGACACGTAGTGTTCACTGGCTGGATATTGACGGCTCAGGGAGCACGGATGGCGTGTTGTCGGCGATAATTAGAGATTTACCCGATGTACAATTACAGGCACGTGCCTGTCAATGAATTGCGGTGAAATCTGCAATTAACTAGAATAGCGTCCTGGTTTCAAGACGCCGGTGTAGCTCAGTTGGTAGAGCGCTTCACTTGTAATGAAGATGTCGGGGGTTCAAATCCTCTCACCGGCTCCATAACAGTAAATAACTGGGAATATACGCGTTAAAAAAATGGAAAGAGACCGCGAGAAAAATGCTTTTGGAAGGCATTCACAGAAAAAGGATCAACTGAAACAGTTGATCACGAGACATAAAAAGCTGGTTCTCAGGATGCTGAATGGAGATGAAAACGAGTTCCAGCCGCGTCTTCCGAAAAAACCAGAGCTGAAAATAGTCAAATAGTCGATTCTGGCAGTCCCGCGACAGTTGGCTGTTCGCAGTCTCCCGAGTTCAGGTACAGTATCACCTCTGCGTCCTTTGTAATACTGCCGTATGCCTACCAAACATGGATAGCAAGTATCGCAAATAAAAACGTAAAAATAACCATTAACACATCTGTTATCATTATGCCCATAGAGGATATTACCTTTGGTGGCGTATTATTGATTTATGGTCCGGGTGTCCATTCAGGGCAGCAAGCGAGCTTATTCCCCGTAGGTATTGTATTCGCCCACACCCGGTAGATTTTTTAGTATAGAGTGCGGTTCACGCTTTTAGATATTGTCCTTTAGTACGATTTGTACAAGAAAATCCCGCTGCAAATGCGCGGCATCACCTTCCCTGGCCGGTCAACTGACTGTATTAGCCGCCCGGTTGCAGGGATTGGGGTTAGCCGGATTGATATCTCTGTAAGTCAAACCTGATTTTTCTAAAAAGGACATGCCAAACCGCTACTTGCGTTTCTTTCTTGCCATACAATGCTTTCCAGAGTCTGGTTTTTACAATCCGCCAGGCCAGGAAACATGCTATATATCTTAGAAAGCAATAGCGGCAGAAATACTGACAGGAGTTGAAAGTCACAAAAAATGCTGCCTTACAAGCATTCTGATAACAGCCAGAACGCATTTCAGTAATTCGCCGGAGGGTTCGTGAAATGAACAAGACACGACTCAGTTTGCTCTATCTGGGCTCCTATCTCTGCATTATCGGATTCGGGCTCCTGTTTGCACCAAATCGTACGCTGGAGATTCTCCAGTCCAATTCGGACTATGGTGATGTTTTTCCACGCATAGCCGGAATGTTGATGAGCGGGCTCGGGATAACGGTTTTCGGGATCATTCGTGCCCGTGTGACTGAACTCTATCCTGCGACGCTTTTTATCCGCTTGTACTTCATTACCTGCATTGTTGTCTTTTACTCGATGACCAGAGATCCGTTGTTTCTTGTGATGTGCGGCATTGTTGGACTCGGTTTTGTACTCACGCTGAGTTCCTATCTGCTGGATCGGAAGAGTCCGGGTTAAATTAATAACCTTGCGTGTGCGAGCTGAACTCATGGATTGTTGCAGGCAGCCTAATCACAAAATTTAACGGAGAACCCTTTTTAGATTGGGAAACAGATGATTAATAAACCGATTGGTTAATCGGCGCAATTTAGGCTGGCCTTTTCCAATACTGCAGGGAAGCAGGGTCTGACTGAGCGAATTGAGACTGGTTATTTTCATGGTAGCGAAGCCGGCTCGTCTCTCATCACCTGCAAATGGCCAAGTTGCATTACGAATCTGACGTTCACAGGCATTTGCTAAATGTCGCAGATGGCCGATAGTAACCATTCATGAATCATGCGTTTGTATGCTTTTCTGTAGTAAGAAAGGTCTTGTTCAGATCGATCGTCCCAGCCTGGTGATTGTTATAATAAACGGTGGTTAAACGACCATGGGATTTAGGGAAAATGGTTTATATTTTTTCTGTACTCGGAATATCGTACCGGCACCGGTACCTGAATCCGGCAGGTAACACCCGCGCAGTGATGCCACGTAATAACAGCCAGGGATCGGGGAATGGTGCATGCCGGCGCCTGTTCAGTATATTGCTGTGCCTGTATTGCCTGACAGTGGTCAGTGCCTGCAACAGCGACACCCGCAATACCGTTGACCTGCTCCCGGCAACACTAACGCCCGCCAACCTTGGTGTCATCGTCAACGATGATGACCCCCTGAGTCGGCAGATTGCAGACTATTACATTCAAAAGCGCGGTATACCGGAAAGCAACCTTGTCCATATCCGCATGACGCCACAGCGACAGGTCATGAAGCCGGCGAAGTTCATGCAAATACTGGCACAGGTCAGGGCCGCCACCCCGGCAAACGTACAAGCCTGGGTACTGACGTGGGCGACGCCTTACCGGGTTGGTTGCATGTCAATCACCACGGCGTTCGCCGCAGGCTATGACGAGGCCTTCTGCGCACAGGGCTGCGAGCCTACACGGGCCAGTCCCTATTATGACTCGGACAGCATCCGGCCCTTTACTGATTATGGCTGGCGCCCCACCATGATGCTGGCCGGCGAGAATTTCGCTGCGGTAAAGGACCTGATTGATCGTGGTCTGGCCGCGGACGGTACCCGTCCGAAGGGTACCGCCTACCTGCTTAGTACGAGTAACAAGGCCAGGAACGGGCGTGTGCGTTTTTACCCCGGCATTGTCCTGATGCAGTCCGACCGCTTCCGGCTAAAGATTGTCCACAGCGATGCACTTCGTTATCGCACGGATGTCATGTTTTACTTTACCGGGCTCCATGAAGTAGAGGGAATTGAAACGAACCACTACCACCCCGGTGCCATCGCCGATCACCTGACCTCGGCCGGTGGCAAGCTGATAAACAGTTCCCAGATGAGCAGCCTCGAATGGCTGAAGGCCGGCG
>CP070821.1:2042711-2065069 GCA_020344335.1 Gammaproteobacteria bacterium | reverse complement strand
ATAGAGACCGGGTTCCCGCTCCATTACCCAGGAAGCGGCACGGGCGGCCCCGTTGGCGAAGGTCATGCGGCTGGAAGCCTTGTGGGTAATTTCCACGCGCTCGCCGGTACCGGCAAACAGCACCGTGTGGTCACCGACGATATCGCCGGCGCGAATGGTCTCGAACCCGATGGTGTTGCGGTCACGCTCGCCGGTATGCCCCTGGCGGCCGTAGACCGCGCAATCCTTCAGGTCCCGTCCGAGTGCCCCGGCCACTACCTCGCCCATGCGCAGCGCCGTACCGGACGGTGCATCTACCTTGTGACGGTGATGCGCCTCGATGACCTCGACATCGACTTCATCGCCAAGAACCCGCGCGGCCATGTCCAGTAATTTCAGGCACAGGTTCACCCCCACACTCATGTTCGGGGCAAACACCAGCCCGATATCCTTTGCTGCATCGGCAATAAGCGCGCGCTCGGCTTCGGAAAATCCCGTGGTACCGATCACCATACGCTTCCCGGCCGCACGACAGGCGGCAAGATTTCCCAGCGTTGCCTCCGGCCGCGTGAAATCGATCAACACGTCAAAGTCATCGATCACGGCACTGATGTCCGCACCAAGGGCGACCCCCAGCGTGCCGATCCCGACCAGCTCGCCGGCATCACTCCCGAGCAGATTGTTTTCGGGGTGTTCCAGTGCCGCGCCAACCGTCAGACCTTCGGCGCTTTGGCAGGCCTCGATCAGGCTGCGGCCCATGCGACCTGCCGCACCGGTAATTGCGATTCGTGTCATGGATTCGGAGTTTACAGGAGTGTTTGGCCAGATAAGTAGCCCGGATTCAGGCAGTAGGCTGAAATCCGGGAAAATAATTATCATGATCCCGGATTCCGTTTCACTCCATCCGGGCTACGGTACTACGCGGGATTTATATATTCAGTGGTAGGTTGGGCTGAACAAAAGTGAAGCCCAACATCATAAACCTGTTGGGCTTCGCAGGCTCAGCCCAACCTACATACTCTGGTAAAAAAAGTGATGCACGGGCGCCAAAACCCGCGGCAGGATTATCCGCTCAATCCGTCGAAAAACTTCTTCACACCATCCATCCAGGTATGCGCCTGGGGGCTGTGCCGGTGGCCGCCCTGTTCCACCTCGCTGGCGAATTCCTGCAGAAGTTCCTTCTGCTTGCGGCTCAGCTTGACCGGGGTCTCGACATTGACCTTGCAGACCAGGTCGCCCACGGGACCACCGCGTACCGGCTTCACGCCCTTGCCGCGCATGCGGAACATCTTCCCGGTCTGAGTCTCGGCTGGAATCTTCAGATTGACACGGCCGTCGAGTGTCGGCACTTCGAGCTCACCGCCCAGCGCCGCCGTGACAAAGCTGATCGGTACCTCGCAGTACAGGTTGTTTTCTTCACGCATGAAGATGGGATGCGGCTTGATCTGCACCTGGACATAGAGATCACCCGGCGGACCGCCGCTTTCCCCGGCCTCACCCTCACCGGCCAGCCGGATGCGGTCACCGGTATCGACACCGGCCGGGACCTTGACCGACAGGGTCTTGCGCTCCTCAACCCTTCCATGACCATGGCATTTATGACACGGATCCGAAATGATGGTGCCGTTGCCGTGGCAACGCGGGCAGGTCTGCTGCAGGGAAAAGAAGCCCTGCTGCATACGCACCTGGCCCTGTCCGCCGCAGGTAGTACAGGTAACCGGATTACTGCCCTTCTTTGCCCCGGAACCGCCACAGGCGTCACAGCTCACCTGGGTTGGTATACGAATCTTGACGGTCGTGCCGGCAACGGCATCCTCCAGGGAAAGTTGCAGGTTATAGCGCAGGTCGGAACCGCGGTAGACATGCTGACCGCCACCGGCACGGCCACCGCCGAAGATGTCGCCGAACACATCACCGAAGATGTCACTGAAACTGGCGCCCGCACCGGCTGCCCCGGGACCATAACCGCCGCCCATAGACGGATCCACGCCGGCATGACCAAACTGGTCATAGGCGGCACGTTTCTGGGAGTTGCTGAGGACTTCATAGGCCTCCTTGCACTCCTTGAATTTCTCCTCGGCGTCCTTGTTGTCCGGGTTACGATCCGGATGATATTTCTGTGCAGCACGGCGATAGGCCTTCTTCAGATCGGCCTCGCTGGCATTCTTGGATACTCCCAGTACTTCGTAATAATCGCGTTTTGACATGTTGTTTGTATCTGGTCGCTTGTCTCAGTTTCGTTTGTTTACCCTACGAAGCACAGGGAACGCCGGGAATCATTGCAGCAGTCCGGGAAAGTAGTAACACAACCGGGAACACCCGTTTCAAGGCTCCGTCTTGCCTGACACTATTGTGCACTGCATTTCTGTTAAACAGTGACCGGTTTTCCCTGCGTCCTCTTTGACTCTTTGGTGGATAGAAAATCAAATCAACCAAACAACATGCTATACAGCAAGGCCCGGGCCCGGTAAAACCGGTCCCGGGCCCGCTGCATTAACCGACTGTTGCGTTACTTGCTCTCGGCGTCCTTTACCTCTTCAAACTCGGCATCGACCACATCCTCTGCAGCGGCTTCGGTTTCACCGGCGGCTTCCGCTGTCGCGTCGCCCTGCTGTGCTGCCTGTTCCTTGTAGACGCGTTCGGCCAGCTTGCCGGATTTTTCACCCAGTTCCTTGGTCTTTGCCTCGATTGCCTCCTTGTCGTCACCCTTCATGGCTTCCTGCAAGGCCTCGATCGCGGCCGTGATGCCGGTCTTCTCGGCCTCTTCCACCTTGTCACCGAGTTCCTCGAGTGACTTGGTGGTCGCATGAATGAGGCCATCCGCCTGGTTGCGCGCATCGATCAACTCGTGGAACTTGCGGTCTTCATCCGCATGCGCCTCGGCATCCTTTACCATCTGATCGATCTCGTCATCCGACAGGCCACTGGAGGCCTTGATCTGGATCGACTGTTCCTTGCCGGTGGCCTTGTCCTTCGCCGATACGTGCAGGATACCGTTCGCATCGATATCAAAGGTCACGTCGATCTGCGGGACGCCACGCGGGGCCGGCGGAATATCACCCAGGTCAAAACGCCCGAGCGACTTGTTTGCCGTGGCCACATCACGCTCACCCTGCAAGACATGTACGGTCACCGCCGACTGGTTGTCGTCTGCCGTCGAGAACACCTGGTTCGCCTTGGTCGGGATGGTGGTGTTCTTCTCGATCAGTTTGGTCATGACACCGCCCAGCGTTTCAATACCCAGCGACAGCGGGGTGACGTCGAGCAGCAGCACATCCTTCACCTCGCCACCAAGTACCCCACCCTGGATTGCAGCACCGATGGCCACCGCCTCGTCCGGGTTGACGTCCTTGCGCGGCTCCTTGCCGAAGAAGTTGGTCACCACTTCCTGCACCTTGGGCATGCGGGTCTGGCCGCCGACGATGATGATGTCATTGACTTCACTGGCCGACAGGCCGGCGTCCCTGAGCGCGATCTTGCACGGCTCGATGGTGCGATCGATCAGCTCCTCGACCAGCGACTCCAGCTTGGCGCGGGTCAGTTTCATGTTGAGGTGTTTCGGACCGCTGGCATCCGCCGTGATGTATGGCAGGTTCACGTCGGTCTGCTGGCTGGAAGACAGCTCGATCTTGGCCTTCTCCGCTCCTTCCTTGAGGCGCTGCATCGCCAGCGGGTCGCCGCGCAGGTCCATCCCCTGGTCCTTCTTGAATTCATCGGCCAGGTAATCGATCAGGCGCTTGTCGAAGTCCTCACCGCCGAGGAAGGTGTCCCCGTTGGTGGACAAGACCTCGAACTGGTGTTCGCCATCGACATCGGCAATTTCAATAATGGAAATATCAAAGGTACCGCCACCGAGGTCGTAGACCGCGATCTTCGAATCGCCGCGCTTCTTGTCCATGCCATAGGCCAGCGCCGCGGCCGTCGGCTCGTTGATAATGCGCTTTACATCCAGCCCGGCGATACGTCCGGCATCCTTGGTGGCCTGGCGCTGCGAATCATTGAAGTAGGCCGGCACGGTAATCACCGCCTCGGTAACCGCTTCGCCGAGATAGTCTTCCGCGGTGGATTTCATCTTCTGCAGGATACGTGCTGACACCTCGGGCGGCGCCAACTTGTTGCCATGCGCCTCGACCCAGGCGTCCCCGTTGTCTGCCTTGACGATGCTGTAGGGGACGAGATCGATATCACGCTGTACCACATCTTCCTCGAAGCGGCGGCCGATAAGACGCTTGACGGCAAAAACCGTGTTCGCCGGATTCGTCACCGCCTGCCGCTTGGCCGACTGGCCCACCAGTACCTCGTCCTCGTCGGTGAAGGCGACGATGGACGGCGTGGTCCGGTCGCCCTCGCTGTTCTCGATCACCCGGGCCTTGCTCCCTTCCATCACAGCCACACAGGAGTTCGTAGTACCCAGGTCAATTCCGATAATCTTTCCCATTTTCTCTAATCCCCATGTAACTTCATGAATAAACTATATTTGAAAAGCCTGCCATACCCCCTTACATGGGGACGTCCGGTAGCAATATCAAGTCCTTTCCTGTGCCTGCGCGGCACTCGAGACGATCACCAGGGCCGGCCGGATCAGGCGATCATGCAGCAGGTAGCCCTTCTGCACCACGGTCACAACGGTGTTCGGTGCAACATCCTCGCGGTCCTGCATGGACATGGCCTGATGTAAATCGGGGTTGAACGGCTCATCCTGCGGGTTTACCTCGCTGATCCCGAATTTCTCCATGACCCCGACCAGCATTTGCAGGGTGAGGTCGACCCCCTCACGCAACTTTTCGGTATCGGCATTGCTTTCCGTGAATGCCGACAGTCCCATTTCGAGGCTGTCGCGGACCGGCAGCAGGTCCTGGGAAAACCGGTCCAGGGCAAACTTGTGGGCATTGGCCAGCTCGCGCTCCGAGCGCTTTTGCAGGTTCTCCAACTCTGCCTGCAGGCGCAGGATCTGGTTCCAGTGCTCATCGGCCTTGTTGCGGGCATCTTCCAGCATGCCGGTGAGTTCGACATGTTCCTGATTCACTTCAGCCTCTGCCGTTTCCTCAGCCTCTGCTTCGGGGGCATCCGCCTTCGTTACTTCATCAACAGGTTTATTTTCCTTTTTCGACATAGAGTTACTCCAGATACCTAAACCGGTTATTAGCTAATGATGTGCACGGACACCGTGCACGCAAGCGATGCTGTTAGTGAAATATGGGGACTATTCTTTTTGCTTCAAGGCCGCCCCGAGCAAGCGGGCCGTCGCATCCACGATCGGGATCACCCGGTCATAGGCCATGCGTGTCGGCCCGATGACACCGAGTACCCCGACGACCTCTCCGTCCGTCTGGTACGGGGCAGTCACCATGCTGCACTCATCCAGAATCTCGTAGCCGGACTCGTCACCAATGAAAATCTGGATGCCGTCACCGTGCACGCACTGGTCCAGCAGATTCAGGATGTCCCGCTTCTTGTTAAAGGCATCGAACAGGTTGCGCAACTTTTCGATGTCACACAGCTCATGAAAGCCCATCAGATTGGTCTGTCCGGTCATGATGTAGTCTTCACTCTGGTTTTTTTCCAGTATCTGGTCCGCCATCTGCATGGCAGCCATCATCATCCGGTTCATGGTGGAACGGGCTTCCTGCATCTCGCTTAACAGTGTGCTGCGCACGGCGGCCAGGTCCTTGCCGGCAAACAGTTCGCTGAGATAGTTCGAGGCCTGCTGCAATTCCGACGGAGTGTAGTTGCGATCCGTCGTAATGATCCGGTTCTGGACCTCGCCCTCGCCGGTGACCAGGATCCCCAGGACCCGGTTATCGGACAGGGGCAGAAACTCGACCCGGTTGAACAATGCGTGCTCGTGTTTCGGCAGGGTCACCACACCCGCCAGTGCGGTAACACCCGACAACAGGCCGCTCGCGGATTCGAGGAGTTCGCTGGTCGCCATCTCGATATCCAGCTCGGAGCGCAGCTGCTCCACCGACCTGGCATCCAGGGGTTTGACATTGAGCAGGGTATCCACGAAAAACCGGTAACCCTGCACTGTGGGAACGCGCCCGGCCGAGGTATGTGGCGACTTGATAAAACCCAGGTCCTCGAGGTCTGACATGACATTGCGTATCGTCGCAGGACTAAGGTCGAGTCCCGATTCGCGTGACAGGGTACGTGACCCCACGGGCTGACCATCGCGTATATAGCGATCGATCAGCACCTTCAGCATGTGCTGGGTACGTTCCGGGATATCGGGTGTGGAATCGGTCACGGTTGGGGACTTGAACGGCGCAATGACAGCATGTTTTGGCACTCTCAAATATAGAGTGCTAACGGGCTGCACGCAACTGCCCAGCCCGGAATTGCCCCAAAAATCCACATCGGCAGGCCGGTCAGCGCACGGTAAATCCGGAATTTGGCCTGTCCGGGGAGTCGTGATAGCTTTCCGTGCAAATGAACGGCATCGGGTACCCATGAAATCTGCATTCAAACGTATCGGACTGATCGGCAAGACCGGCGACCGCAACGTGGCCGTGACGCTACGTGCACTGATTGACTTCCTGGAGCGCCACAAGGCGAAAATCATGCTGGATGAGAGCATCGCCGACATGGTTCCCGATGGCTCCGGCAGCATCGTTGACCGTGACCTGCTGGCCATGAAATGTGACCTCGCCATTGTCGTCGGCGGGGACGGGACCCTGCTAAATGCGGCACGCAGCCTCGCTGAACCCGGCGTCGCCGTACTCGGCGTCAATCTCGGCCGGCTCGGTTTCCTGGTGGATGTCTCACCAGAGGAGATGACCCGGCAACTCGAACAGATCTTCAGCGGCGACTTTATGGAAGAGGAACGTACGCTGCTGCATGCCAGTGTGACCCGTAATGGCGAGGCGATGGATGACAGCTCCGCGCTCAACGATGTCACCATCCACAAGAAAGACATCGCCCGCATGATCGAGCTGGATACCTGGATCGACGGGCACTTTCTCAACACAAACCGTTCTGACGGGCTGATTATTGCAACCCCGACCGGATCCACTGCCTACGCGCTGTCAGGCGGAGGCCCGATCCTGCATCCGGACCTGGAGGCCATCACCCTCGTTCCGATCTGCCCGCACACCCTGAGTAACCGCCCGATCGTGATCACCGACAGCGCGACCATCGAGATTGTCATCCACGAGGGCGCACAGCAGGCGCAGATTTCCTGCGACGGCCAGATCACCCTGACACTGGATCCCGGTGACCGGGTAACGGTGCGCAAGCATGACCACAGCCTGCGGCTGATCCATCCGCCGGGACACGACTACTTTGAGGTCCTGCGCAAGAAACTGCGCTGGAGTGAACAGCCCTGAGCAGAAACGCTGACGGGTCATAAAGACGATGCTGGCGCACATCAATATCCGCAATTTTGCCATTGCCGACAAGGTGGACGTGGAATTCGGCCCCGGCATGACGGCGCTGACCGGCGAGACCGGTGCGGGCAAGTCCATCCTGGTCGATGCCCTGGGCCTGGTGCTGGGTGACCGGGCTGACAGCAGCGTCATCCGTCACGGCAGTGAGCGCGCCGAAATATCCGTCGGATTCGATATCCGCAATCATGCCGCCGCCACGGACTGGTTAAAGGATCATGAACTGGACATGGATGGTGAATGCCAGTTACGGCGTATCATCAACCGGGAAGGCCGCTCCCGGGGATTTATCAACAACCAGTCGGTGCCGATGCAATCACTGCGCGAACTCGGGGAACGGCTGGTCGATATTCATGGCCAGCACGAGCACCAGTCCCTGCTGCGTTCATCGGTCCAGCGTCAACAGCTGGATGCGTATGCAGAACATGGCACCCTGCTAAGCGACATTAACTCCCGGTACCGGGAATGGGCTGCAACCCGTGCTGCACTGGAACAGGCAAGGTGCGCCAGGGAGGATCGTGATGCCCGCATCGACCTGCTGCGTTACCAGGTCAGTGAACTGGATGCACTGGGAGTCAGCAAGGCGGAAGTTACGAACCTTGGCAAGCAACACGACCGGCTGGCCAATGCCGAACAGTTGCTGACCGCGTGCCAGCGGGGGCTGCAGCACCTGAATGCCGAAACCGGTACCTCGGTTTACCAGCTGGCCAGTAACACACTGGCCGAACTGGAAGAACTGTCACGACTGGACAATCGCCTCGAATCCGTAACCGTTCTGCTCAATGAAATCCTCTTGCTGGTGCAGGAGTGCACGGATGGATTGCGCGGCTATTCGGATGGGCTGGAAATTGATCCGGGCTTGTTGCAGCAACTGGAAGAGCGCATGGGTGTGTTGCATGACCTTGCCCGCAAACACCACTGCAAGCCGGATGAACTGCCGGAGATACACGAGCACCTGCGAGAAGAACTGGATTCGCTGGAACATGCCGACAGGGATCTTGCCGAGCTTCAGGCACGACTCGACTCACAGACAAATGCCTACAGGGAAGCCGCGCAACGGCTGTCAGCCAGCCGTCGGAAGGCTGCTCGCAAATTCGGGAAGCAGGTGAGTGCTGACATGCAGCACCTCGGTATGCCCGGTGGTGTTTTCGAAGTCGCAATACGTCATGACAGGGACGGCTCATTCACACCTCAGGGCATGGACAGCATCGAGTTCATGGTAAGTACAAATCCAGGACAGCCACCGAGCCCGTTATCGAAAGTCGCATCCGGCGGAGAGCTTTCACGCATCAGCCTGGCGATCCAGGTGATCTGCCTGAAGAACGAGACGATACCGACCCTCATCTTTGACGAAGTCGATACCGGTATCGGTGGCGGTATTGCCGAGATCGTGGGTCAGAAACTGCGCGCCCTGGGCGCTGGACGCCAGGTCTTCTGCGTCACCCACCTGCCCCAGGTCGCCGCTCTGGGCGCCTCGCAAATCCAGGTATGCAAACTGACCGGTGATGACACGACCCGGACCCGAGTCCGGCACCTTGACAGGAAAGAACGCATCGATGAACTGGCACGCATGCTGGGTGGCGTCAAGATCACAAGCCAGACACGGAAACATGCACGGGAAATGCTGGCACAGGGCCAGTCCGGCCCGGCAGAAGACCGCAGCCAGGCCGGGCAGTCATGATATCCGCTGATAGATACTAGTACGTACCAACCGGTGACGCGCTCACCAGAATGCTGCTGCCAGCTTCTCAAGCAACCGGGTAGCCTCTGCCTTTTCCGTCTTGCTTAAGCGGTCAAAGCGCTGCTTGAGATAATTGATCTGTCGCGGGAAATGCTGCTCGAACAGGCGCTCACCTCGCTCCGTCAGTATTACCTGCGTGCAGCGCTGGTCTGCTTTGCTGGTTACACGGCGAACCAGGCGCTTGCCTTCGAGCCGATTTACCACGCCAGTCAGCGTACCCTTGCTGATCAGGGTATGCTCCCCAATATCCCTGAATGTCATGCTGCCGGAAATGCCCAGCGTGAAGATAACTTCCGCCTGCGGTACGGTAAGGCCGGCGATACGATGACCGTCGGCATCGAATGCCGAAAATCCCTGGTAGGCGCGCACCAGTGCCCGCATCAGCGGCATGAAGTCCTGCCGGGCAGCGGTCTTACTGTTTAGCCGTGATCCCATGATATATTCCGATTAGTACTAACACGAACTATATTAGTTCGTGTTAGTACTATCGTAATTTAACAGAAATTTGATCCGGGCGAAAGCTGTCGAATTGCCGGTGCCGGCTCGGGGCGGAAGCTGCTTGCCTGCCATAGCATGGCCTCAGCTTATCCAACATCATGCAGTGGAACATCGCGTTGCTCCCCTGCCCTTTCCGGTTTCCTGTCACGACAAGGGAAAAGCCGCTGCGTGGACTAGTTATCCCTGCATTTCTTGCATATCCCGTACATGTACAGGCAGTGGTCTGTCATCTCGTAACCCAGGTCGTCAGCAATTGCCCTCTGCCGTGCCTCGATGGTCTCGTCGACAAACTCGTCAACCTGTCCGCATTTCACACACAGGATATGGTCATGATGTGTGCCCTGGTTGAGTTCGAAGACAGAATGGCCGCCCTCGAAGTGGTGGCGGTTGACGAGGCCAGCTGCCTCGAACTGGGTCAACACACGGTAAACCGTCGCCAGCCCGATATCCTCTCCTGACTCGAGTAATGCCTTATAGACATCTTCCGCACTATGGTGCCGGCTGCTGCTCTGCTCAAGAATATCCAGGATCTTTATCCTGGGCAGGGTAACTTTCAGACCGGCCTTTCGTAACTCACTGGATTCCAAGTTTCCCTCTCCTCTTTAATGCCATTGACAGTGGTCTTGAGGTATTATGCGACCGGTCTCATAGCGCTCACGACTGGTCTGCGGATGAAAAAGCTTCTCATTATTGTCACCAGTATTGCAACCCTGATTCCGGCAGGCTGCTCACGCTTCCACCTGGTCCACCGCATCGACGTGCAGCAGGGAAACGTCGTCACCCAGGAGAAAGTCAACAGGCTGGAACCGGGCATGAACCGTAACCAGGTCCAGTTTGTAATGGGTACACCCATACTCGCTGATATCTTTCACCAGGACCGCTGGCACTATGTCTACCGCCTCAAGCCGGGCTACGATGATCTGCAGGAAGAACAGGTTATCCTGTTTTTCGAAGACGATGCCCTGGTAAAAATCGAAGGGAGCATGCAACCTTCGGCCGAACCCATACCGGCTGATCAGACAACCGGAGTGACATCTCTGGTCGTCCCGCCAGAGGAACGGGTACCGCCCGGCTTATTCAACAAAATCTGGCACTGGATAACATTCCGCAAGGCCGATGAGGAATCAATCTAGCCTGCCCGAGGCACCAGTACCCCAGTTGCTGGCAGCACCCGGATGAAGACGGGACGCCCTAGAGTTCGCGAGCGCCTTTTTTTGTTACCTTCCCTTGCGCGGCGCGCTGTTTTCTTACTTCCTTGGGATCGGCAATCAACGGCCGGTAAATTTCCACGCGGTCACCTGGCTGTAGTTCACCCGAAAGTTCAGCCAGTTTTCCGAAAATGCCCACCTTGTTCCTGCCGAGGTCGATCTCTTCGAACTGCTGCAGGATTCCGGACAACTCTATCGCCTGCATCAGTGTGGCCCCGCGATCAACGGTCACCTCGATGATTACCTGCCGCTCGGGAGCGGCGTAGGCGACCTCGACCGACATGTTTTCAGCGTTCACCATAAACCTCGACCGCACGTTTCTGAAAGGCGTCAACGAGGGTATTGGCTATCTGGTTGAAAGCCGGCCCCACCACCATGCCCAGCATACGGTTTGAAAAATCGTATTCGAGGAACAGCGAAATCTTGCTACCCGCATCACCCAGTGGCTCAAACTGCCAGCAACCCTGCAGCCGGCTGAACGGCCCGTCCACCAGCCGCATCTCGATCATCTTGTTGACCTGGAGACGGTTACGGGTAGTAAAGGAGCGGATCATCCCCCCAACAGAGAATTCAATGCTGGCATATAGCTCATCGTCATCCTGCGACAAAATGAGCGCATCGTTGCACCATGGAAGAAAACCGGGATACGATTCGATATCGCTTACGAGCCTATACATTTCCTCGGTGGTATAGGGCAATAGAGCCGAACGATCAACCGTATCCAAAACCACGTCCTGCCTTGCACTACCCGTTGAGATCGATAATCCCGACTGCATTCAGGAACACGATAAATACAGCGACCGGAGTGATGTATTTCACCAGGAAGCGCCAGATTTTGTAGAAGAAGCCGTCTCCCATGGAAAGCTCGTCCACGCTTGAATTGCGGGACATTTGCCATACCGCAAATACCGCGATCAGCAATCCGCCGAGCGGCAGCATGATATTTGCCGTCAGGTAATCCAGTAAATCGAATATTGTACTGTCCTGAAAGACCTTGATCCCTGACAGCAGCTTTACATCCGCCCAGATATTAAATGAGAACACGGTAAGCAGACCGAAAAGCCAGGTTGCCAGACCGGCCACTGCGGAAGCAAACACGCGGTTCATGCCCCTGTTTTCCACCAGCCATGCAACTGCCGGTTCAATCAGCGAAATCGCGGAAGTCCAGGCAGCAAAAACCAGCAGTATGAAAAACAGCATTCCGAAGAATGCACCATAGTCCATGTGCCCGAATGCAATGGGCAAGGTCTGGAAAATCAGCCCCGGACCGGCTCCGGGTTCCAACCCGTTGGCAAAAACGATCGGAAATATCGCCATACCTGCCAGCAATGCCACCAGCGTATCCATCGCAGATACTGCGATGGAGGTTTTCGCGATGGAGACATTATCCGGCAGATAGGAGCCGTACACCATGATGGCGCCCATCCCGAGACTCAGGGTAAAGAAGGCATGTCCCATGGCAGTCAAGACACCGTCTGCATCAATCTTGCTGAAATCCGGTGTGAACAGGAAGTCGACCCCCTGATCGAACGAACCGGTGTTCCAGGCATAACCCACAAGTACTATCAGCAGGACAAACAGGGCCGGCATCAACAGACGTACTGCACGCTCCAGTCCACTGCGCACACCGCGTGCGACAACGGTCATGGTCATGACCATGAAAATGGTATGCCAGGCCAGCAGGCGTTCAGGATCGCTCACCAGGTCGCTGAATATGCTTTGAATTCCGTCGGCAGTCTGGCCGGTGATCAGGCCGGAACCGGTACGAAAGACATAAGCCAGTGCCCAGCCGGCGATGACACTGTAATAGGAGAGAATCAGGAATCCCGATACAACGCCGGCCCAACCCAGCCATTTCCAGTGCGGACTGACATTTTCCTCGGAAGCGAGAGTGTGCATGGTATTGATCGGGCTCTGGCGACCACGCCGGCCAAGCATGACCTCGGACATCATGATGGGAATACCAATGATGGCAATACACCCGAGATACACCAGCACGAAAGCACCGCCGCCGTTCTCGCCGGCGATATATGGAAACTTCCATATATTCCCCAGCCCAACGGCAGAGCCGGTCGCGGCCAGGATAAAGGCAAGGCGGGTGGACCATTGTCCGTGTATCGATGCTCGCACAGTTGCCATAGATGTTCCCCGATTAGTCCAGCACGCGCATTGTCCGTGAAATGACGTTTCACCTCAACAGTAATCAGGCACGATCGCGCTGCCCGTTGGCGGGATTGTTATACTGTGCCCATGAGCAGGAAAAAAACCAGGACTAAAGCTTCATCCAGTACCATTGCCCTGAACAAAAAAGCCCGTCATGACTATTTCATAGAAGACCGTTTCGAGGCCGGCCTCGCCCTGCAGGGCTGGGAAGTCAAGAGTCTTCGGGAAGGAAAGGCGCAGATCAATGAGAGCTACATCCTGCTGAAGGACGGAGAGGCCTGGCTATTTGGTGCACATATCACGCCACTGAGCAGTGCCTCCACGCACATCCATGCTGACCCGGCACGCAGCCGCAAGCTATTGCTGCACAGGCGGGAGCTGGACAAGCTGATAGGCGCCGTGGAACGCAAGGGTTACACACTGGTGCCCATGGCACTCTACTGGAAAAAGGGTCGTGCAAAAGCAGAGATCGCCCTTGCGCGCGGCAAGCAAACGCATGACAAGCGGGCGACCCAGAAAGACCGTGACTGGAAACGCCAGAAGGAACGCTTGCTGCGCAGTAAATAAGAGGATTCCGGCACTGCCCGCTCGAGCAAGAGGATCAGGACAGCTACGAACGCGCTAGCTATTCGGGCTTGTCGCTGGACGTCGCTGTTTCCCTGCTTTTCTTTCCAATGTTTTTTTCTTCCAGCATGGTTATCAGTCCATCAATACCCCTCTCACGAATGATATTCGAGAAGCTTGAGCGGTGTGTTGCAACAAGGCTGACGCCCTCGACGACGACATCGTAGACCATCCATCCGCTGTTACCAAGCCGCATTCGGAACATGACCTCCACTATAGGCCCATTCGGCTGCTCTACCTCTGCCTCAACTGTCACTTTTTTCGGGTCATGGTCCTTGCGCAGCGGCTTGTAACGAATTGTCTGGTTCTTGTAGTCGTCTCGGGTAATTGATCCGAGGTAGGAATTGATCAGAAGCTCCCTGAACTCACTGATAAAGATCTTGCGCTGTTCCGGGGATGCCTTGCGCCAGTTTTTCCCGAGTACCCACCTGGAGAAAAGCACGAAATCGACATTGGGCACAACAACATCGTCAGCAACCTTACGCATCCGGGTCTTGTCATTGAGAATATCCGGATCCTTTTCAACAACCGCAAGAACCTGATCTGACATGCCCTGCAAAACCGCTACGGGATCAGGTTGTGCGGAAACTGCAGCACCTGACAAAAGATATGCCATAAAGGCAATGACAGATAAAAGCGTAGCTACTGGTTTTTTCCTAACCATCTCTCAAGACCACCTGCGCCTCTTGTTTGAATCAGCTGCTTCCTCTTGTGACAAGCTAACCCGGAAAATGTCCGGGCAGGATTATAACGGCGTATGACATTACCAGCCGAGAAATTTTTGTATGAAAGTGTCAACAAAGACCGTGATAATACCTCTGGCACACTCGGTATTTTCTTATGCGGCACCTGGATAATGGCAAACTGGCCTTCCCCATCGGCCGGTGGCAGTCGGGTGATACTGAATTTAAATACAGCAAGTTACATAATTATTTTAAACTTTCATGAAGGTTTTATACCTGTTTCCCGCCAGGATCAACACCGGGATGCGCCACTGTCGGACAGCAGATAAACAGTATCTGTGACGGTAATTGCTTGGGTAAGGCATGACAGAGAAATCCCATTCTTCGCCATCCCGCAGACACAGCGGGCCGCGGCCAGGTCTCGCGAATGCCCGCTTTCGTTTCTATGAAGAACTGAATGATTTCCTCCCCGAATCGCGAAGGAAAACCAGCTTTACCCACACATTCAATCGTCGTGCTTCCATCAAGGACATGATCGAATCTCTGGGGGTGCCACACACGGAAGTGGAACTGATTCTGGTAAATGGCAAGAGTGTTGATTTCTCGTACATTGTCAGGGATGGCGACGTTATCAGTGTCTACCCGGTATTCGAAAGCCTGGATATCCGTCCGTTGTTACGACTACGGCCCGAACCGCTACGCGATAACCGTTTTGTAGTGGATACTCACCTCGGCCGACTGGCGCGCTATCTTCGTTTGCTTGGTTTTGACAGCCTCTACAGCAACGATTTCCGTGATGCAGAAATTGCCCGTATATCATCAGACCAGCACCGCATACTACTGACACGCGACAGGTTGTTGCTGCACCGCAGCATTATTACGCACGGTTATTTCGTGCGCGAGGCCGAACCGCTTTACCAGGCAGGCGAGGTGCTGCACCGCTTCGACATGTACCGGGACATCCGGCCATGGACTCGCTGCACCCTCTGCAACGGGGAACTCGAGGAAGTCAGCAAGGCAGCGATTGAACACCGGCTTGAACCGCGAACACAGCTCTATTACACGGATTTCCGCATTTGCCGTGACTGCAGCCAACTATACTGGAAAGGCAGCCATTTCAGAAAAATGTCAAAATTGATCCGGCAACTGCGTCAGGGCCATTACCACCGCAAATCCTGACACACAACCCGGGACAGGGGCGGAACGCACGTGTCAACCAGCAGAAAACCGGACAAACCACGGAACATCCGGTACCGGCATATCCGCAATTACCGGTAGCTGGAGCAGATACAGACATGCGAAGGAACGCGCGCCAACTCGTTGACATGCCTACCAGAATCACTACCATGGACATACTTATAAAAAAGAGCATTGATGCCAGATGAGATTATTGCTATTACCCCTGCTGCTGGCCCATTCCCTGGTATCTGCCGCCGCGGAGATCCCCGCTGCCATCGAGGCCTGCATCAGGGAAAACCTGCCGAAGACAACCTCGGTCCAGTCGATAGAGCTGCGCGCACGTGACCGCAGCCACTACGAATCAGTACTCCAGGCCGATGTCTACCTGAAACGTATCGATGAGGAGAATTCGCGGATACTGATGCATTTCCGCGAACCGGTTGATATCCGCAGCGCGCGCTTCCTGATCGTGCAGAAACAACCACAGAATGAAATGTATATCTACATGCCCAGTTTGTTCAAGGTACGGCGCATAACCTCAAAAAATATCTCGAGCTCCATCATGGGTACTGACTTCTCCTACGAGGATTTTGAACGTCTGCATGGTGTGCTGAGCGACCTGCGGGCAAGCCAGTTACCGGATGAAGAACTGGAAGGCAGGCCGGTTTATGTCCTGGAAAGCCGACCGGACAAGCATTCCGGGTACACGCGGATAGCCAGTTACATTGACAAGGAATCCTGTATCGCCCTGAAAATAGACTTTTACGAGGGCAACCAGACACTGCGCAAGCAAATGACCGTTGACCCCGAAAATTTGCAAAACCAGGAAGGTATCTGGTACCCCACAGAACTGCTCATGAAAGATTTTCGCGACAAAACCGAAACCCGCCTGAAAATCACGAACCTCGATCTCGGTGTTGAACTTCCTGATGACCTGTTTGATGAAACCCGGTTGAAGCAGGCTGATATTCCTCCGGCTTCAAAATAGGCATGCAGCTGGCAGACAAATTCTCTGATCTGGTATCGCGCTCGACCGGACTTATCCTGCTGCTGGTTGCCTTGCTGTTTGCCCTGGCTATCACGGAAATTATCGATTTCGGTACCGGTAAACTGCGCCTGGAAATCGATCCCTCTGCCAATCGCCTGCTTTCCGAAAACAGCCCGGCCAAGCAATTCTATGACAGGGCCCGAAACATTTTCGGCAGCGATGAAACCCTGGTCATTACGCTGACATCAGATGACATCTTTACCATCGACACCTTCCGGCGCATTGACCGTATTACACAGCGCATAGAAGCTGTCGAGCACGTACATCATGTGATTTCACTGACGAATGCACTGGACATCCGCAGCACCGGCGATGATCTTGATATAGCCCCGTTTATCGACAGCATCGAGGACAGCCCGGAACTGGCCAGCGAAACCCGGCAACGGGTACTTGCCAACCCGGTGTATGCAGGCAGCCTGGTGTCGCTGGAGGGTGATGCAACCGCGATTATCGTGTATTTCAGTGACATGTCAGACCGCGAGTTCATCAAGCGCGGCAGTCACGAAAGGATTGTTGCCATCGTCAACGAAGAACAGGGCGATAACCGGGCATGGTTTACCGGGGCACCACACTTCAAGGTGGCCATTATCGGGATATTGATTCATGATCTCATAACGATACCCCCGCTAATCGCCCTCGTCCTCGCGATTGTCCTGGCTATATCATTCCGCACCCTGCTGGGGGTACTGGTACCACTGATAACCGTCGCGGCGGGCGTCACCCTGACGCTGGGAATTATCACTGCGATGGGCTACTCGCTCAGCATGATCTCTGTGCTGGTGCCGCCATTGCTCATGATTCTCGGACTTTCCTATTCCGTGCATGTCGTATCCGCATACCATCAGCGGAGACTTGAAACCTCCGACCGAATTGAGCTGGTCAAAAAAACGCTGCGGCACGTACTGTTGCCGGTCCTGTTGACCGGTGTCACTACCATAGCCGGTTTTGCCGCGTTAATGATCAACCCGATCACGGCAGTCAGGGAATTCGGCATCCTGTCGGCCATAGGTGTCGTCATGATCACACTCCTTTCCGTGACATTCACACCGGCCCTGCTGAAATTCCTGGACCGCGGGTTCCTTGCGCCGGCTGCCAGGGAGCGCGCATCGGCACGTGCATTCGGCCGTTTTGTTGACCGAATTGCCCTGTTTGACCTGCACCAGCGCACAAAGATTTTTGCCCTTTCCGGGATCCTGTTCGTCCTGGCACTTGCCGGCATGTCAAAAATACACGTCAGCACGGATTTCATGTCCAGTTTTTCTGAAGGTTCCGAGGTGCGCGAAGCCTTTGATGTCGTCAATGACAAACTGGGTGGTGCGAATCCCCTGTATATTGTCCTCGAGGGAGTGCAGCCCGCGGTTTTCAAGGAACCCGTCAACCTCAGGTCCATCGAAGAACTGCAGGAGTGGCTGGTGGCACAACCCGAGATCGGCGGAACCACCTCGGTTGCCGATTACCTGAAGCTGGTAAACCAGGCCTTTCATGACAACGACCCGGCTTTTTACTCAATCCCGGAATCCCGGCAACTGGTCACCCAGCTGCTGTTTCTCAGCTCCAGTGACGAGCTTGACAGGATTGTCGATGGCCGCTTCCAGATTACGAACATTGTTCTGCGATCGAAGGCAATTACCTCGGATGCCATGAAGGAACTGATCGGCAGGATCAACGAAAGACTCGCACAATTTCCCGAACATATCACGGCCACGGTAACCGGCAACCCGGTGCTCATAAACGAAACCCTCTCGGATATCATTGCAGGCCAGGCAAAAAGCGTGGGGCTGGCGCTGGTAATTGTTTATGCAATTCTGGCCCTGATGTTCGCCTCAATGCGCATCGGTTTCGTCGCCCTGATACCGAACATCATGCCGGTGGCAGTGTATTTCGGGTCACTGGGCTTCTTCGGGATCAGCCTGAACCCGAGCACCAGTCTGATTGCCCCCATGGTGCTGGGCATCGCCATCGATGACACCATTCACTACTTCGCGCGCTTCAGCCGCGAGGTCAAACGCTATGCAGATGACAAAAAGGCCACCATTGCGGCACTCAAGGCGGTAGGCCGCCCGGTGACCTACACATCAGTCGGTCTCTGTCTCGGTTTCCTGGTGCTGATCACGAGTGAACTGAGCATGCAGGTCGAGGTAGGCATCATGGCATCCTACGCACTGGCGGTCGCCTGGCTTTGTGACTTCATCCTGACACCCGCCCTGTGCTCCAGCGTCAGGATCACCACCCTCTGGGATGTCCTCTCCCTGGACCTGGGCGAGAATCCGCAAGAGTCCATTCCCTTGCTGAATGGCCTGCGTAAATCCCAGGCACGGATCGTGGCCATCATGTCCAGGATAATCACCATACCCGCCGGAAAGCGGATCATCCATGATGGGGAGAAAGGCTCGGAAATGTATGTCGTTATCGATGGAAAGCTCAATGCGTCAATCGATGGCAAATACGGCCCGGTCGAGCTCGCCACCTATACCCGTGGAGATGTGGTCGGCGAGGCCGGCCTGTTTTATGAAAATCGCACGGCAAATGTTGATACGCTGGAAGACAGCCGGCTACTCTGCCTGACGCAGGAAAACCTGGACCGGCTCGGCAAACGTTATCCGTATATCGCCACAAAAGTCTTCAAGAACCTGAACAAGGTCCTGGCCACCAGATTATTCAGGACAACCCACAGACTGACATAATATAACAAGCAGCAGCAAGCTGCGGGAGACAGCATGGTAAACAATAACAGCCCCAGGCAAATAGCGGAAATCGTGGAAAATTCACTGCGTGAATTCAATGATGGGATGGCGCATCGTGAAAACCTCAGTATCCGCATCGGCCGCCGGACAACCCAGATCATCCGCTTCGGCATGACCAGTATGCTGATGCTGGGCGCCGCCCTGTTTTACCTGATCTATATCCTGACGTCGGATTTTGCTGTCATCCGTGAACACATGGAGAAGATGTCCATACATATGTCCAGCATGGATTCAAATTTAACGTCAGTCGCAAGTGACATCGGCCAGGTACAGGGCACATTGACAGCGATCAATGAAAACATCACTATCATGCCCGCCATGAACTCTTCGGTCAGCAACATGGACAACAGTCTCATCACACTGAGTGGCGACATGCATTCCATGGTCGAACAGATTCATACAATGAATTCCACTGTTGGCAACATGGCTGCCAACCTGCAGTTGATGAACAAGCAATTTACCGACATGAATATTACTGTCGGTCACATGGCAGGCAACGTGAACCAGATGTCAAAGCCGATGAGAATGCTTCCATTCCAGTAGTGCTGGTATGAGGAAAAGACGGAGCCGTTACTAACCGTTATATGAAGAAATTAAGGGATCTATTGCTCGTTCGCGAGGGGGAAACAGCGAACGTCATCTATTTTTTGTCGTTTTTCCTGCTGGTCAGCGCCGGTATGGCGATCGGCCGGGGAAGCGCGGATGCCCTGCTCCTGAAAAGGCTGGGATTTGAATACCTGCCCGTGATGTACATGATCCAGGCCCTGCTGCTTGCCATGGTCTGTCTGGTTTATGCGGCCTTTGCGGACCGGATCATTGCCGAGAGATCCTTCCGGATGATCTTCTCCACCCTCGCGCTGCTGGTCTTTGCCGGCTGGGTGGCGATGTCACTGTCGGAAAGCACCCTGGTCTATGCGCTCTACTACCTCGTCTACGAAGTAGCATCGGAGATTCTGCTGGTACATGCCATGCTTTACATGAACCAGAACATGACAACCCTGCAGGCGAAACGCCTGGCGCCCCTGGTCTTTGCCGGTGCACAAACCGGTTCCATTATCGGCGGACTGGTGCTGGCCTTCGCCGCACCGGCCCTGGGTACACAGAATTTGCTGGTTCTCTGGTGCATCCTGCTTGCAGCAGGCATCCTTTTGGTGAGTATCTGGCACCGAAGGCACGGCCCTTCGACGCACTTTCGGGCACCGCATCGCAGCGCCAGTATTGTCAAAGAGAGCACCCGTCAGGTTACCCAGGGTCTGCGCTATACACTATCCTCCGACCTGCTGCGGGCAGCCTCTCTCGCCCTGTTCTTCATGGTCATCACGTTTTACATCCTCTGCTACAGTGTCCACCGCGTATATACGCTGAGCTTTGAAGCCGAGGCAGCACTGGCCAGTTTTTATGGCGTTCTGACCGCAGTGACCAGCGCCATCGCGCTGCTGGTACAGGTCTTCATTACCGGTCGTGTCATCCGGCGCTTCGGTGTGCGCCGCGTTAACCTGTTTTTTCCATGGACCACGCTGGTGGTGCTCTCGATACTGACGGTAAGCTTCACCCTGCCTGCGGCGATACTCGGGAGCCTGAACAAGGATGCCCTGATGCCGGCGTTCCGAAATCCCGTCCGAAGCCTGTTCTTCAATGTTATCCCGGACTATATGCAGGGCCGTGCCCGTGCCATTTCCGTTGCCGTGGTACTTCCGGGCGCACTGTTTGTCTGCGGCCTGCTGCTGTGGATCATGCAGGGAATGGAGCGTCCGGAATATTTTCTGGTACCCGGGATGGCCGCGGCTTTCATGTACATGTATTCCAACAGAAACATGAACCTGGCCTATGCGGGTACCTTGATCAAGACACTGCAGGAAAAGCTGTTCCTCCCCGACAAGCGCCTGTATTCCGCATTGAACGGCGCGAACAGGGAAATATTCGATGAAATAACGGCCGGCCTGGCCCACAGGGACCCGGATGTTGCCATCGCCTTTGCCCGCCTGCTGACGGGCTCCTTCCCGGAGCAGGCAGCAGCATTGCTGCTTGATCGTGTTGACTCAGCGGATGACGCCACTGCGGATCAGCTGCTTCGCTTGCTGGCAGATATCGACTTGAGTAACTACCGGGAAATACTGTATGCCCTCGCCGAAACACGCGATGCACATTTTCATGCCACGGTGGTACGTTTGCTGGCCAGCCAGAAAGACGGCGGTTATCTGGAACAGGCACTGCAATTGATGGAAAGCAGCAATCCACGACTCTGCGCTGCCGGCATTCATTATGTATTACACAGCCAAGAAGCATCACAGGATCCGGAGTACCTGGTCCGGAAATGGCGCGGCCTGCTGCAGGACAGTACCAGTGCCTGCAAGGCCGCATTTACGCTGATCCCCGACCTTCCTCTGCTTGAACCGGAACAGTGGGAACAGCTGCAGGGAATATACAACAGTGTCTTGACGGAAAAGCTGGAAGCAGATTCGAAAGACATGCACATGTGTACCCTGCGCGGACTCAGTCAATGGAAAGCTGAACTCCCGGATGGCGTCTACGCTGCATTGTCACGGGCGCTGGTTGACGAGAACCCGGAGATGCGCAGCGCCGCTGCACGCTGTCTGCATCTCGGTGACCACCCTTCCCGTTCCCAGGATATTCTGCGCGCCACCGCCGACAGTCATCCACATGTCAGTCAGGCCGGCGTCGACTCGCTGAAAGCCACCAGCAACAATTTTGTGGAGGAAGTCTACCGCCTGATCCAGGACAACGAGGTGCCCATGCGCGGACAGTTTGTCCTGCTTGCTGCACTGGTGGAAGCGGGGCTGCCGCGGTCCGGTTATGAGCAACTGGCAAGCAACAAGGCCCGGGAGGCAAGCCGGTTCCAGGATGCCATACAGGTACTGGGCAGCGCGGAAGAATCCGGATCAACAACCGGCACACTGGTCAGAATGGTACTCGAGGAACGCCTGGAACAGACCGTGCAGCTTGCCTTGATGGCACTGGAGCCACTGCATGCGCCCGGCACCATAGAAACCATTCGGGCAGGTTTCTCCAGTCAGGATGAACGCCACATCGCCAATGCAGCAGAGGCACTCGGCAATCTCGAAGGTGACAATGAGGCCATCAAGCTGTT
>CP070821.1:2006920-2042611 GCA_020344335.1 Gammaproteobacteria bacterium | reverse complement strand
TCATCGCACAGAATCCCGCAAAAAGGGCAGGCCACATCGCGGGTAGTTGTGGCAGCGGGTTTAGATGTTTTGTCCAATGATATTTCCAGTATTTCAGTTAATTACTATTTGGTTAACTAATGCCGCATCACTGTATTTTTGCATCAACAGGGAAATTAAGAAAATCCGTCTCGCCCTGATTGATTGAGCTCCCTGTGCCCCAGTTTGCTTCATGCAGGCATCCAGCCTTACCGGAACCTGAAGTAAACAGCAGGCTGTTAGTATCTTGTACGCTTGATTCGTGCCAGTTTTGCCGATCTGGTCATGCTGGAACCGGCCTGCAGCACAGGCTTGGCTGGAATTTTCCCCGTCATTGTCATTGATTCATGTCTGGGACCGTACTGCGGCATTCATGTTTGGCAGCATATATGGCCTGTGTCGTGAACCGGCATCTTGCCACAAGGATAGACCATCCCTGCAAGCTCCGGGGTTTGATAAATGTCAGGCTGGCAGGGCGTTCTGCAATTGAGCGGCGAGCAGGGTGTTTTCCAGCAGACAAGCTACCGTCACCGGGCCGGTTCCACCGGGCATGGGCGTGACACCGCCCGCAATTTTGGATACCGCATCAAAATCCACGTCACCCTGGATACCGCTCGGTGTTTCGCTGACGCCTACGTCAAATACCATGGCACCCGGCTTGATGTATTCTTCTGTAATCATTGCGGGTGAACCTATTGCGCTGACCAGTATATCCGCGCTTCTGCATAGTCCGGCCAGATCTCTGGTGCGTGAGTGCGCAACGGTTACTGTTGCATCAACGCCTTTTTCAGCCAGCAGCAGGAACTGTGGCAAGCCCACAACTGCCGAGCGTCCGACAACGACCGCTGTTTTTCCGCTGGTTTCTACATTGTAGGCCTCGATAAGTCGCATCACCCCCAGCGGGGTGCAGGGCACCAGTTGCTTGCGTCCCTGCAAAAGTCGCCCCATATTCACATCGGTCTGGCCATCGATATCTTTTATCGGGGGTATCTTCGCCAATGCGGCATCCTTGTCCAGATGGTCGGGCAAGGGAAGTTGCAGGATCATGCCGTGTGTTTTGTCATCCTGCGCCAACTGTTCTATTTTCTCTTCCAGCTGTTGCTGGCTGATGTCACCGGCCAGCTCAATGTGTTCCGGATGCAGCCCCGCCGCTCCTGCGGTGCGATGCTGCATGCCGACATATACCCTGCTGGCTGGATCATCACCAACACTTATGGTAACCAGCCTGATGTTGATATCGGGATGCTGAGCAAGTCGTGCCTTGATTTTTTCGCGAATTTCCTGTGATACTTTTTTACCGTCGATGATCATTATCGCACGCATCCTCGGGCCGGTTCTGGCCGCTGTCTTTGCCAGGTTTGTGGTTCTATCTGCATCTTGAATCGGGTAATTCCGTCGCCCGGCCAGTTTTGCCTCGCCGGGCGACAATAGACGATTCTACAGCGTTCAGCTCAATGGTGGCTGCTTGTCCGGGTGCAGGTAGATAAAGCTTTTCCCCAGGCGACCGCCATAGTTGCCTGCAGAAATCATCATCAGGCCTTCTGTATCCCTGCTGGCATTAATAGCGGCCTGGGTTGCCTCTATGATGCATGCCATGTCACGGCCGTTCATGATGATTTCCATCACGGAGTTGACTCCATCCGGTAAAGCGCCTTCGACGGTGGGATCGTTTTGCAGCATGGGGCAGTATTTTTCGTAGGTACTGGCAATCGTAAAGTCATAATCACTGCCGGCTTTTGAACCACTGCCCGCGATACCGCCGGGGAAGGTGGTAATCACGCCATCGACCGGCTGAATGGCCTCGCAGCCTTTTTCAGCGGCTTCCAGGGCGGAGTCGATGTCTTCAGCAAAGAACCAGAGATTGCCGCCCATCAACCCATCGGCATGGCCCAGCCTGCGATCGAGTACAAATTCTCCACCGAGAATCGGAATCCACCACATTTTGCGACCGTACCTTTCGATCCGCTTCTGGTAGCCATTACCAAAGTAGGCCACCTTGCGGCCCATATGATAGTACTCGTCGGAATCGATGAGGTTGAAGCAGGAGGCTGTGGGGCAGGTCAGCACATTCTGGCTGATGCGTACCAGCGCGGACTTTTCCAGGCGTTCCTTGCGGTCTTTCCAGAAGCGTGGAACATGCAGTTGAACAATCGCACCGGGTCTTCCGTCCGGGGTAACGAAGCTTTCATCACCGCCCGGTCCAACATAGCGGTCCAGGCCGGCTTCGCAGTCACAGAGAATTGAACTGGAGCCATTGCCTGTGGCGGCATTGACCGCATGTTCCACCCATTTGCGATTCTTTGCCGTGATTAAAAATTCTACATAGATACTTTTAAAGGCCTCTGCATAGGTATCATCAATTGTAGCGGCCATCAGTCTCTTCCTTTGCCTTCGTATACGGCGTCTTCGGTAATGACTTTGTCCATGTAGACATCGTGAGGCGCAACCAGGATTTCGTCAAACAGCTGGGACTCGTAGCAAAGTGCAACAAGCGGGCAGTCCGGGCGCGCTCTTTCCAGCAGCCGATCATAATAACCCTGACCGTTGCCCATGCGTCCGCCATTACGGTCAAAGCCAACACCGGGGACCAGGATAATGTCAAGTTCTTCCGGCTCTACTTCTTTTGCAGAATTGCCCCACATCTCTTTGGGTGGCTCGAGGATGTTCCATTTGCCTACCACCATCTCATCCAGGCTTTCCATCCACCACAACCCGAGTTTGTTTTCACCGTTTTCGTCTACGGTGCAGTAGGGAACGATGATTTTCTTTTCCCCCTTGGCTACTTCTTCAAGCAACTCGGGTTTGGTGCGGGTTTCAGAGCGGCAGTCGATGTACCACATTGCCGTTTTGGCTTTTTTATACTCTGGTAATGCCATGAAGCGTGCGACTGCTTTCGCACTGATCTCGTCCTTGTTTTCCTGGGCATTACGTCTGTCATAAGCCTCGCGACGCATTTTACCTTTGCGTTCCATGATTGCTTCCAGTTCTTCTGGTGTCAGTGACATTCAGCTACCCCGCATGGTTGGTTTACGAACAGGTGAGAAAATGGGGCTAAATCGTAAACCATTCGTTGCGGGCTGCCAATGCATTTGCCTGCCCGAGGTAGCGATTTTGCGAGCAGGAAGGTGATTTCGGTGAGTGGTGACGCCACGATCCGGTGCAGATTTCACCAATTCACATAGCTGGCTGGTACCACACGCCGGTTTTTTGTATCCGGTGCTTTTTTTGTCGGTGCGCCGGGATCGGGCAAGCCCTCTCCATGCTGTTAATGGGTCCTGTTCCCCTGTCGCCGGACAAGCTCCCGGCTCGCTTCTGCCGCGTCAAGCCACCGGCGCGCTGGTGGCTTGTGCGCGGCATGCCGGGGCCCGGGTTCTCCGGAGCAGGGGATGGATACCCGAAAGATCCACACCGGGAGGGCGCCATCGCGGTCTTCGAGCCGCTGGTATTCAGTACGTACACGGTCCTGGACCCTTTGTATATGTGAAAATATATATAAAACAGAGGGATAAATAACCGGAAATGTGACCACGGCGGCGGTAGTCAAACCTCTAAAATCACATTCCCGGCGTGGAATGTGTCACCCGGGAATACGGGTTCTGTGAGCTGGCAAGATCCGGGAATCGCCTGACAACTGCCTGGAATGAATGTGCGCATTGCCCCGGGGCAGACTACGGGGAATTGTTCCGGGACGAGGGAAGGCGCAAGGCGGGAACAGTCAGACATTGACCAGCAGATCGTTTCGATTATTGGTAAAACTGGATGAATTGCGGCCTGCTGGCCGATGCCTTCAGGGGTCACCCCTGATTACCTTGTCTGTCAGTCCAGCCTACATCATACGGTGAAGCAGGCCGGGCACATCGGACATTACCGAGTTGAACACTGGCGGAAAATCGGTAACACTCACGTGCCTTTCGACTAACCGCCGGTCGGACTTGATCAAAACAGAGGAATCATCGAAACAAAGGAATCATCGAAACAGAGGAATCATCGAAACAGGGGAATCATAATGAGCAAACCAAAAATCATCGTTACCCGCCGCTGGCCTGAAGAGGTCGAAAAAATCCTGGCAGAAAAATACGATGCGCAGCTGAATGTCGATGACGTGCCGATGACGACGGCTGAATTGCAGGACGCCTTTCGAACCGCCGATGCGGTGTTACCCACAGTCTCTGACCGAATCGATGCCGAGGTCCTGGGCGCCACACCGATGAAGGCCAGGATGATCGGTAATTTCGGAGTCGGATTCAATCATATCGATCTCGAGGCAGCGAAGTCGGCCGGTCTCACCGTTTCAAATACGCCGGAAGTGTTGACCGAATGTACTGCAGATCTTGCCATAACCCTGATGCTGATGGTTGCCAGGCGGGGGGGCGAAGGCGAGCGTCACGTGCGCAATGGGGAATGGACCGGCTGGCGTCCGACACACATGATGGGGACGAGTGTGCATCACAAGACTCTTGGATTGATTGGCATGGGCCGCATCGCGCGCGCTGTGGCGGAACGGGCAGCGCACGGTTTTTCCATGAAGATCATATTTCACGATCCCTTTCCACCGCGCGAGGAAGACATTGCCGGATTGAATGCACGCCAGTGCAACTCGCCGCAAGAGGTTTTTGAGCAAGCGGATTTCATTTCCCTGCACTGTCCCGGAGGCAAGGAGACCCATCATTTGATAGATGCCAATGCCTTTGCAGCGATGAAACCCGGCGCCTTTTTGATCAATACCGCCCGCGGCGATGTGATTGACGAGCAGGCCATGGTAAATGCCTTGCAAAAAGGTGAAATCGCCGGTGCGGGTCTCGACGTTTACGAGTCTGAACCAACAGTATCCGAGCCGTTACTCGGGATGGAAAATGTCGTTACACTGCCGCATCTCGGCAGCGCGACGCTTGAAACCCGCATTGCGATGGGTATGCGAGTCGTAGAAAATATCGATGCCTTTTTTGCCGGCGAAACCCCGCGCGACAAGGTGGTTTAGGCCTGTTTCAGGATCGTTCCCTCGCTCACTCGACAGAATTCGTGTCCGGCGGGTGTTTACAGAGGACCCATTTTGTATACTCTAGCAACACGTAGGGTATTTTCTTAAAAAAACATATTACAACGTAACGTCAGGTTACGATCCAGGAGGCATTGTGAAAATTTTCCCCGTCCTAGAGATTCCAGAAACCCTGGCCGCCGGTCCGGGTCCGGGCAATACCGATCCGCGCGTGCTCGATCGTTTGTGTAAAACGGGAGTTGCGGATCATATGCAAGCAGACGTGCTGCGCGGCATGATCGAGGCAAAGATCATGCTACGCGAACTCTGGGGTACCAAAAACCTGTATACCTTTGGTGTCGCCGGCACCGGCTGGAGTGGCATTGACAGCATCCACGGCGCAATTCTGCCGGGGGACAAGGTTGTTGTTTTCGTCAATGGAACATTCAGCAGTATCGACAGCCTGAGTATCCGCATGAAGGCCTCGAGTCTTGAAGACCTCGCCGCCGATTCATTGAATCCACAGCCAGACAATGTCGTCGTGATTGACGTTCCGCACGGTGAATCCGTCACCGGGGAAATTGTTGAAGCGGCGCTGGCCGAACACAAGCCGATGTGGGCGTTTATGGCGCACTGGGAAACCGGCAGCGGCCGGGTCAATGACATCGAGGGTTTCAACGCGGCTTGCGAAAAACATGACGTGATGGGTTTGGTGGACGCGGTGTCGAGTCTCGGTGTCGGCGATTTTGATATTGACGACTATCCGGGCATCGTGGCCTGGGCTTCCTGCCCGCAAAAAGGAGTGTTGAGCCTGCCATTGACCTATGCACCGGTCAGTTTCTCTGACAAGGTGATTGATGTAATGAAGCGACGCGGCTGCTACTCCTTTGTTCATCATCCGATACTTGAAGCAAGGCACTGGGGCATCATCAACGACGAGGATGTGCAGGCCGGAACCTATCATCGAACCCATTCCTGCTATGCCGTCGCTGCATTTCATGAAGCACTGCGCATCCTGCTGACCTATGGACGTGCACAAAAAGCCAGGGACTATCTCTTTCACGAGGCCGCGCTGAAACAGGCGGTCTCGGCAATGGGTTGTGATGTCACCTCGAATATGCCCAGTCTGGTGGTGCTGAACCTGCCTGGCAAACTGGCCGGACAGGAAAAAGACCTGGTGGGGGCCTGCCGGGCGGAGAATTTCGGTATCTGGCCAACGCTGTCGGAACCGGTGCAGATTCGAATCGGCATTCTCAACCAGCTCACGGTTGAGGCGATTACCGATATCGTGGGGCGTTTCGCCGATGCCATGCTGAAGATGGGAGCGGAATTCGACAAACAGGCCATCATGAAGGGCCTGGCGGAGTATTATCAAGCCGGCTAGATCTGGAAGCGGTACAAACGCGAACCGCCAATATGGCTGCTGGTACCCCTGCCTCCCGCATGGCGGCAACGTAGCGGGAGGATCCCTGCCGCCGGAGTAATGCTGTATCCCCTTGATGCAGCGGTGTGACAGTGCGGGCAGGCAGGTGTAACAGACTGCCCCATGCCTGTCGCAGTAAACCGCTGACAATGCCGTAACATACCGGAAAGAATAAGAAATGGAAAACTGGCATGCCAGTTGCTCTGGTATATGCTGATGCAAAACCATAACAAGACACCGAAATTTCAGTTGGTACAGGTGGAGGCACCGGCACGCCTGCATCTCGGCTTTCTGGACCTCAATGGCAACCTGGGGCGCCGTTTCGGCGGTCTGGGCCTGACGCTCGAAGGCATCGCCACCGAACTGGAAATCACCCAGGCCCGGTCACTCCTGGTGGAGGGGCCGGACACGGCCCGGGTGCGTGCACACGATTTTGCCGCTTCCCTGCTCGAGACACTCGAACTGCCACCGGGTGTGGCCATCCGGATCAAGCGTGCGATCCCCGATCACATCGGTCTCGGCTCGGGTACCCAGCTGGCCCTTGCCGTTGCTACCGGCCTGCTGGTGCTCTACGGGATCGATATGGATTTGCGCAAGCTTGCCGGCCTGATGATGCGCGGCATGCGCTCCGGCATCGGTATCGGGGCCTTCGAGTCCGGTGGTTTCCTGGTTGATGGGGGCAACGGCGGCAACGACCGGCCGCCGCCGGTGATCATGCAGGAAAACTTTCCGGATGACTGGCGCGTGCTGCTCATTTTTGACCGGCGTGGACCCGGGATCCACGGCAAGGAGGAAGTATCGGCCTTTGCCGCATTGCCGGAATTTCCTGCCTCGCAGGCCGCCGAGCTCTGCCGGCTGCTCCTGATGCAGGCCCTGCCGGCCCTGGCGGAACAGGATCATGCGTGTTTCGGACGCGCGATCGGTCGTGTTCAGCAGGTCGTCGGCGACTACTTCTCACCGGCACAGTCGGGCCGTTTTTCCAGCCCGGAGGTGGCCAGGGTGCTTGCCTGGCTGGAGGCACAGGAGATCCACGGCATCGGACAAAGCTCCTGGGGACCGACCGGTTTCGCCATCCTGGACAGCGAGGCCGCCGGTGCCCGCATGCTGCAGTCTGCCAGACGACGCTTCAGTGACCGCCCCATGCTGCACTTCGAGCTGGTGCGGGCGCGCAATCACGGCGGGCGCATTGATACCCGGCCCGACCTCCACAGAGGCCCGCTGCGTGCGGCCATGTAACACCACTGTCAAAGGACCTGCATATGGATAAACCCTACATCATGCACATGATCACACCGGCGAAAAATGCCAGTCCGTTTGACGTGAACATGGCCTGTGATGCGGGCTGGACTACCGTGATTCCCTACACGGACGTCGAGGCTGCCGAAATCACGGGACTTGTGCAGGATGCGATTTTTTCGCGCGGTCCGAAAGGTGTGAGGCGTACCGGGATTTTTATCGGTGGCAGGGACATCGACATGGCAATGGACATGCTGCAGCTGGCGCGTGAAGCGATGGTCCCGCCCTTCGAGGTTTCTGTTATTGCCGACCCCAGCGGCGCTTTTACTACGGCCGCCGGACTGGTTGCCTGTGCAGAGCATCAACTGCGCAAGGGGTATGACGCGGACCTTGGCGGCCAGCGAGTCCTGGTGTTCGGGGGTACCGGGCCGGTGGGCCAGGCGGCTTCCGTCCTCGCCGCCCGCGCGGGCGCCAGCGTGAGTATCGTCAGCCACAAGGGGGATGCCCAGGCCCGTGCCGTGGCGCAGGCGTGCATGGATCGCTATGCCGTTGACAACATCGATGGTGTCGATGGCAGTTCCGATAGCAAGAAGGAAGCGTTGCTGGCGGAGGCCGACGTCGTATTCGGGACTGCCAAGGCAGGTGTCCAGCTGTTGACTACGGAGAATCTGAAAGCGGCTGGCCGCCTGAAAGTGGCCGGTGATCTGAATGCCGTGCCGCCGCTTGGCATCGAGGGGGTTGAGTTGATGGATGACGGGAAACCGATTGCCGGCCTGGAGGGTGCGGTTGGCATTGGAGCCCTTGCCGTCGGCAACGTCAAGTATCAGGTTCAGCACGCCCTGCTCAAGGATATGGTGACGACAGAAAAGCCACTGTACCTGGATTTCCAGAGTGCCTTTGATCTTGCCCGGAGTTATGTCGATAAAACCTGAATCATATCTGGTCGCGGCCCTGTCCGGCCGTGCGCTGGCGCAATCTGCACAGGCGGTGTCGATACCGGTGACCGTGCTGGATGTCTATGGAGATGCAGATACACAGGCGGCTGCCGAATCCTCTGCGCGTATCGGGGATGCACGGTTGCAGATAAGCAGGGATCGCCTGCTGGAGGCGGCGGAGCGACTGTGCCCGCCGCGCAGGTGCTCCGGGGTTGTCTACGGGGCCGGATTTGAATCCGACCCGCAGACCCTGACTGATCTCGCGGCAGGCCGTGAATTGTTCGGAAATGATCCCGCCCTGCTCAGGGATATCAGTACACCGCGCTATTTTTTTTCATTGCTTGACCGGCTGGGTATTCCACACCCGCAGGTCACCTACCGGCGCCCGGCGGACAGTATTGGCTGGCTTGCCAAGCGGCCTGGTTCCAGCGGTGGTGCACACATCATTCCGGCAAACCGGGTGACTGGTTCCTCCGGCCACTACTACCAGCGCAAGCTGCCGGGACGCATCATGTCGGTGCTGTTTCTCGCAAATGGACGCCGCATGGCCATCATCGGTATCAGTGAACAATGGCGCGATACCACGGACAGCCCGGAATGTTACCGGTATGGTGGTGCGGTATCCGGCCAGTACATCGGTTCCGCGTTGTGCCTGGAGGTGAAACATGCAATCCAGACACTGGTTCATTGGCTCAGTCTGCGGGGACTGAACGGTGTGGATATCGTCGTAGACAAAAACGAGTTCTATGTCCTTGAGATCAACGGGCGGCCAACCGCGACCACGGAACTCTATGATCCTGGCAGGCCTGACAACCTGTTCAGGCAGCACCTTGTGTGCTGTCGTGGGGATATGCCGTCCTTCCACGGCAGTTCCGTCACAGGGCGTGCCCATGCCGTGGTGTATGCGGACTGTGAAATAACCGTACCGAATGACACTCACTGGCCGGGCTGGTGCAGCGACATACCGGAAGCGGGCAGTACCATCCTGCCCGGCGAGCCTGTCTGCACGGTACATGCCGTCGGCAACCACGTACCCCGGGTGCGGGGGGTACTGGACCGCCGGAGTCGCATGATCCGTGACATGTTGCCGGCCGTTACGGCCCGGGAGTCCCTCACGCGTCGCATTGCCACAGGAGGATAGCCCGGACATGTCATCCATCACACCCGCTTCCACTGGCAACGATGCTGCGCTGCCAGGCGTCAATCGGCCTGCCATGGAGCTGCTGAGAGACTTGCGTGCAGATGCAGACTGCCTGCGCCTGGTTGAGCAGCGTATGCCGAATGGCTGCCGGGTAATCGATGCAGGCATAGCCACCCGCGGGGGAATCGAACTGGGCCGCCGCATCGCCGAAATCTGCATGGGCGGGATGGGGAGCATCCGTCTTGGCGGAGACGGCAATCACACGCGCTGGCCTCTCAGTCTCAGTGTGCACAGTACCAATCCGGTGATTGCCTGTCTTGGCTGCCAGTATGCCGGCTGGAGCCTGTCGCACGGCAAGGGCAAGGAGGCCTTTCACGCCCTGGGATCCGGGCCCGGGCGCGCCCTGGCGGGCAAGGAGGAGTTGTTCGCAGAACTCGGGTATCGCGACAGCGGCGAGTCGACCTGCCTGGTCCTCGAGGTAGACCGGTTTCCGCCGGCCGGTTTGACGGAAAAGATCGCCGCTGACTGTGGTGTGGCCATCGCCAGCCTGACCCTGATCCTGACGCCCACCCTGAGCCTGGCCGGAACCACACAGGTCGTCTCCCGGGTGCTGGAAGTGGCACTGCACAAGGCCCATACCCTCGGTTTCCCACTCGAGCAGATTATCGACGGTGCCGGCAGTGCGCCCCTGCCACCGCCCGCGCATGACTTTGTGAGCGGCATGGGGAGGACCAACGATGCGATACTCTACGGAGGCCATGTGCACCTGTTCGTCAGCGGCACCGATGACGAGGCGCGTGATCTTGCCATGCAGCTTCCCAGCACAACCTCCAGGGATTACGGCAAACCCTTTGCGGAGGTGTTCAGGGATTACAACCATGACTTCTTCGAAATCGACCCGCTGCTCTTCAGTCCGGCGCGGGTGACGGTGTCCTGCCTGGATACCGGTCGCACCTTCGAGTCCGGGGCCTTTGACCCGGAAATCCTCGATCGATCCTTCGGTGCTGCACAATGAACCCCAGGATTGCACTGATCACCGATGACCCGGGCTGGCATGGCGCGCGCTTGCGCGAGGCATTCACCGCGCGTGGTTACGAGTTGCAGACCGTGTCCCTGAAGGACTGTGCAATCGATCTCCACCACTCCCGGAACGGCCTGTTGATCCCGGGTTTCGAGACTGCCATGCCGGACGGGGTGTTCGTGCGTGGTGTGCCGGGGGGCACGCTCGAACAGGTCGTGCTTTATCTTGACGTGCTGCATGCCCTGCATGCGCTGAATGTCCCGGTTTACAACACGGCCCGCACCATCGAGCGCACTGTCGACAAGGGCATGACCAGTCTGCTGCTGCAGCAGGCCGGAATCCCTGTGCCGCCCACCTGGGTGGTTTCCTCCGCGGAACAGGGGCACTCGATCTGGCAGCGTGAACGTGCAGCCGGTAACAGCCTGGTCGTCAAGCCACTGTTCGGTTCGCAGGGGCAGGGGCTGCAGCGCCTGTCTTCACACCAGGCGCTGCCGGCACTGGAAGACTACCAGGGCGTTTATTACCTGCAGCGCTATGTTGAGAACGCCGGCTTTGACTGGCGCGTATTCGTGATCAACAACAAGGTGGTGGCAAGGATGAAGCGGCACGGCAGGCACTGGATCAACAATGTTGCCCAGGGTGCAAGCTGTACACCAAGTCCTGCCGATGACGGCCTGGATGTGCTGGCGGAAGCCTCGGCCGCCGCACTCTCGCTGGACTACGCTGGTGTTGACCTGATACGTGACGGCCGGGGCCGGCTGCAGGTGATCGAGGTGAACAGCATACCCGCCTGGAAAGGGCTGCAGTCAACCTCCGAGATCAACATCGCAGGCCAGCTGGTCGATGACTTCCATACCCGTTACTTGATGTCCAGCGCGATCAGGGTGGTGGGTGTATGAACGGCTGCACACATGAGCAGGGGGTATTCGGCTGGCAGGCGGTCGCCGAAGCTGTGGAATTTGCCTGCCTGACGGAGCTCGGCGTCATGAAGCCCGGTAATGTCAGTGTGCATGGTGGGGGACAGGGCAAAACGGCAGAAGATTTCATGCGCAGTGCCCGCGCAATAACGCCGGAGCTGTCACGCCAGGGCAGCAGCGTGGGTGAGCGGATTCTCAATGCAGTACGCAGTACCCGACGGGAGGTGGACTGCAATACCAATCTTGGAATCGTGCTCCTGTGTGCGCCGCTCGCGCATGCCGCACTCCAACTTGCCCATGGCCAGTCCCTGCGCCAGTCCTTGCGGACAACCCTGCGGGGTCTCGACCGGCGCGACACGCAGCGGTGCTTCGAGGCGATCCGTCTCGCCAGGCCAGGCGGGCTCGGCGTGGTGCAGCAATACGATGTTGCGGAGAAGGAACCCCGGATCGGCCTGCTGCAGGCGATGGCAGCTGCAGCTGTGCGTGACCGGATCGCACGCCAGTATGTTACGGACTTTGAAGATGTATTTGAAATTGCAGTACCACACCTGCAGGCAGAATCCGAGCGATTGCAGAGTTGTGAACATGCCACGATGACAACCTATCTGTATCTGCTGGGAGCGATACCAGATACACACATACAGCGGGAGTTCGACAGGCATGTAGCGAACTCGGTCTGCCGCAAGGCGAAGCAACTGTATGTCGAATACGTTGCCCCCCAGATGCAGGAAAACCGGCTGTTTTCTCGCTTGTCTGAATTCGACAAGGAGCTCAAACGGAAGGGCATTAACCCCGGTACAACTGCGGATATGACGGTTGCGGCTCTCATGGTGCTGCATCTGCAAAACCGGCAGGAAGTTACCGGGTCACTGCTCGTGAACGGGCCAGGGTCAGCACAGTGTGCAGACCCGGTCTTTTTTTGAAATCAACCTGAGAAGGAGATGTTGCAATGGCTAAAATCGATAAAGTTCTCGTAGGCGAAGCCCTGGTTGGCGACGGCAATGAAGTTGCCCATATTGACCTGATCATTGGCCCGCGCGGGTCGGCTGCCGAAGACTGCTTTTGCCAGACGCTCACCAACCAGAAGGAAGGTGTCAACGGGTTGCTGGCGGTGGTTGCCCCGAATCTGATGGTCAAGCCGTCTACCGTGATGTTCAACAAGGTCACCATCAAGGGTGCGAAGCAGGCGGTACAGATGTTCGGTCCCGCGCAGCGCGGCGTTGCGATGGCGGTTGCCGACTGTGTCGAGGATGGCACCATACCGGCGGATGAAGCAGATGACCTGTATGTCAGCGTCGGTGTGTTCATCCACTGGGAGGCCGAGGACGACAACAAGATACAGGATTACAATTACGAAGCGACCAAGTTGTCGATCAAGCGCGCCGTCAACGGAGAACCGACTGCAGGCGAGGTCGTGGCGAACAAGGGCTCGGCCGATCATCCGTTCCAGGCACATTCCTGATTGAACGGGGAACGTGGCCCCGGTACGCCGGGGCGCACTCCTGAGTCAAGGCGCTGATTACGGTACCTGAAGCGGGATGCAAGCGGGCGGGACGGTGAGGTGTGGCCGCCTAGTCACAACAAGCCAGATCCCTGCTGCTGATGCGACCGTCATGCAGCGCGCTTGCCAGCAGTGCGCCGTCGATATGCAGCTTTTGCAGGACATGGAGGTCCGCCTGGCCGCGAATGCCACCGGCTGCATACAGCTCAACGCCGGGTGACCGCGCACGCAATTGCCGCAATTGCGGCAGATCCGGTCCCCGATTGCGGCCGACGTGATCAAGGCTCATAACGATCACGCGTCTTGGCCAGCAATCCGGTGACAGGATGGCGTTCGTCTCACCCAGTAAATCGTCATTCCTGAAATCGAGTGACAGGATGACTGACTCGGATCCCGGCAGGATATCCAGAATTGCCGGATCGGTCAGGGTCTCGGTACCGATGACGGGGATACCGGAGCGATGCTGCTGCCAGCGCTGCAGGGACGCCAGGGTATCGATGCCCGGGTCAACCCAGAATTGCAGCTCTGGAAACTGCCTGGCCAGCTGCCGGATGACCGCGAGCTGGTCCGGTCGGCCGCATATGGCATCGAGGTCGGCGATATACAAGCAGGGGAAAGGGTGCAGTTGCATCAGGCCGCTTATGACAGCGAACGGATCACTGGAACGGGACAGGATGCTTTGCAGCAGCGGGTAGGATTCGCGGATGCCACCCCTGGCATGCACTACCTGGCCGCAGGAGATATCAATAACAGGAACAACTATCACAATTAGACAATTACAATCATGCGTATTTTTGTCATTGAGTATATCACCGGTGGTGGCTTGATCCGCGATGATCTCCCGCAGGGTATCCTGCACGAGGCCGAAAAGATGCTCACCGCCCTGCTGGATGATCTCGAGGATGTTGCGGGCGTACAGTTGCGTGTCAGTCGTGACCCGCGTCTGCCGGCACTTGCCACACCCTGTGAAGTCGTTGTTCCGGACCGGCACGACAATATCTGGGATGTATGGGACGACTGCATGCAAGACTGTGATGCGGTGTGGCCGATTGCGCCGGAAACCGGCGGATTGCTGCAGCGCATCAGCGCAAAGGTACTGGCCCGTGGTTGCCGCCTCATCGGCAGCCGGCCCACGGCTGTCGCCATTGCAGCCAGCAAGTACCGTACCTCCGTATGCCTGGAGAATAACGGGATTGACGTGGTACCGACATTTCCTGCCGGCACGAATATTCCCCGCCGGCAAGGCCGCTGGGTGGTCAAGCCGGATGATGGCGTGGGTTGTGAAGGTATTCGTATTTGCGATGACTATGACTCGATGCAAAAGGCACTGCAGGATTGCAGTCCGGATGCGGGTTACATCGCACAGCCCTGGCTCGCGGGCGAACCGGCGAGCCTGTCCATGCTGTGCCGGGATGCAGAGGCGGTCCTGTTAAGTGCAAACCTGCAGAACGTGGTTTCCAGGGGCAGCGGTTTTGAACTGCAGGGCATCCATGTCAACGGCTTGCCTGACCCGGAGGCACGCTATGATGAGCTGGCGCGCGCCATTGCCAGGTCGATTAACGGCCTGTGGGGTTATGTCGGTGTTGATTTCATGCTCACACCGTCCGGACCCGTGGTGCTCGAGGTCAATCCGAGGCTTACGGTTTCCTACGCCGGATTACACACGGTACTGGGTGCAAATGTTGCCGCACTGATAGTGGACATGCTGGATCCTGGTTCGCAGTTACCGGTCTGCGCGCCGCTTGCCAGCGAAACTGTAGTGCCGGGGGCGGAGGTCATGGATGTTGCCTGAGCATTTTGTCGGCTGGGATCTGGGTGGTGCCCACCTCAAGGCGGCGCATATGGATGCGCAGGGTCATGTACTGAGTGTGCTGCAACTGCCGTGCCCCCTTTGGCAGGGTCTTGAACCCTTGCGCGAGGGTATAGACAGGGTTGTCGATCGGTTTGAATGCAGCGAAAGCCACCATGCAATAACCATGACCGGGGAACTGGCGGATTTGTTCAGCAGTCGCGTGGAAGGTGTCCGGACACTCACCGGGATCATGGCGGAGCGCCTGGCACACGGGACCATCAGCCTGTTTGCCGGTGCCCAGGGTTTCCTGCAACCGAAGGATGCACGCAGCCATGCTGAGGCCATCGCCTCCAACAACTGGCTGGCCAGTGCTACCTTCGTGGCCCAATGTCTTCCACAGGCCCTGTTCATCGATATTGGCAGCACTACCACGGACGTGGTACTGACAAGCGAGGGTCAGGTTGCCGCGTGCGGCAGAAATGATAATGAACGATTGCGTTGCGGCGAGCTGCTGTATACCGGTGTAGTGCGGACACCCCTGATGGCGCTTGCCCGCGAGGCACCCTTTGCCGGCGAGTGGGTGCCGCTGATGGCGGAGAACTTTGCCGTGACCGCCGATATTTACAGACTGACTTCTGAATTGCCGGAGCACGCAGACATCCTGGCCAGTGCTGACAATGAGCCAAAAACCATTATGGCAAGCGCACGTAGGCTGGCACGCATGCTGGGCCTGGATCTGGATGCCGGCAGCCCCGGACAATGGCGTCGACTGGCTGCGTATTTCTCTCGACAACAGCTGAATTCCATTGAACAGACCTGCGACCTGCATACCGCACGGAACAGTCTCTCCGATGAGGCGCCGCTGGTGGGTGCGGGTGTTGGCCGCTTTCTCGCGGAACGCCTGGCACGACGCCTCGGGCGTCCCTATATTGACCTGCAGTCACTGCTCAATACGGATCTGCTGCTGGCGGGCCACCCTGCGGATTGCGCACCGGCGGTCGCGGTGGCCGATCTCGCCAGGCGTGCAGTACGGGATACCACATGCTGACGGAGATTCCCTACCAGGCAGACAGCGCCACCCTGTTTGGGGTCATCGCGGACGAACCCTGGGCTATGTTCCTGGACAGTGGCCATCCGTACTCGGAACAGGGGCGCTATGACATCATCGCCGCCGACCCGATGCAGACGCTGGTCACACGGGGTAATGTTACCGAGATCTGCCAGGAAGGTGCTGTCGAAGTCTCGATGGCGGATCCCTTTGACTTGTTGAGGCAGGCACTGGGCCCCCCGGGCAAGTCGGTCCACGGGTTGCCCTTTTCCGGTGGCGCGCTGGGATACTTTGCCTATGATCTCGGCAGGCGTATCGAGTCCTTGCCGCGGATCGCCGCCCATACCGGGAACTTACCCGACATGGCGGTCGGGCTGTATGACTGGGCGCTGGTCATTGACCATCTCAGGCGGCGCAGTTTCCTGGCATCGCCCGGACGCGATCCCCGTACGGCACATCGCTGGGCTGAGCTGGTGGACTGTTTCCGGGCTGCCGGCAGGAAGCATCGTTCCGAACCTTTTCGTGTGTTGGAACCTCCGCGTTCGAACATGGACTTCGCGGAGTATGCAGCAGCCTTTCATCGCATCAAGCACTATATTCACGAAGGTGATTGCTATCAGGTGAATTTCGCGCAGCGTTTTGAGGCGGCTGTGGAAGGCTCACCGTGGACATGCTACCGCACCCTGCGCCGCGACAACCCGGCGCCGTTCTCTGCCTATTTAAATACCCCGGATTGCCAGGTGCTGAGCAGTTCACCGGAGCGCTTCCTGAAGGTGCGGCAGGGGCAAGTGGAAACCCGGCCGATCAAGGGTACACGGCCGCGCGGGTGTTCGCCCAGGGAGGACCTGCTACAGGCACAGGCGCTGCAGCAGAGCGCCAAGGATCGTGCCGAGAATGTGATGATCGTCGATCTCATGCGTAATGACCTGGGCAGGGTATGCAGGCCCGGCAGTATCCAGGTGCCGGAGCTTTTCGCACTCGAGAGTTTCACGTCCGTGCACCACCTCGTCAGTACCGTCACCGGCATGCTGGCTGCCGGGAACGATGCGCTGCACCTCCTGCGTGCGTGTTTTCCAGGTGGCTCCATCACCGGGGCACCCAAACTGCGTGCCATGGAGATCATCGAGGAGCTGGAACCACACCGGCGGGGCGTGTACTGCGGGTCGATCGGGTATCTGGGCTTCGATGGTGCAATGGACACCAATATCGCCATCCGCACCATGGTTCATTCGCAGGGCAGCCTGCACATCTGGGCCGGCGGGGGAATTGTCGATGATTCAAACTTGCAGGCCGAGTATCGGGAAACCTATTACAAGATTGCGGCAATGCTGGAGTTGCTCGAACAATCGGGGATGAATCATGTGGGTAGTCAAGGTCGGCGGCAGTCTTGCCACTGACGAAACATTGCCATACTGGCTCGATGTCCTGAGCTGTTATGGTGGCGGCGAAGTCGTCATCGTTCCGGGCGGAGGCCCGTTTGCCGAACTCGTCATGAAGTCCCAGGGCTTCTGGAATTTCGACGACAGCAGCGCACACCGCATGGCGCTGATGGCGATGGGGCAGTACGGTGTGATGATGGCGGGAATGCGTCCGGATCTGGAGCCGGTGGAATCCCTGCAGGATATCCGGAAGGTGCTGAACCGTGCCGGTGTGCCGGTCTGGTTGCCGGAACGTCTGCTCGGCAAGGATCAGCGGGTCGAACATTCCTGGGATGTAACCTCTGACAGCCTGGCGGCCTGGCTTGCGCAGCAACTGCTTGCGAGTCATCTGCTACTGGTCAAGTCCGTGCAGCTGGATAACGGGGTGGTGCAAATAGGCAAACTGATAGACAGTGGCGTTGTGGATGCAGCGTTCACGCGCTATGCAAGACAGGCGGATTGCACGGTCACCGTAATGTCCCGCTATCAGTATGAATTCATACCGAGACTGATAACCGGGAGTGCACCGGTGGGAACCCAGGTAATGGGTCTCGAGGAAGCAGGGTGAAGACAGGGAGGGCACCCTGTCCCGGGTCCGGTTCCCGGGATTCTAGTTAGCCATCAGGCTGCGATCCACGTAATCATCTTCGGGCGAATTCAACAGCATGCGGACCCGGGACAGGGCACTTGCCGAGAGGCGTCCGGTACGTGCACCTTCCTCGCAGAGGGCGCCGCGAAAACCCAGATAATCAGGACCCAGCTTGCGCAGTTCACCGATATCCCCGGGCTGCAGCGATCCGGCCAGTCCGGTCAGCAGGCCCAGGCGGCGGGCACTGCCGACAAAGGCACCCAGAGAGGACATGTCCATGTGCCGGACCAGTCTTCCCGAACCCTTGTCTGCAGTATCCAGCATGACGCCGTGACAACCGGCGTCGCGAAGACCGCCAAGCAGAGGCAGGGCCGGTTGGTCCTCGGCAAACAGCACGGCAACGACGCGAATCCCGTGACCACTGGCCTCTGCCAGGGCATCCAGGCAAGCGGGGTGGCGCTCCAGGTCGCGCATGCCGATCTTGACCAGGTCAACGCCACTGCTTGCAGTATGCCGGATGGAAGTGACGATGGTTTCCGGAATCATCGGCAGGTCGCCGACGGTAGCACTGACAGGACGCCGACCGTTGATCCACTGTACGACTTTGCGCTGTACGTTGTGGGATACCGCACCCAATACGCCCCGGGACGGCTCCTTGAGATCGATGATGTCCGCGCCACCGGTCATGGCCAGTGCCGCTTCGTGTATATCCGTTACGCTGGCGAGTAAACGCGTCATGCAGACTGCTCCAGCAACTGCTTGCGATGTTGTGCAATCGCCTGCATCAGCCAGTCCCATGCCTCCTGTTCCTGCGGCCCGGCAGTTTTGCCGATAGCAATGGCAAGATAATCCACCTCCGCCTCGATCTTATCCAGCGGCCGCATGTGCAACCGGCTTACCAGCACCGCGGCCTCGATTACCGCCGCCTGTGCACGGTTGAAGCCCCGAAAAGGCGCATGGGTTGCTTCGTGAACCGGCTTGCACAGCAGTCTGGGTCGCAGCTCGTCGTCCTCCACATGATGGACTTCCAGTTCGCTGTGACTGAGTACCTCTTGAAGTCGCTTGGTACGGACCTTGTCTGCGGGGACAAGCGGCCAGTGCCAGTGGCCGGTCAGGCAGCCTGCAAACACCCGCACGTCGACGGTATAATTGACCACCGCGATACGTTCCCGCAGCAGGTTGTCCAGGGTTCCTGAAGGACGAAACGGCGCAAGCAGCAGGTATTCGCCTTCCTGTCTGATTCCCATCGGGGCGATGTGTGTGTTCCCGTCCGCGGCCGGGGTTGTGATAATGGTTTCCCTGATCATGAATCGGTACCTGTGTTGCCCATGGTGCAGCCATGTCTCGTCTGGGTGGAAAGGTCATCGTCCTCCCTGTCTGCTGCACACCCCCAGTCCAGTTCCTCGTCCTGGACATATCGCTTGCCCAGTTGCCAGGCGATCTGGGCACGCGCCAGTTCTGCCCCCATGTAGAAGGCATGGCCGGCATCGCCCCTGAACTCCAGTTGCGGATACAGGGAAAAGGGATCGGTAGCCGTTTGCAGACCTTCCCGGTTGAAAACGTGTATACCATCTGCGCTGGTCTGCACGCGGTAGCTCGGGTCGCGAACCGCAGCCGCGGTTTCCTCTATTTCTCCGAGATTGTAGGGAAACGGGTCACGCTCGTGAATGGTCAGCAGGCGACTGTCCAGGTTGCGCGGCAGTTCGTTATTCCTGCGTGCCAGGTACATGGTGCGGCGCGCAATGTCCAGCTCGTGAACCACTCGCCGGGCATGTTCACTGACCTGGGTAGTGAGTATGTTGCGGATGCCCAGTTCGCTGGCGATGCCGGCCAGCACGGCATTGATGCCACTGGTGTCGGCATCGGTCAACTCGGTTACATTGCCGGCCCCCATGAGGATCTCGACATCCGGCCGCCGGGTACGCAATTCGCGGTAACGCATAATGGATTCCGTGAACCCGAGCAGCAGCGGATCGAGGACGGGGTCTGCCAGGCAGGGTCGTCCTTCTGAACTCAACCGGTCGATAGCCCGGAGCACGGATTCCAGATTGCCGGCCTCGCCGGGGATGAGCACGGGGACGGATGCTACCTCGTCGGCAATCCACAATGTGTCCTCGTGCAGACTCAGCAGGTAATCCGCGCCGGCAAGGCCGCCGGCTAGCAATTCATCCGGGTTCATCGAATCTACACTGACACGGAAGCCGGCGCTGTGCAGGGCCTGTACCGACTCGGCCAGGTGCGGGAACGATGTGTCCGGCAGGCAGCCAATATCAATGACGTCGGCACCACTGGCCTGGTAATCCCCGGCACGGGTCAAAATGGTATCGATATCCAGAAAGGGCGCATCGACGATCTCGGCGAATATCCGGATGTCATAGCGGCTGAGATCGGGTTCCGCGGCACCCATCCCGAAGTACTGTGGCAGGTCCTTGAGTTCATCCGGGCCGCGTCTGACCGGTATCCCGAGATGGTCACCCAGTGCATCCAGATCTCCACGGCAGCGACCGGGCACGATGATACGGTCGACCCCTTCGGGCGGTTCGAGGCGGCGCTGAATCATGTCGGCCGTCATCAGTCCGGCGACATTTAAACCCAGCTCGCAGACCTCGGTGGTGAACGAGACCGGCTGTATCTCCTGCAGGACTCTTTGCAGGTTCTTTTCCGCCAGCTTGCCGGTCTGAAAGAGGATGCGCTCAGACATGGATTCATACCCTCGATCGCCTGACGTAACTGCGGGATGTCGCTCACCACCTGCGTGAATTCAAACTCACGCAGGCGCTCTACATTGAGCAGGTCTACCTGGCGGGGGTAAACCTTTACAGTGCCGTTCGGTGCTTCACTCTCCAGTTCGGGTGCCGTATCACAGGCAAATACTACCGATGGTATCTGGCACTTGCCGGCCTGGGCGAAGATATTGGTGACCAGTGTGTCCGAAATGCCCCAGACACATTTCGCGACCGTGTTGGAGGTAGCGGGTGCAATGACCATGGCATGGTAGTGCCCTTCATAAAACAGGCCGACCGGCGCAGCGCAGTCTGTCTGGTCCCGGTAGATCCGCATTTCATTCCGCAATTCCTCGAGCCGGTAGCCGTACATATAGAGTACTTCTGCTGCAGCACCACTCAGGAAAAGGTCGATATTGTCGAGTTGCTGCGCTATTGCCAGGCACTCGCGCAGGTAGTGTCCCGAGCCGGTCAGCGCCCAGGCAAGACGACTTGTCTTTGGTCTAGCTGGCATGGCCTGTCACTTGCCGGGAAAAATCCCGTTGTTGATCTGCTTCCTGAACGGCAATGTCAAACATGGTGGTGTTGTGGGTGTTCGAGTTCTCGCAACTTTTGTCTCCGGTGATGAAGTGAGTCGCGCTGGAGAGCAACACGCCATCGTCTGCCCTTTCAGCGAAATCGTTTGCAGGGGATATCACTCTACCGCTCCTCCCGATCTGTTTTCATTATTCTGATACTTTGCAAGTTACATACCAGTACGGCAAGTTACATACCAGTACGCGGGGCCGGCACTTGCACTCAAAGCGAAACAGTCCAGTGTGTCAGGGATGGAACAGGCCACAGTGGTGCTTGGTGTATCTTGCAACACTGCATCACCTGGGCAGCGAGATTCCACAGCGTTTCATTTTTCTGTACAGGGTATTACGGCTCAGGTCGAGTCGTTTTGCAGCCGCGGTTATGTTCCAGCGATGTCGCTCGAGTTCCTGCAGCAAGGCATCGCGCTCGGCATTGCGCAGGGGGTCGAGGGTTTCTGTCTCGCTCCTGGGTTCCCCGGGGGTGGTGTCCGGGGTGGTGCGGGCTTCCCGGAACAGGTCATCGATCATGTCCTCGGCGGTGATGTGATTGGTTTCCGCGAGTGCCAGCATGGTCCGCAGGGCGTTGCGCAGCTGGCGGATATTGCCGGGCCAGTAATAGCTGCAGAGCTGGTCGATGACCTCTTCCTCGATCTGTACCGGCGAGCTGACCTGGGTTTCGAGCCCGATAAGATGCTTGACCAGATTGTACCTGTCGGATCGTTCCCGCAGTGGTGGCAGGGTGATCTTGACCCCCTGCAGGCGGTAATAGAGGTCTTCCCGGAAGTCACCATCCACCACCATGTCCTGCAGGTTACGGTGTGTGGCACTGATGATGTTGATGTCAACCATCAGCGGTGTATGTCCACCCAGAGGAACCACCTCCTTTTCCTCGAGAACCCGCAAGAGGCGGGCCTGCAGTGATAGTGGCATATCGCCGATCTCGTCGAGAAACAGCGTACCGCCGTCTGCCTGCATGATCTTGCCCTGGCTGCCCTGGCGGTTTGCGCCGGTGAAGGCGCCGGCCTTGTAACCGAACAGTTCACTTTCGATCAGGGACTCGGGGATGGAAGCGCAGTTGATTGCGACAAAGGGCTTGTCGGCACGCTGGCTGGACATGTGAATTGCCTTGGCAAAAACGCCTTTGCCGGTACCGCTCTCACCCTTGAGCAAAATGGGAATATCCCGGTCCAGGACGCGCTGCGCAATACGAATATTCTGCGCCATGTAATGGTCACCGAATTCCAGCCGGGTGAGAAGGCTGGGCGCGGGAAGCGGGTCTGTCCAGACGTCCTTGCAGGCCGAGTGGCCGGGGAAGTATTGACCGGACTCGGGGACCTGGACAATGGCAAAAAATCGCCTTGCATGCTTGATTTCATGGATAGGTACTGCACGCAACGAGGTGTTGGGCGAGCGATGCAGCAACTGATACAGTTGACTGTCGAACAGGTCCTCTATCTTGTGCGCGCGCAAATCATCAATCGACTTGAAATCCAGCTGGAAGAGGGCATTGCTGTTGGCGGCAAGGATGGTGCCATTACTCTGGAATGCGATCAGCCCTTCCCCGAGTGTGTTGACGAATTCGGGGCGGCTGTGAAAACGGATAATGATGTGGTTTTTGAACATGCAGAGAAAAATGCGATTTTCGATGGTCTTGGCAGACATGTTCACCAGGGCCATGGTGTGTTCCTGTGCCCGGCTCGATTCACTTGAGGCATCCAGGACACCGAGGATCTTGCCATTCGGATCGATAATCGGCGATGCGGTGCAGCTGATGTTCAGGTTGTTGGCAAAGAAATGCTCTTCATGGTGTACGACGACGGGCTTCTGTTCGGCAAGGCAGGTACCCATGCCGTTGGTGCCCTGAGTCTTCTCGGACCAGATTGCACCCTCCTGCAGGCCCCGTTTTGCGGCTGCCGAGTCGAAGCTTGGATCACCGGTATAGTGGATGATCATGCCGGAGTCATCAGTCAGCAGTACGGAGTGTCCCGTGTTGGCAATCTGCTGGTAGAGGTTGGCCATCTCGACGCGGGCGATCTCCAGGAGGGTATCAAGAGATTCCTGGCGTTCCTGCAGGAACGAGGTTTCAACGAAAGTGGGCTCGCGGGACTCCACCGGATCCAGCCCGTATTCGTTGACACAGCGTTTCCAGGAGTTGGAAATCAGTCTTCTGACCGTTTTCCCGCTGTTACTGTTTGTTATCACCGAGAAAACGCGCTCACGGTGCTGCGAATGGGCTTCACTCATCTGCATAATGTGAACCTCTTCTTTTTCCGGGTGCCCCGGGTTTGTTGTTTTGCCGGCCGTGGTCTTGTTGCCTGCAACTGACCCTGTGTGCCGTTCTTCTATGATGTTGTTCTAGTGGAGGATACCGATGCAAACCGGCGTCCGTGACGGACGGCGGTGCTGTTTTGCCATACAGCCAGCAGGTAGTACCAACTGACAATGCCTGCAACAGGGGTAGTCATCACTGTTGCAGTATTGGGGGTATCTGCTCCTAATACGCGACAATATGCGCCTCTTGGCATTACAAATCAACTAGTTCTGAAACTTGGGTGTTTCATCAATGCACTGGTGCAGACATCAGCCAGAAATACGTAATTAACTGTAGAACAAAAGGTTTTCATAGATTTCTCGGTCTTGCGGGGTCCGCATCGATAACTGCCCCGTGGGCTGTCCGCTTGCCATTTGCATGGTTGCCGGCGAATTTCGTCAGGGGACCCTGATTTTACTGGCATGCCACGGCAGGGCGCGCCGTGTCTACCGTAACGAGAATGCAGGCTACTGATTAATGGCGGGTACCACGAATGTTCGCGTCACCGGAAGGGATCAATCTGCCGGCTTGTCCGGTGGTGTGCGCTTTCTTTTTGCACGGCCTGTGTACTGTCTGACGCGACGTTGCAGTTGGGTCAGCAGTCCTGTCGGGTTTTCCGGGTTGTCATAGCGCAGTCTGATGTAGATATCGGTAATCGGGTTGACCTGACTGGCGAGTTCCGGGCGGTATGCCGCCACCCGGCGTGAATAATCCCGCGGTCCTTCCCACGGCTTGCGCTGCATGCCCAGCTGGCCCAGTCGTCGACAGTAGGTATTCCAGACTTGCACCACAGGATCTGACCGGTGTGGTTTCCTTAGGAACATCCAGGCAGCTATGCCCAGCAAAAATACGCTGATCAATCCTGCGAGTACCAGCACCATGGCCTTCCAGTTGGCCTGTTGCATGCCCAGTGCGGCCAATAGTTCGCGCTGGCGTCCCGGGCCGTAGGACAATACCCACTGGTTCCAGCTATTGTTGAGGGTGTCCAGCGCATAACGCAGACCACGCAAGCCACTGGAGAGCAGCCCGCCTTCGATCAAGCGGAAGCGTACCGGTGCACCGCTGTCCTGGGCACTCAGGTCGAGGGCATGTTCAATGCGTTCGGGTGCAACCGCCGCGGTCGGGTCGACACGTTCCCAGCCGGTATCGGGCAACCAGACCTCAGCCCAGGCGTGGGCATCCGACTGGCGTACCAGCATGTATTCGCCAACAGGATTGTATTCACCACCCTGGTAACCGGTGACGACACGGGCCGGTATACCGGCGCTGCGCATCAGCAGCACAAATGCGGCAGTGTAATGTTCGCAGAAACCACGCCGGGTCTCGAACAGGAACTCATCCATGGGATCTTCATCGAGCGGTGGTGGCGTCAGGGTGTAGATAAACGGCTCGTTGTGAAAATATTCCAGTGCCTTCCGGATGACTGCCCGGTCACTTGCATTGTGGCGCCAGTGTTGCGCGAGTTCCCGCAGGCGCTCACTCAGGTTCTCCGGTAATTGCAGGGCAGCCTTTCGCAGTACCGGATTCAGGTCGCCGGTGCGGTAATCGGTGTAGGATGTCACCGCATAGCGTATGCGCTCGCGTACCGCTTTCGGGGCAAGCCATTCGGACCCGACGGTACGGGTTGCGGGTATCGATATGGCATACGGACGATCAAGTGCGAGCAGCCAGCGTTTGTTGTGGCTTTCGAGGGTGATCTCCTGCTGAACGGGGTCGCCTTGCGGTTGCAGCAGGGCCTTGGAGGCCGGTGCCAGCAGAACAAAAGCGCCGGTTGTCCAGGTCCGGCCGTCGGTTTTCCACAGTACGGGACCGCGCCAGTAGCGCTGTTCCGGTGCCGGGACGGGGCCGCTGAAGCTGGCGCGAAACGCGGTGGCTCCCGACTCGACCAGCCGACTGATGGCCCCGGGACTCATACTGCCACTCAGGCCTGTGACCCCGGCATGGGCATCCTTCGGCAAACCCCAGATCGGTCCGATAATGCGCGGGAAGAAAATGAACAGCACCAGCATTACCGGCAATGCCTGCAGCAGCAGGGTGCCGGCCAGGCGCAGGTGATTGTGCGCCGGGCGGATGTCGCTGTCATGGGTCACGACAGAGAGCGTTGCCGTGATGACGATGGTGATGGCAAACATGTACAACGCGATCAGGGGCGTCTCCGTAAACAGAAAATTGGTGATGACCACGAAGTAACTGGTAAAAATGACCAGTCGGGCGTCTCGCGGCCGCTGCGCTTCGAGTAGTTTCAGGGACAGCATGATGACCAGCAATGTGACGCCGGCGTTTCTACCCAGCAGGGTTCCATACTGCCATAGCACGCCGGCCGCCCCGGCCAGGGTGAGCGCAAGGACCAGGAACCGTGGCACGGTATGTTGCGGCGCCTGCAATGTGTATCGGTAGAGCAGCCCGATGCCGACTACGAACACTGTCACCCAGACCGGCAGGTGCCAGGCATGCGGCAGGAGCGCCAGTCCTGTTGATACCAGCAACCAGCTGCGCGAGCGGACAGTCAGGGATGGGTCAGTCATCGGCCGGGGGAGGGAGCCGGAATTGTGCCAGTGCCTGCAGGCAGTGGTGCCGGTGTTCGCTGCCACGGTCCATCTCCAGCTGCAGGCCGGGCAGGTGCAATCCGTAGCGCAACTGTTGCTGTTCCGCATCGAGCACCCAACGGCACAACTGGCTCAGGCGTGCCTCGGTATCGAGGTCGCGCAGGTCATGCCAGTCAAGCCAGAGTTCATCGGCACGGTCGCCGCCGAACTGCTTTACCAGTAGTGGCTGCTCGCGCGCTACGGCCTTCCAGAACAGGTGTCGCGGCGAGTCCCCGGGCCTGTAGGGACGAAAACAGGCGAAGTCATCCACACCACGGCCCTTGTCACCGGACTGGTTCGGTTTATAGACCGCGGTTTGCGGCACCGGGCGCCGCGGGCCGGGACGCGGGTAGACCACGCAATTCCCGTGCAAGTCGAGGTGTGCCCAGGCGCAAAACAGGCCCAGCGGGACTGTCGATGAGACTTTCCAGCGTCCCAGTGGCTGGAGACCGCGACTGGTCGTTGGCCGGTATACAGTGACTGTCTTTTCATGGCCGGGTTCGAGATCAACACTGACCGGTGGTTCGCCGCCAACAATCAGCTCAATGGCATAATGGGTATACGGCGACGGATTGCTTACCCGGATATCAAAGCCGGCACGTTCACCGGCAAATACCGGTGTCGCCTTGCCCATGGAAAAACGCAGACCCGCCAGGTTCCGGTAGGTATGAAATATGGAAACCAGTGCCATGCTGCCCAGCAGGAATGAGAACATGTATCCCATGTTGTTCGTGTAGTTGATCGATCCCAGCAACATGACAAGCAGTACCATGGCAAACATCAACCCGGTTGTGGTAGGCAGAATGAAGATCCGGGAACGTTCCAGCGTCACCGGACCGGGCTCGGTGCCAAGGCCCCGCGTGAATCGTGCGAGTCTGAAGCGGTCGCGCAGCGTCAGGGTTTGCATGTCTCGTGTCAGGTAATCACCATCGCTGGCTGCTTGCGTGCTACAGGGTGCGCTTGTCTGTGTATTCAGTCTGAATGGCGTGCATGGCAAGCCTGCGTGTTGCAGTCAGGTTACCGGGACCGTTTCAATCATCCGGTGTATGTGCTCCCCGGTGGAGAGGATTTCGGGCTGGCCGCTCGCCGGCTGCAGCCGGTGAGAGATCACGGCTGGCAGAACAGCCTGCAGGTCTTCCGGCAGGACCATCCGGCGTCCATGCAGGAAAGCCCATGCCTTGGCGCTGCGCAGCAGCGCCAGTCCGGCGCGTGGTGACAGTCCGTGCCGGTAGTGCGGCGAGTGCCGGCTGTAGTCCAGCAGTGCCTGCAGGTAATCCAGCAGGGCATCGGCCGCGTGCACGTCATCGACCTGTGCCTGCAGTTCCCGCAATTCAGCGGCAGACAACGCCGGTTCGATTTCGGCCAGCAGTGTGCGCCGGTCCTGCCCCTGTAGCAGCAGGCGTTCCGCTGCCGCGTCCGGGTATCCCAGTTCGATACTCATCAGGAAGCGGTCCAGCTGTGACTCCGGCAGGGGGAACGTGCCGACCTGGTGGGCCGGGTTTTGTGTGGCGATTACAAAAAACGGTTCCGGCAAGGCGCGGGTTTCCCCCTCGATACTGATCTGGTGTTCTTCCATGGCTTCCAGTAATGCACTCTGTGCCTTGGGAGTGGCACGATTGATTTCATCGGCGAGTACAATGTTGGAAAACACCGGGCCGTTGTGAAAATGGAAACTGCCGGTTTCACGATCGTATATGGAAACCCCCAGGATGTCAGCCGGCAGCAGGTCGCTGGTAAACTGGATACGCTGGTAGTGCAGGTCGAGGACGGTTGCCAGGGAATGCGCCAGTGTGGTCTTGCCGACGCCGGGCAGGTCTTCGATCAGCAAATGTCCCCGCGCCAGCAGGCAGGCCAGCGCCAGGCGCAGTTGATGCTGTTTCCCCAGGATTATCCTGCCAAGCCGGTCGATGATCTCGTCGAGTATCGCTGTCATGCGTTTATCTTGAAGTGGCAGGCATGGGCAAGTCAAACTGCGTGGCCGTTCGTGAATCAAATCCGTGTATAATTTGCCACTACAGATTTGTTGTACCGCCTGCGGCGGTAAGTTTGTGGTGGCTTGTGCCGGTCCCCTCGCGACGATAAGCTGTGAACCCCGTCAGGCCCGGAAGGGAGCAGCGGCAGCAGTGGACTCGAGCGCCGGGGTGTGGCTGGTACAGGTCGCCTCCATTTTCCAGCGGCGATTTTTTTTCCGGTTCATGGTGTACCTGCGCGCCATGCAACAGCATGGAATACCCGCAAGGTGTGCACGACGAGCCTAGCAAAAAAGTAAACAGATAATGACTTATCAAGTACTCGCGCGTAAATGGCGTCCACGCCTGTTCAGTGAGCTGGTCGGACAGGAACATGTCCAGCGCGCGCTGATCAATGCGCTCGACAATGACCGGCTGCATCATGCCTACCTGTTTACCGGTACCCGGGGCGTTGGCAAGACCACTATCGCCCGGATTCTAGCCAAATCGCTGAACTGTGAAGCCGGGGTCAGCTCGACCCCCTGCGGGAGCTGCGACAGCTGTATTGAAATCGATGAAGGTCGCTTTGTGGATCTTATCGAGGTGGATGCAGCATCACGTACCAAGGTCGAGGATACCCGCGAACTGCTGGAAAATGTCCAGTATGCCCCGACCCGGGGACGCTACAAGGTTTACCTCGTGGACGAGGTGCACATGCTCTCGGGTCACAGTTTCAATGCGCTGCTGAAAACCCTCGAGGAACCACCACCGCATGTGAAATTTCTGCTGGCGACTACCGACCCGCAGAAACTGCCGGTAACCATCCTGTCACGTTGCCTGCAGTTCAACCTGAAGCACCTGTCTGTGACGCAGATCAGCAGGCAGCTTGCCGAGATTCTCGACAAGGAGCAGATCGGTTTCGAGGAAGGAGCGGTCCGGCAGCTTGCCATCGCAGCCGATGGCAGTATGCGCGATGCACTCAGCCTGCTGGACCAGGCAATCGGTTTCGGGGGTGGTGAGCTTCGGGAAACCGAGGTGCGTACCATGCTCGGCACCATTGACCGGGATACCGTCTACCGACTGTTACAGGACCTGGCTGCAGCGGATGCCGCTGCGTTGCTTACCGAAGTCGGGAAGGTGGACGAGTTTGCGCCAGACTATGCGGCATTGCTTGCCGACATGCTTACCGTGTTGCAGCGTGTCGCCATTGCACAGGCATTGCCGGATGCCATAGATGACACATTTGGCGATCGCGATGCCGTGATCAGGCTGGCAGGGGAACTGGCACCTGAAGACGTCCAGCTGTATTACCAGATCGGTCTGCTGGGGCGGCGTGACTTGTCCATGGCGCCGGATGCGCGCGGCGGCTTCGAGATGGTGATGCTGCGCATGCTGGCATTCCGGCCCGGAACCGAGGGGCAGGACACGGCAGTAGAGACTCGCATCAATAATCAATCGGCTCCACCCGTTGGGCAGGCAGATAACAAAGTGAAAACAGCTCCTGCACCGGTCAGCAAGGCCGCCGGCGAATGGCAGCATATCATCGAGCAGCTGGGGATCAACGGTCTTGCCCGTGAAATGGCCCTGAACTGTGCACTGCAGGAGGTAACGGAAACGTCTGTCGTCCTGACCATGGAGAAGATGCATACACACCTGCTGAACAAGTCACGCACAGACCAGGTCGAAGCGGCATTGCGCAAATACTATGGCCGGTCAATAAAGCTCAAGATACTCAAGGACGTGCAGTCCGTCTGTGAGAGCCCCGCACGCCAGAAGGCACGTGAGGAGGATGAACGCAGGCAGCAGGCGGTCGAAGCCATCGAAGCGGATTCCAACATCAAGGCAATGCAGGATACGTTTGGTGCAACGATCAGTTATGAGTCGATACGGCCGCGGGACTGATACAACAGGTTTGGCAAGTTCTGGTTTATTATTGTTGTCATTCCATCGAAAGCGGAAAACATTAATATGCTGATTATCTGGCTGCAGGATTCCGGATTTCACCGCAGGTGAGGTTCTGGTTCAGCCCTGTAGGAGCGGCGTATTCGCCGCGATTCGCGCCGGGGACGGCGCTCCTACAGTATGATTCTTTGCAATGGGTGGGATAAAAACTTATTGAGGTAATTGTTATGAAAGGCGGACTCGGCAATCTGATGAAGCAGGCCCAGGAAATGCAGGCCAATATGCAAAAGGCCCAGGAGGAACTGGCGAGCATGGAAGTAACCGGCGCATCCGGCGGTGGCCTGGTGAGTGTCGTGATGACCGGCAAGCACGAGGTACGCCGGATTTCCATCGATGACAGTCTGCTGGGTGATGACAAGGACATGCTCGAAGACCTGGTGGCTGCGGCCATCAATGATGCCGTGCACAAGGTCGAGTCGACGACACAGGAGCGTTTATCCAGCCTGACCGGTGGACTCAACCTGCCACCGGGCATGAAGCTGCCATTCTGATCCTGCATGAGCACTTCCCGCCTGATCGGGCAATTGATCGAGTCGCTGCGTTGTCTCCCGGGCGTGGGTCCCAAATCCGCGCAGCGCATGGCCTACCATCTGCTGGAACATGACCGCGATGGCGGGCGTGCACTTGCTGAAGCGCTGGGGAAGGCCATGCAAGAGGTAGGAAACTGCGAGTCTTGCCGGACCTTGAGCGAGGAACGGCTTTGCGAGCTGTGTGCCAGCGAGCGCCGGGACCGCAGTCTGCTATGTGTTGTCGAGACGCCGGCGGATGTACAGGCGCTGGAGCAATCGATTGCGTATCAGGGCCTGTATTTTGTGTTGATGGGACATCTCTCGCCGCTGGATGGCATCGGGCCCGAAGCACTGGGTCTGGATATGCTGGAGCGTCGTTTGCAAAATGGTGAGGTCGGTGAGCTGATCCTGGCAACCAATCCTACCGTTGAAGGCGAGGCAACGGCACATTTCATCAGTGAAATGGCACACGGACATGGTATCCGTGCAACACGGATTGCCCACGGTGTTCCCATGGGGGGAGAGCTTGAATATATCGACAGTAATACCCTGTCGCATGCGTTCGCCGGCAGACAGGATGTCTAGGCAACAACTTCTGTCAGTTTTCATAGTGCATGCACAGTACTAAGGAAGCTCTGATTTATTTATCATTTGTCATTCCCGCGGAAGCGGGAATCCAGTAAAACATTGATTACGAAAGGCTGGATTCCGGGTCTTCGCTACGCTCCGCCCGGAATGACGACTTAATCAGAGATTCCCTAACTCATAACCGGGGGTTCTTATGGCTGATTGCCTGTTTTGCAAGATGGTGTCCGGGAAAATCCAGCCGGATATAGTTTACGAGGACGAGGACGTGCTGGCGTTCCGGGATGTCAATCCACAGGCACCGACACATGTCCTGGTAATTCCGAAAACCCATATCGCGACCACCAACGACCTGGATGCAGATAGCGCCCACCTCGTCGGAAAATGCTGCCTGGCAGCGCGGCAGGTTGCGATCGATGAAGGGATTGCCGAGCGGGGTTATCGCATGATCATGAACTGCAATCCCGAGGCCGGGCAGTCTGTGTATCACATCCACCTGCACGTACTCGGTGGGCGCCCGATGAACTGGCCACCAGGCTAGTGATACAACTGCAATACCCTAGGTGCCCTGGCTGGCAATAACCAGTTGCCGGTAACTTTCCAGCCGCCGCGGACTGATGCGGTTCTCCTGTGCGGCACTGGCTACCGCGCAGCCGGGCTCGCTCATGTGCCGGCAGTTATGAAATTTACACTGGCCCAGACTGTTGCGGAACTCCCGAAAACCCTGCTCCAGCTGGACGCGATCCACAGGTCCGAGCCGGAAATCGCGAACCCCCGGTGAATCGATCAGTTTGCCGCCTTCAGGGAGGTGGTACAGGGTAGTTGCGGTCGTGGTGTGGCGGCCCAGCCCGGAGGCTTCCGACAGCTTGCCGATGGCAATATCGAGTTCCGGCAGCAGGCGCTTGATCAATGACGACTTGCCAACACCCGACTGGCCCACCAGGATACTGGTCCTGCCGGTCAATGCCTGTTCCAGTGCCGGCACACCGGTATTTGCCAGTGTACTGGTAAACAGGACCCGGTATCCAATCCCTGTATAGTCGGCGACCCGCTGTTCGAACGAGGCACGCGTGTTGCTGTCGAGCAGGTCGGTCTTGTTGATTACCAGCAGCGGCTGTACCCCGACCAGCTCGGCGGCGACGGTGTATTTATCCACCAGGTATTCATCCAGTTCCGGTTCAGTGGCAGCGACAATCACGATCTGGTCAAGATTGGCTGCGAGCGGCCGTGCACGGTTTTCACCATCGGCACGGGTCAGGAGAGTGTGGCGTGGTTCAATACCGGTAATTACGCCGCTGCGGTCCCCGGCCGGTTCCCAGCCGATGCGGTCACCGCAGACGATGGGACCGAGACTGCGGCGCGGCACGCAGCGGACCAACTCGCCGTGGCCGTCCTCGATCAGCAGGGACTTCCCGTAGTTGACGATGACGAGTCCCTCCCGGGTGTTGTCTGTAACAGTATTGCTGGTGTTGTTTCTGGCAGGTGATCTGGAGGATATCTTTTTGGCTGACATTCAGAAACGACGGTTATTCTGTTGCCGGTAACAGGGTGTCGATCTTGGCAGCACAGATAAAATCATTTTCAGAGAGGCCGCCGATTGCATGGGTGCTGTACCTCACATCACAGCGGTTGTAACCGACCTCGATGTCCGGGTGATGGTCTTCACCATGGGCAATCCATGCCAGTGCATTGACGAATGCCATGGTCTGGTAATAATTCTTGAAGCGGTAGTTGCGGTTGATTTCCCTGCCGTCTTCCGCGAGTGACCAGTCGGGGTGCAGGCTGGTGAGCAGTTCACCGGCCTGTTCCGCATTGAGCGGTTCCACGCCCCCTTCACAGGGTTTGCAGTGCCTTTCCGTGAGGTCACATACTGTCATTTTTTGTCACTCAAACTTGTAATACTGATTATTCAGGTATGTGACAACGCCGTTGATGTCATCATCGAACCACTTGAGGCCGAGCTGAAGTTCACAGCGCCTGACCTGCTTCTGCAGGCCACCCAGGGTCGTGACCCGGCGCTCCTTGCGCGTGTACACACTGTCATCGTGGCAGCCGGTGCAATGCTCCATGACAAGGTTCTCGCCGTGCACTGCATCTGCAGCCGATGTTGCCTGTGACAAGGTCACCACGAACAGGACGGTCAGCCCCGCAACAGCTCTTTTCATGAGGTTGCTCCCGCGGATGCTTCCTGCCGTCTACCGGATATATGGGAGATTCGCACCGGAGCCGGCGGGTGAGAATCATGGAAGGCGGAATACAGGGGGTCCGGTGTCAGCGTCGTAGCATTTTCCCGGTACAGCTTCACCAGTGCCGTGACCAGGTCGTCGCCACTGGACTGCGTCACGGCATAGTCATCGGCCTCGAATTCATGCTTGCGTGACAGTCGCGCCAGCAGCGGGTGGAGGAAAAAGGTGAATACCGGGGCAATCATCATGAACAGCATCAGGGCCATGTAGTTGGACTGCATGGAAACGCCCAGTCCATTGTAGAACCAGTCCTGTTTTGCCAGCCAGCCAAGCAGCGCCAGGCCTGCAAGGCTGAGTGCGGCAGTGGAAAGCAGGCGCTTCTGGACATGCTTCAGCTTGAAATGCCCCAGTTCATGCGCAAGGACCGCCTCGATCTCCTCGGGCTCAAGACTGTCCACGAGTGTATCGAAGAACACGATGCGCTTGTTGCGCCCGAAGCCCGTGAAATAGGCGTTGCCATGCCCGGAGCGCTTCGAGCCGTCCATGACGAAGATTCCCTTGCTGCGGAAACCGCATTTATCGAGCAGGGCCTGGATGCGTTTTTTTAGTGTTTCATTCTCGAGAGGTGAAAACTTGTTGAACAGCGGTGCAATCACGGCGGGATAAGCCCAGAACATGACGATTGTGAAACCCATCCATACCAGCCAGACATACAGCCACCAGAGACCCCCGGATACCTCCATGATCCACAGGGCAATGGCCAGCATCGGTGCGCCAATCACCACCATGAGTAAGGTCTGTTTGAGAAGATCGGTAACAAATATCGCCGGTGTCATCCGGTTGAAGCCGAAGCGTTCCTCGATCACAAAGGTGTGATATACGTCGAAGGGCAGTTCCAGCAGCCCCATGATGATCATGGCGCTCAGCATGAGACCGACACCGCTGGAGAGCGGTCCAAGGCCGAAACTGCGCCATAACTGGTCCAGTAACTCCAGGCCGCCGCCCAGGGTCCATGCCAGCAGCAGGGCGCTGGCGTAGATGAGCTGAAGCATCCCAAAGCGGGTCTTGGCGACGGTGTAATCGGCGGCCTTGCGGTGTTCTTCCAGATCTACGCGTTCGCTGAAGGCATCCGGTACCTGCTTGCGGTGAGTACCGACATAGACCTGCTGGCGTCGGGCGAGCCAGAGCTGAACCAGGAGCGATGCAGCGAGTGCTACGACAAACAGGATCGTAAAGGTTTCCATGTAAGATTGCTTCTCCAATTGGTTGATGCTGTGAGATTAGCCTCTGGTACAATGCCGCACAACCATAATATTGAAAGGGATGAACGGCTCCATGACGCAAGATGCCACGAACCTGATCTGGATCGACCTGGAGATGACCGGGCTGGATACCACCAGCGACCTGATTATCGAAATAGCGACTATTGTCACCAACAGCAAGCTGGAAATACTCGCAGAGGGACCGGTGTTCGCCATTCACCAGCCGGACGAGGTCCTGAATGCCATGGATGAGTGGAACACCAGCCAGCATGGCAAGTCCGGCCTGATCGAGCGGGTGCGCAAAAGTACGATTGACGAAGCGGAAGCCGAACGCCAGACCATTGCCTTCCTTTCGCAATACATCGCCGAAGGCGTTTCACCAATGTGCGGCAACAGTATCTGCCAGGACCGGCGCTTCCTCGCGCGCTGTATGCCGGACCTCGAGCGGTTCTTTCATTACCGGAACCTGGATGTCAGCACCCTGAAGGAACTGGCGGCCCGCTGGGCGCCGGACATAGTGAAGGATTTCAAGAAGGGCAGTACCCACCTGGCCATGGATGACGTCAAGGACTCGATCCGCGAACTTCAGTATTACCGCGAGCACCTGTTCAAGATATAAGAACGGTTTGCGAGCAAGCTCGCTCTTACAGGTGCCTCGTATTTCTTCCGGATGTTGTTTGCAGGAGCAGGCTGGCCCGAAAACGCCACTTCCTGCTTGTCTTCCAGCTCCTTTCTCCATTTGCCGATCTGGTTGGCCCGGATGCCAAGCTCGCGGGCCACCTGTGCTTTCGGCTTGCCGGATTCATCGGCTAGACGGATCGCTTCCAGCTTGAATTCCTTGGAAAATCTTCGGTACGCTCGTCTTGTCATCGAACACTCCTCCTGGGGCATCGTAACCCCTTTCCGGGTGTCCGTTAAACAGGGGTAACTTCACACCGACCCATATACGACCTTTCAACTAATGAGATAGATCAACCCCACTGTCACTAATGCTACCGTCAGACTTTGCAGACCGCTCCAGAGCCAAAAG
>CP070821.1:1999611-2006820 GCA_020344335.1 Gammaproteobacteria bacterium | reverse complement strand
CCAGCGAATACCGGTCATCACGCGCATGCTGGCACAGGCCGCCTGTGACAGTAATGATCCGCCTTTCACCGATTTCAGTTTGAGTGAAGAGGAATGGGAGGCACTCGATATTTCCAGCTGGTTGCACGATTGCGGCAAGGTTACAACACCGGAATTTGTAGTCGACAAGTCAACCAAGCTGGAAACCATTTATGACCGCATTCACGAGATTCGCATGCGCTTCGAGGTACTGAAACAGGATGCGCAAATCCGCTTCTGGGAAGAGGTCGCCAATGGCGGTGATCGCGAGGCACTGCAGGCGGTTCTGGACAGCGAGCTGGCAGCACTGGATGCCGATTTTACATTTATCGCTGAATGCAACGCGGGAGGTGAATTCATGGCGCCGGAACGTATTGAACGGCTGCGGGAGATCGGTGAACGCAACTGGACGCGTACCCTGGATGACCGCATCGGTGTTTCCTGGGAAGAGGGCATGCGCAAAAGCCGTTCGCCGGCACCGGATTTGCCGGTTGTCGAAAAACTGCTGGATGACAAGCCGGAACACCTGATCGAGCATGCTGCGAATGACCACATGCCGGCAGACAATCCGTGGGGATTCCGGCTTGATGTGCCGGAATACAAATATAACCGGGGCGAATTATATAACCTCTCGGTGGCCCGTGGCACGCTGACGGACGAAGAACGCTACAAGATCAACGACCACATCGTGCAGACCATCATCATGCTGGAAAAGCTTCCCTACCCGCGGCACCTGCGGGATGTGCCCATGATTGCCGGATGCCACCACGAGACGATGGATGGCAAGGGGTACCCGAAACGATTGAGTGCAGATGACATGCCATTGACCGCGCGCATGATGGCGATCGCGGATATCTTTGAGGCCCTGACGGCTTCCGATCGTCCTTACAAGAAGGCGAAACCGCTGAGCGAGGCCATCCGGATCATGGGGTTCATGAACCGGGATTCTCACATCGACCCGGACCTGTTCAGGCTGTTCCTGGCCAGCGGTGTTTACCTGGAGTATGCGCGCGAACACCTGGATCCGGAACAGATAGACGACGTGGATATAGCGGAGTACCTGTAACAGCCGACTGGACACACGGCTGCCATCCCGCCGGGGGATGGGGCAATCAGGTTACCGGACTTGCCCCAGTTCCCGCCGCGCACGCTCTACTTCGGCCTCGGCCTCGCGCACCCGCTCTTGGTATTGCGGCGTCAGGCGGCTGCCGCCGCTGGCGGTGCCCTTGCGATCGCCTTCCCGGACCTGCCTCGCTTCCTCGAGGTCTTTCTCCGCATCACGTAACGCTTCCCTGGCGGCCTTTTTCTGATCGGCCTTGCTGGGTGCAGCAGGAGTCGCTGCCTCACCGGCCGCTTTCTGCAGTTCTGCCTCTCTTTGCCGAGTCTCCTGCTGGCGCTCTGCTGAAGGGGCCGGTGCGTCGATCCTGATCTGCTCCTGCTCGGTGGCGCCGCTCATGGGTTTGTCGGAGTAGGTCACAGTGCCCTGTTCGTCAACAGAGCGGTAGGCGGTCTCGGCAGACACCTGGAAGGCAGCTGTTGCAACAACAACAAATAACAGTTTTTGATGTGTCATAGGCTGTCTCATTGTTACAGGCCTGTTTTATGTAATCGGGGTCAGCATGAGTTCCACACGCCGGTTTTGGGCGCGACCTTCCGGTGTGTCATTCGAGGCGATCGGTGCTTCCAGGCCCATGCCCCTGGTAAGAATGCGCTCCGGCAGGACCTGCTGGCTTTGCAGGTAGCGTGCTACGCTGCTGGCACGATCGAGAGACAGTTGCATGTTGTAATCCGCCGCACCGACATTGTCGGTATGACCGGTAATGTCGATGTAGGTCTGCTCGAACTCATTCACGACGAGTGCCACCGAGTTGAGGATCTCGTAGAAATTCGCATTGATGTTGCTGGATCCGGTGGCAAAGGTGATGTTGCCGGGCATATTGAGGATGATATTGTTTCCACTGCGCGTGACACTGACCCCGGTACCCTGGAGTTGTGCGCGCAGCTTTTCTTCCTCCCTGTCCATATAGGCACCCACAGCCAGCCCGCTGAGGGCACCGATACCGGCGCCCAGCAGGACCGATCGGCGACTGCCGCCTGCAATGGCGCCGATGACGGCACCAGCCGCGGCACCGATGCCGGCGCCCTTGGCCTTGTTGCTGGCCTCTTCTTCCCCGGTATAGGGATTGGTCGTGCATCCGGTGATGGCAACGGCCACGGCAAGCAGGGCTGCTAGAACACCATTTTTCGTGTAGTTGAAATACCGGTTTCCGGATGTTGCAGTCAGGCGATTTGGCATGGTTACTCCTTAAGGTGAAGGTGATTTTCCAGGGCAGGGGATTGGTAAAAGTATGACCAAACCGGATGGATTTGTGAAGTGCTGTCGCCAAGAGAAAAGGTGATCCCGGCTGCGGTTTCTTTCTGCCGTTATAGAATGGATAGTGACCGGAGCATCCATTTGTGAGATAACATATTTATGTTGCAGTTCAGACTCTTGTTATTTGTTCTTCTGGTCTCACCTGTCACCAGCCTGTTTGCGGACCAGGTTGCGGACCTGGGTGAGGAAATTGATTCCCTGGTGGTGCAAATCGGTACCACTGCCGGTCTCAGGATTCAGGGTGAGGAAATTTCATCGGTCATCGTGATTCCGGCGCTCTACCGGGAGCGTGGTTATTCCTTGCTGTGGACAGACCAAAACTCGATACGTCAACTGCTGGAGGCGATCCATACAATTGACGCTGACGGCCTCGACCCTGCGGACTACCACCTCGGTGCACTGGAGCAGTTGCAACAGCAGGTCAGCAGCAACCCCGCACCGAGGCAACTCGCGGAATTCGATATCCTGCTGACGGACAGCCTGGTTCGACTGGGTTATCACCTGATGATCGGCAAGGTCGATCCGGTCGAACTCGATCAGAACTGGAACATGGACAAGACTGTTGGTGATCTTGATGCGGTACTGGAAATGGCCAATGCAGTAAGCAATGGAACCGTTGATCAGCTGCTTGAAAAACTGCGGCCACAGGCACCGATCTATACACGGATGAAAACCGCGCTGGCCGGGTATCGCCGACTTGCTGGCGAGGGTGGCTGGCTGCCGGTAGCAAATGGCCCGACAATCAAGCCGGGCATGAACGATCCCCGGGTTCCCGCGTTGCGGGAACGGCTTTCCGTAAGCGGGGAGTTCACCGGCGCCGACCGGCAGTCATCAGTTTATGATGAGGCACTCGAGGAGGGCGTCAGACTGTTCCAGCGGCGGCACGGGCTGGAAGCAGACGGCATAGTCGGCAAGGGCACATTGCAGGCGCTGAATGTCCCGGTGGAAAAAAGAATCGACCAATTGTATGTCAACCTGGAACGCGCCCGGTGGATATTGCGGGACCTGCCGGAGGATTATGTACTGGTCGATATTGCAGGTTTTAATGTGAGGCTGGTTCGGGACCGTAACATTGTCTGGGAAACCCGCGCGCAGGTCGGCAAACCCTACCGTAAATCGCCGGTATTTCGCTCCGAGATTACCTATCTGGAAATAAACCCGACCTGGACGGTGCCCCCCACCATTCTGCGCAAGGATGTATTGCCGGCAATCAAACGGAACACCGGCTACCTGCAGGAGAAGAACATGCGGGTACTGGACCGGCAAGGCACCCCGGTTGACCCCGCAACGATCGATTGGTCGATCTACCCTGGAACCGGATTCCCCTACCTGATACGCCAGGATCCCGGTTCGCACAATGCGCTGGGGCGCATCAAGTTCATGTTTCCCAATAAACATCTCGTCTATCTGCATGATACGCCTAGCAAATCATTGTTCGATCGCAACGAGCGTGCATTCAGCTCCGGTTGTATCCGGATAGAAAATCCGTACGAGTTTGCAGAGTTGCTGCTGGACGACCCGAAGCAGTGGAACAGGGAAGAGATTCTCAACGTGATCGATACAAATAAAACCCGCTCGGTTTCCCTGCCCCGACCCATTACGGTCCTGCTGCTCTACTGGACAGTCGATTTTGACGAAGAGGGCAACACCGTATTCAAGCAGGACATCTACAATCGTGATGCAGCGATCCTGGGCGGCTTGCAGCAGCCGTTCCGGTTCCGCAGTCGTCCGGTGCTTGGCGGCGCATAACAAATCTCTTCAAGCGGAAGGCGGGGCAACGCTACAGTCGGTCACTGAAATTTTCACCAGTCATTGATAACCGCCGCCAGCATGTGTGCCAGGAAGCATCCCGGGTTGTGGATGGTCATGCAGTATCCCGATTACCAGGTGTAGCCAAGCTTGAGGGTATAGGTTGTATCCACTTCATCCACATCACTTGGCGCTCCGCTGTCATACTCGATCTGCATCTCGGTGCTGACGACAAAACCCAGGACAAGCGGGAAGCGCAGACCGGTCCAGGTGTTCCAGACCAGATCACTGGTGTCAGCCATGGACCAGAGTCCGTTCTGCCGGTGATAGAATTGCATGAATTCTTCAAACAGGTATTTGTCGAAATTAATTCCCCAACCAAGGGCCAGATAATCATCATCCTCGGCCTTGTCGAAATCCTCATCGGTATACAGCGGGCCGGCCTCCGTACTCAGGTTCATGGCCTTGCCTTCAAACCACTGGTAACCTATCTTGGGGCCGACAATCGTGCGCAGGTTCAGGTCTGCGAACTTGTCATGTTCAAGACCCAGGAAAGCACCGGCGTACCATTTTTTGGTAAGAAAGTGGTCGTAGCTGTTATTTAGCTTCCACTTATCCTTGGTCTTCTTGTTATTGTTGCGATCGCGTTCCAGTTCACCGAACATTTTGTAACGGTGATGCTGGAAGCGCCAGATCAGGTCGCCATCGATATCGATCTCGTCCGTGTCGGTATTGCCGCGTTCTTTCTCCAGCGCGAAATTGATCTGCCCGTCCAGCTTGTAACCTTCTCCGGTGCGCCACGGGTCGGGATTGATGAAGGCCAGCTCGGACTGGGTGAGAGTTGGCTCGGCCAGGTCCGGCTCGATGTCATCGTCCAGGTAAATACCGTCTTCGCTGTTCTTGATATGTTGCGCCGTGCGGGTGCTTTCATCGTCCAGCAGCAGTTGCATCGGCTTGTCGGCATGCAGCTCGCTGACCTCCGACCACTTTACCTTGATCACGCCCGCATAGCTGGTCTTGAAATCGAGGGTACCATTTTCGCGTTTGAGAACTTCGCCGAACAGGCGGGAACCATCCTTCATGATGAGTTCATCGGCCAGGGCATTTCCCGTTATCAGCAACAGGGCAATTGTCAGGGAAGGCAGGGTACGAATTCCAAGTTCCATTATCACCTCCTGTATTGATTCGTGTCTTGTGGTATTTGTTGTGAAAATCATTTGTTATCACCCTTATCCGGTGCATTTTGGTCATGGCGGATGCATATATCCAGTGGCTGGCTGGCATCGATATGCACGTCGCGCTGCGGGAAGGCGATGACAATGCCGGCCTCGTTGAAGCGCCGGTTGATCTCTTCATGCAAGCCGCTGATGGCCATCAGGCGGTAATCCAGAGAGTCGGTATAACAGCGCAGGGTGAGTAGCAGGGAGTTATCACCGAAGCTCTCGAAGGTGACAAACGGTTTCGGATCATCGATGACATATTCGTTGTCTTCAGCTACCTCGGTAATCAATTTCATGGCAAGCGGGATGTCACTGCCATAGGCCACCCCGACCGGTATCAATAGCCGGGTGACCTGGTCTGAAAGTGACCAGTTCAGCAGGCGGCCGGTAATGAATTCCTTGTTGGGGACCAGCAGCTCCTGGCGGTCCCAGGTGAGGATGGTAGTGGCGCGGATCTGGATACGGGAGACTATGCCGCTGGAATCACCGACAGTCACCCTGTCGCCAACGCGAATCGGTCGTTCGAACAGGATGATCAGGCCGCAGATAAAATTGGCAACAATCTCCTGCAGGCCGAAGCCGATGCCGACACCGAGCGCGGCGACCAGCCACTGGATCTGGTTCCAGCTGCCGCCGATCATCCCTACGGCAAGAATGGCGCCTGCTGCAACTATAAAATAGCGTGACAGGGTAGTGGCGGCATAGCGTCCGCCGGAGGTCATTTTAAGGCGCTGCAGCAGGACGATTTCCAGAAAGGCGGGAAAGCGTCGCGCAGCGATCAGGGTAACGATGGCAACCAGCACCGCGAGACCCGCATCAGCCAGCGTGATGGCCAGCTGGGTCTCCTGCCCGGCAATCGTCTGGGTAACATTCCACAGGGTGAATTCCCTGAGGATGGCAAATGCCGGCAGGACATCGGACCAGATAAACCAGATGCCGCTTATTCCGACAATCGCCAGGGCCATATTCAGGAGCTTGTGGCTCTCCTCTCCCAGTGCAATCAGGTCGATGGCCGGTTCTTCAATCTGTTCGCTGAAGTCCTGCCTGCCAGCGATATCGTGATCCCGTTCGGCTTCTTCTGTACGCGCCCGGCGCCGTTCGACAGCGGCCTGAAAGGCAAGCCGGCGGCGGGTGATCAGCAGCCAGCGGACCACGAGCTGCTGGATAATCACCAGGACCAGGATGAACCACAGGGAATCGATCAGGCTGCGAGTCAATATACCGGCCGTATACACGTAGCCGATGATGGCAAGCACGGCCAGTCCCAGCGGGGTGGCGACGCTCAGGAACAGCCACAGGTAACGGAGCCGTGCAAGCACGGTGTTCGGATTGTTCGTCAGGTAGGTTTGCAGGACGCCGCTGCTGGGGTTGAACAGACGGTAGGAAAACACGGCCAGTGCCAGCAGGACGAATACAATGGCCAGCCGGCCAGTACCACCACCCAGAATTTCGGATTCCTGGCTGATTACGATAACCGCAATGAATCCGGCAGGTAAAAAAGCCAGCATCAGGCGAACCAACTGACGCCGCAGCAACTGCAGGCTGGGCGGGTCCCAGCGAAAGTGTTTTTCGGCGACTCCGCCGGGCATACAGATCGTGCGAAACGACTGCAGGTAATAAAACGCAGGTGCAACCCACATCAGTGCGCGGGATACGGATTGCGTGAAAGCGGAGATATCCAGTGCCCGCCCCAGCTCGAAACCCGTGCCCCCCAAAATCAGAGGCCAGCTCGCCGCCATCAGGAGGCTCAATCCCAGCGCCTGCAGCGTGTAGGTGAACCGGTCGGTACTGGGTTTGCCGGTTTTCCTGCCGCACTCCTGTATGGCCTCGCGTATTCGCCGTGCCCTT
>CP070821.1:1973687-1999511 GCA_020344335.1 Gammaproteobacteria bacterium | reverse complement strand
ACTCGAAATTCACCAGGTCACGGGACAGTTCATGGATTTCGGTATCGATCTCGGCGAGATCATCCTTGGCTGCTTCGTATTCGTGCTTGCGGTAGCCCGCATAAATCAGCCCCCCCGGCAGCAGGACGCTGAGAATGGTCTCGGCAGTACCCATTTCCAGATCTTCAACCGCAGTGACGAGGTCTGCCCGTTGTAACAGCAAGGCGGCTCGCAGGTCCCTGAGTTGCCGGGTCAATAGCTGGGGATCAATGGCCGGGAACTCGATAACAAAGCCGTGCTCGTCGGTGTACCCCGCCATGACAAAGACATCCGCAGCCGGCGGTGCTGGCGTGGCCCGGTCGGCGCTTGCAGTCTGGATGGCAGGCAGGCTGTACAGCAGGACCATCAGTGCCGCCAGCCAGCGGCTACGCGTGGGCTGGAAGCCCCCTAAACGGTGGGAGAGATTGTGTGGCTGACGATGCATAATTCCCTTTAAAGTTAACAGGTATTTACCAAAATTGACAGTTTGACTTCATCATGACCTAACCAGAATTCGATCACTAATGATTAAATATCATATAGATATTTTATATATTATATTTATTCCAGATTGAAAATAAACGTCAAATTTATGACGTTTTAATGACTGCACCCTGCCACTGCCGGCTTATTCCAGCAACGTTTGCAGGAGCCGCTCGATCTCCGGGTGGTCGAATTCCCGGCCACCAATGGCCCGATACACCAGTTTTCCTTGCCGGTTGATCAGGAAAGAGGTCGGCAAGCCCTTTACCCCATAGTCGGCAGAAACCCGGCTCTCGGGGTCGAACAGTACCGGGAAGGTGGGAAACACATTTAACTGTCCCATGTAGGCAAACACGTGATCGGCATCCTCCCACTGGTTGATCGCGAGTACGACCAGCCCCTGTTTCCGGTACTTGAGATAGAGTGCTTCGAGGGCCGGCATTTCGCGACGGCATGGCGGGCACCAGGTTGCCCAGAAATTGACCAGTATGACCTTGCCATGATAATCGGCGAGCCTGTGCTGCCCATCATCCATGTCTGCCAGGGCAAAATCGGGCGCAGCATTCACCGGATCGAGCAAGGCAAAGTGGTGACTCAATTCAGGCGCATCCGGCAGGGCCGCCATGGCCTGCCCTGCCAGTAACAGCAGGCAAGTCAGCAACAGCCGGACCCTGCTGCTTCTACTGGTTGGGTACGTTGACCGGTGCACAACGCATGTCCTCGATAATGCGGGTGTATTGTTTGCCATGCTGGCTCCACGAATATTCGAGGTCGAACCGGCTGTCGGGCGGCAGTTTCACGGTAGTGAATCCCTGCACCCAGTCGCCTTCGGCGAAGGTCTGTTCCTCGGCCAGCATGGACCAGCGAAAGGCGACTCCCATGTCACGCCATTCCTGCACCCATTCACTCTTGGTTTTCAGCCGGTGACGGACACCATCGGGTGTAATGTAACGCCAGTCTGCAACCCGGTAGGACAGTGGTTCGGCAGTTGTATTCCTGATAATCGTTCCGAAGACGCAATAACTGCTGACATCATCGATGATCCTCTGTGACAGACCACGTGCCGCATACACGGCGCGCACATAATCCGGCAATATCTGGATCAACTCGATGCTGAATGCCTGTCCGGCAGCTTTCCAGGACAGTAAACCGGTATCGGGGTCTGCCTGTTGCGTGGCAGTGCTGCCTCCGGCCGGCAGCGAGCAGAGTAACAGGCATCCCAGGAGCTTGCACAGATTGCCCGGCATTTCAATGCAAATGGGTAAACTCCACCGCAACCTGTTTTTTGTACTCTTCATCGAACACCAGCTCGATGAAGAACTCATCCCCATTGTCCTCGATACGAACCTGTTTCAATTCCGGCAGGCGAATTGCAAGGTAGCTGCACATGGCCGCTGCAATGGATTCATCATTGGTATTGATGGCATGCGCCAGGTTGGCTGCTGCAAACTGGGTACGCTGATTCAGGTCCGGTTGCCTGATGGTCCGGTCACCGAGGTAAATTCCTTCATCCATCTTGGCATCCATCTTGTCCAGGTACCTGGTCTGATGATCCGGCAGCAGCGTGTCCCGGTCGTATTCCAGTTGCGCGATGCCATTCAGCAGAACGGCCATGATATTGCTCATAGCGTCAGTCTTCCCGGTGTGTGAGCGGCATGTGTCGTGTGCGTATTCCAGTCCGAAGGCCGTGTGCTTTTTTACAACGTACTGTAAAAACTGAATAAATACAATTTTCACTGCCCAGATTATTTGTTTATAATAATTTTCTTAATTTCTAATTCTTTATTCAATATCGGAGAGGAACCATGCACAAACTCAAACTGACCATACTGGCCGGTCTGACCGGCAGCACCCTGCTGGTGTCCGCGGCCCATGGCTGGAACGGCCCGTCCGGTTCCGGGGACTATGGACCGGTTGCTACCCGGACAAAGGGTGGCTTCACGTTTACCATGGGATTCAATGGACATGCCAGGACACATTACCGGACGAACCGGCAACTTCTGATACCCCGGGGAGTCAATTTCAGGTTTGACTCGGCGGAACTTACCCCGGAATCGACGAAGGTTCTTGATGTCGTCGCCAGCAATCTGCGCAACCAGTCACACGCTACCCTGGAAATTGGCGGCCACGCCAGTGCCGAGGGGGATGCGCTCTATAACCACGACCTCTCAGCCCGGCGCTCAAGGGCCGTTCGCAATTATCTCGTACGCAAGGGTGTATCCGCGGAGAGACTGACCACGAATGGTTATGGTGAAAGCCGACCACTGGTTAACAATCACACCGAGAACAGCCGTTCGCTGAACCGTCGTGTTGAATTAACCCCTGTATCCATGATCGCATCACGCAGGTAATTGCCATTGGTCACAATCAGGCAGGCACAAAAAAGGGCTGCCGCTGGCAGCCCTTTTAATTTGCATTGATAACCGGTCAGACGTTTGCAGCAAGCCGATTTACTATCCCTTATGAAGCGGACAAGGTCACTCTGGTCAGAACGTGCGCACCGGAACGAATATAGGTCTCGTTACACTTCCTGAGTCCATATCTGAGTTTCCTGATGGTGTACGGGTCCACGGTGCGAGTATCTACCTCCTGCAGGTGCCCGTAGTTCAGCCTGTACATTCCGAAGCGCTCATTAATGATTGCGGCGCTATAGATCCCGCCGTATTCCCTGACATAGTTGATTCCGTTTTTCGAAGTCTGGTAGAGCATGTCCTTGCAATTGTAGGCTTTTGCCCAGCTCCCGCCTGGTAACCCTGCTGCGGGTGCAGGCAGGGCATTGGGATCAAATCCATCCTGCATGTCCTGATAATGATTGGCTGTCCGGGTATTTCCCGTACCGTCGTCGTTTGCTGTAAGGCTTGTGTAACCGATGGTACCTACCAGCACCAGGACAAATACGCGACTGAAACTGATTCTTGAACCGTTTTTCATGCTAATCCTCCACTCTCAGGTTTCTCCGGTCGGCGGGAACCTGGATGGTGTTCCTGCCGTGTCATTATTCTCATGGCATCGGCAAGACACGTCTATTGTACGTCGGTCTGTTGTACCAAGGTACAAGTCCGACTTCTCACAGAACAGCGCAGGGAGAAGCCGTTCCTGTGAAGAGCCCGGGCTCGTGACAGGCAGGAAATAAGAAGCCCGGCCGAAGCCGGGCTGGAGAAACCCAACTGACTGGAGGAGTCAGCCAGTTGGGGGAGGGAGACGTTTGCTCCCGGCAGGCATCGCCATCCGTGGTAATGCCGGTCAACTGTTATTCGTCGTTCCGAGTCTTTCGTTACTGAAAAAAAAGCGGAACGTAGTGTCAACTATCGGGAGAAAAACACTACGTTCCGTATCGTTCTTCTTGTTATAAAAGGTCAGTCCTTCTGTATTTCACTGCTGCTTGCATGCAGTCTTGTTGTTGATGAATCCTCCATACCAGAGGCTTACTATATGTTTTACGCAGGTACGGGGCTGTTTACTATTGTACTGACGTACAGTCTGGCAATGAGGCGCATAAAGGGAGCAACAGCTGATTTCAAGTCAACGGTAAACACACCCGGTAATTTATATGCTGACTGCCCGGAGTCTCTTCTCGTTTTTTAGATCAGCTGATACCGCTAATGATTCCCACCGGTGGCTTCCCGTGGGATTGAAAACGGGAGAGGCAAGCCATCGCTTCCATCTGCAATGGGCAGGAATCATCGAGTGCAGCGGGTTTGGTTGAAGGCAGAGATTGCAATGCCGTCCGGATTTCGAACCGCTAGACGCAAGGCGGGCGGAAATCGACGACAGCTACCCGCATGCCCGCGTGGAGAGCAATCTGGTCACCGGAAGCGCAGATGGTATCATCTGGAACAGCGAACCATCAGGACCTGTCGATAAACCAAAGTAAGAAAACATGTACACACTGCTCCGTTGTCTTTTTTTGATACTGCTTCCAGTCATCGCTATTGCGGCTGAACGCGGGCCCGCTGTCCCTGAATATCCGGCAGACAGGATCGCCGACAGGATTTACGTGATTCACGGGCCACTGGATATGCCGAACCCGGAAAACCAGGGTTTCATGAACAATCCGGGCATCATTTTGACCGATGCCGGCATGGTGCTGGTGGACCCCGGTGCCTCCGTGCAAAGTGGCGAGATGGTCCTGCGGGTTGCAGGACAGTTGTCTGACCAGCCGGTGGTAGCAGTCTTCAATACCCATATTCATGGCGATCACTGGCTCGGCAACCAGGCCGTACGGGCGGCCTACCCGGACGTTGCGATCTATGGTCATCCCAACATGATCGAACTGATCGAGAACGGCGAAGGCAAGTCGTGGGTCGCGCTGATGGAGCAATTGACCGAAGGCAAAACGAAAGGTACGAAAGTCGTCCCGCCGAACAAGCCGCTCAATCACGGGGAGGTAATCAAGGTCGGCGATCATACCTTCCGCATCCACCATTACGGACCCGCACATACCACCTCCGATATCATGATCGAGATCGTTGAACCGGGGGTCGTTTTCCTGGGAGACAATGTGCTGAGCGGGCGCGTGCCGCGCATTAGGGAAGGCAACATCCAGGGCAACATCAAGGCATGCGAAGAGATCGTCAAGACGGACGCCTCGGTCTATGTTCCGGGCCATGGAAAAACCGGCGATCGCGATCTGGTGGAAATCATGAAAACCTGGTTCAGTACCATCTATGGGAATGTCGAACGCCTGTACGCGGAAGACCAGAGTGATTTCGAGATGAAAGACGAGATCAGCGCCCTCCTGCAGGACTATTCCGGCTGGATCGGATTTGATGAACAACTCGGCAAGCACATCAGCTTTGCCTACCTGCAAATCGAGGCGGACAACTTTTGAACGGTAGCCATAGTGCATGCAAAACATGAACACGAAGACAGACTGCCCCTGCGGCTCGGGCAGGGACTATGAGTCCTGTTGTGGACCGCTGATCGACGGAACGGCACCGGCAGAGACACCGGAGGCATTGATGCGCTCGCGCTACACGGCATTTGCGCAACAGGCCATGCCCTATATTGAAGAGACCCTGCACCCGAGCCAGCGGCATGACTACGATGCCGCCGGATCCGCAAAATGGGCCCGGGAATCGGAATGGCAGGAACTGGAAATCCTCGACGTCAGCGATGACCCCGGCAATGACAGCCGGGGTACAGTCGAGTTCAAGGCACATTACCGGCTCAATGGGACACCGCAGATTCATCATGAAATCGCCGAGTTCCGCCGGACCAATGGCACCTGGTATTTCTACGACGGCAAAGTGGTCGGTGCCGGACAGTTCAGGCGGGAGACGCCCAAGGTTGGCCGCAATGATCCCTGTCCCTGCGGCAGTGGCAAAAAGTACAAGAAATGCTGCGGCTAGCGGTGCAGCAGTAACTACTCATCCTTAGCGAACAGGCGCTCTGCATTTCCGTATGCAATCTGTTCCGCGATACCGGCGGGCAACTGCGCCAGCCAGTGCCGCGCCTCGGCGGCCAGGTCGGTGATTTCCGCCCAGCGCCGCGGGTTATAGGTATCCGTACCCACCAGGAAGCGACGCGGGTAATCTGAAAAAAACCGGAGCCACTCCGGTACCAGCTGGCCGGCCTCGGTAATCCCTTCCCGATATGACAGCTCGAGAAAAAGATGCGGGTTTTGATCGAGCAGACGCCGCAGCGTAGCCACCGGCACATCAAATCCGGCATGCGCCCAGATCACGGCGGTACTGCCCGCCTCCGGGAGTATAAATCCCAGTCCCTCGAGATCGGTGTGGGCATGCAGAACCAGCTGACGCTGTTGTGCAATCCGGATAACGGCCCTGACGACATCGGAGTCTGCATTAGTGCCCGAGACATGGAATTCGCCTATGCCGCGATACGGAATACGATCCAGCTGCGTGCGCAGCCGGTCCGGCAGTTCCGGATCACGGAACCAGGTGTAACGCTGCGCCCTTGTGAAATACGGCCTGAGAAACGGGACCACCCGCTCCGGCGCGAGCCGATAGAGCAACTCGACGGCCGGTCCCGGCGTGCTCGATACCATGGCGCGCGGAATATCCGCCTCGCTCATCAGCTCCAGGGCCCGTTCCGGCGCAATCATGGCATGCACATCCTCGCTGTAATGCAAGTGTGCATCGAACACGGGCAGGCGAATCTCCGCCATGGTTGCGGCCGGTAACCACACCAGCAGTACAAGGAGGCCGTTCCGGAAAAATCTCTTCATGGCAATGACCATACCCGTAACAACCGTTCCCCCAACTGTGCCTGCGCCTGACCGAGGCTGATACCCTGATTACACCTGCCGGTACGGACGCCAGGTATAGTACTTGGGAAAGGAATCCAGGCGCACATGCAACCAGTATATCCCGAGTCCGGACGTGCTTACCCACAGGGGGCGATCCGAGAGCCGGTTCGTCACGCACTCGCCCACCCGTTGCCAAAGGGCCTGTTGCTGTGGCACCGGGCCGTCACGCACAAAGGCGGCGAGGTGCGCATAGACCGGCTCGGGCCCCTTCGGGCACGGGACGACGAGTAATGCATCCCGGCCCAGGTTCGGAAAGTCAGTGACTATGTCGCTTGCCGAATCAAAATACGCCGCAAATGCAGCGCGTTCCGCAGTCACCCCGGCCAGTGCCGGACTGTCCACGATCATGCACTCAAACGATTGATCGAGACGGGTGGAGGTCAACGGGGGGGTTTCCCAGAAACAGGCAGCGAACGGGGCATCCGCCAGCAGCTGGTTGAAGAAGCTACGAAACCCAGCATCCGTGCGCCAGCCTTCCAGCACCGCGCCATACGGCAGCACGCGATCACCCTCACGAATGTGCACCCTATGCACACGTCCGTTCTCCAGTGTTTCAATGGCGGTGTTCCACATCACTTTGGCCCTGCTGGAATCCGGCTCGCGACATTTCATGCCGCCCCTCATCCACCGATTGTTGGACAGGCGCACAGTTGCCTGTAACCAATCGCAGTATTATTGACATCAAGTTATGCATACAACCCGCTGTATTTGGTTGCATTTCAGGCAAGATTAGTTCAAAGTCCGTACCTGAGCGACCCACGGAGCTGTAAACATGAAACATCGTCTCATGCTTTGCTGTCTGTCAACGACCCTGCTCGTAGCGACATTCGTCGCCGCTGAAAGCAGCCTCAAGCTCGCGAAACTGGATTCGGACAGCCAGGCCGGCCGCTCCGGCACGACCGATAACTGGTCGGTACTGAACCCCAAAAAACTCACTCTGCGCTCGGCCGCCGCCCTGGTCACGGATCGTGATGGCAACGAGGTATACGCCAAGCGGGGTGATAAAGCACTCCCCATTGCCTCGATTACCAAGCTGATGACCGCAATGGTGATACTGGACAGCTCCCTGCCGCTCGATGAACCCATCACCATCACCAGGGAGGACCGCGACCTGATTCAACTCACCGGGTCCCGCCTGGAATACGGGGCGACCCTGACGCGCCGGCAAATGCTGCAACTGGCATTGATGGCCTCCGAGAATCGTGCCGCCAATGCCCTCGGGCGCACCTGGCCCGGGGGCATGAAGGCATTCATCAAGGCCATGAATGAAAAGGCCCGCACGCTGGGGATGCAGACTGCACGCTTTACCGACCCCGCGGGGCTGGATCCTGGCAATGTTGCCTCGGCACGCGACCTGGTGAAGATGGTACGGGCAGCAGCGACCTACCCGGCCATTCGCAAGGCCACTACGACAAAATCCATCAGCATCCGCCCGTACAAGCGGCGTGGTCCACTGAAATATGTCAATACCAACCGCCTGCTGAAGAACAAGTCGTGGACCATTCAGCTGAGCAAGACCGGCTACCTGAACGAGGCCGGCCGCTGCCTCACCATGCAGGCAAAGATCGTCGATGAGCCACTCGTGATCGTGCTGCTGAATTCGTTTGGCAAACTGACGCCGTTCGGCGACTCCAACCGCATCCGCAAATGGATTGAAAGCGGTATCAAAGGCTAGACCAGATCATCCGTCTTCCATGTCGCTGTCAGGCAGTTCGCGGGCTAACGGCAGCAAGAATTGCAGCAGCCGTGCCTGCCAGGCTAGAACAGTCCTGTATAGCGGAACCCAATCAACACCAGCACCACGCACAAAAACCCGCGCAGCCCGTTCTCGGGAATAAATTTGCTCACTGCCGGCCCAATCGCCGACCCCGCCATCACCCCGAGCAGCAGGATGCCCAGCATCGGATAATCCAGTTCGACCCCGAGACGCACATAATTGCTAATCGAGGTGACCGAATGCATCAGGATCGCCAGCGCCGAAGTGCCGGCAATGACGAACATCGGCAACCGCATCACGATACTCATGAAGGGTACCAGCAGAAACCCGCCGCCAACCCCCAGGGCAGAGGACAATACCGCGATCCCCATGCCGGTGAATAACGGTAGCCACGGATTAAAGGAAAATTCCTCCTCCCCGAACCGGAATACGAAGCGCGAAAATGAGTACTGCAGACATTCCACCCCTATTTCACACAGGTTCTCGCCACTCTTCACCTGGCGCTCGAACGCCTCGGCCGCCCGCATGGTGCGGGTGAGCACCCGGGACCTGGTACTGCTATGGAAGATCTGCCACGCCAGCTGGGCAGCGATAAAAAACACCAGGACAGCGAACACCGGCTTGAATACCTGCATATCGGACAGCCAGCTGTGCGACAGGGTACTGCCCAGCAAGGAGCCCAGTATTCCGCCTGCACCCAGCAACAATGCCAGCCGGTAGGTTACCCGGCACTGGCGCATGTACATTGGCACGGCAATCAACGGAGTCACCAGCGTCATCGCCTGCGCCATTGGCTTGACCAGGTTCGGGTTCTCGATGCCGAACACAGAAATCATCCCGACCGAAGCCAGGATCCCGCCGGCGGCACCAACGGTTGAAAACACGAAGCCGACCAGTCCACCCCAGGCAAGTAACAGCCAGAGTGGTATGGTTATACCGGCGACATCGAAAACCATTTACCCGCTTGCCTGCGACCAGAACAGCAGACCCATGCGCAGGAAATTGGCCGCGAGTACAAGGTTGCCAGCCAGCAGCAACCATATAGCCGACTGCCTGCCTCGCGTCACGAGGTCACGGATACCCAGTCCGGCGGCAATGGCGGTGACAAGAAAACCGAACTCGCTCATCAGCAAGGCGGCCAGCAAGGGCATGCCTTCCCCGCCAGGTGACGTACCAAAGCGCAGAAGAACCAGGCCAAGCACAATGCCAAGCCCGAGGGCAAGCGAGGGGTAGGAGTATTTCACGGGCGGTCGTCTGTTTCCCTGTCAACGAGCAATAAAACGGCAATGTAAACGCTAAGCACCGGGCGAATCAATGGGATTTGGCCAGCGGCATCAGCGGATATACGGTGCGGACCAGCGTCGCTGCTAATTCATTAGCACAGTGGCGCACAATCCGGCACCAAACCCAACAACAGACTGCCAGTGGAACAGCATACCGGTCTGCTACACAAGGCGGCAGCACGAGACCGATCAGTTCCTGTATGAGAGCATCACTGATATCGGAAACGCATGGATCAGGATCGGATTACTTCCGCACGAACACCGCGATTTTCATCACCAGCAGCACCAGTGGGGTACCGTGCAGGAACAGGTCAAAGATATCGAGCGGTTTCACCAGCGTCCCGTCCGCCAGCATCTTCAGTTTTTGCCACAGGTGCGGCTCCGGGGAAAACGGTGCCAGTGCAAGGAACACGGCAACCGGCAGCAACACCGGCAGCGGGATTCTATCGAGCCACCGCATAGCAGGCTCCATTATTTCGGATACGCGCATCCTACGCATACCGCACTGCAATGCCAAGCAGCCACCATCCTTGCCTTCCCGGCGGTACAGCCGGGGCACGAGATTTCCTCAAAATAACCCGAATGCAACAACCTGCCGGATGCAGGATTGCACCTGTACACCCCCGGGGTGCTGCAGGCCGGTACATCCGGATATCCATTTTGATTGTCAACGTACGCTGCAGGCAGGAACGATTGATGAATTGCTCCCCTGGTTTTATCATTGCGCCTCGCCGGATCGTCGGTATGCATTTTCCGGCGCAAACTGTCATCAAGGATCAACAAGACCAATGCGACTTTTCTTCAGATATTTTTTCAAAATTATCCACGCCATCGCCGGGCCGGTCCTGCTTGGACTGGACAGGCTGACCAGCCCGAAGGGCATCGAGCGGACACCCGGGGAACAGCAGCGCATCGACGCACAGTCGAGGAATCTCGTAATGTACCAGTTCCTCACCTGCCCGTTCTGCATCAAGACCCGACGCGCTATCAAGCGCCTTTCACTCAAAATCGAGACCCGTGATGCCCTGAACCATGCGCCCAGCCGCGAACAGCTGCTGCAGGGTGGCGGACAGATCAAGGTGCCGTGCCTGAGGATCAGCGATGCCGACGGCAACGTGGAGTGGATGTACGAATCCGATGATATTATTCATTACCTGCAGAATAATTTTGCCCGGGCTGGCTCGCCCCTGGAATGAGCATCCATTTTATAGCCGCATCCGCGTCTTACCCACAGCGGCCCGCGCATCCGGGCCTCCGCCCCCTGACATGCAGCGCCCGGGAGCGGGAATCATCCCGCATACAGCTCCTACTGGTAGGCGCCGAAGACCTTTTTCAGGAGATCGGTGCTGCGTGCCAGCGGATTCTCCCGAATCTTTTTTTCCTCTTCCGCGATCATCAGGAACAGGCCGTCGAGGGTCTTCCCGGTGACATAACCATCCAGGTCGGTTGCATCGCTTGACAACATGCCGGTCAGACCTCCGGCCTGGGCCGTCATGTTTTTATAGGCCGAGGTCACCCCGGTGCGTGCCGTGGCCTGCTCGACAATCGGACGCATTTTCCCGGTAAGTGCGGCTTCTGTATTGGTACGGAAGTACTGCGTGGCTGCATCATCCGGCCCGGTCAGAATCCCCCTGGCATCTTCCACGCTCATCTGCTGGATTGCATCGCCAAAAATGGCGGCCGCCTCGGGCACAGCCTGTTCCGCCGCATGATTCATGGTGGCAATAAACTCATCTGCCAGCTCATCCTGACGCATGGTTCGCAGCGATTTCTCAACCCAGGACAGGCTTTCCGGCATGGGGATTTTCACCATGCTGTTATCCAGAAACCCGCCGTCCCTGCCCAGGCTGTCAACGGCAAACTGTGTGCCCTTGCCCAATGCCTCCTTCAGTCCGGATACCATCTCCGTATCGGTCAGGCTCACACCGGATGTTGCCTCTTCCGGTTCGCTCACCGAACCCTTCAGTTTATCCACATAGTCTGCCCATCCGGCGAGTGCCACCATGCCGCCCCCCGTGGCCCACACCAATAGTCCTGCTAACAGCAGCTTGCCGGTTTTCATCGCTGGACCTCCATATCTGTCAGGTTACTAAAATTATAGTTTGAATTAGAAATAAAGGAGCCGGTGAGGAATGAGAATAACTGTGTTTTGTCACCGACCCCTTTATCTCCCTGTCCTGTCAGTTCTGCCACACTGCCATCCCCTGATCACGCAGCCACTCCGCCAGGGCCGCCTCCTGCTTATCCTCGCTCAGCCCGGCCGCGTCAAAGCCTTCCAGCAGGTCCAGAGCCAGTTCGACGCCATACCGGCGGGCGTACTTGTTGCTGCGGTAACCGAGCATGTGCTGCTCGAAGCGGTCACCCGGGTTATGGATGGTCATACCGACATAGACGCACGGCATCCCTTCAATATAACCCGGGTTCTCCTGGCGAAAGCGCTTGTCCCACAACACTTCGGGATCGAGGGTAATGATGTAGAGGTTCCGGCCCTTGCGCTTCTTCGCGGCAAGCCGGGCCTTCTGCTGCCATTCGAATATCTTTTTGTCTCTTTCCTCGTCTTTCATTTCGGATCTCACCAACACACCATGCCTGTATTTCAGAAACAAACAGTGGCAGAATGCCAGATGGTAGCAGGAAGTGCCGCAGCAACAGCCTGGAATAATCCGGAACTCGGGGGGAGTGCATGGGTAACAGTCACCGGAGTGCGGCTGATAATCGCAGACTAAAGTGGTTCTACCAGCACCCGCTGGTCTTCATCGGCAGCTTGTTTGTAATCAGTATCAGCCTGATCGTCTTCAACATCTACTCGGTGGCCAACGCGATTACCGAGAAATCGGCTGAACAATACGCCGAGCAATACCTGAATGCGCTGGCACAGGCGCGCGCGACCTATTCCTCCGAGGTGGTGGCCCGGGTGCGCGACCACGGCATTGGTATCTCCCAGGAATACCGCACCCACGAAGGCAGCATCCCGTTCCCGGCCACTTTCTCGATCATCCTCTCCAACCGGATTAGCGAGGGCCACCTGGACATCAATACCAACCTGTACAGCAACTATCCCTGGCCATGGCGTGTCGATGGCGGCCCCCGTGACGAGTTTGAAGCGGCAGCGCTGGAGCATCTGCGGGAAAATCCCGACGAGCAGTCCTATGTCAGGATTGCCACGAACAACGGCGTGCGCCTGATGCGCTATGCACGCCCGGTCATCATGCAGGAAAGCTGCGTCGGCTGCCACAACAGCATGGAATCCAGCCCGAAGAAGGACTGGGAAGTAGGTGATGTACGTGGGGTGCATGCCGTTACACTGACACTTCCCGTGATATCCACGGTTATCGAGGAACGGCTCTCCGGCACCTCCCTGCTCATGCTGGGCGGTACTCTCATTTCGCTTATCCTGCTCGCAATCTTCATCCGGGAACTGCGCCGCTCGCTGCGGCTGGTCGAGGCATATGCCAGGGAAACGGAAGCCACCAACCTGGTACTCACCAAGACCAATGCAGCCTTCTCCCGCTTCGTCCCGCACGAATTCCTCAGTTACCTCAGAAAGGAAAAAATCATCGATGTCTCTCTCGGCGATAACGCGCAGAAGGAAATGACCGTCCTGTTTTCCGATATACGCAATTTCACTACCATATCGGAAAAACTCAGCCCCGAAGAGAATTTCATGTTCATCAACACCTACCTGGAAATCATGGGACCGATTGTCAGGGAGCACGGCGGATTTATCGACAAATATATCGGCGATGCCATCATGGCACTGTTCCCGCATGCCGATGATGCCCTGAATGGCGCTGTTGCCATGCTGCAGCAGATACCGAACTGCGGCCATGGCGAGTATTTAAATGAAAGTGCCCTGCGCATCGGCATCGGCCTCAATACCGGGCACCTGATGCTCGGCACCATCGGGGAGACCGACCGCATGGAAGGCACCGTCATCAGTGACGCCGTCAACGTGGCATCACGAATCGAGGGGCTCTCCAAGGAATATGGCGCGACCTTACTGATCAGTCAGGCCACCATGAACCGCCTCAAGCATCCCGAGCAGTTCAAGTATCGCTGCATCGGGCATATCAAGGTCAAGGGCAAGACCGAGAAGGTCATCGTCTACGAGATCTTTAATTGCGACTCTGATGAACTCGCCGCGGCCAAGCTGGAAACCCGGGAGTGGTTCGAGGAGGCGGTCAACTGTTACGAGACCGGGGAACTTGAGAAGAGTAGCGCCCTGTTCAGGCGCTGCCTTGAAAAGGCGCCGGACGATTCCGTTGCCTCGAGCTTTCTGTTGCTCTGCAACAAGGCATAACACGGCAGGAACCGACTGCCACAAACCGCTAACTCTCCAAGCAAGGGTTCGTCAGTCCCGTGATAAACCCGGGCTAGGGCAAACTCCGGGAAGCGCGCCGCGCATCGGCCCGCGCCATGGCATGCTCGATGACATGCATGGCGACGTCCGCCGCGGTCTTCAACAGCAGAAAGGCGATCAGTGCCCCGCTACTCCCGCCGAAAAATGCGACCCCGGCGACGATCATGAGGTGCATGGGAATAATGCGGATGTAGGGAAAGAACATGATGTTCCCGATATTCGGCACACGGTCCTGCTCCTGTTCCCGGTTGTAGCGGTAGGAAAACCAGTGGTTCAGGAAAAACACTGCGATGCAAAGCACCACGCCGAAAAACGGGAACCCGCCTTCCACACTGGTTTTCTCGGCCAGAAACACCATGTAACCGAGGTGAAACATCCCGTAGTGTATCGCGAAGAATACAGCGGTCTTGCGTTGCGTCTCGGGTGTCGGTTTCACCGGCTTGTTGTTGATCCGGAAGCCCGAGGTGGAAAATTCTCTCAGATCCATGATCCGGTGCACGTTGAAATAGCCGATGACCACGCTCTGTCCCCAGTAGATCCACATCAGGACGAAGACATTCCATTGCTGGAAAACGGCCAGCACAATCGTGACCAGGTTGGACAAGAGCAGGACCACCACCGACTTGTCGGTCGAGATCTGCCCCGCCAGATTGATTGATCCGGTCCGTTCCACGGCTTTACCTGCTACACCACATCTCCCTCACTGTTTTCGGCAACTGCGGGAAACCCTGTAGGATGGAGGAATGCGGACCTGGATCTCCGCTCCCTTCCGGAGATCGCCAGGGAACGGGGAGCAGTACAGGCCGGATTTTTCCCAAAGGGAACCGTGTGACACATCATCCGATAATCCTCTCTTTTGGAGCGGCGCCGTTGCGCCTGACCCGACCCGTACACCAGCCCTCCTCTCCGGGGATGGGGATGAGGATAAAGAGAAAACTAGAAATCAAACTCCATACTCTGAAACACCTGTCCTGCATTGCGCTTGGCAAGAAACTCCGCAGTCGGCAAATGCAGGTAGGGTGACTGGTCGATCTCGTAGGCCTCCTGCAGCGAGCCGCCGTTCTCGATCACCTCCCCCACCTTCTCGCGCAGGTATACCAGATAATCCCGAGTGTACTTCGTAACCGTCTCCATATCGGTCGGCCCGCCATGTCCAGGGATCACGACCTCCGCACCCAGAGCAGCGAACCGGTCCCAGGTCTCGATCCAGGCCGCCGAATCCGTGTGTTCGAACAGCGGCAGCATACGCTGATGGAATGCCATGTCACCCGAGATCACCAGCTTCCTCGAAGGCAGCCAGACGATAATATCTCCGGGACTGTGTGCCGGGCCGAGATTCAACAGTTCAATTCGTTCGCCGCCCAGCTCGATCACCTTCTTATCCTCAAAGGTTTCATCCGGCAGTACCACCCTGGTCCCTTCCGCCTTCTCCTGCGCACGCTTCTGCTTCATTTCCAGCAGCGCAAACGACTGCTCCTCGATCTCGCGTGCTGCATCGACATGCGCAATGACCGGGACCCCCTGCTCCTGCCAGTAACTCGAACCCAGCATGGCATGGCCCTGGCCGTTCTCCAGCACCACGTATTTCACCGGCTGGTCGGTGATTTTCCTGATCTCGTCGTGCAGTGCCTTCGCGAGCAGGTAATTATCTCCCGCATTGACCACCAGCACACCGTCGTCGGTGACTACAAATGACAGGTTGTTATTGTGTCCGGAATTCGCATAAGTCCCTGGTGCCGTCGCACCGATCGCCGACCACACCCCCGGCACCACTTCCTGCGGCAGGTCATAGAGCATCGATTCCGGTGCCTTGTCACTGTTATAGAGCGCCTCACCGGTCAACGACTCCCCCCCGCCCGCGCTCACCGCTGGCTTTCCCAAATGCTTGCGCATGAAGTTCGCCGCCCGCTGCACGGCATCTTTCGAGGCCAGATCATCTGCAAAGGTGCGCACGTTCTCCGGCCGGAAATCAAAACCGCGCCCCACCCCGGGATAGATAATCAGTCGCGCATCCTGCCCATTGTCCTGCAACACTTTTATACTGGTCTCGATCACGCGACGGCGCTGGTACTGTTCCTCGTCACCGATAAATACCAGTACCGGCAAAGTGAGCTGCTCGATCTCGGGTGCATAGCCGTAGACCTGAAGCGGCTCGGGTGCATTTGGATCCTGCAAGTGAGGATAGTAGGACACGTAACAGGCGATGTCGTTTTCCTGCCGTTTGAACGTGGTCGCCACCTTGAGAGTGTAATAGCCGCCGCGAGTATGCGAATACAGGCAGGCTCTTTCCGTACTGATGTCGTCGCGAGACAGCAACACGTCTACCGCTGCGTTGACGTCCTTCTCCAGTTCATAATCGTGCTCGACGGGGTGAGTCCCGATAAAATGGGCGCCGTAGATGTCCGGCGCCAGTACCACGAAGCCACGAGCCGCGACCCGCCGGACAAGGCGCTGCACCAGCTCATCCAGGCCGCGCCGGCCGTGCGCGAACAGCACTGCCGGGAACTTGCCCGCACTTGCAGGTCGCGCCACCAGTGCCGGCACTTCCACATCAGCACTCTGGTAACTGGTCCACGAGGTCTCGACAGGATAATTATCCGGCACTTCGATCTGGCTTTCGTCCCACCAGGCATCGTCCCACCACCAACTGAGGTCGCCCTGTTCAAGGTCGGCGCTGGCGTTGCTGCAGGCCAGCAGGCCGGCAATGAGGATAGCCAGGGGGTACTTCCGGTTCATGCTTGTAATCTTCATCAACACCTATCTCTGTATATGTACGAATACCGTGGACCGTCCACGAGTCATGTCAAGTGTACCGGACGGCAACCTTTGGGTGCCAATCCAGGGGGAATAATAAACATCCAAATTGCGTATACTGTCCTGACGAATGCCTGCCGGCACTCGGGACGAAACTTGATTTGCATCAGCAAAGGCACGGTCGCCTGCAGGTAATATCTGGAACAATTATCGACACCTGACAACCCAAACCGACGCAAAACAAACCAGCAACGGAGCCAACCATGAGTGACACACTGATGATCCTGCCCGCCAGCAAGGCCGAAGCCATCCGTCTGGTCCGTGTACCGGATGACTTCGAGTCACACGAGGCCTACCGCCACGTGACTGGCCTGATTGCCACCGCCGAAGAACAGGACCCGGAGTGTGAGCTGGAAGATATCCTAGATATCCTGGAGGACCATGGATTCGAGACTGTGAAGTTTATCCTCGGACCCACGCTCCCCTGATATCCGCAGAACACATCTGTCCCCATTATTCCCGCCCGACAAATGGCCTCATCCCGGAGTTACAAGTTCCCGTGGCGGGAAGGTAATCGCTTTGAAACCCTGCTCGACAGTACAGAATTCTTTCCACGCATGCTCGATGCCATTGGCTCCGCCCGGCAGTACCTGTTGCTGGAGATGTACCTCGTCGCTTCCGGCGCTGTCGCAGACCGCTTTATCGATGCCTTGCTTAATGCGGCTGATCGCGACGTGCAGATTTACCTGTTGCTCGACGATTTTGGATCCCTGGAGCTGGACCAGCGCGATCGCGGGAAACTGGCGCACCGGAATATTGCCATTGTTTATTACAACCCGCTCCCGTCCTACAGCATCTTGTACAATCTGTACCGGATATTCTGGCAAAAGATCAACCGCAGCCTGTATCGCAATCATCGCAAGCTGCTGCTGGTGGACGGCGAAATTGCCTTTACCGGTGGCGCCGGGTTAACCGACGAGGTTGATTCACCGAATGAACCCGAAGTGCGCTGGCGCGAGACCATGATCGAGATTCAGGGACCGGTACTTGGTGACTGGCAGCAGCTCTTTACAGAAAGCTGGAACAGGTATGCCGACCAGGCGTTGACATTACCGGCCGTGATACCGGCTCCCTTTGCCAATGGACAGCCCGGCCAGGTAACCGTTAACGAGGCCCGCCGCAGGATGGGCATTCAGAGGTCGTTACTCAAACACCTGAAGAGCGCCAGACACCGGATCTGGTTTGCCACGGCCTACTTCATTCCCTCGCGGAGTATCCGCAGAAAACTCAAGCGCGCCGCAAGGAACGGGGTTGACGTGCGCCTGCTGCTGCCCGGTCCGGTTACCGATCACCCGGGTGCACGCTACGCCAGCCGCCGCTACTATGCCAGGCTGCTGAAAAACGGTGTCCGTATCTATGAATACATGCCGCGCTTTTTCCATGCCAAGACGGTGCTGTGCGACAACTGGGTGACCATCGGTTCCTGCAATTACGATCGCTGGAACCTGCAATGGAACCTGGAGGCGAACCAGGAGATTGATGACGCGGACATGGCAGCAACAGTAACCCGCATGTTCATGGACGATTTCGTCCACAGTCGCGAATATACCTCCGGGGAATGGGAGCGCCGTAGCTGGCATTTGCATGTGCTGGAATGGTTCTGGAGACGCGTGGAATTACTGTCTTTGAAGATCCGGCACCGGCGCCAGAGGGATCGGTGACAAAACGCTATCATTCACACCGCTTACCGGTCCCTTTCATTCCCAACCATGCTATAACAAGCCCATGAAAGCCATCCACATGACCGGGACGGGCCCTGCAAACGAGGTACTGCAGCTCGTCGAAACCCCCGAGCCGGAGATCACCACCCCGACCCAGATCAAGGTGCAGCTCAGGGCCGCGGGAGTCAATCCGATCGATACCAAACTGCGCGGTCGCGGCGTCTTCTATGCCGATGCCTACCCGGCGATACTCGGCTGTGACGGCGCTGGCATCGTCACCGCGACCGGCAGGGACACCAAACGCTTTCGGCCGGGTGATGCCGTCTGGTTCTGCCATGGCGGCCTGGGGGGTGCCCCCGGCAATTATGCCGAATTCACGGTGCTGGATGAATCCGAGGCCGAAGCGAAACCGGCAGCGCTGGGTTTCGAGGAGGCGGCTGCCCTGCCGCTGGTACTCATCACCGCCTGGGAGGCACTCTTCGATCGTGCCCGACTGGTCGAGAACCAGACGGTACTCGTGCATGCCGGCGCCGGAGGAGTGGGACATGTTGCCATCCAGCTGGCGAAATCGGCCGGTGCCCGGGTCGCGACCACGGTAAGCACGCCGGAAAAACAGGCCGTCGTCCAACAGCTGGGTGCCGACAAGATTATTCTCTACCGCGATCACGATTTTGTGGATGCGATAATGGAATGGACCGGGGGGCACGGGGTGGATGTCATCCTGGACAGTCTCGGCGGCGAGACCTTTCGCAAGAGCCTGTCGGCTGCCAGCGTCTATGGCCAGGTAGTCACGCTGCTGGACCCCGGCAATGACGTCGACTGGAAAGAGGCACGCAACCGAAATCTGGGTATTCACTTCACCCTCATGCTAACACCGATGTTGCAGAATCTGCGGGAAGCGCGCCGGCACCAGGGTACAATTCTCGCGCGCTGCGCCGCTTTGATCGCCGACGGTAAACTCAAACCCCTGGTGTCGCATGTCCTGCCGCTGGAGGATGCCGCCCGGGCGCACCAGCTGATCGAGGCAGGGCATGTCCAGGGGAAGATCGTGTTGAGGATGTAATCCAAATCACAGTACGCGCGGTATCATGCGCGAACCTGCACTGAAGCACCATTTAGGGTAACACTCCAACCATGCCGGAAATCAACAAGCCCCCGTCACTGTCGCGCCGGCAATTCCTCTGGCTTGCCGCCGGATCAGTGGCACTTGCCTGCACCGGTTGTGCCCGCCTGCGCGGCGAGCCGCGCATCGGCCTGGCACTCGGCGGTGGTGGTGCGAAGGGACTGGCGCACATCCTGATGCTGGAGTCACTCGACGAACAGGGCATACGCCCGCACATGATCGCAGGCACCAGCATCGGCGCCATCATTGGCGCGCTCTATGCCGCCGGGTTGTCCGGGAAGGACATTCGTGCACTGATTGAACAGTTCCTGGTGGCCGAAAAGGGTGCGGACAGCCTACTGCCCGGCCTGCCGAAATCGATCCGCTGGCTGGACTTCATCGATCCGGAACTCGGCAGCGGCGGCCTGCTCGACAGCAGCGATTTTATCGAATTCGTGGGAGAGCAGCTGCCGGTGCAGCGCTTCCGCAAGCTCATGATACCGCTCAAGGTGGTCACGGCCGAGTTGCTGACCGGCAAGCAGGTTGTCATCGAATCCGGGCCGATACTGTCCGCGCTGCAGGCGAGCATGGCAGTGCCCGGAGTTTTCCGTCCCGTCGAACTGGGCGGTCGGGAGCTGGTCGACGGCGGCGTGGCGAATCCCCTGCCCTATGACCTGCTGCTGGATGAATGTGACATCGTCGTTGCCATTGATGTCAGCGGCGACCGCGTGCTCGAGGACGGCAAGGCATTGTCCTCGATGGGCGTACTGCTCCACAGTTTCCATACCATGAGCAATAACATCGTGGCCGAGAAACTCAAGCAGCAGCGCCCGGATATCTACATACGACCCGAGATCCGCAACGTACGCGTACTGGAATTCTACAAGGCAAAACAGGTATTCGATCAGTCGCAGCCGGCGCAACGGCAGTTGCGCAAGTCGTTGAAGAGGGCCACACGTGCCTATGATGGCCGATGGGGATGTTCGACGGGTTGAGTGGCCGTATCCGGGGATGCCGGGCTGCTCCCGGTATCGCGTACCGTCGCGGTTACAAGGGCCAAACCCAGAGAATCGTCGGGATCGACACCACTACGATCAATATCTCGAGCGGCAGTCCCATGCGCCAGTAATCACCGAAGCGATATCCACCCGGACCCAGTACCAGGGTATTATTCTTGTGGCCAATCGGCGTCAGGAAGGCACAGGATGCCGCCACCGCCACCGCCATCAGGAACGGATCCGGGCTGACCTGCAGGCGGTCCGCAATATCGACGGCAATCGGCGCGGCAATCACGGCAGTCGCCGTATTATTCATCAAATCCGATAGCGTCATGGTTACGACCATTAACAACACCAGCACCACCACCGGGGTACCGCCCTCGGACAGGCCGGTAATGCCCTCGGCAATCAGGGCCGTCCCCCCACTCGTTTCCAGGGCGACACCCAGCGGGATCATTGAGCCCAGTAACACAATCACCGGCCATTCAATGGACTCATACACATGACGTGCCGGCAGCACATTGAACAGGACATAAGCCACCACAACCATGGCAAGCGCAACAGCGAGGTACAACACGCCGGAACTGGCCAGCAGGATGGCACCTGCAAACAGCCCCGAGGCCAGCCAGGCCTTGTGACGCTGGATCAGTTCATGACCCTGCCCGCCCAGGGGCAGGGTGCCCAGCCACGCATTGATCTCCTGCAGTATTTCGTTTGAACCGAAAAGCAGCAACACGTCCCCTGCCCTGATCTCGAGGTTGCGCACCCGCTCACGAAATTGCCTGCCCTCGCGGGAAACGCCAAGCAGGGTCACGTCATGACGATACTGCAATCGCAGTGAAGCAGCCGTGCGGCCCTCGATGCGTGCCCCGATTGGCACAACCACCTCCATGAGTGACATATCTTCGCTGCTGAGCGGGCCGGTATCGTGTTCCTTGTTCTGATAGTCCAGCTTGAGGGCACCGACGATTCTGTCCATGGCCTCGGGTACTGCTTCCACAACCAGTATGTCCCCCTTACTGATCTCCACCAGTCGTGCCTGTCCCGGTAACCGCTTGCCGCGGCGAATCAGGCCGACGATTACCACGTCATTTTCCTCGGCCTCCGTATCGAGTTCACGAACGCGCTTGCCGATCGCCGGAGAATCTTCCGGCACATGCAACTCCGCGATGTACTCGCTGACATCCAGCATCCCCGCTGCGGCATCCGGCTGCCTGCGCTCGACCGGGAGCAGGCGCCAGCCGATCGTTGCAACAAACAGTACACCAAAAACGGCACAGGCCAGCCCGACGGGGGCAAAGTCGAACATGGCAAAAGCCTCACCCGTGGCCTTCTGGCGGAATTCGGCAATAATGATGTTGGGTGGCGTACCGATGAGGGTAATCATCCCCCCCAGGATGGTGGCAAAAGACAGCGGCATCAGGGTCAGTGCCGGACTCCGCTGCGCCTTCTTGGCGGCCTGCATATCCACCGGGATTAACATCGCCAATGCAGCCACATTATTCATCACGGCAGACAGGCCGGCAGAAATCCCGGCCATCGCGGCAATATGCGTCTGCAATGACTTCGAGAACCGGCTGACCTGCTTGCCAACCAGCTCAATGGCACCGGAGTTGGATAAACCCTTGCTGACGATCAGCACCAGCGCGATGATAATGGTCGCCGGATGGCCGAAACCCGAGAAGGCCCGCTCCAGCGGGACAACGCCCAGGACCAGTGCGGCAATCAGCACCATGAATGCAACCAGGTCATAGCGCAGGCGCCCCCAGATCAACAAGGCAAAAAAGAAAAACAGCAGCGTAAATAAAATGGCCTGGTCGGTTGTCATGTGCATTCCCTTACTCGAGCGAAAAACTATAACATCCATCACCGGGGGGCAGGCTGCGATTATTCGGGTCAAATGAAACGGGGCGGTGGCAGAACACAACCATTCTCATCTGTCAGCGGCCCCGTTCATTGCCAATCACGTGATCGCCCCAGTTCCAGGTTTTCTCGATTGCCTTGCCGGATAGCGGGAATACCTGCACGGTCATTTCCGGCAGGCGCAGTATCGCGCAGGAATTGTTGAATGCGGAACTACCCGGGTTCACCACCAGGGTCTCCCCCACCTGCTCGGCAAATACCTGGTGTGTATGTCCGACCACCAGCACATCGCAGCTGAATTCGGCCAGCTGCTCTGTCCAGTGTGCAACCCGGTCGGGCTGTACCTCACCATACCGGTCGAGCAGCTTGATGCCGCCATGACAGGCATCCGGCGGATGTGCATGCACCATGTACACCCGCTTGCCGGCAATCGTCTCGGTGAACGAAACAGGCAATTGCCTGAAAAACGCCACGGCCGCATTGTCGAGGTCATCGGCATAATGATCCAGGTACAGCAGATCATGGTTACCGAGAATTGTCCGGCAGCGGTTTTCAGAAAGCAGCTCAATGGTCTCATCCAGCCGGTCCCGATAACCGGCAACATCTCCGGCACAAAAGACCTGTTCCACGCCCGCCCGCTCGAAAACCGACAGGGCCTCCGCCACCGGAGCGGGCGTTGCATGTACATCACTTAGCAAACCGATCAATGCCATTTCAGACCCCCGCCATCATTGCGCCAACTCCCGCACCAGTGAATCCTACTCCTCCTCCAGGCTCATCCCTTCCGGGAATACCGACCCGGCGCGCCGGTGCCAGTAGCGCGAGTTCCAGTCATCGCCCTCCTTGCGATGCAGGTAGGCGTGGATCCGCGCGGCCCCCGCATCATCCAGCCGCTGCACGATCTCATGGGCCATATCCCACTCCCCTCTGGCGTCATACCAGAGTGCCTGCAGGCAGGTTGCAAGCCCGTCTGGACAGGCGTCCCGATCCAGGCAGTCGATAAACTCCTGATACTGCATCAACGCACCCTTTGAAATGATCAGTACATATTGAAAAAAAACAATCCGGACTAAAACGGAATCTGCTGTCTATTATTACAGCAATAGCAGACTGACCGGGTGCTGTTTTTGCGTCGGCGGCAAATGTAGCGCATTATCCTTACGGGGATGTGGAGAATCAGGCATGACGACCGGACACTCCATGCACGTCAAGCCCCTGACAACTCAACAGGAGACACCATCTTGAAACGATCAAACAGAATTTCCGGCATGCTTGCCGCGGTGGCGCTGATCGGCGCGACAGTGATGACCGTCGCCGAAGCAGGCGGCATGGGCATGGGCAACGCCAGCAGAGACGCGGATCGCGGCTATGGGCCGGGCGGCGGTTACGACAGCGGCCGGGGCTATGGCCCCGGACCCGGCGAGGGCCGCGGGTATGGTCCGGGTGGCCGTCATGGTTACGGTTATGGCCCGGGTGGCCGTCATGGTTACGGGCCCGGCGAGGTCCGCGGGTATGGTCCGGGTGGCCGTCATGGTTACGGACCCGGCGAGGGCCGCGGGTATGGCCCGGGTGGCCGTCATGGTTACGGACCCGGCGAGGGCCGCGGGTATGGTCCGGGTGGCCGTCATGGTTACGGACCCGGCGAGGGCCGCGGTGATGGTCCGGGCGGCTACCAGGGTTATGGCCCTGGCAATCGCAGCGGTTCCGGCTTCGGTATGGGCAGGCACCGCGACCGGGACTACTAGCAAACCGGGAACAACGGGGGCAACATCCTTATCTCTGATTTCACATCATGATTTATGGATACCGCCCCCTTTTCCTGTGGCGAGTTGCGCCGGGTTTGCAAGTCGTCTGACAGCGGCATGAGGGCCTGCCAAGGCACAGAAAAATCAGCGCAATACAGACAGGCCCCGATAAAACGTGCAATGTCAGGTTCCAGGCGAAACCAGTACCGGAAAGGAGGACACCATGGGCGAGAACACACGATTGCATGATGGCATTGCCGGGGCACTCGTCCTTTTCGGCACCGTACTTGGATACTACAGCAGCGTCCTGTGGTTGCTGCTACCGATCTTTATCGGTGCACTGATGCTGCAAAGCGCCTTCAGCGGTTTCTGTCCTGTCTATTTCACGCTCGGCAAGCTGCGAAGCAAGTAAGGCAGGAAACTCCGGTGTCCAGCGTAGCAGGATTTTCATTACCACCATCCTGCCAGGACACTGTGCATCATTCAGGTATCCTGGCCTCCTGACTTTGTATAAATTATTCCATTGAAAACGGCAGATCCTGTTTACGTGAACCATAAGGGCGCAGTATCCTCCCTGCCTTCCACGATGATCGGTACCCTGTTTATTTCAACAAAAGGATGCAACCCCCCATGAACTCTATCCGGAAAAAGCAGCAAGGCGCATCAATTATTGCAGTCATCCTCATCCTGGGGTGCATCGGCGCACTCGCATACCTTGGACTGCAGTACATCCCCCAGTTCATCGAGGCGAACAACGTGGATACCATCCTCGGCAACCTCGAAACAACACACAAGGAAAGCCCGTATGATAGTGTCAATGCCGTCCGGCAGGCCATCAATCGACAGTTAGACATCAACCAGATGGAAGACCTCAGGGACAATTTCAAGGTGACGGATAATGGCGAGACCTACCTCGTCACGGTGAAGTACGAACGCGAGCTGGACCTGATCTACGACAAGAAGACGCTACCGCATGACAAGTCGGTAACCCTGAAAAGATAGAGTGGCGGGATACCCGGGGTCCTGCCCCCTGACTCACGTCATTACCAGCACCTTTGCCCCGCGCACGGGACCCTGTTTGAGTTCCCGCAATGCGCGGTTGGCCTCCTCCAGCCGATAGGTCTCTACCGCCGGCCGAATCGGGACCTGTGCCGCGAGCGGCAGGAATTCGGCAATGTCATGACGGGTTACATTCGCCACCGACTTGATCTCCTTCTCCATCCAGAGGTGCTCGTGGTAGCGAAGCCGCAACAGGTAGTCCTGGTCGGCATCCTCCTTGCGAATGGCATTGATCACCAGGCGACCACCCGGGCACAGGTTGGCCAGTGCCTCCACCACCGGCTTCCATGCCGGCGTGGTATCGATGATTGCATGCAGCGGCAGCGGCGCACGCTCATTGGTATCACCGGCCCAGGCCGCCCCCAGTTCCAGGGCGAACGCACGCGTCTCGGGATCACGGGCAAACACATACACCTTTGACTCCGGATAGAGGTGCCGCGCCAGCTGCAG
>CP070821.1:1941566-1973587 GCA_020344335.1 Gammaproteobacteria bacterium | reverse complement strand
CGCGGCGACAGCGACCAGCAGGTGGTCAAGGCCGGTAACAGGATGCATGAATCCGTCGGCAAGTCCTGCCATACCGTGTGTCGCCGTGTGCGCCTGGGCCAGCGGTGCAATCAGTAAGGTAATGATCGTCATCACAATGAGTTTCAGTGCTCTGTGTTGCATTCCGTTCTCCGCTTTCAGTGTATGTATATGTCAGGTGTTGGAACCGGGGACACCAGTTAGCGTACCTTTACCTTGATCAGCTCCTCGCCATCCGGGTCGGTCACGTGCACGGCACAGGCAATGCACGGGTCGAAACTGTGAATGGTGCGCAGGATCTCTACCGGTTGCTGCGGATCATGAAGGGTGTGATTGTCCTGCAGGGCAGCTTCATAGGCACCCGGCTGGCCTTTCTGGTCACGCGGCCCGGCATTCCAGGTACTCGGCACCACGGCCTGGTAATTCTTGATGGTGCCATTCTCGATCACGATCCAGTGGGCCAGCCCGCCACGCGGTGCCTCCATAAAACCGACACCTTTTGCCTGTCGTGGCCAGGTGGACGGGTCCCAGAGTGTTTCATTGAAGGTTTTGGTATCTCCTGCCTTGATGTTGGCAACCAGGTTGTCGAGCCAGCCCTGCATCATGTCGCCGATGATCTTGGTCTCGAGTCCACGCGCTGCGGTGCGGCCCAGGGTCGAGAACAGGGCATCCACCGGCACATCCAGTTTGCCAAGCGTCATGTTGACCAGTTCCTGCGCCTGTGCATGGCCACTTGCAAACAGCATCAGCATACGAGCCAGCGGGCCGACTTCCATGGCATGTCCCTTCCAGCGCGGCGATTTCAGCCAGGAATAGGAGTTCTCCACGTCCAGTTGCTCATACGGTGGTGTCGGACCGCTGTAATTCAGGTTGGTCTCGCCATCATAGGGATGCAGCGAGGCATCCTTGCCGCCACTGTAATCGTAAAAGGAATGGGCCACGTACTCCTGGATCTCGTCGGCAGCGTTCATGTCGACATCGTGAACAGTCGTCAGGTCACGGTTCAGGATGGCCCCGGCCGGGATCAGGAAGCTGGACGGATCGTCCATGCCCTTCTCCGGGAAATCGCCATAGGTGAGAAAATTGCCGAGCCCCTCGCCACGTGCGCCCCAGTCCTTGTAAAAACCGGCAATCGCCAGCAGGTCGGGAATGTATACCTGGTCAACGAACACCTGCATCTTGCTGATGATTTCCTGTATCTGCGCCAGGCGCTTGGCATTGATGGCCGAATCGGAATTCAGGTCAATCGGTGAGGCAACACCCCCGACGAGGAAATTCGGATGCGGGTTCTTGCCGCCAAAGATGGTGTGCAGCTTGGCGACATCGCGCTGCCAGGTCAGTGCCTCGAGGTAATGCGCCACGGCCATCAGGTTCGCCTCCGGCGGCAGCTTGTAGGCCGGGTGCCCCCAGTAGGCCTTTGCAAAGATCCCCAGCTGGCCGGCCTCGACGAAGTCCTTGAGCTTTTTCTGCATGTCGGTGAAATAGCCCGGCGAGGACTTCGGGTAACTACTGATGGACTGGGCCAGTTCCGAGGTCGCCTTCGGATCGGCATTCAATGCCGATACCACATCCACCCAGTCCAGTGCATGCAGGTGATAGAAATGCATGACATGGTCATGCACATACTGTGCACCGTTCATCAGGTTACGGATTAACTGGGCATTCGGGGGTATTTTGTAGTCCAGTGCATTTTCCACGGCACGAATGGATGCGAGGCCATGCACCAGTGTGCAGACGCCACAGATACGCTGTGCAAATGCCCAGGCATCGCGGGGGTCACGCCCCTGCAGGATGATCTCGATACCGCGCACCATGGTGCCGGCCGAATATGCCTGCGCAATGCGGTCCCCATCCATTTGCGCCTCGATGCGCAGGTGACCTTCAATACGGGTTATCGGATCAACGACAATGCGTTCGCTCATAATGTTTCCTCAGTTGCACAGTTCGCAGGTTTCAAGCCTGCACATCAGTCTTCGGCCAGGTGCTCCGCGATCGTCTCCGTCAGGCTGAGCACAGGTATTTCCATGTGGTATTCCTCGAGACCTTCCTCGAGGTGTATGCGGCAGTTGGAGCAGGCCGACACGATTGCATCCGGATGGATACTGTCCAGCTGCGTCTTCTTGCGGTTAAACACCTTGAGACGCAATTCATCTGCACGCTCGTTACTGCTGACCCCGCCACCGGCGCCACAACACCAGTTCATGGTGCCAGCATCCGGCATCTCGACGAAGTCTTCCGCCACCATGTTGAGCAGGCTGCGCGGTTGCTGGACCACGCCTCCACGGCGGGAAATCTGGCAGGGATCGTGGTACGTCAGCCGCTGCGTTTCCTTGCCGGTTGTTTTCAGGCGCCCCTCCTCGCGCAACTGGTCGAGCAGTTCGAGAATATGCACCACCTTGAAGCCGTAGGGTCGCCCGATCAGGTTGGGGCCCTCCCAGCGGATCGCCATGTAGGCATGGCCGCACTCGGGGCTGATGACGGCCTTGACCTTGAGCTTCTCCGCCGCATCCACAATGCGCTGCACCAGTTCGGCCGCGATCTCCGACACCCCGATCTGGATACCGCTGTTGGTGGCCTCGAAGGCCTCCGTGGAAATCGTCCAGGTCACGTTGGCCTGCTTGAAGATTTTCGCAACAGCCCCGATGAACTCCGGAAAATTCATGATTTCCATCGATGAAAGCAACAGCATGTAGTCCGCGCCCTGCACGTCGACCGGGATGGTGAGCCCGGTTTCCTTTTCCATGTGCCCGATCTGTGCCTGCAATGCGGGCAGCTTGACCCCCATGGGACTACCGATGGTGACAGCCCGTTTGGTGGCGCCAATCAGGCCTTCCGGCGCATGCCCGGAGACCGCCATGCCCTCGCGCATCTTGCGGATCATGTAGGTAATGTCATTGCCGACGGGACACACCATGGAGCAGCGCCCGCACAGGGTACAGCTGTCATAGACCAGTGTTTCCCACTGGGTTAATTCCTCATCAGTCACCGGCTTGCTCAGGCCCAGCATCTTCGCTACCCGGCCCAGGAAGGTGTATTCCTGCCACCAGACCTTGCGCAACGGCTCCAGTTTGTGAATGGGTGTGCGGATCGGATCACCGGTCTCGGTGTAGAACAGGCAGGCCTGGGCGCACATGCCGCAATGCACGCAACTGTCGAAAAACGTGGCGATTGGTGCATCGATCTGTTCCTTGAAGGCATTGATGCCACGTTCCAGGGATGCGCTCATGACTCTACCCCCCTGCGGCCGGCAATGGCGCCGTTATAGTAACGTGCCATGAACAGTGTGAAGGCATGGATCAGCTTGGTAAACGGAAACACCACCATCAACAGCTCGACACTGAGAATATGGATGGCAATGAGCAGCGGTGGTGAAAAGCCGATGCGATGAAACGCGATATAGCCGGTCACCAGCGGCAGGATGGTCACAAACCAGACCAGGTAATCCTGGAACCGGGACAGAAAGCGCAACACGGGGTGCCTTAGCCGGTGCACGAGTATGGCCAGCAGGGCAACGATGGTCACTATCGTGACTGCATCCACAACCGGTGTCGGCAATGCCGGCCAGCTCACCCCGAATACCTCGTCGATAACCAGGATATGCGGCGCGTACAGCAGCAGCGTTACAAAAAAACCGATGTGAAAGATATAACCCGCCACCATGGTATATATGGTGAAGTTTGACTGCTGGAAATTATGCTTGGTCGAGCGCGTCACGATGGTACGCAAGCCCCCCATAACTGCGGATCCCCGGGCCTCGGACAAATCCGGCTTGCGGCCCAGCAGTACGATTTCCAGCAGTCGCACCAGCACGCCGATGACGAAGATGACTGATGCGATCTGGAAAGCGGGACCCCGCACCCAGAGGAGAAATTCAGTTTCGGTCATCGTCAGCCCTCCTTCTCGAGATCGTCAATGGTGGCTTTTTCGTGCTTCCCTGCCGCGCGCGCCTTTTTCGCCCGGTTGGCCGCACCCAGTGCCACACCGGCCGCGGCGCCGGCCGCGGCGGCAAATACGGCGGTACGTGCAATATTCTCCGTGGGTGTCGAGAGTGCATGGTAGAAACCACCGGCATCCCAGAAATCGGGTTCCGAGCAGCCCAGACAGGGATGCCCCGATTCAATCGGGAAACTGACACCCTCGTTCCACTTGGTGGTGGCACAGGCGTTGTAGGTGGTCGGCCCCTTGCAACCCAGCTTGTACAGGCACCAGCCCTTCTTTGCACCCTCGTCATCAAAGGTCTCGGCGAACAGCCCCTTGTCATAAAACGGACGCCGGTAACAGCGGTCATGAATGCTCTTGCCGAAGTAGGCAAGCGGACGACCCAGCTGGTCCAGCTCCGGAATGGTGCCGAAAGTCAGGAAATGTGCCACCACCCCGGTGATCACGACCGGTATGGGTGGACAACCAGGTACGTTGATAATCGGCTTGTCCTTGACCAGGGCGGAGACCGGGACGGCACCGGTCGGGTTCGGATTTGCATGCGGTATCCCGCCAAAAGATGCACAGGTTCCCACCGAGATAATGGCAGCGGCATCCTTCACGGTATCCATCAACATGTCCTGGTTGCTGATACCGGCAATGGTGGAATAACCCGGGTTGGCGGTCGGAATAGACCCGTCAACGACCACGATGTACTTGCCCCGGTTCTCTTCCATCGCCGCTTCGCGGGCTGCTTCCGCGGCTGCGCCGGAAGCCGCCTGCAGAGTGTGATGGTAGTCCAGCGAGATAGCGTCGAAGATCAGGCCTTCCACGGTAGGTGAATGCGATCGTGTCAGTGACTCGGTACAGCCAGTACACTCCTGGAATGACAACCAGATCACCGAGGGTCGCCGCGCCTTCTCAAGCGCCGCTGCGATTGACGGTACCATGCTCGGCGGCAGTGCCATCATTGATGCCGTTGCGGCGCAGAACTTGAGAAAGCCGCGCCGGGAAACGCCCTGCTGTCGCAATATTTCACCCAGAGTCTTTTCCTTCGGCATTATATGTCTCCTGTGTATTTGGGTTTGTTGCTGCTCACACCAGCTGTGCTTCGAGTTGCTCCAGGCCATCACTGATATCTTCATCCGCAGCCTTCAGGAGGCGTGGCAGGTCGCAGACCTCGATAAACTTGCCGATCACCTCCCTGTTACTGTTGTAATGAGTCACCCGCCATACGCCCGGATAGCGTGTCTCGACAATCTCGCTCGGGCCAAGTGCCGACATCTGCACGAAGATCTCGCCGGTTCCCAGCTCCTCTGCAATTTCGTCTTCTTCGCCCGGTGCCATCGGAATACTGCGCAAGTCAATGGTCGTGCTCTCCTGATGATCCAGCCAGCGCCGCAGCGCATGCCGTATTTCATGCAGCAAGGGTTTGACATTCCCGGTAGTCACATCACCGGGTTCGGCGGAGCAGGCAGGTTGCCGGTTTATCTGCATCAGCGTTCCTCACATCGCTTGCATGGCTGCAACGGGTATTGAGATTTCGTCCGGCACCCATTGCCGGACAAGCTGGATAATCCTGCGGGCGGCTTCCGGGAGCGCGGCGGCAACCGGCATACTCAAAGCGGAGCCCCAGTCGACTGTCTGCGGCTGGATTGCAACCAGGGCACGGTTGTCGGGCAGGGCATCGGTAAGGCGTGCAATCGACAGCAGGTCACCCAGGCTGACTTCGTGGACACTGCGCTTGGTCTCGCCGGCAAACCTGTCCATCGCGGTGCCGGTGAAAACTTTCACGGTGCCCGGCTCGTCATCCAGCTCGGCCGCGTCCACAACGACCAGGTTGTCCGCTGTTTCAATCCACGGCGCCAGCGTGAAGCTCAGGGTGCCGCCATCCAGATAGCTTACGCCGGGCAGCCCTGGATACTGTTGATCCAGGTAGCCGAGCATGTGAATTCCGACACCCTCGTCGGAAAGCAGGGTATTACCGATTCCCAGGATTAGCGTGTTGTTTGTCTGCAATGTGCAGGCTCCTCCATCTTTTGTACCGATTTTTACAGGAGCCGGCTTCGGCATTAATTGATCCATATCAACTCATGTATCAATTACGCCGGTTTAGTATGAGGTCGTGTGAACGGTTGCTGTTTCCGGTTGAAAACAAGGGGTTTAGGAACAGATATGTGTCTGGGAATACCGATGCAAATCAGGTCGATCGACGGCTACACGGCAAATTGCGAGGCCAAGGGCGTACGGCGCGATGTCAGCCTGTTCATGATGCAGGATGCCGGCCTGCAGGTGGATGACTACGTCGTGGTGCATGTTGGCTACGCCATCCAGAAAATCACGCCGCAGGAAGCACGCACTGCCTGGGAACTCTATGACCAAATGCTGGAGGGCGGGACCGGTGCATGAACTTGCCATCTGCCAGGCACTGATCGAGCAAATCGAGACCATCGTGCACCGGCATGAGGCCAGTGAAGCGAAACGCATCGAACTGCGCATTGGCCCGCTGTCCGGTGTTGAACCGCAGCTGGTGGAACAGGCCTTTCCCGTCGCCAGCGCGGGTACGGTTGCTGCCGACGCCGTACTGGTCATTGATAGCCTGCCGGTGAATGTCCATTGCAGCCGCTGCGGCAGCACCAGCAGTGTGCTCCCGAACCGGCTGGTCTGCGCCAACTGCGGAGACTGGCATACGACACTCCTGAGTGGCGACGAATTACAGCTTTTCCGGGTGGAACTGGTGGCTGGCACGCCGGATGACAAGTCAACCGGCACCGCCCCTGAACGCGCAAGCGGCCGGACGGTAAACTAGAAAAAATGAAATCGATACCTGCAGGAACGCGCCTGTTCGCGAATGACTTTTCTACCTGCTTCGCCAGCACCCGAAAAGCGGGCACCTGTAAAGAAAACCTTCAGGAGATATTCCAATGTGTGACACTTGTGGTTGTAACGTAACACCGGGAAACGCCGAACTGCTGAAGCCTGGCGGCAAGCTGTCAAAAACCACAGGCGGGCACGAGGCCATTGGGGTATTGCAGGGGCTGCTGCATGAAAACGATCACACCGCTGCGCACAACCGGGAACATTTCAGAAAGCATGGCGTACTGGCTGTCAACCTTATGTCATCACCGGGTGCCGGCAAAACCTCCCTGCTGGAAGCGACCATCGAGGCCCTGAAAGAAGAACTCTCCATGGCCGTCATCGAGGGCGACCTGGAGACCGAGAACGATGCCGATCGTATCCGCCGGCATGGTGTCGAGGCCGTCCAGATCACGACCGGCAGCGCCTGTCATCTGGATGCCCATATGGTGCACGAGGCCCTCCACCGGCTGGACCTCGCCTCGCTGGATATCGTTTTTATCGAGAATGTCGGCAACCTGGTCTGCCCTGCCAGCTTTGATCTCGGCCAGCAGAGCAATGTCACCCTGTTGTCGGTAACGGAAGGAGACGACAAACCGGCAAAGTATCCGGTCATGTTCCGTGCCTCGGACCTGGTGTTGCTGAGCAAGAGTGACCTGCTGCCGGTACTCGGTGACTTCAGCCCGGACACCGCCCGCCACCACCTCCAGCAGCTGGCCAACCCGGCCCCGGTCTACGAGGTATCGGCGCGCAACGGGTCCGGAATGAAACACTGGCTGCACTGGTTGCTGCACGAGATGTCGCAGCTGGAACAGCAGTCCGGGGCCATCCACCCCGTTGTCGAGACCGCCGGTCCTGCCACCTGTCTCGTGTTGCCATGAGCGGTGATTCGCCCCGCCAGTGGCTGGAAAGAATCCGCGGTCTGCCGCTGCCGGAGCACGTCAGGATCATGAATGTCTGCGGCGGCCATGAGCGTTCCATCACCATGGCCGGCCTGCGCAGTGCCCTGCCTGAAAATATCGAACTGATACCCGGTCCCGGCTGCCCGGTATGCATTTGCCCCGAGGAGGATGTCTTCGAGGCCATCCAGCTGGCACTCAACGAGGACATCATCCTGGTGGCCTTCGGAGACATGCTGCGGGTACCGGTCAATGCCCCCCGGAAGGATGCCCGCTCACTCGAGCAGGCGCGCGCCATGGGCGCCGATGTCCGGCCGATTGCATCACCACTGGAGGCGGCACGTATTGCCCGCCAGAATCCAGGCAAGCCGGTGGTCTTTTTTGCCGCCGGCTTTGAAACCACTACGGCACCCGTCGCCGCGTTGCTGGTCGAGGGAGTGCCCGACAACCTGTTTGTTCTGCTTTCCGGCCGGCTGACGTGGCCCGCGGTCGCCATGCTGCTTGATTCCGACACCCCCGGTTTCGATGCGCTGGTGGCACCAGGTCACGTTTCCACGGTGATGGGGCCCGAGGAGTGGGAATTCGTGGTACACAAGCACAGTATCCCTGCGGCAGTGGCCGGATTCACTGCGGAAAGCCTGCTCGCCGCCATGTACTCGACCCTGCGGCAGCTGCTGGAAGACCACCGGTTCCTGGATAACTGTTACCCGGAACTGGTGCAGCCCGGTGGTAACCGGCGCGCACGCCAGCAATTGCACCAGGCCATGGACGTGACGGATGCCAACTGGCGCGGTGTCGGGATCATTCCCGATTCCGGCTTTGCACTGAACACGGCCTACACCCGTCACGATGCGCGGCGGGAGTTCCCGTCCTATGCCGATGATGCACGCAAGCGTGCCGGCGAGATGCCACCGGGCTGTGACTGCGCAAAGGTCGTGCTCGGAAAGATCTATCCGAATGAATGCCGCCTGTTCGGGATTGCCTGCCGGCCCCGCCATCCGGTCGGACCCTGCATGGTCTCGGATGAAGGTGCCTGCCGTATCTGGTGGAGTGGCGGCATGCGTGAGCCCGTCACCAAGCCAAAACGGATGATGGCGTAATTACCGGTAATAGCGCCATGGCATCCACCGCACCCGATCTCGACCTGACGGCGACAGCGCAGTCCACCGGTGCCCGCCGGATAATTCTGGACGGCCGCGTCCAGGGTGTCGGCTTCCGCCCGTTTGTCTACCGGCTGGCAACCGAATACGGGTTGGCAGGCTGGGTATTCAACCGGCTCGGCCAGGTAGAGATCCATGTCGAGGGAGACGAGCGCGCGTTGCGCGAGTTCGAGCACGACCTTACCGAACGTGCACCGCAGCTGGCACGGCCACGGATATCTGCTTCCGGGCCCTGTCACAGGGAATCACCTGACGGGTTCTCCATCCGCAGCAGCAGCCGTGCCGGTGCCGCCGAGATCCATCTGCCTCCCGATCTGTTTACCTGCAATGACTGCCTGGCAGAGCTGAATGATCCTGCCGACCGGCGCTACCGCTACCCGTTTATCAACTGCACCCAGTGCGGACCGCGCTACACCCTGATACGCGGGCTCCCCTATGACCGGCCGGACACCACCATGGCCGGTTTCAGGCTGTGTACGCAGTGCCGCCGTGAATATGAAAATCCCGCAGACCGGCGCTTTCATGCCGAGCCGGTGGCCTGTCCGGTGTGCGGTCCTCAGCTTGAATTCCATGTTCCCGGACACACACAGCTTCGCGGTACGGCAGCGGCACTGGCCGCTATCAAGGCATTGCGTGCCGGACAACTCGTTGCAGTCAAGGGCATCGGCGGTTACCACCTGGTATGTGATGCACGCAATGACCATGCCATCGGTGAATTGCGCAAGCGCAAACCGCGTCCGCACAAACCACTTGCCGTCCTGTTTCCTGCGCCGCCCGGAAAACCGCTTTCCTGCGTAACCCGCGCCGTGTTCCTGGCCCGCGACCAGGCCGACCTGTTGCTCTCGCCGGGCCGCCCGATCGTACTGGCACGGCGTCGGCCCGATTGCCCGCTATCGAATCTGGTCGCACCCGGCCTTGATGAAATCGGCGTGATGCTGCCCTACAGCCCGCTGCATCACCTGCTGCTGAATGACTACGGTGCGCCGGTCATTGCCACATCGGCCAATATCAGCGGCGAGCCGGTACTGACAGAGAATGCGGTCGTGGAAGAACGGCTTGGTCACGTGGCTGACGCCTTTCTGCACCATGACCGGCCGATTGAGCGACCAGCGGATGATCCGGTGTATCGTGTGATTGGCAACAAGCCGCGACTGTTGCGGGCAGGACGCGGTAATGCGCCACTGGAAATCGATCTGCCGTTTTCGCTGAGCAAGCCGGTGATCGCGGTTGGCGGACATATGAAAAACACCGCGGCACTGGCCTGGCAGAACCGCCTTGTCGTGTCCCCCCATATCGGTGACATGGGGACTGCACGCAGCCTGGCGGTATTCGAGCAGACCCTGCGGGACCTGCAATCCCTGTACGAGGTCGCTGCCACGGCGATTGTCTGCGACGCCCATCCCGGCTATGCCACGACACGCTGGGCGGAACGCAGTGGTCTGCCCGTCCACAGGGTACTGCATCATCATGCGCATGCCGCGGTCACCTGCCTCCCCGACCTGGCTGCCGACAAGCGGCTGGTATTTGCGTGGGACGGGACCGGCTACGGCGCTGACGGCACCCTCTGGGGCGGTGAAGCCCTGCTCGGACGGGCGGGTAACTGGCAGCGTTTTGCCAGCCTGCGTCCGTTCCAGCTGCCCGGTGGCGAACGCGCCGGGCGCGAACCATGGCGCAGCGCAGCGGCCGTCTGCTGGGAAACCGGCACTGGCTGGCCAGACCTGCCGGACACGGCCGGTCTGCTGCGACACGCCTGGGAACGGCGCATCAATTCCCCGCAGACCAGCGCGGCCGGCCGCCTGTTTGATGCTGCCGCTGCACTAACCGGTATCTGCCTGGTGGCCAGCCACGAGGGACAGGGCCCGATGGAACTGGAGGCCGCCTGTCACACCGCAGGCAGCCCGGTTGCCTTGCCGCTCGGTAAGAGCGGCAGCGGCGTATGGTTATCGGACTGGGAACCCCTGCTTCCGATGTTGCTCGACAACGGCCGGCCGGCAGCGGAACGCGCCGCATGTTTCCATGCCAGCATGGCGGCCACAATGCTGCAGCAAGCGAGGCAGGCGCGCACAGACTACGGCATCACACGTATCGGGCTCTCCGGTGGCGTATTCCAGAACCGCATCCTGACGGAACGTGCCGTTGAACTGCTCACCGCCGACGGTTTCCGGGTCGATCTGCCGGATGATGTCCCGGTCAATGACGCCGGCATCAGTGTTGGCCAGATCATAGAATACGCTGCACTACACCGTAGCCCGGATGCAGCGTAGCGGAATCCGGGATATGAAACGGTAGGGTGCGCCGTGCGCACCGGCAGATGCCGCAGAATTGAAATGGTGCGCACGGCGCACCCTACAGAACTGAATAGCATGGAAGATACCCATATATCTTTGGCGCACGGGAATGGCGGTCGATTCATGCGCGAACTCATCGAGGAGATCTTTGCGCGTCACCTGTCCAACCCGAGCCTGGATGTTCAGGCCGATGCTGTCCCGCTTGCACTCAATGGTCATGACGTATTGTTTACAACCGATGGCTTTACCGTGCAGCCGCTGGAATTTCCCGGGGGAGATATCGGCTCACTCGCCGTGCATGGCACCACCAATGACCTGGCAGTGGCCGGCGCCATACCGAAATACCTGAGCCTGAATGCCTTCATCGAGGAAGGCATGGAGGTCGCGCAGCTGGAACGCCTCATCGAGAGTCTCGCGAGAACCGCCTGTGAAACCGGCGTCGCGGTGGCCGCCGGCGACACCAAGGTACTGCGACGTGGTGAAGGCGGGGGCCTGTACCTGGCAACCACGGGCGTCGGCATACGCTGCGGTCATAAGCTCGGGCTTGATCTCATTCGGGACGGCGATGCCATTCTGGTCAGCGGCCCGGTCGGTGATCACGGCATCGCCGTCATGCTGGCGCGCGAGGAATTTGGTCTCCACGGCGAGCTGTTATCCGATGCAGCCAGCGTTCTGCCGTTGACGCAGGAAGCACTCAAGGTACCGGGACTGCGATTTATGCGCGACCCGACACGCGGTGGGCTGGCAACGGTTGCCCATGAACTGCAGCGGGCAACCGCGATGGGCATTGGTCTGCAACAGTCGGAAATCCCGGTACGCGACCCGGTACAATCCGTCTGCGACATGCTAGGCTATGACCCAATGTATCTGGCTTGCGAAGGCCGGGTCGTTGCAGTCGTCGATCCAGCTGAGGCCGGGGAGCTGTTACAACGCTGGCAGGCGCTGCCGGAAGGTGAGGATGCCGTTATCATTGGCAATGTAAACGCAGCAGGCAAGCATGTACTGCTAGCCACCGAACTCGGTGGGCAGCGCATCCTGGAAGAACTCGAAGATGATCCGCTGCCAAGAATTTGCTGAACAAACATAATCTGAATATCGCAAGCGTTCCTGGTTTTCCACACCCGGTTGACAATAAACCAGACACAGGGGGGGTAGAGGGTGAGCAATCTGAAGCATGCATTCAACATGACGCTGTTCCTGTTTGCCATCTGGCTGCTTCTGTCAGGACATTACACACTCCTGCTACTGATATTCGGTTTACTGTCCACTCTGCTGATTGTACTGCTGGCACACCGGGCAGAACTCATCGACCGGGAAATCCATCCTGTTCTGTTAAAACCATCGTTACTGCCCTACTGGTTGTGGCTGGCACGGGAAATGATCAAGTCAAATATTGATGTCAGCCTCCGCATTCTGAACCCCCGCATGCCGATCAGCCCGAAAATTTTTACTGTCCGGGCCGGACAGAAAACCGATCTGGGACGGGTTACCTATGGAAACTCGATCACCCTGGTGCCGGGTACAGTCACTGTGGATGTCGACGACGATATATTTACGGTACATGCCTTGACGCAGGAAGCGGCAGCCGATCTGGAGAGTGGGGAAATGAACCGCCGGGTGTGCAATGTGGAGAACGTTTTTTAATGTTCATCGCGATCTCGGCTGTGATCCTGGTTGCCATTGCCATTGGCCTGCTGCGCGCCTTCCTCGGCCCAACGCTCTATGACCGCGTTTTGGCGGCTAATATGAGCGGTACCCTGACCGTGCTGATGGTGGCCGTACTCGGCTTCATGACCGGGCGCCCCGAGTTTCTGGATATTGCACTGGTGTATGTCCTGATCTCGTTCGTGAGCACGATTGCCGTGCTCCGGGTGTGCGGTACAGGTTGCGGTGCGAGCCGCGACCCTGAAGCAGACTCCGGGGAGGGTTAATGGAGACGGTGATCTACATACTGAGCTGGATCTTCCTGCTGGGAGGCGCGATCTTCCTGCTGGTTGGCGCGATCGGCATACTGCGCTTTCCGGACTTTTATACCCGCCTGCATGCCGTCAGCGTATGTGACACCATGGGCGCAGGACTGGTCCTGGCCGGACTGATGCTACAGGGCGGCTTCAGCCTAGTGACGGTAAAGCTGCTGCTGATTTTCTATTTCATGATCTTCACCGGACCAACAGCCGTTCACGCACTGGCCCAGGCCGCCCTGCAGGGGAAGCTGAAACCGGTTGTCGATGAACACGAGCAGCAATAATGGAGATCCTGATAGACACTATACTGCTCGTGCTGTTGATGATTACCGGGTTTTCCATCGTGCGCATGAGAAGCCTGCTCGCAGCAACCATGCTGACCAGCATTTACAGCCTGCTCTCGGCATCACTGTTCGTGGTACTGGACGCCGTGGATGTTGCCCTGACAGAGGCCGCAATCGGCGCGGGCATTTCCACGATCCTGCTGCTGGCAACGATTGCACTGACCACTGACAGGGAAAAACCACCGCAGCGCACACCAATGCTGCCGCTGATCGTGGTCATCATAACCGGGATGGCACTGATCTATGGCACCCTGGACATGCCGCACTTCGGCAATCCGCAGGCCCCCGTTCACCTTCATGTGGCCCCTGCCTATCTGCACGATACGCCCGGGGAAATCGGCATTCCGAATGTCGTAACCTCGGTGCTGGCCAGTTACCGCGGCTACGACACCCTCGGCGAGTTGGCGGTTATTTTCACCGCCGGGGCAGGAGTGCTGACACTGCTCGGTTACCGAACACGCGGGGGCAACAGCATGGACCCGGGAATCAGGAAACTGCTTATCCTGCGTGTCATTGGCAAGCTTTTCTTTCCGCTAATATTGCTGTTTGCACTCTATGTGCAGTTCCATGGTGACTACGGTCCCGGTGGAGGATTCCAGGCGGGTGTGATCTTTGCGACCGGCTTCATTCTCTATGCTCTGGCCTTTGGACTGGGCAATGCACAACGTCTCATACCACACCAACTGCTGCGTATCATGGTGGCGTTTGGCATGCTGCTTTACATCGGTGTCGGTATCGAGAGCATGCTGCTGGGCGGGAAATTTCTCGAATATAACGTACTGGCAGACGACCCTGTGAGCGGACAGCACCTGGGCATCATCCTCATTGAACTGGGCGTCGGCATTACCGTTGCCTCCGTGATGCTCATGATCTACTACGTGTTCAGAAGCCGTCAGCCCGAGGGAGATCTGTGATGTCCGGGCTGCTGGGTCTCTACAATTACTGGATCGTCATCATCCTGATGATGACCGGTTTCTATGCAGTCATCGCCCGTCCCAACCTGATCAAGCAGATCATCGGGTTATTCATCTTCCAGACATCGGTCTTCATTCTTTTCATCAGCATGGCAAATATAGAGGGTGGCACTGCCCCGATCATCAAGGAAGGCATCCGTCTGTACTCCAATCCCCTGCCCCATGTACTGATCCTCACTGCAATCGTTGTCAGCCTGGCCACCACGGCCCTCGGGCTTGCACTGGTGGTCCGCATCAAGGAAGCCTACGGCACAATCAACGAAGACAATATCCACGTGCAGGACGAGGAAGACTGAGACCACCAAGTGCTGATATCCGATCTTCCCGTACTGCAGGTAGTCATCCCGCTGGCCGCCGCCCCGGTATGCCTGCTGCTGCGCAACCCCCGGCATGCCTGGGCCTGCGCACTGATCGCAAGCTGGCTGGTACTGGCAATCGCGCTTATGCTGGTCCAGCGCGTGCATGCAGTCGGAACCCTGTCCTATGCCATCGGAGCCTGGGTTGCGCCCTGGGGGATCGAGTACCGGATCGACATGGCCGGTGCCCTGATGGTCCTTGTCGTTGCCATAATTGGCGCCCTGGTGATGCCGTTTGCCCGGCGCAGTATCGAGCATGAAATACTCGAAAAATGCACAGGTCTCTTCTACACCTGCTACCTGCTGTGCCTGTGCGGCCTGCTGGGTATGGTAGTCACCGGTGATGCCTTCAATCTCTTCGTGTTTCTGGAGATATCCTCGCTGTCTTCCTATGTGCTTATCAGCCTGGGCTCCAGGCGCCGGGCCCTGACCGCTGCCTACCAGTACCTGATCATGGGAACCATCGGAGCCACTTTCATTCTAATCGGTGTCGGGCTTCTGTACATGATGACCGGCACGCTCAACATGGTGGATCTTTCACAACGACTCCCCGAGGTCGCGAATACACGAACCATAATGGCAGCCTTTGCCTTTGTGACCGTCGGCGTCAGCATCAAGCTCGCGCTGTTCCCGCTGCATCAGTGGCTGCCGAACGCCTATACAGATGCGCCCTCGGTCGTCTCGGCATTCATTGCCGCCACGGCAACCAAGGTCGGAGTGTACGTGCTGCTGCGTTTCTTTTTCACGGTATTCGGTATGCAGTTTTCCTTTGATGCCATGCATGTCGGCGAGATCCTCATGCTGCTGGCGGTTGCCGGCATTCTTATCGCATCACTGGTTGCCGTTTTTCAGGACAATGTCAAGCGCATGCTGGCCTACTCCAGCGTGGCCCAGATCGGCTACATCATCCTGGGTATCAGCATGGCTTCCGCTGCGGGCGTTAGCGCGGGCATGATCCATCTTTTCAATCATGCCATGATAAAGGGAGCGTTGTTTCTGGCCATTGGCTGCATTTTTCTGCGCCTCGGCTCGGCTGAACTCCGGGACATGCACGGACTTGCGAGACACATGCCCTGGACCATGGCGGCATTCGTGGCGGGCGGTCTGAGCCTGATCGGCATACCGCTGACTTCCGGCTTTATCAGCAAGTGGTATCTCGCCAGCGCAGCACTCTCTGGTGGCTACTGGCCCCTGGTGGTCCTCATCCTGGCGAGCTCATTGATTGGACTGATTTACATGTGGCGTGTGGTGGAAGTGGCCTATTTTCATGTGCCCGGCACGATGATGCACAAGGTAAGGGAAGCACCGGCCGTCATGCTCATACCCACCTGGCTGCTCATCGGCATCAACCTCTACGTTGGCATGGACGCCAGTCTGATCACCGATATCACGCGCCAGGGCGCCGAAATCCTGATCGGGGAGGCGCTACAGTGAATCCTCCGGGCGCCACCTCCGCATGAGTCCGGAATTGACAGTTCTGGCCTGCGTTGCCCTGCCACTGCTGGCACCTGCCCTGATCACGGCATTGCACCGCTGGCCCAACCCGCGGGAAACCGCCACCCTGCTGACCTCGGGGTGCCTGTTCCTGCTGGTATACTCGCTGCACGATGATGTCCTGCGCGGAAGCCGACCCGCCATAGACCTCGCGGAGCCGCTGCCCGGACTGAAAATCGGCTTCGAGGTCGAACCGCTGGGCATGCTGTTCGCCCTGCTTGCCAGTTTCCTCTGGATAGTCACGTCGGTCTATTCCATCGGCTACTTGCGCAGCCACCACGAGTGGCGCCAGACTTCCTATTACAGTTACTTTGCCGTGGCACTCGGCAGCGCCATGGGCATCGCATTTGCCGGCAACATGTTCACGCTGTTTGTTTTCTACGAGCTGCTCACCCTGTCGACCTATCCGCTGGTGACCCACGCCGGCGATGACAATGCCCGCGAGGGCGGCCGCATGTACCTCGGTTACCTGCTGGGCACCTCCATCATCCTGCTGTTGCTGGCACTGGTCTGGACCTGGTCATTGACCGGTACCCTTGACTTCCGCGCCGGCGGTATACTTGAGGGTGTAGTGACACCCGGTGTCGCGGGTATCCTGCTGGTGCTGTACATTTTCGGGATCGGCAAGGCTGCCGTCATGCCATTTCACCTGTGGTTGCCTGCCGCCATGGTGGCGCCAACACCGGTGAGCGCCCTGCTGCACGCGGTCGCCGTAGTAAAGGCCGGCGTGTTTACCGTGCTCAAGGTAGTCATCTACATATTCGGCATCGATTTCCTGGCGAACATCCCGGTCACCCAGTGGCTGATGTATGTCGCCGCTGCGACGATTTTGCTGGCCGCGATCGTTGCCCTGCGGCAGGACAATCTAAAACTGCGGCTGGCCTGGTCCACGATCAGCCAGCTGTCCTATATCGTGATGTGCGCCCTGCTGGTCACGCCCCTCGGTATCGTGGGCGGAGGCATGCACATCGTCATGCACGGATTTGCCAAGATCACGCTGTTTTTCTGTGCCGGCGCAATCCTGACCGCAACACACAAGACCCGGATCAGCGAACTGAACGGTATCGGTCGGCACATGCCCTGGACCATGGCGGCCTTCACCGTGGGCGCGCTCTCGATGATCGGCATCCCGCCAACGGCCGGTTTCATCAGCAAGTGGTATATTCTGCTCGGTGCCATAGAAACCCGGGAGGCCGTTGCCGCCGGAGTCATAATCATGAGCACACTTCTCAATGCCGCCTACTTCCTGCCCATCGTCTATGTGGCCTTCTTCCGCACCCCGAACGACACGCTGGAGAGCATGCCGGGACATAACACCAGGGACACAGACGGGGAGGCACCGCCCCTGGTTGTACTGGCACTCACCGTAACTGCGGCAGGCACTCTGGCCCTGTTTTTCCTGCCGGACCTGCCCCTTGACCTGATGTTGCAACTTTCCGGAGGCAGCCCGTGAGACCGCACTGGCTGCTCCGGCACGGCACCATCCGCCTGCTATGGATTGTGTTTGCGTGCGTCCTGTTGCTGACCGTCCTCGCCGGTTTGGTCATGGATGTACACGGCTATTTCGGGATCGACGGCACCTTCGCTTTCAATGCCTGGTACGGTTTCGTGACCTGCGTCGGCATGGTCGTGATTGCCAAACTGATCGGCCGTTTCCTGCACCGCAAGGACAGCTACTATGACCGGGATTAGCGCCATACCGCCGGCCCTGCCCCTGTTCCTCGGTGCCCTGCTGCTGCCACTGCTCGGTCAGAATATGCGGGCCATCCTGTCACTGGGGCTGCCACTGCTGGTGCTTGTCATTATCTGGCAGGTTCCGGAGGGAGCGAGCCTGAGGCTGACCTTTCTTGAATATGAACTCGTGCCCGTGGCCAGCGACCGGCTGAGCCGCCTGTTCGGTACGGTGTTCGCCATCATGGCGTTCGCGGGCAGCCTGTTCGCACTCAACCAAGCGCGCATCGTCGAACTTGTGGCTGCCCTGGCCAACGCGGGCAGCGCGATCGGCATCGTCTTCGCGGGAGATCTGCTTACCCTGGTCGTCTTCTGGGAGCTGCTTGCCCTGTCCTCGACCCTGGTGGTGTGGTCCGCCATCACAGACCGGTCCCGCCATGCCGGTATGCGCTACCTGGTTGTACACCTGCTGGGCGGTGTAATGCTGATGATCGGCGTCATCGGCCATGTCTCCGATACCGGCTCGTTACTGTTCACTGCCATGGCACCGGACAGTCCCGCGCACTGGCTGATCCTCGGCGGTTTCCTGATTAACGCCGGCGCTCCACCCCTGTCGGCCTGGCTGCCGGATGCCTACCCAGAGGCATCACCGAGCGGCATGGTGTTCCTCTCCGCCTTTACCACCAAGGCTGCCGTCTATGTACTTTTGCGCGGATTCCCCGGTGCAGATGTCCTCGTCTTCATCGGCCTGTACATGGTTTTCTACGGGATCATATATGCACTGCTCGAGAATGACATGCGGCGCATCCTGGCCTACAGCATCGTAAACCAGGTCGGTTTTATGGTTTGCGGTATCGGCATTGGTACCGAGATGTCCATGAACGGTTCTGCGGCACATGCCTTTACCCACATCATCTACAAGGCCCTGCTGCTCATGTCAGCCGGTTCGGTACTCTATATGACCGGCAAACGAAAATGCACCGATCTCGGCGGTCTGTTCCAGAGCATGCCCCTGACGACTGTCTGCGGTATCGTCGGCGCCCTTTCCATTTCCTCCTTTCCGCTCACATCGGGCTTTATCAGCAAGTCGATGATCTCCCAGGCGGCAGCTGACCAGCATCTGGCCATAATCTGGTTTCTGCTGACCGCAGCTTCTGCCGGCGTGTTTCTGCATGCGGGTATCAAGTTTCCCTGGTTTGTTTTCTTCCAGAAGGACTCCGGCCTGCGGCCTCCCGATCCACCGCTGAACATGCGCCTGGCCATGATCCTGTTCGCCTTTCTTTGTATAGCACTTGGTATATGGCCGCACCTGCTCTATGCCATCCTGCCGTATCCGGTAGAGTACGTTCCCTACACGCGCATACACGTCGTTGAGATGCTGCAGCTGTTGCTGTTTTCGGGTCTTGCTTTTTTCATCATGCTGCCGTACCTGAAGCGAACGCTCACCATCACGCTCGACTGGGACTGGTTCTACCGCCGGCTGGGTCCGCGGGCCATCAATCGGGTGACGCAGGTGCTCAGCCGCTGGCATGCACACCGGCGCATCGATTTTCTGCGCCATGTGGGAACACTGTTTGGCACGCTGTTCCTGTACCACGGACCGCGTGGAATTCTGGCCCGTACCTGGGCTACCGGCAGCATGGTCCTCTGGGTAGTCATACTGCTCGGGATCTACCTGGTTGCCTATTACTACTGATACTCGTCGCGGTGGCTACCCGCCATCTGGCAGTTTCCGGTCGGTTGGTGATTCAAGAATGGTTTACCGGCACGGAATCCGCCTTTCCCCGGCGTCCACAGGCAAACACCAAATGCATCCTTCCCGCCGCTCAGCCCAAAACGGGGTTGTATTGATCCATGTCAACATACCGAACATGCCAGATGATGAAAATATGACAACAAACAGGCGAACAACCGGGGATATGCCAGTAACAGAAAACCCTTATGAATCCCAATTCGCATTACACCCGCCGCACTTGCCGGCGAGTTGGCAAGTATCCATGAAACAGCAGCTTATCTTCGATGCCGAGCTGATCCGGCGATATGACCGGAGCGGGCCACGCTACACTTCGTATCCGACCGTGGCACAGTTCCACGCTGGTCTCAGTGAAGACGATTATCGCACCTGGGCACAGCACAGCAACGAGGACCCGATCCCGCGCCCGCTGTCGATCTACATCCATATCCCTTTCTGTGACACCGTATGCTTCTACTGTGCCTGCAACAAGATAGTCACCGGGGACCACTCGCGCGCCATCAGCTACCTCGAGCACCTGTATCAGGAAATCGAGATGCAGGGCAAGCTGTTCGACCCGGACCGCAGGGTAGAGCAGTTGCACTGGGGGGGCGGCACTCCGACCTTTCTTGAACCCGGACAAATCCGCGAACTAATGGAGGTAGTGCGCCGGAATTTTTCGTTGGCAGATGATGACAACGGCGAGTTCTCCATCGAGATCGACCCGCGCTCGGTAACCCGCCAGAAGCTGGAAACACTCAGGGATACAGGATTCAACCGCATCAGCATGGGCGTACAGGACTTCGATCCGCGGGTGCAGAAGGCGGTGAATCGCATCCAGGATGAGGACCAGACTCGGGAAGTTTTAGAAATGTCCCGGCAACTGGGATTCCGGTCAATCAACATGGACCTGATGTACGGTCTGCCCTTCCAGTCCGTGGAAAGTTTCGGCGAAACACTGAAGCGTACCGTTTCCATCGGACCGGACCGGATTGCGGTCTATAACTACGCCCACCTGCCGGAACGTTTCAAACCGCAACGCCGGATCGCGGAGGACGACCTGCCATCACCCGATGAAAAACTCGACATCCTGCAACATACCATCGAGCTTCTTACCGGCTCCGGATACGTCTATATCGGAATGGACCATTTTGCCCGGCCGGATGACGAACTGGCCGTGGCGCAGCGCAACGGCACCCTGCACAGAAATTTCCAGGGCTATTCCACCAAGGCAGAGTGCGACCTGATCGGCCTGGGCGTGACGGCCATTGGCAAGGTTTGCGACAATTACGACCAGAATGTGCGTGATCTTGAGGAATATTACCGGCTGATCGAAGCCGGCAGACTGCCACTGGAACGCGGCTACGAGCTGGAGCCGGATGACCTGCTGCGGCGCGAGATCATCCAGGATCTTATATGCCACTTCACCCTGGATATCCGGGAGCTGGAAAAAAAATGGCGGTTCAGTTTCGCAAACAACTTCACTGATGAAATCGGGGAACTCGAACAGATGGAGAATGACGGTCTGCTAGCGCTGGATGAGGATATCCTGCAAATACTTCCGGCTGGCCGGCTACTGGTGCGCAACATCTGCATGGTATTCGACCGCTACCAGGACGAGTCCAAATCGGAGAAAACCTTTTCAAAGGTAATCTGAAGGCCTGCGCACTGCAGCGGCCGCACCCCGCCAGGATCAGGAGATGGCGGACTCGCCCAACTGACAGCCTTCTACCATTCCTTTCAGGCGCTCCAGATCTGTCAGTACTACCGCGCGACGGTTCACCGTCAGGAGTTTTTGCTCCTGAAAATGTGCGAACAGGCGGCTGACTGTTTCGATGGCCAGCCCCAGATAGTTGCCGATATCCTGGCGTGACATCGGCAGGTTGAATTCCGTCGCTGACAGGTTGCGCGATTTATAGCGCGCGGAAAGACTCACCAGGAAGCCCGCCAGCCGTTCCTCTGCGCTGCGCTTGCCCAGCATCATCAGCATCTTCTGGTCGTTGGCAACCTCCTTGCCAACGATCCGCATCACCTGCCGCTGCAGGGCCGGCAGTTTCTGGCACAGGTTTTCCAGCTGGTCGTAGGGCAGGTTACAGACACTGGTGGTCTCCAGCGCAATGCTGTTGCTCACGTACTGGCCGTTGTTCAGGCCATCGAGCCCCACCAGTTCACCCGGCAGGGTAAATCCGAGGACCTGCTCGTCCCCGTCCTCGGTCGTGCAATAGGTTTTCAGACAACCGGAGCGCACCGCGTACATGGAACGGCCCGGGTCGCCAGTCCGGTAGAGGTGCTGACCGGGCTGCAGGGGCGGCAGGCGTTTGACGGCCTGATCGAGGGCATTCACATCTTCCATGTCCATCCCGTGCGGCAGGCACAGGTCGGCGAGGCTGCAATTGCTGCAGGACACCTTGATGTCAACGATTTTCAGTTTTTTTCTTGGTGGCATACAACGGCTCCCACACACCAACAACTGGTTGTTACTATCTGTAATTGCTTATTTATATTGTATTTAATAAGGTAGCATACTTGTTACGCCGGCGACATGCCAGTCGGCCGGAATCATCCATGCACCGACCGCCAGAGGCCGCCAGCCCTTGTATTCCCTTTCTGAACAGCGACTTTCCGAACTGCTCAGCAGCGGCCGTCAACACACCATCCAGGAGGGCCTGACCGGACTGGAAAAGGAAAGCCTGCGGGTGGGACCGGATGGCAGCATCGCCCAGACCCCCCATCCGGCGGCCCTCGGTTCTGCCCTGACGCACCCCTGGATTACCACGGATTACTCCGAGGCGCTGCTGGAATTCATCACCCCCCCGCTGGCCAGCCCGGATGAGGCACTCGCCTTCCTGCGCAGCCTGCAGCAGTTTGTCTACCTGAAGCTCAATCCGGAACTACTCTGGTCATCGAGTATGCCGTGCGTGGTCGAGGGTGGCGCCAGCATTCCGATCGCACAGTACGGTTCCTCGAATGCCGGGCTGATGAAGACCGTCTACCGTCGGGGTCTGGGTTATCGCTACGGACGGGTCATGCAGGTGATTGCCGGTGGTCACTACAACTATTCCTTCGCGGATGCCTTCTGGCCCGTATTGCAGGAGATTGAGAAAGACAAACAACCACTGCAGGACTATAGATCGGCACGTTACTTTCACATGATCCGCAACCTGCAGCGCTTTGGCTGGCTGGTACCTTACCTGTATGGCAGCTCACCGGCCATCTGCAAGTCCTATATGAACGGCGAGGCAACAACACTGGAGGAGTTCAACGAAAACTCCTACTACGCCCCCTATGCAACCTCACTGCGCATGGGCGATATCGGCTACCAGAACGCGCACGAGCTGAAAGATGGCTTCAAGGCAACCTATGACAGCCTCGACAGCTATACTGAAAGTCTCATGAGGGCCATCGAAACACCGTGTCCCAGCCATGAGAAAATCGGGGTCAAGGTCAACGGGGAATACCGTCAGCTCAATGCCAATATCCTGCAGATCGAGAATGAATATTACAGCTCGGTCAGGCCGAAGCAGGTGCCGGAATTCAACGAAAAACCGACACTGGCACTGCAGCGCCGCGGGGTACGCTACGTGGAACTACGGTCCCTTGATATTAATCCCTATGAGCCAACCGGAATCAGCGTGGAGCAGTGCCGCTTTCTCGAGACCATGATGGCCTTCTGCCTGTTGCACGAAAGCCCGGTCATCAGTGACCAGGAACGCCTGGAAATCGACTTTAATCTGAACGCGGTCTGTTACCGCGGGCGGGAGCCCGATCTCGTCCTGCAACGCAACAACCGGTCAATCACTCTCAAACAGTGGGCCGGGGAACTGAGTGCTGCCATGACCGGATTTGCCGGGCTGCTGGATGCGGGGTCCGGAAAAGATCTCTATGGGCAGGCACTGCTGGCAGCACGGAACTGCGTGAGCGATCCGGAGCGCACACCGTCCGCCCGGGTTCTGGCTGACATGCGCGCGCATGGCGAGGGCTATTTTCATTTTGCAAAACGCATGTCCGAACAACACCGGGAATATTTCAGGAAGCTCGAACGCAACGAAAAGACCCTGCAGATGATCGAGGCATCCGTCGAAAAATCCATCCAGGAGCAGCAACGCATCGAGATCTCCGATACCCTGTCATTCGACGAGTTCCTCGAGGATTATTTCAGCCAGCAGCTGTAAACCGGTAACGGCGACTACGGCATAAAACTTTGCCATGCCGGCCCGCTGTGCTTGTTATCTTTGCACTTCTGCATCCATGCACACGCCAGGAATTGTATTTATCCCGCCAGCACAAAGCCCACGCCGGCAAGATAGAAGCCTACCGGGTAATGCCAGCGTCGTGGTCGCCGCTCCAGCCAGCCAATCAGCAGTGCCAGAAATATTCCCATAATCATATAAAGCGGAACCACCTGGATCGAGGTGAAATGTCGCAGATCGCCCGGAAGGTAATAAAAATAGAACGTGCCATAGAACAGCAGAAAGAACCCGTTGGCGAGAATCTCCAGCAGGGGACCGTCGAAGCCGGAGGCCAGTCCCTTCATCCAGGTACGCCGGATCCGTATCCGGTGCGCATGCAGCACCCGGTGCATGAAATACCAGTAGTAGCCGTATATCGGCCAGATGATGAAGTTCAGGCTCGACGTCAGCCCCTCGTGTATCGGCAGGACCCGATACTGCCACAACGGCCGTCCGATCACGAAGTAGTACAGTTTCCCGAGCAGCACTTCGAAAACAATGGCCACTAGAAACGCCACCGCCATGAACAGAACCAGCTGGTAAAAATCGATCCGAATCCACTGGCGAATGATCAGGGATGCCAGCAGGTAGAACAGGCACACGCCGACCAGCGCGCCGGACAGTCCCTGCATGAGCAGGATCGTCATCGCTTTGTCCTTTCTAGATATGCGATACCAGTCTGGCTTCCGGTACCCGTTCCTGGATGGCACCGACAATCTCGAAACGGATACCGTGTATCGGCCGGATGGATACCCAGAGCAGATTCAGACGGATATTGAACTCGGCAAACACAACGGCATGATCAAAATGCGTCAGTGCCAGGTGTATTTCGTTTATGGTCTTGTTGATCAGACCCTGTGGCTTTTTCTTCAGCCCCGGGATCAATACCATGAAATCACTCAGGGACCTGCCATTCTCGTCATGTGACGGTGCCCGGTTACGCAAGGGCTCCGCTGCATCGTGGAACTGTACGGAAAGTCGTGGCACTCTCATGGTTGCGTTTGACCCGGTCACTTCAATTCATCATAACCGAAATCGGGCAAGGCCACACGACAGTGCGCCGGGCATAATGAAAACTACTGGAAAAACAGGGTGAAACAGCACACCGGGCAGGCACGGCATTTTCTGCCCGTCCGCACCACTGGTCTGTCCAGCTACGGTTTTTTCCACCGGAACGGGACTGGAATGCAAACCCGTCTCTCCGGTTCAGTAGCGGTCACAGTATTGCCTGACGATGAGCAACACCCCGGAGATAATGATCGCAATACCGGTTCCAATAATCCACGGTTTGGCAGATTCGAAAAACGGTCCCCGGATCAGCGGATGATCTGCAGGTATCAATCCCATAAGCAGGACGGTGATACCTGTTAACACAATACTGTCGGCTCTCGATTTGCCAGCGATAATCACAAATGCCAGGGTCTGCAACAACAGCGCCCCGATGATTGCAATATCCGGTTCCGGGAACAGGAAAAAGCAGGCTACTGCCAGTGCCGAAATCATGTAGACAACTCTGCGTAAACCCGTCATTTCCGCTTGTCATTCAGGCGAAATAAAAAATCAATCCAGACCAAAAAAACCAACGTACACAATGGTAGGCTATGACAAAAGAACCAGACTCAAAACACAATGGATCAATCACGTTGAACCAGCTACGCAATTTTCTGGAATCTGTGCTTTCGAGTGTACGTGATTTACTGCCCATTGTCCTTGTCGTGGCCTTCTTCCAGTTGGTCGTCATACAACAGCCAGTACCCGAAATTGGCAGGATACTCTCGGGCAGCGTGCTGGTCATAGTGGGGCTGGCATTTTTTGTCCGTGGGCTGGAGCAGGGGCTGTTTCCGATCGGCGAATCCATCGCCTATGCGTTTGCCCGCAAGGCCAACCTGTTCTGGTTGCTCCTGTTTGCATTTGCGCTGGGATTCGGCACCACGATCGCGGAACCGGCACTCACTGCCGTCGCCGAGGAAGCCGCCGAGATCGCTGCAGCGGGCAGGGTGATCGCGGAGAATGACGAGGCCATGGAGCAATATGCCTTCGGGTTGAGATTGACCGTGGCATTATCCGTTGGCCTGGCAATCGTCGTTGGCGTGTACCGTATTATCCGCGGCTGGCCGATCCAGTATTTTATTATTGGCGGTTATATCGGTGTCGTTGTCATGACGGCCTTTGCCCCGCAGGAAATTATCGGTATTGCCTATGATTCAGGCGGTGTCACGACATCGACGGTCACCGTGCCGCTGGTAACCGCACTGGGGGTGGGCCTGGCGGAAAGTATCAAGGGTCGCAACCCCATGATTGACGGCTTCGGGCTGATCGCCTTTGCCTCTCTCACGCCGATGATTTTCGTGATGGCCTACGGGATGATCGTCTGATGGATCTCCTGCATAACCTGGCAGCCACCGGCCTGTCTACCATCAACGATGTATTGCCAATCGTCGCAATCATTTTCGGATTTCAGGTGTTGGTCCTGCGACGCAACATTCCGAACCTGAAAAGTGTCCTGATCGGGTTCATCTATGTCCTGATCGGCCTGACATTTTTCCTTGTTGGCCTGGAAGAGGCCCTGTTCCCGCTGGGCAGGCTCATGGCGGAGCAACTGACTGATCCGGCCTTTATCCAGAGTGCCACGGCGACAGTGACCGGGACGCTGCAATGGGACAGCTATAAATGGGTCTACCTGTTCGCCGCAGCCATCGGTTTTGCCACCACGATTGCAGAGCCTGCCCTGATCGCGGTCGCAATCAAGGCGCAGCGGGTTTCCGGTGGAGCGATTACTATCTGGGGATTACGGGTCGCGGTTGCCATCGGTGTTGCTACCGGCATTGCACTGGGCACCTTTCGTATCGTCACCGGTACCCCGCTGCATTATTACATCATCGCGGGTTATATCGTCGTCGTGATCCAGACAATCTTCGCGCCGCGCATAATCATCGCCCTGGCCTATGACTCGGGCGGTGTCACCACGTCGACGGTTACCGTTCCTCTGGTCACCGCGCTGGGACTGGGGCTGGCAAGTACCATCCCGGGCCGCAGCCCGTTGCTCGATGGTTTCGGCCTCATCGCCTTTGCCAGCCTGTTCCCGATCATGGCAGTGATGGCATATGCGCAGCTGGGAGAATGGTGGTTGCACCGTGGCCAACGGAAAAAGGGAACGTACAAATCAGAAGGCTAGACTATAGTTAAACTGGTAGGGAAAAGAGGTAGACAATCATGCATTTCAAATTGATCATTGCACTCGTAAAGGAAGATATTACCGATGTCATCATGGATACCGCGCGCGAGGCCGGTGCTACCGGTGCTACCGTGCTGAACCAGGTGCGCGGCGAAGGGATAGAAGCGCCAAAAACATTTTTCGGCCTCAATCTCGAGACACAACGCGACATGCTGATGTTCCTGGTGGAAGAACATCTGAGCAGAACAATCATGGAACGCATTGCCGAAATCGGTAAATTTGACGAGCACCCGGGAACCGGGATTGTGTTCCAGATCGATGTAGAGGATGCGCTGGGGGTGACCGGCCAGATCAGCAGGCTGTCTGATATTGTGGAGGAAAAAATATGAAAGATAAGCAACCTGTCCGCGTCAGGGATGTGATGACATCCGATTTCCAGACGGTTGATGGACTCAAGACCGTCAGCCAGGCGCTCGCCATAATGAAAAGCAGCGGCGCCGTTGTGCTGATCGTCGACAAGCGCGACGACCACGATGAGTATGGCATCGTGCTGTTATCTGACATTGCCAGGGAGGTACTTGCTGTTGACCGGGCGCCGGAACGCGTCAATGTTTATGAAATCATGTCCAAACCCGTGGTGGGCGTAGACCCGGACATGGACATCCGTTACTGTGCCCGGCTGTTCAACAAGCTTGGCTTCTCCTACGCACCGGTCATCGACCAGGGCCAGCTCCTGGGTATAGTGGGTTACTCCGAAATGCTGCTGAAAGACATAGATTAAGTGAGTCCTGATTTATTTTTAAGTCATTCCTGCGGAAGCGGGAATCCAGGATTTCCATTTTATTCCTGGATTCCGGCTCGCACTCGTTTCACTCGCCTGGCCGGAATGACAATGGATAAATACTGACCATTAATGTTTGCGTCGATTGCCAGTGACTCCCCGAACTGTTCTTCTACTCCACAGCCAAGGTACGTCAGGTAGTCAGCCGATCCTGTGCTTCGCGGTATTTCTCCGCAGTCCTTTCAATGATCTCCTGCGGCAGTTCCGGGGCCGGCGGTGTCTTGTCCCAGTCGAGCGTCTCCAGATAGTCCCGGATATACTGCTTGTCAAAACTTTCCGGACTGCTGCCGGGTGCATAACTGTCTGCCGGCCAGAAACGCGAGGAGTCCGGCGTCAGCACTTCATCGATCAGCACCAGCTGATCGTTCTCATCCAGTCCAAACTCGAACTTGGTGTCCGCGATAATGATACCGCGCTCCAGTGCATAGGCCGTACAGTCGCGATAGATCTGCAGGCTGACATCGCGTACCTGCTGCGCACGTTCCGCACCCAGCAGCTCGACAGTTTTGTCAAAATCGATATTCTCGTCGTGCTCACCGACATCTGCCTTGGTTGACGGGGTGTAGATCGCCTCCGGCAGACGATCGGCCAGCTGCAGCCCTTCCGGTAATGCAATACCGCATACACTGCCGGTCGCCTGGTAGTCCTTCCAGCCGGAACCGATCAGGTAACCGCGCACAATCGCTTCCACGGGCAGGGTCTTGAGCTTCTTCACCACGATTGCCCGTCCTTCCACCTGCGCGCGTTCCTGCGCATCCGGCACGGCTTCCTCCAGCGTCATCGTTGCCAGGTGATTGGGTACGATGCCGGTGGTACGATCGAACCAGAAATTGGAAACGGCGGTCAATACCGCACCCTTGCCGGGTATCGGGTCCGGCAGAATGACATCAAACGCCGACAGGCGATCTGTGGTCACGATCAACAGGTGATCATCGCCAACGGCATAGATATCACGTACCTTGCCGCGATTCAGCAAGGGCAGGCTGCCCAGCCGGCTCTCGTACAGCACGTCTTTCATAGTGATATGCTCCCAGTCCGACTCGGGTAAAGCGGGCATTGTACCTACCCTACTGCCATAGTGAAATTCCCCAATAAAAGCGGTCAATAGCAATGAATTTCATGCTATTTTTGCCTCAACGGGCACCCGTTCGCCTATCGGGAGTGGTAAAATCGCTTCCCCGTTCACCAACAACAACACGGAACCAGAAAATGGATACACCGAAAGTAGCAATACTCATGGGCAGCAACAGCTACTGGGACGTGATGAAACCGGCCGTTGACATGCTGGAGAAATTCAGCGTGCCGTTCGAGGCCAGGGTCATCTCCGCACACCGCGCCACCGATATGCTGACCGACTATGTGACCGGCCTGCGTGAACGCGGGTTTGCCGCCGTTATCGCCGGTGTCACCGCCGCCAAAAAACACCCTGCCGGTACTGGGTGTGCCGATCCCATCGAAATATCTCAAGGGTACGGACTCGCTGCTGTCCACGGTACAGATGCCGAAGGGTATCCCGGTGGCGACCTTTGCGATTGGCGAGGCGGGCGCTGCCAATGCCGCGCTGTATGCCGTAAGCATCATTGCGATGACCGATACCGCAATGGCAGACAAGCTTGCTGTATTCCCATAAGACCAGGAAGAGCTGGTCCGCAACATGAAGCTGCCGGTGTGATGTGATTTTTCCCGATGCAACGCTGGGCATGATAGGTGGCGGCCAATTGGGCCGCATGTTCACTGTTGCAGCCCGCAGTATGGGTTACCGCGTCATCATTCTCGATCCGGATCCGCACAGCCCGGCAGGAACCATCGCAAACCAGCACATACAGTCCGACTACAATGATCATGCCGCCCTCGACATGCTGGGTGATTATTGTGCGGTAGTCACAGCCGAATTCGAGAACCTGCCGATCGGCAGCCTTGCACGCTTGCAACAGCACTGCCCGGTACGCCCGGCCCCGGGAGTCATTGCCATGGCACAGGACCGCCTGCAGGAAAAGACGTTCATGGATGAACACGACTTCCCGACGGTCGGCTTCTATGCCATCCAGACAATCGACGACCTGGAAGAGGCCATGCAGGATATCGAGGAACAGGGCATTCTGAAGATTGCCCGACCGCGCTACCCGGGGCACGGCCGGCATGCCGTCAGTACTCTGGATGAGGCAATCGATGCCTTCCAGGAAATGGAGGAACAACCATGCATCCTGGAGGAACGGGTATTTGCCGAAAAGCGGCTCTCGGTGGTACTGGCACGCAGCCATGCAGGTGACATCGCAGCCTACCCGGTGATTGAAAACAGCTACCACCGCGGCTTCCTGGACCTGTCACTGGCACCCGCCAGTATCCCGGAAGATATCGAGGAGAGCGCGATCGAACTCGCCGGCGACCTTGCCGATGAACTCGATTACTGCGGTGTTCTGTCGCTGGAACTGTTCCTGACCGAGGAGGACGAACTGCTGATCAACACTATCACTCCGCGCCCGCACAACAGCGGTCACCTCACGGTCGATGCCTGTGCCGCATCGCAATATGAACAGCAGGTCCGCATGCTGTGCGGCCTGCCTCCCGGAGACACCCAGCTACTCTCAGCGGCCGCCATGCTCAACCTGCTTGGCGATATCTGGGAGACTGGCGAACCGGACTGGGAGGCGGTATTCAACGAGCCGCAGGCGCATCTCCATCTTTATGGCAAGCAGCAGGCCCGGCGCGGACGCAAGATGGGCCACATCAACTGTCTTGCTGATGACGTCGACACTGCCCGCGGGATCGCCGAATCCCTGCGTGCCGCACTGGCTCCGTGAGCTTCAGCATCCGGATTTCGCCATGCGTTCTATTCAACAGGGACGGCAACGGGCACGAATAGAAAGATTACAACTGAAAATTCGCAGACAGGGCTACTGCATCGTGCTCACGCCCCACGCCTGCATGACCCGGGCCAGCCTCTCGACCGTTTCCGGTCTCACCTTCTCACCGGAGGTGAGACTGTCCCGCAGTTCACATGAAACAAAACGCGTTATTCAGACATCTCGGGATTGAATTCAGCCCCGTCAGCCATACCGAGCGGCTGGTATCCGCACTCGGTGGCTTCCTTGGCATCCTGCTGATCCTTTTGGTCTCCAGCCGGTTTGTCGAGGGCACCGATGCAGCACTGATTGTTGCCTCGATGGGCGCCTCGGCCGTGTTGCTGTTTGCCGCACCCCATGGTGCTCTCGGTCAGCCCTGGAACGTACTTGGCGGCCACCTGGTTTCCGCCGTTATCGGTGTTGCCTGCGTGCGCTACATTCCCGGCATGGCACTGGCTGCGGCGGCCAGTGTGGGGCTCGCCACCGGCGCCATGCACTACCTGCGCTGCATACACCCGCCCGGTGGTGCCACCGCACTGACGGCTGTTGTCGGTGGTGCAAGCATCCAGGCTCTCGGCTTCCAGTACGTCCTGACCCCCGTGCTGATCAATGTTGCCGTGATCCTCACGGTAGCGGTGCTGTTCAATGCCCTGTTTCACTGGCGCCGCTACCCGGCCAGCCTGTCCGGGAAAGCTCCCCTTCCCGCGATAGCCCGCAGGCATTACGGGCCGATTGCCCATGAAGACCTGGTCTATGCCCTGAGCCAGATTGATTCCTTCATCGATGTCACGGAAGATGACCTGCTGAGGATCTACAAACTCGCCACCCGGCGCACCGATACCGGTAACGACTACCCGGACGGTAGCGGGTAGATCCCCGTGAATTACCATGCACTGGCCGACCTGGTGCTGGCCATCCATGCCCTGTTTATCGTCTTCGTAGTCTGCGGGGGCTTGCTGGCGCTGCGCTGGCGGTCTGTCGTCTGGTTGCACCTGCCTGCCGTGGCATGGGCGGTACTGCTCGAGGTAATGGGCTGGCTGTGCCCGCTGACCCCGCTGGAACAGAGCCTGCGGAGAGCCGCGGGTGCAAGCAGCTACAGCGGCAGCTTTATCGAGCATTACCTGGTGCAGCTCATCTACCCGGTTGGACTGACGCGGACAATCCAGCTGTACCTGGCAGCGGCGGTGATCATTTTGAATATCGTTGTGTACTGGTTTGTAATCACACAAAGACGTAAAAACCGCTAGTTACCGGCAAAC
>CP070821.1:1907424-1941466 GCA_020344335.1 Gammaproteobacteria bacterium | reverse complement strand
TGGGCGCCTGGTTCGTGGTCAGTGTTCTGCTGGCGCCGATCGGTTACGTTGTGCAGGACGTGGTGGCCGATGCCATGACTGTGGAGGCGGTGCCGCGGGTGGATGCCAAGGGCCGCGCCCTGCCCGCTGGCCAGCTGCGCCTGATGCACACCACCATGCAGACACTTGGCCGAGTTGCGCTGGTCGGCGGTGGGGTGCTGGTGTCGCTGCTAAACATCTACATGTTCGCGGACGTGGACAGCATGTCCGAGGCCGACAAGCTGACGGTGTACATCCGCATCTATGAGATGGCGCTGCTGATCCCGGTGGTGTCGGTGCTGGGTGTTTTGCTTGCCGCCTGGCTGAAGCTGCGCCGCTTACGCCAGCTGCGACGCAGCGGGATCGCCAGCAGTGATGCATGGGGCATGGTACATGGTCAACTGGAGCGCACCGCGCCGAACTGGTGGATTCTAGGCGGCAGCCTGGTGTTCGTGGTGTTCACGGTGTCGATGGGCCTGAGCGACATCCCGTTCAACCAGGAGATCATCTTCATCGGCTCGTTGGCGATCGTGCTATTTCTGATGCGGCGCTTGGTGAAAGTGCTGGAGCCCGAGGCACGCAGGGTCCTGGTGGGTACCGCCATCATCATCTTCGTGTACCGCGCCATGCCGGGCCCCGGGCCCGGCGAAACCTGGTGGATGATCGACGAGCTGGCCTTCGACCAGAAATTCATCTCGGTGCTGTCGCTGATCGGCGCCAGCCTGGCTTTGTTCGGCATGTTCCTGTTCCGCCGTTTCATGGCGGAGCGTTCCATTGCCTTCGTGGTGGTCTTTCTGACGATTGTTAGCACCATCCTGTACCTGCCAGTGGTCGGCATGTACTACGGCCTGCATGAGTGGACCGCTGCGTTCACCGGCGGCGTGGTGGATGCGCGTTTCATCGCGCTGGTGAACACCGCGCTGGAGTCCCCGCTGGGCCAAGTGGCGATGATCCCCATGCTGGCCTGGATCGCCAACTCGGCGCCGGCGCACCTCAAGGCCACCTTCTTCGCGGTGATGGCATCCTTCACCAACCTGGCCCTGTCCGCCTCGCAGCTCGGCACCAAGTACCTCAACCAAGTGTATACGATTACCCGCGAGGTAACCGATCGCGCCACCGGTGCTATCCAGGTGGCGGCTGACTACAGCGAGCTCGGCTGGCTGCTGGTCACGGCGATGCTGATCACCCTGACGCTGCCTCTGCTGGCCATAGGGCTGGCGCGCATCACACGACTGCGGAGCGCCTGAGCACTACAGCGCTGAGCCATCTGGTCGCAGCACTGCTGGGTATGTCTCAGATGCGCTCAACGTCCACCCCCAGCTTCGCCTTGAGTATAAGAAAAATAAACGCCTTACCATGACTCGTTAACGGACCATCCAAAGGTGACGAAGGAACCTACGTCTTGCCATCATCCCCTAAGCTTCTAATGTCCGAATTGTGCCCGATTTTTGCCGTACCAAAAACACGCTCGAATGTCTCTTCAGGGTCGGTTCCTGTCGTTAAGCACCGGTTTATATTAGCCAACCCTAAAAGTCCGGGTTTGGGCATAAACCTGCCGTTCAAGGCGTTCGACATCCCTCCACTCCCTCCGGTGCCGGTTGTGCGGGTGAAAATCTGAAATTCTGAAAAACTGAAATCCTGGTCAGCTGATTCGCCAATTCTTCAAAGAGGTGGGATACCTCACCCAAAGGAGGCGCGCAATCCCGGATGGTCGGTTAAATATCCTTGTCCACGCCCAGCGACAAAAGCCACAGGGCGGCAGCGGCGACGCCGATATAGCCGACGATGAAAATGAACGGCATGGTTGCGTAGCCCAGGACGTGCCAGAAAATGCTCTCGAGTGTACTCATATTTGTTGTTACAGGCTTATTGCCAACCCTCTACGCCGCTCATATTCGGTAACCGATGGGCGACCCCCTTGTGGCAGTCGACACAGGTCTTGTCGCCGGAGGCCAGCGCCGTGGAGTGCTGAGTAATGCTGCGGCGACCCTGTTCCGAAAAATCCATGAAATCGAAGTTATGGCAGTTACGGCATTCCTGGGAATCGTTGTTTTTCATGCGTTGCCATTCGCGGTGGGCCAGGTGCCCCCTTCGGGCGCGAAACTTCTCCGGAGTGTTGATGGTTCCGAGGGCAAAGGCAACCAGTTCCTTACTGGCCTGCACCTTGCGCACGAGCTTGTCTGTCCAGGCGTGCGGAACGTGGCAGTCGGAGCAGATCGCGCGCACCCCCGATCGATTGGAGTAGTGAATGGTTTCGCGTATCTCCGCGACGATGGGCGCATGGCAACTGGAACAAAACGCCTCGGTGTTGGTGGCTTCCATACCGGTATTAAATGCGCCCCAGAAGAGAATACCGCCGACGAAGCCAAGCCCCAGCAATACCCCCGCGGATGCCTTGCTCGGCCGCGAAAGCCTGCTCCAAAACGTCATTAACAGCTGCTTCATTGCGTTCGCGCCGTGTCTACCTGCTATTGCAGGGAATCTACCGGTTTAAAGTTATTGCTGATCAGTTCGCGCGTATCGGTCTGGACCACATGGCACTGCAGGCAGAAGTAGCGCCGCGGAGACACATCCGAAAGTATCTGCCCCTGGCGGGATTCATAGTGAGTGACACTGATCTTTGTCGCGCCGGAATCCACCGCATTTTTGAAACTGTGGCAGGTCAGGCACTTGTTGGCGTTAGCCGACAATTCATAGTCGCGAATCTTGTGCGGAATCAGTGGCGGCTGATATACATAATCGCTTTTGTAGGGCCTGCGATCCCGCGGCACCGGCTTGAACAAATCGGCCTCACGTGTTTCGTCGAGCTCGGTGAGACCCCGCAACGAAGCCTGTCCGCCATTCGTCACGTTGTCGGTCTTGGCCATGCCGCTCCCGCTATCGGCCTGCTGGCCCTGTACCGTTGGCAGCAGCAGGCATGCAACAACAATCAGCAGGCCGGCCATGAATCTGTTCACACTATTCTTGCTGTTCATTGTCATCACGCCTTTATAATCTTGATCGCGCATTTCTTGAAATCGGTCTGCTTGGACAGGGGATCGGTTGCATCCAGCGTTACCTTGTTAATCAGGATGCGCGCGTCAAACCAGGGCACGAACACCAGGCCCTCGGGCGGCTTGTTACGCCCCCGGGTTTCGATGCGACAGCGTATCTCACCACGGCGTGAGCGAATAATTACTTCGTCCGCACGGCGCAGGCCCCGGTTACTGGCGTCGTTCGGATGGATGTAGCACATGGCATCCGGAACCGCCCGGTGAAGCTCGGGCACGCGTTGCGTCATGGAACCGGAATGCCAATGTTCGAGCACCCGACCGGTACAGAGCCACAGATTGTATTCCGAATCCGGCTCTTCCGGCGCCGCTTCATAGGGCGCGAAAATAATGTTGGCCTTGCCATCCTTGTGACCGTAAAACTCAAAACCCGCGCCTTTCCTGACGTAGGGATCGGATCCTTCGCGAAAGCGCCACAGGGTTTCCTTGCCATCAACCACGGGCCAGCGCAGGCCGCGCTCCTGGTGATAGCGATCGTAAGGCGCGAGGTCGTGGCCGTGACCGCGACCGAAGGAGGCATACTCTTCGAACAAGCCTTTTTGCACGTAAAATCCATGGTCGTGGGACTCGTCGTTCAATTCCGGCGCTTCCGCTTCGGGGAAACGATCAACCTGGCCATTGCGGAACATCACCTCGTACAGTGTCTTGCCTTTATACTCGGGCATGGCGGCCAGCAATTCCTCGGTCCAGACCTCTTCCATTTTGAAGCGCTTGGTAAATTCCATGATTTGCCACAGGTCCGACTTGGCTTCGCCGGGTGGCGAGACCTGCTGATGCCAGGTCTGGGTGCGTCGCTCCGCGTTGCCGTAGGCACCTTCTTTCTCGACCCACATGGCTGTTGGCAAAATAAGGTCGGATGCCTGGCAGGTCACTGTTGGGTAGGGATCGGAAGTCACGATGAAATTATCTGAATTGCGATACCCGGGCAGCCCTTCCTCCATCAGGTTGGGCGCGGCCTGGATGTTGTTGTTGCACATAACCCAATAGACATTGAGTTCACCGTCATTGAGCTTGCGGTTCTGTAACACGGCATGGAAACCCGGTTTCGCGGGAATCGTGCCCTCTGGAAGTTTCCATATCTTTTCCGCGATGTCGCGATGCGCCTTGTTTTTAACGACCATATCGGCGGGCAGGCGATGCGAGAAAGTGCCCACCTCGCGTGCTGTGCCGCAAGCGGAAGGCTGACCGGTCAGCGAGAAAGGACTATTGCCGGGCTGCGATATCTTGCCGGTGAGCAGGTGGATATTGTAAATCAGGCTATTCATCCACACGCCGCGCGTGTGCTGATTCACTCCCATGGTCCACAGCGACATAACCCTGGTGCCGGGATCGGCATAGGCCTTTGCAAGAGTCAGCAGGCTTTCCTCGGAGACGCCCGAGGCCTCCATCGCCCGTTCCAGGGTATAGTCGGAAACTGCCTCCTTGTATTCGTCAAAGGACATCGCGTGCATTTCGCCGGAATTGGGATTGGCGGCTTTTTGCTGTAGTGGGTCATCATCGCGCAGGCCATAGCCGATATCGGGAGTGGCGCGTTTGAAATGGGTATGCTTGTCGACGAAGTCCCAGTTCACCGCGTCGTTCTGGATGATGTAGTTGGCGATGAAATTGGCGATGATCAAATCGGTCTGCGGGGTAAAAATCATGCGATTATCGGCCAGCTCGAAAGAGCGATGATAATAGGTGGACATGACGTGCACCTTGACGTGCGGGTGGCTTAGGCGGCGGTCGGTCAGGCGTGTCCACAGGACAGGGTGCATTTCCGCCATGTTCGAGCCCCACAACACGAAGGCGTCCGCGCTTTCGAAATCATCGTAGCAACCCATGGGTTCATCAATACCGAAACTGCGCATGAATCCAACGACCGCAGAGGCCATGCAATGACGCGCGTTGGGGTCGATGTTGTTCGACCGGAAACCGGCCTTCATCATTTTGGCTGCCGCGTAGCCTTCCATCACAGTCCACTGCCCCGAGCCAAACATGCCGACACTGGTGGGGCCACGCTTTTTCAGGGCCGCTTTCCACTTCTCCGCCATGATGTCGAAGGCTTTGTCCCAAGAGACCGGCTCGAAATCGCCGTTCTTGTCGTACTGCCCACCCTTCATGCGTAGCATCGGGGATTGCAGGCGATCGCTGCCATACATGACCTTGGAGAGGAAATAACCCTTGATGCAGTTCAGCCCACGATTGACCGGTGCCTCGGGATCGCCCTGGGTTGCGACCACGCGACCGGCCTGGGTTCCCACCAGCACCGAACAACCGGTGCCACAGAATCGGCAGGGCGCCTTATCCCAGGAGATTTTGGTCTTTTGCTGATCGACTATCAGGTTGGTAGCCGTCACCGGCAAGCTGATGCCGGCAACTGCGGCGGCCGCGGCCGCGGCATTTGCCTTGATGGACGCGCGTCTGGACAGTTTCATAATAGGTCGGTTTCCTGGGAATCTAACGGCTCGATCTGGTGATAAACAAGCGCTGCGCTTAGCACATGTTCGAAATTTCTAATTGTTTCAATGGTATCGGTGATGTAGGTCTGTCGATCCGACTCCAGCACGACCACGAGCTTGCCAGTTTCGGACTCGCCATGAACTTCGACGCCCGGGAGGCGTTCAATGTCTTCCTTCACGGCCTGCAGGCTTTCGGGGCGGGTCAGCACGACCATGCCTGAAATGTGGACTTCGGTTGGCCCCATTCTTCTGGTCTTTCCTGTTGCCTGGGCAACTCGCCAGCGATATCACTCAGGATAGTTACCTGCCTCTCGAAAGTCCATATTAGAAAAAGGGTACTGCGTGGTTAAAACGACTCGATCTCAGAACATTCCTATCGAAAGTGTCATTTCAAATCTGCGTATATCTCCAGGTTGCAAATGCAGGCAATCGAGGTAATCGATAGCACTTCGCATAAACCAAATGACATCCCAGATTGAATAGATTGTAAATAGCCGCGTTCACATTCAGAAATCGTAGCGCTTGCTGGATTGATTTAAATTTGCGCATGCCCCGCTCTGCACCGTACCCGGCGCGAGGTTGCTCCGGCCCTCCGGCGACCCGCCTCCCCCACGCGGCGGCTGTGTCGTCGGTTCGCTGGAATCTCGGTCGCCCACAAGGTGCAACTCGTTGAGCTCATTCGAAAACGCAGTAAAAAATGCGCACATTCTGAAGCCGAATGCTCGGGAGGGTTCGGGATTGTTTCAGTCGAGGAGAGCAAACACAAGGGCCGCCAGAAAAGCGTTTCCGATTCTTAAGCTTTCTGGGCACAATTCAGAGTGTCGCTGCTACTGTTAATCACTAGGTCGGCGGTTCGAGCCCGTCCCGGGGAGCCACTCTCACTTCATATAGAATGGCGTTCAGCGTCAGTCGTTGATGGCACGCAGCTTCTTCGCACTGCCGAACTCGGTTTCCAGATATTCCAGAAACGCTTCGCGCAGCTCCGGGTGCTCCAGGGCGAGTTCAACGGTGGCCTGGAGGTAGCCCAGCTTGTTGCCGCAGTCATAGCGTTTGCCTTCAAAGCGATACGCCAGCACCTGTTCATCCTGCAGCAAACGCTCGATGGCATCGGTCAGCTGGATCTCACCGCCGGCACCCCGCGGGATGTTCTCGAGATGAGCGAAGATCGCCGGTGTAAGGATGTAGCGTCCGACCACGGCGAGGTTGGAACGGGCATCAGCAGGTGCCGGTTTCTCCACGATATTCCTGACATGGGTAATCCGTCCATGGGACTCTTCCGGATCGACTATGCCGTATTTGTCGGTATCTTCCGGCGGCACCTCCTCGACACCAAGAATGCTGCAACCACGATCGTTGAAGACCGAAATCATCTGTCCCAGTACGTGATTACCATTGCAGTTAATGAGATCGTCTGCGAGTATCACTGCAAAGGGATCATCGCCGACAACGGGCCCTGCACACAATACTGCGTGCCCCAGGCCCAGGGCCTCCGGTTGCCGGACATACACACAGGTCACATCCGGGGGTACCACTTCCTGAACGATCCTGAGCAGCTCATGCTTGCCTTTCTTCTCGAGTTCCGTTTCCAGCTCGTAGTTTTTGTCGAAATGGTCCTCGATGGCCCGCTTGCTGCTGCTGGTCACAAAGATCAGTTCCTTGATGCCCGCGCGTACCGCCTCTTCGGCGGCATACTGGATCAGCGGCTTGTCTACGATCGGCAGCATTTCCTTTGGATTTGCCTTGGTTGCCGGAAGAAATCGCGTACCCATGCCGGCGACGGGAAACACAGCTTTATTGATGGCTTTCCTCATGATTCAGTTCCTGATCCTAATTTTCCTGTACCCGATCATACACATCCTCGAAACGCACGATGTCATCTTCACCCAGGTAACTGCCTGACTGGATCTCGATGACTTCCAGCTCGATATTGCCGGGGTTTTCGAGTCGGTGCTTCTCGCCAATCGGTATATAGGTCGACTCGTTCTCGTGCAGCTCGAATACATTATCGCCACAGGTCACCCGTGCCGTGCCCTTCACGACGACCCAGTGCTCGGCGCGGTGGTGATGCATCTGCAGTGAAAGTTGCGCCCCCGGTTTTACCGTCAGCCGCTTCACCTGGAAGCGCGAACCGGCATCAACTCCTTCAAATGAGCCCCAGGGACGGTACACCCGGCGGTGGGCCTTGAACTCGTGCCGGTCAGATTCCTTCAGCTTGCTGACGATATCCTTGACATCCTGCGCCCTGTCCTTGCTTGCAACCAGCACGGCATCGGCTGTCTCCACCACGACGACATCATCTATTCCCACAGCGGCAAGGCAGCGGTGCTGGGCGAAGAGCAAGGCATTGTGCGTGTCACTGGCGATCACGTCACCCTGGACGACATTCCCGGCTTCATCACGGGGGCAGACATTCCACAGCGATGACCAGGCACCCACGTCAGACCAGCCGGCAGCAAACGGCACCACGACAGCCTGCCGGGTTTTTTCCATTACCGCGTAATCGATGGAGTCCGAGGGACAGCTCATGAATATTTCACGACTGACCCTGAAGAAATCACTGTCTTCGGCACCGCCATCGACACAGCTGCGGCAGCACTCAAGGATCTCAGGTCGATGCGCGGCGATTTCCTCGAGCCAGCGACTGGTACGCATCAGGAAAATACCGCTGTTCCAGTAGTAATCGCCTTCCTTTATATATTGTTCTGCGGTTGCCACGTCCGGCTTTTCGATAAAGCGGGCCACCTGGAATGCCTCACTACCCTTGATTGCACCATCACGTTTTATATATCCATAGCCGGTTTCCGGTGCGTCCGGTACCACGCCGAATGTTACCAGCGAGCCCTCCCCGGCCGGACTGATCCCCCTGCCGACCGCCTTGACGAATTCCGGCCGATCCGTGATGACATGATCGGCCGGCATGACGATCATCATGGAATCCGGTGCGCGGCTTTCGAGGTACAGGGCCGCAAGTGTCAGTGCCGGTGCCGTGTTCCGGCCTTCCGGCTCCAGGATAATGGCTGCTGGAGTCTTGCCAAGTTGTGTAACCTGCTCGGCAACCAGAAAACGGTGCTCCTCGTTGCAGACGTAGATGGCATCACCAAGGTCAGGCAACCCTTCCAGCCGCAGGGCGGTTTCCTGCAACAGGGTCCGGTCGGATGTCAGGGGCAGTAACGGCTTCGGGTAATGCTCCCTGGATAAGGGCCAGAGACGCGATCCAGATCCGCCTGAAAGGATTACCGGGTAGAGCTTCATTACGTTGTTCCGTGCTGAGTGTCAGACCACTCCGTCAATGGAGCATCCTTGCGATGTTAATCGGCGATTACAGCGAATAATTGAATATCGCACAACCGGATACCGCTATTCACCGGAAAATATGTTCAAGAATAACAGATATTAACTATCTTTCTGTATTTATTGTCTTATTGATTCGCCTGTGAAGGTATGAAACACCATCTGGAGCTGCAACCCGGCGGCAACCCGCACAATAAAATAGGGCGCCCTGCACGGACGCCCTTCCATCCTTGAGGCAGGAAATGCCGGCCCTAGCGTGCCGGTGCACCAACGGTCAGGCTGCCGCGATTGTTCTCAACGGTCTTTGTCCCGATACCTTTGACATTCGCCAGCTCGTCAACACTGGCAAACGGCCCGTTTGTCAGCCGGTACTCGACAATTGCCTGCGCCTTGCGTTCGCCGACGCCGTCGATGGTGCTGGCCAGCGTACCGGCATCTGCAGTATTAATGTTGACCTGGCCAGCGAGCACGTGTGTCGAAGCTGCCAGCAGCATCGAAACCAGCAACAACATGGATCTGATTATTGACATGGTGTGACTCCTTTCTGTTGTGATCATCCTTGAATCGAATAACCGGGAACCGGTTACCCGCTGCAACAGGTCCGCATGCACTGGTGCACCAGCCTGCACAGGTCATAGAATACAATAACGACTACCTGTCACAATGCTGCCAGTTCTGAATTAATCGTCAGCAAAACGGCCGCCGGGTCGTCAGCCTGTGTCACCGGGCGCCCGATAACCAGATAGGTGGACCCGTTGCGTACGGCATCGGCAGGCGTCATCACCCGCCGCTGGTCGTCCGCCTGGCTGCCCAAGGGGCGAATCCCCGGAGTGACCAGCAGGAATTCTTCTCCCAACTGTTCACGTATCCGTGGCGCTTCACGCGAGGAGCACACCACACCATCGAGACCGCAGTCGCTGGCCAACGTCGCCAGTTGCAGCACGTGCTCTTCCGGCAACTTCCCGAGCCCGATGGACTTCAGGTCAGCCGTGTCCATGCTCGTGAGGATCGTGACGGCAACGAGTATCGGGGGTCGCGCGGTAGCGGTAACGGCCTCGGCCGCAGCTTCGAGCATGCGTCTCCCGCCCAGGGCATGCACGTTCAGCATCCAGACATCCAGTCCGGCGGCCGCACGGCAGGCCTTTGCCACCGTATTGGGAATGTCATGGTATTTCAGGTCAAGAAACACGTCGAATCCCAGTCCTGCCAGACTTTTCACAAAATCCGGTCCGGCACTGGTAAACAGTTCCTTTCCCACCTTGAGCCGGCACTGTTCAGGATTGACGTGGCTGACAAATTCCATCGCGGACCTGGCATCCGGATAATCCAGCGCCACGATAATGCGTGTCCCCCGATCCTGTATTTCACTCATTCCCGCTACCTGTTGTTGCCAGAGTTCCCGGTTCTCCATTGGATTGGACGCGAACATATCCCGATGGGCACCTGCCCGGCTGCTCCCGGATAAATCATAGCGCTTCCCTATTATTCTGCTCGCACGCCAGCAGTCATTCATACCAGTACCGGGGGGCAATCCGTCATGGGGCAGGAGCAATCTCCCGCGCCCAGTCAATCAAGCGGGTACGGCTCCCCCGCTGGATATCACATAGTACCATCGCGTCGTGTGCCGGCGGCAGACGCTGGGCCAGGCCCAGCCAAACGAGGAATGCAGGTAATTGCGTGCCGGCCTTTGGGAAGGGCAGACTGATGAGAGCAGGTACAAACAGGTATTACCGGGACATGAACATCGATGCAGCCGCCGGGGTCCAGGGCCGTCTGGCTGGCACGATTTGCGGGGAGCTGGTGAAGCAACCCGTTTTATACGTCTTTGTGTAACAGGAAATAATTGTTGACCCGTTCACGCAGTTCCTTGCCAGGCTTGAAATGCGGCACGTGCTTGGCTGCGAGTGCAACCGATTCGCCGGTTTTCGGGTTTCTTCCGATACGCGGTGGGCGGTAATGCAGCGAGAAACTGCCAAAACCCCGTATCTCGATTCGCTGTCCCGATGCAAGCGCCTGACTCATTTGTTCAAGCAGACTCTTGACGGCAAGCTCCACGTCCTTGTGATTAAGGTGACTGTTTTTCGCCGCCAGAATTTCAATTAGTTCAGACTTTGTCATTTTCTCCACCTTCCTGGATCTGCCATACCAGATTGTTATTTAGTGGTTATTCATCCCCATTCATTTGCCGCTTGAGCACATCCCCCAGATTTGTTGTTGCCTCAGAGCTGTCCGATCCGTAGTCCTGCAGCATTGCGGCTTCATCTTCCGTATCCTTGGCTTTGACGGACAGGCTGATGGTGCGGTTCTTGCGGTCAACCCCCATAAATTTGGCCTCGACCTCGTCACCGGGATTCAGCTTGGTACGTACATCCTCGGTGCGGTCCCGTGACAACTCGGACGCCCGCAGTATACCTTCCACGCCGTCGCCAAGATCAATGATGGCGGCCTTGGCATCCACTTCCTTCACGGTTCCCTTTACTATGCTGCCCTTGCTGTGTTCTGCAACGAAGTTCGAGTACGGGTCCTTCTCGAGCTGCTTGATTCCCAGCGAAATCCGTTCACGCTCCGGGTCAACGGACAGCACAACAGCCTCGATCTCGTCACCCTTGGAGTAATTCCGAACGGCCTCCTCGCCCGGCTCGCTCCAGGAAATATCCGAAAGATGAATCAGCCCGTCGATGTCGCCCTCCAGCCCGATGAAAATACCGAAATCGGTGATTGACTTGATAGTACCCTTGACGTGGTCATTCTTGTTATGTGTTGCAGCGAACTCGTCCCACGGATTCGGGAAACACTGCTTGATACCCAGAGAGATGCGGCGGCGCTCCTCGTCGATGTCCAGCACCATGACTTCCATTTCCTGCCCGATATGCACGACCTTGGAAGGATTGACGTTCTTGTTGGTCCAGTCCATCTCGGAAACATGTACCAGGCCTTCAACACCCTCTTCGATCTCGATAAAGCAGCCATAGTCCGCAATGTTGGTCACCTTGCCAAACAGGCGTGAACCGGCCGGATAACGCCGTGCCAGATCAGCCCACGGATCCGTGCCCAGCTGTTTCATACCGAGAGACACACGATTGCGCTCGCGATCAAACTTGAGGACCTTGACTTCAATTTCATCACCGACATTGACGATCTCGGAAGGATGCTTGACGCGTTTCCATGCCATATCGGTAATGTGCAACAGACCATCGATACCACCGAGATCGACGAACACACCGTAGTCGGTAAGATTCTTGACAATCCCCTTGACAACGATGCCTTCCTGTAAACTTTCCAGCAGCGCCTCGCGCTCTGCGCTGAATTCTGTTTCGACAACGGCACGGCGTGATACCACAACGTTGTTGCGACGCTTGTCGAGCTTGATAACCTTGAATTCGAGTTCCTTGCCCTCGAGGTAAGCGGAATCCCGTACCGGACGGACATCAACCAGCGAACCGGGCAGGAATGCGCGAATGTCGTCTATATCAACCGTGAAACCACCCTTGACCTTGCCGCTGATGGTTCCCTTGACGATCTCTTCCTTTTCGAAAGATTCTTCGAGACTTCTCCAGACCTGGTCACGTTTTGCCTTTTCCCTGGACAGGCGGGTTTCACCAAAACCGTCTTCAATGGCTTCCAGTGAAACTTCCACTTCATCGCCGATTTCAACCTCCAGTTCACCCTGTGCATTCTTGAACTGGGCAATCGGGATAATGCCTTCCGATTTCAGTCCCGCATTGACAATGACACTGTCGGATTGAATATCAACAATGGTACCGGTTACTACAGCGCCTCGGCGGAATTCCTGATTTGCAAGGCTTTCTTCAAATAGTTCAGCAAAACTCTCGGTCATGGGATTGGGTTGTCCTTGAACGGCACAGGGCCTGTTCACTTGTCTTCAGCCACGGCATCTGGCGATACGGTGGGTCAGGTTAATAAAACGCCCGGAAGCAGCTCCTGGGCACGAAACGCAGTATTATACGTGTATCTAATTAATTGTATACGATTTTTTTAAAAAATCGAGCGCGCATAATCGAGCACACGGGCAACCGTTTCCTCGATACCCAGGGTGCTGTTATCGAGCAGACGGGCATCCTCGGCAGGTGCCAAGGGCGACGCAGCCCGTGACCGGTCGCGCGCATCACGCGCCCTGACATCGGTCATGATCTCCGCGAGTGAAACACTTTTTCCCATATCTTTCAATTGCTTATATCTCCTGTTGGCGCGCTCCTCCGGGCTGGCGGTAAGGAATATTTTGAGTGCGGCATCCGGGAACACCACCGTACCCATGTCACGCCCGTCGGCCACCAGACCGGGCGGCTCGCGGTAGCGCCGCTGCCAGTCCAGCAGCGCGGCCCGTACCGCTGGCAGCGCCGCGATCTCCGAGGCCGCGTTTCCGGATTGCTCGGTCCGCAGTTCCCCGGTCACCGGCTCGCCGTCCAGCAGCACGCTTTCTTCGCCGTCGGCGGTGATTCGGAATTCTGCGTGGATGCGGGCGGCCAGCCCGACCAGGCCATCCACGTCATCGAGCGCCACACCATCGCGTTGCGCGGCACAGGCCAGCAGACGATACAACGCCCCGCTATCGAGGTAATGCCAGCCCAGCCTGTTTGCCAACAGCCTGCTGATGGTCCCCTTGCCGGAACCACTGGGGCCATCGATGGTGATTACAGGTATAAACACGGCGACATCGTCACAGTAGGGTGCGCCGTGCGCACCAGGTCATTACCGGAAACCAGATGGTGCGCACGGCGCACCCTACGGACCACCCGATACAATTGAAAGACCGGTTTGTGCTGCCAGGTCGGCAAAGCCCGGGAACGAGGTATTGACGTTTTCACAATCGAGGATTTCGATCTCTCCCTGTGAGCGCAACGCCGCCATGGCAAAGGCCATGGCAATACGGTGATCACCGTGACTGTCGACACGCCCGGCAGTCAGGCTGCCACCTACGATAATCATGCCGTCATGTGTCGGCGTGGCATCGATACCCAGTTGCTGCAGGCCATCCGCCATCACCTGGATGCGATCACTTTCCTTGACCCGCAGTTCCTCTGCGCCGGTCAACACGGTCCGGCCACGGGCACAGGCGGCAGCGACAAACAGGGCGGGAAATTCATCAATGGCCAGCGGCACCAGTGCAGGATCAATCTCGATGCCTTTGAGTTCAGCGGGATGCACGTGCAGATCGGCGACCGGTTCCCCGCCAACATCGCGCCGGTTTGACACTTCAATCGCAGCACCCATCTGCTGCAGGATCGTCAGCACCCCGGTACGTGTCGGATTCATACCGACATGCTCGAGGACAAGATCGGACCCCGGCGCGATACATGCGCCCGCCAGGAAAAAGGCCGCGGATGAAATATCGGTTGGCACGTCGATGGCAATGGCATTCAGGCGGTGTCCACCCTCCAGGCAGACACGCCCCGACTCGCTTCGCAGCGGATAGCCCATGCCACTCAGCATGCGCTCGGTATGGTCCCGGGTCGGCGCCGGTTCCGTTATGCAGGTGGTGCCGTCTGCATACAGGCCGGCAAGCAGCAGACATGATTTGACCTGGGCGCTGGCTATCGGCATCGCATAGTCGATGCCATGGAGAACCTCGCCACCGCGGATCACCAGCGGTGCGGTACCGGCATGCGTGGTGGTGATGTGGGCACCCATCCTGGATAACGGTTCCACCACGCGCTGCATCGGCCGACTCGACAGGGAAGCATCCCCGGTCAAGGTGACATCGAAGGACTGGCCGGCCAGCAGACCGCTCATAAGGCGCATGGACGTACCGGAGTTACCCAGATCCAGCGCCTGCGCCGGGGCCTGCAGGCCACGCAGACCCACACCCTGGATAGTGACATGGCCGTTATCCGGGCCGGTGACCTCCACACCCATGGCGCGGAAGGCCTGCAGGGTGGCCAAACTGTCGGCCCCCTCAAGAAAGCCGCTGACTTCGGTCACACCGTTTGCCAGGGAGCCCAGCATGATAGAACGATGTGAAATCGACTTGTCACCCGGCACCCGCAGGCGTCCCGTCAGCTGTCCGCCGGGTGATACCTTGAAGCGTGTATCAGACATCGAAGAACCATTCCCGGTTATTTTTCGATAAAGGCATCGCGGACCTGTTTTGCCGATTCGAACAGATCCAGCAGTCGCTCCCCGTCCTCTTCCTGCACGGACCGGCGCAGCGCCTGCAGGTCCTCGATGAACTGATCAATCCGTAACAGAATGGCATCCCCGTTGGCCAGACAAATGTCACGCCACATGACCGGATCACTCGAGGCAATCCGGGTAAAATCACGAAATCCCCCGGCCGCGTATGCAAACAGTTCTTCGCGATCACCCGTCCTCCCCAGACTGTTGACCAGCGTGAACGCCAGCACGTGCGGCAGGTGGCTGGTCGCCGCCAGCACGGCATCGTGGTGAATGGAGTCCATCTCGGTGACCTTTGCGCCGGCCGCCTCCCACATCCTGCGCACCCGACTAACCGCGGACACATCGGTGTTCTCCATTGGCGTGAGGATTACGCGACGGTCGTGGTACAGGTCGGGCAGTGACGCCGAGACGCCGCTGTTTTCCGTTCCGGCAATCGGATGGCCTGGCACGAACCATGCCGGTACGCTGCCAAAGACCCGTTGTGCCGCCTCGATTACGCTGCCCTTCGCACTGCCCGCATCGGTCAGTACCGCGTTGTCTTCCAGGTGATCACGGATCTTTTCGAACACGGTTTGCATCGCGCCCAGTGGTACCGCCACCAGCACCATGTCGGCCCCGGCTACGGCAGCGGCGAGGTCGGTATCGAAGCGGTCGATCACGCCCAGGTCAACGGCCTGCTGCAGGTGTTGCGGGTCACGGCCGCCACCGACCACTTCCTTGCAGTAACCGGTCGCGCGCAGTGCCCGCGCCAGCGAGCCGCCGATCAATCCAACGCCGATTATGCATAAGCTGTTGATCATGCCAGCGCCCTCGCAATGGCTGACAGAAAACGTTCATTCTCTTCCGGAAGACCGACCGTCACCCGCAGGTACTCCGGCAGACCGTAATTGGCAACCGGGCGCACAATCACACCCAACTGCAGCAGACGTTCATAAACCGCTGTCGCGTCCTGCCCGGTATCCATCGTCACGAAATTACCCACTGATGGTATCCATGACAAGCCCAGCATTTTGAAACCGGTTTCCAGCTGCTGCATCCCGTCCCGGTTGAGCTGGAGGACTGCTTCCAGGTGCACGCTGTCATTCAGTGCCGCAACAGCCGCCGCCTGTGCAACGGAATTCACATTGAATGGATGGCGCACGCGGTTAAGCAAATCGGCAATCCCGGGCGCCGAGACGGCGTAACCGACACGCAGGCCGGCCAGCCCGTAGGCCTTGGAAAAGGTACGCGTCACCACCAGGTTCGGAAACTCCGCGAGCCAGCGGCTGGTATCCGGGTAGTCCGGCTGTTCGACGTATTCGAAATAGGCCTCGTCGATGACCACAATGACATGTTCCGGCAGATCCGCCACGAAGCGGTGCAATTCCTGTTCTGCAAGCCAGGTACCGGTCGGGTTATTCGGATTTGCGATAAAAACGACGCGGGTTTCCGAACCCACGAGTTCCACCATGGCATCGAGATCATGCCCGCATGTCCTGGCTTGTGCGGCTGCAAGACGCGCGCGTGCACCGACTGCCTGAACGACAATCGGATAGACCGCGAAGGCGTGCCTGGAAAACACCGCCTCCCCGCCCGGCCCGAGAAATACCCGCGCAACCATATCCAGCACGTCGTTGGATCCGTTACCCAGCGTGATCGCTTCCGCAGGCACGGCATGTTTTTCCGCCAGTGCCGCCGTCAGCAGATTACCGCTGCCCTCCGGGTAGCGCGCCAGCCCGGCGAGTTCCTGTTGCGCCGCGGCAATCGCGGCCGGAGGGGGGCCCAGCGGATTCTCGTTCGATGCCAGCTTGACGGCATTGCGGATGCCGTACTCGCGTTCCAGTTCGGCAATCGGCTTGCCTGGTGTGTAGGGGTGCAAGGCACGCACGCCGGGTACGGCCAGTTCCTCGTAGCGGGTATCAGGATGATCCATTGGAAACAGGGCATTGCGCTGGCGTGCCGGCAGATCGCCGGGCGCTGTGCGCTATAAAACTGCCTTCGGGTAGGAACCGAGCACCTTTACGGCGAAGGCTTGTGCCTCCAGCTCGGCCAGCGCGGCGGCTACCGGTGCGTCATCCCGGTGCCCCTCCATGTCTATATAGAATACGTACTCCCACATGCCCTGGCGGGAGGGACGCGACTCGATGCGCGTCATGCTGATCCTGTTTTTGGCGATCGGTTGCAGCAGTGCCGACAGCGCGCCGGGCTGGTTGCGAACCGACACCAGCACCGACGTCTTGTCGGCACCGCTCGGCTCGACATTACGGGTCCCGATGACGAGAAAACGGGTGGTGTTGTCCGGCTGGTCCTCGATATTGCGCACGGCGATGGCCACGTCGTACAACTCGGCGGCCGTTTCACCGGCGATTGCCGCACTGCCCGGAGCCTCACTAACCAACTGTGCCGCCTCGGCATTGCTGCTGACCGCTATCCGTTCGGCGCGCGGCAGGTGGCTATCCAGCCAGCCGCGGCATTGCGCCAGCGCCTGTTGATGGGCGAGCACGCGATTCACTGCAGCAAGGCTGCCATCCTGTGTCAGCAGGTGATGATGTATACGTTGCTCGACCTCGCCGCAGATTTGCAGCGGCGAATGCTGAAACAGGTCCAGTGTATGGCTGACTACCCCCTCTGTGGAATTTTCGACCGGCACCACGCCATAGTCTGCCGATCCCGCCTCGACTTCCCGGAACACGTCATCGATCCCGTCCATTGCCAGGGTTTTCACCGAGTGACCGAAGTGTTTCAGTGCTGCCGCCTGGGTAAAGGTCCCCTCCGGTCCCAGAAAGGCAATGGACAGGGGTTTCTCCAGGGCCAGGCACGCCGACATGATTTCCCTGAACAGGCGTACCATTTCCTCGGAAGGAAGCGGGCCGGTATTTCTTTCGCTGATACGCCGCAACACCCTGGCTTCCCGGTCCGGGCGGTAGAAATCCGTTGCCTGTCGATCCCCGGATTTCACCTCGGCTATTTCCCGCGCCAGCACCGCACGCCGGTTGATCAGGTCCTGGATCTGTTCGTCCAGCGCATCAATACTGTCTCGCAAGGCTTCGAGTTTATCGTCAGTACTCATGTGTCAGATCCGTTCAGCACATACTAATGGGAAACAGGTTTTATAACACTACACCATCCCTGGCCCGCCCGCCCTGAAGCGGGCCTGGGCCCGGACCGGAATGTCAGGATACTTTCACAATCCATTGTACATAGTGAAGATACACACCGAAAATCACAATGCCCTGACGTTCAGGACGCCGTCGATCCCGGCAATTTGCGCGAGACATTCCGCGGATGGCTGCTCGTCGACGTCTACCAGCGTAAAGGCGAGGTCAGCGCGCGACTTGTTAAGCATGTCGATGATATTCAGGCCGGCATCGGCGAGACCCGTCGAGATCTGCCCGAGCATGTTCGGCACGTTGGCATTGGCAATCGCTATGCGGAATCCGCTGTCATCGCGCGGCATCAGCAATTCGGGGAAATTTACCGAATTCCGGATATTCCCGTTTTCCAGGAAATCACGGACCTGTTCTACCACCATCACGGCGCAGTTTTCTTCCGCCTGCTGCGTGGAGGCCCCCAGGTGCGGTAGCGTGATGACCCGCTGATGGTCTTTTAGCAGATTGCTGGGAAAGTCACATACATAGGCATAGATCCTGCCGGCATCGATGGCGTCCACCACGGCGGCATCGTCCACTACCCCGCTACGCGAGAAGTTCAGGATAATCACGTTTTCGCGTGCCAGTTTCAGGCGTTCCGCATTGATCATGTCGCGGGTCTCGTCGACCAGCGGCACATGGAAGGAAATAAAGTCGGCACTCGCCAGCAGCTCCTCCATACTAAGTGCCTGGCGTACCTGCGAGGACATTTCCCAGGCACGCTGGACGGTGATGCCCGGGTCAAACCCGATAACGTTCATTCCCAGGGCTAGCGCCCCGTTGGCCACCTGGACGCCGATGGCGCCAAGTCCGACAACGCCCAGTGTCTTGCCGGGCAGCTCGAACCCGACAAACTGTTTCTTGCCAGCCTCGACCTCCCTGTGAATCTGGCTGTCTTCACCCTGCAGCGAACGCGCAAATGACCAGCCCTGGGTCAGGTTGCGCGCCGCCATCAGCATGCCGGCAATTACCAGTTCCTTGACTGCATTGGCATTCGCGCCAGGGGCATTGAACACCGGGATGCCGGCAGCACTCATGCGGTCAACGGGGATGTTGTTGACACCGGCACCGGCACGGCCGACCGCCTTGACGGATGGCAGCACATCCATGCCATGCATATTGAACGATCGCAGCAGGATGGCATCCGGGTGTGTGATTTCGGAAGCGACTTCGTAGGACACGCGCGGAAAGTGTTCCAGGCCGACCGGGGATATATTGTTCAGGGTTAAGATCTTGAACATCGTCAGTCCTTCGAGGGATGTTTCTGTTTACTCTATTGTCATTCCCGCGCGATGTACAGGACGTACGAGTGCCGCGTAAGGCATGGATGCCGTGAGCGGCCAAGCGGAAATCCAGTGACAATAGAGACGGCTGGATCCCGGGTTTCGGCAATCGCTCCATGCATTGCTCTCGGCCGCTGCTCCCGGCGCGGCTCTACCTCCTCCATGGCCCAGGCCAGCTTCTCGACCGCTTACCGGTCTCACCTTCTCCCTGGAGTCGTACCGCCGGCATGGCCCAGGCCAGTCTCTCGACCGGTTTCCGGTCTCACCTTCCCCATGCCGGCGTCCGCTACGCTCCACCCGGAATAACGATTCAGCCAGATTTTCACAAGCAATCATAATCCGGATGGTACGCACTGTCTGGCCGTGCAACATCTGGCAACCAGCATGACCCGTTCAGCCGCGGGTACGCTCGAACTCCTGCATGAAGTCAACCAGCGCGTTTACACCGGCCTCGGGCATGGCATTGTAGATGCTGGCACGCATGCCACCGACGGAACGATGGCCCTTCAGGTTCAGCAGCCCGGCACTGGCGGCCTGCTCCAGGAAATCCCCGTCGAGCGCGTCATCCGCCAGGGTAAATGGCACATTCATCCAGGAGCGGTACACGCGGTCCACGGGGCTTTTATAAAAGTCGCTGTCATCAATTGCAGCATACAATGCCGCGGCCTTGCGCTGGTTGATCTCCGCCAGCGCTGCCAACCCGCCCTGTTCCCGAAGCCACTGGAATACCAGTCCGGCCAGGTACCAGCTATAGGTGGGTGGCGTATTCAGCATCGAGCCATTGTCAGCATGTGCCTGGTAATCGTACATCGTCGGCGTCCCCTCGAGCGTGGTGCCGGCCAGGTCCTTCCGGACAATCACAACCGTCAGACCGGCGGGGCCGATGTTCTTTTGTGCACCGGCATAAATGACACCGAAACGGGAAACATCAAGCGGTCGTGACAGGATGGTGGACGACATGTCGGCGACCAGTGGCACATCTCCGGTCTCGGGGATCCAGCTGAACTCAACCCCGCCGATGGTTTCGTTCGGCGTGTAGTGGACGTAGGCCGAGGCGGGATCCAGCTGCCAGTCATCTGCTGCCGGAATCGTCGTGAAACCGGAGGCCTCGGACGTTGCCGCCACATTGACCGTGCAATAACGCCGCGCTTCGGCAATGGCCTTCTTCGACCAGGCACCGGTATTGATGTAGTCGGCCTGCTGCTTCCCTGGCAAGAGGTTCATTGGCACCATCGCGAACTGGCTGGTCGCGCCACCCTGCAGGAACAACACATGGTAATCGGGAGATATCTCCAGCAGCTCGCGGAAATCTGCCTCGGCCTGCTCTGCGATCGAGACAAATTCCTTGCCGCGGTGGCTCATCTCCATGACCGACATACCGGAACCGTGCCAGTCGAGTAGTTCATCCTGTGCCCGGCGCAGGACTGCGGCAGGCAGTACTGCCGGTCCGGCACTGAAATTATAGATATCCGTCACAGCGCCGGATCATTCACCGCCTGCGTCGTCCATATCGTCATCTCTGACCTCGACAACACGTTCGATACCGACCAGTTTCTCACCATTGGTCAATGAAATCAGCCGTACTCCCTGGGTATTCCTGCCCATGACAGAGATCTCGTTGACCCGTGTTCGGACCAGTGTTCCACCACCACTGATCAACATGACCTCGTCGCTGTCATCCGCATGCACGGCACCGACAACCTCGCCATTGCGTTCGGTAATCTGGATGGCAATCACGCCCTGTCCGCCACGCCCGTAGACCGGGTAATCGTCGGCAGCGGTACGCTTGCCAAACCCGTTTTCGGTGGCGGTCAATACCGGGCTGTCACTCGCGATAATCATCGAGATAACGCGCTGGTCATCTTTCAGCTTGATGCCGCGCACACCGCACGCAGTACGGCCCATGGGCCGCACATCCGCCTCGTTAAAGCGAATGACCTTGCCGGTATTGCTGAACAGCATGACATCACGCAGACCGTCCGTGATGGCGACGTTAACCAGGTAGTCGCCTTCGCGAAGATCAACGGCAATCAGGCCGCTGGTACGCGGGCGGGCGAAGTTCGACAGCGCAGTCTTCTTGACCGTGCCGTTTGCCGTTGCCATGAAAACAAAATGCTCCTTGTCGAATTCCCTGATCGGCAGGATCGCGTTGATGCGCTCGCCGGCCTCCAGCGGCAAGAGGTTGACAATCGGTTTGCCGCGCGCGGCGCGACCGGCCTGTGGCAGCTCGTATACCTTGAGCCAGTAGACCTTCCCCCGGCTGGAGAAGCACAGGATGGTGTCGTGCGTACTGGCGATAAACAGCTTGTCGATGAAATCCTCTTCCTTGACACCGGCGGCACTCTTGCCGCGGCCGCCACGCCGCTGTGCACGGTAATCGCTCAACGGTTGTGACTTCGCGTAACCGGCATGCGACAGGGTAACGACGACATCTTCCTCGGTGATCAGGTCTTCGAGTTTGAGGTCCAGGTGGTCCGTCATGATCTCGGTACGGCGCGCATCGCCAAAGGTATCGCGCAGGCCGGTCAGCTCGTCACGGATCACTTCCATGAGCCGGTCCGGGTTACCTAGGATCTCAAGCAAGTTCTGAATCTCATCCAGTAACTCCTTGTATTCAGATGTGATCTTGTCCTGCTCCAGGCCGGTCAGCTGGTGCAGGCGCAGGTCCAGAATGGCCTGTGCCTGGATGTCCGACAGACGATAGCCGGCGTCCGTCAGACCATACTGCGCATCCAGGCCTTCCGGGCGTGAGGCGTCGGCACCGGCCCGTTCCAGCATGGCCATTACCAGGCCCGGCTCCCAGCTGCGTTCCATCAGTGCCTGTTTCGCGACGGCACGATTGCTGGAACCTTTGATTAGGGCAATCACTGTATCGATATTTACCAGTGCCACGGCCAGGCCTTCGAGGATATGGGCACGCTGGCGCGCCTTGCGCAATTCAAAGACCGTGCGCCGTGTCACCACATCCCGGCGGTGACGGACAAACGCTTCCAGGCACTGTTTCAGGTTCAGCAGTCGTGGCCGGCCATCAACCAGCGCCACCATGTTGATACCGAAAACGCTCTGCAGTTGCGTATGCTGGTACAGGTTGTTCAGCACGACCTCGGCGACTTCACCGCGCTTCAGGTCGACGACCATGCGCATGCCATCCTTGTCAGACTCGTCGCGCAGCCCGGAAATGCCGTCAACCTTCTTGTCCTTGACCAGTTCAGCAATCTTCTCCAGCAGGCGCGCCTTGTTTACCTGGTACGGCAGCTCGGTGAATACGATGGACTGGCGTCCCTTGCTATCATCGCCCTCGACATGGCTGCGCGCCCGGATATAGATGCGGCCGCGCCCGGTCCGATACGCCTCGTGAATACCGCGCACCCCGTTGATGATGCCGGCCGTCGGAAAATCCGGCCCCGGCAGGTGCTGCATCAAACCGGCGATATCGATCTCCGGATTTTCGACCAGGGCAAGGCAGGCGTTGATGACTTCCGTCAGGTTGTGTGGCGGGATATTCGTCGCCATGCCGACGGCGATTCCGGCTGATCCGTTGACCAGCAGGTTCGGGACCCGTGTCGGGAACACCGACGGTTCCTCTTCGGTCTCGTCGTAGTTGGGAACGAAGTCGACTGTCTCCTTGTCGATGTCGGCGATCAGTTCATGCGCGATGCGTGCCATGCGCACTTCGGTGTAACGCATGGCCGCTGGCGAGTCGCCGTCCACGGAGCCGAAGTTGCCCTGGCCATCCACCAGCATGTAACGCAATGAAAATGGCTGCGCCATGCGCACGATGGTGTCGTAAACCGCCGTATCGCCATGCGGGTGGTACTTACCGATGACGTCACCGACAATACGTGCGGATTTCTTGTAGGGCTTGTTGTAGTCATTGCCCAGTTCGCTCATGGCGTACAGGGCACGCCGGTGCACCGGCTTCAGGCCGTCACGGACATCCGGCAGGGCACGTCCCACGATGACGCTCATGGCGTAATCGAGATAGGACTGCTTCATCTCGTCTTCGAGATTGACGGGCAGAATTTCTTTCGCGAAATCGTTCATTCAGGTATGGGGCAAGCCATCCCAAGCATATCGTCGCTTGGGCAAAAAACCGCCTGAGGCCTAGACAGCAAACAAGACAGGGAATCTTAGCACACTCGCCTACCCCACTACATCAGAAAAACAGGCTTTTCTGGGGCCGCTCAGGGCCTGTACCGACTATCTGCGGGTCAGCGGGTCGATTTGACCACTCCGGATCAGTCCGGCTTCAGGACTGCCAGTTTTGCACGGTCCGGCGCCCTGATCACCCCCCGTTCGGTCACCAGGCAGTCGACCAGGTCAGCGGGGGTGATATCAAACGCCGGGTTCCATGCCGAAGCCCCTGCTGCGGCAATCCGGTGGTCAGCCAGCGTCAGCACCTCATCCTCGGAGCGCTGCTCTATGTTGACCTGTGCACCGCTGTCGAGACTGAAATCCAGCGTGGAGCAGGGCGCCACAACCATGAAGCCGACATCGTAGTGACGGCACATGACGGCGAGGCTCGAGGTACCGATTTTGTTGATCACATCACCGTTGGCCGTGACCCGGTCAGCACCGGTAATGACCCACTGCACCCGCCGGTTCTGCATCAGGAAACCGGCCGCATTGTCCGTGATCAAAGTGACCGGGATCCGGTCGCAGGTCAGCTCCCAGGCTGTCAAACGCGAACCCTGCAGCCAGGGGCGGGTTTCGCTGGCATAGACCTGCTGCAACTTGCCGGCCGCCCATGCACTGCGGATGACACCGAGCGCAGTGCCATAGCCACCGGTCGCAAGGGACCCGGTATTGCAATAGGTCAACACGGAGGAATTCGCATCGATCAGCGCCGCGCCATGCGCCCCCATCTGCCGGTTGGCATCGATGTCTTCTGCATGTATCTGCCTGGCTTCCTCAAGCAGTAGCGGTACCGGATCACCTTCTGTTCCGGCGGCACAGCGTTGCATGCGCTGCAGCGCCCAGGCGAGGTTGACTGCCGTGGGACGGGCAGCGGTGAGCAGGCGGATGTCTCCTTCCAGCAGCCCCTGCCAGCCCTGCGGGGACTCGGCATAACGCTGTCGCGCCGCCAGCACCACACCGTAGGCGGCGGTAATTCCGATTGCCGGTGCACCCCGCACCACCATATCGCGAATCGCTGCGGCAACCGATACGGCATCCACGAGCTCGAGGTAATTTACGCTGGCCGGGAGGTCACGCTGATCGAGCAAGCGCAGGCTGTCTCCGGTCCACTGGATAGCTCTAATCGAATCACTGTCTTCTTGCATATCGCTTGTCTGGCTGGTTCCGGGACATGGACTTCCGCCCGGACGATAGCCCTCAAAAACCCTTGGAAAACTCTAGCTTTGGCAGAAATATATGTCTAGAATACCAGCAAGAGTATTAATCATCTTTCTGCACAACACAGGAGTGGTAATAATGAACAAGTCTATCCTTAAATCTTTGATGGCTGTACTCGCAGCATCTGCCCTGACGGCGAATGTTGCAGTCGCCCATGAAGGTGGCAAGGTAACCGAGGCCTATGTTGGCGACTCGAACAAACACTATGTGCTGGACAGCGCAGGCAATTGTGTCAGAACTTCCTCATGGAGCAAGAAAACGGCCACCAAGGAATGTAACCCGGAACTGTTCCCTGCTGAAGAGAAAAAGGCTGAGGCCCCGCCTGCTCCGCCACCACCGCCACAACCTGTCTATGAAAAGGTCACCCTTTCTGCCACCGCGCTGTTTGATTTCGACAAGGCAATCCTCAAGGATGAAGGCAAGACCGCTATCGAGGATCTCGGCCAGAAGATCAAGGCCAAGGGCGCCTCCGTCGTTGACATCAACGTAATCGGCCATACTGACAGTGTTGGTCCGGAAGAGTACAACCAGCAGTTGTCAGTACGTCGCGCAACCGCGGTGAAGGACTACATGGTCAGCCAGGGTATCGACGCCGGGATCATCGATGTCAGCGGCAAGGGTGAATCCAGCCCGGTTGCGGACAACGGGACGAAGGAAGGCCGTGCCCAGAACCGCCGTGTTGAAATCCAAATCGGCGCAAGTGCACCGAAATAGCACAGGCAAGTAACTACAGACCCACCATCCTTCACGGGATGGTGGGTTTTTTTTGCAAAGAGGAAAAACAATGAACCAGGAACAAATTGGACAATTGCTTGATCCCGAACTCATCAACACCTACCTGATTCCGTGGGGTATACGCATCGCCCTTGCCCTCGCCATCTTCGTTATCGGCCGCTGGATCGCAAAAGTGGTGGTACGCTTTGCCGAACGCATGATGGGCAAGGCCAGGCTGGATGACATGCTGATCGCCTTTCTCGGCAATATTCTCTACACCGTCCTGCTGCTGGTCGTGGTGATTGCCGCGCTCGACCAGCTGGGCGTACAGACCACGTCACTGCTTGCCGTATTTGGCGCAGCCGGTCTGGCTATCGGTCTGGCACTCAAGGACTCGCTGGCGAATTTCTCGTCCGGCGTCATGCTCATCATCTTCCGGCCGTTCAAGGCCGGCGACCTGATCGAGGCGGCCGGCATCACCGGCATCGTGGAAGAGGTCCGCATCTTCAATACCCTGTTCCGCACGGCGGACAACCGCGAAATCATCGTACCCAACAGTCACATCTACGCGGGCCCGATAGTAAATGTCTCAGCACGCCCGACACGGCGTATCGACATGGTATTCGGCATCGGTTATGAAGATGACATCAAAAAGGCCAGGCAACTGATCGAAGCCGCATTCGCGGCAGACGAACGCATACTGAAAGACCCGGCACCGGCAGTTGCCATGGCGGAACTGGCGGACAGCAGCGTTAACTTCAACGTGCGTCCGTGGGTGAAATCGGAAGATTACTGGGCGGTGCGTTCAGACCTGATGGAACGTATCAAGCTGTCATTTGATGAAAACGGTATCAGTATTCCCTACCCGCAACAGGATGTGTACATGCACAACGTTGCATAACCCGGGTCCTTGTCAGTGTCTGCAGACCGGGCACTGCCGGCCCGGTCTGCACTCCCGCACGACTCCTGCTACCGCAATTCTCCCTGTATTTCAGAAGCCAACGCCGTCACCGCATGCAAACCATTGACAGCCTTATCCATGCCCGCTGGATAGCTCCCGTAGAACCGGATGCGACCGTCTACGAAAACCACAGCCTTGCGGTGAATGAAGGGCGGATTGTGGATATGCTTCCTGCGCAGCAGGCGCGCGAGACTTACCGGGCCGATATCGAACATGACCTCGGCCGGCACCTGCTGATACCGGGGCTCGTCAATACCCATACCCATGCCGCCATGACCCTGCTGCGCGGTATCGCGGATGATCTGCCGCTCGACGAGTGGCTGAACCGGCACATCTGGCCTGCGGAATCCCGCTGGGTAAATGAGGACTTCGTACATGACGGTACACAGCTTGCGATCGCGGAAATGCTGCGCAGCGGGACAACCTGTTTCAACGACATGTATTTTTTCCCTGATGTCACCGCAAGAGTTGCAGCACACAGCGGCATCCGTGTCTGCGCAGGACTGATTATCCTCGATTTCCCCACGATATGGGCACAGGATGCGGATGAATACATATCCAAGGGACTGGAGGTTCATGACCGCTACCGCAGCGACCCGCTGATCAGCACCCTGTTTGCACCGCACGCACCCTACACCGTCTCCGACGCACCGCTGGAGCATATTCGCGTGCTTGCCGACGAGCTGGATATAAGCATCCACATGCACGTGCACGAGACTGCCGCTGAGGTCGGCAAGGCACTGGAACTGACCGGCAAGCGACCCCTGGCCCGGCTGCAGGACCTGGGACTCATCTCCCCTGCCCTGCTGGCCGTCCACATGACCCAGCTGACTGCCGACGAGATCCGTCAATATGCGGAGGGAGGCGGTCATGTCGTGCACTGCCCCGAATCCAACATGAAACTCGCCAGCGGCTTCTCCCCCGTGGTTGAACTGGCGCGGGCCGGGGTCAATATTGCACTCGGTACCGATGGCGCGGCCAGCAACAATGACCTAGACATGCTCGGGGAAATGCGCAGCGCCGCCTTGCTTGCCAAGGCAACCAGCGGTGATGCCAGTGCCCTGCCGGCAGGGACTGTGCTCCGGATGGCTACCCTGAACGGGGCCAAGGCGCTGGGGCTGGGAGAGGACACCGGTTCTCTCGTACCCGGAAAGTGGGCCGATCTGACCGCCGTCCGCCTGGATACCCTGGAGACCCGGCCACTTTATGACCCGGTCTCGCAACTGGTATATGCTTGCAGCCGGGAACAGGTGACCGATGTCTGGGTAGCGGGACAGCACTTGCTCAAGGAACGTCGCCTGACAACCCTTGACGGCAATGAAATCCTCCAAAGGACACGTGCCTGGCAAACGAAGATCCGCAGCACCGATAGATAGCAGAAATCTCATCCATGTCAGAGACCGTACACAACGTCGATCCCGGCGAGATCAACAAGTTTGAAAAACTGGCCGCCCGCTGGTGGGACCCCAAAAGTGAGTTCAAGCCGCTGCATGACATCAACCCCTTGCGGCTGGACTATATCGAGGCACGAGCCGGCCAGCAGGGGCTGAAAGGCAAGCAGGTACTGGATGTCGGCTGTGGCGGTGGGCTGCTGACCGAAGCGATGGCAACACACGGCGCAATCGTCACCGGGATCGACATGGGCAAGGCGCCACTGAACGTGGCACGCCTGCACCAGCATGAATCCGGTCTGGAAATCGACTACCGTCAGGTCACCGCAGAGCAACTGGCGGAGCAGCAACCCGACAGCTATGACGTGGTTACCTGCCTGGAAATGCTGGAGCATGTCCCAGACCCAGCGGGCGTCATCCACGCCTGCGCACAACTGCTAAAGGACGACGGCCAGTTGTTCCTGTCGACCATCAACCGGAATCCGAAGGCGTGGCTGTTCGCAGTGATCGGAGCGGAATATCTCCTCAACATACTCCCGAAAGGTACGCATGAGTACAGCAAGTTTATCCGGCCATCGGAGATGGAGTCCTGGGCCCGGGCCAGCGACTTGCAACTTACCGACCTGACCGGGATGAGCTACAACCCGCTGACCCGGGAATACAGTCTCGGCACCGACGTTTCAGTCAATTACCTGGCCAGTTTTCGCAAGGCCTGACCTTCCCGTTGCCGGGCATGCAGATAAACACAGTCCTGTTTGATCTCGATGGCACCCTGCTGGATACGGCCCCGGACCTGGCCGATGCACTGAACACCGTCCTCGTCGAAAACCGGCATGAACCACTCCCCTATGCAACCATTCGCGGCGCGGTATCACACGGTGGCATGGCGCTTATCAAGCTCGGTTTCAGACTGGATGAGACCGACCCCCGATTCGAACCGTTGCGCCAGCGCCTGCTGTCGGTCTACCGTGACAACCTGTCCAACAAGACCCGGCCATTCCCCGGCATGACAGAACTGCTCGAACAGCTGGAACAGAACGGCCGCAACTGGGGCGTGGTAACCAACAAGCCGGCATGGCTCACCGAACCCCTGCTGCAGGACCTCGGACTGCTGGAGCGTGCGGCCTGTGTCGTCAGCGGAGATACACTGAAGGAACGCAAGCCCCATCCCGCCCCGATGCTGCATGCCTGTGCAAAGGCCGGCAGCCGGCCGGAACAGTGTGTCTATATAGGGGATGCCCGGCGCGACATCGAGGCAGGCAAGAATGCCAATATGCATACCCTGGTCGCCCTGTTCGGTTATTTCATGGATGGTGACCGGCCCCATGAATGGCAGGCCGACGGAATGCTCGAATCGCCCCGGGATCTGCTGTATTGGCTGGAGCACAACGGCCAGCCCTGACAGGCACTGCAGTGATATGATGAAGCACCATGCTTGCTGACCAGATACCAGTATTGCTGTCTGTTGCCATTATCGCCGTATTGGCCGGCGCACTGGCAGGTTATCTGTTGCTGCGCGGCAGGCTGCACGGAGTGCAGCGTGAAAATACCCGTCTTGAAACCGAGCTGGAATTCGAACGCAAGTCATCCAGGGAGCAGAAGGAAGCCTATGGCGCCATGTCACAGCAGCTCAAGGACACCTTCAATGCCATGGCCTCGAGCGCCCTCAAGGACAACAACGAGCAATTTCTCCGGCTTGCCCGCGAAAACCTCGGCAAGTTCCAGGTCAAGGCGGAAGAGGATCTGGAAAAACGCGAGAAGGCGGTCGAGAACCTGGTCAAGCCGATTCGCGAAGCACTCGACAAGACCGAATCCCAGATCCGCAAGATGGAGAATGCACGCCAGGAGGCCCACGGCGCCCTGACGAAACAACTGGAGACCATTGCCGACTCCCACCGGCTGCTGCAGAACGAAACGCGCAACCTCGTGACCGCCCTGCGGCGTCCCGAGGTCCGCGGGCAGTGGGGCGAGCTGACGCTGAAGCGCCTGGCCGAGCTCGCCGGCATGGTGGAACACTGCGACTTTTTTGAACAGGAATCGGTACCGACCGAGGACGGCAAGCTGCGACCGGACATGGTCATCCGCATGCCGGACCGGCGCGAGATCGTGGTGGACTCGAAGACCCCGCTGGATGCCTATCTGGAGGCCATCGAGGCCACCGATGACGTAACCCGCAAGTCACACCTGGAACACCACGCCCGGAATGTGCGCGAACGTGTCCGGGAACTGGCCGGCAAAAGCTACTGGGCCCAGTTCCCGCACAGCCCGGATTTTGTCGTCCTCTTCATCCCCGGTGACCAGTTCCTGGCAGCCGCACTGGATCTCGACCACAGCCTGCTGGAAGATGCGCTATCCCAGCAGGTTATCCTGGCGACACCGACCAGCTTTGTCGCACTGCTGCGTGCGGTGGCCTATGGCTGGCGTCAGGAGGCGCTGGCCGAAAATGCCGAGGCCATCCGCGAACTCGGCCAGGAGATGTACTCCCGCCTGGCCACCTTCGGTGAACATCTTTCCCGGTTGGGACGCAGCCTGAACGGCAGCGTGGAAACCTACAACAAGGCAGTCGGCTCATTCGACACCCGCATCCTCCCGAGTGCCCGCAAGTTTACCGAGATGGGCATCAAGGCCAGAAAGCAGGTCCCCGAACCGGAGCAGATCGATCACATAGCGCGCAGCATTGAAACGCCGGAAGAAACGGTCAGTAAGTCCTGAATCATTTCTTTATCGTCATTCCCGCGAAAACGGGAATCCATTACTATATGGACTCCCTGCAACCGGATTCCGGTCTCCGCTACGCCCCGCCCGCAATGATGACGCAAACCGACGTTCCTCAAGTACGGACAGTGCGCAACTGCTGATGTCGAATTTCCAGACCATCGATCCCGCCTGGCAGCCTGTGGACGACCTGCTGGAAAACCGGGTCATCCTGGTTACCGGGGCCGCAGATGGCATCGGTCGCGCCGTTTCAGTCGCCTGCGCAAATTGCCGCGCGACCGTTGTCCTGCTCGACCGCAATGTGCCGGGTCTGGAGACGCTCTATGATGAAATCCTGGACGCCGGGCACCCGGAACCGGCCATTTACCCCATGGATCTCAAGGGGGCAACACCGGGAGATTACCAGTCACTCGCGGATACGCTGGAAAAAGAATTCGGCCGGCTCGATGGCCTCGTACATAACGCCGCCTGCCTCGGCACCCTGACCCCCCTGTCACATACCGAAGACGAACTCTGGTACGAAGTCATGCAAACGAATCTGCATGCGCCCTTCCTGCTGACCAAGGCATGCCTCGCACTCCTGGAGCGCCCGGAGGAGGCTGCTATCGTGTTCAACAGTGATCGTGTCGGTCGCCACGGCAAGGCCTACTGGGGTGCCTATGGCATCTCGAAGGCCGGGATCGAGAACATGATGCAGGTACTCGCGGATGAACTGGTAACGAACACCGGGATACGTGTCAACAGCATCGACCCGGGCGCAGCACGCACGGCGTTGCGTGCGATCGCCTACCCTGCCGAAGATCGCAACCGACTGCATCTGCCGGCAGATGTTACCAATCCCTTCCTCTACCTGCTGGGACCGGACAGCATGGGGATTACCGGCCAGCAATTTGTCTTTGCGGACAGCCAGTAAACAGGCGTTCTCCCTGGATTGCATTATTGCAACCCTGTTCACACCCCGAATAGTACGCAATCACAGATTTGTATCCATGACTTGCACTACCATGTGTAACAGGTCGATCGCGACCGTTGGTGACCTGTTGGCGGGGGGCCATGTCATGGCAGTAAAATCTGGAAGTACAAAGCGGCAAAATGCAGTGTTGCCGGCCTGGAAGTTGCGGTTTTTTGAAGCCGGGATGCTGGACAAGATACCGGAATTCGATGCCTACTACACCGGTGCGGACTGGGTCTATCACACAGCGCTTGACCCTGACCCGGTAAAACTCGAGTGGTCGATCGCACGAAAGAAAATACTCAGTTCATGGATAGACGAACACCCGGGCACGCGGCCCTACGCATGGTGGTGTTTCGATGCTCCCGGAATCCGGCAGCGTGTCGGCGGGACGGGCACACCCAAACACGAGGTCCTGAAGTATGCACCCGCCTTTGTGTTCGGCATTCCCAGGTACTGGATCACGGCACAGGACACCGGGATACTGGGCAGGGCCGTCCACAAGGGAAAACCTCTCGATATCAATGATCCGCCACTGTTCGAAAGCCAGGCTGCCTATCTTGAGCGCAACGGTCTGTTGTCAGAAATCGAAAAAGCAGCCCTGCCGGAAGACGCCTTCGATCTCGAGGCAGTGGTCAGCGGAAACATTCTGCCCGAAGTCCGCCAGGGATAGAATTGCGTTATTGTGCCGACGGGCAGCGCCGTTTCAGGACACACCCGGCACACCGCGGCCTGACACGGCAGATATCCTTGGCATGCCTGACGATCAGGGCATGGTACTCATTAAATAACGCCACGTCGGGACCAAGCGCCTGCTCGATGGCAAGACGCATGGCGTCGTAGTCGTCGTCCCCGGTATATAGCCCGAGGCGCTCAAACAAGCGGCGCGTGTAGGCATCGATGACAAACACCGGGCGGTTAAAGGCATACAGCAGGATATCATCGGCGGTCTCCCTGCCGATACCGTTCACACCCAGCAGGGCCATGCGTAACTCTCCGGTGCCCAGGCGATCCAGGTGGTTGAAACCACCTGCCTGCAGGTACCAGCGGCAGAAGTTTTTAAGTCGCGTCGCCTTGATATTGAAATAACCGGATGGCCGCAACCAGGAGGCGAGGTGATCCTTGCGGGCGGCAACAATAGCTGCAGGATCGAGTTTATTCCTTGCAACAAGATTGCCGATGGCCTTCTCCACATTCGACCAGGCCGTGTTCTGGGTCAGCACGGCTCCGACCATGATCTCAAACGGCGTTTCGCCTGGCCACCAGTGCTGGGGACCGTGGTGCGCGTGCAGCACGTCGAAGACGCTGCGCAGCTTGCGGCGAAATTGTGGATTCTTCATGATTCTCATGCGGGCGGGCAACACGGTTAATCCCGCTACTTTATCGGTACTGACCCCTGGATTTGAAAATTACTTACCGACAGTTTCCTTTCCTTCACCGCCATAGCGGGTCGCAAAGTAACCAATGATCAACCCCACCATGGCGCCTTCTGCCGTAAACCAGAACGGCGAGCGGAAGACGCCTCCCTCACCGAACATGTTCACCATCACGGCCTGCATCGTGTCATAGGCGAAGAAAGTCAGAACAAAGTTCATCCAGGCACCCATCAGCGGGGCACGAAACCACCAGGGAAAGGGCAGTTTTAGCACCGGGTGATAGGTAAAAACACCAAACACGCCGATAATGGCGCCGAGTGTTGTGTACCACAACAATATCCCCCATCGCAGCAGCCAATCGGCTTCCGGCAGGAAATAGGGCAAAAGGACAAAGCCGGCAAGCCCGAACAAAAAACCAACCCCCTTGCCGATTGCGATCCGGGTTACTAATGATGGTTTGCCAAACATATCTGCCCTCCTTGTTTTGCATGCAAGACCATTCGCACTTGATTCTAATCGCAGAGTTACGGTTTCGACTGGATTACCGAAAAAAAATCGCTACTCGTCAAGGCGCCCTGAAGGGGTCGAATACACCAAAACTTCCGGGTACGACCGGTCCCGGTCATTCCCGGTTGCGGGTAGCGCTACGGTTCGTGCTACAGGCAACCCACCGTTGCAGACAGTCAGGCACCACCACGGGAGTGGCCGGGACGGCTAAATGAAAAGTGGAATAAAATCAAGGCTGCTGCCCCGGCGAACCCGGCTCCGGGGCGTGTGCCTGACAGCGGATGCTGCGCTCGTCACATGGCCGGGCATCCACCGGCTTGGGCGAAAATGCAGCCGTGTTCTACAATCATTTCATTATGAGGCCCCTGTATTTCCTGCTCGGCTGGTGTTTCTTTGGCCTGGGAGCCGTCGGAACCGTGGTGCCGGGCTTGCCGACGACGCCCTTCATGCTGCTCGCCCTGTGGGCGTTCTCGAAGAGCTCACGGCGTTTTCATCTCTGGCTGTACACGCACCCGCTGTTCGGGCCACCGCTGCAGCAGTGGCGTTCCCACCGGGTAATCCCGGACAGGGCGAAATACCTGGCGCTCGCCACCATGGCGGTGAGTTTCGTATACCTGGCCTTCTTCACCGAGGTCAGCGCCTGGCTCAAGGCGTTAATCGCACTGCTGATGCTGTATGGAGCCACGTTCATTCTCAGCAAACCCTCAAGGGTACCGGAACAGTCG
>CP070821.1:1890149-1907324 GCA_020344335.1 Gammaproteobacteria bacterium | reverse complement strand
TGTTGTCGAAGGCGGTACGGCTGCTCTGGAACAACTGGAAGAAGGTCATTATGATGCGGTAATCATAGACAAAAATATGCCTGATCTGGGTGGCGTTGAAACCTACCAGGCCTACAGCCTTGCACATGGCGGAAATCCACCGGCAGAATTTATCATCCTGACTGCCGACGCCACAGAAGAGTCACGTGCAGCCTGCCAGTCCGCAGGGATTGAGCATTTCATGACCAAGCCGGTATCCCTGGTCAAGCTGCAGGAAACGCTTGCTGCGGTCAAGGCAAGCGGCAAGACGGCAACACAGCAATCAGCGGCAGAGATGGAGCCCGAAGTGAGGCTGAATGAAAAGGATGCCGATGCATTGCCTGTGATAAATGATGCGGAATTTGAAAGCCTGCTCAGACTTGCGGGAGGCAACCAGACATTTATCGCGGATCTGATAAGCAATTTCGAGACGGATGCCGTCAACGATATCCGCGGTCTTGAGGCAGCAATTGCCAATCACGATTTGGTAAAGTTCAGAGACTTCGCTCATGCTCTCAAGGGCGGCGCATTATACCTGGGTCTCTCGAAATTGGCCCAGCTCAGCCTGGAAGCCCAGCAGATGGACGAGGAGACATTCAGGAACACCGGCGTTGCCTGTGTCCAGGCACTGCAACAGGCGGCTGACGATGCCATCCGCACCTTGCATGACAGGGAGAGCGCACACCAGGTTATTGGCTGAGGAGCCAATAATATTTAGCTGGAAGCGGATCTGAACTCATCACTAGTGTACGTTTTATCACCACTGGCATAGCGCTTGATCTGCGCCCGGGCGAAATAGGCCATGAGGCGACGGTTCTTTTCGGAAAGTTGCATGGCAGCATCTACCCAAAGTTCCACCACGTCCAGTAATTCTTCATAACTGATCGGCAGCGCCCGGTCCACAGCTGCCTGGAAACCATGTAGTCCGGGTGCCGCGCTAGTATGCCTTTTGATGTAGTCTGCTACGGCCGCCTTGCCACCTCCATCCGGCGCAAGTACATCGACCACTCCGAGTTCATACAATTCGGCAGCCGTGTAGACCCGGTGATCCATTATCAGGCGTCTTGCCATGCCGGGGGTAATCTTGCGGACCAGTAGTGACAAGGCACCCATACCCGGGAACATCCCAAAGGTGATTTCCGGAAAGCCAAATCGTGCCTTGCGTTCTGCTACCAGCACATTGGCAGACAATGCGCCCTCGAAACCACCACCCAGTGCTTCGCCTTCAACAAGGGCAATTGTCGTAAATGGAATATCGTAATGGGTGACAGAGGCATACTGGATATCCACGCAAATTCTTGCATAGCGAGACAATGCCTCGCGGTTTTTTGTCTCAATGAGGCTGATGAAATATTCCAGATCACCGCCCAGGCTAAACACCTGCTTGTCTGTGGAAGATACCACCTGGAACAGGAGCCGGTCCTCATGCGCTTCCAGGTATTCGGCCTTTACGGACTTGCGGATAGAACGCTGCACCGCCAGGACATCAGTAAGCAGATCAATAGTAAAACACGGGCGTTCTTTATATTTAAATTCAACCCATACCGTCCTGGAAGCAGGGTCATGCCTCACATTTACATGGCGCAGTCGCCGCTGCAGCAGGTCATCATGGTTATTCAACATTCAGCGCTCCTCACATGCACTGGTACCAGGTGGTAACCTGACTACAGGCGACCCCTAAATAGCACACTATTTCTGTTGTTTTTATACACGCAAATATTATGTTAATCAAGAAGTTATACAATCAACACCAAAACACATCATGTTGTGTTGATGAGAATCATAACCCGCATATCTGGGGTCTTTACCGATACGAAATTCACACCGTAATTTCTAAAGCGAAGCAATCCGATATCAATCGCAGTACGCAATCAATTCACTTTGGCATCGCCTGTCTGGTTGATTCATCTCTCACGAATACCAGCACCAGGGCTCCAGCGAGAAACAGAACCAGCAATGACAAGATGCCCGCACGCGGGCTACCGGTCAGTGCAGCCACCCAGCCCATCATCACTGGCCCCAGGATCGCGGCAAATTTTCCAAGCATGTTGTAGAACCCGAAAAACTCGGCCGCCCGTTCCTTCGGTATCATGCGTGCATAAAGGGAACGACTCAATGCCTGGATACCGCCCTGTGCGATTCCGATCGCAAATGCCAGAAAATAGAATTCGGATACATCATTCATCAATGCGCCACGTATCGTAACCAGCATGTAGATCAACAGGGCTATGAAAATGCCCGGACGGGGCCCGAAGTAGCTGCCCAGCTGCCCAAACAACAGTGCAGCAGGAAACCCGGTAAACTGGGTGATTAGCAGCGCCAGTATGAGGTTCTTCTGGTCAAACCCGAGTGAAAGACCATAGTCCACGGCCATGCGCACAACGGTATCAACACCGTCTATGTACAACCAGTAGGCAACGAGGAACAGCCAGACATTGCGCAACTGCCTTACTTCGTGCAGCGTCTTGAAGACCCTGCTGAAACCGACCTTCAACATACTTGCCGGTATTGCCCCCGGATGGTTGTCCGGCTCCGGCACATTGAATATCAGTGGCAGTGAAAACACCAGCCACCAGGCCGCTACCATAACAAATGAAACCCGGATTGCGGCCGCCGTATCCTCAAGACCAAAGGTATCGGGGTGCAGAGTCATCAGCACATTCAGTGCCAGCAACAGGCCCCCACCCAGGTAACCGAGGGAGAACCCCAGCGCAGAGGTTCGATCCATGTCATCCCTACTGCTGACAAACGGCAATAATGAGTCATAGAAAATATTGGCACCCGAAAATCCAACCAGTGCCAACACGTATATAACTGCTGCCAGCCGCCACTCTCCCATTTCGACGAGGTAAAGCCCCGCCGTCATGAGAATCCCCAGAAAGGCAAATGCCAGCAACATCCCCTTGCGCTTTCCTAGATTGTCTGCGATGGCACCGAGTACGGGTGCCATGATCACGATCACCAGGCTTCCCAGTGAACTCACCAATCCGAGCCGAAAGGTACTTTCGGTGACAGACACACCGGTATTCCAGTACTCCTTGAAAAAGACTGGGAAAAAACCGGCCATAACGGTAGTTGCAAAGGCCGAATTGGCCCAGTCATAGAGCGCCCAGCTCCAGACATTGCGCCGTGTGCTGCTAATGTTTGTTTCGGTCACCAGGCTTTTGCCATTATCTTGTATTAATATGCAAACCCGCACGATCGATGATCACAGGATACAGAATGCGTGACAAGTACTGTTATGCTTACTGATGGTAAGGGGTTTTGGAACAGCAAATCCCTGGCTGAAATGACGCCGCAGGAGTGGGAATCGCTATGCGATGGCTGTGGCCGCTGCTGCCTGCACAAGCTGGAAGACGCGGATTCCGGTCTGTTGTTCTACACTAACGTGGCCTGCCGCCTGCTGGATGAACAACGCTGCCGTTGCACCAATTACCCGGAGCGCATGCACATCGTGCAGGACTGCCTGCACCTGTCAGCGGATGATGACGATCAGTTCCACTGGCTGCCACTGAGTTGTGCCTACCGCAAGCTGGCTAACGGGCAGCCGCTGGAATGGTGGCATCCGCTGATTTCCGGTGATCCGGAGACCGTCCACCAGGCCGGTATCTCGGTACGCGGGCGCATTGTCAGCGAAACTGACGTGCCCCGCGAACAGCTGGAGGACCATGTTATAAACTGGATTGACTTTTAGCCTGTCTGATACATCCGTGTCCCTGGATGTGCGGTCCGGTATGGTGCTTGTAATGCAGATAAAATGCCGTACCGCCTTGCGGTCAATGCTCGCGGGTCGAGAGGAACTGCACATCCGGCCATTTTTCCATGGCAAGTTCCAGATTAACCCGGGTTGGAGCGATATATACCAGTGACCCTCCCTGGTCCTCCGCAAGATAATCAAATGCCTTGTCCCGGAGTTTCTGCTCGGTCTTCTCATCACGACAGCGCACCCAGCGAGCGGTTGCTACGCTGACAGGCTCAAACTGGCAATCCACACCGTATTCATCCTTCAGGCGGTGTGCCACGACATCGAATTGCAGGATTCCGACAGCGCCCAGTATCAGGTCATTGTTCTTGTATGGCCTGAACAACTGGGTCGCACCCTCCTCGCATAACTGGTCCAGACCTTTCTGCAGGGCTTTCATGCGCAATGGATCTTTCAGCAGGGCTCGCCGGAACAACTCGGGTGCAAAGTTCGGGATACCGGTAAATTTCAGATCCTCCCCCTGGGTGAAGGTATCGCCGATCTTGATAGTACCGTGGTTATGGAGGCCGATGATGTCACCGGTAAAAGCTTCCTCGACATGTCCACGATCCGACGCAAGGAAGGTCACTGCATTCGAGATCTGCACATCCTTGCCAGTGCGGACATGCCGCATTTTCATTCCCTTGCGGTAACTACCGGAACAAATTCGCAAAAAGGCAATCCGGTCCCGGTGCGCTGGATCCATGTTGGCCTGAATCTTGAACACGAAACCTGTGAATGTATCCTCCTTTGGATCTACATCACGGTCGGTGGTCTGCCGCACCAGCGGTGGTGGTGCCGTCACGACAAAGTGGTCCAGCAGCTCCCTGACCCCGAAATTATTGATGGCAGAACCGAAAAATACCGGTGTCAGTTTGCCGGCAAGATAGCTATCCAGATCAAAGATATGGCTCGCACCCTTGACGAGCTCGATCTCGTCGCGCAGTTCAGCCGCCTGGTCACCAAGGACCTCGTCCAGCAGCGGGTTGTCAAAACCCCTGATAACCCTGACGTCCTGACGCACGTTATTTTTGCCGGGTTCATACAGGTGTACCGCGTCGTCAACGAGATGGTAGATACCGCGGAATCGTTTGCCCATCCCGACAGGCCAGGTCACCGGTGCACATGAAATCTCCAGGATCCTCTCGATTTCGTCTAGTAGTTCGATTGGGTCCCGCCCTTCCCGGTCGAGCTTGTTGATGAAGGTACAGATCGGTGTGTCCCGCAGTCGGCAGACATCCATCAACTTGATGGTGCGCGCCTCGACACCCTTGGCACAGTCGATGACCATCAGTGCTGAATCAACTGCCGTCAGTGTCCGATAGGTATCCTCCGAAAAGTCCTCATGGCCAGGAGTGTCCAGCAGATTGACAATCGCGTCACCGTAAGGAAACTGCATCACTGACGAAGTTACCGAAATACCGCGCTGCTTCTCCAGCTCCATCCAGTCCGAGGTAGCATGCCGCGCGGCCTTGCGACCCTTGACGGTTCCGGCCAGCTGGATTGCACCACCGAACAGCAGCAGCTTTTCCGTTAACGTGGTCTTGCCTGCATCCGGGTGGGAAATAATTGCAAAAGTACGGCGCCTTGCCGCTTCTTGTTGAAGCCTGCTCATGGTGTATGGGAACTTTACGACTGAAAGAAAGGCGTATTCTACTGGATCAGAAATGCTGCGTCTCGTATTTCAAAGGACACGCGCAAGAATCAGCGCATCCTCGCGGTTATCACCCGTCGGGTAATAGTTCTTGCGGGTACCAAGCTCGTTGAATCCGGTCCGTCGGTACAGCTCGATCGCCGCATGGTTTGATGGGCGCACCTCGAGAAAAATGATTTCTGCCTCGTGCCGGCGCGCTATCGTAATCAAATGCTGCAATATTTTCAATCCAATACCCTGGCGCTGCGACTCGGGCCGCACACACAGGTTTAACAGGTGTGCCTCTCCTGCAGCTATGCTGATGATTCCGTAACCTTCGATAATACCCTGGCGTTCCGCAACCCAGCAGCAATAACCGGCATGCAGGCAGTCATTGAATATCAGACGTGTCCAGGGGTGCGGGTAACTGCGACGCTCGATTTCCATGACATCTGACAGATCACTGTCCTGCATGGGCCGGAACTGCAGACCGGGATTTTTGAGAATCGCGCTCATATCAGTACTCAGTCATGCGTCATTAATACCACTGCAGCATTGTTGTTTGTCACTACCTGTTAATAACCTGCATTGCCAATTGCAGATCATCCCAGGACTTGCGTTTCTCTAGCGGCGAACGCAGCAAGTACGCAGGATGATAGGTTACCACCAGCGGAATCCCAGAAGCACCATAGTGATGTACCCGGCCACGCAACCGGCCCACGGGTGTGTCCGTCTGCAACAGATTATGCGCGGCAATCCGTCCCACTGCCAGAATAAGCCGCGGTTCGATCAACTCAATTTGCCGTTCCAGGTAATCATGACAACTGGCCACCTCATCGGGCTGCGGGTCCCGATTGTTTGGCGGGCGGCATTTGAGGATATTCGTTATATAGACGGCATCACGTTCAAGCCCTGCTGCTCTCCGCATCTCCGTCAACAACTGTCCGGCACGGCCGACGAACGGTTCGCCCTGACGGTCCTCGTCCGCCCCGGGTGCCTCACCGATGACCAGCCAGTCTGCTGACCGGTTACCGGTTCCGAATACCGTTTGGGTACGCGTTGCGTGCAACGCACAGCGGGTGCACCCGGAAACAAGGTCCTGCAGGGCCAACCAGGGGCTGTCATCTCCTGACTGACTTGCGCTGGCCGCGGCGTCATTATCAGGCCGACCCTTGTCACGCAGCAGCCACTGCCGGATTCCCATGGCCTCCAGGTATTCATCGCGCAACGAACTATTCATAATGATATCGTGACAATAGATCAGACATCACCCAGCTGGGGATGGGCACGTTCCTCCCGCTGTATAATCTTGTTAAGTGCATTGACATAGGCCTTGGCAGACGCAATCACGATATCGGTATCCGCACCCTGGCCGTTAACGATGCGTCCATCAAGTTGCAGGCGGACGGTAACCTCGCCCTGGGCATCCGTACCACTGGTAATATTGTTAACAGAATAGAGTTGCAGTTCAGTTCCGCTGTTGACAAGTTTCTCAATCGCCCTGAATGTTGCATCCACGGGTCCGCCACCCGAGGATGTGGCCGGGCGTTCTTCTCCCTCAATCCAGAGGGTAACCGCGGCATGCGGTGTTTCACCCGTTTCCGAACAAACTTTCAGCGCTACCAGCTTGACCCACTCGTTACCGGCCTCGAGTCCGGATTCCGTAACCAGCGCCTGCAGATCCTCGTCAAAAATCTCGTGCTTCTTGTCTGCGAGGTCCTTGAAGCGCGCAAAGGCATCATTTAGCTCTTCTTCGGAACCCAGCTCGATTCCCAGGCTCTGCAGACGGGTACGAAAGGCATTACGACCTGAATGTTTTCCCAGAACGATTCGGTTGGCTGACCAGCCGACATCCTGTGCGCGCATGATTTCGTAGGTTTCGCGACTCTTCAGCACGCCGTCCTGATGAATGCCTGATTCATGCGCGAACGCATTTGCACCGACGATGGCCTTGTTTGGCTGCACGGCAAATCCGGTGATCCCTGATACCAGTCGTGAACAGGTCATGATCTGGGTGGTATCCAGACCGGTATGGCACGGAAAGATATCCTGGCGGGTCTGTACCGTCATGACCACTTCCTCGAGGGCGGCATTGCCCGCGCGTTCCCCCAGGCCGTTGATCGTGCATTCAACCTGTCGCGCCCCGTTGAGTACGGCGGACAGCGAGTTGCCTACGGCAAGCCCGAGATCATTGTGACAATGCACCGAAAATACAGCACGGTCAGAGTTGGGTATGCGCTCGATGAGGGTACGGATCAATTCTCCAAACTGGTGCGGCATGTTATACCCCACGGTGTCCGGTATATTGACCGTTGTGGCCCCTGCATCGATAACCGCCTCGATTACCCGACACAGGAAATCTATTTCCGAACGGCCGGCATCTTCGGGCGAGAATTCCACGTTATCGGTATACTGCCGGGCGCGCTTCACTGCATGCACGGCCTGTTCCAGCACCTGCTCCGGTTTCATCCGCAGTTTCATCTGCATGTGTATCGGCGATGTTGCGATGAACGTATGGATACGTGAGGAGGCGGCAGGTTCCAGGGCTTCACCAGCCCGGTCAATGTCCTTGTCCAGCGCGCGAGCAAGTCCACAGACAGTGCTCTCCGATATTGCACGGGCCACGGCCTGTACGGCCTCGAAATCCCCGGGACTGGCAATCGGGAAACCCGCCTCGATCACGTCGACACGCATCCGCTCCAGTGCCCTGGCAATGCGGACTTTTTCATCACGCGTCATGGATGCGCCGGGGCTTTGTTCCCCGTCACGCAAGGTAGTATCAAAGATAATCAGCTTGTCATTACTCATCGTATAGTCCCTGTGTAACCGGGTGAATCCTGCATGATTCACCTGAGTATCCGGAGAGTCCGACTGCCGGCAATCAGAAATGGCCGGTATTTTGCCGGACCCTGTTGTGTCTTGTGTGCGTTGACCCTCGCCAGGTGTGATATCAGTTGCCCGAAGGCAGCAGGAGGCCCGGAAGCCCTGCGAGGAAGGGTATATATGACAGACGGGTTGTAAAAAACCGAAGACTCATGACTTCTCAATATAAAGCAAAGTCCCTGTTTTTCCAAGTCCTGACAGGACTCAGGTGCCGCGCTTCCGGGCGGCACGGGCCTTCCGGATTCTTGCTAGCGTCAGAACCGGACCCGAAATGGCATAGATCAGGAATCCGGCAAACAGAACCTTGGGTGGGTCGATGGAGGCAAACACGTAGACCAGGACCACAACCAGCAACCCGACGAACGGTACCCGGTTCTTGAAATCAAATTCCTTGAAACTGTAGTAACGCACATTACTGACCATCAGCCCGCCCATCAGGACGGTCATGGCAAAGGCGAGGTAGACAACGTCGGCACCAGCGATGCCATGGTCAGCCCCGATCCAGACCAGCCCGGCAATGACCGCAGCGGCAGAAGGGCTGGGAAGGCCCTTGAAGAAATTCTTTTCGGAAGTCGAGATCTGGGAATTGAAGCGCGCCAAACGCAAGGCCGCACCGGCTGTATAGACAAAAGCCGACAGCCAACCGAGCTTGGCCCAGCCAATACTAACCATGTATTGCAGTGACCATTCATACATCACCAGCGCAGGCGCCAGACCGAAACAGACCATGTCCGACAGGCTGTCATACTCGACCCCGAACTCGCTCTGGGTATGTGTCAGTCGCGCAACCCTGCCGTCGATGCCATCCATGACCATGGCAATGAAAATCGCAATGGCAGCCGCCTCGTAGCGACCTCCCATCGCTGCCACAATGGCATAGAAACCGGCAAACAGGCCGGCCGTGGTGAACATGTTCGGCAGCAGGTAAATACCCCGCCGGGATTTTTGTCTGGACTGGTTCTGTTCCATTGTACGATCAGTCAGGTTCGTTCATGTACAAGCCTGGCAATGACATCCGAGCCACCGCTGACATGGTTGCCCGGCGCGACCTCGGTACGACTGGTTTCCGGCAGGTACAGGTCGATTCTTGCACCGAGGTGGATGAAACCGCAACGTTGTCCCTGCCCGACACGTTCGCCAAAGCCGACATAACAGCGGGGTGAATTATGCACCCTGCCACGGTTCATCACCATGACTATGTCATCCGCTTCATCGGTCTGTATCCATATACCGTGTGGAGCAGCATCACCAGCCGGCATATTAGGCGGTTCCAGGACCTTGCCCTCCACGGGACTGCGCGTGGTAAATATACCGTAGGGATTCATTTCCAGTGTCACCAGGACACTCTGGCGTTCAAGGTAAGGGTCATGCTGCGGGCCAACCGATGCGACCCTGCCGTCTGCCGGACTGACAACGGCCAGTGGAGCCGCCGGTATGTCCCGTTCCGGGTCCCTGAAAAACAGCACCAGTACCAGAAATATCAGCCAGACAACCAGCGAGGCAGCGAACCCGACATAGTGGACAACCAGCACACCGGCCAGTCCACTGGCAACTACCGGAACCAGACCTTCCCGTGAAATCACAGGATAACTCCCGTCTTCGACAGCCCGCTGTCCGCGCGCCTTTCAGTCGACCCTGAAGACCTCAGTTGACGTTCTCGTCAACGACCTTACCGGAACTGATCCACGACATCATGCTGCGCAGCTTTTCGCCCACCTGTTCGATGCCATGCTGGCGGCCAATGCTACGCTTGGCCTTCAGTGTGGCGGCACCCGCCTGGTTCTCCAGAATAAACTCACGGGCGAACTCGCCGTTCTGGACCTCAGTCAGGATGCGCCGCATTTCCTGCTTGGTTTCTTCTGTAATAATGCGCGGACCGCGGGTCAGGTCGCCATACTCGGCGGTATTGGAGATGGAATAGCGCATGTTCGCTATCCCGCCCTCGTACATCAAGTCAACGATGAGCTTCAGCTCGTGCAGGCACTCGAAGTAAGCCATTTCCGGGGCATACCCGGCTTCCACCAGGGTTTCGAAGCCGGCCTGAACCAGCGCTGTGGTACCGCCACAGAGTACGGCCTGCTCACCAAACAGGTCAGTTTCGGTTTCTTCGCGAAAGGTAGTCTCGATAATGCCGGCGCGGCCGCCGCCATTGGCCGAGGCATAGGAAAGCGCGATATCCCGGGAACGCCCGCTGGCGTCCTGGTAGACCGCGATCAGGCTGGGAACGCCGGCGCCTTGCAGGTAGGTGGAACGCACCAGGTGTCCCGGGCCCTTCGGCGCAATCATAATGACATCCAGGTCGGCACGTGGCTCAATCTGCTGAAAGTGGATATTGAACCCGTGGGCGAAGGCCAGTACCGCACCCTGCCTGATATTGGGCGCAATCTTTTCCCGGTAGAGGTCGGCCTGGTGCTCGTCCGGTGCCAGTATCATGACCACATCGGCACCCTTTACGGCATCCTCGATGCCACTGATTTTGAGTCCGGCCTTCTTCGCCTTGGCTTCAGATATAGAGCCGGAACGCAAGCCCACAGTAACATCCACCCCTGACTCCTTGAGATTGTTGGCATGAGCGTGGCCCTGCGAACCGTAACCTATAATGGCTACCTTGAGTCCCTGGATAATGGAAAGGTCAGCGTCTTTATCGTAGAAAATATTCATGTTCTGCACCTGGTGTCATTGCTTCCTGTTCGGGCTGCCCGTGGCAGCGGTTATCAATTTCAAAAAAGTAATTCCCTGTTTGTTCAAATCCTGAGGGCACGATCTCCGCGTGCAATGCCGGAAACGCCGGAACGGACCACCTCCACGATTACCTCCGGGTCGAGCGTTTCCAGAAAGGCATCCAGTTTGGTGCCGGCGCCGGTAAGCTCGATCGTGTAGGTCTCGTCGGTCACATCGATAATCCGCCCCCGGAAAATGTCCGCATCGCGCTTGAGTTCCTCGCGCCTGTTGCCTTCAGTATTCACCTTGACCAGCATCATCTCGCGCTCGATATGCGGCCCCTCCGTCATATCCATAAGCTTCACAACATCGATCAGTTTGTTCAGCTGCTTGGTGATTTGTTCAATGATCTCATCGGTACCCCGTGTAACCAGCGTCATGCGCGACAGCGATGGATCCTCCGTCGGCGCCACCGTCAATGATTCAATATTATAGCCGCGCGCCGAAAACAGGCCAGCGACGCGGGAAAGCGCACCTGCTTCATTCTCCATCAAGATCGAGATGATGTGTCTCATACCAGTATCATTTCATTCTGACCGCCGCCCGCCGGAATCATCGGGTACACATTTTCGGTCTGATCGGTAATAAAATCCATGAATACCAGCCGGTCCTTCAGCTGCATCGCTTCTTCAAGCGCGGGCTGCACGTCTTCCCGCTTGTCGATCAGCATGCCGACATGTCCGTAGCTCTCGGCCAGTTTCACAAAATCGGGCAGCGATTCCATATAGGACATGGCATAGCGCCCCTGGTAGAAGAATTCCTGCCACTGCCGGACCATACCGAGGTAGCGGTTGTTCAGGTTGATGATCTTGATCGGCAGGTGATACTGGAGGCAGGTGGAAAGTTCCTGGATACACATCTGGATACTGCCCTCGCCGGTCACGCACGCCACCATCGCATCCCGGTGTGCCAGCTGCACGCCCATTGCCGCCGGCAACCCGAATCCCATCGTGCCCAGCCCCCCGGAGTTGATCCAGCGCCTCGGCTTGTCAAACAGGTAATACTGGGCAGCCCACATCTGGTGCTGCCCCACATCTGAAGTCACGTAGGCATCGCCATTGCTTACCTTATAGAATGTGTCCACGACGAACTGCGGCTTGATCTGCTCACTGTCCCGGTCATACTTCAGACAGTCCTTGGAACGCCACTCGTCAATCTGCTGCCACCATTCCTTGATGGCGGCTGCATCCGGCTGGCCCTTGCCTTCCTTGAGAACTTTCAGCATGGCCTTGAGTACCTTGTCGACGCAGCCGACGATCGGCACGTCCACCTTGACGTTCTTGGAGATACTGGAGGGATCGATGTCCACGTGCACGATTTTGGCCGTGGGACAAAACTTCTCGATATTGCCTGTCACCCGGTCATCAAAACGGGCACCGATGGCGATCAGCACATCGCAGTGATGCATGGCCATGTTGGCCTCGTAGGTGCCGTGCATGCCCAGCATGCCGACGAACTGCGGATCCGTTGCCGGGTAACCACCCAGCCCCATCAACGTGTTGGTTACCGGGTAATCCAGAGCCCGTGCCAGCTCGGTCAGGGATTCGGCCGCATTCCCGAGGATAACCCCGCCACCCGTGTAGATCATGGGGCGGCGGGCACCGAGCATCAACTTCACCGCTCGCTTGATCTGACCGGCATGGCCGACTTGCACCGGGTTGTAGGAACGCATGCTGATCTTTTCCGGGTAGTGATACTCGGCCTTTTGCGCCGTGACGTCTTTCGGGATGTCAACAACTACCGGCCCGGGACGTCCCGTGCTGGCCACGTAGAAGGCCTTCTTGATCGTCTGGGCGAGTTCGTTGACGTCCTGCACAAGGAAGTTGTGCTTGACGCACGGCCGGGTGATGCCGATGTTATCGGCCTCCTGGAAGGCATCGTTGCCAATCAGGTGTGTCGGTACCTGCCCGGTAAAAACCACCATGGGAATCGAGTCCATGTATGCCGTTGCGATACCGGTTACCGCATTGGTGGCGCCGGGGCCCGAAGTGACGATGACCACGCCGGGCTTGCCGGTCGAACGTGCATAGCCATCGGCTGCGTGCGTGGCGCCCTGCTCATGGCGGGTCAGGATGTGTTCGACCTTGTCCTGTTTGTAGAGGGCATCATAGATATGCAAGACGGCGCCGCCGGGATAACCAAAGATTATCTCGACACCTTCATCTTGCAGCGCACGGACAAAGATTTCCGCACCAGTCAGTTCCACCTTGCCGGTCTCCTGTTATCAACTACGGTGGCGTTTATTGGCACCATGAAAAAAGCCCGCATTCACGGGCATGCAGGTCACGTCATCGAAGCAATAGTAGAAAGTACTGATATTCCAAGAAAAGGTCAAGCTGTCGCTGCCCCCGGTCGCCGGTATGGCGGATCCCATGACCCGGTACATAAGAACTGTGACACATTGACTTGTTCTGCCTGGCAAACAACCATAATATCTATACAGATTAGGATCTTCCCCTCACATTGAAGCAACAAAAGGAACTGCCATGCACCGTTACCTGCCCCTGACCTGTGTACTGCTGGCACTAGCCAGCGGACCCGAGGCCGCTGACAAGGTTGAAATCTACAAATGGGTCGATGATGCGGGAGAGGTACATTACTCCCAGGTACCGCCACCGAACCGTGACTACGAGGTCATAAAACGGGCTGCGGAACCGGCCGATGACCCGGCCAAAATCCGCAGTGACCTGAATAAGCAGGTGGAAGCCATGGACAAGGATCAGGAGGAAAAGGCGGAAGAGGTCAAGGACGCCGAACAGTGGGCCAGGATCCAGAAACTGCGCCGGAAGAACTGCGAGATTGCGAATAAGAACCTGGCCAACCTGCAACAGGGTGGACAAAAGGCCTTCATGACCCCGGACGGTGAAGTCGTCCGTCTGACCGATGAAGAACGCCAGCGGCGCATCGACGAAGCCAACCGGCAGATCAAGGAGAACTGCGAGTAGAACCGCCATGCCCTTTCTGAAGATCCAGACCAACCAGTCCCTGTCCGAAGCTGACGCGAAATCCCTTGTTTCCAGGTCTTCTGCCTTGGTTGCTGAACAATTGGGCAAACCGGAGCGCTACGTGATGACCTCGGTCGAAACTAACCCGACCATGCTGTTCGCCGGCACGCATGAACCGCTCGCCTTCCTCGAACTGAAGAGTATCGGCTTGCCGGAATCCATCACGGCAGATGTCTCGCGGGCCCTGTGCACACTGATCTCCGATGAGACGGGCATAAAGCCGGATCGTATCTATATTGACTTCGCCGATGCCCCGCGCAAGATGTGGGGATGGGATGGCGGCACCTTCTGATGCGCATCTTCTGGCTGCTGGGTGCCCTGCTGCTGCTCGTCTTTGCCTATATCTGGTTCAATCCGGATTACCAGGAACAGCTCAAGCAGACCGTCGAGGAATTGTCCTCGGATGCCGGCATCACCAAGAAAACCACAAGCGTCTACAAATGGCGCAATGCCGACGGTGAATGGCAAATCACCGATCATCTGCCACCGGATGGTGTCGAGTATGAACGCCTCGATTACCGTGAAGACGTAAATGTCCTGCCACTGCCACCCCAGCTGGGCGGAGAATAGACGTCCCTGTACCTGACCGCCGGTTGGCCGCTACAATCGGCGACTTGTCAATCACCTGGCCGAACACGTCATGCGTCTGTCACGCTACCCACTGTCGACACTAAAAGAAACTCCCGCAGACGCCGAGATCATCAGCCACCAGCTGATGCTGCGCTCCGGCATGATCCGCAAGCAGGCGGCCGGCCTGTACAGCTGGCTGCCGCTGGGCCTGAGGGTGCTGCGCAAGGTTGAAGCCATCGTCCGGGAGGAAATGGATGCGGCCGGGGCCCTGGAGTTGCTGATGCCTGCTGTACAGCCGGCCGAGTTATGGCAGGAGTCAGGACGCTGGGAACAGTACGGCCCCGAATTGTTACGCCTGCATGACCGGCACCGGCGCGAGTTCTGTTTCGGGCCCACCCATGAAGAGGTCATTACCGACATTGCCCGCATCGAGATCCGCAGTTACAAGCAACTGCCGGTCAATTACTACCAGATACAGACCAAGTTCCGAGACGAGATCAGGCCCCGCTTCGGCGTCATGCGCGCACGCGAATTCCTGATGAAGGATGCCTATTCCTTTCACACGAACGAGGCCTCGCTGGATGAGACCTACCGGTTGATGTACCAAGCCTACACGAACATTTTTACGCAGCTGGGCCTCGAGTTCCGTGCCGTACAGGCCGACACGGGCGCCATCGGCGGCAAGGTGTCGCATGAATTCCATGTCCTCGCCGATTCCGGGGAAGACGCGATCGCCTTTTCCAGCGAAAGTGATTTCGCGGCCAACGTCGAAGCGACCGGGATTCTGGCACCGTCTGGCGAACGCCCGGCCGCGGAGCGCGAACTGGGGACTGTCGACACCCCGGGACAACACACTATTGATGACGTCTGCCGGTTCCTGGACATCAGCCCTGACCGCTGTGTAAAAACACTGTTCGTGAAAGGGACGGACACCGACGTCGTGGCACTGGTGCTGCGCGGCGACCATGAACTGAACATCGTCAAGGCCGGCAAGCATCCGGCCATCGCGACCCCGCTGGAATTTGCGAGCGATACACAAGTCCGCAAGGCTGCCGGTGCCCCGGCCGGTTCGATCGGCCCGGTCGGTCTGTCAATACCGGTGATCGTGGATCATGCAGCCGGAAAACTGGCGGATTTTGTCTGCGGTGCCAATGCAGAAGGCAGACATCATGTCGGCGTCAACTGGGACCGGGATCTCCCGGAACCGGAAACCGTGGATATCCGCAATGTGGTCACCGGCGATCCAAGCCCGGACGGCAAGGGACGGCTGACAATTGCCCGCGGCATCGAGGTCGGTCACATCTTCAAACTGGGCAGCAAATACAGCGAGGCCATGAAGGCCACCGTGCTCGATGAACAGGGGCGTGAAGTCAACATGATTATGGGCTGTTACGGTATCGGGGTTTCACGCATTGTTGCTGCAGCGATTGAGCAGAACCATGATGACAAGGGCATCATATGGCCGGATGCCATTGCCCCCTTCCAGGTGGCGCTGTTGCCAATGAACATGAAAAAATCACAGCGTGTTCGGGAGGCTGTCGACCGGCTCTATGCAGAACTCACTGATGCCGGACTGTCCGTATTGCTGGACGACCGCGAAGTGCGTCCCGGTGTCATGTTTGCAGACATGGAACTGATCGGCATCCCCCATCGGGTAGTGATCGGCGAGAAGAACCTGGACCGTGGCATGGTGGAGTACAAGGCCCGCCGCGATGCGGAAAATCGCGATATACTGTGCAATGAAATAGCTGCGTTCCTTAGAGATCAAGTGCACTGAGCGGAGGCCGTTAACAGACCTATGGCGATCTTGCCAAAACGTCTTCCCGTCCTGCTCCAGGCAGCCTGCCTTGCCGGCCTGCTCGCCGGCGTATCCGCTACCTCGCTCGCGGCCACGCAGGAACGCCCGGATGACACCCTGCGACAGATCCTCACCGCGGCTATCGAATCCAGCGACAGTTTCGAGGACCGTTTTGATGCCGAGGTCTGGTTGAGTGACATGTCAAGCCGGCTGGCATCGCGCGTCAAGGACCCGGAGGAACGGCTGACCATCCTCAAAACGGTACACTACGAGGCACGCCGTGCCAGGCTGCAACCGGAGCTGGTGCTCGCCATCATCAACGTCGAAAGCAATTATGACCGCTTTGCCATTTCCAGCGCCGGGGCCAGGGGACTGATGCAGATCATGCCATTCTGGCTGGACGAGATTGGCCACCCCGAGGACAACCTGTTTCACATTACGACGAATATCCGCTTCGGCTGCACCATCCTCAGTTACTACCTGAAACGGGAGAACGGTGACATGTACCGTGCACTGGCGCGCTATAACGGCAGTGTCGGCAAGCGCTGGTATCCAAGGCGGGTATTCAGCGCATTGAACAAGCGCTGGTACGAACAGTAGGGTGCGCCGCGCGCACCGGCAAGTCAGAAAAGGCGGAAGACCGGGTAGGGTGTGCCGTGCACACCCTACGAATCCCGGAAACCGGATCAACCGCGTTCAAACAGGACAATGGACTCCACGTGCGCAGTATGCGGAAACATGTCCATCACCCCGGCCTGTTTCAGCCGGTAGCCAAAATCATTGACCAGTCTCCCGGCATCCCGGG
>CP070821.1:1879326-1890049 GCA_020344335.1 Gammaproteobacteria bacterium | reverse complement strand
AGGGATTAATTTTTAATCCCTCCGTCCCTTTTTTTTCTAATAAGTAATAAAGGGGAATCAGGAATTCTATCCGGCCCCTGGTATACGCCTTGTATACCCGGACATCATGTATTCCTTATCGGGACAACCGCTCCCGGAATTGCCTGGAGTACATTTCTGCCTGCAGCCTTCTTTCCGGCGTCGGGGGATGGGTGGACAGGTATTTAAGAAGGTCGGCATCCTCCTGGCTTTCGGTGCCTGCTGCATCACTTTCCGAGTCGCCGTCAGGACCGCCGCTGATTTTCTCCATGATGGTGCTGAAGTGCACGGGGTCGATGCCGGCCTCTGCCATGCGCTCAAAGGCATAGCGGTCCGCTTCGGTCTCGTCCTCGCGTGAGTAATGACTCTGGAGCAGGAATACCGGCAGGGCGACGGCAATATTGCCGGTGGCCGAGGCATCGCCCGAGACCATGATGATGGCAAGGGTCAGGAACGAGGAATGCAGGACCTGCTGCAGCCCGTGGCGGTGAACCACGTGACCGATTTCGTGCAGCAGGACCGCATCGATTTCCTCCTGGCTGTCCGCCAGCTTGATCAAGCGGTCGGTGATGATGATATCGCCGGCCGGCAGGGCAAAGGCATTCGGGATGTCGGACATGTGCCGGAAATGCAGCCGGTAGTTGAAGGTCTCGTGCTGCAACGGCAGCAGCGTGGTTTCGAAATGCCGCCGGAGGCGCTGCTGTTCCTCGACCGGCAGGGCACTTTCCCCGAGAATCGTCCGGTCCAGGATCCCCAGCGCCTGTTCAGAGATGGCCTCGGTGGCCCGGGCCGGCATCGCGAAGGCCAGCTCCCGGCTTGCCCACGGCATGCCCCAGCGAACGGTCGCGAACCCCGAGAGCAGGGTGAGCAGCAGGGCAACCGCGATCCACTGCCAGCGCGTTTCCAGGATATGGAGGATGCCGGCCCGGTGGGCCCTGTGACCCGTTGCGGCGAGCAGTTCGTCCACGGCATCGTTGTCGGTCGTTTCGAACAGGGACCGGTCCGGGAGGGTGATTTTTCGCGGGATGTTGCCGACGCGCTGGCTGACGACCAGTTCCCGGATGCTGCCCGTCACGTTCGGCTGCCCGTCGCAGATGACGGTGAAGCGTTCCCCGCTGGCAGACAGCCCGGCCGCGGATCGGGCCGAGCTGTCCGCGGGATACAGCCAGCCTTTTATCAAAAGGCAAGATCCAGATTGGCATCCACGTCAAATGCCTCGCCGACTTCATCACCGATGGCGGATTGCCCGCGCTGCTGCAGGCTGACGTACTCGTCCAGGCTGCCGGCCAGGTGCGCCTGTGTCGTATCGGCCATGAGCCGTGCGGAGCGGACCTTGATCCACGGCCAGGCAAGACCCAGCGTGCAGATCATCAACAGCATATTGACAAGATAAAAACCGAACAGTCGACCCGTAGCGATGCTGGACTGGAGTTGCATGACATGGTCCAGCTTGATGTTGTTGAATACATGGTTGCGGATTTTGGCTTTCAGATAGGCCTTGACCCAGATGCCGGCGATCATCATGACAATGTATATCAGGACAATGACGGAAAGCATGGGCGCCAGGTTTATCTGTGCCAGTTCACCGCCATCCGCCGCAGGTGCCATCGCCGCCATGCCCAGCCCGGTGAACATCATGCCCACACCGGCGACCAGGCCGATGCCAATGAACATGAGAATCGACCAGCCCATCATGTACAGGTAAATCAGATAATACCGTTTTATGGACAGATCGGCCTGCAGCAAGCCCTGTCCGTAGCGGTGGCTGCCGATGTAGTAGGCGGTGATTGCCTGTTGCAGGAACGGAACCATCAGCCAGGTAACAAGAAAGGCAACGACAGCCAGCATGACATACGAACCCGGCTCGGGAGAACCGGTCACGAACCACATCACGATACCGGCCAGCAGTGCCGTCAGCAACGGAATCGTTGGTATAAACAGGAGGTATCGGTATGCATCCTGTAGAGATCCGTAGAACCCGAAACGGACGTTACGAAAACTCGTCATGCGCGCATTGAACTGCATGCTTTTCCAGATGATCCAGGGTGTTGCCAGCAGCAGGGACAGCGCAAGTACCGCACTGACCGACGGAAACAGCTGATCGGCCAGGACATAGATCAGTAACAGGGCGACTGCGATCAGGCGGCCTTTAAGAATGGCCAGCGGATTTGCATGGTATTCAAAACCGGTGTTGTCGACCTGTGTATTCCCGTAGAAGTACCGATTGGTGCGTACCTTGGCCCACGCGGAATAGATGCCCAGCGTCAGAATGCCGAGAATCAGGTTAACGATCCAGATCTTGAAATATTCACCGCCGCTGCCGGTGAACTGAAAGGGCTGGATACCGGTTTCGATATCGGTTCGGGTTGCCTGTTCCATTGCGATGCTTCCTGTGTCGAGTGTCGGGGGTGCTCGCTGTGCTTAAACAGACTTATCGGTTGTGCCGTAGCGTGCTTGAACAGGCTGTCGCAGGGCCGGGAATTACGGGGAATTAAACATTACATTACAGCAAGTTGGGATTGCCGGACGCCTGGCAATGGGAGCGGCGTGATAAAGGTATCGGTGACAAATGCATCTAGTTATCGATTGTCACCGACCCCTGTTTAGGTGGGAGGCGCCAGCATGCCGGTGACGGCTCAGTAGAGAAACTGGTAGGTGCCGTGGGATCTCGTCAGAAAATTTATTCGACAAATTAATACATAGATAATAATCTATGCAATAAGATAAATATATCGACTTAACTTTTGGTGTGTCTGGCCGTATGTTGGATTATGAGAGGAATAATCGAGCTGCTTCAGGAGGTTCAGCATGTCAAATAAATGGTTACAGGTTCGCGGTGATCCGTCAGTGCGGGCATTCCTGTTCGCCCAGCAGCGTGTCGAGAGTCTGTTCGACACCCGTCTTCCGGAGATACACGACATCGTCAGCAAGCTGGTGGCGGAGCGGGGTGTATTCCACGCCAAAATCCATTATTCCTCCAGTCAGGTGACCCTGTGGTTCAGTGATGACGCCTACCGCTACCGCGTGTACGTCAAGGAGGAAGTGCTCGCCCCCGACTTCCTGCAACAGTTTCGGCGGCAATCGACGGAACATCTGAAACCGGTACTCGATACACGCGATGTCGATGCCATACTCGGAGAATTCAGGCGCCTGCGCCTGTCCGACGAGACGATCTACCTGCGTGCCGGTTCCATCAACCTGATCAATGGCATGATCGGCATGAACTTCTCGTGCGACGGTACTCATTACATCGATCACAAGACATTCTATGACAAGCTCGAGAACTTCGGCACGCCGGAAGCCGTTGCCGGTTTCCCGGTGGTGGCGGCCTGCGGCAGTTGAGGCGGGAAAATCGCAGGGGCCAGATCCCGTTATCTCTAATATTGGTAGAAACCGGGATCTGATCCCTGTTTACCGGGACCGACGCAACATCAATCGAGTCAGGCCTCCCTGATCTCGACCGACTCGGCTTCCGCCATGTCACGGAAGGCCTTATCCAGGTCGATCTGGTCCGGGTTTTCCTTGCTCTGTTCCCGCAGCAGGGAAACCAGCTCGGATTGCTCTATGACGCGCTGTCCTCCCTTTCTGTCCCTGAGATATGCGGCCCACGGGACGAACTTCGTGGTGGGGAAGGGGTCGCCTGGCTGAGGCGAAATGTCGATATTCAGGCCGGATATGTAAAACACGCACTTGTCGCGAAAACAGTGTGCGTGGGCAACGGTGCGCAGGGTACGGTCGAACTCGATCTGGGTATTGATCTGTGCAGCCGTGAGCAGTGGCCACGGTGATGTCACAATCCAGGGCATCGGGTACATCAGGCTCAGCTCCTGGTGGTTGCGGCCTTCCACCGTCTCATCCAGTGACCGCCGGAAATAAAACATGTCCGGCTTCAGGTGGTCCCCGATGGCGATGCGTTGACCTTCCTGGAGTCCGGAATCCAGGTCCGCCAGTTGCCGCTGCAATGCCTCGAGGGCGAGAAAACTCTTGGCGGTACTGCGGGTATGAAGCGGGGTGAATTTGCCTTCTGCGTCGGGCCTGACAAGGCGCTTCAGCCTGAGAAACAGGCCTTCCTTGCGGGTACCGCGCAGCAAACCGTTATCAATGCGCAGGCATAATTCGCCATTGCAGCGCTCCAGCAATATATCGGCCTGCGCAATGCGATATTGTTCCTGGTACCAGTCCAGTATCCCTGCGAGCTTTCCGCAGCAAGGGGTGTTGCGATTGTCTTTGGTATGTATCCTGCTGTATGTGCCAAACCGGTTGTTTTCCGGCTCATAGCCGACATGGCTGGCCTGGATGATGACCAGCCCCTCGCCATGCTCTGCGTAAGGCGCGTGCCGGTACGTCGCGACCACGGCGCCGCCACGGCCATGATTGAATGGAAAGGTACCGAAATGCTTTGTAAGGACAATAATCGGATAACCCTGGTTCTCGTCCGAACAAAAGGCACGTGACGGGAGCATCTTGCCCGGCTTGAAACCCAGTGATCTGACATAGTTATAGAGTCGTGGTACGAAGCTGCTGTAACGAAACGTCGACCCCTCAAGACGGAAATTGTTTAACATTTCCTCGACATTGGCTGCAGATGTAAACATGTGGGTTGCTGATCTCCATATCCGGTGTCCGGATGAGTAAATATTGCACTGTGGATGTACGGCGTGTGCCGGTGGTGCCTTCTGCACCACCGGTTTTGGGGTCGCCAAGTATGCATAATACGGATGCGTCTTGCCAGAAGAATTCACGGGGTCAGACTCGATAGCAGGAAAAGGGGGTGGAGGGATTAAAATATAATCCCTCTGTCCCCATTTTTTCTCGCTACTATGGGACAAAACTGGCATCTGGCCCCGTGATTCCGTCTATGCGTTATAGAGAGGCTCCCTCGGGTGTGTTCCCCTTGATTCTGGCTGCAATGATGTGGATCGCCGGCACGGCTGGTGCGGAAGTCAGTGTTTCTGAGGACACTGCCTGGTACTCGGGCTCCATCAGTGCCGAGCAGAACCGCCAGTTCTTCGAGGCGGTACAGGGCAGGGCGGTTAAACGCCTGGTCATTACCTCGGATGGTGGCGAGGTGGCGGCAGGTATTGCACTGGGGTTGTGGGTATTCGAGAACAAGCTCGACATCGAGGTGCCGGAGTATTGCCTGTCATCCTGTGCCAACTATGTTTTTCCGGCGGGGCGCCACAAGTTCATCGGTAAGGGTGCCGTGGTGGCCTGGCATGGAAATTACCATCACCTGGAGCAGACCGGTCTCTGGGAAGAGGAAGTGGCCGTCAGGATGGAGCGCCACGGCAAGGATGCGGTAACGGCGAGAGCACAGGTGCGTGAGGAAGTGGACCGGCTGGTGCACCTGGAGCAGGATTTCTTCGCGCGTATCGGTGTGGATGAATACCTGTGCTGGATCGGGAAGATGCCGCCCTACAGTGTTCCCGATTACTACTTCCTCTCAAAAGAGGACATGGCGCGGTTCGGTGTGACGCATGTGCACACACCTGCCGGCTACGAAAAGGCGAAATACCCTGGCGTGGACGCCAATGTAATATATATCAAGCTTAATGCGGATAAAAAGGGGGCAGACCACGTTTCCCACTGATCGCATCTTCATAAAAAATAGAATAATATGGACCGAACTCCAATGACTGGCGTATTAATGGCCTGCAACAAGATTAATCGTGATTTTTCCCCTCTTGCCCAGTTTTTTAACGAGCCGGGTTGAGCGTGTTTGAAGCGATCGACAGTCCCTGGCTGGTGCCCTTTGATGGTTCCTTCCGCAGTGCGGACATGCCCACGGCCGTGGACGATGTGCCGGACAAAAAAAGTTATAAAAAGAAACTGGAAGGCCTGGTCGACGAGCTGGATGACCTGCAGCGTCGCCTGTATGCGGCAGACAAGCACTCGGTGCTGCTGGTCTTCCAGGCCATGGACGCGGCCGGCAAGGACAGCACCATCCGTGCCGTTCTCAGCGGGGTGAATCCGGCCGGTTTCCAGGTGTATTCCTTCAAGAAGCCGAGTGCAGAGGAACTGGATCACGATTTCCTCTGGCGTACGGCGAAGCGCCTGCCGCAGCGCGGCCGGATCGGTGTCTTCAATCGCAGTTACTACGAGGAAACCCTGGTTGTGCGGGTGCACCCCGAATTCCTGCAGGCACAGAAACTGCCCCGCGAAACGGACCAGGACAGCCTCTGGCAGGAGCGTTTCGAGTCGATCCGGGACCATGAAAGGCATCTTGCCCGCAACGGCATCGTGGTGCTCAAGTTCTGGCTCAATGTCTCACCGGAAGAACAAAAGCGCCGTTTCCTGTCGCGGATTGACGAGAAGCACAAGAACTGGAAGTTTTCCTCGCGCGATGTCGAGGAACGCAACCACTGGCCAGCGTACATGCAGGCCTACGAGGAGGCGCTGCGTGCAACTTCGCGCCCTTGGGCACCCTGGTATGCGATCCCGGCCGATGACAAGCCGTTCATGCGCCTGAGCGTGGCATCGATTATCGTCGATTCCCTCAAGCGGTTGAACCTGCGCTATCCACGGGTAACCAGGGACCAGCGCGACGAGCTCAAGGAAATGCGGGTGTTGCTGGAAAGGAAAGAATAACAGGGGACAGACAGCGTTTATCGGTCTGTAACAAGATTAATCCTGGTCTATCCCCCTGTTTATTCACGGCTGACTGCGGTTACATCGCTGCTGAACCGGGCCTTGGGCGCAGTAATGTAGTCAATTGAATACGTAGAAAATCATGACATCTGCTTCACAACCAATTGAGAAATATTTTGTTGCGTATTTGCTTGATGGCAAGGGCGGCGCATCTACACTGGATGTAAGCCAGGTAGCAGCATGGAGACCCGGGGAAGGCCTCCTGTGGGTACACCTGAATTACACAAATTCTCAAGATCAAAAATGGCTGACAGAATCATCGACGTTGGATAACCTGGTGGTCGAGGCATTGCTTGCAGAAGAAACCAGACCCCGTACGACAGCGATCGGAGAAGGCCTGCTTATTGCGCTACGCGGCGTAAATCATACACCCGGTGCCGACCCTGATGATATGGTCGCGATTCGCATTTGGATCGATAAAGAACGTGTTATTACAACCAGGAAACGGGATTTACTGTCAATTTCAGATCTCGTTGAAAATCTGGAATCTGGTCGAGGGCCAACTAGCGCTGCAGAGTTTCTGGGGGAATTGGTGGATAGGCTTGTTTGGCGTATGAGCGATACCGTAGATCAGTTTGAGGACAGAGTCGCGGATATTGAGGAACGAGTGCTCGAATCGAACAGCAGTACCATAAGATACGAGCTTGCAACTTTGCGTAGACAGGCAATCACACTCCGACGCTATCTAGCACCGCAGCGAGAGGCATTGGCACGCTTGATAGGTGAAAAAGTCGATTGGATCGATGAAGGCAGTCGACTCAAAATGAGGGAAGTAAGCGATCGACTGATTCGTCATATAGAAGACCTGGATGCTGTTCGCGAACGCGCTACGGTTACCCAGGAAGAGTTGCTTAGTCGCCTGTCCGAACAGCTAAATAAAAGAATGTATGTTTTATCGGTTGTTGCGGCCATTTTCCTGCCTCTCGGGTTTTTGACCGGGCTGCTTGGCATAAACGTTGGCGGAATTCCCGGTTCCGACTATGCCTTGGCATTTTGGGTTTTCGTAGCAATTATTGTGGGGATTATTGCATTTCAACTAATACTGTTTAGATGGAAGAAATGGTTATAGCACCTGGCAAGGCCATCAACCCTGACCGTTTTACCCGCTGCTTCGTTATGGGGAAAATAATAGGGCAATATAATAGGGGACAGACCGTAATTACTGGCAATTTAATTACCTGTGGCGAGATTAATTATAGTCTTACCCCTGGTCACGCTGCCTTCACCATATCCTGCTTAAAGTTGCGCCACCAGGTCGGTTTTTCAACCAGCTTGGTTGCGGCCAGCAATCCGAAGTACAGAAAGCCTGCCGAGATCACGGTATGGGGGTTGCTGACCCATTCCCCGCCACCGGGTATTCCATAGGCCGAACCGTGCCGGGTGATGCCGAGTTCCGGCACGGGCAGGAAAAGCGGGACAAATACAGCGAGCAGGTAAAAGCCGGCAGACACAGCCCAGTAGCCGCGTATGCGCTGTTTGTCGCGTTCGGCATGCTCCCTGTCTGTTACCAGTGAGACCAGCTTTGCGCTGATCAGCCACGCAAAGGCAATCACCGGTAACCACGACTGGAAACCCACTGCGAACGAGCCGATGAACAGGCTGTAGAAGAAGGCAAATACCAGGAAGAGCTTGAGACGTTTCTGCATCGGCAGGTTGGATGCCAGCACGATATTCCCGAGGAACGGGGCGGAGTGGATCAGGATGAATTCGACCAGCATCACCAGCATCAGCTCGGCCACCAGGGTCTTGCGCCAGGCCAGCGGGGCGATCCAGGCATACAGGAAGATGCCGGCCGTGATAGCGTCCGGAAGCGCATGCAGAAAGCGCTGGGAGAACGGCAGCGCTTGCGGTCGGGCTTCGCGTGTCATGAGGGTACAGGCATACCTGTGCGCCGGGTGGTGTGGATCACGTTTACACTATCGGCAGCACCCGCCATTAGAATAGGGGACAGACCTCAATTACTTTACTCCCACCGTCCCCGTGATTTATGCGTAGCTGACCTGTTAATTACATCCCGTTCGCAAAGTCATCATGATGGACCTGCACCTGCTCCCGCATCGGCTGCATCGCTTCGGCGTAGCCCGTCAGGATTCCCAGTGCCCAGCGGATCCTTTTACGGATGTAGCCATCGGCATCCGGGTTGTTGTCATTGTCATCGTCGTTCAGGACCTGCTCAACGGTGCGGACGATGACGTGTTCCGGGAGATAGCAGATGCGGTTGTTTTTGTAACTGCTCATGCGCAGCTCGGCAACCGGGTAGGCCCCGCCGCCACCGGCGGAGACCGTCACGATCAGGGCCGGCTTGTGTCCCAGCTCGAAGCGGTTGAACAGCAGGAAAAAGTTTTTCAGCCCGGAGGGCACCTGGCCATGCCATTCCGGTGAAATGATTACGAAGCCGTCGCTCGATGCCAGTTGCTGCCTGATCGGCGCCAGTCGTTCGGTCCATTCCTGGCTGTCTCCCCAAACGGCCTGGTCCCATAACGGCAACGGGTTGTTCGCCAGCGCAAACAGCCAGGTATCGACCCCATGATGCTGCTGCAGTTCCTTTTCAATATGGTTTGCGACTTTCCTGCTTTGCGACGGTTCCCGGTGGCTGCCGCTGATGATCGTGATTTTCACAATAGCTCCTCTGATGGTGGTAGTCCTGGATCGGATCATGCCAAAATAACAGGGAAGAGACCACGTTTCCCACTGAACGCATATACCTGAAAAGCCGGTTCCTATGATTATTGCTGTAATTGGTATCACTATCCTGATTCTTTCTATCGCAGGCGCTGCATGGCGGGTTGGCAAATCTGCGCCCGATCAGCCGCGGCAGATGAAGGTGCTGCATTTCATGCTGTATTTCTGGGTGTTCGCTTTTGTCCTGCTGGGTTTGGCTGCAATCGCTTATGCGGTGCTGGTCCGGTAGGGGGCAGACCCCGTTTTAATGGTCTGTAACAGGATTAATCGTGGTCCAATATGTACTGTTAGAATTAAGTGAAAAACAAATCACAGACCTGATCTTATGAAGATGAAAGCACTAGTCAAAAGTCGTGCTGAAACCGGTATCTGGATGGAATCTGTACCGGTTCCCGGAGTATCTACAAACGAGGTACTTGTAAAAATTCACAAAACCGGAATATGTGGTACGGATTTGCATATCTATAACTGGGATGACTGGGCACAACGAAATATAAAAGTCCCTCGTATCATCGGACACGAGTTTGTTGGTGAAATTGTTGAAACAGGCCCGGGCGTACATGGTTTTGAAACCGGCGACAGAGTCACTGCTGAAGGCCATATAAATTGTGGTATCTGTCGTAATTGCCGGGCCGGTAAACGACATTTATGTCATAAGGCAATTGGCATAGGCGGTGGTCGTGATGGCGCCTTTGCCGAATACCTGGTGATGCCGGCAGCAAATTTATGGAAAGTTCATGATGATATCTCATCAGAAGTCGCTGCCATCTTGGACCCTTTAGGCAATGCAGTACATACAGCATTGTCATTTGATTTAATCGGCGAAGATGTACTGATTACAGGTGCAGGACCTATAGGTATCATGGCTTCAGCTGTGTGTAGATTCGCAGGTGCACGGCATGTGGTAATAACAGACATTAATGAGTACCGGCTTGAATTGGCCGGGAGTTTGGGAAAACTAACAACAGTAAATACTTCTCGAGAATCTGTTGATAATGTAATTAAAGAATTGAATATGTCGAATGGTTTTGATGTGGGTCTGGAAATGTCCGGAAATCCCGAAGCATTCAATGACATGATTAAACATATGTACCATGGTGGTCATATCGGACTGTTGGGTTTTTTGCCTCCTGAAACAGAAATTAACTGGGATGACATTCTTTTCAAGGGCCTGCATTTAAAAGGCATATATGGTCGCGAGATGTTTGAAACCTGGTACAAGATGTCACAGATGTTGCGCGGCGGCCTGGATATCTCGAAGGTTATTACACATAAAATCAATGTCGCTGATTATCATGATGCATTTGATGTTGTGCACTCGAGTGAATGTGGAAAAGTTATCCTGGAATGGGATTGATTCGTTTGTCGAGTCAGG
>CP070821.1:1867806-1879226 GCA_020344335.1 Gammaproteobacteria bacterium | reverse complement strand
GATTCAGCTTCGCGATCCCGCCGTTCCTCGGGTTTTTTCATCAGCGGGGAAGCATCGGTAATGGCTTCCTTCCGAGTGATTACCATGTTTCGCAGGACCGCGTCATTGAAACGGAAGGCACTGGTGAGTTCCTCGAGCGTTTCCGTGCCGCACTCGATATTCATCAGCACATAATGTGCCTTGTGCAGTTTTTGAATGGGATAGGCAAGCTGACGCCGGCCCCAGTCTTCCAGTCTGTGGATCGTCCCGCCACCGGACTCGATCGTGCCGCTGTAGCGTTCGATCATGGCGGGGACCTGTTCACTCTGGTCAGGGTGGACCAGAAACACTATTTCGTAATGTCTCATCAAAGACCCCTTATGGATTGGCAGCCTTTTGTCGGGCAAAAGGCAAGGAGTTAACTATCAAATTGTTAGAGGCCGCGCATTCTACTTGAGCCCAGGACGCGATGCAATTGACGGATCGCCCGCGTAACCGCCGGTTCCGTGGGCGGATTCCCGCCGGGTACATGGCCCGGCAATGCCTGGCCGGGGTGACAGACGATGCGTACGCTGCTGCTTGTAAAAAACTACAAGAATATAATATATCTATTTGTAATATATTTATTTATTCCTTTGACGACGGACCTCGTATAGCAGCACCCCGGCCGCCACTGACACGTTCAGGCTGGACACTCGGCCGACCATGGGAATCGCGACGTGGAAATCACACAGGTCCTGCGTAAGTCGGCGCATTCCCGTTCCCTCGCTGCCCAGCACCAGCGCCAGCGGTCCGCTGAAATCCACGTCATAGAGACAGCGGTCCGCTGCATCACTGGCACCATACAACCAAACGCCCGCCTCCTTGAGCTTGCGCAACACCCGCGCGAGGTTGGTGACGGTAAACACCGGGACACTGTCAACCGCGCCGCTGGCCACCTTGCGGACCGTCGGGGTGATACCGGCTGCGCGGTCACGCGGCACAATCACGGCATCAACGCCGGCGGCATCGGCCGTGCGCAGGCAAGCACCCAGGTTATGGGGGTCCTGCACGCCATCCAGCACCAGCAACAGGGGTTCATGGTCAAGCGCTTCCAGGAATGGCTGGATGTCCGCCTCTTTCAGCGCGGCAGCCGGGGCGCCGAGCCTTGCCATGATGCCCTGATGCCGGGAACGCGGTAACAGTAGATCGAGTTCACGACGCGGCAGCCTGGTAATCAGGATGCCTTCGGCCACGGCGCGGTCAAGCAGCTCATCGAGGCGCCGGTCCGTGCGCTCTTCGGCAACGAGCAGTTCGTTCACTGATCCGGGGCGGGATTTCAGCAGACTTTCGACGGCATGCAGACCAAAGGCATAATCGGTATTCGTCATACGATCAGCTGCGAGCTTGCCTGACGCACGCACGGCAGACGTTAGCGCCTGCCACGCCGTTTCGCTGTTTTTTCACGCCGTTTTTTTCTGCGCTTGCCGAGAACCGATTCCCTTTCAATCAGTTCAAAGTCAATCTTGCGTTCGTCGAGGTTGACCTGCATTACCTTGACCCGGACCGCATCGCCGAGGCGAAAAATACGGTTGGTGCGTTCCCCCATCAACCGGTGATGCGCCGGGTCGTAATGATAATAGTCGTTGCCAAGTGCCGTGACATGCACCAGCCCCTCGACATAGATATCCTGCAGCTCGACAAATATCCCGAACGAGGTAACGCTGCTGATAATTCCCGGGTAGGACTCGCCGATCTTGTCGAGCATGTACTCGCACTTCAACCAGTCGACCACATCCCGTGACGCATCGTCGGCACGGCGTTCCGCCATCGAACAATGATCGCCAAACCCCTGCATGTCGGCATGTGTATAGCGGAAGTCACCCACCTTGCCGCCGGACAGGATATGGCGGATCGCGCGGTGCACCAGCAGATCCGGGTAGCGGCGAATGGGCGAGGTGAAGTGAACGTATTTCTCGTGTGCCAGCCCGAAATGCCCGATATTCTCGGGATGATACTCGGCCCGCGGCAACGAGCGCAGTAATACGGTATTGATCAGGTGTTCATCCGGTCGTTCCTCTACCGCTTCCAGCAGCTTGGCATAATCCTTGGCGGCGGGCCTGGTCCCGCCGCGCAGCGCGAGCCCCAGCTCGCCGAGAAACTCCTGTACTGCCTCCAGCTTTTCCCCTTCCGGCCGTGCATGTACCCGGAACAATGTCGGCATCTTGTGACGAACCAGAAAGCGGGCTGCTGCCACATTGGCCGCAATCATGCATTCCTCGATCATCTTGTGGGCTACATTTCGCTCCAGCGGGACAATGCGGTCAATCTTGCGGTGTGCACCGAAGACGATACGGGTCTCGGTAGTTTCAAAATCGATCGCACCGCGTTGCTCGCGTGCCTTGCGCAGTACCCGGTAGAGCTGCTGCAATTCCTCCAGATGCGGCACCAGTGAGCGGTATTTTTTATGCAGCTTCGTGTCTTCGTCTACCAAAATGCCCGCTACCTGGTCATAGGTAAATCGCGCATGCGAGCGCATGACTGCCTCGATAAATCGTGAACGCGTAATCACCCCCGTCTCGCTGATCGACAGCTCGCAGGCCATGCACAACCGGTCGACATCCGGATTGATGGAGCACAGCCCGTTCGACAGAACCTCGGGCAACATGGGAATGACACGTTCCGGGAAATATACCGAGGTCCCGCGCCTGTCTGCCTCGGCATCCAGGGCGGTTTCGGGACGTACATAGTGCGATACGTCAGCAATGGCGACCAGCAGGCGCCAGCCGTTTTGCCTGCGCTCACAATAGACGGCATCGTCGAAATCGCGCGCATCGGCACCATCGATGGTGACCAGTGGCACGTCCCGCAGGTCGGTCCTGCCACGTACCGCGGATTTCGGCACCTGGTCACCCAGCTTGTGGATCTCGCGCTCAACGGCAGCCGGCCATTCCTGCGGCAGGTCATGACTGCGGATGGCGATATCGATTTCCATCCCGGGTGCCATGTGTTCGCCCAGTACCTCGATGATGCGCCCCACGGGGCGGTGCCGTTTCGCGGGTTGCTCAACGATCTCGACGGTCACGATCTGGCCATGCGCCGCGCCACCGGTTTCGGCATCCGGTACGGCGATCTCGTGCGCAATGCGCTTGCTGTCCGGCACCACGACATTGACGCCGCTCTCCCGGTAGTAGCGGCCTACCAGCCGGCGGGTATTGCGTTCCAGCACCTCGACCACGTCCCCCTCGCGACGGCCGCGATGATCCTGGCCGGTGATCCGTACCAGTACCCGGTCATCATGAAACACGGTACGCATCTGGCGTGCGGACAGGTAGACATCCTCTCCCCCGTCATCCGGCGCCAGAAATCCGAACCCGTCCCGGTGACCGATGACCCGCCCCCGAACCAGATCGAAGCGGTCCGCGACGGCGTAGCAGCCGCGGCGGTTCCTGACCAGCTGGCCGTCTCGAACCATGGCATTCAGGCGGCGGCGCAGTGCCTCCTCCCCGTCCTCGGTATCGATGTGCAGCAGGGCTGTCAGGGATTCCCTGTCGACCGGCCGGTCCGTATCGGCAATCATCTCGAGGATGTGCTCGCGGCTGGCAATCGGTTTGGCGTAGCGTGCCGCTTCGCGCTGCGCGTGGGGGTCACGCCGACGGCGCTTGCCGATGGTTTTTGGTTTGCGTTTTTTCTTCATTCAAATAAAGTTTTATCCATTCAATCGGGTAGTGTGCAGCTGCAAGGGACTAATTGACAAGGTTAATATCTGCGGGTACAGTGCGCGGCTTCCGGAATTCGCCCGAATTCCGTTAAAAAAGCACGGCCGAGGTGGCGAAATTGGTAGACGCGCTAGCTTCAGGTGCTAGTGGGGGTAACCCCGTGGAGGTTCAAGTCCTCTCCTCGGCACCACTTCCTGAAAGGCATTATCTGATTGTTATTGACTGAAGACCGCCAACGGCATCATGCCGGGCACACGTGTGTAGTGCATGAAGACGGAATGAGGTATTACAGGAGTCGTGTTGCGCTCCTGCCTGCTGGATAAGAGACCGTGTTATTCGCCGTCCTGAAACCGGCTCAGGCTGCATGCCCCTTTGCACTGTTGAGCTCCCGGACCAGGGGATAAAGCTTTTCCGTCTCATCCTGAATTCGATCCAGGATCAGTTCAAACATCTTCTCCGTATCCATCAGAAAGCGGTCATGATCAGCAACCGCCAGTGAACCGGCATGTTTCTTCGGACACCATGCCTTCGTATAGGCAGTCATGATTTTCCTGATTTCCTGCGAGCCTGACATAAAATCCCTGGCCAGTTTTTGTGTCTCGCGATCATCATGTGTCAGCAGTTTGCTGTAAAGGTTCTTGTCGACAAGATCAATATGCTTCTTGACCTTGTCCATGTAACGGTAGAAGAGTTCACAGCAGGCACCGGAATCGCACATGGACCGTTCCTTGAACAGGTAAAGCAACACGTTGGAAAGTTCCGTAATACTGTGAATCTGTGTATGCAGCTCATCATAGGTAATCATTGTTAATTCCTTCTTTCACCGGCCATTGTCAGAAACCACAAACCAAACAGGAGGATTGAGGCTAAAATGTAGATCAACATATGTCAATGCGTTAAATCCATGTACACACATTCCAGAACCATTGCAGACAGGTCGGCACATCATACTCCTCCCCAAGACCACAGCGGTCATCGAACACGCCGTCATAGCAGCTGTAACAGACGACGCAACATCCTGCCGAATCTCATTGATTTTATGCGAATTAATACTCCATCCCTACAGCCACCGGTTGACGTCGCACCGATGGAGCGATCATCGCCCAGATCCAGACAGTGCCTGTTGCGGCTCTCCCCTGTCTCTCGCTATCCTAGTTGTCTGCGCGCTACCCGGCAAACATGGCCAGCTCGGGGCGGCGTATTGCTGTTTCCGCAGCTAAAACCTTCAGAGATGGCAAAACACATACATAGTGGCTGGGACATCAATAACCAGCAACCATTTCTACTCTGTTGCCCTGAAACTCACCGGGCTAGTTCGGATCAAATTCAGTTCCGTTATCATCTACAGTGCAGCCGGAGACAGATTTACAGCGGGCGACATCTCGTCAACCGCTTTTTTTGCCCAAGTGGTACTGTGTTCCCTGGAACGCCAACCACACCGGAACCAATTACAAGTTGGGCTGGCTGCCCGGGAATAGTATGATTTGCCGACAAATCCCGCGCGACAACCGCGTTTTCCCATCCGACTGACAGGCTGTGACTCAAACCGGCAACAACACCACCCTCGAGGCCCATGAACTGGAATGCATTCGCGATGATCGCATCCTGTTCAGCAACCTCGGTTTCCGGCTTGAACCCGGACAGGCGCTGGTACTGGAAGGCCGTAATGGCAGCGGCAAGACCTCGCTGCTGCGTATTTTGTGCGGTATTCGGCTCCCGGAAGCCGGTATGGTGACCTGGGGGGCAACGGATATCGGCAAGCTGGGGGCGGATTACCATGTGCATACGGCCTATGTCGGGCACCGGGACGGTATCAAGCTGGATTTGACGCCGCTGGAAAACCTGGCGATGGCACGCGCTCTTGGGAAACCCAGTGACATTACACTGGAAGCCGCCCTGGAGAAAGTCGATCTCTGCGGTTTTGAGGATGTGTTGACGCGCAACTTGTCCGCCGGTCAGCAACGGCGCCTGGCACTGGCGCGCCTGCTGGTCACCGACACCGTGTTATGGATACTCGATGAACCGTTTACCTCGCTGGATACCCATGGCATCAAGGTCATTGAAAAGCTCCTCGAACAACACACCGCCAGTGGCGGCATGCTGGCGGTAACCTCCCATCATGCCGTCAACTTGAACAACACCCCGACACAAACCATCAATCTGTCTGCATGAATTCTGATTCATTAACACGCGCCTATACATTACTGCTGAAGCGCGACCTGATACTGGCCATTCGGCGCCGTGCCGAAATGCTCAACCCGTTGCTGTTCTTCGTGCTGGTCACCAGCCTGTTTCCGCTGGGTATCGGGGCCTATCCCGAGTTGCTGGAGACCATCGGACCGGGAATAATCTGGGTCGCCGCCCTGCTCGCCGCAATGCTGTCACTGGATGGCATCTTCCGGTCCGATTTCGAGGACGGCACGCTGGAGCAGTTCCTGCTGAGCTCGCACCCGGTATCGGTGCTGGTGCTGGCCAAGGTGCTTGCCCACTGGCTGATTACCGGCCTGCCGCTGCTGCTTGTCGCCCCCCTGCTGGGTATCCTGCTTGGCCTGCCGGCGGACGCGATCCGGACCCTGTTGCTGACGCTGCTGCTGGGCACCCCCGTGTTGAGTCTGCTGGGTGCAGTGGGTGTCGCGCTGACGGTCGGATTGCGCAAGGGGGGGATGATCCTGTCGCTGCTCGTGTTACCCTTATATGTACCATTACTGATATTCGCCGCCAACGCCGTTGATACGGCCGCTGCCGGTCTTCCGGTTACAGCCCATTTGTCGTTTATTAGTGCCCTGCTGGTACTGGCTCTCAGCCTGTCACCACTGGCCACGGCCGCGGCGCTGCGCATCAGCCTGAGTTGATATGTTTAACAATTTCTTTCACAAGCTGGCATCACCCAAATACTTCTATGGTTTTTCCGGCCGCCTGCTGCCGTGGCTGGCCACGGGTTTTATCCTGTTGACGCTGGCCGGCCTCTATTACGGCCTGGTCAAGGCACCACCGGACTACCAGCAGGGTGACAGCTACCGCATCATGTTCGTGCACGTACCGTCGGCGTGGATGTCATTGTTTATCTACGTTGTCATGGCCGGGGCCGGGGCCATCGGCCTGGTGTGGCGAATCAAACTGGCCGAGGTTATTTCAATCAGCAGCGCGAGCGTTGGCGCTTCCTTCACCTTTCTGGCCCTGGTGACTGGCTCTATCTGGGGCAAGCCCATGTGGGGAACCTGGTGGGTATGGGATGCGCGCCTGACCTCCGAGCTGATCCTGCTGTTCCTGTACCTCGGGATTATCGCCCTGCATAACGCCATCGATGACAAGCGCATCGCCGCACGGGCAACCGCCATTCTTGCCATCGTGGGTGTCGTCAACATTCCCATCATTCATTATTCGGTAGAATGGTGGAACACACTGCACCAGGGACCGACGGTCACCAAGTTCGATGCGCCATCGATCCACCTCAGCATGCTGATACCCCTGCTGCTGATGGCCGTGGCGTTCAAACTATACTACCTAATGGTGGTTTTGATGCGCGCCCGCTGCGAGGTGATCGAGCGCGAGCGCAATACCGGCTGGGTGAAACAACTTGTGGAGTCGCAATGAGTATCAGTGAATTTCTTGATATGGGCGGTTATGCCGTCTACGTGTGGTCGTCCTACGGCATCACACTGATCGTCCTGGTGGCCAACGTAATCGGACCGTTGCGGCTGCGCCGGAAACTGCTGGCCGATATCGCACGTGCGACACGGCGTGCACGGAGAAAATCATGACGCCAAAACGAAGAAACCGCATCATTCTGATCGTCCTGATGATTGCCGGTGTGGGTATCGCCACCGGTTTTGCCCTCAAGGCCTTCAACGAAAACCTGATGTTCTTCTACCAGCCCAGCCAGGTGATCGCCGGTGAGGCACCTGCCGGACGATTGATACGGGTTGGCGGTCTGGTCACCACCGGCAGCGTTCAGCGTCAGCCGGACGGCCTGACGGTGCAATTCGCGCTAACAGACAATATCGAGACCATCAGGATCCAGTACACCGGGATCCTGCCTGACCTGTTCCGTGAAGGCCAGGGTATCATTGCGCGCGGCCGTCTGGGCGATGACCGGATCTTTATTGCCGAGGAAGTCCTTGCCAAGCACGATGAAAACTATATGCCGCCGGAAGTCGCCGATGCCCTGAAAGCGGCGCATGAGAAAGGCGTCAGCGAAACAGGCGCAGCGGGTACCACCCCATGATCCCGGAACTCGGCCATTTTGCCCTGATCCTGGCGTTGCTCATGGCGCTGGTACTGGCAGTATTCCCGATGGTCGGCAGTCTGAACAATACACCGGGCTGGGTTGCCGTTGCACGCCCGGCGGCCTTTGGACAGTTCACCTTTCTGCTGATTGCCTTCGCCTGCCTGGTCAATGCCTTTCTCGTGAATGACTTTTCGGTTACCTACGTGGCACAGCACGGCAATACCAAACTACCGAATATATACAAGGTCTCGGCGGTGTGGGGTGCCCATGAAGGATCCCTGCTGCTCTGGGCCTTCATTCTCGGCGGATGGACGCTGGCGGTCGCCCTGTTCGCACGCAGTCTGCCGGATGAAATGCTCGGGCGTGTCCTGTCCGTGATGGGGATGGTCAGCATCGGTTTCCTGTCGTTCATGCTGTTTACCTCCAACCCGTTTGCGCGCACCTTTCCGGTGCCGACAGAAGGGAGGGACCTCAACCCGCTGCTGCAGGACTTCGGCCTCGCCATTCACCCACCCATGCTCTACATGGGTTACGTGGGCCTGTCGGTCGCCTTCAGTTTTGCCATCGCGGCACTGATCGGCGGCAAACTCGACACTTCCTGGGCACGCTGGTCACGGCCGTGGACGACCGTTGCCTGGGTGTTCCTGACCATTGGCATCACCCTGGGCAGCTGGTGGGCCTACTATGAACTCGGTTGGGGTGGCTGGTGGTTCTGGGACCCGGTGGAAAATGCGTCGTTCATGCCCTGGCTGGTAGCCACGGCACTGATTCATTCACTGGCGGTCACCGAGAAACGTGGTGCCTTCAAGCGCTGGACCGTATTGCTGGCACTGCTGGCCTTCTCGCTGAGTCTGCTCGGGACCTTCCTGGTGCGCTCCGGCGTGCTGACTTCGGTACATTCCTTCGCGGCCGATCCGGCCCGGGGCCTGTACATCCTGGTATTTCTTTGCATTGTTATCGGCGGTTCCCTGGCACTGTACGCGTGGCGCGCACCGGATGTCTCCAGCGGCGGCAGTTTCAACGTACTGTCACGGGAAACCCTGCTACTCGGTAACAATCTGTTGCTGGTAGTGATTACCGCCTTCATCCTGCTCGGCACACTGGCACCGCTGATCTACGACGCCCTGGGCTGGGGCAAGATTTCGGTCGGCTTTCCCTGGTTCAACACCATGTTCATTATTTTTACACCCTTCCTGGTGCTGTTGATGGGACTCGGTCCGCTGACGCGCTGGAAGCATCATGACGCGGCTGATCTCTTGCGCCAGTTCCGGATCGCCCTGCTCGTGAGTATTTGTGCCGGCGTGCTGGCCGCACTGCCGGTATTCAAGGAAGGCTCTGCCTATGCCGGTCTGGCTGTAATGCTATCCGTGTGGCTGGTTACCACACTCTTCCTCAGCCTGCGACGGCGACTCAGCTATCGAAGGGGAGTAGCCGCAATCCTGAAGGATTTCAGCGCCCGTGGCAGCGGCAGTTATTACGGGATGCTGCTGGCGCATTTTGGGGTCGCCGTATTCACCATTGGCGTGACCTTCGTCACGCTCTACGACATAGAAAAAGATATTCGCATGGCGCCCGGCGAGGAAGTCGAGCTGGCCGGCTACACGTTCCGCTTCGACGGGGTGGAAAGTGTACCTGGTCCCAACTACCAGGCGGACCGGGGAACAATCCGTGTTTTCAGACAGGACCGGGAAATCACGACACTGACCCCGGAAAAACGTACCTACCTGGTACAGACCAAACCCATGACCGAGGCCGGTATCGATGCCGGTTTTACCCGGGATATCTACGTGTCACTGGGAGAGGCTCTCGGCGGGGGCAGCTGGAGCCTGCGGCTGTATTACAAACCCTTTGTGCGCTGGATCTGGCTCGGTGGCATCCTGATTGCCCTGGGCGGGATACTGGCCGCCTTCGACAAGCGTTACCGCCTTGCGGTTAACCGTAAAGTCATGGCATCCCCGGCCACACCGAAAGACAAGCTCGCCACCCAAGGGCAGACCTGATGTCCCGCCAGTTGCGCTACCTGCTGCCGCTTGCGGCGTTTCTCCTGCTGGCCGGCCTGCTCTACCGGGGACTCAGCCTCGATCCCAAGCTGGTGCCGTCTCCACTGATCGGCAAATCCATGCCGGCCTTCACCCTGCCGCGCCTGCAGGACCCGGACGCGACACTCAGCGACTCCGACCTGCTGGGTGAGGTATTCGTTTTGAATATCTGGGCGACGTGGTGTATCGCCTGCCGTGCCGAGCATGATGTACTGTTGGAACTCGCACGTTCCGGCGCAGTCGACATCTACGGCCTCAATTACAAGGACCAGAGGGATAGCGCAAAGAGCTGGCTGCAGCAACTGGGTAACCCCTATGTCGCCAACGCCTTCGATGCCGACGGCCGGACCGGCATCGACTGGGGGGTATACGGTGCCCCGGAAACCTTTGTCATCGACCGCCAGGGCATCATCCGTCACAAGCACATCGGTCCGCTTACCATGGAAGTCCTCAACGAGGAAATTCTGCCGCTGCTCGCCGCACTGAAGGCCGAAACATGATAAAAACGGTAACTGCTGTATTGCTTGCATTTGGCCTGGCAACCAGTGTCGCATCATCCCATGCCGCCGCCACCCTCGAATCCTTCAAGTTCACCAGTGGTGGTGACGAACAACGGTTCAAGGACCTGATCGCCGAGATACGCTGCCTGGTATGCCAGAACCAGTCCCTGCTCGATTCAGATGCCGAGCTGGCGCATGACCTGCGCGTCGAGGTCTACGGCATGATGCAGGCCGGGCAGGCGGACAATGAAATTATCGATTTTCTGGTGGCCCGATACGGCGACTTCGTGCTCTACAAGCCGCCGGTGAAACCCGCTACGTATTTCCTCTGGTTCGGTCCGTTTGTATTGCTGGTAATCGCTCTGACACTGCTGATATTCGCACTGCGACGCCAGCGACGCAGCATGGCCGAAAAACCCATTTCGGCTACAGACCGGCAGCAACTCGACCGCATCCTTGGTAACTCCGGCACACACACGGACAGCGACTCATGACGGTATTCTGGGGACTGGCCGCCGCGATGGTGATTATCGCACTGCTGTTCACCGTGCCCTGGATCATGCGTGGCGGACGCCGTTCGGGTACAGACGCGGATGCACTGAATGTCGCGGTCATCAAGACGCAACTGGAAGAACTGGATAACGACCTGCGCACCGGACGACTGGCCGAGGCCGACTATGCCGATGCACGCGGGGACCTGGAACGTGAATTACTGGACGATCTGGCGCACGGCAAAGCCGGTCACGGGCCGGCTTCTGTACGCAGTGGCCGCTGGGGGGCCTTGCTTCTTGTGGTTCTGGTCCCACTGGTCAGCTTTGCCCTCTACCAGAAAATTGGCACACGGCAAATCATTCCGATGCTGGCGGAGAGTACTTCGCCAATACCATCCCCGCCGCTTACCAGACAATCAATAGAAGAGATGGTCGGGCAGCTGGAACAGCGGATGCGTGAACAACCGGATGACGTGCAAGGCTGG
>CP070821.1:1848594-1867706 GCA_020344335.1 Gammaproteobacteria bacterium | reverse complement strand
CTGTGAAAGCAGCCACTCGCAGTGAAGCCGGGCACCATCAACGCTAGTAACCGAGCGCGCAACCATCCTTGCGCGGGTCGGATGCCGCGTGCAGCACGCCCTGCGCCCTGTCGATATAGATCATCTGTGCACCTCCGATCGGCGTTTCGGCTTCCGTCACCTGGTGACCAAGTCGTGCAAGCGCCTGGCGCGTCGCTTGCGGAACGGGCCGCTCCACGACCAGCATACCGTCTTCCACATGAAAGCGCGGCGCGTCGATTGCTTCCTGAAAATCCATGCCGAAGTCCAGCCAGTTGCTGATCACCCAGGCCTGGCCCAGGGGCTGGTAACTTCCGCCCATCACGCCAAAAGACAGTACCGGTTCCCCATCCCGACAGGCCAGTGCCGGGATGATGGTATGCATGGGGCGCTTGCCCGGCGCGATACAGTTGGCATGCTCCTCATCGAGCACAAAACAGGCACCCCGGTTTTGCAGAAGTATCCCACTACTGCCTGCCACCATGCCGCTGCCACCGGGGTGGTAGAGACTATTGATGAACGAAACTATGTTGCGGTCCCTGTCCACCACGGTCAGATAGACCGTGTCCCGGTGCTCCGGCAGTCCCGGCGCGACGGGGCATGGCATCGCTGTTGCTGCGTCGATCCGCGCATATTGCTGCTGTGCAAATTGTTCCGACAGCAGCGCCTGCACGGGTACCTCGCTGAACACCGGATCGGCGATATACCGTGCCCCTTCTGCCCGGGCGAGTTTGAACGCCTCGATGACCAGGTGAATATGTTCCGGACTGAGGTGCTGGAGGTCCCGGAGACCGGCCTGCTCGAGGATGTTGAGCGTCATCAGCGTCGTGATTCCCTGGGAATTGGGCGGGACCTCGAAGATCGTAAGGTCACGGTAACTGCTGGACACCGGCTCGACCCATTCGGAGCGGTGACCGGCAAGATCGTCAAGCTCCAGCAAGCCGTTGTGCTCGTGGCTGAAGCGTATGATTTCTTCCGCAAGCGCTCCCCGATAGAGCGCATCCTTTCCCTGTTCGGCGATCAGTCGCAGGGAACGCGCAAGATCCGGAAAGTGGTGCAGGGAACCTGCCACCGGCGCCCTGTCATCCACCAGGAATGTTTGCGCACTGTCAGATGAGCCTCGGAAAAGCTCCGCATGATTTTTCCAGTTACCGGCAACGACCGGTGTGACAGCGAAGCCGTTCTCGGCATATTCGATGGCGGGTTGGAGTAACGCCCCGAAATCGCATGTTCCAAAACGCTCCACGGCGGTTTGCCACGCGTCAACGGCTCCGGGAACAGTCACAGACAGGATTCCCCTTTCGGGAACCATCGTCAGGTCGTGTGCACGCAGGAAATCCGGGGTCGCACGGCCGGGTGCACGACCACTGCCGTTCAATGCATGCAGTTCGCCTGTCCCGGCTTCATGGTAGAGCAGGAAGCAATCGCCTCCGATGCCCGTGGAGAGCGGTTCGGTCACGCACAGCGTGGCACTTGCCGCGACGGCCGCGTCCATCGCATTACCCCCCCGCCGCAGAATCCGGAGCGCGGCCGCCGTCGCCATGGGCTGGCTCGTGGCGACCATTGCCCCGCTCGCCATAACTACGGATCTGCCTGGATACTGAATGTCACGCATGGTGCAATCCGGAAAAAGCGCATCCAGGTGACAGCAAAATTACCCTCACCAGGCGCACCACAATGTTGATGTCTGTCTTTCGAACACCAGAACGGCTAGTCTTTATCTCTTCCCGCAAGTTCCAGCAAGGCGCGTGCCCGCTTTACCACGGGGATATCGACAACCTTTCCGTCCAGCGACGTTGACCCCCTGCCGGAACGCCGGGCCTCATCGAATGCCGCCACGATACGCCGCGCGTATTCGATTTCCGACTCGGAGGGTGAAAATACCTCGTTAATGGGTTCGATCTGTGCCGGGTGAATCGCAAACTTGCCCTTGATGCCGTATTGCTTTGCAGCAAGTGCATTGGCTCGCAGACCTTCCTGGTCCTTGTAGCGGAAATACGGCGTATCGAGGGCGATGACACCGGCCGCCCGTGCGGCGACACACACGGCATTTCTTGCATACAGGCTTTCTGATTCCTCTTCGGTCCGCTCGATACCCATGTCGTCCGCGTAATCCTCGGCGCCGAAAGCTGCAGCGATAATCCGCGGGCTGGCGCGGCAGATTTCGTAGCAGTGCACTACCGCACTCGCTGTTTCTATCCAGGGAATCAGCCTGATCGCTCCGGTCTGCAGTCCTGCCCTGTTTTCAAGGCGGGCGATGATTGCCGAGATGGCATCTATATCATCAGCACCCCGGATCTTGCCTACCGTCACAGCATCGACATACGGACCGACGACCGCAGCCAGATCGGCCTCAATCCAGCCGGTTTCCAGCGAATTCACGCGCGGTATCACCAGCGAATTCCCGGCACGGATTGCCTGCAGACGCGATTTTACCAGGTCCCGGGCGTTATCCTTTTCGGAATCCGGTACCGAGTCTTCCATATCCGGTACAAAGGCATCCGGCCGGAACTGCAGTGCCTTGTCCAGCATATGTGCTACGTTTCCAGGAATGAACAGCAGACTTCTCAGAACATTCACTGCCCTCTCCTGAAATCATCGCTGCCCGTCATGCGGCCGTGGAGCACAGACCGTTGTGTCGATTATCGGGTTATTGCTCTCCTGCCACTGTTACAGACATGACCATCTGCCAGGAATTGTCAGTGCACCATGATGGTGACGATATTCGAGTTCATGAGCAGGTGACGCGTGACACCACCGAACAACACCTCGCGGGCACGTGTATGACTGAAACCACCGACGATCAGAAATTCCGCATCGATTTCGTTACTCACGTTTAATAGTGCTTCGCCAACCCATTCGCCCTTGTCATCGAGCAGCGCGATATCCGCCTTGACATTGTGCCAGGCAAGGTATTCGATCAACGTCTTGACGCTGGACTCCCTGTCTTTTGTGATAAGGACGGTGATTTCATCCATTTCGACAAGCCAGGGCATTGTCATCGCAAGCGCGCGCGAACACTCGATACTGTCGTTCCAGCCGATGGCAACCCGCGTGTATTTTTTTGCGACGCTTTTTGGCGGGTTAATCAGGACCGGGCGTCCGGTTCTCAACAGAATAGCCTCGATGGCCCGTCCGAGTGGTTCACGCCGCAAAGTTCCCTTCCTGATCGTTGGTCTCGATACCGCAATGACATCACTGACCAGACCATGGTGGATCAAGACATCGTCGACATAACCGAATTCCTGTTTCCAGACCGCTGATGGCCCGCCCTGTCTCGTCGGCCGCTTGCTGATCGGGATATTGTGATCCGAGCAATACGTTTCGAACTGCTCCTGCAACTCCTCGGCTTTTTGGATGGCCGCCTTTTCGGCCTCGCTCTCGGCGCTCTTTCTGAGATTGGCAGGTAGATTATAAAATCCGGTCGCCGTCCCGTCTGTTGGAGGCAACATGACATGCAGGGCCTTGATATGAGACCCGAACCGGTTGGCGACTACAAATGCCCTTTCCAGGGCCGCGAAACTGTTCTTGCTGCCGTCAATAGGAACCAGAATCGTTTTTATCCCCATACCTGTATCCTCGGTTTTTCACAAGTATAGCCCACCGAACGACCATATGATGAACGTGGATCCAGCAGTGCCGGAACAAGATGGCTGCTCCATCTCCAGGCAGGGAAGGCGCTACCGGTTTATCGTTGTCCCTGCCTCGTAGTTACCCGTCAATCCTTGCAATCTGTGCAGCGAAAACCATGAGGGGTATAACGATGGCATGTCATTCTCCATCTCCGCCCCTCGTTTGCATACAGCTCCTTGCCGGAATCTCTACCGCTTTCTGACGAATGCCAGTGGCCACCTCAACTGGCAAAACGGATCAACCGGCAGCAGTAAAAAAATTGCCGCTTATGCACCGGCTTCTGGCGCCGGTTTTGAATGTTCCATTTCATCAAGCTGTTTCTCCGAACCGATCGCTTCCAGTTCACGCGCCTCCTGGATTTCGGCCTCGGTGTAGCCAAGTACTTCACGCAGAATCTCGTCCGTATGCTCTCCCAGTAGTGGCGATCGCTCGATGTCTGATGGCGAATCCGATAACTTGATAGGGTTACCCACGGTGAGATAGGGGCCCCGCGTTGGATGATCAACTTCAACGACCGTACCGGTTGCACGCAGGGAGGGTTCCTCGCCAAGTTCCTTCATCGAGACAATCGGACCACAGGGAATATTGTGGGCATTCAGGATGTCCATGGCTTCATACTTGGTTTTTGTTTTAGTCCATTCCTCGATCAGCTCAAAACACTGATCGAGTTTCGGCAGGCGTGCCTCGGGAGTTGCCCATTCCGGATCGTCTATCAATTCCTCATGCCCGATCGTCTTCATCCAGGCGGCCCAGACCTGTGGCTGGATAATGACGTATATGTAATCGTCGATTCCGCCGGGGGCACATTTCACTGCCCAGCCTGGCTGGCCACCGCCAGAGGCATTGCCGGCGCGCGGCACCGATTCGCCAAAGGTGCCATGCGGGTACTGCGGGTACTCTTTCAGGGGACCGCGCTGCAAGCGCTGCTGATCGCGCAGTTTGACACGACACAAATTAAGCACACCATCCTGCATGGCGCAGGTCACGCGCTGTCCCCGGCCGCTCGTTTCCCTGTGAAACAATGCCGTGACAATACCGAGTGCAAGATGGAGTCCGGTTCCCGAATCCCCGATCTGGGCGCCGGTCACTGTTGGTGGCCCATCCTCGAATCCGGTGGTGCTTGCCGCACCTCCGGCACACTGGGAAACATTCTCATAGACCTTGCAGTCCTGATAGGGACCCGGACCGAAGCCCTTGACCGATGCATAGACAAGACGGGGATTGATCTCCTGTATACGCTCCCAGGAAAAACCCATTCGGTCGAGTGCACCCGGCGCGAAGTTCTCAACCATCACGTCGCATTCCTCGAGCAAGCGAGTGAAAATTTCCTTGCCTTTGTCGTCCTTGGTATTCAGCGTAATGCTGCGCTTGTTGTGATTGAGCATCGTAAAATAGAGGCTATCCACATCCGGTATGTCACGCAGCTGACTGCGCGTGGCATCCCCGACATGAGGCCTTTCTACCTTGATCACATCAGCACCGAACCATGCGAGAAGCTGCGTGCAGGTAGGGCCGGATTGCACATGTGTCATATCAAGAATTCGAATTCCATGCAGTGCTTTTTCTGTCATGACATACCTCGTAATTGTTTTCAGGCTTGCGTACTCAGGCAGCGACCGCCTGTCTTATCAGTCAATACGTCCACCCGACTGCACACCTGTTTGTAAATATTCCGGGCTTTTTGTCCCCGGTGAAAACTTGCGCCTAACGAACACCCCCACCGCAACGACCGGGCATTCCGGCAAGCTTTGCATAATATATCTCCCGAGAGCCCATCCGGTAGCACTCTCTGCCTGCATATCAACCCCTTTCTGCCCGCTCAATCCGGGGAAATCAAATCGCCGGGGAAAATCCCCTAACTCACTGGTAGGAATAGTTATTTTACGGCACTTTCTGCAGCCGCCGGGTAATCATTTTCTTGCCCGCCTTGATCGCAGGCATCAGGAACAGCAACAGCGCAAACACCATGATTGGTCCCGAAATCGGCCGCTCAAAGAACACCAGCATCGATCCGTGTGACTGGAGCAGCGCCTGGCGCAGGGACGACTCGGCCAGGGGGCCGAGCACGATCGCAAGCACCATCGGCGCCATCGGGTAGTCGAGCTTGCGCATGAGATAGCCGACCACGCCAAACAGCAGCATCAGCCACACGTCATGCATATCCTGGGTCGGTGCGTAGCCTCCCACCACGCACAACACGAAAATGATCGGTGCGAGAATGGTGAATGACAGCTTCAGTACCCAGATAAAAATCGGTATGAAGGCGATATTGAGCACGATCGAGAAAAAGTTCGCCACATACAGGCTGGCAATCAGCCCCCACACGAATTCGGTCTGTTCGACAAACAGCCTCGGCCCCGGCTCCAGCCCCCAGATCACCATGCCGCCCAGAAGAATGGCGGTCGTTGGCGAACCCGGGATCCCCAGTGTCAGCATGGGCAGCATGGAGCCGGTGCTGGCTGCATTGTTGGCTGACTCCGGGGCAGCGACCCCATCGATATTGCCTTTCCCGTAACTGTCCGGGTTTTTGGACATGGTCTTGGCAAAGCCGTAGGCCATGATCGAGCCCGGTGTCGCGCCGGCGGCGGGGAGCAGACCGACAAAATACCCGAGCAAAGAGCCCATCAGGATGGTCTTGGCGCTCTTCAGCAGCTCCTTGAGGGAACCCAGAATGCGCCGTACCGTTACCACCGCCTGGGAAACCGATACCTCGCCCCGGCTGCTCTCGATGGTCCAGAGAATTTCCCCGATACCGTAGATACCAATGGCCAGCACGAGGAAGTTGATGCCGTGGAAAAACCCTGGAATGTCACCGAAGATCAGTCGTGGTTGTCCGCTCAGGATATCCAGACCAACCGAGCTCAATATTAATCCGATGAAAATCGAAATCAGTGTCTTGGGAATATCATCACCGCCAAGCCCGATGAAGGTACCGAATGCCAGCATCATCAGCGCAAATTCCTCGGCCGAACCGAAGGCGAGTGCTACATGGGCAAGCGGTGGCGCAAATCCCGTAAACAGAATGACCGATATCGTGCCACCGGCGAAGGATGCCACTGCCGCTGCCACCAGCGCCTTGTCGGCCATGCCCTGTATGGCAAGTGGACGACCATCGAAGGTGGTGGCGACCGCAGTCGAGGCGCCCGGAATCCCCAGCATGATGGAGCTGATAGCACCACCGTACATGGCTCCGTAATAGATCGCCGCCAGAAAGATAATCGCGGAAGTAGGCGGCACAATAAACGTGACGGGTAACAGGATCGCCACACCATTGACGGAACCCAGCCCCGGCATGGCGCCAATGAAAAGCCCTACCGCACAACCAACTATAACCAGGAACAGGTTCGTCGGCTGTAGTGCCACAACGAAACCGTCAAGTAGAAGTTGGAGTATCTCCATGCTGCATACCTCGGCGCACACCTGCGCTTCGAATGTTGTGACTCTGTATTCTGTTTATTGCATTCGTTAACGCCCCTGCTACATGAAAATATCGTACAGGGGGTAAAACAGTGGTTCGGTATAGCCCTTCGGCAGGGTAATATGCAAAAGGATCTCGAAGAAGAAAAACGTAACAACCGGAGCGGCAATCGCTATCGTCAATGTCTTGGCCCAGGAATGCTGACCCAAAAACCGCATGTAGAAAACAAAAAAGAGCGGCACGGCGCCATACACCCCGATAAAGTGTATGGAACCGACCATCAGTGTCAGGGCACCGACGACCAGCAGGATCATCGCCTGTGCACGACTGTCGAAAAAGGGTTCCGACGATCTGGACTGCGGTGTGATTTGCCTGAACCAGCGTACGATTACCCACACCGAGCAAACGAGCATTGCGGCTGACAGCCAGAACGGGAATGCCCCGCCGCCCGGCCCTTCATCGGGTATCCAGCCAATGGGGAGTTCTGCACTCTTCCACATCAGGTAAACGGAGAAGATCGCCAATGCGATGGCCATCAAAAGTTCAGCGCGTCGCACGGCGATCCCCTCCGCTTCTACGTGGCTTTGCTCAGTGCAAGTGTCCTGTTGACCTCCCGGTTACTTGATTTCCCCGATATCCTTCAGCATCTGCTTGTGGTTGGCGATCTCGTTCGTCCAGTACGCCTTGAGCTCGTCACCGGTGAGGAAATCACCAAGCAGGCTCTTCTTCTTTTTATACTCCTGCCACTCGTCCGAGTCGTATACCTTGGCAAACACATCACGGTAGAACTCTGCCGCCTCTGCACTCATCCCCGGCGTCCCGACAACACTGCGCTGCATGTAGTAGACATACTTGTGCCCCAGTTCCGTGAAGGTGGGAACATCAGGGAACATGGGAAGCCTGTCAGCGGTAAAAGCAGCCAACGCTACCGTATCACCTGCCTGAAAGAAACCCAGCTGCTCAGACGGATTGTTGACGGTGGAGTTGGCGTGCTTGCCCGCCAGTTCCTTGGCAACGCGACCGCCGCCCTTGAAAGGCACATACTTTATTTTCAGGCCGTAGGTGGAATTCAGGAAGTTGGTCAGCAACTCGTCTTCCTGTCCCTTGCCCGTACCGGCCATGATCCAGTCGCCGCCCTTGGCCTTGGCTGCGGCCACGAAATCGTCGAGAGATTTGATGCCGCTGTCCTTGTGCACCCACAGCAGGAAGGTATCCTCTGCCATTCGTGCGATCGGCGTGTAGTCCAGCGAATTAATGCCGAGCTTCGGTTGACGCAGCGGGGTTGTGTAGAAGCTGTTCAGCGTAACCATGACGGTATGATTGTCACCGGTCTTGCTCTTGAGATGCACCAGTGCCTCGGCTCCGGAACCGCCCGGCTTGTTGACCGGAATGAACGGCTTCGGTGAAAAGTTGTGCTTCTCAATGATGGTCTGCATCAGGCGAGCCATCTTGTCCGCTCCCCCTCCCGGACCTGCCATGATGACAAATTCGACCGGTTTCTTCGGTTGCCAGCCAGCTGCCACCGCATTTGTTGCAAATACCGCGGCGGCGGCAATCAGCATAAAGTGTAATATCAAAGGTTTACTTGTTAGTTTCATCTCATCATCCTCCGTTATTGTTAACATCAACAAGACCACAACTGATCAATGTCGCATGCTACACCAAGCATTCATGCGCTTTTTTTGATAAGTCGGTATATCGTATACACAATGTAATCAATGTCAATGATATGTATATAAAACTCCCTGATGTATCCACCCCGGACAGAATAGTCGGGATTTGGTGCCAAATCCGCCCGAAAGGTCAGAAAAACAGCGCAAAATCCAGCCTTTCAGGCCCCCAGTGCACTGGCCATTGTCGCTCCGATGCTGCCCGGAGATTCTGCAATATGGACACCCGCATTTCGTAAAGCCTCGATCTTGGCCTCGGCATGCCCGGTACTGTGCTCGATAATCGCGCCGGCATGACCCATACGGCGCCCCGCGGGTGCGTGGCGACCAGCGACGTAGGCGACCACAGGTTTTTTACTTTTATGCTGCTTCAGGTAATCCGCCGCCTGTTCTTCTGCTATGCCTCCGATTTCGCCGATCAGAACAATACCCTCGGTCTCCGGATCCGCCATAAACAACTCCAGGCAATCGCAGAATGTCATCCCCTGGATCGGGTCTGCGCCAATACCGATACAGGTTGACTGACCGAGTTTGTTCGCAGTCGTCTGTGCCACCGCTTCATAGGTGAGCGTTCCTGCACGGGAAACAATACCAATCCTGCCGCGACGGAAGATGCCTCTGGGCATGATGCCTATCATGCACTCACCGGGCGTGACAACTCCCGGACAGTTGGGACCTACAAGCCGTGAACAGGAAGCCTCCAGGAGACGTTTTACAAGGACCATATCCAGTACCGGAATGCGTTCCGTGATGCAAACGATCAGGGGCAGGCCGGCATCTACAGACTCGCGGATAGCATCCGCGGCAGTCGCCGGTGGTACAAATATCATGCTTGCATTCGCACCGGTGGCACGTACTGCCTCTTCGACACTATCGAATACCGGTAATCCCAGGTGCCGTGTACCCCCCTTGCCAGGCCGCACACCACCAACCAGTCGGGTACCGTCGGCGAGCGCCTGTTCCGCATAAAAGGTTCCCTGCCGGCCGGTAATACCCTGACAGATAACCCGGGTTGCCGCGTCGACCAATACCGCCATTGCCTGTCTCCTCTAGGTACTCACGGGTATTGCCCGGAACTATTCCGCAGTGCGATCAACGGATTCGTTTTTTCCAGTCAGCAACCCATGAACCCGTTGCCACCACTTTCGCTGCACCTTCAACCTGGCCTCGGTCGCAGCCTTGATGACTTTCTCTGCAGCGTCGGGGATATCCTCTGCAAAGGCAGTAACCAGACCGGAATCCCTGAGCCTGACTATTGCAAACTCGGAGTTGACGCCGGCCAGTCGCACAATCAGCGGTACCTGAACGGGGAATTCCATGGCCGCCAGGATTATGCCGTCGGCAATGGTGTCGCAGCGCATGATGCCGCCGCCAAAGACATTAACCAGAATTGCCTCAACATCCGGATCAGAGAGAATAAGCCCAACCGCATACTTTACATGCTCGACCTCCACGGCTGGCGGCACATCGAGAAAATTTGCCGGCTCTCCCCCATGGAACTTGACTGCGTCGAGTGTGGCCATTGCAAGCCCGGCACCGCTTGCGAGACAACCGACGTTGCCATCAAGCTTTACATAATTGAGGCCATGCTGCGTGGCATCCAGTTCACCCCATCGTAATTCAGCATCATCACGCAGTGCCTGAATGGTTTCCTGACGAAACATTGCATTGTCATCAAACGTCATGGCCGCGCCCAGGGCCAGCAGTGTACCCTCGGTAGTAACCGCCAGCGGGTTAATCTCGATCAGCGATGCATCCAGGCTCATAAACATCGAATACATTACCAGCATGATTCTTGCTGCTTCTTCGGTCTGTTCTTCCGTGAGCTCAAGCGCGCCAGCAATATTCCGCGCCTCATCCTTCTGTAATCCCTCGAGAGGATCAATGTCGATTTTCAGGACTGACTCGGGATTGCGTGATGTTATCGATCCGATATTTACACCACCCTCGCCGAGGGCAACCAGCGTCACCCGGCTGGTCCGGCGATCTACCAGCATCCCGAGATAGAGTTCCCGCTGCACTCCGCACAGTTGTTCGACATATAAACGGTTTACGGTGCTTCCGTCCGGACCTGTCTGGTTCGTAACCAGCACGTGTCCGAGCATTTCCTGCGCTGTTTCACGCACTTCTTCAAGCGAGCTGACGAAGCGGACACCACCCTGCTCCTCCTGATCGTTCACGAAATGACCGGCTCGACGTCCTCCGGCGTGAATCTGCGCCTTGATTACCCAGGCAGACCCTCCCAGCTCCCGGGCAACGCTGGCGGCTTCCTCCGGTGTCGATGCCACAGCGCCTCGCGGAATCTGGATGCCGTTTTCATCCAGGAGTTGCTTGGCTTGATATTCGTAGACTTTCATCCCGGGTCACTTCCAGTATCACCGAACGCGCATCGCAGAACCTGATTTCGGATATAGGCCGGACGCCGGACTTGCAAAAACATCAGCCGGCGCCTCTGCATGACAAATGGGGGCAGAAAGTTGTGACCTCACGCACGCCGTTCAACACCAGGTACGTCTGCTGTGCCGGCGCAACGAAGCGGTTTGCTGACAAATAGCCGGCTCTGTGCAAAGCTACATGAAGAGTTCCAATGAGGAGATGACAACATCCTGACAACCGGTCGCGAACCCCGGGTAATGCGGACGGTTTTGCCCGTAGTCTCCCGGGGCTCTTTCCTGACATATGCATTCCCGCTCCGGGATGATCACACTTCCCGATTGATTGATACGGGTTTGTCATCATCTAACCCTGTTGCCTGAGCGGGGACACTGGCGAATCAGCGATCAAGCATTGCCACCGGCGAGGTCAGCCCTCCAGCACCTGTTTCAGTGTTGCTCCGAGTCTCGCGGGCGAATCAGCAACATGAACACCCGCACTCTTCAGGGCCTCGATCTTTTCAGCTGCACCACCCTTTCCACCAGCAATAATAGCACCGGCATGACCCATGCGACGACCTGGAGGCGCTGTCACGCCGGCAATAAATCCCACCACGGGCTTCTTGACGCCAGATTGTTTTATAAAATCGGCGACATCTTCTTCTGCTGTACCACCGATCTCACCGATCATGATGATTGATTCAGTATCCGGGTCGGCAAAAAACATTTCCATGCAGTCGATGAAATCCGTACCGTTGGCAGGATCGCCACCGATACCGATACATGTGGACTGACCCAGGCCCACTGCCGTGGTTTGCGCCACTGCCTCGTAGGTCAGTGTCCCGGAGCGTGACACGATGCCTACATTACCCGGAGCATGAATATGGCCGGGCATGATTCCGATCTTGCATGCACCGGGCGTGATCACACCAGGGCAATTGGGGCCCACAAGTCGTGTCGCAGATCCCTTCAAAACCCTTTTGACGCGAACCATATCCATTACCGGAATACCTTCCGTGATACACACCACTAGCGGGATGGCCGCATCAATTGCTTCGAGAATGGCATCGGCGGCAAAAGCAGGGGGTACGTATATAACCGATGCATTGGCACCGGTTTTTTCAACCGCTTCCATCACCGTGTTGAATACCGGCAGGTCAAGGTGGGTCATACCGCCCTTTCCGGGCGTAACCCCGCCAACCATCTTCGTACCATATTCAATTGCCTGCTGGGAATGGAAAGTGGCCTGGGATCCGGTGAACCCCTGGCAAATCACACGGGTACTGCTGCCGACAAGAACCGCCATCACGCCACCTCCTTCAGTGCCCTGACCACCTTTTCCGCAGCGTCAGAAAGATCATCTGCGGAAACAATATCAAGACCCGATTCACTGAGGATGGACTTTCCAAGTTCAACATTGGTTCCTTCCAGACGGATGACAAGCGGCACGTTCAGATCAACCTCCTTGGCTGCCTCTACAATACCCGCAGCTATGACATCGCAACGCATGATGCCGCCAAAGATATTGACCAGTATGCCCTTGACGTTGGGGTCGGAGAGAATGATCTTGAATGCAGTTGTCACGCGTTCGGCAGTAGCACCACCACCCACGTCGAGGAAGTTTGCCGGTTCGCCACCGTAGAGTTTGATAATGTCCATGGTTGCCATCGCCAGGCCGGCACCATTGACCATACAGCCGATCGAACCATCAAGCTTTATGTAGTTGAGGTCATGCCGGCTCGCCTCAAGTTCCGCGGGATCTTCCTCGTCCTCATCCCGCAAGTCGGTGATATCCTGGTGACGAAACAGGCCGTTGTCATCAAAGTTCATCTTGGCATCCAGCGCGACCAGCTCACCCTCGCCGGTCACCACCAGCGGGTTGATCTCTACCAGGCTCGCATCGAGCTCGGTAAACGCCTGGTACATACCCCCCAGGAATTTCGCTACCGAGCGTATCTGAGGCCCCTCCAGCCCCAGACCGAAGGCCAGTTTGCGCGCATGGAATGCCTGCGCCCCCGTGGCCGGGTCGATCGCGACTCTGAGGATTTTTTCCGGCGTAGACGACGCCACCTCCTCGATATCCATACCGCCTTCGGTAGATGCAATGACAGTAATAAACCCGGTCGCACGATCGAGCAGCAAACTGAGGTAAAGCTCCCGGGCGATATCACAGCCCTCCTCGATGTAGACGCGCTTGACTTCCTTGCCCTGGGGACCGGTCTGGTGAGTGACCAGATTCATACCGAGCATTTTTTCTGTAGTGGCCGAGACCTCATCGTGTGAGTTGACGACCTGGACACCGCCCCCCTTGCCCCGCCCTCCGGCATGTATCTGTGCCTTGACCACCCAGACGGAACCGCCCAGTTCCTGCGCAACCTCTACGGCCTCGGCCGGCGTAAAGGCAACGCGACCACGTGGTACAGACACACCGAACTTGCCAAGCAACGCCTTGGCCTGATACTCGTGAATGTTCATTATATGGACTTTAACCTTTTTATATATATGGAATTTTTTATACAATATACAAGGATTTCCGGGTTTGCAAGCATCCCGTGGTTGCCCCTGAACCCGGCGAACGATCAAAGGAATACGCGATGCCCTACGCCAATACAAGCGAGTTGCGGATCTATTATGAACGGCACGGCAGTGGCTGCCCGGTGCTTTTTATTGGAGGTGTGGGCGGCGATTTGCGCGGCGAACCCGGGGTACCGGAGAGGGAGCTGGCGCAGCGGTTCGACCTGCTGACCTACGACCAGAGAGGCACCGGGCAGACCGACAAACCTGACTCGGCATACACCATGACAGACTATGCCCGCGACGCCGCAGCACTGATGGATACCGTTGGCTGGGATAGTGCACATGTTGTGGGGGTATCGTTTGGCGGAATGGTTGCGCAGGAACTGGTACTGCAATTCCCCAGATATGTGCGCAGCCTGGTGCTCGCCTGTACCGCCTCGGGTGGCGCGGGAGGGTCTTCTTATCCATTGCACGAGCTATCGGATCTGTCGCCGGATGAGCGGGCAAGAAAAATGCTGGCGATTGCGGATGTCCGCAGAAATGAAGCATGGCAAGCCAGCCATCCGGAGGAAACCGAACAACTCCTGAAGCAGGCGGCGGCCGCGGCCTCACCGTTTCTGAAAGAACCCGGTGGCATCATGGGCCTTACCCGTCAAATCGGGGCGCGCAGTCAACACGATACCTACGACCGTCTGCTACAGATCCGGGTACCTGTCCTGGTTTGCGGAGGGCGCTACGACGGCCAGGCCTCACCGGATGTGGTCGAGAACCTTTATCGTCGAATATCGAATGCGGAAATCCGTTTCTTCGAAGGCGGCCACCGGTTCCTGAACGAGGATCCCGAGGCCAGCAAAGCGGTCGCAGAATTCCTGGAGCAGCAGTGTAAAACAGGGGAGTGATCATAACCGCCGCGCCCTGCCCGGCAGCCTTTGATCGATAAAGCACATCTACGTCTCGCCCCGGGACCCAACAGGAAGGATGTCCTGCGTATCCCCTCGCCTGTCTGCACAACAGCTGCCGGGTTGCGGCATTAACCGCGTCAATATCTGCCCATCAATCCAGCGTCAGGACAATCTTGCCGAAGTGCTTGCTGCGTTCCATGACCCTGTGGGCCTCAGCGATATCATCAAGCGGGTAGGTCCTGAAGATAACCGGCTCTATGGACCCGTCGGCGAAAGCAGGCATTACAGTGCTTGTGAACTGTGCAACGATTTCCCGTTTTTCCTGCACGGAACGTGAGCGTAGCACGGAGCCGATGATCCGCTGGCGCTTTACCATCATGAGGGCAAGATTGAGCTCGGCCTTCGCTCCACTCATGACGCCGATAATCACGAGCGTCCCGCCGACAGCCAGCGCTTTCATATTTAACGCCAGATAGTTCGCGCCGATATGATCGAGAATGACATCGGCACCCTTTTTCCCGGTAAACGCCCTGACGGCCTCCGCAAAATCCTCCTCCCGGTAATTGACAACGAGATCGGCACCGAGCTGTTTCACGCGCTCGATCTTTCCGGCAGAGGCAGTGACCATAACCCGCGCGTTTGGAGCAAGCTTCCGGCACAGCTGGATAGCGGCTGTGTTCACGCCGCCACCGCCGCCATGTAAAAGCACCGTCTGCCCGTCCTTGAAACCACCAATCATGAAGATATTCAGGAACGCGGTAATGTAGGTTTCACATATACATGCTGCCGACTCGAAACTCATGGCCTCGGGAATCGGGATCAGGTGGTCAGCATGGGCGACAGCATATTCTGCATAACCGCCTCCGCCGACGAGGGACATGACACGATCTCCGTACTTGTATGCAGTCACTCCCGGCCCGGTTTCCTCGATAATGCCAGCGACCTCAAGACCGGGAATTTCCGAATCACCTTTTGGCGGAGGATAATTCCCCTCGCGTTGCACGATATCGGGACGATTTACCGACGTTGCAGCGACCTTGATAAGGACCTGCCCATCGGAAGGCTCCGGTTTTGATGTCTCGTCAATCCTGAGAACCTCCGGACCACCGAAGCCATCAAGCAGAACCGCTTTCATATCCGCGGACAGGCCACGTTTAGCCCCGATTCAATCTTGACCAGGTCGTCTTTGAAGATTGCCATGGTGATATACCGATCCTGCCATGGTTATGACGCAGGAGTATCAGGCACAGGCGACGCAGGTTGTTTCAAGCGGGGTCATGCAGCTGCCTCGTTGTTGGCTGCAAGATGATGATCCACCAGGCTGACAATCTCGTCCACGGGAGGGTAGTGGAGTCCCAGCTGTGACGCGATCCGCTGCACAAGGAAGTCGACCCTTTCTATATGCTTTGCACCTCCGAACAGTGCGCGTGCCGCCGAAGATGGCTTGAGCAGTCCCCTGGCGGCGTTTGCATATTTATCGAAAGGCACCAGATCGGCCTCTGAAGCGCCAAGTTTCAGACAGAGTTGTCCGACCCATTCATAGATTTCCCGCGACATATCGATATCCGCATGCACGGCATCTTTGATGGGAATCATCTTGTCGCGTTTGATGCATCGGTAGTTCCCGGTGAGCAACATCAGCCACTTTGCCAGTGGCACGAAGAGGGAATCATGCACCTTCAGCTTGACAGGGAGTTCGACGGTGCCATCTCCGGTGTCATACCGGATTCCCTCGATATCAGCCTGAATCTCCTTCAGCATCGCGGTGTGTTCAGCGGCTTCGAATGGTGCCACCTTGAAATTTGTCGGCAACCCGACGTGGAGAACATTTTTGCCATCCTCGGGCAGACGAAACGCCTGTGGGTCGGGGCTCGCGAGCGTGACCAGTCCCGGCTCGAAGCGCTCCCAGACACCGGGGTCCGCGTAGCAATCGGTTAATCCGTCGGTTGTGATTACCGGAATGCGCTTCAAAAAAGCCAGCGGGGGCATGTTCATGATTGCAAGGCACGGCAAACGCGATGCCGCAATGCGTTCCATCAGTTCGCGAATGCTCTCCGAACCATACTGGGATTCCTGCATGCCCAGCACGACCAGATCATACTTGTCCAGATCTGCTTCTTCTGGAGTGCAGGCCGAAAGATCGGCATTGATGGCTTTTGAGGAAATCTCGAGCGGCGTTTCCCGGCCCCGGATCGGCAAGCGCACGAATGTCCCTTCATCATTGATGAGTTCCGCAGTGCCTTTGGTACACACCAGAGTTACCGAGTGCCCGGCCAAAATTAATTTTGTGCCGAACAGGGAACCGTAGGAGGCCCCCAGAATGAGCACGTTATATTTAGCTGCCATAAAAATTTCTCCCCATCATCTTTGTTTTCGAACCAACTTCCTCACAAGAGGTCAATTATAGCCTTCTTTGGATACCACCGCCTGTTTCCGGCCGGCCACCGCCCGGGGGAAAACCCACAGTACCCCTTCCTCCTCCAGTTCCATAGGCTATAGTTAAAAATAGTCAGATTGCAGTGCCCTGCCATATCTCTGGTGCAGCGAAACATAGAGGTGACCGACTATGATTGAAGGATATGCCGTACTGCCCCATGTTCCCCTGAAGCCCGGTATCCCCTGCATCACGCCCAACGGACTGCGACCGCTGGTGCACGTCCATGATACGGCCACACGTGTCATGACGGACTTCAGGCAAATAACACCTGTTATCGTAGAACCCCGCTCGAAAATCACCAGCGCACTCGACAAGATGAAGGAGAAAGGCGTGCGTCTGCTGTTGGTGACGGGCAGGGACGATCATATCATCGGCATAATTACCGCGACAGACATCCAGAACGAAAGCCCGATAAGGCTGGCACAGGAATCCGGAATCCTCTACGGGGATATCCGCGTGGAGATGATCATGACACCGCTGGAGGAGGTCGGTGCGATTGACATGAGATCGGTCAGCGATGCCTGCGTCGGGCATATCGTGAACACGCTGCGCAGCCTGGAGCGTCATCACGCCCTGGTGGTCGAGGTCGACCGGAAAACGGGGCAGCAGGCCATCCGCGGCCTGTTCTCGACCACACATATCAGCAAGCTGCTGGGACAGGATATTACAGATCCGGAATACGCAGCGCATTCCTTCGCGGAGGTACACCGCGAGCTGGGGTGAAAAGATCCGCGATAAAAAACCGGATCGAAACAAGCCTCCGTGTCATTCCCGTATAAGCGGGAATCTAGAGTTTATATCTAGCACTGAATCCGGAGTTTGCTTCGCGAGCCTGCCCCGCGAAGTGCTTTGGGCACACTGCGTTCCTCGCAGTGAGGATTGATAACGGGTCTCGCTAACACAAATACAGTCAGTTCTTCTTCGACTCCGCATCACCTTCATCGGGCATGTCATAGGCCTGGGAACTTACGTGTTCTTCTTCGGCCTCCATCTCGCGGCGTTCATGAATGCGTGCGCGGCGTTTCTCGAGCCGCTCCTCGCGTGCACCCTCGCGTTGCGGGATGGTCATTTCGCCGTACAGCACCTGCTTGAGAAAGCGCATGGCAAAGGACAGCAGGGCCTCTTCATCTTCCAGCAGCCTGTCCATCCCGATCGCGTCGGTGTCGAAGATCTCGGTAAAGCCGGAGCTCTGGATGAATTCCCGAAACTTGTCCATGTCGTAGCTGCACATGTCGTACAGCTGCAGGCTGCGCCCGGACGGCGCCCCCACAGTCGGGCCGCTGGAGCGTTTCTTGAGAATGATGTCCCGCCACTCGCGGTTCATCACGTCGTACTTGTCGACACCCTGCTCCTTGCGGTACTCCCTCACAGTCTGCGTCCTGGGCTCGTCATGCCCCTTGCAGTGCGGTTCCTTGACGACAAAGTACATGTCTTCAACGGTCGCGCTGTCCTTCTTGCGAACACCCATGCTGCCCAGTGCATAGTAGCGGCACGCCGTCGGCCGGTCCTCGTAGACCGTGCAGCACTCATCACCGAGAAACACGCATTCCCGGGTGCCCGGTTTGGTCATCAGCTTCAGACCCGGCATGCCATGCTGGTCCATCTGGAACGGCAGGGTGTAACGTGCGACGAAATCGTAGGAGGTCGTCTCCATGCGGTTCTTCAGGCGTATGATGTCATACGGCAGCAACTGGATATCAATGTTGCGGCAGCATTCGTTGAAGCAGGATATACCGGGATGACAGTTGAACTGGAATTCATCATCCAGCCCGAGCTGCGTGGGCGTGATCGGACTCTCGAACGGGATGTCGCTGAACTTCCCCTCGAAGATGTCCTCGGCGCCCTCGTATTCAAGGGGTTTGTTGATCGGTTTCTCGTCGCTCATGGTTTCTGCGGGCTGCTCCATGCGCACCATTAATCAGTGACTCCGGCTATCCGGTGCGCACTGCACACCCTACGGCCAATTATAGATCAAAAAGGCCGGACACCCTGCGGTATCCGGCCTTTGGAGACTACCTTGTACCAGCTTGCCTAGATGTCAGCACCGGGATGCTGCATGGCCTTGGGCTCGTCATCAGCCGGCTTGATCAGCTGTACGTACTTCACCTTCTTGCAGCTCCACTCTCCGGTGTTGCGGTCGTAGGT
>CP070821.1:1841433-1848494 GCA_020344335.1 Gammaproteobacteria bacterium | reverse complement strand
GGAATACATTTGCTGGATTCCCGCCTGGCCGCTCCCGGCATGGCCCAGGCCAGCCTCTCGACCGGTTCCCGGTCTCACCTTCTCCAGCCTCCCGCGACACTTGTACATCCCTGTACATCGTCCTTCTCCCGGAGCGCCCAAAAAACGGGGCGAACCGGGGACAGACCCCTTTTTTCACGTGATTCTGTGCATCAGGTATGGCGTGCGCGTGTGAAAAAAGGGGTCTGTCCCCATAAGCACAGCATCTGAACAATGGGTCGTCATCACAACAAGAACCGGCGGCGTGTGGACGGTATTCTGTTACTGGACAAGCCGGCTGGTTTGACTTCCAATGCCGCACTCCAGAAGGTCAAGCGGCTCTACCGGGCGCGCAAGGCCGGTCATACCGGCAGCCTGGATCCGCTTGCCAGCGGCTTGCTGCCAGTCTGTCTCGGCGAGGCGACCAAGATTTCCGCATTTCTGCTGGATGCCGACAAACATTACTGGGTGTCCTGCAAACTCGGTGAGCGCACTACCACCGCCGATGCAGAGGGTGAACTGCTTGAATCCCGTCCAGTCAGCGGCGTGACGGAGAAGCAGATGCGCAAGGTGATGGAAGGGTTTCTCGGAGAGATCGAGCAGATTCCCCCGATGTACTCGGCCGTGAAGCACCAGGGCCAGCGCCTCTACAAACTGGCACGCCAGGGGGTCGAGGTTGAACGTGAAGCACGGCGGATCACCATCCACGAGTTGAACCTGCTGGGTTTCGAACCCCCGCTGGCCGAAATCGACGTGCGCTGTTCCAAGGGGACCTACGTACGCACCCTGGTCGAGGATATCGGCGAGCAGCTGGGTTGCGGTGCCCACGTGGCAGACCTGCGGCGCCTCGGGGTCGGACCCTACGACGACGCGTCCGGCATGGTGAGCCTGGAAACGCTGGAAATGCGGTTGGCGCAGGGCGGTGAAGCGGCCCTGGACGAGCTGCTGCTGCCGATGGAAAGCGGCCTGTCGCAGTGGCCCGGCGTGCGCCTGACCAGAGATGCCGCATTCTACCTGCGCCAGGGCCAGCCGGTGCTGGTACCGCATGCGCCCACCGCCGGCTGGGTGCGGTTATACGAGGGCGAAACTCGGTTTCTCGGGGTAGGGGAGATCCTTGATGACGGCCGGGTGGCGCCACGGCGCCTGCTGAAGACCGGCTAGCCATCATGGTGAGCATGTGGACCAATATCCCCTTTTGGGTGGCTTGTGGCCCAACCTGACGCCGGTTAGAATACCCAGCTTGCTAAAACTGAAGTAAATTCGGGAGTTTTTTACATGGCTTTAAGTGCCGAACAGAAAGGACAGGTCGTCAAGGAGTACCAGCAGGGGGAGGCCGATACCGGTTCGCCCGAAGTGCAGGTTGCCCTGCTGACAGCCAATATTACGCACCTGACCGATCACTTTAACAAGCACAAGGGTGATCACCATTCCCGTCAGGGACTGCTGCGCATGGTCAACAAGCGCCGCAAGCTGCTGGATTACCTGAAGGGCAAGGACAACAAGCGCTACCTGGATCTGATCGGGCGCCTGGGTCTGCGCCGCTAACGCCCGCAACACCTCTTCCTATAAACCAGATTCAAGCTACCTTATCAATCGTTAAGGAAAATTACCCGTGAGCGCAATCAAGAAAACATTTCAGTATGGTGACCAGACCGTCACGTTGGAAACAGGGGAAATCGCCCGCCAGTGCAGCGCCGTTATCGTCAGCATGGGCCACACCCAGGTGCTGGCCACGGTGGTCGGGGCCAAGGAACCGATCGAGGGACGTGACTTTTTCCCGCTCACGGTGGACTACCAGGAAAAGGGCTACGCTGCCGGCCAGATTCCCGGCAACTTCTTCCGGCGAGAAGGCCGCCCGAGCGAAGCAGAGACACTGCTTTGCCGGCTGACCGACCGGCCGTTGCGCCCGCTGTTCCCCAAGGGTTTCACCAACGAGGTGCAAGTCATCCTCACGGTCATCTCCTACGATCCGCAGATCAACCCGGATATCCCGGCACTGATCGGCGCATCCGCGGCCGTTTCCATTTCAGGCCTGCCATTTAACGGGCCGATCGGTGCAGCGCGCGTCGGCTACATTGACGGTAACTATGTCCTGAACCCGACGGCCGACCAGATGGAAGAATCCCGGCTCGACCTGGTCGTTTCCGGTACCGAGAGTGCAGTGCTGATGGTGGAATCCGAGGCGAAGGAATTGCCCGAGGACGTCATGCTCGGTTCCGTGGTGTTCGGTCATGAACAGCAGCAGGTCGTTATCCAGGCTATCAAGGAACTGGCCGCCGAGGTGAACACACCGGAACTGGAATGGACTGCACCCGAAGAGAATACCGCGCTGACAGAGGCGGTTGAGAAGGAAGGCAGTGATGCGATTGCCGCAGCCTACAAGGTCGCCGACAAGCAGGACCGCTATACCCTGCTGAGCAAGGTACGCCAGGAAATCGTTGACAAGGTCGCCGATGACGAGGCAGAGGGTGGTTTCTCCAGTGAAGAGGTCAAGGGCGCCATTGGCAAGCTCGAGAAGAAAATCGTGCGCAGCCGCATCCTGGCAGGCGAGGCACGCATCGATGGTCGTGATACCAGCACAGTGCGTCCGATCACGGTCCGCACCGGTGTATTGCCGCGTGCCCATGGCTCGGCACTGTTTACCCGGGGCGAGACCCAGGCACTGGTGGTGACGACACTCGGCACCGAGCGGGATGCTGCCCTGATTGACGGTTTGTCCGGCTCCTACAAGGAACAATTCCTGCTGCACTATAACTTCCCGCCATACTGCGTCGGCGAGACCGGCCGCATGGGTGGTACCAAACGGCGCGAGGTCGGACACGGCAAGCTGGCCAAGCGTGGCGTCAGCGCCGTGATGCCGGAGAAGGAAGGCTTCCCGTATACCATCCGCGTGGTCTCCGAGATCACCGAGTCCAATGGCTCCAGCTCCATGGCGAGTGTCTGCGGCAGCAGCCTGTCCATGATGGATGCCGGTGTACCCATCAGTGCCCCCGTTGCCGGTGTGGCCATGGGCCTTATCAAGGAGAGTGATGACTACGCTGTGCTCACCGATATCCTGGGTGACGAGGACCACCTCGGCGACATGGACTTCAAGGTTGCCGGAACCGCGACTGGCGTGACGGCCCTGCAGATGGACATCAAGATCCAGGGCATCACCCGCGAGATCATGGAAAAGGCACTGGCACAGGCCAATGCCGGGCGCATGCACATCCTCGGTGAAATGAACAAGGCGATCGCCGTTCCGCGCGAAGATGTATCCGAGTTTGCACCACGCTATATCACCCTCAAGATCAACCCGGACAAGATCCGCGACGTAATCGGCAAGGGCGGTGCGACGATTCGCTCCATTACCGAGGAGACCGGTGCCAGCATCGATATTGATGATGACGGCAACGTCAAGATTGCCTCGGTGGATTTTGCTGCCGGTGACGAGGCACGCCGCCGGGTGGAGCTGATCACGGCGGATGTCGAGGTCGGTTCGGTCTATGACGGCAAGGTCGCAAAGCTGATGGATTTTGGCGCCTTCGTGACCATCCTGCCGGGCAAGGACGGGCTGGTGCATATCTCGCAGATCTGCGAAGAGCGTGTACAGAATGTCAGCGACAAGCTGTCGGAAGGCGACCTGGTCAAGGTCAAGGTGCTCGAGGTCGACAAGCAGGGCCGTATTCGCCTGAGCATGAAGGCGGTTGGACAGGACTAGCCGGTCTTGACCAAGAATGAAATTACCTGGGGCCGCAAGGCCCCTTTTTTATATATTGTCGGTGGCCTGATTACCTGCCGTGCGCCAGGTTCTGCTGGCTGCTGATCTCGATTGTGCGTGATTTGTCTTTCACGCAGGTAAGCGAATCGTTCTTCTTCATTGTGCAATCGATCGTATGCTCTATTCCCCAGCCGGTATTGACAGTATGGCTGGCGACCGTACCCTCGTCACCGTAGGCCGCTTCCGGTTCCTGCGGCGGGCTGTCGTCCGGCTGACTCGCTGTGATGACCAGGTTGCGGTACAGCACCTTGAAGGTCCCGTCTTTGGCAAAGTCGCTGATGACGGACTTGGTCTTGAATTTCACCTCGTTGCCGCCACTCTCACGGGTCTGGTCGTCGCTGAAGCAGATAATCCTCTTCTCCTCGGTACGGCAGTTATTGATGGTTGACGGCAGATAGCTTACCGGATTTGCTTGCCGGCTCCAGAGGGTCAGCATCAGGGTTTCCATGAGTGTTGCGTTATGCTCATTGTTGACGGCCTTTACGGGCTTCTTCTCAACCACAGGCTGGGCTATCAGTTTCTTATCACTGTCAGCAGCTGGCTGCAGCGCTTTCTGCGGGGTGCTTGCTGCACTGGCTCGTGTCGCCGGGTCTTCTTTCCCGGTACCCTGTGCGGACTGCGGCTGTTTCATCTTTTCCCTTACTTCAATGACCCCGCCCCTGGCCTGGTCGAAACCGCCAGCGGCGGCTTTTGAATACCATTCCAGTGCTGCAGCGTAATCCTTGTTTACGCCGGTACCGGCTGCATAGAGTTTGCCAAGGTAATATTGTGCCGGTGTACTGCCTTTCCCTGCGGCATCCCTGAACCAGGCGTAGGCTGTCTTGTTGTCTTGACCAATGCCGGCGCCTTCGTGGTACATCAGCCCCAGATTAAAGCTTGCCCCGGCATGTCCCGCTGCAGCCGCCTTTTCGTACCAGTCACGCGCCTGCTGGTAATTTATTCGTGTACCGATTCCTTTTTCGTACATGTTGCCGAGATCGTACTGGTTGTCTACGTCGCCCCGCGCGGCACGTGCTTCCGTTCTTGAAAAGCGTGTCTCATTAGCCCGCATCAACTCCAGTCGCGAGACGGCTTTCTGGTTGTCTTGCGCGGCTGCTTTCGTGTACCACTCAATGGCCTTGTCTCGGTCGGCCGTGACGCCACGGCCGTTCTGGTACATCGAGCCAACATCATACTGCGCGGCACTGTCCCCCCTGGTCGCTTCACGCAGTTTTTCCTTGAACAGGCTTTGCCAGATATCGTTGGCGGGAGTCGCGCCAGCAACTGCCATGAGCAGGATCAGGCTGAATATTTCTTTTCGCATGAGGGTATCTGGTTCGTTGCTGGCTGCCGGCGGCACGCTTGCCATGGGCATTGTCTGACAGGAAGCAGTAGCGGCCGTATGGGATGACACCTTTAATAAGGTATACAGAAAATTTTCAGAATTAATATAAATAACAGTTAGATATCAGTTATATCTCAGTGAGATTCAAGAATGACTTTCGGGCCGATATTCGTGCCTGTCGTCGGCCGACAGTTACCGGTGCGGAATGGTCATTCAAGGCAGGCCTGTAAATGGTTGCAGATTCGCCCTTCCAGCCAGTACTGCGCGGCAAGGGGGTTGTCGCCACTGACAAAACCCACATGGCCCCCGTGGCGCGACAGTTCCAGCGTGACCGCGTGGCTGAGTTCCGCGTCTTTCGGGATGGCGTCTGACGGAAGAAACGGATCATCGAGGGCATGAATGATCAGCACCGGGACGTCGATGTGGCGAAGATACGGGCGACTGCTTGACTGCGAGTAATAGTCATCCACGTCGCGGAAGCCGTGCAGGGGGGCGGTAATGGCATCATCGAACTGCCGGAATGTTTTCAGTCGAGAAAGTTTCTGCAGCGGGACCATCGGAGGGTGTAAATCGGCCCGGGACATTACGGACTGGCGGAGTTTTTTCAGCAGGTAGCTCTGGTAGATGCGTGACAGTCCCTGTTCCAGCCGGCGTGAGGCACGGTCCAGGTCAAAGGGGACGGATACCGCGATGGCGGTCGTGATGGTTGCCCTGTTCCCCTGCTCCCCGAGCCACTTCAACAGGACATTGCCACCGAGGGAGTAGCCGATGACGGCAAGTGATTTGTCCGGGCTGGAATTGCGGATATGCCTGATGACAGCTTGCAGGTTACCGGTTTCCCCGGAATGGTAGCTACGTGGCAGGCGGTTTGGCTCGCCGCTGCAGCCGCGAAAGTACATCAGGCCGGTTCGGAAACCCTGTGCTGCCAGTGCAGCGAGAATGCCGCCGGTATAGTGGGATTCGAGTGACCCTTCAAGCCCGTGCAGAACCAGTACGACAGGCCCGTGCGTGTTGCATGTCCAGTCAATATCGAGGAAGTCACCGTCCGGCAGCTCCAGCCGTTCGCGGTGCAGTTCGGGAACTATGCGGCGCCGTGCGAGCGACGGATACAGCGTTTGCAGGTGAGCACCGGGCAGCCACCAGGCAGGCCTGAAGCGGCTGGTGGTGATCACAGGGGACAGACCCCGTTTTTCAACTGGAGGAAAAAACCGGAGTGAAAAACGGGGTCTGTCCCCACTTCCTGTCAGCCAGCGATGCGATTCTCGATCAGGTCGTCTACGACGGACGGGTCAGCCAGCGTTGAGGTATCGCCGAGCGTGTCCATTTCGTTGGCAGCGATCTTGCGCAGGATGCGCCGCATGATCTTCCCGGAACGGGTCTTCGGCAGTCCCGGCGCCCACTGGATGATGTCTGGTGTGGCGATTGGCCCGATCTCGCTGCGTACCAGGTTGATCAATTCCTGGCGCAGTGCATCGCTCGGTTGTGTGCCATCGACCAGGGTGACGTAGGCGTAGATGCCCTGTCCCTTGATGGCGTGCGGATAACCGACAATTGCGGCCTCGGCCACGGCGTCGTGCAGGACCAGTGCACTTTCCAGTTCCGCAGTACCGAGATTGTGGCCGGAGACGATGAGTACGTCGTCAACGCGGCCGGTGATCCAGTAATAACCATCTGCATCGCGGCGTGCACCGTCACCAGTGAAGTACATTCCCGGGTAGTTCTTGAAGTAGGTGTCAATGAAACGCTGGTGGTCCCCGTACACGGTGCGCATTTGCCCCGGCCAGGGGTGTGTAATAACCAGGTTGCCTTCCGCGGTACCCTCGAGCACCTTGCCCTCGTTGTCAACGATGGCCGGCTGGATGCCGAAGAACGGGCGGGTGGCCGAACCCGGTTTGAGTTTTGTTGCGCCGGGCAGGGGCGTGATCAGGATGCCCCCGGTCTCGGTTTGCCACCAGGTAT
>CP070821.1:1835304-1841333 GCA_020344335.1 Gammaproteobacteria bacterium | reverse complement strand
GTCCAGAGATTCGTCATCATAGCTCTGGATGACCTCGGTCGGCTGGACCTCCTCAACGGGTATCTGTTCCGGTTGCTGCGGGGTGCGCCTGGCACGCGCCTCACCCATCTCATTGGCCTGTGATTCCATGCGCTTCACCCGCACCACGCTCTCCTGGTGCTGGGCCTCGGTCGGTGCCGGCTGCACCTCGACCTGCTCGACATCAACGGCCGTAGGTGGCGGTTCATCTGAGAAGGTCACCTCGCCCTGCTTGTCGACTGACCGGTAAATCTTCTCGGCAACTGCGCCACTGGAGAACAGACAGATGGCAAGTATAAAAACGGCTTTGTTTGATAGTCGCATGGGCGTACTTCCTCGTATTTGTTGAACATAAACAAGCGCCGTGTAACACGTAACCTGCTTTATCCAAGTATAGGTAGCGCTATGCCAATTATCCATGTAGCCGATAATCCATACATTCAACATCGATCCCGCAGGGTGCACCATGGACATCAGCCTGTCCTCGACTACGATAACCGGCCTGTTGAACAGGTTCCGTCCTCGATAGCCACAAGCCAGCTTCTCGACGTCGGAACAGTACAGGAAATTCATGGTGTCGGGCTGCGAGACCGTAGTCGCCGCGATGAACGCGTAGTAAACCGCTTTCTCTTTCTGGTAGCTGTCGTGCCGGTCTACCAGTCCGGGCTGTTGAACAGCGGCTGGGCACTGCCTGTCGGTGGCGGTTCCGGCAAGCCCGCGGCGGGCGGTTCAGCGGGGATCAGCGCACCCCAGTCGGTGCGCTCGATCATGCGCTCCTGGCGCACCTGTGGCACGACCTCGTTGCCGGTACGAATCTGCCAGCCACCACCGAGGGCCTTGTACGTCGCGACAAGATTAAGCGTAATATCACCGCGTGCCGAGGTATGCTGGTCCTGCTGCGCCAGCAACGATGCCTGCGAATCCAGTACCCGCTGGTAGTCGACGGCGCCCTCGCGGTACTGGATCAGGGACAGGTCCACGGAACGCTGTGCCGATTTGACGCTTTCCCCCAGGAAGCCCGCCGATGCCTTTGCACCCAGGAAACTGCTGAGCCCGTCTTCCACCTCGCGGGCGGCCTCCAGCACGGTATTCTGGTAATTGACGATCAGTTCCTCGTAGCGTGCATCCTGTACACGCACGTTATTTTTCAGGCGGCCGTAGTTGAGAATCGGCCAGCTGAAAGACGGGCCGAAGGAGTAGCCAAAACTGTCGGAGTTGAAAATGTCGCCCAGATCACTCTGGTTGGTATCACTGGTCGTGTAGCCGACGGAACCCACCAGGCTGAATCGCGGGTAGAGCTCGCTCTCTGCCACGCCAATGAGTGCGCTCTGGGACGCCGCCTGCAGTTCGGCCGTGCGGATATCGGGCCGGCGGCGCAGCAACTCCGCCGGAACACCGACCGCGATATTGGCCGGCGCATCCGGGATCCCGCCTTCCCCGAGGATCCCGGTCAGGTCCGTCGGTGGCATGCCGAGCAGGACACTCAGGGCATTCGTAGCCTGGCGGATACTGGTCTCCAGTGCCGGTATCTGCGCCTGGGTATTGCGCAGCAGGGTCAGGGCCTGCGCGGGATCGAGTTCACTGGTGGCGCCCGAGCGAAACCGGACATCGGCAATCCGGTAGCCGTTCTGCTGGGTCTTTACGTTGGCATGGGCAACCGCCAGTCGCTCCTGCAGCGTACGAATCTGGACATAGACACTCGCCACCTCCGCAGTCAGTGACACCAGGGCATTGTCGTAATTGGCAACCTGGGTACCGAGATTGGCACTTGCCGCTTCCACACCGCGCCGGTAACGCCCCCAGAAATCCAGCTCCCAGGCCGCGTCAAACCCGGCGTTGGCGGTCCAGAATGTATCATCTGCCACCGGGTTGAAGTTCGCGGAATTTTCACTGAGATTGACGCGTGTCAGTGCGCCGGCCGCCTGCTGCAGCTGCGGGTACTGCGAGCCGACGGCAATGCCCAGCTGGGCGCGTGCCTCCATAATCCGCAGACCGGCGATCTGCAGCGGCAGGTTCTGTTGATAGGCCTGCTGGATCAGCTTGTCCAGCACCGGATCGTTGAAGAGGGTCCACCAGTCGCTGTGGTCCGACTCCGTGGCATGCAGGCCGGTCTCGGCATCGCCGGTCTCGAGCCATTGCGGTTCAATCGTGGCCTCGGGGCGTTCAAAATCCGGTCCCAGCGTGGTGCAGCCGCCGAGACCAATCAGGAGAACAATTATCCCGGCTCCGGGTAACGATGTGCTTATTGTTTTCATGACCATCCCCTGTCAGATCCCTTGCTGCAATCATAGCAGTCTCGTAATACAGTCTCCATGTAGGGTATATTTGCAGCCAGCCCCGGCCAGTATTTATTCATGCGACCAGCGTTCCTTATACATTGCATTGCCAGTAACTGTCGCCCCGCCCTGCTGATACTTGCGATCCTGTTCCAGACCGGCTGCACAACCGTCACCGGCGGCAGGACCCTGGATGTCGACACCAGAGACCTGGTGGGCGTTCAGTACATGCCGCAGGAAATCTCGCGGATGCTCGAGGCCCTTGGATACGAGTGGCTTCCCGTCCATGATCCTGACATCGGGCACCCGGTAAAGGTGGCGGAATACCAGGGACAATACCGGATGCTGTTCCAGGCACGCGATAACACGGCCATTCGGGTCGAGGCCCATATCCGGGTTGCCGGCAATCATACCGGGCTGCATTTCTACGAAGTCGGTAACAGGGAACTGGGAGAAGCGGCACGCGGACATTACCGCAAGCTCAAGCAGCGCCTGGTACTCGAATTCGGCGCCGACAACGTCACCGAGAAGCACCCGTTACTGGCCCCGTAATGTACAAGACCCTTGTCACGCTGTTGATGTGCCTGCCAGCCGGAATCATGGCAGCGGATGCCCTGGTGCTGCCCCCGGCCGATGTCGATGTCATCGGGCAGGTACAGTACATGGAAGCCCGTGAAGGTGACACGCTGCTGGATATTGCCCGCCGTCATGACCTCGGCCAGAACGAAATCCTGCTGGCCAATCCCGCCGTCGACCGCTGGCTGCCGGAACCCGGTTCCATCGTGGTACTGCCAAATCGCTATATTATTCCGGATGCGGAGCGTACCGGCCTGATCCTCAACCTGCCCGAGATGCGGCTGTATTATTTCCCGAAAACCAAACCCGGCCGGTTTCCGGTTATGATCACCCACCCGGTCAGTGTCGGGCGGATGGACTGGGTCACCCCGCTCGGCAGGACAAAAATCGCGATCAAGCAGAAAGACCCGTCCTGGCGCCCACCCCAGTCAATCAAGGAAGAAGCGGCACGGGATGGCACCGTCCTGCCGGATGTCATACCCGCCGGTCCGGACAACCCCCTGGGACGCTTTGCCCTGCGCCTCGGTATTCCCGGTTACCTGATTCACAGCACTAACAAGCCCTACGGGGTGGGCATGCGCGTGACCCATGGCTGCGTACGCATGTACCCGGAAGACATCGAGGCCTTGTTCAACGACATCCCGGTCGGGACGCCGGTACAGATCGTCAACCAGCCGATCAAGCTGGGCTGGCTGGCCGATACCCTGTTTATCGAACTGCATCCCCCGCTGGATGAGGACCTGCATCTATACGAGGATTATCTGCAGCGCGTGCTGGATGCCATCGCGGAATTCATCGGCGACCGCGACACCACGCTGGAAGGGGGTCCCACGCGCGACTTCACCCTCAACGGCAAGGCCATCCGCCAGGCCGTCGAGGAAAAGAGCGGCATCCCCGTGGCGATATCGCGGTAGCTATCATGCTGCAGGAGCGGGCTTGCCCGCTCCTGCAGAACAGCCGTAGGGTGCGCCGTGCGCACCATAAGCAACCATCATTATCTCAATGGTGCGCATGGCGCACCCTACCAATGGAAACACAGGTCCCCTTACGGGGCCTTGTGTATTCGCGGGCAAGCCCGCTCCTACTTGTACATCGCCTTCTTGAACATCCGGTCGATCTTGGTCTCCGTCTCTGCGGATTGAGCCTTGGCTGCGTTGGCGGTACTCATTGCATCGCTTGCCATGGCCTTCGCCTCGGCGGCTGCTTTTGAAGCCGCGGCGGCTTCCGCCCTGGCGGCACTCGCCTCGGCCTTGGCGGCGTCGATATCCGCGCGCATGGCATTCAGATCACTGGTAGACGCACAACCGCCAAGACCGGCAACCACACTTGCCGCAGCCGCCATGGCCAGCATGCGTGACCTGTATTGGGTTGTTCTTTTCATGTCCCTCTCCTCTGTGATTAGTCGGGTCCCTGGTACCAGGAGGTCGCCCGGTACCAGCGTGGCCTAATGCTACCCGATTCATCCGGCAACGTGAATCAAAGTGTGGGCTTTCTAGCGAATATCCACACGGGTCCCGATCCGGACCCATTCCAGTAACTCATTGATCTCGTCATTGGTAAGCGCCACGCAGCCCTCGGTCCAGTTATAGCTCCCGTGGACCTCCGGACTGCCCGCGCCAATGCCATGGATGCCGATCTGCCCCCCGAGCGGCGTATTCTGGGGCGGGATTTCCCCCTCCTGGTGCGCCCGGCGAATCGCCTGCCAGTCGGCCTCGCTAATCCGGTCGTCTGTATACGCCCGCTGTGCCGTTTCCAGGTCCGGGTAGTCCAGGCCGAGAAAGCGGTGAAAGCGGGAATCGTCGCTGATCCAGGCCACCCGGAAGCGCCCGACCGGCGTGCGGTTATCCCCCTGCATCCGGTTATGGGCGGCGCCATAACGGCCGATGGCAATCCCATCATAGGTCGAGATCACCTCGCTCCCCTCCATGACCATCAGCTTGTTGTTAACCGTGTCCACCAGCAGCCAGCGTTCGTCACTGTTCTCTTCTGCGGCCACCGGCAGGATCATGCAGGAGATCAGCAGGCAGGCCAGCAGTCCGGTTGCGAATTTCATCAGCGCGATTGTGCAGGTGATACTGTGTGGCCGCAATGGGTTATCCTGTCCGCACGATGGCAAACCCTGATTTCAGGCTCGACCCCGGCCTCATCTACCTCAACCATGCCGCCGTCTCCCCGTGGCCGCAGCGGACCGCCGAGGCGGTCACGACATTTGCCGAGGAAAACGCCCGCCTCGGTTCCCGCAACTACCCGCGCTGGATGCAGACAGAGCAGGCGGTCAGGCAACAGTTGCAGCGCCTCATCAATGCCGCCTCGGCCGACGAGATCGCCTTGCTGAAGAACACCTCGGAGGCCCTGTCCGTGGTGGCCTGGGGACTGTCCTGGAAAGCCGGTGACAATGTGGTCATCACCGACCAGGAATTCCCTTCCAACCGGATTGTATGGGAATCCCTGGCACCAGTCGGCGTGGAGACACGGGCCGCGGACATCACCCGCACGGACAACCCCGAGGCCGCCATCATTGACCGGATCGACGCCAACACCCGGCTGGTGTCGGTGAGTGCGGTGCAATACGGCACCGGGCTGAAGCTGGATCTTGAAATGATCGGAGCCGCCTGCCGGGACCGCAATGTCCTCTTCTGTGTCGACGCCATCCAGAGCCTCGGGGCGATGACATTCGACGTCCGGGCCTGCGGGGCTGATTTCGTCATGGCCGATGCACATAAATGGATGCTCGGTCCGGAGGGCATTGCCTTGTTCTATTGCCGGGCAGAGGTCATGGAACAGTTGTCACTGAAACAGTACGGCTGGCACATGGTCGAGGACTTCCTGGACTTTGACAGGCACGACTGGGAGATCGCCGGCAGTGCGCGCCGCTTTGAATGCGGCAGCCCCAACATGACCGGCATTCATGCCCTGCATGCCAGCCTGTCACTGCTCGAGGAAACCGGCATGCAGAACATCGAGCAACGGGTGCTGGAGAACAGCCGCTATCTTATTGACTTCATCCAGGATCACGGGGACGAGCTGGAACTGATCACGCCCCCTGCCGACGACCGCCATGCCGGCATCGTGACATTCCGTCCCCGCCATGAAGCGGCGCAATCCCTGTTCGACAGGCTTGGCAACGAGAATGTCCTGTGCGCCCTGCGCGGTGGCGGT
>CP070821.1:1828802-1835204 GCA_020344335.1 Gammaproteobacteria bacterium | reverse complement strand
CGACCAGCAACAATTACGCCGGTAATATGCAGGAAAATAAGGAGCAACATAAAGTTTGATGCAACTTCGTGTATTTCTTCCCAGAATTCCTCTGCTTCTTCATCTTCTCCATGTCCGTTTTCATTATTCTCATGGTTACCATCCTCATCGCTGTCATCGTCTGCATAGGCAGAGCTAATGACGGTCAGCGCAGGGGGCTCACCTGCCAGTGGCCCTAGCCCCTCTTCAATGGCATATACCTTAAGCCCACTCACTGAAACAACAAAAAGACAAAGCAGCATGGCAACTACCATCCAACCACCCGCCGGATTGTGACCAATATAGTGTCTCGGATTTTTAGCTGCTAGACCTTTCAGATACTGAACAACAGCCCCTGGTGAGTATACGAAATTACTGAAACGGGCATAACGTGTGCCAATCAATCCCCATACCACGCGGAATGTTATGAGCCCCAGGACAGCATATCCGGCAATAATATGTAAATTGTTTTCTTCTTCACCAGTCAGATAACCAATGGAGAAAGTCAGCACCAGGCTCCAGTGAAATATCCTGACCAATGGATCCCAAACCCGAATCTCGTTATTCATCGTGGTGCCCTGGTTAAATAAACGTTAGGGTTAATTATGTGTATCTTGTGCAATAAATCATCGGGCCAATGCCATAAGTAGTATCGTATGGGACATATGCCGGATATCCTAACTCACTGTATTTATTGAGAGGTCATCACTGTGTATAGCACTCAGCCCAAAGACATCGTATTGGTTCTTATATTTGCCATTGTGGTTATCGCTAGCGGTGTCGACCTTATGGCCGACCTCTCCCATGGCGCGGACACTGGTCATATTGTCAATGAAGCAGTCATCGTCAGTATTTCGACTATTGCGATTGCCTGGCTTCTGTGGGGGCTACATCAGCAACGGCTTGAGATCAGGTTTCTACAGCATGAACTTGAAACAGCAAACAAGCCTCAAGCACCTCCAAAAAAATATGTTCTTGAAGCCCGCAAGAAACTGGGTGATGTTGTCACTCAGCAGTTTACAGAGTGGATGCTGACTGGTAGCGAGATAGAGGTTGGCTGGTTGCTTTTAAAAGGCCTTAGCCTGAAAGAGGTTGCAATTGCAAGGAACACGCAGGAAAAAACTGTTCGGCAGCAGGCCTCGTCAATCTATAAAAAAGCGGGTGTCAGTGGTCGACATGCGTTTTCGGCATGGTTTATAGAGGATATTCTTTAAATTCTGTAACCCATGTCGTGACCTGCGAATGTCGCATTTGGGTTGCCGATTAACGATTTCTAATATAAGCAGTAACAAAACGTCTGGAAACGGTCAGAAGAAGACATCCAGATCAGGCGTTAACGCTATATAGCGTGGAAAAATAAATCTGTCTCTTTCCCCTATGCATGTTTACGGGACGGCAGTGATGTGACGATCTTCTTTCCCACGAAGGGTCCCTGCTCGACCAGGGCGGTATAGAGTTGCACCAGCCCGGCACCTGCCTCGAAGTACTCCTCGGCATCTTCCGGCGTTCTGATCCCGCCGACGACAACCAGGGGCAGGGAGCCTGTCCAGTGATCGAGGTTTCGGATAGTGTTTATGACCTTCTCGCGGGAGCGCCAGCGTTCAAAGGCGACAATCACGCCATCCAGTCCGGCCTCTTTTATTAACTGGATTGCCAGGGGCTGTTCATTGCACGGTTTGTCCAGCGCCAGCTTGATCAGGACGGGAACCTGCGTTCCCTGACGTGCCGCCAGTTCCTCGCGGTATTGCGCGATACTCAACAACAACTTCCTTAAGTCATCGTCCGGTGGATCAGGAGAACGGGCAAAACCGCCGGGACGGCTCAGGTTGATGACCAGGTAATCGGCATAGCGCCAGAACACGGCCATCGCCTCGCGATAATCTCCCAGCATCCGGGCATCCGGGGTTTCGTTCAGGCTGCCGAGGCTGATGCCGATCAGCGGATGCCCGTTTTGTTTGCGGGCCTCTTCGATGTTGGCAATGATCCTGGCGTTGTCTGCGGACTGTTCCTTCTCGCGGGAAAAATTGACTGTGCCGACCTCCACGAAACCGAAGCCTGCCGGCGCGATCCATTTGAGCAGCCCGGCGTCCCGGTCAAAGCCCGCCGCCAGGCCGAGGGGATTCGGGAACTCCATGCCCATCAGCGTAACCGGCTTGCGGGGTGGCGCTGTTTTCACCAAGGGGAGGGAGTGGAGGATGCCGCTGATGCGCGTCCACTGGTAAGCAAACTTGTAAACAAGAGTGTTATCGATGTGCCGCAGAAGACGGATGAAATGGCGGTACATTCCCGATCATCTGGCCGCGGTACCGGTCGTTCTCGGTGCGCGGTCTCGCCAGGTGTCGGCGAAGGATTGCATGAACCCGGTCAGGGCCTCCACGCCTGCGACAGGCATTGCGTTATAGAGCGATGCCCGGATGCCGCCGGCGGCCCCGTGGCCCTTTAGATGGATGAGCCCGGCTTGTTCCGCATTTTCAAGGAACCGGGCTTCGAGTGCGGGTTCGCGCAGATAAAAACAGACATTGACCAGGGAGCGATCGGCCTCTGCCACCGGGCAGAAATAAAAATCATCCGCGTCGATCAGGTCATAGAGTTTCCTGCTCTTCTGCCGGTTGAGCGATTCCAGCGTCGCCACACCGCCCTGCCGCAGGATCCAGGCGAAGATCAGGCTGGCCAGGTAGAGGCTGTAGGTGGGTTGCGTATTCACCCTGGAATCATTTTTTGCCTGAAAGCCGTAGTTGAAAACGGCGGGGGTGATGTCCATGGCCTGGTCCAGCAGGTCTTCGCGGATGATCACCAGTGTCAGCCCGGCGGGACCGATGTTCTTCTGGGCGCTGGCATAGACCATCCCGTAGCGGGAGATATCGATTTCACGAGCGAGGAAGTCGGAGGTGACATCCGCCACCAGCGGCACGGCACCGGTGTCCGGTGTCCAGTGAAACTGGACGCCGTTGGCGGTCTCATTCGATGTGATATGGCAATAGGCCGCAGCGGGATTCAGATGCCAGCCGGATTGCGCGGGAATGCAATCAAACCCGGTCGCCTTCGAGCTGGCGGCAATAGTGACCTGGCCATAGCGCTTCGCCTCGATGATGGCCCGGTTGGACCAGTGACCGGTTTGCACATAGTCGGCGCAGGCGTTTTTTCCCATCAGGTTCATGGCCAGCAGGGCAAAGTGGGCATAGGCGCCCCCCTGCATGAACAGGATCCGGTAGTTTTCCGGCAGCCCGAGCAGTGCCTGCAGATCGTCCCTCGCGCGACGGGCAATGCTTTTGAACTCATCGGAGGTGAATGGCATTTCCAGCACCGACATGCCGGTTCCATCCCAGTCGAACCATTCGTTCCGCGCCTGTTCCAGTACTTCCCCGGGCCACATGCCCGGTCCGGATGCAAAGTTGAACATGGTCTGAAGTCCCCCGGTCACTGGTACAGAAAGACGCCATGGGCGCCGCTGACCATGAAGAACAGGGTGGGGATGGAGAGGATGGAATTGGTGCGCGAGGAGAGAAAGGTGATCCGGGAACAGCGGATACGTTCTTCATCCGATGCGGGCACAAACCCCAGTACCTTTTTCTGGTGTGGCCACAGGACGAACCAGAGATTCAACACCATGAGAGTCCCTGTCCAGACACCGGCCCCGATCACGGCGGCCTGTCCCGACAGGGTCAGGGCGTCGAACAGCATGTCGCGTTGCCAGAGCATGTAGATGCCGGTGACAAGTGCAACCAGCGAGGCATGACGGAATATGCCGTGTTCCCGCTGCATGGCACCCAGCATCGCGCCGGGATCGGAAGGTTGCGCCGGCTTGAACACGGGATTCTGGATCACATTGACATAGTTATGGCCCATCCAGACAAGCACACTGATGATGTGTAACAGCCGGGCAATCACATCAACTATCGCGAGTGTCATGGCGGGATCCCTTCAACATTATTACTTCTTCCACAACACACGATCGAAACGTAACCTCACTCCTAGAGAGGCGCGCCGTTCATCACCCAGCGCACGGCAAAAAAGAGCACTGCCGTTAGAATGATCCCGGCAATCAGTGCACCCTCCAGGGTTTCATGCGGAAGTTTCATCCGGCTGTTTCGAGAAAGTCGCTTGTGATGGCGCCCTTTCTGCGCAACACCAGGGGCCGTTGTATCCTGCGCGGGTCTGTCGCTTCGGCCACGCCGGTTTGAATCAGGTCATGCATCGAGGATTTCGCGCAGACCGGATCCGTGTTGGCGGCATCGCCCGTCAACAAATAGGCTTGGCAGCGGCATCCGCCGAAATCCTTGTCCCTCTCATCGCAGCTCCTGCAGGGCTCTTTCATCCACTTGTCGCCGCGGAACTCGTTGAACACGGGAGATTCGTGCCAGATCCATTCCAGCGAATGCTCGCGCACGTTCGGGAACTCGAGGTTTTTGATGACACGGGACTCCTGGCAGGGAAGGGCGGCACCGTCCGGGGCAATGGTCAGGTGGATGGCACCCCAGCCGTTCATGCAGGCCTTGGGACGCTTGTCGAAATAGTCGGGGATGACAAAATAGATGGACATCCTGTTGCCGAGGCGCTCCCGGAATTCCATGACAACCTCTTCGGCATCTTCCAGTTCCTCTCGCGTCGGCAGTAACTCGGAACGGTTGACCAGTGCCCAGTTGTAATACTGGATATTGGCAAACTCGATATATTCGACGCCAAGTTCCTCTGCCAGCTTCAGGATGTCCCGGGTCTGCGAGATATTCTGTTTGCAGACAGGCACATTCAGGACCATGGGAAAACCCTGTGCCTTGATATCATGGGCAACGGCCAGTTTCTGGTCGTAAACGTCCACACCGACCAGCTTGTTGGTGATATCGCGGTCGCTGGACTGCAGGCTGAGCTGGATCTGTTTGAGTCCGGCTTTCTTCATGGCCTTCAGGCGATCCGGTGCGAGACCGATTCCGGATGTGATGAGGTTGGTGTAGTAACCCAGGTTTTCGGCTTCTCCGACAAGCTCTTCGATGTCGTCACGCAGCATCGGTTCGCCGCCGGTAAAGCCGAGTTGCAGGGAACCCATTTTACGGCCATCACGGAGAACCTTTTTCCATTCTTCGGTGGAGAGTTCATTTCCGTATTTATCGAAATCGAGAGGGTTGCTGCACCACGGGCAGTGCAGGGGACAGCGATAGGTCAGCTCAAGCGTGAGCCACATCGGCATCCCCAAACCGTCAAGACTTACGCCTGATCCAGCCTTTGGCATGGGATACCTCCAGGAATTTATAGACGCTTTCCGATACGTCCGTTGTATAAAGATCATTGAGTTCGGAAACGATTTGCCCGGTATTGCGTTTGCCGTCACACATCTTGAGGATGGCGGCGGCGGTTTCGTTCACCTTTACCACGCCCTCCGGATACAGCAGTACATAGGCCTGCTGCGGCTCTTCCCAGCGGAAGAAATACATCGGATTTATCTCGACGACGTCGTTTCCCGAAATTGCTGCCGTTTCGTTCATGGCTTGTACTCTCTGGATTGGTGTTGATGATCAGAAAGGGGAATAACCGGCAAGCCGGCTGTTCCCCTTCCCGAGGGTTTTAACGAACGTACACGTACGCGGTGACTTCAAAACCCAAACGCAAGTCACAATATGCAGGATCAACCCATTGCATGACTAACTCCTTCTTAATTTAATTAAGTAGTGTTATTACAGGCTGAATTAACCGCTCTGCAGCAATGTTCCATGCAATCTATTGGCCATTAATTAGCAGGGGATCCAGTGTGTGAAGTTTTATTGATCGAGATCAAGTACCATGAATGATTCGTAGAGTGAAAAATATTATTCGTAAAAACTATGATAAAATTCATATGTTTTGTTTATCGCAAAATATGGTGCATAAAGCATTCGCGAGATGCTGGCGTGGTTCATATAAACCATATTTGAAGGACAGTGTGTTTCATATGAACCATTCATCTTCCAGGTGGTTCTGATTTTTCCTTTCTGTTTTGTAAAAAATTACCCGACCGCAGCGTTGTGCTGGTTTGGGTAAGCAGGTTATCCATGTATCGAGAAATGGGTGGCTGTCAGGTAAACGAAAATGCTTTTCATTATCTTTAACATATCAGGTGAGGGTCTCGACCCATCGCGCCGGAGGACGGCGCTCCTACCGGTATTTACATTCCCCTGCAGGAGCGGCCTCCTGGCCGCGATCGAATATTGGATCTATCGCGCCGGAGGACGGCGCTCCTACCGGTATGTACATTCCCCTGCAGGGGGCGGCCTCCTGGCCGCGATCGAATATTGGATCCATCGCGCCGGAGGGCGGTGCTCCTACCGGTATTTACATTCCCCTGTAGGGGGGGCCGCCTCCGCGCCGAGAACGAATAAAGGATTCAACGCGCAGGAGGACCGAGCACCTACCGGT
>CP070821.1:1818763-1828702 GCA_020344335.1 Gammaproteobacteria bacterium | reverse complement strand
TTTGGCCCGTTTCGGTCGCTACCTGGCCATGGCCGTGCTGGCGATCTGTACCGTGGTCTTTGCAGCCGGCCTGCTGCAGGGCCAGCCGGCGCAGCTGATGATTCTGACCGCGGTGAGCCTGGCGGTGGCGGCGATACCGGAGGCCTTGCCGGCCGTGGTGACTGTTTCGCTGGCGCTGGGTGCGCGCAAGCTGATCCGCGACAACGCCCTGGTGCGCAACCTGCCGGCAGTGGAGACGCTGGGTTCGGTGACCTATATCTGTGCGGACAAGACTGGAACCCTGACGCGCAACCGGATGACCGTCGAGCGGTTTGTGGCCGCGGGGGAAGGACGCGAGTCCTTGCCCGGACCCGACGCCGGCACGCCGTGGTCGGAGCTGGGCAGGGCCCTGGCACTGAGCAACGATGTGGCCGAGAAGGATGGCCAGCCTGCCGGTGATCCCACCGAGCTGGCGCTGTTTGAAGCGGCACGTGCTGCGGGTTTCGACAAGGTGGCGCTGGAAGAGACGCTGCCGCGGCTGGCCGCCATCCCCTTCGACAGCGAGCGCAAGGAGATGACCACCCTGCATCGATCGGACGAGGGCACGGTGGCCTATATCAAGGGGGCACCGGAGCAGGTTCTGCGGCAATGCCGCGATGCCCTGGGAGATGGCGGGGTCATCCCGTTTGATCACGACGAAGTGCAGAGTGATGCCGGGCAGTTGGCCGAGGAAGGCTACCGTGTGCTGGCGCTGGCCACTCGTGCGTTTGCTGAAGAACCGGACAACATGGAGCCCGAAGCGGTCGAGAGGGAGCTGACCTTCCTCGGGCTGGTCGCCCTGATCGATCCACCGCGACCGGAAGTGTCCCAGGCCGTGGCGGATTGCCTGACGGCGGGAATCACGCCGGTGATGATCACCGGTGATCATCCGGGAACCGCGAGGGCAATCGCCCGACGCCTGGGCATTACGGACAGCGACAATACGGTACTGACCGGCAGTGAGCTGGCGAAGCTGTCCGATGAAGCCTTTGCCCGTATCGTCGAGTCGGTCAGGGTCTATGCCCGCGTCAGTCCGGAGCAGAAATTACGCATCGTCAAGGCCCTGCAGCTCAACGGCGAGTTCGTTGCCATGACGGGCGATGGCGTGAATGACGCACCGGCACTGAAACGCGCCGGCATTGGCGTGGCCATGGGGCAGAAGGGCACCGACGTGGCCCGCGAGGCGGCCGACATGGTGTTGCTGGACGATGATTTTGCCACCATCGTCCGGGCGGTACGCGACGGGCGCCGCATCTTCGATAACATCCGCAAATTCATCAAGGACACGATGAGCTCGAATTCCGGCGAGATCTGGACCCTGTTCCTAGCGCCATTTCTCGGGCTGCCCATTCCCCTGCTGCCCATCCATATCCTCTGGATCAACCTGGTGACCGACGGCTTGCCGGGGCTGGCCTTTACCGCCGAACCCACCGAACCGGGCACCATGCACCGCCCGCCGCGGCCACCGGACGAGAGTATTTTCGCGCACGGCATGTGGCAGCACATCGTCTGGGTGGGGCTCTTCGTCGGCGGCATATCGATCGCCTCCCTCGCCTGGGCGGTTTCACGGGATGTCGAATACTGGCAGACGGTGGTGTTTACCGTACTCACCGTCTCCCAGCTGTTTCACTCGCTGGCGGTGCGCAGTGAAACCGCCTCCCTGTGGACCATCGGCCTGTTCAGCAACCTGCCCATGCTGGGCGCGGTCCTGCTCACGCTACTGTTGCAGATGGCGGTGATCTATGTGCCGGCACTGAATCCCGTGTTTCACACCCAGCCACTGCCGCTGTTTGACCTCGCGGTCTGCCTGCTACTCTCCTCGCTGGTGTTGTTTGTCATCGAGATCGAAAAGTGGCTGATGCGCCGCAAGCTGATTTACAGGGAGAACTAGAATCAGTGTGTTTGCTGCCGGGGCGTTGCTCACTTTTGGATAAAGCGCCGTTTCACCATCCGGTAACATATCCTCAAATAGCCGGTTAATTATGAAAACAGGTGAATCGTCCTGTAATCCTGAACGTCCACTTTTGGCCAGAAGTTACCGTTCCCCGGGAATAGAAGACCACTCTTATAACGGGTGCCTGATCGGCGACTATCGGCCACAAAGCGCCATTTAAAAAATACTGGTGAACGTCCGTTGATACTGAAAGCAGACGTTCAGGCGTGGCTTGTGATCTGTGCCTCATAACCTTCTTCAACGCTGAACTGACCGACCGGTGGCCGGTTAGGTCCAGCACCGTGTTAGCCTTATCGTTTCACGGGCGTGTACCAGACCGGCGAAGTGTAGGCCCGATCCTGAATGGTCTAAGTTCCAAACGATCACCTTATGCGCAATAGCGATGATTAGGATAGTTACAGGCCATACGACTGAAATTAAGGGAATCATGTCCCTGATCATGTGTGCGTGACGTGACCTGCAGACGCTGTATTTTTCAAAGGTGCTGTTCGACCGGGAGCAGGCCAAAGATACCGTTCTGGATACGACGCCAGATGCTCTGGTAAGGCTGGCTGGTCAACGTCCCGTTGCTCGATTCCCAGGCAAGATTGCTATCCTCGTCCAGACGAAGCTGCCAGGCGTTGTCGGGCGACATGATACGGTCCATCAACGCTCCCATCTGCGCGCCGAACTCAGGGCTGTGAACCAGGATCCCCATCTCGGTGTTGAGGTTCCTCGAGCGTGGGCTGAAATTGAAAGAGCCGATAAAGACATGCTCCCGATCGAGTACCGCTGCCTTGGCATGCAGACCCACCCAGTCAGATTCGATCGGTGCCGTATCCAACTCGCTTTGTATGGCACCGTGATATTTCATTTCAAATACGTCGACGCCGGCCTCCAGCATCGGTAGTCGTGCCCTTGCATATGCGGCATGCACGATGGTCTGATTGGTTGAACCCAGTGAGTTCGTTATGATGGCCATGTCGACGCCGCGCTCTTCCAGCTTTGCGGCTCCTTGGAAGAACGGTTCGCCGGGCACCAGGTAGGGGTTGGCGACCTGCACCTCTTTCTGCGCCCGTCGGAAGAACCGCTGCAGGCCGACGAGTGCATCCTGGCTCGGTTCGCGCTCGCCGGGTTTGTCATAGATGACTTCCGCTTCTCCAGGCACCATCTGGGCTATGCCGTCTGCCAGTCGTTCTTCCCATGACTGCGGATCCAGCGGGATGATTTCGCTCAGCGGTGATTCTTCGAGAAGGCGTCGACGTTGCGCGGTGAACCTCGCTATGTCTTCAGGTGTGGCGCGCCCGTGTAAATTCCGCCCGGGGACCGCCTGGGCGCTGTGCCAATAGCGGTCGAACATCTTCGAGGTCCGCGGGACGAAGGGACCAACGCCCAGCAGATCCAGGTCGAAGAAGTTGTAGCTTTCCGACAGGCCGTAGTAAGCATCGGCGATGTTGCGTCCGCCAGAGATGACCACCCGGTTGTCGGCGATGAGCGACTTGTTGTGCAACCGATGGTTGAGCTCCCGGATACGGACCAGATACTCGAGATTGCGTCCCAGCTGCCGGCGCTTCCCTGGATTCCATATCCTGATCTCGATATTGGGATGCTGGTCCAGAGCTGCAATGACGCGGTCGCTTCCCCGCGTCAGAAAATCGTCTACGAGCAGGCGCACACGGACACCGCGATCGGCTGCTGCCTGCATACGACTGGCGATCAGCCGACCGCTGAAGTCACGGGCCCACAGGTAGGTCTGCAGATCCAGCGAAATCCTCGCGGAATCGATGATGGCGAGACGCCACTGCAGGTCTTCATCGTTCCGATCGAGAAGCAGGAAGCCCGACTTTTCGGTGGAGCGCTTTTCCCACGCTGCGCCGAATTCCGCGAGCGGTCCTTGCGTCGCCGGATCGAAAGCGTAGCTCGGCTCGCCCAGCTCGAAGTCGCTGGGCAGCGATCGACAGCCGTTGGGCATCAACACTATGACCGCCAGGACTGTCCTGACAACACGACGATGTTTGATCATTGCCGATCAACTCGCAAATCAGAATCTTAGTGAGCTCGCACTGGGTGCGGCGATACGCGCCCAGCGCCTGGATGTCATCCAGAACGCCTTTGCAGGCGAAAGCTGATAAGCAAGCTTAAGGTTCTGGCAAGTTAAAATAAAGACAAAAGCATCTCAAGGCACTGTACCAGGCAGGTTTTATCACGTACCAAGTTGCTATATTTAAAGACTTGGTAGTGATTGCTAGCTGCTATAGCGTGGAGTGACTCGCCCGATCGCTGGGCATAGAGAAGCTTGGCTTCTATATCCACCCTGAATGTCCGGTTAGACTTTTACATAGGACGTTTGGAAATTTGAGCTGAAGGTCACAAAAGGGTCGACTCCTGTCATTAAGCCATTGATTATATAAGCCGTGACTAAACGACCGGATAGGGCCAGATACTTGCCGTTCTCAGATTCCTGGACGCACGATTACCTGTTGGGCCGGGAACGGGGAAAACCGGCTGCCAGAAGTTACCGTTCCCCGGGCATAGAAGACCACTCTTATAACGGGTGCCTGATCGGCGACTATCGGCCAGACCCGGACATTCCCCGCAAAGTAAAGCGGCTCCCGAAGGAACCGCTTTGTGTAGTAGTCATACTTTTTTCTTACATCTGGATATCCCGATTAGCCCAGCAGCAGGGGCGGGCAGAGTTCTCCGCGGCCGATTATCCGGATCGAGGTGTGAAAGCCCGAGTGCGTCCGCAGTCCGGGGCTATTCGAATCGGAATTTTTGCAGGACAGGGCAGGAATTCAGAGAAGGAAGGGTGTGTGATGGGCGCCCGGTGTACGGTATTCACGCTGGATAGAGTTCGAGTGGGTGTTTAAACCCCCTGTACTCCCATCATCTCTCACCACTCATCCTACGGCTATAAAACAACCACTTTTACCAAGGTTGCCTTGGCCAATGCCTCATTTTAGTGCACAGCAGGTGAGGTCCCTCAAATCTTAAAGTTGTCATTTCCATGACCGATACTCCAAGTAAAGAAGATTGTCAGAACGAATGACATTGCTTGAGGTAATTTTAAATCACCACTTTTGATAGCCAAGACCGCATATATCGCGTTGCCGTCTTTGACATCCGTCAACATTTTTGAGGTAAGGAAAATGGAAGCCCTGAATTTAACTGCAGTGACCGATCAACTCGGCTGGGAGGGTTTTGTCCCCGGCTATTGGCAACAGTCGGTTAATCTGCGGGATTTTGTCCAGATGAATTATACGCCTTATAAAGGCGATAGTGGATTCTTGTCCAAGGCGACGCCTCGTACAGAAAAGGTCTGGGCACAAGTACTGGATCTAGTAAAACAGGAGCATGCCAAGGGCGGCCCCCTGGACTTTGACAGCAATACACCATCGACGATCGTGTCACATGCGCCTGGCTATATTGACAAGGCATTGGAAATAATTGTCGGCCTGCAAACCGATGCCCCGCTGAAGCGGGCCATCATGCCGTATGGCGGCATCCGTATGGTGGAGACCTCAGCAGAGATCTACGGTAAGTCCGTCGACACTGAAATACATAAAACCTTCACACGGTATCGCAAGACGCATAACCAAGGCGTCTTTGATGCCTATGATCAAAATATTCGTAAATGTCGCAAGGCCGGGATTATTACCGGTCTGCCCGATTCTTACGGCCGTGGTCGGATTATTGGCGACAGCCGTCGTATTGCCCTGTACGGACTTGATTTTCTGATCCAGGACAAACAGCGGGAAAAGCAGGAAATGCTCGCCGAACATATCGATGAAAACAATATTCGCCTCCGTGAAGAACTGTCAGATCAGATTCGTGCCCTGCAAGATATGAAACTGATGGCCATGTCCTATGGCCATGACATCTCCAAGCCTGCCACCAATGCCCGGGAAGCGATTCAATGGCTGTATTTTGGTTACTTGGCGGCGATCAAATCGCAAAACGGTGCCGCCATGAGCATTGGGCGTATCTCCACTTTTATCGATATCTATATCGAGCGTGACCTGCAGCGGGGTGTGCTTAACGAGGAACAGGCACAGGAATTGATAGACGACCTGGTAATTAAATTGCGCATGGTGCGTTTTTTAAGAACCCCGGAGTATGACGAACTCTTCTCGGGCGACCCCACCTGGGTCACCGAGTCCATTGGTGGGATGGGTGAAGATGGGCGGCCATTGGTGACGAAGACTTCTTATCGTTTTATACAAACACTCTATAACCTTGGCCCTGCGCCGGAACCGAATCTGACGGTATTATGGTCAGACAGGCTACCCGATAATTTTAAACGCTACTGCGCACAGGGGTCCATCGATACCTCGTCCATTCAATACGAAAACGACAATTTGATGCGCACCAAATTTGGCGATGACTACGGTATCGCCTGTTGTGTTTCAGCCATGCGCCTGGGCAAGCAGATGCAGTTTTTTGGCGCGCGTGTCAATCTGGCCAAAACGTTGTTATACGCCATCAATGGTGGTCGTGACGAGATAAGCGGTCAGCAAGTCGGGCCATCGGTGCCGCCACTCGAAGCCGACGTGCTTGATTATGATATCGTTATGAAGCGTTTTGATATCTATATGCAGTGGTTGGCTGCGACCTATATCAATGCCCTGAACATTATCCACTATATGCATGACAAATATTGCTACGAGTCTGCGTTGATGGCATTGCACGATCGTAGCATCTACCGCACCATGGCCTGCGGCATTGCCGGGCTGTCGATTGTGGCCGATTCGCTTAGCGCCATTCGATATGCCAGGGTCAAGCCTATTGCCAATCATGATGGTCTGATTACTGATTACGAGATTAGCGGTGACTTTCCCAAGTATGGCAATAATGATGATCGTGTCGACAGTATTGCATGCAATGTAGTCACCCGCTTCATGAATCACTTGCGCAATAATGACAGCTATCGCGACAGCAACCTGACCCAGTCTGTGCTGACCATTACATCTAATGTGGTTTATGGCAAGATGACAGGCAATACTCCCGATGGCCGCCGTACCGGAGAACCCTTTGCTCCTGGCGCCAATCCCATGCATCGACGCGATGAAAAGGGGGCCCTGGCGTCGTTATTGAGCGTTGCGAAGTTACCTTATGATGATGCCGAAGACGGTATTTCCTACACGATGAGCATTGCTCCCGATGCTCTGGGTAAAACGCCATCTTCACGTACGCAAAACCTCATTGCCATCCTCGATGGTTATACCCAGGCGGGCGGTCATCACGTCAACGTCAATGTGCTCAATCACGATACCTTGCTGGATGCCATGGAGCACCCGGAGAACTACCCGCAGTTGACGGTGCGTGTTTCCGGTTATGCAGTCAACTTCGTCAAGTTGACACGTGAACAGCAACTGGATGTGGTAAATCGCACTTTCCATGCGCAAATGTAATGTTAGATGCAGCATCCTGTCATTGAAATGCATAGCCGCGTAGCTGACGCGGCACATCTGCTAGGTCGGGTACATTCCTTTGAAACCTGTGGCACGGTGGATGGCCCGGGTACCCGCTTCGTTGTCTTTCTACAGGGATGTATGTTTCGCTGTCAGTATTGTCATAACCGAGATACCTGGGAAATGGACGAAGGAAAGCTCTATTCGGTGACCGATGTTCTCACCGAGATCCTGCCGTACATCCCGTTTATTGATGCCTCTAATGGTGGCGTCACTGTCAGTGGCGGTGAACCCCTGTTGCAAAAGCAGTTTGTACGGGTGTTGTTTAAACTCCTGCACCAGCAAGGTATTCACACATGCCTGGACACCAATGGCTATGTCCCCGATGCGGGTTACGATGAGGAACTTGAAAAGCTGATGAGCTGTACCGATCTGGTGCTGCTGGATATCAAGCATATAAACGATCAAAAACATCTTCAATTGACCCGGGTGACGAACCAATACACGTTAAAATTTGCCGACTACCTGCATAGTTGTGGAAAACCGGTGTGGATTCGATATGTTGTCGTCCCTGGTCTGACCGACGCCGAAGCGGATGTTGAGCAACTGGCGGAAAGCGTTGGGCACATGAACAATGTCGAGAAGGTGGAACTGCTTCCTTACCATACACTGGGCGCGCATAAGTGGGTCGCCTATGATGAATGCTATCCATTGGCAGGGGTAGTGCCGCCCTCGGCGGAAAAAATCGCGGCACTAAAAGCAATCTTCGAAAAATATGATATCAATGTATTGGCGTGACCGCTTGATTCGGTCCGGAACGAATTCAAGCTTTATCGGCGGAGGATAAGCTTCACAATATTATCAGGGTCATGACTGGTTAAGGCGTAGTGAAATGAGGCTAACCTGCTGTCATGACCCTGAATAATTCATAACGGATCTTCAGCCCCGCTTTTATTAATAATTCTGATAACCGCTTCGGTCACGTTACTTTCGTAAGATCACATCACCACTTAACTTCCGCTTTGGGTCGTCTCAAGACCTTAAGTGATTGATTATATAAACCGAGGCTAAACGTCCGGGTTTGAGCAGTAACCTGCCGTTCCAGACACACCTCTCACAGATTGTTGCAATGGATGGCGAGGACTGGAACCGGCCAGAACCGGTCATTCAGCAAAGCCAGTCGAGTGTCCGGAAAGCAGCAATTCCGTCATTCGCCTGTAGTGTTTTCGACTTCAGGTAAATTGCATTCACTGCAATCCCAGTTCTTACAGAACTTATCTTGCTTGGTGACAATCTTTCCAGTGGATTCTTCAACGATGTATATATATTCAAGGCTCATTAACTCAGGCCAATCCAGTTTATAGTCCCAATAACTATTGACCTGATATGTTTCTGAAGCCCTGGCCGTAAAACAGATTGGGCAACTCGGACTTGCACCTCCAAAAAATAAATTAACATCTGCTATCACGCATTTGTGGCCTGGAGTTCCTACATACTTGAAATACCTCATAGTATTTCGCAAATTATCTATTAGATATTTTTCATCATCGTCAACCAAAATCTGCAGACCCTCCGGCATGACTGGCGGAAAAGTAGGAACAATTCTGTATTTGACAAAATATCCTTTTATTGTTGTTAAATTGCTTGCAGTGCCAATTCTTGGATCGCTATACGTGCAGGCTATAACTATGCTTGAAGCGATGAAGTAGATAACTGTTCTCGCAAATATTTTCAAAAGAGTATTCATTCATATCCAGTAGGGTGGAGTAGTCTGCACTCCTTGATTTCTGATTCGCCAATTTCCGCTGCCACCTCGGTAAGCATTGGTTTTGCAACCATGGCTCCTGGAATCATTGTCACTTTGACAAAGCGCTGGTCTCCGGCATTAAGTAGCATTGTTAGTGATGATGTCATCTCCGTGTTGGCAAATAAATGCAACTTACCAGGCCGTGTATAGTATGGAAAATATCCACCACCTTTGAGTTCCACAATCTTTTTATCGCCGTCTGGGTCGCTTGCGAATAGGTCAAAACTAACCCAGTGACCTGTGAACTTCGGGGATCGATAAATATATACAATTGCTGATCCTTCAGGTATATGGTCGATCTTCTCATAGACAGGTCCAGTAGCAGTCCTGACACACCCGCAAAGAATCGCCACGAATGGAGTGACAAGGCAAAGATTCGTCAAAATAAAAATATTTTGTTTTATACGCCCTAGCATTTCATCAGTGAAATCTATGTCAATATATCAATGAATATCATTATGCTATGAACACGCCGCCTTGATAAGCAACAACTCCAAATGACAAAATATCCTCCGATATCAGGTGATGTGTGACTAGTCCTCTATGTCAACTATCAGGAATTTCCAGTCACTCAGCAGGCCAATCGTGAATGACCGTATATGGACTCCTGGTTCGGCCCTAGTTTTTCGGACCACCTGTATAAGCACGATAATGTGCTTGGAGGGGTGTCATGGCAAGAAGGAAGCGCTACAGCGCAGAGTTCAAGCGACAGGCCCTGAAGCGGGCCGATGAACCGGGTGTGACCGATGCCCTGGTCTGTGAGGAGCTGG
>CP070821.1:1815027-1818663 GCA_020344335.1 Gammaproteobacteria bacterium | reverse complement strand
GATGGGTTTCGGACACCGTAATGGCCTGCCACAGGTGTTGTTCAATCATGCGATCGTTGCGCCCGGTCGCGCCGCGCGGCAGGCAGCGTTCATCTGTCAGATAGAAGTGTACCCGGTCCCAGGGCAGGGGCTGTTCAGCCAGGCGGGACAAACAGGCCGCCGGGGTGCTGCCGCCGGGCAGGGCGACATGGCATCGCTCGCGGGACTCAAGCACGGCCATGATCCGCTGCGCCAGGTGTGCGGCGCAGGCAGCGGCCGCCGCGGCCGGATCCTGGCGGACATGCCAGTGATGCGCGCCGGCGTCAGTGGGGTTTGTGCCAGCCACCGACGCAGCCTTGCAGCAGTTCGTCCATATCGGGCACATCCCAGCTGCCGGCACGGTAGCGCTCGATGGAGAAGCGGTCTTCCCAGGCCGTCAGCAGCGGCGCCACGATCTCCCAGGATTCCTCCACCTCGTCGGCGCGCGAAAACAGGGTGGCATCGCCGAGCAGTACGTCGTGCAGCAGGGTCTCGTAGGCCTCGGCCACGTCCATTCCATCCTCGGCATAGGGCGCGCGCATCACCATGCGCTGCGTGTCGGTGGTCAGTCCGGGCATCTTCGCGTTCATGCGCATGAAAATACCTTCGTCCGGGTGCAGGCGGAATACCAGGGTATTCGGCACCGGTGGCTTGGCATGGGTGTCGAAAAGGTTGAAGGGAATCTTGCGGAAACGGATCGCAATCTCGGACACGCGCTTTTTCATGCGCTTGCCGGTCCAGAGGATGAACGGCACGCCCTGCCAGCGCCAGTTGTCGATGTGGAAACGCACGGCGGCAAAGGTCTCGGTGGCCGAATCGGGCGACACGTCCGGTTCTGCCACGTAGGCCGGGACCTGCTCACCATCGATCACGCCGGCGGCATATTGTGCGGCCATGGCCTGGCAGCCCGCATCTTCCGGACGGAAACGGCGCACCGCACGCAACACCTTCATCTTTTCATCGCGCACCGCGGCATCGGTGAACTCCACGGGTGGTTCCATCGCCACCAGGGTCATAACCTGCATCAGGTGGCTTTGAATCATGTCGCGCAGTGCGCCCGACTGCTCGTAGTACCTGGCCCGGTATTCCACTCCCAGGGTCTCTGCGACCGAGATCTGGATGTGATCGATGTAATTGCGGTTCCACAGCGGCTCCAGGATGCTGTTGGCGAAACGATAGACCAGCAGGTTCTGTACGCTCTCCTTGCCCAGGTAGTGATCGATGCGGTAGATCTGGGACTCGTCGAAGTAACGTTGCAACGCCTTGTTGAGTGCCCGGGCGGAAGCGAGATCCATGCCGAAAGGTTTTTCGATGACGATACGGCGAAAACCTTCGGCCTGATCGACCAGCCCGGCAGCGTGCAGGCCGGAGGCAGTGCGGTCGTACCACTCCGGCGGGATGGCGCAGTAGAACAGGGCGTTCTTGCGACCACCGAGCGTCTCCAGCGCCCCCGCCAGGCCGGTGTAAGTGGAATCGTCGGCGAGATCTCCCGGCACCATTTTCAGCATGGCGGAGAAACTTTGCCAGCGGGCCTCGTCCATCGCCACCCCGGGCGAGAATTCCTGCAGGCCCGCGCGCACCAGCTCCAGCCATTCCTGCTCGCTGCGCTTGTTGACCACGCCGATGATGCGACTGTCCGGATGCAGCAGGCCGCAGTCGATCATCGCGATCAGCGCCGGCATCAGCTTGCGTTTGGTCAGGTCGCCGGTGGCACCGAAGATGACGATGTTGGTGGGTTCGGTGACGTCGCCGAGATTGGGTGCATCGGTACTCACGCTTCCGGCTCTCCGGCTGGTTTGATACGGTGGCCGCCAAAACCGGCGCGCATGGCATTGAGGACCTTGCCGGCGTACGCAGGAGATTGTCTGCTACGGAAGCGCATTTGCAAGGCGAGGGTCAATACCGGGGTTGGTACTGCCTGGTCGATGCTGTCCTGCACGGCCCAGCGGCCCTCGCCGGAGTCGTCCACATAGTCGCTGAGCGATGCCAGGCTGGCGTCGTCGTCGAAGGCGTCGGCGATCAGGTCCAGCAGCCAGGAACGTACCACGCTGCCATGTTGCCAGATGTGGGCGACCTGTTGCATGTCCAGTGCCATCTCCTGTTTGGACTGCATCAACTCGAAGCCCTCGGCGTAGGCCTGCATCATGCCGTACTCGATGCCGTTGTGGACCATCTTCACATAATGCCCGGCGCCGGCGGGGCCCACGTGACCCCAGCCCTGGTCCGGCGCGGGGGCGAGGCTTTTCAGCGCCGGCTCGATCAAGGCGACGGCCGCGGTACTGCCGCCGACCATCAGGCTGTAGCCATTCTCGAGTCCCCATACCCCGCCCGAGGTGCCGCAGTCGACGAAATGCATGCCGGATTCAATAAGTCGCGCGGCGCGCGCCTGGCTGAGCTTGAAGTTGGAGTTGCCGCCGTCGATGATCAGATCGCCCGCGCCGGTGCCGGCCGCTGTCAGGTCGTCAATGCTGTTGTCGACAAACTGGTGCGGCACCATCAGCCAGATCACCCTGGGTTGGGGTAGTGCAGCGACCAGGGCTGCCAGTGACTCTGCCGCCGTAATGGCGTCGGACTCGCTCGCCAGGGTTTCCATGGAAACGGTATCCAGATCATAGGCGACAACCTCGTGCCCGTCCCTGACCAGGCGGCGCACCATGTTGGCGCCCATCTTGCCCAGACCCACCATCGCAAGCTTCATCTTTTTCTCCCGTTGAGTTCATGGGGTCAGGGCAGAATTTACCCTAATACCAGAAACAAGTGTGCTTTGACCTCATTTATTTTCGTTTCTTGATGTTATGTCAACCGGGGACAGACCACGGTTTCTGCTCCTACGGGCGTTGGTATTTAAATTGTAGGAGCGGCCTCCTGGCCGCGATTCGATAGCAGATCAATCGCGCCGGAGGGCGGCGCTCCTACAGCGTCTTCATTCCATCCCCCATCGCGCCGGAGGTCGGTGCTCCTACAGGAAGCTGATTTGGCTGTGATCGCGCCGGAGGTCGGCGCTCCTACAGGGGTATTGTTTTGCCTTGTAGGAGCGGCCTCCTGGCCGCGATTCAATAGCAGATCAATCGCGCCGAAGGGCGGCGCTCCTACGAGGTATCCATTCAACGACCCATCGCGCCGAAGGGCGGCGCTCCTACAGGAAGCTGATTTGGCTGTGATCGCGCCGAAGGGCGGCGCTCCTACGGGTGTTTGCATTTACAGTGTAGGAGCGGCCACCTGGCCGCGATGATGTACTTGATTCATTGCGATTTCCCGCTTGCATCGGGGTGCGTGGCGGGTGGCAGCGTAAAGAGTTCCTGCGGAGTACTGACGCCACGCAGCGTGTGCATGCCGAGCGAAACCAGCCGGGTCGGGAAATGGCGGGCAAACTCTGCAGATAACAAAATGTCCTGATCGAGCTTCTTGCACATGCCTTCGATACGCGACGTTTCATTTACGGCCGAACCGATGACGGTGAAATCAAGCCGTCCCGGGGTACCGATGTTTCCGTACATCAGGTTGCCGATGTGCATACCGATCCCGAAGCCGATTGCTTGCGTACCCTGTTCTGCGCGTTGTCGATTGATCAACGTAATTTCACGTTGCGCATGCTGCGCAGCCTCGATGGCGTGCTTG
>CP070821.1:1812334-1814927 GCA_020344335.1 Gammaproteobacteria bacterium | reverse complement strand
TTGCAACTGGTCGCACACCGGCTCGGCTTTACCGACTTTTTCCACACCTACTTCTACCCGCATATCCACCAACAGCAACCGGATATATCGCGCAGCGAATTGGTCGAGCAGATGAGCCTGTCCGAAATCGAGGACTACCTGAAGAACAGCCCGAAAATAGAAGTAATGCACAACCAGGATGACATCATCCTCGAGCCCGGGGAGATCGATTTCTTCCCGCGCGTATTCGGTGAACGCGCGAAGATCTATCCGAAAGGCGGACACTGCGGAAACATCGACTATCGCGACAACGTCGCCCACATGATCAAGGTTTTCGCGGAGTAAGGGCAGACGCTGATGAACATAACCTGCAAACGGCTTTATCCGCATACGCTTGTCCTGACTGTCGTGCTGGCACTCTCTGCCTGCAGCACGGCACCGATCCTGCCGGAGGGCGAGGACCCGATCGAACCGCGCTTCGATGCCGCCCGGGTACTGATTGCAGGGGTTGAGACACCTGCGGATGCGATCTCCGACCCCTGGGAAGGCTTTAACCGCAGCATGTACCGCTTCAACTACCGGTTCGACAAGTACGTGTTTCTGCCGGCGGCGAAAGGCTACCAGGCCATCACACCCGATTTCCTGGAAAAGGGCATCCACAACTTCTTCAGGAACCTCCGCGACATCACCACGCTGATCAACAGCATCCTGCAGCTCAGCCCGGAAAAAACCGCGCATACCACCACGCGACTGGTGATCAACTCGACGATCGGGTTGCTGGGATTTATCAACGTGGCCCATGATGTGCCCCGCAGTGACGAGGACTTCGGACAAACGCTGGGCCACTGGGGTGTCGGATCTGGTCCTTACCTGGTATTGCCGATACTCGGGCCATCCAGCCTGCGAGACGGTACCGGTACGCTGGTTGACCGCATTGTCTTCAGCGAAATACGCGATGAGGCGCTGGATCTGGAAACCTGGCAGGAATGGACCTGGGATATCCTGAACGCGCTGGATACCCGCGCATATACCGCCTTCCGTTACTACGAGACCGGCTCGCCGTTTGAGTACGAGTGGGTGCGCCTGCTGTATACCACAAAGCGCCAACTGGACGTCGAGAGATAGCACTAGCCAATGAACATAAGCAAAGGGAAACCAACGCCAATCCGGGCCTTGCTGGCTGCAGCGCTGGCCATGCTGGCAACGGTCCTGTCGCATGGCACGTTAGGCGCAGACCCGATCAGGATCGGCATGACCGCCTCTCTTACCGGCCAGTATGCCGCGCCGGGAGACAACATGCTGAAGGGCATCCGGATGTGGGCCGATGATGTCAATGGCCGTGGCGCACTGCTGGGCCGTCCGGTAGAGATCGTCTACTACGATGACAAGTCCGATCCTGCCACGAGTGCCAGACTCTATGAACGCCTGATCAGTGAGGACAAGGTGGATCTACTGGTTGGCCCGTATGCCTCGGATCTCACCCTGGAAGCCAGCAGCGTGGCCGAGCGCCATGACTTCCCCATGGTCTCGGGCAGCGCTGCTGCCAGCGCCATCTGGGCGCGCGGTTATAAAAATATCTTCCAGGTAGACGCACCGGCCGAAAAATTTATGGACGGCCTGATGGAGTCCGCCAGCAACGCCGGGCTGTCACGCATTGCCATCGCCTACGCCGGCTCCGAGTTTCCGCGCGCCGTGGCCACCGGGGTCCGGGCAAAGGCGGCCGAACTGAACATGAGCCTGGTGTTTGACCGGGAATACCCCGACGGCACGACCGACTTCACGGGAGTTGTCCGGGACATGAAAGCGACCAGCCCGGACCTGGTGATCGGCGGCACCTACCTGAATGATTCCATCGCCTTCGTGCAGGAGGCCAAGCGCCAGCAGTTCTCGCCCAAGGCCTTCGCCTTTACCGTTGGCCCAGCACTGATTGAATTCGGAGACCGGCTGGGCCCGGACGCGGAAGGCATCCTGGGCGTCGTTTCCTGGATGCGCGGCGGCAGCGTGCCCATGGCCTATGACTTCTCATTCCGCTACAAGCGGAAATACGGCCGCAACGCCGGTGTACACGCCGCCTACGGTTACGCAGCGGGGCAGGTACTGGAAGCCGGGGTGCGGCTGGCCGGTTCACTCGACAGGGACGCCATTCGCCAGCAACTGCGCGAAATGAGATTTCGCTCTATCCTCGGCAATTACAAGGTCGACGAGACCGGCAAGCAACTCGCCAAGTCCACCTATGTCATGCAGTGGCAGGATGGCTACCGGCTGCTGGTATTGCCCAAGGCCATCCGGGATGCCGAAGTCATCTATCCCTTAAAACCCTGGTCGGAGCGTTAACAACACGCCGGAATCTGCAGGACTCTTGACCAGAGACTGTCATCTGCCATCAAGGCTGATGACTTGTTGACCGGGATCAATTACCGCTCTACTTCTTTCTCCTGTCTGGGTAAAATCCGATTTGGGCGCGAACGGCCCGGGTGGCGAAATTGGTAGACGCAAGGGACTTAAAATCCCTCGGTGGCAACACCGTGCCGGTTCGATTCCGGCCCCGGGCACCAACTTGGTATCCAAGAACGTCCAGGCCAGACACCCCAAGCCAGACAAGCCAGCTGAAATA
>CP070821.1:1803239-1812234 GCA_020344335.1 Gammaproteobacteria bacterium | reverse complement strand
TGCCAGTGTCGTGGCGCGCTCGCGTACCGCCCTGGTCAAACGCAGTGCACCGCTGATCCGGTACGGATGCAGGATATTGTCAATGACGTTCAGGTATTCCAGCAGCTCGAAGGACTGGAACACAAACCCGATACGGGTAATACGGAAACGGCGGCGGTCGGCATCGCTCATGCCACTGACGCGTTGATCACTCACCGACACCGCGCCACTTTCCGGTGTCAGTATACCGGCCACCAGATTCAGCAGCGTGGTCTTGCCGGAACCACTCGGACCGATGACAGCAACCCGCTCCCCGCTTGCAACTGTTAACTGCGGGATGTCGAGATGAAATTCCCGGTCCGGATAGGTAAAGGCGAGTGATTCAATTTTGATCATGTTAGAAGAAGCTACATGTTTTTACCCTCTCCCTCCGGGAGAGGGTCGGGGTGAGGGGATAAAGGGGAAGTGGCATACTATTCTGCTTTGACCTCTGTATTGAGCATGTGATTACTGTTTCGGCCCGGATTCCTGCCTGCCCCCTGCGTCAATCCTTGTTTCTTCCAGCAATTCCAGTCCGGTAATCTTCCAGTTGTCATCAACCGCCTCGACCGTGACAATCGCGTCATACAGGTTCGTGCGCATGTGTACATGCCCCCAGTGTCCCACCGTACCCATGGCTTTCCAGTTCCCCCGTATGTCATAGGCCAGTGGCCGGTCGTCACGGCGCGCAGGTGCCGCCGCCAGGATGTCAACGGCCTTGATTTTTGCCTGCGCCCCACCGGCCTTTTGTACTGCGAAGGACTTGCGGTTCTGCAGGTAGATATCGGCCAGCAGGTCGCCGCTGACACTCAGGGACAGCTTGTCGTAGACATCCGCCTCCTCACGAAAGTCAAAAGCCCGGTAGACATTCTTCAACAATGCCTGCAGCAATACGCCGGCCTGCTCCTCTGACAGCATACCGGCCATGACTGCCGGCCTGGCAATGGACACCCTCGGCAGGTAGCTCCAGGAAACCAGCGCACCACTGATCAGGAAAAGAATCAATACGCCGGGACCCACCACGGTCTTCCCGGCACGCCGGCGTTTGCCAACCACCCATCCCAGCGGCAGTATCGCCAGCAGGCATATGAGCGTGCCAACCGGGATACGGTATTCACCCAGGGTGTCCGCGACATCGACCTGACGCACGGTGGGAATCTCGTAGTTCTTCAGGTAATTGGTCCAGGTATGCACGTTGTCATCCGGTGTCACGTAGGTCAGCAACGGCCCGGCCGGGTCGGTCGCCGTGGCCGGTACCTGCTGTACCTGCTCCGTGAACAGCTCCCAGTCCACCGACACCTCCTGCGGCATGCCCCCGGTCAGGTAGGTAATGATGACACCGATGATGGCCGTGGAGATTTCCAGCCGTTGCGGTTTCTCGATCAACTGGATACCGGTAATACTGACCTTGACGAAATTGGTACGGTCAAGGATGGGTTTGAGTGCCTCACCATCGATCTGTACCGGGTTTTTCGTCAGCAGGAACTCGCCGACGCGTTGCTTGAGTGAGTCGAGTTCATCAATCTCGATGTACTCATCGCTTTCGAGGCCAAGGTCCATCCATTCTTCCAGGTCTTTGACACGAGTGAGGATCTCGTGGCGCACCTCGTAGGGTTCCACGTACAGGTAGGACATCAGTGCCGACTTGTGGTGGCGTTTCAGGTTGGGGTTGTCGAATTTCGAGTACCACGGGTCTTCCCAGTCGAGCTCCAGCCGCGCCGGTGCCCCGAGATAGCGGAAATCAATAACCGGAACCGCCTTGTGATAGGCAATGAAACCGATCGAGACCAGCGCCCGGCCTTCCGCGTCCAGCGGGGGGATGAGGGTCAGTTCCTCCGGCCTGCCTTCAAACGGATAATGGATTTCCGCGTACAGCACGCGTTTGTCGGTGGGCGCCTCCGGTACCCGCTGCCGGGTATAGGGGTTGATCATGCCGGCAAACGGGGACTTCCTGTCAATGCGCCGGCGTGGCTCGGCCAGGATGAGTTCTGCGGGGAGATTACGGCCGTCCCCGGTGACAAACCGGAAGCGCTCGGCGGCGAAGTGTCGCATACGCTCTTCCACACCTGGCCGGCCTGCCCCGCCATCTTTCAGGAGCTCATCCGGCACCAGGTCGTGAAAAACTTCCAGGTCGCCGACATAGACCTCCAGTACCAGTTTCACATGATCGTCTAGGACATAGATCTCGGCGATATTCGGGGAGGTCTCGGCACCGGTCAGATTGATCCAGTCGGCGCTTGCGGGCGCCAGCCAGGTAATTGACAGGTACAACAGGAATCGCAGTTTCAACAGCAGACCAGGCATCCCGGGAATTTTAACAGCCTTCTGCAAGCCGGTGTGCTGTAGACACCGGGTGGATCGGCACCAGTGGCCGATACCACCAACTCCTTTACATTTTTACTCCTGCCTGAAAGGCAAACTGGTAATCGGTGGCTGCAGATCCGTACCGTTGGCCTTGTTGAATCTCTTGTAAAGGTCGTTGGTAACCGCTGCCGATTCCGGTTCGACGCCTGACAGACTGGTTTCCGTCCACTGGTAGGCCTCCAGGGAATTCGGCGGCTGCTTGACGCGCTGGATGGGAGCCGGGAAGGATTCCTCGTTTGGTACTGCCATGCGTGTACGTATGCCTTCCTTGGTCACATTCCAGGTCATGAAGTCGATTGCCAGATCCAGCGGCCCGTCATAGGTTTCGCGTATCGCTTCCCAGACAGCAGGTGCCGTGTCATGGTCATTCTGGAAGTGGTAACACACGGCATGCCGTGGCTTCGTTATGGACATGATCTTGCCGAAGGCCTGCGCTGCCGTATGACCCTGGGTGCCGACAAAAAAGGCTTCCGAAGGCGTAAAACCGTACTTGGACATCATGAATTCGGGCGGGATAAAGCACTCATGGATCGACAGATCCAGGTCTACCGCATGTTCGCGCCACCACTTGTTCGGAATCGTGTCACTGGAAAATGCAAATTTGAGCCCATTCCATTCCAGTATGAAGCTGGCGGACTGATCCGCATGGATCGCGGGGATACTGCGCACGACCACTCCATTCTCGTCATAAATCACCTTGTTGACCGCAGTCCAGTCGAATTCGTTGACCTCGAGCTTCAGGCCGCGCGGATCAACCGCCGAGCCACGGCTGGCCTCTTCCCAGGCCCAGGCTTTCCTGAGATTCTTCATCCACGCCTTCGTGCCCCACTCCGGCTTGACGCCACTGGGTCCCCAGACACGCAGGGGTGTCAACCGGTTGTTTACAGGGCCGGTAAAGTAGAACGCCGGAAAATCACCGGCATGGTCCAGATGCAGATGCCCCAGAAAGACCTTGTTCAGCTGGTCCAGCGGGATGCCCAGCGCCATGATCCGTTCAAAAGACCCTTCACCCATATCAAAGATAAACTTGTCGCCATTACCCAGCTCGACCAGAAAGCAGGCGGCGGCCTGCTTAAGCCGCGGCTGCGGCATACCGGTGCCGCAGGCGATGACCCGCATTTCGTCCGGGGAGAGTTCTTCGGTGCCGGGATAGTAGACACTCTGCACTGGATACGGACTGGTGGGCGACCATTCATATGGCTCACTGCTAACCGTCGGCCCGGGTTGCCCCGCCTGAACCTCGGATATCAAATGTTGAGGATCTCCAGGGCTGCCATTGTAATAACCTGCCAGCAGTGCAACGAAGGAGACAGCTGCGGCAGACAGGATAATTTTCTTCATAACTCACTCCTTGAATATTCTTGTATTTTGGTTACAGGGCTTGAGGCGTTTTACTTCTGCATCAACCCTCAGTCCTTGTTTCATGCGGTGTTACTGCTTGAACACCCCATCATTTCACTTTATGGGGAAATCTCCTTTACCAGTGAAGAGCTGTACAAGTGCCGAGTATAGGTGCCAATGAGTAATTCACCAGCCGTCTGCCTGTTATTGATGCCGCTCGTATCCGGTAATGGCATCGATCTGCGCCTCCTCCTCGCGCAGTTTTGCATAAATCTCGGCGCGTCTTTCGCGCATCAGCCGGTCTATCTCCTCATCGCTCAGTGACAGGTCCTTGTCCAGTGAGAACAGGTTACCGAAGATGACCTCTGCCGCCTCGATCAGGTTGCGCTGGATATCATAGGCGTAGGCACTGTCATTCATCAGCGAGGTTGCCATGTCCGAGGTGATGCGCTGCTCGCGAATCAACTTGTCCAGCTTGCCGTTGGCAATAATGTCCTTTTCCTCCAGGGTCAGCTTGAACTCCTCGAGCAACTTGAGTTTTTGCAAGGTACCGGCCACGTCCTCGGAGCGGAACAGGATCCGCAGCAGGATCGCGAGATTCAGGCGTATTTCGTTGTATTCACGGCGTGCAAATTCATTCTCATGGCACATGTAACGGTCGATATTGTCTTGCAATTCCTTCATCGCCTTGATGGCATTGACAATCTGCCGGCTGGCCTGGCGCAGGTGCTGCAACCGGTCTACCTGTTCCGGTTCCATGTCGGTCTCCGCCCGGGTCGAATACTCGATAATGGCGCTGTACAGCGGTTTGGCCTTGCGCTTGTACAGATCCTCGACATCGATATCCATGACGACGTCACATCGCGCCAGCAACTCGTTGATATCGACACTCGAAGTAATGTCACGCCGGTTCAGGTTCAATCCGTGCGCCAGGATTTCGAAGGCATTGAAAGCGAGATGCATGATTTCCCTGGCGATCACCTCCAGGGCGGTATCCGGAAATTCCAGTGCCGACTTGTTGAGAAACAACACGCGTGCCATATCGACCGGCTCGACCTTTTCCCGCAGCACTTTTTGCAGAAATACGACCAGCCGGTTGATCAACGGCAGCATCAGGACAACGCCCACAAGGTTGAACAGGGTGTGGAACACGGCGAACTTCAGGGTGTAGTTGTCTGCCGCAATACCGACCAGGCCGCTGACCCAGTCCACACCGGTCGCAAACTGCCCGATAAACACAACTGCAATAAGGCCGGTTACCAGGTTGAAGATCAGATGTGCCAGCGCCAGCTGCCGGCCGGAGACACTGGCACTGATTGCACCGATGATCGCGGTGATGGTGGTACCGATATTGGAGCCGATCGCAAGCGCAAGCGCATTTTCATAGGTCACCTGTCCCGCGGCCAGTGCCGTAATCGTCAGGATCAGTGTTGCATGGCTGGATTGCATCACCACGGTCGCCGCGATTCCGATCGCAAGGTATATCAGCAAACCGCGGAATCCGGGTATCGCGAACTGCGACAGGTCGACCTGCGCACCGACGGTCTCGAAGCCTCCCTTCATGTAGGCAATGCCGAGGAACAGGAAGCCCAGCCCGACCAGCACCCAACCAGCCCCTTCGAGCCGCTTGTTGTTTTTCTGGAAAATCATGATGACGCCGAACACCAGCATGGGCATGGCATAGGCGGCAATGTCGACCTTGAGCCCGAGCCCCGCGACCAGCCAGGCGCCGGTGGTGGTGCCCAGGTTGGAACCGAAAATGATGCCGATCCCCTGTGCCAGCGGGATCAGGCCGGCGCTGAGAAAGGAAATCGTCAGCACCGACACCAGCGAACTGGACTGCATCAGGGTAGTGGAGACAATCCCGAAGCTCAGGCTCTCCCAGGTCCGGTCGGTGGTTTTCTGGAGAAAGCCCTCGAGGACCCCGCCACTGAAGGCCTTGAAGCCCTGCTCCAGCGACAGCATGCCGAGCAGGAAGATCGCCACCCCGGCCGCAATGGTCTTGAAGTCCGGGCTCGCCCAGAATGCATAGCCCAGGAGGACGAAAACGAGCGTGAGTAGAGCGTTACGTTTCATGGCCACCCGCAATAATCTGCTGACCCGGTTATGTGCGACCATCACGTCATCCGGGATCGGCTGTTGTTTCTGGTTATGGCGGTATGGTAACGCATGCCGGATTCCCCGGCAGCCCTGACAATTCAGAATGAAACGGGTGATACAAACGGCTTGTACAACATCGGATGAATTCGAAACTATGTAGCAAACGGGCTATGCCATAATCCGGACAAAACCCGCTGGAAATCAGTCAGGTATACTGTAATACTCGGAAAGGCGTGATAATTCTGTTGCCTTTGGAACAGAGTATCAGGTACAACCGGCATACAACGGGATATCCACCGTACAAAAGGGAGAAAACGCATGAAATCGAACCGATTACTCCTCGGTCTGCTAGCGGGTTTCCTCGTGGCGACCTACACCGGTCCCTCACTCGCAACCGAAAAGACCCTTCAGGTCATCATGCCCTGGAGCGGTGATGGGACCATTCATTCAATCAGTACCCACCGGCTGCTGTTCATGGGCGAGTTCGAAGGCATCATGTACGCAGAGAACGCGGAAGGGGAACTGGATGCCGCCTTCGCCAGCTGCCCGGCAACCCAGTATATCGATACCGCTTCCAAAAAGACCGAGGCAAAAGGTTATTGCAATATCGCCATCACCGGCGAGGACACGGTCTTTGCCGAGTGGACCTGTGAAGGCAAAGTCGGCGCGTGCAAGGGCAGCTTTATCCTGACCGGAGGCACCGGCAAGTTCGAGGGGGTTACCGGATCAAGCGAGTTCACCGTCCGTTCGGTGCTCAGTACCGTGGTCGCCGGCATGAGCAGCGGCAGCGTGGTACGGGCTGCCTCGGGTCTCGCGATACTCCCGAAGCTGACCTACACACTTCCATCCGGAAACTAGACCATCCACAGGATACGGTTATACAGAACCGAGAGGACAGCAACATGAAACACGTTTCCATATTACTGGCAGCCATCAGTGTACTGGGATTACTGGCACTGAAACCCGTGTATGCCGGGACCCTGGTCTGTGGCAATTACATGATCCAGGGCAGTTCACGCAATCCGACCACCAAGTACGAAATCCTCAAGAAATGTGGCGAGCCAAAATTTCGCGAAGGTGACACCTGGGTCTACGAGCGTTCCGGAACTTCGATGCTGGTGCATTTCAAGAGCGGACAGGTGACCAGCATCCGGCGCGGAAATTAGGGCGATACCCTGCCGTCTGCTGGCCAGAGACCGGCCCTTTCCTGTATGCCCCGTAACTCATGAAGCACCCGCAACAGAATGACAATACCGCCTCGGAACTCATGGCCTGCCACGAGTGCGATGCCCTGCAGCGGATTCCCGCACTGCCACCGGGGCGTGTGGCCCGCTGCCGCAGCTGCGGCCATGTCCTGTTACGCAACCCCAAAGGTGGACTGGACAGGCCGCTTGCCCTGTATACAGCGGCACTGATTTTACTGGTCCTGGCGAATGCCTTTCCGTTCCTGACACTGGATATCTCCGGACGCGAAGAGATCACCACTCTCTTTGGCGCGTCCGTCGGCCTGTACCGTGCAGGGATGGGGGAACTTGCCGTAGTGGTGCTGATAACCAGCATCCTGGGTCCCGCCTTATTGATCATCAGCTGCCTGTATGTGCTGCTTTCGGTCCGGTTCAACAAACCACTGCCCGCGGTACGCCCTGCCCTGTCCTGGGTCAGCTACCTGGAACCCTGGGGCATGCTGGATGTCTTCATGCTGGGCGTACTGGTGTCCTTCGTAAAGCTGGCCGGCATGGCGACGATACACATCGGGCCTTCGCTGTACGCCTTCGTCGCGCTGATCCTGGTCGGTGCAGCGGCCACGGCCAACTTTGAACCACACATCCTGTGGCAGCGCCTGGGCATCCCCGGAAAAACCCATCATGCGGGCTAGAGACGCCGGTATGACCGGGTGCCACACCTGCGGCCTGCTGCAGCGGGTCCCTGCCTCCGGGCATGCGCACTGCCCGCGTTGCTTGTCCCCTGTGCATATGCGCACACCCAACAGTATCAACATGACCTGGGCACTGCTGATCTCTGCCATGGCCATGTACCTGCCGGCCAATATCTTTCCGGTGATGGCGGTCACCTCGCTGGGTAACACCCAGTCCGACACCATCATGAGCGGCGTCATCTACTTCCTGACACACGGTGACTGGCCACTGGCACTGATCATCTTTGTCGCCAGCGTACTGGTGCCATTGCTCAAGATGCTGGCACTGACATATTTGTTACTATCGGTACAACGCAAATCACCGGTACGCAAACGGCAGCGCACGAAACTGTATCGTGTGACCGAACTGGTCGGCCGCTGGTCGATGGTCGATATATTCGTGGTGGCCCTGATGGTTGCCCTGGTGCAGGTCGGTAACCTGGCCACTATCGAACCGGGTATCGGTGCCATTGCCTTCGCCTCGGTCGTCATACTGACCATGATCGCGGCAATGCGATTCGATTCGCGGCTCATCTGGGACCAGTAGGACACAAGGGGAGTATCATAATGGCAACACCCGACGAACCGGCGACCCCTGAAAACATCTCCGAGGCAGTGATCGACGCCGAGAAGAAAGGGTTTCCGGTGGTCTGGCTGCTGCCCCTGGTCGCCGTCCTGATCGGTGGCTGGCTGATCTTCAAGACCATCTCCGAGAAAGGCCCCGAGATTGTGATCAGCTTCAAGACCGCCTCCGGCATCGAGGCCGGCAAGACCACGCTCAAGTACCGGGATGTGACCGTCGGCAAGGTGGACAATGTAACTTTTTCGGAAGACCTCTCGGATGTGCTGGTCACGGCGACCCTGGAGGCCGGGGCAGAGCGCTACCTGACCGAGAACACCCGCTTCTGGGTCGTGCGGCCGCGCATTGGCGCGGGTGGGGTCACTGGCCTCGGTACCCTGCTCAGTGGCGCCTATATCGCCATGGAACCGAGTGAAAAGGGTACACAAAGTAAAATATTTGTCGGGCTCGAAAAACCCCCCGTGATCACGACGGACAAGGAAGGTACCAGTTATCGCCTGAAGGCTAACAAACTCGGCTCCTTGTCTGTGGGCTCGCCGGTCTATTTTCGCCAGTTCGACGTGGGTGAGATTACCGAGTACCAGCTCGTTGACGATCACAGCCACGTGGAAATTGGTTTTTTTGTCGAGTCACCGCACGACGAGTACATCCGCGAAGAGACCAAATTCTGGAATGCC
>CP070821.1:1796154-1803139 GCA_020344335.1 Gammaproteobacteria bacterium | reverse complement strand
GCGCAGCTGGCCAGCGGGCAGGGCGCGGCCCTTGGCATCCACCCGCGGCACCGCCTCCACAGTCATGGCATCGGCCACCACGTCCTGCACAACGTAACCGATCGGCGCCAGCAGAACACTGACCACGAACCAGGCGCCCACCGGCATCACGGTGGCCATGGCATCGGGCGAGGCAAGCAGGCCGATCATGATCAACAGGCTGCCGGTGAGCAGCCCCGCGCCGAGAAACACCAGCGCAGCCTTGTAGCGCCAGATTAGGTCAACCAGGTGGCCCAGCGGCATCTTCAACGCCCAGGGGATACCGGCCCAGAACCCCAGCGCGGCGAGGAACTCGGCCGACAGGCCTAGGTAGTCCTTGACGAAGAAGGTGCCGACGATGGCGGTCAGGCCGGACACGCCGTAGGCCAGGTAGACCATCAGGGGCGGCAGGTAGGACAGGCGCAGCTCGCGCCCCAGTTCAAGGATGTTGCGGTCAAACCACTGGTAGGTGCGCGTCAGCATAAAGGTGTTCTTGGTGTTGGCGGTACAACGCTCGGTAGCGCGGAGAGTGAGCCATGATAAGCATACCAGGGCTGTCAGCCAATCCATTCCAATGGCAATGACCCAAGCGGCTGTGTCACGATTCCGATTGGCTTGACGCCCGGGATAAGTGGTACATGGGTGGGCAAACGGTTGGATAGTGAGCGCGATAGCGCAGGATTTCGAGGTGGAGGGCCTCGGTCCCTTCGTTATCCTTGGATGGTCCGTTGGCGAGTCATGATAAGGCGTTTATTTTGCTTATGCTCCTGTCGACAGTAACATCAATGTCTGGAAACTGTAGTGAACCTGCCGTTCAAAGAAAGCACCCGCATGTCGGCTTGTGGCCGAAAGTGGTCATTCAGCTGTATTTATTGTAAATAACTGACTGAATGACTAGGTTCACCCAAATCTGAATTTCAGGGTCTTAGATTGAATGTCTGAAAGGTACCGAAATCAAGTGGCAGCTGAACGGCCTTTTGCTATGGACGGATGGTATTGAGGTATGCTCACGATTAGTCATTGCAACACGACACAGTACTTATCTGCAGCTGTAATTGTGGTCCTCCTGTTATCCGGCTGCGCAAGCTACAACCGCATCCAGAATGCCCCGACAACCGGGCGTGTCGCACTGCTCAAGGCCCCCGATGTCGACAGCGAGGCAGACCGGTCCGGTGACATATGGTTGTTTCTTGCCTTTTCCGGTGGCGGCACCCGCGCCGCGGCGTTTTCCTACGGGGTCCTGGAAGAGCTCCGGGATACCCGCTATTCGCGCAATGGCAGCGAGCGGCGCCTGCTGGATGAAGTCGATACCATCAGTTCCGTGTCCGGGGGCAGTTTTACCGCGGCCTACTATGGCCTGTTCGGGGACCGGATATTCGATGATTACCAGGACGTGTTTCTGGAAAAAAATGTTCAGAAAGTATTGATCAACGGCCTGCTCAATCCGCTGAACTGGTTCCGTTTCATGAGCCAGGGCTTCGACCGGACCGAGATGGCGATCGATTACTATGACCGGCAGATTTTCCGGGGCGGCACCTTTGCCGACATGGCAGCGCAACCGGGTCCGCATATTCAGATCAACGCCACCGATCTGAGCATCGGACAGCGTTTCACGTTTTCTCCGGGTCGTTTCAGTATCCTCTGTTCTGACTTGGCCGAATTTAGGGTCGCCAGGGCGGTAGCGGCCTCGTCTGCCGTCCCCGTCGCGTTTACCCCTGTCGTGCTGGAAAACCATGACACCTGTGAAGTCGAGGAACCGGACAGGTTGCCGCGAACGCGCGAGCGGGCCCACACCGATCCCCGCCTGGGGGAACTGGTCAGCGGGTTGGACTCGTATCTTGACAAGGAAGAGCGGCGTTACATACACCTAGTTGACGGCGGCATTTCCGATAATCTCGGTGTGCGCTCCGCCTATGACCGGGTACATATCCTCGGTGGTGCGCAGCAGGCAACCAAGCTGCTGCTTGGCCGCACACCGTCCATCCTCGCCATGATCGTGGTCAATGCCCAGACCAGGCCGGACCGGCCAATGGATCTCAGTAGCAGGTCGCCCGGGACCAGCGCGGTGCTTGGTGCGGTGAGCCATGCCCAGCTGCAACGCTACAACGTGGAGAGCATTGCACTGATGCAAGGCAGCCTGAACCAGTGGGCAAGCGAATTATCGACACCTGGTCATACGGTCACGCCGTATTTCATCCAGATCGACTTTGAAAGCATTGCCGATCCGGAAACCCGTGTTCTTTTCAACAATGTCGCGACGAGTCTCGCGCTGCCTGCTGATGAGGTCAACAACCTCACAGAGGCCGGCCACCGTCTGCTGCGCAAGGCTCCGGGATTCCGCGGCCTGGTAACGCACATTAAGTCCTTAGATAAGAGAGATAGAGCAGATATCGCAGCAAGCCCGCGGTGACCACCTCGACTCATTAACCTTTATTTGTATGAACGGCAACTTTGACTGAAAGTCCCCGTTTAGCCGTCTCTAATATTAACAGTCACTTAACGGCAACTAACGACCCAATGTATGGACTCCTCCAACCCGCTTACGTAGGTTGAGTGTTGACCAAAACACGCTATGAGGAGTCCATACATGAAACATTTAAACGTAGTTGGAGTTGATTTGGCAAAAAATATCATTCAGGTATCGATGGTAACCCCGGCCATGAAGGAGCTGCAGAACAAAGCGTTGACGCGAAAGAAGTTCTCGGAGTTCTTGGCCCGGCAAAAGCCGAGTCTGGTGGCCTTCGAAGCCTGTGCAACGGCCCATTACTGGTCCCGCATTGCTCACCTGCATGGTCACACAGCCAAGATTATTCCCGCCAAGGCTGTTTCGCCCTTCAGGCAAGGGCACAAGACAGATCCAAACGATGCCTTGGCCGTTGCAGAAGCGGCGTCCCGCCCGAATATCAAAGAAGCCCCAATGAAGACCGTTGAACAACAAGGCATCCAGGCAATCCAGCGGTCACGGGAACTCCTGGTCCATGACAGGACGGCGCTATCGAACCACATCCGTGGTCTGTTGATGGAGTTCGGGATCGTGATACCCCAGGGATTTGCGGCACTTCATCGTCGTATACCTGAGGTGCTGGAGGATGCCGAGAATGGGTTGCCTGATCTTTACCGTCCCACACTGAACCTGCTCTATGGGCGGCTTATTGCGATCAAGGATGATATCGATGTGCTTACTGGGCAAATCACTACATTGGTGAAACAAAACGTCGCCTGTGATCGCCTGACCAGGCTTGAAGGTGTCGGCCCGATCAGTTCGGTGTTGCTGTATGCCACACTGGGAACCGGCGAAGCGTTCGCAAATGGGCGTCAATTCTCGGCCTATCTGGGGCTGACACCGAAGCAATACAGTAGCGGTGGCAAGACGGTGTTGGTCGGGATCAGTCGGTATGTCGCCAATAAGCGATTACGCTCCGTACTCATCCAGGGTGCCCGGGCCTACATACACCACCTGAAGGACCCCAAGACACCCAAAGAGCGCTGGCTCTGGGCATTGATCCAGCGAGCCGGGTATGGACGTGCGGCGGTGGCACTGGCCAACAAGAATGCACGCACTGCCTGGGCCCTGCTTACACAGGGTGAGGAGTACCAGAGAGAGTATGGGGTGTCTCTTGCTGCATATTAGCGGTACTTGCAGGAAAAATATCCCCAACGACGAGTTCAGCAAACAGACCTTGTTCAGATAAAGATATCCGCCCTGGTAAAACCTGTTTCGCTTTGAGGCCATAGAGTCCATCGACCCAAATAGGAATCGGGGTGCGCATACATAGTGGGCTGGGAGTTAGCGACTCCACTAAAAAGCCGAATATACGTACGCGTCTGATATCTGAAGTAATTATCTGTTTGCTCAACAGGAGGAGTCCATATACAAAGCGGTCATTCGGCGTAAGTTGCTGAATGGCTCGAAAGTACTGAAAGTTGCTGTTTAGGGGGTCGATGCGGATCGGCAAACTTCAACCCTTTTGAAACCTTCGCTGATCGAAATCAAGGGCCTGCTTTCGTATTCGCAGACGCTGGCGACGAGGTACGTTCGATTGCCGTACCCGCTCCACTAACGAAAAATCTTCTTAAGACCAATGCCATGCATCATGTTGTTATCTCTGAGTTGATAGAACTGAGATGCTATGAGATGCCCCGGCCTCGTAGACGAGTAAGACACTGACTGCTAGCATAGTTACATATCGAATTGTCATGTACGCCTACTCTGGGAATAACCTCGATGCGCCAGCATGCAGTCTTTGCCATTCTTGCTGTTCTTTTCATTTTACCCGGCCTTACGTACGCCATCGATGACCTGCCCCCGTCCTTTGACGAGGTGATATCGCTATTGCAACTGGACCCGTCAGTGAAGCGGAGGGCTCTCGCGGGCGAGATTGTGATGCTCGATCCCGACGATAGCATGGATAGAGAATTGGCCATCGCCCTGGTCGCAGTGATTAAGCGGCCTTATAACGAGGTCATCCGTGCGGTAAAGGGTGATCGGCTCTTCCAGTTTAATCAGTTCATTCTTGACTTTGCCCAGATTGAGGGCGCACCCGATGTGAGCAAACTTCAAGAGCTGGGCTACACCGCCACAGAAGCCAATGAGGTGAAGGCCCTGCTGGCAGCAGAACCTGGCGAGCAGTTTAACCTCTCTGCTGAGGAGATCGCACGTTTCCAGCAATTGCGGGGCAAGACAGAAGGCCTTGACGACGCTGCGCTCATTGCAACCGTCAACAACGAGCTTCGTGCCTTCCTGGCTGAGCGCTTGCAACGTTACCAGGAAATAGGTCTCGATGGCATCGCCGCTTATCAACGCAGCCCAGACGACACGACTTCACCGGTAGAGGAACTTAACGCCGCAACACTTGCCATGGAGGACATGAAACGCTCCGCGCCAAATTTTTATCGCATTCTGCAAAAATTTCCCGATGCACGCGTTCAAGAGGTGGAGCACCGCTTCTATGTGTTCAAGCTCAATATCGATGAGCGTCCGGGCTTTGTCCTCTCCCACCGCATTTATTTCTTTGGCGCCAAGTTCGCATTGTTGGCCGAGCGCCACATATACGCGCCACACTTCTACAACTCGCTACAACTCGTCGCCGGAGTGATTCCCCACGAGAATAGCTCGGTCGTATTCTATGGTAACCGTACTTATACAGACCAGGTGGCTGGCTTCGGTAGTAGCATGAAACACTCAGTAGGTGGAGAGCAGCTGGCGATGGGGGTCAAAGCCCTGATCACTGATATCCGAGCTGGCCTCGAATCGGTCAAGGCAAAGTAGCCAGAAGATCAGGCGCCGTTGCGAGGAGGAATATGCTTATTCACTTGAATAGCATATTCAACAAGTTGCGCCGAGGCAGAGGCGGTTTAGAACCTGATAGTTCCTAAGCCGCATATACTTCAAATTCTCTAACAAAAGGCCTCCGAATCGATTGTGATGACAATACTCCATCTGCCACTGTTGTTTTCTGCTGTCCTATTGCTCGCTGGGTGCGCAACAACCCTACCCGTTGATCACGATCGCAAACCATCCGTGGCCCTTGCGGCACCAGAATCCACTGAACTTGGTAGGTTCTTCAAGTCCGAGATAGCAACACATCCCGGTAAATCCGGCGTGGTTTTGGTACCTACAGGGGAATGGGGGTTTCGTTCCCGTGCCGGCCTCTCGAATCTGGCTGAGAAGAGCATTGACGTTCAGTACTACATATGGGAAACGGATACCTCTGGTTTGGTACTGGCTGAGCGGTTGCTGCGCGCGGCTGACCGTGGTGTTCGGGTGCGCATGCTGGTTGATCATGTGACGACAAAGGAAACTGATTTCAAGTTTGCACGGATGGACTACCATCCCAACATCGAGATTCGACTATTCAATCCATATGCAAATCGCAGCTTCCGGACGCTTGAATTCCTGTTTGGTCTCGAGCGACTCAATCACCGGATGCACAACAAGGCATACATTGTCGACAATGCGATTGCGGTCGTCGGTGGGCGCAATATTGGGGATAACTATTTCGGGGTGGATGCGGCCGCAAATTTCAGGGACCTGGATCTGACTGTAGTAGGACCGGTAGTGCAGGATGTTTCCAGAAGCTTTGACCAATACTGGAACAGTGATTTTGCAGTACCAGTTAGTGCCATTATCGAAGAGCGGTTATCTCCAGAAGAATTTGATGCAAAGAAGAAGGCCCTCTACCGCTGGGTGGATAAGCTGGAAGACTATCCCTACCCAATTGATACTACGAGTGATGCGATATTGGCCAAGCTGGAAGAGTTCCGCGACAGCTTTATATGGGCAAATGCCAAGGCTTTGTATGACGAACCGGACAAACCTGAAACCGACGAGGAGACGGTTGCAGATTATCTAATCCAGTTAGGCAAGGAAAAGGATCATGAAGTGATGATCGAGTCAGCCTACGTAATACCTGGGCCAGAGGGCGTAGAAAGGACGCGACGTAACAACGAGAGAGGAATCAGGCAGCGCTTACTCACCAACTCACTCGCGACAAACAATGTCGCTGCCGCGCATGCCGGATACGCAAAGTATCGCCGCGCACTGATCAAAGAGGGACTGGAACTCTACGAGCTACGACCCGATGCAAATTCGGTAAAGAAGAATTGGTCGCTGTTAGCTGGCAGATCAACAGCAGTCCTGCATACCAAGGCGTTTGTGGTCGATGGCGAACTCGTTGCGGTTGGCTCATTCAACCTTGATCCCCGTTCCATCGCGCTTAACACAGAGATCGTTATCCTGGTCGAAAGTGACGAACTGGCTGTGCAGCTGCTTGCATACATGGATGAGGGTGTTCAACCCGAGAACAGCTATCGGGTGATACTCGAGACCGATGTGGAGACAGGAATTGAACGCCTTGTCTGGATTACGGAAATCGATGGCAAGGAGGTCCGGTACTACTCGGACCCGGAAGCCAGCACCTGGCATCGCTTTAGTAGTTGGTTCATGGGCTTGCTCCCGATCGAAGAG
>CP070821.1:1788784-1796054 GCA_020344335.1 Gammaproteobacteria bacterium | reverse complement strand
GGCCGCTTGTACACCGCGGGTATTGCCGGAGAGGCGCACGGCCAGTTGCCCATCATAAAAGCAGGCAGCTGACAGCGGCAGGGGCTGCCCGGCCCAGCGGTTCATCAGCCGGATTGCCTCTGCCGGGCTGGTGTCACGGCACAGCGTGATGTCGGTTTCAGCGCGCGGCAACACCTTCAGGGAAATGTCCAGCAGCACCGCCAGCGTCCCGAGGGACCCCGTCAGTGTTCGCGATACATCGTAGCCGGCCACATTTTTCATCACCTGTCCGCCAAAGCGCAGGTATTCGCTCTTGCCGTTCAGGCAGGTAACTCCCAGGACGAAGTCTCGAGCGGCACCCGCGTAGGGGCGCCGCGGTCCGGACAACCCGCAGGCAATGGTGCCGCCCAGCGTCGCTCCGGATCCGAAAAACGGCGGTTCAAATGCCAGCATCTGGTTTTCTGCGGCCAGCACCTTCTCGATCTCGGCCAGCGGAGTGCCGGCCCGGGCCGTGATCACCAGCTCGGTCGGTGAGTAATCAATCACACCGGCGTATTCCCTGACCGAGAAAGTCTTTCCCTGCGGTTGTCGACCGTAGAATGTTTTGCTGCCGCTGCCGCTGATTGCCAGTGCGGTTGCGTTGCGGCCGGCCGCCAGCACCGTTTCCTGGAATGATTCAATCAGCTCTTTCATTCTCTTGCCGGGAATCTTTCAGAAACGTTCCAGTTCAGGGTGCGGAAGCTTGCCTTCGTGTACATGCATGGCGCCGAATTCGGCACAACGGTGCAGGGTGGGAATCGCCTTGCCGGGGTTCAGCAGTTGTTGCCCGTCGAATGCCTCCTTGATTGCATGGAACTGGGTCAGCTCGGCAGCATTGAACTGCACACACATCTGGTTGATTTTTTCCATGCCGACACCGTGTTCACCGGTGATGGTGCCACCAACGGCAACACAGAACTCGAGTATCCTGCCGCCAAGTTCCTCGGTTCGTTCCAGTTCGCCGGGCTGGTTGGCATCGTAGAGGATGAGGGGGTGCAGGTTGCCGTCACCTGCATGAAAGACATTGCAGATGGGTAACCCGTATTCATCCGAAAGCCTGCCAATCTCCGCCAGCACGGTTGACAGGTGTTTGCGCGGGATGGTGCCGTCCATGCAGTAATAGTCTGGCGACAGGCGTCCCATGGCCGGAAAGGCGGCCTTGCGCCCGGCCCAGAAGCGCAGGCGTTCGGCCTCGGTGTGCGAGACCTGCAGGTCAATGGCACCGGCATCGAGGAATACCTGTCTGACCTGCTCGACCTGCGCGCTGACATCATCCGCGGCGCCGTCTATTTCACACAGCAGGATGGCGGCGGCGTCGACCGGGTAGCCGGTGCGGACAAATTTTTCCACAGCACGGATTGCCGGGTTGTCGAGCAGTTCCAGACCAGCCGGAATGATACCGCTGGCAATTGTCGCTGTGACACCGGTACCTGCCGCCTCGACCGAATCGAAGGCCGCAAGCACTACCTGTGCCGTCTCGGGAATCGGCAGCAGTTTCACCTTGACTTCGGTTATTACGCCAAGGAGCCCCTCCGATCCGGTCATCAGTGCCAGCAGGTCATAGCCGGGACTGTCGAGTGCTGCGCTGCCGATGGCGAGTTGTTCACCTTCCATCGTCAGAATCTCGAGCTGCTGGATGTTGTGTACGGTGAGGCCGTATTTGAGGCAGTGCACACCACCGGCATTTTCCGATACATTGCCGCCGATTGAGCAGGCGATCTGTGAGGAGGGATCCGGTGCGTAGTACAAACCGTATTGTTCCGCCGCCTTTGATATGGACAGATTCGTCACACCGGGCTGGACGCGCGCGGTACGGTTTTCGATATCGATATCAAGAATCCGGTTGAAACGTGCCATGCTCAACAGCACGCCTCCAGGCAAGGGCAGTGCACCGCCTGAAAGGCCTGTCCCGGCGCCCCTGGCAACGACGGGTACACCGTTTTCCGAACACAGTTTCAGCGTGGCCTGCACTTGCTCCAGCGTCTCCGGGATCACTACGGCCAGCGGTGTCTTGCGGTAGGCAGACAGGGCATCGCATTCATACGGACGCAATTCCTCCGGATGGGAGAGGACGCAATCGGACGGCAACAGTCCGTGCAGACGTGTTATGAATGTGTCAGGTGACATGCTGTTCATTTTTTGTCCGGACAGGATCTGTAGTGATTTGGAGGTAGTATGTCATCGAGTATAGTGGACGGATCAAGAACTGAAGCGCTGGGCCGATACCTCCTTGACTACTATAAAACGTTGCTCATGTACAGAGGCAGATTAATCGCAGTGCGTGTTATTATAAATCAATGGAGTGTATGTTAAGACAAGCTGATTATTGCGGTATACCGCCACGCAACTTTGCCGGATTGATGGAATTGTATGAAAGCAATTACATCCGGCTGCGTAACCTGGTACCGGATCTGGATGCGTTGCAGCCTGAAGTTGTCTCCCGGGTTGCGGATGCACTCGATCTGCATTTACGCATCATGGAACGCAGCAAGTTCACGACTACACTGAACCTGACATATCACTTCAGTGATGCGGAGGGGATTTTCCCCGCGCCTGATATCCGTGTACGTATCTACCATGATGCACAGGTGGGGGAAGTGCTTGCCTGCGGCCGCCGCCGTGGCCTGCGTCATGCCGAATACAACCGGATGTATCACCGCTACTCGCTGGAGGAGAAATGGCGCATGAACCGGTTTCTGCAGAAATGGTTGGGGTACTGCCTGCGACAGGGGCATTCCTTTGCGCCGCATCGCCACATGGCCCAGTCCCCGGAAACCACACTATTTGTAAAGAATTCCCTGCTGATTGCAGAATCCTAACGCTTATCAGACGGATGCCAGCCCTCCGGCGGCTGGGCAACTATTGATAGTTATCCCCGACTGTCGCATACTAAGTACCTGAGCATTTTACTAGGTATTTATCGTGCATCCCTGGCAGCTCTGCCAGGTCAGCGACAGGAAGACACCATGCGTTTGTCAACCAAGGGGCGTTATGCCGTAACCGCCATGATGGATCTTGCCATCCATCACGGGCAGGGTCCGGTGACGCTTGCAGATATTTCTGAAAACCAGGGCATTTCACTGTCATACCTGGAGCAGCTGTTTGCCCGGTTGAAGAAACACAATCTGGTGGAAGGCCTGCGCGGGCCCGGTGGTGGTTATCGCCTGTCACGGCGCCCGGATGATATCTCCGTTGCCGATGTCATTACGGCCATCGGGGAGGGTATCGATTCCACCCTGTGTGCGGGCAATGAAGATTGCCAGGATGGCGAGCAATGCCTTACCCATGAACTCTGGACCCGGCTTGGCGAGGAAATCTACGATTTCCTTAATGGCATTACACTGGCCAGCTTTCTCGATAACGGTGCAGCGAGGAAGGTGCCTGACGGCAGGCGAGACAACATGGCCGTGACGATGCCGGGCTTGAACAAAAACTACGCCTGACCAGTAACAGGTGTTGAGGATTTGGCAGGACTGAACCTATGAATATCAATGTTCCTATTTACATGGACTACTCGGCGACCACCCCGGTGGATGAACGCGTTGCCGAGAAGATGTGTACTTACCTGACCCGCCAGGGGCAGTTCGGTAACCCGGCTTCCCGTTCACATGAATTCGGATGGCAGGCCGAGGCCGCGGTCGAGGAGGCCCGTGCGCATGTGGCCGCACTGGTCAACGCCGATCCCAGGGAAATCATCTGGACCTCCGGCGCGACGGAATCGAATAATCTCGCGATCAAGGGAGCGGCGCATTTCTACAAGAAGAACGGCAAGCACATTGTCACTCTGAAGACCGAACACAAGGCAGTGCTGGACTCCTGCCGGCAGCTTGAGCGTGAAGGTTATGAAGTCAGCTACCTGGATCCCGAGCCCAGCGGGTTACTCGATCTGAAGAAGTTCGAGGCTGCCCTGCGTGATGACACCACACTGGTCTCCATCATGCATGTCAATAACGAGATCGGCGTGATCCAGGACATCGCTGCCATCGGTGAGCTGTGTCGTGCACGCAAGATCATCTTTCACGTGGACGCGGCGCAGAGCGCCGGCAAGCTACCGATTGATCTTGAAACGCTCAAGGTCGACCTGATGTCATTCTCTGCACACAAGATTTACGGTCCCAAGGGAATGGGGGCCCTGTATGTGCGCCGCAAGCCGCGGGTACGTCTCGAGGCCCAGATGCATGGCGGCGGCCACGAACGTGGCCTGCGCTCCGGTACCCTGGCGACCCACCAGATTGTCGGGATGGGCGAGGCGTTCCGCATTGCCAGGGAGGAAATGGAAGAGGAAGAAAAACGTATTCGCAAACTGCGCGATCGCCTGTGGAACGGATTGAGCACGATGGAAGAGGTATATCTCAACGGAGATCTTGACCAGCGGGTGCCGGGTATCCTGAATGTGAGTTTCAATTACGTAGAGGGCGAGAGCCTGATTATGGCGCTCAGTGACATGGCGGTTTCCTCGGGATCGGCCTGCACCAGTTCCAGCCTGGAGCCGTCTTATGTGCTGCGTGCACTGGGCCGGAATGATGAACTGGCCCACAGCTCGATCCGGTTTACCATTGGCCGCTATACCACGGCCGAAGAGGTTGACTATATCGTCGAACGCATCCATGAAAAGGTGGCCAAGTTGCGTGAGCTGTCGCCCCTTTGGGAGATGTACAAGGACGGGATTGATCTGGACACGGTGCAGTGGGCGGCCCACTGACGGTCAGTCAGTGAAAACTGTCGGCATGCAAGATATCGAGTGAATGAAATCATTTCAGGTTTATACAGGCGCATAACATGGCAATTACCCTGACAGAATCGGCAGCCAGCCGTGTCAAGACGTTTCTGGAAAATCGAGGGAACGGCATAGGCCTGCGCCTGGGCGTCAAGACCACGGGCTGTTCCGGAATGGCCTATGTCATCGAGTACGCCGATGAAATCGAGGAGGACGATATTGTTTTCGAGGACCATGGGGTCAAGGTCATCGTGAACCCCAAGAGCCTGGCTTACCTCGACGGTACCGAGCTGGATTATGCCAGGGAAGGATTGAACGAGGGCTTCAGGTTCAACAACCCCAATGTCAAGGATCTGTGCGGCTGCGGGGAAAGTTTCAACGTCTGATGTCAGCATCCTGCTGACAGACAGTTTTTACCTGCCGGTCTGACGTATGGCTGCGGATTTATCCTCAACCCATTTCGAGCTGTTTGGTTTGCCGCAGACATTCGAGCTTGACCGCAAGCTTCTCGACAGCCGGTTTCGGGAGTTGCAGCGGGCGGCGCATCCTGACCGTTATGCGAGTGCATCCGACCAGGAGCGCCGTATCTCGTTACAGCAGACGACCCGTATCAACGAAGGCTACGAGACACTGAAGGATCCGTTGCGTCGCGGTCGCTACCTGCTGGAACTGGGCGGTTACGAATTCAGTGAGGAACACCATACCATTAACGACCCGGAATTTCTGGTCGAGCAGATGGAATTGCGAGAAGCTCTTGCGGAGGTGCGTGGCAGTCCGGACCCGCTCGAAAAACTGGGGATTATAATGGAACGGATCGCGGCTGATTTTGATGTGCTGGTCGATGAGCTGAAGGATTATCTTGCTCCGGCTACGACGAATAACCAGGATGTTGCCGCGGACACCCTGTTGAAGATGCAGTTTTTCCGGCGTCTTGGTGACGAAGCCGGGGAACTGGAAGCAATGCTTGAGGATGAACTCGACTAGCAACGACAGCTACGCGCTCAGCCACTTGTGAAGATTGATTATGGCACTATTGCAGATATCAGAACCCGGCCAGACCACCGCGCCACACGAACGCCGTCTGGCCGCCGGTATTGACCTGGGTACCACCAATTCGCTGGTCGCCAGTGTGCGCAGTGGCATCGCGGAAACCCTGCCGGATGCAAACGGCAACCACCTGTTGCCATCCGTGGTGCGGTACACAGCAGAAGGCCCCGCGCTGGTTGGCGAGCTTGCACTCGATGCGGCGACGACGGACCCATTGAATACCATTGCCTCGGTCAAGCGACTCATGGGACGTGGTGTCGAGGATGTAAAAAGTCTCGGGGCACATCTGCCATACGAGTTTGTGCCGGGAGCGAGTGACATGCCACTGTTGCATACATGTCATGGCGATATCAGCCCGGTTGAGGTGTCGGCGGAGATTCTGCGGGTACTGAAATCCCGTGCCGAGCAGACACTTGGCGGTGAGCTGGAAGGTGTTGTCATTACTGTGCCGGCCTATTTCGATGAGGCCCAGCGGCAGGCCACCAAGGACGCCGGCAAGCTTGCCGGCCTGCGGGTATTGCGGCTGCTGAACGAACCTACGGCGGCGGCGGTAGCCTATGGCCTCGACAGGGGTTCGGAAGGGGTAATGGCGATTTACGACCTCGGTGGGGGCACCTTCGATATATCCATCCTGCGTTTGCACAGCGGCGTCTTCGAGGTCATGGCAACAGCGGGTGACAGCGCGCTCGGTGGTGATGATATTGACCGGGTCGTGGCGAAATGGTTGATGCAGGAGGCCGGCATCGGAGAGGACGCCGGTCACGGGCAGTTGCGTCACCTGATGCACGTGGCACGCTCCGCAAAGGAAACGCTCACGGATGCCTCAGTGACGGCAATTGATGTCTCGATTGACGGGGGCACAGGCTGGTCCGGAGAACTGACGCGCGAACAGTTCGAGCAACTGGTCGAACCACTGGTACAGAAGACACTGGGTCCGTGCCGTCGGGCGTTGCGCGATGCCGGCATCCGGGCAGAAGATGTGCAGGCAGTGGTGATGGTCGGTGGATCCACACGGGTGCCGCTGGTACGCAGCAAGGTGGCGGAATTTTTCGGCCGCGAACCGCTGGTGGATATTGATCCCGACCGGGTCGTCGCCGTGGGTGCAGCCATCCAGGCAGATATCCTGGCCGGGAACAAGCCGGACGACGAGATGCTGTTGCTGGATGTCATTCCACTGTCACTGGGACTGGAAACCATGGGCGGACTGGCGGAAAAAATCATTCCCCGCAATACCACGATCCCGGCCGCGCGGGCCCAGGAATTTACCACGTTCCGGGACGGCCAGACGGCCATGTCACTGCACGTGGTACAGGGGGAGCGCGAGCTGGTCAGTGATTGCCGCTCGCTGGCACGGTTTGAGCTGCGGGATATCCCCCCCATGGTGGCAGGGGCGGCGCGTATCCGGGTCACCTTTCAGGTGGACGCTGATGGCTTGCTGAATGTCACGGCCGAGGAGCAGGTCACGGGTGTCAGGAGCAGCATCGAGGT
>CP070821.1:1764028-1788684 GCA_020344335.1 Gammaproteobacteria bacterium | reverse complement strand
ACGATGCCAAGATCCTCGCGGTCCCCATCGATGCTCTCAGCAGCCTGTACCACAGCGCCCACGACATCAATGACATGCCGGCCACACTGCGGTACCAGGTCGCCCATTTCTTCGAACATTACAAGGACCTCGAGGAAGGCAAGTGGGTGCGTGTGGACGGCTGGGGGGATGTCGAGGAGGCCAAGGCCGAAATCCTGGCCAGTATCGAAATGTATAAAAATGCCCCGGAAAAACCACACTTCTGAGCACCCTGACCATGATGATCTGTATCCTCTCGGACAGCCACGACAACCGCGAATACCTGGAAGCCGCGGTCAGTGAGGCCGCTGCAGTCGGAGCGGAAGCCGTACTGCACTGCGGTGATGTCGTCGCCCCGGGTACACTGGAAGTGCTCGAGCCATTTAAGCTGCCGGTACACGTCATCCATGGCAACAATACCGGCGACCTGTACATGATGGGGCGCGTTGCATCGAAGGCGTCCAGCGGGGTGACCTACTACGGGCAGGACGCCGGACTGGAACTCGACAAACGGAAAATTTTTCTGGTGCACTACCCGCATTATGCCCGTGCCATGGCAACCACCGGTGACTGGGACCTGGTGTGCTGCGGTCATGATCACGTGGCCAAGATAGAGGCCATAGGAAACATCTCCGGCAAGACCACCCTGCTGGTCAATCCCGGTACCGTCGGCGGTATCAAGGCCCCGGCCACCTGGGTCATGGGTGACCTGGAGAACATGCAGTTTTCCATCCGTAACGTTGCGTTGGCAGGCGCAACCAGATCTGTGGCCAGCTGAACATCGGTTCGAAGCAGGTGGCATGAAAGACATTACCCCCGACATGATGGTGGTTGGTGACAAGAGCGGTATCGATCTGGCCGAATCCCGGCCATCCCTCGATGCCCAGCTGAAGGAACACAAACAGCACCTCGCCGCCCTGCCGGAGGGCTGTGAACCGGTTGATCGCGCCCGGGTGCAGGTGGATATCGCCGAGACCCTGCTGGCCCTGCAACGTAAGGAGGAAAGCTGGAGTATCGCACGGGAGGCCTTCGACAACTTTGCGAATGCAGAATCGTGGCAGGACGCGATCGAAGCTTGCGACATCCTGTTCCAATGTGAACAGCCCGAGTCGCTGGCTGCACTCGGCAATGGCGTGTGGCTCGCTATCACCTACCCGGTACCAGCACAGCTGACAGTGGCTATGCTTCAGCATATTGTCGATGAAACCCCGGACGACTCGGATGGCGCGGCGGTCGCCGCCATGGCGGCCAACTACATCGCAGAACTGCGTACCGAGGGACATGAACAGGAAAGCCTGACCTTCTTCACCAGGCAAATCCTCGCAGGGGTCGCCAAGCGCCACCGCGGCATCGAGGATGACCCGGACATGATCAAGATGTGGATCGAGATCCTCGGCCTCAATGACGTACAGGAACTGCTGTCGCGCCTCGCCGAGGTCATCAATACGATTACCGGTGACAATTGGTGGATCGACCGCGACGCCCTGCGGGAGAAACTACCGGTCAACTAGACCGTATATTGTAACAGTAGTGGCTGAAAATAAATCTGCCCTGTTGTTACCCTTCTTCGTTTAAAACAATCATTCTGCTGCAGTCGTTTCTGCCTCGCCTCCGTCCTGGTGGTAGTAGTCGTATTTATTCAGGAGATCGAAAGTAAACCCCCAGGCTTCACTGTAGGACAGCTCGCTGTCATCGGGAATAATGACCTTGACATACAGCTTGCCCCCATACTGGTCTCTAAGTTCGGTAAGGCGTGTATGCAGCTGTTCGCGGCTAACCGCCTGGTACTGTTCCTCGTCGGCGTCCTTCAGGCGGATCTGGTAGTACTCGCCCTCTTTCCAGTAACGTACCGCCACGACATGCTTGCCGCTTGGAGAACGCGCCGGCATGATCAGCTTTTCATACTTGATCCGGATGTCATCATACTCGCCCTGTAATGACACCAGTTGCTGCTCGGACTGCACTCGCTGCTGCTGTGCTTCGGCCATTGCCATGGACTGTTCCACGCTGCGCTGCTCCAGTGTCGCCATTTCTTCCTGTAACTGCTGCAGGCGTGTCTGCAGGCTGTCGCGGATATCCACCAGCTGCTTTGCCTCCGCCTGCGTCTGCTCCAGCTCATCACGGCTGCGGCGTGCCTCAAGTCTGGCCTGCTCCAGGTTCGCCGTGAGCTGCTGGCTCTCCGCCTGCAGTGCCAGCAGACGCTGTTCCTGGCGATTCAGTTGCCGGGTGCGCGCCTGGTTGGTCTCTTCGGACTGCAACAGGCGGTCCCTGAGTTCGATGATCTTGCGGCGCGCGAGATCCAGTTGTTCCTCGAAAGTTGCCCTGGTTTCGGTGGCGAAGCGGGCCTTCTCCGCAGCCTCCTGCTCCGCCAGGATCGTGGCACGCAATTCACGCACCAGGTCCCAGTTCCGCAGCACGAGCACCGTGCTGGCAATCATGAAGATCATGACCACAACCATCATAATGTCGGTAAACGACGGCCAGAAACTGCTGTCTTCGCTTGCCGTTTTCAGGTTGCCGCGCAGGTCAACGAATCCTTCTTCCATCTTCAGTCGTCCTCGGCCGGCAGCCGAAACCCGTCACGCAGGAGCTGCTTGATAACAGCGGTATCCTCTGACGTTCTGCTTATTTGCTGGCCCAGATTCTTGATCATTTCCTGCATCCGGACACCGGCCTCGGCATAGTTTAGCTGGACTGCCTTCATGACCTCGGCGGTCTGCCGCAGACCATGGACCAGACCACTCACCTCATGCAACATGGTGTCCTTGTCATGCGCATAAATCGGTATCAGGTATACCGTGGTCACTTCTTCCACCCCGGCCAGCAGGTGCGCCTGGGCATCACCGAGCTTCAGGTAAAAATAGCCGTAAAACAGATAACACAGTATCGCGGTAATGGTGGTGGACAGTGCCATCGACATGCCGTGGATCACCAGGCTCATGTTGGCGGTATCTTTTGCGGTATCCAGCAGATCCGAGGCACCGACCAGTGCGATTGACAAGGACACAATAGTGCCGAAGACACCGGTAAGTATCAGGATGTTGCTCACATAGCGAGTAAAACTGATGCGCGTACCTTCGTCTGCCACCAGCGTGGCCGCGAGCGCACTCTGGTTGATGCGTGCATGGCGCTTACTCAGCCTGACGATGGTTTTGTAACGCCGGGCAATAATGGAGTCCACGCTGACAGCCTTGAGCGGGTTGTTGTTTCCCTTCTTCAGGTGCTCTACAAAGTGCGCCAGGTCAGTCTCTTCCCTCATGTAGGAGACCAGCACGATGATCATCTTCACCAGGCCGAGAAGGAATATCAATATGATGCCTCCGTTTATGAGCAGACCGGCATACGTTAGCTGATGCTCGAGGTAGAGCTTCTGAATGAAATCAACATTAACCAGAAGAATTAGCAGTGCAACTATGCCAAGGACGATCAGCCGAATTAATGTGCGCCCGCTGTAGTTATGACGGATATCAATCATGGTTATTTTCCTTGTAAAATATCCCTGGTGAAACAGAGCAGGCCGCTTATAGCTTGCCCGCGGGTAACAGTGGTTCAGACCTTCCGGTAGATTTCCGACCCTTGCCGGATAAACTCCTGTGACTTGTCCGTCATGCCCTGTTCGATGGCCATACCGACATCACCGATACCCTGGCTGGTGGCATATTCACGAACATCCTGGCTGATCTTCATGGAGCAGAACTTCGGGCCGCACATGGAGCAGAAGTGTGCAACCTTGGCGGAGTCCTTCGGCAGGGTTTCGTCATGAAAGTTGCGCGCCTTTTCCGGATCCAGCCCCAGGTTGAACTGGTCTTCCCAGCGAAACTCAAAGCGTGCCTTTGACAGCGCGTTGTCACGCAGTTGTGCCCCCGGATGACCCTTGGCCAGGTCCGCAGCATGCGCGGCAATCTTGTAGGTAATGATGCCTTCGCGCACATCGTTTTTATCAGGCAGGCCCAGGTGTTCCTTGGGTGTTACATAGCACAGCATGGCCGTGCCGTACCAGCCAATCTGCGCAGCACCGATCGCCGAGGTAATGTGGTCATAGCCCGGTGCAATGTCTGTTGTCAGCGGACCCAGGGTATAGAACGGCGCTTCAGAGCAATCCGCGAGTTCCTTCTCCATATTCTCCTTGATCAGCTGCAACGGCACATGGCCCGGTCCCTCGATCATCACCTGCACGTCATGTTCCCAGGCAATCTTTGTCAGTTCACCCAGCGTCTCCAGCTCGGCAAACTGGGCGGCATCGTTGGCATCGGCAATGGAACCAGGTCGCAAGCCGTCGCCCAGCGAGAATGACACGTCATACACCTTCATGATCTCGCAGATTTCCGCGAATCTGGTGTACAGGAAACTCTCTTCATGATGTGCGAGACACCATTTGGCCATAATGGAGCCGCCACGCGATACGATGCCTGTCACGCGGTTAGCTGTCAGTGGTACCCAGGGCAGCCGCACGCCGGCATGAATAGTGAAATAATCCACACCCTGCTCCGCCTGCTCAATGAGGGTGTCCCGATAGATTTCCCAGGACAGCTCTTCCGCCTTGCCGTCCACCTTTTCCAGAGCCTGGTACAACGGTACCGTGCCAACCGGTACCGGGGAATTGCGCAGGATCCACTCGCGCGTTTCGTGAATGTCCTTTCCGGTCGACAGGTCCATCAGCGAATCGCCGCCCCAGCGCGCTGACCAGACCATTTTCTCAACTTCTTCCGCTATCGAGGACGTCACGGCAGAGTTACCGATATTGGTGTTGATCTTCACCAGAAAATTGCGACCGATAATCATCGGTTCGAGCTCGGGGTGGTTGATGTTGGCCGGAATGATGGCGCGACCGCGGGCAACTTCGTCACGCACAAACTCGGGCGTCACCCGTTCCGGGATCGCGGCACCGAAACTGTTGCCGCGGTGCCGTGCCAGCAGGTTACTGTTGCGGTATTCCTCGAGCCGCAGGTTTTCCCGGATCGCCACGTACTCCATCTCGGGAGTGATAATACCCTGACGCGCATAATGCATCTGGGTGACGTTGCAACCGGCACGGGCACGCCTTGGTGAACGGGTATGTTCGAAACGCAGTGTAGCCAGTTCCGCCTGGGTATTGCGCTGGCGGCCGAATTCCGAACTCGGACCTTCCAGCTGCTGGGTATCACCGCGTTCCTCGATCCAGTTGCTGCGTACCTCCGGCAAGCCCTGCATCAGGTCAATGTTCGCCTCCGGATCGGTATATGGGCCGGAGGTGTCATAGACTGTAATCGGTGGATTCTGCTCGATGCCGAAGCTGGCCGGGGTATCTGATTGTTCGATCTGGCGCATGGGAACCTTCAGGTCCGGGCGCGAACCGGTCACGTAGATTTTGCGGGAATTGGGAAATGGCCGGGTGACCTCATCCGAAAGCCGGGAGGTCTTGTTAATAAAATCTTCTGGAAACGCACTCATGGTACCGTCCTGTCAGCGGGTCGCAAAGGCCAGCGGGAGTGCAAGCTTCCCTACGCCGGTATCATCCGGTTCAGGTTCGAAGGGTCTCTCTCAGCCCGTTACGGGCACCCCCAGCTAAGGATCGTACACGGTAGCGAAACACTGTGGCCATTGCAAGCAGGCCAAACCGGAGAAAAAATTACAACTTCTTGTTATTAAGAGAAATCACAGGCAATCATAATCCCATATTCTTGCCAGCTACAGGCAAACCCCGTACCCTTATCTGCCCTTGTCAATCAATCGATTATAAAATCATCATGAGTCAGACAGATTTTGAGCAGGCCCGGTTTAACATGATCGAGCAACAGGTGCGCCCCTGGGAGGTCCTCGACCAGCGGGTCCTCGATGTCATGAGCAATACCCCGCGGGAAGACTTCGTGCCGGAAAAGTACCGTTCACTCGCCTTTGCCGACATCAATGTGCCGCTGGGGCATGACCAGGTCATGATGGCACCAAAGGTGGAAGGCCGGTTGCTGCAGGCACTGGCCATCAAACCCGGGGATTCGGTCCTGGAAGTGGGTACCGGCAGCGGCTACCTGACGGCCTGCCTGGCCAGACTCGGCAATCATGTGACCAGTATCGAAATATTTCCCGAGTTCAGCGAGACAGCCGCTACCGTGCTGACCGAGCACGGTATCCGCAACGTCACCCTGCAACAGGGGGATGCCGCCAATGGCATCGACTCCAGTACGCGCTACGACGCCATTGCCGTGACCGGATCCATTCCGGTAAACCGGGAGCAGTTTCACGAGAACCTGGCTATTGGTGGCCGCCTGTTCCTGATCCTGGGCAAACCCCCCGTAATGGAAGCCGTGCTGGTAACCCGGGTCGATGAAGCTGGCTGGAAGCAGGAGAGCCTTTTTGAGACCGCAGTGCCACCTCTGATCAACTCCGAAGAACCACAGCGGTTTGTGCTTTAGCATGACCCGGAAATACAGGTAACCCCGCCAGCTGGCAGGGAGCAAACGGACGATACATGCGCTTGATTAAAAAATGGATGCTGGTTCCGGTGCTTTGCCTGGTGAAGGCCCCGTCATTGTATGCGGATGACCTGCTCTCCGTCTACGAGCTTGCCAGGCAATCCGACCCGCAGCTACAAGCAGCCATCGCGGCACACAGCGCGGCACTCGAAATTGTCCCCCAGAGCAAGGCCGTGCTGTTACCGGACCTGTCCCTGGCGGGCGATTACACGTGGAATCGTTTCCATGATCGCAAGCCGGACGCCGGTGAAAAGAAAAACACCCATTCCACGAACCAGGTCTATGCCGCCCGCCTGCGCCAGTCAGTCTATCACCGCGACCGTTTTATCCAGCTGGCACAGGCCGATAACCGGGTTGCACAGGCAGACGCCGAACTGGTCGCCGCCCGCCAGGATCTGATCCTGCGTACCGCGACACGTTATTTTCTGGTACTGGGTGCCATGGACAACCTGGAGTTCGTACGTGCCGACAAGGATGCCATTGCGCGCACCCTGGAACAGGCCAAGCAACGTTTCGAAGTCGGCCTGACAGCCATCACCGATGTCTATGAGGCACAGGCCCGTTACGATGTGGCTGTCAGCGAGGAGATCAACGCCGAAAAACTGCTTGATGATACACGCGAGGCGTTACGCGAACTGACCGGCGAGATCCCGGGTGACCTGGAAGTCCTGAAAGAGGAAATTCCGCTGGTGCCACCGGAACCTGCCGACAAGGAACAATGGGTCAGCACCGCCGTCGAACAGAACCCGCTGCTGCTAGCCAGCCGGGCGGCGACCGAGGTGGCACGCCAGGAAATTCAGGTCCAGCGTTCCGGGCATTACCCGTCCATGGATGTGGTCGCTGACTACAGCCGTAAAAACATCCAGTTCGGTGGTGTCGTGCCGCAGGAGCGCAATGACAGCGCGATCGGAATCGAATTCAGCATGCCGCTTTACCAGGGCGGCCTGGTGTCCTCGCAGACACGCCAGGCACGGGACCTGTTCACGCAGGCACAGGAGGAACAGGTGCAGCAGCGCCGCGATGTTGAGCGTCAGGCACGCGACAACTACCGCGGAGTACAGGCCGAGATCAGCAAGGTGAAGGCACTGAAACAGGCCGTACTCTCGAGCGAAAAGGCACTGGAAGCCTCCGAGGCCGGTTTCGAGGTCGGCACACGCACCATCGTGGATGTACTGGATTCCCAGCGTGAACTGTTGCGTGCCCGGCGTGACCATGCACGTTCCCGCTATGATTACCTGCTCGATACACTGGGGCTGAAACAGGCCGCGGGTATTGTAGAGGCAAGCGACCTGGCACGGATCAACGACATGCTCGAAGTACCCCGAAAGACAGAATCCGGTGAGTAAATCACCTGATAGTCTGCCCGGCTTCGATGAACCGCTTGCATTGCTGCACGTCTGCCACACCGAGATACTTGATCATTGTGACCTGCTGGAACAGCTGGTCACGAAGGTAAAAGCGCGGGAAAATGAAGCGGAAATACGCGACACCGCACGCAAGATCATCACCTATTTTTCAAACAGCGCCCGCCTGCACCACCAGGATGAGGAGGACGATCTGTTTCCCCTGCTTGCGAGACAGTCCCTGAAACTGGCTGACCTGATCCATGCACTGCGGCAGGAGCATAAACAACTGAATATCCTGTGGGCTGCGCTCGAAGACAGCCTGAAGCAGATCACGAGACTTGAGGACCTGGAACCATTCGTTGCAAGTGCAACCCGGTTCTGCGAACTCAACAGACAACATGTAATACGCGAGAATATGGAGTTTCTACCGGTTGCCGCAAGCAGCCTGAGCAGCGAGCAAATCAAGGATATCGGGGTGGCAATGGCCGGACGGCGTGGTGTCCGGTTTCCAGGCTGAATGTGACCGGCCCCTGTGCCGCAGGTAACCTGCCGGGTGCATCATGAACACCATGATTCGACTCGCCTGCTCTTTCTCTCCGGTGCGTGCGACGCACCCGGCAACAACTTGTACGCAAATCAGAACTTCCCTCGCCTGCATAATGCACCAGCTTGATCGAAAACTATTGTTAACCTGTTGTTTTTCAAGTTATATTTTTACATTTTAGGCGATTACTAAGGGTAGGGTATGTATCGGGATACTGGTGCGCTATGAGGACTAAAGATACTTTTCTATCGTCATCATTACGGTTTCCAGTGCCCCCCGGTTTAATCTCACTACGTCGCGTCCCAGCATGCCAGCTCGCCGGCACCCATCCGCATCCTGCAACCATTGCAACACGACAGCCTCCAGTTCTGCGGTACTCTCCACAATACGGCATGCACCGGCATTGACCAGCAGCTCGCTGATCTCGGCAAAGTTATCTATATTCGGTCCGGTAATCACGGGGATCCCGGCCGCGGCGGGCTCAAGCAGATTGTGCCCGCCGGTGTGCACCAGACTGCCACCAACGAAGGCCACATCGGCAGCGGCATAAAACAACATCAGTTCACCAATTGTGTCACCGATAAATACGCTGGTATCCAAACTGCATGCCACCCGGTCACTGCGCAATACCGTGTTAAAGCCGCGTTGACGGGCCAACCCTGCTACTGCATCAAAACGTTCCGGATGTCGCGGGACAAGGACCAGCAGGCAATCGGGTATCTGTTTACGAACCCTCCTGAACACGTCCAGTACCAGTTCGTCTTCTCCTTCGTGGGTACTGCCGGCAATCCAGACCAGCCTGTCAGCGCCCCATTGCTGACGCAAATCCCTGGCCCCTTCAGGTAAATCAGCCGGTATTTGCTGCTCGAACTTCAGGTTTCCGGAGACCGTGATCTTCCGGCGGTCCACGCCAAGTTTCTCAAAACGCCGGGCATCTTCACCGCTTTGTGCCAGGATTTCGGTGGTTGTCTCCAGGGTACTGCCGATCAATCTGTGAAACCGGGAATAGCCGGACATGGAACGTTCTGACAAACGTGCATTCACCAGCAACAGGGAGATACCGGAATCACTGCAGGCATGAAACAGGTTTGGCCACAATTCCGTTTCCATGATGATGGCCAGCTGTGGTCGGACACGCTCCAGAAACCGTGCAACCGCGCCGGGTAAATCGTAGGGTGCAAACACGTGCGCAACATGATCTTCAAACAACTCGGCGACCTGTGCCGATCCGGTAGGCGTGACTGTCGTTACCAGCAAGGAGTATTGCTGGTGGCGTTCCAGCAATGCCCGAACAACCGGTGCGACGGCCTGCACCTCGCCTACGGATACGGCGTGTATCCAGATAACCTGCTCGCCCACGGCCGGACTGATAACACCGAAGCGCTCCGGCCAATGGCGCCAGTAGCCCGGTGCACGCAGGCCACGCCACGCGAGCCGGATAATCACCAGCGGCGCCAATAAATAGAGAAAGGCTGTATACAGGCTACGCAAGTCGGTCAGGAAGAAAACACAATGTCGGATATATCATCCATGGTTTTTCAGCCACTCCATGTATCTTGGTATCCCTTCTTCAACCGAAAGAAACGGCTTGTCATAACCTGCGGCACGCAATGCCGAGATATCCGCCTCGGTACGACCCTGATAATGGCCACGCAGGTTATCCGGAAACGGGATGTATTCAATACTGCCCTTGCCATGCCAGCTGATTACCGCATTGGCAACATCATTGAATGACCGGGAACGACCGGTACCTACATTGAAGATCCCCGACTTGTCGGGGTTATCCATAAACCACAGATTGACACTGACTGCATCATCAACATAGATAAAGTCACGCCGCTGCTCACCGTCCGGGAAACCGTCAGAAGCCGCAAACAGCATCGGATTCTCGCCATTCTCGACCTGATGATTCAAATGACTGGCGACACTCGCCATGCCGCCCTTGTGCTGTTCACGCGGCCCGTACACATTGAAATATCTGAAACCGGCGACCTGGCAGCTGGCAGTCGGCAGCAAGCGCCGCACATACTGGTCAAACAGGAACTTGGAATAGCCATAGATATTCAGCGGCGATTCATATTCCCTGGACTCTTTGAAAATCTCACTGCCGCCATAGACTGCGGCAGAGGATGCATACAGGAATGCGATGCAGTTATCGATGCAATAATGCAACAACTGCCGGGAATATTCATAATTATTCTGCATCATGTAGCGACCGTCCGACTCCACCGTACTGGAACAGGCACCTTCATGGAATACCGCCTCAACCGGTTGACCAAACCCTGCAGCTCCGGTCAACTTGTCGAAAAAATTCTCCCTATCCAGATAATCCATGATTTCGCAATCAACCAGGTTTCGAAACTTTGATCCATCCCGCAGATTGTCAATGACCAGAATATCCTCACGGCCACGCAGGTTAAGCGCCTTGACAATATTGCTGCCGATAAAACCGGCACCGCCGGTCACAATGATCATGTACTTTCCCGCTCCTGGATGGCCTTGATGATGTCGCTGGTCGAACACCCATCGGCATAGTCAAGCACGACAACCTCGCCACCCCTTTGTTTGACACAATCATGGCCGGCAATTTCTTCGGGTCGGTAGTCACCGCCTTTCACCAGCAGGTCGGGACCGATATCGCAAATAAGTCGTTCCGGCGTATCCTCCGAGAACGGCACGACCCAGTCGACACATCCGAGCGCACCAAGTACAGACATGCGCCGCTCCAGCGGGTTTACCGGACGCCCGTTACCCTTTAGGCGCCTTACAGATTCATCATCATTGACGGCCACAATCAGGCGGTCGCCAAGGGCCTTTGCCTCGTTCAGATAGGCGACATGCCCTGCATGCAGGATATCAAAGCAACCGTTTGTCATCACGATGCGCTCGCCCCGGGCGCTCGCATCCGCAGCCATCCTTTTCAATTGTCCCGCGGAAACTTCACCAAGTCCCGGTGTGCGTGCAGCGCCTGCGGAGCTTCTCAGTTCAGGGGCGGAAACACAGGCCGTACCCAGTTTTCCGACTACAATACCGGCTGCGAGGTTGGCGAGCGCCGTTGCCGACGAGAGTCCCTCGCCAGCGGCGACCGACGCCGCAAGCACGGCAATAACGGTATCACCCGCACCGGTTACATCAAACACCTCGCGCGCCTGCGCGGGGAAATGCACTTCCGGTGCCTTCTTTTCCATCAGCGTCATGCCGTGCTCACCACGTGTTACCAACAGGGCATCTATCCCCAGCTTTTCGACGAGCCGCTTGCCCTTTTCAAGCAGTTCGGTCTCATCAGCGCAGGCCCCAACAACACGTTCCAGTTCCGCCAGGTTTGGGGTAATCACACTCGCGCCATCGTAACGTGAAAAATCGTCTGTCTGCGGGTCGACAAATACCGGCTTTCCAGCCTGTCGCGCGGCAGCAATCAACCGCTCAGTCTCCAGCAAGGTCCCCTTGCCATAGTCGGAAAGCACCACGACATCGCAGGTCTGCAGGCCCTTGCTGAAATCTTCCAGCAACCGGTCCGGATCAACTGCAGCAAAACCGTCCTCAAAATCCAGCCGGATCAATTGCTGGTGACGGCTTATCACCCTGAGCTTGGATACCGTTGCGGCATCACTGATTTTCTGAAACCTGCATTCAACACCCAAACCGTTCAGCTGCGATTCGAGCAATCGCGCCGCCTCGTCATCACCGGTAACACCGACAAGGCGGGTTTGCGCACCCAGTGCCGCCGCATTCAGTGCGACATTCGCTGCCCCGCCAGGCCGCTCTTCGGAAGTTCCCACGTGCACCACCGGAACCGGGGCTTCAGGGGAGATCCTCGAGGTGGTGCCATGCCAGTAACGATCGAGTATCACGTCACCAATGACAAGTACCCGTGCGTTTTCGTAACGGGGAATTCCGGTCTTCATGAGATGGTTGATATCACAGGAATCAATCTGCTCGCCAAGATAATAACACAGGCACTTCGTGCAATAATTAGCTTGATTACAGGCCTTGTAAATTAACAATGGATACTGATCCAGAACCTATCTATAACCCGCGTTGCTGGCCAGCCTGGCTGGCTTGCGCCTTGTTGTGGTGTGTTACCCGCTTGCCATTTGCCTGGCAACTTGCTATCGGACGACTGCTTGGCTATGGCATTTACCTATTCGGGCCAGAACGCAGGCAGGTGACCCGTACCAACCTCGAGTTGTGCTTTCCGGATCTGTCCGCCGGCGAATGCCACCGCCTGACCCTTGAACATCTCACCTCCCTGGGTATCGCCATCATCGAAATCGCCCTGAGCTGGTGGGGTACGGATCGCAAGCTACGGAGGCTGGTCACGATCAGTGGCCTGGAAAACCTGGAAGCGGCACTGCAGCACGGCAAGGGGGTTCTGCTGCTCAGCGCACACTTCACCACGCTCGAGATTGGTGGTCGCCTGCTGTCCCTGTATGCACCTTTCCACGTTCTGTACCGCAGGCACAAAAACCCGGTGATCGAATTCCTGATACAAAAATACCGGACCAGCCTGTATGAAAATGCCATCGAACGGGGTGACCTGCGTGCCATGGTAAAGAGCCTCAGGGACAATCGTCCGGTCTGGTATGCGCCGGACCAGGACTTTGGCAGCGATAACAGTATCTTTGTGCCATTCTTCGGAGTTCCAGCCGCCACGCTGACAGCGACATCCCGACTGGCCGGAGCCACCGGTGCTCGCGTGGTGCCATTCTTCCAGGCGCGCTTGCCGGGTTCACGCGGCTATCGCCTGACCCTGATGCCGGCACTCGACGGGTTTCCGGGCACCAGTATCGAGGCAGATACCCGGCGCATAGTGAAACTCATCGAGGATCGTGTAAGGGAGAACCCCGAACAGTATGTATGGGCGCACCGGCGTTTCAAGACACGGCCCTCCGGTCAAAAAGCGGTATACAAATAAGTGACTGGAACCAGTGACAGTGTCCTCAGGATCCTGCTGGTCACCCTCAGCAATATCGGTGATGCCATCATGACGACACCGGTCATGGAGGCCCTGCATGCAAAATATCCGAAGGCGCAGCTGGATATCGTGACCGATCCACGTTCCGCCAACCTGTTTGCCCATTGCCCCTACCGCGGCAAACTCTACCTGCGCGACAAACAACTTGGCTGGCGCGGCACGCTTGCACTGCTGCATCAACTGCGTCAAATACACTATGACCTGGTCGTTGACTTACGTACCGATGGTCTCGCCTGGCTGTTGCACACGCGCCGGCGGCTGACACGCTGGGGATGCCGACCAGCAGGCAGCCACGCCGTGGAAAGACACATGGCGGTCATTGCAAGGCGTGAGAACATCAGCGGCATACCCCCCGTATGTGTCTGGCTATCGAGTGATGAACACCGGTTTGCCAGTGAGACGTTCTCTGCCCTGCCGGGAACACGCTGGCTTGCACTCGCTCCCGGTGCCCGATGGGAGTCAAAACGCTGGCCGGTCAGTCATTTTATTGAGCTGGCAGGAACACTGCAGCAGGAGTTTGATGCACTGTTACTGGTGGGCAGCAAGACAGATGCTGCCTGCTGCCGGGAATTGGCAGAAGCACAGTTACTACCCTGTCTCAACCTGGCTGGCAAGACGACACTCCTGCAGACAGGCGCCCTGCTGCAACATACCCGTCTGTTCGTGGGTAATGACTCCGGTCCCGGGCACCTGGCAGCTGCCGCCGGGATCCCTACCTTGACCCTGTTCGGTCCAGGTGACCCGCAACGCTATCATCCATGGAATCCACAGGGACGCTGGCTGCAGAGCACAACCGGCCGGATGGTCGACCTGTCTCCCGATGCGGTTGCCCGCAATGCCCTCGAGCAGTTAGCTGGATGTGCAGGCGCCTAGAGTCTGCCGTCCCGCTCCAGTCGGTCGATCACCATCGCAGGCGTTATCCCAGACAGGCAGGCGTGGCTGCGTTCCGGCGGACACATACGCCTGTAACAGGGGCTGCAATCGACCGCATTATGCAAAACATGCTGCGCCTGCCCGGACGCATGACTGCGCTCCCAGTCCGTCGGCCCAAAAAACGCGTATACCGGTATTCCACTGGCTGCCAGCAGATGCATGGGCGCAGAATCATTGACCACAGCGAAGCAGGCGCGCCGTCCCAATGCTGCCAGCCGGATAAAACTGAACTGGCCGGTGGCGTCGATTCCCGCGTATCCTGCCAGCTGCCGGTTAATGTCTTTGTCTTCCTCGCCACCGATCCAGATCACCTTGTAGCCCCTGCGTTCCAGATCCTGTGCAAGCCCGGCGTAGTGTGCCGTCTCCCAGCGTTTTGATGGCCAGCGGTGACTCGAACCGGCATGCATCAATACCAGTTTTGCTGTCTGCAAATCATGATGATCCAGCCAGGCATCCATGCGATTATTCGCGTCTTCGGGAATGGCCAACCATGCCTGCGGTGCAGCCACGTCGATACCCTGGGATGCAAGCAGGTCATTGAGCTCGTCAAACGCATGCTTCCTGTCGCCACCGGCCGGGAGTGCATGGGTATAGGCAAAGCCCGGTTCGCGGCCGATACGCCGGCACGCACCGGAAACCCGTGTCATGATCCGGCTGCGCAGTGAACCCTGCAGGTCAAATACCACGGCAAACCGGCTGCGTCGCAACCAGGTGAGTACTCGCCACATCTCGGCAAAACCCCGGCGCCGGAATGCAACCACCTCGAGACCGGATTGTCCCTGCAGCAGTTCGCTGCAACCCGGAGTGGTCAACAACGTGACCCGGGCATCGGGGTATGCCTCCACAATGCACCGTATATGGGCTGACGCCAGCACGACATCACCCAGCGCCCCCAGCTTGATGACAAGAACCCGGTTACCGGCCTGCATCGGCTGGCAGCTGTTCATAGACCTGCAGGGTCTCATGCAGCATGCGCTCGAGCATGCAGGGCCTGACGGCAGCCATCGACGGAGCCTGCCAACTCCACTGTGTCAGGCGCTCGACCATCCTGTCGTGGTTACCCGCCGGGATACAACCCTCGGGAAACTGCGCGGCAAGCTGCTCACCCACCCCGCCGTGTGCATAGCCGGCCACCGGCCTGCCCAGCGCCAGCGCCTCGTTGACAGTCCGACCGAATGCCTCGGGATGCCGGGAAAGCGACACCACGGCACCGGATATGGTAAGGATTTCACGAAGGTCTTCGCGGTATCCCGTCAGGGTAATCCACTCATCGAGCCCTGTCTCGATCAGGCGTTGCCTGATTGTCTTACCCAGCTTGCGGTGACGGCCGGTCGGCTGTGCGCCTGTAATCAGTCCGTGGACGGGTACCCCATTTGCCCTGAGCCCCTGGACAACCTCGATGAAATCCATCACCCCTTTACTTCGGGTGATACGCCCGGGCAGCGTCACGAGATAGCGACCGGCGGTTTGCGGATATTCCCGGTACCAGTTTTCCAGCCACTCCTGCCGCGGGCGGTAGCCGTGATGATAATCACCGGGGTCAACGCCCCGGGGAATCACGGTAATCCTGGCAGAATCCGTGGCCGGATAAGCGGAGAGAATATAGTCACGGGCATAGTTCGACACCGTAATCACCCGCTCGCCGCGTGCCATTACAGCACTGTAGAAACCGCCTGAATACAGGCCATGAACCGTCGTAACAAAATGCGGACGCGTTTCATCAGGCATGCCGCGCCATGCAAGCCAGGCTATCCATGCCGGCAAGCGTGAACGGGCATGCAGAATATCCACACGCTCCCGGACCAGCAGACGCCGCAACCGGCCGGCCCAGCGCAGCGTCAAGGGGGATTTCCGGCCGAGAGGCCAGCAGATGTGCTTTGATCCTTCTGCTACCAGCCGCGGCACCTGCCTGCCATCAGCGGATATCACCAGGGAACGGTGTCCGTGGCGCACCAGCGCGGCGGCAACTTCCAGTGTCCCGCGCTCAACCCCGCCGTCATTTAATGCCGGTAACAGCTGTGCGACAGTCAATGATCGCTTGATGCTGGCCCCCACTGTTCGCAAATCAACACGGCTGCCCTTTCGGCCTCATTAAAATCCTGTCCGGGACGCTGCAAGGGTTTGCCGGCAATCCACTCGGCAAATGGCAGTACTTGTTCTTCGCTCACCAGTTGCTGCAAGCCGCGCACCACCCGGCTGTTGCGCCGTGGCGGCACGGCCAGTAAACCGACAGGAATACCGGAGGTCAAGGCTTCATATACCATCGAGACGCTGTCTTCGGTCACCCAGGCACAGGTGGAGCAAGCCAGCTGCTGGTCAACCCAGTCTCCATGGGCATCATGCCATGAAACGATCTCCAGCTCCCGGTTTGGGCCATGGATGTGTTGCTGTATCAGCCGACTTAATCCGGGCGGTGTGCGTCGAGAGGTAGTCAGGATCCAGTGCCGGTATGGGGAAAAGCGGATAACACGGTTTATCTGGTCGGCCACCGCATGGTTGTCCCAGTGGTGATGTCTCGAGGGGCCACCAATCATGATCATGCCCTGGCGCCGCTCCAATGTGCTCCGCCGGCGCACCGTGTTCAGACTGCCACGGGTTACCAGGATATTGTCAGCCGACGGCGGATTGTCGTGCCCGGGAATTATGCAGAGGTCATACCAGGACCGCGGCAATCCCGGTGACATGATGACCACGGTTCTGCCACCGCGTGCCCGGCGTGCCTGCAACAGCGGCACATGGGTAGCATGCCCGGCACCCACCAGGAGCCAGGGATCCGGCAACAGGTCCCCCGCGACAAGCCGCCGCCGCACCAGGTCACCGAGGCGCACGCTGGTGCGGCTGACCGGAACATCAAATACCTCGAGGGAGAGCCTGGCTTGCAATGCCCTGACCAGGCCAAGACTCTGGCTGTCATGGCCCGGCTTGCCATCGGTAAAACGCCATACCACGCGCCTCGGGATGCCAGATTGAACCGGCCTGTTCGCCGCCGGTTCCGCGTGGGGAACTGCACTCAGGCTTCGAGCAGGTAATCCGCGCCGCAATACGGACATTTGGCTTTTCCTGTCTCCTCGATCGGGAGATACACCCGTGGATGGGAATTCCATAGACTCATACCATCCATCGGGCAATGCAAGGGCAGGTCGGCACGGGTGACGGTGTACTGGTTTTCGGCATTCGGCTGGATCAGTTCGTTGCTACCTGCTGAAGCCGCGGTATCTGGATTTGGCACGCGCGTTCCCCTGTTCGTTGACTATGGTGTTATTAGCCTGGCTCGTCGTATCTTTTCAGGTAAACCGGCGGGTTATTATAGCGACCTTTCGAAGCCGAAAGGTAATGACTGATATAAAATGACACCCCCTACCACTGAATACCCGGTGCATTTGCCGACTGTCCCTGCATACGGCCTTTATTCCCGCCAGTCCTCCCGGCGACAGCCATAAAAGACCAGCGTTTCAATAACATGGTGTAAGATTCCACATCCAGGCACACAAACCCGGGCGTTCGCAGATGCCAGGGGGGAAACACCAGAAATCCAATGAGAAGCCGGGACCTGTATATCAGACTGCTGCACTATGTCCTTCCCTACTGGAAGATGTTTGCCCTCTCCCTGCTGGGCACGGTTGTCTTCGCCGCCACGGAACCAGCCATGCCGGCACTGATGAAACTGCGGCTCGACGAAACCTTTGTCGCCCGCAGTGAAGCAGGCCTGGTGTTGCTGCCGGTACTGCTGGTACTGCTGTTCGTGGTGCGCGGCATCGCCGGCTTCACCAGCAATGTTTGCATGAAATGGGTCGCCACCCGGGTTGTCATGGACCTGCGCACCGGGATGTTCAACAAGCTGCTGACACTCCCGGTCTGGTATTTTGACAACCATGCCTCCGGCAACATTATTTCCAAATACACATACAACGTGCAGCGTGTCATGGAGGCCACGACCTCGGTACTCGTCACGCTGGTCAAGGACAGCCTGATCGTCGTCGGCCTGCTGGCGTGGACCCTTTATATCAACTGGCAACTGTCTCTGTTCGTGCTTGTGATCGCACCTCCCACGGCACTGATCATCCGTCATGTCAGCAAGCGACTGAGAACACTGGGACGCTCGCTGCAGGACACGATTGGCGAACTGACACGGGTGATCCAGGAGACCATCGGCAGCAACCGCGAAATCAAGATATTCGGCGGGGAGGACTACGAGAAGAGTCGCTTCGCAAAACTCAACAACCAGGTGCGGCGCTATCACATGAAGGTAACCTCGATTTCGGAAGCCAACGTCCCGGTAGTGCAGGTGCTGACCGTGATCGCCCTGTCGATCGTCATCTATATCGCATCCGTGCAGTCACACACCGGCCAGCTGACCGTGGGAGAGTTTGTATCCCTGATCGGCGCACTGGCCCTGATGTCCTCGCCGATCAAGCGCCTGACCAAGATCAACACCCAGTTGCAGTCGGGGCTGGTCGCAGCAGAAAGCGTGTTTTCCCTGTTAGATGAACATTCCGAAAGGGATGATGGCAAGATACGCATCGGCCGTTCCGTGGGGAATATCGAATTCCACCAGGTCTCCCACACCCACCATGGCAGTCGCTCGGCTGTACTGCACGACATCAACCTGCAGATTGCCGCGGGCGAGACTGTGGCTCTGGTGGGCCCCTCGGGTAGCGGCAAATCCACACTGGCCAGCCTGTTGCCGCGTTTCTATGCCCCCTCCGCGGGCAGCATCCTGCTGGACGGTACCGATATTAAGCAACTGGAACTGGCCAGCCTGCGGGAACAGATTGCCTATGTGGGACAGCACATCATGCTGTTCAACGATACCGTGGCAGTGAATATCGGCTACGGTGCACAGACCGCGGCCTCTGCAGAAACCATTGAGCAGGCGGCCAGAAAGGCACATGCGCTGGAGTTTATCGAGCAATTGCAGGATGGCATGGACACCCTGGTCGGTGAAAACGGGGTGCGCCTGTCAGCGGGTCAGCGCCAGCGCATTGCCATTGCGCGTGCACTTATCAAGGACACCCCGATTCTGATTCTCGACGAGGCCACCTCGGCACTCGACAGCACATCCGAGAAGATGGTCCAGGAGGCACTGGATAGCCTGCGACAGGGACGTACCTCGCTGGTGATTGCCCATCGCCTGTCTACCATCGAGAATGCAGACCGCATCCTGGTCATGAAGGCCGGACGCATAGTCGAAACGGGAACCCATGCGGAACTGCTCGACCAGAACGGGCTGTACGCACAGCTCTACCGTTTGCAGCATTCCCGGGAAATGGAATTGGGAAATAACTGGATCAAAAAACAAGACGGTCGCACACGACCGCAGAAAAAAAGTCTGAATGGGAACCGGTAGAGAGTCTGGCCTGGGCCATCACAGAACTTTACCTATCCAATGGGGTTATCACAAAGGGTATAGCTGCGTGTTACCCGCTCACGGGCATCCTGGCTCTCTGTCTCTGCGAAGGCCTGAAACTCGGTGGCCGGCAGGGGCTTGCTATACAGGTATCCCTGTGCCATCTCGCAGGACCAGGATTGCAGAAGATCGTGTTGTTCCGGTGTCTCAACACCTTCGGCCACCACCTTGCAATTGATGCTGTGTGCCATGCTGATGATGGCACGGGTAATGGAACAGACATCTGGATTCCCCGGAATTCCGCTCACGAAGGAACGGTCGACCTTGAGCGTATCTACGGGAAAGCGCTTGAGATAGCTCAGCGAGGAGTAACCGGTTCCGAAGTCATCCATGGCGAGTCGAACACCCAGGGCACGCAACTGCTCGAGTATGCTGATGGTTTGCTCGGCATTTTGCATGACCGACTTTTCGGTAATTTCCAGTTGCAGCAGGGACGGCTGCATGCCCGTGTCTTCAAGGACCTCCCGTACCATTCCCGGAAAACACGGGTCGTAGAGATTCTTCGCTGACAGGTTGATCGAGAGCAGGAACCCCCCTAACCCTGCAGCACGCCATTGCTGGTACTGGGTACAAGCCGAGCGAAGCACCCACTCGCCGATGGGTACAATCAGGCCCGTATCTTCGGCCAGCTGGATGAAGTCGCCTGGCAGGACGAGTCCCTTCTCCGGGTCATTCCAGCGCAGCAGTGCCTCGACACCACACATATCGCCATTGGCGAGGGTAATCAGGGGCTGGTAGTAGAGAATCAGCTGATCCCGCTCCAGGGCCCGGCGCAACCCGGACTCCAGATGCATCCGGCGGGACATGTTGGTACCCATTTCCTGCTTGTAGTAGCGAAAACAGTTACCACCATCCTCCTTGGCCCGGTACATGGCCGTGTCGGCATGCTTGATCAGCCTGTTACTGTCATCCCCATGTTGCGGATAGACCGAAATACCGATACTGGGCGAGATAAACATTTCGTGGCTGCCGTACAGGAAGGGCTCTTCCAGGGCCTCGAGCACACGGTTGACGACTGCATTGATTTCATCACCAAGGTGGACATCATTGATTACCACGGTGAATTCGTCACCGCCGAGACGCGCGACCAGGTTTTCATTACGCACGCATTGCCTGATCCGCGCACCCGCTTCGATCAGCAGTTGGTCACCCACCTCATGCCCCAGGGTGTCATTGATCAGCTTGAAGCGATCCAGGTCAATGAACAGCAACGCAAGTGATTCATATGATCCCTTGCAGTGTTCCAACGCCTCTCCCAGATGGGCGTTGAACTGCGCCCGGTTGGGCAATCCCGTCAATACATCAGTATAGGCAAGCACCTGCAATTCGGTTTCCGCATGCCGGCGCTGGTCCCTCATGTGCCCGAACGCTTTCATCAACCGCCCGACCTCGTCATTGCTGGAGTCGGGCAGTTTGACCTGATAATCGCCTTTGGCGACCCGGCCGGCAGCGTTGGCGAGCAGGTTAAGGGGACGACGGATCAGTCGGTCCTGCATCAGGGCGCTGATTCCCGAGGAGATCAGGAGCAGCAGTATCAGTGCCCAGAAGAGGTTGCGTTGCTGGTGTTCCTGCTCCGCAACGATTTCACTCAAGTCTGCTATCAGGTGCAGGGTGCCGATCACCGAGTCCAGGTGAGTGATCTCGTTCGACAGTTCGATCAGGAACGGTTTGTCATCCGGTTTCGGGACAGTGCCTACCGGATAGACGCGACGCCCGTCCGGCTTGATCACAGTCAGGGCCTGCCACTCAGGCTGCTGCTCCAGGATGACATTCAGGGTCATGTGCACCTGGGCGAGATTCCCCTTGAGCAGTGCCTCTTCCAGGGTAATGCCGAGCAATTTCAGTTGCTGTTCCTGGAGCAGCTTGCGTTGCTGAAAATGCGTCTCGGTTCCTCTGGGTACAATATAGAGTTCGAGTACTGCTGCGAACACTGCAACCAGCATCAGCAGGGGGATCAGGAGCTTGGCGCGAATTCCCATGGTTGCTTGGCGTCTCTTGGGCTCCCGTTACTGAACGTAGAGCGCATCCAGACCCCACGCCTCCATTGGCCGGTAATCTGCCATGGTGGCGATGCCGATACGATCGATCGGTATAGGTTCCAGCAATCGGCGTCCTTCCTCGGTGGCACCGATGGCCAACAGACCGTCACGCACCGCATTGCGCACCCGCTCTGGCACCCGCGGGTGCGCGACCAGGGGATGGGGAGCGGTCTCGCGGGTGCGATACAGTACCCTCAAGGTATCACGGACCTCGGCCGGTTGCTGGCCGAGGGTCTTTTGCACACCGCCGCCAGCGGCGGTTTCACCCAGGGCCACATTCAGATAGACGGAACTGTGGCTCTGCACGTAACGCGGCACGATGGATATGCCGAAGACATTGATGAAATCTGCCCGCGGGATCAGGGAAGCACCGAGTGCATTGGGCGCCGGGAACGCAACCACCTTGCCATCCAGTTCCTCCACCCGGGTTATAGGGCTGTCATTGGGAACCACGATGACGCCATGCAATGTCCGCCCGACATCGCGAACCAGCGGCATATAGCCCACGGATCTGGCCGCCTTCAGCACGTGGTATGGATTCATATAGGCAAAATCGAATTCACCGGCCATAAACTGTGTTTCAAACTCCGGTATGGTAGACGAACCCACGATCCGGAACTTGAGACCGGTCTCCGCCTCCAGACGCATGAGCAGTGGTTTCCATACCTTATGGGTTCTCCGCGCATCGAACTGGGGCACGATGCCGAACGAAAAAGTTTCTGTGGCCACTACCTTTGGCGGTGTTAGCAGAAGCGTCAGGATCAGCAGCAATGAAACACGTCCTGAATAAAGGAAAGTCATATTCGTTCTCCGGCTTGCAGAGGGGGTTATCTGGCTGATTATCGGCCAACTGTTATGGCCCTTTAATTCAGGCCGGATCCTGCCCGTTTCGCGGCGCGCAGCTGTCTGGCTGCCCTGGTTTGCTGCTGGCCGGTGGCTGCTCAGGGCAGCGTATTACCGGATGGCATCGGCCACCTGGTGTGTGAAAACGGGATGTTACTGAGAACAGGTATGCGCCAGTACATTGCCATTAAACGCGACCGGAAAGGCAAACCTCATCCTTGTCATTCGTGGATGGGCTGGTCAGCTGAAAGAGTATTCACGGGAACATTCGCCGCGCCGCCCGGGCTACCTGTATTCGGCAAAATATATGGCTACCCCCAGGGCAATCAGGGCGACTTCCACGACACTGATCCACAGCAGGATATAGGTAATTCTGCGTGCGGTCGGCTTCATGGGTTGCCAGATCCGGCGCATGTAAAAGCGCCATGGCGCGAGCCAGGACCAGTGTTTCCAGCGCACCAGATAGCCCTGAAGGTCTTCGGCCCATTTCACCAGGCTTCGATCCACTTCGTGCAGACGTTCCTGGCGCTCTTTCTCGGAGACGGCACCATAATTTTCCACTATGGTTAGCTCCGAGCCTTCGGCTGCGCCTTTAACGCTGAACGTGCTGGTGGATTTCAGACCCTGTTCATAGCGAATGCGCAAGCCATCCGGTAGTGGTTCCGCGTGCAACAGCAGATCAAAATCGAAGGGCGGGTCCTGGCTCAGATTGCGTCCCCGGAACCGGTAGCTGTTGTTGCCGCAGGGCTCCCAGCCGGAAAACTCCAGGTAGGGGTTGATTCGGAACAGGCGCTCAACATCCTGGCAAAAATCTACCAAAGAAGTTTTATCCAGGGGGGTCTTGAATGATGCCCATGCGGCATCTTCTGTATTTGCAGGTGCCGCTGCTGGCTCAGTCATCGGGATAGGGTGCGATCAGCAGGGGTATGGCCAGTCCCCTTACCAAAGGTTCCAGGCTCATGCGTGAACGCAGGCCAGGGATTCCCTTCGGGCGCGGCGATCCCATGATGATCAGGTCGTAACTTGCGTTGCGACTGACGTTGAGCAAACACTTTTCCGGCTTTCCCAGCATAATATCGCAGGTATACCGGAGCCCTCTTTCCTCTGCCTGATCCTGAACACGGCTGCAGTGCTCGTCAATTTCGCGGCCAAGCTCCGACTCGAGGTAACGGCCAAAGCGGTCACGTGTTATACGATTATTGAGCCAGTCATCCCCCATCATGCCTTTCCACAAATCAGGCACCACGAACAAATGGTGAATGTGTCCGTGCTCTGTACATAATGCGGTTGCCATGCGCTCGGCAGCCTGCGCACCATCGGTACCGTGGCTTGCCAGCAGAATATTTTTTGAAGAATTCATCTCGACTCGCAAAAAAAAAACCGGCATCCAACTAAGTGGACACCGGCATGGTTCTGTAAGGCGCTTATTTAATTGGTAACATATACATAAAGCGCAATAAGCAAAGCGAAAATAAGGGCGGTTAGATCCTCCCTCCGGTCACTGCCAAAGATGGACAGTGCGGAGCCACGGTGGAATTTGGCTCCAGCCTCTTCCTGCAGGTCGATATCCTGGCTATCGGGATTACTCATGATCATGCCTCCTAGATTGTTTCAGTAATCAGCAACATCACAACTAGCAGTGACAATGTCGCCTTGATAAATCCTACCACGCCACCAATCACGGCGGGCTGGCCGCCTGCCTGTTTCATGGAGGAAATCGTGATCTGCATACCCAGCCCGACGAGACCGAAAGCAAACAGCCAGGTAATCCATTTTCGGAATGCCTTGATCTTCTTGGCAGTATGCCTGACGGCCTTGTGCGCTTTCTTGAGCACCTTGTTGGCGTCAGCGGACATAACCTTGGCATTGACCAGCCCACGCACGATATCGTCATCATCGATGCTCATGATCTTGCCGTTATCAATGAGCGCCTGCAGGGCTGCCTTGCGGTCTTCGCGCTCTACCACGCCCATTTCACTCTGCAGCAGGTTCATCTCTTCCGCCTTCAAGAGCTTTTCTTCCTTAAAACCGCTCTCGGCGGTATTGCCAAAGAACTTGCCCTTGTAGTGATTGGCCGGTGCAAAAATACCGGTGGTGGATAA
>CP070821.1:1741908-1763928 GCA_020344335.1 Gammaproteobacteria bacterium | reverse complement strand
GAAGGTGGTCGCACGGTGGGTGCCGGGGTGGTCTCGAAGATCCTCGAGTAAATCAAATGGGGTCTGACCCCACTTAACGCAAGCAGATAAACATGAGCAACCAAAGAATCCGTATACGTCTCAAGGCATTTGACCATCGCCTGATCGATCAGTCAGCTGCCGAGATTGTTGAGACGGCAAGACGTACCGGTGCGCAGGTCAGGGGGCCGATCCCGCTTCCAACCAAGATGGAACGTTTTACCGTGCTGATTTCGCCGCATGTCAACAAGGATGCGCGTGACCAGTATGAGATCCGGACTCACAAGCGCCTCATGGATATCGTGGATCCGACTGACAAGACCGTCGATGCACTGATGAAACTGGATCTTGCTGCAGGCGTTGATGTGCAGATCAAGCTGAATTAAATGGGGTCTGACCCCATTTAACATGAATTAATTGCGGGACAACGGATATGAGTATCGGAATTGTAGGTCGCAAGGCAGGTATGACACGCATCTTCAGGGATGACGGTGTATCTGTGCCCGTGACTGTTATTTCGGTTGAGCCGAATCGGGTTACCCAGATAAAGACCCTGGAGAACGACGGTTATCGAGCCCTGCAGGTTACAACAGGAACGCGTCGTGCCCACCGGGTGACCAAACCGATGACCGGTCACTATGCCAAGGCCGGCGTCGAAGCTGGACGCGGGCTGTGGGAATTTTACCTCGCTGATGGTGAAGGTGAGGACATCGAGATCGGCAGCGAAATCAAGATCGATGTCTTCGAGGAAGGGCAGACCGTGGACGTGACCGGCACCTCGATCGGCAAGGGCTTTGCCGGTGTCGTCAAGCGCCACAACTTTCGTATGCAGGATGCCACACATGGCAACTCGATATCGCATCGCGCACCGGGTTCAATTGGACAGTGCCAGACACCGGGTCGGGTGTTCAAGGGCAAGAAGATGGCGGGCCACATGGGTAATGTGCGGACCAATGTACAGAATCTGGAAATTGTTCGCGTCGATACCGAACGCAACCTGCTGTTGATCAAGGGTGCAGTTCCCGGAGCGAAGGGCGGTGATGTCATCATCCGGCCTGCCGTGAAGGCGCGCAGGGGGGCTGGCTGATGGAATTGCAGTTACAGGGCGGCGGTTCCGGAAAGGTGCAGGTATCGGATGACACATTCGGTCAGGAATTCAAGGAAGCACTGGTCCACCAGGTAGTTGTTGCCTGCCTGGCAAGTAATCGATCGGGTTCTGCCAAGCAGAAGACCCGTTCCGAGGTGCGCGGCGGTGGTACCAAGCCCTGGCGGCAGAAGGGCACCGGTCGTGCCCGTGCCGGTACCATCCGCAGTCCGATCTGGCGTGGTGGTGGCAAGGTGTTTGCGGCAACACCGCGGGATTTTTCCCAGAAAATCAATCGCAAGATGTACCGTGGTGCAATGCGGTCGATTCTCTCGGAGCTGGTCCGCCAGGACCGTCTGGTCGCAGTCGAAAGCTTCACCGTCGATGCGCCGAAGACGCAGGAGCTGGTGGTAAAGCTTAATGAACTGGGCATCGAGAACGCCCTGATTATTACCGAGGAGCCGGATGACAACCTGTACCTGGCCGTGCGCAACCTGCCGCGTTCTGCTGTGTGTGATGTCGCGGATGCGGATCCGGTCAGTCTGGTCGGATTTGACAAGGTTGTGATTACCACGGCTGCGTTGAAGCAGATCGAGGAGCGGCTGGCATGAATGTGGAACGCCTGATGAAGATACTGCTTGCCCCGGTTATTTCCGAGAAAAGCACGCGGATCGCGGATGCCAATCGCCAGTTTGTATTCAAGGTGCTGCCGGATGCCAGCAAGCCGGAGATACGCAAGGCAGTCGAACTGATGTTCGACGTAAAGGTGTCGGGTGTACAGGTTGCGAATATGCGCGGCAAGATCAAGCGCCACGGTTACCGGGAAGGCAAGCGGGCCGACTGGAAAAAGGCCTACGTGACACTGGAAGAAGGCCACGATATCGACTTTATGGGAGCGGAGTAGACCCGGCTGTTACCGGTTACTGCACCAGGGATTCACAACTATGCCACTTGTAAAAGCAAAACCAACATCCGCCGGACGTCGCTTTGTCGTCAAGGTGGTTACGCCGGACCTGCACAAGGACGGTCCGTATGCTGGACTCGTTGGCGCGAAGACAAAGTCCGGCGGCAGGAATAATGCAGGCCGTATCACCACGCGGCATCGTGGCGGCGGACACAAGCAGCGTTATCGCACGATTGATTTCAAGCGCAACAAGACCGGAGTGCCGGCAAAGGTTGAACGCATCGAGTATGACCCGAACCGTTCAGCCCATATCGCTCTGCTGCTGTATGCGGACGGGGAGCGCCGTTACATCCTGGCACCCAGGGGCGTAAAGGCCGGCAGTGAAATCCGCACCGGCGCAAATGCTCCGATCAAGCCGGGGAATGCCATGCCGCTGCGCAACATACCGGTGGGTACGCTGGTACACAATATCGAAATGAAGCCCGGCAAGGGCGGACAGCTGGCACGCAGTGCCGGCAGTAGTGTCCAGCTGGTGGCGCGCGAGGGCGATCATGCCACGCTGCGACTGCGCTCCGGTGAAATGCGAAAGGTGCCCTCGGAGTGCATGGCCACCATCGGTGAAGTGGGCAACGCAGAGCATAACCTGCGCTCGCTCGGCAAGGCCGGTGCATCCCGCTGGCGCGGTGTGCGCCCGACGGTTCGCGGTGTCGCCATGAACCCGGTCGACCATCCGCATGGCGGTGGCGAGGGCCGTACTGCCGGCGGCCGTCATCCGGTCAGTCCCTGGGGCACGCCAGCCAAGGGTTACCGGACGCGCAAGAACAAGCGCACCAACAACATGATTGTAAGACGACGTAATCGCAAATAATTGCCAGAGGACCATTAACAGTGCCACGCTCGATCAAGAAAGGCCCGTTTATCGACCTTCACCTTATGAAGAAGGTGGACAAGGCGGTTGCCGAGAACAGCAAGCGACCGATCAAGACCTGGTCGCGCCGCTCCATGGTAAGTCCGGAAATGGTCGGCCTGACAATCGCGGTTCATAACGGTCGCCAGCATGTGCCGGTTTTGATCAACGAGAACATGGTTGGTCACAAGCTGGGTGAATTTGCCCTCACCCGTACCTTCAGGGGCCATATTGGCGACAGGAAGGCCAAGTAGGGAGGAACGAGGATGCAGGTCAGCGCAACATTGAAGCATGCACGGGTCTCTCCGCAGAAGTGCCGCCTGATCGCGGATCAGATCCGCGGGATGCCGGTGGAGAAGGCACTGAATGTACTGACATTCAGTCCGAAGAAAGCGGCCGGCATGGTGCGCAAGCTGCTGGAATCGGCAATCGCAAACGCCGAGCACAATGAAGGTGCTGATATCGACGAACTCTCGGTTGCAGCTATCTATGTTAACGAGGGACGCACGCTGAAACGGTATCGTGCACGGGCCAAGGGCCGTGGAACGCGGATTCTGAAACGCAACAGTCATATCACCATCACGGTGGGTGACAGCTGATAACAAGCTAGAGGCTAAACAGCAGAATGGGACAAAAAGTACATCCAACGGGTATCCGACTCGGCATCGTCAAGGACTGGACTTCCACGTGGTATGCCGATTCGAGGGATTTTGCCGATAATCTGAACATGGATCTGGAGATCCGTGACTATATAAAGAAGCGCCTGTCGCAGGCGTCAGTCAGTCGTGTCCAGATATCCCGTCCTGCGCACAATGCATTAATCACCATCCATACCGCACGTCCCGGTATTGTAATCGGCAAGAAAGGCGAGGATATCGACCGCCTGCGCAAGGAAGTGTCCGAGCGCATGGGTATCCCGGTGAACATTAATATCGAGGAAATCCGCAAGCCAGAGCTGGATGCTTACCTGGTTGCCGAAAGTGTCGCACAGCAGCTGGAGCGCCGCATCATGTTCCGCCGTGCCATGAAGCGCGCTGTTAGTAATGCCATGCGGATCGGTGCCGAGGGCATCAAGATCAAGGTGAGCGGGCGCCTGAACGGAGCTGAAATCGCGCGTTCCGAATGGTACCGCGAGGGTCGTGTGCCACTGCATACGCTGCGTGCGGATATCGATTACGGGACGGCTAATGCCAATACGACGTACGGTGTCATTGGCGTAAAAGTGTGGATATTCAAGGGCGAGGTGTTTGAGCAGGATGAGGAAGCCGCCGCGGAAGCACCGCGCAAGGCCGCTGCTTCTTAACGGAGTACGAGCATGTTACAGCCCAAGAGAACAAAATTCAGGAAGCAGCAAAAAGGCCGTAACCGGGGTCTGGCCATCCGTGGCGGCAAGGTGAGTTTTGGCGAGTATGCGCTCAAGGCTACCGCACGCGGCCGCCTGACGGCACGTCAGATTGAGGCAGCGCGCCGCACGATTACCCGTCACGTGAAGCGTGGCGGAAAACTCTGGATCCGCGTATTTCCGGATGTGCCAATCACCAAGAAGCCCATCGAGGTCAGGCAGGGCAAGGGGAAGGGTAATGTCGAGTACTGGATCGCCCAGATCCAGCCCGGCCGCGTGCTCTATGAAATCGAGGGTGTGTCGGAAGATGTGGCTCGCGAGGCATTCAAGCTGGCAGCGGCCAAGTTGCCATTCAAGACAACTTTCGTATCGCGGACGGTATTGTGATGAACGCTACAGAATTGCGAAGCAAATCGGTCGGTGAACTGCGCCTCGAGCTGCAAAACCTGCTGCGTGAGAAATTCAATCTCAGCATGCAGCGTGGTATCGGGCAGTTGTCCCGGCCGGACCAGATGAGCAAGGTGCGCAAGGATATTGCCCGCGTGTACACGGTAATCAACGAAAAGATCAGGGCAGGTGATGCATCATGAATGAACAAAGCAAGGTTGCACGCACCTTCACCGGCACAGTTGTCAGTGACAGGATGGACAAGACAGTGACTGTGATGATCGAGCGCAAGGTGAAACATCCTGTGTACGGGAAATACATTCGCCGCTCGACGAAGCTGCATGTCCACGATGAGGACAACACCTGCCGGGAAGGCGACAAGGTGTCGATTGAACAATGCCGACCACTGTCAAAGTCCAAGTCCTGGCGGCTGGTTGATGTCGTCGAGCGTAGTGAATAGGGTACGCGCCAGCAAGTAATATAAGAACGGAATGCAAGCATGATACAGATGCAAACAATGCTGGATGTGGCTGATAACAGCGGCGCACGCCGTCTGCAGTGCATAAAGGTGCTTGGTGGTTCGCACCGGCGCTATGCACGGATCGGCGACATCATCAAGGTCAGCGTGAAGGAAGCGATCCCGCGTGGCAAGGTCAAGAAGGGCGAGGTATACAACGCAGTCGTGGTGCGTACCCGCAAGGGTGTCCGCCGCCAGGACGGTTCGCTGATACGCTTTGACGGCAACGCGGCGGTACTGCTGAATACCCAGCTGCAGCCGATTGGTACCCGTATTTTCGGGCCCGTAACCCGGGAGCTGCGCAGTGAGCGCTTTATGAAGATTATTTCGCTGGCACCGGAAGTATTGTAGGAAAGACCATGCAAAGAATCAGAAAAGGTGATGATGTGGTGGTGATCGCGGGCCGAGACAAGGGCAAGCGTGGCAGTGTTCTGCGGGTGATGACGGACGGCCGGATTGTCGTTGCCGATGTCAACATGGTCAAGCGGCATACCAAACCGAATCCGAACCGGGGTATAACCGGCGGTATCATAGAGAAGGAAATGCCGATCCATCCATCCAACATCATGCTGTTTAATCCGCAGACCAGCAAGGGTGACCGTGTGGGATTCAGGACCCTTCAGGACGGTCGCAAGGTTCGTTATTTCAAGTCCACCAATGAAGTGGTGGACGTCTGACAGACGGGTTAGTGATATGGCAAGGCTGCAGGGATATTATCGTGACACAGTAATCAAACAGCTCAAGGAGCAGTTTGGTTACCGTAACATCATGGAAGTACCGCGCATCACCAAGATCACCCTGAATATGGGCGTTGGTGAGGCCGTTGGTGACCGCAAGGTGATGGAGCATGCTGTCGCGGACATGACCAGTATTGCGGGTCAGAAACCTATCGTTAACAAGGCGCGTAAGTCCGTTGCCGGTTTCAAGGTGCGTGAAGGCTGGCCGGTCGGCTGCAAGGTAACCCTGCGTCGCAAGCAGATGTATGAATTTCTCGACCGCCTGATCAATATCGCCATTCCGAGAATTCGTGACTTTCGCGGCATGAGCCCGAAGGCATTCGACGGACGTGGCAACTACAGTATGGGTATCCAGGAACAGATCATCTTTCCGGAAATTGATTACGACAAGATCGATACACTGCGCGGTCTTGATATTACGTTTACCACGACTGCGAAGACAGACGAGGAAGGCCGTGCGCTGCTGGCAGCATTCAACTTCCCGTTCAGAAACTGAGGTAATACCATGGCAAAGAGTTCAATGATTGCCCGCGAGAACAAGCGTGCGCGTACTGTGAAGCGTTTTTCTGCACGCCGTGCCGAACTCAAGGCAATTATCAATAACCCGAAGACTTCGGACGAGGAACGTGCAGCTGCACAGGCAAAGCTGCAGGCACAGCCGCGTGATGCCAGCTCATCGCGCCAGCGCAACCGCTGCCGGGTTACCGGACGGCCGCATGGCTATTACCGCAAGTTCGGGCTGGCGAGGAACAAGCTGCGTGAAGCCGCCATGCGCGGTGATATCCCGGGGCTGGTAAAGGCGAGCTGGTGACAGATTATGATGACTGATCCGATAGCCGATATGCTGACCCGGATACGTAACGGGCAGGCCGCCAGCAAGTTGGAAGTTTCCATGCCGTCTTCCCGCCTGAAATGTGCCATTGCACAGGTGCTGAAAGACGAAGGTTACATAACCGACTTTTCAGTTACTGAAACGGACGCCAAGCCGGTCCTTACGGTGGCCCTGAAATACCATAATGGCAAGCCGGTGATCGACATGGTCCAGCGCGCCAGCCGTCCGGGTCTGCGCGTATACAAGGGCAAGGACGAATTGCCCCTGGTGCAGGGTGGCCTGGGTGTGGCCATAGTTTCAACCTCGCGCGGCGTCATGAGTGATCGCCAGGCACGTGCTGCGGGTGAGGGCGGTGAAGTCCTCTGTGTGATCAGCTGATCGGAGAACGACGATGTCACGAATTGCAGATAATCCGGTTGTTGTCCCTTCTTCCGTTGAAATAAAGGAAGACGGGCAGCTGCTGACGGTCAAGGGTTCCAAGGGCACCCTGGAGCACCGTGTTCATGACCTCATCCAGGTAAGTCGTGAGGAGGGTGAGTTGAAGGTGACTGCACGTGACAAATCCAAGCAGGCAAACGCCCTCGCCGGGACGACGCGTGCGCTGGTCAATAACATGGTGATCGGCGTCAGTGAAGGCTTTGAAAAGAAGCTCGAACTGGTCGGTGTCGGCTACCGTGCGCAGGCCAAGGGCAAGGTAGTTAACATGACGCTGGGTTTTTCGCACCCCATAGATTATGCGTTGCCAGAGGGAATCACGGCAGAGACACCCAGCCAGACGGAGATTGTCATCAAGGGCAGTAACAAGCAGCAGGTTGGTCAGGTAGCAGCAGAGATCCGTGCCTTCCGCCCGCCGGAGCCGTACAAGGGTAAGGGTGTACGCTATTCCGATGAGCATGTGGTGCGGAAAGAGGCCAAGAAGAAATAGGCAATAGTATGGACAAGAAACAGTCACGTTTACGGCGAGCCCGGCGAGGGCGCGCACATATCATGGAGCTGGGCAAGACACGGTTGTGTGTGCACCGCACGCCGCAGCATATGTATGCCCAGGTGATCGCGCCGGAAGGCGACAAGGTGATCGCAAGCGCTTCCACTCTGGACGGTGACCTGCGCAAGAGTATCAGCAAGCCCGGTAACGTCGAGGCGGCATCGGCTGTAGGTAAACTGATCGCCGAGCGTGCCAGGGCAGCCGGAGTTACACAGGTTGCATTTGATCGTTCCGGTTTCAAGTATCATGGACGGGTTAAAGCGCTCGCCGATGCGGCACGGGAAAACGGTCTGGAGTTCTGACCAGGGGTTCGAGATATGGCAAGAGTAGATGCACAAGTACAGGGCGATGGACTGCTTGAGAAGCTGATCACGGTCAATCGTGTCGCCAAGGTGGTTAAGGGTGGTCGTCAGTTCGGCTTTACCGCACTTACCGTCGTGGGTGACGGCGAAGGGCGAATCGGCTATGGCTATGGAAAGGCCCGCGAGGTACCGGTGGCTATACAGAAGGCCATGGAATCTGCCCGCAAGAATATGCAAACCGTCAACCTGAAGGGCGGAACCCTGCACTATGCCATCACGGCACGCCACGGCGCCGCAAAGGTTTACATGAAGCCGGCATCGGAAGGTACCGGGATTATTGCCGGTGGTGCGATGCGTGCGGTATTTGAAGTGGTGGGCGTTCATGACGTGCTCGCCAAGTGCATTGGTTCGAACAACCCGATTAATGTGCTGCGGGCGACCATGAACGGGCTGACCAGCATGCGTTCACCGGAAGAAGTGGCGGCAAAACGCGGCAAGTCGATCGCGGAAATCATGGATTAAGCCATGGCAGCTGACAAGAAAATCAGGGTCACGCTCGTGAAGAGCTGTAATGGACGCCTGCAGAGCCACAAGGATACCGTGCTCGGGCTGGGCCTGCGGCGCATTCGCCACAGCGTCGAGCTGGACGATACGCCAGAGATTCGAGGGATGATAAACAAGATCGCCTACATGGTCAGGGTTGAGGAATAGACAATGCGTCTGAATACATTAAAACCGGCAGCAGGCAGCAGGAAGGCGGCCAAGCGCGTCGGTCGTGGCATTGGTTCCGGTTCGGGCAAGACCTGCGGTCGTGGCCACAAGGGCCAGAAATCGCGTTCCGGCGGCTTCAACAAGACCGGATTCGAAGGTGGCCAGATGCCACTGCAGCGGCGCCTGCCCAAGGTCGGCTTTACCTCGCGCAAGGCACGCTTTGCCGATGAGGTCCGTCTGCACGAACTGGCTGGCCTGGATGCCGACGTGATCGACCTGCAGGCCCTGGTCGACGCCCATGTCGTTTCCCGCCAGGCCAGGCAGGTCAAGGTGATCGCCTCCGGTGAGATCGATAAGGCCGTTAAGCTCAAGGGCATCAAGGTCACCAGGGGTGCACGTGCTGCAATTGAAGCTGCCGGGGGCAGCATCGAGGACTAAATGGCACTGGGTGCATCAATTACAGAGGCTGCCTCGGGAATCGGGCAGATGAAAGAGCTGCGTCAGCGGCTCTTTTTTGTCATTGGTGCCATTATTGTTTTCCGCATCGGTACCTTTATTCCGCTGCCGGGTATTGACCCGATGGTGCTGGCTGCCATGGTCGAACAGCAGCGCGGCACGATCCTGGAGATGTTCAACATGTTCTCGGGTGGCGCCCTGGAGCGACTCTCTATCTTTGCACTCGGGATCATGCCCTACATCTCGGCCTCGATTATCATGAACCTGCTGACCGTGACGGTTCCTTCGCTGGAACAGTTGAAAAAGGAGGGCGGGGACGCCGGCCGCCGCAAGATCACACAGTACACGCGTTACGGTACCGTGGGTCTTGCCACCATGCAGGCCTTTGGCATTTCCTCGGCACTGCAGGGTCAGACGGTCGCCGGCAGTTCCCTGGTGATCAACCCGGGCGCGGGTTTCGTGATTACCGCTATTGCTACCCTTGTGACAGGCACGATTTTCCTGATGTGGCTGGGTGAGCAGGTGACGGAGCGTGGTGTCGGCAACGGCATCTCGATCATCATCCTGTCTGGTATTGTGGCCGGTCTGCCGTCGGCCATTGGCGGCACCCTTGAGCTCGCGCGCACCGGTGAGATGAACATCATGACCATCCTGGTGCTGTTTGCCCTGGTGCTCGCGGTTACTGCTTTCGTGGTATTTGTCGAGCGCGGCCAGCGGCGGATTACCGTGAATTATGCAAAGCGCCAGCAGGGCCGCAAGGTATATGCGGCGCAGAGCACCCATTTGCCGCTGAAGCTGAATATGGCCGGCGTAATCCCGCCGATTTTTGCTTCCAGCATTATTCTGTTTCCGGCCACCATGGGCAGCTGGGTCGGCAGTAATGAAGGCATGGGATGGCTCAAGGATATTTCGGCAACCCTGTCACCGGGACAGCCGCTGTACGTGATTTTCTATGCACTGGCAATCGTGTTTTTCTGCTTCTTCTATACCGCGCTGGTATTCAATGCGCGCGACACGGCAGATAACCTGAAAAAGTCCGGTGCCTTTATTCCGGGTATCCGTCCGGGGGAACAGACCGCCAGTTACATCGATGGCGTCATGACCCGCCTGACGACCGCCGGCGCTGTTTATATCACTGCCGTGTGCCTGATGCCCGAGTTCCTGATCCTTTACTGGAACGTACCGTTTTACTTCGGCGGCACCTCGCTGCTGATCATTGTCGTGGTTATTATGGATTTCATGGCGCAGGTCCAGACGCACCTGGTATCGCACCAGTACAGCGGTCTGATGAAGAAGGCCAACCTGCAAGGCCATGGTCGGGCGGGCCTGTTGCGCTAGGCAGCGGCCCGGTATTTTTTTGTTTGAACGGATGGTGGTGTGACATGAAAGTACGAGCATCGGTCAAGCGTATCTGCCGAAATTGCAAGATCATCCGGCGCAAGGGTGTGGTGCGGGTCATCTGCAAGGACGGCCGCCACAAGCAGCGCCAGGGTTGAGCACTGGCGGCGGTATGCAAGGCATTGAAAATCAGGCATATATCAGCGGTCTTCCCGGGGCATCGGCAAACCACGCCTGTATCGCGCAGGCTCTTGTTTGTTATTGATTTTTTCATGAACAGAAGCTATCCTTACGCACTTTTCGCGCCGCTCCGCGGGCGCGCAGTGCCGGAGACAACTACATGGCTCGTATAGCCGGAATTAACATACCCGTTAACAAGCATGCCGAGATCGCACTGACGGCGATTTATGGCGTCGGTCGGTCCACGGCCCGGAAGATCTGTGCCGACAGTGGCATCCAGCCGAACGTGCAGATCAAGGACCTGACCGAGGCGGAAGTCGAAGCGGTGCGTGCCGAGGTGACCAAGTACATCATCGAGGGTGACCTGCGGCGCACTGTTTCCATGAACATCAAACGACTCATGGATCTTGGCAGCTATCGCGGTATCCGGCATCGGCGGGGACTGCCGCTTCGTGGCCAGCGTACGCGAACCAATGCACGCACCCGCAAGGGACCGCGGCGCCCGATACGCAAATAGCAAACAGACGGTTAAAGACAACCAGGTAGCAGAAACATGGCAAAAGCGGCAACACGTACACGCAAGAAGGTGAAGAAGGACGTCTCCGACGGGATCGCCCACATTCACGCTTCGTTCAACAACACCATCATTACCATCACCGACCGCCAGGGTAATGCACTGGCCTGGACGACTGCCGGCGGGTCTGGTTTTCGTGGTTCACGCAAGAGTACCCCGTTTGCCGCCCAGGTTGCTGCCGAGCGTGTCGGCAGCATCGTCAAGGAATACGGCATGAAGAACCTCGAGGTAGAGGTCAAGGGTCCTGGACCGGGACGCGAGTCCGCCGTGCGCGCACTCAATAATGCCGGCTTCCAGATTACCAACATTACCGATGTGACGCCGATCCCGCATAACGGCTGCCGTCCTCCGAAGAAGCGTCGCGTCTAGTTCAGGAATCAACCATGGCAAAATACACAGGATCCAAATGTCGCCAGTGCCGTCGTGAAGGTGGCAAGCTGTTTCTCAAGGGCGAGAAGTGTTTCACCGCGAAATGCCCGATCGAGAATCGCCCGTTTCCTCCGGGTCAGCACGGACAGCGTCGTACCCGCCTGTCGGACTATGCAACCCAGTTGCGCGAGAAACAGAAACTGCGGCGTATCTATGGTGTGCTTGAGCGGCAGTTCCGCAACTATTACAAGGATGCTGCCCGCATCAAGGGCTCCACTGGCGAAAACCTGCTGCAACTTCTGGAAGGCCGTCTGGATAACGTGGTTTACCGCATGGGCTTCTCCTCGTCCCGCAGCGAGGGACGGCAGCTGGTCCGTCACAATGCGGTGAGTGTGAACGGGAAGCGGGTCAACATCCCGTCCTACCAGGTACAGCCGAACGATACGGTCAGCATCAACGAGAAGGCACGCAAGCAGTACCGCATCCAGACCGCCCTGGATCTGGCGCAGCAGCGCGGCATCGCCGACTGGATCGACGTGGATATCAAGAAAATGGAAGGTGTATTCAAATCCCGCCCGGAACGTGGCGAGCTGCCGGCTGATATCAACGAACACCTTATTGTTGAACTCTACTCGAAATAAGTACTGGAGAGATTACAAATGCTTGGAAAAGTCACCGAATTCCTGAAGCCACGAATCGTGGATGTCCAGGTTGCCAATGACAAACATGCCAAGGTTACACTGGAGCCGCTGGAGCGTGGTTTCGGGCATACACTGGGCAATGCCCTGCGCCGTATTTTGCTCTCCTCAATGCCGGGTACCGCAATTACCGAGGCCGAGATCGAGGGCGTGCTGCATGAATACTCGACAATCGAGGGTGTGCAGGAAGATGTGATCGACATCCTGCTGAATCTCAAGAAAGTGGCACTGCGAATGCACAATCGCGATAGCGCGACGCTGACCCTGAGCAAAAAGGGTCTCGGTCCTGTGACTGCCGGTGACATCACCCTTGATCACGATATCGAGATCATCAACCCGGAACAGGTGATCGCCAACCTGACCAAGGAAGGCGAACTCAGCATGACCCTCAAGATTGCCAAGGGCCGCGGCTATCAGCCCGCCACGGCGCGCCAGTCAGATGAGACCGAGGGCGTGACCATCGGGCACCTGCAGCTGGATGCCTCGTTCAGCCCGGTAAGCCGTGTGTCCTACACCGTGGACCGCGCGCGAGTCGAGCAGCGCACCGATCTCGACAAGCTGATCATAGATATCGAGACCAACGGCACCGTGGACCCGGAGGAAGCAATCCGGCACGCTGCGACCATCCTGCAGGACCAGCTGTCCGCCTTTGTCGATCTGGAGGCCCGCTCGGAAGAGAAGCCGGAAGAGGAGGTCGGTGATATTGATCCGATCCTGATGCGGCCGGTCGATGATCTGGAGTTGACTGTGCGTTCTGCCAACTGTCTCAAGGCCGAAAGTATCTATTTCATCGGTGACCTGATCCAGCGGACCGAGGTCGAGTTGCTGAAGACACCGAATCTGGGCAAGAAGTCACTGACCGAGATCAAGGACGTGCTTGCCACCAAGGGACTTTCACTGGGTATGCGTCTGGAAAACTGGCCGCCTCCCGGTCTGAAAGATAACGAAGCAGTGAATGCCTGAGGCATCTGACCAGGAATAAAGTACCATGCGTCATCGCAAGTCCGGACGGCATCTGAGCCGAACCAGTGCACACCGCAAGGCCATGTTCCAGAACATGACCGTGTCGCTGTTGCAGCACGAAGTAATCAAGACCACCCTGCCGAAGGCCAAGGAGCTGCGGCGTGTGGCCGAGCCGCTGATTACCATGGCCAAGAACGATTCCGTGCACAAGCGCAGGCTTGCCTTCGCGCGCCTGCGTGACCGCGACACCGTTACCAAGCTGTTCAATGAACTGGGTCCGCGTTACAGGGACCGCCCCGGCGGCTACCTCCGGATTCTCAAGTCCGGTTTTCGCTCCGGTGACAACGCACCGATGGCCTATGTGGAACTGGTCGACCGGCCGTTACCGGAAGCCGGTGAGGCTGACATCTGATCAGACTCAACCGAACAAGCACTAAACAACAATTTTGTACCGGGCATTGCCCGGTATTTTTTTGCTTGCAGGGCATGAGTTTCTACGGGCGCGCGGTGCACCCCGGAAGGCCGTGGTCTGCGCCCGGTTAATCTGGTCAGCCAATGATCAGTGATATCCCGAGCAGCAATGGCGTCAGTATCGCTACGACTGCATTCGCCGCGAGATATAGCGGAAAATTTCCAATATGTACACCGTGCTTTATGGCGCCAGCCAAAGAGAAAAAAGCGAGCGGCATAGGCAGTAAGGCAACAAGGCTCATTGCAGGGAGATAGCCAAAGAGGATGCAGGTCGTAATTAGCAGGATCACCGCCAATACGAAAAAAGCATACACTGTGTTACTAATCTTCGTTCCGTACACGATTGGCAAATGTATGCGTCCCGCATCGGCGTCCGCCTGGATATCCGGGTACTGGTTGAGCAGCAAGAGGTTGTTGACCAGGAAAAATGGCACAGCGGCAACAATCCAGGACAACATTGAATATTGCCCTTCCAGCACAAACTGGGTACCCACAACCATCAGGAACCCGAATCCTGTACCAGGCGCAATCAGGCAGAGAAATGGATGTTTATTAATCCAGCCAGTGTAAGTAACTATCAATACCAGACCAACAACGCCTATTGGAATAATACCCGGTCCGTATTTCCATGCGAGGAACAAACCGATCAACAGCGTAGCAACAATAGACATGACAGCGGCAGTGAGTACGGCACTTGCCATTTCCGGATGCCGGGGCAATGCACCGCTTCCACCACTAAACGGCGTTCTTGTCGTTGTGAGGTCCAGACCGCTTTTGAAATCAAGATATTCATTAAAAGTGTTGGCACTGATATGCGCCATCACAGCCCCGAGCAGCACCAGAACAAGCAAGCGCCAGTCTGTGCTGGCTTGACTGTTAACAACGGTACTTGCACCCAAAAACACACACACCGGAGTTAGCAACAGAAACGGACCTCTCATGGACTGGATTACTGTGCTTGATTTCATTTCAGCAATACCCTGGTTTTATTTTATGGCCTTGTGCGCAGTGAAAAAATGCTGACTGTTGATCCATGGTGTTAGTGGCGTTTCCTGCATACCAATCCCGGCAAGGTGTGCAAGTTTCCCATCCGGACAGTTTCGTGACAGGAAATGGTAATCCAGCCACGGGCGGAACATAGCATCTCCATGACCGGGCAGCCAGCCGTCCGGTTATCACCGCCTGCCAGCCCGATACCCCGCCACAGGCTCCTGACGCATGGGCTATACTTTCGATTGCCACCGCGGGACAGCAGTCACCAACAAGCGCAAGGAGCCATCCATGAAAGCATCCGATCTGTTCGTACAGTGCCTGGAGGAGGAGGGTATCGAGTACATCTTCGGCGTGCCCGGCGAAGAAAACGCCGACTTCATGATGTCACTGGAGCAGTCGGACAAGATCCGGTTCATTCTGACCCGCCATGAACAGGGGGCGGCCTTCATGGCGGAGACCTACGGCCGCCTGACCGGCAATCCGGCCGGCTGTCTCGGCACCCTCGGCCCGGGTGCCACCAACCTGATAACCGGCGTGGCCGATGCCAACATGGACCGCGCCCCGATGCTGGTGCTGACCGGGCAGGGCTCGCAGACGCGCCTGCACAAGGAGTCCCACCAGATCGTGGATGCCGTGGCAATGTTCGAACCGGTTACCAAGTGGGCAATGCGCATCCTGCACGAGGACACCATCCCCGAGGTGCTGCGCAAGGCGGTGCGCCTGGCGCGCACCGAGAAACCCGGCGCCTGCCATATCGAACTGCCGGAAGACATTGCCAAGGAAGACACGGATCACCAGCCGCTGAAACCACATCGCTACTGGCGTCCCGTGCCGGATCCGCAGGCCATCGACAGGGTATTCAGCCTGCTGCAACAGGCGAAACGTCCAATGATCATCGCCGGCAATGGTTGCATCCGTACCCCTGCGAGCCGGGAACTGCGTCGCTTTTGCGAACAGACCGGGATCGGAGTGCTCAGCACATTCATGGCCAAGGGTTGTGTCGACATGAATGCCGATTACTGTCTCTACACCATCGGTCTGGCGGCCAAGGACGTTGGCGGTTGCGGGCTGGCAGCTGCCGACCTCGTGATTACCATCGGTTACGACATGGTCGAGTATCACCCGCGGTTGTGGAACCCGGACAGGGACAAGCAGATTGTGCATATGGACTTCCGAGCTGCCGAGATCGATGCGCACTATCATCCGGAGACCGAGGTTATCGGCGATGTGGCCACGGCACTGGCGATGCTGAATGCCCGGGTACTGGCCGCCGGCAACATCAGTTTCGACATGAAGCTGCCGGCCGTGGTGCGCCGTCACATGCAGGACGAGTTCGAGATGTACAAGGATGATGACACCGAGGGCAGTATCCGACCCCAAAAGGTGCTCTGGGATACCCGCAAGGTCATGGGACCGGATGACATCCTGTTATCCGATGTCGGAGCGCACAAGATGTGGATCGCGCGCTACTACCAGTGTAACGAGCCGAATACCTGCCTGATTCCGAACGGCTTCTGTTCCATGGGTTTTGCCCTGCCCGGGGCGATTGCGGCAAATCTCGTGCACCCGAACCGCAAAATCCTGTCGATCTGCGGGGATGCGGGCTTTCTCATGAACGTGCAGGAGATGGAGACGGCCCGGCGCCTGGACTCGCGCATCACGGTGATGGTCTGGGAAGATAAGGCCTACGGCCTGATTGCCTGGAAACAGGAAACCGAATTCGGCCGGCATACCAACCTCGCGTTTGGCAATCCCGACTGGATGAAGCTTGCGGAGTCCTTCGGCTGGAACGGTCACTGGGTGGCCAATAGTCGCGATCTCGAGTCGACACTGCATGCGGCACTGGACGAAGAGGGACCCAGTCTCGTGGTGGTGCCCATAGATTATCGTGAGAACATGCTGCTGACCGAACGCATGGGCAACATCGTATGTGCTATTTAAGGTGGCTCGGAATATCCGCTGTTCCGACATCCGCCTTTGCGGGGCAGGGTGCGTGCAGCGGGAAGCAGTGAGCGATTGACACTCGGTGTCTGGTATATGTCACGGAATTATTCCTGCCGGTATCTGTCTGATGTTGGTATGTGCATTCGCGGTCTTGTCGTTTTCCTGTCTCTGACGGCCTGTGCAGCGCAGGCAGATCCACTGGTTTTCAATAGCGGCAACGCACAGGTTACCCTGCTTGAGCTGTACACTTCCCAGGGTTGCAGCAGTTGTCCACCGGCGGAGCGCTGGCTGAACGAGTTGACTGATTCCGGTGACCTGTGGACCGGCATCGTCCCGGTCGCCCTCCACGTGGATTACTGGGACTATCTTGGGTGGGAAGACCCTTTTGCCATTCCTGAAAATGCACAGCGCCAGCGCAGTTATGCGCAACACAACCGGGCGCGTACGGTGTATACACCAGGCATGTTCGTGAACGGGCGCGAATGGCGTGGCTGGATCTACCGCTTCCGCCCGCGGGCCAGCGGACGCGCACCGGGCGTTCTCTCTGCGCGCATCGAAAATGGTCAGCTGCAGGCCAGCTTCCCGGCAGACGGTGCCGAGCTGGAACTGCATGTGGCCGTACTCGGATTCGATATCGCGACCCGGGTCAAACATGGCGAGAACCGCAAACGCACCCTGCAGCAGGAATTCGTTGCACTCGCCCACAGCGTGCATCACTCGCCGAATGGCCGCTGGTCAGTCCCGCTGCCAGATACTACACAGCCTGCCGGTCGCTATGGCATTGCGCTGTGGGTCAGTGCAGCGGACAATCCCATGCCGCTGCAGGCAACCGGTGGCTGGTTACCCCAAAAGGACCGGATTGCTCGAAGATAACGAGGCTGATCGGCACGATACTGTCCCCCTGCATGCCATCAGGATTCACGGCTGTCCTCGTCTGCATCCGATCAAAAATGAAATAAAGACTGGCAAGCCGGGTATGGATATAGTCTTCCCGGGAAAATACAATGCAAATACAGTAGCGAAGCATGGCATTTCTTCTTTCCGGGGGGAAGGACAGGATGGGAAGATAAAGATCCAGGGCGGTTCTGCAGTTCATCTCACGACTCCCCGAGGAAGCGGTATTTGCGAGGTAGCAGTGATTCCAGGGTCATACGAACATATGCGCGAAACCATTATGAAAGCAGACGAAGCAGACGAGTTCCATACAGAAGAAGGCTGCTTCATCCTGGAATTGTCCAATTCTCCGGCGGACCCGGATGTCTCGATTGCGCGGGCGCGCGTGGAGCCCGGTGTCACCACCCGACTGCATCGCCTGCGAGGCGTGGCCGAGCGTTATGTCCTGCTCGAAGGGACCGGGCAAGTCGAGGTCGGTGAGTTACCGGTACAGGAGGTCCAGCCGGGAACGGTCGTACTGATCCCGCCCGGCTGTCCGCAGCGCATCACCAATACCGGCACGGGTGACCTGGTGTTCCTTGCCATCTGCTTGCCGCGGTTTACGCCGGACGTATACACGGACCTGGATACCTCATGATTGTCCTGTTCACGGATTTCGGCCTTGAAGGACCGTACATCGGCCAGGTTGAGGCCGTGCTACAGCAGCGGGCGCCGGGAATCCGGGTTATCAACCTGTTTTCCGACCTGGTCCCGTTTGATATCCAGGGTGCGGCATACCTGCTGCCGGCATACGCAGCCGGTTTTCCGCCGGGGACGGTGTTTTTATGCGTGGTCGATCCCGGTGTGGGGAGTGAACGGAAGGGTATCGTGCTGCAGGCCGAAGGCCACTGGTATGTCGGTCCCGACGAAGGCCTGTTTTCGCTGGTGACCCGTCGCGCACGCTCTGTCGAAGCCTGGTGTCTGCCGGAAGTGGCAGGAGCTGCGCCCAGTTTTCACGGGCGCGACGTGTTTGCCCCGGCCGCAGCTTTCCTGGCGCGCAATAGCCGACTTCCCGGGGACTGCGTGCCATGTACACCAGACCCGGGTGCCGACTGGCCTGACGACCTGTCCCGCGTGGTCTACATCGATCGATTTGGAAATGCCGTCACCGGGCTGCGCTCGACCGTCGTTGCAGAAACAGCCGTGCTGACTGTGAATGGCCGTTCCCTGCCGCAGGCACAAACTTTTTCCGATGTCTCCGAAGGCGCGGCATTCTGGTATGAAAATTCGAATGGACTCGTGGAGATTGCCGTCAGCCGGGGCCGGGCGGATGAGACGCTGGATATATGCGTCGGGACGCCAGTGCAGATGTGACTGCATCCCGGCAGACCGGTAATGCCGGCCTGCCGCTCGTTACCCGAGCCTGGCGGTTACTTGCCAAGCAGATTCTTCAGGCCCTCGGCACCCTCTTTTGCCTTGTCCCCGAGCGATTCGCCGATTTCACTTCCGACCTTCTCGTCGAGGAGCGCCTTTGCCTCATCCAGGCTCTTGCCGACATATTTTTCCAGGCCGAGATTCGCAACCGCCGGTCCGACCCCGGCGATGATGGCATCAATGACCTGACGGGCGACCTCCGCTCCGGTGGCTCCCCCCGACTTTTCGCCGATGTTGTTCAGCTGGATACGCGGGAGGTCGGCTGACAGTGACTTGTCACCCAGCGCGGCCACTTTCGCATCGATCTTGCCGCCTTCGATGACCAGTTTGCGTATCACCATTTTCGGGCCGCTGGATTCCGGGGTCTCAGCCGGAGCCTCGCCAGCAGCACCCGTAGACTGCTCGATATTCTTCTGCAGTTCCTTGATATTGGATGCGCCTGCCTTGTTGATCTCGTAGGACACGACCGGTGCATTGACAAGTATTTCCTCGATGACGATCAGATCCTTGCTGCTGCTGGCAACATCGAGCGCCGTGCTGATACCGCCAAGGGTGAAGATATCAGGCGCGGAGAAACCGTCCGGGTTGCCGACCGAGAGCTGTTCGATGCTGGCAGCACCGGCTTTGAGGTCAATGTTCACCGAAGAGACCTGTACCGGTGTCTGTGTCACCTGGGAACCGTATTTCTGGATGGCTCCTGCGACTATGGAATCCAGTGAGGTCATGATATAGATCACGGCGGCGATAATGATGACCACCAGAACCGATAAAATGATTCCGATACTGCGTCCGATTTTCATGATGTCTTTCCTTCCTTCCGGTTATGATTGTCGGAATTTTAACGGTAATCATTCCGGAAAATAAGGCCTTTCTCCTTCAAACTGCCAAAGAATTTCCCTTCCTGCGCCCAAGGGCACGCATACACCTCCTTTCCCTGGGAACCGGCGATATTCCGGTATTTATTGAAGACGTGTTTTGGGTGTTTTCCAGCATATACCTTGTATTCTTCTGCGTCCTGGCTTCATTGCATGCGCTGGTAAATTCTCAACGTTCACGGTGGGCTGATGCTCAATTGGGGTTAGGGCGCATTACTTACTGATAAAAGAAGAAAATGTGGACCGACCATTTTTACCGAAGAGTTATTTCCATGCTGCCAGACACTCAGCTCCTTGCACCCTGGGCCCGATCAAAGAACCGTCTGTGCAATCACGCCGCATTGACCACGGCAGATACCGGCCGAACTGTTGGATAATTGATTGGCATCAATGTCTTACTGGATACATCGCATTAAACTATAGGCAAATGGAAAGGAATAACTACTGAAGCTTGTGCTTCATGGTCAAGTAAACATGGAGGTGGGATGTCATGAATACTGCAAATCAAACACAAGGTATACGAGGCCAGCTTTCCAACTCTTTGCATGCATTTGTCACCTTTCTGATCGTTGTATTGGCCGGTGTTTCCTGTGCTCCGCACAGTTATGAAATCCGGTCTGCCGAGGTTTCACCGGAGCAATACAAGGAACTTTCCTGTGCAGAAATCGAAGCGGAAATGAATTCACACCTGAGGAACCTGGAAGAACTGGGACGCAGTATCGACAAGGCAGCGGACAAGGACGAGACCCAGACCGGTGTCGGGTTGATTCTGTTCTGGCCGGTATTGTTCTGGCTTGAAGGTAGCGACACCCCGGAGGCGCAGGAGTATGCGCAAATCAGGGGTGAAATGCTCGCGCTGGAACACACTGCCATTCTAAAGGACTGCGAGGAGGCCAAGGTCCTTGCCGAGGAGTGGCGGGAGGAAGAGAAGCAGATGCGTGCTGCCATGGAAGAGAAAAAGAAAGAGCAGCAGAAGCAGCACACGTTTGGCGAAGAGTAACGCTGGATACCGGTGTGAATGTGCACTACTAACAGGTGATAGCAGTTGTATGGCCATCGCCGCTCGTTATCGCACGGCACGATAGGATGTAGCGCTAAGTTGCGGAGAGGAGAGGAACGATGACAAGGATATTCAATCTTGCACTGCTGGCAATTCTGCTCGCCGGCTGCGCCACGACCGATACCGTCAGGCAGGAAAAGGGCATGGGTGACAAGCAGCTGTTCGAGCATCCCTATGACGCGGTATTCGAAGCCACCCTGGTGGTAGCCGGTAATCAGGGACTGGAGGTGGTCGAACAGGACAGGGACAACGGTACCATCATACTGTCACATGGTGTCACCCTGTGGAGTTGGGGTGAGCGTGTTGCTGTCTTTATCAGGAAAATGTCAGCGACGCAAACGGAAGTGGAGATCATCAGCAAGCCGGTCATGGCGCCACTGAATTTTCCGCCCGATTGGGTAAGCCGCATCTTTGAAGGAATTGACAAGGAACTGGGACCACCGGGATAAGTTCGGTGACGGAATTACGATATTTCCGGCTATCTCTCCGTGCCCGGCAATGCCGAACAAATACGGGAAAGAAAGTATAAAGCAACAGTGGCATCGTAATCACGCATCAAAGGAAAGCTTGGCCGTGGTGGATATGACTATTTAGACGCGCAAGGTAATCTGAAGCAGGAAATCATTTTAGAAAGGATCTTGAATACATCTATTCAAGGAGTGCGTTACAGTGAATACTTTCAGTCGTCTTAACATCATCGCTACCGTGACATTAACGTTGTTGGTCGGTGGGTGTGCCTACAATGTCGATTTCAAATCTACATATCTCCCGCCAGCTGAACCCTCAGGAAAAGTGGATGAATCTGTGCTGATATTCATGACGGAAGAACAGGGAAAGTGGGTCTACAGTGGGCACCCAACCAGCTTTACGGGTAGTGCCACAACCCTGACTGTCCCTCTGGGAAATATCACGAAGCAAGTGGCGCTTATCGTCTTCTCGCGTTATTTCGATCAAGTCGATGCCGCAAACAACATGGAGCAATCCTTGCATTACCGAGTAGTTGTCAAGCCTGACGTCCAGCATTTTGAATATGCCTATAAATCACTCAAAAATCTCGGATTTGCCA
>CP070821.1:1733559-1741808 GCA_020344335.1 Gammaproteobacteria bacterium | reverse complement strand
GAAGAAACCACTCGTTCACTATGTGGATTACCCGCTGGCCCTGTCCATGATCGAGGGCGGCGACGTGTGGCTCGATGTCCGCCTGCCGGATGAATACGCCAATCATGCCTTCAAGGACAGCATGAATATCCCGCTGCTGGAGCTGCGCGACAAGACATCACAGCTGCTGCACAACCGCAAGTACATCATTTGCTGCGATACCGGCCGTCGCAGTGCATCCGCAGCCTTCCTGCTGAGCCAGCGTGGCTTCGAGGTCTATGTCCTCGAGGGCGGCCTGAACAAGGGAGTCCCGCCCGAGGTCTTCGGCATTGCCGGAGATATATCCGCCGCGGCAACCACCGAGTCAACCGCCACTGCCGGTGAAATCGAATGGCCGGGCGGCAATAGCGCACCGGAAGCACCACACGAGAAACTCGATGCCGCCAGGGAAGAGACCGTGGCAACGAAACAGGAACTCGCGGAGTTGCAGGACGAACTGGACGGCTTGCTTACCCGCTTTGCAAGGTATTTAAAGAAAGTCGAGCGCCTCGAAACCGTGTGCAAAGAGGTACAGCACGCACGCGAGGACATGGAGAGCGAACTGGAAAATCTCAAGAGCCGCTTCGCACGACCCCTGTCGCTGGACTGATTCGCAGCATCACGACAATTACCGTGCAATAACAACCACTGGCACCTCCGTTTTTCTTAAGGCAATACCCGGCAACGAGCGGCGCGAAAGACACCGGCCTGGTGTCTGCCGGAAATTCCGCCTTTGTAATTAATGGCCTGCAGCATTTCCACTGCTGCCGGTCATTCGGAAGCCCTGTCCTCGTGACTTGAACTACAATTGGTATAAAGCACCAGGCGAATAACCCTGCTGGTATCAAAACGGATTTCCTGGTATTGCGGTAGATTTGATGAATACACGTTACAGAGCCATCCTTGTTGCCTTGACAGCCGTACTGCTGCTAAGCGGGGCCAAGTGCGCACTCGTGGTCTCATCCGGTGGTAGTTCCGGCTCGGACGAGGACAAGCATGACAATACCATTATCGTTGCCGCCGGCACCGGCCAGTTCATCGATGGCCCGGTTGAGGGGCTGTATTACGAATCCGGTGTCCTGTCCGGCACGACCGGCAGGCAGGGCGAGTTTCAATACGAGCCGGGCCAGCCCGTTCGCTTTTATCTCGGTGACATCCTCCTGGGAGAAGCAGCCCGGGGGGCACCGGTCATCACCCCGCTGGACCTGGTGGAGAACGGCAGCATCGACACGCCGGCAGTCATTAATATTGCACGACTGCTGCAATCCCTGGATTCCATCCCGGGCGACGCGGCCATCACCATCCCGACGACATCCACCGCAGTGGTGACGCGCAGCAACGTGGTGCTGGCGGCGTCAACCAGCCACATGGATTTCAGCGACGAGGCCGGCTTCGTCAACACCGCCAGCCAGGTAGTCGCCACACTGACGGACGGCTACCCGTTCACGGCCGTCCTGGTCGACGCGGAAACGGCCCGCCGGCACCTGTCTGCATCACTCACCGCGGCCGGTATTCCACACTGACGCAAAACACGGCCGGTATGCCGGCCAGCACCTCTGCCTGGGCGGTTGCGTGTAAACTACCGGCTGCATTCAATCACGGGGAGTCACAGGACGAATGGCCTGGTGGGGCACACTGCTCGGCGGGACACTCGGGTATATGTTCGGCGGGCCGCTGGGCGCACTGCTGGGTGCGGCACTGGGGCGCAATTTTGACCAGGGGCTGAAAGGCACCCGCGAGCCGGGCGTGTTTGGTGCCGGCGAGCAACAGCGTGTCCAGGCCGCCTTCTTCACGACCACCTTCTCGGTGATGGGGCATATTGCCAAGGCGGATGGCAAAGTCACTCCGGATGAAATCTCATCCACCGAATCCATCATGGCCCGCATGCAACTGGATGCGCAGCAGCGCAAGGCCGCCATCGGGCTGTTCAATGCCGGCAAACAGCCGGACTTTCAATTGCACGCTGTACTCGTACAGTTCCGGCAGGAATGTCACCGGCGCCGCAACCTGGTACAGATGTTCCTGGAGATCCAGATCGCGACTGCCATGGCGGACGGTCATGTCCATGCCAGCGAGAAACGCGTCCTGTTTACCATTGGCGAACAGCTTGGCTTCAGCCGTGCAGACATCGAGCAGCTGCTTGGCTTTGCCGGTTCCAGCGCGGCCATGGACAGTGGCCGGCCGTCCCTGTCCACCGCCTATAAAGTCCTCGGCGTCGACCGGAACGCAAGCGATGCCGAGGTCAAGAAGGCCTACCGGCGCCTGATGAACCAGCATCACCCCGACAAGCTGGTCGCCAAGGGCCTGCCCGAGGAAATGATGAAGCTCGCCACGGAAAAGACCCAGGAGATCAAGTCGGCCTACGAGCAAATCAAAAAGAGCCGGGTATAAACCTTCTTGCAGAAGGAACTCTGGCAGGATGACCCCGGTCCTGCCAACCGGCAGATAATCATTGGTTCGCCCTGGCGTTTGGTCTAACATGTACGGAAATTCCAGTTACCGGCCGTATGCTTGTCCCTTGAAACAACAGGTCACTCCCACAACCCGATGATTACCACCGCTACCAGGGCCGGTGTTCTTTGCACATTGTTTATCGCCGGCATTTACGGCTGTGCCTCGACCCCGGAGCCGGTGCTGTACCCGAACCCGCACCTCAAGCAGGTCGGTAACCAGGTTGCCCAGCGGGACATTGCCGAGTGCAAACAGCTGGCACGGAACTCCGGCGTCAATGAAACCAGGGACGGCAACGTCGGCAGGAAGGCGGCGGGCGGTGCCGCTATCGGCGGGGCAGCGGGCGGTGCCTACGGGGTGGTCCGCGGGGATGCCGTGGAGCGCGGCCTGGCCGGTGCCGCCGCGGGTGCCGCCGCCGGTACCGTACGCGGCACCATGCAGTCCTCGGAAACCTCGCCGCTTTTCAAGAACTTTGTAAACCGCTGCCTGCGCGACCGCGGCTATGAAGTCATCGGCTGGCAGTAACGAATTACCGGCTTCCGCATGACCGGCCTGCTCACTTCCCTGCGAGAATCACGCCGCCTGTTGAATTTCGTGGCCGGGCTGTATTGTGCCGGACTGCTGGGCTATGGCTATTACCTGCAGTTTCATGACGGCCTCGACCCCTGCCCGCTGTGCATCTTCCAGCGAATCGCCTTCCTGGGCACCGGGCTGCTGTTTTTTGCCGCGGCGGCACAGGCACCCGGGCGTATTGGCAGCCGGATTTACGCGATACTGATCACACTGGCCGGATTGACGGGCGCCGGCATCGCGGGACGTCATCTCTGGCTGCAGAGCCTGCCGCCCGACCGCGTGCCGGAATGCGGACCGGGACTGGAATACATGCTGGAGGTATTCCCGCTGACGGAAACACTCAAAATGGTGTTCACCGGTTCCGGGGAATGCGCAGAAGTTTCCTGGACCTTTCTCGGGCTCAGTATGCCGGGATGGGCACTGCTCAATTTCCTTGGCCTGGTTGCGGCCGGCATACTGCTGAACTGGCGGACCGCGGACTAGGCTTGCCGTGACAAGTGCCCGGACATCCGGAATAATCGCACAGCATCCATGTTTTCACCCTGACGGAACCTAACGGACCGGACTATCGATGCGCAGACTCATTTCACTCGCCCTGCTGCTGTTGCTGGTTACCGGCTGTGGAACCGTGGACGACAAGAAAAAGTCCATGACCCTGCAGTCCACCATTCGGGCCTATGAATCGACAATCCGCTGGGCTGATTTTGAGGCGGCCAGCAGTTTCATCAACCCGGAAGTCGTCACAGAACCCGGACCGGACCCCAGCGTTCTGAAAGGCATCAAGGTGACCTCATATGTCTCGACGATCTCCGGTGTATCGGAAGACGGCACGGAGGCCCACGTCGTTGCGGAGATCCAGTACTACAATGACCGGAGCATGAGTGTCATGGTTCTGACCGACCAGCAGATATGGCGCTACGATGCGGAAGTCAAAAAGTGGTACCTGGCGGTCCCGTTACCTGCCTTCAAGTAACTCCCTGCAAGCCCCGGTTACCGAAATCGATGGCGGGAAAGTCCCGCCGTTCGGCCGGGGTACCGAATTCGCCGGAGCACTGCCAGCGTCAGGCGCACAGCCGGTAGTGACGTGCGACAAGCCAGATCATCCCGGTGTTAACAGAAGTGTTGCGTTGCGGTTTTCACGAAGCAGGCGCTTCGCGTTTGGCGCCCTGTAGTACCGCGCTGCATGCCGTTGTGGTTACCACAGCATCTGGCCGGGGATGACGCAATCACGGGCGTACCTTGTTGAGGCCGACAAAACTGCCGCCGTTTTCCTCGGCGAGCTTGCGCATCAGGGCCGCGTAACGCACGGCATTGACCGACAATCCGCCCTCTCTGAACAGTACCGGAAAACCGACGGCATGGATGCGGACCCGACGCTGCCCGCTTTTGTCTGCACGGTTCAGCTTTGCAACGGTGTCGATCACTGTCTGAATGGAACCGCGTGAGAAATCGTCACCGAATACATACAGGCTGATGCGCTTGTCCCTGGCATAGAAACGCCGAATGGCCGCCTCGATGCCCTCCACCGGGCTGGAGTTCGAGAATGGCAGCCAGTTGGCCAGCCGCTTGTTGATTGCCTTGCGGCGAGCGGGCGTGTCCGGTATCCACTTGCCCTTGTACTGCGAATACATGTAGTCCCCCATGTCATTCATCACCTGGATCCCCTTGACCCGCGGATAGATCGCCAGGACCTCCCGGACCTTCTTCCGCACCAGCGGCCAGGCATTCTGGTTCATGGAACCCGAGGTATCGATAATGAAGATGATGTATTCGCTGTCCACGGGCACACCGCCGATGGCGCTGCTCGCCGGCCGGCGATAGCCCGCACCGGCCAGACGCTTCATCTCCTCCGTGAGGGTCTGCTGTGCGCTTTCGAGCTGTTTCTCGATTTTGGTCTGCGCCTCGTGTTCATTGCGGGTGGCCCGGTACTCCCCGCGCACCGACGACAGGTCACCCTTGAGACGCGCGAGCTTGTCCCGTTGCGCGGAAAGCTGTTCCTGTCTCTCGCTCAGATCGCGGTTCAGCACCGTGGTATCGCCACGGATGCGATGCAGCTCCGCCTCCAGCCGCTCGACGAGTCCGGACAGGTCGACGGCCAGCTGCTCGATCACGTGGGGCTCGGAAACCTTGACGATGACCAGCAGCAGGATGATGGCGCCAAAGCCGCAGGACACCACGTCCAGAAACGACAGGTTGAAGATGTCGACTGCGCGGCGGGTACGACGTTTCATGGCCAGTCCCGTGACGGCGTAATGAAGGAACCGCGGCTGTTGACGGCAAGCTTCCAGTAGGCGGCCGCGGCCCAGGCATCACCCTCCATCGGCAGCAGGATGGTATTCACGGGTATGTCCTTGCCGAGTGCGCGTACGGCCTTGTCGAAGAGATCGACCCGCTGCTTCGATGTCACCGTCGTCGTCGCTGGCTTGCTGCGACCCTGCGTTGGCAGGCCGTCGGTTACCAGCAGGATATTGTCCGGGCGCGGCGAGAGTTTTTTGGCTGCGGCAAATGCATGGTACAGGCTGGTGCCGCCACCCGGGACAAGCTCGCGCAGCCCATTGACTGCCCGGTTCACATCCTCGCGGCTGGATGCCTGCAGCCAGTTGCCATCGGTACCGGAAATCGTGGACTTCGCATCCGTGTTGAAGCTGTACAGCTGGAAGCGCGCCGTGACCGGCAGGTTGCTGACCAGCCAGTCCGCCGTCGCCAGCGTCCGTTGCCACTTCGGTGCACTGCGCCGGCTGGCCGTGTCCATGTTGCGGCGCCGGATCACGTTGATGATGGTCTCGTCGAGCATGCTGGCCGAGGCATCCACCAGCACCAGGATGCGCTTGCCTCCCATCTTCAGGCCGGTCAGGTACTGGCGGTCCCCTTCCCCCTTGAATTCGCGCACCTTGTCACCGGCATCGCGATCGGCCGCTGCCGCGGCACCGAGTCGCTTGTGTTCCTCATCCAGTGTTTTCAGGTCCGTTGTCAGGCGGTTGATATGCTCGCGGCTGGCCAGGGTTTCCCGGGACATGCGCGCGATCTCGAGTTCCATTTCCCTGATGTTGCGAATGACACGTTCGGAATCTCCCTGCATTTCGACCAGTTCGCGCTCGGTGGCAGAGAGGCTGTTGCGCGCCGTGACCAGGTCCTCCTCGCCGACGAGCACCTCTTTTTCGAGATGCACGACCTCGGAACGCAGGTCGGCGAAGGTCTGGTTGCGCGCCTTTACCGTATCATGGTTGAGAATCAGGACCAGCAGCACCACGGCACCGAAGCCGCAGAACATGATGTCGAGAAACGACAGCGAGAATGGTGAAACAGGGCGACGCTTCATGGCTGTATGGCCTCGCGATCCTCAACTCTTCAGCCGCCGCACCAGCCAGCTGTCGACGTAGCGCTCGCTGTCCAGCACCAGGCGCTCCTGCATCAACTGCAGCTGGTGCACGAAAAACATCAGCACGATGCTGATGACCAGCGCAATGAAGGTCGAGTTGAATGCCACACCGAGACTCGCCGTCACGCCGGTGATGTCCCCCGCGACGGCACGATGCGCCTGACCCAGGGCATCGCCGATACCACGCACCGTGCCGATAAAACCGACCGACGGAATGGCCCAGGCGATGTAGCGGATAATCGACAGTTCCGATTCGAGCCGCTCGCCCTCCGAGCTGCACACGTCGCGTGCCGCCGTGGACACGTTCTGCACATTCTGTGTTGCACTGAACCGTTCGATGGCCGTCAACAGTGCACGCGGCAGCAGCCAGTTCTGCATCCGTCCCGGCAGCGAGCGGATCCGCTCCACAAGACTGCGCGTGTCCTCGGAACCGATCGGCAGGTTCTCCGGAAGTTGCAGCAGGTCGTGCTCCAGCAGTTTCTGCTGGTGGTACACCGCCCTGCCCTTGTAACCCAGAATGGAAAACGCCCACAGCATCAGTACGAAACAGGTTTCCTGCTCGTAGTCCTTGATAACGACATAAAAGGAACGCTGTTGCACGTAGGCGGGGTCGGCGAGCATGTTCGCTGATTCCTGCTCCAGGAAGGCTGCGGCCTGTGGCCTGACCAGCGTGACGTAGACGGCGTGCACGATGATGAACGCGATCAGCAGTGAAAACACCTGGTAGACGAGTTCGGCGGGAAAATTCTTTTTCATGGCAAACGGTTTCCTGTCACGGTGCTGTTAGATATCCACCGGGAACGACACGGCACTGTCGGCCCCGATTTGTTCGGAAGGAGTAAAGCTGGATGCCGGGCCGGGTGACTTTTGCCTTGTGCGTTCCGGCTCTGCGGGTTTGGGCGGTTCCGCTTCCTGCGGCACTGCCGGGCGCCGATCCGTATCGGGTTCGGCGCTGCCGGCCGGAGCAGCCACCAGGACCAGCAATACCGCCGCCGCCAGCCGGCACAGCCATGGCCCCGTTTCAATACGCATAACGTGCAATCCGGAAGCCGAGGTCATCGCGTGGTGTGCGGCTGTAGTCACGGTAACTCAGGCGCAGCTCGGTGATACTGCCATGGCGCCAGCTCGCATCGCGCACGACGTGGTGGTCGCCGCTGGCCGGGCCCACGGGGTCCTTGACCAGCTGTTCGGCCTGGCCCGGATAAACCGTATAGAAGTCATTGATCCATTCTGCCACGTTACCTCCCAGGTCATGGAAGCCTCGCGGGTGCGCGGCGAAACTGCCGACCGGTGCCGCCCCCCGGTGACCGTCATCATAACCCGGCACGACATGGGCCAGGGTATCGGCAATGCGCCTGTCGGCGTAGTTGCCTGCCACCGAAACCGGGGGATAGCTGCCGGCCCAGGAATAACGCACCGGGGCCGTGCGGCCGTACACCCTCGTCACATAGGCCCATTCGGCCTCGGTCGGCAGGCGGTAACCGGTGGTGCGCGGTACCACGGGCACCATTTTTCCATCCTGCTCGCGATACGCCGGCGGCAGACGGTCCTGGCCGCTGAGCCAGTTGCAGTAACGGGCTGCATCATCCCAGCTCACATTCACCACCGGGTAGTCATTGCCGTTGAGTGACACGCCTTCTGCCATGCCCGAATTATGGCCCGCGCGGAAGCGCCGGTACTCGGCATTGGTGACCTCATTGAGTGCCAGGTAATACGGCCGGGTCAGTTCGACGAGACGCTGGCTTTCATTGGCACGACGGCCTGCCTCGCGACGCGAGGCCCCCATGCGGAAACTGCCCGACGGTTGCACCAGATGCAATACCTGGCC
>CP070821.1:1717601-1733459 GCA_020344335.1 Gammaproteobacteria bacterium | reverse complement strand
GACAAGAAGCCCGGTTTGATGTCACGCAAGGTCCTGATGGGAAGCACGGTTGGCGGGGCATTGTTTTTCATGATCGTCGGTGTAATCTTCTGGGGTGGTTTCAATACCTTCATGGAATTCACCAATACCGAGGTGTTCTGCACTTCGTGTCACGAGATGGACCATGTCTACGAGGAGTACAAGGACAGCGTGCATTACAAGAATGTAAGCGGCGTGAGGGCCATATGCGCAGACTGCCACGTACCCAAACCGTGGGGAGCCAAGCTGTGGCGCAAGATTCAGGCCACCACCAATGAACTCCCCCACAAGATCCTGGGAACGATCGACACGAAGGAGAAGTTCGAGGCCAAGCGGCTCGAGCTTGCGGAGAATGTCTGGGCGTCAATGAAGGCCACTGATTCACGGGAATGCCGGAACTGCCATGCCCTGGAAGACATGATGCTCGAGGAACAGGACAAGAGCGCGAGAAAGAAACACACGCTGGAGCGCAAGATGGAGAAGGACGAAACCTGCATTGATTGCCACAAAGGCATTGCGCATAAACTGCCGGAGGGCTATGAGTAACAATAACCGTATCATGGAACGGGCAGAAAAACAGGGCGTCCAGTTACACCATAGTCAGCCCGGCAAGCAAAAGCTGAATGCAAGGGGAGACAGGTTTTTAGCAGTATTGGTACTTTCAACAGGATAGTACTTGGTAAGAAAGGAGGTTTGTAATGATTGTAGAAACTACCGATCCGATAACCGGCAATGAGGTAACGGACCTCGAAAATGCGCCATACATCCTGGATGGCGAGCTGAAAATCTATTTTGAAAGCGAAGCAAGCAAGAAGGAGTTCGAGGATATCGAGGTGGAACATCCCGGCGAGGATTTTGAGCACAACCTGGACAACCCGGCATCGATGGGGCCGGGTGACGGTATGCACGAGGATGTGCATAAAAAATAGGCTTCCTCCCTTCGCTTGCCACAGGCGGTTATCGCATTGCCCGGTCGCTGGCTGGATACCTGACGGGTATTGAACTGCAGAACCCTGGTATACCCAGCACTCGACGGGCCGTTTGAAACTGGCCGATGCGATAACTGCCTGGCATAATCAGCATCCCGGACAGGCACCGATCAGTCGGTTACGACATGCCTGACATGGACACGACTTGTCTGCAGTGCGCCCCCTGATCGCATAGCTCATCCCTGGTGGACACCCGTGACCGCATTGGGATCCGCATCTCGCGTTGCCACGCCATACACCATGGGCGCCGCATGGCCCGATCACCCAGCCCGGACAGGAGCAAAAAATATGTACGGTTTTTCAATCAAGATGGATGACAGCTTCGAAAACACCATTGCACGGGTAACTGCAGCCCTGAAAGACCAGGGCTTCGGCGTGCTCACGGAGATCGACGTCAAGGCAACCCTGAAAGCCAGGCTCGATGTGGACCGGCTGCCCTATACCATCCTCGGGGCATGCAACCCGCCACTGGCCCACCAGGCCCTGGAGGCTGACCCGGACATCGGCCTGTTACTGCCCTGCAACGTCGTGGTGCGTGAGGAAGAGGATGGCTCGATCACCGTGGCCTTCATGGACCCGGCCGCAGTAATGAGCCTGGTCGACAAACCCGGTGTCGAGGCACTGGCCAGCGAAGTGCGCGGCAAACTGGAGCAGGTATGCGATGCCTTGCAGAAAAATGCAGCATAAGCCCGCGCTGTCCGTGCATATCCCGCCGATGAGCCACCTAATCAAGTCTAAAGTCTGGCCTGGCACATGCCGGGAGTGACTGTGCAACAACGACAACTTGTACATTCTGTACCTCGCACGGGAATAACGAAAAATCAATAAATCTGAGCTACTCTAATTATGGTGGTGATAGCCGCCTGGTTTCTGATGCGGACGCAGCCCGGCAGCAAGGCCACCAGCAGCAGAAAGCACTATGCGCGCCTGAACCACATAACAGGAGAGTAGACCAGGTGAACACTCCGGTTTTAACCGATCCCGTTTGCGGCATGACGGTCACTGCCGATAGCGAACACCGCTACGCATACAAGGATACCGACTACTTTTTCTGCTGTGCCGGCTGCCGGGACAAATTTGCCGCCGATCCGGAACCCTACCTGCACCCGGAGAAAAAAACCCAGGCAGAGACCGTTTCCTCGGCCAGCCGTGCCGGCGCGGCAACCGCCTGGATCTGCCCGATGTGTCCCGAGGTACGGGAATCTGAACCGGTTCCCTGCCCGAGTTGCGGCATGGCGCTGGAACCCGAGGTCGTGCCGCTACCCGCAACACGCACCGAATACACCTGTCCCATGCATCCGGAGATCGTGCAGCATGAGCCAGGTACGTGCCCCAAATGTGGCATGGCACTGGAAGCGCGCACCATCGCCGTTGAAGAAAAAAACGAAGAGCTCATCGACATGACCCGGCGCTTCTGGGTGAGCAGCGTGCTTGCCTTGCCCGTATTTGTGCTGGCGATGATAGCGGATCTCGTGCCCGCATGGTTGCCGGACGTCCTGTCGATGAAAACCGTGCAATGGACTGAATTTGTGCTCGCCACCCCGGTCGTGATCTGGGGCGGCTGGCCGTTCTTCGTGCGTGGCTGGCGCTCGGTAGCGAGCTGGAACCTCAACATGTTCACGCTGATCGGTCTGGGCGTCTCCGTCGCCTGGACCTACAGCACGGTTGCCTTGCTGTTTCCGGGAATCTTTCCGGCGGTCATGCAGCACGCCGACGGGACCGTTGCCGTGTATTTCGAGGCAGCCGCCGTCATCACCGCGCTGGTGCTGCTGGGCCAGGTGCTGGAGCTGCGCGCCCGCAGCCGCACCAACACGGCCATCCGCATGCTGCTCGGACTGGCACCCAACAGTGCACGCATCGTCCGTGATGACGGCACCGAGGAAGATATCCCGCTGGAGCAGGTGCATCCCGGCGATATGTTACGCGTACGCCCTGGTGAAAAGATACCGGTAGACGGTGTGGTTGCTGGCGGCAACAGTGCGGTGGATGAATCCATGGTCACCGGTGAACCCATTCCAGTGGAAAAGAGTGCCGGTGAACAACTGATTGGCGCAACCGTCAACGGCACCGGCAGCCTGTTGATGCGTGCCGAAAAAGTCGGCACGGACACGCTGCTGGCGCAGATCGTACGCATGGTCAGCGAGGCACAACGCTCGCGCGCACCGATACAGAAACTGGCTGATGTCGTCGCCGCTTACTTCGTACCCGCGGTGGTTATTATTGCCATCATTACACTGATTGTTTGGGGCTTGTGGGGACCCGAGCCCCGACTGGCACATGCCATCGTCAATGCCGTTGCTGTGTTGATTATTGCCTGCCCCTGCGCACTCGGCCTGGCTACTCCCATGTCGATCATGGTGGGTACCGGCAAGGGGGCGACCCTTGGTGTCCTGGTCAAGAATGCCGAGGCACTCGAGATCATGGAGAAGGTCAATACACTGGTGGTCGACAAGACCGGCACTCTGACAGAGGGGAAACCGAAACTGGTCGCCGTACAGGCCACTGGCGGATTCACTGATGAGGAAGTGCTGCAACTGGCGGCCAGCCTGGAACGTGCCAGTGAACACCCGTTGGCCGAGGCCATTGTGCGCGGTGCCGGGGACCGGGGCGTGGCCTTGAACCAGACAGATGACTTCGAGTCTGTCACCGGCAAGGGCGTGACCGGAACAATCAATGGAAGATCGGTGGCACTGGGCAATATCAAGCTTTTTGAAAAGATCGGCATCGATCCGGGTGATCTGCCACATCAGGCAGACACTGGCCGTGCAGAAGGACAAACCGTTATGTTCGTCGCTATCGATGGCAAGGCCGCTGGACTGATTGGCGTGGCAGACCCCATCAAGGACTCCACGCCGGAGGCCATCCGTGATCTGCATGCGGAAGGCGTCAAGGTGGTGATGCTGACCGGTGACAGCCATACCACGGCCGAGACGGTGGCTGGCAAGCTCGGTATTGACCGGGTGGAGGCCGAAGTACTGCCGGACCAGAAGGCGGAGATCGTCAAGAAACTACAGGAAGAAGGACGGATCGTCGCCATGGCCGGCGACGGTATCAACGATGCCCCGGCACTGGCCCAGTCGCATGTGGGTATCGCGATGGGCACCGGTACCGATGTCGCCATGGAAAGTGCCGGCGTTACCCTGGTGAAGGGTGACTTGCGCGGCATCGTCCGGGCACGGCGCCTGAGCCGCAAGGTGATGCGTAACATCCGCGAGAACCTGTTCTTTGCATTTATCTACAACTCGCTGGGTGTGCCGGTGGCCGCCGGCATACTCTACCCGGTGTTCGGCCTGCTGTTGTCACCAATGATCGCGGCAGCGGCGATGAGCTTTAGCTCGGTATCGGTCATCGGTAATTCGCTGCGCTTGCGCAAGGTAAATGTCTGAAGCAGACCCGGAGTTGATAATGCCTGGTAGCAGGTGGAAGACAGGAATACGCCACAGGACGGGGTATGCCTGTTTTCCGGACTCTGCTGATCGCCAGCATAATGATCCAGGTCAAGGTGATCACACTGGTTTTGGATCAACATCGGTCACTTATGACAAAAGTCACATGGAAAGCTCAAGGTGCGCCATTCGCATGGAGAAGTCGGCGAGGAAAAATCAAGCCGGTGGTTGCGTGAACTGGTTATGACATGTGCGCGTGGCACTCCGGATGCAGTCAAGCCGCGAATCAGTATGACAGAACATTGAATGGCGAGCAGCGCTTATGACAATCGCGTCATCATGATGTTGCAAAGGAGTCAATCGAGTCATGCAGGACAGGGCTAATCATCGATTTGTAGTGACTCGACACGATTTCTCGATGCTGCTCGCAACACTGCGCGAGCGGGGCTACCTGCTTCTGGGGCCGACGCTGCGCGATCAGGCGATTGTCTACGATGAGATCAATGGCGCCGAGGATCTTCCCGCTGGCTGGACGGATGAACAGGAGGCGGGCCAATATAAAGTAAAACGCCGCGACGACAATGCACTGTTTGCCTACAATGTCGGTCCGCACTCATGGAAAAAGTTTCTGCAATTACCCTCTCTCACCCTCTGGAAGGCGCAGAAGACCGATAATGGTTTCAAGGTTGAAGAACGGGACGAAGCAACACCTCGTATGGCATTCATTGGAGTGCGCCCATGCGAGTTGCGGGCCATAGCCGTCCAGGATCAGGTATTAACCGGTGGTGACCACATTGATCCAGACTATGCAAGACGCCGTAAACATGCCTTCATAGTTACCGTGCAATGTACACAGGCCGGCAACACGTGTTTTTGCGTATCGATGGGAACAGGACCACGCGCTGAAGAAGGGTTTGATCTGGCAGTAACGGAAATCATCGATACGCACCGGCATGAATTTGTCATCGAGGCCGGCACGGATACGGGTGCGGAGATCCTCGCACGTGTTCCACACCGGTCGGCCAGCGAGGCCGACTGGCAAAATGCGCAGAGTGCGACGCAACGCACTGCGGAACAGATGGGCCGGCAAATCGAAACCAGTGGAATCAGGGAACTGCTCTACCGGAATGCGGAACATCCCCGCTGGGACGAGGTCGCCGATCGCTGCCTGGCTTGCACCAACTGCACCATGGTCTGCCCGACCTGCTTCTGTACGGCAGTGGAGGATGTTACGGATCTTGCCGGTCAGACAGCCGAACGGATCCAGCGCTGGGATTCATGCTTCAACAGCCGGTATTCCTATATTCATGGTGGCATCGTGCGCCCAAGCACGCGATCCCGCTACCGCCAGTGGCTTACCCACAAGCTTGCCTACTGGCATGACCAGTTCGGTTCCTCGGGGTGCGTGGGCTGCGGGCGTTGTATTAGCTGGTGTCCCGCGGGGATAGATATCACCGAGGAAGTGGCGGCCATCAGGGCAAACGACGGAGGCGGCATGGAACAGGGGAGAAAAACAAATGAGTGACATTCGCGATTTGGAACAGCTCATCCGCGCACACCCCTTTTCGCAGGGGATGTCTGACGAGCATATCAAGATGCTGACAGGGTGCGCGAAGAACATGCACTTCAGGCCAGGTGCGTATCTGTTCAGGGAAGACGAGGACGCCGACACCTTTTACTGGATCAGGGCAGGAAAGGTCGCCATGGAGGTGAATGCGCCACCCAGGGGCACGATTCAGATCGACAGTCGCAGTGAGGGGGAACCGCTGGGCTGGTCCTGGATTGTAGAACCCTACCGCTGGTTTTGTGATGCGCGTGCACTTGAGGATGTCAGTGCACTCGCCTTTGACGGTGCCTGCCTGCGCGGCAAATTTGACCAGGACCTGCCACTCGCCTACGAGATGTACCGACGCTTTGTTCCCCTGATCCACCGGAGCTTGCAGGCAACGCAATTACAGCTCCTCGATGTGTATGGCGCCAGCTGAGATGGTACAAACCCGGAAAGCGGAAGTTGTTACAGGAGATACGATGGTTCCGCATCCGGTATCGATTCGGGAATTACAGCGTGAGACACATGACACCTTTACCCTGACGCTTGAACCCCCGGATCGTGACCAGGGCCTGTCATTTATTCCCGGACAGTTTACGATGCTCTATCTCTTCGGCACTGGAGAAGTGCCGATTTCCATCAGTGGAGATCCCGCTTATCCCATGCGACTGGTACATACCATCCGTGCGGTCGGCAGCGTCACAAGAACGATGCAGCATATGCAGCGCGGTTCCATGCTCGGTGTACGCGGGCCATTCGGCAAGGGCTGGCCGGTCGAGGAAGCGCGCGGCAAGGATATTGTAATTATTGCCGGCGGCATAGGCCTGGCGCCGTTGCGCCCGGTCATTTATCACCTGCTCCGCGAGCGCGGGGATTATGAGCATATCAGCATTCTCTATGGCGCACGCTGCCCTGCGGACATTCTCTATTCGAGGGAACTTGAAAGCTGGGGCGGGCGTTTCGACGTAGACGTCTCGGTGACCATCGACTATGCAACCACCGATTGGTACGGTGATGTGGGTGTGGTCACCTCACTCCTGGACAAGGTGCGTTGCGATCCCGGGAAAACTGTGGTGATGACCTGCGGACCCGAGATCATGATGCGCTTTGCGGCACGTGAGCTGAACCGTATTGGTATAACCGATGAGCACATCTATGTCTCCATGGAGCGTAACATGCAATGCGCGGCCGGGACTTGCGGACACTGCCAGTACGGTCCGAGCTTCGTCTGCAAGGACGGGCCGGTATTCCGCCTTGACAGAATCAGGCCGTTTTTCGGTACCAGGGAAATCTAGCCATGGGTGATCACCAATGTCCGAAGCTCGCCGTGTGGAAGTTTGCCTCTTGTGACGGCTGCCAGCTGAGTCTGCTCGATTGCGAGGATGAGCTGCTGGCCCTTGCCGGAGAAGTGTCGATCGCCCACTTCCCGGAAGCTTCCCGGGCGATGGCTCCGCCGCCTTACGATCTGTCGCTGGTCGAGGGTTCCATCACCACGGCCCGGGACGCTGAACGCATCCACGAGGTCCGCAAGCATTCGAAGACCCTCGTCACGATCGGCGCGTGTGCAACTGCAGGCGGCATCCAGGCACTGCGCAATTACCGGGACGTGAAGGAATTCACCTCCATCGTTTACGCGCGGCCGGACTACATCGATACCCTGGCGACCTCAACGGCAATTGCGGACCATGTGCCTGTCGATATGGAACTGCGCGGCTGCCCGATCGACAAGCACCAGTTACTGGAGCTTATCAGCGCAGTTATCAATGGACGCCAACCCAATATCGCAACCCACAGCGTGTGCGTTGAGTGCAAGCTCCGGGGGACGGTCTGCGTCATGGTTGCGCACGGGCAGCCCTGCCTGGGACCGGTCACACAGGCAGGCTGTGGTGCAATCTGCCCGGGCTGTGACCGGGGTTGTTACGGCTGCTTCGGTCCGCAGGATACGCCCAACACCGATTCACTCGGCAAGGTTTGGCTGCAGGCAGACAGGCAACCGGACGAACTGAGACGCGTCTTCCACAACTTCAATGCAGCCGCCGAACCGTTTTCGGAAGCGGGCAGTAAATATGGCCAGGACGATCACAGTTGACTGTCTGACGCGCGTCGAGGGCGAGGGTGCGCTGACCATCCGGTTTGATGGCGACAGCGTACGCGACGTCAAGCTGCGCATCTTCGAACCTCCGCGATTCTTCGAAGGCCTCCTGCGGGGACGTGCCCTGGAAGAGGCACCGGACATCACGGCACGCATCTGCGGGATCTGTCCCGTGGCCTACCAGATGAGCGCCTGTCATGCGCTCGAGGATGCTGTCGGCATTCATGTGGGGGAGCCGCTACGCACGTTGCGCCGGTTGCTGTATTGCGGCGAATGGATTTCAAGTCACTGCCTGCACATGTTTATGCTGCATGCACCCGATTTCCTCGGTTATCCCGACGCGATCAGCATGGCACAGGAGCATGCGGAGCTGGTGCGGCGCGGGTTACGGATGAAACAGGTCGGGAACGCGATCCTTAGCACCATTGGGGGTCGCGAGATACACCCTGTCAATGTGAAAGTCGGCGGCTTTTATCGAGTACCGGCAGCCGGTGAACTGAAGGCGCTCCTCCCGGAGCTCATCCGGGCGCGGGACGCTGCGCTGGAAACTATGAACGAATTTTCCCGGCTCAACTTTCCCGATTTCGAACGTGACTACGAATTCGTGGCATTAAGGCATCCTCAGGAGTATCCCTTCTGTGAAGGACGCCTTGTGTCCAGCAAGGGCCTCGATATCGAGGTACATGACTTTGAAAGGGCATTTCAGGAAGAACAGGTCCCGCATTCAACTGCGCTCCACTCCGTTATCAAGGGACGTGGTGCCTATGTGTGCGGGCCTCTTGCCCGTGTCAATCTCAATTTCGACAAACTACGTCCCCTGGCACGTGAGGCGGCTGTATCGGCAGGCTTTAGCGTACCTTGCCACAACCCCTTCAGGAGTATCCTGGCGCGGGCGCTGGAGGTCATTCAGGTAATCGACGAGGCCATTGAGATCATTGAGTCCTGGGCGCCGCCTGCATATGCCTCGGTGCAAATACCGCACAAGGCGGCAATCGGATTTTCATGTACGGAAGCCCCCCGCGGCATTCTTTACCATCGCTACGAGGTTGATGGCGACGGCCTCATCCAGGACGCAAACATCGTACCGCCAACCTCGCAGAATCAGAAATCAATCGAGACCGATCTTTTTGATATTGCGGCACGACTTGCCGCCATGCCGCACGAGGAGGCCGTGTTGCTTGCCGAACAAACGGTGCGCAACTACGACCCGTGCATTTCATGCTCCACACATTTTCTCAAGCTCGGAATTAAACGGGAATGAAAAGTCTGCCGACACGTGTCATCGGCATCGGCCAGCCGGCGGCCGGGGACGATAACGCGGGAATTGCCGTTGTCCGTGCCTTACGAGAGCAACCACTGCCACCAGGTGTCGAGATCCACGAAGTTACCGATCCTGCATTGCTCATCGATCTGCTCGACGGTATTCGGTACGCCATCCTAATCGATGCGCTTGTCAGTGAAGATAATCCGGGAAACATCGTATTCCTCACACCGGATGAACTGGCGACTTGCCGAGCCATGCCGCTTTCAAGTCATGGCATGAGTGTCACGGATGCAATCGAACTCGTAAACACGCTGGCGTCGAATTCAATACCCGGCAACATTCATATTATCGGCATTACGATTGCGTCACCAGGGCATTACAGCCATGCCATGTCAGCTGCCATCACGGCAGCCGTGCCCCGGGCGGCAGGTCTGATTACCCAACTGTTGGAGAATAAAAAATTCCATGTTGTACCTGACACGGAGCTTGCAGACTCCCAAACAGGGTAGCAAAAGACCAGCGTTTTCAATATTGATGACAGATATGGTTGCAAGCGATGCCATATAGAGAGCATAAATTCAATTCGCACCGGAATGCTGTGCTACGCTCGCAATGGCAGGGACATTTCAAAACAACAGAGCTTCTCTAATCGAAACAACCTGACAGGAGGACGGACCATGAAAATTTGTACAGAAAAAAGCCGGTTCAGTATTTCAATGACTCACGTACTGCTTGCCGGCCTTGCCGGTGGCCTTGCCGAGGTCCTGTGGGTCCTGGCATGGAGTGCGGTGACGCCATTACAGGCCGCCACGGTTGCCCGTGAAGTCACCCACACCTTGTTCCCGGCATTGGCAGAGACTCCCGTAGCAGCGGAAATCGGTTTGATTATTCATCTGGCAATCTCTCTGGCCATCGGTCTGGTTTTCATGCGGGTACTCGGGAAACGCCTGGCACATCACTACGGGGGCGCAGGCATTCTGGCAGGCAGTGTTGCATTACTGACCCTGATCTGGACAGTGAATTTTCTGGTGGTGTTGCCGGCACTCAATCCCGTCTTTGTCACGCTCATGCCGTCTGCCGTGACCCTGGGCTCAAAGACCCTGTTCGGGATTGCCATGGCAGCTGTGCTGGTCGCCAGACCACACACTTTAACCACAGCACAAAAGTCACAGGCCAGCGTGTAACGCCGAATGCTCGATGAATACATCCATGAGCCGCGCATCGCCTATTTCTCGATGGAAATTGCCCTGCGCAACGAAATCCCTACCTACAGTGGCGGGCTAGGCATACTTGCCGGGGACACGCTGCGCTCGGCATCGGATCTGGAACTGCCCATGGTTGCAGTCACACTGGTCAGCCGGCACGGCTACTTCCGTCAGGAAATCGATGCCACGGGAAGACAGATTGAACAACCCGATACCTGGGAGCCGGCGCAGTGGGCCACGCCACTGGCGGCCAAGGTGGCACTGAACATCGGTGATCACCCGGTATGGGTTGGCGGCTGGATGTATGTCCTGGAAGGACACATGAACGGTCATCAGCCCGTCATTCTGCTGGATACCGATCTCGACGAAAACCGGCCCGAGGACCGCACCATTACGGATGTACTCTACGGGGGTGATGACAGCAACCGGCTCAGGCAGGAGATGGTGCTGGGGATCGGTGGCATCCGCCTGCTGCAGGCCGCCGGCTTTGTAATACGCGAGTACCATATGAACGAAGGACACTCGGCCCTGCTGGCGCTGGAACTGCTGCGCCGTTATGCCTATCCACCGGAAGGCGTGCGTCCCGGAGAGTCACCCTACAACCTGCCACGGGTACGCGAGCTGTGCTGTTTCACGACGCACACACCGGTGGAGGCTGGTCACGACCGTTTTGATTATTCGCTGGTCCACAGCCTGATGAGAACCACGGTGGATGAAGCGACACTCAAGCAACTGGCGGGAGAAAACAATCTGAACATGACGCAGCTGGCGTTGAACCTGAGCGAATACGTGAATGGCGTGGCCAAGCAGCACGCGGAAGTATCACGTTCGATGTTTCCCGGTTACCGGGTACATGCCATCACCAATGGCGTTCATCCCTATACCTGGACCAGCGAACGTTTCCGGGAACTGTTTGACCGGCAAATCCCTGGCTGGTGCCATGAACCGGAGTTTCTGATACGGGCGGACTGTTGTCTTGATGACCAGGATGTCTGGGACGCACACCAGCATGCAAAGCGGCTTCTCATTGACAAGGTCGCGACCCGAACCTCGGTGCAAATGGATACGGCCATACCGATCCTGGGCTTTGCAAGACGCATGACCGCGTACAAACGCCCTGACCTGCTGTTTACGGATCTGGAAAGATTACGGGAGATAAACAGGCATCAACCGTTTCAGATTGTGCTGGCCGGGAAGGCACACCCGCAGGATGAAGGCGGCAAACGTCTGATCGAAACACTGCACTGGCACATCGGTGAACTGGCGGACACCATTCCCGTTGCCTTCCTGCCTGATTATGACATGGAGACTGCCAGGACCATGGTGGCCGGTGTGGATGTCTGGCTGAATACGCCGTTGCGGCCGCTGGAGGCCTCCGGTACCAGTGGTATGAAGGCGGCCTTTAACGGTGTTCCCAACCTGAGCATTCTGGATGGCTGGTGGATCGAAGGCTGTATCGAGGGTATCACCGGCTGGTCAATAGGCAACAGCAGCTCCCCGAACAGCGATGCGGATGCCGACTCGTTATACGAAAAGCTCCAGCACGAGGTATTGTCCCTGTACCATACAGATCGTACTGGCTGGATCAGGATCATGAAGGGCACGATCGCCAAGAATGCGGCGTTCTTCAACAGTCATCGCATGATGCGGCGCTATGCCACGGAGGCCTATATCCGTTGAGCACTGGCCGGCTGATACCGCGTCTTGATGGCACCGCCCTGTTCGCATGGGTCCCGGGGCAAGGCATCGATGGTGTCAGGGCCGACATGTGGAGCGGGCCAGTCGCACAAGTCGCGGCGCTACGGCATCACCAGGTGCGTAAACCGGATGTCCTGCCAATGGCCATCGTCCGCTTCCCTGGAACAGGGTACGACTGCGGGGCGTATGCCGCATGAACGGGAAATCATTCCCCGCGGCCACCACACCACAATCCGTGCCGGCACCCCACGCGAGGCCGGCTGAGGAGATACTCGCCGATTTGCACGGCTCGCTGAACGGACTCAGCCATACGGAAGCCGCCGCGCGCCTGCAGCATTACGGACGCAATGCCCTGCCGGCGGCCGAACCGCCGGGCATTGTTCGCGTCTTTCTGCATCAATTCACCAGCCCGTTGATCTACGTGCTGGTGGCCGCTGCAGTGGTGTCGCTGGCAATTCAGGAATGGTCCGACGCCGGCTTCATATTTGCGGTCCTGTTATTGAACGCCGTTATTGGCACCGCCCAGGAATACTCCGCCCAGCGTGCCGCGACAGCCCTGCAGCAGCTGGTCACCACGCTGAGCCGGGTCTTGCGCGATGGCGATAGCCACGAACGCGATGCGGAAGAACTGGTCCCCGGGGATATTGTGATGCTGGAATCGGGCGAGCGCGTCCCGGCCGATATGCGCCTGCTTGCCAGCCATGACCTGGAAGTGGACGAATCCCTGCTGACCGGCGAATCCATTGCAGTATTCAAGCATGCGGACGAACTGCTGCCGGTGGACAGCCCGCTTGGAGACCGGGGTAACATGGCCTTTGCCGGTACGCTCGTCAGCCGGGGACGTGCCCGCGGTGTAGTAACGGGCACGGCACTCAATACGGAACTTGGACGCATTGCCTCCGCCGTGCTCGGCAGGCCGCCCACCAAGGCACCGTTGCTGATGCGAATGGAACGCTTTACCCGCCGCGTGGCCATTCTGATCGGCGTGGCCGCCTTGCTGATGGCAGGTGTCGCACTGGGTCGCGGCATGCCGCTGGACGAAATCTTCCTTCTGGCCGTGGCGCTGGCGGTATCGGCCATACCGGAGGGCTTGCCGGTGGCGCTCACGGTGGCACTGGCCATCAGCATGCGGCGCATGGCGCGGCGGCATGTCATTGTCCGGCGACTGCTGGCGGTGGAGGCGCTCGGTTCCTGCACCTTTATCGCCACCGACAAGACCGGCACCCTGACCGTAAACCAGCTCACGGCACGCCGGATTGTCTTTCCCGGCCACGAACCGTGGGAGGTCACCGGCGAAAGCCTGGAGCCGGTGGGCAGCATCCTCGCCCCGCGAGGCACCCCGTTACCGGAGGAAGAGGCCATGCTGGGCTGGCTGTGTCAGGTGGCGGTGCTGGCCAACGAGGGGTTTCTCGCGCATCGTGATCACGGCTGGGCCCGGCATGGTGATGCCATCGATGTGGCCTTGCTGGTGATGGCGCACAAGGCCGGCGTAACACAGGCGGAGGCTGTCAATGCCACGCCGGAGATTGCGACCATCCCGTTTGAATCGGAGCGTTTGTTCTCGGCGAGCCTGAATGAGAAGAATGGCGGGCAGCATGCCTTTGCCAAGGGAGCGCTGGAACGCCTGCTGCCGATGTGCGACACCATGGCTACATCCGGAGGCCCGGTGGCGCTGGACCGTTCCGCGGTGGAACAGCAGGCGCACGCGCTGGCCATCCAGGGTTACCGTGTCATTGCACTGGCGGCCGGGGGCATCGAACTGGGCCCGCACGAGGTGTTCTCCGAGGAGCACCTCGGTCAGCTGACATTGATCGGGCTGGTCGGCCTGATCGACCCGCTGCGGCCCGAGGCGAAGGCGGCCATTACGGCTTGCCAGGCGGCCGGCATCCACGTGGCAATGTTGACCGGCGACCACCCGGCAACCGCCTTTGCCATCGCCAGCGAACTGGAACTGGTGACCAGTTCGGCAGAAGTTGTCACCGGCCCGGAACTGAAGCAGGCAACAGATGCGGCCGCCATGGATCTCTTGACCGGAAAGGCACGGGTATTTGCCCGTGTGGAGCCGCAGCAGAAGCTCGACATTGTTCAGTCCCTGCAACGCAACGGACACTTCGTTGCGGTCAGCGGTGACGGCGCCAACGATGCGCCGGCATTGCGCGCGGCCCAGGTTGGCGTGGCCATGGGGCGGAGCGGTACCGACGTGGCCCGTGAGACCGCGGACCTGATCATCACCGATGACAACTTTGCCTCGATTGTCGCCGGCGTCGAGGAGGGACGTATTGCCTACGCGAACGTGCGCAAGGTGATTTTCCTGTTGATCTCGACGGGGGCCGCTGAGCTGGTGCTGTTTACCATGGCACTGCTGACGGGCCTGCCGCTGCCGCTGCTGGCGGTACAGCTGCTGTGGCTGAACCTGGTGACCAATGGCATCCAGGACGTGGCGCTGGCATTCGAGCCGGGCGAGGGTGACGAGCTGCGTTGTCCACCCCGACCGCCGCGGGAATCGATTTTCAACCGGCTGATGATCGAACGGGTGGTCCTGTCGGCACTGGTGATCGGCAGCGTTGCCTTTCTGCTGTTCCAGTTGCTGCTGGAACGCGGCTATTCACTCGACGAGGCGCGCAACGGGACACTGATGCTGATGGTGTTGTTCGAGAACATCCATGTCTTCAACTGCCGCTCGGAGAGCCTCTCCACATTCCGGCACAACCCGCTGCGCAATCCACTGCTGCTGTTCGGGACAGCGACGGCACAGCTGGTTCACATCGGCGCCATGTACACCCCCTGGATCCGCGATGTCCTGCATATCCAGCCAATCACGCCGCAACACTGGCTCGAGCTGCTGGGCCTGGCGGTGTCCGTGCTGGTTGTCATGGAGCTGCACAAGGCCTTCCGGCAGCGGCTGGCGGGACGCTGCTGACCCGGCAGCCTGGCGACCCGAGCTGTTATTATTTCTCGGTGTGGCCGCTGGTCTTCGCGCACCCTCATGCCGGGCCGCTCAATTCGACTGACGATTTAATACAGAAGCCTGCAGGCAGCGCGTGCTTGTTACTGTGTTACCGGCAGTCCCGCCTCGATCCACTTTATCATGCCACCGCGTACCACGTGCACGTCCGCAAAACCTTCCTCCGTCAGCAATAGCGCCGCCTTTGCGGAGCGTCGGTCTGTCCGGCAGACAATCATCACCGGTCGTTCAAGATAATCACCGATCTCGTTCATGCGTTGTTGCAGTTCCTCTACCGGGATATTCACGGCCCCGTCGATATGACCCTGTTCACCGACGAATTCTTCAGGGCTACGCACATCAAGCACCAGCAAATCCCTTTCCGTATCAAGCCGCCGCCGGAATTCCTCCGTCTCCATCATCGGGCCACGACGCAGGGTGCCGATCAGGCGTGGCAGAAAGGCCACCACCGCCAGCAGCGCCAGGGCCAGCAGGCCTTTCTGGATCATGCCCTCGCCACCGGCGACGGCCTCGCGGCCGGCATAACCCAGATAGGTGTAGGCAAACGCGCCCGGCAACATGAAGATATAGGTCGCAACGATGTAGTGCAGCAGCCGCAGGCGCGTCAGTCCCAGTGCATAATTCAACAGGTTGAACGGAAACAGCGGCACCAGCCGCACGAACGCGACAAAGCGCCAGCCTTCACTCTCGAC
>CP070821.1:1712072-1717501 GCA_020344335.1 Gammaproteobacteria bacterium | reverse complement strand
GAGTTCATTCACCATATCGGGCCGGTTGCTGCGCAGCTCGGCAGAACTTGTGTTCGCCATGATCACGGCATTGGCCTTGCCCAGCGCCAGCTGGGTGAAATAGCGGTTCGAATACACGTCACGCATAACCACCAGGGATTCGCCGCTGCGGTCAGTGACGACCACCGAGACCTGGTACCCTTCCTTGCGGCAGGCCGCAATTGCACTCGAAGCGATTGTGCGCGCCATATCCAGTGGCAACAGTTTTGTCGTTACAAGTTCTGCCGTGGCTGGACCGGAAACAAGCAATACCAGTCCGGCAAGCATGTGAGCTGTTAATCGTTTCATGGTTTTTCCTCCTTGCGGCCAGGCCCGGTGATGCGCTGCGTGGTTGCCAGGTCCGCCTGCAGCAGGCCTGCATCCACCAGTCGTGGCACCAGCTCGCGCCAGTCGCTGTCTTCGTTAAAGATATGTGTGAACAGGGGCAGTGATTCTGGCACGCGCCCGGCATTCACCAGTGCCACCGCGTGCCAGAATTTCATTTCCATGTTACCGGGCACCAGCACCTCTGCCTGGCCGTAATGTGCCAGTGCCCCCTCGATGTCATTGCGCTCCAGCGCATGATCCCCGAGGTTCATGTGGCGATAGGCCGTGTGCAGTTTCAGCAGGCGACGCAGTTCCTTCACAGGTGTCGGGTGGTCCTCGATATGCAGATCCACCAGTCGGTCATCACCGGGGTGCTTGCCCGGATCAGCGGCTACCACCAGGATCGCGGCCGACTGCTTGCCACGCAGATCACCACCCAATGCCTGTGCCGCTTCCAGTGCGACCAGCATGCGTTCCGCCAGTGTACCCTGCGACTCCCGGTAGGCCGCGGCCATGGCTTCCGGCACACCGGCCGTCATCATCAGATTGGCCTGCACGGCGAAATTCCTGCCCGAGACGTGACCGGCATACTGGATGCACTGTTTTCCCGTGTGCTGGGCGATGCGTCCCTGTGCATCGATCATACCGACCTGGCGTACACCCGGACTGGGGTCGGCCTTCAGTAACTGTGTCAGTGCCGTATCCGCCGGCATGCCCGCGGCCATCAGCTCCAGTCCCGCCCGGCCATAGCGCACATCGATAAAGGATTGTGTGGCTACGGCACCGACCCCCGCCCTGGCCCACGGTACCAGCTGCCCGACCGAGAACCAGTGTGACTGCACCGCCACACCGAGCTGCCCCGTCGCGGGGTCGCGCGCAACAATGGAATAGGTATGTACCGGACGCAGAACGGAACCTGCGGCACTGCCCGCACGGGACACCCCGGTATGCAGTGACACGAACGTGATCAGGATGACAACAGCAACGGACCTCACAACTTGTCCTCTTCCGGTAAAGACGGCACACTCAATGGCATGGCTTTCCCGTACATTACAACATGACAATAGGCAGGAATTCCGGCATTTGCAAATGAACAGCAGACGGTCACTACTTGCCATGCTGTTGCTGGGAGCGTGTGTCAGCGTAGCGGCAGTTCCCTGGGAAAAAGGCGAAACACCACCCGGGCCCTACGTCGACAATGACCGGCTGTTCATGTTGCTGCGCCTGCATACACCGGAACAGATGGCCGCATTCTACGAGGCCCGCGGATTTCCACCGGCAGCCATCGAGCGCATCCGCGAGACCTGCTTCATGACCGTGCATATCGACAACAAGAGCAACACGGTACTTTGGCTGGAAACCGCCAACTGGCGCATTACCGCCGATGGCAAGCCGGTTACCCGTCTCGACCGTACCTACTGGAATGGTGTCTGGGATGAAATCAGGCTGTCGCAGGCCAGCCGCTCCACCTTTGGCTGGACCCAGTTACCCGATACCCGCGACCTGCAACCGCAGGAGCCCGTCGGCGGCAATATCGTGCTGCCGCGTGACGGCAGGGCCTTCACCATCGAGGCTGATTTCTTTACGGGAAAACACAAACGCCAGGGCATGGTGCGGGTGAAATTCGAAAACCTGCAGTGTGCCGAGGATCCGCCGGGCGAATGAAACTGCTGCGATACATTCTGCCGCTGTGGTTCACACTGTCTGTCCAGGCGGCCGGCCTGCCGCCGGGCATCATGGTGATGGATGGCCGGCCGGCTCCGGCACTGCGACTGGATAACATCGACGGGGAGTCCTGGGACATCAGCAGCCGGCGTGGCCACTGGCTGTTCGTGCATTTCTGGGCGAGCTGGTGCGGACCCTGTCGCCGGGAAATGCCGACCATTCAGAAACTGATGGACGCCCTGCCGGATGAGCGTCTCGAGATCGTCCTGGTGAACACCGCCGAGACCGAGGACCAGGTCTTCAGTTTCCTTGGTATCGTGGCACCGGACGCCGTGCCATTGATGGATACAGACGGGCTCGTTACCGAATCCTGGCAACCGCGCGGCCTGCCGGCCACCTTCCTGGTCGATCCCGAAGGCAGAATCCGTTACCTCGTGCTCGGCGGCCGGGAGTGGAACACACCCCCTTACCTGGAATTCCTGCGCCGCATTATAAAGCCGTAGTCCTGCCTGCTTGGCTATCTACTGCCGGTAGCCGGAAATAATCCAGTAATTCTTCCGCTTCCAGTTCCCGTGAAAGATGCGTTTTGATTTCTGCCTGGCGTATCAGCCCAGACCACCATGCATTTGATCGAGAATTTCCAGGTATTTTTTTTCATTTGCAAGTGCTGCATACATCAGAATGATCAGCACAATCAGAAGAAAACAAACCACAATAAACAGGATCGGAACAAACAATGCCATCATTTGCAGTGTTGACTGTTGGACTGATCCGGATTCGATTCCCGACGCAACTGCAAATGGATTGATCAACAAGGGGGTGCTCAGCAACAGATAAGCCGAAAATCCGCCGATCAGGAACAGCAGAAGCGGACCGGCGTAGCGCCATGCCTTCAGCAAAACACGCCTTCTCTCCAGAAATTTTTCGGATTGTTGGTTCAATTGCATAGCGTCCGGTCTCCTACTCAAGCCACTCCACCAGGTAATAGATATACTGCCCCTCGGATGATTTGGACGGCCCGACGACACGCGCAGCATAACGCTTTTTTTCCGGATCAGCGGCCGCATGCGCCTGTTCTGCTGATTCGAATATCTGCACGCAACCGGCCGGGTAGCGCTTGCGACTGGTGCGCGGTGTAAAGATTATGGCAAAGCGCACCTGCGACACCGTGGTGTGCGGGTCCGGCGGGACCATGCCACGCAGGCTCACGAGTCCCCCCTCGTGCCTGCGAACAGCTCGGGGCGCAGCATCCATAACAATATCCAGTCCGTATCGCAGCGTTCCAGACAGGCGACACTTCCCGGTGTATAGCTGACAAGCTCCTGTTCCGGGTCTCCCGTTGTCAGCAGGGAGGCCAGGCGGGCCATGAACGGCAGGTGCCCGACCACCAGTGTGTCCTGATCCCAGACATCGGCATCCTCTGCAAATACCGTAACCGGGTCGTTGGGACTGATGCCATCGACCTGTTCGATGGTCGCCGCCGGTGCAATCGCCCTGGCAAGGATTTTCGCCGTCTGCTCAGCACGGCTTTTACCGCTGTGCCAGGTGCGTTCTATCCGGACACCGGCATCACGCAGGACACCGGCAATGGCCATGACGTCGCGAACACCCCGTTCACTCAACGGCCGCTCCGGGTCGATATCCTTCGCGACTGCCTCGCCGTGCTGTACCAGGTAGAGTTTCATGGCCCCTGCAGGATAATCCTGAAAACCCCCGGCGCCAAGTCAGGCCGCGGACCCGGTGGTGATGAAATCCACCACCGTTTTGACTGTTGCAGGATCGCGCAGGATGCGGCTGTGACCCAGTCCCTGCGTCTTGATGAACTGTGCTCCCGGCCAGGCAGCGGCGATCTGCTGGCCCTGCTGCCAGGGGACCCCCTCATCGTCCACATCATGGATTACCAGTGCCGGCGCGGTCAGGTTGCGGGCATTCGTGTCGGTCGATACCAGGTCCCAGATATTCTCGTCAAAGCGCTGCTCCAGCCTTCGGTTGAATTCAGCCACGACCGGTGCAGGCATGGACAGAATGCGCGCAAACCGGTCCACCAGGAATTCAACGCGCGCCGGTGCACTGATGCAGGCAACGCGGTCGACCGATACACCGTGATTCATCGCATAGGCCAGCACCATGCCACCAAAGGAATGCGTGATTGCTCCGCATACGGGGCCATAGGTTGCACTCACTGCCCGGATCACGGCGGCACACTCGAGAATGTTGGTGCGGTCACCCGGTGTCTCCCCGTGCCCCGGCGCATCGACGGCGATCAGCCGGTAGCCCGCAGCAGTCAACGGCTTGACCAGGGCAGCCGCCTGCGACCCGCGACCCGACCAGCCGTGGATAAACAGCACCACCGGTCCGGACCCCCAGCTGTAGACGGCGATGGGGATGGAATCAACCGGTAATGTCTCGCGCACAGCACTGGCCACCGCGCGCTGCCCGGCCGCCGATTCCGGGCAGCGCCGGGTGTGGAACCACAAGCGGTACGCCCACGCACCCATGATACCCGGCAGCACGTGGCCCAGCCTCGAGAACAGCAAACGCATGACGCGCAAGGTCAGCGGGATCGGGGCTGGCTTCGTAGCTGCTCGCGTAGTTTGTGAATCACGTTCAGCCGGCATGCGACCACCCCTTACTCCTTGTCCGGACCAAACAGGTTCTCCAGCTGCTGACGGGCAGCATCCGCATCATTCCCCGCGGACGTGGCATGCCGTTCATCGCTGTCATCGCCAAACAGCGTGTCCAGAGCATCCCTGGCATCCTGTCCCGCTTGCGGATCCTGTGTGGTAAATGCCTGCGGGCGGGGCTGGAAATAGCCACAGAAATTCGCACGTTCCTTGTTGTGCACCTCTTCGGCGACCGGCTCCCGGCAGGATCGGGCCACTGCCGGATCATAGAACTTGCACAGGCGGCACACGTGCAGGTCGGCGTTGCATGACGGGCACTCGGCCCCGCGCGCCAGGGGCAGGGGTTCTGTCGCCAGCGAGGCACCGCACTTCCAGCACACCAGAGAGGGCGTTGTCATTGGTTCAGAGCGCATGACCGGGACATCACTTGACCATAAACCGTGAATCCGGACGAAGCAACCGATAGCAGTTAATCAAACCTGTTCATGCCAGCTGTCGCCCAGACACATTATTTTAAATACGTGGAATCACGCAGGGCCGGCCTGGCGTAGGATACCCCATATCGAAACACACTAATGAGACTCATCAGCAAAGCCGCGGGGTCACCAGGACTTGTTTAAATTGGCAGCAATCCGCAGCCAGCTATTTTCAGCCACGACACGCGGAGGGCAACAGCTTTTTCATCAGTGTCTTGCTGGTGCATTGCCACAGCACGGTATTGTGGTACTTCAGCGGGACGAGCAGGACCGAGTCACCGGCAGCAACGCTGCCGCGGGCATTAAAGACGATAACTAT
>CP070821.1:1691002-1711972 GCA_020344335.1 Gammaproteobacteria bacterium | reverse complement strand
GAGTGCCTGGTATCTGGCGTGTCAAATGGATATCCTGACGCTATGGAGCGATCAGGTACTTGTACAGTTCAAAAATAATTTAGTATCTATTTGATATTAGTGAAAATATTATAAGTCGGATATAGGGAAATTCCTTAATCTTTATAAACAAACACACTGTTCGTAAGGATTTGGCGAAGTAAATTGACGTAACTTGAGGGTCCCGGAGCAGTTTCAGGAAGCGCGTGAATCAAACATCGCCGAGTAGTACGCTTTGCGGGAAACAGCCTGAATACAATACATTAAAATCAATATCTTAAACAAAATCTAGACTGATTCTGGCTGTGCCAGCTCAAAGGTGTCATGCAGGGTCCGGACACCCAGTTCCAGGTATTTTTCATCGACCACCACGGAAATCTTGATCTCCGACGTCGAGATCATGCGGATATTGACCCCTTCCTTGGCCAGCGCCGCGAACATGGTGGAGGCAATCCCGGCATGCGAGCGCATACCAACACCCACCAGGGAGATCTTGACGATCTTGTCATCCCCGGAGACTTCCTTGGCGCCCATCGTACTGGCGGTCTTCTCGAGAATCGCCAGGGCCTTTTTGTAGTCGTTGCGGTGCACGGTAAAGGTGAAATCCGTGGTCGCACCGTCCGCCGCCACGTTCTGGACAATCATGTCGACTTCGATATTGGCCTCGGCAATCGGACCCAGCAGCTGGTGTGCCACACCGGGCTTGTCCGGAACTCCCAGGATGGTCAGCTTGGCCTCGTCACGATTAAAGGCAATACCGGATATCAGTGCCTCTTCCATAGTTTCATCCTCATAGGTAATCAGCGTGCCCGGTCCTTCCTCGAATGTAGAGAGGACACGCAACGGGACATTGTAGCGGCCGGCAAAGCTCACTGAGCGGATCTGCAGCACCTTGGAACCCAGGCTGGCCATTTCCAGCATCTCCTCGAAGGTGATCCTGTCGAGGCGCCGCGCTTCCGGAACCACACGCGGATCCGTGGTATACACGCCATCCACATCGGTATAGATCTGGCACTCATCCGCCTTGAGGGCAGCCGCCAGGGCAACCGCAGTAGTATCCGACCCGCCACGACCCAGCGTGGTGATATTGCCGTGTTCATCCATCCCCTGGAATCCGGCAACAACGACCACCTTGCCCTCGGCAAGATCGGCTTGGATGTGCTTGTCCTCGATTTTGCGTATGCGTGCCTTGTTGTGGGCACTGTCAGTACGGATATGTACCTGGCTGCCGGTATAGGACCGCGCCGGTATGCCACGCATGTCCAGGGCCATACTGAGTAATGCGATGGTCACCTGTTCACCGGTTGCCAGCAGCACATCGAGTTCACGCGGCGGTGGAACTCCCGCGACGGCTTCGGCCAGTGACAGCAAGCGGTCGGTCTCGCCGCTCATGGCGGAGACCACGACCACGACATCGTGGCCCTTTTTCCGCCAGTCAGCGACCTTGTCCGCCACGTGCCCGATGCGCTCGGGACTGCCGACCGAGGTACCGCCGTATTTCTGGACAATTAGTGCCATTATAATTTCCGATTGATTATCAATTCGCGGGCAAAGCTTCCGCGTCCTGCTCACGTCCTCGTCTATATGGCCAAGGCCAGCCACTCGACTGGTTCCTGGTCATACCTTCTCCCTGTAGGCGAGCCCTCTCCTGCAGGTGACTATAGTTCCTCCTGGGAGCCTTCTTGTTTGTGTCCGCTTTTTGGGTGCTGGCGAACCGTATCCAAGCAAACCTGCCCCTGGAGGTACATATTCAAAACAGCAGGGAATTAAACAACAGAACGCGGATGGTTAACAGTTCCCTCTCAGGCGGACAACCGTTCCTGCACCCAGCCGCTTACGGAATCGAGAGCGGCATCGAGATTCTCCGGCTGGTTGCCGCCGGCCTGGGCCATGTCCGGACGGCCGCCCCCCTTGCCACCAACCTGGCTGGCAACAACATTCACCAGCTCACCGGCCTTGAGGCGGTCCGTCTGGTCCTTGGTAACACCCGCTATTATACTAACTTTGTTGTCGGTTACCGTGCCGAGCACCACGGCGGCCGATCCCAGCTTGTTTTTCAGCTGGTCCATGGTCTCGCGCAGCGTCCTGTTGTCGGCCCCTTCCAGGCGGGCCGCCAGCACCTTGATGCCGCCCACTTCAATCGCCTGGGCAGCCAGGTCACTGCCCTGGCTGCTGGCCAGCCGGCCTTTCAGCTGCTGCAGTTCCTTTTCGAGTTTGCGGTTTTTCTCGATTAGCTGGATGACCTTGTCTTCCGCATCATCCGGGCTGCCCTTGACCAGTTCCGATATACGCTGCAGGCGCAGTTCATTAGCGGACACCCATTCCTGCGCACGCTCGCCGGTGACCGCCTCGATGCGGCGGACGCCGGCAGCGATACCGGTTTCCGCTATGATTTTCAGCAGGCCGATGTCACCGGCATGCCTGACATGCGTACCACCACACAGTTCGACCGAAAAATCCCCGATAGAGAGGACCCGTACCTCGTCCCCGTATTTCTCGCCAAACAGCGCAATGGCCCCGGCTTCTAGCGCATCTTCCATGGACATTACGCTTGTGCGGGCATCCGCATTGGTACGGATCTGCCGGTTAACGAGGCTCTCGATGGTATCCAGCTGTTCCCGCGTGACCGGTTCATAATGTGCAAAATCGAAACGCAGGCGCTCAGGGTCCACCAGCGAACCCTTCTGCTGCACGTGATCACCCAGTACCGCACGCAAGGCGGCGTGCAGCAAGTGGGTACCGGAATGATTCAGCACCGTGGCCTGACGGCGTTCTGCATCGACCCGTGCCTCGATACGCTCACCGCAAACGAGAGACCCCTTTTCAATGCGACCGATATGAATGAACGTCTCGCCACCCTGTTTCTGGGTATCCTGAACGACGAAGCAGCCGCTGGATGACTCCAGTATGCCCCGGTCCCCGACCTGTCCGCCGGATTCGGCATAAAACGGTGTGTGGTCGAGCACGACGACGCCGGACTCTCCGGCGTTCAGCTGAGTTACAGGAGTGCCTTCCCGGAACAGGTCCGTGACGGTTGCAGAGTCCACGAGCCGCTCATAGCCGGTAAAACCGGTACTGCCTTCCACGTCAAGCCCCCCGGAATAATCTGCCTCGAACTGGCTGGCTGCACGCGCACGGCTGCGCTGGGCTCCCATCTCGCGCTCAAAGCCCTGCATGTCTAGCACGAGGCCACGCTCGCGTGCAAAATCGGCCGTCAGATCGACCGGGAAACCGTAGGTGTCATACAGTTTGAATACCGTCTCGCCGGGGATCGTGTTGCCCTCCAGTGCGGACAGGCTGTCTTCCAGGATACGCATCCCCTGCTCCAGGGTCTCGGCAAATCGCTGTTCTTCCAGCAGCAGTATTCGCTCGACATGGACACGATTTTCTGTCAACTCCGGGTAGGCCGCTCCCATTTCATCGCACAGTGGTCCCACCAGCTTGCTGAAGAATGGTTCCCTGACCCCGAGTTGATAGCCGTGACGAATGGCACGCCGGATGATGCGGCGCAGTACATACCCGCGACCCTCATTCGATGGCAGCACGCCATCCACCACGAGAAAGGCACAGGCACGAATGTGATCGGCGATCACCTTTAGCGAGTTGTTCTCCAGGTCAACCGTCGCGGTAACCTCGGCGGCCTTTGCAATCAGGTTCCTGAACAGGTCGATTTCATAGTTGCTGTGCACACCCTGCATCACGGCAGCCAGCCGTTCCAGGCCCATGCCGGTGTCGACCGAGGGTCGCGGCAGCGGTTTCAGGTTGCCGTCCTGGTCCCGGTCATACTGCATGAACACCAGGTTCCAGATCTCGACAAAGCGGTCGCCTTCCTCTTCCGGGGTACCCGGCGGCCCGCCCGGAATCTCCGGCCCGTGATCGTAGAATATTTCGGTGCAGGGGCCACAGGGACCAGTCTCTCCCATGGACCAGAAATTGTCCTTTGCTCCGATGCGTGCGAACCGTTCCGGGTCAACCCCGATATCATTGAGCCAGATGTCGGCGGCTTCGTCGTCTTCCTCGAAGACCGTCACCCAGAGTTTCTCGGGCGGGATTTCCAGCAGGTCGGTGAGAAACTCCCAGGCATAGGCAATGGCTTCCTTCTTGAAATAATCACCGAAGCTGAAATTGCCCAGCATCTCGAAAAAGGTGTGATGGCGTGCGGTGTGACCGACATTCTCCAGGTCATTATGCTTGCCGCCGGCGCGCACACAGCGCTGGCTGGTGGTCGCCCGCACGTAGCTGCGCTTCTCCTGCCCGAGAAAGACCTCCTTGAACTGCACCATACCGGCATTGACGAACAGCAGCGTGGGGTCATTGGCAGGCACGAGCGAACTAGATGCCACGATTTCGTGACCGCGCTTCCCGAAATAGTCGAGAAAGGCCTGGCGAAGCTCTGCGCTGCTTTTCATGTGGATATCAGTCGGCCTGATAGATTCAGGCTTTTATTATTCAAGGATTTGGGTTGGATTGGAACACTTTTAGACCGGGTGAGATGATCTGCCGTGCCTGAACCGCACTGCGACCACCTCTCCCGGCAGGGGATGGATGGCGTATGCCCCGTTTGTGAATTTAGACCCAGGCAGTTTCAGGTATCTTCCGGGAGAGTTTCACTCTCCCGGAATACGCCACTGATCTGTTCGTGTGTGAACCCGCGTTGTTGCAGGAAACGCATCTGGCGACTGCGTTCCCTGAAGTTGGCTGGCTGCTCCGAACCAAAACGTTTTTCGCGAACCTGCCGCGCCAGCTCGGACCAGCACAGCTCGGGGGCTTCCAGAGAGGCGGCGATCACGCCGTCTTCGATACCCCGACCGCGCAATTCCGCCCGGATCTTCTGCGGACCCTGGCCACGCTGGAAGTGTGAGTGTACAAAGGATTCAGCAAAACGTTCGTTATCCAGCAACCCTTCGCTGACCAGTGCAGCGACCGTGGCCTCGATCAAGTCCGGCTCGAAATTCCTTGACGCCAGCTTGCGTGACAGTTCCTGTGTGCTGTGTTCCCGGCGCGACAGCAGGTCAAATGCGGTCTTCCGCACCTGTGTCGGGTCGCTCTCAGTGTCTGGCCTCAGTTTCTATTTCCTCTTCCTGCAGTTCAACAGGCGTAGTCGACGGCAACAGCTCGGCTCTAACCCTGCCCTCGATCTCCGCGGCTATTTCCGGATTCTGTTTCAGGAATTCACGCACGTTTTCCTTGCCCTGTCCGATCCGGTCGCCGTTATAGCTGTACCAGGCACCGGATTTTTCCACAAAGCCGTGCTTGACGCCCAGATCGATGATTTCACCTTCCCGGGATATCCCGGCACCGTAGAGAATCTGGAACTCGGCCTGTTTGAACGGCGGTGCCATCTTGTTTTTTACCACCTTGACGCGGGTCTCGTTGCCGATAATTTCATCACCCTTCTTGATGGCGCCGATCCTGCGGATATCCAGGCGCACGGAGGAATAGAACTTGAGCGCGTTACCGCCGGTCGTGGTTTCCGGGTTGCCGAACATGACGCCGATCTTCATGCGTATCTGGTTGATGAAGATCACCATGGTGTTGGAACGCTTGATATTGCCGGTCAGCTTGCGCAGTGCCTGTGACATGAGTCGGGCCTGCAGCCCCATGTGCGAATCCCCCATGTCTCCCTCGATCTCGGCCTTGGGCGTCAATGCCGCCACGGAATCGACCACGACGACATCGATGGAACCGGAACGCACCAGCATGTCGGTGATCTCGAGTGCCTGCTCCCCGGTATCGGGCTGCGATACCAGCAGTTCGTCGACATCGACCCCGAGTTTTTCTGCATAAGACGGATCCAGTGCATGCTCTGCATCCACGAAGGCCGCCGTGCCGCCGGCCTTCTGGGCCTCGGCGATCACCTGCAGGGTCAGCGTCGTCTTGCCCGAGGATTCCGGTCCGTAGACTTCTACCACTCGCCCGCGCGGCAAGCCGCCAATACCGAGGGCAACATCGAGGCCGAGCGAACCGGTAGACACAACGTCGGCATCCCGTACCGCGGTGACATCACCCATCCGCATGACGGCACCCTTGCCGAACTGTTTCTCGATCTGGCTCAGTGCCGCACTCAAGGCCTTGCGTTTGTTGTCTTCCATCTGGTTCCTCCAGCGCTTGTCCGTTACGGACGTTTTCGGTGCACGGATTATCACACAGAAGCCGTCAGCCCTCTAGCTCCCAGAATCGAAGTGGCAGATATTTCGCACCTGCCGGGTCGGTGACTGACTCGACAAGACTGAAATTTCTGATTGACCAGGGGACCGGTTCGAATTCACCGGCCACGGAGCCAGGATTCACCTTGCGGGCCAGGGTAATATGCGGCTGGTAGGGACGTGACTCGGGTACCAGCCCGCACTCCTCCAGCACCTGCCGCAAGGCAGTGACCAGTGCCCACAACCCTTCGGGAATCCGGGTTGGCCCAATCCACACAATCCGGGGACGTGGCCAGTAACCCGCGTGGTCAACCAGCAGGTCAAACGGCGGGGCGACAATCCGACCGGCACCCGCCTCCAGACACTGCTGAACTGCTTGTGTAACAGACCCGGGAAACGCCAGCGTGATATGCAGCTTGTCCGCGGGAACCCGTTTCGCCTTGCGGAGGCGCTTTGCAGCTACCGTCTCCAGGGACTGGCGTACCGTCTCATCCGGCCGCAAGGCAAAAAACAGCCGGCGGGTCGGTTCAGGCCTTGCCGGCATCCAGCAGCCCTTCCAGGGCGTGGACAACCGCCCGTTGCCGAACCGTTTCCCGGTTACCTTCGAAAAGAACCGTTGCCGCCCGTAGCAGACCATCACGGGTAGCCCAGGCAAAACACACGGTTCCGACGGGCTTGTCCGGACTGCCCCCGCCGGGTCCGGCGATACCGCTGACGGCGACTGCGATATCAGCCGGGCAGTGCTTCAGGGCACCGTGGACCATGGCAACCGCAGTTGCCTCGCTGACAGCGCCCTCCGCATCCAGCATTGCCGCGTCAACGCCCAGCATCTCCTGCTTGGCGGCATTGCTGTAGCATACAAAGCCGCGATCAAACCATGCCGAGCTGCCGGCGATATCCGTGATGCATTTGGCAATCCAGCCGCCGGTACAGGACTCGGCCGTGGCAACCATCCAGCCGCGCCGCTGCAGGGTCTCCCCAAGCCCGCTGGCCAGCTTTTTCAGTTCTGACATTTATTTATTCCAACCATCTTGAGGAAGCCCTGCTGTGTGTAACAACCTATTGCAGGGTGCGCCATGCGCACCGGAAAGTAATGCAAGCTCTTGATTCATGGTGCGCATGGCGCACCCTACAAATTGAATTACCACATCCATTTGGGTTATGCGGCTAAATCACGTGTTACCTGACGCTAATCGTATGTCAATCCACGCTGTCGGGTACAGCGATGTCATCACATCACTGGTTCAGTCATGTCAATCTGCGAAAACGTTTTCCGTTGCGGTAGACTTGTCTGCCATGTCAAGCACCTCTACCGGCCACACCCCCATGATGCAGCAGTATCTCGGCATCAAGTCGGAGCACCCGGATATCCTGCTGTTCTATCGCATGGGGGACTTCTACGAACTGTTTTACGAAGACGCCCGGCGCGCGGCAAGCCTGCTGGATATCACGCTGACCTCCCGGGGCCAGTCAGCCGGTGAACCCATCCCGATGGCCGGGGTGCCGATACATGCAGCTGACCAGTATCTCGGGCGCCTGGTGCGGCAGGGGGAATCCGTAGCCATCTGCGAACAGATCAGCGAGCCCGGCACCGGCAAGGGACCGGTGGAACGCGAAGTAACACGCATCATCACGCCGGGCACCGTGACCGAGGAGGCCCTGCTCGATGATCGCCAGGACAATTTGCTGGTGGCTATTAACCAGTCCGCCACTACCTGGGGGCTGGCTTCACTGGACCTGGCAGGCGGACGGTTCCATGTGCAGGAATTCACGGGAAATGAAACCTTGCTGGCAGAGCTGGAACGACTGCAGCCGACCGAGCTGATTTTCAATGAAACCGTGACGCTTCCTGCCGCGCTGGCAGAGCGCCCCGGACTTCACCGACAACCGCCCTGGCTGTTCGATACCGAAAGTTCCCGGCACCAGTTGAATGAACAGTTTGGCACGCACGATCTGTCCGGTTTTGGCTGCGAGCACCTCGACTGCGCAATCGGGGCGGCCGGTTGCCTGTTACAGTATGCCCGCGATACGCAACGGTCTGCCCTGCCACACCTGCGTGGACTGTGCGTCGAATCGCCGGCAGAAGGCCTGGTGATGGATGCCGTCACACGGCGCAATCTGGAACTGGAGACCTCGGTCACCGGTACCGGCAGGAACACGCTGCTGGCCGTTCTGGATCATACGGCCTGCAGTATGGGTAGCCGCCTGTTGCGGCGCTGGCTGCACCGGCCGCTGCGCAACCACGCCATCTTGAACGAGCGTTACCAGTGCATCAGTCGCCTGTGCGAAGACCGGCTACATGAAGACCTGCACGGCATGCTGCGCGGTAGTGCGGATATCGAACGCATACTGACGCGCATTGCCCTGAAGTCCGCCCGCCCGCGCGACCTGGGCGGACTGCGTGACACGCTGAAGTTGCTGCCCGGCCTGCAGGAGAAGCTGATGAACGGCGGCAACCCGCTGCTGGCCGGCATCGCCGGGCGTATCGGCGAACACCCGGACGTCCTGTCATTGCTGGAGCGGGCAATCGTCGAGACGCCGCCGGTGCTGATCCGGGATGGCGGCGTGATTGCGAGGGGCTATGACGCCGACCTGGATGAATATCGCAACCTGAGTGAACATGGCGACCAGTACCTGTTGGACATGGAAACCCGCGAACGGGAGCGGACCGGTATCGCCACACTCAAGATCAGCTACAACAGGGTGCACGGTTACTACATCGAAGTCAGCCGCCTGCAGGCAGACAAGGTACCGCTGGACTACCAGCGTCGCCAGACACTGAAAGCAGTCGAACGCTACATCACCCCGGAACTGAAGGAACACGAAGACCGGGTCCTCAGTGCCCGCGAACGCGCACTCTCCAGGGAAAAGGCCCTGTACAACGAACTGCTGGAGACACTGACCGAACATACACCCCGGCTCGGCGAGTGTGCCGAGGCGCTGGCCGAACTGGATGTGCTGTCCACCTTTGCGGAACGCAGCCTGGCATTGAACCTGGCCTGTCCGGTACTGGACGGACGTCCCGGTATCGCCATCGAGGGTGGGCGTCATCCGGTGGTCGAACAGATGCTTGACGAACCGTTTGTTCCAAACGACACCCAACTCAATGCAAAACAGCGCATGCTGGTGATTACCGGTCCCAACATGGGTGGCAAGTCCACCTACATGCGCCAGACAGCGCTCATCGTACTGCTGGCACATATCGGCAGTTTCGTTCCGGCCGACAGGGCCGTGCTGGGGCCGGTTGACCGGATCTTTACCCGCATCGGCGCATCCGACGATCTTGCCGGCGGACGTTCCACGTTCATGGTAGAAATGACGGAAACCGCAAACATCCTGCACAATGCAACAGAACACAGCCTGGTGCTGATGGATGAAATCGGTCGCGGCACCAGCACCTATGACGGCCTGTCACTGGCCTGGGCCTGTGCGATCGATCTGGCGGCACGGGTACGGGCATTTACCCTGTTCGCGACACATTATTTCGAACTCACTGCATTGCCCGACAGCTTTGACGGAATAGCGAATGTGCATCTCGATGCCGTCGAGCACGATGACCGTATCGTGTTCCTGCATGCCGTCAAGGACGGCGCAGCGGACCGTAGTTACGGCCTGCATGTGGCTGCCCTCGCGGGTATTCCGGATGACGTGATCGCCCGGGCCAGACAGCGCCTCGGGGAACTCGAGGACTCGGCAATGAACTCCCGGGACAACTCCGGCGCGGTCGCCCAGCCGGGGCTGTTCGACACGCCGGTCGAACATCCCGTGATCGGGGCGCTCGATGGCATCGATCCCGACAACATGACGCCGAAACAGGCGCAGCAGGTTCTGTATACTCTGAAGGAACTCTCGAGGCAGAAACTCAATGGCTGACCGTCACCGGACGGAATTTACACTCTGAGATAATTTATTTTAATTTATTGTACAGATAGTTACCCTATTTATTTCATAAGCTGCCTTATAAAGACATCCCGGCAAGCAAGGCTACCAGGAGAGCCCAAATGACATTTGTAGTGCTAGAAAACTGTATCAGGTGCAAGTACACGGATTGTGTCGAAGTCTGCCCCGTTGACTGCTTTCATGAGGGCCCGAACTTCCTTGTCATTGACCCGGACGAATGCATCGACTGTACCCTGTGTGAACCGGAATGTCCGATCAATGCCATCGTTTCAGAAGATGACATGCCCGAGGGGCAGGAGCAGTTCCTGGAACTGAATGCTGAACTCGCGCAGGTATGGCCGGTCATTACCCAGATGAAAGAAGCCCCGCCGGATGCGGCCGAATGGGAAAACAAGCCGAATAAGCTGCAATACCTGGAACGCTGAGTAACCGGTTCAACGGTTCACGGACTAACCGGCCGGGTGCCCACGCGGGATCGATTCTGTGTAACAAAAACCCCCGGACGCGTCTGCTCCGGTAATATTCTATTCGTTTTTCTTTCCAGCCGGCACCATTCCAGAGGGGATAGCAGACTGTACAATACCCCTGGTAAACGCGCAGGCGTAACTTCTACGGAAAGCTGTAATGCTGCCTATCTGTTTTACAAACGGGATTCTTTCTGCATGACATCTTGCAGCATCAGGCTGGCTGATCACCGGGTGTGCCGCTGACCTCCCTTGTAGTAACCAAAACAATCATGTCCACTGGCAGTAACATCACTCTGGTCGCACGTAATGATGACATACTGAACGTCACTGCCCGACACATCATTGCACAGACCGGCACGCTCCCCGATCTGACCGGGGTTGTTGTCCTGCTGCCCGACCTGCAATTCGCATCCCGTCTGCGCCGGCATCTGTTGCAACAGGCCGGGAACCGGGGATTCTCCGCGTTGCTGGGGCCAACAATCAGTACACTGGATCACTGGCTTGCGGAAACCTGGCCTCTCGGCGCCGAAATCCCGGGACGTGCGCGCCGCGAACTGATACTGGTGGAAGTTTTGCAGCAGCATCCGGATGTTTTCAGTGGCAGCAACCCGTGGCAAATCGCCGCCAGCCTGGTGTCACTGTTTGACGAACTCACTGTCAACCGGGTTTCCGTCCCGGATGACGTCGGCGCCTTCACCGAGCAACTGCGCTCGGCCTATGGCATAGAAGACCTGCTGCCGGAGCCACTCGGGATGGAGGCCACGGTAGTCCATCGATTATGGATGGCCTGGCATGCACAGCTGGATGCCATGCACATGATCGACCCCGGTGTCGCGTATCTCGAAAAGCTGGCCATGTGCAGGAACGACAGCAACGGGCAGGCATTGATCATTGCCGGATTCGACAGTCCAAGCGAAACAGAGACTGACTGGATAATCTCCATGCTGGATGCCGGCAAGGCACACTGCATACTCTATCCGCAGGATCCCGGTAGTGCGGCGCCGGTCAGTAAACTGCTGCCGCAGGCAATGTCCCCCGCCACCCCGGCCGCCGCCTGTCTTGATGCAATCTTCCAGTCACGTGCTGCCCCCATGCCGGAACGCGCCCGCACCCTGGCCGATACCTACCCAGACTCGCCCCTGGCGGAACGGCTGGCAGTGTGCACGGCCAGATCGCCGGAACAGGAGGCACGTGCGATCGACCTGCAGGTCCGGCAGTGGCTGCTGGAGGAGCGCAACCCGATTGGTATCGTTACGGAAGACCGGCGCCTCGCGCGCCGGGTACGCGCCCTGCTGGAACGTGCCGGCATCGAGTTGCAGGATACCGGCGGCTGGGCCTTGTCAACGACCAGCGCGGCCGCAGCACTGGAACGCTGGCTGGAAACCGTAGAGGAAGATTTTGCCCACCAGCCCCTGCTGGATGTGCTCAAGTCCCCCTTCAGTTACCCGGATGACGATCCGGAACGCTTCCGCACGGTGGTGTACCGTCTCGAGCAGGACATTATTCGTCACGAAAGTATTGCCCGTGGGCTGGACCGTTATCGCCGGCATATCGAGTTACGCCAGCAACGCCTGCCCGATACCTGGTCAGACGAAACACCGGCAGAACTGCAGCGCCTGCTGAACCGCCTGGACCAGGCAGCCGATCCCTTGCGAGAAGTCCTTAGTGAAGGGCGGAACGAACCTGCGGAACTGTTGCAGCGCTTGCGTGACAGCCTGACCGAACTTGGCATGTGGAACCGCTTTGAGGCTGACCCGGCAGGCCAGCGCATCCTGCAGGAATGGCAACTGCTGTACGACGCTGCCCGACACAGCAATGTCGGCATGGGCTGGACGGAATTTCGTGCCTGGCTGGGCACCGCACTGGAACGCCACGACTATCGCCCTGCCTCCTCGAATACCCCGGTGATATTGCTGACGATCGAGCAGGCACAGCTTGGAAGCTTCGCCGGCCTGGTGATCGGCGCCTGTGACCACGAATACCTGCCGGTGAAATCACCTGCCACCCCGTTCTTCAATGATCCCGTCCGTAAGGAACTCGGACTACCGGCATGGCCACAACGTGCCGCGCTCCAGTTGTCCCGCTTCCGCCGTCTGCTGGAGAGCGCACCGGACATTCTGATGACCTGGCACCGCGAGGCAAATGGCGAACCACGCATGCCCTCCCCCTGGCTCGATGCCGTGCAAACGTTCCACCAGCTGGGCTGGGGACATGACCTGGAACACCAAACCCTGTTACCGCTGGTCAACAGGGCGGAGACCCAGGTACACGGCAACAATCCGGCGCCAGTACCTGTACCCGAACGCTACCCGTCACCGGTACTGCCCGGAAGCCTGCTCCCGGTCAGCCTGTCCGTCAGTGCCCACGGTGACCTGGTTGACTGTCCGTACCGGTTTTTCAGTGCCCACGGTCTTGGATTGAAGCCGAAAGAGGCGGTCAGTGAAGCGCTGCAGAAATCCGGTTACGGTGAAAAGGTCCATTTGTGCCTGGAGATCTTTCACCATGGCGTCGCTGGCTGGCCGGAACCGTTTAACGGGCCTGTGTCAGAGGCGAACCGCGATGCCGCCATCAGTACGCTTGAAAATATTTCACGTGCGGTGTTTACCCGCGACCTGGAAGACAATTTCGAACATCGCGCATGGCTGCGGCGCTGGGTCGCCCGGATCCCGGAATACATAGACTGGCAGGTCAGGCGTCAGAACAACTGGAAGGTCTGGCAAGCCGAGCTGCGTGCGGAAATCCGGCTGGACAAGCGCAGAACGCTCAAGGGCCGCCTGGACCGTGTGGACACTGGTCCCTCCGGCGAATCGATCATCGATTACAAGACCGGTACACCACCCCGTCAGGCTGAAGTCGACGACGGGGAGAAGGTGCAACTCCCTTCCTATGCACTGCTCGGTGACAAGTTTCCCGAGCGCGTCGAATACCTGAAACTGGACAAAGCGGTTACCGGCGGTGCCGCACTCGAGGGCACGGCACTGGCAGAGCTGGCCCATGCGGTACGGCAGCGACTTGTTGAGGTACTGCAGGCCATCGAGACGGGAACACCCCTGCCGGCCTGGGGAGATGCCGCTACCTGCCGGTACTGTGAAATGGATGCCCTGTGCCGCCAGCAGGCGTGGCTGGATCCTGAACAGACAACGGACGAGGGTTCAACCGGCACATGCCAACCATGACGAACAGCAACCCGCTACAGGCAGCCAACCCGGCAGTGAATGCCAGCGTCCACGCCTCGGCGGGCACCGGGAAAACCTGGCTGCTGACGACCCGGATCATACGCTTGTTGCTGGGCGGCGCACGCCCCGACAGCATCCTGGCCGTGACGTTCACCCGCAAGGCGGCGGCAGAAATGCAGCAGCGTATTACCGAGCGGCTGCGCGAATTCATGCAGGTGCCGGCAGAGGACCTGGACAAGTCTCTTGAAGAATGCGGGATCGAGGCATCTGCGGAAACCCGGGTCCGCGTCCGTCAGTTATATGAAGAGCTGCTCTACGATCCGTACCCGCTGCGAACCACCACGTTTCATGCCTTCTGCCAGGAGTTGTTGCAGCGTTTTCCGCTGGAAGCCGGGATCGACCCCGGATTTGAAATCATCGAATCCACTGGCCTGCTCGAGCAGGCCGCCTGGGACGCCCTGATCGCAGATACCGCCCGGGAACCCGACAGTCCACTCGCGGCCACCCTGGATATCCTGGCAGAGGCCTGCAACGGGCTCGGCAACACACGCACGGCGCTGCATGCCTTTCTCGCTCACCGCAGTGACTGGTGGGCGTACTGCCAGGGGGAACCCCGTGCCTGGGAGCATGCCGTCGGCAGGCTCGAAAATCTGCTTGGCATTGAATCAGGTGCCGCACCGCTGGCGGGATTCCCGGACCGTTCCTTGCGCACACAGCTACAGGAGTTTGCCGCCCTGCTGGGTCGCAACACCACGCAGACCAACACCAAACACGCTGACCGGCTGGCCGGTGCACTGGCAGGACAACAACAGGGCAAGGCATTTCTGGAGGCCGTCATGCCGGTGTTCTTCGGAAAGGAAGGCAAGCCATACCAGCGCAAGGCCAGCGGGGTACAAGGCAAGCGGCTCGGCGCAGAAGGCGAACAGCGGTTTCTCGAACTGCACGATTGCCTGGTACAGGAGCTGGCGGGGGCGCTTGACCGACTGGCCAGGGACAGGACGCTGCAGACAAACCGGGCCTGGTATTTTTCCGGTGCCCGGTTACTGGAACATTACCAGCGCATCAAGCGCGAGCAGCGCCTGCTGGACTTTGCCGATCTCGAGTGGTTTGCCTGCGAACTGCTGAACCGCAGCGACCATGCCAGCTGGGTTCAGTACAAACTGGACACGCGCATAGATCATCTGCTGGTCGATGAATTCCAGGACACCAACCCGACACAGTGGCGCCTGCTGCTGCCATTACTGCAGGAACTCGCCGCGGGCACTCCGGACCGGCAACGCACCGTTTTCCTGGTGGGTGATGAGAAGCAGTCGATCTACGGTTTCCGGCGGGCCAATCCCGCGTTGATGGCCGAAGCATCCGGCTGGCTGGACCGGTACCTTGACGCCGGGCGATATCCGCTGGATGCCTCGCGCCGTTCCGCACAGGCAATCATGGATTGTGTGAACTCGGTATTCGGCAGCGCACCGCTCAACCGCATGCTCACCGGCTTCAACACCCATACGACACACCACCCCGATGACTACGGGCTTGTTGAAATCATGCCGCTGATCGCAAACGCCGTGGAGAAGGACAGGACAGAAAGACCGCCTGCCTTGCGCAACCCGCTGGTGACGCCACGCCGTCAGGCCGTGACACCGGCACATTATGCGGAAGGGGAAATGATCGCCGGCCGGATCCGGGACCTGATGAATGCCCGCACCCCGATTGCCGCCGAGGGAACCACCAGGCCACTGCGTTATTCCGATGTCATGATTTTGTTGCGACAGCGCACCCACTCGGACAGTTATGAACAGGCATTGCGAAATGCCGGCATCCCGTATCATGGTGCCGGCAAAAGCGAATTGCTCGACAACCTGGAAGTGCGTGATCTGGATGCCCTGCTGAATCTGCTGGTTTCACCCTATGACAACCTGGCACTCGCACAGGTATTGCATTCACCGATATTCAACCTGACCAGTGAACAACTTGTTCCACTGGCTCGCCTGAAAAGCGGTAACTGGTATGAACGCCTGGCAGCGCTGGCCGCCGATAAGCAGGCACCGTTTGCGGATGCCTACCGGCAACTCGAGCAGTGGCGCGACCTGGCTGGCAAACTGCCGGTACACGACCTGCTTGACCGGATTTTCCACGAAGGGGAAATCATGCAACGCTACGGGGTCGCCTTCCCGCCTGCCCTGGTTCCCGGCGTCCTCGCCAACCTGACCCGCTTTATCGAGCTCGCGCTGGAGGTCGACAACGGGCGCTATCCGAGTCTGCCGCGTTTTCTGTATCAGCTGGAACGTCTGCGTCAGTCAGACCAGGACCAGCCGACGGACGGCGCTCCGGCAGATGCCGAGGGTGACCGCGTCCGGATCCTGACCATTCATGGTGCGAAGGGACTGGAGTCACCGGTGGTGTTCCTGGCTGACGCCACCGTCAAGCCAGGTTCACGTGCTGCCTATGATGCACTCGTCGACTGGCCTTCCGACTGCGACAGGCCACAGCACTACTTGCTGGCACTGCGACAGGATGCCATGGATTCGGCTAGCCGGGCACTGCTGGAAAGCCAGCAGCTGGACCTGCAACGTGAATCCGCCAACCTGTTGTACGTTGCCATGACCCGGGCACGACAGTACCTGTTCATATCCGGCTGCGAGCCGTCCCGTGGCACCGGGCTTGGCTGGTATGGGGCCATCGAAACCGCACTGGCCGGATGGGAGCGGTCTGCCAGTGGCAGTCTCATCCATGAGTCCGGCTCACGAGCCGGGCAGCAGGATACCCGTGAGGCTGCAGCCACACCAATGGAAACAGATCCCCGTCTGGCTGCGCCGGTACCCGCAGTCACGCCTGACATCGTACTGATCTCCCCCAGCCGTACCACGGAAGCGGCGACTGCCGCTGGCGGTGACCCGGACGGCCGGGAACGCGGCACCACCATCCACCTGATGCTGGAGAAACTCAGCGGCACAACAACGGAAGATCCGGCGTCCGTGTATCGGTCGATCGCCAGCCTGCTGGAACGCACTACAGATGACAGCGAGCTGCATACCTGGTGGCAGGAAGCCATGGGGGTGTACCGCAACCCGGCATTTGCATTTCTTTTTGACGCAGGCCGCTTCCAGACTGCCTACAGCGAGTTGCCGATGCAATACATGGAGGGCCGGCAACTCATCTACGGAATCATCGACCGCCTGGTCGTCACAGAGGAATACGTTCACCTGATTGATTACAAGACACACCGCATTACGGATAATGAGCTCCTGACGCAACTGACGGACCAGTACCGGCGCCAGCTGGAACTCTATGCCAGCGGCGCGGCAAGGATCTGGCCGCACCACCGGATCAAACCCTGCCTGCTGTTTACTCACACGGGCGCGCTGTTCGACCTAAGCGGCGAGTGCCAGCCAGGGCCGGCCACACAGGGACACAATTAATATTTATTTTAAATATAGATGAATAAGTTGCAGAATATATATGATGTATCCGATGAGACCTTTCATGCGGCCGTAGTGAAGCGCTCGCACCAGGTGCCCGTGCTGGTGGATTACTGGGCCGAGTGGTGCGGCCCCTGCCAGATGCAAATGCCGGTGCTTAAAAAACTCATCGCCGAACATGACGGCCAGGTGCTGCTGGCCAAGGTCAACACCGATGAACAGCGTGCCCTGGCACGCGAACATGGCATTCGCAGCCTGCCGACCATGCGCCTCTACAAGGACGGCGTAGTGGTGGAGGAGATCCTCGGTGCCCAGACCGAGGCCACGCTGCGGGTCCTGCTGGACCGCCACATGGCACGGGCCTCCGACCAGCTGCGCGCCGCGGCCCTGGAAACCCGTCGCCAGGGGAATGCAACGGAGGCATTGCAACTGCTGCGGGAAGCCCGCGATTCGGATCCGGACAATTACCGGATTCTGCTGGACTGTGCCGAAATCGAGCTGGAACTCGGTGATATCAACGCGGCAGCGGCGACACTGGAGGCATTACCGCGGGATATCCGTGAGGAAGCCGAGGCCATACGCCTGCATGCCCTGCTCGGCTTTGCCCGCATCGTGGAAAATGCGCCGGCGACAGAAGACCTGGAAGACCGCATCGGCCGGCAACCGGATGACCTGCAGGCCCGGCACCAGCTCGCGTCACGTTATGTGCTTGCTGACCGGCCGGAGCCGGCGCTGCGGGAACTGCTGTATATCCTCCAGCATGACAGGAACTACGGGCAAGATGCCGGCCGCAAGGGGCTGCTGGCCGTATTCGATATGCTCGGAAACGAAGGTGACCTGGTCAGTGAATACCGGCGCAAGCTGGTAAACAGTATCTACTGAGGATCCCGGGAATACAGGATCGGCCGGAATCCGTCCGGCAAGTCTGTCAGGACCGGACTTCCAGCGACTTCGAAAGGCGGTCCGCCGGAATATAACCGGGGAGCATTTCACCGTCATCCAGAATAATCGCCGGAGTTCCCCGGATACCGATCAGGCCTCCCAAGTCATATTCCTCCTTGACCGGGTTATCACAGTCGGCCTTGGGCAGTTCCTTGCCTGCCTTGGCATCCGTCAGGGCTTGCTGACGATCTTCCTCGCACCATACCGCGACTGCCTTGTCGAATGAGCGGGAATTGGGCCCGGAGCGCGGGTACATCAGGTAACGTACCGTGATCCCCCGGTCGTTGTACTGGTCGATCTCCTTGTGCAGCTTGCGGCAATAGCCGCAGTCGATATCGGTAAATACCGTGATGGTATGACGCGGTTTTTTGGCCGGGAAGATGATCATCCGGTCTTCGCCAAAGTCATTGATCGCCGCAAGCCGGATTCCCTTGCGACGTTCCTCGGTAAGGTTCTCGCGGGTCTTGATGTCAATCAGGTTGCCCTGGAAAAGATACTTGCCGTCATTGGTTATGTAAAAAACGGACGGCCCCATCAGGACCTCGGAAACGCCGGAGACCGGGGTCGGGGTGATTTTGTCTATTTCAAGATCGGGTAAGGCCTTTTTCAGGGATTTTTCAATTGCATCGTGTTTGCCGTCTTCGGCGAGCACTCCATGGGAGACCGCCAGTACCGGCAGCAGTAGGCAGGTCATTACAATTCTTCTGATCATCATATAGTTACCATTCCATCCTGTTTATTACCCGCACTAATGTGACAGTACAGGCTGACTGTAAGTTCATGAAAATATCCGGGTAAATAGCACTCAGTACGGAAAGGGCAATGTCAGCCGCGTGGATGATGCCGGGCATGCAGGTCTTTCAGTCGCTCACGTGCTACATGAGTATATATCTGTGTCGTCGACAGGTCACTATGGCCGAGGAGCATCTGTACCACCCGCAAGTCAGCCCCATGGTTCAACAGGTGTGTTGCAAAGGCATGGCGCAGGGTGTGCGGTGACAAACTCTTGTTTATTCCGGACTTTACCGCATAATGACGCAGGCGGTGCCAGAACGCCTGGCGCGTCATGCCACCCCCGCGGCGGCTAACAAACAGCTGCCGCGCACTGGCCTGCCCCGCCAGCTCCGGTCGGCCTTCCGAAATATAGCGCTGCAACCATTCCACTGCCTCCTCGCCCAGCGGCACCAGTCGCTCCTTGTTGCCCTTGCCCACCAGGCGCACGACCCCCTGGGTCAGGTTGACCTGTTCGGTTGTGACGTTGACCAGCTCGGAGACCCGCAGTCCACAGGCATACAGGAGTTCCAGCATGGCCCGATCACGCAGGCCGAGCACGTCGTTCACATCCGGCGCGTAGAGCAAGGCCTCGACCTCACCCTCACTGAGAGAATCCGGTAACGGCCGGCCAATGCGGGGGGTATCGATACGCGCACTGGGGTCCTCATGCAGTCGCCCCTCCCGCACATGGTGACGGTAAAACCGGCGCATCGACGACAGCAGGCGCGCCGTGGTACGCGGTTTTGCACCCTCGGCGACCCGGGCAGACAGGTAATCGAGCAAATCCTCGCGCCGTGCAGTGATCAGGCTGCGATTTCTCGACTGCAGCCAGATGGCCAGTCCGGCAAGATCATGCCGGTAGGCAGTGAGTGTGTTTTCGCTCAGTCCGCGCTCCAGCCACAGGGTGTCCAGGAAGGTGTCGATCTCCCGCTGTGCCTGTGCGTCAGGCCGGCCGGCCTCCCGGTCAGGATTTTGTGCCACGCCGGAGTCCCTGCCCTGCCGACGCTGCTCAGGGCCGGTCCATCAGTTTGCCAAGGCTGTCCATTGGCAAGGGAAACACGATGGTCGAACTTTTCTCGCCGGCAATTTCGGTCAGCGTCTGCAGGTAGCGCAGCTGCAGTGACTGTGGCTGCTCGTTCAGCGTCTTGGCCGCCTTGACCAGTTTTTCGGCGGCCTGCATTTCACCTTCCGCATGGATCACTTTGGCGCGGCGCTCGCGCTCGGCCTCGGCCTGGCGTGCAATGGCGCGGACCATGCTCTCGTCGATGTCGACATGCTTGATTTCCACGTTGGCCACCTTGATGCCCCAGGCATCGGTCTGCTGGTCGAGCAGCATCTGGATATCGGAATTCAGCTTGTCACGTTCAGCCAGCATGTCATCCAGTTCGTGTTGACCGAGGACGGAGCGCAGCGTGGTCTGGGCCAGCTGGCTGGTAGCGGCGAGATAGTCCTCGACCTGGATAATGGCGCGCTCCGGGTCAATCACCCGGAAATAGATGACGGCATTGACCTTGACCGAAACATTGTCGCGCGAGATGACATCCTGGCTCGGCACGTCCATGACGACCGTACGCAGATCCACCCGGACCATTTGCTGGATCACCGGGATAACGATGATCAGACCCGGACCCTTTACCTTCCAGAAACGCCCCAGGGTAAAGATAACGCCGCGCTCGTATTCCCTGAGTATGCGGAATGTATACAGCAGCAGGGCAACGACAATGATCAGCCCGACGAATATTCCTGGTATTGCCATGTCAATTCTCCTTCGGTTGAACTTTCAGCACGAGACCATCGACAGCTGTTACCCTGACATGGTCACCGCTTTTGAGTGGTACGCTCGATTCTGCATTCCACACTTCGCCGTGCACGCGAATCCGCCCGCTGCCCACGAAATCACGGATCACCACTCCTTCTGCCGCGAGCATTTCCTCCTCACCGCTGACCACCGGCCGCCGGCGTGCCTTGATCGCCGCGCCGACGACAAACAGGAAAAACCCGGCACTGATCACGGCAAGTGACAGGATCAGCGGCATGGACACGTAATAGCCGGTTCCTTCCTTGTCGAACAGGATGACTGACCCGATCACGAAGGCAATTGCACCGCCAATCCCCAGTGCACCGAAACTCG
>CP070821.1:1664413-1690902 GCA_020344335.1 Gammaproteobacteria bacterium | reverse complement strand
GACAATCGAATCGCTGACGCCGGTGAACTGTTGATGGGACATTTCGGCCGTGAAGAAGAAAGCGTCCCGGAAGAGACTGCAACGGGGCATTCGTTTTCTGAGTGGCTGTATGCACTGTATGCCTGGCCGGTATTTATTATCATCGGCCTGCTGACCTGGTTGCTGGTTGTGATTGCCCCGGGAGCCGGCTTGCGCCGCAAGCTTGCCCACCTGGGCGCAAGGCTGTTTTTCATCTGCACGTTTACCCCTCTGAAGGTGGCTGGCACAGAACATCTTGATGCAGACAGCCCCCAGATAATCGTTGCCAATCATGCCAGTTATCTCGACGGATTCATCGTTACGGCCGCGCTGGATGTCCCGATACATTTTATTGTCAAGGGAGAGCTTTCCGGTAACGTACCGGCACGCCTGCTATTACAGCGCTTCGGGGTTGAATTCGTGGACCGCTTCAGGGCTCACCACGGGCCCAGTGACGTCCGCCGGCTGGCAGTAAAATCGAAACAGGGACAATCGCTGGTATTTTTTCCGGAAGGTACGTTTACCGGCTTCCCCGGCCTGCAGCCGTTTCGCATGGGTGCCTTCGTCACCGCGGCACGCAGTAATGTCCCGGTGGTCCCGGTGGCCATCAAGGGAGCACGTGACATCGTGCGCGACAGCGAGTGGTTTCCGCACCATGGCAGTCTGGAAATCACGATATGTCCCCCGATCATCCCGCAAGGAAAAGGCTGGCGGGTGGGACTGGATCTCAGGGATGCCGCCCGCCGGGAAATCAGCCGCTATTGCGGGGAGCCGGATCTGGTCGAGGCCGAAAATACCCTTTCCTGGAACGCCGGCGGCGCGGCATAACTGCTGTCAGGGCAGTTGCAACTCGATGGTTCCGCTGACGGTAACCGTCACATCACTCTCGCCGGCCTCGACAGCAACCGGTGCGGCCTCCATCGATGCCGCTGACATTCGGGCCTGGTACGGAACCGGTGGCCGCTGGATTGCCGTGTTGACATTGATATCGACCACGCGATAACCGCTGGCCTGAAGATTGTCACCGATAATACCGGCGCGCACCTTGAACGCATCCAGCGCCTGGCCAATCAAACGGTTCTCCACCGCATGCCGTTTCTGGTCCGATACCGAGAAGCGGATGGTTTTTACCTGTAGTCTTTCCTGCAGCTTCCCGACCAGGTCGCTGATACGCCGGGTATCCTCGCCTTCCAGCTCAAGGTTCTGTTGCCCGCGCCAGCCCTTGTGTTCATTTTTGTGGAGCACCGGGTAGGTCTGGTAATTACCGGTCCTGACGGAAATCTCGCTTTCGGCCTTTGCCAGCGTCAGCGCCCATTCCATGTCACTGTTTATCTGCCGGGCAAGGTCGGCCGGGTCGCGTGATTCCCCGTACGTACTCATGGTGACATGCATGGTGTCATTGCTGACCGACGTGGACTGTTGCGCCTGCAGCCGTACCTGGTTGTAACGCGGTTCCTCCGCAGTTGCGCCGGCCATCACCAACATGAATACCAGTGGATAGAGGTGCTGCTTCGAATGCAATCTGAACATACCTGGTTTACGTGGAGTGCCTGTCAACCTGCCTCGGCCGCCTCGATTTCCCTGCGTACCTGGTCCATATCGAGCTCGCTTGCCCTGTCAATCACCGACGTCAGCCCGGCAGGCGGCAAGGCTCCCGGCTGGGAATAAACAATAATCTGTTCGCGAAAAACCATCAACGTGGGAATGGAGCGAATCTGGAAGTGGGCGGCAAGTTCCCTCTCCTCTTCGGTATTCACCTTGCCGAAGACAATTGCCGGATATTGTTCTGATATCGATTCATAGACCGGTGCAAACTGGCGACACGGGGCACACCATGGGGCCCAGAAATCAACCAGCACAATGTCATTTTCTATAATCAGGCCCTCGAGTGTCGCCCTGGTTGCATCAATGACTGCCATCTGCCTGCATCCCCTTCCAAACACGAAAAGCTGGGATTATACAGACGTATCCAGTCAGGAAATACCCGGGGCAACATGACCCGCCACTAGACATCGGTGCTGCGACGCCGGCGGGTTCTTTCACGCTCCTCGGTTTCGTAGGTAATGTCCAGCTCGATCCGATCGCGTCCGAGACGCTTGGCACGATACAGCGCCTTGTCTGCGCGCTCGATAAAAGCACTGGCAGACTCGCCTGGCTTGAAGAGGGAAACGCCGGCGGAAAACGACGGCACAGGGACCACTGCGCCATTGCATTGCCAGCGTGTCTCGGCGGCGCGCCGCTTTACCTTGTTCAGTGCACGGATCGCGCCATCGGCATCGGTATTTGGCAACAACACGGCGAACTCCTCACCTCCGTAGCGTGCCACCATGTCATGATGCCGGAACACGGAAAGAATGTTTTTTGAGTACACACGCAACACCTCATCCCCGGCGGCGTGGCCGTACTCATCATTGATCTCCTTGAAGTGATCCAGGTCCATCAGTGCAAATGACAACGGGAAACCGTAGCGTTGTACGCGCGCCACTTCATCTTCCAGACGGCGCATAAAGGCGCGCCGGTTTGGCAGGCTGGTCAATTCATCGGTCAGACTGAGCAATCTTACCCGCGTCAGTTCATCGGTCAGTTCACGACTGTCAGACTCGATCAGTTGCAGATAGTGGTGTGTGTTATCGAGCTTATCGGCCAGTTCGTTATGGCCCTTCATCAGCTTTTCGATTTCACGAATAACCGCCCAGCGGATATTTTCAACCCCTTCCATATCATCTGCATCGTGCAACTCATCGATAGCCGAATCGAGTATTTCTCCGAACTCCTCGTTCTGGGTGATGGTTTCGACCACCTGCTGGCCCAGCGTCGCCTGGAGTTTTTGTATGTCCTCGCGCCGCGCCTCAAGTTCATTGCGGTAATCCTCCCCCAGTTCCATGGCAGGCGGCATCCCTTCTTTCGCTTCTTCCTCACCAACAGCTTCCGCCTCTGCACCCGGCCATTCACCGGAAGGCATCTCTTCAGAGGGAGCCGCTATCTGTTCTGCGGCAGGAATTTCTCCTGCTGCAACCTCCGGGGGGGGTGATACCACTGCTTGCGCCGGCTCGGCATCTCCGGCCTCGCTCGTTTCCGGGACTTGCGGTTCTACAGATGGCTGGATTTCCTCAGCAGGCGTGACATCGATACCGAAGGCACGCAGCAGGGGATCAATGGCCTGTGACAGCGTGGCTGCCTCCTGAAAGTTGCCCCCCTCGATCTGTTGCGCACACTCATCAATGAATTCTCCGAGCGTTTCCAGCTCGCCCAGGGTAAGCGGGGGTTGCAGGCGCACCTGCAGGAGTTTTAGCTGTACGTAACGGGGTGACCCGGGTGCCTGCTTTGCGGCAAATGCCTCAAGCAGGGTACCGACGAAACCGGCATAGGCCATTTCTGTCTTGAGTTTGTTGGCGGCAATATCATCGAGCATTGCCTTGACCTGCCGGTAGATGATGCTACCAGACGGTGTATCACGCAGGGCATCAAGCAGGTGCAGCAGCTTGCGCACGCCGCCTGGATCGATCTCCTCCGGTCTGTTGTTACCCGCTACCATAAATTCTCCTGCGCATCCCTGTGCCCACGGCATGACATTCCCTGTCAGCCGGCTTTATTGTTCGTTTTCAAACCATCTGGGCGCAATCATTAAGGCTTGCGGCGCCCGGGTACAGCAGTTTATTCAAACCATCCGGATTCCATGCAGGCCCGGATAACGGGTTAACCGGTTGCATGAAGTTACTGTCCCGGTCTGATAAAAAATTAATTATTCTATATAATACAATGAGTTAAATGATATCCGAATACCTCGCTACTGACGTAAAAACGTCACATATTTGACGTTAGAAGTGTAGCAGTAAACCCGAACTGCTTGGTAGTGGTACGTAGGTACTATCAGACCATTTTTCTTTTGCCGCGCAACCAACTTGCGACCCCCGGGAGGTATCCACAGGGCCGTATGACAGACTCTCCGGTTGGGAATCGTGTGGCTTTGGCAAGACCGGCCGGCTGCACAATAAAGGCCGGCGCAGCCGGCCTTTCGGCAACCACGTGATGGCGCCTAGTTGTCCAGCCCGGCGAAGATGGCATCGCGGATTTCTTCCACCTTGCCGATGCCATTGATCTTTACATAACGGGGTGCACCTTCCGTTCCAGCTGCGGCCCATCGGGAGTAATAGGAAATCAGGGGCTCGGTCTGTTCATGATAGACACTCAACCGTTCACGTACCGTCTCTTCCCGGTCATCGTCTCGCTGGATCAGCGGCTCGCCGGTCTCGTCATCCTTGCCTTCTTCCCTTGGCGGATTGAATACCACGTGGTAGGTCCGTCCGGAGGCAAGGTGTACGCGGCGACCACTCATGCGCTTGATGATCTCGTTGTCATCGACGTCGATCTCGACCACGGCATCGACCGGCACATCCTTGTCCTTCAGGGCATCCGCCTGCGCCAGGGTGCGCGGGAAGCCGTCAAACAGGTAACCGTTCTTGCAATCGTCTTCCTTCAGACGTTCATCGATGAGTCCCAGGATAATATCATCCGATACCAGGCCGCCGGCATCCATGACTTTCTTGGCTTCCATGCCCAGTGGAGTCCCGGCCTTGACCGCCGCACGCAGCATGTCGCCAGTCGAAATCTGTGGGATATTGAATTTCTCTTTGATGAAATTGGCCTGCGTCCCTTTGCCGGCGCCCGGCCCGCCCAACAAGATAACCCGCATAATCGTTCTCCTCGTACTCACGCGCTGATGAAAGGCGCGTATTATCCTCAGGTCACTAGAGAATAGCCAGATAGCTGAAACTATGGGGGGATGTGGCAGATTTATGCGGGCCAGTGCGGATTTCTCGCAGGGCCCCGCCGAAAACCTGCAATATGCGGGCTAGTTCAACTGGATACGCTGACCCCAGGGCACCGTGGCCCGGCCTTTTACCAGCCAGATAACCGGAAAATGAGGCTCCTGACGTGGAAATTCGCCTTCTGCGTCCGTGAAATAGACCAGCAGATCCGGCTTCTGTCCCGTCTGCTGCAGCCAATCAAACACCGGCGTGAATCGGGTACCGCCACCGCCCCGCAGATTGCCCGGCATCTCGAACTCTTCCCATGGCTCGTAGAACCACGGTCCGTTGGCGGCAAGTTCCGCATCACAGGCATGCAGGGTGATTCGGGCACGCACCTGTCCCTTGATGGCATCGAGCTCGGTGACAAATTCGCGCATCTCGGCCGGCTTGATGGAGCCGCTGGTATCCAGTACCACCAGCAATTCCGCCTGGGCACTTCGTAACGAGGGGAAGATGGCGCTGCCCTCGCGCCGTGACGGGCGCAGATAACTGTAGTCATCTCGACAGATAGCGGTCAGGTACCGTGCCAGCAACATGCGCCACGGCAGCTGCGGGGCGAGCAGGTGATCGACCAGCCGGCGCAAGTTGCCTCCCAGTTTGCCGGCCTGAATCGCCTGCTGGGCCGCGCCAGCCAGGCGCTGGCGCCACTGGATCGAAAGCTGCTCGCGCTCGCTCTCTGATAGCGGGTCCGGTGGTGCCGTACTGCGCCCGGTCTTACCGCCCTGCCCCTCCCCGTTGTCGGTATCTGCTTTCAGGGACTGCTCTTCCTGCTGTCCCTGACGGTTGCTGTCCGTGTCATCCCCGTACAGGTGCTCGTCATGGGTTTCTTCCTCGGTATCTTCCTTGACGTAGGGATAGATCTCCTCGGCCATCATGTCTTCGAAGCCAATATCGAACAAGGCCCCCGGCGTCGGGGTCATTCCCTCACGAATCAACAGTGGATTGATTGCCAGATCGCAGGCGATATCCCAGCGCTTGCGGTCGCGGTGCTCACGCCGGGCAAAGTGGGACAGGGCGCAGTGCAGTGCCTCGTGGGCCAGTGCGAACTGCGTCTGGTCTACCGTCAACGCATCGATGTATTCGGGGTTATAGTAAAAGGCACGCGCATCGGTACCAATGCTTCGGCACCACTTCGGGTCCGCCACCTTGAGCGGCATTCGCAACACCAGAGCGCCGAGGAACGGGCGGTCGAGAATCAGGCGGGTGCGCGCGGCACTCAGCTTGGTTTCAATATCGTCGGACATGAGAATCCTTATCTACCGCAGAGGCGCAGAGGACGCAGAGTAATAATAATTGCATTCAAGAGGGATGTAATTGCTGACTACATTAATAACGCATCATCATTCCCGCGCGATGTTCAGGATGTACAAGTGCCGCGGAAGGCATGGATGCCGTGAGCGGCCAAGCGGGAATCCAGAGGTCTTGACTGCAAACCCCTGGATTCCGGTTCTGCACTTCACTGCGCCCGGAATGACAACCATCAACAGACAGATTCTATGGTTTTCTCTGCGTCTTCTGCGCTTCTGCAGTCGTTTTTTATTCGTACAGCATCACATCGGCGACGATGTTTGCCCATTTCGAAAACTGTGGAACGCTGAAGATGTCCTGACCGATGGCCCGGTACATGTCGGAAACCAGCATGACCCCCATTTCCCGCTGCGGGAAAGTGCCGGCAAACTCGATGATGTTGCCGTAGGTGGTCTCGCTGTCTGTCTCGTTCTTCGCCCGGATGGCACGTCCCACCAGCGCCGCCGCAACGGCATACTGCAGGTCCGTTTCCTTCGGTACCCTGACCTTTTCCCCCCGGACGATGGCATCGATGTTCGGCAACTGGTCCAGGTTTTCAACAAAGGCCGATAATTCAATGCCGGCGGCGGGCCCGACACAGGCCTCCAGTGCGCCCGACAGCAGATCCCGCACGTCCCCGAATTTCTGCAGTGCCCGGTGACTGAACTCCCAGGAACGCGGGGAGGGAAAGGCCACCGGGTTGTGCGCGGGATCGAACTCGAACAAGAGTTCCGGCTTGAAGCGCAGGAATGCGATGACCCGCTCGTCAATGTCGTTGGCATAGGCCCAGGCAACCCAGTCATCGAGGTTCACATCCACCTCGAAGTGGGAAAACCGGTTGGCCAGTGGCGCCGGCATGGTATAGGTCACACCCCGGTCGCCCTGCCGGTTGCCGGCCGCAAAGATGGCCCAGCCGTCCGGCACTTCGTAGGCGCCCAGACGACGGTCGAGGATCAGCTGGTAGGCCGCCGCCGAGACACTGGGTGGCACCGAGGTGATTTCATCGAGAAACAGGATGCCCTGTTCTCCATGCCGCTCGCGGTCCGGCAACATTGCCGGTACGGCCCACTCCACCCGGTCATCGACCCGGAACGGAATTCCGCGCAGGTCGCTGGGTTCCATTTGCGAGAGCCGGATATCAATGACCGGCATCCCGTGGCGTGCGGCGACCTGGGCCACCATCTGGGATTTACCCACACCCGGCGGGCCCCAGAGCATCACCGGGGTATGCTGGTCATTGCTGGCTGCCTGGAACTCGCGTTCCAGTACGGTCAATAACTGGACAGGTCGCATGGTTGTCTGCTGGGGTCTTCAGGTATTGTTCTGAAAATCGGGAAGACGAATCTTACTGGCATTGCGACTGAAAATCATTGCAATTTTGTCGATGAACCGGGCACACATGCGCGCGCTCCGCGCGATTGCCTACGCGTGCCCGAACTGGTGCGCGATCACAGTGGTTATTTTGCCTTCCATATCCGACGGGTCAGCCACGATGGACCGGACCAGGCGGTATAAGGGGAAATCGTCTGCCTCAAGCAATCCCCGTTTGCCGAGCATCTCCAGGGTATGGATACCCTCGCCGGATGGAGCGCGTGTTTCCCCGCGCGCCAGTTGTCCGCCGAGCGCATAATGATGGGAGTCCGGACTGGTCGCCGTGGTCACCAAATCCCCAAGGCCTGCCAATTGCAGACTGGTGGGCCCGCAACCCCCCAGTGCGCTTATGATCTTGCGCATCTCGGCAATGGCAGTCACGATCAGGTAGCCGCGCACATTAACCCCGAGTTCCAGTGCATCGGCAGCACCGACCAGGATTGCATAAACATTCTTGAGTACGGATGACCAGGCAATGCCGGCAATATCCGTGGATGCCTCCAGGTACAGGGAACTGCCGGCAAAAAGCCGCGCCACTCCATCGAAATGCCCTTCCCGGCTTACCCCGACCTGCGCAAAACCGGGTCGGCCGGCACGGATCTCCTCGGAAATCATGGGTCCGTACAGGGCGGCAAAGGCACGTTGTTCGCCATAAACGGCCTGCAATGCCTGCGGTGCGGTACGCCCGGCATCGTCAAGCCCCTTGGAAATAATCAGAGACAGGCTGTCGTCGCGTAGCTGCGCTACCAGCCGGCCGGCCACTTCCGCCAGCGGTACCACCGGAATACAGTAAATGACGATGTCGGCAACACCCGCCGCCATGTCGAGGTCGATCGGTTCAAGACCGGCAACCGGGCTCCTGTTCCAGATCACAAGGTCGTGATGCTGTCGGAGCAGGTGCTCCATGGCATGTCCCATCTCGCCATAACCAATGATTAATACCTTCATAATTCAATACGCAGCGGTGCGGGTCCCTTGCCGTTACGGTAGCCAAGATAATCTGCCAGGATCAAGCCATGATCAAAGACCAGTGCGGGAGTATCTGCCGGGTCACACAGCTCCAGTTTTGCGGCATCATCCGCAGCAACGGCGGTACCCAATGCCTCGGCAATGTAGACCGCACTCACGGTATGTCCGCGGGGATCGCGTGCCGGGTGCGAGTAATTGCCGAGCAAAGCGCGGAGGGTAACGTCCAGCGAGGTTTCTTCCCTGGCCTCCCTGATCGCCGCCGCCTCCAGGGTCTCGCCCACATCGACAAATCCACCGGGCAGCGCCCACCCGTACGGCGGGTGTTTTCTCTCGATCAGGACGATCGGCCGCTGTGGCCGGTCGCTCATCTCGATAATGAGATCGACTGTCAGCAGGGGTGTAATCGGCTTGCGCAAGACGGCTAGTGCTGCTTGAACTGGCGGATCATGCGCCGTGCACGCTTGTCGGGCCGCCGCTCCCGGTGTCGGGTACTGGCGCCCTGCAGCTGGCGTTCCCGATACAGTGCATGACGTGCCTGCGCGCTCTCCTCGGATTCACTGTAGAGTGCGCGCGCCTCATCTGCCGGGCGGCGCTGGGTACTCAAGCGCTCAACCGTAATATCGAATTGGTAGGGCCCCTTCCGGATGGTCACCCGGTCGCCCGGGGCCAGCTTGTGAGCCGGCTTGACCCGTTCCCCGTTCATATGCACCTTGCCGCCGGTGACCGCCTGGTTTGCCAGAGCACGGGTTTTGTAAAATCGCGCCGCCCAAAGCCATTTGTCAATCCGCATTGATCCAGATTCCGGCAGGCTCGCGGGTGTCGACACCGGCATCAGCCGGGCGCCTGTTCCTGTTGCACCCGGGCACCGGCCAGGGCGGCTTTCTTGAACGCCGGGAGGGGCAAGGCACCGTCCAGTCGCTGCTGCTCTCCGAAAAACACCGTTGGAGTCGCACGTACATCCAGTTCTCGTGCCGCGGCAAGATATTGATCCAGGCGCTGTTCATGCCGCGGATCCTGCCAGGCCGACGCAAGTGTTGCATCTCGAACACCGGAATCCCGTGCAAACGATTCGAGTACGTCCCGATCGCCTATATTCAAGCCGTCGGTGAAGAATGCCTCGAACAACCGGCGATGCAGTTTGTAAAACACTTCCGCACCATCCTGTTTTGCCGCCTCCGCCAGCAGCAGCGCCTTGTGCGAGTTGGTGGTGAAATCGTGCGACCGGAATTCGAGCCCTTCTTCCTCTGCCAGGACAGCCAGATTTTTCATCATCTGCTGCCAGCGGGAATCCGGATAGCCGAGATCAGACACCTGCATGCCTTCTGCCGGCGTTTTCGGGTGAATTTCCAGAAAGCACCAGTTAATCCTGAGGTTGTAATCCTCACGAAGACGCTCGAGCCGGGCATCTCCGATATAGCAGAACGGGCAGATATAATCGGTAAATACCGTGGCCAGCAACACGGGCTTTTCTGACTCTGTCATGGCTGCCTCCACTGCCCCTTCCGGCTAGAGCAGCATACCAATATTCACTATTACTTCGTCATCTCCTGGAGCAGATCGTTCAGTCGGTCCACAAAGGCGACCGGATCATCCAGTTGCCCGCCCTCACTGAGCATGGCCTGTTCGAGCAAGATATGCGACCAGTCGGCAAAGCGCCGATCGTCGGACTCATCCTTCAGGCGACTGACCAGTGCATGCGCCGGGTTGATTTCCAGTATCGGCCTGGTTTCCGGCACCCCCTGCCCGGCCTGCCTGAGCATGCGCTGCAGGTGCGCAGCCATATCGTGTTCATCCGCCACCACGCAGGATGGCGAATCGGTCAGGCGCTGGCTGACCCGCACTTCCTTGACCCGGTCCCCGAGTTTCTCCTGCATGCGCTTGACGACGTCGGCATATTCACCTGCGGTCTGTTTTGCAGCGGCCTTGTCTTCCTCGTCAACCAGCTGATCAAGCTCCAGCTCGCCCCTGGCTATCGACACCAGCGGCTTGCCGTCAAATTCGGTGAGATGCGACACCAGCCATTCGTCCACCCGGTCGGACAGCAGCAGCACCTCGACGCCCTTGCTGCGGAAGATCTGCAAATGCGGGCTGTGCCGGGCGGCGGCGAAACTGTCTGCGGTAATGTAATAGATCTTTTCCTGACCCTCCGGCATACGCTTGACATAGTCTTCCAGCGCAACGGTCTGTTGCTCGCTGTCTGTCGACGTTGAGGAAAACCGCAGCAGCTTCGCAATGCGTTCGCGGTTGGCAAAATCCTCACCCGGCCCTTCTTTCATGACATTGCCGAATTCCCTCCAGAAGCCCGCATACGCCTCCGAGTCGTCTTTTACCATGCCTTCCAGCATACCCAGCACCTTCCTGATGGAGGCAGCGCGGATGGTATCGATCAGCTTGTTATGCTGGAGAATCTCTCGGGATACGTTCAGCGGCAGGTCGTCCGAATCGACCAGCCCGCGTACGAAGCGCAGGTAGACCGGCATCAATTGCTCGGCATCATCCATGATATAGACACGGTTCACATACAGCTTGATGCCGTGACGGCTGTCCCGGTCATACAGGTCGAATTGTGCGCGCTTCGGGATATAGAACAGGGATGCATAGGATTGCGAGCCTTCTACCTGGCTGTGTACCCACTGCAGCGGATCCTCAAAATCATGGGCCACGTGCTTGTAGAACTCCCGGTATTCTTCCTCGGTGATGTCCTTGCGCGGCCGCTTCCACAGCGCGGAGGCCTTGTTGATGGCCTCGAATTCATCCAGTTTCCCCTCTTCTTCCTCGATCCGCATCTCGATCGGCAGCGGGATATGGTCGGAATATTTGCGAATGATGCTGCGCAGACGAAAACCGTCGAGAAATTCATCCCCGTCGTCATCCCGCAGGTGCAGCACGATTTCCGTGCCCCGTTCCGGCTTTTCGCAGGTCTCCAGCGTGTAGTGCCCGTCGCCACTGGATACCCAGCGTGCACCCTGGTCTGCCGACAGACCCGCCCGGCGCGTCGTCAACGTCACCTTGTCGGCAACAATGAAAGACGAGTAGAACCCCACGCCGAACTGGCCGATCAGCTGTGAATCCTTTGCCTGGTCACCCGTCAGTGATTCGAAGAACTGGCGCGTCCCGGACTTGGCGATGGTTCCGATATTATCGACAACCTCGTCCCGGCTCATGCCGATCCCGTTGTCGGTGATCGTGACGGTGCGCGCCTCCTTGTCATAGTCAACACGGATACGCTGGCTGGTATCGTTTTCATACATGGATTCGTTGCCAAGCGCCTCGAAGCGCAGCTTGTCACAAGCGTCGGCACTGTTCGAAATCAGTTCCCGGAGAAAGATTTCCTTGTTGGAGTATAGGGAATGGATCATGAGGTTCAGCAGCTGCGTCACCTCGGTCTGGAATTCCAGGGTTTCCTTCTGGGTATCGACACTCATGGGTAAATCATCCTCTTGCTGATTTCCGGGTTGTTGCCATTGCGCAGGCATCCGGACTTGGTCCAGGGGACCATTGATCTATTCACAATATCATGGTTGCAGGTTTTGCATTGTTTGCAGAATTCGCCGCGCACCATGAATCAACAGCTTGCAATTTATTTCCGGGGCAGTCGCTGAACCCTTGCTGGCAGGTATGCTCCTGCCCTGATCACCGGCGCCATTGCCACCAATTGGGTCGGATCATGCCGATTTCAAGGGCTTGACCGATACTCCTTCGTGCTGCAGCAGCCAGCACTTGCGTTCCAGCTCGGGCCCGTCGGTTTTCCCGGAATAACCGCCGGGACCGGCCACACCGACGACCCGGTGGCACGGTACAACAATGGAAACGGGGTTGTTGCGACACGCATTGCCCACGGCCCGTGCACCGCTGTGGAGACGGGCGGCGAGTTCTCCATAGGTCATGACGTTGCCCGGCGCTATACCGAGCAGTGCCTGCCATACACGCTGCTGAAACGAGCTACCGGCAGCGGCAACCGCCAGTGTAAACCGGCAGGAGGGATCCGAGAAATAGGCCTCAAGTTCGGCACAGACACGCTGCCCGAAACGCGTTGTGGCGGGCTGCAGCTGCCTGGCATCCGGCAGATAATCCAGCCTGGCAAGCTGCCGGTCATGGATGCAGATTCCCAGCTTCCCGACGGGAGAGTCGATCACGAAATCGTAGTTCGGGACGTGTCTGTACATGCCAAGGCTGTCCTGTGTTAGCTGCCGTCTTCGAGTGCCGCGGAGCACATGGATGTGCGGGAGCTGCCATACATTACATCCCTGTAAATAAAAAACGGGCACCCTCTCCAAGGGTACCCGTTATTTTATCGTTATCCAGTGATACGTGGTAATCAGGAGAGCTTTTCCTTGATCCGTGCCGACTTGCCGGAGCGCTCGCGCAAGTAATAGAGCTTGGCACGGCGTACGTCGCCACGCCGCTTGACCTTGATGGAACCAATCGAGGGGCTGTATGTCTGGAAGATTCGTTCGACCCCCTCACCGTGTGAAATCTTGCGTACGGTAAAGGCCGAGTTCAGGCCCCGGTTGCGCTTCGCAATCACGACACCCTCAAAGGCCTGCAAACGCTCGCGGTTGCCTTCCTTGACCTTGACCTGCACCACCACGGTATCACCGGCACTGAACTCCGGGATGTCCTTCTTCATCTGTTCCGCTTCAAGCTCTTCAATAATATTACTCATGACTCAGTCCTCTGTGTCCGATGCGGCAACCTTGGCCTGTTCACCGGAATTGTGCTTCAGTTCTTCAATAAATTCATCCAGTAATTTCTGCTGCCCGGCATCCAGCGGCCTTGCCTTCAGCAGGTCGGGCCGGCGTTGCCAGGTTCTCCCGAGAGCCTGCTTGTAGCGCCAGCGCGCAATATCCGCATGGTTACCGCCCAGCAACACGTCCGGTACCCGCAGTCCCTGAACTTCCTCGGGCCGCGTGTAGTGCGGGAAATCCAGCAGCCCGTCCATAAACGAATCCGCCTCCGCCGATGCGTCATCGCCCAGAGCACCCGGCAGAAGCCGGGTTATCGCATCAATGACCGCCAGTACCGGCAATTCTCCGCCGCTCAGAACAAAATCACCGATCGACAGTTCTTCATCAACTTCCAGTTTGATAACCCGTTCGTCGACGCCTTCATACCGGCCCGCGACCAGTATAATCCGCTCCAGGGTTGCCAGCTCAGAGGCCTTCCCCTGGGTAAACGGCTGCCCCTGTGGAGACAGGTAAATCACCGGGGCCACAGACGGTTGCGCCGTACGGGCCGCCCGGATTGCATCCTGCAGCGGCTGCACCTGCATGACCATACCGGGTCCGCCCCCATAGGGCCGGTCATCGACTGACCGGTGACGGTCCCGGGAATACTCCCTGGGGTTCCAGGTTTCCAGTTCCAGCAAACCCTGCTCAATCGCCCGTGACTGGATACCGAATGCGGTCATTGTCCGGATCATCTCCGGAAACAGGGTTATGACGTCTACTCTCATGGCGGCGGCCGATCAGTAATCGGCTTCCCAGTCGACCCTGATAATACCGGCATCAAGATCAACCGATGCAACCACCTGTTCCTGGATAAACGGGATCAATCGTTCCCGGTCACCACCCGCCACTACCAGCACGTCATTGGCGCCGGTTTCCAGCAGGTAATTCACAGTTCCAAGGACCTCGCCATCGAGTGTCACAACCTGCATACCGACGAGGTCATTCCAGTAATACTCGTCTTGCTCCGTCTGTGGCAACTGACTCCGGTATATGCCGATCTCGGTACCTGCCAGGGTTTCCGCCGCATCGCGATCATCACAGTCCGTGAGTCTCACAACCAGCCCCTTGCCGTGCAGGCGCCCTTCCAATACCTCGCGCCGCTGCCAGGTGCCGCTGCCGGTGTTCAGGTACCATGGCCGATAACCCAGCAGCGCATCCGGATTGCTGGTGTATGGCCGCACCCTGACCCAGCCTTTCACGCCATAGGGGCCACTGATGCGACCCATAATCAGGGGGCTGCTAGTGTTCCGATTTGCCACCATTTGGATTCCGGACCAGCGATCCGGGTGGCAGCGAGTTACTGCTGCTTGTATTCCTTCAACAGCCTGGCAACACGGTCAGATAACCTGGCACCCCGGGAGCACCAGTAGTCGGCCCGCTCGGTATCAATACGCAGCTTCTCTTCACCACCGGTCGCAATCGGGTTGAACAAGCCGATCCGCTCAATATTTCGACCGTCCCGTTTGTTGCGACTGTCCGTTACCACAATATGGTAGAAAGGGCGCTTTTTGGCGCCGCCGCGTGACATCCTGATCGTCACCATTTAATTGGTTCCTCTGCTTCAGTCAGTAAAATTGCCGCCACTGGATATGGCCGCAATGCTAAAAACCGCGCAATTTTACGCGATTATGAAAAAAAGTGAAGCGCTTATAGCGTACCTGGTCTGTTATTGGCTGGCGATCCGTCCCTGCCGATGCCAGCCACCCCCGTGCCTTGTCGAAATACATTACAAATCCGGCAAAACCCGGCGCCTCACCGTGTATAACTCATAACTTATTGTTTTTTATAATCTAAATAGCGTACCGTCGACAAGACATACCGTGACAGGTTGTCGGCTTTTTTTACTTACCGCCGTACGCCGGACTGACTGTATCAAAGCAACGACTATAAGGTCTTTATTTTAAAGATTTTTTTTATTTTGGCACGGGGATTGCTCTATTAGAGGGCGGGCACCGGAAAAACATAATCACTACAACAAAATAACAGACGGTGGAGTGAAAGTTACCCGGAGATAACAGATGCAACGTCATTGCACACAACAAGCGGACCGGGTTTGCGCGCGGCATGCAACGAAAAACATGCGAAGAAAAGAACAATAACAAACAAATCAAGCCGATACAGCGCAGTATTCAACGGTGGCCATGGCCACCGTTTTTTATTTCCCTGGCGGAAAATCGTACGCTGAATCGGCTCCCGCAACTCGTTACATGCCCTGGAACGGAAATCCCTGCGGCGTCTTTCCCTTCATGCCACGCAGCATCTTGCCCATCCCGCCTTTCGACATCTTCTTCATCATCTTGCGCATCTGCATGTACTGCTTGAGCAAACGGTTGACATCCTGAATCTGGGTGCCTGATCCAGCCGCGATACGGCGCCGGCGTGAGCCCTTGATGACATCGGGAAATCCACGCTCCTGTGGCGTCATGGAATTTATGATCGCCATCATCCGGTGAATCTCACCATCGTTTACCATGGTCTTCGCATTCTGTGGCAGCTGTCCCATGCCTGGCAGCTTGTCCATCAGGCTGGACAGTCCACCCATGTTCAGCATTTGCTCCATCTGCTCGCGGAAATCATTGAGATCAAAACGCTTGCCCTTCGTTATCTTTTTTGCAAGCTTCGCAACCTTTTCCTTGTCAACCTTCTGTTCGGCCTCTTCGACCAAACTGACGACGTCTCCCATTCCAAGAATCCGCGACGCGACGCGATCCGGGTGAAACGGTTCGAGTGCGGCGGTTTTCTCGCCGACGCCAAGAAACTTGATCGGCTTTCCGGTAATCGAGCGAATCGACAGGGCGGCTCCGCCGCGGGCGTCACCATCCGTCTTGGTCAGGATCACCCCAGTGAGGGGCAGCGCTTCATGGAAAGTATGAGCCGTATTGGCGGCATCCTGGCCGGTCATGCTGTCCACGACGAACAGGGTCTCGACCGGATTCAGCGCGGCATGCAGCTTGCGAATCTCCTCCATCATCCCGGCATCGATATGCAGGCGACCCGCGGTATCGACTATAACCACATCGACATGCCGCTTGCGTGCCTGGCTCACAGCATCCTGCGCAATGGTGGCCGGTTCCTGGTCCGGGTGACTGGGAAAGAATTCCACCCCGACTTCAGCGGCGAGGGTTTCCAGCTGCTCGATCGCAGCAGGACGGTACACGTCGCAACTGACCAGCATAACCGTCTTTTTATGACGTTCCCTTAGCAGACGTGCCAGCTTGGCGCTGCTGGTCGTTTTGCCCGAGCCTTGCAATCCGGCCATCAGGATTACCGCCGGGGGCTGCACATTCAGGTTCAGTTCATCATTTGCCTCGCCCATGACCCGGACGAGTTCGTCGTTGACCACCTTGACCAGCGCCTGCCCGGGCGAAAGGCTCTTCAGCACTTCCTGACCGCTTGCCCGTTCGCGTACTCGCTCAATAAAGGACTTGACCACCGGCAGGGCCACATCGGCCTCGAGCAGGGCCATGCGGACCTCGCGCAGGGTTTCCTTGATATTGTCCTCGGTCAGCCGGCCCTGTCCGCGCAGGGTACGAATGGTCCGGGAAAGCTGTTCAGTGAGGTTGTCAAACATGTGTTCCGGTTCCGTCTGTGTTCGGACGGACGATGATTATAACTGGAAAGAAACCGGCAGGGACAGGCCATGCCATGGCTGGGCAACCGTCAAGGCCGGCGCTTCATTGCCTGTGCAAGTTATGCGATGATGAAACGATATACCGGCCTACTAACCCGACATGAACACAACCATATCCGGACTGCTCGCTATCCTGCTGTACCTGCTGGCCAGTGTCCTGCTGTTTGCACGGCTGTCGCGCGGCACTACCGGACCGGGCACCAGTCGCTCCGCCATCCTGCTTGTCGGCGTCGCTGCCCTGCTTGCACATGGTGTGCTGCTGTTCCCGTCGATCATGGCCCCCGGTGGCCTGAATCTGGGATTCATCAATGCCGCCTCCCTGGTCGCACTCATCACCGCCGCTGTGCTGGTGGTTGCCTCGTTTCAGGAACCGGTCGAAAACCTCGGCATTCCGGTATTCCCGATTGCCGCAATCAGCATCGTCCTGGTGCTGATGTATCCTACGGATCATCTCATCACCGGCGCCTCGACCGGCTGGCAACTGGATGCCCACATACTGATATCACTGTTCGCCTACAGTATCCTTGGACTTGCCGTACTCCAGGCCCTGCTGTTGGCCATCCAGGAATATCATCTGCATAATCGCCAGCCCGGTGGCTTCATCCGTTCATTGCCCCCCCTGCAGACCATGGAATCACTGATGTTCCAGATGATCGGAGTCGGCTTCGCGCTGCTGACCCTTGCGCTGGTCACCGGGATCCTGTTTCTGGAGGATATCTTTGCACAGCACCTGGTCCACAAGACCGTACTCTCGATCGTGGCCTGGTGTGTATTCGCCCTGCTGCTCTGGGGCCGCTGGAGATTCGGCTGGCGTGGGCGCGTCGCGATTCGCTGGACAGTTGGCGGGTTTATCTTCCTGATGCTCGCCTATTTTGGCAGCAAGCTGGTGCTGGAGCTCATCCTGAATCGTTGAAATTACTGACATGCAAGGATTTTTTTTGTAGAATGAAGTTATCTTCCCAATAGAGGTTGTTCCTGTTTGGACGACATCCCCCTCAGCGTTCTGTTCATCGCGCTGTTTATTCTGCTCCTGCTGTCTGCCTTTTTCTCCGGCTCGGAAACCGGACTAATGACGCTGAACCGGTACCGGTTGCGGCACCTCGCAGACAAAAAGCATCCGGGTGCACGCCGTGCACAGCAACTGCTTGAGCAGCCGGATCGCCTGATCGGCCTGATTCTGCTCGGTAACAACCTTGTCAATATACTGGCCTCCATGCTCACGACCCTGATTGCGCTCAGGATCGCGGGCCAGACCGGGGTGGCTATTGCTGCCGGGCTGCTGGTACTGGTCATCCTGATATTCGCCGAGGTAACACCGAAGACGCTGGCAGCCTTGCATCCGGAGCGCATTGCCTTTCCGGCTGCGTTCATCTATGTGCCGTTGCTGAGGATCTTTTATCCCCTGGTGTGGCTGGTCAATATCATTACCAATACCCTGCTGAAAAAACTCGGTGTACCCACGGGTATACGGCCTTCGGATGCCCTGTCTTCGGAAGAGCTGCGAACCGTCGTCAAGGAGGCCGGGGCAATGATCCCCGAACGGCACCAGGCCATGTTGCTGAACATCATCGACCTCGAAAAGGTGACCGTCGAGGATGTCATGGTGCCGCGCAACGACGTAACCGGTATAGACATCAATGATGACTGGGAAACCATCACCAGGCAGCTTTCCGACAGCCAGTACACACGCCTGCCGGTCTACCGCGAAACCATTGACCGGGTCATCGGTATCCTGCACATGCGGGATGTCCTGCCATTACTGCAACGCGGCCAGCTTGATGCAGATGCACTGCAACAAATTATGCGCGAACCCTTTTTCATACCGGAAAATACCTCGCTGAACCGGCAGCTCCTTCATTTTCAGCGTCAAAAACGCCGGATTGGTTTTGTCGTCGACGAGTACGGTGACCTGCAGGGACTGGTTACACTGGAGGACATCCTCGAGGAAGTGGTGGGCGAGTTCACCACGGATCCGGCCGACCTGCATGAAGACATCGTCCCGCAGGAAGACGGGACCTGGCTGGTCGATGGCTCCATCAACATCCGCACCCTGAACAGCGCACTGGACATGTCCCTCTCTACGGACGGGCCCAGGACCCTGAACGGACTGATCACCGAGTACCTGGAAACCATCCCGGACATCGGTACCAGCCTGCTGCTCGACCGGCATCCGGTTGATATTATCCAGATCCGGGACAATATGATTAAAACCGTGCGCATCCATGCCCCCCTTGCGGAGAAGACAAACGGGACAGAGGAACACGAGGCATGAAACTGCTGTTCAATCTGGATGTCATAGAGGGTAACCGGGTCGCCGCGCAGCCAAGTGATTACCTGAAATCACTACCGCGGGAGAGGCAGATTGCAGAGGTGACCGAATTCCTGTGCTGGGCGGAGTCCGAGGCTGCAGGCGGCAAGGATCTGCAGGCCCGCGCCGAGGCAGAAATCGGTGTTGCCACTGCCAGGGAATACCTGGCCAGGCTGGAGCAGCCGGCCATCTACACACGAGACCCTGACAGGGACCGAGAACCATGAACGAAAAGACTGATGCTGAGTGGGAGGCTGAACTGACCCCGGAACAGTACCGCATTACCCGGGAAAAAGGGACAGAGCCGGCCTTTACCGGTGAATACTATGACTGCAAGGACACCGGCATGTATCTCTGTGTATGTTGCGGAGCACCGTTATTCCGATCCGACGACAAGTTTGATTCCGGTACCGGCTGGCCCAGTTTCACTTCCCCGGTCAGTCACGAAAATATCGACACGGAAACCGACAGGAGCCACGGCATGATTCGCACCGAGGTTATGTGCAATGCCTGCGGCGCCCATCTCGGGCATGTGTTCGAGGACGGTCCCGCGGTGACCGGTCTGCGCTACTGCATCAATTCGGCGTCACTCAAGCTGGAAAAGGAGGATGACGAAGCGTAATCCGGCTGCTGAATGCTGACAACTGCCCAGCACATGCAGGGGATGTTCCCGCAAGTGAAAAGGGTTGACCTGTACAGGCAGATCCCCGTGCCCGGAAGACCGGCAGATAATGAGGAATCGCACGGGCGTCGCTTTCCGGAAACTCGATGCGGTACGCTGGCTGGTTGAAATCAATCTCTGGGATAGTGCCCTGCCGTAGTGGGAACTCTCAGAACTCGCCTGACACCCTGTCGAGCACCTGAACCAGGCGCCCGGCTGCATAGACTTCCATTCCCTCCAGTCGTGCGCGCGGCTTGTTCGCTGCCGGAATAATCGCCCGCCTGAATCCGTGTTTCCGGGCCTCGTTCAGGCGTTCCTGCCCGTTGGGTACCGGCCGGAGTTCACCGGATAGTCCAATTTCACCGAATACCACCAGGTCACCGGGTAGCGCCGCATTCCGGAAACTGGACAGCACTGACAACAAGACCGCAAGATCCACGGCAGTTTCGGTGACGCGGATACCGCCAACCACGTTGACAAACACGTCCTGGTCACCCGTTACCAGGCCACCGTGACGATGCAGGACAGCGAGCAGCATCGACAAACGGTTCTGTTCCAGCCCCAGGGTCACCCTGCGCGGATTGGCGAGCTGACTGTGATCGACAAGCGACTGCACCTCGACAAGCAGTGGACGGGTCCCTTCCCAGGTCACCATAACGACACTGCCGGGCACATCTGATTCATGACGGGACAGGAAGATCGCCGAGGGATTGCGGACTTCCTTCAGCCCTTCCCCGGTCATCGCGAATACACCGAGCTCGTTGACTGCGCCAAAACGGTTTTTTACCGCGCGCAGCATGCGGTAGCGCTCGCCGGGATCACCCTCGAAATACAGCACGGTATCCACCATGTGCTCAAGCACCCGTGGACCTGCGAGCGCCCCTTCCTTGGTGACATGTCCCACCAGAAACATGGAGGTGCCGGACTGCTTTGCAAACCGGACCAGCTGTGCCGCTGTTTCCCTGACCTGCGCCACCGAGCCTGGCGCGGACTGCAGCGCCGCTGTGTACAGTGTCTGAATGGAATCCAGCACCATCACCCGGGGTTTTTCACGTCGGGATACCTCGATGATGTTCTCCACGGAGGTCTCCGATACCAGTCGCAGTTCGCTGCCATTCACGCCGAGACGGCTGGCGCGCAGTGAAATCTGTTCCGGTGATTCCTCGCCGGTTACATACAGCGCACGCATCTCGTCTGACAGAGTGGCGAGAACCTGCAGCAGCAGCGTGGACTTCCCGATTCCCGGGTCCCCGCCGATCAATACGACAGACCCGGATACGAGGCCGCCACCCAGCACCCGGTCGAGTTCCTGCAGACCGGTTGAAGACCGGGTTTCCCCACCTGACTGTATGGCGGCGAGCGGGGTTACGGAAAGCGTCTCGTCACCGGCATAACCGGCAAGCCGCCCCCCGGACGGGGTGGCCATGGCAGCCACTTCCGACAGGGTATTCCATGCGCCACAGTCCCCGCACTGTCCGGCCCATTGCGGAGATTGTGCACCGCAGGCACTGCATGCATAGACGGTTTTTGCCTTTGCCATAGCTTATTACCACGCAGACAAACCAGGTCGATAGTAAACATCCCGCACAGGCAAAATCAAAACCTGCCTGCACACCGGCTTCACGGCTGTCCGAGCATTGTGGCAAACCGCTTTGGCTCACCCTGTCCCGGGATCAGTCGGTATTTGTTGCTTACCCCGTGCTCATGAACTGCACGCGGTGGTTGACACGGCAGAGCAGTTCGTAGGCGATGGTGCCGGCCTTTTCGGCCACTTCCTCAACCGGCAGCCCTTCGCCCCAGAGGGTGACGGTATCGCCGACTGCCGTTTGCGGATGACCACGCAGGTCAATACAGATCATGTCCATCGAGACCCGCCCGATTATTTGTGCCCGCCTGCCGTTGACAAGCACCGGCATCCCCGAAGGCGCATGACGCGGGTAACCGTCGCCGTAGCCTATTGCCGCGATGCCAACGGGCATGGACTCGGGACATACCCAGTCACTGCCATAGCCGACGCGCGCGCCTTGCGGATAGCTACGAACGGAAATCAGGGCAGACTCCAGCGTCATCACCGGCTGCAGATCCAGGTCGGCGGCCGTACTGCCGAGCAGCGGGGAACTGCCGTACAGCATAATGCCGGGCCGCACCCAGTCGTAATGCGTGTCCGGCCAGGCCAGCACCGCCGCCGAATTTGCCAGCGAGCGCTCGCCGGTCAAAACCTGCAGGGAATCGTCGAACACCTCAAGTTGTTGCCTGGTATAGTCATCTGCGGTGTCATCCGCACAGGCCAGATGTGACATAAAGCGGAGCTCGCCCAGACATCCACTCGCATCCAGGCGCTGCACCATGCCGGCAATCTCGGCCCCTTCAAACCCGAGCCGGTGCATACCGGTATCCACCTTGAGCCAGACGTTGAGTGGTCGCCGCAGGTGCGACTCCTCGAGCATCCTCACCTGTTCACTGCAGTGAATTACCACATCCAGGCAGTAACCACTCACAAGGTGCAGTTCGGTTGCCGCGAACGGACCTTCCAGCAACACAATACGCCGGTCGTAACCGGCCTCCCGCAAGGTAATCGCCTCATCGAGACTGGCTACACCGAAGGCGTTGGCCTGTGTCAGGCCCCGGGCAATGGTTATCAGGCCATGCCCATAGGCATTGGCCTTGATGATCGCCATCACCTGGCTGGCAGGGGCGGTCTCTCGTATGCGGTTGAAATTGTGCTGCAGGGCCGTGAGGTTAATGCGAGCCCGCGCCGGGCGTGTCATCCAAAGTCCCCGACACCAAAGGAATCTTCCGAGTAATTCTCGAAACGGGTGTATTGGCCACGGAAAGTCAGGAAGCGTTTACCGATCGGCCCGTTGCGCTGTTTGCCGATGATGATCTCGGCTAGCCCCTTTTGCGGACTGTCCTCGTTATAGACCTCGTCACGGTAGATAAAGATGATGACATCGGCATCCTGCTCGATCGCACCGGACTCGCGCAGGTCTGACATCACCGGACGCTTGTCGGTCCGCTGCTCCAGTCCGCGGTTTAGCTGGGACAGGGCAATGACCGGCACGGCGAGTTCCTTGGCAAGTGCCTTCAGGTTGCGTGATATCTCCGATATCTCCGTGGTCCGGTTTTCGCGCGTGCCGGGAACCTGCATCAGCTGGAGGTAGTCGACAATGATCATCCCGAGATCATGCTCCCGGGCCAGGCGCCGTGCACGGGCACGCAACTCGGCCGGTGACAGCGCCGGGGTATCATCGATGAAAAGCGGCGCATTATCCAGCAGGCTCACCGCCGAGGTCAGCCGTGGCCAGTCATCATCCTCGAGCTTGCCGGTCCGCACCTTGTGCTGGTCGATATGCCCCAGCGAGGACATCATGCGCAGGGCCAACTGCTCACCCGGCATTTCCATGCTGAAAATGGCAACCGGCAACTGGTGCTTGATGGCCGCATTTTCGGCGAAATTCATCGCCAGGGTGGTCTTCCCCATCGAGGGCCGACCCGCGACGATAATCAGGTCCGAGGGCTGCAGACCGGCCGTCATGTCATCGAGATCGGTAAAACCGGTGGGTACACCCGTGATCGGATCGTCCTGCTGAAACAAGCGGTCGATGCGGTCGACGGCCTGACCCAGCAGCGAGCGTATATTCTGGAACCCGCGTTTGCCACGCTTGCCACGCTCGGCAATCCGGAACACCTGCTGTTCCGCATGCTCCAGCAGCTGGTCAGAGTTCCTCCCCTCGGTGACAAAGGCGCTGCTGGCAATTTCATTGCCCGCCGTGATGAGCTCGCGCAACACCGCATTTTCGCGAACGATATCCGCATAGGCCTGTATGTTCGCCGCACTCGGGGTGTTCTGCACCAGCCCGCCGAGACCGGCCAGGCCACCGGCCGCTTCCAGCAGCTGGTTTTGATCCAGCCACTCTGACAGGGTTACCGCATCGAACGGACTGTTGCGCTCCGCGAGTTCCGCGAGTGCCCGGAATATCAAACGGTGATCACGCCGGTAAAAATCTTCCTCGGTGACATGACCTGCCACCTTGTCCCAGGCTGCATTATCCAGCATCAGGCCGCCCAGCACGGCCTGCTCGGCCTGCAGCGAGTGCGGCGGCACCTTGAGTGCGTCGGTTTCGGTTTGAATAACGTCTGCTGTGCGCAGTGTTTCCGCCATAGGTTCGAAATTATATTATTTAATTGAATGCCGGCATGGCATCCGTGAAGTGGAGTGGAATAAATAGCACAAACGGATGGCAAATTAAATCTTGTGTTTGCCTGACGTTTGTGCGTTCTGCGGTAGACCGGCAGGCAAGCGCAACAACCGGCCATGCCTGCCCGGTTGTTACTTACCAATTACAATGATTTGCACTGCAAGCTTGAGATCTGCTTTTATTATTCTTCTTCAATAACAAGTTTTACAGTCACATTGACATCGGAATGCAGGTGTAGCGCCACTTCGTATTCTCCCGTCTGCCGGAACGCTCCCATCGGCAGACGTATTTCATGTTTCTCCACGATCACGCCCGCCTCCTCAATGGCATGCGCAATTTCAGAGGTGCCGACGGAACCGAACAGCTTGCCTTCTTCACCGGCATGGGCCTTCACGGTAACCGTCATGCCCTCGAGCTGATCCCGTCGGGCTTCCGCTGCCTCGAGAGATTCCGCAGCTGCCTTTTCAAGTTCCGCCCTGCGCGCCTCGAACTCGGCGATGTTAGCCGCAGAAGCCGGTGCGGCCTTGCCCTGCGGGATTAGGAAATTACGGCCAAAGCCGGGTTTTACTTGGACACGATCACCGATCACGCCCAGGTTTTCAATTTTCTCAAGCAGAATAACTTCCATCTTAGCGACCTCTTTCCAGATTAATCCAAATGTCCTGTCATCTATTCAATCATTGCAACAATCTTACTGCAGGAGCGGCGCCTCGCCACGATTCGCACCGGGGGCGGCGCTCCTACTCGGCCGGTTTCATGTCGCCACCGCCAAACCGCCGCCGGAAATCGATCCAGGTATCCAGCAGCCCCCCGCCCGCCAGCAACAATGCCGATTGTGGCAGGATGGCCAGCATGATATAGGCAGCAATCAGCCAGCCACGTCCCCGGCCGGTTTTCGCAACCAGCCCGTGAATCACGGCCAGGCCGGCAAACAGGTATGGTACCAGGATGATCATGACGGCCTGGGCTGCCATGTCACCGGCGGCACCGCCGGCAAACTGGGCAAATACCATGATGGCCAGTGTCAGCAGCCCGGTCTTGTGCCCGAACCGCAACGCGTTGAAGTCAGTACGCAGGCCGCCTGGATTTACCTGCATCGCCTGCCACCAGCGCGCCAGCAGGACACTGCAAAGTGCGCTCAGGGACAAAGATGCCAATACCACTCCCGTTAGCAGTCGCGACAGATCCTGCAGCAGGTCAGCGGCCGGCCTCTCCTGTGTAAACAGTCCGGACTCCTCCAGGGCCGGGACAAGTTGCTGCAAGCGTTCATACCACCAGTTCCCCGGGTCACCATACAAACCGTACACCAGCACCAGCACCGAGACACCGAGCACAGCGCCCGACAGCATGGCCCTGGCCAGGCTCGAGCTGTGCCACAGCACCGCACTGACAATCCAGCATGGCAACCACAGCAGCAGCAGCGTGATGACAATAGCCAGCGCCGGTATGCCAGCCAGCTGGTAAAACACACCGGTCAGCAACATCGCAGGTACCAATACCTGCAATCCCCTTGCAGGACCGAGGCGCAACGTGACCAGGGCAATGGCTGCCGCGCCCAGGTAGACCAGCAGGGTACTCCAGGGCGGCAGCAAAAATGCCAATACCCCGCTCAGCGACGCTGCCAGGATTGCCTGAAAACGGCCACTGACGATGAAATCAGCCAGCGCCTTCATACCTGCAGTGCCTTGACCAGGGCCAGGACCACAAGGAAAGCGGTCACAATCCGAATCCGGCCGTGCGCAAGTGCGCCCGGCTCAGTGTGAATCGCAATAGGGCAGTAACGCCAGGTAACGTGCGCGCTTGATCGCGGTAGACAACTGGCGCTGGTATCTTGCCTTGGTGCCGGTTATCCGGCTGGGCACAATCTTGCCGGTCTCGGTAATGTACTGCTTCAGCAGTCCGATGTCCTTATAATCAATTTCTTCAATGCCTTCTGCAGTAAACTTGCAGAACTTGCGACGACGAAAGTAGCGGGCCATATTCTATCTCCTGGAATCTCTATACCGGTTATTCGGGCCTGGGGGCCGTCTCTTCTGCTCCAGCATCACCTGCCGCCCCGGTCTCCGTTGCTTCTGCGTCAGCGTCATCAGCAGCTTCGCTTGCTGTGGCTTCCTCGGCTGTTTCTGCCGCTGCTGTATCGGCGGTCTCATCGGTACCGGATTCAGCTTCGCGATCCCGCCGTTCCTCGGGTTTTTTCATCAGCGGGGAAGCATCGGTAATGGCTTCCTTCCGAGTGATTACCATGTTTCGCAGGACCGCGTCATTGAAGCGGAAGGCATTGGTCAGTTCCTCGAGCGTTTCCGTGCCGCACTCGATATTCATCAGCACATAATGTGCCTTGTGCAGTTTCTGGATGGGATAGGCAAGCTGACGCCGGCCCCAGTCTTCCAGTCGGTGGATGGTCCCGCCACCGGACTCGATCGTGCCGCTGTAGCGTTCGATCATGGCGGGGACCTGTTCACTCTGGTCAGGGTGGACCAGAAACACTATTTCGTAATGTTTCA
>CP070821.1:1617489-1664313 GCA_020344335.1 Gammaproteobacteria bacterium | reverse complement strand
GCTGGATCAATACCGGGATATTCAATCTGCAGGTATCCGAGCCGGCGAAACTGATGATCCTGGTTTACCTGGCGAGCTATCTGGCACGTCACGGGAACGAGGTACGCACGCGGTTCTCCGGATTTATCAAGCCGCTGGTGATACTTGCGCTGGCAGCTCTATTGTTGCTGATGGAGCCCGATTTCGGTTCCGCCGTGGTATTGATGGCCACAGCCATGGGCATGATTTTCATCGCCGGTGTCAGGCTGTGGCAATTCAGCGGGATGCTCGGGCTGGCAGGACTGTCGCTGGGCGGCCTCGCGGTATCCTCACCGTATCGCATGGAGCGCCTGACGACCTTTCTGAATCCCTGGGCGGACCCGTTCGACAGCGGTTTCCAGCTGACCCAGTCACTGATTGCCATCGGTCGTGGCGAATGGTTCGGCGTGGGACTTGGCGCCAGTATTCAGAAACTGTTCTATTTGCCGGAGGCGCATACCGATTTCGTATTTGCCGTGCTCGCGGAGGAGCTCGGACTGTTCGGTGTGTTCATGGTGATCGCGCTGTATGCCGTGGTGGTGTGGCGCGCATTTGTGATCGCGGCAACGGCAGAGAAGGCCGGTAATGCCTTCGCGGCGTTGCTGGCCTGGGGAATCGGTATCTGGTTCGGGTTGCAGGCCTTCATCAACATGGGCGTTAACATGGGTTTGTTACCCACCAAGGGGCTGACCCTGCCGCTGATGAGTTATGGCGGTTCCAGCATGGTCGTGATGTGTGCCGCCGTTGCACTGTTGTTGCGTATTGATTTTGAAACACGCTGCACCGTGGAAGGATTGTCTGCCAGCGGTACGGCACGGGCAAAGCGCCGGAGAGCAAGCACATGACAGTGGCAGCCGGCAACCGCAGACCGGTTCTGATCATGGCGGGGGGCACCGGTGGTCACGTGTTCCCGGCGCTGGCGGTTGCAAATGAACTCACGGCGCTGGGTGTACCGGTTTCCTGGCTCGGCACGCGACAGGGACTGGAAGCCCGGGTTGTTCCCGCTGCCGGTTACTCGCTGGCGACCATCCGGGTATCGGCTTTGCGCGGCAAGGGACTGCTGCGCAAGTTTTTGGCACCGGTCATGCTGAGCCTGGCGCTGTGGCAAACGCTGATGGTGTTCCTGCGCCTGCGGCCAGCGGCCGTACTTGGTATGGGCGGTTTTGTGGCCGGACCGGGTGGCGTGACGGCATGGCTGTTGCGACGGCCGTTGTTGATTCACGAACAGAACGCCATACCGGGCAATACTAACCGCCTGCTGGCTCCGCTGGCACGCCGCATCATGGAGGGTTTTCCCGGCAGCTTCCCGGCGGGGCGCCACGCCTTGCATACCGGTAACCCGGTGCGTGCCGATATTATTGCGTTGCCTTCACCGGAAAAACGCTTTACGAGGCGCGACGCTGCGCTGCGCCTGCTGATCGTCGGAGGCAGTCTGGGTGCGCAGGCACTGAACAAGACGGTGCCAGACGCAATCAGTCGCTTGCCGGAAAACGAGCGCCCGCTTGTACATCACCAGACCGGTGCGTCAGGGTTGACAGCCGTGCAGGCCAGCTACCGCAATGTGGTGAGCAATGCCCGGATCGAGGCCTTTATCAGTGACATGGCCGCCGCCTATGCATGGGCAGATCTCGTCGTCTGCCGGGCCGGTGCACTGACGGTTGCCGAGCTGGCTGCGGCCGGCGTGGGTTCCGTGCTGGTGCCGTTTCCGTATGCCGTTGATGATCACCAGACCGCCAACGCGAGTTACCTGGTCAGGGCCGGTGCGGCCATCCTGGTTCCACAGACCGAACTCAGCGCGACGGCACTGGCAGAAATCCTGGCGCGGTTCCATAACCGGCGTGCGGCGTTACTGGATATGGCACGTGAGGCGCGTTCCCTGGCACGGCCGGATGCGGCGCGCCAGGTAGCCGGTCTGTGTCTCGAGGCAGCAGGTTACCCGACGGGAGTGGCCGCATGAGCCTGCCAGCCCGACCGACTGCTGTGGCACAACCCCAGGGAATGGGCCGGGTACGCCGGATCCATTTTGTCGGCGCCGGTGGTGCCGGCATGGGAGGTATTGCCGAGGTACTGCATAACCTTGGATATAGCGTTAGTGGTTCCGACCTGCGTGAAAATGCGGTTACGCGCCGACTGGCAAAACTGGGTGTGAAAATCACGATTGGCCATGATGCCAGTCACGTGGCGGACTGCGATGCTGTGGTGGTGTCCTCCGCCATCAGGGCGGAAAACCCCGAGGTACAGGCCGCAAGGGAGCAGCGCATTCCGGTTGTGCCGCGTGCGGAAATGCTGGCCGAGCTGATGCGGTTTCGTTATGGCATCGGTGTTGCGGGGACGCATGGCAAGACCACCACGACCAGCCTGATCGCCAGCTTGCTGGCCGGTGGCGGCCTCGACCCGACCTTTGTGATCGGTGGTCAGCTCAACAGTGCCGACAGTCATGCGCAGCTGGGTGACGGACACTACCTCGTGGCCGAGGCAGATGAAAGTGATGCCTCGTTCCTGTACCTGCAGCCATCCATGGCCGTGGTGACCAATATTGACGCAGATCACCTGCCGACCTACGAGGGTGATTTCGAACGCCTGCGCCAGACATTCATCGAATACCTGCATCACCTGCCGTTTTACGGGGTCGCCGTGCTGTGTCTGGATGATCCGGAAGTGCGTAACGTCCTCACCGAGGTCACCCGGCCGGTTATTACCTACGGAATCGACAGCGAAGCAGACGTACGCGCTGGCAATATGCAGCAACAGGGCATGCAGACCCGCTTCACGGTCCTGCGTGCCGGGTATGACGCGCTGCCGGTCACACTGAACATGCCGGGGCGTCACAATGTATTGAATGCCCTTGCCGCGATTGCCGTCGCCACCGAACTTGGCGTGTCGGATGCAGCCATCCAGCAGGGACTGGCCGGGTTCCAGGGCATCGGCCGGCGCCTGCATGTCACCGGTGAGGTACAGACCGGTGCCGGCAGTATCCTGCTGATCGATGATTACGCCCACCACCCGCGCGAAATAGCGCCGACTCTGGATGCGGTCCGTCAAGGCTGGCCGGGGCGCCGCCTGGTGGTGGCATTTCAGCCGCATCGCTATACGCGTACCCGTGACCTGTTCGATGACTTCATCCAGGTCCTCTCCGATGTGGACGTGCTGATACTTGGCGAGGTCTATGCGGCGGGAGAGGCGCCGATCAGCGGTGCAGACGGACGCGCACTGTGCCGGGGCATTCGCACGCGCGGGTCGGTGGATCCGGTATTCGTGGAAACCATCAGCGATCTGCCCGGCGTGCTGGTGGATATGTTGCAGGACGGCGATGTTCTGCTGACGCTCGGTGCCGGTGATATCGGAGCAGTGGCTGCGCGCCTGCCGGATGACCTGCGCGCAGCCGGGGCAGGCAAATGATGGCAGCCGGAATTCAACAGGATTGGCAGGGCGAGTTTCGTTACGACGAACCGATGGCAGCACACAGTTCCTGGCACACCGGCGGCAGCGCGCGCTATTTCTATCAGCCCGAGAGTATTGACGACCTGTGTGCTTTTCTTCGCGGACTGGACACCGACGAGCAGCTGTTGTGGCTGGGACTGGGAAGCAACCTGCTGGTGCGCGACGGCGGATTTTCGGGGACGGTGATTTATACCTTCGGCGCCCTGTCGATGACGGAGTGGCTTGCCGATGACATCCTGCGCGCCGGCTGCGGAGTCACTTGCAGCAAGGTGGCGCGCCTGACCGCGAAGGCAGGTTTTACCGGTGTCGAGTTTCTTGCCGGCATTCCCGGCACGATGGGCGGTGCGCTGGCCATGAATGCCGGCGCCTTCGGTGGTGAAACCTGGTCACATGTGGCGGCCGTTGAAACCGTGGACCGCCAGGGTGTCCTGCATACCCGCCCTCCGGAGGATTACCGCATTGGTTACCGTAGAGTGACGGGGCCGGCCAATGAATGGTTCGTGGCGGCCCACCTGCGGCTCGAGCAGGGCGATGTACAGGCTGCGCAGGACAACATCAGGAAACTGCTGGCGCGTCGCAACGCCACGCAACCAACGCAGCAATACAGCTGCGGATCGGTGTTCCGCAATCCACCCGGTGACCATGCCGCGCGGCTGATTGAAGCCGCCGGCCTCAAGGGTGCCACGGTCGGCGGTGCAAAAGTATCGGAAAAGCATGCCAACTTCATCATCAATACCGGCTCGGCGACAGCGGCCGATATCGAGACGCTTATCAACCAGGTGCAGGGGACTGTTGAACAGCTCTACAGCATCCGGCTCGAGCCGGAAGTGCGAATTGTCGGTGACCAGCCGGCAGGATTGGGTCATGGGTAGTTCCGGTGCAGCCAATGTCGTTGAGTTCGGCAAGGTGGCCGTGCTGATGGGTGGTCATTCGGCGGAACGCGAAATCTCGCTGCGAAGCGGTCACGCTGTACTCGAGGCGCTGCAGGCAGCCGGTATCGATGCACACGGGCTGGACGCCGCGGACCACAGGCTGGTGGATGAACTTCTCAACGGCGGTTACTCACGGGTGTTCATCGCCTTGCACGGGCGTGGCGGTGAAGACGGGGTCATACAGGGCCTTCTCGACATCATGGGGCTGCCATATACCGGGAGTGGCGTGCTCGGCTCCGCGCTGGCAATGGACAAGCTAAGGACCAAGCAGGTCTGGGAGAGCGCAGGCATTCCGACACCGGCGTTCGCCATTCTGCGCACGGAAGCGGATCTCGAGGCCCTCCGGAACACGCTCGGCTATCCGGTGATTGTCAAGCCGGCACGGGAAGGATCCAGCATCGGGATCAGCCGGGTGGATTCGGATGCGCAGTTGAAAGCGGCCTGGCAACTGGCACTGCGCTACGACGCAGATGTGCTTGCCGAGCGATGGATCGAGGGTGAGGAGTACACGGCCGGCGTACTTGGTGAAGAGGCATTGCCACTGATCCGGCTGGAGACACCCAACATGTTTTATGACTATGAAGCCAAGTACGAGGCCGACACGACACGTTACCTGATTCCCTGCGGGCTTGGCGAAGAGCAGGAGACCCGACTGCAGGGACAGTCGCTCGCTGCATTCAATGCGACCGGTGCCAGTGGCTGGGGACGGGTGGATTTCCTCCTCGATGCCAGCGGTCGGCCGTGGTTCATCGAGGTCAACACGGTCCCCGGCCTGACCGACCACAGTCTGGTGCCGATGGCCGCCAGGGCGGCAGGAATGGATTTTACCCGGCTTGTGAGCCGCATTCTCGAGACCACCCTGGTCCCGGCCACCACTACAGGAGACCAGCGTGCCGAAGCGTAAGCGAACACCCGTCTGGCAACGCGCTGGTCTGCTTTTGCAGGACCATTTTCGTTCCATTACCGGCCTGCTGCTGACGGGGCTGCTGGGCGTCACGCTGACGCTCGGTGTCCAGTGGCTGCAGGATCCGTACCGCTTTCCGCTGCGCGTGGTCAAGGTCGACGGTGACTACAGGTACCTGGACCGGGAGCGCATGCAGCAAGCGGTTGCGCCCTTCGTGCAAGGCGGATTTTTCAGTGTGGATGTGGCCAGCCTGTGTCGCGAAGTGGAACGGTTGCCCTGGGTTTACAAGGCGCGGGTCGCGCGCAGCTGGCCGGACAGCCTGAAGGTGAGCATTGAGGAACAGGACCCGGTAGCGCGCTGGGGTGAGCAGGGTTACCTGAATCGTCAGGGGGAAGCCTTTTACCCGGAAGAGGATGCGGCACTTGCGGAGCTGCCGGTGCTGTCGGGGCCGGACGGACACGAGCTTGCCGTGCTGGAAAAATACCGGCGCATCTCGAGCGAGCTGCTGCCGCTGGGATTGATGGTTTCCGGCATGCACCTGGACGCACGGCGTGCCTGGCACCTGGAAATGGATAACGGCATGCGGCTGGAGCTGGGACGGGCAGACACCTGGCCGCGCCTGCAGCGTTTTGTGCGTGCCTGGCCGACGGTCTTCGCTGATCGACGTGACGAGCTGCAGCGTGTCGATCTGCGCTATAGCAACGGTTTTTCCGTGCACTGGCAGCAGGCGGAACAGCAGGCAGACAACAGAAAAAATCAAAGCGGTTAAGGATCAATTCGGATGCCAAAAAAGAGTGAAAAAAACCTGATCGTGGGACTCGATATAGGTACGTCGAAGGTCGTGGCAATAGTTGGCGAGATCATGCCCGACAGCTCGGTCGAGGTGATCGGTATCGGCTCTCATCCTTCACGTGGTTTGAAGAAGGGTGTGGTCGTGAATATAGAGTCGACAGTACATTCGATACAGCGTGCTGTGGAGGAAGCCGAATTGATGGCTGGTTGCCAGATACACTCGGTATATGCGGGGATTGCAGGTAGCCATATTCGTAGCCTGAATTCGCACGGCATTGTCGCAATCAGGGACAAGGAAGTGGCGGCCAGTGACGTGGAACGGGTTATCGACGCGGCACGAGCCGTTGCCATCCCGGCAGACCAGAAAATCCTGCATATCCTGCCACAGGAGTTCCTGATCGACAGCCAGGAAGGAATTCGTGAGCCGGTTGGAATGTCCGGGGTACGACTTGAAGCGAAGGTGCACATGGTCACCGGTGCAGTGAGTGCCGCCCAGAACATTATCAAGTGCGTGCGCCGCTGCGGGCTGGAGGTCGACGACATCATCCTTGAGCAGCTGGCATCCAGTTATTCGGTGTTGACCGAGGATGAGAAGGAGCTTGGTATCTGTATCGTCGATATCGGTGGCGGCACCACGGATATCGCGGTGTTTACCGAAGGCTCCATTCGGCATACTGCCGTCATACCGATTGCCGGTGACCAGGTAACCAATGACATTGCCGTCGCCCTGCGGACTCCAACGCAGTTCGCCGAGGAGATCAAGATCAAGTACGCCTGTGCACTGACCCAGATGGCATCGGCAGACGAAAACATTGAGGTACCCAGCGTAGGTGACCGTCCGTCGCGCCGTCTCGCACGTCATACCCTGGCCGAGGTGGTCGAGCCACGTTACGAAGAGCTGCTCTCGCTGGTGCAGGCCGAACTGCGCCGCAGTGGATTTGAAGATCTCGTCGCCGCCGGCATCGTGCTTACCGGCGGCAGTTCCAAGATTGAAGGGCTGGTTGATCTCGCGGAAGAGATTTTTCACATGCCGGTGCGTTTGGGTATGCCCCAGTACGTAAGTGGCCTCGTGGATGTGGTGCGCAATCCGATTTTTGCAACCGGCGTCGGCTTGCTGCTGTTCGGTTACCAGAACCGTGATCAGCGGACACTGGAGGGAGGTCTGGGAAAAGGGCTGTACAGCGTTTGGGAAAGGATGAAGGGCTGGTTTCAGGGAAATTTTTGATGGTTGGGTAAAGGCAAAAGTATGTGGAGAGTGCTTGGCAGGTTGATGTTAACACTCGTTGTTTTCTGTTTTTGATGAGGAGGAGAGACCATGTTTGAACTTCTGGATTCATGTGGACAAAGTGCAGTCATCAAGGTTATCGGTGTCGGTGGCGGTGGTGGCAATGCCGTGCAGCACATGGTGGACGGCAATATCGATGGCGTTGATTTTATTTGTGCAAATACGGATGCGCAGGCCCTGAAGAACATGTCGGCGCGTACCACATTACAGATCGGCAGCACCATCACCAAGGGGCTGGGTGCCGGCGCCAATCCCGATATCGGGCGTCAGGCGGCCCATGATGACCGTGAGCGGATCCACGAAGTGATCGAGGGCTCCGATATGCTGTTCATTACGGCCGGCATGGGCGGTGGCACCGGGACCGGTGCGGCGCCTGTGGTTGCACAGGTTGCCAAGGAGCTGGGTATTCTGACGGTCGCGGTAGTGACCAAGCCGTTTCCGTTCGAGGGGAGCAAGCGCCTGCACGTGGCCCACAACGGGATCAAGGAGCTGAGCCAGTATGTCGACTCCCTGATCACCATACCGAACGAGAAACTGTTGAGTGTGCTGGGCAAGCAGATCAGCCTGCTGGATGCATTCAAATCTGCCAATGATGTGCTGCTGGGCGCGGTACAGGGGATTGCCGAGCTGATCACCCGTCCCGGCCTGATCAACGTCGACTTTGCCGACGTCCGTACCGTGATGTCCGAGATGGGTATGGCGATGATGGGATCTGGCAGCGCCAAGGGCGAGGACCGTGCCCGTGATGCAGCGGAAGCTGCGATTGCCAGCCCGTTGCTGGAAGATGTCAACCTGATGGGTGCGCACGGTATCCTCGTTAACGTGACTGCCGGTATGGACATGGGCATCGGGGAATTCGAGGAAGTCGGTAACACGGTAAAGGAATTTGCATCCGAAAATGCCACGGTCGTGGTCGGTACCGTCATCGATCCGGATATGCGTGATGAACTGCGCGTCACCGTCGTGGCAACCGGGCTCGGTGAGGAAGCCAGGAAGCAGCAGGAGCGCCCCTCACTGGTGGCCAAGACCGGTACCGGGGGTGTGGACTATGATCGCCCGACAGTCGCCCGGCGCATTGCCCGCAAGGCACGCAAGGCGGCAGCCGCAACGGGCGGTAATACGGCCGAGGACGTGGATTACCTGGATATTCCGGCTTTCCTGCGCCGCCAGGCGGACTAGTCAGGGGACATGGTACTGGCCGGCATGCCGGCCAGGCACGTCATTTGATATATAAATTATTAATTATTCAATTAGTTGGATGAATATGCCGGAAAACTGACGATAATTTGAGCAGAACGTTGGACGGTTCCTATGCAGCTTCCGGGTGCTGTGCTACCATCGCCGCGGTTTTTTCTGGTGCTTGCCAGAGCAAGAGGGCTGTATTCACAGGCTAACAAGCCATGATCCGGCAACGTACGCTCAAAAATATCATCCGTGCTACCGGTGTGGGTCTGCACACCGGTGAGAAGATCTACCTGACCCTGCGACCGGCCCCGGTGAATACCGGCATTGTTTTTTGCCGGGTCGATCTTGATCCGCCGGTCCAGATCAAAGCCTGTATCGAAAACGTGGGCGACACGAGTCTGTCCACGACACTGGTCTGCGAGGAGGTTCGCGTTTCCACGGTTGAGCATTTACTGTCTGCGCTGGCAGGGCTGGGTATTGATAACGCCTTTGTGGATTTGAGTGCGCCGGAAGTACCCATAATGGATGGCAGTGCCGGACCGTTTGTCTTCCTGATCCAGTCCGCGGGTTTTGAGCAACAGGATGCGCCCAAGCGCTTTATCCGGATCAAACGAGTGGTTCAGGTAGAGGACGGTGACAAGGTCGCGCGCTTTGAGCCGTTTGACGGATTCAAGGTCGCTTTCACCATCGAATTTGATCACCCCGTGTTCAAGTCGGATGTCCTGCATTCCGAGATCGATTTTTCGACAACCTCGTTTGTCAAGGAGGTAAGTCGTGCGCGCACCTTCGGTTTTATGAGCGAAATCGAGCAGTTACACGAGCGTGAGCTGGCGCTGGGTGGCAGCATTGAAAATGCCATAGTGATGGATGACAATCGGGTCCTGAACGAGGATGGTTTGCGCTACCGTGACGAGTTCGTGAAGCACAAGATACTTGATGTGATCGGTGATCTTTACCTGCTTGGCGATAGTCTTATTGGTGCCTTCAGTGGCTACAAATCAGGGCATGAGTTGAACAACAAGCTGTTGCGTACATTGATAAACGATCGATCGGCCTGGGAACGAGTAACCTTTGACGAGGTCAGCGATATCCCGATGACGTTTAGTCGACCGGTCTTGGTTAACTAGGACCGGTACCTTCGTATAACAACCTTGTCAGGTGTTATCGGAACCGTTGCGGCGACTGGCAAGTCTCAGCAATGCCGCCCTCAGCCCGGGGTCTGTGATCTCGCGGGCCGCTTGCCTCAGGGCATGGAAATTTTTCCTGGATATGGGTATGTGCTTTCTGGCTGGCGGGGCTTTGTGCCGACTTTCCGGGGGACGTACGCGCACCCGAACTGTGCGCAGGTTCACAGTTCGCCTGTCTGATAGTTGTTTAGCTAGTTGAGTGGCCTGGAAACGCAGCCGGGCCGCCCAGACCGGTGAATCGGCCGCCAGCACCAGGGTGTCATCCCGGATCGACAGGATGCGGCAGTGATCACCAAGCGGTGGCGGAATCAGGTCATGCAGTTCGGCATCCAGTTTTTTGAGTGATCGGGCATGGCCAAGCAGGCGGGACAGCTCGCTTTTGCCAAGCAATTTGTTAATACGCAAGGGTTTATTTGAACGCATATTGTTAAGGATTACGGCAAATATTGCCGTTAACTACAGACTATGAACATCATACTGTTTACAAACAAGCACGGACAGGTCTGGAATTTCGAGATCAATCTGGCAGTAACCGGCCTGGTTACTGCGGCACTGCTGGTGATCCTGTCAGGGTCCCTGCTGTATACCGGGTTTAATCTGGGTGCGGATGAAGTAACCCACGTGGCCGAATGGCGGGACGAGGTGGTGGCGCAGCGAGCCAGGGTGACCAAGGCGAAGGAGACTGCGCAGGACCACCTGGATGCACTGACGCTGCGTGTTGGCCAGCTACAGGCACAGTTGCTGCGCCTGAATGCACTCGGCGAGCGGCTGGTAAGCCAGGCTGATATCAACAGCGACGAATTCAATTTTGACGCGTTACCACCCGTCGGTGGTCCGCAGGCGGCAGCAGAGCTGCCATCAACCCGGCTGCCCGATTTCCTGGGCATGCTGGACGAACTCACGGTGGAGCTGGATGACCGGACACGCAAACTGACGGTACTCGAGCACCTGCTCATGGACCGCAGCCTGCGCGAGCGTGTCATCCCGTCTGGCCGACCGGTCACCGAAGGTTGGTTGTCGTCGAAATTCGGGAAGCGGGCCGACCCGTTTACCGGCAAGCCGGAATATCACAAAGGCGTGGACTTTGCCGGCAAGGAAGGGGCTGGCGTCCTGTCCGTGGGTGATGGTGTCGTGACCTGGTCCGGTGCACGCCAGGGATATGGCAATCTCGTGGAGATCAATCATGGCAATGGCTACGTCACGCGCTACGCTCATAACAAGGAACAGTTTGTTGAAGTCGGTGATACCGTCAAAAAAGGACAGATGATTGCCCTGATGGGTTCCAGTGGTCGCGCGACCGGTCCCCATGTTCATTTCGAGGTGATGCGCAACGGCAAGCCGGTAAACCCGTCCCGGTATATCGCCGACTGACGCGCTCACCTCCGCTGCCGGCCGGACAGGTCCGGCATAACTCCCTGTATCCTGCTGCCCTGCAATTCTGCAGGTAGTTGCTGTATCATGGTGAATTGAATTTTATCCTGTAAATCCAGACCAAGTTTCTCATGGCACTCAATTACCTCAGCAAGATTTTCGGCAGCCGTAATGAGCGGCAGCTGAAGCGCATGTCCCGCGTTGTTACCCGTATCAATGAGCTTGAACCCGAAATGGAAGCGCTCTCTGACGAGCAGCTGAAGGCCAGAACGGAGGAGTTTCGCCGACGCCTGCAGGAGGGAGCCACACTGGAAGATTTGCTGGTTGAGGCATTTGCCACTGTAAGAGAGGCCTCCAGGCGTACGCTCGGAATGCGGCACTTCGATGTGCAGCTGATTGGTGGCATGGTACTGCACAACGGCAAGATTGCTGAGATGCGTACCGGCGAGGGCAAGACACTGGTCGCTACCCTGGCGGCCTACCTGAATGCATTGCCCGAAACCGGTGTGCACATAGTGACCGTGAATGATTACCTGGCCCGGCGCGATGCCGAATGGATGGGCAAGATTTACGAATTTCTCGGACTCACCACGGGAGTGGTGGTTTCCGGTCAGGGCTATGAAGAAAAGAAAGCGGCCTACGAGGCAGATATAACCTACGGTACGAATAATGAATTCGGCTTCGATTATCTGCGCGACAATATGGCGTTTACGGCGGAAGACCGGGTACAGGGCGCACGACACTTCGCCATTATCGACGAGGTGGATTCCATCCTGATTGACGAGGCTCGTACCCCGCTGATCATATCCGGCCCGGTGGATGAACGGTCGGACCTGTATACGCGGATGAATGGCCTGATTCCGGGTCTGAAGCTGCAGGAGGAAGAGGGTGGGCCCGGCGATTACACCCTGGATGAAAAAAACAAGCAGGTATTCCTGACCGAGGCCGGACACGAACATGTCGAGCAATTGCTGATCAGGAATGGGCTGCTTAATGAAGGCGAGAGCCTTTACGATGCGGCCAATCTCAACTTGATGCATCACCTGATGGCCGCCCTGCGCGCGCACCTGCTGTTCCAGAAGGATGTCGATTACATTGTCGACAACCAGCAAATCGTAATCGTTGATGAATTTACCGGTCGTACCATGCCGGGCAGGCGCTGGTCGGAAGGCTTGCATCAGGCGGTGGAAGCGAAGGAAGGGGTACCGATCCAGAACGAGAACCAGACCCTGGCGTCGATTACCTTTCAGAACTATTTCCGGCTCTACAAAAAACTCTCGGGAATGACCGGTACGGCGGATACCGAGGCCTTCGAGCTGCAGCAGATCTACGGTCTGGAGGTGATCGTTATACCAACCCATCACCCGATGATCCGGGAAGATCAGGGCGATCTGGTATATCTCACCATGGAAGAGAAGTTTGCCGCCATCCTGGAGGATGTGCGCGATTGCCAGAAACGCGGCCAACCGGTACTGGTGGGTACGGCTTCGGTCGACACCTCGGAATACCTGTCCAATCTGCTGAAGAAAGAGGGGATCAAGCACGAGGTACTCAATGCCAAGCAGCACGAGAAGGAGGCACACATCATCGCCCAGGCCGGTCGACCGGGCCATATAACCATTGCAACCAATATGGCCGGTCGCGGTACCGACATCGTGCTGGGCGGTAATCGCGAAGCGGAAATTGCTGCAGTGGACAATCCGACCGAGTCGCAGATTGAGGAAATCAATGCCAACTGGCAAAAACGCCACGACCAGGTGATCGCGGCCGGCGGGTTGCATATTACCGGCACGGAGCGACACGAATCGCGGCGCGTGGACAACCAGTTGCGGGGTCGGGCGGGGCGCCAGGGGGATCCGGGCTCGAGCCGTTTTTACCTGTCACTGAAAGACAATCTGATGCGGATCTTTGCTTCCGACCGGGTGGGCGGCCTGATGCAGAAACTGGGCATGCAGGAGGGTGAGGCAATCGAGCACCCGTGGGTCACCAAGGCCATCGAGAACGCCCAGCGCAAGGTCGAATCACACAATTTCAATATCCGCAAGACCCTGCTCGAATATGACGATGTTGCAAATGACCAGCGCAAGGTGATTTACGAACAGCGTAACGAGTTAATGGAGACAGATGACGTAACTGATACGATAAGCGCGATACGAGAGGATGTCGTCAATGACTTGATAGGCAACTATATTCCACCGGGAAGCCTTGATGAACAATGGGACATAGAAGGGCTCGAAGAGGCCCTGAATCAGGAGTTCGGCATGGAATTGCCGGTAGCCGAGTGGCTGGAACAGGATGAAACGCTGCACGAGGAAACCCTGCGGGAGCGCATTCTGAAATCCATGATGGATGGCTACGCCGAAAAGGAGCAACAGGCAGGTCCTGAGGTGGTCCGGCATTTCGAGAAGGCCGTCATGCTGCAGGTGCTTGACTCGGCATGGAAGGAACACCTGGCGGCGATGGACTACCTGCGGCAGGGTATCGGACTGCGTGGTTACGGGCAGAAGGACCCGAGACAGGAATACAAGCGCGAAGCCTTTGCAATGTTTACCAGCATGCTTGACCGTATCAAGCATGACCTGATCGGCATCGTCTCCAGGGTCAGGGTGCGTGCAGAATCGGATGTCGAGGCGGTGGAAGAACAGCGCCGCAGCCAGGCACCGCGGCAATACCGACACGCCGAGGCCAGTGCCATGGGGGGAGAGGCCGAGGCGGAAAGTGCGGGTGAGGCTCAGACACCGTTTATTCGCAAGGGGCGCAAGATTGGCCGAAACGAGCCGTGTCCGTGCGGGTCAGGCAAGAAATACAAGCAGTGTCACGGCAAGCTGACCTGATCAGCCGGGTTTTATCAATCTGCAGAACAAGGATGCCTGTGGCCAGTCTGGTTGAACTGTATTCATTCCCGTCATGCTGAAACACGCCTTGCCTGATTTGTTCCCGGTCGCCGGTTTCCGGCTGGGTACCGCCTGTGCCGGCATCAGGTACCCGGACCGCCGTGACCTGGTCGTTATGGAACTCGATCACGGTTCACACTGTGCTGCGGTGTTCACCCAAAATGCCTTTTGTGCGGCACCGGTGACAGTAGCCCGCCGGCACCTGGATTCAGGAGTACCGCGTTACCTGCTGGTCAATAGCGGAAACGCCAATGCCGGTACCGGTAGACAGGGCTTGCGTGATGCACAGCAATGTTGTGAGCTGCTGGCGTCAGCAAGCGGTTGTGCCCCCGCCGAGGTGCTGCCGTTTTCAACCGGTGTAATTGGCGAGGCGTTAACGGTAAGTAAAATAGAGACCGCATTGCCGGCTGCCGTTGCCGGCCTTGCGGACACCGGCTGGGGAGACGCCGCCCACGGGATACTGACCACCGATACCGTGCCCAAGGGCGCATCGCGGCGGCTCGACATTGGCGGGCACACGGTAACTGTAACAGGTATAGCCAAGGGTGCTGGCATGATTTGCCCGAACATGGCCACAATGCTGGCATTTGTCGCGACTGATGCCGGTATTGATAATGCGCTCCTGCAGTCCTGCCTGGAAAATGCCGTCGCCGGTTCCTTTAACCGGATAACAGTGGATGGGGATACATCAACCAATGATGCCTGTGTCCTTGTTGCCACCGGGCGAAGTGACTTGCCGGCCATTACGACTGCAGACAGTCGCTACGCGATGCTCTGTGAGACCGTTGAGGAAATTTGTATCGAGCTTGCGCAGGCGATTGTTCGTGACGGCGAAGGTGCCACCAAGTTTGTTACGGTTGTCGTTGATGGCGGTATGGACGCGAATGAATGTCTGCAGGTGGCCTATACCATTGCCCACTCACCACTGGTCAAGACAGCCCTGTTTGCCAGTGATCCCAACTGGGGCCGCATACTGGCCGCCATTGGCCGGTCCGGGATAGCGGACCTTGATCTGGCGGGCGTGGATATCTTTCTTGACGAGGTCTGTATTATTCGCGGCGGCGAGGTCGCAGCCGGTTACAGCGAAGCTGCCGGGCAGCAGATTATGAACAGGGATGAGATTACCATTCGTACCTCACTGGGTCGTGGCAATGTGTCGGAACAGGTATGGACCTGTGACCTGTCCTACGATTACGTGAAGATCAATGCAGAGTACCGTACCTGACGCGATTGACCGGTTTCTTTATGCCGGAAAATGCAGGGTACAGGGGTGCGGCAGTGACTGTTATTGTGCAGTCATTCCCGGCATCCGGGTTACTGCTGCAACTGCGGGTTAGCTGTCTTCCGGATTCGGGCCTGTGACACGGTTGCCGGGAATACGATTGGACTCGTCAAGCCAGGCACCCAGATCAATCAGTTTGCAGCGTTCGCTGCAAAAAGGCTTCCAGCGCTGCTTGCCGGACCATATCACCGGTATGTCACATACCGGGCACCTGACTGTCTTTGCGCCGGATGTCTGTTTCATGGAAGTATCGATTGCAGGGTGAGACAGGTCTGCGTTATCAGATAACACAGCAGGCCAGTTCGAACTCAACATCCTGGCTGGTTTGCTTTGCACGTTCCTCGATGGTGGAAAAGTCCAGGAAGCGAACGGTAAAGCGATGACGTCCCCCGCTTAATTCTGCATAGTACGGGGCACTGGCCGGCAGGGCAATGCGTACCAGCTGGTACGGCAGATTCGGATCAAGGTTCTCCTGATATACACCACGTTCTGCAATCGCGGGCGTGAGATTCGAGCTTTCCCTTATCAGCCTGATGATCATCTGAATGGCCTGGCCGATGGCATCAAAATTACCCAGCCAGCGATACAGGTCATCGGTGCGTTTCTTTGCAGGCTGCTGCAGCCAGTAATGGAATGCGGGCAGGTCGAAGTCACAGGTACCGCCGGGGATTGCGCTGCGTTGCCGTATGCTGGCCAGGAATTCGCTGTTTTTCAGCTCGCTGGCAATCTGGCCGTTGATTTGATGCAGTACTTCCATCCGGCCGGAAATAGTGTCCAGTACTTCGGTCAGCTGCCGGTAATCGATGCCGGGATTCTGTTCGAGCCGTTTCAGGCTGGCTGCATGCCGTTCGAGCTCTTTCAGGACTTCGGACTTGAGGTTGGTGTTCCCGAATATGGAAAGCATTTCGAGTATACAGTTGAGTGTTGCCCTGCTGTCCCACTCGGTACCGCGCTTGACGTGATGGGCAGCCTGTTTGAACAGGTATTCAAGGCGCAGGAATGTCCTGACCCGTTCATTGAGGGGTTGTTCGTACAGGATGCTTTTGGTAACAGCGCGGGGCTGATTGTCGAGGGCTGCTTCCACGGGTCCCTATTGTCGCGCAGGCGACAGCTGCACGCAAATTAATTAGCGGCCGCCAGTGCCAGGTATGTTTCATGCAGTGTCTGCACTTTTTCGGCAAGCTCATCAATTGTTCCGGCGTTGACGATAACGTCGTCCGCTGCAGCCAGTCGTGTTTCCCGGTCGGTCTGGCTCTGGAGTATGGCGTGGATCTCGTCAGCCGGCAGCCGGTCACGCCTTGCGACCCGGTCGATGCGGGTCTCCTCCGGTGCCTCGATTACCAGGATCCGGTCGACCAGATCGGATTGCCCGGTTTCCAGCAGCAGGGGGATGACCACGATACAGTAGGGTTCCCGGATGCTATTAATCAACTCTTTGATATTATTACGAATTAATGGATGCAGGATGGACTCCAGCTGGTGCCGGAGTGCAGGGTCGGTAAACACCAGCCGGCGCAGCCGGTTGCGATCCAGCTGACCGTCCGGTTGCAGGTAGTCCGGGCCAAAGGTATTAATAATGGTTTCGAGTGCCGGTGTACCCGGTTCTACCAGATCGCGGGCGATCCGGTCGGCATCAATGACTGGCACATCTCGCCGGCTGAACAGCTTCGCAACCACGCTCTTGCCGCTGCCGATACCACCGGTGAGTCCAATGACCAGCGGTCGACGTACCGGTTCGACCGGTTCAGTCGCATTTTGGTGGGCGCTCACGGGGCGATACTCCCGCTGAGCTACTGCAGGTAGAAATGCATGATGTCCTGTCCCCACAGCAGGGTAATCCAGCCGGCGATTGCCAGGAACGGACCGAAGGGCAGGGGCTGGTTGCGGTCATGGCCCTTCAGCAGTATCAGTAGGATGCCCGTTACCGCACCGACCACCGAGGAAAACAGGATAACCACTGGCAGTGCCTGCCAGCCGGTCCAGGCGCCGATAGCGGCCAGCAGCTTGAAATCACCAAAACCCATACCCTCCTTGCCGGTGGCAAGCCGGAACAGGTGGAAGACGAGCCACAGGGACAGGTAGCCGGCAATCGCGCCGATGATGCTGCTGTGGCTGTCAACGAAAACACCCCACAAACTCAGCGCGAGGCCGGCCCACAGCAGGGGCAGGGTGATACTGTCCGGCAGCAACTGGTAGTCGTAATCGATCATGCAAAGCGGGATTATGGTCCAGGCAAACAGCAGTGCGGCCGCAGCCTGTATGCCAAAGCCAAAATGTACAACTGTCATGACAGATGCCATCGCAGTCACCAGTTCTATGGCGGGGTAACGCACCGGGATGCGTGTACCACAGGAGGCGCACTGGCCTTTCAGGAACAGGTAGCTGACAACCGGGATATTTTCCAGGGCACGGATGCGGTGGCCACACTCGGGACAGCGGGAGGCTGGTCGGACCAGGTTGAACGGTGGCTCATCAGCGCTTGCACCCGGATCGATTTCAAGGTGTTCATGGCACTGACGGGACCATTGCCTTTCAAGAATAATGGGCAGGCGGTGGATGACGACATTCAGGAAGCTGCCGACCATCAGGCCCAGGATCCCGGCTGTGACATACAAAAGCGGGGGGGATGTCTGTAGTAACAGCAAGACGTCCATGGATTATTGCCTGCCAGCGTCGTACTGGACGCTTGCTGCAATGGCGATCAGATTGCGGCACCCATCTTGAAGATCGGCAGGTACATGGCCACCACCAGGCCACCGATCAGGATGCCCAGTATCGACATGATCAGTGGTTCCAGCAGGCTGCTCAGTGCATCCACTGCATCATCGACTTCCTGTTCGTAGAAGTCGGCCACCTTGTTGAGCATGGTGTCCAGGGCGCCGGATTCCTCGCCGATTGCAACCATCTGTTCCACCATGTTGGGAAACAGTCCGGTTTGTGACATGGCGAACTGCAGCTGTTGGCCCGTCGCCACACTGTCACGGACCATGAGGACGGCGTCTGAATAGACGACATTGCCGGTGGCACCGGCTACAGATTCCAGCGCCTCGACCAGCGGCACACCGGCTGCAAACATGGTGCCCAGGGTACGCGCATACCTTGCCACAGCGGCCTTGTGCATGATAGGACCGACAATCGGCAGTTTGAGAATTATGCGGTCGAGCGCACGACCGAATTTCCGTGAGCGCTTCTTGGCCTGCAACATCCCGACCACGCCGCCAATCGCAATACCAAACACCAGCCACCAGTATTCCTGCATGAATTCGGACATGTTGACCACAACGCGGGTAAATGCCGGCAGGTCGGCTCCGAAGCTGCTGAACAGCTGCTCGAACTGCGGTACAACGAAAATCAGCAGGATCGCTGTTACGATAAACGCAACGATGATAACGGCCGTCGGGTAGAACATCGCCTTCTTGATCTTGGCCTTGAGATACTCGGTCTTTTCCTTGTAGGTGGCAATCTTGTCCAGCAATGCTTCCAGGACACCGGCCTGTTCACCTGCGCCAACAAGATTTACCACGAGATCGTCAAAATACAGCGGGTGCTTGGCAAGCGTTTCCGAAAGGCTGGTACCGGATTCGACCTCGTTCTTGATTTTCAGGATCAATGTCCGCATGCCGGCGTTATCATGACCACGGCCAATAATGTCAAAGGACTGCACCAGCGGGACACCGGCCGCCATCATGGTGGCCAGCTGGCGGAAGAACACGGCAATGTCTTTGGGAATGATCTTTTTCTTGGCACTCTTGGCAAACAGGGAACTCTGCTTCTTGACCTTGAGGGGGATAATCCCCTGCTTGCGCAGGTCGGCCCGTATCAGGGACGGGTTGGAACCCCGGGTCTGTCCCTTGACGCGGACGCCGCGCCTGTCGGTCCCGGTCCAGACAAAGATGTCCGGCTGTTTGAGTGCTTTTTCCGCCATGATCTATTCCTTTGTGACGCGATCGACTTCTTCCAGACTGGTAATACCTGCAGCAACCTTTTTCAGCCCGGATAGACGCAGGTCGGGAACCCCCTCATCTTTGGCCTGTTGTTCCAGTTGCATGGAATTCCCGCCCTCCATTATAAGGTGTCCCATTTCCTCGGATACCGGCATGACCTGGTAGATGCCAATACGTCCCTTGTAACCGCCAGTACAGTTATCACAACCGACGGGACCATATATCTTCGCACCATCGAGCAGTTCTTCCGTGAAGCCCGCGTTCAATAGTACATCGTGCGGTATGTCGCTTTCCTTCTTGCACTTGTTGCAAAGACGCCGTGCCAGGCGCTGGGCCATGATCAGGTGTACGGCCGAGGCAATATTGTAGGGCGGCACCCCCATATTGGCCAGACGCGTGAGAGTCTGGGGTGCATCATTGGTATGCAGGGTTGACAGCACCAGGTGACCGGTTTGCGCCGCCTTGACGGCAATCTCGGCAGTTTCCAGGTCGCGAATCTCACCCACCATGATGATGTCCGGATCCTGGCGCAGAAAGGCGCGCAATGCGAGGGCAAAATCAAGACCGGCCTTGGGATTGACGTTGACCTGGTTGATTCCCATCACATTGATTTCCACCGGGTCCTCACAGGTGGAGATGTTCCGGTCCGGCGTGTTCAGGATATTCAGACCCGTATACAGCGAGACCGTCTTGCCGCTGCCGGTCGGTCCGGTCACCAGGACCATGCCATATGGCTTGTTGATGGCCTCGGTGAACAACTGCTTCTGCTCTTCCTCGAAACCCAGTGCATCGACACCGAGTTGTGCGGCGCTGGCATCAAGAATACGCAACACAACCTTCTCGCCGTACAATGTTGGCAGGGTGTTAACACGGAAATCGATTGAACGGTTCTTGGACAGGTTCATCTTGATGCGCCCGTCCTGCGGTACGCGCCGTTCGGCGATATTCATGCGACTCATGACCTTGAGCCTGGCGACGATTCGCATCGCGAGTGACCGCGGTGGCGATGCGATTTCATGCAGTACGCCATCATGACGGAAGCGGACGCGGAAGTCTTTTTCGTACGGTTCGAGGTGCACGTCAGAAGCACCCCGGTTGATGGCATCCAGCAGTACCTTGTTCACAAAGCGGACAACCGGCGTGTCATCGATATCGGATTCGCTAACATCGCCATCCGCATTCTCATCATCCCCGGCTGACACATCCAGGTTATCGAGATCCGCGTCCATGAGATCGGACATCGTGGTGTCCATCTCGTCCAGTGCGATTTCGATTGCCTTGTTAAGCTTTACTTCCTCGACGAGTACGCCTTCGGTGTTGACTCCGGTGTGGAACTTGAACTCGTCAATGGCGCCAAGGTTCGTCGGGTCCGAGATGGCTACATACAGCCGGTTGCCGCGCTTGAAGAGTGGCAGGGCATGGTGATGGCGTATGAGTTTTTCACTGACCAGGTTGACGGGCGCTGACTCGAGGTCCATGACGCTGAGGTCAAACAGCGGGACACCGAATTCCTGGGCGCCTGACCAGGCGATGTCCTGGCTTTTCAGGATCTGGTTTTCTACCAGGTAACTGACAAAGTGCTGGCGTTTCTTGAGTGCTGTTTCATGCGCCTTGAAGGCCTCATCCTCGCCAATCAGGCCGTCCATGACGAGCCGGCGAGCCAGTCCGCTGAGATGAATTGTGGGGTTGGTTGAGGCCATTGCTTACCTGGTCAGCGCATTCATGCGCCCCTTGCTGTGATCCGTGTCCGCTTTGTCCTGCACGTGATAGCGACATGCTGTTACTGCCAGCAGGCTAAAAATGCATAAAAAATTCTGTTTTGTCAACATGTTATGCACAGAATCCTGAAAAAAATCTGTTGTGTGCCAAGCGATTATGCCAGTTCCGAAGGCAGTATGCTGGTTCCTTATATTTTCGTCCATGGGCGAAAATCCTTTAGTCCGCCAGATGTATGCCATGCGGACCGTAAACTGCCCGTAATATCGCTGTGTGGCCCGATTTGTGTGACATCCGGCCAGGTTGAATCAGAATGGTGGCCATGCCTGTCATGATCCCATAACCAGTTCCTCCAGCAGATGCCGGTAGCGGTTCGCTATGAGTGGCCAAGCCTGGTGTTGAATAACGTAATTTCGGGCTTTTTGTCCGAAGGTGGCGCGGGCCTCGGGTTCGGCCAGCATTAACTCGATCTTCTGACGGAATGATTCTGCATTACCCGTCTCGAGCAGATAGCCATTTTTGCCCTGCTGGATGGCGTCATTGAGGCCTTCGAGTGCCGACGCCAGTACAACCAGGCTGTAGGAGGCCGCTTCCAGTACCACCAGTCCAAAGCCTTCCATGTCACCGTCAACCTGGATATTGGGTTGGATAAAGAGGTCGGCAGTACAGAACAGCAGTTCACGGTCATGCTCGGAGACTTGGCCGGTAAAGATGACCCTGTCCTGTAATTTATTTTTGTCAATTGCAGCGAGGATACTGGTCCTGTCGTTGCCATCACCGGCGATGATATAGATGATGTTTTCATCCAGCCTGGGAATAACCATGTTGACAAACCAGGCAACACCCTTTCTCTTCACCAGCCTGCCCAGTGTCAGCAGTACCGGGCCCCTGATTTCACGTCCCAGGAACCTTTCAAGATCCTCTCTGCTGTAATCGGGTACTGTCATCGGTACGGTTACCCCGTTGGGGATGAAAACAAACCGGTCAGACGGAATTCCCAGTGCTATGCCCTTTTGGATCGTTTCGTTGCCAACGGCAATCAGCCGGTCAAGTCGCGGCAGGAAGATCTGTATCCAGAGGCGCTGGTAGATTCTGCTCGTATAGGTCAGATCGAGGCCATGCACAATACAAGCAACCGGCTTGTCGGCTACCAGTTTCAGCACATATCCCAGGATCCCGAGGACACCATCACCAAGGAGTACCACATCGTACTTGCGGAGGGACAGTAGTGCCCTGATCAATGCATACGGCAGAAATAGCGGCAAGCCACGTTTCCCGTACTTGTTGCTAATGATGTCAAGATGAGTAATTTGCCCGAGTTCTGTGGCTACCGCATGGTTCTGCCGCTCGATACCACCGATAACCGGTGGCCAGCACCTGGAAATGAACAGGATATTCACGCGAGCTGGACAGAAACGGAAGAAGCTGGCATGTGCTGGTCACCCAGGAATGTATATTCCCGGGTATGCCGACAGGAGTCATGATGATACATCATGCAAACATTTATTTTTTCAGCAGCCAGATATAGCCCGGGAAGGCCCAGTAGGCGTATTTGACCAAACTCCCGGCGATAGCCGCCTTCAGGGTGCCGGGCGGTATCATATAACATGTATGGAACCTGTCCGGTTCATTTACCAGGCTGACAGTATAATCGATGCATGTGAATCTTTTGACCAGATCTTTGAGTCCCCAGTAGGTCAGGTGTTTTTCGTGGTAGTATTTTGCCTTGCCAGCCAGCCGAATATAGATATGTGACAGTGGTCGTGGCAATACTGAGAGAAGTGGCAGGTTGTAATGTGGCTCGTTCCACATAAGGCGGTTGCCGGCGGAAAAATAGCAAACGCCGCCGGGTCTGAGAACACGGTGTATTTCATCGAACATCCCGTGCGCGTCAGGAACGTGCTCGTAGACATGGGAATTGACAATGATGTCGAAACTGTTGTCATCAAACGGCAGGTTCATGGCGTCAGCCAGCTGGAAACTGAGGTTGTGTCGCTTGTAGTTTTCCTGTGCATGCCTGATCGCCAGTTCATCGATATCGATGCCGACGACCTCTCCGAAAAAGTCCGCAAGAAAGTTGTCTATGATGCCTGTTGAACCACCAACATTCAGCAGCTTGTATTGATGCAGGGGAGGCGGTAGGTAATCCTCGAGGACGGCCACCATGGTGCGGGCCTTTCTTTCCCTTCCTTCAACGTCGAAAACATAGGGACTGTTGCTGGCAAAATCGTGTTGATAGCCTCTGCCCATATCAATTTTCCTGCAAGATGGTAGATATTGTACCTGGCAACCAGTCTGGCATGGGGGCCTGTAGTGCGCGCAGCCATACTATGATGCCGCTGTAGCTATATCAATAGCGGCAGCCGGTACCATGTATGAAGTTGCTGGACACGACGACAAAGATTACCGGTGCTATGGACGGCGTGGTGAAGGATACTTGTCTGCTGTCCGGATGACTTGGCTGCAATCCAGCCCGGGCGGATTGTCGCGGCAATCCCGGCCGATGCCTTCCCGGCGGCAAGGGTATCGTGATGTGTCGGCCGTGTGCTTTCCCTGACTGCCGGATTATTTCGTGGCTTGATAAAATACCTGTAATTACATTATGTTATGCACTTCTGCCCGGTTGTAGCCGGGCAATACGGATACCAACACATGCGGTTAAAACTACTATTTCTTTGCAAACGCCGACCTATGAGCCGGGACCTCGTCACTAGTCCTTACGGGCGCTTCTTTTATCTGCCGAAATTCCTCGCTGAGCGTGGCCACCAAGTGTGCCTGATGCTGCTGGACTATGAGAATGGAGAGCCACTGGATCTGTACAGGGACGGGATACACTGGATTTCCGTACCCCTGTCCTTACGTGATCCGGCAGCTTATGTTCGGAGTCTGCAACAGTTGTGCCGCTCCTTTCGACCTGACTGGATTACCGGTTTTTCGGATACCTATTACGGCATTCTTGCAGAACGCTACGCACAGAAATTCGCGACCCGTTCCTGTATCGATGCCTATGACAACTACGAGAGTTACATGCCATGGATGAAACCATTGCACCTGCTGTGGCGCCGGGCATTGTCGAGGGCCGATCTGGTGACGGCGGCCGGACCCAATCTGCTGCATCTCATGTCCCGCCGACGAAACGGCAAGGCGGCCTGTGTCGTTCCGATGTCTGCTGACCCTATGGGCTTCACTCCCATGGACAGGGATGCATGCAGGCAAAAGCTGAACCTGCCGCATGACAGGAAGTTTGTTGGCTATTGTGGTTCGACGCACCGCAACCGGGGTGTCGAGGTATTGTTTGATGCCTGCGAGATGCTGCAGGAACGGTATCCCGGTGTGAGCTTGCTGATATCAGGCCGTTCCTGGAAGGATGTCGCCATTCCGGAATCAGCCTTTCACCTTGGTTATGTGCCGGACGAACAAATGCCGCTTGTACTCAATAGCATGGATGTGTTGACTGTTATCAACCGTGCCAGCAAATTTGGTAATTACAGTTATCCGGTCAAGCTCTATGAGGCTATGTCGTGCAATATCCCGGTGGTTGTCACGGAAACGCCCGCAACAAGCTGGATACTGGAGAATTATAATGACTGTCTGATACCACCATCTGATGCTTCTGCCTTGTGCGCAAGTCTGGAACAGTCACTTGAACGGGGGCGTGTCAATTATGGAAAGGTGCCGGACTGGCAGTCCGGTTGCACTCTGTTTGAAAAGGCATTGCTGGAATCAGTGCAGATTCCCTGAGACGTTTTTTAGAGTCCGGTCGTGTTTCACGCCTTATCCGCAGCACGTTTCCTCGAGTTTATACTGTGCCACTTCCTGGTCTTGGAACCCAGTTCAGCGTCAATCATTAATTTCACAACCTCTGCCATGAAAGTTCTGGGTTGCCAGCCAAGCAAGTTCCTGGCCTTGCTGAAATTACCACGATTTGCAGTGATCTCTGCAGGACGTATCAGGCTTTTGTCCCTGACCACATGTTCGTTCCAGTCCAGCCCCAGACAATCAAATGCAGTGGCGACAAAACTCTCGAGGCTGTTGACCTGTCCGGTCGCAATTACAAAATCTTCTGCCTGCTCTCTCTGTAACATCATCCACATTGCTTCAACATACTCAGGCGCCCATCCCCAGTCACGCTTGATGCCAGTATCTCCCAGATGAAGTTTTTCGCGGCTTCCTGAAGCAATCCTACAGGCAGTTTTTACGATCTTCTGGGTGACAAATCGCTCGGGACGCAAGGGAGACTCGTGGTTGAACAGAATGCCTGTACAGGCATATAAATTGTATGCCTCACGGTAATTCGCGACTTCCCAGAAAGCGGCGGCTTTGGCAACAGCATAAGGGCTTCTTGGCCGGAACGGTGTCGCCTCGTCTGCGCCATTGCCATTTGTATCCCCAAAACACTCGCTTGAACCGGCATTATAGAATTTGATTGGAAGCCCGGAGAAACGTATGCCTTCCAGCAGGTTAAGAGTACCAATACTGATGCTGTCCATGGTTTCAACAGGCTGTTCGAAAGAGAGCCCTACTGAGCTCTGTCCGGCCAGGTTGTAGACTTCATCCGGCTGTATCTTCATCAAGGCCTGCAGTACGCTGCGAAAGTCGTTCAGTGTTATAGACACCAGATTGACCCTTTCGCGGATGCCGAGACGCGCAAGATTTCGGAACGAGTTTATCTGTGCGTCACGCGAGGCGCCGTATACCTGGTAGTTTTTGGAAAGTAGCAGTTGTGCCAGTATGGCACCATCTTGTCCGGATATCCCGCAAATGAGAGCATTCTTCATGGTGTCGGTGGTTCGTGTCGAGTCAGTTAAAGTGCCTGCAGGATCTTTGATTATAGCAGCAGGTCATAGCACTTCTGAATATATTGCATGCGTGCAGCTGGCGCATTTTTCCCAAGTAAAGTGGGTGATGCGCTGCCTGCCCAGTGTCCTCAGTTCAGCCGCGTAGTCCTGCGAGCCGAGAACATTCTCGATAGCCCGTGTGATGGATGATGTATTGCAGGGGTCAAAGAACTCACCGGCATTACCTACCACTTCGGATATCGATCCGCCGGTGCTGCATATAACAGGGCAGTCATGCGCCATTGCTTCGAGTGGCGGGATGCCGAAGCCCTCATACAGCGATGGATAAACAAATGCAGACGCATGCCGGTACAGCTGCATCAATACGCTGTCACTACCGCCCATCCAGACCAGCCTGTCTTCAGCAAGCCCCAGTATCTTTCTCTGCCGCTCCTCGACATGACTGAATTTCCCGCCACCGAAGCAGACCAGCCGATACTCTTTATGTAAGGAGGGGTTGCCGGCATAGGCCTCCAGCAGCCGCTGGAAATTCTTGTAGCCACTGCGTATGCCCACATGCAGTAAATACGGGCCGTCAATCAACGGTTCAGTCGGGGCGCCCTGTGCCAGCGGTGATGCGAAGCCGAGATGAACAACTGAAACCTTTTCGGGGCTGACATTGGCAATTTCCAACAGATCGCGGCGAGTGTTTTCAGAGATACAGATGACGTGATCAGCACGAGCCACTGCATGCTGTTTGGTTGCAGCGGTCTTGTCCCAGTGCGGGAAATATTCCGGGAAGTGCTCGTGAATCATATCATAAACCGTGATGATTCGTGACTGATTCCGATGCAGGGGAATTGATTGTTTGGCATAGTAGGTTTCATGCACGATGTCTGGCCGGTAGCCGGCCGCCTGGTGGCGCATTATGGCCCGGTTGTATATGTTAAAGAGTTTTCCTGCCGCCTTGGGTGCGTGCGTTACTTGTCGCCCGGACACGATGCCGGGGTCGAGTTCCTTGAGATAGTGATTGATGTAGAGCGGTGCGAGTACTTTTACTTCAGTATCTTCCAGCCGGGACAGCAGCCTGGCCAGTTCCACAAAATACCTGGACACCCCTCCATAGAACTGCCGTGTAAATGCCTGGAAGTCATACAATATCCTCATGATTGATTGGTGGGTTACTTTGACTGTATATGTGCTGGTGGTAGGTGAATATTTTCGAAGTCAGAAGCAGCCAGTGCATGCGGTTTGCTGTGAACCTGCTGTTAGGGCTCCGTTACCTGGTTAGCCGATATTTATCACAGTTTTTCAATTTTATTTGTCTCAATATTCAAGACAGGCATTCCCCTGATTGCCTCTAGCCTGTTTTGGTCTGTGAGATATGTAAGCTCACCTTTTTCATTCCTGCTGTCTCTAAACCTAGAGAGTACATATCCATTTTCCAGTGATATTTCACGAACACTGTCATTCAGTTTGTCTTTTCTAACAAAATATGCATTGTTGCCCGCACTATTGCAGCCAATAAAAGAGTAACCTTTTTCAGTTGACAGTTGATGAAGCGCACGAAGAGATGCGCCGTAGTACATGTTGCTGTAGTGCGCCTTTGTTCGGTAAAAATCTTTTTCGTAGGGGATTGTTATCGATCTGTCAATCCCGAAAACGCTGTTGTATTCCATTATAACTACGATTGGGGATATAGCCCTGATTTCTTTCCATATCCAGTAATCATTACCATCCAGGTCAATATGCAGAATCCCAACGTCTTCGTGAAGTTCGGATGATGAAAGAAGATTGTTTATGTTGTCTTTGTCGATGAATGCAGATTTTGCTGATAGCGTATATTTCCAGTAGTATTCTGAATTGATTATTTGTGACACGTTTGATTCAGATCCATCCATGACCAGGCCAGACCAGTTGTTATTCATCATCAGAAATCTGGTGTTGGATTCCCGGTAATTCTCAACTCCGAATTCAACAAAGGTTTTGTTGGGAAAATCCAGATTATTCGCGAGCCATTGAATAATTCCGTCGTCGCCCCACTGGGAAAAAACCTTGAACTCTACTTCGTTCAAGGACGTTATTCGTTTCCTGGCCCTGATGTTTTCAGAAAGCAACCTTCCTAACATCAATGATTGCTGCTCTGATGTTGCGAACTGCGTTTCAATATTATTAATCGCAGCTCTTAATTTATGTAAAAAGCGATAAAGTTTCATCAAAATAACCCTGTTTCTGTAGCAACCACGTCAGATTTCAGCGGCTGCCATGGCCGTCAGCTGCAATGACTTGTCAGGCATTTCTTCTACAAAATAATCAACCTCGGTTCTGAAGAAACCAGAGATGTCCGCATCTTTCATAACAAGAATGTCAAAGTAATGGAACGGGCTTGTTAATTGGTAAAAAAGCAAACTTCTAATAGCAGACAAATCTGATAATGGATATTTACCCATTAAATTTCCAAAATTGTCATAGAGCAAAAAGAAATTGTAGCCACTATTTAGAAAAAAAATCAGTGCTTTCAGGCAATCTTCAACATAATTGTCGTTTGCAAATGCATAACACTCAAAAAGAACAGCTGGTTGATTTCCTGAAATCAGCATTTGGGCGCCAGCTATTACCTCGAAATCATGCCCGTCAGTGTCAATCTTGATGATATTTGCATTCTTGAACTCCAAAAAATCATCCACTATTGAGTCCAAAGGCAGTCTGGCCATTTTTGTACCATTCTTCGTTTGCAAAATAGAGGCTGTACCACTCTTTTCTTGTATCGTAAATGTTTCACTGGTACTTTTAGACGAGCAAATGACACTAATTGGATTTACATTTTTGTTCCAACCCCAATTAGCGACAAGATACTCGTAAAAACCCGGGTTTGGCTCAATAGCCAAAAATGTATCTTTGTCATTCTTGTAAAAAGCTCCGACTGAGTCTCCAATATTTGCACCAACATCAATGCATCTGACATTGCCCTGTGTCTGATGTAAAAATTCACTAATCCGGGATGGTAGCCGGTCATAGTGTTTGTGATCCTTTAAATATGCTGGCAAAGCATGAGACAGTGGAAGCTTCAGGAGTCTGCCATGTATGGGCAATGTACAGCTTGGGTCATTCAAAACCTTTATAAGTATTACTCGTATGAAATTCCAGAATTTTCTTCTTGTGTTTCTTGAGTCAAGGATTTTCTTGTAGACGAAGGTTGCAATTTTCACATTCTCTCCTTTTGAAATCCCTTGCAAGTCAGCGGAAAGTGTCTTTGCTGAAATATTTGAATGATGATTATCATCTCTGGTTAATCCTGACGGCGATATTTTTTCAGTACAGGTTCCCCGCCTTTTCCTGATTAGCCATCGTTACTTTCATTTATTTTCGGATAATTACAAGTCCTGGTTTTAATGGTTGCGTCATTCAGAAAAGATGCCGTGATCTGGTTCCTTCATGTAGTAACTGATATCGAATGGTGCAAGTATTTTTAATTTCGTAGGCTTCAGCCGGGAGAGCAGCCAGGTCAGTTCTAGAGATACCTGGGTAATCTGCTATAAAACTGCCATGAAAATGCCTGGTAGTGCACAGAAACCTCATAGTATATCCGCCGGGTTACCTTGACTGCACATGTACTGGTGGTCGGGAAATGTTCGCGAGGACATCCGAACACGTGCCAAAGCATAGCCAAACCATGAAAAATGGCTGGTTATCAACCGGAACAGGTAGGGGTTAATTCGCCGATCGGTCAGGATGTGCATGTTCCTGTGAGAATACAGACGCAGCGACAGCCTGCTGGCCAATGCCTCCAGCGTACGCTTCTGGTAAAAGGAAATGTGCTGACCGGTGTCCGGAGTGTAGTACCACCATTCGGACGGTGCGGGCGGATCGCCCCGGAATAGTTCTGTCGAAAAAATAATGGTCGAGGTGGCGTTGTTCTGCAGGCAGTTACTGATGAAATCCAGCGGATCCTGCACATGCTCCAGCACCTCGAATGCCGATACGGCAGACACAGCGCCTGATTGCTTTTTGGCTTCAAACCCCCGTGCAAACAGGTTTTTGCAGTACTCGTCGTGCCAGTAGAAATCAAAACCGATATCACGCATTAGCCGGGTCAGTATGCCGTAGCCGCCAGCAGAGTCTATGTAGTGCCCCTGCCTGTCGAAGCAACAGTAGAGCAGGGCGGATAGTTTCCGCGCGATCCCCAGATTTCTGGCGATCAGTCCAGTGTCAGCGTCTGCGATGGTTTCCTTGTAGGCTTCTTCAAGCCAGTAGGGTTCCTCTGTCTGCAGTAACCCACAGCTATTGCAGTAGTAGTAGTCAACTACATGTTTTTTCAACAGCATTGCATTGAAGACCTGCTGCCGTTCCGATTTGCACAGGGGGCAGTGAGTGTTCATCTTAAAGTTCCGGAGCGAGAGTCAACTACACTCTGTCGTTCAAGGCTAGCGGTCAGCGCCGGTTGCATGCGGGCTGTTGGAGTATTCATTATTGTGCGCAGTCAAGGTATTCAGATAGCGTGGAATATAGTAGCTGTAAGGTAGAAGTGACAACATAATATAGGCTACAAGGGTTCCGTAGATGGCGCCTTCAACGCCTACAGCATCAACAAGGTATATCGAGACTAGTATATTGCCGATTGCCATGAGTATTGCGCAAATTACCTGGAGTTTGACAACGTGCAGACCATTCAACAGGGAGGATATTACGCTGCCTGCCACCAGCAGCAATGACCAGGTGGCCATGCCAGCAAGCAGGCTGACGGATGGTACAACATCGGGGCCCGCCCAAAGCCTGATTATCTGGTCACCCCATAACAGAAGGATGATAGCAAACGGTAAGGTGATGGTCATGCTCACCCGCAGTGTCCTGGTAAAGGTATGCCGGATCCAGTCCATATCGCCGCGGGTCAGTGCCTCACCATAGGCAGGCCATTGCGCCACGACAACGAAACCGATAAATATAGCCGGCAATGTGGCAAGCTTGAGAGCGACGTCATACCCCGCAACAGCTTCTGCACCCAGAATGCGTGCAATAATGATATTGTCTGAATGGAAGCCGACAATGACGGCAATTTGCAGGACAAAAAACAGCTGACCAGTACTGAATAGTTTCCTTGCGGTGTCAAGGTTTATATTTATACGGCGCGGGCGTAGTGAAAATTTCTGGAAAGCGAAAAACACCAGTGTATTCACACCCCGGAAAATCACAGGGATTCCGGCCATGGCAAGGGCAATCCATGGCAGGCCAGCTTCCAGCCTGATCGCGACCAGAATGCCGAGCAGCCCGCCGATACTGCCAAGCGTTTCCCACAGGTTTGCCCAATATCCCCGTTGCAGTCCCATTTGTATCTTCTGGGTCAGACCCAGCGGAAGAGTTGCCAGGAAACACATGACGAGGACAAGCACGACCGGCCCGGTCTCCCGTGCAGCCGTGGCTGAGCTGACGTTGAATAAGGTTGCCCAGGGTATGTGTGTATAGCTGACTGTAAATACCAGCAGGATGGCGGTGCCGACCATGCACAGCATGAACAGGCCGCTTGAGATGAGGCGGCGGATTTCCTGCTGGGCGTCCCTGCCGCTGGCATGGGCAACGGCATTCAGCACGCCGTTGCTCAGTCCCAGGTCGGCAAATCCCAGCATGGTGATTACCGCGGTAATCGTCATCCACATACCGAATCGCTCGGGACCAAGATATCCAAGCGTCAGCGGCACAGTTATAAGCATGGTTACAGCCGTGGTGATTTTCGCGGTAGCAGCGGTCACGCTGGTCCAGGCGATATGCCGTTGCCGTTCCCGCGAACGGCCTGCATCAGTCGTTGTATCAAAAGCCGTCAGACGCAGCAGGCCGATTGTTTCCCTGGCCTTTTTCAGTAACACGCTGCTCATTGGATGAATGGTCTGGTCCAGTTGGTGGCAGTGTTAACCAGCGGGATTATTGTGCGGTTGCTGTTGCAGGCCCGGGACAGGGTATGACATATCATTCACTGCGCAGGATGTTTCTCCGCGTTTCCTGGATATCCTTGTAGTGCAGGGCAGAGATCTGTTCCGAAACAATGCCAATCAGGAAAGTAAACAGTGAAGAAAGTAACAGGATGGTGCTCATATTGGTGAGTCGTCCTGCCGTGAAATATGTGTAGCCATAATAAGAAAGGCCCATGAAAAAAAGTAACGCACTAATCGGTAGAAAAAATCGCATGGGCGAAAAAAGAGCGCCGATTTTTATAATAATTATCAGGAACCGGAGGCCGTCATGAAACAGGCGGATATGACTCTTCCTGTCACCGGTACGTTGCATTGCCTTGATTGGCACATAACCGACAGGCAGCCCGGACCTGAAAAAGGCCATGGTACTGGTTGTCGGGTAGGAGAACTTGTTTGGCAACAGGTACAGAAATTTTCTGAAGTGCCTCGCCCTGGCCGCGCGGAACCCGGAGGTCAGGTCTTCTATTGGATAACCTGTCATCCATGATGCCAGCCTGTTGTAGATTGTATTGGCAATTCTCCTTGCCAGTGAAGCATGAGAATCCAGATGGCGGGCACCAACCACCATGTCATATCCGTTATTGATTTTTTCGATCAGTCGACTGATGTCGTTCGGGTCGTGCTGGCCGTCTGCATCCATGAATACCAGGATATTGCCCTCGGCAATACGAGCCCCCGTCTTGATGGCTGCACCGTTACCCAAGGAATAAATGTGCGAGATGACTCTGACCTGATTCTGTTCGCAAACTTCCTTCGTCGAATCTGTTGAGCCATCATTAATAACGATTATTTCATCATCAGGAAAGTTTTTTTGCAACAATGGCAACAGGCCTTTCAGGCTTTTAGCCTCGTTTTTTGCGGGCAGGATAATACTCAGTTTCTGCTCCATTCTAGTTTCTCTTGCTGGTGACTTGATCTGCCATGCTGGTTTCTGCGATGTTTTCCATGCGTCCTTTATCAATTGCTTGCCTGAACCGTTCGAAATCTCGCTTGGTCGCGCCTTTGGCGCCTGACGAGCGAAAAGCTGTCAGCCAGTATTCTGCTGCTTCATAGTCCTTTATCTCCAGCAGCAGCTTCAGAAGATTTATCCAGTAATGCAGTTCATGCGGGGCAGTTTCAACTGCCATGGTAAAATACCTGCGCCCCTGATCGAACCTGCCTAGTGCGTTTATCTGGTAATAACCATAACTTGTGTATACAAAAGCCAGCACTGGTTTGCCTTGCAGACTGTAATTATCGAGCGCAGTCTGAAAGATGATTTCCATTGTCGGCCTCGGTGTATCGCAGGTGGTCCATTGGCACTGTCCCAGTATATGAAGCGCGTTCAGATCGGCAGCATTGATGGAGAGCTTCAGTTTGCTGATCACAGTATCGTACCATTCCCCCTTGACCGGCAGATCGAGAATATTAGCCAGCTTTATCATCACTACATCGGGCAGTATGCCTGATCGGCTGAGTTCGCTTGCACGCTCCAGATACTTGAAAGCGGGTTCTATGCTTTCAGTCCGGCCATTAATTGCCAGCCTTGCATGGATGCGTCCTGCACTGAATACGGCCCTGGGAGAATCAGGATGGTGAATGGCCTCGAATACAGCCTGGTTCACGTTATCGGACCACTGCTCTGCCCTTGCAAAGGTGGTATATGCAAACAGGCAGATAAACAGGGGTGGTGTAACTATATTTATATAGGGCGCCAGTTGCCGGCCTTGTATTTGTAGTAAAGCAGCAACTGCCGCCAGGATAATCCCGTAATCTGCCAGGTAGTTTCTGTGTTCATGGGCAATTTCCAGAGGCAGGATAGTAGATTCCAGGGTATGCCCTGCAAAAAACCAGAGAATGCCCAGGCTGACAAGCGGGACCTTTCTGACCAACAGCAATGCTGCGACCAGAATGGAAGTCAGGGTCGCGATGGCATAGATGGTAGTTACAGGTTCTAACAGGCTCCGGGATATCCGAATGTCATCATGATAGAGGCCCAGTTCGGATACAGAGGGGAGCAGTATCTGCTTAAGGTAAAAGACCAGGACACGCGCCTCGGTCAATATGCGCTCAGATAGCGTAAAGTCACGATTAAGATAGCCATGCTGGAGTGCACCAGGCTGTTGTAAAAGCCAAAGCAGAAAACCGCCTGCGGGCAGCAGCAGGAAAAGACCGAAGAAGATTGCTACCCGTTTGTCAAATTTGTTTTCACTGTTCCGGAAGCGGAAAAGCGTCATTTCAATAACCAGCATATAGAGTGGCAGCAGTGCGCCATTTTCCTTGCTGAACACGGCCAGACCGCCGAATAAAAACAGGCCGCCGAGTATCCATGTCCACCCGGAGCCCTCTCTGATCAGGCGGTATCTGCCAAGCGTGTAACAGCACAGCCCGAGTACCGTAAACAGGGTGGCCAGGCTGGTCATCCGCTGGACAATATAGAGCACACTGGTCAGGTTCAGTGGGTGCACCAGCCAGATACCACTCACAATAACGGGCAACCAGGTAATGATCGCTGGAGACAGGTCAGGATGGTGGCCTGCGCGATAGCTTTTCAGGAGTAACCGGCCCAGAAGGAGCAGGCCAATACCGGTCAGCAAATGGATTACGAGATTGATGACCTTGTACGAAAAGGGATGCATGCCGAAGAAATACCGGTTAAGCGCAAAGCTCGCCATGCTCACCGGTCGACGCAGTGTCCCGCTACCGGAAGAAAGGCTTGCCGACTGCAATGATTCCAGGTCGAGGGTCTCGAAATCGAGCCGTGTATTCAGTAACAGGTTCTGCATGTCATCGAACATGTAGTCTCCTGACAGGCCCGGGTAATAGACACCGACAGTCAGTATGCAGAGAATCAGGAAAAACAGAGCGGGTTTGCTGCGGGCGGTTTGCATTATGCGAAAGCTTGCCGGATATTCATGAGTCGGGAGTTATTGATGCAGCCATCTTTTAAATGGCATCAGCGTACCATACGTCAACATGCGGGACATTATCCCGACAATATAAAAAACGCCCCGTTTCCGGGGCGTTTTTGTGTACCAGGTGCCTGATGTTACGGACGGCATTCAGACGGACGGTACTTGCTAGGCATGCTGCCGTTGGCTGCACTGCCGGAGCCGTCACATACCCACTGCATGGAACCCTGACGTTGCTCCGGATCCAGGACCATGGTCTGGCCGTCGGCTGTCGGGTTGCCACCCAGGCCGCTGTTTTTATAGGTGATGGTAATCGTGCCTGATTGATCCGTAATTGCTACAGTCGAGACATAGTTACCATTAATACTTATAGGTTGTGGCAGGCCATAACTGCCGTTGGCGGCCTGCATGAACCGGCCCTCGGAGTCATAGGTCTCGGCAACCGCCAGCTTGGCGGCACCGGCCAGATTCAGGCCTTCGGCAACCTTGGAGCGAATGGTGTAGTCCTGATAGGCCGGGATCGCGATAGCGGCAAGAATACCGATAATGGCGATCACGATCATCAGTTCGATCAGTGTAAAACCCTTTTGCTGTTTCATGGATAAATCCTCTCTGGTTCGTAAATTGTTGGTTACATCCGTGTGGTTGCCCGCAACCGGGCTTCCCTGTCCAGCCTTACTATCGGGCGTCTGCCCGGATTCTTTGGCTGATTATTCCGATACAGTTTCCGTGCCAATTTTTAGACACATCTTCGGGATATGGCCGGAAAGACAGGAGAAAATGGGAAAATATTTAATTAACAATAAGTTAAAAAAAGAATGTCCGGACAGACTAGCCTGTTAAACCGGTCAGACAGGCCGGATTACCCTGTAACAGGACACTGGAAAAATGAGACGCAGGACACGTTCTGGGCAGAAAGTGACGTATTACGTCACTCGCATGTGGTCATCTGCGCCGCGTTACTCCAGGCCGAGTTTTTTCAGACGATAACGCAGGGCGCGGAAGGTGATGCCCAGCAGCCTGGCGGCAGCGGTTTTGTTGTAGCGGGTTTTCTCGAGCGCTTTCAACAGCGCGTCTTTCTCGATGTTGTCCATGTAGGTATCAAGCGGCACGGTTCCGGGTTCCAGTTCCGGAGTGGCCTGTACATCGGAGGCCGCGGTGTCCGTCACCTCTACCGGGAGGTGCAGGTCATTCGCCCGGATGACGTTACCCTCGCTCAGCGTGGTGGCCCGTTCGAGGATGTTCTCCAGCTCGCGGACATTGCCGGAGAACCGGTATTCTGACAGGGCCTGCATGGCATCCTCTGCGAGAAGATATGCATTGTGGTTACTTTGGGCCGCGAGCTTTTTGAGGAAATGTTCTGCCAGCAGGGGGATGTCCTCGCGGTGTTCGCGCAGTGCCGGTACCGGCAGCTGGATGACATTCAGGCGGTAGTAGAGATCCTGACGGAACTGGCCATCCTCGACCAGCTGGCCGAGGTTTTTGTGGGTTGCGGACAGGATCCGCACATCGGTGGGGATCTCCTGCTGTTCACCGACCGGACGGACTGCCTTTTCCTGGATAGCGCGCAGCAGCTTCACCTGCATGTGCAATGGGAGTTCGGCGACTTCATCGAGGAACAGGGTGCCGCCCTCGGCAACCTGGAACAGGCCTTCCTTGTCGTTGACCGCCCCGGTAAAGCTGCCTTTCTTGTGGCCGAAAAACTCGCTTTCCATGAGTTCCGACGGGATGGCGCCGCAGTTGACGGGCACAAACGCCTTGTCTGCACGCGGTCCCTTGTTGTGGATCAGTCTGGCGACCATTTCCTTGCCGGTTCCGGATTCCCCACTGATATAGACCGGAGCCTGGCTGCGTGAAAGTTTCTCTATGGTCGACCGGATCTGTCGCATCGGTTGCGAATCGCCCAGCAGAATGTCACGACTGCGGCGGTCACGCTTGGGAAAATCATCAGAGAGTTTCAGTACGCTGTTGACCAGGTTGCGCAGTACCTGCAGATCAACCGGCTTGGAGATAAAATCGAAGGCACCTGCCTTGAGTGCTTCCACAGCCGAATCCATGTTGCCGTAGGCCGTGATCACGGCTACGGGGATGTTCAGTTCCTGTTGCTGGATATGCCGGACGAGATCAATACCGTTGCCATCCGGCAAGCGCATGTCTGTCAGGCAGATATCGAAATGTTCCTGCTCCAGCAGGGCATGCGCCTGCGAAAGGTCGGCCGCGTTGCGGGTGTCGATCTTCATGCGCCCGAGCGTCAACTCGAGCAGTTCCCGGATATCGGGTTCGTCATCAACTACCAGTGCAAGAGGTGTTGCCATAATGGTGTCCAGATGTCATGCCAGGGCTTTCACAGCCCGATTCCCGGTCTCCGGAAAGCTTACGTGAAAACAGCTGCCGCCACCGTTATGCGATCTATACGTCAGACGTGCCTGGTTGCTCTCGCAAATTTCCCGGGCAATGTACAGACCGAGGCCGGTACCGCTGCTGTTGGTCGTAAAAAATGGCTCAAAGATCTCGTCGGTCATGGTCGGATCAATCCCGGGGCCATTGTCAATGATATCAAGATACGGGGTATGGTTTCTGCCGGTCCGGCCTCCGACAAGTTGTATTTTCACGGCTTTGCCTTCCTGGCCGCCGTGATTTATTGCATTCTGGCACAGGTTCCATACCACCTGGTGCAGTTGGCTTGGATCCATATAGATATTGAGGTCCTGCGGATTGACGACGATTTCCACCTGATCCGGCCTGCAGCTGCCGCTTTGTACAAATTCATTCATGAAATGCTCCAGCCAGTCGCTCAGCACGATGACCTGGGGCAGGGTGGATACCGGGCGTGACAGCTGCAGTACATTTTCCACTACCGTATTAACGCGGCGGGTATGATTGCGGATAATCGTCATCAGGCGCTGGTCCAGGCTGCCGAGTTCATCGGATTCCTTCAGTAACTGGCTGGCATGGCTGATCGCGCCCAGCGGGTTTCTGATCTCGTGGGCAATGCTTGCGGTCAGACGCCCCAGTGATGCAAGTTTCATTTGTTGTGCCTGCTGGGCCATCACGGCAGTGTCTTCAAGGAATATCAGTGCCCCGATCCCCTCCGCCGTTCCGAGCAGGGTAAACTGCGGCAGGATACTGGCACCGCTTGCTTCTGATACCAGCAGGCTGGCTTCCTGGTCCGGGGCCCGGCGCCATTCCTTCAGCTTTTCATGGAGTTGGGGAGATATTTCCGCCAGTGGCCGGTTGTCGCAGTCGGCCGGCAGGCCGAGTAGCTTGTGCGCCGTTTTATTGGACAGGCGTATGTTGTCCTGTGCATCGGTCACGATAATGCCCGCCTGCAGCCGCTGCACGATGTAGGTGTTGAGCTTGGCAAGATTGGCGATATCGATGCCGCGCTGGCGGGCAAGGGCCTCGCTTTCGTGAAGACGCCGTGCCATCAGATAGGCCATGCCGGCGGTGGCGAACAGGACGATTCCGAGCAGTCCGATCTGGGTATAGTTGCTGCTGCGTGGCAACTGGTTCAACAGCGTGCTGTAGACATGTTCTCCCATGATGGCCATGGTCGCCACGGCCGCGAACAGGAAGGCCATCCGCCCGGGTATCAGCAGGCTGCCGGTGGCGACCGTGATGATGAGTAATATGCCGAGACCACCGGCCGGTCCGCCACTGGCATGAATCAGCAGGGTAATGGCCCCTATATCGACCAGGATCTGGGTAACGGTCTGCAACTCGTAGCCGGGTCGCCGCAGGCGTGCCGTAAATCCCGCCGCAAGACTGAAAGCCAGGTAAAACATACAGGTCAGTGTGTACAGCTGCGGGCTGTAGGTGCCCAGGGCAGGATTGTTCGGAATGCCGAAAAACAGGACGGTCAGCATGCCTGCCAGCGTCAGCCTGTAAAAGGTGAGCAGGCGTAGCGGTTTCCAGGTCAGGTCATCGCGGTCTTCCCGGACCGCTGTGTCCTCATTGTTTCTCAGGTACATGCCGGGAGTGTACTGCAAACTCTCATGTTTCGTGTTGTGCGGTTAACGGTTCTGCTTATCAGTCATTATCGGCATCACGGTGGGCTGCTGAACAGTAGTGGCGCCCACGGAAACCGAGTGCCTCCGACTCCGGGATGTATATCCCGCAACGGGCACACTGGACCATCTGCCCTGATTTTATCTGCCGGCTGTTCCCGCGGCGCGTGGTGGCATACAGCCGTCTGGCAGCCAGGATAACGATCACGACAGCGATCAGGATCAGAATGGTACGCATTGGGCCCTGCCTGAATGACGTTATGCATCAATGATGCAACTTTACAATACCACCCGTTTTTTGGAACACTCGGAGTATGCACCTCCACGAATACCAGGCAAAATGATTGTTTGCCAGGTCTGGTATCCCGGTACCGGCAGGTGAGGTACTGCACAGACCCGTTGCCATGGAGGATTTGCCAGCAGACCGGGTAGGCGTTTATGCCTGGATGCTCAAGACACAGGGATACACCGGCGGCCGTGCCAGGCCGGGGGTGTTGCACATGTGCAGGGTGTTGCGGCCCTCCCGTCGACCTTGCCCGGTGCGGGGTAGCCACCTGATCATGTTACGGAAAGGGCACAGAGGTCTGCCGGCCAATGCGGTGCTGGTTTTGCAGAAAGATCTTTATATGACTTTGGCCATTCCTGCTGGTGCGGGAATGACGATGTATCAAACCGGATTCCCCGCGTCCCTGCGGTAAAATCAAGTATACGTGCGGGCTTTATCCAGTTAATTTCACCTCTGGACTATGACCAGCGAAACGTCAACACCGTATTTACGCATCGTCATGGCGCAGCTGGATTTTCCGGTCGGCGCTATCGATGCGAATGCCAGCCGGGTTATCGATGCCTGTCGTCGTGCCCGTGACGAACTGGCGGCAGACGCCATTGTATTTCCGGAATTGTGTATCTGTGGATACCCGCCGGAGGACCTGTTGCTGCGCCCGCATTTCCAGGAATACATCGAGGAGGCAGTCGAACGGGTAACACGTGAAGTACGCGACATTGTGGCCATCATCGGACACCCGCTCCGCCAGGACGGTGCCTTGTTCAATGTGGCCTCGGTAATTTCGCAGGGTGCGGTCTGCGCCAGTTACCGCAAGCAGCACTTGCCGAATTACAGCGTATTCGATGAAAAACGCTATTTTCAGCCGGGCAATGAAGCGTGCGTGGTACCTGTCAGGGATATCCCAGTCGGTGTCACCATCTGTGAAGATGTCTGGGAACCGGGTCCGGCGCAGCAGGCCGCTGCCGCCGGGGCGCGGGTGCTGATCAACCTCAATGCTTCGCCATTTCATGCCGGCAAGGGCCGGGAGCGTGAAGAGTTGCTGCAGCAGCGTACTGCAGAGACAGGGTTGCCGGTGATGTATGTCAATCTCGTCGGGGGGCAGGATGAGCTGGTTTTCGACGGGGGTTCCCTGGTGGTGAGTGCCGCGGGTGAAGTAACGCAACGGGCGGCATTTTGTGAAGAGCAGTTGTCCCCGGTTGATTTCAGTATGGATACGGTGGCACCGCTGCCTGGTGACTGTGTTGCGTATCTCGAGGATCTCGAGGCGATTTACCGGGTTCTCGTTCTCGGCGTCCGTGATTACATCAACAAGAACGGCTTTCCCGGTGCGGTTATCGGCTTGTCGGGCGGCATTGATTCGGCCCTGACACTGGCTATCGCCGTGGATGCGATCGGCGCCGACAGGGTGAACGTGGTGATGATGCCATCGCGTTATACCAGTGCCATGAGCCTGGAGGACGCGCGCGCCGAGGCTGAAGCCCTGCAGGTCGAGTATCACGAAATATCCATCGAGCCGGTGTTCAGTGCCTTCCTGGAATTACTGCGGGAATTCCTGGCCGGGACCCGGTCGGATGCGACCGAGGAAAACATCCAGGCCCGGTGTCGCGGCGTGTTGCTGATGGCCCTGTCCAACAAGCAGCACCGGATTCTGCTGACCACCGGTAACAAGAGTGAAATGTCAGTGGGTTATGCGACCCTCTACGGTGACATGGCGGGCGGGTTTGCGCCGATCAAGGATGTGCCGAAACTGCTGGTTTACCGGCTGTCGGAATATCGTAACCGCAAGGGACGGGTAATCCCGGAGCGGGTGATTACCCGGCCGCCGTCAGCCGAACTGGCGGCGGACCAGAAAGATGAGGATAGTCTGCCGCCCTACGAGGTGCTCGACCCGATACTGGAACGCTATATCGAGCAGGACCGGAGCGTCGAACAGATCGTCGCAGACGGGTTTGACGGTGATGTGGTGTTGCGGATTGCGACTCTGGTTGACCGGAATGAATACAAGCGTCGCCAGGCGCCACCGGGAATTCGCATAACCCAGCGTGCATTTGGACGCGACCGGCGTTATCCGATTACCTCCGGCTATTCGAATAACCGCGCGTCTGGCAAGGAGGGGTGACCCTGGCCTTCAGCCGGCATCCCGGGCACTGCAGAAACATGCAAGCTAGCGGAACCAGCTGAACCAGCCGCCGCGCTTCGTCGGGTCGCCACCCTGCTGGAGGATTTCCAGGTCCGGGTGTGACGGATAATTAAGACTCAGCACACGCAGGGAGTCATCGGCCAGCTCCTCCAGACCCAGTTTTCGATAGGCGCGGATCATGATGACCAGGGCATCGGGAACAGACGGGGTACGCTGGTAGTCCTCGATGACTATCGAGGCACGGTTGGCAGCGGCGACATATGCCCCGCGGCGCATGTAATAGTCTGCCACGTGATTCTCGTAACGCGCCATGTTGTTGCGCAGATGTATCATGCGCTGTGCCGAGTCAGTGGCGTACTTGCTGTTCGGGAAGCGCTTGACCAGCTCATAAAAGTCGTCGTAGGCGTTGCGCATGGTGGTCAGATCGCGTTCCGAGACATCCTGTGGCAGCAGTTTATCGACCACTGTCCGGCCACGTGTATAGTTGACCAGGCCCATCAGGTACCAGGCATAGTCAACATTCGGGTGACGCGGGTTGATCTTGATAAAGCGTTGTGCGGCAGCAATCGCGGAATCCGGTTCGTCGAACTTGTAGTAGGCATAGGCGATTTCGAGCTGGGCCTGCTGGGCATACCTGCCAAACGGGTAACGTGCTTCCAGTTTCTCGAAATAGTCGATGGCCTTTTCGTAGTTCTGGTCGTTCAGGGCCTCTTTTGCTGCTGAATAGAGCTGGCTCGGGGACCAGTCCTTGGTCTTGTCGACCTGTTCAGGCAATAGTCCGCAGCTACTAATAGTGAGCAGCAGGACCAGCAGGAAATATCTCGACAAATGCATGGGCTTGGAGTATCGCGTGTACATCGGCAGAATTGTAAACCATAAAGCAGTCCTGGTGCCGTATGACGCAAGAAATACATCTCTCTTTCCGAATCCCGGAGCACCTTAACGGGCGTCGCCTTGACCAGGCGCTGGCCGAGCTGGTACCCGACTATTCGCGTAGCCGCTTGCAACAGTGGATCCGTGACGGGCAGGTGATGCTGGATGGCCACCGGCCCAGGACACGTGACCGGGTGCATGGCGGGGAGACGGTCCGGATCGATGCCGTTTTCAATGAAGCATCCGCCTGCTTGCCCGAGGATATACCGCTGGATATTGTCTACCAGGACAGCGACCTGCTCGTAATCAACAAGCCGGCCGGCCTGGTCGTACACCCGGCAGCCGGGAATCCGGATGGCACGTTGCAAAACGCGCTACTGTATTATGAACCCGCTCTTGGGCGGTTACCGCGTGCCGGCATTGTGCACCGGCTGGACAAAGAGACCAGCGGGTTAATGGTGGTCGCCCGCAGCCAGCTGGCACATAAAAAACTCGTCGAGGCATTGCAGGCACGTGCGGTCAAGCGTGAGTACCTGGCAGTGGTCAATTCCGTGCTGACTGCCGGGGGGAAGGTCGATGCGCCGATTGGCCGGCATCCGGTAGATCGCAAGCGCATGGCGGTGGTCACCGGGGGCCGAGATGCCGTGACGCATTACCGGGTCGTGGAACGATACCGGGGTCATACCCTGGTGCGGCTGCAGTTGGAAACCGGCCGGACCCACCAGATCCGGGTTCATATGGCCCATATCCGCTGCCCGGTGGTTGGCGATCCGCTGTATGGCGGTCGCTTGCGTTTGCCGCGCGGTGCGAATGAACGCTTGCAATCCGTGCTGCAGGCATTCAGACGACAGGCACTGCACGCCACCAGGCTGGCATTTACCCATCCCGGGGACGGGCATCCCGTGAACTGGGAGACGCCGCTGCCGGCGGACATGACGGACCTCGTCGCTGCCCTGCGCCAGGACGCCGGTCTGGATGGAAACGATCATGGACACTGACTGGATTACACCGGACTGGCCTGCTCCGGACGTAGTCCGCGCGGTGACAACCACACGCCACGGGGGGGTCAGTGAAGGGCCCTGGGCCAGCATGAATCCTGCCGATCATGTAGGCGACGCGGCCGTGGCTGTCGCGGCCAACCGAGAGCGCCTGAAGCAGCGACTGGCGCTGCCGGCAGCTCCGCATTGGTTGCAGCAGGTGCATGGAAACCGGGTAGTTGATGCCGCTGACGCTCCGGTAAACACGCAAGCCGATGCGATCATTGCCCGGTCGACCGGCAGCGTTTGCGCGGTGCTCACTGCCGATTGCCTGCCGGTGCTGTTCTGCGACAGTGCCGGAAAGGTAGTGGCGGCCGCACACGCCGGCTGGCGTGGGCTGGCCGCCGGGATTCTGGAGCAGACAGTGGACAGGATGCGATCACCAGGTCACGAGCTGCTCACCTGGCTGGGGCCGGCCATCAGTGCGGCCGCCTATGTGGTCGGGGAGGAGGTCCGTTCCGTCTTTCTCGAGGAGGATGCGGAAGCGGCCTCCGCATTTTGGCCAGCCAGTAACGGTGGCTGGCATGCCGACCTCTATACACTGGCGCGGCAACGCCTGGCCGGCTGCGGAGTGACGGCAGTCTATGGGGGAGATTTTTGCAGTTTCGGGGATCGGGAACGCTTCTTTTCGTATCGCCGCGATGGCGTCACCGGCCGCATGGCCAGCCTGGTGTGGCTGGAAGCCGGTTGAAGCGACGGGTAATCGGCCGGCCCGCTCCCGGCAAAAACCGGCAAACCACGGATTGATCCAGCGCCCTTTTACCGGGAGGGCGGGAGCACCGGAACGAAAAGGCAAGCTGTTGATTCAGGGTGTGCACGACGCATCCGGTAAAGGTTGCCTTACCTCAAATCAGTTATCGGGAATCAATCAAGGCTTCGCTGGGGTATCATTGCCTGCTGTTCTTGCCTGATCCCGGAATGACCGAATGTCCTTGATAGCCTGGATTATCCTGTTTTGCCTGATTGGTGGTGTGCTCAGCGTGCTGGCCGCGGCGCTGTTTCTGGTCCTGAGCGAGGAGCTGCGCAGCCGCTTGTTGCCGCATCTGGTCAGCTTTGCAACCGGCGCCCTGCTGGGCGCTGCGTTGCTGGGACTGTTGCCGCATGCGCTCGCTGCTTTCGGACCCGGGGATATCCATGTGATCCCGATGACGGTGCTGCTCGGTCTGCTGGGTTTCTTTATGCTGGAAAAGATGGTGTTGTGGCGGCACTGCCATGTCGATCATTGCGAGGTACATGCGCCCGGGCAGAGTAACCGGCAGCAGTCTACGGGTACCCTGATCCTGATCGGCGACGGCCTGCACAATTTTCTTGACGGGATGCTGATCGCCGGAGCATTTCTCACCGATATCCATCTCGGGGTGGTGACCAGCATTGCGGTCGCGGCCCATGAAATTCCCCAGGAGGTAGGTGACTTTGCGGTGCTGCTGCACAGTGGTTTCAGCCGTGCCCGCGCCTTTGCTTATAACGTTCTCTCCAGCACGACCACGGTACTTGGCGGGGTGCTCGCCTGGTACATGCTGCAGGACCTGGAACCGCTGTTGCCGTACGTACTGGCCGTTGCCGCCTCGAGTTTTATCTACATTGCCGTTGCCGACCTGATTCCCACCCTGCACGAGCGCGTGGAGGGCAAGGCCACACTGCAGCAGATCGTCCTGATAATCGCCGGTGTCCTGGTGATCTACCTGACCCACCTGACGCTCCATTAACTCTCCCGATGCTGTAACCGCGCGGTTTGAACGAGCCCTTGAAAGATCGCTGTTTACCCCCCATAAACAGGGTATAGCTGCATTTCGGAGAGAATCCCATGCGCATGGACAAAATGACAAGCAAGTTCCAGCTGGCGCTGGCCGACGCCCAGAGCCTGGCCGTTGGCCGTGATCACCAGTTTATCGAACCGGTGCACCTGATGCTCGCTTTGCTGGACCAGGAGGGCGGCAGTGTCCGTCACCTGCTGGCGCAGGCCGACGTGAACGTCAACCTGTTGCGTTCCCAGATGGGCGAACTGCTCGAACAGCTGCCGCAGGTACAAGGGGGGGCAGCAGGCGAGGTACATATTTCCAACGATCTGGGACGCCTCCTGAACGTAACCGACAAGCTTGCCCAGCAGCGCAAGGACAGCTATATCTCCAGTGAACTGTTCATCCTCGCCGCGCTGGAGGACAAGGGCGGCATCGGCGAACTGCTGCGCAATGCCGGGGCGACGAAATCCCTCATCGAGAACGCCATCGACAACCTCCGTGGCGGCCAGCAGGTGGACGATCCCAACGCGGAAGACCAGCGCCAGGCGCTGGAAAAATACACCATCAATGTGACCGAGCGTGCCGAGCAGGGCAAGCTCGACCCGGTGATCGGTCGTGATGATGAAATTCGCAGGACAATCCAGGTATTGCAGCGGCGCACCAAGAACAATCCGGTACTGATCGGTGAACCCGGTGTCGGCAAGACCGCTATCGTGGAAGGACTCGCGCAGCGTATTGTCAACGAGGAAGTGCCGGAGGGACTGAAGGGCAAGCGCCTGTTGTCGCTCGACATGGGGGCGCTGATTGCCGGAGCCAAGTTTCGCGGTGAATTCGAGGAACGCCTCAAGGGCGTTCTCAATGACCTGGCGAAGCAGGAAGGCCAGATCATCCTGTTTATTGATGAATTGCACACCATGGTTGGCGCAGGCAAGGCCGAGGGTGCCATGGATGCCGGCAATATGCTGAAGCCGGCACTGGCACGCGGCGAGCTGCATTGCGTCGGGGCTACCACGCTCGATGAATACCGCAAGTATGTCGAAAAGGATGCCGCGCTGGAGCGTCGCTTCCAGAAGGTGATGGTTGACGAACCGTCAGTGGAAGACACCATCGCGATTTTGCGCGGACTCAAGGAGCGTTATGAGGTGCACCACGGGGTGGAGATCACCGACCCGGCCATTGTCGCAGCAGCCACATTGTCACACCGCTATATTTCCGATCGCCAGCTCCCGGACAAGGCCATTGACCTGGTTGACGAGGCTGCCAGCCGGATCCGCATGGAGATCGACTCCAAGCCGGAAGCCATGGACCGGCTGGAGCGCCGGCTGATCCAGCTCAAGATCGAGCGCGAGGCACTCAACAAGGAGGCAGACGAGGCCTCCCGGAAACGGCTGGAGGCACTGCAGGAAGAAATCGAGATACTGGAGCGCGAGTTTTCCGATCTCGAGGAAATCTGGAAGGCCGAGAAGGCCGCCGTCCAGGGGACTTCCCATATCAAGGAAGAACTGGAGCGAGCCCGCATGGAGCTGGAAACCGCCCAGCGCGCAGGTGACCTGGCGCGTGCCGGTGAACTGCAGTACGGACGTATTCCCGAACTGGAAAAGCAGCTGAGCGCGGCCGCCGAAGCCGAGACCCGGGACATGCAGTTGCTGCGCAACAAGGTCAGTGAGGAAGAGATTGCCGAGGTGGTCTCCAAGTGGACCGGTATCCCGGTCTCGAAGATGCTTGAAGGCGAGCGCGAGAAACTGTTGCAAATGGAAACCGCATTGCGCGAACGCGTGGTAGGGCAGGATGAAGCGGTTACCGTGGTGTCGAACGCCATTCGTCGTACCCGTGCCGGTCTGTCCGACCCGAACCGGCCGAACGGTTCGTTCCTGTTTCTTGGACCGACCGGGGTCGGCAAGACCGAACTCACCAAATCCCTGGCAGCATTCCTGTTTGATACCGAGGAAGCCATGGTACGTATCGATATGTCAGAGTTTATGGAAAAACACTCGGTAGCCCGCCTGATCGGTGCGCCGCCCGGATATGTTGGTTATGAGGAAGGCGGTTACCTGACCGAGGCGGTGCGCCGCAAGCCCTATTCGGTTATCTTGCTGGATGAGGTAGAAAAAGCCCACCCGGACGTTTTCAATGTCCTGCTGCAGGTGCTCGATGACGGC
>CP070821.1:1609276-1617389 GCA_020344335.1 Gammaproteobacteria bacterium | reverse complement strand
TTCCACGACGGCCGTAGCCGGTGCGGTATCCCACGGCATGGGACACCTGGTGGGCCTGAGCCATGACGGATCGGCTGCCGGCAAGGGCAGCCAGGTCAGTTGGGCACCGATTATGGGGCTTGACCCGGAACAACACGTCACCCAGTGGAGCAAGGGCGCGTCCAACGCCCAGGATGATATCGGCATCCTGACCGGTAGGATGGGACTGCGCGGGGATGACCACGATGACACGCGCTATGACAAGGGGACCCGGCTGGTCGTTGACGGGAATGGCCGGGTCAATTCAGTGGTTGGCCAGAATGCGCGCAACCAGGGTGTCATAGAGGACCAGGATGATATCGACGTGTTCGTGTTCAATGCAGGCGCCGGTACCGTCGATCTGGTGGTGACCCCGGCTTGGCAGGCATTTGCCGGTGCACAACAGCATGGCGGCAACCTGGATGTGCATGTGGGCCTGTTTGACACCAACGGCAAGCAGATCGCCGAGCAGGGGCCGCGCAACTCCACGGCCGCCAATCTCAAGGCCCGTGTCCCCGGAGGCCGTTACGTGATTGAAGTCAAGGGGGTAGCCAATCCGGCGGTCTCGCATTCCGACTACGGCAGTATCGGCCGCTATTACATCAACGGCAAGGTACCGTCCGCCGGCAGCAAGACAGCATTGCGCTAACCGGGTGTAACAGGCAGGAAACAAGAACGGCGGCCTCGATGCAGGCCGCCGTTTTTTTTGGGGCACCACCGCGGAGGTGCTGCAGGGTGGTCATTAAGGATTCACAAATTCCAGTCGATAATCAATGAACTAACCGGTAAATCCCGTATTGACACAGGGTCTTGCCGGTATGCGGTGCAGTAAGCAGTTTTTTCCGATCTTGGGTTTTGTCAGGCACAGGAGTGGTTGTCTTGGAACAATTGGCGCAGTCATGGCTTGAGCAACAGTGCACCATGATTCACGGGGCATTCCGTGGTCTGGTGGAGCTGAGCGTGCAGCACCAGGACCAGATGTCGAACGTGGCGCACTGGCCGTCGGGTGGCACGGCCTCGACGATGCTGCGCAGTACGGCAAAGCTGGCGACCATGAAACGGCGTACCGTTATAGAGAAAGGGGATGCGGATCAATCCTCGGGAGCAATGCGTTCCTATGTAATTGCCTACCCGATGGTGGTCAAGAAAAAGGTGCTGGGCGTGATTGCGATCGAGATCGACGCAGAATCGCAAATGCAGCACAGGGAAATCATGAGCATGCTGCATGCCGGCAGCGTGTTCTTTGAAATGCTGCTGGAACAGCAGAGCGAGGAGCATAAAGGCCAGCTGACGCGCATCCTGGAACTGGTCTCCCTGACGCTGGATCAGCCGCACTTCCAGAGTGCGGCCACGTCGCTGGCAACCCGGCTGGCGAATGAACTGTCCTGCAGTCGCGTCAGCATCGGGTTCATGCGTGGACGTTTTGTAACCGTGCGCGCCCTGTCGCACAGTGCCCGGCAGGGCGTGAAGACCAGCCTGTTGCGTGCCATCTCCGCTGCCATGGAGGAGGCCATCGACCAGGACACCACGCTGGTCTATCCGGGCAAGGAATATATCAACATTGCGCACCGCAAACTGGCGGAGCAGAACCGGGTGGCCTCGGTCTGCACCATCCCGCTGGTGAACGACAAGGAAATCACCGGTGCGATTACCTTTGAACGCAGCGACTCCGAACCCTTCGATGCGGATACCGTGGAGTTGTATACCCACGTTGCCAGTCTCATCGGACCGATTCTGGAACTGAAACGCACCAATGACTGCTGGCCGATCGTGCGCCTGCTTCACTCCGCCGGCGGTCTTGTGAAGAAGCTGTTTGGCCCGCGCCATACGGTGCTCAAGGCCGCTACGTTCTCGCTGCTGGCGCTGGCTGTCTATATGGGCCTGGTGACCAACACGTACCGGGTTACCGCGGATGCTGCACTGGAAGGCAGTATCCAGCGCGCCGTTGTCGCGCCAATCGACGGATTCATCCTGGAGTCGGATGTCCGTGCCGGTGATATCGTGCAAGTCGGACAGCTGATGGGCATGCTCGATGACCGCGAGCTGAAACTGGAGCAACAGAAACTGACCAGTGAAAAGGCGCGTCACTCCCGCGAATACCGCAGCGCCATGGCCGAGCACGATCGTGCACAGGTTGCGATCCTGAGAGCACGTATCAGCCAGGCCGATGCTCAGTTGCAATTGACCAACAAGCAACTCGAGCGCATGCAGATCCTTTCCCCGCTGAGCGGTGTGGTGGTGAGCGGCGATCTTTCCCAGTCACTCGGATCACCGGTCTCCCGGGGGGATGTCATGTTCGAGGTCGCGCCGCTGGAGGACTACCGCCTGGTGCTGAGCGTTGATGAACGCGACATGCCGGATGTGACCACCGGCCAGGAAGGCCAGCTGAAACTCTCGGGTATGCCGGGAGATGCACTCGGCTTTACCGTCAGCCGGATCACGCCGGTATCCGAGTCGGAAGACGGCGCCAACTACTACCGGATCGAGGCGCAGCTGGAGAATCCGCCGGCCCTGTTGCGTCCCGGTATGGAAGGGGTCGGCAAGATCGAGATCGGCGAGCGCAGGCTGCTGTGGATCTGGACACACCGGATGATTGACTGGCTGAAGCTGCAGGCCTGGGCCTGGTGGCCCTGATATGGGGCAGTCCATGTACAGCGAGTTCTGGTACCGGGTAGCAGGCATCCGGCCACGCATCCGTGATCACATCCAGTTGCACCGGCACTATTACCGGGGCCAGCGCTGCTACATGTTGCAGGACGAGGCCACTGGCGCTTTTCACAGCTTCAGTCCGGAAGTCTATGTGCTGATCGGCCAGATGGATGGCAAGCGCACCATTGACGAAATATGGGAAACCACGCTGGAAAAACTCGGCGAAGATGCGCCGGGCCAGGAAGAGACACTGCACCTGCTGGGGCAGCTGCATGCCGCGGATATCCTGCAATGCAGCATCACGCCTGATATCGTCGAGGTCTTCCAGCGCTACCGCCACAAGCAGCGCCAGGACTGGAAGCAGCGCCTGATCAACCCGATGGCCCTGCGAATGCCGCTGTGGGATCCGCAGCAATTCCTGACGCGCTGGCTGCCGCTGGTGCGCCCGCTGTTCAGCTGGGCCGGGCTGGCCGTGTGGGCGCTGGTAGTCCTCACCGCGGCCATGTATGCCGGCGTGTACTGGGAGCCAATCACGGCAGACATCGTTGACCGGGTATTGAATCCCTGGAACCTGGTGATCATGGCGATCACCTACCCGATCGTGAAGCTGCTGCATGAATTCGGCCATGCGTTTGCCACCCGCCTGTGGGGTGGTGAAGTACATGAGCTGGGCATCATGTTCCTCGTGCTCATGCCCATCCCCTATGTCGATGCCACCGCATCGGCCGGTTTCCCCGAAAAACACCGGCGTTTCGTGGTCGGTGCGGCCGGCATGATGGTGGAGCTGTTTCTTGCCGCGCTGGCGCTGTTCGTGTGGATCAACGTCGAGACCGGTATCGTCAGCGCGGTCGCCTATAACATTATGCTGATCGGCAGCATTTCCACACTGTTCTTCAACGGCAATCCGCTATTGCGCTTCGATGGCTATTACATGCTGGCAGATGCCATCGAGATTCCCAACCTGGGGGTACGCTCGAAGCGCTACCTGAACTATCTGGTCATGCGCTATCTGTACGGCATGGAGAAGGTGGGTTCCCCGGTCTCCGCGCCCGGTGAGGCGGCCTGGTTCGTGTTCTACGGCATAGGCTCCTTCGTGTATCGCATGATGATCATGGCGGTGATCATTCTCTATGTAGCAAGCAAGTTCTTTGTCGTGGGCGTGTTGCTGGCGATCTGGGTCATCGTCCTGCAGATCGTGTTGCCGCTGGTTCGGCATATCCGGTTCCTGCTGAATGACACTCGCCTGCAGCGGCAGCGTGTGCGGGCCCTTGGCGTGACCGGATTCGGCGTGCTGATGCTGGGCGTGCTGTTGTTTGCACTGCCGGCACCGCTGTGGACCATGGCCGAAGGTGTGGTGTGGTTGCCGGAGAAGTCGCGTGTCCGTGCGGGCACCGACTGTTTTGTGACGGACCTGCTGGCGCAGACAGACACGGTGGTGCGGACCGGCGATCCGGTCGCGACCTGTGTGGACCCGCTGTTGTCGGCACGGGTCAGGGTGCTGGAAGCACGCCTGCAGGAACTGCGTGCACAACACACGCTTGCCATGATGGAGGACCGCGTCGAGGCACAGAGCATCCGGCAGGATATGCAGGCCATCGCCGAGGAACTGGAAGAGGCGCGCCAGCAGCTCGGCGAGCTGGTATTGCGCAGTCCCTCGTATGGCCAACTGGTGGTTCCCGGGTCGTCCGATCTCGAAGGCCGTTTCGTGCGCCGTGGCGATACGCTCGCCTATGTCATCAATGATGAGGCGAGCCGGGCACGGGTGATCGTCACGCAGGCCGATATCGGGCTGGTCCGGCAGCACACCGACAGCGTCGAGCTGCGAATGGCGGGAGAGCAGGGACGCACAATCGCCGCCAGGGTGCACAGCGAAGTGCCGGCGGCGTCGGATGAGCTGCCGAGCAAGGCACTGGGTACCCGTGGCGGCGGCATGATACCGGTTGATCCGGCCGATGATTCCGGAACCCGCGCACTGGCGACCCTGTTCCAGTTCGAACTGGAACTGCAGGAGGATTTACCTGCGCAACTGTACGGTCAGCGCGTCTACGTGCGCTTCGACCATGGCGCGGAACCGCTCGGGATCCAGTGGCAGCGCTCGTTGCGCCAGCTGTTCATGCGCGAATTCGGGGTCTAGGGAAACCCCAATGAATTTCACAACCAATTGTAGGGTGCGCCATGCGCACCGGAAACTAGTGCCAGATTCATGGTGCGCATGGCGCACCCTACAGTTATTGCATTGCCTTAAATCCATGATAATGCGAATTATCCAGAGGTCCCCTGGTAATGACCTCTGCCAGTAATAGCGTATTGCGACCGGGACACCAGCTGGGGGCCTACCCGGAACGCGGCAGTGAAAACAAGGGCTGGTTCGACGCCCTGTCCGCACAACTCGGCGGCTACCTCGCGACCCGCCTGCAGCGCAAAAACCGCAACCTGCAGGCCTTCGTAGAGGACGTTGAACGAGCCGGCACGGCATTGTCCGAACTGAGCGAGGCGGACTTCCTGCGTCGCATCGATGCCCTCAGGAAAGTACTGCGCCGTGACGGGCTGGCCAGCCGGCACCTGGCGATGGCCTTCGCCATCGTGCGCGAGGCCAGCGCGCGGGTGCTGGGCATGCGGCATTACGCGGTGCAGGTGATGGCCGGTCGTGTGCTGCTCGACGGCATGCTGGCGGAAATGGAAACCGGGGAAGGCAAGACGCTGATGGCGACCCTGCCGGCCTCGGTTGCCGCCATGGCCGGGATACCGGTGCACGTGATTACCGTCAATGATTACCTGGTCGTGCGGGATGCCGAGCAGATGTCGCCGCTGTATCACTACCTCGGCCTCACCGTGGGCACCGTCGGCGAGCAGACGCAGGAGACGGAACGGCGCGCCGCCTATGCCGCCGATATTACCTACTGTACCAACAAGACGCTGGTTTTCGACTACCTGCGTGATCGCCTGCACCTCAAGGACGTCCAGGGCACGGTGTCCTTGCGCACGGAACCGCTCTATGCCAAACAGACCCGTCTCGACAATGTGCTGATGCGTGGTCTGTGTTTCTGCATCGTGGATGAAGCCGACAGCGTCCTGATCGACGAGGCCGGTACCCCGCTGATCCTTTCGCAGGGCGGGCAGGTCTCGGAAAAGGACGTGCTCTTGTACCGGCAGGCGGTACAGCTTGCCCGCTCGCTTACGCCGGGCGAGGACTTTGTAGTTGACGAGAAGCTGCGCCAGGTGCGGCTCACGGCCGCCGGCAAGGAGCGCGCCGTCACTGCCGGCGAGGAGCTGGGGGGGCAGTGGCAGATGCGCACGCGCTGCGAGGAACTGGTCGGCCAGGCCCTCAGCGCCTGTCATTTGTTCCGGCGGGATCGCGAATATCTGGTGAACGACGGCAAGGTCAGCATCATCGACGACTTTACCGGCCGCGTCATGGCAGACCGCAAGTGGGAGCGCGGCCTGCACCAGATGATCGAGGTCAAGGAAGGCTGCGAGATCAGTCCGCCGAACGAGGTACTGGCACGCATCAGTTACCAGAAGTTTTTCCGACGCTATCTGCACCTCTCCGGCATGACCGGCACGGCACGCGAGACGGCGGCGGAACTGAGTGCCGTGTACGGACTCAAGGTGGTGAAGATTCCCACCCATCGCGAATCCCTGCTGCAGCGCCAGGCGGACCGGTTGTATCCCACGCAGGAAGCCAAGTGGCGCCGGGTTGTTGCACGGGTCATCGAGCTGCACAAGCAGCAGCGCCCGGTACTGGTCGGCACACGCTCGGTGGCCGACAGTGAAACCCTGAGCCGGATGCTAGGGCGTGTCGGCTTGCCGCACCAGGTGCTGAATGCCCGCCAGGACAAGGACGAGGCCGAGCTGGTCGCACAGGCCGGTCACCCGGGTGCCATCATGATCGCCACCAACATGGCCGGACGCGGTACCGATATCCCGCTGGCACCCGGGGTGCGGGAGAATGGGGGGCTGCATGTAATCGCCGCCGAGCGCAACAGCGCGCGGCGCATCGATCGTCAGCTGTTCGGACGCTCGGGGCGGCAGGGGGCCCCCGGCAGTTACGAATCGATCCTGGCGCTGGATGACCGCATCGTCAGTGAACATATACCTCAATTTCTCCGGCGGCTGGCCGAAAGGTATGCCAGAGACCCGCATCCGTTGCCCCGATGGCTGGGGACGCTGGTCCTGGCGTATTGCCAGCGTCAGTCGGAGTCACAGCAGCGCCGGCAACGCAAGGTCCTGGAGCGTATGGATGAATACCTGGGCAAAATGCTGGCATTTACAGGTAAAACGGAATAGGGCGCCTTGTTTCATGGAACGAGAGTGAGATATGGGAAATCTGTCATATAGACAAATGCTTGTGTTACTGCCGGGACTAATGCTGCCGGCGGCCGCTACGGCGCTTGGATATGACTGCCTGATGGAGCCCCACCGTACCGTCGAGGTCAAGAGTGCGATCGATGGCCGGATCGAGGTGATCAATGTCGAGCGCAGTGATTTCGTGACCGCCGGTCAGCCGCTGGTGGTATTCGAATCCGATGTCGAGAAGGCCTCAGTGGAGCTGGCACGTGCCAAGACCGAAATGAAGGCCGAATACAACAGCAGCAAGGTCAGTCACCGGTTCGCCGTACGCAAACTGGGCCGTTTTGACGGTCTGGCGGAAGAGGGCGTGGTGGCGGTGCAGACCAAGGATGAAGTGGAGACCGAAGCGGCACTCGCCAGACTGCAGACTGTCCAGGCAAAGGAAAACAAACTCCTCGCCGAACTGGAACTGGCGCGCGCCATTGCCGCATTGGACCAGCACACCGTAGAGAGCCCGCTCACCGGGGTCGTGGTGGAGCGTTTCAAGTCGCCGGGTGAATATCCTGAAGACAGTGCGATCCTGACGCTCGCCCAGCTGGACCCGCTCAATGTCGAGGTGCTGCTGCCAGCCTCGATGTTCGGCAGTATCAAGCCCGGTATGAAGGCGAGTGTCGCGCCGGAATCCCCCCTCGATGGCAGCTACCAGGCCGAGGTGAAGATCGTGGACCGGGTGGTGGATGCCTCCAGTGGCACCTTCGGTGTACGCCTGGAACTGCCCAACCCGGACAACAAGCTGCCGGGTGGCCTCAAATGTGTCGTCAGTTTCAGTGACGCCCCCGCCAAAGTCTCGCGAGCGCAGCCTGCAGTCGGGTCCGTCGAGCTCGATTACCCTGGCAAATAGCCAATCAATAAACGATAACCATTTGTTATATAAGAAGTTATCCTGCTAAACGCACCGAGGCGGTGCGGTTGATTTCTCAAAGCGTCAAAAAACCGTTAAAGATCGTCAGGAACCGTGCCGATTGTGATTTTGTGACGTTGCGCAAAGTTTTCGCTTAACCCTTTTATTTTCGGGTGATTACGCCGGAAATGAATCACTGCGGGCCGGATTATGCCTAAAAAGAAAGAAGGGCAGGATAAAAAGTATAAGAGTCGA
>CP070821.1:1567723-1609176 GCA_020344335.1 Gammaproteobacteria bacterium | reverse complement strand
ACCTGGGCCGCCTGGCACCGGAAAAGAACCTGGAATTCCTGGCCGAGGCCGCCGCGGCATTTCTAAAGAAAACAAGCAATGCACATTTTCTGGTAATCGGCACAGGCCCGTCCGAGAGTACCATCCGCGAAATTTTCGCCAGGGAGGGGCTCGATACGCGCCTGCACATTGCCAGCATCCTCGAACGACCGCAATTGGCCGATGCCCTGCATGCGATGGACCTGTTTGCCTTTGCCTCCAAGAGTGAGACACAGGGCATGGTGCTGACCGAGGCAATGGCCGCTGGTTTGCCGGTCATCGCCCTCGACGCCCACGGTGTGAGAGAGGTAATGAGGGACCGGAAGAATGGCCTCTTGTTGCACGAGGAATCGATCGAGACCTTTGTCACGGCAATGCAGTGGGTGGCAGGGTTACAGGGTACACAGTACCGGGAACTCGTACGGGCCGCACACGAAACTGCCGAAGACTTTTCCCTGTCGCACTCAGCCGACAGGGCGCTGGCCTGCTATGCGAACCTGCGTAACAGTATTTCCGCTGAACGGTCGGAGCAGGAAGAACACTGGCACCACCTGCTGGATCTCATCAAAGTGGAGTGGGAAATTCTGAAAGGCATCGGCAGCGCAACCGATGCCGCGCTCGGAGCGGATGAAGACACCGGCTGAACAGGAAGGTCCCCCGAAATGATCGGACGCATCGAAGCCTTCCTGCGTCGAATACGCCGCGCCATGAGCCGCAGCGAATGGCTGGCAACCCTGCTGCGCCTGCCGAGGTCGACCGCACCGGCGACCTCGCCGGGTCTCGTCATGGTACAGATCGACGGTCTTTCCCATACCCAGCTGAGTCATGCGCTGAAACGGGGCGAAATGCCGTTTCTCCGCAGACTCGTCAGGCGAGAACACTACCACTTGCACCGCGCGTATGCTGGCGTGCCGGCGGCAACTGCCGCTTTTCAGGGGGAACTGTTCTATGGCGTGAAAGGGGTGGTCCCGGGCTTTAACTTCCTGGACAGCGCATCCGGCGACCTGGTGCGCATGTTCGAGCCAGCTGCCGCAGCGGGCGTGGAACGGGAACTGCAAGTGACCGGGGAGGAACCGCTTCTCAGGGAAGGGAGTTGCTACGCGAATAACTATACGGGCGGCGCCGCCGAACCCCACTTCTGCCCGGCGTCAATGGGATGGGGACCAACGCTGCGCCGGGCCAACCCGCTGCTTGTGGGACTCCTGATCCTGAGCAATGCCTACAGCTTTGTACGTCTTGGGGCACTTCTGGTGCTCGAATTCCTGCTGGCGATAGTAGACTGTGTGCGCGGCCTGTTCAGTGGCTACGATCTCGTCAAGGAATTGAAATTCGTGCCAACCCGCGTGGCCATCTCCATACTGTTGCGTGAGCTGGTGACGATCGGTACCAAGATCGATGTCGCCAGGGGGGTTCCTGTCATTCACCTGAATTTTCTCGGCTATGACGAGCAGGCACATCGCCGTGGCCCGACTTCGCTGTTTGCCCACTGGACACTAAAGGGTATCGATGATGCTATTGCCCGCATCTGGCGGGCCGCACAACGCTCTGCACACTGTCATTATGATGTGTGGGTCTATTCCGACCACGGCCAGGAAGAAGTGGAGCCCTATCACAAACTGTTTGGCCGCAGTATCGAGGATGCGGTGGCCGCGGTGTTTGCCGGGCTGGGTATCAATGCCGTGCCGGCGGCGGAGCCGGGTTCGCGCGGCATTCAGACGCAACGCGTACGGCAGCTTGGCGGAAAACGGATCCAGCGACTGTTCCCGGTCAGTGGTCCCGCGCCGGGTGAGCCGGTCGGCGGGCAGGTGACCGTGGCAGGGCTGGGACCGGTCGGCTTTGTCTACTACGATCAAGAGCTGGATGCGACCATGCGCGAGGCCATAGCCCGCGCCCTGGCGACCACCGCCCGGGTACCGCTGGTATTGACGGCGGATGGCCCGGAAGGCGCGACGGCGTGGACCAGCGCCGGTACCTATACATTGCCGCGACAGAATGCCGAAGTGCTGGGTGCCGATCATCCCTTTCTGGAGGAAACCACCCGGGAACTGATCATGCTGTGTCATCACGCGGACGCCGGGGATTTCGTCCTTTGTGGTTGGCGCCCCGGCGCGACACCGTGCAGTTTTGCAATCGAGAATGGTGCACACGGCGGTGCCGGTCCCGAGGAAACCAGTGCGTTTGCGCTGCTGCCTGGCGACGTCCCCTTGCCGGTAACGTGGAATGCCAGTCTGCGCGCGCTCGATCTGCGACATGCCGCGCTGCGCTTTCTGGGCCGTACCGAGCATAAGGCCCCCGAGCGACGAAAACGCACCGTTACATCGGGGGTCCTGCGTGTCATGACCTACAATGTGCACAGCTGTATCGGGATGGACGGCAAGCTTGCCCCGGAGCGCATTGCACGGGTCATTGCGCGCTATGCCCCCGACGTGGTCGCTCTGCAGGAACTGGACGTGGGTCGGGCGCGAACCGAAGGCATGGACCAGGCGCACCTCATCGCGCACTACCTGGAGATGGATTTTCATTTCCATCCGGCGATGCAGATCGAGGAAGAGCGCTACGGGGATGCGATCCTTACCCATCTGCCCATGCGACTGGTCAAGACGGGTGTATTACCGGGCCTGCCAGACAAGCCCCGGCTTGAACCGCGCGGCGCCCTGTGGGTGGCCATTGAGCTGGACGGCGTCGAGTATCAGGTACTGAACACCCATCTGGGCCTGCTGCCGGGCGAGCGCCGACTGCAGGCAGAGGCGCTGCTAGGACCCGACTGGCTCGGACACCCGAATTGCCGGGGACCGGTGATATTGTGCGGTGACTTCAATGCCCTGCCATCGTCAACGGTATGCCGCCGGCTGCGCAGTCGTCTTCATGATGCGCAGATCGAACTGGACAGCCACCGGCCCCGGCAAACGTTCTTCGGACGCTTTCCCACCGCCCGGATTGATCATGTCTTCGTGGATCCCCACGTCGAGGTGCTGGATATCGAGGTCCCGGACACGGAACTCGCACGCATGGCCTCCGATCACCTGCCGTTGATTGCCGAGTTACGGTTTTCCACCGGGACACACTAACCCGGAAACCGGTCATGCAGGGTACAGAACGCAACAGGAGAGACAAACAGACTGCCGTGGAGCACTCCGAAACATTGCTGGATGTGGTGCGCGGCCTGGCGGCGGAACTGCATCCGCAACGCACCATCCATGTGACCCTGGACAGCACCCTCGATCGCGACCTGGGATTTGACAGCCTGTCGCGCGTGGAATTACTGCTGCGCATCGAGCGTGCCTTCGGGATCGCTCTATCGGAACAGGTACTGGCGAGCGCGGAAACACCTCGCGATCTGCTGCGGGCCGTGCTCTCCGCGCCTGCCGCAGACCAGCGAGCCGCACCGGCACAACCAGGTGTGACCGCTCCCGGGGTGGCGGAGGGTACGCCCCGGGGGGCGGAAACACTGCTGGAGATGCTCGACTGGCATGTACTTGCCCATCCACAACGTCCGCATGTATACCTGTATGGCGAAAGGGATGAACCGGAAGAGATCAGCTATGCGACACTGCTCGACGGTGCACAGTCTGTTGCGGCGGGCCTCCACGAACGCGCAGTGCAACCGGGTCAGAGTGTAGCCATCATGCTGCCCACCAGCAGCGAATACCTGTACAGCTTTTTCGGCATCTTGCTGGCTGGCGGGGTCCCCGTGCCCATCTACCCGCCGGCACGCCCAACGCAGATCGAGGATCACCTGCGCCGCCATGCCGGTATTCTTGCCAATGCCGGTGCGGTCCTGCTGATCACGGTGCCCGAAGCCCGGCCTTTGGCGCGTCTCCTCAAGGCACAGGTCGAAAAACTTCATGATGTGGTTACTCCCGGTGAACTCGGTATCCGCAGGGAATTCAGCAGGCCTCCCGTCCGGGCACAGGATGTCGCCTTCCTCCAGTACACCTCCGGCAGTACCGGCCAGCCCAAGGGGGTGATCCTCACGCACGCCAACCTGCTGGCCAACATACGCGCCATGGGCGAGGCCGTGCGGGCGGATTCCACCGATGTCTTTGTCAGCTGGCTGCCCCTGTATCATGACATGGGGCTGATCGGTGCCTGGCTGGGCAGCCTGTACTATGCTTGTCCTCTTGTATTGATGTCGCCACTGGCGTTTCTGACCAGCCCGCGACGCTGGTTATGGGCAATCCACAACCATCGTGGCACCTTGTCCGCTGCGCCCAACTTTGCCTTCGAGCTGTGCCTGAGCAAACTGCAAGATCATGACATCAAGGGCCTGGATCTGGGTTCCTGGCGCCTGGTCTTCAACGGTGCCGAGCCGGTGAGCCCGCAGACAGTGCGGCATTTCAGCGAACGGTTCGCCCGGTACGGATTTCGGCGGGAAACCATGGCGCCGGTGTACGGTCTGGCCGAGGCCGCAGTGGGGCTGGCCTTTCCCCCCTTTGGCCGTGGTCCGCTGATCGATCGCATTCAGCGGGAGCCATTTGTGTCCTCGGGCATGACGATCCCGGCCGAGGAGTCAGACCCCCATGCCCTGGAGTTTGTTGCCTGTGGCCAGCCATTACCCGGGTACCAGATCCGTATTGTTGACCCGGCAGGGCACGAGTTGCCCGAACGCCAGGAAGGGCGCCTCCAGTTTCGGGGTCCGTCGGTCACCAGTGGTTATTTTCGCAATCCGGATGCCACCCGGCGCCTGTTCGACGGTGAGTGGCTGGATTCCGGTGATTTGGGATATATCAGCAGCGGTGACGTCTATCTGACCAGCCGGTCAAAGGACATCATCATTCGGGGGGGACGTAACATCTATCCCTATGAGGTGGAAGAGGCGATAGGAAATATCCCCGGGATTCGCAAGGGCTGCGTTGCGGTATTCGGCAGCTCGGACCCGAAATCCGGTACGGAACGGATCATCGTCCTGGCCGAATCCCGCGAAGTTGAGACCACGACGCTGGAAGCGTTACGGGAACGGATCTACCTCATAGCCACTGACTTGATGGGCATGCCGCCTGATGAAGTGGTACTGGCACCGCCCCATACCCTGTTAAAGACCTCCAGCGGCAAGATTCGCCGCGCTGCGGTCCGCGAGTTGCACGAACAGGGCCGGATCGGCCGGGGACCTCGCTCGATATGGCGGCAATTCGGACATCTGGCCCTGATCACGTTACGACTGCGCCTGCGCAACGCAGTGCGGTGGCTCTCTGACGCGGGCTATGCAGCCTATGCGCATTCTGTCTTCTGGCTGCTGGCACCTGCCGTCTGGCTACTGGTCGTATCATTGCCACGCTGGAACTTGCGCTGGTCTGCAATGCGCCGAGGAGCGCAATTGCTGTTTCGACTTGTCCGCATACCATTGCATGTCCGGGGTCTGGACCAGTTGCTCCCGGGACAGCCCTGTGTGGTGGTCGCCAATCATTCCAGCTATCTGGACGGGGTAATCCTGATCGCGACATTACCCGTTCCCTTCGCTTTTGTGGCCAAGGCCGAACTGGAGCAAAGCTTCATTGCGCGGATCTTCCTGCGGCGTATCGGTGCCGTCTTTGTGGAACGCTTCGACAAGCAGCGGGGTGTGGCGGATGCACGGCGCATCGCCCAGAAGGTCCTGGCCGGTCATTCCCTGCTGTTCTTTCCGGAGGGCACGTTCACCCGTATGCCGGGCCTGTTGCCGTTTCACATGGGAGCCTTTGTGGCCGCCGCCGAGGCCGGCGCACCGGTCGTACCCGTTACCATCAGAGGCACCCGCTCCATATTGCGCGCCAACACCTGGTATCCGCAGGCGGGTACGGTAAGTGTGCACATCGCCGAGCCGGTCTGGCCGGCGGGCACCGACTGGCCGGCAGCGGTCAAATTGCGCAACGCCACTCGCACGACGATTCTGCAACATGTCGCCGAACCGGATTTGGCACTGGAGAAACCCCTGGAATGAGTGATACTTCATGGATCGATCCATTGCCGCAACCTGCAAATCCACATAATCTTGCTTTCAGGAGGAAACCGGAAATGCATTTACCCTTACAGATTAGCTTCCGTGACATGGAACCCTCTGCTGCAGTGGAGGCCAATATTCGTGAAAAAGCAAAAAAGCTTGATCAGTTTTCCGATCGAATCATGAGTTGCCGGGTCATGGTGGAGATCCCGCATGGCCATCATCACAAGGGCAGGCTCTATCAGGTGCGTATTGACTTGACCGTACCGGAAGGAGAGTTGCTGGTGACCCAGGGACACCATCACAAGGATCATTCCCATGAAGATGTCTATGTGGCCATTCGTGATGCCTTTGATGCCATGAGGCGCCAGCTGGAAAACTATACGCGCAAGCGACGGGGAAACACCAAAACACACCAAGCCCCGGCGCACGGCCGGATACTTTTTCTGGCGCCCGGGGAGGATTACGGCAGGATTGAAACTCCGGACGCACGGGTAATCTATTTTCATCGTAACAGTGTGCTGGGCAATGCCTTCGACAAGCTGGAAGTCGGCGGCGAGGTGCGTTTCGTGGAAGAGATGGGGGAAGAAGGGCCCCAGGCGAGTAGCGTCACCCTGGTGGGCAAGCACCACGTGGTCGGTTAATCGGGGCAGAAACGAACAGCACGGATGAGGGAATCAAAAGCCCGCCTGACACTGCGTCCCGGCTGCATGCTCATGAGCAGCAATTTTGAGTAACTGAATACAAGTGACTGAATCAATTAACCATAAAATCTGTGTCGCGCCCATGATGGAATGGACAGACCGGCACTGCCGCTTCTTTCTGCGTCAGCTCACGCAGCACTGCCTGCTGTACACCGAGATGGTGACTACCGCCGCTGTCTTGCGTGGCAACCCGGACTGGTTGCTCAAATTCAGCCCGGCCGAACATCCGCTCGCCCTGCAGCTCGGTGGCAGCGATCCGGAGGCACTGGCCACCGCGGCCCGCATCGGAGCCGACTACGGCTATGACGAAATCAACCTGAACGTGGGTTGCCCCAGTAACCGCGTCCGCAGTGGCCGCTTCGGTGCCTGCCTGATGGCAGAACCCGGTCTGGTCGCCGATTGTGTCGCCGTCATGCTCGCCAGCGTTGATGTGCCGGTCACGGTCAAGACACGAATCGGGATTGATTCACAGGACTCGTATGAATTCCTGCAACAATTTATCGAACACGTAATGGCGGCCGGATGCCGAACCGTCATTATCCATGCACGCAAGGCGATGCTGGGGGGTCTTAGTCCAAAGGAAAACCGTACGATTCCCCCCCTGAAATATGCCACCGTCTACCGTGTCAAGCGCGACTTTCCGGAACTCGAGGTCATCCTGAACGGTGGCATAACGGATCTCCACGCTGCAGCTACCCATCTCGAAACCGTTGACGGGGTCATGCTCGGGCGCGAGGCCTATCACAATCCCTTTATCCTCGCCGGAGTGGATGCACGATTTTATGGTGCAACACAGCAACCTATATCGCGTGACATGGCAATCCGCAGAATGCTGCCGTATATCGAAATGGAACTGCATGCCGGTACCGCACTCAAACACATTACCCGTCATCTGCTTGGTCTTTATCAGGGGGTGCCCGGCGCGCGGGCCTGGCGTCGTCACCTCAGCCAGCATGCCACGGCGGGCAATGCCGGGATCGAAGTCATCGAGGAAGCCCTGGACATCGTGCACCACATCGCTGCCACCGTTGACCCTGAACCACTGGCCCAGGCAGGCCATGGGGGAATGTAATGGCTGGGTACAAGAAAATACTGCAAACAGGTAAAACGACTTGAAAGGCACCCGCGACCTGGCGGTTATCGGTGGTGGCCCGGGTGGACTGGTAATCGCAAGTGTCGCTGCACAGCAGGGACTCAAGGTCACGTTGGTGGAAAAGTCAGACCGGCTGGGTGGCGACTGCCTGCATACCGGCTGCGTACCGAGCAAAACCCTGATCCGTTCTGCAAGGCTTGCCCACCAGATGCGCAACGGCCACAAATACGGTCTGCCGGCCATGGAGCCGGTGATCGATATGCAGCGTGTCATTGACCGGGTGGACGAGGTGATCGCGCAGCTCCAGCAGCATGACGACCCGGAACGGTTTCGCAGCTATGGTTGCGAAGTACGGTTTGGTGCCGCGCGCTTTGCCGGCCCGCACGAAATAACGGTCGATGCGGATACCATACGGTCCCGGCGCCTGGTGATTGCCACCGGCTCACGCCCGCTTGTCCCGCCGATACCGGGGATCGAGGCCGCCGGCTTTGATACCAACGAGACCATCTTCAAGCGCCGCGAACTCCCGCAACGGCTCGCCGTCATCGGCAGCGGCCCGGTCGGCGTGGAGCTCGCGCAGGCATTTGCCCGGCTGGGCAGCCAGGTAACCGTCCTGGAAAAAAACGGGCGGGTTTACCCGGTGGCCGATCCGGACGTGTCAGACTGTCTTGCCCGCGTACTGCAGGAGGAGGGCGTTCGCCTGCAGACGGGAGTGGAAATTACCAGTGCACGCCGCGATGGCGACAGCCGGCAGTTACAACTGGCTGACGGCGCAACCGTGGAATGTGACCGGCTGCTCGTTGCAACCGGCAGGCGGCCGGACATCAGCGGACTCGGGCTGGACATAGCCGGTGTGGAACACACGCCAAAAGGCATTACCGTGGACCGGCGACTGCGTACCAGCCAGCGCCACATACTTGCTGTTGGTGATGTCTGCGGCCCCTGGCAGTTTACCCACATGGCGGAATACCAGGCCGGCATTGTGCTTGCAGGGCTGCTGTTCCGGATCCCGCGCAAGGTCGATTACCGGGTCGTCCCGCGGGTGACCTATACCGACCCGGAAATCGCCGAGGTTGGACTAAACGAGACGGCTGCCCGGGAGCAGGGTCTCCGCTATGACGTGGCCCGATTTCCATTCAGCGACATCGACCGCTCGGCAACCGACAGTGCGGGGGAGGGGTTTCTCAAGATCCTGCTGGTAAAGGGGCGGATAGCCGGTGCCAGCCTGGTTGGCCCGCATGCCGGTGAGTTGATCCATGAGCTCGCACTCGCCATGCAGGTCAACGCAAAGGCCCGGGCAGTAACGGACCTGGTGCATGCCTACCCCACCTACGCACAGATTCACCGGCGGGCAGTAAATGCCCGGTATTCGGACCTGTTTTATTCCCGCAAGATCCGCTTTCTGGTCCGACTGATCAACAAACTGATACCATAAGAACCAGGCAGACAACCTGAGTTATGCACGCAACCCTCCCGTTACTCCAGCACAGCGACTTCCCGGTTATTCATCGGAAACAGCTGGAAACCCTGCAGGTCAATCTCGGCTACCGCTGCAACCAGTCTTGCCTGCATTGTCACGTGAATGCCGGTCCGAACCGCAAGGAAATGATGACGGACTCCACGCTTGCTGCCGTCAAACACTTTCTTGAAACCAGCCCAGCGCGCATCCTCGATCTGACCGGGGGAGCCCCCGAGCTGCATCCTCGTTTTCGGCACCTGGTAACAGCCGCCCGCCATAACGGCATTCACGTAATTGATCGCTGCAACCTGACGGTCCTGCGCGAACCCGGCCAGGCCGATACCGCGGCATTCCTTGCCGATAATCTGGTAGAGGTAATTGCTTCACTTCCTTGTTACACAAAGGATAATGTTGACAGCCAGCGCGGGGGCGGGGTCTTTGAGACCAGCATCGAGGTACTGCGTGATCTCAATACGCTCGGTTATGGCGAGGAACACACCGGTCTGCAACTAACCCTGGTGTACAACCCCCAGGGTCCGGTACTGCCACCGCCGCAACAGGCGCTTGAGCAGGATTACCGCAGACATCTGACTGACCGATTCGGCGTACATTTTAACCGCCTGCTGACCATTGCCAACATGCCGATTGAACGCTTTGGCAGCACATTGGTCTCGAAAGATCAGTTCGGGGACTACATGACCCTGCTGCGGGACAATTATCGCGAAGAGAACCTTGAGGGTGTCATGTGCCGCTCCCTGGTCAGTATCGACTGGCAGGGCTACCTGTATGACTGCGACTTTAACCAGATGCTCGGCCTGCATGCCAGAACCGCTGACAAGGCCAAGCTGCATATCAGCGACCTTCCGGCTACTGACCTCGAAGGCAACGAAATCAGGATTGCAGACCACTGCTACGGCTGCACCGCAGGACAGGGTTCCAGTTGCCGGGGCGCACTGGCTGACCCAACCTGATCTTCACATGAACTGCAGAAAAACAACCGGAACGAGGAATGGATATGAACATTGAACGCAGTGTCAAAGAACGCTACTCGCGTAGCGCGCTACAAAGAGAGGAATCCCTCTGCTGTCCGATCGACTACGACGCCGGTCTGCTGGAGATGCTACCGGAGGAAATCATCTCCAGGGACTATGGCTGTGGCGACCCGTCGCGTTATGTACGCCCGGGTGATACGGTGCTGGATCTCGGTTCCGGTGGCGGCAAGATTTGCTATATGGCCGCCCAGCTTACGGGGCCCGAAGGTCGGGTGATTGGTGTGGACATGAATGACGACATGCTGGCCCTGGCGCGAAAATACCAGGACGAGATGTCCGCCAGGCTGGGAAGCGACCGCGTCAGCTTCGTCAAGGGAAATATCCAGGACCTGGCGCTCGATCTTGAAACGCTGGAACACTACCTCGCCGGGCATCCGGTGAATAACCCGCAGTCCTATGCCGACCTGAAAAGCTGGGAGCAACAGCAACGCAGGGAACAGCCGCTGATAGCGGATGCCTCTGTTGACCTGGTTATCTCCAATTGCGTACTCAACCTGGTCTCTGATCACGAGAAGCAGCAACTGGTGCAGGAAATCTACCGGGTACTGAAACCCGGCGGACGCATTGCCATTTCCGACATCATCAGTGACAGGCCGGTTCCGGCGGCACTGAAGAATGACGCCGAACTCTGGAGTGGCTGCCTGTCGGGTGCTTTTCAGGAAGCGGAATTCCTGCAGGCATTTGCACATGCCGGTTTCCAGGCTGTGACTTATGACAAGTGGGATCATCAACCCTGGCGGGTGATTGATGACATCGTGTTCCGTTCCGCCACGCTGACCGCGGTCAAGGCATTGCCGGTCCACACAGCCAGCAGGGAAAGCGCGCTCATGTACCGTGGCCCGTTTGCAGAAATTCTTGACGATACCGGACAGCGCTTCCCGCGAGGCGAGCGCGTCACGGTGTCCGCGACCCAATACACCGTATTGACCGGCAAAGCCTACGGCGATGCCTTTATCGATACGGCGCCGGCGCAGCCTGAAGCAGTGAATTCGTGTTGTGCAGGACCAACGGACTCTACGCAGCCTGCTCAAGGCGGGAATGCCGGTTGTTGCTGACACACACTGCTGTTCCGGATGCAGCTTTCCTCTTGCGCGTTTATCGGGTGCGCCGGGAGAGGCGTACGCAGGAGGCAGTTGTCGGGAAGGCACCCGGTTTGCACGGTGGTGAAGGGCAGTCATGCCCGGCGAGTGATCATGGTGTGTACGCACAGTTTTATTCATGATCCTGTTAGCAAGGTAATCAATATCAATTTCGGACAGCAATGGCTGATGCCATGATTTCCATTATCGTGCCAACCCTGAATGAGGCGGGTACGATTGAAGCAACGCTCCGGCAACTGCAGGATTGCCGCAAGTGTGGCCACGAGGTTATCGTGATGGACGGCGGCAGTACCGACGCTACCGTGCAGCTCGCGCTGCCGCTGGCTGACCGGGTCAGTCACTCCGCACCCGGCCGTGCTTGCCAGATGCAGGCCGGAGCCGACAGGGCACGCGGTGACCTGCTCTGGTTTCTCCACGCCGATACCCGTATACCGGATCACGCCTGCCATGCCATTCTCGCCGCACTGGCATACGGAAAACGGCAGTGGGGATATTTCGGGGTGCAATTCCCGGAACGCAACCAGCTGCTTGCCCTGGTCGCGTGGATGATGAACAGGCGTTCCCGGCTGACAGGCATCGCGACCGGGGACCAGGGAATTTTCGTGACCCGGGACCTGTTCCGGCGGGTCGCCGGATTCCGGCAGATCCCGTTGATGGAGGACATTGCGCTTAGCCGCAGCCTGAAACAGCATTCGCCACCGACCTGCCTCGATATCAAACTGACCACCTCGTCACGGCGCTGGCGCCGTCACGGTATCCTGCGGACCATTCTGCTGATGTGGTCGTTGCGGCTTGCATATTTCCTGGGCGTATCGCCGGTCATGCTGGCGAAATTCTACAAATCCGGCGCTACATGAAGTACCCGCAGTCCCGAATCATGGTGTTTGCCAAGGCGCCGGAACCCGGCAGGGTCAAGACGCGACTGATCCCCATGCTCGGCAAGCGGGAAGCGGCTAGACTGCATGCCCGCTTCGTAGACAACACGCTGGCCATGGCCTGTGGTTCCGGTCTGTCACCGGTGGAACTCTGGTGCAGCCCTTCCATCGATGCGGGGTTTTTCCGTGATTGTGCCCGGCGCTTTGACATTACGCTGCAACAGCAGTCCCCTGGCGACCTGGGACAACGCATGCACCGGGCCTTCCGCGACACACTCGCTCGCACCAGGTCGGCTGTCCTCGTTGGCGCCGACTGCCCCGGCCTGTGTGCAGCCGACCTCGCCGAGGCCCTGGATGCACTTGACCGGGGTGCCGATGCCGTACTGGGCCCGGCACGCGATGGCGGTTATTATCTGGTTGGCCTGAAGCAGGCATACCCGCACCTGTTCGATGATCTTGAATGGGGAAGCCCAACCATTTTTGCTGACACCCTGAAACGTCTTGCGGACCGGGACATGGACTATCACTGCCTTGCCGAAAGAGAGGATGTCGACGTCCCGGAAGACTATCAACGGCTGGTTGAGGAAGCCGCACGCCGCGGCTGAATCCTTGCGGGTAACGGTCGGTGAAACAGGCGTACAGGTGGCAATACCCCGGTAATGGGCTATATAATTACAGTATGCATAACCCTATTGAGTCACAAGGTTTTTTAACAAATCTCGAAAACCTCAAAAAGGAGACAGGCCATGAGAAGACTCTATTTTCTGATACCCGGAGTAGATAGTGCGAAAAAGATCGTCGATGAACTTCTGCTGGCCCGTATCGAGGAACGTCATATCCACATAGCCGCCGCTGATCATCACGCCCTGACCGAGGCCAACCTGCCGGAGGCCAATCTGCTGCAGGAGAGCGATTTCATCCCCGCCGTGGAACGCGGCCTTGCAATTGGCGGGGCCACCGGTGCGCTGGCCGGCATCGCCGCCGTGGTCATTCCCGGTGTCGGACTGGCACTCGGTGGTGGCGCCATTCTCGGCATCGGCCTGGCGGGTGCCGGGGTTGGCGCCTGGTTATCCAGCATGATCGGGATATCCGCTCCCAGTTCACGTCTGAAGGATTTTGAAGATGCCATTGCCAGCGGTGAACTGCTGATGATGGTCGATGTTCCCAAGGGCCGCGTCGACGAAATCACGGAACTGGTACGACAGCATCATCCCGAGGCCGAGGTCGAGGGAACCGAACCGGTCATCCCGGCCTTTCCGTAAACCGCCTCGAGTCGCAAACCGGAACGCCTGTATCTTTGTCAAAGATACAGGCGTTTTGTTTCCAGATCCGTTTCGCTGCGCTCCCAGGCTTCCATAAAATACTTTTCCCAGTCGGCAACCTTGCCGGGATCATTGAAGTTGGCCACCCCTTCATAGCGACCAGGATTCTTGCGATACAGGTAGCCGCTGGTATCGGCAAGCAGAAATGTTTCATGGAAGTTGCGGTATTCCTGGCCTGGCCGACGAATCCGGATACGGCTACTCAGGCGCCGGGATAACTCGATCAGCCGATGGCCCGAACGCACGGCCTGACCGGAGTCCTGGACCAGGATCCAGATACGCGCATGTTTATGGCTGCGCGCAAGGCGACTGACAGCCTCCAGGAAGGAGGGTCGGTCATAGACTGCCGGCTCCAGATTTTCGGTATGCAGTAGCAGGGAACGGCTGGCCTGGTCGGCCAGGCGCTCGGCCACGGCACTGACACCGGCCCGGCTGTCCAGTTCGAATTCCAGATTGCGGATCCCCAACTGCTGATCAGCTGCCGCCAGTTGTGCATCGCCGATTTTTACTGTCTCCCGGATATCCATCTGCTCACTCCTTGCCACGATTTGCTTGCTTTTTGTTAATTATTGTTTATAGGCAGGATTTTTTCCAATGTGTGATAACGGCTGACCTCAAAACCGGCCACAGCCAGCCAGGCATGCTGGCTTCATCGGGTCGACACGGCAGGCAAATAATACAATACGCAGCGTCAGGTGGAATATACGGAGAGGTTTCTAGATAGAACGCGCCTGGGCGGCGGCATTACCGGTATAGGTTGCCGGCGTCAGCGCCCGGAGTTTCTTCTTCACCTCAGCAGGGATTTCCAGGTCTTCAAGAAATGCATTCAGCGTTGCCTGGTCAACGGTACGGTCCCGGGTCAGGGCCTTGAGTTTCTCGTACGGTTTCTCGATACCGTAGCGGCGCATCACCGTTTGCAGGGCCTCGGCCAGAACTTCCCAGCTGCTGTCCAGATCCTCTGCAGTGCGCTGCATGTTCACCTCCAGCTTGCCGATGCCTTTCAGACAGGATTCACAGGCGATGACCACGTGCGCGATGGCAACGCCCACATTTCTCAGGACGGTTGAATCACTCAGGTCGCGCTGCCAGCGCGACACCGGCAGCTTGGCGGCCAGGTGTCCGAGCAGTGCATTCGCGATTCCGAGATTGCCTTCGGCATTCTCGAAATCAATGGGGTTCACCTTGTGTGGCATGGTGGATGAGCCCACTTCACTCGCCACGGACTTCTGTTTGAAATAACCCAGCGAGATATAGCCCCAGATATCACGGCTGAAATCAATCAGTACCGTGTTGAACCGGGCAAGGGCATCAAACTGTTCTGCCATGTAATCATGCGGCTCAATCTGGGTGGTGTACGGGTTTATCTCCAGCCCGAGATCGGCAATGAACTTTTCCGAGAGTGCCGGCCAGTCAACATCCGGGTAGGCAATGCTGTGTGCGTTGTAGTTCCCGACCGCACCGTTCATCTTGCCCAGCACGGGTATATTGATGAGCTGCTCGCGCTGGCGTTGCAGGCGGGCAGCCACGTTGGCCAGTTCCTTGCCGACCGTGGTTGGCGAGGCGGTCTGTCCATGCGTTCGCGACAGCATGGGTTGCCCGGCATGGGTGTGCGCCAGATCGACAATCGCCTTGATGACATCGTCCATCAATGGCAGCACTGCCTGGGTACGCGCGGCACGCAGCATCAGGGCATAGGCCAGGTTGTTGATATCTTCCGAGGTGCACGCAAAATGAAAGAACTCGCTAACGGCTGCCAGTTCTTCATTCCCTTCAACTTTTTCCTTGAGGAAATACTCGACAGCCTTCACGTCGTGATTCGTGGTGCGCTCGATGTTCTTTACACGCTGGGCATCCTGTTCACTGAATTTCTCGACCAGGTCGTTGAGCACACGTTCGGCATGACCGCTGAGTGCCGGGACCTCCGGGATTCCCTCGTGGGCAGCCAGTGCCTGCAGCCAGCGCACCTCTACCAGAACACGGTGATGGATCAGGCCGAATTCGCTGAATACCGGCCGCAGTGATTCTGTCTTCGAAGCGTAACGACCATCGACAGGTGACAGGGCAGTAAGCTGTGAAAAATCCATAATTCTGGTCTCCGGTTGGTTCCGATTCTCAGGCCGCCAGCTGGCGAAGTACATAGTGGAGAATGCCGCCATTACGGTAATACTCGAATTCCTGTGGCGTGTCGATGCGGACACGGGCCAGGAAGGTAACGACTGCACCCTCGTCCGATGTTGCCGTCACGGTCACGCTTTCCGTTGACGCCTCCCGGAGACCGCTGATATCGAATACTTCCCTGCCGGTCAGACCAAGACTGGTCGGCGTATCACCCGGCATGAACTGCAGCGGCAGTATACCCATGCCTAGCAGGTTGGAGCGATGGATGCGCTCATAGCTTTCGGCAATGACCGCCTGCACACCCAGCAGGCGTGGACCCTTTGCGGCCCAGTCACGCGATGACCCCGAACCATATTCCTTACCGGCAATCACCAGCAGCGGCACCTGCTCACTCTGGTACTGCACGGCGGCATCGAAGATGGTCATTTGCTCGTCGCTCGGCTGGTGCCGCGTGAATCCGCCTTCCGTTCCCGGTGCCAGCAGGTTGCGCAACCTGATATTGGCAAATGTACCGCGCATCATGACTTCGTGATTGCCGCGGCGTGCGCCCAGTGTATTGAAATCCCCGGGTGCAATGCCCTTGTCGATGAGATATTGCCCGGCTGGTGTATCCGCCTTGATGGCGCCGGCCGGGGAGATGTGATCGGTCGTCACGGAGTCACCCAGCAATGCCAGCACCCGTGCACCATGGATGTCGCTGATGTCACCCGGCTGTTTTTTCATGTCCATGAAGTAGGGTGGCTTGCGGATATAGGTGGAATCCTTCTGCCAGTCGTACAGGCGGTCACTCGTTGATTCGAGTGTCGTCCAGCGTGCTTCACCTGCAAACACGTCCCGGTAGGTATTGCGGAACTCCTCATCGCTCACACTGGCCGCTACCACGGCCTGGATTTCTGCGTGGCTTGGCCAGATGTCTCTTAGATAAACAGACTTGCCTTCACGGTCGGTGCCAAGCGGCTCGTTCTGCAGGTCGATATCCATACGCCCGGCCAGCGCATAGGCCACCACCAGTGGTGGCGATGCGAGGTAATTCATACGCACCTCGGCATGTACCCGGCCTTCGAAATTACGATTCCCGGACAGCACGGAACAGACTGACAGGTTGCCGTCCCGGATGGCTGCGGTTACGGCTTCCGGCAACGGACCGGAATTCCCGATACAGGTGGTGCAACCATAACCGACGACATGGAATCCCAGTGCCTGCAGCGACTCCATCAGGCCAGCCTCCTGCAGATAGTCCGTGACCACGCGAGAGCCGGGCGCCAGCGAGGTCTTGACCCAGGGCTCCACCATCAGCCCGCGCTCGACCGCCTTTTTGGCCACCAGGCCGGCGCCAACCATGACCGACGGGTTGGAAGTATTGGTACACGACGTGATCGCCGCAATCACCACGGCCCCGTCATCCAGCTCAACCTCCTGTCCGTACATTTCGACCGTAACCGGCTTGCTGACGAGGTTGCGTTCCTCCTTGAGCTCCGCCAGCGATTCGGCAAAACTTGTCCTGACGTTCTTCAGCAGGACCCGGTCCTGCGGCCGCTTTGGTCCAGCAAGACTGGGTTCTACTGCACCGAGATCCAGCTCCACGACGGTGCTGTAGTCAACCTCCACCGCACCGGGCTCCCGCCACAGCAATTGTTCACGTGCATAGGCCTCGACGAGCGCCACCTGTTCCTCGCTGCGCCCGCTGAGCCGCAGGTATTCGAGTGTCTCGTTGTCTACCGGGAAAAAGCCGCAGGTTGCACCATATTCCGGCGCCATGTTGGCAATCGTGGCACGGTCTGCCAGCGGCAGGTGGTCCAGGCCATCACCAAAGAACTCGACAAACTTGCCGACCACGCCTTCCCTGCGCAACATCTCCACCACCATGAGCACCAGGTCGGTTGCCGTCGCCCCCTCCGGCAAACGGCCGGTCAGACGGAACCCGACGACCTCGGGAATCAGCATGGAGATCGGCTGGCCCAGCATGGCAGCTTCTGCCTCGATCCCGCCGACACCCCAGCCGAGCACGCTCAGACCGTTGATCATGGTTGTGTGGGAATCGGTCCCTACCAGGGTATCCGGATAGGCCTGGTTGCCAGCCTTGCCGCCGTCTGCAAATACCACCCGCGCGAGGTACTCAAGGTTGACCTGGTGAATAATACCGGTATCCGGCGGCACCACCTTGAAATTCGAAAACGCATTCTGGCCCCATTTCAGGAAACTGTAGCGCTCCTGGTTACGCCGGTATTCAAGTTCACTGTTCAGGTCCATGGCATCGTCAGATCCGAAACTGTCAACCTGGACCGAGTGATCGATCACCAGTTCTGCCGGCTGCAACGGGTTAATACGCTCCGGGTCGCCGCCGAGTTGCTGCATTGCATCGCGCATGGCCGCAAGATCGACCACGGCCGGGACGCCGGTGAAATCCTGCATCAGCACCCGCGCGGGGCGAAAGGCGATCTCTACAGCGGTCTCTGCCTGCGGGTCCCGTTCCGCCAGGGCAACGATATCGTCACGGGTAACAGTTTCCCCATCTTCGTGACGCAACAGGTTCTCGAGCAGGATTTTCAGCGATGCCGGCAACTGCGCAACGGGATAGTGGGCATCCAGTGCGCGCAAACTGAATATTTCGTAATCACGATCACCAACGCTCAGTGTCTGGCGTGTTGCAAAACTGTCCTTCATAACATCTCCCGCGAACTCTTGTTTTCTGGGGGTAATGTGGATTACAGACCGGGTGCAGCCGCTGCAGCAAGGCCGCGATTATACACGGATTCAGGGGGCAGGGCAGGCACGCTCACCCACTGCGGCGGGCTTCATCCTGCAACGTGTGGACCGCTTCCAGTAACCGCTTGCGCTGCAATAGCAGGGTCAGTCGACCACCACCACACTGGCGCCAGAGTACTGCTGACCGGATGGCCGCAAGCAGGAGGGTACGAATCTGATTCTGCATATCCGGGTTACCAAGAATCACCTGATCACCGCTCACAATAATGCGTGGTCGCAAGGTACTGATGGTCTGCTTGTAGGACTCGGCCAGGCTTGCAATAACACTGGCATGCGTCAGCCCGAGAAACCCGGCCTGTTCCCGAGCCTTGTCTATGCCGCTTCGGATTAAATCCAGCATCGCACGGTTCTTGCTCAGTTTGCGTTCCAGGTAAAGCACTGTCACCGCGTAACGGGTGAGTTCCATGTCACGCTCCCTTTTCTCCGTACCCAGCTGTTTTGCCACTTCATCCAGCCCGATAGTCAGGCAGGACAAGTCACCGAATACCGTTTCTACCGAATCCGGATCGGTACTGAAGATCCCGTTCACACAGGCATCAAAAGCCTTATCGTCACAATACTGGTTACTGGCTGTCAGCTGCACCAGCCTGAGAGACTGGAAAACTCCGGCGAGTGCAATCGTGAGGTGACGTGTATTGGCTTTCACGTTGACCGCTCTATGATTCCGCCACCAAGACATTCCTCGCCATCGTAAAACACCACGGACTGGCCCGGCGTCACGGCACGCTGTGGTTGGCGAAATTCAACAAGACACTCGTTATTGCTGCCAAAGGTGACCGTGCAGGGCTGGTCCTCCTGAAGGTGGCGTATACGTGCCGTGCAGGATAGCGGCATCTCAGGGCGACTGCCCGAGATCCAGTGCGGCCGGCGTGCAACCAGGTTTTTACTGAACAGTGCCGGGTGATCCACGCCCTGTACCACGCGCAGTATGTTGCTATCCAGTTCCTTGCGCGCCACGTACCATGCTGCACCGCTTGTATCTTTTTTGCCGCCAATACCCAGCCCGTGGCGCTGTCCCAGCGTATAGAACATGAGACCCTGATGCATGCCGACAAGCTCATCATCCAGCGTGCGTATTTCGCCAGGCAGCTTTGGCAGGTATTGAGCAAGAAAATCGCTGAATTTGCGTTCACCGATGAAACAGATACCGGTGCTGTCTTTTTTCGCATGATTTGGAAAACCGTTCTCTTCCGCGATTACGCGGACTCGCTACTTGCCCAGGTGACCGATCGGGAACCGGGTCCTTGCAAGCTGTGACTGGTCCAGGGTATGCAGGAAATAGGTCTGGTCCTTGTTGCGATCCTTGCCCCGCAACAACCTGTAATCTTCGTTTTTTCCAAGCCGTGCATAGTGCCCCGTAGCAATGGAGTCAGCACCCAGATCAAGGCAATAGTCGAGAAAGGCACGGAACTTGATTTCCCGGTTACAGACTATATCGGGATTTGGAGTACGTCCGGCACGGTATTCCTCGAGAAACTGGGTAAACACCCGGTCCCAGTATTCCGATGAGAAGCTGATGGTTCTCAGCTCGATATCGATGATATCGCACACCTCGCGTGCATCCGCCAGGTCAGCTTCCGCAGGGCAATAACCTGCGACATCGTCTTCATCCCAATTCTTCATGAAAACAGCAGTCACCCTGTGACCAGCCTGTTTGAGCAGCAGGGCAGCAACAGCTGAATCAACCCCGCCGGAAAGCCCGACGATAATATGACTCATTGTCTGCCGTTTGTTCGCTTAACCTTCACTGGGTCCTCCACCGGCCTTCCATACCTCCAGCTTTTCTATATAGGGCGATTGCCCGTTATCCTGAAACCAGGAATCTACCGCATAGCGCTGCTGTGTTACGTTATCCTGGATCACCGCGGTGGTATGCGGCATGCCGACAAACAGGCCAAAGCGGGTGGAGCGGCTGACTACCGTGTGATGTCGCAACAGTCCTTCACGTTCGAACATCAGTAAATAGGTATTGGTGTTGGTGGATTCATCGATGCAGTCCATTTGTGAAGATTTGCCGAATCCTTCCAGGTTGCCACCGGCATCTGCACTGGTGCCGGTGTGCCTTCCGACTACTTCCTCCATCCCGGCAATTGCCGTTGCAATGGCTTCACGCTCGCCTGCCGGGGTCTGGTATGGCTGCCGCAGCACGGCGGTAACCTGCCGCCATTCCTCCACTGACAGGGAATCTGTCACGACCGTGGTGCAGCTATGATCGTAACAGACGGAAAACAGCTCCGGTTGTGGCATCGTGATTACATCCTCACCCAAAAATTCATTCGCTACCGGAACACCAGGCAACAACAGGATTAACGCAAAGAGATTTTTCATCATTCTGCAATATCTGACAAAAGGGATAGCGGGTAACGCGAGCCGGAAAGGAAATCCTCCACTGAACGCAGTACCATCGGACTGCGTAACCGGACCGATTCCCGGCGGATACCCGCCGCACTCATCCACACTACCTCCTCGATATCCGGGTCAAGCGGGCGGTTTGCATCGTGCCGTATGGCGGACCCGGAAAACGTCACCCGCAGATAGGTCTTGTCCTTGTCAGGGTGCTGCCAGCGGTACAGGCCGACGATTGACTCGGGTTCGAAATGCCAGGCGGTTTCTTCGAGGGTTTCCCGGATCACGGCCGTTACCAGACTTTCCCCTTCTTCCAGATGCCCGGCCGGCTGGTTGTAGACAGAGGTGCCATCGATGCGCTCGCGGACGAGAAGAAAACGGCCACTGGATTCGATAACGGCCGCGACTGTGACATGCGGTTTCCAGATCATTTCATTAAATATCAAAGTGTAACGAAGGATATCAACAATTTACATGATTTTAGTATTCTCTATCATACTGAATTCTTACGAGCAGTCAGAGATAAAGCCCGCTGGTCCCGGTGCTCGTGATGGTTGAAATATTGACGCTCGCACGCACACACTGATTCCCCTATAATCCGTCGTTCATTTTCGCGCCGGGAAACTGACCCTGGCAAGTCCGTGTCCCGATGTATAAATGTAACGGTCTAACAGGTCGTAACGTTAGTTTCAGCATGTTTTTTTGAGGAGGAGTTGGTAATGGTGTCATTGCTAAGAAAAATACTTTTCACGGGAGTACTCTTTATCTATTCAACGGGCAGCGCACTGGCAGATGAGGTCATTATGCCATTCGTGCTGGTCTCCAGTGGCAGTGGTGACGTTGCCACCGTTACCGCTGACGTCAAGAACAAGCTCAGCGGGGCCGGTTTCGAGGTCGTTGGCGAGTACTCTCCCTTCAGCGACGCTCACGTCATCGTGGTTACGAATGATGCCATGAAGGCATTTGCTGCGAAGTCTGAATTCGGTGCGTATGGCGCAGCGGCACGAGTTTCAGTCACCAAGAACGGGGAAAACATAGAAGTCGCCTATACCAATCCGGTCTATATGGCTGCGGCCTACCGCATGGCCGGTGACGGTGCCGACCTCCGCAAGTCATTATCGGCCGCTCTGGCATGTCCAGACTGCGGTGCCGAGACGGATTTTGGTTCCGAGAAGAACCTGACGGCCAAGGACCTGCGCAAGTACCATTACACCGTCATGATGGAATATTTCGACGACCCGAGTACGCTGGCCGAGTACGACAGTCAGGCCGAAGCAGTAAAAGCCGTTGAAGACTCGCTGGCTGCCGGCCTGGGTGCAACTGCCAAGGTCTACCGTATTGATATTCCCGGCAAGGAAGAGACCGTTTTCGGTGTTGCCCTGAAGGGCAAGGACGCGGAAGACTGCAGTGGTGATGCATTCGTCATGAGCCGGGTTGACAAGAGCACTCCGCGCCACACTGCCCACCTGCCGTATGAAATTGTCGTTTCCGACGGCACCGCCTATGCACTGTATGCCCGCTTCCGCATCGCTATCAACTGGCCGCATCTGCCGATGATTGCGAGCGAAACCGGCGGCACCTTCTTCAAGATCATGTGCTCACCCACTGCAATCGAGGAAGCCCTGATTCAGGCTTCAGGTGAAGAGCCGTAACAACAGCTGTTAACTCTGCATTACTGCAGAGCACACGCTACAGAAGACCCCTGCATCCGTAGGGGTCTTTTTTTGGGCAGGGTCAGGTAAAATTGCCGGTCGCCTTGTCAGACGTTCATGATTTTATTTACACAGAAGGGCAGTGACATGACATATGAAAGGATTGCAGTTCCGGACTCGGGTGAAAAGATCCGGATCAAAAGCGATGGTGCACTCCAGGTACCGGCTCACCCGGTCATCCCGTTTATCGAGGGTGACGGGATCGGGGTTGATATCACGCCGGTCATGCAACGGGTTGTCGATGCCGTTGTTGAACGTGCCTATGACGGCAAGCGTTCCATTGCCTGGATGGAGATCTTTGCCGGTGAAAAGGCCAACGAGGTCTACGGCGAGAATACCTGGCTGCCGGATGAAACACTGGCGGCAATACGTGACTACCTGGTCGCCATCAAGGGCCCGCTGACAACACCGGTTGGTGGTGGTATTCGCTCCCTCAACGTCACACTGCGTCAGGAACTCGACCTGTTCCTGTGTCAGCGACCGGTTCGTTATTTCACTGGCACACCAAGTCCGCTGAAAGAACCGGAAAAAACCGACATGGTAATCTTTCGCGAAAATTCGGAGGACATCTATGCCGGAATCGAATGGATGGCGGGTAGCGATGAAGCCAAAAAGGTTATTGACTTCCTGCAGAAGGAAATGGGCGTCAAAAAAATCCGTTTCCCGGAAACCTCCAGTATTGGCGTCAAGCCGGTTTCCTCGGAAGGGACAAAACGTCTGGTTCGCAAGGCCATCCAGTACGCCATAGACCAGAATCGTGATTCAGTTACCCTCGTGCACAAGGGCAATATCATGAAATTCACGGAAGGTGCCTTCAAGAACTGGGGATACGAACTGGCCAGGGAGGAATTCGGCGCAGAGGAAATCGATGACGGGCCGTGGTGCCGCATGAAGAACCCGGTAACCGGCAAGGAAATCATCATCAAGGACGTGATCGCGGACGCCTTCCTGCAGCAAATACTGTTACGCCCTGAAGAGTACAGCGTGATTGCGACACTGAATCTCAACGGGGATTATATTTCAGACGCACTGGCAGCACAGGTCGGCGGCATCGGTATGGCGCCCGGGGCCAACCTGTCTGACAACATCGGCCTGTTCGAGGCAACCCATGGTACCGCACCAGGTTACGCCGGCCTGGACCAGGTCAACCCCAGTTCACTGATCCTGTCTGCCGAGATGATGCTCCGCCACCTTGGCTGGAACGAGGCCGCCGACAGGATAATAAAAGGACTGTCCGGTGCCGTTGCGGCAAACAAAGTCACCTACGATCTGGCTCGACTGATGGAAGGTGTTACCAGGATTAGCTGCTCGCAATTCGGCGAGGAAATAATTTCCCACGCCTGAAAGGCGTGGGAAACACGGCCGTGCACAATTTGCCAGCTGCAGATCTTTTCTGTTACTCGGCTTGTCTTATATTGGATGCCTGCAGACCTTTCGGCCCGTCTGTGATATCAAATTCGACTTTCTGTCCTTCGTTGAGTGTCTTGTATCCATCCATCTCGATCGCGGAAAAATGCGCGAACACATCTTCTCCACCTTCTTCCGGAGAAATAAAACCATAACCCTTGGAATTGCTGAACCACTTGACTATACCGACTGACATAACAAACCACCCTGTTATTTGATCCTGACAGACACATCTGCCATTGTTATAAATAAACAGGCTTCCCCGGTACCTCTTGAAAGAATTACCGGTTCTTCCTCCCCCAGAGACCGCTAACTGCCGGCCATAGTCTATAAGTTTATTCCCAGCCGATAGCTAGTCAAGTATGTATTTTTTCAGCCGATTTACTGACGATACAGCGGTTCGGTTTTTATTGCCGCGCATCTGGTGCTATGATAAATATATATTGTATGTTGTTTTTTTAAAGGGATTTTTTAGCATACTGCAATCCGGGCAAAGTTCATTCCTGCTGCAGACAGACAGATCAAACGACTATGGCGATGGATGATGAAAACAGGCTTGACAGTGACGACGGCCTTGCGCTCAAGGAGGCAAAACCGGAGACCAGGGAGCCGCCCCTGTACAAGGTATTCCTGATTAACGACGACTATACGCCAATGGAATTTGTTGTCATGCTACTGGAAAAGCTGTTTTGCATGGACCGGGAAAGGGCGACCCGAATCATGCTGCAGATACACACACAGGGAAAGGGTGCATGCGGGATATATACTCACGAAATCGCTGAAACCAAAGTAGCACAGGTCAATGAATATTCACGGCGTCACCAGCATCCGTTGCTGTGCAATATGGAAGAAGCATGAGCAACCGGTAGGGGTAATACTATGCTGAGCAAGGAACTTGAATTCACGCTGAACCTTGCCTTCAAGGAGGCACGGGAGAAATCGCATGAATTCATGACGGTCGAGCACCTGCTCTATGCCTTGCTGGGAAATCCTTCTGCTGTCGAGGTATTGCGTGCCTGTGGCGCCGATATTGATAAACTGAAACAGGAGCTGGCTCGCTTCCTGGATGAAACTACGCCCTTGCTGTCAGAGGATGACACGCGCGAGACCCAGCCGACGCTTGGCTTCCAGCGCGTATTGCAGCGTGCCGTGTTTCACGTGCAATCGTCCGATCGCAGTGAAGTAACCGGCGCCAATGTGCTGGTTGCCATCTTCAGCGAACAGGAATCACAGGCCGTCTATTTCCTCAACAAGCTGAATATCACCCGCCTGGATGTCGTTAACTATATATCCCACGGAATCTCCAAGGTCTATGAACAGCAGGAAGAAAATCTGGAGAGTACCGAGTCAGCCGCAGAAATCGGAAATACCCAGAAGCAACCGCTGGAAGCATTCGCCAACAACCTGAACGAGCTGGCAGCCCAGGGGAAGATCGACCCGCTGATCGGACGGCGCCCGGAGATACAACGTACCATCCAGATCCTGTGCCGGAGACGCAAAAACAACCCGCTGTTCGTGGGCGAAGCAGGGGTCGGCAAGACCGCGCTGGCCGAGGGACTGGCAAAGATGATCGTCGAAGGCGAGGTGCCCAATGTCCTGCTGGGAAGTACGATCTATTCCCTCGACCTTGGATCCCTGGTCGCAGGAACCAAGTACCGTGGTGATTTTGAAAAACGCTTCAAGGCCGTTCTTACCCAGCTGCGCAATGAAGAGGGCGCCATCCTGTTCATTGACGAGATCCACACCATTATCGGTGCAGGCGCCGCCTCCGGCGGCGTGATGGACGCCTCGAACCTGATCAAGCCCATGCTGGCCTCGGGCGAACTGAAATGTATCGGCTCTACTACTTACCAGGAGTTCCGGGGCATTTTCGAGAAAGACCACGCTCTGTCCAGGCGCTTCCAGAAAATCGATATCAGTGAACCCAGCGTAGAAGAGACCGTTGAGATACTGAAAGGCCTGCGCTCGCGCTTTGAAGAACATCACAAGGTGAAATATTCACCGCGCGCACTGCGTGCCGCCGCCGAACTTGCCGACCGCTATATCAATGACCGGCACCTGCCCGACAAGGCGGTGGATGTCATCGACGAGGCCGGTGCAAGTCAGCGCCTGCGCAAACCGTCACGCCGCAAGAAGACCATCGGCATTGGCGATATCGAGGCCATCATTGCGCAGATGGCACGGATACCGGCCAAGACGGTCTCCATTTCGGACAAGGAGACCCTGCGTAACCTTGACCGTGACCTCAAGATGGTGGTTTACGGCCAGGACCTCGCCATTGACACACTCGCATCGGCCATCAAGATGTCGCGTTCCGGACTCGGCGCCGAAAACAGGCCAATCGGGTCCTACCTGTTCGCCGGTCCAACCGGCGTCGGCAAGACCGAGGTGACCCGGCAACTGGCCCGGATCATGGGTCTCGAACTGGTCCGCTTCGACATGTCCGAATACATGGAGCGCCATACGGTATCCCGTCTGATCGGTGCACCACCCGGTTATGTCGGCTATGACCAGGGCGGATTGCTGACCGAAGCCATTAACAAGAACCCGCATGTAGTGCTGCTGCTCGATGAAATCGAGAAGGCACACCCCGATGTATTCAATCTGCTGCTGCAGGTCATGGACCATGGCACCCTGACCGATAACAACGGGCGCAAGGCCGATTTCAGGAATGTCATCCTGGTGATGACCACCAATGCCGGTGCAATTGAAACGAGCCGGCCCTCGATAGGTTTTGCCCAGCAAGATCATTCATCCGACGCAATGGAGGCCATACGCCGGCTGTTCACACCGGAATTCCGCAACCGCCTGGATGCCATTGTTCAGTTCAACAGCCTGGACCCGACGATTATCACGCAAGTTGTCGACAAGTTTATCTTCGAACTCGAGGCACAGTTGCAGGACCAGCAGGTCACTATCGAGGTGGATGACTCTGCCCGACTGTGGCTTGCCGATCACGGCTATGATCCAAAGATGGGCGCAAGGCCAATGGCGCGCCTCATCCAGCAACACATCAAGAAACCGCTAGCCGAGGAATTGCTGTTTGGCAGACTGGCGAATGGCGGGCATCTCATCGTCCGTGAACAGGACGGCAGTCTGGAATTCGTCTTCGAGGATCAGGAGTGCGTGCAGCACTAGGCCGGTATCACGACTGGAAAGTTTCGATTTCCTGACTCAACAGGAAAGCGGAAAGTTTCTTCAGTTCAACGAGCGCGGTAGGTAATCCTGCCCTTGGAAAGATCGTAGGGCGTCAGTTCGACCGTCACCTTGTCTCCACGCAGGATTCGGATGTAATGCTTGCGCATTTTCCCCGAAATATGTGCAGTCACCACGTGCCCGTTCTCCAGTTCGACCCGGAACATGGTGTTGGGAAGGGTTTCCACCACGGTCCCTTCCATCTCGATACTTTCTTCTTTTGCCATAAAAACTGTACATCCCGAATTTAGCAGACGGCGCATTATACCCGGAAAGTCCGCCAGGAAAAATCCCGTAATTTACTGCTGCGGTCAGACACCGTAGCGGTATCACGATCCGTATCCATCGAATGCCCACGGGGATTCCTTTCCCGGAAGCGCACAGGCCTGCTTCAAGACATACACAAACTCGTTTCGCGACATGGAATTCGCTCCCAGCGTCACCAAGTGACTGGTATGGACCTGGCAATCGATCAGGTGAAATTCCCATTGCACCAGCTGGCGTGCCAGTCTGGAAAGTGCAACTTTCGATGCATTACTAACCGTGGAAAACATCGACTCCCCGAAAAAAATACGCCCGATAGAAACACCGTACAAGCCTCCAACCAGCCGGCCCTGCTGCCAGCACTCGACCGAATGGGCATGCCCCTGCCGATGCAGCTCCAGATAGGCCTGCGTCATCTCCGTCGTTATCCAGGTTCCGCTTTCATTGGTGCGTGGAGCTGCACACGCATCGATAACGGATTCGAACGCAGTATCCATGGTGACTTCAAACACGTTTTTCCTCAGCGCCCTTGCCAGGTTGCGCGAGACATGCAGTCGCTGCGGGTAGAGGACCAGGCGCGGGTCCGGCGACCACCAGAGAATCGGCTGTCCCGGACCGTACCAGGGAAAGATGCCCAGCCGGTAGGCCTGCAGAAGGCGTGGCACGGAAAGGTCCCCACCGATAGCCAGCAAACCATCGGGCTCCTTGAGTGCCAGCTCCACCTCAGGAAACGCGATCTTCGGGTCAGCGGGATCGAGCCAGAACGGAGCCATGCCACGTACAAATGTCATAACAAAATCACCCGGGCGTCTCCATGCGATATGGTGAATACTGCTGCATATCCCTACTGTAATCCATGATCAGCCTGTGTTCATCATCGAGATAACGTGCAATTGCCCCGCGGAACGCGGTATCAGCAATCCAGTGTGCCGACCAGGTGAGGGTTGGCAGGAAACCACGACTGATCTTGTGTTCGCCCTGGACCCCGGGCTCGAACAGCCCCAACCCGTGCTTGATACTGTATTCGATACCCTGGTAGTAACACGTCTCAAAATGCAGGCTGTGGTACTTCTCCAGGCAACCCCAGTGCCGCCCGTAAAAGGCCTTGTCACTGCACAGGTTGATAGCACCAGCGACCAGCCGGTCTCCAAGGTATGCCATCACCAGCACAATCTGGTCACCCATGCTTTGGCTGATATCAAGGAAAAACTCGAGCGACAGCGTCGGCATGCCGGATTTACGTTCGAATGTCGAGGTATAGAAGTGATGCATCGCCTGCCATTGCGCTTCACTGGCCTCGCTGCCATGGATAACTTCCATACGGATACCGGCTTCCTCGACAAAGCGCCGCTCGCGTTTCACTTTCTTGCGCTTGCGCGAACTCAGACTGCCCAGGAAATCCGCAAACGTCCTGTAGTTCCGGTTGTGCCAGTGAAAGTGGCATCCCGTGCGGCGCAGGAACTTGTGCACCAGCAGCTGCTCCGTATCGTTGTCATTGGTAAACAACCAGTGCAGTGAAGAGGCCCCGGTACGTTCAACCAGCTCCAGCGATGCGCGAATAAGCAGGCCCGCCACGTCCTCATAATCCATGTCATCTCGCACCAGCAGGCGCGGCCCGGTCACCGGGGTATAGGGGATGGCCGAAACCAGTTTGGGATAATACGGCTTGCCAGAACGCTGGTAGGCATCGGCCCAGGACCAGTCGAACACGAACTCGCCGTAGGAATTGTCCTTCAGGTAGAGCGGCGCCAGGCCGGCGAGGGTACCGGTATCGTCATAGACAGCCAGGTGCTGTGGATACCAGCCATACTGCTCACCGACACAGGAGTGGCATTCGAGCGCCGCGAGGAATTCATGACGCAGGAACGGATGGGAAATGCCCGAAACCCGGTTCCATTGATCGACGGGTACCCCGTTCAGCCTGTTGATTACCGCTACGCGCATGACCCGTTCCTGCCTGTGGCACGGCGCCCCGGGTGCCCGGTGTCGCTGTCAGAACCTAGCTACCGGATTCGAGGCCATCCAGGTAACGCTCGGCATCGAGTGCCGCCATACAACCGGTTCCGGCAGAGGTCACGGCCTGTCGGTAGATATGGTCGGAGACATCACCGGCAGCAAATACCCCCTCGATACTGGTCGCTGTGGCATTACCGGTGTTCCCGCAAGTTGTGTTTATGTAACCGTTCTCCATGTCAAGCTGGCCTTCGAAAATCTGGGTGTTCGGCTGGTGACCGATCGCGATAAACACGCCCTGCAGGTCAATCTCGCTGGTGGTATCGTTTTTGACGTTCCTGATGCGCATGCCGGTCACGCCACTGTCGTCCCCAAGGACTTCCTCAAGCACATGATCCCACTTTATGGTGATCACACCTTCCTCGGCCTTTTTGAACAGGCGGTCCTGCAGGATCTTCTCGGCACGCAGGGCATCCCGACGGTGCACCAGGGTGACATGTGCGGCAATGTTGGCCAGATAGAGTGCCTCTTCCACTGCCGTGTTGCCTCCACCGATGACCGCGACCGCCTGCTCCTTGTAGAAAAACCCGTCGCAGGTCGCGCAGGCCGAGACCCCGCGGCCCTTGAAGGCCTCTTCCGATTCCAGCCCCAGATACATCGCGGACGCACCAGTCGCGATTATCAAGGCATTGCAGGTATAGACACCGGAATCACCCTCGAGCCTGAACGGCCGCTGTTTCAGGTCTGCCGTGTGAATATGATCGAAGATAATCTCCGTATTGAACCGCTCGGCATGTTCGCGCATGTTTTCCATTAGCGGGGGACCCTGCAAGTCAGCTGCGCCACCCGGCCAGTTTTCGACTTCCGTGGTGGTCATCAATTGTCCGCCCTGTTCCAGTCCGGTAATCAGCACGGGATCAAGATTGGCACGCGCTGCATAAATGGCTGCCGTGTATCCCGCGGGACCGGAACCCAGGATCAGGAGCCGGCAGTGCTTCGTTTCACTCATGTATAATAACTCCGTTGTACGCTGTCGCTTGCAGACCGGGGCCTGAACAGCCCGTGGACGCGTAATGGTACGTAACTTGTGAGGGTGGGTAAAGCAAGCATGTATATCGGTTTTCCACACGAAATAAGACCGCTGGAAGTACGTGCTGCGCTATTGCCCGATATCTGCCGGCAACTGCTTGAAGCCGGAAATCATGTTCTTCTCGACCATGACACCGGGGTGTCGGCGGGCAATCCGGATGCCGGGTACCTGGACGCCGGTGGACAGATCGCGGGGGTCACGACGAGGTGTTCGCAGAGGACGAACTGATCATGAAGGTCAAGGAACCCCAGCCCGCTGAAATCGATTTACCCTACCGGAACAGCGCCTTTTCCCGTTTCTGCACCTTGCCGCGAAACCGGAACCAACCGAATGCCTGCAGGGCTTTGGCCTTGCGGCTGTTGGTTGTGAGACCGTAGAGAAAGGCATGCTGGACTTCACGGTCACCAACATGCCCGGTACCATCCCCTGGACCGCCTCCCAGACATTGTCCACCATACGCATACCCTGTGTGCAGGCCTTGGCAGAAACGGAGCGGAATTCGGACAGGCCCTTGTGCCGGGGTATCAATATCGAGGCCGCGAGCACCCGGTTTCCGGCCCTTGAAGAAACGTTTGCTTGAGAAAGAAAATTTACTTAGATTAGCGGATTGTCAGAGATAGCTGATAAAGAGGATTATTTTGGCACAAGCACGGCGTAAAAAAAGCGAACCCGGAAAACTCACTCACCAGGTCAAACGAGGTCTGCGCGAAGGTGCACTACTGATACTCGGTGCACTCGCCGCCTATCTGCTGGTGTCCCTCGCGAGCTATTACCCGGCCGATCCGGGCTGGTCCCACAGCAGCACGGTGACAGATATCCACAATGCCGGTGGTGTCGTGGGTGCCTGGCTCGCGGATATTCTGCTGTACCTGTTCGGATACCTGGCCTACCTGTTGCCCGTTATGATTGCCTACAGCGGCTGGCTGATATTCAGGGGACGCACTCCAACGGGGGGTATCGATCTGCATGTCCTGTCGATCCGCTGGTCCGGTTTTCTGCTCACGGTCGGCACCGGCTGCGGCCTGGCGACACTCGAATCCGCTGCCGGTCCCGGGACATTGCCTGCTGGTACCGGTGGAGTGCTCGGCAGTGTCGTCGGCCACGGGCTGGTCGGCCTGTTCAGCCAGATCGGTGCGACACTGTTCCTGCTGGCCCTGTTCCTGACAGGCGTCACCCTGTTCACCGGTCTGTCCTGGTTCATGGTGATGGACTTTACCGGCAAGCACACCTTGCTGTTCGCGGACTACGTTTACGCCCGCATACAGGAACTGCCAGATTACATTGCCAGCCGGCGGGCCCAGAAGCAGCGGGAGGTTGCGGTCAAGGCCAGCCAGGAGAAGGCCGTCAAGAGAAAGCCGCCGCGCATCGAACCGGTCATCAAGAAAGTACAGCAGAGTGAACGCGTGGATCGCGAGCGCCAGGCACCGCTGTTCGATCCGCCACCGAATACGGAACTGCCCCCACTGTCCCTGCTGGATGAACCGCGTCCGTCGGAGGAGGGATATTCGTCCTCCGCACTGGAAGCGATGTCACGGCTGGTGGAAATGAAACTGCAGGACTTCAATATCGAGGTCGAGGTGGTCGCCGTGCATCCCGGGCCGGTAATCACCCGCTTCGAACTGGATCTCGGGGTCGGCGTGAAAGTCAGCCAGGTCACCAACCTGGCCAAGGATATCGCGCGCGCGCTATCGGCAATCAGTGTCCGCGTGGTGGAAGTCATTCCCGGTAAATCAGTCATCGGCCTGGAGATCCCGAATGAGCACCGCCAGATCATCAGCCTCAGTGAAATACTGAGCTCCACCGAGTACGACAATTCCAATTCACCGCTGACGCTGGCACTCGGCAAGGACATCAGTGGCCAGCCGGTCGTTGTGGACCTCGCCAGGATGCCGCACCTGCTGGTGGCCGGCACCACCGGTTCCGGCAAATCGGTCGCGATCAACGCCATGATCCTGAGCCTGTTGTACAAAACACTGCCGAAAGACGTTCGGCTCATCATGATCGATCCGAAGATGCTCGAGCTGTCGGTATACGAGGGCATTCCCCACCTGCTGACACCCGTGGTTACCGACATGAAAGAGGCGGCCAATGCACTGCGCTGGTGTGTCGGCGAAATGGAGCGCCGCTACCGGCTGATGGCGGCACTCGGGGTGCGCAATATTGCCAACTACAACCGCAAGGTGAAGGAGGCCGAGGACAACGGCAACCCGATTCCCGATCCGCTGTTCCAGCCGGATGACGTGCTGGAAGACATCGAGCCGCCAATGCTGCAGCCGTTGCCGTTCATCGTCATCGTAATCGACGAGCTCGCAGACATGATGCTGGTGGTCGGCAAAAAGGTCGAGGAACTCATCGCGCGGCTGGCACAGAAGGCCCGCGCCGCCGGTGTACACCTGGTGCTGGCCACACAGCGCCCCTCGGTGGACGTCATCACCGGTCTGATCAAGGCCAACATCCCGACACGCATTGCCTTCCAGGTCTCATCAAAAGTGGATTCGCGCACCATCCTTGACCAGATGGGGGCTGAACAGCTGCTGGGACATGGTGACATGCTCTACATGGCACCGGGTACCTCGGTCCCGATTCGCGTTCATGGCGCCTTTGTCACCGACCAGGAAGTCCACAAGGTCACCGGCCACCTCAAGGGCAAATCCGAGCCGGATTACATGACAGAAATCCTCGAGGTATCGTCCGATCCCGTACCGGGCCTGAAACCGGAAGCCGGTGCTGGCGATGCTGACGTCGAGGCAGATCCGCTGTATGACCAGGCGGTTGCCATTGTGACCGAAACACGGCGCGCCTCGATCTCCGGGGTACAGCGCCGTCTGAAAATCGGCTACAACCGTGCCGCACGCATGATCGAACAGATGGAGGAAACCGGCATCGTCGGCCCGCCACAGTCCAACGGCAGCCGCGAGGTGCTGGCCGGCCCGCCGCCGGAAGCCTGATGAATATTCTGCACCACATGGCGCTGCTGGCTGCGCTGTTTGCCTTTCCCGGTACCGGCAGCCATGCCGAAATGCCCGGTACGCTGGATACAGTACGGGGCTTCTTTGCCAGTATCGATTCCCTGCAGGCGGATTTTCACCAGGAAGTCAGCGACAGCAGCGGGCGACAACTGCAGGTATCCGATGGCAAGGTATGGATACTGCGGCCCGGGCGGTTTCGCTGGGATTACCTGAGCCCCTACAGGCAACAGATCGTTGCCGATGGTGAACGTCTCTGGTCCTACGACGAGGACCTCGCCCAGGTTACCGTGCAGGCCATGGACACGGTACTCGGCGCCACACCGGCCATGTTGCTGAGTGGCGGAGAACCGATTGACGAGGTATTCCAGCTACAACTGCAGCCGCCTGCCGGCAACACCCTGCACGCGCTGCTGACTCCACGGTCGAATGACAGCAACATCACTGAAATTCACGTCTACTTTGAGAATGATATCCTCGTGCGGATTGAGGCAATTGACAGTTTTGGCAACCACACCGCTTTCTCATTCAGCCAGCTGGTTCGCAACATCGGGCTTGAAGCATCGCTCTTCCGGTTTGTTCCACCGGAGGGTACCGATATCATCGGGGACACACGATAAGCAGATGCAGCGAAAGCGCAGCACCTGATCACGTCATGCCGAAGCAAACCGATACCTGGCGTCCCCTGGCCGACCGGATGCGCCCGCAGTCGCTGGACGATTTCACCGGACAAACACACATCCTCGGACCGGGGAAACCCCTGCGCAGCGCCATCGAGGAAGGCAGCCTGCACTCCATGGTGTTGTGGGGGCCGCCCGGTACCGGCAAGACAACCCTCGCAAAGCTGTTTGCCGAGCAGACCCACGCCGAATTCCTTACCCTGTCGGCCGTGCTGGCCGGGGTCAAGGACATCCGCGATGCCGTAGCCACGGCGCAACGTATTCGTGCCATGGAAGATCGCCAGACCATCCTGTTCGTGGACGAGGCACACCGCTTTAACAAGGCCCAGCAGGATGCCTTCCTTCCGTATGTGGAAGACGGCACACTGATCTTTATCGGTGCCACCACCGAAAACCCTTCCTTCGAACTCAACAGCGCCTTGCTGTCACGCGTGCGTACCTACGTACTCAAGCGGCTCGACCCGACCGCACTGTGTACCATCATCGACCAGGCACTGGAAAACCGTGAGCAGGGACTGGGAAGTCTGCGCATTGAGCTTGCCGCCGAACTGCGTGACCGGCTGGCAGAGGCCGCCGACGGCGATGCCCGCCGCGCCCTGAACCTGCTGGAGATCGCCTCGGACCTGGCCGAAACCGACGGTGGCCGGGCAGTCATCCCGGAGCACATCGTTGCGGAAGTCATCACTGGCGGTACACGGCGTTTCGACAAGGGCGGGGACGTGTTCTACGACCAGATCTCGGCCCTGCACAAATCGGTGCGCGGCTCAAATCCCGATGCCGCGCTGTACTGGCTGGTGCGCATGCTCGACGGGGGTTGTGATCCACTCTACATTGCACGTCGCGTGGTGCGCATGGCCTCCGAGGATATTGGCAATGCCGACCCGCGCGCACTGACACTCGGTCTCGCGGCCTGGGACGTGCAGGAACGACTCGGCAGCCCCGAGGGCGAACTGGCACTTGCACAGGCAGTGGTATACATGGCATGTGCCGCGAAGAGCAATGCCGTCTATGCGGCGTATAATGCCGCCCGCAGCGATGTCCGCAAACACGGCTCGCTCGAGGTACCGGTTCACCTGCGCAACGCACCGACCAGACTCATGAAGGAACTCGGTTACGGCAAGGCCTATCGCTACGCGCACGACGAACCGGAAGCCTACGCCGCGGGAGAAACCTACCTGCCCGAAGACATGCCGGAACCGCATTATTACCAGCCGGCTCTCCGCGGGCTGGAAATCAGGATTAGCGAAAAGCTGGCGCATTTGCGCGAGCTGGACCGCGATTACCGGAAGTCATAGCGTAGGTTGGGCTGAGCCTGCGAAGCCCAACACGCCGTGGCAACATTGTTGGGCTTCACTTTGTTCAGCCCAACCTACAGGACTGCAGAAGGATGCGGACAAGGCAGCCTGCATGTACCATAGGCGTCCATGATGAACGGAATACCTGCATGATCCAGGCGCTGGCCATCGCGGCCGGTGGCGCTCTCGGCGCACTTCTGCGTTACTGGACTTCGCTTGCAGTTCACAACAGGCTGGGGGCCGGCTTTCCCTACGGCACCCTGACGGTGAATGTCGTCGGCAGCCTGCTCCTCGGGTTTCTGTACATCTGGTTTGTAGAACGCCTCGCAATGGGCCCGGTAATACGCGGCTTCCTGTTTATCGGTGTACTGGGAGCCTTCACGACCTTCTCCACCTTTTCCCTGGAAACCCTGAACCTGATAGAGTCCGGCCAGCTCGGCAAGGCCGTACTGAATGTCGTCATCAGCGTGATCGTTTGCGTGACGGCTGCCGGGCTGGGCGTACTGGTAGCGAGGCAGATATGAACACACTGGATATCATGTTTGTACGGATTTACCTGACCGAAGGGGAAGGGCGCATGGAGCATTTGCTCAAGCGCCTGCACGACGAGGAACAGGTCCAGGGCGTGACCGTATTCCGCGGCATCAGCGGCTTCGGCAAGTCCGGCAAACTGCATTCCTCCTCGCTACTGGACATGTCACTCGACCTCCCGCTGGTGATAGAGTTTTTCGATGTACCGGAAAAAGTCGACAGCATCCTCGAACATATCCGCAAGGATATCGATCCCGGGCATATCGTCTGCTGGGCAGGCTCACTGGTTGTATAAAAACAGTCCGCGATTGCTCACGCCGGCATTCGCCACCGGCCACGTTCCTGCATTACAATTCCGTATCCCGTAAAGATCACAAAACCGGTAACCGTATGCTTGACCCGAAACTGCTCAGGAATGATCTCGACAACGTTGCGACGCAACTGGCACGCCGTGGATTTACCATCGACATCCCAGAACTGCAACACCTGGAGACACGGCGCAAGGAGATCCAGACCCGCACCCAGAAGTTACAGGCAGAGCGCAACACTCGCTCCAGGGATATCGGCAAGGCCAAGGCAGCCGGCGAGGATATCGCCCCGCTGCTGAAGGAAGTGGAGGGTCTGGGTGAGCAGCTCAAGGCGGCCGGGGAGGAGCTGGCCGGGCTGCAGGCCGCCCTGGATGGCATACTCATGGGTATACCGAACATCCCGCATGTCTCGGTGCCTGATGGGAAAGGAGAGCAGGACAACCAGGAGATCCGCCGCTGGGGTGAGCCCCAGGCATTCAGTTTCGATACAAAAGACCACGTGGACCTTGGCGAGCGACTCGGCCTGCTGGACTTCCAGGCAGCGGCAAAGATCGCCGGTTCACGCTTCTGCGTCATGCAGGGACCGCTTGCACGGCTGCAACGGGCCCTGACCCAGTTCATGCTGGACACGCATACCCGCGAGCATGGCTATACCGAAACCTACGTGCCGTACCTCGTCAATGCCGACAGCCTGCGCGGTACCGGGCAGCTGCCCAAATTCGAGGAAGACCTGTTTGCAACCAGCGGCGAGACGGACTACTACCTGATCCCGACTGCGGAAGTCCCGGTTACCAATCTCGCCCGCGCTGAAATTATCGAGGACAACGCCATGCCCCGGCGCTACGTTGCCCATACTCCATGCTTTCGCTCCGAGGCCGGTTCCTACGGCAAGGACACCCGTGGCATGATCCGCCAGCACCAGTTCGAGAAAGTCGAGCTGGTACAGATCGTGCGACCGGAGGACTCCTATAATGCACTCGAAGAACTCACCGGGCATGCGGAAACCATCCTGCAGAGACTGGAGCTGCCATACCGGGTGGTGACGCTATGTACCGGCGACATCGGTTTCTCGGCAGCCAAGACCTATGACCTGGAAGTGTGGCTGCCAGGACAGCAGTGCTACCGGGAAATTTCCTCGTGCAGCAACTTCGGGGACTTCCAGGCACGTCGCATGCAGGCGCGCTGGCGCAACCCGGAAACCGGGAAACCCGAGCTGGTGCATACCCTCAACGGCTCGGGACTCGCCGTCGGCCGGACCCTGGTTGCGGTTATGGAAAACAGCCAGCAGGAAGACGGTTCCATCCGCGTACCGGCCGTGCTGCAGGATTATATGGACGGCATTGACGTAATTCGCCCCGGATGAAACTGATAACCCCCGCCGCATCGATATTATCAATTTGATTTTCGCCAACGACCACAGGCCGGCAAGACAACCCCCCGCAGCGCCGGTCGACACCTGAAGCCGGTTAGCTGTGCAAGCCGCCACGGAAATGACCCAACTCTCGACAACCGAACGAATCCTGTGCCTGTTTACCGAGGTAAAACCCGGCGAAGGTACAACCGCGGTGATGATGTTCGCCAATGTGTTCCTGATCCTGCTGGCCTACTATTTCATCAAGCCGCTGCGGGAGGGGTGGATCGCCATTTCGGATGTGGAGGGGCTGTCGAAGATGGAGGTCAAGGCCTATTCCAGCTTTGCTCAAAGTATCATCCTGCTGTTTATCGTTGGCTGGTATGCCCGCCTGGCTGATCGCTGGGACCGGGCCACACTGTTTACCCGTGCGACACTGTTTTGCATATCCAACATGGTGATCTTCTGGTTCCTGCAACCGAACCTCTTTTTCGATAAATTGCCGCTGTCGGGCATCGTTTATTACCTGTGGGTAGGGATGTTCGGTGTATTCGTGGTTGCCCAGTTCTGGACCTTCTGTGCCGACATCTACACCGATGAACGGGGCAGGCGCATGTTGCCGTTTATCGCCATTGGGGCGACCTCCGGTGCTGCTTTCGGATCCTGGATGGTGGAACAGCTTGTGGATTCGGGCATGGCCCCGACCGAGGCACTGCTACTGCTGGCCACCGCACCCCTGATTGTTTCCATTATGCTGGTACGCAGGATCGAACGACGGGAAGATCACCGCGGCACAGCAGCCGACGCGACTGCTCCTGGCGAGGAGTGCGGTACCGAAACGGAACCGGAGAAGGCCAGCATCTGGAACGGTGCGAGACTTGTGCTGGTCAGCAGGTTCCTGCTGCTGGCTGCCCTGGTAACCGTGTTCACCAACTGGGTCAACACCAATGGCGAGAACCTGTTGTTCCGGGTGATACAGGAGGCCCTGACCGTGCAGGCGCAGGAGCAGGGGATCGCCGACGGACCGAACATGCTGGAGTTCACCCGGGACGGCACCACCGCCTTTTACGGCAACTTTTTTTTCTGGGTGAATATCACGGCTCTGCTGCTGCAGGCCTTCGTCGCATCCCGGCTGTTGAAGTACGGTGGCTTTGCCGCCATCCTGCTGATCCTGCCGGTTATTGCACTGATGTCATACTCGATAATGGCCTTGCTGCCAGTCCTGGCAGTGGTCAAGATCATGAAGATCGCCGAGAACGCCACCGACTATTCACTGAATAATACGTCTCGCCATGTCTTGTGGCTGCCGGTCAGTTCGGCAATGAAATTCCGGGGCAAGCCTGCTATCGATACCCTGTACGTGCGGCTCGGGGATGGCCTGGCGGCCATCACGGTGCTGGTCGGTGTGCAACTGTTGACACTGACCACCAAGGCATTCTTTGTCTTCAATGTGTTCCTGGTGCTTTGCTGGCTGGTCGCGGGTGTGTTGCTGGTCAGTGAGCATCGCCGTGCCTCGGCAACCGGGACTTAGAAGCGGGGCTCTGTCGGCTGTCAGGGTCAGGACACTTTTCTGTTTCCGGGAAAAACCACCTATTCGTGCAGCTGCAGATTTTTTCGGCGCAGCTGTTCTTCCCGCGGCAGTTCATAGTCAAATCCGTAGAAAGATGATTCCCAGTGACCGTACATCGGGTTGGGCAACATGATCCATTCACGCCCCCAGCGTTCAACATGACTTCTGGCAAGATCGCGGCGCCGGGACGGATCCGTTTTGGAACCATCAACAAAATCCTGTAGATTGTCACCTACCAGCAACAGGATTCGATAATTCCTGGCAATCATCGCCCGGTATTCCGACTTGCTGGTGCCAGTATTCAATAACAGCCGGGATTGATTCGGGAACGGCACCTGCAGTGCGCGCAGGTTCCTTGCCGTACAGTCACGCAGGTTTTCCCTGCGTGCGCTGTAATAGAACACCGCGACATTTTGATCAGCTGCATAGTCAAGAAATTCCTTTGCTCCCGGGATGGCCGGTGCATCGACTTCCCGGCACCAGTCAGCAAAACTTGCACGTGAATATTTTTTAAGTTCCCGGATTATCCGTACTTCGTAACTGGTGTTATCCAGAATCGTTTCATCCAGGTCCAGCACAATGGCAGGTGGCAGATCGGCGTAGTCTCCCGTCTGTTCCAGGGCGGCACGCCAGTGGGGATCGGCCAGCGCCTCGTCGAGATTAGCGCGCGCCACCCGATACACTTGCCGGGTAACCGCCTCGTATTCGGCCGATGACTGTGCCCACAAGGTCGCATTCAACATCTCGTGCGACTCGACCCCGACCATTTGCTGCGCACACCCGGACAGGACAGCAAATGCTGCCGCTAGAACGGGATAACGATATCGGACGACTCGATTACGCACGCTATTTTTTAAAAACAGGCAATTTCTGTAGCCCGTAATGTTGAATACCTGCCGCATAGCGGGTGCAGGTTATCATAGACGTAACAGGAAAGGATCAGGCAGGATCGGTGTCTGCGCTGGCAGGACTTGCGAAAATCAGTGGCTGGTTAGAGCCAGTTTACGGGGCACCATGAACTCGTGAATTGGTTTGATCAGGCGGCTGAGCCACAAACCACCACTCGTATTCTCTGCCAGGGCCACGATAATGTATTTATGGCCATCGGCCTCGACGAGCGCGCTATCGGAATGCCACCGGTTCCTGGACCCTGACTTGCGAAAGATCCTGGCATCGGGATAGTCGGCAAGGCCCTTGACGAACTTGTGCTTGATACCGGGATTACCCAGCATGGCCTTCATCTCACGGGTCAGCACGGGATCAACCAGTTGCCCGGTTTCCAGCAGGTAGTAAAAGCGTGCTGCCTGCATGGTCGTTGCACCGTGTGACAGATTATGTAACGGGTCACGTTGATAGGCCCCTGACTTGCCGTATTCCTTGCCAACCCAGAGCCCGCCGTTGACCTGCGGGTCATAGAGGCGATAGGTACTGGATTGCAGGATCTCCAGCAAGCGGTCCTTGCCGACCCTGTTCAGCATGCGGGTTGCATCCACATTGGACGAGTTCCTGATCATGCGGGTCAGCGAGGAACGGGTATCCTTGTCCAGCTCCATGTGGCCTTGCTCGATCTCCACGAAGGCGCCGAGCAGGATAGCAATCTTGGGAAGACTCGCGGCATAGAGCATTTCATGGCCATTCACAGACGCCTCACGGGGTTCTTCCAGGTCGGTGATATCGACCAGAGTGACGCTGAGCTGCTTGCTCTTGATGGCGGCGTCGAGGCCCAGATCAACCAGGGTCTTTTCCAATTGCTGCTGCAGTCCAGGGTCATGGCTTTCCCACAGGGTAGGGAAGCCGTCCAGCCCGTCCGCGAACGACGGCGCTGATACCGCCAGTGTGAACAAACCTAAAAGAAATGCACGAAATACACACATATAACGTGGTACTTTACCATTTAAATCAGCTAACATCCAAATATAAGCCTATACTAATATTATGGCGCCGGTAATACAGTTTGGCGGCAGGGTTGTTCATTACCTGAATGATACTTCATATCCAATTGATATATAATGTTTTTTTGTATAATTCACGCCTACTGGTTGAGCCCAATGCCTGGATTACTCCCACGCTGATCACCAAGGGGTTTATTGGCTGTTGCCGCTGGTTGATTACGTGTTATGGCCGACTTGCGGTCGTTCGGGGCCGGTACTGAGACTGAGTGATGAATTCAGCTAAACGGTCAGATACCTCGGCACTCGCTTTTGCACTATTTGCTGCAACGACCATGATTGCACAGCAGGTGGCTGGCAAGGCGACACGTGATGCACTGTTCCTCTCCAACTTTGACGTCACAAACCTGCCCAAGATTGTAATCGCCGCCGCCATTGCCTCCATGACTGGCGTGTTGATCATGTCGCGGCTGTT
>CP070821.1:1554580-1567623 GCA_020344335.1 Gammaproteobacteria bacterium | reverse complement strand
CAAGTGCGCTGGTAATTAAACGCATCAACGGCATCGCGGTTGCGAATGCCTTCTCCACCTCGTTGATAAAGGCGGGTGTTAAAGCACTCTGCGGTTTGACATGCCTGAAAGCAATATAGCTTTTACGTTTGAGGTCCTCGATATGCGGGTTGCCCGGATCAAATCCCCTGGGCGGGCGCTTCAGGCTTTCGCCCTGCAGTTCCACGAAATAGCTTGAAAACGCGGCGTCTTTGATGGCGCCGGACCACTGTTCGGGGTTCCCGGCAATATGGTTCCGGATCATGTCAAGAGACTTATTGTCCGGTTTCCATATGCCGCCGCCTATGAATACCTCGCCGGGTGCCAGGTGCACATAAAAGCCCGGTGCGTGGACATTCTTGCCTGCTGTATGGCGGAACTGACAGCCGACGTTCCCCTTGTATGGCCGCTTGTCCCTGGAAAAGCGTGTATCCCGGTAAATCCTGAACATCGATCCGCCGTTGCGGCGGGTATCGGCTATATACGCATCCGAGATGGCGGGCAGAAATTCACCGACCGCCTCGATGAATTCGGTAACCGGTGTCACGACAGAACGCTCGTAGCGATCCTTGTTGTCGCTGAACCATTCGCGGTTATTGTTCGCGCCCAGGTCGGTGAGAAAGCCGAACATTTCTTTCGGAAACCCGGTGAAAGTCTTATACATTGCAATTTCCTTTCCGGTTCAAAGCACGTTTTTTGGCATGTAATGCTCAGGGTAATATTGTTATGGCATACACTTGCTGACAGGAAGTTGTCATCGTGTCAGGCGGGCGCAATATTCCTTAGCTATCATTCGATGTCTGCTATGTTTCATGCCGACGTGCAGCATGAAAGCCGCATCAAAGGTTTCATCCCGGTGGCAGGATACATATGTGCTGTGGCGCGATCCCCTGCGAAAAGTTTGTTTGTACCTGTTGCATGACAAGTTTGGCACAACAGTCGAAATTTTGAAGGGTTGTTGCCTGATCCAGTATTTATCGGGATAAGCCATGTGGCAGTTCCCGGTATGGCGCCGGACGCCAGTCCGGCGCCGTGTCTACCCTGCTGCTAATCATGCCACCTGTCGCAGGACTGGTCTGGTGTTGTCACTCAGCCTGGCGATGCGCGCCGCCACGTACCGGGCCGCCGTAAACGTGCTCCAGGCAAGGACACGCAGGAACTGTTTCTGCTCCGGGTTGTATTCCAGTACATCGGCAACGAGACTGTCATCAGACTGGTACGAAGCCTTGGCAACCACCAGTGCCAGCCGGGCGATGGCGCGTTCGTTGCCTTCCAGCCCGTCGACTTCCCGATTAACCCAGCTACGGCTGATCGGCATCTGTTCACCCTGCCACTGCCGCAGGCTGTCGTGGACGAGCTGGCGTGTGCGTTCCGGAATCACATGCTCGGATTCCCGCTCCACTGCTGCTGCCCAGCGGGACACTGCACCGGCAATGCGCGGATTGGATCTGGCCCACTGCATATCGTCAGGGAGTTCGGCCTCGGGCAGCAGGTGCAGGGTACGGCCTTGCTCCAGCGGGTGCTTGTGTGTCGCCCTGAGCTCTCCGCCGAACAGACGCAGGGCAAAGGCCTTCACTGCCTGCAATCCAAACGGGGCGTTCACAGGCGAGCCGTCCATGATGATGTGGCTGAAGCGGTTGATGTCGCTCAGCGCCATGAGTGACCCGATGACTTCTGGGAGCTGGGCCCTGTTGAACGGGGTTCTGGACGGTGGTGTAGCACCTGGCGTTGCCACGGCACGCACCCAGAGCAGGCGCTCGCGCAACAGCGGGTCGGTGATGTTTTGCTCATTTTCTTCCAGAATCCGGGCAGCATCGTCATGCCGGTCCGCGGCATGAACCAGGCTGACCATCATGTCGCCGCAATAGGGGCAGTCATTGATGGAGGACAATGTGGCGGTCAACGCCTCCTTGGTGGTGCGGTCCAGCTGGTCGTCGACCAGCACTGTTTCACGACCGCCTGTCCAGATGGCGGCAAACAGGTCAGGGACTCCGGAGCGACTGGTGAGTGATCCATTGACGAAGAAATCGTCGGCAATCTGGTCATACACATCGGCCACGACGCCGCTGGCCTTGTGACGCGGAACCGCATCCACATAGCGCATGGTCTTGACCGACAGGGTGTCGAACAACCAGTAACGTAATGTCTTGGGTAAAAGTGCCATGATCTTCTCCTGTGCTGTGTCTTTGAGGGAATGAACCGGCAGTCCTCTGCCAGCTCATGGCACAAGTCTGGTCAACAGCCGGGTCACCGGCTAGTACAAAGTTTGTACTCCGAATGAGGCGTGCAGGGAGAGGCGAGGTTCGAATAAGAGATTAATTAGTAAGAGAAACATAGCGCCAAACCCGGGGAAGATGCATCGGGCAAACCAACACGAGGCCGCTATATAAGTACATAAATTGTACTGGCGATTGCCGGGTATCCCGCTAAGCTTCCCAGTAAGACCGGGAGGACCATGACGATGAAAGGCTATGGACAATATTGCCCCATTGCCAAGGCCACCGAGGTGGTCGGCGAGCGCTGGACCAATCTGGTGATCAGGGAGCTGGCTGCGGGAAGTAACACATTCAATGACTTGCGCAGGGGGTTGCCCCTGATGTCACCCTCGCTGCTTTCATCCCGCCTGAAGACCCTCGAGGGAGCTGGCGTGGTTGAGCGCACGAGCGCTAAAGGGCATGTTGATTATGTACTGACCGAAGCCGGTGAGGAACTGGCGAAAATTATCTGGCAGCTGGGTATCTGGGGACATCGCTGGGTAAGGAGTGAACTGACCGCTGAGGATCTTGATCCGTCATTGTTGGTCTGGGACATTCATCGGACCATCGATCCCGGATTCTTCAAGGCGCCGCGTACGGTCATCCGCATCGAGTTCAAGGACTACACATCAAAATTCCGGTTCTGGTGGCTGGTCATTACCCCGGTAAATGTCGACGTTTGCTACCAGGATCCCGGATACGAACTGGATCTGGAGATAAGTACCGATTTGAGAACACTGACTGCGGCATGGATGGGGGATACGACCATTATGAAGGCGATCCGGGAGAAGCGGGTAGTTTTGTCTGGGACACCATACCTGAAGAAAAACATCGCCGTGTGGTTGGGCACCAATTACTATGCAGATGTCAAACCAGCAAAATAGCTGAGGAATCTCTACAGCTAAAATCGGCTGGTGACAAACGATGATAGGGTTCTGTAAAGCTTGGCGTTACAATGAGCTGTAGTCGCTAAACGGCAGTGGTGCAGTGAGGATCAGATAAGCATTTTGGTTCTGGGTTCTGCGTAAGTTTTGCGTGAATCAGTTGCGTACGGTAGTGCACTGTTGTGCAAATTGGGCAACGGGCGTCCCTGTAAACAATTGAAAGATAAGAGTCAGAATTTGCGCTGCCGTACTGAAAATCCCCGTGTCGGCAGTTCGATTCTGTCCCTGGCCACCATTAAAACAACAAATTGCCGTTACTAACGTCCTTGTCATAAGCGGGCGGCATTGTCCCTGCCTGGAGTAAGTGATTGCCGGCGAAAAGGCTTGTGGTACCGAGCCCGAATCCCCTACGCTTCCTGTTCATGATGTGTATAGAAGCTACGTGCCGACTCCCTCCGTTCAAAGGAGATACATGAACGCCAGGCTCGCCCGTCCGGTCGTGCTAGTCCTTCTGATGGGTATGGCCACCACCGTCGCCCAGCCCGGCACACCCCGTGTCAGCGTCGCTATGGCTGAAAGAGTCCCCATTCGGGAAGAGGTGCCATTGACAGGCACCCTGACCTCCCCGCAGGTGGCGGAGGTTTCGACCTCGGTCGGCGGACTGGTCGAGCGCATCGATGTGGATGTCGGTGACCGTGTCGAGGCCGGTGCCTTGCTGGTCAGCCTGGACCGGGAGATGGCGGAGCTCTCGCTGGAGGCCGCGCGTGCGGCAACGGCGCAGGCACATGCCGAGCTGGCCGACGTACGCCGGCGCCTGGCCGATGCCAGGCGGCTGGTGGCGAAAAAATCATTCCCGGAGAGCGAGCTGCGCTCGCTCGAGGCGCAGGTCAATGTCAGCACCGCTGCGGTGGCACGGTTTGAAGCCGAGCAGAAGCGGCAGGCGGCACGCCTCAAGCGCCATGAGCTGGCCGCGCCCTTTCCCGGGGTGATCAGCCGCAAGCTGGCCGAGACCGGCGAGTGGGTGGAACCGGGTACGGCCGTGGTCGAGCTCATCGCCACCGACGGCCTGCGGCTGGATTTCCGTGTGCCGCAGCACTATTACCCGCGCATTGACGGGGACACCCGTTTGCAGGTCAGTCTGGATGCGGTGCCTGACCGGCGCTTGGCGGCGCGTATCGGGACGGTGGTGCCGGTAAACGATCCCAGCGCGCGCACCTTTCTGCTGCGCGCCTATCTGGACGCGGAGGATATTGCGTTGACGCCGGGGATGTCGGCGCACGGGGTGCTCCAGCTGAACACCGGACGCCAGGGGGTAGTGGTTACGCGTGACGCACTGCTGCGCTACCCGGACGGGCGCGTCACCGTGTGGCTGGTGGAGGGCGATGGCGAGACCGCGACCGTCACAGAGCGCCAGGTGCAGACCGGGGTCGGCTTTGAAGGCCGGATCGAGATCCGGGGCCTGGAGCCGGGTGTGCGCGTGGTGATGGCGGGTAACGAGGCGCTGCAGGAAGGGCAGGCGGTCCGCGTGCTGCCCGCCAAATAGGAAGCGGTCGGAGGTGAGCAGGTGTCCATGTTCGAGGGTATAGTCAAACGCGGCACCCTGATGACCGTCGCGGTGCTGATTATCTCGGTACTGGGTATCGTCGCCGCGTACCGGATTCCGGTGCAGATGATTCCCGACCTGGAGGTGCGTACGGTGACGGTGCGCACGTACTGGCCGGGGGCGACCCCGCAGGACGTGGAGAAGGAGATCCTGATCGAGCAGGAGGAGTACCTGCGTACCATCCCCGCCTTGCAACAAATCACGTCCCAGGCCTCGTTCGGCCAGGCGCGCATCGAGCTGGAGTTTCCCTTCGGCGTGGATCTCAACGAGACGCTGATCCGCGTCAACAACGCGCTGACCCGGGTACCGGAGTACCCGCTCAACGTCGACGAGCCGCGGATCTACGCGACCTCGTTTTCCTCCAACTCGTTCATGTATTTTCGCGTCACGCCGCTGCCGGGCAACCCGCACGGACTGGACATGGACCTGATGAAGGATTTTCTGGAGGACCATGTGCGCACGCGCATGGAGAGTATACCGGGCGTATCGGAGGTACGGGTCGGCGGGGGAGCGCAACGCCAGGTACAGATCCTGCTGGATCCCGCACGGCTGGCCCAGCGCAACCTGACTATCTCCGATGTGCGCAGCGCCGTGCGCGCACGCAACCGCGATATCTCCGGGGGCGAGATCGAATCGGGCAAGCGCCGCTACCTGCTGCGTACCATCGGTCGCTTCGAGACCCTCGACGACCTGCGCAAGCTGGTACTGACCCGCCGCGGCGACTCGATTATCCGCCTCGGCGAGGTGGCCGAGCTGCGCCAGGACCATTCGGAACTCAGCAGGATTACCTTCACCGACGGCAAGCCGGTCATCGGCCTGTCGGTGCGGCGCCAGACGGGCTCCAATGTAATCGACATCAAGCAGGCGATGATGCAGGAAGTGGACTCGATCAATGCGCAGGTACTCAACCCGAAGGGTATGTTCATGCGCCTGATCGCCGATGACGTCGGCTATGTCGAGGCCTCGATCTTCAATGTCTGGAAGAACCTGCTGATCGGTGCCATCTTCGCCAGCCTGGTAATGTTTCTCTTTTTGCGCTCGGGTCGTGCCACCCTGGTCGGGGTGATGGGTATTCCCATCTGCACCATCGCCGCCTTCCTCGGCCTGCTGGTCGGCGGGCGCACCGTCAATGTCATCTCGCTTGCCGGCGTGGCCTTTGCGATCGGCATGACGCTGGACAATACCATTGTCGTGCTGGAGAGCATCGAGCTGGCGCGGCGGCGCGGGCTGGAGCGGTTCCGCGCTGCCGTGGAGGGTGTGAGCCAGGTATGGCCGGCCGTGCTGGCGTCCACGCTCACCACGGTGCTGGTGTTCGTCCCCATCGTGTTCATCAGGGAGGAGGCGGGGCAGCTGTACTCGGATGTGGCCATCGGCATCTCCGCCTCCATCCTGGTGTCCATGCTGGTCGCCATCACGGCCGTGCCGACAGCTACCGCGCGCCTGCGGTTCCGCTCCGACAATGCGGGTGGCGTGGCCGATGCCGGCGGGCTGCGCGAGCGCGTGCTGTGCGCGATCTACTGGATCATCGAAGGGCGCGTGCGACGGCTCGGTGTGACGGCGGGGGTGGCCGCCGCGAGTCTTGCCGCCATCGTGTGGCTGACGCCGCCGGCCGAGTATCTGCCCGAGGGCGAGGAGCCCAAGGTATTCGCCTCCATGCACGCCCCGCCTGGTTACAACCTGCAAACCATGGCGGGCATCGCCGGGGAATTGCAGGATTATTTCCTACCGTTTCTGGAGGATGCGCCGGAGCGATTCCAGTCGGGCGAGACCGACGTGCCGGCGTTCGCCTATATCAACATGAGTGTCGAGCCACAGCGCATCCGCATCATCGCGCAGCCCAAAAACAACGCCCATATCGAACCGCTGATGCAGGCGATCACGCGCAAGTACGACGAGTACCCGGGGATGCGGGCGTTCGCAACGCGCGGTTCCATTATCACCAGTAACGACGGCGGCACCCGCAGCGTCAATCTGGATATCTCCGGCACCAACCTGGCGGCGATCTACGAGGTCGCCACCGCGGCGTATCGTCGGGCGCAGGAGGTGTTCGACCGGCCGCGCATCCAGGCCGACCCGCCGACACTGACCCTGTCGCAGCCGCTGGTGGAGATCCGGCCCAACTGGGACCGTGCCGCCGAGGTGGGCATGGGCGCCGAGGACGTCGGCTTTGCGGTGGCCGCCCTTACCGACGGCGCGTTTGTCGACGAGTTTTTTCTCGACGATGACAAGATCGACATCTATCTCTACAGCGATGTGGGTACCGGTGCCAGTCTTGACCGGCTCTCGCAACTGCCGGTGTATACGCCGAGCGGTGCCAGTGTTCCGCTGTCGTCGCTGGCGCGTATTGTGGAGACCGTGGACACCAGCACGATCCGCCGCCTGAATGGCCGGCGTACGGTCACGCTGAATATCATTCCGCCCGCGAATGTCGCCCTGGAGACCGGCGTGGAAATCGTGCGCACGGAGGTGGTCGATCACATGCGTGCAACCGGCGCCATCCCCGTCAACATCGACGTGAATATCTCGGGGGCCAGCGATCAGCTGCAGGCGACGCGCGAGGCGCTGTTTGCCAATTACCTTGTCGCCCTGGTGATCATTTACCTGTTGCTGGTCGCCATCTTCACCCACTGGGGGTATCCGCTGCTGATCATGCTCACGATTCCGTTGGGTGTGGCCGGCGGCATCGTCGGGTTGTGGTTGTTCAATGGCGCGGGTGGGCTGGCATCCCTGCTGGGCATGGGCGGATTCCACCAGCCCTTCGACATGATTTCCATGCTCGGATTTCTGATCCTGATGGGCACGGTGGTCAACAACCCGATACTTATCGTGCATCAGGCCATGACCAATGTACGCGATTTCGGCATGGACGCGCAGGCGGCGGTGCGCAATGCCGTCGAGATCCGTCTGCGCCCGATTGCCATGTCGACACTGACCACCATCTGCGGACTGGCCCCGCTCGTGGTCTTGCCGGGCGAGGGTACCGAGCTCTACCGCGGTGTCGGCGTGATCGTGTTGTTCGGCCTGCTCGGCACGGCCTTTGTCGCCCTGACCTTCCTGCCCGCATTGACGGTCATGGCGCTCGGTTGGCGCGAGTCGCGCCTGCAAGGTACCGGCGAACGGCAAACGGCCCCGTGACGCCCACCACCGGTTCACACCCGGGGCTGCGGAGGTTGAGATCGGTTTTCGCGGCAGGCGTGACACGCTTCGGCCTGCCTTTCCAGATCTGCTCCTGGAACTCGACAAGCGGTCCTGGCGCTATGAAATTCCGACAGGTGATGAAAACTGTGAACCACTCAGGCGGGTCGTTGTTTGATCCGCTCCCACGCTGCCAGTGCCTCTTTCCGGCTGACCTGCAGATCGACCAGCGGTTCCGGGTAATTGGTACCCAGCCTGATGCCGGCATCGGCAAGTACGGCCGGGTTGGCTGACCAGGGCCGGTGAATGTATTTATTGTCGAGTTTTGCCAGTTCCGGTACCCACCTGCGGACATAGATTCCGGCACTGTCGAATTTCTCACCCTGCAGTACCGGGTTGAATACCCGAAAATAGGGAGCCGCATCCGCGCCGCTGCCTGCTGTCCACTGCCATCCCATGGTGTTGTTGGCCAGGTCGGCGTCCACCAGCGTGTCCCAGAACCAGCGTGCACCCTCCTGCCATGGTATGCGCAGGTTTTTCGTCAGGAACGAGGCAACAACCATGCGCACGCGGTTGTGCATGTATCCGGTCGTCCATAATTCGCGCATGCCGGCATCCACGAACGGTATACCGGTCTGGCCCCGTTGCCAGCGGGCCAGTTGTTCCCGGTATCCGGAGCGCCACGGAAAGGCCTCAAAACGCGGATCAAGCGGTTTCAGTGTGGTGTCCGGAAAGTGATAGAGCAGCTGATAGCTGAATTCACGCCAGCCCAGTTCCCTCAGCCATGCCTCGCTGGCAGCAACGGCTCCGTATCCGGTTTGTGCAGCTGACCAGTGCAGGAGATACTCCCAGAGCCTGACCGGGCTTATCTCGCCAAAGTGCATGTGTGCGGACAGTCGGGATGTCCCCGGCATGGCGGGCCTGTCGCGCGCAGCAGAGTAGTCGATTAGTCTTTGTTCGCAGAAATCCCTGAGTGTCTTCCAGGCGCCGTCTTCCCCGGGCTGCCAGTGCCTGTAAAAAGCCATGTCCCAGGGGATGTCGGGCAATAACTCCAGGGACTCGACAGTTGATTCACTGAATAATTGCCTGTCCAGAACGGCCGGGAGTTTTTTCGGTTGCCCGGTGAGGCAGCGTGATGGTCCGGTTTTTTGAAGCGTTTTCCAGAAGGGCGTAAAAACTCGGTAGGGAGTGCCGTCCCTTTTCAGCATCTCCCGCGGTTCGCGCAGCAACGGGCCGCTGCAAATCCGGGCAGTGACACCGCTGCGCCCGAGCATCTTTGCTACCGCTTCATCGCGCTTGATATATGCCGGTTCATAACAACGACTCCAGTAAACGGCACCGGCACCGGTTGCACCGATCAATTGTGAGAGTAGCTCTTGCGTATCACCGTGAAACACAGCAAGGTCGCTGCCGCACTCCTGGAGTGATTTTTTGAGAGCGGTCAGGCTGTGGTGCAGCCACCAGCTACTGGCGGCACCCAGTGGCCACTGCGCATCGGGCTCGTCATGGATGTAGACCGGTACGGGGGTATACCCGTCTTCCAGCAGGGCCTGCAGGGCAGGATTGTCGTCAAGACGCAAATCCCTGCGCAGCCACAGTATCGCAATGCTCATGTGCGATCAGCGCAGTCTTTTCGTACCCAGCCGCTGGCTTACCAGTCCGAGTCCGGTGGCGATTGACTCGCTCAGACAGATTGCGCCGGATGCCTCTATCTTCTCCTGCTGTTTGGCGGCGATTTTCCCGCCAACAAACACCGGCACCGGGCTGTTATCGACCAGTGCAGCCAGATCGCTTTCAAGGATACCCTTCGAAGGACGGGATGAGCCTGACAGGACGATACCGGCACAGGTTCTTTGTCGCATGACCATGGGTAGCTGTTCCAGTGGGGTATTGGAACCCAGGACAAGCACGCGATAGCCAAAATTCACGGTCGCAAGCGCAAACAACAGCAAGCCGATTTCATGAAATTCACCCGGCAGGCAGGCGAGCAGCAGCAAGGGTCCGTTACTGCGCTGATTCATGTGGTGGATGCGGGTTCCCAGCTTGTTACGCAGATAGACAGAAAAAAAATGTTCCTCTGCAATACCGGCGTCGTGGTCTTTCCAGCGCTCGCCGAATTTTCGCAACAAGGGAGAAATCAGCCGCTGGATGACGACATCCACCGGGTAGAGTGAAAGGGCATCGTTATAGGTCGCGTCCAGTGCATGTTCGTCGAATTTTTCTACTGCCTGGAGCATTTTTTGCTGGTAGTCGCGCCATACCTCGCCGGTTTCCGCGACAGCGGCAGTCTTTTCCATGCCGGGTGTCTGTTCCAGCAACGGTTTGACCTGGCTGATCGAGATGCCCTGGTCGAGCAAATCGAGCACATGCCTGATGAGTTCAACATCCTCCTCGGTATACAGCCGGTGCCCCTTGGGTGTGCGCTGCGGGGTAATCAGGTTGTAGCGCCGCTCCCAGGCACGCAGGGTTACCGGGTTGACGCCGGTCAGATCCGCAACGGTACGGATAGGCAACAGGCTGCCGGGGACAATGGTTTTTTCTGCGGACTGTGGTTGGGGCATCGATCCTGATCTCTTTATTTGTACAATAATTGTACTTTAGTTGTTCAACTATTGTCATGCCCAATGGATGCACCAGTACATCCAGCGGGGCCTGAAAATCCCTGTACAGTCAGTTCGACTCTGTCTCCGGCCATCTTTAAAATGCCATGGTAATGCAAGTCAGGTACTGGTTAATTGTCCTTGCCGGTGTATTGGCATTGAGCGCGCTGCCACTGTTTCTCGACAGTGAAGAGCAGAAAATCCTCAATCAACTCGAGCGCTTGCGCGGCCTCGCGGAGGTCTCTGCACCGCTGAGTAACATCCAGCAACTCACCAGGACCAGAGAGATCGCCGGGTATTTCCGTGAGCATACGGTGTACGACCTGAGCAATGCCGGCTATGGCATAACCGAGATTCACAGCCGTCCGGAGCTGGAGCAGAAAATCCTTGGCGCATTCAACAGGATCAGCTCACTGGAAGTCAGCCTGGAGGAAGCCGTGGTGCACATCGAGGACGACACCGCCAGGGTCACGGTGCGAGGTTCCGCCCTGGGATCACTCCGGGGTGAAGAGGGCCGATTCCTCGACATCCATCTCGTCGATGTGTTGTTCACCAAAGAGGACGACGGCTGGCTGGTCAGTGGTATCCGGCATCTGCGTGATGAACGGCAACCCTGATCGGCCTTGTCTGGAAAGTATCAATAGCGACCAATCAACCCGATTCCTTTGTCACCTTGATAATCCTCTTTGCTCGTCACTCGCTGTGTCATGTGGTGTTCGCTTCCCTGCAGTACCGAAGAGATGGTGTGGCGACCGTCATGCGGTCAGCCGCATCTGTCGAGGTGATATGGTACGCTTGCGGTCACCCAGGCCCTGATTCCATTGGCCACGCCAGCGTGATCTGGTCGCCTGGCGTTTTACCCTCACAGCGTCCAGGTCATTTGTCACGTACCGCACTCGAAACTATTCGACTATTCTGCCGGCATGCCAGGTCGCATGTCGGTACAGCTGGCCGTACTGCCTGGGGCTCACTGCATGGCGGCTAAGTACCAACAAGGAGATTTATTGGGACCACATTACCGTCATGTATGCCTAAGCACCGCCGCCGGCTCTGTCATGCGATTGCCGCAGGAGCCTGAAAATTCCCTTGTCACCAGTTCGATTGTTCAGTCCATCCATGGTCTGCACCCCAACAGGGCCGTTGTTTCACGGCGACCAAAATCGTTCCCGATGATTATGTCTGCCTGTGGTTATCATAATTATTTCGTATAATCAAAAGCATGTGTTTAACGTGCGGCTCTGCAGAGCAGGAACTGCAAAGGTTCCTTGCCGGTAGAAAATCTCAGTTGCCGTAGCATAGTGGTTAATTCCCGCATGTTGTGTATTAATGTGAACCACCTATGAAACTAATTGTTCAAATTCCGTGTTACAACGAAGAAGAAACTCTTGCCCGGACCGTGGCAGATATTCCTCGCGAAATCGAGGGAGTGGACGAGGTCGAGATCCTCGTCATCGACGATGGTAGTTCGGATCGCACCGTGGAGGTGGCGCGTGAAATCGGCGTAGACCACATCGTCCGGCACAAGAAAAATAAAGGCCTTGGCCGAGCAGTCCGCAATGGGATCGATGCCTGCCTTCTTGCTGGCGCAGACATCATCGTCAATACAGACGGTGACAATCAATACTGTGGAGCTGACATCGGCAAGCTCATTGAACCAATCCTCAAGAGCCAGGTGGATATTGTGGTCGGTGACCGTCAACTGGCCAGGTTGCCACACCTGTCGTATCACAGAAAATTCCTTCAGTGGCTGGGAAGTACAGTGGTGCGAATGTTTGCAGGGGTGCAGGTGCCAGACGCTGTGAGCGGCTTCCGGGCAATCAACCGGGATGCAGCCCTGCGCATCAATATCGTCTCTCTATTCAGCTATACCATCGAAATGCTTGTCCAGGCCGGCAAGAAGCAAATTGCTGTCACCTCGGTACCTGTACGCACGAACCCAAAAGCCATGGAGTCGCGCCTGTTAAATTCCATTCCCAGTTTCATCGAGCGTTCGCTGACGACCATGGTGCGGGTATATGCCATGTATCAGCCGTTGCGTGCGTTCTTCTACCTCGCTACCATCCTGACGGTCATCGGACTGATTCCGATCATCCGTTTCCTGTATTTCTACTTTACAGCAGGTGGTGCCGGTCATATTCAATCCCTGGTGCTCGGCGGGGTCATATTGCTGATGGGCTTCGTTGCCTATCTTATTGGCATGGTTAGCGACCTGATATCTTTCAACCGCCAGCTGATTGAGTTAACGCTTGAAAAAGTCCGGCAAATTGAATTGGAACAGCGTAGGGAGCGATTGGAATCTGGCAAACAGGCCAATAATCCATCAAAATGAAACACCCTGAACCATCTTGCCAGTAGGGGAAATCCCGAATGCTGTCGGTAACGCCATGCGCGTCGTGACCTGGGGGACATATGATACTGGCAAACCACGCGTGCGGATTCTCCTGCGTGGTCTTAGAGAAAACGGGGTCGAGCTCACTGAATGTCACCGGGAACTCTGGGGGGGCATCGAAGACAAGAGCCAGCTTGCCGGCGTATTCACGAAGATGCG
>CP070821.1:1540919-1554480 GCA_020344335.1 Gammaproteobacteria bacterium | reverse complement strand
AATCGGTCTTGAAAGTCAGGAATTGCATACCGCTCGCAGCGGCCGCAACGAGGGCAATGACCGTCACCAGCACCAGGTAGCGCCAGCGTGCCAGCCACTCTCCGTATGATTTACCCATGTATGATTCTCTGCCGCTGTCCCTGCTGTCACATGGCCGACTTGCCGAATCCCGTGCAGTGAAAAGTCGGGCCGGCACGGGAAACTCCTGTGAATTGCAATGGTGTAGAATAGCGTAATCGACAATCCGTGACCATGAGACGATTTCCGCTGCAGCGGCCATCAGAGAGCTGTTTCCAACGATGGCGGCAATACTGCTCGTCGGTATCTGGCTGACCGGTTTTCGGAAACGCGCATGGTTTCTGTAGTTACCCGTGCTCGGGGATGTTTACGGGGATTACCAGGATCTGTCCCGTTACCTGCTGTTCCATATGCCTGGCTTCAGGGCACAGGGGAACCGGGTGTATGTGCTGGTGCAGCGGTAAAGCCGAAACTATTGTGGTTATTGTTGTGATTCGCAGGATTATCGGGTTTTTAGATGTAACAATTCGTATCTGTATATGTCCCGTACTCAACAACAAGCTGACGGAGACTTCTCGCTGAGTCCCTTCCACCCGCTGCTGCCAGCGGCCGGTGAAACCCTGACCTGGAACCACCTGACCGGTGAAAGCCTGGCGCTGGCACTTGCCTGTGCGAGTCGCTCAACCGACCGGCTGCTTGCCGTCATTACCCCGGATACGCAGGCCGCGGAACTGCTGAATGACCAGCTGGCATTTTTTCTATCGGGCAGCGAACTGACAGTCACGCTATTTCCTGACTGGGAAACGCTCCCCTATGATGCGTTTTCCCCGCACCAGGACATCATCTCCCAGCGCCTGGCGACCCTGAACCGGCTGGGTACGCTGCACACGGGAATCCTGATCGTACCGGTATCCACCCTGCTGCAACGCCTGCCACCGAGGACATATATAGAAAGCAACAGCCTGGTGCTGAAAACCGGCCAACGGGCAGATCTGGAAGCAATGCGCGAACAATTTGCCAATGCCGGCTACCGGTATGTATCGCAGGTCATGGAGCACGGTGAATTCGCCATTCGTGGCTCCCTGCTGGATCTGTACCCGATGGGCAGCCCGTTGCCGTTTCGTATTGACCTGTTCGACGAGGAAATCGAAACCATAAAGGTGTTCGACCCGGAGTCCCAGTGCTCCACCGCGGAGCAAACCGCTATCAACCTGCTGCCGGCGCGCGAGTTCCCGTTTGACCAGGCAGCAATTCGCTTCTTCCGCCAGCGTTATCGCGCCAGCTTCGAGGGTGACCCGCAGGCAAGTCCTATATACCGGGATGTCAGCCATGGGATCACGCCCGGAGGGATCGAGTACTATCTGCCGCTGTTTTTCGAGCAGACCGACACCCTGTTTGATTACCTGCCGGAGGAAACCTGTATTGTCTGGCTGGATGCCACAGAGGCAGCCGAGCGGGAATTCCGCAGCCAGCTCGAGGAACGCTACGAGTCGCGCCGGCATGACCGGGAACGACCACTGCTTCCCCCTGGTGAGCTCTACCTGCAGTCCGACGAATTGTCCGATCGCCTGGCACGGATGCCGCTGGTCCACCACGAAGCCTTTCATCAGGACACTGCCGCATCCGGCGGGAACCGTTACGATACCCGTCGGCCGGGTGACCTGAAGATCCGGCCGCGCAATGAAGCGCCGGCAGCCGCCCTGAAGGGGTTCCTCGATAACTATAAGGGCAGGGTCTTGCTTACAGCCGAGTCGCCCGGACGACGGGAAACCGTGGCTGACCAGCTGCGCGGGTTCAACATCCGACCTGAAGTGGTAACCGACTGGTCTGCCTTTTTGACATCCGGCAGCCCGCTATGCCTGACAGTGGCCCCGCTGGAACAGGGCATGATCATTGCCGAGCCGGCGGTTGCCGTAATCACCGAGACGAGTCTGTTCGGTGAACGGGCTCGGCAGTCCCGACGCCGCCGGCCGTCCCGGGATCCCGCCAGTATTATTCGCAACCTGACCGACCTTGCGATCGGTGCCCCTGTGGTGCATGAGGAGCACGGGGTGGGTCGTTATCGTGGCCTGGAAACACTCACCGTGCACGATATCCCGGCGGAATATCTGCACATTGAGTATGCCGATGGCGACAAGTTGTATGTCCCGGTGGCATCGCTGCAGGTGATCAGTCGCTACACCGGTGCGGCCCCCGACAGCGCGCCTCTGCACAAGCTGGGCGGTGACCAGTGGTTGCGCGCCCGCAGGAAGGCGGCCAAACGTATTCACGATGTTGCCGTCGAGCTGCTCGATATTCATGCACGCCGTGCGGCGCGCAAGGGCCATGCCTGTGTCGCCCCGGCCGACGACTATGCCGCGTTTGCCGCGGCGTTCCCGTTCGAGGAAACCCCCGATCAGGAAGCTTCGATACTGGGCGTGCTGGAGGACATGCAATCCGAATTGCCAATGGACCGCGTGGTATGCGGGGATGTTGGATTCGGCAAGACTGAGGTTGCCATGCGTGCGGCATTTCTGGCGGCCCAGGATGGCAAGCAGGTTGCCTTGCTGGTGCCGACCACCCTGCTTGCCCAGCAGCACTACCAGAATTTCTGTGACCGGTTCTCCGAGTGGCCGGTACGGATTGAGGTGCTGTCGCGCTTCAAGACCGCCAGGCAGCAGCAGGCAGTCCTTGCAGGCCTTGCTGACGGCACGGTGGATATCATCATCGGTACCCACAAGCTGCTGCAGGAAGGCGTGCGCTTCAGGCGCCTCGGCCTGATGATCATTGATGAGGAGCACCGTTTTGGTGTGCGGCAGAAAGAGAAACTGAAAAAGCTGCGTACCCAGGTCGATATCCTTACACTGACGGCGACACCGATTCCCCGGACGCTCAACATGGCACTCTCAGGGTTGCGCGACCTGTCCATCATCGGCACCCCGCCGGCCCACCGCCTGGCCGTGAAGACCTTCATCACGGAATGGAACGATGCCATGCTGCGCGAAGCCTGTCTGCGTGAAATCAAGCGTGGTGGCCAGGTGTACTTCCTGCACAACAAGGTCGAGTCGATCGAGCGTATTGCGGTCGAATTGGCCAGGATTGTTCCCGAGGCGAGCATCGAGATTGCGCATGGCCAGATGCGTGAACGTCAGCTGGAACAGATCATGCTGGATTTCTATCACCGACGCTTCAATGTGCTGGTGTGCACCACCATTATCGAGAGCGGTATCGATATCCCGACTGCCAATACCATCATCATGAATCGCGCGGACAAGCTGGGACTGGCGCAGTTGCACCAGTTGCGCGGCCGGGTCGGACGTTCGCACCACCGTGCCTATGCCTACCTGGTGGTGCCCCCGCGACGCAACATGACCGCCGATGCAGTCAAACGTCTCGAGGCGCTTGAATCCATGGAAGACCTCGGGGCCGGTTTTACCCTGGCCACGCACGATCTCGAGATCCGCGGCGCCGGTGAACTGCTCGGCGACGAACAAAGCGGCCAGATCCACGAAATCGGCTATTCGCTGTACACCGACCTGCTGGAGCGTGCGGTCAGGGCGCTGAAGGCAGGACAGCAACCGGAACTTGACCAGCCGCTGCACCAGGGCCCCGAGATCGATCTGCAGATAGCGGCGCTGATCCCGGATGATTATGTTCCCGATGTTCATACCCGGCTGGTGATGTACAAACGCATTGCCAGTGCGGAATCGGAAGTTGCGCTGCGGGAATTGCAGGTAGAGATGATCGACCGTTTCGGTCTGTTACCCGATGCGGTGAAAAACCTGTTCCGTATGACCGCACTGAAATTGCTGGCGGAGCCCATGGGGGTTGCCAAGATCGAGGTGGGCAAACTGGATGGCCGGATGCTGTTTGGGCCGGACCCTGCGATTGATGCGCAGAAACTGGTAGAGTTGATCCAGGACAACCCGGACCGGTACCGTTTCGAGGGCGGCAGCAAGCTGCGTTTCAAAGGCGATTTTGATGACGAGGAGGAGCGTTACCGCATGGTCACCAATATACTTGCGACCCTGGATACAGGGGTACACAGGGAAACAGCCAATGCATAATATGAAACTGCACCGCCGTCCATGGTGCCGCATGCTAGTACCGGTAATCCTGGTGTTGCTTGCCGGATTACTGAATCCCGTCAGTGGCCAGGTCGAAACGGGTAATCAACCGGCGCTGTACGATGTCGAGGTGGTTGTGTTCCGTAATCGTTCGCCCCAGTCGGGCGGTGAGCAGTGGCCGCAGCACAGCCCGGAAGCGGGTCTTGAACCGCGCAATGATTATTTCAGGAAACCTGTGGATACCGGTATCGAGGAAATGCCGCGTGACCAGCGGTCATTGCAGAATGTTGCCGATTCGCTGAAGCGTTCCGGTGCCTATGACGTGCTGGTGCACACCCGCTGGCGCCAGGCCGGTCTCGATCGTACCCTCGCCCAGCCCTACCGGGTGCCTCACGGACTGGAACAGGCGGGCTACCGGCTGGAGGGAACGATTCGGCTGGTACGCGAGCGTTTCCTGCACCTCGACATAGACCTTTTATTGAGCAAGCCACAGGCGGCTTATCTACCGGGACAGGCCGGCGCCCCGCCAGACACGGTCTACGCCTTACAGGAAACACGGCGCGTTCGCAGTGGGGAACGGCATTATTTTGATCACCCCTACCTCGGTGTTATCGCGACGGTAGTACCGTACGAACCGCCGGAGCTGCCGGTACCGGTAGATTCCATCCGGATGGAAGGGTCTGATCCGTCCGTCGTCGGGGAAATCCCGGCACCCGGTTCAGAGCAGGACAACACCACAACGGAATCCCTCCCGATACCCACGGCCCCTCCGGGCAATTGACAATCAAGAGGCGTTGACCGCATAGCGCCCTACCGTTCTATCCCGGCGGTTGTGTGTCCTTCCAGGGGCAGGGAATGACGGCCTTCATCCGCGGAACCCGTTAGCCCGCGTTGTATCTCAGGTTGATTCCGCCGGTTGCTCCGCCGTCCGTGGCTGCATATTCAGCCATGCGAGGAACAGCTCCCAGCTGAGCGCCAGTACGACAGCCCCAATGAACAGGCCGATGATGCCGGAGGCAATGAAACCACCGATGGCGCCCATGAATATGATAACCATGGGTGTTTTCACTCCGCGCCCCAGCAGGATGGGTTTCAGGATGTTGTCAATCAGACCGACCGGGATACTCCAGATCAGGAAGCCGATGGCGACGACGAGATCCGCGGTATTGAACAGGTAGATGATGACCGGTACCAGGACCAGGAAAACGCCGATCTGTGCCACACTCAGCAGCAGGCATAGCAGCGCCCACAGACCGGCTCCCGGTACCCCGGCGACAATGAAGCCGATGCCCGCGAGCAGTGACTGGATTAGTGCCACGCCGAGAATGCCGCGTGCGACACTGCGCACCGTGGATTCCGCGAGGTCGGCAATCTCCCTGCCGTGTTCTCCGGTCAACCGCGTGGCGATTCGCTGGGCCGCGTCATGGCCGCTACCGGCATTGGCCATGAACACGCCGGCAATAATGATGGCGACAATGAACTGCAGAATAGCGTAGCCGGTCCCGGCCGCAGTGGACAGCAGCCAGGCACCCGCGGCCTTGAGTTGCGGTTCGATCTGTTTCAGGGCGGCTTCGGTATTCTGCGAGGCCAACCGCCAGAAACGGTCCACCTCCTCACCGATCAACGGCCACTGGCGGATACCCTCCGCCGGTGGCGGTATAGTCAGGGAACCGTCACTCAGTTCGACCGCGATCCCCTTGGTGCTTTCCACCAGCGTCCCGGTCAGCATGATGGTCGGACCAAGCACCATGATGAGCAGGATGATGGCGGTAAGCGCTGCCGCCAGCTTGCTGCGTCCGCCAACAAATTTCTTCAGTTGCAGGTAACCCGGGTAGGCGGCAATGGCAATGATTACGCCCCAGATGATCGGCACGATAAACGGCCGGATGATATCGAAACACCAGAGTACCAGCAGGGCAACGAGGCCAATGCGGATGGCGGCCTCGAGCGCCCGGCTCAGGAATACCTTGTCAGTGATCGACAGTTCCTCAGAATGCATGGTGAGTTCCCCTGTAATGTTAAGTGGTAATCACAGTCCCGGGTCGGTGGATGCGCAAGTTTCAGCGCAGACAGGCACGCGTGCAGCTTGTTCTCGCAGACGGACGTACGAGTAACCGCTCGGCCATTTCCCGGAAACCGGTGCCGGTGCACCGTTCTCTGCACTGAGTGAAAAACAGGTGACGATCATCGCGCTCCTGCATGATGAGGCCGTATTTCACGAGCATATCGAATGTCCGGGACTGCTTTCGAAGCACGCTAAAAGCACTGCCAGCATGGTGAGCGCCATCTGGCGAATGGCGCGTACCTGGGCGGTGAGCCGGATTCGATCATTCAGTCCCCCTTTGAATGGCCGTGCCGTTTTTTTATCTTAACAAGAGGTGGAGTTAATCGTGTGCTCCAGTAACTGTCTGACCCGGACCATGGACTCTTTCAGCGTCGTCTCGATTTTGCTTATTTCGATAATCCCCTCACTGCGCCCGGCAGCCTTGTTTGCGCAAACCGCGCAGGCGGCGTAGCAGAGATCGATTTCCTTTGCGAGTGCGACTTCCGGCATTCCGGTCATGCCAACCATATCACAGCCGTCACGCGCCATGCGGTTGATTTCCGCGGCCGACTCGAGACGCGGGCCTTGTGTTGCCCCGTACGTTCCACCCTGGATGATATCGATGCCGGCACTTGCCGCGCCTTCAGCGATGGCGCTGCGCATCTCCTCGCAGTAAGGATGTGTGAAGTCTATATGTGTCACATGGGTAAGATCCTTCTCGAAGAAGGTATGGTGCCGTGACCAGGTGTAGTCGATGATCTGGTCCGGGATTACCAGGCTGCCGGGATCGATATCACCGCGAATACCGCCCACGGCACATATCGAGATGATGCGCTTGATGCCGGCATGCTTCAGGGCCCACAGGTTGGCGCGGTAATTGACCATGTGCGGCGGGATGGTATGCCCGTAACCATGGCGCGCGAGGAATACCACCTCGTTGCCGCACAGCTCGCCAATGGTCAGGGCACCGGAGGGCTCGCCGTACGGGGTATGCACGACCTCACGCCGGATGATTTTCAGGTTGTACAGCGAAGTCAGCCCGGTACCGCCAATGATTGCCAGATCAACCATGTATTTTCCTTGTTCCTTTTTTGCCCAGATTGTATTCAATAATGCAGCAGGATGGGTCAGGGGCGCATGACTGCGTCGTTTTTTGTCTCGATTGGTGCGCACTGTAAGCCGGTATGTTGGTTCCGGCTTGCTGTTGTCCCGCAAAATTCAGGCCATAACTGCCATCCCTCGCCTGCCTGGCCCAGGCCAGTCTCTCGACCGGTTCACGGTCTCTCCTTCTTCCTGCCGGCAAGCCCGCTCCCGGGTTCTGCTAGCTGGCACTCTCCTTGAGTGCATAAATCCCGTTCAGATTCCGTAAATGGCCCTTGTAATCCATACCGAAACCGAATACATAACGGTCGTCGACCTCGAGGCCAATGCAGTCAGCCAGCAGTGGCAGTCCGCGCTCATGGCGTTTTTTTACCAGTACGGCGGAATAGACCCGTGCTGCCTGTGCCGCGCGACAGTAGTCAAGTACGGCGTCCAGAGTGTGTCCCTCGTCGAGGATGTCGTCGATGACAAGGATCGTGCGGCCGGCCAGCGCGGTACGGGGTTTGCTCAGCCAGTCGATGCGATCGCCACCCGTGGTGTTTCCCCGGTACCGCGTCACGTTCATATAGTCAATCTCGAGCGGGAAATCGAGCCGGGTCAGCAAGTGCCCTGCCGGCACGATGGCGCCGGTTAGGTTGCACAGCACAATCGGCAGGCTGTCTGCCAGCTCTGCGGTAATTTCAGCAGCCATGCGATCCAGTGCGGCACCGATTTCCTCCGGGCCATAGAGCAATTCGGCCTGCTCGCGGATGGTTGCCGGATCTGCCGGATGCATGGGTTGCTTCAGTTACCCGCCGCTACCGGGCTCGCTGCTGGTGCAGTCCCGGCAAGCTGAACAGGTTCGGACACATGGACTGTCGATGTCGGAAAGGCAATTTCCGCGCCATGACGCATGATAATGTCGCTTATCTTCAGCAGCACATCCTGCTTGATCTCGTGGAAGCGCACCCAGTGGGTAGTATGGGTAAAGGTGTAGATAAAGAAATCCACGGATGACGGTGCGAAGCTGTTGAAATTGACCATCAGTGTTTGACTGTCATCGATATCCTCGTGCTGCTGCAGCATGGCCTTTACCCCGTCAACAATAGCCTGCATCTTTTCGATATCGGCATAGCGGATACCTATGGTCTCGTTGATACGCCGGTGGGACATGCGTGACGGATTGACCACCGCGATGGTCGAGAAGATGCCGTTCGGGATGTAGATCGGGCGCTTGTCAAAGGTACGGATGCGCGTCAGGCGCCAGCCGATATATTCCACCGTTCCCTCGATTTCCCGGTCAGGGGATTTGATCCAGTCGCCGACAGCAAACGGCCTGTCGAGGTAGATCATCAGGCCGCCGAAGAAATTGGCCAGCAGGTCCTTGGCGGCAAAACCGATGGCAATGCCGCCGATGCCGCCAAAGGCCAGTACCCCGGAGATACTGAAACCGAGCGTTTGCAGAACCACGAGGGCGGCGGTAATGATGATCGAGGCGCTGACCAGCTTGCCGATGGCATCGACAGTGGTCTGGTCGAGCGGATGTTCCCGAGCCTTGCTGCGCTTGAGGAGATTGATCTGCACTTGCTTGACAAGGCGCTGCAGGAACCAGGCAATACAGGCGATCACGCCCACATCACGTATCGGGCCAATGGCCTTGAAGATGGCGGCACCGGTTTCCGTGTGGACGATCTCGGCCGCGAACGCAATGCCGATAATCCACACCATCAGGTTGAGCGGGCGTTGCAGTGCGCCGACAAAGGCATCGTCCCAGGGAATGTCGGTAACCTGCAGCTTCTTGTGCAGGCGTCGCAGCGCCATGCGCAGAATGAAGTTGAAGAGCAGCACCAGCAACACGACGATGAAGACCTGAACGATCCAGGCGTTGTCGCCCGCCCAGTGGATTAGTGCCTGATAGAGTGCATTGTCCTGCATAGCCATTTCCTAATAAAACAGATAATAAAATAATCGTTACTTATTGAAATAAATGTAGTTAATATATCTCATATCGTGCATCTTTTCCCTGTTCTCGCTGGATCAGATTGCTATGCATTACACCGACCTGAATGTGAAATCTCGATCCACTACTCGAGATCCAGTTCCGGCATCTCCTCACAGCGCTGTGCGGCGGCGACGGCCTGCTCCCAGCGCGGTTCCTGTTGCAGTTCGTGCAACCCCGGGGCGGCATGCCCGTGCATGCGCGACATGCGCGTGTGAGACACCGGGTTGGAATAGCCTTCCAGTGACTCGGCAACGGCGACCGCATTCTCCCGGTCATTGCAGACCAACACCATATCACAGCCGGCCTCCAGCGAGAGTCCGGCGCGCTCCACGTGATTGCCGGCATAGGCGGCGCCCTCCATGCTGAGATCATCACTGAGTACGAGTCCCTGAAAGCCGAGCTGGTCGCGCAGCACTGCCTTGATCCAGAACCGTGAGAACCCCGCCGGATTGGCGTCGACCGAGGAGTACACGATGTGCGCCATCATCACGGCGGCCAGCCCGTAATGGACCATGCGTTCAAACGGCACCATGTCCCACTGCGCGATGTCCTCATACAGGCGCGGGTCGATCGGCAGGTCGAGATGCGAGTCGGCCTCGACCGCACCGTGCCCGGGAAAGTGTTTGCCGGTTGCCGCCATGCCGGCTTCGTGCATGCCGCTCTGGTAGGCGTGTGCGAGTTCCGCGACACTCTCCGGATGCCTGTGCAGGGCGCGGTTACCGATAATCTTGGATACCCCGTAGTCGAGATCGAGTACCGGTGCAAAACTGATGTCCACACCGACGGCGCGCATCTCGGCGGCCATTAGCCAGCCCATGGTGTGTGCAAGGTGTTTGGCGCGCGCCCTGTCGGTGTCATACAGGGCACCGAGACAGGCCAGTGGCGGCAGGCGTGTGAAGCCATCACGGAAGCGTTGCACCCGGCCGCCCTCCTGGTCGACGGCGACCAGCACGTGCGGGTCGTGTGCCGCGTGTATGTCATCGATTAGCTGCTTTACCTGCTCCGGTGTTGCGCAGTTGCGCGTAAACAGGATGACGCCGCCGACGGACGGGTGGGCGATCAGTTCCCGGTCCTCTGCGGTGAGTTCCGTCCCCGCTACATCCAGCATCAGCGGTCCGAGCGTCATGCACTGACTCCCCGCGAAGCGCTGCGCGTGTCCAGCCGGTCGCGCAGCCGGTCACCCAGCAGGTTGACCGAGAGCACCACGGCAAAGATGGCAGCGCCGGGTGCCAGTACCATGTGCGGGGCCACCAGCATGTAGCGCGTGCCGTCCCGGATCATGGCGCCCCAGGAGGCATCCGGTGGCTGCACCCCGAGGCCGAGAAACGACAGGCCGGCTTCCGCGATCACCACGGCCGCGACCCCGAAGGTCGCCTCGATGATCAGCGGTGCCGCCATCAGCGGTAACAGGTGCCGGGTCATGATACGTAGTTTACCGCTTCCGAGTGCCTCCGCGGCCATGACGTGCTCACGGTGCCGCAGCGACAGCACCTGGGCGCGTGCCAGGCGTGCATAGCCGACCCAGCCCACCGCAGCAAGCGCCAGTACCACGTTCCCGATGCCGGGTCCCAGCAGGCCGGCCAGCGCGATTGCGAGCAGGATCCCCGGGAACGCCAGAAAGATGTCGATAAGCTGCACGATGAGCTTGTCCCAGGTCCCGCCGCGGTAGCCACTCAGGGTGCCGATGCAGGTGCCGAGGGCTGCCGACAGCAACACCACCCAGAACGCGACCAGGAAGGAAGTGCGTGCGCCAACCAGCAGGCGCTCACCGATGTGGCGGCCGAGGTCGTCGTAACCCAGCAGTGCATCTGCCGCGGGTGGTACGAGGATCTGTTCGAGGTGGATGAGATTCGGCGTCAGCGGCAGGAACGGCGCGCTGACGCCGAACAGTGCCCACAGGCCGAGAATGCCCAGGGAGAGTGTCGTGCGCATCAGCCACCCTCCCCCAGCCGGATGCGCGGATCGATCGCGGCATAGGCGACATCGGTCAGCAGGTTGATGAATACATAACCGGTACTGATCAGCAACACGCAGGCCTGCACCACGGGGTAGTCGCGTGACTGGATCGCCTCGATGGTGAGCAGCCCGATCCCGGGCCAGGAGAACACCGTCTCGGTGATCACTGCGCCGGCCAGCAGTGCACCCAGTTGCAGACCCAGCAAGGTGATAACCGGCAGCAAGGCATTGCGCAGCCCGTGATGCAGCAGGATGTAAGCCGGCGGCAGCCCCTTCGCACGCGCCGTGCGCATGTAGTCCTCGCCGAGCACCTCCAGCATGCTGCTGCGTACCATGCGCGACAGGATCGCGGCGAGCCCGGTGGCCAGGGTCAGTGCCGGCAGGATGACCGAAGTGAGCCCGTCATGCCCGCTGACCGGGAACCAGCCGAGCCACAGCGAGAACACCAGGATCAGCAGCGGGCCCAGCCAGAAGTTGGGGATGGACACACCGAGCAGAGAAAACGTCATGGCACCGGTGTCAACGGCCGTGTCCTTGCGCACTGCGGCGAGGATGCCGAGCGGCACGGATATTACCAGGGTAAACACCAGTGTAACCGCGGCCAGCAACAGCGTCGCCGGCAAGCGCTCCAGCAGCAGTTCCACCACCGGGCGGCGAAAATGCAGCGAACTGCCGAGGTCCAGTTGCAGCAGCCCCTGCATATATTCTAGGTACTGTACCGCCACCGGCTGATCGAGTCCGAGCGCCGCTCGCAGTGCTTCGCGGTCGGCTACCGACGCGGATTCTCCCAGCATGACCTCGACCGGGTCGCCAGGTACGAGGTGGATGAGCAGGAATACCAGGGTCGCAACCCCGGTAATCACGACGAGCGCGCCCAGCAATCGATGAAAAAGGAAAGTCAGCATATAGGGATATCTGAATTATCCGTTACTCCGGTTCATCGCGCACCGCCAGCGGGTATTATATGGTGTAGATGGAAGGATGTGGTCAGACAGAATACCGGCGACCAGGCGGGAACTCATGGATAATGGTACCGGTATACGAGTGATGGCTCAGCACAACGGGTTACGCGGTGTACAACATCCTGAAGCGGAGTGAGTATCAAGATGCACAAAACGACGCAGTTACTGATGGCCAGGTGAAATCAACAAGAAATCAATCAATGAACGGCCTCATGTCAGTCCTATCGGTCTTCGCCATTGGCTATGGTGTACTCGCCGTTGCGCTGTTTTTCTACCAGCCCAATCTGCTCTACTTCCCCGATTTTCCCACCCGCAAGATCGAGGCCACCCCGGAGATTCTCGGACTGGATTACGAACCAGTTACCCTCAGCACCAGCGATAACGAGCGACTGGACGCCTGGTTTGTCCCGGTAGCAGCTGCGCGTGGCACGGTCCTGTTCTGCCACGGCAATGCCGGCAACATCTCCCACCGGCTGGATTCCATCCGGCTGTTCCACGAGCTGGGGCTGTCCGTGCTGATCTTCGACTACCGCGGTTACGGGCAGAGTACCGGCAAGCCAACAGAAAAAGGCACCTACCGCGATGCCGATGCCGCGTGGCAGTACCTCGTGGAGCAGCGCGGTATTCCCGCTGAACGCATCATCCTGTTCGGCCGCTCACTCGGGGCTTCCATAGCCGCCGACCTCGCGACCCGGCAGACCGCCGCAGGAGTGATCCTGGAATCCGCCTTTACCTCGGTGCCCGATGCCGCAGCAACGCTCTACCCCTGGCTGCCGGTCCGCTGGTTGAGCCGCTACCAGTACAATACCCGGAAGCTGGTGGCGGACATCCACAGCCCTGTCCTGATCGTCCACAGCCGCGAGGATGAAATCATTCCCTACTCCAACGGCGAGCGCCTGTATGCAGCCGCCAAGGAACCGAAACAGTTCCTGGTACTGCGCGGCGGGCACAATGACGGGTTTCTGGTTAGTGGTGACGATTACATGAACGGGCTGGATGGCTTTATCACAGACAGCCTGGGGCGCGAATGAGTTTGGATCAGAATAATTGCTGCCAGAGCACAAAGCGTAGAAGTTGATCAGGCTTTGCCATTAAAAAAACCCCGGCTGTCTAGGGCACTGCGCGAGCAGTACGTGCGTGTATCGAAGCTTGCTCACCTGGTGCGTGGTACTGGCGGCGTAGCCGCCAAGTGGGTGGAGAACAGGAACCGCAAAGTATACGGGTAACCCGGCATCCCTGGCCTGGTGCGCCTCGCCACTTGCCCTTCGTTCAAATCATGCGGCGTCACTTGATGAAGCTGCCCGCAGCAGGATGCTCTAGAGAACCGTCTTCTTCACCGCCGGGGAATAGCTGCTCTCATGACCATTGACATCGTACGTAGTCATGACCATGTAATAAGTACCCACCGGAATATCGTTCAAGGTTGCAGCCTGTGCAGTTCCATCATCGAGGT
>CP070821.1:1532798-1540819 GCA_020344335.1 Gammaproteobacteria bacterium | reverse complement strand
CAGCGAGTCAAGCCACTCGGTCGTGGCAATGGCGATGTACTGGGCAAGTACATCCCAGACCATCCAGTAACCGCTGATGCCGCAGGCAAATACCAGCCACAGGAGGGGTACGCCGGTAAACCATGAGAACCACCGCGCCCCGCGATAGCGATCCATGACAAATTCACGCACCAGGTGGAGCATCATGACAATGATCAGTGCATCCGATGCATAGCGGTGCAGGCTGCGCATGACGCCGCCGGCATACCACTGCACATTGGTTATATATTCCAGTGATTCATAGGCCTGGTTAATGCCGGTGTCGAAGAAGACATACAGGTAGATACCGCTGACGATGACAATCCAGTAGAAGAACCACCCGAGCGTACCGAGGTGGTATAGCGGATTCCACGCAGGGGTGAAGGCCCTGTCGAACAGTTTGTCGACAGATTCAAATGCTGCCCGGGCAATTATCCGCACCTTCGTCACGTGTTTCTCAACTCCTGCAAATCAATTCGTATTATTGCCAGCTGCGCAGGACGATGCACCCTACGTCTGTGGCCCTGCAGGCGTTGACTTGCGCCAGGCGCGGACAATAAACCAGGCCGTGCCGCCCAGTGCCAGAAGGCCGATGAAAAAACTGATAAAGATCGAGTAGTCAAAACGGTACATGCCGGTGGTCGGGTCGTACACCGTGCAAAACAGCCTGATGTTGTTCAGCATGCCTTCGATCGGTGTGGCGGCGACCTGCTTCCCCCAGAGTACTTCCTTGAGCGGTTCGACCAGGGCGGGTGGCTCCGGGGCCATGCCGTAAACCTGGCGATAGACCCTGCCCTCGCCATCCAGTACCGTGGCCTGGATCATGTGGTCGAAGCCCTTCGGTGTGCTGAAATAACTGAAGCCGACATCATTGGTCAGATCTTGCATGGTTTTGGCATCGGCACTGACAAAATGCCAGTTACCGATATCAATATTTCGCTGTGCAGCGAACACGCGCATACGGTCCGGGGTGTCGACCGGGGTGTCGAAACCGATGCTCAGGACCGAAAAACTCTCATTGCCAAGCGCGTCCCGTGCAATGTCAACCACCTTTGCCAGGTTGGTCGTTACGGTCGGGCAGATATGGTAGCAGCTGGTGTAGATCAGGCTGATGATCACCGGCTTGCCGCGCAAGGATTCCAGTGTCAGCTGGTTACCATTGCCGTCAAGAAAGGTGTAGTTGCCGACAGTCTGGCCGATGGCTGCCTGGCTCAGGCTAAGGGCCGCCTTTTCGTCATAACTTGTACCGCTGCCATTCTGTTCCGCGTTGGCCGCACTGGTAACGAGCATGGTCATTAAGAGCAGTATATATACGGTTAATTTATTCATTTGACACAGTATTTACAGGGCTGAGTAGCAGGCGGGATCTGCACGACTTGTCATGGCAGGAAACAGCATGACGCAGCTTGTCTCCAGACGACTCATTCCAGATCAGGAGATTGCCGCGCTTTCCTCGCTATGACAATGATTACCTATTATCAGGACCTTCCTAGCCCAGCGCCGCATCCAGGATGGCGGCGAACAGCAGCAGGCCCAGTTGCAGAAGCGAGGCGTGGAAATTGATCATGGCCGTTTTGGCAGACGGGCTGCGTACCAGTCCGATGCTGGTCCAGATAAACCAGCCGCCCCCGCTTGCGGCACCCAGCAGGTAAATCCAGCCCATGCCATACATAACCGGTAGCAGCGACAGTCCGACCAGTACGATGGTATGCGCCAGGATAACGCGTGCCGCCGTTCCTGCAGAGACCACCACCGGCAGCATGGGTACCCCGGCATTGGCGTATTCATCCCGGTACTTGAAGGCGAGGCTCCAGAAGTGCGGTGGTGTCCACAGGAACAGCACTACTGCAAGTATCACGGGGGCAGGCGCCAGCCCGGGATCCACCGCAGCGGCCCCGGCAAGAATGGCAAAACTGCCGGCCAGGCCGCCGACAACGATGTTCATCCAGGTGCGGCGTTTCAGCCAGACCGTGTACACCACGCCATAGACAAACGCACCGAGGAAGACATAAAGCGCCGCAATGGCATTGGTCGCCAGCGCGGCGGCGGCAATGGAGACTACCAGCAACAGTACGATCCCGGTCAGCCAGTAACCGTTGGCGGCAAAGCGCCCGGTCACGAATGGTCGGTTGCGGGTGCGCTGCATGTGTGCATCGAGGTCACGTTCCATGTACATGTTGAAGGCGCCGGCACTTGCCGAGGACAGCAGCACGGCAAGGGCCAGCACGACGATCTGCCAGGGTTCCGGTGCAGGTCCTGGTGCCACGGCGATACCTGCCAGTGCCGTCAGCATGATCGCCGTCCCGATGCGGACCTTGAACACCGAGTATACGAGCGCCAGGGTCTCCCTGACCGGGGCGCTGCCTGATCTGCCGATCAGCGCAGTGGCCATACTTCCGCGAGATACTTCCAGTTGACGAAGTAGTACAGCACGAAGGCCGTGAAGAACACACCGACCAGCATGACGGTTCCCGGGATCTTGATGTGTTCCGCACTGCCATACTTGGTGGCCGTTGTCATGGTGAGACCTTCCAGCGGTTTGTCACCGGTGCGTTTCCCGAACAGGACCGAGCCCACGATGATGACTATGAAGGCGAGGCCGCCAAGTGCAGCTAGTACACCGCTGATACCGTTCAGCCCCATCATCAGGTAGGCCGCGCCGGAGTAGTCATACTTGATCGCAGCACCGGCGCCGGTAATGTCCCAGACCCGTCGGGGTACGCCGAGCGTTCCGGCGCCCATCATGAATACCGAGATGCCCATCACCCCGAGACCGAACAGGTAGGGTTGCCATCTGGCCAGGCCCTTCATGATCAGCTCGCGCCGGAAGATCAGTGGCACCAGTAGGTAGGTACCTGCCATGAAGGCCAGGGTGGTGCCGGCAACCACGGTTGCGTGGAAATGGCCGGGCACGTACAGGGTATTGTGCATGATGATATTGATCTGCTCGGTGCCCAATACCACGCCGGAGATCCCGCCGAGGAAACCGAACATGACCAGCGACATGAACATCCCGGAGAAGGCCGGATTGCCCCACGGGGCCTTGGTCAGCCATTCGAACAGTCCATTGGTGTAGCCGCGGGCACGCTGGGCGGCCTCGATCGAACCGGGCACCGTCATACCGTGCAGCATGCTGCCGAGTACCGCCAGGTACAGGGCGTAACTGGTATTGAAGACCTTCCACTCGGAACTGATACCAGGCTCCACCAGCAAATGGTGGGCGCTGGCAAGCTGCAGGAACAGGATATACATCAGGAAGGCCATGCGGCTGACCTTCTCCGACAGCGGCTTGGCACCCAGTACGACCGCGGCAATCAGGTACCAGATGGCGACATGGGCCGAGACGTTGATCTGCTGGGAGGAGTGTCCCATGGCCCACCACACGGTCTTGTACATCAGGGTGTCAATGTTGCCGATGTATCCCAGCGACCACAGGAAGGTCGGGACCAGGATAATGGCGCCCGAGGCAATGGTAAACACGGCAATGATGGCGGCCGTAATCGCACCGAAGGTCACCAGCGGCACCGATCCCTCATAGGTCTTCTCTTCCTTGGCGATGACCAGGGTACCGAAGAATACGAAGCAGCCGATTAGTGCGCCGACCGCGAACAGGATCAGCCCCAGGTAGAAATGCGGTGCGGCCTGCATGGGCACATACGAGGTGAACATGACGCTGGAGTTGCCCTGCAGGACGGCCACGTTGACGATCAGGGCGCCAATCAGCATCAGGGCGAATCCGGTCCAGGCCCAGCGTGGCGCCGCAAGTCGCGAGTTCAGCAATATCGCCGAGGCAAAATACAGTACCGCGATCTCGAAAAAGATGATCCATACCAGCAGTACGTCCAGGCCATGACCGGTCAGCACCAGGTAAAACCAGTCGGCCGGCAGCAGGTGTACGCCGGGCCAGCGTGTTAGCGCCACCATCAGGCCGAAAAAACCGCCAATGGCGAGGAACACGATGGCGGTGACGGCATTGGCCTTGATCAGGTTTTCTGCTGACGTGTGAATGCGCAACCCGGTGGCCGGGCAAACGCGATGATTGAAGTCTGGCATCTCGTGTCTCCCTTATTCCGTAACGTAGATCTTGCCGATCATGTTGTGGTGGCCAATGCCGCAGAATTCGTTGCATATGACCCCGTATTCACCTGCCTTGTTCGGTGTCAGTGTCACGACCATGTCGTAATTGGGATGGACCTGCAGGTTGATGTTGACCGGTTGCAGTGAAAACCCGTGTTGCCAGTCCATGGAAGAGAGATGCAGGCGGTAGGTCTGGTCTTTCTCGAGCTCCAGAATGGGCCACCATTGCCATAACCGGGCGATCATGTAGACATCGCTGCCAGGCGGGGGACGTACCACCGGGAACCCGGCCTCCTCGCGCACCTGGTACTGTTCCACCATGGCGTTGGCCTTCTCGGCAAAGGCCTCCGGTGTGATGCGGTAGGATTCGTTGGAAAGGTTTTGCTCGCCTTCGATGTGCCAGTAGACCATTGCCGAGAACATCAACAGTCCCCAGCAAAAGGCAATGATGATCCAGATAATCTCGGTCCGTGCGATCGGCAGATTCCACCAGATACGCTCGGGGGGAGGAGTAATGGCCATGGTTTAGTGCCCCCTTGGTTATTTCGCGATTGGTATTGTGATGATTTCCATGATCCCCCAGATCAGGTAGAAGACCGTTGGCATGACAACCCCCAAAAACAGCAGCAGGAACGGGTTGTCCAGCAGCTTCTGCATGGTTGGAATGGGTTCATTTTCGTCGTTTGCCGGTTCTGGCTGGGTATTGCTGTCGGGATCGACCATGTCTCGTGCTCCTCGATGAATGGACGGGGTGCGACAGATTGTCGCGGAATTCTTATCAGGCAAGCAGACTACATTATATGGGTCAGGTTCTTTGATCTGGATCAATAACAACCGAAAACCCTTTTATTACCTTGACTTGCCACGTAGCTGGAGGAAAGCATAGTACAATTTCACCGATTTTGCCCCCCGCCATTCGTGGAAGGTTGCTGCGGTCCCGGGTTGCTGTACGAATTTAACCCGCCAACCGGCGGATCAGTGCGAAAGACGTCAGTGCCATCATCAGCAGGATGGCGAAAAATATCAGGCTGCGGTATTCAAAACGCTTGCCCGCTGCTGTTTCAATCCGGTTCAGAATCCAGTCGGCCGCCAAATACAGCAAGATGGCCGCAAGCGTGAAATACAGGATTTCCATCGACGCAAGCTTACCCCAATCACAGGAGAAAATGACACCGGGACCGCAATGCAGGCAGCTTTTCGTAAGTGGCTGCCTACTGTATATGTCCGGAGGAGGTTCCGGGGGGATTCCCTTGATGGAGATCAAGGTACAGGGCTGGTTAAGCCTGTAATTTTCAGTTCACTCCCCGTGGCCTGGTCCCGGGATGAGCACATATGACGTTAAATTGTCCTTGCTTATAATCACTTAAAGCAGGGTTTGTAGCTGGCCGGCAGGGACCGGCTCTTATGCTAGGATGCTTTCATGAATAAAAATCTGCGTATGTTCGGGGTTGCACTGCTCATACTGAGCCTCATCACAGCGGTCATCCTGGGACTCATGGCCGGGCCCAAAAGCCCACTGACCTGGCTCCTGGTGGCTGTCCTGGTCGCCATTCCATTCATTCACAGAAAGCTGTCAACGCGGAAATTTATTACGTGGAAGGATGAGTACAGTGTTGGCATAGATTCCATTGACCAGCAGCACAAAAAACTTGTTAACCTGATCAACCACCTGACGACCGCCGTGGACTATTCAACCGGTGAGGAATTTGAACAGGAGGCGCTGGCCGAGCTGGTCGACTATACCAAGACACATTTCACCTACGAAGAAGGCTTGATGGAGGACAATGGCTATCCTGACTTTGAGCCCCACAGGGAACAGCACAGGGCAATGATTGACGAGGTAGATGCAATACTTGCCGATTACGAGAAAGACCAGGATGTGGCCATGCGTCGTGCCTGCGATTACCTGAAGAATTGGCTGGTCAACCATATCAATGGTACCGACAAGCAGTACAGCAGTTTCCTGATAGAGAAGGGTGTGCGCTAGCATTCATTCCAGGGGGTATCCTGATGAGGTACCGGCAAATCGTGTCGCAAACCTCCTCCCTCAGACCGGTATTTGTCTGTAATGTGAATGACCGGTTTCGACCGAACAGCGGGACTTGAGATACACGCTGTAGTAGTCCGACTATCTGTATGGCAAACATGAAACACATCATCTGGATCCTTGTATCCTCCTTGTTCCTGGCGACAACCACGGTTTCAGCAGATGAGACTGCCCGACTGATCCGCAGCGCCAACCGCTATTTTGCCCCGTTAACGGATGCCATGCCCGGATCGGAAAATGACACGCCGGAACGCATCGCTCTGGGCAAGAAGCTGTTTTTCGATAAAAGGCTGTCCATCAATGACGAACAGTCCTGTGCCTCCTGTCACCGTCTGGAGGAAGGCTTTGCCGGCGTCGATAACCTGCCTGTCTCTCCCGGTGCAAAGGGGCAGCTGGGAACCCGCAACAGTCCCACAGTACTGAATTCAGGCTGGCAGGACAGCCAGTTCTGGGATGGTCGTGCCGAAGACCTGGTCGAGCAGGCCAAGGAACCGATTCTCAATCCCATCGAAATGGGCATGCCCGACGAGCAGGCCGTGGAAGAGAAGCTGCGCGGGATCGCCGAATACGGGGATGCCTTTGCGACGGCATTCCCGGGTGCAGACCCGGCGATCACCTACCAGAATATTGCCGAGGCCATAGCGGCCTTTGAGCGCACATTAATCACACCAAGCCGTTTCGATGATTTCATGAATGGCGATGCCGGGGCATTAAGCGAAGTCGAGCAACGGGGACTCAAGGCCTTTATCAGGCTTGATTGCAACTCATGCCATGATGGAATACTGGTCGGTGGCGAGACATATGAACCTCTCGGCAAGGAAAACCCTTACGAAAACCAGTCTGACCAGGGTATGTACGAAGTCACGAAGGATGAGAATGACCGCATGTTTTTCAAGGTGGCCCCGCTTCGCAATGTGGCCCTGACGGCACCATATTTTCATGACGGAAAAATCAGTACGCTCGATGAAGCAGTGCGCAAGATGGGAACACTGCAGCTGGACGAAGAACTGACCGATCAGCAGGTAAGTGATATTACAAGCTTTCTGAAGGCACTGACGGACAAAAACAGGGAACAGTACATCCAGTAAAGTGATGTTGCGGGGTATGCGCCTGCTAACTTGCCAGACAGGTGGGTTGTACGATCATTTGCGAGCAATCAGGAAAGAAGCTGATTTTCAGCAGGGCACTTGTAACCCGCTGTAAAGGGAGACACCCCTGTGACGTGAGTCGCTGGCATCAGTGACTCGTCCCCGCTGAATAGCGGGTCTTGTTGTACACATTGTATTTTCCCGATGGTTTGTTCATCGACAGGCGTTTCACTTCTTTCAGTGTATCGGCATCGTAAACAATCACGGCACCCTCCGGGTCCCAGATACTGAGCAGGGCGTATTTGCCGTCCCGGGTAAATTCCACGTGGGCTGCGGTTTTTCCCGGTACCGGTCGCAGGGTCTTGACTATTTCCAGGGTACGCTTGTCGATTACGTGTACCGCGTCCCTGTTGGGTCCGAAGAACACATCGACCCAGGCGTAGGGTGTGTTTTCATGGCTGCGCATGAAAAAGCCCGGACCCAGGGTTTCGATGTGCTTGACGGGTTTCCATGATTCCATGTCAATCACGCTGACGTTGCCCTTTTTCAGGTTCGGTGTTGCCAGTACAGGACGGTCCTGGTATTCCCAGGTGATTCCGGAGCCCAGGTGCGGCATGCCGGGCAGCTCCAGGTCAGTGACGATGGCCCTGCCGATATCCATATCGACTACCTGGCCCTTGCCTTCGCGTGAGGCCCCGATCAGGGATACGTATTCCTGGTCGAAAAAGAAATCATCGATGTAATCATCGACCTTGATGCGCCGGACCGGAAACGGCTCGGGTTTGTTGTTT
>CP070821.1:1522629-1532698 GCA_020344335.1 Gammaproteobacteria bacterium | reverse complement strand
TTCACGCCCTGAGTCAGTCCGTCAAGTCATTTTAACGGTTGTGGATGGGTTGAGAAGCGGTGATCCACGGCGTTTAAGCGTATTCAGGTAGACTGACTCGTTGTATGGGGTCTTGGTCTGCCAACAACGATAGAGGATGCGGATCCACTTGAAGGCCAGGGCGCGTACAGCGGCCTGGTAGGTACAGCCTTTGTCGCGTTGCTGTCGATAGTAAGCGCCGGCCCAGAACGACTTGTTGATCGTCTGAGCGGCCCACTCGACAAAGGTTTGGCGCAGGAAGGTCGGGCACTGCCATCGCCAATGGACCCAATGCTTCTTACCGCTCCGCTCGGTCACCGGCGCAATACCAGCATACTTCTGCAATGCTGCCGCGCTGTCGAAACGCTCGCGCTGTTCACCGAAGGCAACCAGCAGTCGGGGTGCCAGCGACGGGCCGGCACCGGGCAATGCGCTGAACAAACCATAATCGGGGTGCTTCGGTGCGAGTTCAGCAATTTCATCATCATAACGATGGATTGCCTGTAAGCTGACCCGCAGCTGATCGGTAAGCACGAGCGCCTGTAAGCTATACGGTGTGACGACCGCCGCATCAAGTGTGAGTGGCGTCGCTGCCTTGATGGATCTCAGGCGGGCATCGAGAACGTGAGCGAACCGCATGTTGTGCTCATGGAAGAACTTTTCCAGAGTGCTCTTTCTCGCCCGTTTGACCTGCTTGAGCGTTGGCCAGCGGGTAATGAAGTCGCAGACCAATACGGTATCCAGATGCTCAAACCACTCGAGCATTTGCGGATAATACTGTTTCAGCGCGCTACGCAGTCGATTGGTGATGCGGGTCTTGTCATTGACCAGGTTTCGCCGTTGCTCAACCAGGCAGACAAGCGTTCGCATCTCGACACTTTGCGGTTTTAGTGGCGTGAAGCGTTCAGGGTGGCGGACCAAAAGGTCCAGGGCAAGCTCAGCATCTGTCGGGTCATCCTTGGCGCGACTGGGTGTAAATGCTTCGCGGTACTTCGCCAACGTTGATGGATTAACCGGGAAAATCACGAAGAAGTCATACTTCTGGAGCGCATAGACAACGGGGCCTTTGGATAACTCCAGCGCGACAGCGATAACGCCACCAAATCGCTCATGAAGCGCCTGCGCCCACTGATCGATCTGGTCCACTTGATGCGAGATACAGTCAAACTCCCGCTGTTGACCAACCGTAGCCTGTACACAAATGTCATGCTTTGAGTCCGCCCAATCAATGCCAACGCAAGCCGTAAACGAGCTGTCGGTTAGATGGTTCATGGATTGTCTCCAAGATGCTATGTTAAGAATAAGGGACATGCAGTATTGAGTTCTTCGAAGGCAATATAGGTGAGCCGGTGCAACGGCAAGCCCTGAGTATTCGTTAGTGAACTCAAACGCACCCGCGGACTCGAAGCTAAACTTGTGAACATCGGGTGTTTTGGCCGAAATATTCGTAGTCCGCGGGTGCATGTCCCGCCCTCACTGACAGCTACCTGCCAGCTGTGTGCAGTATCACGGAGAATGGGACGGAGTATCTATATGTGGCCGAATGTCGCCGTTTAGTGGCGGCTAATATAAGCATCTGGCGTACTTCCGAGAACGACCCAAAGTGGTCGTTTAGTCGATGCTTATATAAGCAATGGCTTAACGGCAACTAACGACCCTTTCCGGACCTTCGCGTCAAGCTGCAATACAAGCCTGAATCCCGTGTAAGTAGTTTCCACAATCATGATTAAATTGATGGGTCTGTCGGATGGTATTAGTAGCATCTATTACCTGCCATTCAACAACAGCGATGGCCTTCATCTTTTTCTGTAGCTCGCTTGATATACGTCAACAAGTCGCCACCCCAAAAGAAGTAATATTTTTACCTAGCCCCAATTAGAGCTGGAATAACTGGAATTTCCTGGGGGTGCATCATGAATAAAGCACGTCTGTTGAGTGTGGCTACCTGCCTGTTATTCATTTCCAATATCACAGCTTCCCCCTTTGCACAGGCCGATATGTTTTTAGATGGATACATTGAAAAGTTTTTACCGGGTGTAGCGATTCCCACAGCCAACTTGATTTTTTGCATCGCAATATTAGGTCTGATTGGAATATCGAGGCGTTAAAAAGTGGGTTAACGAATCTGAAGGAGGTAAGCTATGGCAGTAACACTCCTTGTATGTTTAGGAATTTTATTTGGGATAGCTTCCTATCTATCTGATATAGATTTTGAAGACGAATAGCATTACGTGACACAACATAAATTTTTAGCTGAGTCGGTCTTCATATGGAGGACCGACTTTTTCTTTTCGGGAACGGCAACTTTTGGCCTTTAGTTGCCCTTCAGGAACCCGCACAAGCGGGATTTTCTGTGTTTGGGAAACGGCAACTGTTGCCCGAAATCGGACATTCACATTACAAAAATCCGGGCACGGAGAAGTGCAACAGAAGGTTACTGCACCTCGCTCAACAACGCATCGATCATGCCCTGTGCCTGACCTGCATAGCCCCCGCCGAACAGGTTGAAGTGGTTAAGGATGTGGTAGAGGTTGTAGAGGGTCTTGCGCACCCGGTAACCGGGGTCCAGTGGCCACGCATTCTCATAGGCCGAGTAGAATTCGCGGCCAAAACCGCCGAACAGTTCGGTCATCGCGAGGTCTGCCTCGCGGTCACCGTAATACACCGCCGGGTCAAAAATCGCGGGCTCGCCACTTGTGGTATAGGCGTAATTTCCTGACCACAGATCACCGTGCAGTAGCGAGGCCTCCGGCGTGTAATTGTCAAACAACACGTGGAAACCGGCCAGCAGCTGTTCGCCCTGTGACAGCAAGCGGCTGCCGGCACCGTTACGAGCCGCCAGTTCCAGCTGAAACCGCAAGCGCCGGTCACGGTAAAACGCAATCCAGTCATCCGAAAGTGTATTTACCTGTGGCGTTGAGCCGATGGTGTTGTCCCGGTGCCAGCCGTACCGGTCCTGTGTGATACGGTGCATGGCCGCCAGACCTTCCCCGAGTGCAACCGGGTTACCGCGCCCGCCGAGGTCGAGGTTCTCCATCACCAGGTATGCCGACTGGCCGTCCTCTCCATGGCAGATTGGCGCGGGGATTCGCAGTGCCGTGCATTGCTGCAATGCCTTAAGACCTTCGAATTCGGCGGCAAACATTTCAGCCTGATCGGCATCGTTCAATTTTACAAAGTATTCGGCATCACCATAACGAATGCGCTGCGCCCGGTTGATGCAGCCACCACTGACGGAACCCTGCTGCCGAAGTTCGGCCTGCGCGCCGGTCGCAACGGCAATATCGGCGGCGATTGTTTGCCAGAGAGACATATGGCCAATTCTGCCACAGAGGGCATAGAGAACAACTATGTCATCCCCATGGAAACCGGGGCGGTAATGACATGTGAGTATGGATAATATCTTGCAGCCGGCTTGCACATTTTCCACTGCGTCTCTGCGCAAAATTCTTTAATGAAAAGTGCAGCAGTGGGAAGGGAGTTAATGCCTGACTGCCTGCAGCAGACGTTGCCGGGTCATTCGCCCGAGACCGAGATTGTCACAAACAGCCGTTAGCGCATCACTACTGACCTTGCGGCGCTGTACATCGCGAATACCGACCCGCATGTCGGGATCGATCGCAATCCCGGTCAGCTGACGCGCCAGCTGCACCGTGTGCTCGTGGGTTTCCAGTAATTTCTGCACGCGGGCGGCACCGCGCAGGCCGCTGTCGGCGACGGCACCGAGATTGGCATACAGCTTGTCCAGCGATTCAAACCCTTCCAGCAGACTTGCCGCGGTTTTTGCACCGATTCCCGGGACACCCGGTATATTGTCGACCGTGTCCCCGGTCAGCGCCAGCCAGTCGGCGACCTGGTGTGCCTCGACTCCCAGCCACTGCTTGATATCGGCATGCCGGTGCTTACGGTTGCGTGCATAGTCCCAGACCATGTCCCCGCTCTCGAGCAACTGGGCCAGGTCCTTGTCGGCACTCAAAATCACGGCCGCAAATCCCTTGTCGCGCAGCCGCACGGCAAGCGTCCCGATCAGGTCATCGGCCTCGTAACGGTCACTGGAAAAACCGGCCAGCCCGAGCACCTCGATCAGCTGCCGGCACCAGGCGAACTGCTGCTTCAGGTCCTCGGGCGGGGTTTCCCGGTTCGCCTTGTAGTCCGGGTAGATGTCATTGCGGAACGAGGTCGTCAAACTTTCATCGAACACCACCGCGACATGTGCCGGGTTGACCTCCTGCAGGAACCCGGCGAGGAAACCGGCGAAGCCGTGCAGTGCGTTGATCGGTTCACCCGCGGTATTGGTCAGACTGTCGGGAACCGAAAACCAGGCGCGAAAGATATAGATACTGGCGTCAACCAGGTAGACGCGTCGCTCGTTGTCTGTCACTACGGTAAGGTCGGGATTGTCAGGATGCGTATTTCAGGCGCTCGTGCAGCGGGCTGGTGCGCGGGAAGTGCGCACGCAGGAACTCCATCTGGTCGGCCAGCACCCGCCGCCCCTGCAGGTAGATATACTCGGCATGGGTCGGGGTAAACGGCACCGCCAGCAGCTGCATGCTGGCCTGTTCCGGTGTGTACCCGGCCTTGTGGTTGTTACAGCGCCGGCAGGCGGTCACGACATTGTTCCAGGTATCCTCGCCGCCCTGGATCAGCGGGGTCACGTGGTCGCGCGACAGGTCGCGTGTCCGAAAGGTCTCGCCGCAATACAGACACAGCTGTGAATCGCGCTTGAACAGGGCCGGATTATTTAACGGCGGGACGTAGCAGTCACGCTGTTTGGTCAGGGCGTGGTTCCTGCCATGGGTGGCGATGATGGAGTTCACCTCGATGATGCTGCGCTTGCCGGTCTTTGCATTGATGCCGCCATGAATCTGGTAGAGCGGGGAACCGCAGGAGTAGGCAACCTGTTCGAGGTAGTACAGGCGCACGGCGTCCTGGTAGCCGACCCATTCAAGCGGCATACCGGAAACGTCCGTCCGCAGCACCTGATGATTCAAATCCATTAACGCCATGCCTTATGTCCTGAAGCAGGATAAGGTTATTCAACAATCAAGACAGCCTACCATGTTACCCGGGGTGGTACCAGACGAAGGCCCACTCCCTGCCCTGCTCCTGGTACATGCAATCATGCGCCTGATACTATAAAGTACGCTCCAGAATCCGAACAACGATTACCACAGGTCCTGACGAACCATGGAAGACAAACTCACATTCCGCCGTTACAGCGACGGCGACGACAACTACCAGAGCTGGTCTGAAGACATCTTCAACGAGGACACCTCGTACAAGTGTCCCACCTATGTTCACAAGACCCCGCCGTGCCAGGGCAGCTGCCCGTCCGGCGAGGATATTCGTGGCTGGCTACAGATTGTCCGCGGCATCGAGAAGCCACCGGCCGACGTTCCATGGCAGGAATACGCATTTCGCCGTTCCACCGATGCCAACCCGTTTCCCTCCATGATGGGCCGCGTCTGCCCGGCACCCTGCCAGGAGGGCTGCAACCGCAACGAGGTTGAGGACTTTGTCGGTATCAACTCGGTTGAACAGTTCATCGGCGACCATGCACTGCAGGAAGGCCTCAAATTTGAGAAACCGGAACACGAATCCGGCAAGAAAATCGCCATCGTCGGGGGCGGTGTCGCCGGTATGGCCGCTGCATACCAGTTGCGCCGCCGCGGGCACGGCGCCACGATTTTCGATGAGCGCGCCGAACTCGGCGGCATGTCGCGCTACGGCATTCCCGGTTACCGCATGCCGCGCGATGTCATGGACGGCGAGAACCAGCGCATCATCGACATGGGCGTGGAAGTACGCATGAACACCCGCGTCGGCCGCGACATCAGTTTCGAGGAACTGGAAAAGGACTACGACGCCATCCTGCTGGCCATTGGCGCCCAGCAGGGCCGCACCCTGAACATCCCTGGCGGCGACGCGCCCAACTGCGTCAGCGGTGTCGCCTTCCTCGCCGCCTTCAACGAGGGACGCATGCAATTCACTGCAGAGAAGGTCGTGGTGATCGGCGGCGGGGATACCGCGATGGACGTGATCTCGGTGGCACGCCGGCTCGGACACATCAAGAACCCGCACCAGAATGACCGCCCCGAGGCAATCATCCGCAATCTGACGGCACACGACGTGGCCACCGCCGCCAGTCGCGAGGGTTCCGAGGTATTGCTGATCTACCGCCGCCCGATCGAGCAGATGCCGGCGGCCGAGCATGAAGTGATTACCGCGGAGCAGGAAGGCGTCAAGATCCGCGGCAGCCTGGCCCCGGTAGAACTGGTGCTGGCTGAAGACGGCCGCGCAAAGGCCCTGCGTGTTATCGAGGTCGACTGGACCGATGGCAACATGACACTGAAGGAAGGCACGGAATTCGATATCGAGTGCGACCTCGTGGTCCCGGCCGTTGGCCAGAGCGGCGACCTCACCGGCCTCGAGGAATTCGACAACGGCCGTGGCCTGATCGATGCCGACAAGTTCTACCAGGTCCCGGACAAGCCCGGTTATTTCGTATGCGGCGACATTGTGCGCCCGCACCTGCTGACCACGGCCATCGGCCAGGCCTCCATCGCTGTCGACAGTATCGATCGCTACCTCTGCAGCGAGGAATATGACAAGCGCCCGAAAGTCGACGTGCACCACTTCCAGCTGCTCGACAAGCTGCGCGAGTCGGAGCTGGCACCGGAGGAATACCCGCAGACGCAGGACTGGGGTACGGATTCCGCGCGCTTCGCGGTCCACAACTACGAGGATCGGTCGCAGCAGGAAATCATCCCGCATGAGGAACTTTTCCTGGGCCATTTCCCTTACACCGAGCGCAACAAACGCATCGAGACCGGCGTTAATGCCGATGAGGTGCTCGGCAGTTTCGAGGAACGCTTCCAGGGGCTGGACGAAGACCAGGCAAAGGCCGAGGCCGAACGCTGCATGAGTTGCGGCATGTGTTTCGAGTGTGACAACTGCGTGATCTATTGCCCACAGGATGCCGTACTGCGCACCCCACCCAAGGAGGCCACCATGGGGCGCTACGTGTACACGGATTACGACCGCTGTATCGGTTGTCACATCTGCGCCGAGGTGTGCCCGACCGGCTACATCAACATGGGCCTGGGTGCCTCGTAGAAAAAGGGGACAGACCCCGTTTTTCGCTTAATATTTAACGACCCCGAAAAACGGGGTCTGTCCCCCTTATTTGCCTTTTTTGCTCTATCCGGGGCACTGTATTTCTCTATTAAAACAAGCTAATATACTTGCCAGCCAAACAGGGAGATCACTAACTCTTTGTCTGGCATGTATTATAGATTGTCTATCATCTGGATAATGTCACTTGCCCCGGGCTAACAGCACGACAAGTCGCATGTGGAGAATTCAATGCCGCCATGCGTTGCCGTGCCCCATGAAACCGTTCCCGGCGAGCGACGCGTCGCTCTCGTCCCGTCCGTTGCCGAACAATTAACAAGCCAGGGTCATAAAGTCTGCATCGAGGCCGGCGCCGGCGCCGCCGCGTTCTACCGTGACAGTGAATACGCCACGGCACAGATGATCGGCGACCGCGCCGCCCTGTTCGGCGCTGCCGATATCCTGCTGACTGTGCAGCCGCTGGACCGGGAAGCGATCGGCCAGCTGCGTGAGGGCGCCACTGTCATAGGTTTCCTGCACCCGCACGAGAACCCGCAGCGCATCGCGCTGCTGCGCGACCACAACATCACCAGCTTCGCCATGGAACTGATCCCGCGGTTGTCGCGCGCGCAGAGCATGGATGCGTTGTCCTCGCACTCCTCCATTGCCGGCTACAAGTGTGCACTCATGGCCGCCACGCGCACTGCGCGCTTCTTTCCCATGCTGACCACCGCCGCCGGCACCATCCGACCGGCAAAGGTACTGGTCATCGGTGTCGGTGTCGCCGGCCTGCAGGCGATCGCCACGGCCAAGCGCCTTGGCGCCATGGTCGAGGCCTACGATGTCCGACCGGAAACCCGCGAGCAGGTGGAATCCCTCGGGGCGAAGTTCGTCGATGTGCATGTCAGGGCCGAGGGCAGTGGCGGTTATGCGCGCGAACTGACGGAAGAGGAAAAACAAAGAGAGGTGGATGTGCTGCAGGAACACGTCATCCAGGCGGACGCCATCATCGCCACCGCGGCGGTCCCCGGCAAGCCGGCACCGTGCATCATTTCCGCGGCCATGGTCGACGAGATGAAACACGGCGCCGTGATTATCGACCTGGCGGCCGAAAGCGGCGGCAACTGCGAACTGACGGTCCCCGGCGAGGCCTTCGGGCACGAGCGTGTCATGATCTACGGGCCCCTCAACGTACCGGCCATGTTGCCGGTCCATGCCAGCGAGATGTACGCCAAGAATCTCTACAATTTCCTGTCCCTGATTGTCCGGGACGGCGAACTCAACCCTGACTGGGACGATGAAATCGTCGTCGCGTCCGCTCTCACGCACGCCGGCGAGATCCTGCATGAGCCCAGCCGGGAACTCGTGGAGGCCGCATCATGATCGAGGGCTTTACTGCACTGTACATCTTCATGCTGTCGGCATTCACCGGCTATGAGGTCATCAGCCGCGTGCCGGTGATCCTGCATACCCCGCTGATGTCGGGTTCGAACTTCGTGCACGGCATCGTGCTGGTCGGTGCCATGGTGGCCATGGGCCATGCCCATGGCCCGCTGGAACTCGTCATAGCCTTTATCGGGGTCATGCTGGCCGCCGGCAACGCAGTTGGCGGTTACGTGGTCACCGAGCGCATGCTTGAAATGTTCAAGAGCAGCAAGCGAGGTAGCTGATGGATACCATCATCCAGATCAGTTATTTCATCGCGGCGATCCTTTTTATCCTTGGTCTGAAGCGCATGAGTTCGCCGGTGACCGCGCGCGGCGGCATCCTCTGGGCCGGTGCCGGCATGCTGGTCGCCACGTTGATTACCTTCTTCTGGCCCGATATGCAGAACTACGCGCTCATGACGACCGCCATCTTCATCGGTGGCATCGCAGCCTGGTGGTCTGGCAAGCGCGTCGCCATGACCGACATGCCGCAGATGATCGCCCTTTACAACGGCATGGGCGGCGGTGCTGCCGGGGCGATTGCCGCGGTCGAGTTGTTGCGCGGCGAGTTCCACTCCACCACCATTCTGACACTGGCCATCCTTGGCGCCCTGATCGGCTCGATCTCGTTTGCCGGTTCGCTGATCGCATTTGCCAAGCTGCAGGGCTGGATGCGCAAACCGCTGCGCTTTTCCGGACAGTCGTGGTTCAACCTCGCCGTGTTCCTGGTAACTGTCGGTGTCGGTGGCTTGCTGATCGTCAATGGCGAGTTCTCCGGTAGCCTGATCGCCATTTTCTTTATCTCCGCACTGGCCTTCGGCGTACTGATGACGCTGCCGATCGGTGGCGCCGATATGCCGGTCGTGATCTCGCTGTTTAATGCTCTCACCGGACTGGCCGTCGGTTTTGAAGGCTTTGTCCTCAATAATGCCGCCATGATCATCGCCGGCACGGTGGTCGGTGCCGCCGGCACCTTGCTGACACAGCTGATGGCCAGGGCCATGAACCGCTCCATCAGCAACGTGCTGTTCAGCCACTTCGGCGCCAGCGGCGGACCCGAGGAAACCGTGGAGGGCAGCATGAAGCCGATCGATGCGGCGGATGCCGGCATCATGATGGCCTATGCCGAGCGCGTCATCATCATTCCCGGCTACGGCATGGCGGTGGCGCAGGCCCAGCACAAGATCAAGGAACTCCTGGACCTGCTGCTGGGCCGCGGCGTGGACGTGAAATTCGCCATCCACCCGGTTGCCGGCCGCATGCCCGGCCACATGAACGTGCTGCTGGCCGAGGCCGACGTGCCCTACGACCGGCTGTACGACCTGGATGAAATCAACGCCGAGTTTGTCCGCGCCGACGTGGCCCTGGTGATCGGCGCCAACGACGTGGTCAACCCCGTCGCGCGAACGGACCCCACCAGCCCCATCGCCGGCATGCCCATCCTGGACGTGGACAAGGCCAAGACGGTGGTCGTGGTCACGCGGAGCTTAAGTCCCGGATTTGCGGGGAAC
>CP070821.1:1518951-1522529 GCA_020344335.1 Gammaproteobacteria bacterium | reverse complement strand
TCCGCGAAGTATACCGACTAGTACGGTTACGAGCTTAAAACTTGCGTTCTGTCCCGAGTTGGCATAAGTTCTCCGCCCCATTCAACACACATGATCAGGATCCGTGGTGTCGGGTCTGAACCAGATTGTCAACTATACAGACAGGAGATTGAGAAATGGCGGATTTTGATGAAGAACTTGATGCCACCGGCCTGAACTGCCCGCTGCCGATCTTGCGCGCCAAAAAGGCCCTGAACGGTATGGAAAGTGGCAAGATCCTGCGCATCATTGCAACCGACCCGGGTTCCGTCAAGGACTTCGAGGCATTTGCCAAGCAGACCGGCAATGAACTGATGGAATCCACCGAAGAGGGTGGCAAGTTCATGTTCTTGATGAAGAAGGGCTAGGCAAGGCCCTGCTTCCGGTAATGAACCAAAAAACCCCGGCAAAATGCCGGGGTTTTTTGGTTCATTACCGTAATTCCAGTCGCGTCTCAGAATTTCCAGTTTACCTGCGCGCTGAAAATATCCACTGCCGCGTCATAATCCCCCTCTAACTTGTGGACACCTGACGTTTGCCCCGTGGTCGGGTCAAAAGCATCATCCGTGTTGAGTTCCGGGTCATCCACGAACAGGTGCGCATACCCGAAATCAAAGGTAATGGTTTCGGAATAACGGTAGTTCACGCCGAAGGTCAGCCAGACGCGGTCGTTATCCGGTACCCGCGGCGTTCGCAGGCTGTCATCGGGCACCGGTGTCTCGTCATAGGCAACGCCGGCACGAAACAGCCAGGTGGGGTTATGCTGGTAGGTGGCCCCCACGGCAACGCGAATGGCGTTGTCCCACTCCAGCGGGGTGACACTCTGGCTGCCCGTGCCGAGTTCAGCCTTCAGTTCATCGAGTTCGTCCCAGTTCATCCAGGTCAGGTCCGCCATGACGGTCCACTTGGAATCGATGGCATGCAATGCGCTGAGCGAGGCACTGGCCGGCAGCGTGACATCCAGCTCGGCGTCCGTCCTGACGCTGACCACCGGGCCGGAAATCCGGGCATTCCCCTCGAGCGTCAGGTCGACCTTGGAGCGGTAATGCAGCCCGATGCGCGTATCCGGGGTCGGTTCCAGCAACAGCCCGACATTCCACCCGTAGCCCCAGTCGTCCCCGGTCAGTTTGGCAAAACTGTCCAGTGTGTCTGAACCCGGGACCCAGAAGAATGGTGGTTGTCCCGGAGGTACGCCGCCATCCACCAGGGTCAAGAGTCCGCCATCAATGGCATTGGTTAGCTCCCCGTCCGCGTACATGGCGCTGACACCGAAGCCAACGGAGGCCTTGTCATTGACCTCGATGGCAAAGGCCGGGTTGATATTGACCGTCTTCAGGTCGGACTTGATGGCGTGGTAGCGGCCCACCCAGTCGTTGTCGTATTTTGTTTTCAGCCCGAAGGGCCCGTTGATCGTAAGCCCCATCCACATCCGGTCATTCAACTGATGGGAATAGCCGGCATGCGGTACGGCCGCGGTCAGCCCAACGTCAACCTTGCCGTTGTTGCCGGTGGAGACGCCACCGATACCGGGCAATGAGGGGTCGTAGAAACCCTCACCGCTGAAATCGGTGTTGGAATGGACGACATGTACTCCGCCGGATGCGTTTCTGCCTTCCAGGCGCGTCATGCTGGCCGGATTGAAATAGATGGTGCTGGCATCATCCATGCCGGAGGAGCCATTGGCATAGGCCGTCCCCATGCTGCTGACGCTTTGCTCAATGAGCGAAAAACCGGCTGCCAGGGAAACTCCCGGCAACAGCAATAAAGCAGCTACCAGGCAAGGGCGCGTGGAAAGGTGGATCAGGCGCATCATAACCTCCTCAGTGAATCTGAAACGGTGTTCGTATGAACATTAAAATGATGGGCCCAGCCGATTGGCCCTCCCTATGTGTCACGAACACTACTGCAGCTGATGATAAAAAACAACAGCTGGCCCTTATTAACGTCTAACCATCTGTGATACTTGAATTCTGGAGATGTGGTTGTTGTAGCGTTGTGGCAACAACCGGAGTTTGTATATATTCCTTTCGCGCACTTTGCGAGCGTGCGCTGCAGGGCGCTTCGTCGTCTATCACGAGTGCGGGCGGCGGCCCGGGGGTCGCCGTCCTGTTCTGCCAGTATCTTCTGCCAGTGTTCCCATCCAGTTCGGTTCTTTGCCTGACCTGCCCCGCGCCGGGTTCCGGACATGGTGTCTCTCATGAAATTAATTTATAGTGTCAAGGGTTTATCAACGAACTCGTTGTTCTGGAGTGATTTTTCCCGCCAGGTAAATCATGGCTGATCGCAGATTACAGGTTTTTCACACGGTCGCCCGCCTGCTGAGCTTCACCAAAGCGGCGGAGAGCCTGCACATGACCCAGCCTGCGGTGACATTCCAGGTTCGCCAGCTGGAAGAATATTTCAATACCCGCCTGTTTGACCGTACCCACAACCGCATCAGCCTGACCGAGGCCGGGCAATGTGTCTATGAATTTTCCGATCGCATATTCGATCTCTACTCGGAGATGGAGAATGCGGTGAGCGACATGACCGGCGAGATCAGTGGGGTATTGGTCATTGGCGCCAGTACGACCATCGCGGAGTACCTGTTGCCCGCGCTGCTGGGCGACTTCAAAAAGAAATATCCCGATGTGAACGTGCATCTCAAGGTGTCCAACTCGGATGGGATTGTCTCGATGGTGGAGAACAACGATATCGATCTGGGTGTCGTTGAGTCGCCGGTGCTGAACAAGAACCTGGTCGTGGAAGAATGCCGCATGGATCGCCTGGTGGCGATTGTTCCCCCGCAGCATGCGCTGTCTGCCAACCGGCAGGTTCGGCTGCGGGAGTTGATGGATGATGCCTACATTACACGCGAGGAAGGTTCCGGCACGCGCGAGGTGATCCAGGACTACCTGGGAGAACTTGGCATGCAGCCGGGTGACCTGCACGTTGCCATGGAACTGGGAAGCCCGGAGGCAATCAAGGGCGCCGTCGAGGCAGGCATGGGTGTGTCGATTGTTTCTGAAGTGACCATCCACAAGGAGTTGCAGCTCGGCACTCTCGTGGCGCTGGAACTCGATCCTCCCATCGAACGGCCATTCTCCTTCGTCCACCAGAAGCAGAAGTTCCGCCAGCGTGCCATGGACGAGCTGCTGGATTTTGCCCGTTCCTACTGCCTCTCGCACCAGCGGGAACCCTGATGTGCCTGGCAGGGTATTCTATAAAATCTACTTATAAATAAAAGGTCATCGATATCCTTGTGGCGTCTTCCGAGGAACAATTACTGAGTATCTGGCGTCGGCTGGGAAGCGTTGATCGCATGACATTGCTCACCTTCGCGCAATTCCTGCAACAGCGTGAGGGCACACCGAACGAGCGGCCTGTCCGTGCAGCGTCGGCCAGGATATCGGAACCCGAAAAAATCGAGCGACCCGCTGACGAGTCGGTTGTTGGGGCACTGAAACGCCTTTCGAAAACCTATCCGATGATCGACAAGAGCGAGATGTTGAGTGCCACTTCGGATCTCGTCGCAACACACATCATGCAGGGTACCGAGGCCAGCAAGGTGATTGACCAGC
>CP070821.1:1504153-1518851 GCA_020344335.1 Gammaproteobacteria bacterium | reverse complement strand
TCACCAGCTTTCTGCCGACGATAATAGGCCTCGGTCAGGGTCGCCATCTCCCGGCCATGGCGGGCAACCCAGGCACGCTGCCAGGCAGCCCCGGTCATGGCGGTACGCGCCCGCCCCTCGATGATGCCGAGATACTTGTCGATATCGCCCCGGTCGATCTCCAGTGCCTCCAGACCCTGGCGCGCGGCAGGCAGCAACTCCTCCAGCAGCAGCGTGCGCACCGGGCCCTTGTGCTCATCCAGCCAGGTCACCTGGGCATCCAGCCCATACCGTGCCGTGGCATAGAAATTATCCCGCGCAATGGCAAATGGCAGGCGCTGCTCCGGCGGGACATCGGCGTGCATCAGTGTCTGTATCAGACCAAAGAAAAAAGCCGCATTGGCGATGATATCCACGACCGTCGGTCCGCCGGGAACCACGCGATGCTCGATGCGCAGGTGCGGTATGCCGTCATAATCAAAGCCGATCAGCGGCCGGTTCCAGCGCCAGATGGTGCCATTGTGCAGGCGCAGGTGCGCCATATGCTCCAGTCCCTCGTAATAGCACATGGGCAGCAGCACGGGGTAATGCTGTTCGTTCTCGACAAAACATTCGAGGAGGGATTCGCGTATGTAACCGGACCCGAAACTCACCCGTCGCAACGGGCCATGGCTCGCGCCGGCAAAGCCGCCGACGTCAACCGATTGCTCGAACAGCGGGATGCGGGTCTCGTCCCACAGGTCATGACCGAACAGATACGGTGAATTCGATGAAATCGCCACCATCGGTGCAGACATGACCAGTGCGGCATTGTAGGCACGCATGGCATGCCGCGGGTGGACCTTGAGGTGCAGCTGAAATGACGTTGCGGCCGACTCCAGCATCACACTCTGATGCGTGGTCTTGAGGTGTTCCCTGCCATGGATATCGAGTTCCAGCGGTTCTCCGCCACGCAGCCGCAATACCTGCTCGTTGAGCGCGCGGTAGCGTTTCAGGTTGGACATGTTCGCCTGGGTTAGCTCCGCCACGCTGACCGTCGGCAGGATACCGATCATCAGCAGGCGCGCCTGCAGATCGGCGGCAACGCGTGAACAGCGCTTCCAGGTCGCACCGAGACTTGCCTCAAAACGACTCAGCGCCGTACCCCACAGGTGCTGCGGATGATCATTCAGCTCGACATTGAAGCGCGCCAGCTCGGGCACCACCATCGGATTGTCGAGGCGTTTCAGAAACCGTTCATTGACGGGTGCCGGCTGTGCCTTACTGTCGATCAGCCAGGCCTCGAGTTCGAAACCGCCCATACGGTCGCGCGGTGAAAATATTCCCTCGCGGAACCACTCACCGAGCAGCGTCGTTTCCTCGCGCAGGCGTTCGGCATAGTCCGCGAAATCCTGTGACGTAAAGTGCGATTCTTCTATTTCCTGGCCCATAAACGCTTAGTCGCTCATCAATAGACTTGCAGGAACCAGCTCGCTTGTACCCGTTTACCGGCTACTGGCGAATTGGATATCAAGGAAACAACGAGTTCGCGGGCACACCCGCTCCCGCGGCCTTTCCGGTGACATGGACCACGCGGAGTCGTCATATCCTACTGCATATTAATCACGATATCGTTAATCGCTTCCAGCCGGGCCGGCGTGCCGATATCAAACCAGTTTCCCGTATAGTGCTGCCCGGTCACCTGCCCGGCATCCATGGCCGTGCACAGCAACGGCGCCAGCGGGAAGGCACCCGGCGAACAAGCGCTGAACAACTCGTGCCGGTAAACACCGATCCCGCTGAAGGTCAGCTTGACCGGTCCATCCCGGGATACCTGTGTGCCGTCAAATGTAAAATCCCCACCGGGGTGATGTTCCGGATTATCGACCAGTACCAGATATGCCAGACCGTCCGGCTGTACCGGCAAGTCGGCAAAATCGAAGTCGGTCCAGATATCGGCATTGACGACGATAAACGGGTCGTTACCCAGCAGGGACAACGCATTGAAAATGCCACCTCCGGTTTCCAGCGCTCCTTCCGGTTCCGGTGACCAGCGAATAGTGACCCCGTAGGCAGCGCCGTCGCCCAGTGCGGCGACCAGCTGGTCGCCCAGGTGTGAATGGTTGATGACCAGTTCGGTAATCCCGGCGCGAACCAATGCATGGACATGGCGTTCTATCAGGGTCTGCCCGCCAATGCGCAACAACGGCTTCGGCGTGCGGTCTGTCAGCGGACGCATGCGCTCGCCGCGACCCGCGGCAAGGATCATGGCTTTCATGATCCTAGAATAACACCGTGCACGGCACGGCGCTGGAATGCAGGCCCCGGTTCAGCACACCCGGAGGTGGATAACACCAGAGGAGCACATCCAGGCCACTGGCGGTAACGCCCGCCTGGTGGTGCCAGAATCGTAAAGACACTGTGACACGACAACATGCCATGGACGTTTTTCCTGGCAGGTGGGTGAGCTTGCGCTTCAAGCCAGGGCGGATTTCCTCACATCCGGACCGTAGCCACTGGTAGCTGAATTCAGGTATGACAGGGACCCGGTAATTGAAAACAGCTGGTTTCCCTGCGTCATGTCCTCAGCTGTCCAGAGCACTCAGGTCCAGGCGCCCGTCCCGCAGCGGCGGACACCAGAAATAACTGCCGGTCACCGGCCGGGTAAACCCGAACAGGGCATCGACCACGCCGTCGTCCCGCCCCACCATGCGGTGCAGCAGCGCATCGAAGGCCGCGACACTGTGGCCGAATGCAACAAACACCAGGCCCTCGGAATGTTCATCGGCCCACGGCATGGAACGCCGGACGACAAAGGCCTCCGGCTCAAAGTCCTCCTGCGCGGTGCGCTTGACGTGTGCCGACTCCGGTGCCCCCCCGAGTTCCTCGTTATCCGACTGCCGCCGGCCGATGATATTGTCCCGTGCAGCCTGCGGCTGCGACATAAAATGGCCGAGATCATGCACCCATTGCTGCACGGCAACGAAACTGGAACCGTCGAGCCCGGGTCGGGCACCCGTTACGACTCCCGCCGCAACGGCATCCTCCCCGACGGGGTTCTCGGTCCCGTCCTCGTAGCCGGTGAGGTCCAGCCCGGACCCGTAGCGGAAGGCGTCGATTACCTGTTCCAGGTGAAAGGTATCCTGCAGTGCATCACGGAGCTTCCGTGCGGCATGTACCAGTTCGCCGCGGTCATCATCCCGCAGCCAGATCCACAGCGCCTGTGGTGTCGACGGCACCTCGGCGCCGGGTTCGTTGTAGGCAGGAAAATCCACCAAACCGGCAATGTCCGCATCGAGGGCCTCCAGCAGCGGCTTGCCGAGCCCGAGCACGACGGACTCCCCGTCCACCAGCTCTGTTAACCTCTCCAGCGCGGCCTCCGGCGCCGATCCCGGCAGAATTGAAAAGGTCAGGTAGCGTGCCTGTACGGGAATGTCAGCCAGGATGCCGGCTTGTATGTTGTCCATGAGCTGCTCCATTTTTGTGATTGAAGTTGTATGGATTACCGGCTGACCCCTTCTATCAGCCGGCGCTTGCGCAATGCCATATAGAGAAACAACGTCCCGACCGCTGCGGCGATGTGCTTGACAGAATGCCCGCTCAGTATACCGCCTGCCGCATAGAGTTCCGCGTCGAAATACTCGGCAATCTTGGATACGACATAGGCGGCAATCATGGCCCAGAGAAAAATACTGCGGTTCAGCCGCGACTGGAACAGCAGCAGGATTACCGGGATCAGCACCATCGGCAGGAACTGTACCAGTGCATACGGGCGCAGGTCGCCGCGGCCTGCGCTCTCGGTGATATGCCAATAGACAATCGACAGGACCCCGACGACCAGCAACGGCCACAGCAGCGCCCTTCCCGTCCCCGGCGACAGGTGTTCACCGACGATCATGGAAAAAAACGCCATAAAGGCCAGCGTCATCGGCAACCGGTCCCAGACCAGCGCATCGTTTGACGGATCGAGGTGGTAATAGGCGGAACCGAAACCGGTGAGAAACACGCCAGTGAAAAACACCAGGTAGACCGGCCGCAGTTCCGGTAATCCACCAGTGACCGGCGGCTGCCTCATAAGCAACAGGATACCCAGCAATCCGGAAATTACGAACAGCGAATTGGACGCGACATTCCAGAAATTCGGGACACCGTAGAGCATGCGCTGGTCAACAAACTCATGGTAGGCCGGGTCCTGTGGAATGGGATCCATGAGAGTTACCGTGGTAATCGCCAGCACGGCCAACCCCAGAATGCACGCCAGCCTGAATCGGTATCCGCGCGTGTCGCTGATCATTTAAATACCACACCCAGAATTAATATGAGCCGGATTCTATCGACTGCAACGGGCCGGGAAAAGACGGTCAACCACTGCTACGGATGCTGCTCGATATATTCCTTCAGGGCACGGGCATTGTTTAATTCAGTTTCCTTCGAACTGAACAGGAACGTTACCACCCTGCCCTTGAGATGACTCTTTAGTTCTGCGACTGCCTCGGGGTTCGCATTGAGCTCCGCGAAATAGCGTTCCCGAAAATCACTCCATTTATCGGGATCATGGTTGTACCACTTCCTGAGCTCGTTTGACGGTGCAGCATCCCTTGCCCAGAAAACAATCCCCGCGTTCTCCTTGCGGATACCGCGCGGCCAAAGCCTGTCAACAAGTATTCGTGTGCCGTCAGACTTTTCAGGAGCTTCGTAGATACGCTTGATATGAATTGTTGACATTTACAGTTGGACCCACCGGTACAAACAGCGTAGCAGATAACGGGCAGCGTGGTGGAGTGTCAGGCTCTGCCCGTTTTTTTTGCCCGCACAACAACAAAGGCACCATCACCGTATCCTTCTTTTACAGCCTGCACCGCCCCGGTTTTATCCGCATCTGAAAACAACGTCTGAACAAAGGAAAAATCGGTAAATCCGGCAGCTTTCAGTACCCGTATGATTTCACCTGCCGTATGGAAGCTTGCATCGCGATAAAACCGGCTTTCCGCCTTGCGCAGTTGGTAGTCTCTTCCTAGAGTGCTTTCCTTCTCTATAAAACCGATCACCACCAGGCCTTGCGGCTTCAGAATCCGGAATGTCTCGCCGAAGGCCTGACTCAGCGAGGTCAGAAAACATACGGTAGTCACGAAAAGTACATAATCGAATGTTTCCGGCTTCAATGGCAGTTTCTCCGCAATACCGCCAATTGCATTGATACCCCTGTCCCGGGCAAGCGTTCTCATGACCGGCGATGGTTCAATACCAATTCTGATTCCCAGCGGTTCTGCAAATCGACCGGAACCCACTCCCATCTCTATCCCGTATCCCGTGTCCGGCATGAGGCTTCTTATTGCCTCGAGCTCCGACTCGTACAAGGACCTGTGATCTTCAAACCAGTCGTCATAGGCCCTGGCATTCTCGTCAAAAGCACGGGTATTCGCCATGATCCTGAATTAACACATTACCGGATGATCGCAGGGATATCGAAGCAGATGCGGGCAGGGACTACGACATGGAATCATTTTCATTGATCTCCCTCCGATGCTGTCAGGCATCCAGGTTCCCGAGCACTTCCCGCGCAACAAACTCTCCCAGCTCTACCAGCTCCGGATACCTGCCTGATACCTCGACGACATAACCCAGCGTGCGTGGAATATCACCGAGGTAGCCTGGCTTGCCGTCACGGTGGTTGAGGCGCGCGAAGATGCCGGCCGCCTTTAGATGTCGCTGTATACCCATCAGGTCGAACCAGCGCAGAAATTGCTGCGGATCTTCATGTTCCGCGCGCAGGATGCCGGACTGTAATGCCAGCCTCTGGTAACCCAGCGCCCAGTCCTCGACACGCACACGCGGCCACTGGATATAACAGTCGCGCAGCAATGAAACCAGATCATAGGTGACCGGGCCGATAACGGCGTCCTGAAAATCGAGGATGCCGGGGTTGTTGCGACCGGTCACCATGAGGTTGCGGGAATGGTAATCGCGGTGCACCAGGACCTGCGGCTGCGCCAGTGCATTGTCTGCAAGCAGGTCAAATGCCGCAGCCAGCATGGTGGATTGTCCCGCATCCAGTGTTATCCCGAGATGTGTGCCGACCAGCCAGTCCCGGAACAGGGCCATCTCGGTCATCAGCAGGGTGTGGTCATAGTCCGGCAGTACGCCGGCGCCGGGATGGCAGGCCTGGATGGCCGCCAGTGCGCCCAGTGCATCGCCGTAGAGGCGCTCGACGGTATCGTCACTCAGCGCATCGAGATACAGGATGCTACCGAGATCACCGAGTAGCAGGTAGCCCTGTTCGAGGTCCATGTCGATGACCTCCGGGACATTCAGCCCGGCGTCGAAGAGGAGCTTCGCCACGGTGAGGAACGGGCGCAAATCCTCCTTGTCCGGCGGGGCATCCATGACGATCAGGCTGGTACTGTCATGCGTGACCCGGAAGTAACGCCGGAAACTGGCATCACTGGAGGCCGGTGTCAGGTTGTATTCTCTGATGGCGAGTTCCGCCTCCAGCCAGTGCTTCAGGGCATCGAGTCTTTCAGGCACACAGGTGTTCCTTGCTTGTCTGATGAAGAAAAAAGAACCTTATTATAGCCATTCTCCCTGTCTTGCTTCTGACGGGTGTTGGAGAAAAAAAACATCACGTCTGCTGACTGTGTTTTGGCGACGTTATGTCCCTGCACATTTGTTTGGGGGCACACTCTCTCCTGTGGGTAGGTGTATTAATGCTCGTCCGCCGGTTCGCGTCCGAACCAGGCACACACCTGTGTGTAGACTTTCTGCTTCATATCGTTGGCAATGAGATAGAAGCACGGGATGGCAATGAGGATGATGCCGGTGGCGAACAGCAGGCCGAAGCCGAGACTGACCGCCATGGGTGACAGGAACGCAGTCTGCCCGGTGGCGAAAAAGATCAGCGGTGAAATGCCAAGGAAGGTGGTCACGCTGGTCAGCAGGATCGGCCGGGCGCGTACCCGCCCGGCCTCGATCATTGCCTCCACGCGACTCAGGCCCTCGCGACGCATGCGCTCGGCGAAATGGATCAGGATCAGCGAGTCATTGACGACGATGCCCGTCAGCGCGAGGAACCCGATCATGGAGAGAAATTGCAGGTTGTAACCGAACAGGATGTGCCCGACGACCACGCCGATAAAACCGAACGGAATCGAAAACATGATGACCAGCGGATCGATCAGCGAGCGGAACAGCGCGACCAGGATAAAAAAGATAAACGCTCCGGCAATCAACAGCGCATCACGCATGCCCTGGAACGATTCGGCCGCCTCCTTCTTCTCGCCGAGGAACAGCATCCGGTAGCCCGGCAGCTGCTGTTCCAGGTCTGCAAACTCCGCGCGCACGAGCTCGGTCACCTGGAGCGGAGTCGTCACCTGGTCGTCGACTTCGGCCGTTACCAGCGCGAGGCGCCGGGTATCACGGCGACTGATGGTATTCATGCCACGTCCGGGCACGATGTCGGCGACATCACCCAGATATACGAGTCGCCCGTCATCCAGTGTGAGAGGCAGGTTGTCGAGATCACTGGACTGGCGGATATTCTCCGGGTAGATCACACGTACCGGGATGCGCTCGTCTCCGAAGGTGACGTGCACCGCCTCGACGCCGAGAAACCCGGTACGTACGGCATCCGCGAGGTCGTTCTGTGTCAAACCCAGTTCCCGGCCACGATCGTTCAGGCTGTACTGGTATTCGAGCTTGCCCGGCTCCAGGTTCTGACGCACGTCGTGCACGCCGGGCAGACGCTCCAGATAATCCATGATCCGCCCGGCCTGTTCACGCAGTACGTTCACGTCGAGGCCGGTAATCCCGACCTCGATATCCGCACCGGCCGGACCGCCCTGCGGTCGCTGGATCGACACGCGGCTGATACCGGCAATGCCGCGGAACTTCTCCCGCAGCTCGTTGATGATGTCTTCCGTCGGCCGCTCACGGGTTCCCTCCCAGCGGAATTTCAGGCTGACCAGCGGCGTGATAAAGCGCTCGATGAACCCACGGGGTGTCTGTTTTTTCAGGTCGATCACCAGCTGGATATAGTGACTGCCGGTCTGGAAGCGGTTGAAGTCGATAAAGCTCACACCGACGTTGGTTAACAGGGTGTCCAGCTCGTCCGCGTCCATCGAATCGAGAACAACCGTCTCCATTTGCCTGGCCAGTTTCGCGGTATCCTCGAGACTGTAGGTTTGCGGTGCCTCGGCATTGACAAAGAACTGCCCGATATCGACGTGGCCGAATAGCAGGAACGGAATGCGGGTAGTCGCCCAGGTCACGGCAAGGGCCAGCACGCCTATGGTAAACAGCGCCACGAAGTAACGATTATGCAATGACCAGCGCAACAGCCCGGCATAACGCTCAAGCAGTGCTTTCCAGTCGATACGGCGGTTGCGACTGTTTTTCTCGACACGCAACAGCTCCGCTGCGTGCGATGGCAAAACCCCGAAAGCCTCCCACAGCGAACCCAGCAGCGCACCACTTACCACGACCGGAATAACGGCAATGAACGCCCCGAGGATACCCTGGATGGCGAACATAGGCAGGAAGGCGGCAACTGTCGTCGTGGTGCTCGCAACAACCGGCCACAGTACTTCGCGCGCACCGACACGGGCTGCCTGCGCTGCCGGCTTGCCCATTTCCATATGCCGGTAGACATTCTCGGTCACTATAATGGCATCGTCGACGATGAGTCCGAGGGCGATCAGGAAGGCAAACAGCGATACCATGTTGATGGTGTACCCGAGGTAGTGAATCGCCGCGACCGCCACAAGGAACGACACCGGGATACCGAACGCGGTAATCAACGCGACCCGGAAGTTGAGAAACAGGTACAGCGACAGCAGCACCAGCACCAGCCCGACCAGACCGGAGGACTTGACCGTGTTCAGGCGCGTCTTCACGTAATTAGACAGGTCGCTAAACAGGCCCACGCGAATACTCGGTGGTAACGTGTTCTCGAGCTCGCTCGCAAACACGCGCACGGCATCTGCCACATCAATGGTCGACGCATCCGCGGTCTTGGTTACCGTAAGATTGACGGACGGGCGACCGTTGAAGCGACCGATAGTCTGCGCTTCTTCCAGGCGCTGTTCGATATGCGCCACTTCACCGAGCTTCAGCTGCCCACCGGACGGGTTGCTGCGTATTACGATGCCGGCAATCTGTTCAGGGTCCGGCGCCACACCACGGCCGCGCAGCAGAATATCGCCTTCCTGTGCCTTCAGCGAGCCACCGGGCAGATCGCGCAGGTTCGCACGCACCGCGACCAGAACCTGACCGAGCGAAACTGCACGCGCCGCCAGATGGTACGGGTCCACCTCGACCCAGATTTCCCATTCACGGTTACCGGCGACACCGACACTGGCTATGCCGGGAATCTGTAGCATGCGCTGCTTGATGTCGTCCGCCATGTCATAGAGGTAGCCGCGTGCCACGTCTCCGTACAGTGTCATGCTGATCACCGGAAAACGTGTCTTCAGGCGGACCAGCTCGGGCTCCTCGGCCTCCTCCGGCAGGTCGGTAATCTGGTCCAGCGCCGTCTGCGCGTCGCGCATGTACTGGTCGACATTGGTGCCCGACTTGAGCTCGATGATGGTCGATGACATGCCTTCGCTGCTGCTCGATGTCATCACATCGATCTCCGCCATGCCGTCGAACTCCTCCTCGACCGGGATCGTAACCTGGCTCTCCACCTCCTCCGGCGAAGCCCCCTCGAACTCGACATTGATGGAGACGGCATCGAGTTGCACTACCGGAAACATTTCCTCCGGCATGGCGCGCCACGAGAGCACCCCCAGGATGATGACGATGACCAGCAGCAGGTTGGTCAACAGCGGATTGGCGATGGCGAAGCGGATCAGGGGCATGGGCTCTGCGGTATCTGCCGGTCGGGGTGCGCCATGCGCACCTGTGAATACGCGATTGATTCCATGGTGGCACGCATGGTGCTGTTACGCCACTGCATTACTCCTTTTCCGGCAACTGCACCTGCTGCCCGTCACTCAGGGCAGCAACGTCGCGCACCACGATAAGATCATCCACGTTCAGGTTGTTCTGCAGCACCAGCAGATCTCCAACACGGCGACCGACGTTCACCTCGGTGCGTTCCAGGACAGCATTCATGACGCGAAAAACATAACTGCGGCCCTCGTCCTGCAACACAGCCGTCACCGGCACGGCGATGACCTGTTCGAGCGGCTTCAATGGCAGTTGCACCTGCGCGACCATGCCGGAACGCACACCGGTGCCGGGTAAGCGCACCCGCAACGCATGGGTAAAGGTCACCGGATCGGGATCGGTCTGCAGGGCGACAATCCTGCCCGTCAGGGCAGGACCATTGGCCCGGACATTCAGCTCCTGGCCCTGCGAAAGTGCCTGTGCCAGCTCGCCGCGCACCTCGACATAGAGATCCAGTTCGGAAATATCGATCAGCTCCAGTACCGCCTCGTTCGGCGTGACGTAGTCACCGACCTGCGCCTCAACAGTATTCACGATACCGGCGAACGGCGCATGCAGCCGGGTACGCAACAGGTTGCGCTCCGCCCGGTTGCGCTCCGCCTTCAGCAGGTCGAGACGCGCTGCGGCCGTGTCGACGCTGTTATTCAGCCGGGCGACTTCCGAATCCAGCTGCAGCAGCTTGATACGCGCCTCGTCGAGAAGAGATTTGGAAATCAGCGAATCCCTGCCGAGGGTCTCCAGCCGGTTTACTTCATTTTTTTGCAGCTGCCGGTTGCGCTGCGCCAGCTCGAGCAACTCGCGGTCACGCTCGATGCTGCTGCTCTCGAGCTTGAGCCGGGCCTCGGCGCTGTCGAGGGCATCCTGGAAGTCACCGGCCTCCAGTGCCAGTAACAGGGCGTCGGCCTCGACCACTTCCCCGGGTTCGACGCGGCGCTCACGCATCTGCCCGCTGATCTCGAAATGCAACATGGCCTTGCGCATGGGTTCGAGGCGGCCACTCACCATCTCGTGGGGTACCAGGTCATGGCTCTGCACGGCGGCGACCGTGACGTGCAGGGCCGAGGCCTGACCCAGCTCCGGCGTCTTTTCCGGGCGCGTCATCAACAGCAGGACCACCAGCCCGGCAAGGACGATCAGGAGGATGCGCTGGACGGATTTATTAAGAGATAACACAGGTGACGAAAATGTTTGAATATAAAGCCATTCTATGCGATTTTACGGGGCGCTCGCCAGCCGGAAACCGCATACAAAAGAACCCCGGCGGAAACCTGGAAACCATGACCCGGACGCAACCCGTGCAGCGCGAATATCTCCTGTACATCCTGACCGGCATGCTGCTGTTTCTCACCGGCATACCGGACGGCAGTGCCACGGAGGCCCCTGCGGAAGCAACTACCGCACCTGCCAATCCCGCACAGGAAAACACTGAAACGCCCGCGACACCGCTGGTCCCGGTAGGCAAGGTTACCGTGGAGCGGCCCAACCTGGGCACCGATCCGTCGCTTGACCGCTGGCAGCTGTGCCCGCCCAGAGAGACTGCCCCGCGGCCGGATCGTGCACTGGTCCCGGAGGGTGACGAGAAGATCAACCTGTTCGCCGACCGCGCCGAGACAAGCGATGGTGGCGAAATCTTCACCCTCCAGGGTAATGCGGTCATCCTGTTTGGCCAGCAGCAACTGCGTGCCGACACCATCAGCTACAACCGGAATGACGGGTCGGTGGAGGCACGGGGCAACCTGCGCTACGACGGGCCCGGCCTGATCGTTAAGGGTACACATGCCAGGCTGTTTCCGGAACCGGAAACCGGTACCCTGTACGACATCGATTATTCCCTGCTGACCTGGCACGGGCGTGGTAATGCCGATGTTGTGCACCTCGACGGGCGTCACCGGCAGCAACTCGAGCAGGCCAGCTATACCACCTGCCCGACCGGCAACTACGACTGGTTATTGTCCGCAACCCGCGTTGACCTCGATCAGGAGGAAGGCATGGGTACCGCACGGCATGCAAAACTGGCCTTCAAGCAGGTGCCGATCCTGTATACACCGTATATCAGTTTCCCGATCGATGACCGGCGGCGTTCCGGCCTGCTGCTGCCCAGGGTGGGCACCTCCCAGGAAACCGGTTTCGACGTCAGTATTCCGTATTACTGGAATATCGCACCCAACTACGACGCCACGCTGACACCGCGTTACATGAGTGATCGCGGGGTCCTGCTGGGGACCGAGTTCCGTTACCTGCACCGCCACAACACCGGGCAGATCAATGCCGAGTACCTGCCCTCTGACAGCGAATTTGATGACAAGGACCGGCACCTGGTCACATTCAAGCACAGGGGTAATCCGTTCCCGCGAGTGGAAACCGCTGTCGATGCAAGCGATGTTTCCGACAAGGACTATTTTCAGGACCTCGGCGACAGCCTGCTGAGTTCCAGCAAGACCCATCTGAGACGCGAGGCGGATGTGGTGTATCACGGCAATCGCTGGACGCTGGATGCCCGGGTCCTGGACTTCCAGACGGTTGATCCCACCATCGCCGTAATTGACCGGCCTTACAAGCAATTGCCACGGATCCGCTTCAGTGCCGCTCCCCGAAGCAGCCTGCTGGGCATGCGCTTCCGGCTGGACTCCGAGGCCGTGGAGTTTGAGAAGGACAACACGGTGACGGGAACGCGTGTGGACCTGCAACCGCGCATTACCCTGCCGGTGCGTGAGGCGTCCTACTATATAGAACCTTCCGTGAGCCTCCGGCACACGCTCTACCGGCTTGATGATGAAGCGCCCGGCGAACCGGACAACCCGGACCGCACTATACCGGTTGCCAGCCTCGATAGCGGCCTGTTCCTTGATCGTGAGTTCGACTGGCGTTCGACCAACTATGTGCAGACCCTCGAACCACGGCTGTTCTACCTGTACGTGCCCAATAACAACCAGGACGATATCCCGGTATTCGATACCGGGGATTACGATTTCAACTTCTGGCAGTTGTTCCAGGAAAACCGCTTCAGCGGACCGGACCGGATGGGCGATGCCAACCAGCTTGCTGTCGCCCTGACGACGCGGGTCCTCGACCCGGCAACCGGCACGCAGAAACTGAGCGCGAGCCTCGGCAACCTGTTCTATTTTCGTGACCGCGAAGTCACCCTGCCCGGTGAACCGGTGGAGACCGACAACAGTTCCGATCTCATCGGCCAGGTAACCATGACCCTGGATGCACGCTGGCGGGCGCGCACCGAGCTGCAGTGGGACCCTGGTGAAACCCATACCAGCCGTGCCAATGCCCTGCTGCAGTACAAGGCCGGCACACGCCAGCTGGTCAACCTGTCCTACCGCTTCCGGCGTGACATACTGGAGCAGACCGATGTCTCGTTCCTGTGGCCGCTGGGCCGGCACTGGCATCTAGCGGGACGCTGGAACTATTCCATCGACGACCGGCAGACACTGGAAACCCTGGCCGGTATCGGTTACGAGAGTTGCTGCTGGGGCATAAACCTGGTCGGGCGCAGCTATGTCAACGACGAGGACGGCGGCCGGACTACCGGCATCTATGTCGAGCTCGAGCTGAAGGGCCTTACCAGCATTGGCAACTCCATCGATAACGTCCTCGAACGTGGTATCCTTGGCTACGAATCTGATTACTGACGGAAACCGGCATGAAGCCCCTCAATTACCTCCCTGCACTGGCCCTGGCACTGCTGTTCCAGGGTGCCCAGGCAGCACCCCTGTCATTCAAGGTCGACCAGGCCCAGCAGCCGGACGACGACGCAACACAACCCGAACCAGGGCCCGACCAGGGTCTGGTCCTGGTCCCGCCGGCAGCCAGTCAACCGGCCTACGCGGAACCTGTCGTCCTCAACCAGATTATCGCTGTTGTCAACGATGACATCATTCTCCAGAGCGAGCTCGAGGCAGCCAGGCTGGATGTAATCGTCCAGCTGCAGAAGAAAGATACCGAGCTGCCGCCGCCCGCCGTACTGAAGAAGCAGGTACTGGAAAAACTGATTGTTGAACGCCTGCAACTGCAGCTGGCCGAACAAAGCGGTGTCAATATCGATGACGCAACGCTGAACAGTCGCATGCGCGAACTGGCGCGTAAAAACGGCATCACCCTGACACAGTTCCGGGAAGTCCTCGAGAACGAGGGATATGATTACGCCAATTTCCGCGAGAACCTGCGGAAACAGCTGGTAATCAACCGGCTGCGTCAGCAGGTAATCAGTGGCCGAACCAAGGTCAGTGACCAGGAAGTGGACAACCTGCTTGCCAATCTGGATGCAGCACAGCAAGGCGACGTCCAGTATCACCTCACGCATATCCTGATCGCCGTACCGGAAGGTGCCACCCCCGAGCAGATTCAGGCCGCAGAAGCACGCACCGAGCAGCTGGTTGGTAGCTTGCGCGCGGGTGCAGACTTTACCCAGACCGCCATTGCAGAGTCTGACGGCACCACCGCCCTGCAAGGTGGTGACATTGGCTGGCGCAACATGGGACAAATGCCCACGCTGTTCGTTGAACCCCTGAAGGACATGCAGGTCGGTGACATCTCCGATCCGATACGCAGCCCCGGCGGTTTTCATATCATCAAGCTGGTCGAGCAGCGCGGTGGGGACCGGCACATGACCAACCAGACGCATGTCCGCCATATCCTGCTGAAGCCGGATGCGCTGCATACGAATGAGGAAGTCCGCACCCGCATCGAACAGATCGAATTGCGCATCCGCGGTGGCGAGGATTTTGCCAGCCTCGCGCGCGCCAATTCACAGGACACGGTGTCGGCCGCCAAGGGCGGCGACATC
>CP070821.1:1501099-1504053 GCA_020344335.1 Gammaproteobacteria bacterium | reverse complement strand
ATAACCGAATGAACCGCTATAAGACAGTTATCCCCGGCCTGTTTTTTTGCATTCTGCTGACCGCCTGTGCCGCACAACTCACGAAAGACATCGAGGTAACCGCCAAGCAGCGGCCGGGATTCGACCCCACCCGCTATAAAACCTATGCCTGGCTGGATACCGCGCAGATTGTCAATGACCCGCTGGGAAAGTGGGAGCCGCCGGATTTTGATGCAGACGCCGAAGTCACAAGGCTGGTCGATCGCGAGCTGGCGAAACAGGGTATCTCGCGAACCACGGATAATCCGCAAATACTGGTGACCTTTATCGCCGGGATCGACATGATCGCTCTGCAACTGCGTGAGGATCCGGAAAAGGGAAAGGAAACACTGCAGAGCATTCCAAGGGGCGCGCTGGTGGTAGTGCTTGTCGATGCCGTGAGCCGGGAACGGCTCTGGGTCGGTGTTGCCGGGAGTGATGTCGGCAAGCAACCCGACAGTACGGCGGTGCGCAGGCGCCTGGATTACGCCATTACAGAGATGTTCCGGCGACTGCCGGCAAACAACTAACCGGCATCGCGCAGCCCGGATGTAACCAAGCGAAACCTGGTTTTTCGATTCCCCGATAGGGGGCAGGAAACCCTTCGCCATTAGGCGACAGATCGGTATGTATGCAAATGATGTTCAGTAGAATATTAATGCGACTCCTAAAGAAGGGTTCCTTCTCCCTCCGGGAGAAGGCCAGGATGAGGGGATAGAAATCAGGTTGTTGTCTTATTCGGTCCCCTCTCCCCAACCCTCTCCCGGTGGGAGAGGGGGTTAATCGGCCGAACGGCTTATTGATCAGGCTGTTAGCCGTAACCCGAAGCCACCGGCTTTAGCCGGTGGGGCTTTCACCAGGACCCGCACCACGCGGGGATATGCTTTCCCGGCCCGGGAGCGGTCCTAATGACTTCCCGGGCAACCCGGCTGTGTCACGGCCACCTTTTCTGCAATAGACTGGCTGAGCGTGGCGACCGCCCGGCTCATGGCGTTGACAAGGGCAGGGTAGCCCGGCCCGCCGGCTTCTTCCGTTATGGTAAACCGGTCAGCGGCGAGTTCGCAGCCTTTGGCGGCATCCAGCACGCGCCAGATCCCCTCGAAGACGGCATTTTCCCCGGGCACGCCATCGAAGCGGAACACACGGACGGTCACCTGGAAGTCGGGAGCGTAACGGCTCGACCACGGGTAGGGCACGATGCTGTCGGTATTCAGCCGGGTCATCAGGTTGCGTGCCAGCGTCCGTCCCAGGTCCTTGTTGAGGTCGCCGCCCCAGCGGTCGAATTCGGCCAGGACGATCTGGTTGGCCTCGCCGCGCGTGACGATTTGGGGACGGTCGTAGATTTCCGGCAGGGTCAACGGCCCGAGGCCGAGCGAGAGCGGGGCCTCGGCCGACGTGCCGCTCACGGGCGTGCCCGGGTAGCTGCTCAGCACGTAGAACTCGGCTGGCCGGGTCGGTTTCCCCATACAGCCGGCCAGCAATAAAACCGGCACAAGCAGTAACAAGGCGGTGATGTTTTTCATGGCCTGATCCTTACGGGTTGCCTGATTTGCCTTTCAGCAGGGCTTCCGGGTGACGTTCCAGGTATTCGGACATTACCCGGATCGAGCGTGCGGCTGCGGTGATCTCGGCGAGGGCGTTATACAATTCGTTCCCGATTTCACCGTCGGGCGAGGTCACGGCCTTCAGGGATGCCAGGGTGTCCTGTGCCTCTTCCAGCGTGGCCTGCAGTTCGGCCGCGATCCCCGGGGCATTCTGGCCAAGCGTAGAAATCAGCTGATTGGACGAGACCATCAGTTCGTTCAGGTTCTCGAGGGTGTCCTCCAGTTTAGCGGCCTCGAGCTTGTCGATGATCTTGTTGAAGCCCTGCAGGATGCCTTCCAGCGGATTGGGCAGCGTCGGTATCTCCGGATATTTGCCATACTGGGCCGGCTCGACCGGTTCGGCATCCGGAAAATATTCAAGATTAACGAACAACTGTCCCGTGACCAGGTTGCCGGTCATCAGGCGGGCGCGCAGGCCTTCTTCCGCAATATGGTGCTCAATGCGCTCTACGGTCGTTTGCTCGAACTCCTCCTGGCTGAGCTGGCTGGCGCTGGTTTGATCGATATCCGTGAAGCTGGCCAGACGTTGCGGTTCCAGGTCGATAAGCACGACGGGGACGGTGACATCACGTTGTTGCGGGTCAAGTCCCAATTCGATAGCTTTCACCGTCCCCATGCGAATACCCCGGAATTCGACCGGTGCCCCGATACTGAGTCCGCGAATGGAACCGCTAAACCGCGTCACAAAGGTATGCGTCACGGTGATAGGTTTCTCCAGGCTCTCCCGGCGATCGTCATACAGGGTAAACAGGGTGTCTGCTTGCGCGCGCGGCGAGTCTGCCTGCTCGGGCAGCGTGTCAAACGCGATGCCGCCGCTGATCAGTGACGCCAGGGATTCCATCTCAAACTCTACACCAGTTGCCGACATTTCCAGGCTGATACCCCCGGCATTCCAGAATTTGGTGTCTTCGCGGATGTACTCGTCGTGCGGTGACTCGACAAAAAAACCAATTTCCACGTGGCTGTGATCGTCAACGAGCTGGTACTCGGTAATCTCACCGACGTCGAACTGGCGAAAATAGACCGGCGAGCCCACAGACAAGGAGCCGAGTTTGTTAGCCTTCAGGCGATAACTGGTACCTTCCTTGTCCGTCGTGACCACGGGGGGTTTTTCGAGCCCGACAAATATTTTACTTTGTGTACCCTTTTCACTCGGTTCCATGGCGATATAGGCGCCACTGAGCAGGGTACCGAGTCCACTGACCCCACCCGCGCCAATGCGCGGCCGCACGACCCAGAAGCGGGTGTTCTCGGTCAGGTAGCGCTCTGCCCCGGCCTCCAGGGTCGCCGTGACCAGCACATCCGAGAGGTCTTCCGAAAAAGTTACATTGT
>CP070821.1:1497021-1500999 GCA_020344335.1 Gammaproteobacteria bacterium | reverse complement strand
TTGAGGCCGTTGCCGGCCGTACAGCGTACCTGTCCTTACTGGTCGAGAGTCCCATCGCACTGACACAACTGGTGCAGTTGTGCTCTGCCAGTGCCTGGGTCGCATCCCAGCTTGCCCAGTACCCGATCCTGCTGGATGAACTGCTCGACCCGCGGACCCTGTACAACCCGCTCGACAAGGCGGGTTTGCAGGGAGTGCTGGAATTGCGGCTGGCCGGTATTGCGCCGGATGACCTGGAACAACAGATGGACCGGTTGCGTCAGTTCCGGCAGGCCGCGGTGCTGCATGTCGCAGCGACCGACATCGTTTCGGAGATGCCTGTCACCGCGGTGGGAGATCATCTCACGGAGATTGCCGAGGTGGTCCTCGAGAGGGTATTGCAACTGGCCTGGAACCATCTCGTGGAACGCCATGGCGAGCCTTGCTATCTGCTGCGCGGCAAGCAGCGCAAGGCGGGATTCGGCGTCCTCGGCTACGGCAAGCTCGGTGGCAGGGAGCTGGGTTACGGATCCGATCTGGACCTGGTATTCCTGCATGACAGTGTCGGGAATGAGCAGCATACGACGGGGCCACAGGTGCTGGAAAATCATGAATTCTTTACCCGTCTGAGCCAGCGCATCATTCATATCATGAATACCTTTACCCCGGCCGGAGTTCTGTACGAAATTGACACGCGCCTGCGTCCTGACGGTGCTTCGGGTCTGCTGGTCAGTGGCCTGGATGCATTTGCCGACTATCAGCGGCGCAGTGCCTGGACGTGGGAAAGCCAGGCACTGGTGCGGGCGCGGCTGATTGCCGGCGATACGGAGATCGGTCGTTACTTCGAGCGGGTCCGCTCCGGTGTCCTGGCAAGACCTCGCAAATCCGGGAAACTCGCGAAGGAAGTCTGTGAAATGCGCCAGCGGATGCGTACGGAGCTGGATCGTTCCGGCACTGACAGGTTCGATCTGAAACAAGGTCGGGGCGGTATCGTTGACATAGAATTTATGGTTCAATGGGGCGTATTGCTCTGGGCCAACAAACATTCGGAGCTGCTCAGGTATACGGATAATCTGAACCTGCTGGAAGCCTTTGCGCGGGCTGGCCTGATGTCCGGTGAGGAAGTTCAGGGATTGACTGCAGCCTATTGCGACATGCGTACCCGTATTAATCACCTCGCCCTGCAGGAAGAATCACCGGTGGTTGACCAGGACGAGTTTGCCTCGCAACGCAAGACTGTGGCCGCTGTCTGGGACAAGTACCTGGAGCAGGTTAAAGAATAACCAATATTGTGATTCCGGAAACTGCAAATGCAGCTTGATGCCTGTTCGTCAGTCATCAACCGCAATAACCGGGATTGAAGAAGCAATTTCAGGAGACAGAAGTATGTCGATGGCGGATCGTGACGGCGTTATCTGGATGGATGGCGAACTGGTGCCCTGGCGCGAGGCCAAGATCCATGTGCTGACCCATACCCTGCATTACGGGATGGGCGTGTTCGAGGGCGTGCGTGCCTACAAGGCGGAACAGGGAACCGCCATATTTCGCTTGCAGGATCATACCCGTCGCCTGCTTGGCTCGGCCCATATCATGAAGATGCCCGTGCCTTATGGCAGGGATGAAATTGATGCCGCCCAGCAAACCGTGGTGCGCGAGAATGGTCTCGAGTCGGGCTATATCCTCCCGATGTGTTTCTACGGGTCGGAAGGCATGGGGTTGCGTGCCGACAATCTCAAGGTGCATACCATGGTCGCGGCCTGGGAGTGGGGCACCTACCTGGGTGCGGAAAACATGGAAAACGGAATTCGTGTCAGGACATCCTCGTTCACGCGCCATCATGTCAACATCGCCATGTGCAAGGCCAAGGCCAACGGCAACTACATGAACTCGATGCTGGCACTGAACGAGGCCCTGACGTGCGGTTATGACGAGGCCTTGCTGCTGGATGTCGATGGTTTTGTTGCGGAGGGCAGTGGCGAAAATATCTTTATCGTGCGTGATGGCATTCTCTATACGCCGGACCTGACTTCGGCGCTGGAAGGGATTACGCGTGCTACCATCGTTACCCTGGCGCAGGCAGAAGGCCTTGAAATCAGGGAGAAGCGTATCACCCGTGACGAGGTGTATCTGGCAGATGAAGCCTTCTTTACCGGTACAGCGGCCGAGGTCACACCGGTCCGTGAGGTCGATGACCGGGCAATTGGCAACGGGGGCCGGGGGCCGGTAACCGAGCGTCTGCAGTCACTGTATTTTGATGTCGTGCATGGCCGCCTGGCCGGTTACGAAGACTGGTTGACAGTCGTATAGGGTATGGCGCACCAGGAAACATCGCTCGGGTAAACAGATCTGGCTTAAATGAATAATCAATCCAATCCCGCGCAAGCGGGAATCCGGATCGTGTCCCGATAGAGGCCGCAGGCTGGAAAACAGGGTTAATTGTGCCTGGTATCACACCGTATTCAACTGCGCATTATTCGGGCAAACTGTCTGATAATTAATGATGATACCTAAGGTATCAGAACTGGCATCGTCCGGTGGCCAGAGTGAGCTTTAACCCTCATCGCGAGGATCTGCATTGGTATGGTAATCGGGAATTATGTGAAGGATTATTCCCTTTATAATTGTTTTGTACACTCCGGCCCGTCTCGGCAACGCCCATTGCACAAATTTCCCTGTTTCACAAATGTTGCAAAACATTGCATTTTATGAGTAAATCGGTGGACAATTAGCAAAAGTCTTGGGTTATACGAACATAACCTACCTATAAGGGGGGTCGTTATGGTTTACACCAAGAAGTCACCGGCGTTATTCATCATCGGTCTAATCATGCTTGCTATCTGGTATGCAGCCGATGCAGGCCTGTTGGCGGCGTATATCGAACACCTTGGGGGCAAGAAGTACAAGTACGGATCTGAACTCACCACAGTACCCTTGTACTTCGGTATTCTCTCGGCTGTGATCGGGGCCTGGCAATGGTTTGGCAAACACAGGGAGGGCAACTGGGATTACTACTCATCGACCGTTGCCGGTGCGATGTTTATCCTGCTCATTGCCATGCTGGTGCGCTGGTTCGTGGCTCCTGAAGTAGCCGTCATCAGTACAGCGATGGGTAAAGTCGGTGACACCGGCAAGTATATCCACAAGTTGCTGGGTCTGAACTACGTGGTTCTCGGTATTCTTGCCGGCATCATTATAGTGAATGTATTCAGGATCCCAGCCTGGGCGGAAAACGGCGTCCGGCTCTCCCGGCTTGGATTGAAAACCGGGGTGATTCTGCTGGGTACCCTGTACAGTGCTGCCGAACTCAAGAACCTGGGCGGCCTTTCCATTGTCATGATCGGATTTTTTGTACTGGGCTCGGTCGGTCTCGTTCTCTGGATGGGTTCTCGAATGAAGATCCCCAATTCCATGGGAGGGGTTCTTTCCGCAGGCATGGGGGTATGCGGTGTATCCGCAACGGTAGCTGCTTCCCCGGTGGTACAGGCAAAGTCGGTCGAGATCGCCTACACCATCGGGACGATCCTGCTTTGGGGTGTCGGCTGCATGTTCGTGTTTCCCATTATCGGCAATCTGCTTGGCATGTCCTATGTGCAATTCGGCGCATGGGCCGGCACCGGCATTCTGAACTCGGCACAGGTTGCGGGCGCCGCACTGGCCTACCAGCCTGACGGTATTGAGACCCTCAAGGTTGCCGAGATCTTCAACATCACCCGCGTACTTGTATTGCCAATCATCGTCCTGTGGCTGGCTGTCTGGTATGTGAAACGGGAGGAAGAAGCCGTCCACCAGGTCAATGTGGGCACGGTCATTTTCGAGAAATTTCCCTTGTTCGTGCTCGGTTTTATCCTGATGTTTGCCTTATCCACCACCGGTATTTTTGCACCGGCCAATCACTACAAGGGCAAGTTCTTTGGCAATACCGCCGAGAGCGGTTTTAAGGAAGAAAAGCTCTTGAAGGCGGAAGAGATGAACCTGCTGCAGAGTGAAATGGGTGTGATA
>CP070821.1:1491129-1496921 GCA_020344335.1 Gammaproteobacteria bacterium | reverse complement strand
CACTGACAGCTACCTGCCAGCTGTGTGCAGTATCACGGAGAATGGGACGGAGTATCTATATCTGGCCGATAGTCGCCGTTTAGTGATGGCTAATATAACCGTCTGGTGTACTTCCGAGAACGACCCAAAGTCGCCGTTTAGTCGATGCTTATATAAGCAATGGCTTAACGGCAAAGAAAGACCCAATGCGGTCATTCAGTTCAAGTAAATTCCATTGTTTGTCGATATTATGTTGGTTAATTCCAGCTATTAGGAGATATGGAGCATGAAATGCACCCAATCCTTATTTATCAAATATATGGCTTTATCAGGCATAGCCCTGTTGCTGTCAGCATGCGGTGGTGGTGGCGATGCCTCAACAGGGACAGCAAGCCTGTCACTGACAGATGCCCCGGTCGATAATGCAAAAGAAGCGGTGGTCCGCTTTGATGGGGCAGAATGGTTTTAGCGGTAATGACTGAGGTTCTGACTCTATAGGCGAGTTTATACAAGGGAATAGTCCAGCACGCACTGAACCATAACCGGCACCTGACCAATTCATAACAGGAGGTAGGATAGATGAAGACACGTGACGAGCAGATCCGCGATCTTGAGCAGGATTGGGCCCAAAATCCGCGCTGGAGCGATGTCAAACGTGGTTACTCTGCTGCTGATGTGGTTCGTCTGCGAGGTTCGGTGCAACCCGAACACACCTATGCCCGTAACGGTGCCGAGAAGCTCTGGCGCTTGGTCCACGGTGATGCCAAAAAGGGTTACGTGAACTGCATGGGTGCCAACACTGGCGGCCAGGCCATGCAGCAGGCAAAGGCCGGAGTTGAGGCAATCTATCTTTCCGGTTGGCAAGTCGCCGCAGATGGCAATACCTCGGAAACCATGTATCCAGATCAGTCGTTGTATGCCTATGACTCGGTGCCTGCCATGGTGCGTCGTATTAATAACGCATTCAAACGCGCCGATGAAATACAGTGGTCGCGAGCTATTGAGCCCGGGGACAAAGACTACATCGACTACTTTCTGCCCATCGTCGCCGATGCGGAGGCCGGTTTTGGTGGCGTACTCAACGCCTTCGAGTTGATGAAGAATACGATCGCAGCGGGAGCCGCCGGCGTGCATTATGAAGACCAGCTCGCCGCGGTCAAGAAGTGCGGCCACATGGGAGGCAAGGTGCTGGTGCCCACCCAGGAGGCAATCCAGAAACTGGTCGCAGCACGGCTCGCCGCCGATATCTGCGATGTGCCGACCTTGTTACTGGCGCGAACTGACGCGGAAGCGGCTAACCTGCTAACGTCGGATGTTGATGCCAACGACCAGCCATTTATTACAGGAGAACGCACCGCCGAGGGCTTTTATCGCGTGAAGAACGGTTTCGAGCAGGCGATCTCGCGCGGCGTAGCCTATGCTCCTTATACTGACCTGGTGTGGTGCGAAACCGGTACGCCGGACCTCGGGTTCGCGCGCGAGTTTGCCGAGGCGGTGCTGGCACAGAACCCGAACAAGCTGTTGGCCTACAACTGCTCTCCCTCGTTCAATTGGAAAAAGAACCTGGATAACAAGACCATCGCCAGTTTCCAGGATGAACTCTCCGCCATGGGCTATAAGTTCCAGTTCATCACGCTTGCAGGGATTCATAACATGTGGTTTAACATGTTTGACCTGGCCTACGATTACGCACGCGGTGAAGGCATGAAGCATTACGTCGAAAAAGTGCAAGAGCCCGAATTTGCGGCGCGTGACAAGGGTTACACCTTCGTTTCGCACCAGCAGGAAGTGGGCGCAGGGTACTTCGATGATGTAACGACCACGATCCAGGGTGGCCTGTCTTCAGTCACGGCACTGACTGGATCAACCGAGGAGGAACAGTTCCACGAAGAAAAATAGCTCCAAGGACAAGGCGATAGCCGAAGAGAATCGCCGCGGTTCCCGCTTACGGCCTGTCCGGCTGGAGAATTCCCGCCAACCGGTGGTGAATGATATTGCGCGGACCATCCTGGACGGGTTTACAAAGCACTTTGATATCTTTCGGACAACGACCCGGGAAGCCCGCGAAAACTTCATCAAGGGCGACTGGATGGCCAGTCGCCGTGCGGCCATCCGGCGGATCAGTCTTTACGATACTCGCGTCCGTGAAACCATCGATGACTTGCGCCAGCACTTCGATACCGGCTCCCTGAACACCGAGCTATGGCAGGAGGTCAAGTTCCGCTACATGGGGCTACTGTATCAACATCTGCAACCCGAGCTGGCAGAAACTTTTTACAATTCGGTGTTTGTCGGTCTGTTTGAGAGACATTTTTATAACAACAAATTCATTTTTGTGCGCCCGTCAGTATCAACCGAGCGCCTGGACAGTGACGATCCTGTTTACCGAAGCTTCTACCCGATTCGAGAAGGCTGGCGGCATACGCTGACACGCATCCTGGAAGAAGCAAACCTTGGCCTGTCGTTCGGTAACCTGCGTCATGATGTACGTACTATCGTTGCAGATATTCGTCGCCAAAAAATCCTACCAAAGCACCTGGCGCGTCACTTCCAGATTCAGATGTTACGGCCGCCTTTTTACCGTAACCGGGTCGCCAATCTTGTCGGGCGCATTATCAATGGTCCGGATCGCTATCCATTTATCCTGCGAGTGCGACGAAACGAGGAGGGCAAGGCCTACGTCGAGAACCTGGTCAGTGAATGCAACAAGGTCTCAAGCATGTTTACGTCCGCCCGGGCCTATTTCCTGGTGGAAACCGAGGTGCCTTCTGCCGTTGTCCGTTTTCTGCTGGACTTCCTGGCGGAAAAAACCGCGGCCGATCTGTACACGCAAATCGGTTTTCACAAACAGGGCAAGGCAGAGTTTTACCGCGATTTTCTCGATCACTTGCAGCGCTCATCAGATCTGTTCGAAACGGCGCCGGGCAGCAAAGGCATGGTAATGCTGGTATTTACCCTGCCGTCCTATCCCTATGTGTTCAAGGTAATTCGTGACCACTTTCGGCCGCCGAAAGATACTACCCGGAAGGCGGTGATCGATCGTTATCACATGGTCAAGCAGCACGATCGGGTGGGGCGATTGTCTGACGCATGGGAATTCTCCTATGCCGCATTCCCGTTGGACCGGTTTACCGACGAATTGCTCGAAGAACTTAAGTCAGAAGTTGCGTCACAGGTATCCATTGAGGGCGAGCAGCTGGTGATCAAACACCTGTTTATCGAGCGTCGACTGGAACCGCTGAACTTGTACCTGAAGCGCGCCGATGCCAGCGGTGTGCAACATGCAATCAAGGAATACGGTGACGCTATTCGCGACATCGCCGCCGCGGGCATATTTGCCGGAGATTTACTGGTTAAGAATTTTGGCGTTACCAGTTACGGGCGTGTGGTCTTCTACGACTATGATGAGATTCAACCGTTGACTGAATGTAATTTTCGCCGTATCCCGCCACCTCGATACCCAGAAGACGAGATGGCCGCCGAGCCCTGGTATTCGGTCGGGGTGAACGATATTTTCCCGGAGGAGTTCGCTGTCTTTTTGTTTGGTGACAAGGAACATCGGAAAATATTCGAAGAGCTGCACCCGGACCTGCTCGATGCCTGGTACTGGCAGGACCTGCAACGCTTGATTGCCGAGGATCGTTTTCCGGACTGACCTGTCCGGTGAGAATAGAACAGAGAAAAGTGATATAAAACAGCCACGGGTGGGGCTGTTTCAGTTTTGGTGGGTTGGGCAGATCTAGTTCAGTTCAGCACTACATCACATGTTGCCGGGAAGAGGCTCTTTTAGTCGAGCCGGCACATGCAAGTTGAGGTTGTCCATAATCTCGCAAGTTCCCGGTAAGACCCATGAAGCTATTTAGCTGTATGCTGGGCTTGCGCCTCATCCAGCGTCCCGGCGTAATAATATTCATAGCACAGCCAGCACTGCAACTCGGACGTTCAGCGAAATCCTGGGAACGGGAACTATTGGCCGATAGTCGCCGTTTAGTGATGGCTAATATAAGCGTCTGGTGTACTTCCGAGAACGACCCAAACCGGACATTCGAGATTTACGCTAAATTTGCCTTTTTGTACGTAGTTACCACAATATATCCGTTCCGCCTGAGCTGTTAGGTTAGGCGATACAACTAAGAATTAAAAATTATGAATAAATTAACCAACATTTCGTCTTGCATTACTAATTCGATCATCTGGCTTCTGATTATTTACATCTTTCTGCCGGGTTGTACTACCCTTCAGCCAATCGAAATGGATAGCAATACCCTGCAGGACAAGATCCGCAATGGCGAGATAGTTAATGTGGGCGACCGAGTCCGGGTCGTTACTCAGGAAGGAGATACTCATATATTCACGGTTCTCGCGATTAATGAGCATACACTCAAGGGTGAGCTGGAGGACACTGGCACAGAAACAAAAGTCATCGAAATCCCGATTGATGATATTGACCTTATTGAAGGAGAGAAATTCAACGCACCAAAGACGATCTTTTCCATCGGTGGTGGGTTATTAGGAGTATTTGTGCTATTCATGGGAGCGGTACTACTTTTTGCTACATAGTTTATAGAGGTCAACGGATTCCTGACACTGAGTTAAGGTCCTTTTCGTAATTCATCGGTGTCTTGTAATCCAGCGTCGAATAAAGACGCTTCGAGTTGTGGCACATAGCCACATAATCCAGGGAGACTGTAAATCAGATTGTGTAATTGCCTATCATTAACCACCAATTCCCCTAACCCTGTAACGGCTTCTCTGAATTATATCCCTTCGACCCTACATTCAGGTTACCGATTATTTTTTACGAAGGTCCGAGTTTGGCCGGTTATCCCCTTTGCCGGCCTCATTAACAATCGGTATTCAGAGCGCGTCGAAGAGCAAGTAACTGCCCCTTTCCGGTCGTTTAGCCAGTTCTAATATAAACAATGGCTTAAGGTCTTAAAACGACCCAACTCGGACCTTCATGGCTTTTGCTCCCGTCACCTTGATTCGTATTCGGCAAATGGTCTGTATGTGGGGCAAGAGTAGATTGATACCCGTCGAGTACAGCCTGTATTCGAATCCGTAAATCATTCAACCCGATCATTCCTGACCGGGTTTTCTTTGATATTCACAAACTCAGAGGCGGCTACACTGACATATCCCGGTTTCTCTCGATCGCTCGGGTGCAGTGACAGTATCGGCCAGGGGCTGGCGGTAGTAAGTAGGAAAAGTCTGATATTCCTGACGGTTGATATACGTCAACAAGTCGACACCCCAAAAGAAGTAATGTTTCCACCTAGCCCCATTAGAGCTGGAATAACTGGAAGTTACTGGGGGTGCATCATGAAGAAATCACACCTATTGGGTGCGTTAAGCGCCTATGTTTTTTTCTTTATAACCGGGTCCATCAAGGCATCGCTGAGGAGGCTACTGACTGCGGCACTTGCCTTGCTGGTAGGAACAATCGCCAGCTCTGCATGGGCACTGACCCCCACCGAAGTGGCCAAGCTCCTGGCGGGTGATGGTGCGACCGGTGACCGTTTCGGTTGGACCGTCTCGGTCGACGGCGACACCGCCGTGATCGGGGCCAGTTCGGACGACGACAAGGGGATACAATCCGGTTCGGCCTATGTGTTTGTGCGCACCGGCACCACCTGGAACCAGCAGGCCAAGTTACTGGCCAGCGATGGTGCGGTCGAAGATGTGTTCGGCGGATCCGTCTCGGTCGACGGCGACACCGCCGTGATCGGGGCCGATGGGGACGACGACGATTCAGGGTCGGCCTATGTGTTTGTGCGTACCGGCACCACCTGGCACCAGCAGGCCATGTTACT
>CP070821.1:1488321-1491029 GCA_020344335.1 Gammaproteobacteria bacterium | reverse complement strand
CCCTATTGTCGTCCTGAAGGGGGTCAGTATCATGGGTGTCCCGATTCCCAATGCCTGGCTGGGAGGTTTGAAAAACATCGACCTGGTTGAATATTATGGTGCTGAATCCGGGTTCTGGAAGGCCTTTGCAGACGGTATTGATAATATCATCATCAGGGATGGTAGCCTGACCCTGGTGCTGAAAGAATAAGGCCTGAAGGGCATCGGAGGACCTCTTCTGCATGTTCCTGAAAACCTATGGCCCGGCCATCGCAGTAACCGTCATTGGCTTCCTGGTTGCCTGGCAGTTTGTCAATCCTGCACCGCCCAGAACGATTGTAATCGCAACCGGTCATGAGGACGGAGCCTATTACCTGTTTGCAGAACAGTACCGGAATATACTGGCAGAAAACGGGATTACCCTGGTAATTCGCAGCACCGCAGGTTCTCTGGAGAACATCCACTTGCTCGAAGACAAATCCTCCAGTGTCGATCTTGCTTTTGTCCAGGGTGGAACCGCCAGCCACGCCACCGCCGGTAACATAACCGCGCTTGGCAGCCTGTATTTTGAACCGTTGTGGGTATTCTACCGTGGTGGCAAAGCGCTGAGCAGGCTGTCCGGTCTCAATGGCAAACGCATAGCAGCAGGTGAAACTGGCAGCGGCACGCAGGCAATTGCCCACACATTACTGGAAGATAACAAGATTGACATCAATACAAAAAAGATCCTTTCTTCAGAGGCAAGTGCAGCGGCAAAGGGATTGCTCAAGGGCAGCATCGATGCCGCTTTCCTTGTTGCATCACCGCGTGCCCCCCTGGTGCAGGAGCTGATTCGTAATGAAAATGTCCGCTTGATGTCATTCGCACGCGCCCCGGCTTACACCCGCAGGCACCATTTTCTCTCCGTCATCAAGCTGCCTGAGGGTGCGATTGACCTGCAATCAAATATCCCTTCACAAGATACCCAACTGCTGGCAGCATCCGCGAACCTTGTTGCGCGTGATGATTTTCATCCTGCACTGGTCAGTCTGTTGCTGCAGACCGCCCAAAAGATACATGGCGGGGGTGGCCTGTTTGAACGACCCGGTGAATTTCCCAATGCCAGCAACCTGGACTTTCCAGCCGATGAAGATGCCCTGCACTATTACGAGAAGGGACCGTCTTTCCTGCAACGCTACCTCCCGTTCTGGACAGCCAATTTGCTGGATCGGCTGAAGATTATGCTGGTGCCGCTGGTCACACTACTCATCCCGCTATTCAAGATAATGCCACCTGCCTACCGCTGGCGGACACGCAAGAAAATCTATCGCTGGTATCGGGAACTCCAGGCGCTGGACATTGAACATCCGGAGCAGGAATCTGCGCAGCGATTGCAGGATCACATCCGGCAGCTGGAAACCATTGAAGATGAAGTCAGAAATGTCACGGTACCCCTCTCCTATACCGATGAACTCTATGATCTGCGTCTGCATATCAGGATGGTCCGCAACAATCTGCAGGGCGGCCTAAGCGACTGAATACAAAGGTTATCGTGCTGTGCGAAAATGTTGACCGGGAGATCACCTGTGATATGCCCTGCTCCGGCAAGGCATACGAGTAACAAGAAGCCGTTGCGACCATCGCCGCCAGGGATAAAATATGAACAGGACAGATGACACAATAACCACTATATGAGTGTGCATGCAGACACTCTTATACTTCAACAAGTGAAACTGCAATATCGAGGAGACTGCAACATGGGATACAAGATTGAAGAAATAGAAGGAATCGGACCGGCTTATGCCGGAAAACTGGCCACGGCCAATATCAGTACAACCGATGATTTGCTCAAACTGTGCTGTGATGCCAATGGCCGCAAGTCAACGGCCGAAACGACCGGAATCAGCGAAGGCCGACTGCTGGAATGGGTCAACATGGCTGACCTGATGAGAATCTCCGGCATTGGGCCTGAATATTCCGAGTTGCTCGAAGCGGCCGGTGTGGACACCGTCAAGGAACTGCGCAACCGCAATGCAGAAAATCTCGCTGCCAAGATGACGGAGACCAATGAAACCAAAAAACTGACCCGTAATGTTCCGTCAGATAAAGTGGTCAATGGCTGGATTGACCAGGCCAAATCACTGGATCCGCTGATTACACATTAGCACCACAGTACAGGCTGCCTAAACGGCAGTTTTTGACAATACGAAGGCCCGGCATTGCCGGGCCTTCATCGTTTGGCATTTACTTACAGCTGTATAAGCGATCCTGCATCCGCGATCGCAGCGAATGCATCTGCAGCTTTCGGTATCACCACTCCACCGGTACAACCGGTGATAACTGGCTCATTACATCACTTCGCCGGGTAAATTTTCACTAACTACAAAATCAATACCCGCTGGAGACTGCAATCATTCAACCTCCGATGTACAAAACTTGCAACGTGTTGCTGCAATCGGAATATCGGAAACGCATTGCGGGCACGGCTTGGTATTTGGCGGTTTTGGTGGCTCTTCAGTTTGCAGCTTGTTCATGGCCTTTATCACCATGAAGATAGCAAATGCAACGATTACAAAATCCAGTACCGTGTTGATAAAAACACCGTAATTCAGGGTTGCCGCACCGGCTTCCTGCGCAGCCGCCAGGCTTGCATAATCACCATCACCGAGATTGATGAACAGGTTACTGAAGTCGACATTTCCCATCAGTTTCCCTATTGGCGGCATGAGGACATCTTTCACGAACGAACT
>CP070821.1:1452571-1488221 GCA_020344335.1 Gammaproteobacteria bacterium | reverse complement strand
GCGAAGCATAGCGATGCAGACCTGGCTCTGCTGGAAGCGCGACTGGCCAGGCAGCGACCGGTGGCGGTGGGCGAGATCGGGCTGGATTTCTACAGGAAGGACCCCGACCGTGTGCGCCAGCAGGCGCTGTTTGAAGCACAGCTGGTGATGGCGCGTGATGCCGGGCTGCCGGTCATCCTGCATGTGCGCAAGGCGCATGACCAGGTGCTGGCGACGTTGAAACGGATACGCGTACGTGGCGGGACGGCGCATGCCTTCAATGGCAGCCTGCAACAGGCGCAACGCTATATCGAGCTCGGTTTCAAGCTCGGGTTTGGGGGCATGCTGACCTACGATCGTTCTGCCAAACTGCGCGCGCTGGCACAGACACTGCCAGCGGAGGCCATCGTGCTGGAAACCGATGCGCCCGACATGGTCGTCGCGCAACACCGCGGGGAGCGCAACAGTCCCGAATACCTGCCGGACTGCCTGGTTGCCCTGGCCACGGTGCGCGACGAGCCCCTGGCAGCAGTCGCGGCACGCACAACAGAAAATGCACGCGAGGTATTCGGGATAACTGACCGATCTGCAATGTAATTATTACCTCATGCACTTGTTCTGTTACGGTACACTGCAGTTCCCGGCCTGCTTCCGGCAAGTGACGGGACGCCGCTTGACGGGCAAACCGGCACAGCTCGAGGGCTATGCCTGTTACAGCGTGACGGGGCAGGTCTTCCCCGCCATCTGCGCCGAGCCGGGAGCCGTGACCCCGGGGGTGATCTACACTGGCATTGGCAGGCGCTTGTTACGCAAGCTGGATGCCTACGAGAGTGATTTTTACCAGCGCAGTCGTGTACAGGTCCGCGTGAGCGAGGGTAGCGTGGTACAGGCCTGGGTCTATATCATTCGTCCCCGGTACAGGAACTGTCTGTCGCGTGACAAATGGGACAGTGAGGTATTCCGGGTGAAACACATGCAGCATTACCTGCGTCACCAGCAGGACTGAATCCGTGGCAATCGGCAAGCTGGTGTTGTTGATCGGTGTGGTGCTGGTCCTCCTGGGCCTGGTGCTCACGTATGCACCCGGCCTGCTGAGCTGGTTCGGTCACTTGCCCGGTGATATCCGCAAGGAAGGCGAGGGCGGGTCGTTTTATTTACCGATCACCTCGATGATTGTCGTCAGTATTGTCCTGACCATCCTCATCAACCTGTTTTTCCGTCGCTGACGCAGCCGGATGCTTCCCTTGAAAATTGTCTCGGGGGGGCAGACCGGTGTCGACCGCGGTGCACTGGATGCCGCCCTGGAGGCGGGCGCTGCCTGCGGAGGATGGTGTCCCGCGAACCGTAGCGCCGAGGACGGACCCATCGACGAACGCTACCCGCTCACGCCGTTGCCATCCGGCGGTTATCCCGAGCGCACCCGCAAGAATGTCAGCGACAGTGATGGCACACTGATCATCCATTTCGGCAAGCTGGAAGGGGGAACGGCCCTGACAGAAGAATACTGCAGGAAAATCGGCAAGCCCTGCCTGTCGATTGATGCGCCCGTAATGTCGACCGCCGATGCGGCAGCGGCGGTCGCCGGTTTTATCCGGACGCATGGCATTGCTATCCTGAACGTGGCCGGCCCGCGTGCGAGCAGGGAACCGACGGCACACGAGTATGCGTGCAAGGTGATCCGCCTGCTGCTCGAGGCAATATCGCGGTCAGACAATGTAACCGGACAGTAGAGGCAAGGTGGACATGATTACCGTTAACCATAACCCGACAGAGGATGAGTTGCTGATGCTTGGAGTGGCAGACTGGCCTGTATGGACGAAGGAAGTCTCGCGCTTTGACTGGACCTATGATGCAGAGGAAACCTGCTATGTACTGGAAGGCGAAGTCACGGTGACGCCGGAAGGTGGCCAACCGGTCACTATTGGCAAGGGCGACCTGGTGACCTTTCCGAAAGGCATGCGCTGTATCTGGGATATCAGTGAGCCGATCAGAAAGCATTACCGCTTTGACTGATCGTCCGGAGTCTGCTGCCGGGAACCATTGCCGGTGATGCGACTCGAACAAGGGTAGCAACGTCCCGCTTCTGTATCTGTCCTGTGAGATGCACCATGCACCGTTTCGCCGTTTCCCTGCTGCTTTTGTTTGTGACAGTCACCCTGCCGCTTGTTGCGGCTGACAAGTCCGGCGGCTGGCGTCTGGCAGGGGAATCCAGTCCCTATCTGCAGTTGCATGCCGGTAACCCCGTAGAGTGGTATCCGTGGGGCGAGGCCGCCTTCGAAAAAGCACGGCGCGAAAACAAGCCGCTGTTTATCTCTATCGGCTATTTCACCTGTCACTGGTGCCACGTGATGGCGCGCGAGTCTTTCAGCGACCCGGCGATCGCCGCACAACTGAACCGCAATTTTGTTGCCATCAAGATCGACCGGGAACAGCGTCCCGATCTGGATGCCGCCTATATGAAATACGTGGTTGCCACCCGCGGGCAGGGAGGCTGGCCCATGTCGGTATGGACCACGCCGGACGGACACCCGTTCGTGGGCGGTACCTATTTTCCGCCGGAAGCCGGGGGCGGCCGTCCCGGGCTGAAACAGTTGCTGGCGCGGATCAGCGAACTCTGGAAAGACGACGAGAAGGGGGTGCGCGAGACCGCGGACCGGGCGGTGGCGAAGATGCGCCGGCTTGTCAGTTCCGCGATGCCGTTACAACGACTGACCACTGGAATACTGGAAACCGTACGTGACGAGCTGGCCGGCCAGTACGATGAATTGCAGGGCGGTTTCGGTCCGGCACCGAAGTTCCCGCAGCCGGCGCGCCTGTTGTTCCTGCTGCAGGACGACAATAAGGCGAGTGTCGACATGGCGCTGTCAACCCTCGACCGGATGGCGGCAGGTGGTATCCATGATCAGCTGGGTGGCGGCTTTCACCGCTATTCGACCGATTTCGAATGGCGTGTGCCGCATTTCGAGAAGATGCTGTACGACCAGGCATTGATTGCACGCGCCTACCTCGTTGCTGCCCGCCAGGTCGGTGCGGGACATTATGCGGACACCGCCGGTCGCATTCTCGATTTCACCCTGAAGCAGATGCAATCTCCGCAGGGCGGATTTTATTCCGCGCTGGGTGCCGACAGCCCGTCCGGGAATGACACTACTGGATACATGCAGGAGGGGGCGTATTACACCTGGACGCGGCAGCAGCTGGAGTCGGAACTCGATACACCGGTACTGCGTGACTGGGCCAGCGCGCGTTACGGGATCGAGGAACATGGCAATGCCATCGATGATCCGCGGGGTGAACTTGCCGGTCGAAATATTCTCTACATTGCCAATGATCTGAAGGCGCTGGCACGGCAGTTCGATGTGGACCTGATTACCGCCAGGCAGCGCACGGCGGCTGTCGATGCACGCCTGCTGACCGCCCGGCAGCGGCGAGCCGCGGTGCCCGTCGATGACAAGATCATTACCGCATGGAACGGTCATCTCATTACCACGCTGGCACAGGCCGGTCACCAGCTGGATCAGAAGCGTTATATCGAGGCCGCTGCCCGTGCCGCGGATTTTCTTATGACGGCGTTGTATGACGGCAAGACGGGACGCCTGTATCGTGACTGGCGTGCGGGCGTGCGTGGTGTGCCGGGATTTTCCGAAGACTATGCGGCACTTGCCGAGGGTCTGCTGATGCTCTACCGGGTGACCGGTAACGAGCGCTGGCTTCAACAGGCGCAGCGCCTGGTGGATACCCAGTTGCAACTGTTCTGGGACGACGTGGCCGGCGGATTTTACCGCAGCGGAGACGATAGCGGGTTCTGGATACGCGAGAAAGAGGTGGTCGACGGGGCCGCGGTATCGGCCAACGGGGTTGCGGTGCATGTCCTTTTGGACCTTGCTGGTGCAACGGGCAAAAACGTGTACCATGACCGGGCCTGGCAAACGGCGGCCTGGGCCGGGGCGCAGCTGGCCAATGCGCCGGATTCCATGCCGTACCTGCTGATACGCTGGCCGCAGCTTGTGGCGTACCGGACATCCGTTGCCGGCTCGCTCGGTACTACGGATTGACCGGCGCTGTTGACGCCGGTGGCGGTTAGCCGCCGGCAGGCCCCAATATCACATCGACGCGGTTATTCGCGGCCGCGATGCGGTTCCACTCGGAAGCGGGCAGGCCTGATTCGCGTGCCGGGTACTTCAGATGGGGCCGGCTATACCCGTGTGCAACGATTTCAATCTGGATGTCACTGCCATTCACCAGGGGCGAGGTGGCGAGGAAATTGGCAAATGCGATGGACTGACGCTCGCCCAGCAGTGGCAGCTGCTGCAGGGGGTGACCAAAGCGGGAACATTCGCGCACCAGGATGTTACCCCCGGCGAGTACAAAGCCATCCACTTCGTTGCCGCTGAGGCAGAATTCGCCGAGGTGTGATTCCAGCCGGACAACACCCTTGAAGTCCAGTGCAGTGAGGCGTGTGATGAGTTCGTAGACGATCGCCAGTTGCCGGTCTCCGAAGGCCTCCTCGCGCACGTCATAGTGACCGCCGAGGTTCACCGCCCAAGCAATACTCTGATAGAGTTCGGCCGGCTGCCTCCCGGGCGGCGGTTCCTCGATGACTGTTTGTGCTGCCGGTGCTGTCACGACCCGGTTCTGACCCAGTTGCTGCACGGATGCCTGCAGGCGTGCAGCCTGGTTTCTGGCAATATCGAGCTTCAGCTGTGTCTCGTTGTTGATCTTGTAAAGCCAGATCAGGGGAATCAGCATGACCAGCAGCACGACGAGCGGAATGAACAGGCCGGTCCGGTAAAGCTGGGACAATGCCGATCGACCGCCTGCAGCACTACCGGTAAGCTGCGCGAGAGAATGCTTGATCTCGCTGAGATCTTCCTCGATCACACTGTTGTGCTGGATCAGCAAGTCGCCAAACTGGCTGTGCAACTCCTGGGTATGCTCGACCGTAACGGCAGCCTGACGCGCAATCTCCTGCATGTCCCCACTGTCCGCCAGGGAGCCAGCCACCGGTGCCGGTTCCATCATCACGGCCCGTTCCGATTTGCTCACAGCACGGGCGCGCCGGTCTTTTACCAGGCCGAGGCTGTTCAGCACCTCGAACAGGGCCGCCGGCTGGACCTGTTTGGGCAGGATGCCGACTGCCCCCAGGGCACGCGCCTGACTGACATACAGGTCACCACCCTTGGAGGTGTACATCATGATCGGAATGGTGGCGGTGTCGGGATTGTTCTTGATGGCCTCGACGGCCTCGAAACCGTCCATGTCCGGCATCATGTGGTCCATGAAGATGACATCAGGGGTGTTGTTGACGAGGTAGTCAAGCGCCTCGGGCGCCGACTCCAGTGTGGCGACGTCAAGCCCCTGTTTCTCCAGCATGCGTTTCAGCGTAACGCGTGCCGTCTTGGAGTCATCTACAATGAGTGCAAGCCGATTTGCCATCGTGTTAGTTCTGTCTCCCCATAAAGACCAGTTAACTATAACCCATTCCAGTCCTGCGCGGAAAAGGAAGGCACAGCGAATTCAGCCAGTGTTGCGCATGCCGCCGGCGATGGCATTGATGGAGCGCAGCAACGGGTGCAGCCAGCGGTCGCGCTGGTCATCAATGAGATCGGTATTTCGGTAGCGGGCCAGCAGGGTGATCTGGATGTTATTGAGGGGATCCAGGTAGGGGTTGCGGCGGTACAGCGACAGCCCGAGTGACGGGTTTTCCTCGAGCAGCTGGTGCAGGCCGCTGACATGCAGGACCTGTGTGACGGTGCGCTGGTATTCATCGCGAATCTTGCTGTAGATGGTTTCGGCCATTGCGCTGTCGGTGGCAAGGCGTGTGTATTCGTGCGCGATATTCATTTCTCCCTTGAACAGTGCCATCTGGATATTGCTCAACAGGGAGCGAAAGAACGGCCATTCCTGGTACATGGTCTGCAGGCGTGCGAGGCGGGCCGGGTCGTTGTTGCGCCAGGTTTCCAGTGCGGTGCCGAGTCCGTACCAGGCCGGCAGGGTATGCCGTGACTGCGCCCAGCCGAATACCCAGGGTATTGCACGGATAGAGGTTTTGGAGCGATCCTGCTGCTGGCGGTGCGAGGGTCGCGAGCCGATATTCAGCAGACCGATCTCGGTCACGGGGGTGACATCGTAGAAATAGTCGAACAGGCCCGGCGTATCATCGATGAGGTCGCGATAGACCTGTTCACCAACCCGGGTGAGCTCATCCATGATGCCCATGTAGTCGCGGCGGTCGATCGCGTGCAGCTGGATCAGGGAGCGGCTGGCCTTCAGCAGGCCGGTGATCCCTATCGAAAGCTCGTAGACTGCCGTCTCTACATTGCTGTACTTGTAACGCAGCACCTCGCCCTGCTCTGTAAACTTGATCTGCCCGTGCACGGTCCCTGGCGGCTGGGAAAGGATTGCATCGTGTGTCGGGCCGCCACCACGGCCGATGGTGCCGCCACGTCCGTGGAACAGCCTGCAGCGGGTGTTGTGCCTGTCGGTAATGGCAATAATCTTTTTCTGTGCCTCATACAGGTTCCAGTTGGAGGCGAGAATGCCACCGTCCTTGCACGAGTCCGAGTAGCCAAGCATGATTTCCTGGCAGTTGCCCGTACAGTCGAGCAGTGCCCGGTAGGACTCGTTGTCAAGCAATTGCGACAAGACCTCCTCAACATGTTCGAGATCGTCGATGGTTTCAAACAACGGGGTGATACGCAGCTTGCAGCTCCATTCACCATCCTGCCTGCCGGCCAGGCCGCACAACCAGCCCAGGAACATGACCTCGAGGACATGGCTGGCATTGTGTGTCATCGAGATTACATAGTTACCAAAGGCGTTGGGGCTGACTTCCTCCTGCATGCCGTACATGACGTCGAACACTTCCAGGGTTTCCCGTGTATCAGTCGACAAGCTGTCACGGTCGATTGCCGGGGGAGTGGACTCGAGCGCCTGCGTGAGACATGCCTGGCGTGCCGGCTCGTCGAGGGATGTGTAGTCGATATCGCCGGGCAGGAACCGGCACAGCTCGGTGACGGCTTCGCTGTGGCGGCTTGATTCCTGGCGGATATCCAGATGCATGAGGAAGAACCCGAAGGTTTCAACCAGCCGGATCAGGTCCTTCAGTTTGTCCTCGGCGAGGTTGGCATCCCCGTTGGCAAGCAGCGAGTCGCGGATCAGCAGCAGGTCCTGCAGCAACTCCTCCTCGCTGGCGTAGCCGATGGGCAGGGAGGACGCGTCACTTTCCGGGTTTTCCAGGCGTTGGTTTACGGCCTGCAGGTTGAGCCGCAGGCGGTGCTGTATCAACGCCAGCTTGCGCCGGTAGGGCTCATGGCGATAACGGTCCGGGTTGCCGACAAAGGCTTCGCCAAAATGCTCCTCATCCGACTTGATGCTGTCCAGGAAGGCAGTGGAGAAGGAGCACAGCCGCTCCGAGTGGGTCAGCCGGTAAGCCAGTTCCTCCACGCGTTGCAGGTAGGCAAGCAGAGTTTGCTGTGCATGGGTGCGCAGTGCCATGCGTGTGGTTTCGGGCTTCACAAACGGATTGCCGTCGCGGTCACCGCCGATCCATGATCCGAACTGGATCAATCCGCCGGGCACGGTGATGGCGGTACTTGTTCCGTCATTACCGTACACCCTCTTGATGGCCTTTTCGAGATAGCGATAGGTTTGTGGCACGGCGTCGAACAGACTTTCCCTGAAGTAGTACAGTCCATTGCGAATCTCTTGCTCGACCGTCGGTTTGTGCAGTCGCACCTCGTCGGTCTTCCACAAGACCTGGATCTGGCGCTTGAGTTCGGCGGTAATATCGGCGCGCTCTTCTCTGCTCAGGCGGCGATCATCCAGCCGTTCGCTGGTGAGAAAGATGCGTCGCAAGGCAAACATGACGGTGCGGCGGATGGCCTCGGTCGGGTGTGCCGTAAACACCGGCAGGTACAACGCCTGTTCCAGCAGTTCCTGCAGCTGTTCCTTTGATACCCCTTCGGCGTGGAAATCCCGCAGGGTTTGTGTGAACGAACCGGTCCACAGCGGGCCGTCTTCACGTGCCTGGCGACGGCGCTGCTGGTGCTGGAACGCCTCCTCGGCGATATTGACGAGACTGAAATAGATGTTGAAGGCGCGAACGACGTAGGTCAGCTCATTGGGTTGCAGCCCCTCGATCAGCCGTGACAGGCGCTTGCGCAATGCCGGGTTGTCCTGCCGGCGCAGCCGGATATATCCCTTGCGCAGGGTTTCCACAGCGGACAGTACCCCTTCGCCTGCCTGCTCGCGCAGGACTTCACCCAGCAGGTTGCCAAACAGGCGGACCCGGCTGCGCAGCAGGCGGTCACGTGGCTGGTCAAAGGGTGTGGTTGCTTTTGTCATGTATAAAAAAAGCCACGGCGATGCGTGGCCTGGATCGGTCCGGGGCCGGGATTATAACCTGTGACGCGGTGTTGTCAGCGCCTTGATTCCATTAAGTAATACTGAAAGAGTATCCTGCAAGTTACTGATAGATATATCCTATAGTATCTGTATGTATCCCGTCTACCCATTGAGGATCTGCCGGTACAATGCGATATAGCGCTCGGCACTGCGTTTCCAGCTGAAGTCCTGGCGCATGCCGTTGTCAATAATTCGGCTCCAGCTGTCCGGTTCCCGGTAATACCGGATGGTGCGTTGCACCGCGTTCCACAGCGCTGTGGCCGAGGCCTTGTGAAAACAGAAGCCGGTAGCGGTTTTATCCTCCAGGGTTTCCGGCGTGGTATCCACGACGGTGTCGGCCAGGCCACCGGTAACCCTGACGATGGGTACGGTACCGTAACGCAGGCTGAAGATCTGGTTGAGTCCACAGGGTTCAAAACGCGACGGCATCAGGAACATATCACCACCGGCTTCGAGTAAATGTGCGAGTGACTCGTCATAATCGAGGTGGACGCCGACATGTTCCGGGTATTCCCGGGCGGCCTTGCGGAGCGCACTCTCGAGGGATTTGTCGCCACTGCCGAGGACTGCGAGTTGTGCGCCCTGTTTTACCAGGTCGGGCAGAATCTCAATGACAAGGTCGATGCCTTTTTGCTCCACCAGGCGGCTGATGACTACCAACAGCGGTACACCATCCATGCGTGGCAGTGCGAAGTGTTCCAGCAGGGCATGCTTGTTTTCACGCTTGTGAAACAGCGAGCGGCGGTTGTACTGGATCGGAATCCGCAAGTCGCGGCCGGGATTCCACACCGAGTAGTCAACACCGTTCAGTATGCCGGTCAGGTTATTGCGGCGATGACCGAGCAGGCCTTCGAGTCCACAGCCGAACTCCCGGGTACGAATTTCCTCTGCATAGGTCGGGCTGACGGTCGTCAGCCAGTCGGCGAATACCAGGCCGCCCTTGATAAAGGAGAACTTGTTGTGGAACTCCATGGCTTCCATCGACCACCATTCCGGTGGCAGGTGCAGTGACTTGAAGGTCTTCCAGTCGTACTGGCCCTGGTAGGCCAGGTTATGAATGGTGAACACCGAGGCGGCCGCAGCGCCCGAGTCGACGAGCATGGCAGGCACCAGTCCGGTCTGCCAGTCGTTGCAATGCACGATATCGGGTTGCCAGTCGAGACCGGCGATATTCATGGCCAGTGCATGGATGGCCCGGCAGAACACAGTGAAGCGTTCCGCATTGTCGGCCCATTCGTGGCCAGCCCTGGTTGTGTAAGGATTGCCGGCACGGTCGAAGTGGTGGGGCGAATCGACCAGGTAGAGCCTGACGTTACCACCGGGCAAGCGCCCCGACAGGATTCGGACCGGGTTGTTTACCCCCTCCAGTTCGAGATAGGCAGCCAGTACCATGTTATCGGCAACTTCCAGCACCTTCCGGTAGGCGGGGATGATCAGCCGAATATCCTGGCGCTGGCTGAGAATTGCCCTCGGCAGGCTGCCGGAGACGTCGGCCAGCCCGCCGGTCTTGATCAAGGGGTGCGCTTCACTGCTGGCAAACAGGATTTTCATTGTGTCCGGGGATTGCTCACCTTCTGCTACTTGCGGGGGTTACCGGGAGCCGCAAGGGTGCGGCATGTCTGGGATGGCGTCAAGCAAACGGGTATTGTTTTCAACTGCCGGGGTTCCCCCTGCGCCAGCCGGAGTTGCATCCTGGCACGCAGAGCCTACACTCCATAAGACCTGGCACAGACAAGGCTAAAGTCTGAATGCCACGGACCGAAACAAGGGGAAGTAGCAGTCTATCCTCGGGCGGCAGATATGGCAGATATGGCAGATATGGATCCCTGGAAAAGCGGCAGCCGGGTCCGGCTGGACGATGATTTTCTCAATGGCCTGAAGTGCTTCCGGAATGCGGACTGGGAGGGCGCACTGGAGCTGTTCCGGACGGCGGACGAGCATGCGCAGATGGATGACATCTACCAGAACCGCTACACCTCGTTTCACGGACTGGTTCGCGTCTGCATGGGCGACAAGAATGGCGTGAAGCTGTGCCGCAAGGCAGCTGTTGGTGAACAGAGTGATGTCGAGGTGTATTACAACCTGGCAATGGCCGAGCACAAGCTCGGTTTTCGTGAAAGCGCCTACATGGCATTGCGCCGGGGTCTGAAAATCGATGCCGGCCACCCGGGTCTGAAGCGTCTGCAACAGGAAATCAACCTGCGCAAACAGCACGGCCTGCTGCCAGGCATGGGTCGTGATAGTTTTCTTAGCCGGGTTTTCGGGAAGCTGTTCCGGGGCAGCCGCAAGACCTATCCCCGTAAAAGGGAATAATTACACTTCCATTCTCATCCCATGTGTCGGCGCTAACGCTGACGGCATGGGGTGTTTTCACTTATAATAGGCCAGGGAGTCAGCCAGACAGTCGCCCCGCTTGCCGGGGAGGAAAGTCCGGGCTCCACAGGGCAGGGTGCCAGGTAATTCCTGGGGGGCGCGAGCCCATGGAAAGTGCCACAGAAAATATACCGCCGGTTTGCTTTTGAGTAAGTGAGCCGGTAAGGGTGAAATGGTGCGGTAAGAGCGCACCGCACGTCTGGTAACAGGCGTGGCAGGGTAAACCCCACCCGGAGCAAGACCAAATAGGGGAACCATGCTGCGGCCCGCAGCGTTCCCGGGTAGGTCGCTCGAGGTATGCGGTGACGCATATCCCAGATGAATGGCTGTCCACGACAGAACCCGGCTTATCGGCTGACTCTTTTTTTTATACATCGCCAGGGTGCGCCGTGCACACCGACATCCGCAGGAGTCAATGAATACAAGGCATGTTGTGTGCATCGGGATTTCCCGGGCATTGTAATGATGCATACGGCACACCCGGTGGATTGCACATGGAAACAGTGTGCTAAACACAGTATATTTAAGCATTTGCTGATTTTTGGATTTCATGACCCGCAAGCTCTATATCAAGACCCATGGCTGCCAGATGAACGAGTATGACTCGTCGAAAATGGCGGACGTGCTGGGCGACTCGCACAACCTGCAAGTGACGGATGATCCGAAAGCTGCCGACGTGCTGCTGCTGAATACCTGTTCGATTCGCGAGAAGGCACAGGAAAAGGTGTTCTCCGAGCTCGGGCGCTGGAAGGAGCTCAAGGACGCGCGCCCGGAATTGATTATCGGTGTGGGCGGCTGCGTGGCCAGCCAGGAGGGTGCTGCCCTGCGCGAGCGCGCACCCTGTGTTGACCTGGTGTTCGGCCCCCAGACCCTGCACCGTCTGCCGGCCATGCTGGACGAGGTCGGCCGGGGAAGACTGCCCATGATCGATGTGAGCTTTCCCGAGATCGAGAAATTCGATTGCCTGCCGGAACCCCGGGCGGATGGTCCCGCAGCCTTTGTTTCGGTCATGGAAGGCTGCAGCAAGTACTGCAGTTTTTGCGTGGTGCCATATACACGTGGCGAGGAAGTCAGCCGCCCGTTCGATGACCTCATCGCCGAGGTCGCGGCCCTGGCTGAGCAAGGTGTGCGCGAAATCACCCTGCTCGGGCAGAACGTCAACGCCTACCGCGGCGAGATGCATGACGGCGAGATAGCCGACCTTGCCTTGCTGATCACCTGGATTGCCGCCATCGACGGGATCGACCGTATCCGTTACACCACGTCCCACCCGCTGGAAATGAGTGACAGCCTGATCCAGGTATATGCCGAGGTGCCGGAACTGGTCGGACACCTGCACCTGCCCGTACAGAGCGGCTCGGACCGCGTGCTCGCCCTGATGAAACGCAACCACACGGTGCTGGAATACAAGTCGATCATCCGGCGTCTGCGCACGGTGCGTCCCGGCATCAGCCTGTCTTCGGACTTCATTGTCGGGTTTCCCGGAGAATCGGATGCAGACTTCGAGCAGACCATGAGACTGATCGAGGATGTCGGTTTCGATCATTCCTTCAGCTTTATCTACAGTGCGCGTCCCGGTACACCGGCGGCCAACCTGCCGGATGACGTGCGGCCGGGGGTCAAAAAGCAACGCCTGGCAAGGCTGCAGGAGCGCATCAATACCATGGCGACGGAGATCAGCGAGGCCATGGTCGGCAACATCGAGCGGGTGCTGGTTGAAAAAACCTCGCGCAAGCGCGCCGACCAGCTGAGCGGCCGCACGGAAAACAATCGCGTGGTGAATTTTGATGCTGACCCGGCACTCATCGGGAGATTCGTGAACGTGAAAATTACCGAGGCACTGCCGAACTCGCTGCGTGGTACCGTTGTCTCAACAGAAGAATCCACCGGCAAGGGGGCAGTGGCCAATATCGCCTGATACCGTTTTGAATTCCCGGATTCATTCCATCGACATTTCTCTCGAGCCCGCCGACAACGAACGTCTTGCTGAATTGTGCGGGCAGTTCGATGATAACCTGCACCAGCTTGAACAACGCCTGGGTGTGGAGATCAACAGTCGCGGCAACGACTTTCGCATCATCGGCGAGTCTGCCGCCGTGCAGCGTGCCGGCAGTATTCTTGAGGGCCTGTACGCCGAAACCGGCAAGGGCTCCCTGTCACCCGAAAAGATCCACCTGTTCCTGCAGGAGACAGCTGCCGGGAAGCAGGGTGCCGGTGAAAAAATTGTCAGGGCCGTGGGGACTGAGGATGTGCCGGTGATCCACACGCCCGGCCGGCCCATAACACCACGCGGTGTCAACCAGACACACTACCTGCAGCACATTCTGAAGCATGATCTGAACTTCGGGATCGGGCCGGCAGGTACCGGCAAGACCTATCTCGCGGTGGCCTGTGCCGTGCAGGCACTGGAGCAGGACAAGGTCAGCCGCCTGGTACTGGTGCGCCCCGCAGTCGAGGCCGGGGAGCGGCTTGGTTTTCTGCCGGGTGACATGACCCAGAAGGTCGACCCGTATCTACGCCCGCTCTATGACGCACTCTACGAAATGCTGGGTCTTGACCGGGTCGCCAAGCTGATTGAGCGCAACGTGATCGAAATTGCCCCGCTGGCATTCATGCGTGGCCGCAGCCTGAACGACGCCTTTATTATTCTCGATGAAGGCCAGAATACGACAGTCGAGCAGATGAAGATGTTTCTTACCCGGATCGGCTTCGGATCAACAGCGGTTGTGACCGGTGATATTACCCAGGTCGACTTGCCAAAGCAGACGCAGTCGGGGCTGCGACAGGTTACCGACGTCCTCAGCGACCAGCAGGGAATCAGTTTTACCTTCTTCACTTCACAGGATGTGGTGCGACATCCACTGGTGCAGCGCATCATTTCGGCCTATGAATCCCATGACCGTGGCGACAAGTCGTAGGGTGCGCCGTGCGCACCATGATGATGCCCGGGGAATCCCGGTGCGCACAGCGCACCCTACCGGATGAATACGAATCCCGGCATTGATATCCAGTGTGCAATTACCGCTGACGGCCTGCCGTCCTCCGCACAATTGCTTCAGTGGGTGCAGCATGCCCTGCGGGACCGGGCGGCAGATGCCGAGTTAACATTGCGTATTGTCGATGAAGCGGAGATCACGGCACTCAATTCCCGCTACCGGGGCAAGGATGGTCCGACCAACGTACTGGCCTTTCCCTATCAGCCGCTCCCGGGTGTCGAATCCGGGCTTCTCGGAGATATCGTGATCTGTGTACCGGTCGTGGCCCGGGAAGCAGTGGCGCAGGGCAAGTCACTGGAAGAGCACTGGGCCCACATCATCATTCATGGCGTACTGCACCTGCTGGGGCATGAGCACAAGGAGGCGGAAGAGGCTGGGCGCATGGAACAGCTGGAAACACAATTGCTTGGACAACTCGGGTATTCCGATCCTTACCAGGCGCGCATCGGGTGACTGCATTGCTACCTGCGATATCCAGGACGGCTTGTGCCAGGTGTCATTATTGCGATAATTTCCCTACACTTGGGATATGCCTTGGATGTAACCAGGGAGTGAATCACCTATGTGGATAACTGAATTAATGAATTACGGGTAACTAACTGTTACTAAATGAATAAAGACCGACCTCCCAGCGGCCCCGGCCAACGCCCCTGGCTTGCCAGGATCAAAAACACGCTGGCACGGGTGCCCACCGACAACGAGCAGCTGGTCGAGCTGCTGCGCGCTTCCCACCGCAATAACCTGTTTGATGCCGACTTGCTGGGCATGCTCGAGGGCGTGCTGCAGGTCGACGACATGCAGGTGCGTGACATCATGATTCCGCGTTCCCAGGTCGTGGTACTGGAACGCGATGCCAGTCCGCAGGTATTGCTGCAGACTGTGATCAAATCCGGCCACTCGCGCTTCCCGGTGATCGGCGACAATCGTGACGAGGTGGTCGGTATTCTGCTGGCAAAGGACCTGCTGTTGCATGCCTATCAGCAGGCCGAACGCCGCCTCAACGTCCGTGAAATCCTGCGACCCGCAATTTTTATTCCCGAAAGCAAGCGTCTCAATATCCTGTTGAAGGAATTCCGTGCCAGTCGCAACCACATGGCAATCGTGGTGGACGAGTATGGTGGCGTGGCGGGCATGGTGACCATCGAGGATGTACTGGAACAGATCGTCGGCGAGATCGAGGACGAGCATGATGTGGAGGAGGAAGACACCATCCGCAAGCACAGCGAGATGCACTACACCATCAAGGCGCTCACACCGGTCGATGACTTCAATGAATATTTCGGTACGGAACTCTCCAGTGAGGAGTTCGACACCATCGGCGGACTGGTCGTGAATGAAATGGGGCATCTGCCGAAACGCGGTGAGCGTGTGGTCATCGACAGCCTGCTGTTCAAGATCCTGCGTGCGGACAACCGGCGCGTCCACATGCTGCAATTGACCGTGCTGCCGAAACCTGTCGAAGTACAGGAAGTCGAAGCCAGCGCTGAACTGTGATAGTGCTTGTCGACCGGTTCGGCTGGCTGACCGCCGTGCTTGCCGGCGCGCTTGCCGTCACGGCGTTTGCACCGTTTGGCTGGTACCCGCTGGTCCTGCTCTCGCTTGCCGTTCTGTTTAACCAGTGGCTCGGGGAGATCCCGCGCCGCGCCTTTATTACTGGCTACCTGTTCGGGCTCGGTTTCTTCGGGGCCGGTATTTCCTGGGTGTATGTCAGTATCCATCACTATGGCCATGTGCCTGTCGTGCCTGCCTTGCTGGTCATGTCGGGACTGGTGGCCTTCCTGAGCCTGTACCCGGCGGCTGTCGGGTATTGCATCCGGCGCTTGCTGCCGGGCAAACCGGGTTGGGCAACCATGGTGCTGGCCTTGCCGGCCGGCTGGATCCTCAGTGAATGGGTGCGCGGCTGGCTGTTTTCCGGGTTTCCCTGGCTGACCATCGGGAGCAGCCAGGTGAACAGCCCGTTATCCGGATATGCGCCGGTGGCCGGTGTCTTCGGTACCGGCCTGGTGGTTGCCGTGAGTGCGGGACTGCTGCTGGCAATTGCCAGCGATCGCAATCGTTATCCCAGTCTTGGCCTGCTGGTAGTGCTGTGGGCCGGCGGGTTGCTGCTGGACCGGGTCGAGTGGACGCAACCGCGCGGCGCGGCACTGGATGTGGCGCTGGTGCAGGGCAATATTGCCCAGGAAGACAAGTGGGCGACAGACAACCTGGTTGCCACGCTGGGCCGGTATTCCGAACTCACCTTCGCATTGCAGGATATCGATGTCGTTGTGTGGCCGGAGACGGCGATCCCCGCGTTTTACCATCAGGTCGAGGACAGCTTTATCCCCTACCTCCAGACGGAACTGCAGGCGGCCGGCATGACCTTGCTGACCGGCATCCCGGTACTCGACCGCGAGAGCTGGGACTATTACAACAGCGTGATCTCGATAAATACTGAAACGGCGTTTTATAGCAAACAGCACCTGGTACCGTATGGTGAATACCTGCCATTGCGTGACGTGATCGGTGATACCCTCGATGCACTGGCGGTACCGAACGCGGACTTCACCAGCGGCACGGCCGGACAGCCGCTGCTGCATGCGGCCGGTTACCCGGTCGCGACCTCGGTCTGTTACGAGGTGATCTTTGGGGAGCAGCTCATCCGCGACCTGCCCGAGGCGGCCATGCTGGTCAACGTCAGTAACGATGCCTGGTTCGGTGGTTCGCTGGCGCCGCACCAGCACCTGGAAATGGCACGCATGCGCGCACGCGAGACAGGGCGCCCGATGCTGCGTGCGACCAATACCGGCATATCGGCAATCATCGATTACCGTGGCAACATCATGGCCCGGAGTGCACAGGATGAGGAAGTCGTGCTCACGGGGAGCGTGATCCCCCGTGCCGGCGCGACACCGTATGTGCGGGTCGGGAATATGCCTGTGATTACGCTGTGCGTGGCGTTGCTGCTAATGACCTGGGTTACTTCACGCAAACGCAGCAGCAGGTAGGTTGGGCTGAGCTAGCGAAGCCCAACGGGATGAGAAAATTGTGTGTTGGGCTTCACGGTGTTCAGCCCAACCTACGTCGTTTGGTTCAACCCGCGGGCCTGATCAGTAACGGTAATCATACACCCGGATTTTATCAACCAGCGGTTCCAGCGTTTCGCCGACCAGCTGCACGTGGGTCGGGTGCGTAAGGTAGTTTTGCATGGCTTCCAGGTCGCTGAAGGTGACGCTCAGCGCTATATCGAAACTGCTGTCGACAATCGGGCGTTCACTCGGGATCATGGTGCCGGCCTTGAGTGATAACACGCCGGGAATCGACTTCAGTACCTGGCTGGCCGCGATGACCTTGTCCTGCGCTGCACGGTCACCGGGTGTTTTGAGCCACACCACGACTACGTGCTCGATACTTCCGCCATCTCCGTTCGCCAGTGCCGGTAACGACAGAACCATCGCCAGCAGCAACGCGATAATCATCAGAGAGATCGGGATTCGGCCGACCGGAACGCCTCGCATTAGTCGCCCGGGAGACGGCAGTATTCGGTACGTACCTGGCTGTGCCGTAGCGGCGGTGGCCGTCGGGCAGGGCCGTTCCGGATCGCTCATTTGAGTTCGTCTTCGACCGTCTTGCGATGAAATACCGTGTGGTCGCAGTTGGGGCAGTTCGGGATGTAACCGGTGGCATGGAAGCGGATGATGGCGCCGCAGGAGTCGCATACCAGGGTGCCGGGACCGGTGACCTCGCCGGCATTCCATGGCGGGCCTTCCTTGATATCACGCTCGAACTGCTGCAATTCCAGCCGGGTGTGGTCGGCGGCATGTGAAAGCGCATCGAGCAGCCGGTCCTCGATCAGGTCAATATCAAAGCGCAGCCAGTCACCGAGTTGCTGGCCGGTGTCGGTGAGGTGCCTGCCGGCGTCCGCGAGATCGCGTTCCAGATAAGTGGCGATCTTCTCGGCTTCCTCCCGGGTCAGTTCCCCCAGTTCGACGGCCTTGTCCCGGGCATTGTGAATATAGCGTCGCATGGTCGGGACGGTCGCTTCCTCTGCCTCCTCAATGGCGGTTTTTACCCGCACCATCATGTCGTCATAGGCAGCGAGCCATTTTTCGCGGGTGGATTTTTCTTCGCTCATTACGGGCATCCGTTGTGAATCGATATACTCCAAGTGTGGACCAATCCGTGCCCGAGGTGAAGTTCCCCTTGGGCTGGGGTATTCTTCCGCACCTGATTTATCCGACTGAAGCCGGAAATGGACAGTACCTACCAACCCGAAATAATTGAAGCCCGCGCGCAGCAATACTGGGAATCCAGCCAGACCTTCCGCGTCAGCGAGGACGACAGCCGGGAGAAGTATTACTGCCTGTCCATGTTTCCCTATCCGAGCGGGCGCCTGCACATGGGTCATGTACGCAACTACACCATCGGTGATGTCATCACCCGCTACCAGCGTATGCTGGGTCGCAATGTCCTGCAGCCCATGGGCTGGGATGCCTTTGGCCTGCCCGCCGAGAATGCGGCCATTCAGAACCAGGTCCCGCCCGCGAAATGGACCTATGAAAATATCGGTTACATGCGCAAGCAGCTCCGGCAGCTGGGTTTTGGTTATGACTGGGAGCGCGAGCTGGCAACCTGTGACCCGGAATACTATCGCTGGGAGCAGTGGTTCTTCACGCGCCTTTTTGAGCAGGGCATGGTCTACAAGAAGACCGCAGTGGTCAACTGGGACCCGGTTGACCAGACCGTACTCGCCAACGAACAGGTGATTGACGGCAGGGGCTGGCGTTCCGGTGCGCCCGTGGAACGCCGCGAGATTCCCCAGTGGTTCCTGAAGATCACCGATTATGCCGAGGAGCTGCTCGCTGATCTCGACACCCTGGAGGGCTGGCCGGAACAGGTCCGTACCATGCAGCGCAACTGGATCGGACGCTCCGAGGGCATCGAGATGCAGTTTGGCATCGAGGGGCGTGACGACACCCTTCCTATATATACGACCCGCCCGGATACCGTCATGGGTGTGACCTTCGTGGCAGTCGCACCGGAGCACCCGCTGGCCGCGGAGGCAGCCAAAACCAACCCGGAATTGCAGGGGTTTATCGATGAGTGCAGAAACATGCGCGTGGCCGAGGCCGACATGGCCACCATGGAAAAGAAGGGCGTGGATACCGGGCTCCGGGCGGTGCACCCCATCAGTGGTGCCTTCGTGCCGGTGTGGGCAGCGAACTTTGTCCTCATGGAATACGGCCATGGTGCGGTCATGGCGGTACCGGCACATGACCAGCGGGATTACGAGTTTGCCCGACAGCAAGGCATCGAGATCCGTCAGGTGGTTTATCCGAGCAGTGATGAACAGGTTGCCGATATGGAGAAGGCCGCGTTTGTCGAGAAGGGTGTGCTGCGGGATTCCGGTGAGTTCAGCGGGCTGACCTCGGAGCAGGCCTTCGATGCGATTGGCGACTGGCTCGAACAGGCCGGCAAGGGGTCGCGCCAGGTCAATTACCGGCTGCGTGACTGGGGCGTTTCGCGCCAGCGTTACTGGGGGTGCCCGATCCCTATCATCAATTGTCCGGGTTGTGGTGCGGTCCCGGTGCCGGAAGCGGATCTGCCGGTTGTCCTGCCAACGGACGTGACCGTCGATGCAACCGGTTCCCCGCTGAAAAAGCTGGCCGCGTTCATTGAGACGGACTGTCCGCTGTGTCAAGGCAAGGCGGAACGTGAAACCGATACCTTCGATACCTTTTTTGAATCCTCCTGGTATTTCGCGCGCTATGCCTGCGCGGACCAGCACAATGCGATGGTCGATGAACGAGCAAACTACTGGATGCCGGTGGACCAGTACATCGGTGGCATCGAGCATGCGGTGTTGCACCTGTTATATGCACGCTTTTTTAACAAGCTGATGCGCGATGCGGGATTGCTTGTGAATGACGAACCGTTTACCTGCCTGCTGACCCAGGGCATGGTGCTGAAGGACGGCGCCAAGATGTCCAAGTCGAAGGGCAATACGGTTGACCCGCAGGGGCTGATCGACCGTTATGGCGCCGATACCGTGCGCCTGTTTACCATGCAGGCAGCACCGCCTGAACAGTCGCTGGAATGGTCCGATTCAGCGGTGGAAGGGGCCTACCGTTTCCTGAAGCGACTCTGGGCAAGAGTCTATGAACATGTATCTGGCGGTGAGGTGCCTGCGCTTGACAGGGGGGCTTTGTCAGATACCCGGAAAAAACTGCGTTTCTCGGTACACAGGACAATCGCCAAGGTGAGTGATGATATCGGTCGCCGTTTTACATTTAACAATGTCGTATCTGCAAACATGGAGTTGCTGAACGATTTGAATAAATTTACGGACACCTCGGAACAGGGGCGTGCCGTGTTACAGGAGGCACTGGAAGCCGTGGTTTTGATGCTGTCACCCATTATTCCGCATATCTGCCATACCCTGTGGCAGGAGCTTGGTCACACGGAAGCCATTGTGGACTGCCGCTGGCCGGAATGTGACCGGGATGCACTGATTCAGGCAAGTGTCCCCCTGGTCATCCAGGTGAACGGCAAGGTACGCGGCCGGGTCGATGCGCCAGCCAATGCCGCGCAGGAGGAGCTGAAGGAGCTGGTATTGAACGAGCCCAATGTAAAGAAACATATCCAGGACAAGCCGGTGAAAAAATTCATCGTGGTGCCGGGCAAACTCGTGAATGTGGTTGTCTGAGATGGGAGGTCATTGTCATAAAACTTCAGGCTCCAGAGTTCACCCTGGAAAGCATGGCGCAATTTGCCGGAGGGTATTCACGGGGCATCCTGCACTGGCTGTCCGGCTGCTGCTGGCGGGTTTTACCTTGTTGGTGCTCAACGCCTGCGGCTTTCACCTGCGTGGTGATAGCGTCCTGCCGGATGCCATGGCGGTTACCTATATCCAGGGAAAGCGGCCGTTCGATTCCCTGAATGACGATTTTCGCGATGCCCTTGAAGGTCGGGGTGCACACGTCACGGAAAACCGTGATGAGGCGACCGCGATATTGAAAATTCTCGGCAACCGGGATGAGAAGGACGTGCTCACGGTGGATATCGGTGGCAAGGTGCAGGAAATCCTGATTCGCCAAACGATCCGTTTCGAGGTGGTGGCACCGGATAATTCGCCGCTGGTCGAGAGGCAGACCGTCACGCTTAGCCGGGATTTCGTGTTCAACAAGGACGATATTCTTTCCAAGGAGCGTGAGGCAGACTTGATCAGCGGCGAACTGCAACGTGATGTTGTCAATCTGGCGATGCTGCGGATTGCGGCTGCAGTCAAATGATACCCTTGGGTCAACAGAACGATTAACAGAGTCATCACAATCATCACAACAATGTCGCCTCACCCCCGTGGGGCGGGACTAGCGGCAGGTATGCGGACATTATTTCAACCGAAACATTGACCCCCGGATGCAGCTGAAACCGGAACAACTGGAAAAACAGTTACAGAAATCGCTCGCGCCGGTGTATTTCATCAGCGGGGACGAACCACTGCGTGTTATGGAGGCCGCTGATGCCGTGCGTGCCCGGGCCCGTCAGCAGGGATTTACAGAGCGCGATGTGCTGACCGTCCAGCCCGGGTTTGACTGGAATTCGCTGTCATCGGCTGCCGGCAACCTGTCGCTGTTCTCCGAGCGGCGCATTGTCGATGTACGCCTGCCGACCGGCAGGCCGGGCGATGCCGGAGCGAAGGCGCTGCGTGCCTGGGCGGAACAGCCACCGGAAGACACCGTATTGCTGGTCACGGCCGGCAAGCTGGATGCAGCGGCACGCAAGAGCAAGTGGGTGCAGGCACTCGGCAAGGCCGGTGTTGTTGTGTTCGTTTGGCATCTGGATACAAATCAGCTGCCGGCATGGATACGCGCACGCATGCTGCGGCATGGCCTGCAACCCACGGAGTCTGCCGTCACCCTGCTGGCAGAACGTACCGAGGGCAACCTGCTGGCGTGCGTGCAGGAAATTGAAAAACTGTACCTGCTGCGGGGTGCGGGGCAGGTTGATGCCGATGATATCACCCGGACAGTGGCGGACAGTGCCCGTTTTGACGTGTACGCCCTGGCCGACAGTGCACTGGCGGGAGAGGGTGCCCGCAGTGTGCGCATCCTGAACGGACTGCATGCGGAAGGGGTTGCACCGCCAGTGGTGCTATGGGCTCTGGCACGCGACATCCGGCAACTGGCTTCGATGACAGACAGCATTGCCAGCGGTGAGACTGTCTCCACTGTCCTTGCAAGGTTTCGAGTGTGGGCGAACCGCAAGCCGCAATTTGCCCGCGCATTGGAGCGTCTCTCGAACAGTGATAGTCATGCCCTGCTGCGCCGGTGTGCCGCTATTGACAAGGTCATCAAGGGACAGGCGGCAGGAAACGAATGGGATGAGATGTTACAATTAACCCTGCAACTCGCCGGTGTGGACGCATCGCAGCCGGCAGACCTGACAGAATCCGTGTAACGATCCAGAACAATGAGTGCAAAGGCCGAATCCGTGACTGTAGATGTACCTGCCTATATGCAGACGGTGGGCCGACGCGCACGCGCGGCCGCAAGGCAGATCAGCAAGGTCGAGTCCGGCAGGAAAGATGCGGCATTGAATGCCATTGCCGCAGCCATCGAGGCAGCCACCGACAAGCTCAAGACGGAAAACGAGAAAGACCTCGCTGCCGGTCGCCAGCATGGTCTCGATGCGGCGCTGCTGGACCGCCTGGAACTGAACGATGCGCGCATCGCTGCCATGGCGGAGGGCCTGCGCGAAATTGCGTTGTTACCGGATCCGGTCGGCAGCATTACCGATATGAATTTCCGTCCCTCGGGCATCCAGGTGGGGCGCATGCGCGTACCGCTGGGGGTGATCGGGATTATCTATGAATCGCGGCCCAACGTGACAGCCGATGCCGCCGGCCTGTGCATGAAATCGGGTAACGCGGCGATCCTGCGCGGCGGTTCGGAGGCGATCCATTCCAACCAGGCCATCGCCGCATGTATCCACGAGGGACTGGCCAGTGCCGGGCTGCCGGCTGACGTAGTGCAGGTCATCGAGACCACCGACCGCGCGGCGGTCGGTGAACTCGTCCGCATGGAGAACTACGTCGATGTTATCGTGCCGCGCGGTGGCAAGGGCCTGATTGAACGTATCAGCAAGGAATCACGGGTCCCGGTCATCAAGCACCTGCACGGGGTATGCCATACCTATATCGATGACATGGCCGATATCGACAAGGCGGTAAAGGTGTCCGTCAATGCGAAAACACAACGTTACGGAACCTGCAACACAATGGAGACCCTGCTGGTAGCAAGGGCGATTGCCGGGCATGTCCTGCCGGTACTCGGTGAGCGGTTTCGGGAAGTGGGCGTTGAACTGCGGGGTTGCGAAGCGACCCTGCGGATCCTGCCGGACATCAAGCCGGCAACGGAAACGGACTGGGAAACAGAGTACCTCGCACCGGTGCTGGCGGTGCGTGTCGTGGACGACCTGGATGCAGCGATCGAACATATTGACCGCTATGGTTCCGACCATACGGATGTCATCATTACCGAATCACTCTCGCACGCACAGCGTTTTTTGCGCGAGGTCGATTCCAGCTCGGTAATGGTCAATGCCTCGAGCCGCTTTGCCGATGGCTTCGAGTACGGGCTCGGTGCGGAAATCGGTATCAGTACCGACAAGCTGCATGCGCGCGGTCCGGTCGGGCTGGAAGGGTTGACGACACTGAAATACATCGTCCTGGGTGACGGCCATATTCGTACCTGAAATCACCGGGCCTCCACCTGCAAACGTGCCAGACGTATCCTGTTGCCAAATACATCACTACATGAACCGTCATTCCTGTACTTCAAGCGGGGATGACATCCGTGGTATCCATCGGGTTCCGATTTCCGGTCAAGCCGGAGTGATATTTCCTGTCCCATGCTAGGCATTCTCGGCGGAACCTTTGATCCAGTACACTTTGGCCACCTGCGACCGGCTCTCGACATCCAGCAGGTGCTGGGTCTCGAGGAAGTGCGGCTGATACCCTGTCATATCCCCCCGCATCGGCCGCAGCCGGTTGCCGACGCACCACTACGGGTTGCAATGCTGGAGGCAGCCATCAGAAATTATCCGGAATTCAGGATCGATCGGCGTGAACTCGAGCGGGATGGTCCGTCATGGACATTTGATACCCTGATGTCACTGCGCGCCGAACTGGGAACCGTGAGCCTGTCCCTGCTGATTGGGCTGGACGCCTTTCACGACTTGCCGACATGGCATCGCTGGCACGAGCTGATCAATCTGTGTCACATGGTCGTTATGACGCGACCCGGCAGTGAAATTCATCCTGAGGGTGAGCTGGAAGATTTTGTCAACCGGCACCGGGTCATGGATCCAGCAGAACTGGAAAAACATGCCGTCGGGCGCGTTCTGTTTCAGAACGTCACACAACTGGAAATTTCCGCTACCCGAATACGTACCCTGCTGGCGCACGGTGAAAATGCCGGCTTCCTGGTTCCGGAAGCGGTGCTGGAGATCATACGGCGCGAACACCTGTATCAGGCCAGGACCCTCCAATGAAAAGCGAAAACACAGACACTACAGAAACCATGCCAGCGGCACAGGTAGACAAACTGCTGGCACTGGTCATCGATGCCCTGGAGGAACTCAAGGGTGTCGATATCAGGACCCTGGATGTCAGCAAACTCACTTCGATTACCGACCGTATGGTGATTGCCAGCGGCACCTCCAGCCGCCACGTGAAATCGCTGGCGGATAATGTGATTCGCAAGACGAAGCAGGCAGGATTCCGGGCGCTGGGCGTGGAAGGCGAGCAGGCAGCGGAATGGGTGCTGGTCGACCTGGGCGATGTGGTCGTACACGTCATGATGCCCAGGGTCCGCGAATTCTATGCACTGGAAAAACTCTGGTCGGTCGGCAGCGATGCCAGGCCTGCAACCTGAATGAACCACTGTCAGAGACCTGAACCCGCATTGAGGTACCGGTCGGTCTCGTGCTGATTCATCTGGTCGCGGTCGGGACCCGGATGCCTGCCTGGGTTGCCGAGGGTTACCATGAGTATGCCGGCCGGCTGCCGCGGGAGTGTTCCCTGCGGCTGGTCGAGATACCGCCCTGCAAGCGCAGGAAAACCCTCAATACAGAGCGCATCAAGGAACTGGAAGGAGAGCAGATTCTGGCCGCACTGCCGCCGCAGGGCACGGTAATCGCCCTGGATGAGCATGGTATGGCCTGGGATACAAAATCCCTCGCGACCCGGATACAGGACTGGATGCAGGGCGGTCACGACGTGGCCCTGCTGGTCGGCGGGGCAGACGGCCTGTCGGATGAATGTCTGCAGCGAGCCGATCTGCGCTGGTCACTGTCGGCGCATACCCTGCCGCATGCGCTGGTGCGCGTGATCATTGCCGAGCAGCTCTACCGGGCCTGGACCATCCTCGCTGGGCATCCCTATCACCGGGCCTGAACCCGGTGATGTTGTCATTGAAGTAGCCTGTTGTGCATAGGCAAGTACCCTGTCATTTGCGTACAAGCGCGATTCCAGTCTATTCAGGTTGTGCCATGCAGGCTTCCGCGCCTGCGCACCGGCGCACTATTGCGCCGTAAACAACAAGTACACCAATGGCTTGCCCGAGCCGGCTATATATATCCTGTTTTGCAGGATTTTCCGCGCGCTTCCCGGTATGTTGGGTGCTTGCCAGAGGGGCTGGATTTCCTGCGATGCAGTCAGCGCCGACGGGTAAAATGAATACCTATTCAGGGGTAGTATTGATCCAATGTTGGACGGCAATAATGAGCATGCAACCTGACATCTATCTCGCTTCCACATCGCCGCGACGTCACGAACTCCTAGCACAGATCGGGGTCAGCTTTGGCGTGTTGCGAGTCGATATCGATGAGCAACACTTGCCGGGGGAAGCACCGCTTGATTACGTCACCCGGCTGGCGCTGTCGAAGGCGCGTGCCGGAAAGACCTTGCTGGAGGAGGGAGATTATTGCCCGGTGCTGGGTGCGGATACCACGGTGGTTGCCGATGGCACGATCATGGGAAAGCCGCGTGACCGGGATGATGCGCTTGCCATGTTACTGAGATTGTCCGGACGCACCCATCAGGTGATCAGCGCGGTTGCACTCGCCGGTGCGCACGAAGCCGTTCGCGTGAGTACCAGTAATGTGACATTTCGAACGTTAACCGCGGCGGAATGTCAGGCATACTGGGAGACCGGTGAGCCGCAGGACAAGGCCGGTGGCTATGCCATCCAGGGTTGCGCGGCACTATTTGTTGAACGACTGGAAGGGAGTTATTCCGGTGTGATGGGACTGCCCCTTTACGAGACGGCGGAGCTCTTCAAGGAATTTAAAATTAACATATTGTAACTTATTGATAGTTGTTTGTTATGTCATACTAGAACCTGCTATACGCTGTCACGGAACGAATAATGAGTGAAGAGATTCTGATCAATGTAACTCCGCGGGAAACGCGCGTGGCGCTGGTGGAAAACGGGGTGCTGCAGGAAGTCATGATCGAGCGGGCGCGTCGTCGCGGCCTGGTCGGCAACATCTACAAGGGCAAGGTCTGCCGGGTACTCCCTGGCATGCAGGCCGCGTTCGTCGAGATCGGACTTGAGCGGGCCGCCTTTCTGCATGCGGCCGATATCCTGCCGCGCAATATCGACAGCGAACCTGCTGACGATGCCAGTGTCGGCAATATCAACGAGTTGTTGCATGAGGGACAGGAAGTCATCGTGCAGGTCATTAAGGATCCGCTGGGGACCAAGGGTGCACGACTGACCACGCAAATCACCATCCCGTCACGCTTCCTGGTGTTCATACCGAAGGTCGGTAACGTTGGTATATCGCAAAAGATCGAGAATGAAGAAGAGCGCATCCGGCTGCGCGACATAATTCAGCTATTCATGGCGGAACAGGACAAGGGTGGTTATATCGCACGTACCGCGGCGGAGGGTGCGAGTACCGAGGCCTTGCGTGCCGACATGATGTTCTTGCGCAAGCTGTGGGAGTCCATCAGTAAAAGAATGGCAGATATCGAGCCTGGTTCGATCATCTACGAGGACCTGCCGCTCAGTATTCGCGTGATGCGCGACCTGTTTGATAACCAGATCGAAAAGATCCGGATCGACTCGCGCGAGAGTTACCAGCGCGTCCTGGAATTCACCGGACAGTTCATGCCGGATCTTCCGGTGCAGCTCGAGTACTACCCCGGGGAGCGCCCGATCTTCGACCTGTATGGCATCGAGGATGAAATCCAGAAAGCACTGGGCAGAAAGGTACAACTGAAATCCGGCGGTTACCTGATCATTGACCAGACCGAGGCATTGACCACCATCGACGTGAATACCGGCGGCTACGTCGGTCATCGCACACTGGAGGAAACCATATTCAAGACCAACCTGGAAGCGGCACAGGCGATTGCCCGCCAGTTGCGGCTGCGCAACCTGGGTGGAATCATCATTGCGGACTTTATCGATATGACCCAGGAAGAGCACAAACGCCAGGTGCTGCGTGCACTGGAAAAGTATCTGAAAAAAGACCATGCAAAAACCAGTATCAGCGAGGTTTCCATGCTGGGGCTGGTCGAGATGACACGCAAGCGCAACCGCGAAAGCCTGGAACATGTGCTGTGCGAGGCATGTCCAACCTGTGATGGCCGTGCATCGCTGAAAACGCCGGAAACAGTGTGTTACGAAATCTTCCGTGAAATCCTGCGCGAATCCCGCCAGTTTGATGCGCAACAGTTGCTGGTGCTGGCTTCCCAGGAAGTGGTCGACCTGCTACTCGATGAGGAATCGGCCAGTCTCGCGGAACTCGAGGCATTTATTGGCAAACCCATCAAGTTCCAGGTGGAATCGCTATTCACTCAGGAACAATATGACGTGGTGCCTATGTAGAACGGCTGCCTGATCGTTTCACGAATCTGGATACCCGTAACCCATGGTGGCACGAATCTTTTATTTTCTCTGGATGACATTCGTTGCCATGCTGTTCATGGCGGCCGTCATCCTCGCGGCCGGCCGCCTGTGGGTGCCGGTACTGAGTGACTACCGTGCCGAGATCGAGGCACATGCCACTGATCTGCTGAACAAAACCGTCACCATCGGTCGCATCGAGGGGACCTGGCGCAGACTGAACCCGGTACTCAAGCTCAAGGACGTGGCAATCGCGGACCCCGACCGGCCTGAGGCGGCACTCACCATCGACGAGATCTGGATCGGGATCGACGTAAAAAACTACCTTCAGGATCGCAGCGTGTCGCTGAACAGCATCGATGTGATTGGCGCCGACGTCACGGTGATCCGGGATGTGGACGGACAATTTCAAATCGCACGGCTGGGAAAAGTTGCCGGTGGTAATAGCGCACTCGCCGGGCTGTTTGCCATCGATCGCCTGTCCATTCACGACTCGGTCATCACCTATGACGACCGGTATACGGAACACTACCCCGTGCGCCTATCAGACGTGACATTTACGCTGGAGAATGCAGGTGAGCAGCCGCTGCTGATCGGTTATGCCATGCTGCCACCGCAGCTGGGTCACCGGATTGACGTGGCCGCGAAAATTTACCCGACAGAAGGGCCACCGGAACAGTGGGGCGGCCGTGTTTATCTCCAGGGTTATTCGTTGTCGATCAGCAGGGAAAACCTGCGCGCGCTCGCTCCCGATGTCAATATCAGCGGCACGGCAGACCTGCGTTTCTGGGCAAACCTGGCGGAAAGACAACTCAGGCATGTAAAGGGCGAAGTGGAGGTCAATGCGCTGCGTCTGCACCAGCAGGGTGAGGATGCCGGCACGGATTATTCAATCGACCGGTTCAGCGGCCGCTTCGGCTGGCGCAAGCGCAGCGATGGCTGGCAATTTGCGGCGCAGGAACTGGTCGTGGTGCAGGGCGAGACCGTGCGCGAGGGGGCGGGTATCTCGATTGCGCAACGCAGGCAGGAGGGAGATGCATTTTATTCAGGCGAATTCACTGGCTTGTATCTCGAAGACCTGCAATCGCTGGTCAGGACAGCCCCCGCCATACCGGAGCAGCAGCGTCACCGCATAGCCCGACTGCAACCGGAAGGTTTGATCGAAAAACTCTACCTCGACGTGAGGCGGCGCGGGGATTGTCATGACGTACTGGGATTTGACGTGGCCTTCAGGGACCTGGCTATCCGGCCGGTGGATGGCCCGGGGTTCAGCGGTTTGCGCGGCACGGCGACCGGGATAGGGGATAGTGGTGCGATCTGGCTGCGACCCCGGCCTGCCGGCTTTTACCACAACGGTGTATTTCGTGATGCCATGCAATTCGACACTCTCGGCGGTGAAGTCGGCTGGCAGAAACAGGATGGTGGTCTCGCAATCAGCGGGGATGCGCTGCATCTTGAAAACGCAGACCTCGCGGTTTCCGGAGTTCTCAATCTGCTTGTTCCCCAGGATTCCGCCCCCGTGATTGACCTGCAACTTGATGTCCAGCGGGGCAAGCTCGGCCGCATCAGGCAGTATTTGCCGGCTCGCATCATGTCGGAGTCAGGGGTGGCCTGGCTGGACCGTGCCCTGGTCAGCGGTGATATCCGGGATGGCCGCGTTGTGCTGCAGGGGCCGCTGGACAAGCTACCGTTTGATCATGGCGAGGGGCAGCTGGTGGTCGAATTGCCGGTGACCGATGCGGTACTGGATTACAACGAGGACTGGTCACCGATCAGGCGCCTCGCGGCACAGGTCAATTTCAGCGGACGCTCCATGGATATCGTAAGTCGCCAGGGCAATATCCGCACGGCATCACTGGCGTACGTGAATGCACGGATAAAAGATCTGGCCCGTCCGGAACTGCGACTGAAGGGTACCGTAAGGGGCAACCTGCCCGTGATGCTGGCGGAACTCGGCAGCAGCCCGCTCGGTGAAATCTACGGCGGCTTCGTTGACCGGGTGACCACGACAGGCAAGACGACCCTCGGTCTGGATTTGTTCATACCCCTGCATGGCAAGGAAAGGGATATCGGCGTCAAGGGCAAGATCGATCTCCACGGGAATGGTCTGCAGGTGGATACAGACGGCATCGGGTTCGAGCGCATCAAGGGGAAGCTCGCCTTCGATGCCGAGGGCATCAGCGGCAAGGCACTCGAGGCCCGGTTGCTGGGCACGCCGGTCAATGTCGATGTCTGGACCGACCCGCAGGACGCAGTCACCTATATCGGTATCCAGGGGGCGCTCGATTTCGCCTCTATGGTTACCGGGGAACAGCCGGCACTTGCCGGTATTCTGGAGGGAAAGAGTGACTGGGATGTGCAGATTGGTATTGGACGGCTCAAGGGCCGCAAGGAAACACCGGATATCCGTCTTGAGCTTGCGTCCGATCTTGAGGGTATTGCCATTGACCTGCCGGCCCCTTTCGGCAAGGCCGCAGCCGAAAGGCGTTCAATGTCTGTAGTTGTTGAGAAGGTTGCACACCCGGAGCACAGGTTGCAGTTTCGTTATGCAGATCTGTTGCAGGGGGTTCTAGCTGTCGGTGGCGGGGAACATGGCATGGCACTGCACAAGGGAAATATCATGATCGGAGCACAACCTGCGGTCATGCCGCGTACCTGGGAGCTCGCTATCGGTGGCCGGCTGGAGCGCTTTGCACTAAGCGAATGGCAGCCGGTATTTTCGCGGTTTGACGGCGCTGGTGGACCACCGGTCAGGCTTGATCTAGAAATCGGTACGCTGGGACTCATGCAGTTCGTACTCACGGATGTTTCCCTGCAGGCCGATGAAACTGGCACCACTCAGGACATCGTGCTGGGTGGACCGGCCGTCAAGGGCACAATCCGGCGGGTACACAGGGAAACGGATATCGATCGAGTCACCATTGACCTGGAAATTCTCAAACTGAGGCGACAGGCGGACGCGCCTGATACCCCCCTGGTTGTCGACCCGAGCGGTTTTCCGGAGCTGGATATTGACATCAACAAGCTCATGTACGAAGGCATGAAAATCGGCGCGGTACAGTTGCAGACCAGCACTGTTGCGGGTGCGGTACACATCAATCGACTCGCTGTCGAGTCGAACATGTTGTCGCTGGAAGCGACCGGTAACTGGCGACAGGAAGACGGAAACCCGGTCTCGCAAATCGAACTCGATATCAAGGATGGCAAGCTCGAGAAGCTGCTCAAGGAGTTCGACTACCAGGAAGAGGTGGACGGTGGTGATATTCATGGATCGTTGCGTGCCACCTGGCCGGGCACGCCGTGGGCGTTTCGGCCGGCCGTGCTTGACGGAAAGTTGCATCTTGTCATCAAGGACGGGCAGCTACTGAACGTCAAGCCGGGCGCCGGGCGGGTGTTCGGTCTGGTCAGCCTGCACACGCTGCCGCGCCGTCTGTTGCTGGATTTTAGTGACCTGTTCAAGAAAGGCTACGCATTCGATCGTATCGAAGGACATTTCGTGCTCACTGAAGGAGACGCCTACACCAGTGACCTATTTATCGAGGGTCCCGCGGCACGGATCGATATTTCCGGGCGTATCGGGCTGGCGGATGAAGACTATGACGAGTTAATTACCGTGGTCCCGCATGTCAGCTCCAGTCTGCCGATTGCCGGTGCCATTGCCGGTGGGCCGGTGGTGGGCGCTGCCATACTGCTCGCGGAACATCTGCTTGGCGATGAACTGGAGAAGCATACGAAGTTTGCGCACAAGCAATACACCGTGACCGGACCCTGGTCGGACCCGGTGTATACCGAGGTCGACATCGAACCGGTGGAGCCGCCGCCCAGTGAAGAGCAGGATGCCGGGGATTTTGAGGATATCGAGTAGGCAAAACCCCGCAAACAGCACGGTCGCAGTGACCACGATACCCGCTCGAACTGTGTTATTCTGTCTCCCTGATTGAATGTTGACTCCCTATCGTGCCTGGCCTGCCTGAATTCATTTCGCCATGCCAACGCCTTTATATTCCCGGGATTGATTTGGCATGACCGTGATTGCCTGTATACAAATGGCCTCTGGCCCAAATGTCAGCGCCAACCTGCTGGAGGCGGAGCGCCTGATTGGCGAGGCGGTCAGCCAGGAAGCAGAACTGGTGGTATTGCCGGAGAACTTCGCCATCATCGGAAATTCCGAGCGCGACAAGGTTGCGGTGCGCGAGCCGGAAGGCAGCGGTCCCATCCAGGCGTTCCTCGCCGAGCAGGCCGCCCGCCACGGCATCTGGCTGGTTGGTGGCACCATCCCGCTGGTGGCGAATGCACCGGACAAGGTACGTGCGGTCTGCCTGGTGTTCGACAATACCGGCAAGCAGGTCGCCCGCTATGACAAGATTCACCTGTTCGACGTCCAGATTGTCGACGGCGACGAACAGTACACTGAATCGGATACGATCGAACCCGGCAGTGAGGTTGTGGTCATCGACAGCCCGTTCGGGCGCATGGGGCTCTCGGTCTGCTACGACCTGCGCTTTCCGGAACTGTTCCGGCAACAGCTCGATGCTGGCATGCAGCTTCTGGTCCTGCCATCGGCGTTTACCGCGATTACCGGCCAGGCGCACTGGGAAGTGCTGGTGCGTGCCCGTGCCATCGAGAACCAGTGTTATGTCATCGCGCCCGACCAGGGTGGTTACCATCTCAACGGGCGCGAGACCTACGGGCATAGCATGATCGTGGATCCCTGGGGCACAGTGCTGAACAGTCTTGCGCGCGGGCCGGGCGTGGTCTGTGCGAACCTCGATCTTGAACGCCTTGCCAGTGCCCGCCGTAACTTCCCGAGCATCGAGCACCGCCGCCTGCAGTGCGGCTGATATGCTATAACGTCACTTGCGTTGCTGATGACGGCGGGACTTGAGATAAATATATCCTGTAATTGCGGTGGCAAACCACGCGACCGGGATGCTTGCCCCGGTCGTGCTGTCCTCTCGGGAAACTCGTACCTTCCGGTACCTCGCACTCGAGGGACGCGGGTTATCTGCAAGCCTTGCCTGGCAACTGCATGACACTGAAACCAGACCCGGAGTAACAGCAAAATATTCATGACAACATCAAACCTCGATATCGCCCGCCAGCGCCTGTTGACCCCCGCCGGTATTGATGAACACGGTCTCGACCGGGTGTTTGGCAGCCTGCTGGGCCACGCGGTTGACAGCGGCGACCTGTACTTCCAGTCAACGCGCTATGAGTCGTGGGTGCTGGAGGATGGCATCGTCAAGGAAGGCACGCACAGCATCGAGCAGGGCGCGGGGGTGCGCGCCATCAGTGGCGACAAGACCGGTTTTGCCTACTCCGACGAGATCCTGATGCCGGCCCTGCTGGAAGCCTCACAGGCGGCGCGTGCGATTGCTCGGCAGGGCAGCGAGGGCAAGCTGCAGGCCTGGCATCGCGGTGCGGAAAACAGCCTCTACCCGGCGCTCGATCCGCTCGACCAGATGAACGCGGATGAAAAGGTCGCCCTGCTGAAGCAGGTGGATGCCGAGGCACGCCGCCAGGACCCGCGTGTCAAGGAGGTGGTGGTCAGCCTTGCCGGTGTACACGAAGTTATGATGGTGGCCGTCAGTGACGGCACCCTGTCCGCCGATGTACGCCCGCTGATACGCTTCAATGTGGCGGTCATTGCCGAGCAGGATGGCCGGCGCGAGCAGGGTACCGCCGGCGGTGGTGGACGTACGGACTACGGGTTTTTCATCCAGGAGGAACGCGCGCTCGGTTATGCGCGCGAGGCCGTACGCCAGGCGCTGGTCAACCTCGATGCCGTGGCAACACCGGCAGGTACCATGCCGGTGGTGCTGGGTCCCGGCTGGCCGGGTATCCTGTTGCACGAGGCCATTGGTCACGGGCTGGAAGGCGACTTCAATCGCAAGGGTACCTCGGCGTTCGCCGGGCGTCTGGGAGAACAGGTGGCCTCGCCGTTGTGTACCGTTGTCGATGACGGCACCATTGCGGGCCGACGGGGTTCCCTGAACGTCGATGATGAGGGGATCCCTACACAGAAGACCGTGCTGATCGAGAACGGTATTCTCAAGGGCTACATGCAGGACCGCATGAATGCCGGGCTGATGGGGGTGGCCCCTACCGGCAACGGCAGGCGTGAGTCCTATGCACACCTGCCGATGCCACGCATGACCAACACCTGCATGCTGGCCGGCGAATCAGATCCGGAAGAGATCATCCAGTCAGTCGACAATGGGCTGTATGCGGTGAACTTCGGCGGCGGCCAGGTGGACATCACCTCGGGCAAGTTTGTGTTCACCGCGAGCGAGGCCTATCTGATTGAACAGGGCAAGATCACCCGCCCGGTAAAGGGCGCCACCCTGATTGGCAATGGCCCCGAGGTGTTGAAACACGTCTCCATGGTCGGTAATGACCTGCAGCTGGATTCCGGGGTGGGTACCTGTGGGAAGGAAGGTCAGAGCGTCCCGGTAGGTGTCGGACAACCGACATTGCTGATCGACGAACTGACGGTCGGTGGTACCAGTGCCTGACGGGAAGTTGACGCTTGGGCAGGCCGGTTTACCAAAAACTCCAAAAATCCTTCCAATCCCAAAATAAAGCATTATGATAGGCGCAGCATCGCAAGATGCTGTGGTTGATGGACCTGTGGCAACCTAACGCGGAGGCAATGTCATGGCAGAGAAAATGACCATTGAGAAGATGTCTGTGGAGATGGATATCCTGTGGGGCCGGATCAAGGAGCTGGAACTTTCACTCTCCCAGAAGCTGGAAAACACCCTGAAGAACACCACCCGCAAACTGAAGCGGCAACAGGGAACGGAAGATGCCGGCCTGGGCAGCATGGTGATCAGCAACAAGATCCGTCGCGAGCTGATACAGCTGACTGCCTATCACAAGGCGGAAAGCCGCGACTTCACCGGCGGTGATCCCGAGCAGGACTGGCTGGAGGCAGAAAAGGAAGTGGACCAGTTGCTGCTGGGTGGAGAGGCGGCACTGGATGACGCCGCCGGTTCGACAGCAGATAGCATCAGCTCCGGAACCATAGTCCTGCCCAGGAAGTCCGGGACCAGGCCGGAACGCCAGCAGTAGTAAGCCGACATTTCAGCTGCTGCGTCATGTGGCAGCGAAAGCTTCACACCCTGCGCCGGTCCCCGGCGCATGCGGTTTTATTTCCTGAATTCTCCTGTTCGCCTTGACCAATTCGGCTGTTCAGAATATAGCTGTAGAATCGTGCTAGGCTTTAGTACCAGACAGCGCGTTAGAGGATATCAGGCATGATACAGCTCAACATCAACGGTTCCCCGCAGCAACTGGATATCGATCCCGACACCCCCCTGTTATGGGCCATTCGTGACAGCATCGGTCTTACCGGTACCAAGTTTGGATGCGGCATGTCGCAATGCGGCGCCTGCACGGTACATCTCGACGGCAGGGCCGTGCGTTCCTGCGTCACGCCGGTATCCGCGGCGGAAGAAAAAACGGTTACTACCATTGAGGGACTGGAATCCGCAGTAGGAAAAGCAGTGCAAGCAGCCTGGGAGAAACTCGACGTCGTGCAGTGCGGCTACTGCCAGTCGGGACAGATCATGTCGGCAGTCGATTTGTTGAGCCGCAACGCGCAACCCACTGACAAGGATATCGACGATGCTATGGCGGGCAACATCTGTCGCTGCAACACATACGTCCGCATACGTGCTGCCATATTGCATGCATCCCGGGCATTATCTTAGGGAGGCGCTCATTATGGAACAGGAAGGCAAGGTAAATCTCGGGCGCCGCCAGTTTCTGGTGATGACAGCCGGAGCCGGTGCCGGGTTGACGCTCGGCATATATCTGCCCGGCTGCAGCCGTGAAGAACCGGTCGAGTCGCAAGCCGGACCGGGCAAGGCCGGCGGTGAAGTGGTTGCCCCGGCCAGTTTCGAGCCCAACGCCTTCGTGCGTATTGGTTCAGATAATCGGGTGACAGTCATTGTCAAACACCTGGAGATGGGACAGGGCACGTACACCGGGCTG
>CP070821.1:1449539-1452471 GCA_020344335.1 Gammaproteobacteria bacterium | reverse complement strand
GTCTGCTGCGCGACAAGGCCAACCTGGCGCTGGGTTACAGCTACCTGCAGCAGGGGGCAGCAGACAAGTCGCGACAGGCACTCGAGCGGGTACGCCTGGCCGGTCCGCTGTCGAACAAGGCTCTGCTGGGAACCGGTTGGGCCGATGCCGAGCTGGAGGCCTTCGGGCGTGCACTGGTGCCATGGACCGAGCTGGTATCACGCAACGTCACCGACCCGGCCGTACAGGAAGCACTGCTGGCAGCTCCCTACGCAATGGCAAAACTCGACCTGCACGGTCGTGCCGTCGAGAGTTATCAGCAGTCGATTGCCACCCTCTATGAGGAACGTCACAAGCTCGAAGAATCCATTAGTGCCATCCGCGAAGGTGAACTCATCAAGGCACTGCAGGAGCGACAACCCGGCACCGCAAATGGCTGGTTGCAGCCCCTGGCCGTGGTGACCGGATCACCGGCACTGCGTTACCAGGTGCAGCTGATGGCTGCCCATGATTTCCAGGAAGCAGTGAAGAATTACCGCGATCTGCAGGCGCTCATCGAAAATCTCGACACGTGGGCGACCAGCATCAATGCCTATGACGACATGCTGGCAACACGTACGACCCGCTACGGAAAGTACCGGCCGGCAGCCGCGGCCGCACTGCGCACCGATACCCTGGCTCGCCTTGAACAGCGCCATGACGCGCTGGCTGACACGCTGGCAGGTACCGAGGCCAGTGGTGATCCGGCAGGACTTGCCAGTGCAGAAGAGAACCGCCAGTGGCAGCAGCTGACGGATATCAAGGCACGACTGGATGCGCTGCCGGACAGCCCGGAAGTCAGTGTACTGCGCGACAAGCAGCGACGCCTGCAGGGTGTGCTGCTCTGGCAACTCAGCGCGGATTACAAGGTACGCCTGTGGCAGGTGAAGCAGCAGCTGCGGGAGCTGGAGGAGCTGATCGGGCAGGGCCGTGCAGGGCATGATGCCCTTGCCTATACGGCCTTTGCCGTACCGACCCGGTTTGGCGGCTTCAGTGAGCGGATTGTCAGGCAAAAGCAGGCGATCAGGGAACTGCAGGAGCGTACTTTTGCAACGCAGGTTGCTCAGGGAGCACGGCTCGAAAAGCTTGCCGTCAATGAACTCGAGCAGCAGAAACAGCGCGTCGAATCCTACCTGGTGCAGGCACGCTTTGCGCTGGCGCAGACCTTTGACAGTGCCCTGAACCCGCTTGCGGAGCCTGGCGGGGGTGTGCAATGACGCGGTCGCAGCGGGCATGGCCGCTGGCCGGTGTGCTGCTGGTGTCAACCGGTGGCTGCACACTGTTGCAGGATGATGCGCCGACGATCGGCAGTCTCAGCAAGCGACCGGTCCGCTTGGAGGACACGGCCATCGAGGCGAACGAGTACCAGGCGATGAATGCCTACCGCGATTTTCTCGAGACCGATGACCGCACCGAGGCCCGACCGCTGGCCATGCGCCGGCTGGCGGACCTCAACCTGGATGCGGAGGAACTGCCACAGGCCGAACAGGGCCGTGACGCGGCAACAACCCTGTACCCGGCACAGGTCAGCAACTCGATCCGTTTGTATAACGCGGTACTGGAACAGTACCCGGAGCGGGCTGACAATGACCGCGTCCTCTACCAGCTCGCGCGTGCCTATGAACGCAACGCGCAACCGGAGGAGTCATTGGCTACACTGGTGCGCCTGGTCGATCGCTATCCACAGAGTAAATTCCTGCCGGAGGCGCAATTCCGCCGTGGCGAGATCCTGTTCGTCAAGCGTGATTATCGAGGTGCCGAACAGGCTTACCGGTATGTGGCGGTCGCAGGTGAAGGCACTCCATTTTACCGGCAGTCACTCTACAAGCTCGGCTGGTGTTATTTCAAGCAAGGCCTGTACGATGAAGGACTCGATGCCTTTATTGCACTGCTGGATCTGCAGGTAACGGGCACAGTCGCCGGCGCGGAACGTTTTGATCACCTCGGGCGTGCAGGACGTGAACTGCTGGATGACACTCTGCGCGTGGTAAGTCTGAGTTTTTCCTACCAGTCCGGCCCCGCATCGGTGTCGAACTACTTCCGGCGCACAGGTGCACGTGACTATGAAGATGTGGTGTATGACCGGCTTGGCCTGTTGTACCTGCAAAAGGAACGCTACACCGACGCTGCGCAGACCTTCCAGGCCTTTGTCGAGCAAAACCCTGCACACGCCCAGGCACCGAAATTCCAGATGCGTGTCATCGAGACCTACCGGCAGGGGGAATTTCCCACGCTGGTTCTGGCCGGCAAGCAACAGTTTGTCGATCGTTACAACCTGCAGAGTGACTACTGGAAACACCATGATCCACAAGCGGCCACTGAGGTGCTCGGGTATCTGAGAATCACGCTCACGGACCTGGCGCAGCACTACCATGCACTGGCGCAGCGCAACAAAAAAACCGCTGACTACCGACAGGCGGTGCATTGGTACCGCCTCTACCTGGCTTCATTTCCGGATGCCGAGGAGACACCGCAACTGCATTTCCTGCTGGCAGAGCTGCTGTTCGAGTCCGGCGACTACGCCTCGGCAACGACCGAGTACATGCACACGGCGTATGACTACGGCGAACATGCCAGGGCGGCTGCGGCCGGGTATGCAGCGGTACTGGCCTTCGAACGCCGTGAACAGCAGTTGAGCGGAACTGACAGGGTGACATGGCACCGTCAGTCAATCGAGCATGCGCTGCGCTTTGCCGGCAGTTTCCCGCAACACCCGCAGGCGCTGGCCGTGCTGACGCGCACCAGCGAACACCTGCTTGTTCTCGAGGATCACGAGCGTGCCTTGCTGGTCGCAAACCAGGTCACCGGGAATGCGGCAGCCACGGCCGAGCAGCAGCGCGTGGCCTGGACCGTGGCCGCACATGCCTGGTTTGACCTGGAAGATTACCGGCGGGCCGAGCAGGCCTACCAGGAG
>CP070821.1:1442864-1449439 GCA_020344335.1 Gammaproteobacteria bacterium | reverse complement strand
CGGGTGTGTATATCGACCAGGTACAGATCGAAGTTGCGCCCCTGCGGGTCATGCATGTTGGACGAGAAAATAATGTGCTTCCCGTCCGGGTGCCAGTAGGGACCGAAATTGGCGGCCCCGTTATCGGTAATCCGGACGGGTTTGCGTTCCTTGAGGTTCATGATATAGAGCTCCAGCTTCCCGGGACGGATCAGGTTCTCGGCCAGCAGTGCCCGATAGTCGGCCAGGTCCTGGCCTTGCGGGCGGGAGGCACGCCATACGATCCATTCACCATCCAGCGAGAAAAATGCACCACCGTCGTAACCGGCGGCAAAGGTCAGCTGCTCCACAGCGCTGCCGTCGGGATTCATCAGATACAGGTCCAGATCGCCGCCCCGCACCGAGGTAAATACGATGCGGTCGCCCCGGGGTGAATAGACGGCTTCTGCATCGTAGCCAGCCGTGTCTGTCAGGCGTACCGGGTCTTCTCCCTCCGGCCCGGCCCTGAAAATATCGTAGGCTTCGTACAGTGGCCAGACATAGCCGCGGGAATAATCCGGCTTCGCCGGACAGCGTTCATGCTGCAGGTGGGTGGAGGCGTAGATTACGGAACGGTTATCAGGCGCGATAAAGGCACAGGTCGTCACGCCCTTTCCCGAAGACAGCTGCCGTACCCGGCTCCCGTCACGGTTCATGCGGAAGATGGCATCGCACTCCAGTTCGCCGCGCGTGGACTGGAAGATCAATTCCTTGCCATCATGGGAAAAATAGGCCTCCGCGTTCTGGCCGCCAAAGGTCAGCTGCCTGAGGTTCTTCAAATGCACTTCCCCCGTAAAGGCCAGGCTATCTGTCCCGGGCGTTGCCACTTCATCGGCCCACAGCGACTTGGCCATCAACACAAGCAGAAACACACCTGCTCCGCAGATTGACTTGCTTGTCACTCGTTTTCGCATCCCTTCAGGCACCCTACCGTTCGACAACCCGGGTAGTGGCCCGGTGTTCGATTTCATTGCGTCTGTATACAATCGTGACTGCATCACCCGGTGCGAGTTTCTTCAATGCCCGTGTGTAGTCACGTAAATTGTGCACCGCTGTTGCGTTCACCGCGCTGATGATGTCACCCGCCCTGAGCCCCGCCTGCGCGGCCGGTGTCCGTGCGCGCACCTCGGCAATCCGCACCCCCTCTCCGCTGACGGCATAGTCAGGCACGATGCCAAGGCTGACACGACGTTTCCCCTGAGTGGACGGGGTGGCGATGTTTTGTCGTGTCATGCCCGGACCGGAGTTCAGGGCCTCCGGCCGCCCGGCCAGATAGGTGGCAATCTCCTTCAGCACCCGGGCCGTCTTCACCAAGCCGCCCGTGTCGATTTTGTCCACTGTGTCGCCGGGCCTGTGGAAGTCCTCATGTACGCCCCCGAACAACTGCACGGCGGGCACACCGGCCTCGATGAAGCTGGTCTGGTCGCTCGATCCGATATCATCCGCAACCGGCTTTACCTGTACCCCGGTGACGTATTCGGCCCCGCGCAGGATATGCACCCACTCCTCCGCGGTACCGGCGCCCAGTGCCAGCAAGGGGCGCTCATCCAGCCGGCCGACGCTGTCCAGATTGACCATAGCGATCATCTGGTCCACCGGATAGCGCGAGGCATTCCGGAGGAAATGTTTCGAACCCAGGCGCTCCGTTTCCTCACCTGTAAAGGCGACAAACACGATCGTGCGCGGCTGGGATTTTCCGGCCAGCGCCCGCGCCAGTTCAAGCAGAACGGCCACGCCGCTGGCATTGTCATCGGCACCGGGATGTATCCTGCCCCGATCTTCGCCATGCGCCCCGTACTCACCACGCCCCAGATGATCGTAGTGCGCGCCAATCACCAGGCTTTCGCCCGCCCGGGCGGGATCGCTGCCGGGCAAGATACCGATGACATTGGCCAGTGTGACACTCTTGCCAAGCTCCGGTACCTGTGCCTCCCATACCTGCAGCCAGTCATTCCCGTCCTTCGCACCGGGCTGCAGGCCTGCAGCACGCAATTGTTCTGCGATGTAACCTGCCGCACGATCCAGTAACGGCGTACCCAGACCCCTCCCTTCCATGGACACATCGGAAAGCCAGGCGATGTCACGCTGCATGCGCTCCACAGAGAACTCCGCCGCGACTGTCACGAGGGGGCGGCGTGGCGCCAGTTGCAGGGTGCCTGGCGTCACCGGCATGCCATCATCCTGTACCACAACCGCCGACAGTGGTGACTGCAGCACCGGCCATTGTCCTTTCAGCACATTCTGCGGCTCCTCCCCGCGAAAGGCCAGGTAACTGTACTTGCCGTAATGCGGCAACTTGCGTCCCAGGCCGGGCAACGCCGCGGCCTGTCCGGCAGCCAGCAGGCCGAGCGCCTGATCGGGGTTCCCGGGACGGCGTCCCAGGGCGACGATCGCATGTTCATCCTTGCCCAGGCTTGTGCCCTGGATCTTCACGGCGGTTCCCCGGTCCGCATAGCCATAATCTGCAAGCGCCCGGTCCAGCAACGGGCGAAAGCGGTTCTGCCAGCCTAACAGCCAGATACCGCGATCCCCGGGTAATTGTTCAAGGTCTGTGTCCACAACGACTTCTATCCGAGCCGGCTGACCGGCCTCCCAGGCACGTGCCAGGGTTTCATAGGCAGAGGCAACCCCTTCCGGTTCCTTCTCCGACAGCACGACCAGAATACGTTCGGAGCCCAGGAGCTGACTGATGGCCGGCGGTGTCTCGTTACGGTGCAGGCGCCGGAATACATCGAACTGCGGATCGACATCGAGCTGCAGCGGCCGCGCGGGCAATTCCAGTCCTATCGTATTGCGTTTTCCATCGAGTCGCACGGTAGTCTGCCAGGCCTGTTGCCTGTCCTCCAGCTGGATGGCGAGTGGAACCCGGAGGACATAGGGAGCCTCGTCCTGCACTTGCTCGATCACTGCCGAAAGTACAAAGCCATCCTCCTGTGGCCGGGCAGATACCTGCGATAGCTGCAGTTGCGGTGCCCCGCGGCGCTGCACCCATTGCGTAAAAAATTCATGCAGCGGTTTTCCGGCAACCTCGCTGAAGGCATCTTCCACCGCGCTGAAACCGGCAATCCTGAAGCGGTTCTGTATGTAGAGTGTACGCAGTCCCCTGGTGAAGCGCTCATCGCCCAGTTCGTTGCGTAACATGTGAAACAGCATCAACGTCTTGCCATACCCCACGGCCTCGCTAACGGCGCTGTGACGGCTGCGAAATTCCGTCAGGGGAAAGTCCACCTGCTTACGCACATGATCGCTATATTTCTGCAAGGTATTGCGCCGGTACTCGACACCCTGACCCCGCTGTTCCTTGATCAGGTGATCGGCCAGGTAGCTGGTCAGACCCTCGGCCCAGTTCCCGCGGTCATAATCGACGTAGACACCGTTGCCCCACCAGTTATGCAGGATCTCGTGCGGATACGAGGAATGCAGGATAAAGGGAAAGCGGATGACCTTCTGGCCCAGCAGGGTAAATGACGGCATGCCATAACCCGTCTCCCAGAAGTTCTCGACGAGGGCAAATTTTTTATAGGGATACGGTCCGATCAGTTCCGTATAGAGCCTGACATAGTCGATGGTCGCATCCAGGTACTTCTGCGCCAGTGCCTGGTCCGGCTGGCGCAAAAACACCATCGCGTGCACACCCTTGTCTGCTTGTACATATTCGGTAAATTGTCCGGCGATCAGGTAGATCTCTTCCTGAGGCGATTCACAGCGCCACTGTTCACGGACGTATTCCGTGCCGGACTCGCGCGCCACCCGTTCCCCCTGGCTCATGCCATACCAGTCCTGCGGCAGCTGCAGGGAGAGATCAAAGGTCATCAATTCGTCCGCAATGTATGGATACCAGAAACTGCGGCCCGCCAGGAATACGCCCTGCCCCGTGATCGTGCCCGGGGTCTCGCGGAAACCGCGTGCGTACTCCTCACCACCCTGTTGCAGCTCATGCTGTACGTGGCCGTGATAGCGCAACACGAAACGGGTCTGCCCGGACGGCAATTCAACCCGGTATCGTGACGGTGCAGGACCGGCGCTCCCGGATGCATTGTTCAGCGCTGGCAGGCGTGCTTCCGCTGCACCCCCGATTGCTGTCAGTACTACCCCGCGGGTCAGCATCACGGGCTTCAGCCCCGGGTGCAGAACAAATTCCAGTTCCCGTGCTTTGTCACTGGAAAGTGAAATGGTATCGGTCGCCTCGATGTAACTGCGGTCGGGGCTGAGGACCACATCGAGGGCATGATGAACTGCCGCTTCTACGCACGACGACACCCACAGCAGGCACAGCAGCCAGACTCTGTTACGGAAAGGCGACATGGAAATCAGGAGAGCTGCCATTAACCAGGAATCATTGCCAGTTTCCCAACGAGCGTCAACCAGCAGTCAATTGCATTGCCAATACCTGCGGATCCGGATTTTCAAGGCAAGCTGACAGCACGCCCTGGCCCGTGGTTTCAGTCTGGGCGATCGAATAACGGAGAGGAATCATGGCGGATGACTTACCAGCGTTTGTATGAATTGGTCGGGGCGAGAGGATTTGAACCGCCGGCCGCCTGCACCCCATGCCACTGGATGGTTTTTAACTCGTTGTATTTATTAATACAAGTCGGGACGCCCGTTGCACGATTTGCAGGACAATGCATAACGCTGCATTACAGATCCCGCAAAAGTCCCGCATACTACCAGTTGAAAAACCACTGTGCAGGATTAATCTTACATACATAATCCGATGTCCCCTACGAATGATTGAATCGCCAATGACCCACTAGACACTTTCCGTCACCGCTCATACTCCTTTTGCAATTTTCTTGGATGGCTGAGAAGTGTCTGGCAAGATGGGGGTGATTAATATAATATTAATATGCTACCTCCCTTATTTTCTCCCTAGGAAATATTGGCCGACGAGTGCCCTGGAGCACCACTATCCGGCCAGGAATTAAGCCACGTTACCCGGCTCTTCCTTTCCGGATACCCCACTAAGCAGTCACAGGCTCACAGTTATCATGACTCGAAAGTTTTTATATCGACTAGGTAGTGTCAATGGCTCTACCTGCTACGCCTTCCATCGTGCGCATGGTCATGCTTGAAGTTAACACATGAAGACATTACCCGTACCTGGAAAACGACGATCAGCCGCTGCATCCATTCACCCGGTCGTTCTAATTAGTCTTCTGCCTGTTTCAATAGCTTCAAATGTTATTCAACGTCGCTTGCCTACTTCCGACAATGCAATTTCTCTCGCGTACGTACAAAGTTCGCCGGCATCGGATCGCATGCGGCTTTCCTTGATCGTGCGTATGGAATTCCCTGTGTTAGCGATATATATGAGCTGCTTAATACTGTCTACACGCAAGTCCAATGCCTGGGTACAGTGGCGAGGGAACGGTGGCGACCAACACGGGCCAACATGCCCTGGACTATTACCTGAACAGAGGCTCACGAGTATATGAATATATTAATTCCGAGAATTACTGATTCAACTAAACGGAAGGATCTAAGAGTCTTTGTCAACAGAGTGCTGGAAAAATGGTTTCGCCTTCCTTTTTCTGCACATCCAAAAATTGTTAGCTGCAAGATTATAACGGTCACCGACAGCAGGGGCGTGGTCCAACGTCACGGCATGATTAATGTGACGCCTGATGATGCAGCGCTGAAGATTATTCGAAAACTCAACGGCAAATACCTTAAAGAAAAGCGCGTCGGAGTAAAACAGTACGATCTCACCGCCAAGAAATCACCTGAACACATGGTGTAGCCTGGCCTGTCACCTTCCATTCCGTCATCGGCGTCTCTGAGAAAGTCAGATTAGTCGATAAGGTTCAAATGTCCGCTAATAACCCGACCTGACCCCTTCGGATCAAAACCGGCAAATTTTTCTGTTGAAGTAGCTGACTCGACACAAGCCGGTCGCGGCACTTTTCAATAGCTGGTACCAAATGAAATGTCGGTGGCGTTTGCGGGTATGCGCAGGTTGGCAAGACGGCTGCCTTGCGTAACCGGACCGCCGGCAAACAGACGATACAGGTATTTGTTTCCGCCCTGGACGGAGAATTCCTTGACGAGGGCCCTGGCCGTTGTTCGTGCATGCCTCGGCAGGCCATGCACGAGATACTGCTTGCGCAGGTACACAAGTACATCCCAGTGTTGGTCGGTCAAGCTGATGCCTTCACTATTTGCCAGATCGCTGGATTTATTCCGGCTCCAGTTCTGGTCAATCAGCTCTGCCAGGCGAATACCGGCATATTGACTGGATGTTTCGGAGTCCTGGGTGTTGTTGATAAATTGTGTCATGGAGTATTCCTGGATGAATGATACAAATGATATGGCGTACTGATCCTTGCATACAGCAAGTGATTGCACAACGAAGCTGGCAGAAGCGCCGGCCTGATCAAATTTAATGAACCCTGTGATTGCCCAGAAAATCCCTGGATTCCTTCCTGGATTTCTTGGCGGCCTTCTTTTCTTTCGGCGTCATGGCAGGTTTCTTCTTATCTTCCCTGTGACTTCTTCGTTCTTTCGACATGATGTTTCTCCAGCTAATAGATAGATGATATTCATATATACCAATT
>CP070821.1:1426826-1442764 GCA_020344335.1 Gammaproteobacteria bacterium | reverse complement strand
GGACGTTCCTCGTAGTAGTCCGGTACCACGTACAGGATCCTCATGCGGCCCTTGAAGCGCTCCTGATACTCGTGGGCCACGACCTCCGCACGCTCAAGTTGATCCCGTGTCGGCAGTAACTGGTTTACATTGTGCAATGCCCAGCCGTAATACTGGGTATTCGCAAGCTCCACATAGTCGGCCTTGAGTGCGGCGGCCATATCCAGAATATCGCTCATGTAGTCGATATTCATGCGATGTATCACCACACAGAGCACCATGGGATAACCATGCGCCTTCACCTGGCGGGCCATCTCCAGTTTGTGCTGGAAACTCTTGGTTCCGCCAAGGTAGTTGTTCAAATCTTCTGAACTTGCCTGAAAACTGACCTGAATGTGATCAAGACCTGCTTCCTTGAATCCCTTGATGCGCGCCTCATCCATACCGACACCGGAAGTAATGAGATTCGAGTAGTAACCCAACTCGCGCGCATGTCGAATCAGCACTTCCAGATCCTGACGTACCAGTGGCTCACCACCGGAAAATCCCAACTGGGTAGCCCCCATGGCCCGCGCCTGCTGCAGGACTGTAAGCCACTCATCGGTGGTGAGTTCGTTTTTGAAACGATGGAAGTCCATCGGGTTGGAGCAGTAGGGACACTGCAACGGACAGGCATACGTCAGTTCAGCGAGCAACCACAGGGGTAATGGCTCTGAACTGCTGTCGGTTTCGACCTCGTTCACAGAAAAACCTCGTATTACGCCATGCAAAATTATGCGGTACAGCGGCGATTATCACGCCGCCGAGCAATGGTCACTTGCAGGTACAGGCCCGGTCATGACAGCATGACCAACGCTTGTGATGGATTCCAGTACCCAGGGGCAGATACTTGAGTCCCGGTGTCAATATACAGGTGCACTGGTTATTGACCCTTCCGCGATCCGGGAACCGGTGTTTATGTGACACCGGCTAGCGCGCCAGGATGCCGCGCAGCGGTAAGTAGCGAGCAGTCCGCAGGGCCATCCCTGTTCAGGGCGGCCCTGCGGCATGCTTACTTAACCTTAACGGTTGTGAATGTACATGGTGATCTCAAAACCAAAACGGAGATCACTGTACTCTGGGGTTGTCCACTGCATTTCTACTCTCCTAATTTAGACAATTGTCTTGTTGGTAATAATGTCCGCGAACATGATACACGCGAAGACGCCCTAAAGAATAGCAGAAATCGGGCCAACTACAGTCAAATCACTTAATCATTCTCACAAAATCAGAATTAATTTTGAATTACAGTATTTTATACAAAACACTATTCCCTTGTATCAAACAGGGTATTGGTGATGCCTGTGGTGGAATTGGTTAATAACAACCAGTTGGTTGGCTGCTGACAACCAATTCCCGGTAGGTTGCCGAGCCCATCCAGGCCGTATCCGCATTGCAAAGAACCGGCTCCTGCCGGGAAGGCCCTGGCTAGCTCGAATGCGGCGGGCAGTTGCTGCAAGCCTGTCAACGCGGGCGACCAGTTGTGAGTCATGTGCTGCTGGCTGAGGTGTTGCTCGAGGATGAGGCGGGTTAGGCAGCGACAGGCGCAGGGGCCTGTCATAGATTCTCGAGGTACCACGTCCAGAGCCTGACCCTGAATGGGGAGTAAGCCGGCCATGAGACCGGCTGATTCAGTGAAGCGTGATGCAATCCGACGGATGACCTGTCAATTCCCGTGCACAGACTGAGGCCTCATCTGTGTCAGGCCAGGTCAAAGTAGTAGTATCATTTCTCATTATGAGTTTGCTTCATCCGCGTGCACTAAAAACCCTGCTACTGGTGCATGAAACGGCGTTCCTTGTACTGGTCACGGTAACCGGCGCCCTGGGAGGCATGTGGACATTTTTCTGGCTGGAATCATCAAACGAGCTGAGCCGTGTTGACTCGCTTTTGTATGAAGCCCAGCTGGTGCGCGGTGACCTGTATCGCCAGCTCAAAGAGGTAGTGCGCGCCAGGGGCATCGATGACACCAAGGCACTCCAGCAATACTACCGGCATCTGCACAGCATTCAGAGGCACTTCAGTCAACTGAAGCGTCGGGCAGAAGATGAAGAAGAACGCTCCGCAGTCAAGGAAATGCAGACAGCGTATTCCCGGGTGCAGGACGATATGAATCTGATCTTCACCGACCCGCAACTTGCCGGCGAAAATGTGCGCTTCAGGATTCTGGATCCCGAGTATGAAGCGTGGTTACTCGGGGTATTCGAACAGACATTCCGTCAATTTTCCGAACTGATCACCGGTCGTCGCGAGCAAATGGAAGACGATCTGAAGCGCTGGACCACACTTGCCCCGATGGTCATACCCGTACCTATTGTCCTTGCCGCATTACTGCTCTGGTTTTCCCACAGAAGCCTGCAACGCGATTTTGTGCAACCCATGTCAGCGGTGGCCCATGGTGCGCAACGCGTCAGCGAGGGACATTTTGACCACAGAATCCCGGAACGCGGCGTCGAGGAAGTCACCCAACTCGCGTGCTCGATCAATGAGATGGCGCGGGATCTGGCTGACAGCCGGAACGCCCTGGTGGAAAGTGAACGCCAGGCCGCGCTGGGTGCACTGGTACCTGTCGTGGCGCACAATATCCGTAATCCGATCGCGGGTATCCGTGCTGCTGCCCAGATGATCGAGTGTGTGGACGAAACAGAGGAATCACAGGAATCCCGGCAGGCGATTATCGACATGGTAGATCGCCTGGAACGCTGGGTCAGTTCGCTGCTCTCGTACCTGCACCCCTTGCAGCCGCATCATGCACGGAGCCGACTTTCAAAACTGGTCGACGACGTCCTGACTACCATGCGCTCGAAGTTCGAGGAAAAGGAACTCCACCTGAAACGCCATGGCTGGGAAGACGATCCCGATTTGTACGTCGATGTGGATTTACTTGAACAAGCTGTCTATGGTCTTATCCTCAACGCGATAGAGGCATCAACACAGGGCGGGGAAATCGCGTTGACAATAGAATCCTCAACGGAATTCGTCAGTTTGATCATCGCGGACCAGGGCTCGGGGCTGGCATTCGATCCCAAACCGAACAGTCTTTCGCCTGGGCCTACCACCAAGAGGTTGGGCACAGGCCTGGGCATCCCTTTCGCATTCAAGGTATGCCACGCACATGGAGGAACCATCAAATTCGTGCAAAACTATCCCACAGGAACCAGCGTACGCATTGACCTCCCGACGGGAGCACCAGTGACAAGTGAATCGTGACCAGCAAGACATCGACCAGCCTTCCGGATAACCCCCCTGTCCAGGCACAGGAAACGTACATCCTGCTGGTGGAGGATGAACCCCTGTTCGCCAACGCCGTGAGCAAGCGTTTGGGCAAGGCAGGCTACCAATGCAAGATAGCCGGCACCCTGGCGGAGGCGGAACGACAGGTAAATACAGGAACCATAGAACTGGTGCTTCTCGATATGCGACTTCCCGACGGCTCCGGGCTCGACTTCCTTGCCCAACTGCGGGAGAGCGAGGCAGCAGAGATTCCGGTCGTGGTATTGACCGCTTACGGCGAACTCCAGGACGCCGTCGCGGCAATGAAATTAAAAGCCCTGGATTATCTGAAGAAACCAATTGATCTCGACGAATTGCTCATTACTCTTGAGACCGCACTGAAGCGCGTTAAACTGACCAAAAGCCTGGAATATTCCCATCAGCGCGAAAGCCGTGCGAGCAAGCCGGAAGAAATATTGGGGAAAGGCCCGGCGATTACACAACTCCGGGAACAGATTGAACGCATCTCGGAACTGGCCACCAGGGCTGAAGAGGCTCCGCCTACGGTTCTGATTCTGGGCGAGACGGGAAGCGGTAAAGACCTTACCGCACGTATCGTGCATCGCAGCAGCGCCCGGCGCGACAGCCCCTTCGTTCATGTCGACTGCGCCGCACTGCCAAAGGACCTGATAGAGGCCGAACTGTTCGGGCACGAAAAAGGCGCATTTACAACCGCATACTCGAGCCGCACCGGACTCATTGAAGCCGCTGAAGACGGCACCGTATTTCTGGATGAAGTGGGAGAATTCCCGTACTCACTGCAATCCAAGCTTCTGGCGGTACTGGAACGCCGAACCTTCCGCCGTGTGGGGAGCAGTCGAGAACGCCCAACGGCAGCATGGTTTATCGCCGGCACAAACCGTCCCCTGGAGGAAATGGTTGAAGCGCAAACATTCCGGGCCGATCTGTATTTCCGGCTCAAGGTATTGACGATTGCAACGCCGCCTCTGCGTACCTGCGGTGATGATATCATTCTGCTCGCAAAGCACTTTGCTGAAGTCACCGCGCGACGCTACAACCTGTCGGTACCGGAATTTTCAGCAGATGCCGTGAATGCCATGCTAAATTATCCATGGCCGGGTAATATACGCGAACTGAAGCACCTGGTAGAAAGAGCGGTTCTGCTGTGTGTTGGCGAGCAACTGACGGCCTCGGCCCTCATGCTTGACGACTACCTGGAGGAAACACGTGCGAGCACACCGGACAGCCTCTCCGGCATGACGCTGGATGATGCCGAGGCCGCCTTGATTCGACAGACTCTGGAAAGCACAGCAGGTAATGTGTCGGAGGCTTCCCGGCGGCTTGGCATTACGCGGATGGCGCTGCGCTACCGCATGCAGAAGCACGGAATTACCCCGCAACGATAAATGACCGGCATGGCCGGAAAAATCTCCCCGCGAGATCGGGGCACCACTACATGTGACATACTGGAGAGTTGTAATGAATAACCGCGATAAATTGCTGAACATCTTCCTGTTACTGGTTTTCTTCAGCATACCCGTAACCGGTTATCCGGTCGAAGAAGAAACGTTTTCCCGGGCCAATACAGAGCTGTTCCTGACCGATCATCTGGGCAAGATCAACATACCGTCAAGTCTGCTCTATGATTTTCGAAAAACGGGCACTCTGGAAGAGGGGTTCAACGATACTGTCGAGGTTCGTTTTATCGAAGCGCCGGCGGAAGATGTAAAACAGGTTGAGGTCGTTTTCTTTACCGGTGAACGCTCGCGCATAGTGCCACCGATGACAGTTTCCACTGGCAATCCCGTTCTCATGATGTTTCTTCAACGCGAGGTCAATGAAATGGACCGTCTGACGGATGGTCACTGGCGTCATTTCCAGAAAATGATCAAACTGGCGCTTGAAAACGAAGCGGAGATCAACGAGGTCAAAGTACCGTACGGGAATCAGGCAAGTCCAGGATTGAAGATAAAGATCTCACCGTATCTGGAAGACCCGAAGCGAGATGAATTCGAAAAATTCGCAACCCGGTACTATGAGTTTACGCTGTCCAGCGAAGTACCCGGATATGTATACCAGATACGTACCGTGGACCCTGGAAATGACGCGGAAGATAAAAAGACCGCCAGTTCCGAACTGCTGCTCGAAGAGACACTCACCTATCGCGCAGTAGCTAACTAGGGCGCATTTCCTTCCCGAACGCTCCGGCCTGCAACAGCGTCTCGGAGACAAGCGCCTTAGCGCTGTTGGCATGCGGATCAGGGATTGATCGATGCGATAACACTGCGTACCGCGTTTACCACCACACCGGGCTCATCCAGCTGGATATAGTGGCCACTTTTGTTCGCGAACAGGTGCGGCACATGGGTCTGACGTTCTGCGAGCTCATTCTGGAGCTTGGTCCACAGCCGTTCCAGCAGATCACCCTTCGGGGTATCCGGCCAGACCCGTTGCCCACGGGTTATGACCACCTGCGGTACTTCCGGTAACGGATTCGCATTACGTACCTCGCGAGCACTTTGGCGAAATGCAATCATCTCGTCGTGTATTGTCTGGAAGGTATCAGTGCTGCTTGTCAGGGATCGCGCCAGCGGCCGCACGGCATGAGGCATGTTGTCGGGTATCGCCGGGCTGGAATAAATCACGAACTCGCCACGCGGTGCGGTGTTGATGCCGCCCTCCTCCCTGAAACGCCTGACCTGATCCTCATGAGCGGCGTCCACCAGCACGAGGCCTGCAGTTACCTCCGGGTAGTTACTGGCAAACAGCCGTATGTTGTAACCGCCAAAGGAGTGTCCGACCAGCACGTAGGGTTCGGGAACCGCGGCGGTCTTTAAAAGCATGCGCAGTTCTTCGGCAATTCTGCGACTGGAGCGTGGCTGTGGACCCCGCTCACTCCATCCATAACCCGCCCGATCGTAGGTGCAGACCCGGGTGTACTTGGCGAGTTCCGGTTGCACGCGGACCCAGTCCAGGGATGTTCCGCCGAGGCCTGCATCCATCACGACCGCAGGCCCACCCTGACCTGAACACTGCAGATGCAGGCGGTGTTCCCCCACCAGCACCATTAGACCGGGTGCCGGTGTATTGACACCTGCCATGACGCGGAGCGACCAGTTAGTGCCGCATATGAGCACCAACAAACCCACAAAAGCAGGTCCGGTCAAGTATGTCAGAATCCGGGGAAATACAGGTATCTTACTGTATTTCCTTGATTTCTGGGTGACAATCGCATTACGTGCGTTCCGTTTTTGCATTGACCCACCCCTCGCTGCAATTAGCAACTGATGTAATCCATACAAAAAACGTTCCAGTAGCCATTGCGACCAGCGATAGCTACGGCGTTGATACCTGCCGACACAAAGTAATTGCCCGCAACAACGCGAAATTCAGTATATCAGAATACTCGCGAAATCTGGTAACCGGCGGCCTCCAGATTCCGCAAAATTCCTCTTTCTCCAGGGAGATGCAGCGCCCCGACCGCAATAAACACCTTCTCGTCGCCCAGACGATCCCGGATCCGCAGCGCCATACGCCGATTACGCTCGTAGAGGGTGCGTTCCATCAAGCGCTCAAACAATGCCTCATTTTGGTGCGGCTGGTTATTGATCGCCAACATCCCTGCCACATCCTGATTCAGGTAAAGTTTCGTCAGCTTCTCCAGCTGCCCGGCAAGCTGATCGCGATTGCAGACCGTATCCACCAGAATCTCAATCTGGTCGTCAAGCGAGAGTCCGTCCAGTGCCGCCACCAGTTCACCGACCGTTTCCAGACCATGGATCGACTTGCCTTGCTGTTGTGCCTGTGCGTACAGCAGGTCGTCCAGTACGCGGCCGGTTTCGGGCGGGGGCCGGCTCAGCAGGATGAACACTGCCCAGGGCTTGAGGGTTTCGAGGACGGATTCCGGAAGCGCATATTCCGTATCCAGAATGTGCACCAGCCGCTGATAGAGGGATGTTTCGAGGTATTGCTGTAACGACACCCCCTGCGGCAAACGCATGCGCTCGCTATAGGCCGCTCTGGCGGCGGGATGCATGTCCACCTCGGCGAGGAAACTGGTCGCGCTGCTGAACACTTCCTGCACGACCGGTGGAAGCCTGGTGACCCGGGGATCCTCCAGGTGTATCGTGCCAAACAGATAACCCGGCTTAATTCCCCGCCCCTCGATCTTCCAGAGCAGGCCTTCACCATATGCTACCGGGGACTTGTCAGTGATCCGGGTATCGGCCCGACCCGGCATTGGCTGACAAGAATCATCGGCCGGATAGACGGCACCGATCCCGGCACCCAGCAGCATCAGCACAAGCAGTACGGACCGGATATAAGGGATTATGCACTTCACCGGATTCATATCCATGTCGCCCCGGCTGGGGTGAAAGTGTTTTGACCAGGGGAACATCTCACAGGCAAAGTAGCCATATCTTCTACGCTCGTCTAGCATGTGATCGATACATTGCGAACCCTGCTAATGACAACCATGCGCCCTGAAAAGATCCCGTTCAACGGTAAAAGTATCGTTGTATTTGTTTTTATACTGGTGAGCATCGCGGCCTGTGACCCGGACCCCGGCCAGGATCCGGCACCCCGCTACACCGCGAATTCGTCTAAATCGTTTGATGATGTGCTTGCCGATCTGGAATTCGCCATTGGCGAGCATAATTTTCGTCTGACCGGGCGTGACACAATCGGTGAAGCCATTGCCGCAAGAGAAGATATCGACATGCCTCCCGCTACCGTCCTGCATTTTTGCAATCTGGCGTATGCGCGCCAATTCCTGGAGGTGGCTCCGCAGTACCTTTTGCATATGCCATGCCGGATCGCGCTATACGAACAGGGTGGAAACGTGACTGTTGAGGCTCGCTTGCTGCCGGAAAACGAACCGGCAATGCGCGCACTGAGTCAGAAAATCAACCGTATTCTCAAAATGATTGTCTCCAGCGCAGTTGAATAGCCGCTATAATCCCCTCCCGGCACAAAACCGGGGGGCTGCCTGCAGTTCGATCATCATGCCGGGGATTCTGAGCAGGATATGGACTTTTGCCTGAAGGCAGTAAAGTTCGGGAATAAATGCAACTGTGATTCATTCCCTGCCAGGCAATTCCCTTGTAGAAGGGGTGAAATTGAAAGTATGGATTGATCAGGGACCCGGTACGGGTGAAAATGATTGTCCATGTGCCCGGCCATCCGGACCGGTGGTAAGGATTTTTCTGGAGAGACTGATGATACTTAGTAGAAGAGGATGGATCATGAAATTCGGTGTGAGCTTCCCGGTAATTGCCTGTCTGTTTACCAGTATTGCTGTGCAGGCCAACGACTTTCCCACCCAGGAGCGCGTGGAATATGCCTTGAGATGCATGAATGAACACGGCGGACAGGATTACAACACACTCTATGCCTGCGTCTGTGCCATCGATACGATTGCCTCGCGCTTTTCGTTCGATGAATACACGCAAGCGGTTACTTATACCAATTTGCGCAAAACACCGGGGGAACGAGGAGGCCTGTTCCGTGATCGAGAGCGTACGGGCGAACTCATCGATCGGCTCGCGGAAACACGCGCGGATGCCGAGCGCAAATGTTTCGCGGGGAAACAATGAATCGGGCACGGCACGCAGCCGGCTGGCGACTTTCAGCGTGCTACTTGTCGGGGACCACCGCATACTGACCGGTAAATCGCAAGTCTTCTGTATCGATCACCTCTGCATGCAGTTCGCCGGCACCGTCCGGAACGAAGTAAAAACGGAAACTGGGGTTTTCGCTCAGCGAGAAACCCGTTTCGGCAGCAAACACCGCTTGACCCTCGAAGCTTACCGCTACCTTTTCCACGAAATGGGCCGTGCTGTAAAGCTGTGTGATCTGGTCCATTTGCAGACCGGTAAGATTCGGATGGCTCACCCGCAACTGAACGGCTAGCGGCTCCCCGTTCAACACCGGCTTGTCTGTCCTGAACTTCATCTTGCCCATCCGGCGTTTTGCCGCCTCAATATCGGTACCAACCGCCGCAGAACACCCGCCGCTTGCCTTCACGAAGCGCCGGCTCATGAATAACTTGCCGTCATTGGTCTCTGCAATGGCGCGCACTGGCCCGTATGCATTGACACGGACGCGTAGCCCCAGATCCGCACGTCCATTTTTTGGCGTAAAGTGAAACCGGCCAGCAAGCTGTCCCGGATTCATGTCGATGATTAACGTGATGGTCTTGATAAAATGTTCCTCTGTCTGCGGGATCTTCGCCTTGATGCGAATCGGGACTACAGCAGAATCCTCGGCCCGTTCGGGTGCCTCGAGTTCAATGACATCATCTGACTGCACGATCGGACGGTCGCCAAAGTACGTGGTGCGCAGTCCACCAAGCCACACACTGTCTTCCTCGGTATCGGCAACCGCAGTTCCGGACATCACCAGCATCGCCGCCAGCAGCCAGAAGCTCGGCCAGTTACCAGTACAATCGGCAAGGGAATAACGCATGATAATGTTCACTCCGCCAATATTAACTTACCGCGGTTTCTGTAGATATACACAGTCTGAACTAATCTTCCCATTCAAGCTCGGTATAGGCAGCTATGATATTGCGTTTATGGTAGTTCTCAAATAACTGCCAGCGGGTCCGTTCTCCATAAGCGACGGTTTTCTGCGCCTCCCGGAGATCGTCACCCTCCGCAATCCGCTCCTGGGTCTCGTCCCGCAGGCTGGAAAGATAGCGTTGCGTATCTCCGGCAGCATCCGGCCAGGCGGCCTGCACCGGACCATGTCCGGGTACGACACGCCGGGCCGGTTTGTCCTTCAATGCCTCGAGCAGCTTCAGCCAGCCTTTGATACTGCCGTCGATCACGGGTATATGCTCCATAAACAACAGATCGGACAGCCACAGGGTACCCGTGTTTTCATCGTAGATACTCAGATCGTTGTCGGTATGCGCTATGGGGTGGGCGACAAGCTCCAGAACCCGTTCCCCAAGATCCAGTCTCAGCTGCCGGTCGACAGACAGGTCGGGAAGTATGATGTGTTCGGGGCCGAGGGGGCGTCCTGCCTGTTGCGCTGCACGTTCCAGGTAGACAGTCCCCCGCAAAGCCAGTGCACGGGCAAGATTGGTATGTCCGATATAAAAAACGCCCGGCTCCCGGACAGCCAGATTACCCAGCATATGGTCCGGGTGGACATGGGTATTGATCACGAAACACACCGGCTGTCTGGTAACGCTTCTGATTGCGCAGCGTAGTGCCTGACCCTCGGCGTTGCTGCCTCCGGTGTCGATGACGGCAACACATCGCTTGCCGACAACAAAACCGATATTGGCGACGGCTTCGTCGTCAAATACCACGGCATGTTTTCCCGGCCGCATGTAGATCCCCGCCGCAATCTCAATGACCTCGGCAGTATGCTTGCAGTCTTCCGTCGACATCACCGGCACCGTCCATACCAGCAACAGGAGCGCCAGTACAGATCCGCAGAAAAGCATCTTTGACCCGGCCGGGTCTACGGGTAGCGGGTACTCAGGGCACCGTCCGCTCACGGACCGCACAGCATTCCCGCCGCTGGCCACAATGGACTTACTCGAATACGGCAAACGATTTGCCCCGAACGGAGTCAAACCCCTGAACGCTGGTCAATCCTTTGACATCACGAAAAACGGCATTCTCCACAACCGCCTCGGTCAGAGTCGCGCCACTCAGGTTAGCGCCGGTCAGATCGGCGCCGCTGAGATCGGCAAGAGTCAGATCGGCTCCGGCAAGATTTGCGCCCGTAAGGTCCGTAAAACTTAGATTGGCCCGTGCCAGTTGCGCACCTTCCAGATTGGCGCCACGCAGAACCGCCCTCGCAAGCTCGGCCCGTACCAGGCCCATCGGCTGATTGCGCATGTCCGCAGAGGCACGGACTCCTGCGAGGTTCGCACCTTCGAGATCCGCACCCTGCAGATTGCCCATTACGTACGCCCCGCGCAGGTCACTGTTCTTGAGCGTGCCCTCGGCCAGCACTGTGGCAAACATACTGGTATCCCTCAGGTCCACCCGGGTGAGATTGGCCCCCCGCAAGAGGGCCATATCGAGGTTACAGCCGCGCAACTTCGCCCCGGAAAGATCGGCCTGCCTCATATCGACGCCAAACAGATTGGTGCCACTGAAATCGAGGGCTGTGAGATCCTGTCCGCGCAGGTCGAGGTTCGACAGATCTTTTTCACCTCGTTCGAGCATGGCGACAACCTGGTCCCGCGTCGCGGGGGTATCCGCATACGCCGTCAATCCGGACGTGATAACGCACAGCGCCACCAGTAAAATCGACACAATATGCCGTTTGAGAACTTCTAGCCTGTCTTTCATTGGCATCCTCCTGCCATTCCTCGGTACCGCAGGGAATTTCAGCCGACTTGCGGTTGCCATTTCGCTTGTTTAGACATCTGTACCAGGTTTGCAGCGTAGCACCCAGACGATGCTGATACCTGTCCAACATAGCACATCAGGGACCAGTGCAGGATTTGTAAGCAAAACCGATGGTAACCCTCGAAAAAGCGTCTATACTTAGTGTCGGTTCACGCAGGTCTTTTTAGGGCGTTTTTGCAAATCTGAAACAGATCATTACACAAGCGTGACACTTGCGTGACAAACTGTGTTTACAGCCGTTCTCGGTGGTTTGAGATAAGGTAATGTAAACGCTTGCTTTTAAGCGGCAATTTCCCTGCCAGAAAGGAACGCTAGAATGGCATGAGAGTTGCTGTTAATATCAGGTCGCTGACGGGATATTGTTCAATATCTTCAACAATCTCAATGGACAGAACAACACATCCGTCAATGCACGTACCAATAAGCTAACATCCGGAGGGCAAGGAAATGAGAAGAAAATCGTTAGTAACAATGGTCGTGGCCGCTGTACTGTCGTGGCCGTGCCTTACTATCGCGAACCAGAGTGTAATGAAAGCCACAAGTGATCCGAACAACTGGGCTATTTGGGGAGGAGATTACGCAGGAACGCGATACAGTACGCTGGACCAGATCAACAGCAAGAACGTCAAGGATCTGCAAGTTGCATGGACATTTTCTACCGGTGTACTGCGTGGCCATGAAGGCGGCCCTCTGGTAATCGGGGATACCATGTATGTTCATACCCCGTTCCCGAACAAGGTTTTTTCGCTGAACCTTGCGGATCAAAGCATCAACTGGGTCTATGAACCGCAGCAAAATCCGGACACCATTCCGGTCATGTGCTGTGACACCGTCTACCGGGGCCTGGCCTGGGCGGATGGCAAGATCTTCCTGCAGCAGGCGGACACCAACCTCGTGGCGCTGGATGCAAAGTCCGGCAAGGTGATCTGGAAGGTCAAGAACGGCGATCCCAAGAAGGGTTCCACCAACACCAATGCACCTATCGTGGTCAAGGACAAGGTCCTGACCGGCATCAGTGGCGGTGAATTCGGTGTACAGGGATTTCTCGCTGCCTACAACATCAAGGACGGCAGCCTGGCATGGAAAGCCATGAGCACCGGTCCCGATGATCAGCTACTGGTTGACCCCAACAAGACCACCCACATGCTCAAGCCGATTGGCAAGGACTCCAGCCTGAAAACCTGGAAGGGTGACCAGTGGAAGATCGGTGGTGGTACCACCTGGGGCTGGTATTCTTACGATCCTGACCTGAACCTGGTGTATTACGGTACCGGCAATCCCAGCACGTGGAACCCGGTCGTGCGGCCCGGTGACAACAAGTGGTCCATGACAATCATGGCCCGCGACGCTGACACCGGTATGGCGAAGTGGTTCTATCAAATGACCCCGCATGATGAATGGGACTATGATGGAATCAATGAAATGGTCCTGGCCGACCAGACAATCGGCGGGAAAATGCGCAAGACACTGGTGCACTTCGACCGCAACGGCTTCGCCTACACCATGGACCGGGTCACCGGTGAACTGCTTGTCGCCGAGAAATACGATCCGGCAGTCAACTGGGCAACCCATGTGGACATGAAGACAGGTCGTCCGCAGGTCGTCGCCAAGTACAGCACGCACCAGAACGGCCAGGACGTCAACACCAAGGACGTTTGCCCTGCCGCGCTGGGTACCAAGGATCAGCAGCCAGTTGCCTATTCGCCACGGACCAAACTGTTCTATGTGCCCACAAACCACGTGTGCATGGACTACGAGCCGTTCGAAGTGGAGTATGTCGCAGGTCAGCCCTATGTAGGTGCCACCCTGAGCATGTTCCCGGCGGGTAGAGTGACCAAGGACGGGACCAACAACCTTGGCAACTTCATTGCCTGGGATGCCACAACTGGCAAAATCAAGTGGTCCAATCCGGAACCCTTCTCCGTCTGGAGCGGCGCCCTGGCAACCGCGGGTGATGTCGTTTTCTACGGCACGCTGGAGGGTTACCTCAAGGCAGTTGACGCCAAATCCGGCAAGGAGCTGTACAAGTTCAAGACACCTTCCGGCATTATCGGCAACGTCAATACCTACACGCACGGTGGCAAGCAATACATTGCCGTGCTGTCCGGTATTGGAGGCTGGGCTGGTATTGGCATGGCAGCAGGTCTTACCGGTGACACCGAGGGACTGGGTGCGGTAGGAGCCTACAAGTCACTGAGCAACTACACCCAGCTGGGTGGCGTGCTCACAGTGTTCGCACTGCCGTAACCGGAACGGGTGACTGGGGCGGTAACGTACCATCCGCCCGTTGTAGTAATATATCCCCGGCTGCAGCATTGCAGCCGGGGATTGTTATAATAACCGTAGTAAAATAATATTGTTCGTAACGGGAAGTTCTGGAGTAAATCAGATGAAACTTGCTGGACCAACCAACAGCCTGCCAAAGACTGGCCTGATGATGTTCACAGCCCTGCTGATCGGGGCTGCAACCCATGCCTTTGCTGACGGCGTGGAAACGGCTGCTGCCCCGGCCACCGACAGCGATGCACCCTACACCGTCGAATGCTCGACCGGCAGCCCGATGGTCTGCCAGGTGGACAAAAAGACCTATATTGGCTGGCGTACCTACCATGCGGTCTGCCATGTGTGTCATGCACAGGATGCAGTGGGCAGTACCTTCGCACCCAGCCTCGTCGAGCGTCTTCAGGCAATCGACGAAGCACGCTTTATGGATGTGCTCGCCAATGGTTATACCGGTCAGATTGGCGTGATGCCGGGATGGAAGGACAATCCAAACGTCAACAAGAAGTACAATGAAATTTATGGTTATCTGAAGGCACGAGCCGACGGTGCCCTCCCACCGGGACGCCCGCAAAGGCTTCCCTAGGACCGGGATCAACCAGACAGCCGGCAGTCCACCACAACATTCAGAGTAAATATCATGGGCCTTCATCTCAGTGATGTGAAGAGGGGTGGTCGTTTGACCATATCACTGTTGTTCCCTCTTCTCATGTTGCCCGCGTACCCGGTTACTGCTGAGGAGCAGGAGGTTTTCCGGGTTTGCGCGGACCCCAATAACCTGCCCTTCTCAAGCGAGTCACATGACGGTTTTGAAAACCGCCTGGCGGAACTGCTGGCGAAGGATTTCGGCATGCCGGTGGAATACACCTGGTTCCCCCAGCGCATGGGATTCATACGCAATACGCTAAAAGCCAGGGAACCGCAGCGGGGCGGTTTCAAGTGCGACGTCATCATGGGCGTTCCCCACCGCTACGATCGCGCCATAACCACGGCACCGTATTACCGTTCCACCTACGCACTGGTGTATGTGAAAGGGCGTGGACTCGATGATGTAAAGGATGTTGCTGACCTGCTGGGTATTGATGGCGAGCGCAAGAATGATCTTCGCATCGGCGTGTTCGAGAGAACCCCGGCTACCCAGTTGCTGGCACAATACGACTTCTACGATCAAACGGTTGCCTACCAGACCATGTCGGGCGATCCCCAGGCCTACCCCGGAGAAATTGTCGAAAAAGAGCTGGTTGCCGGAAAGATTGACGCAGCCATTTTATGGGGGCCGATTGCAGGCTATTTCGCGAAAAATGCGCAGGATGTCGAGATGGCTGTCATTCCCGTGCTCTCCAGGCCCGGCATGCGCTTTGATTTTTCCATCTCGGCTGCGGTTCGACACGCCGACGGCGAACGAAGGGACAAGCTCCAGGGCGCGCTGGACCGTAATGCAGACGCCATCAAGGCGTTGCTTGAAGAGTATCATGTGCCACTGCTGCCGGTACAAAGCGGAAGCTGATATCCGGTAACGAGCACCATGCATGACATCAGTGACACATTGCCCAGTAACAATACAAAATGTGTCACAGCACCACATTTGTGTGACAGTTCTCTGCCTGAGACATGACGTGGCCAGCGACCTGTTTTCCGGCATTCTGGTGCCTGATATGAAGACAACCTCGCCTAAGTGGCAAGCGTCAGGACAATTTTCCCCGACAGGCAAGGGGCACAGGAAAACTTTGCATACCATACATGCGAACCTGCCGCGGCTGGCATACATACTGCATCCCTGCATATTGCAGATCACCTGTGGCGATATGCGAAACAAACATTGCCGGGGCTAACAAGATCCCGATCAACAAGAGGAGATACAACCATGAACTGGACCACACCTGAATGGACCGACCTTCGTCTTGGCTTCGAAATCACGATGTACATCTGCAACCGTTGAGACGATTTTCTGATTAATTGACACGAAACAGGACCCCTTCCGGCTAGCGGCGCAGGAAGCCGCCAGCGGGGGTATCTGCAACATGAAGG
>CP070821.1:1400339-1426726 GCA_020344335.1 Gammaproteobacteria bacterium | reverse complement strand
CCGATGTGGAGACAGGAATTGAACGCCTTGTCTGGATTACGGAAATCGATGGCAAGGAGGTCCGGTACTACTCGGACCCGGAAGCCAGCACCTGGCATCGCTTTAGTAGTTGGTTCATGGGCTTGCTCCCGATCGAAGAGCACCTCTGATATTCGTATGACCTGGCCGCCGTCACGAAATTCAGTTTGCTGTCTCAAGCCAATCAGGAATAGGCCGCTAATGAGCGGCTGGTATCTGGTGGCAGTGCCAGCGAAATGCTAGGAGCTGAATGACCGGAGTTGCTGCTTTTAAGACCTTCGCCGTAAACTAGCGAACGGCAAGTTTTGGCCGGAAGTTGCCGTTTAGTGATGGCTAATATAACCGTCTGGTGTACTTCCGAGAACGACCCTAGACGGAAGTTCAGAGAATTGCCTTAAACTTCCAGAATGTACTGAAGCCAGACATTAAGGTTCACTAGTCTAACAGTAGTCCTCGATATTTTCTTCTAGTTAAAACTCCTGAACATGGGAGATCATACATAAATACTTCCGGATTTAACCAATCAAGCATTACTTGATTGTTATCAATGCATCTAGGTATGAAGTTGGTAATGTTAAGTTAAATAATAGATCCACATTGGATAATGTTGGCATGGAATTAATTCATAGAATGAGAGTGCTTTGGATACTAATTTCTCTGATCACTTTTTATGGTTGCACATCGACCAGAATCTCCATTGATCCTGTTGGTGAAGTTTCCGAATCAAACAAGAGCATTCTCTGTGGGGTGGTTATATATGAGGGACACAAAAGTGAGTACCTGCCATTGTCTCTACGAGACTCTCCCAACAGGCGCAATGTAAAGATTAAGTATCAGTATGAGGTGAAATATGGCGTAGAGGATGACACTGCATTAGACCTATTCAATCCACTATTAATAATGGGGATGCCAAAATCTGAAGACAATGTCGTAATTTTGGGCAGGCTTGAAATCAAAACTGATTCCGGATTCGCTAAAACATACGAAGAGGTTATTGTTCTGAGCAAATCAAAGACCATATTTTCCGAAGGTGAAACCCTAACTGACATTAGGAGAAAAGGTCTGATCCTAATGCGAGACAAAATAGATTTTGTCTTGTCTCAAGATAGACATTTATATGCTAACCATGGAATTCTTTGCGACAGAGAGGAATAAAATATGAAACGATTAAATTTACATGGATTGCTTTCACTCGTTATTGCCGCCTTTATGGCAATACTTTCTGGCTGTTCGGCAACAGGGCCTATTTATCAAGAGGTTGATTCTGTTCCCGATGGAAAGGCGCTTGTTTATATCTATCGCCCGGGCAAGTTTATGGGTGGTGGTGTTGTTTTTGATGTACACGCTGGGAATGTAGAGGATGATATGGCAATAGTAGAACTCAGAAGCGGTGGATACTACCCTTACTTTGCACAACCAGGTGAACTTCAATTGTGGGCCAAAACCGAATCAATGACTTCTTTGACTCTGGATATTAATGCCGGTGATCGACGCTATATCAAAGGAACGGTGGGAGTAGGCTTTTTGGTAGGTCGCCCCAAACTCACCGAGGTGGACGAACAAACTGGTGCAAGAGAAATCAAGGAATGTGTGCTTCTTACACCCGCGGAAGACTAGACCACTATTAGGCCTTTATGCATGGTTAGTGTTTAATGGCTTAGAGGAAAATATTATCTCCCAATAATACAATGGTATAAAGTAGATATTGTTTTTTCTTGATACGGGATGTCAGATTTTGCTGCATCTAAGACCTTCCCGTTAACACCGGGAAGGCCGCTTTCTGGCCGGTGTCAGACGTCCGAGATCGCGCCGAAGGTCGGCGCTCCTACATCTTCCAACGACCGGTTCTGGCCGAGAGCAGACATTCATTTTTATAAATGAAAACCCCGCCAAAGCGGGGTTACTAATTCGAAATTCAAGTCAACCGACTTGACAGTTCTCGCTCCTGTAGCGTCTGTTGCTCGGATATTGGTGTTAGTCTGTACCAATCATGACGCCTTCCGGCTTATGCGGTCGACATATTGCTTTGAGGGTTGTCATTGTATCGTCATATGATAGTTCAGGTGTTTGAATGCCCCTTCGCCCCCGTTCTGCACGGGCAATAAGGTCTTCGATGGAGATAATTCCTTCTACCTTCCCGCTGTCATTTGTCACCGGCAGGCGGCGCACCTTCTGAAATGACATGGTCTTCAGGGCATTCATGATGTCGCTATCCGGCTGACAGGTGAAAAGATGGTGGCTCATTACTTCCTGAACCTGAATGTCACTTGCGGGCTTGTGTTGTAATGCGACCGCCATGCAGATATCTCGATCGGTAATAATGCCGATCATCTTGCCAGCATCATCTGTAACGGCCACGGTCCCGCAATCACCATCCCACATCATAATCGCAGCAGACTCCAGCGTCGTATCCGGGCTGCAGGTTATAACTTCTCGGTTCATTACTTCTTTGACAATCATTGCGCTCCTCCTGGCAATATGGCTGGTTGATATGACTTTCTTTATGGCAATCCACACCGCGGATTTCGGCCTGATCCTGCGCTCGTAGCGGCCCATATTTGCCTGAACGCGCTACCTGCAATCGCATCTGTGTGCGTGGTTGGCCTCTTCTTGATGCGCATGCCGCATGAATTATATAGGCACACTAAAGGTACGCGCGCCCAGTCTATTGTCAAGGAGTTTGTGAAGAGATAACTCTATGTTACATATATGAAAAATAGCATTGTGGGCGGCTGACCCTAAAGGCGCGAACCTGACCGTTGTATCGGTAGTTGCGAAGCGCATGCATTTGACCGGAAGTCTCCGATTAGGAACCCCGCATCTGTGCGATTCTGTATCAGGTGAATGACCACTTATGGCCGAACTCGGGCGTTCAGGTGGAAATTTCCCGGGAATTCAGTCGAATGGCCAGAATCGATCCAGGGGGATGTTCAATTAATCGTCCTGATCCCATTGAACACCGTGACTACGAACAGTGAGGATACTTGACCCGGTGATATTGTATGATCATCAAGAGTTGTCGGGAGAGGGCGTCAATGGCAGATACATACGGGTTGCGGGATGTCCTGAAAGTGTTGCTGACCGGGGCGCTGTTATTGACCCCGGGACTAACTGTTTACGCGGCTGACTACCCCGAGACCACACAGGCCCTGCAGGAACGTTACCTGGACGAGGTAGAGGCCCACCTTTCCTATACCGCATTTTCTGAAAAAGCCCTGGCGGACGGATATCCCAACAGCGCCTATTTATTCAAATCCCTGGCCACCTCGGAAGGCATTCATGCGCACAACTTCAAGCGCATACTCGACGCACTCGGTGCCGAGGTGCCCGCGGAACAGCCGCAGGCGAGGCCAGTGGAAACAACCAGGTACAACATCATGCATGCCACCGGGGTAGAGACCGACGAGATTGACAACGAGTACCCGGCCATCCTCGCGCGCATCAAGCCGGAAAACCATCAGGATGCTATCACCAACCTGACCTGGGCCTGGGAGGCGGAGAAGCAGCATCGAAAACTGCTGGGCCGAATGCAGGATGCCGCAAGGAACTGGTTCAAGTTTCTGATCGCCCATATCGAAGGTGAGGTTGTGGACTATCATGTTTGCAAGATCTGCGGATCTACCCTGGTTGAGCGTCCCGCCGAACACTGCCCCATTTGCAATAACCCGGCCAGTCACTACCGCATGGTCCCCTATGTTGCCGCCGAACGGCCGGAGACTGAAGAAGATTACTAAGGGGACAGATTTATTTGGCTGGCGACTGCTTCTGAACATTTGCTAATAACACTTTCCGGGCCTTTAGTGAACGTCTATATAAACAAGGGCTTGAAATCCGGAAACGACATTAATAAGACATTCGGCCTGCTTGGTTGCTGTACGTACTTTCATATCTTGATATACGGACCAGCAAAGATTATTTGCATAATTTAATCTGGTCATACGGGGCTATTTCAGTGGATATCAACTCATGATCAATGGTCCCGAAGCCCACATAACAGATGTTAGGCAACTGCGAAGACACCAGACGCAATGCAAACTACGCTCGTGAGCCACTATGGTGAAAAACCTGAAGATGTTGCTTTGTATGTGAAGCGCTGCCAGGACAAATTGAAGACATTGTTGCCATACGTCTTCACTCCGTATGAATTGGCACAAGTTCACGGCACAATCATTGGTCTGGAAGGTTGCCAAACAAACAACCAAATTGAGAATATGAATTTTCGTGAATACCGAAAAGAAATCCGGTTGATACAACCGTCTCAACTTCTGGCGTTTCTTCGTTCTTCGGGAATTCCTTCGTTCGATGTTCAGATTGGTGGGTACGCAGAAACCACGAACTACGGATTTCACAGCCAGGGAAAACATCCGTACTTGCGGTCATTCTCAATTCAGGGCCTTATCGCCGTGGCGATGGGATGGCCAGCCGACGGATCCAACGTCCTTGACGACTTTCGACGTTCATTCAATCAATTCAATGTCCTACACAAGTGGCACAAAAACGAATCGGATATCGACAACGATTTCTTTCTAGTTCTTGGGCAGATCGATCGCGAGTCTGTCACAGATGCCAGGATCGCGGACGTGGAATCCAGAATGCGCCAGTACATGGCAAATACTAGACCTGTTACCGTAACTGTGAACCAGACGTCTTTGCAGCTTATTTGCTATTTGGATACGCAACTACCGCTCAATACGTCCCGTGCCTATGCAGTCAACGACTCGGAACTTACTTCCGATCGATTTTTGCAGTGTTACGACTAAGGCGCCGGTGATGACCGGGAATGATTGCGCTTTTTCGATCCCTTTACTGCGTCTTAATTACCGTGTGTATTTCCCTTGCAAGCATCTTGAAGCCTCCAGGCTTTGGGTGGATCTCGTTCAGCCAGCCAGTTTTCGGATCGATCAGGCCACGGGTATCCACGACAACCATTCGTGCGGGATACCTGGCGTGCAACTTCAGTAGATTCCCGGCGAGGCGATCGATGAGGTATGCAACCAGCGGCGCATGCAGTTTTTTGGGCACCTGCTTGTCTTCGAGGTAGGGAAACATCCATGACTTGCCCTTGTTCACCTTGAACAGGCCGCCCATAAACTCGGCCCCGGCCGGGTCCGGGACCAGGTAGTCATAGGTATGTGTGACGATCTTTATTTGCCTGTTGTGTGAGTACTCGTCGCAAAAACCGATCAGGTCTTCGTAGGCATGCGTAATCTGGGAGATCCGCCGGTTCAGCCGGCCTTTGTGTAGATAGTCTTCGAAACGATCCGAAGTGACACCCCTTTTCAGAAAGTAGTCGAAATCCCATCGCCCGACGATATCGTTGCCACCACCCGAGAAAAGCAGGAAGTGCACATCATGTTTGTGGATACTCTTGAGCAGCCGGAACTTGCTTTTCCCGGACAACATGTCGACGGCCTCGTCACCATTGCTGGCCAGATGCAGCAGGTTGAAGCGCTCCATGTTTTTCAGGTAATTGATTATGTTGTTGGGCTTTCCGGCGAACAGCCATTTGGGGGGATAGGCAAACCAGGAGTCACCCTCTGCGACGATATTTGTTCGATGGGGATAACGACGGATCAATTCCGCAAATTCCGCTTGCGTTGTCGTTGACCTGATTGCGGCCCAGCTCTTTCTTTTATTGCGGGGTGGCACGGTAGCTTCCTCCTTGCTGAAACTTTCAGTGATTGTTGCGCTGTCCGGTTGCCTGGATCCAAATCGGTAACGCGTGATAGCAACTGCTTTCCTGCCAGATGCCGATCCTGGTGGCATCCATTGAATTCTAGTGCCGTTGCTGCGCATTGCCAGAATTGCCTGCTATGGCTCGTACGCTTGCCCGAAAATCGTTGCCAGTTGAAGCCTTCCCGAATCGTACCTGCAACCCCTTTAACCGTCCCGTGTTACCAAGCCTGCCCGGATTTAACCCCGTCGGGGCCTTTGGTGCGTTTACAGAGATATCCCTGAACAAACTGGAGACACACCATGGAAACAATCAATCACAAAGTCATTGTTATCTCGGCAATTGTCGTCCTGATTCTCGGTGCCTGTACGCTTGAGCCCGCGGATGAGGCAGCCCGGAGCACACCCGCCACCCCCGTGGAGGAAGACATGCGACCACATAAATCCGATGTGCAAACCGAGATCAAGCGAGAATCCTCGGCGACGGCCGATGCGGTTGCCCCAATGGGTGCCAGGGCACCGCAGGTGAAAAGCCGCGCGATGCAGGAAGCCCTGCCGGCGTCCGGCATTGCGCATTTGCGTGCGCCTTCGGAACCGCTCAACCGGGAGAACTATGCGCATTTCTCCGACAACCCCTTGCACCGTGTGGCCGAGGCTCCGTTTTCGACCTTCAGTATCGATGTCGATACCGGCGCCTACAGCAACATGCGCCGTATGCTGAATGCCGGCAACCGGCCGCTGAAGGACGCCATCCGGACCGAGGAGCTGATCAATTATTTCACCTACGATTATCCGCGCCCAACACACAGGGACAAGCCGTTTTCGATTTCCACCGAGGTCGGACCGAGTCCCTGGAATCCCGATACGCAGCTGCTGCATATCGGCATCCAGGGGTATGACGTGGCGCGCAATCAGTTGCCGGCCGCGAACCTGGTGTTCCTGGTGGATGTCTCCGGCTCGATGCAGTCACCCGACAAGCTGGAGTTGTTGAAGTCGGCGCTGCGCTTGCTGGTGCATGAACTCAGGGCAGAGGACCGGGTCTCGATAGTCGTCTATGCCGGTGCCTCCGGGGTCGTGCTCGAACCCACCCCGGGTGACCAGGTGGCCACGATTGGCGCGGCGCTGGACAGCCTGACGGCCGGCGGTTCCACCAATGGCGGTGCCGGGATCCGCCTGGCCTATGCACTGGCGCAGCAGGCCTTTATCAAGGACGGCATCAACCGCGTGATCCTGGCGACCGATGGTGACTTCAATGTCGGCACGGTTGATTTCGAGATGCTGAAGCAACTGGTAGAGGACCGGCGTGCACACGGCATTGGCCTGACGACACTGGGATTCGGTACCGGCAACTACAACGACCACCTGATGGAGCAGCTGGCCGATGCCGGCAACGGCAACTATGCCTACATCGACACGCTGAGCGAGGCGCGCAAGGCACTGGTCGACGAGATGTCCTCCACCCTGATGACCATCGCGAAGGACGTGAAGATCCAGGTCGAGTTCAACCCGGCCACGGTGGCGGAATACCGCCTGATCGGTTACGAAAACCGCTCGCTGGCACGCGAGGACTTCGGCAACGACAAGGTCGATGCCGGCGAGATCGGTGCCGGGCACTCGGTCACGGCCATCTACGAAATTGCCCTGGCCGGTAGTGCCGGCCAGCGCCTCGATGGCGGCCGTTACCAGCCACAACCGCACATCACGTCCCATAGCAGTGAGCTTGCACTGGTCAGGCTGCGCTACAAACAGCCGGACGGTATGACCAGTACCCTGATCGAGCGACCGGTGCACACGGCGGACGTCATCAAGGACCTGGGCATGGCATCCGAAGATTACCGGTTTGCCGCGGCCGTGGCCGGCTTCGGACAGATCCTGCGGGGTGGCAAGTACACCGTTGATTTCAGTTATCCCGAGGTACTGGCGCTGGCACGCGGTGCACGTGGTGCCGATCCATTTGGCTACCGCGGCGAGTTCCTGCAGCTGGCCAACCTGGCATCCTCGCTGTGAAGAGGGTGCCAGGCAGATCGGGCGAGCAGCATTGCCGGGATGCCGTGCCGATTGTTCGTCCGCTACGGCATTGCCGCGCCTCCCGTGACTCCGGGGAGACCCGTACAGCTTTTCTCATTGTGGAAAATAAATTTTTACACTGGCATTCAATGTGTTACCCGTGTAGCTTGGTTTTCCGCCAGGGAATGGTATGGATATGATGCCGCCCGGGCAGTATTTTACAGGAGCGAGCTGCGCGTACATCGAGGGGTGACACTCGAGTAACCCGGCTTGCCGGCTTACCCGAAATGCGGGCACAAGCGCCCGCAACGGTAGTTACCGCCCCAACTTTATGGGACAGCACTGGGAAGAACGGAAGGATTCGATGGACGATCGGGCAATAACACCGGGTAGTGACGAGGATCTCATGCTTCGTTACGCGCGTGGTGATGCGGATGCCTTTCAAAAGCTCTATGAGCATCACCGCGGCGGCCTGTATCGCTACTTCCTGCGCCAGGGGAATCCGTCTGTCGCAGAGGAACTGTTCCAGGACGTGTGGGCGCGGGTGATCCAGGGCCGCAAACGTTACCATCCAACGGCGACATTCAAGACCTGGCTGTACACACTCGCGCACAACCGGCTGGTCGACCACTGGCGTCGCGAGGGCAGACGGCCGGTCGAGTATGCCAATCCGGACGATGACAGTCCCGGGGTGGCAACGCCGGATGCGAATCCCGGGCCACAACGCCTCGTGGATCTGCGGGACTGCATCGAACAACTCCTGCACCTGGTTGCGGGTCTGCCGGATGTCCAGCGCCAGACCTTTCTGCTCAAGCATGAGGCCGGCATGTCCCTGGCGGAAATTGCCGAGGCCATGAGCACCCGGGTGGAAACGGCCAAGAGCCGGTTGCGTTATGCCATGGACCGGTTGCGTTCGGCCATCGCCAGGGAATGCCTGGAGAATCAACGATGACGGAAGACCATAGCAGCAGGATTTCGGACCTGTACCGCCAGTCCTCGCAGGAGACACCGCCGGCCCATGTCGACCGGGCAGTACTGGACAAGGCGCGCAAGTCCGTACGCTACCAGGCATTCTCGCCTTTCGGCAATCACTGGATCGCGGGCGGCGCCGTGGCGGGCGTGGTCATGATCAGTGTCTTGCTGACACTGAGCGTGCAACAGCAGCCGGAAAGCGACGCGCCCGAGCAGGATACGCCGGTCACATTGAGCGAGGTATTGCCGGAGGTAAAAGAGGAGTCCGCACGATCCGATGCAGTGTTGTCCGAGTTGCCGGCACCGGCAGAGGCACCGCCGGCTGCATCGCTCGCGTCCAGGGCACGTCTCCAGACAACGGAAAAGGTGCAGGATACGGAAGCGGGCTTGCCGGAAGACGAAACCGCGGCACGCCTGGAGCAGCAACCGGCGACGATTGCAGAAAAACGCGTCAGCACAACCGCAACCGTCCCGAAAGAGACCTGGTATCTGCAAGTCGGGTCATTTCGAGAACAGGATCATGCCGTCGAGTTGCAGACACGGCTTTCGAAGCTGGGGTTCAAGAGCGTGATCCAGGAGGTCAGTATCGAAAATATGGATGTTTACCATCGCGTGCGCGTGGGTCCGTTCACCGATCAGGATGTGCTGAAGCAAACAAAGCGCAAGCTGGACGAACTGGGGATCGGAACCCTGACGGTGATAAGCCGGCAATAAATCAAAACAGGTATCAGCACGCCTTTGACGCTAAGATAGTCGGGAAATGTACACCGCTCCCGTATTCCGAGTTACCCTGTTTCTCTTTTGGCTAAGCAGCACACTCACAGGAGAGGCTTTGGCCCAGTCGCCTGAAACCGTCACGCTGCCGGAGCCGGCGTATGCCGGTGAACAGTCCGTGGAAAGGCTCCTGCGGCAGCGCCGCTCGGTGCGTGACTACCGGGACGCCACGCTACCGCTGTCAGACATCAGTCAACTCCTCTGGGCAGCACAGGGAATTACCCATGCGGCGGGTCTGCGTACCGCACCCTCGGCCGGTGCACTCTATCCACTCGAACTCTATCTGGTCGCAGGCAATGTGAGTAACCTTGCGGCCGGCGTGTACCACTACCAGGCAGACGGCCATCGGCTGGAGAGAATGCACCGCGGGGATCAGCGCAAGCCACTGGCGCGGGCCGCACTGGCACAGAACTGGGTCGGCGACGCGGCGGCCGTGGTGGTGTTTGCGGCGGTGTATGAACGCACCACGCGCAAATATGGAAAACGCGGTGTTCGTTATGTGCACATGGAGGTCGGCCATGCCGCACAGAACCTGTTCCTGCAGGCGGAAGCGCTCGGGCTTGCCACCGTTGTGGTCGGCGCCTTTCGCGATGACGAGGTGGCCGGGGTGTTGCAGTTACCTGACGAGGTACACCCGCTGGTATTGATGCCCGTCGGACGCGGTCCGTAAATAACGGCCCCTTGCATTCCCGACACGCGGCTACTGGTTGCGCAACAGCAGCATGGGGCTGCGTTCGACCACGGCACGGGTACCCCAGTATCCGGCCGCCCCGATGAGCAGTGCTCCCGCGACGGGCGCGATGATCCATAGCGGCCACTGAAAACGGTGGTCCAGATGCAGTACCTCGCTGTACAACACCCAGACAAGGCATTCCGCACCCATGGCGGACAGCAGTCCCGCCAACCCGCCGAGCGCGGTGAACTCCGCCAGGTGCCCGGCGCGCAACTGGCGCCGGCTGCCACCGAGTGCACGCACCAGCGCTCCTTCATACAGCCGATCATCCTGGCTGGCCTGCAGGGCAGCGAACAGCACCGCGAATCCGGCCAGCAGTGTGAAGACCAGCACATACTCCACCGCCAGGGTAACCTGCCGGAAGATGCGGCCCACCTGTTCGATCACCCGGTCCATCTCCAGCACGGTCACTGCCGGGTAGCGGGCCACCAGCTCGCGCAGTAGCGGCTTTTCTGCTTTCTGCAGATAAAAACTGGTGATGTAGGTGGCGGGAAACCGCTCGATCACCTGTGGTGGGAAAACCATGTAGAAGTTGGGCCGGAATGAATCCCACTTCACGTTGCGAATACTGGCCACCTCGGCAGTGAAACGCTGTTCGCCGATCGCAAAGCGCAGTTCATCACCCATCCCGATTCCCATCCGCCCGGCCAGCCGGGATTCCACCGATACCCACGGTTTTCCCGTGTCATCCGGTTGCCACCAGCGACCTTCCAGGATGCGATTGTCTTCCTGCAGCTCGGTGGTCCAGGTCAGGTTGAGTTCGCGGTTGAGGGAATTGTCACTGCGGGCCTCCTTGGTCACGGCCTTGCGCACCGCGATGCCGTTGATCTCCACCAGCCGGCCGCGCACCATGGGATAGAGCTGTGCGGTCGCTACGCCGGCGTTCTCCATGAATGCCTGAAATGACTCCACCTGATCCGGCAGGATATTGATCGCAAAGTGGTTGGGCACATCGGCAGGCAGTTGCCGCTGCCAGGTTGTCAACAGGTCGGTACGTACCAGGGCCACCACCGCCATTGCCATCAGCGTCAGGCCGAAGGCCAGGATCTGGTTGACGCTGCCACGACGGCGGCGCCAAAGATTGTTTAACCCGAAACGCCACGCCACGCCGACGCGGGTATTCAGGCGCTGGCTCAACAACAACAGCAGCAGGGCCACCAGGCTCAGCACTGCGACCAGCAGAATGCCACCGGACAGTACCGACAGTGTCAACGGCCAACTGTCGGTATAAGTCCACATCACCGCCACGATGGCACTCAGTGCGGCCCCGTAGACCAGCCAGGCGCGGCTGGGCAGTGGCAGCAGCTCACGCCGCAACACCCGCAACGGCGGCACATCCTTCAGGCGCATCACCGGCGGCAGTGCAAAGCCGGCCAGCGTGACCAGACCGGTTGCGACCCCCGCCAGCACCGGCCAGGCCTGTGGCGTAGAGGGGGTGGCGGGCAACAGGTCGGCCAGCAGATACAACAGGCCGTACTGGGCCACCCAGCCAAGCAGACAACCGGCGGCCGAGGCGGCCAGGCCGAGCACCAGCAGTTGCGGAAGATACAAACCGAGCAGGTCCTGCTGCGAGGCGCCCATGCAGCGCAGCATCGCGCTCATGTCGAAGTGGCGCTCGCTGTAGCGCCGCGCCGCCATGGCCACGGCGACCCCCGCCAGCACAATCGCCGCCAGCACGGATAGCCCGAGGAAGCGTTCCGCGCGCTCCAGCGCGGAACCCACGGCCCGGCGACCTTCTTTCACACCGACCAGCTCATGGCTGGGGCCGAGGCGCGGCTCCAGCCAGTCCCGAAATTTCGTCACTTCGCCTTCGCGACCTGCAAACAGGTACTGATACGTCAACCGGCTGCCCGGTTGTACCACCCCGGTCGCGGGGACATCCGCCATTCGCATCAGCAGCCGCGGCGCTGTGCCGAACGGGTTGCCGACCCGGCCGGGCTCAAAGGTGATCACCCGGGTGATGGTAAGTCGATGGGCACCAACCTCCACGGGGTCGCCAACCTGCAGGTCGAGTGCCGTCAGCAGCTGTTGCGCCACCCATGCCTCACCGGGCCGGGGCAGTTCCCGCGTTTCCGCACCGGGCGCGAACGGGGCTGGTGCGGTGCGCATGCTGCCACGCAGTGGGAATCCGTCCTGCACCGCCTTGACACCGGAAAGCAGCAACTCCTCGCCGCCGACCACTACACTGGCAAACGCGAGGGTTTCGATCGCCTGCAGGCCGGCAGCACGGGCTTCGCGTATCCAGGCGGCATCCACGGGCCGCGGGCTGACCAGTGTCAGATCGGCACCGAGAAAGTCCGCTGACTGGTTCGCCATCCCCCGGCCCAGCCGGTCGGTGAAGAACCCGATGGCGGTGCTGGCCGCCACGGCGATCACCAGCGCAGCCACCAGGATGCGCTGCTCTCCGGAGCGCCGGTTGCGGACCAGCAGCCGCATGGCCAGCTGCCAGCGAATCATGAGGCGCGCGTCTCTTCGACGTCGGCGACAACCCTCCCGGCCTCCAGGCGGATCAGGCGGTCGCAACGGACGGCCAGGTGCTCGTCATGGGTAACGAGTACCAGGGTGGTGCCCTTGTCCTGGTTGAGGCGGAACAACAGATCGATGACCCGCTCGCCGGTCACGTTGTCCAGATTGCCGGTGGGCTCGTCGGCAAACAGGATGGCAGGCTCGGTGGCAAAGGCGCGCGCTATGGCCACCCGCTGCTGCTCACCGCCCGACAGCTGTTTCGGGTAATGTTGCAGGCGCCCCTGCAGTCCCACCTGGGTCAACAGCTCCGTGGCCTGGTCCCCGGGGGCCCGCGCGCCCTTCAATTCCAGTGGCAACATGACGTTTTCCAGCGCCGTCAGGCCGGGCAGCAGTTGAAAGGACTGGAATACAAAACCCACCAGCTCGCCACGCACCCGGGCACGGCCGTCTTCGTCCAGGTCGTTGAGCCGGTGGCGGGACAGGAACACCTCGCCCGCCGAGGGCAGGTCCAGGCCGGCGAGCAGTCCCAGCAGGGTCGACTTTCCGGAGCCGGAAACCCCGACAATGGCGACGGCTTCCCTTTCCCGGATCTCGAGTCCGATGTTCGTGAGGATATCCAGGGGACCGGCAGCGGTTTCCACTCGTTTACTCAAGTTTTGCGCGGCAATCATGGTGGTATGCTCTGTTCCTGTCATGTTGAATCGAATCCTGCTGCTGCTGTTTCTGATCCTGCCGAATACGGCGCCTGCCCGGATCATACTGATTGTTGGCGACAGTCTCAGCGCCGCCTGGGGCATTCCGGTAGAACAGGGATGGGTTTCCCTGTTGCAGGAACGCCTCGAAACCGGCGGCTATCCCTACCAGGTCGTCAATGCCAGTATCAGCGGCGACACTACCGCCAACGCCCGTGCCCGGCTGCCGCGGGCACTCGACAGCCACAAACCGTCCGTGGTGCTGCTGGAGCTGGGTGGCAACGATGGGCTGCGCGGCCTGTCCCTCGCGGAAATGAAAAGCAACCTGGGTGCCATGATCTCCAGTGCACACGAGGCCGGCGCGAAGATACTGCTTGTCGGTGTGCAGCTGCCACCCAACTATGGCCCCCGTTATACGGAAAGGTTCCAGGCCGTATACTCCGAACTCGCCCGGGAGCGCGAGGTCACCCTGCTGCCATCGCTGGTAGACGGTATCGGTACCGAGCAGAATCTGATGCAGCCGGACGGCATTCACCCCAATAGCGTCGCCCAGCCGCTGATCCGCGACCGTGTCTGGAAAGAACTGGAGCCTTTGCTGGACTGATCCGGCGGGTCAGGGCCAGTTGCATTGGTTCTTGTTTGTCACAAACCTTATCTGCTGGATGTGACTGACGCGTCAGAGAACAGGTCGTTAGCGGCGTCGGGCTTGCCCGGATGTCTGGCCGCAGCTTCCTAGCTGTCGGTCTTGCGGGGCACGCCCAGCTGCAGCATGCCCTTTCCGAATTTCTCGGTCACCGCGTCGATCGTCTGCAGCACTCGCTGGTTGTCTTCCTTCTCCAGGGGTTGATCGAAAAGGTCTGCCTGCGTCACGGCTGGCTGGTCTTCCTCCCAGCCGCTGATGCCGACGCCAATGAGCCGTACCGGTTTTTTCGGCAGCTTGCCGCCGAGAAACAGCTGCCAGGCCGTCTTGAATATGGCGCGCTCGTCATGGGTCGGGGTGTCGCGCCGGTATTGTCGTGTGTGTGTCTCGAATCCCTCGAAGCGAATCTTCAGTGTTACCACCGAACCGGACAAACCCTCCCGGCGTGCCGTTCTTGCCACGTCGGCCGCCAGCCCGCGCAGCGCATCGTGCAGGACGTCGTTATCCCGGACGTCCGCCGCGAAGGTCGTCTCTTTTGAAATGCTCTTGCGGCGCCGCTCCGGTACGACCTCATCCGAAGCAAAGCCAAAGGCCTGGCGGTGAAAACTCGCTGCGGCCTTTTTCCCAAGATGTTCCTCCAGCCGTGACAGCGGGGCGGTGCGCAGCTGTTCCACGGTGCGGATCCCCAGGCGGCCAAAGATTTTCTGGGTCTGTGGTCCGAGCCCCCGCAGGTTGGCAACCGGCATGGGGGCCAGGAAATCGAGGACCTGCTCCGGGGTGATCACGGTCAAACCGTCCGGCTTGCGGTATTCCGAGCCGAGCTTCGCAATCAAGCGGTTCGGTCCGATGCCCACCGAGGCGGTCAGTCCCGTACCGGTGAAGATGCGGCGCTTGATCTCGCGGCCGATCTCACCGGGCGTACCCAACAGCTTGTCGAGTCCACTCACATCCAGGTAGGCCTCGTCGATGGAGGCGGCTTCCACGACCGGTGTGATGGTTTCAAGGATCTGAAAGACCTGCCGCGAGGCCCGGCGGTACTTCTCCATATCGGGGCGCAGGAAAACGGCATCCGGGCAGCGGCGGTAGGCCTCGGATACCGGCATGGCGGAACGAATGCCAAATTTGCGGGCTTCATACGAGGCGGCGGCAACCACCCCGCGATGGCCGGGCAGGGCACCGACGGCTACCGGGCGCCCCCGGTATTCGGGGTGTTCCAGCTGTTCACAGCTCGCAAAGAACGCATCCAGGTCCATGTGGGCGATCCAGCGATGTTTCTGTTGCGGGCGTCTCATGTTCTGTTGGCGACTCGTCACTCGGGTAGAAGATACCGTGTCATGGGGAAAAGGGGGACAGATTTATTATTCCTCCTCACGGGATTCCAGGTTATTCACGAGGGCAGTCTATGCCGATGGGCATGTCCGGTAACCGTGGTAGACTGCCTGTTATCAATAATCCTTTCAGACGAGACCAAGATGATTGAAGCAATCCTGAATTTCCTGGGCGCCGGTGGTATCGCGCAACTCTCGATCGGCGCGCTGCTGCTGACGGGCCTGGTACTGACCCAGGTGACGATCGCCGGCGTCACCATTTACCTGCACCGGCACCAGGCGCACCGGGCGCTGGACCTGCATCCCGTAGTCGCCCACTTCTTCCGCTTCTGGCTGTGGATCACGACCGGCATGGTGACCCGGGAGTGGGTGGCCGTACACCGCAAGCACCACGCGAAATGTGAAACAGCGGAAGACCCGCACAGTCCCCAGGTGCAGGGGATCAGCAAGGTGCTGTGGCAGGGATCCGAGTTGTACCGGCAAGAGGCGGGCAACCGCGAGACCCTTGAGAGCTACGGTCACCTGACGCCGGATGACTGGCTGGAACGTCATGTCTATGCGCGTTTCCCGTGGCTCGGTATCACGCTTATGCTGTTGCTCGATATTATGCTGTTCGGTGCAGCCGGCCTGGTGTTATGGGCGGTCCAGATGGTGTGGATCCCGTTCTGGGCGGCCGGCGTGATCAACGGGGTGGGGCACTACTTGTGCTACCGCAATTACGAGACCGCGGATGCCTCCCGCAATATCCTCCCCCTGGGTCTGTTCATCGGCGGCGAGGAACTGCATTCCAACCACCACGCCTTCCCGGCATCGGCGCGCTTTTCGAGCAAACGCTGGGAATTTGACCTGGGCTGGATCTATATCCGCTTGTTGACGCTGCTGGGGCTGGCGAAGATCAAGCGGCTTGCGCCCAGGCGGGCGGTGATTCTGGAGCGCAAGCAGGGCATTGACCTGGAGACTGTGCAGGCTGTGGTGAGGAATCGCATGTACGTCATGGCCAGTTATGCGCGCGATGTCATCCGGCCGGTGCTGCGCCAGGAACGTCGGCAGTGCAACAGCTCCTGCAAGCCGATGCTCCGGCGCGCGCGCACTCTCTTGACACGTGATGCCTCGCTGATCAATGAACGCGCCCGTATGCGGCTGGACCAGATCCTTGCCCGGTTCAATAATCTGAAGATTGTCTATCAGTATCGCCAGCAGCTGCAGTCGGTCTGGGCAGGCAAGGCCGTCAGCCAGGAAATGCTGCGCAAGTCGCTGCAGGAGTGGTGCCAGCAGGCCGAGGAGTCGGGTATTACCGCTTTGCAGGAATTTTCCCGGCACCTGCGCGGCTTCAGCCTGCAGCCGGCCTGATACCGGTTTTCTAATTTCTGTTATTGGCCTGGCAATAAAACAGGCCGTGAATCAATGGGTGATGACGAATGAGATGATTCGTTTTGTCAGCGACCTCATTCACTCCTGATCCCGACTCTTCCCATGGCCAGCCACTGTCCTCCTGAACCGACGCCCGGCATCCGTGTCCCCGAGGTGAGCTGGCCGGTGATTGAAGGGCATCTCGCCCGCGGGGCGGTGGCGGTATTGCCGATTGGTGCGGCCAGCAAGGAGCATGGTCGTCACCTGCCGATGAATACGGACCTTGTGCAGGTCGAATGGCTTGCGGACCAGCTCGTTCAACAGGCGCATGTAATGGTGTGGCCGACCGTGAACTATGGCTACTATCCCGCGTTTGTCGACTATCCCGGCAGCACCAGCCTTTCCGAGACGACGTTTATCGCACTGGTAATCGAGATCCTCGGTGCTATCCGGCATGCCGGTGCACAGCGTGTTTTGTTGCTCAATACCGGTATCAGTACCATCGAGCCACTCGAGGTCGCCATCGGGCGTTCGCCGGGTTTTGCCGTTTTGCAGCTGGTAAATGTCTATGCCGGTCCACGCTACCGTGCCAGCGCGGCCGAACTCACGGAACAACCGCGCGGCAGTCACTCCGATGAGTCGGAAACCTCCATCATGCTCGCGATCGCCCCGGAGAAAGTGGACATGTCGCACGCCGAGGCCTGCAGCGGGAATGTTATCCGTGGCCGTTTGCAGCGCGTCGATCCGCGAAGACCTGGCTATTCCCCCAGCGGGGTGTACGGTGATCCCACGCTGGCTACGCCCGACAAGGGTCGTCGGCTGGCGGATGCCATGCTTGCGGATGTCCTGGCGGAACTTGAAAGTATTCAGGCGCGTTGAAGTGTCTATACTTAATTAAGAGTTTGATCCGGTTGATCCCGCACCAATAGCCCTGTTGCATGGGTGTGTCTGTGGGTACCAATAGCGCTGTAGACGGGATCACGAAAGAATCACAGACCCTGCGGGTTCCCGGGCGACGGTCCGGGGGTATCTAAATAGTCTTGTATTTCCAGAAGGAGACGAGTCATGGCACAGAGAGTTCGCAAGGTAAATTACTGCTATGTAACCATTACCTCGCGCGCCGGACAGGGCGCCAAGGTACTGGGCGCATTGAAAGACGCCGGAATCAACCTGCTGGCATTTTCGGGTTTTCCAAGCGGGGGAGGCAAGGCGCAACTCGACCTGGTCGCTGACAGGATGGCGCCTATTCAAAGGATTGCGCGGAACAACGGCTGGCGAATCAGCAAGAACAAGAAGGGTTTTTTGGTACAGGGCGATGACGAAGTGGGCGCCTGCTTCCGGTCACTGCAGAAACTCGCCGATCAAAAAATCAACGTGGTCGCCGCGGACGGGATTGCTGCCGGGAAGGGCCGCTTCGGGATGCTCCTGTGGGTGAAGCCAAAGGACTATCGGCGCGCCGCCAGAGTGCTCAACGCGAAATAGAGCAGCCGGTGGCAGGGACCGGCCTTGCAGATGGATCCCTCACGCACGGGTGAATCCAGCAGGTCCTGTGTTTCTTCTGGCGGGGGGATGGACGACCCTTACACCCGGTCATCCTGGTCTACGGGTAACTCGCCAGGCCAAGCAGGATTTGTTGCACCACCAGCAAGTCGCCTGCGGTGATCTGGCCGTCCGGTGCCGGTGAGCCGGAAATAACCGGTGCAATATCGAGGCGCGCCATTTCGGCCGTAGTCAGGGTGACGAACCCCAGCAGGGCGCGCGTCGCCATCAACAGGTCCGCCGCATTCACTACCCCGTTGCCATCTGCGTCTCCCCAGACCGGGGCGTCAGTCGAATCCAGGGGATCGGTCCCGGCGCCGACCTCCATCCCGTCCGGGAAACCGTCGTCGTCCGTGTCATTATCCAGCGGGTCAGTGTCGGTTCTGGGGTTGTACTTGTCTGCAGGAACTGGGTTGAAATTCACCTCTTCCCCGTCGGTCAGGCCATCATCATCCGAGTCCGCATCCTGTGGGTCGGTCCCGAGTGTCGCTTCGAGGGTATCCGAGAGACCATCCTCATCCGCATCATTATCGTTTTCCACCCCGTCGGGCACGCCATCGAGGTCCGTATCAACGATACTGAGTGCAGCATGCACGTTGAGACGACCGTGCATGCTCCAGGCCAGGAGGTTCTGCGTTGCAGCCCCGGTTGTGTCAGCAGCGTATTCGAGGTGACTGCGCACCACCGCGTTACAGGCTACGCCGCTTGGGGTGGTGCACGATTGTGGTGTCTGTCCGGGAAACCGGTGTGCCCACACCAGTGCTGCCGCACCGGCGACATGGGGGCTGGCCATGGAGGTCCCGGAGTTCCAGGTCAGGCAGCCCTCTGTTAGCGGGTCAAAGGGAAAGCCAAGCAACTCAGCAAGAAAAATACAATCGAAAACAGGATTGGTAGAAAGGATATCTGCCCCGGGCGCCATTAGCGAAACCCAGTGATCACCTGGCAGTGAAAAAGTGGAGAAGGATGCCCGGTCGTCAAAATGGTCGGTTGCGCCGACTGCGATGACATCATCATTGGCTGCCGGGTAAATCCGGGTGGTATTGTTGTCATTACCCGCGGCGGCCACCAGCACAACACCCTGGCTCCATGCATAGCTGATGGCAGTGGTTTCCGTATTTGGCTGGACAGGTGGTCCTATGGGTTCACCATTTACATCGAGTTCATCACTGCCATAGCTCATGTTGATTACATGGTAGCCGTTATCAGCCGCATGGGTTATGGCCGCTGCCGAGGCCGATACCGGGCAGACACCCACTGTTATGTAATAAATATCCGGGATTATTTCCAAAAGATACGCGAAACACGACTTGAGATTGCCAAGCGATGAATTCCAGCCGACACCGGAAACTCCGATGCCATTATTGGTGTGTACCGCGGCAATGCCGGCAACGTGGGTGCCGTGCCCGACAAAGTCATCAGGATCATCGAGGTTTTCGCTGTAATCCCCGACAAAACTTATTTCCTCGACACACTTGCCGGCATGTTCCACGCTGTCGCAGTCAATGCCGGTATCCAGAATGGCAATCTTGACTGCCGGGTCGCCGGTGGTGATGTCCCACGCCTCGGGTGCATCGATATCGGCATCAGTTGCGCCGTTGACCTGTATCGGATTACCCAGGAGATCGAAAGAGCTATGATCCTGCCCTGTATTGTTCAGTCCCCATTGTTCTTCAAAATATTCCCGGTCGGTAATGATACCGCCCGCTTCTGGTCCCGGATCATTTCCCTCGTCCGGAATCACCAGCACCCGGTAGTAGTCCGGTTCGGCATATTCGACATTCGGGTTGGCCAGGTAGCGGGCGACCTTCTCCTGAACGCTGCCCCCGGGTACGGCGACCACGTGCACGTCGATCCCGGGAATTTCCCGAAGCTTCCTTCCACTGGCCTGGCGGTGTGCCTTGCCGCGCACCGTGGCGGCAGTGCCCGGCCGGAACCGGACCAGGACGCGATCCGGTGCATATCGGGGAACCTGTTCACGGATTGCCTGCAAGCGGGAAAAGACTTTTTCTGAACGACCGGGCGAGGATTCCCCGGCAGCCGGAGGATTTTCCGGCGGGCCCGCCCGAAGGTTGCCTGGGCCGCAGACCAGGACAATCCCGGATATCAGTAATATCTTACTGATTCTATTAATTAATTCCGCTATAACCACTCATCCGGCCGGAGGAAACCCCTGGCGACCTCATTTTCCAATAATGCTTGTAAAATCAAGCATAACGCAGCCCGTTCCCATATTGGTATCAGACCAATGTACACCTATAAAATCAGGGATAACTGGACACGATCCGCAACCTGGTTCTGTTACGCACCGTCCGGGATACCGGTATGTTCTGCATCAAATCAATTTTCACGAGTGCGTTTGATGACACCATGAATTTCTATCCATCACCCTTGAGTTATGTCATCGGCCACCCGGGGCGATTCTTGCTGGAGGTATTGCGGGGTTTCCGGCACAACCAGGGGCTGCTGCTTGCCGGTGCGGTTGCCTACTACACCTTGCTGTCGATCATTCCGGTGTTTGCGCTGGTGCTGATCGTGCTTTCCCAGTTCCTCGAACAGGAAGTACTGCTGGAGACCGTGTCAGCCATCCTGACGCTGGTCATGCCGGTACGTTCCGAGGCCATTGCGACGCACCTGGAAGCCTTCCTGTCGAACTGGAAGGTGATTGGTGTGATGGGAATCGTGTTTCTGCTCTTCTTCAGCTCGCTGGCATTCACGGTGCTGGAGAATGCCATGTCGATGATCTTCTTTCATCGTCACCTGGATCACCGCCGTCATTACCTGGTTTCGGCGATCCTGCCGTATGTGTACATCCTGCTGCTGGCCGCGGGTTTTCTCGTCGTGAGCCTGATGGCCAGCTGGCTTCACCAGCACAGCAGCGACACGCCGACACTGATCGGTATCGATATCAATATGACCAGCACCACGGCGACCATTCTTTACCTGCTCGGCGTGATCGGTGAGGTGTTGTTGCTGACTTCCGTTTATCTTGTCATGCCGGTCGGGCGGCTGGCCTGGTCGCATGCCCTGGTCGGCGGTATCGCGGCAACCGTGTTGTGGGAGATTACGCGCCATGCCCTGGTCTGGTATTTCACCACTCTTTCCTTTGTGAGCATCATTTACGGTTCACTCGCCACCACGATCATCATCCTGCTGAGTTTCGAGTTCGCAGCGGTCATCCTGCTGCTCGGCGCCCAGGTGATTGCCGAATACGAACGCATCGATCACGGTGGCGTAACGCCCCGGGAGTGAACGTCACTTAAGGTATATTCACCGTCATGACAACCGGGCAACGAGTCCCGGCAGCGTTGTTGTCTATTCCATATCGAACCGCTGGACCGGTAGCCTGTTCAGGGTCCACTCGTGCATCGAGCCGTCGTAGAGCCTGACGTTCCGGTTGCCGAGCAGTTCGCTCATGATGAACCATCCCCCGGAAGCCAGGTGGCCGCTGTCGCAGTAGGTGATGGTCCCGGCATCCATATCGATATCCATGGCCTGAAACAGCTGGCGTAGCTCATCGACCGGCAGAAACCTGGACGGCATACCGGCACTGTTCATGAGTTCGCCGGGGAACGACCCGGCACCGGGGATATGCCCCTTGTCGTATACATTGGATGTCTTCCAGGTGCCCAGGTACAGGCTGATCGCGCGGTTGTCCACCAGCCTGGAGGAACCCGTCTTCGTGGCCGCTGTGACCTCGTTGGTAGTGGCCAGGATCCCGATGCGCCCTTCGCCGGCGCGCCAGTTCCCGGTAGCTGGCTTCTCGGAGCGGGTAGTGAAATTCCTGCCGTCGGCAAGCCATTGCGCCATGCCGCCATCCAGTATGCCCATGTTGTCATGACCGTAATACTTCAGCGTCCAGTAGAGACGCGTCGCCATGGCCAGGTCAACAATGTCCTGCCCCCTGGACGCGATCACGATGGTGCTGTCCCGGTTGACGCCGGACTGCTGCATCAGTTTTTCGAAGTCGGCCCTGGCTGGCAGAAGGTGCATAATTATCTGCCCGTTGACCTCGCGCCTGGCACGCACCTGGTTGTAGTCAACCAGTGCGGCCCCCGGAATATGTCCGCCAGTGCAAACGAGCCGCTGCTTGCCGGTGTTCCTGTCCTTCATGAACTTCGGGGCGGCAGTGAAACTTTCCGTCTCCCTGCGAACATCCAGTATCACGACATCCGCCTGATGGCTTGCCAGCCAGTCCGTCGCTATCAGCGGTCCGGGCACCTGTACTGCCTGGACCATGCCGGCCCATGACAGGGTGCCCCATACCATGGCGGTTACTGCGGCCCTCTTCATGATTGATCTCCCGGATGCCTGGCATGTGGGTCCCTGAAGTGGCGGCATGTGAATCCGAAGCTGGCGGGAAACAGTGTAATCCCGGGACCGGACCCGATCAGAACAGGGCGGTCAGTCTGCCGGGCGGCAGATTTCTTTCGCAGGACAATGCTGACAGCCCGCAATCCCGGCCCTGTTACGGGGACCAGAGTAGTGTCAGATTTCGCAGCGGGGGCACTCATGGGCACGGCAAGGTAACGCAAGCAGGGGAAAGAAACCACAAGGTATTGCCGACAACCTCACCAGGGGCACATTAAGCGCAACTATATGCAGGAAAGGTGCCTCGGCACGGGGCTGATTGCTTTGTACTCATACTAAAGATTCCCTGTGCCGGCCCGATAAGCAGTTGAATCGCTGTTTCCAGCATGGATGCGCCCCTGTCAAAGTGGATTGCCTTCATATATCTCAATGAAACATAAAGAAAAAGTGCAGGATATACCGGTTGCGCAATCGGAAGCGGTTCAATCGCAGGAGTTCTCCCAGAACGAGGACAATGGACTGCTGCCCGGGCAGTTCCGCCAGTATCAGACCAATTTGCTCTACAAGCAGACCCAGACGGAGTTGATCGTCAGCCTGGCACTGACGGCCTGTGTCTGCATGGCCTTCTGGGATCTTGCGCCGGCCGGGGTGTTGCTGGGCTGGGCCACCGTCGTGAACACCATGGTTGGCGTCCGGTCCCTGTTCATCCACAAGAGCGCCGGCAAATACCGATCTGACGAAATTGTTGCCTGGGGCGAGTTCTATACCGTCACGGTTTTCATATCCGGTATCTGCTGGAGCTCACTGACCGCCATCACGCTGAAGTATGGTGGTACCGGGATGGAGTCGTTCACTCTGGTCGTGCTGCTTTGTATCTCGCTGACGGCCTATATATCGATGCAGTCCTCCCCGCAGGCGATCGCGGCGTTCGTTGTTCCGGCGATGTTGCCGATGGCGGCCATATCGATGAGGGAATTCAGCGTGATCTCCTCTTCGCTGGTGGTCGTCGTGCTGGTTACTACAGCATTGATGATTAACTCATCCCGCACCTTGCGTGATGTCCTGGCCAAGTCATTCAGCCTCAGTAACCACAATACCAATCTCATCCAGAAACTCGTTGTCGCAAGGGAGGCTGCTGAAAAGGCGAAGAAGTTTGCCGAGGATATCAATCTCAAATTACAGAGTGAGATCAAGGTACGCATGCAGGCGGAGAAGCAGATCCAGGCGTCGAAACAGGAGCTCAGTGCGATTCTCAATAACATGCAGGATATCATCTACCAGATCGATGAAGAAGGTAATGTCCTCTGGGCGACGCCATCGGTGAAAGACCTGCTCGGATACTCGCTGGAAGAATTCAGGGAGAAAAACATCAGGGAGTGCTATGTCGAGCAGAATGAATTTTACCGCCTCAAGGGAGAGCTCCACGCGAAGAACGGAATACTGCAGAATCACACCAGTGAATGGGTAGGCAAGAACGGAGAGCGGATCTGGATCTCGGAGAACTCCCATTACAAGTACAACAATGACAGGGAGGTAATCGGTATAGAAGGCTCGGCGCGCAATATCACCGAGCTGAAGAAAACCCGGGATTCACTGTTCGAGGAGAAAGAAAATGCCCAGGTGACGCTCGGTTCAATCGCTGATGGCGTGATCAGAACGAATAAGGAAGGCTATATAGAATACATGAATGAAACCGCGGAGAAGGCGTTGGGCTGCAGCAGCAAGGATAGCTGCGGCAAGCCGCTGCTGGAAGTCTTCAATATTGTCAACGAGAAGACGCAAAAGACGCCGCCTGACCCGGTCAAGCTGTCTATCGAGCAGGGCAAGAGTGTCATGCTGCCGGGTTATCTGCAGCTGATCCATCCCAGTCACGAGGATAACCTGTCCATCGAGGTGATCGCCTCCCCGATCCGCGATCGGGACGATGATATAACCGGCGTGGTCGTGGTGTTTCACGATGTCTCCGGGCTGCGCAGCCTGAGCAAGATGACATACCAGGCAACGCACGATTCGCTTACAGGGCTGATCAACCGGCGTGAATTCGAGCGGCGTGTCAGCCAGGCACTGGAGAATGCGCGGCATAACAATGGCCGTTACGTGCTGTGTTATCTGGACCTGGACAATTTCAAGGTGGTCAACGACACCAGTGGCCATATCGCCGGAGACGAGTTGCTGAAAATGCTCAAGCTGCGCTTCCAGTCGATGATGCGTGAAGCAGATGTGCTGGGCCGCCTCGGTGGCGACGAATTCGGCATCCTGCTGGCGGGTTGTTCGGTGGACTGGGCGGTGGAGGTTGCCGAGAACATTCGCGCCATGGCCGAGGATTTCCGGTTCGTATGGGATAACAAGGCATTCCGGATCGGTGTGAGTATCGGGATCGTGAAGATCAGCGCCGACAGCGGCATGCTCACCGATGTCCTGAGGGCGGCTGACTCGGCCTGCTACATGGCCAAGGAGAAAGGGCGCAACCGCGTTCATGTGTATGAGGAAAATGACAAGGAGATGCTGGAACGCCAGGGCCAGATGCAGTGGGTGCAAAAGATTCACGACGTGCTCGAGCAGGACCGCTTCCGGCTGTTTTTCCAGCAAATAGAGCGCCTCAGCGGGCAGCCGGACCGGAAAGAGAAGATCCATGGCGAGGTATTGCTGCGCGTACTGGATGACGATATGAAACTTGTCGGGCCGGGATCGTTCATCCCATCGGCGGAGCGCTATAACCTGATGCCGATGATCGACCGCTGGGTCATCGAGAACACCCTGAAACAGCTGTCCGGCAATCTGGAAAAAGTGGTCGAGACCATGGATACGTGCTGTATCAATCTTTCCGGCCAGTCAATGTCTGACGAACGTTTCACGAAGTTCATTATCGAGCACGTACAGGAGAGCCGTGTGCCGCCCCATCTGCTGTGTTTCGAGATTACCGAAACCGCCGTTATCGCCAACCTGAATACGGCGACCAGCCTTATTTCCGCGTTGCGCGAGATGGGTTGCCGGTTTGCACTCGATGACTTCGGCGTCGGCCTGAGCTCGTTTGGCTATCTCAGGAACCTGTCAATCGACTACCTCAAGGTGGACGGATCTTTTGTGAAGAACATGGTAAACAACAAGATAGACTACGAGATGGTCCGGGCCATCAACCAGATTGGCCACACCATGGATATCATGACCATTGCCGAGTTTGTCGAGGATGAGGCGATCCTGGAAGCAGTCCGCAAGCTGGGTGTGGATTATGCGCAGGGCTACGTCATCTCCAAACCGGTGCCGATGGAGATTGCGCTCTTCAGTGACAGCGACGCCACTTCCCCGGACGACGCAATGCCCACAGGCCTGGCAGCCGGTGTCAAGGCCACGGGCTTGTAACATCGTTAGCTCAGTTCGCACCCTCTCTTGATTCCGGTTTGTGGCCAAACCGCCCCAGTCCCGTTGGGTCAACGAGAACAAGAGGTAATGTTCACAGCTTCCCGAGACCAACAGGTGGCTGAGTACCTCTGACTAGAGTACCCGCCGGCAATCGGCACTCACACTATCCATCGATCCAGTAGCGCAGGGTCTGCGTGAAGGTGCCGTCACTATTGTTGACAGAGGTCATTTCCCCGGTAATGCCGGTGTACCTTCCGGTACCGCCTGAAATACTGATCGCCGAGGCTCCCTTATCAAATTCCCGTCCGGCCACCTGGATGGTGCCGTCTTCCAATGTCAGCGTCCATTGACACTGGAAGCTGTGTCCAGCACGGGTACGGATACACACGCCGCTGTTATTGCCAATTTCCTGCCTATCTTCGTTCAGTAGCGGCTGATCGAATACCAGGACATCACCTGCCGAGTCGCCGGGTTCGCCGATATCGATGATGCGGGCGGGGCTGGTGCGGGCATCCGCAATCGTGATC
>CP070821.1:1391048-1400239 GCA_020344335.1 Gammaproteobacteria bacterium | reverse complement strand
GCGATGCTTACCGGCGCCAGTCCGGCGAGAATAGCCAGCAGGGATGCCAGCAGGATAACCAGTTTACGTTTCATGGTTGGTTCGCTGAGTGTGTCACGGATGTGCTAAGCTCGGCTCAATCAATAACCCAGCAGACAAACTGACGGACAGGGAAAATGCCGGAAGCTAACATACATGAAGTCGGTGGTTTTGATGTTCTGATTGTCGGTATTCTTGTCTGGTTTCTCGGCAATTATATCACCGAGCGAATTCACTTCCTGAAGGCAAACAATATCCCCCCTGCCGTCACCGGCGGACTCATCTGCAGCCTGATCGTGACGCTGGTCTACTCGCTGGCCGATCTGCAGATTGTCTTTGACATGCGTATCCGCGACCTGATGCTGCTGGTGTTCTTCACAACTATCGGCCTCTCGGCCAAGATCTCGTTGCTCAAGGCCGGTGGCAAAGCACTCGCCATCCTGCTGCTGGTCGCCAGCATTTTTCTCGTCGTCCAGAACGTGACCGGCGTGCTGCTGGTTTACCTGATGGGCCACCATCCGGGCTACGGCCTGTTCGGTGGCAGCGTGTCATTTGCCGGTGGCTACGGGACCGCCATCGCCTGGGGAAATATTGCCGAAGAGGCCGGCCTGGTCAAGGCCGGAGAAATCGGTATTGCCTTTGCCACCTTCGGGCTGATCGCCGGAGGTCTGCTGGGCGGGCCGATCGGGGAGCGCCTGATCCGCAAGAACAAGCTTGCACGTGAAGGTGAAAGTTCTGCCGAGACCGCAAAGGCCAACGAGGAACTGCTCGTCAAACCGACTTCAACCGCCGGCATCCTGGCGACCGTGATGATGCTGGCCCTGTGCGTTGAGTTAGGAGACCTGGTCAATCGGCTGCTGTTTTCGCGGGGGGTCACCCTGCCCGGTTTCCTGACCGCGATGATGTGCGGGATCATTATCACCAACGGCGCCGATGCCCTGAAGATCGAGTTGCATACCCGGGCGATAGAGCGCTTCGGCGAGATCAGCCTGCAAATATTCCTCAGTATGAGCCTGATGAGCATGCAGCTATGGGTGCTGGCCCAGGCCGTCGGTCCGATCCTGCTGATACTCTCGGCACAAATCCTCGTGATGACCGTGTTTGCCGTCTATATCGTCTTCTGGGTTATGGGACGCGATTATGATGCCAGTGTCATTGCTTCCGGGTTTACCGGTCTCGGGCTGGGCGCAACACCGGTCGGGATCGCCAACATGAATGCCATTACCTCGAAATACGCCCCGTCCCCGAAGGCCTTCCTGGTCATCCCGCTGGTTGGCGCCTTCTTTATTGATATCGTCAACGCACTGATCATCAAGTACTTCGCCGGACTGGAGATCATGTCACGGGCGCCACTACCGACATGAAACATTCGCTGCCTGTATTTGTTCTGGTATGCCTGCCTGCCATCAGCCAGGCGGAAAAAGGCCAGTCCATCATGTTCGGAGACCAGGACCCGCTGCAGATTGAACGAACCCGCGACACCACGGCGGATGAACAGGCCGCGCACTGCAATCAGTTGCGCCAGCGCATGGACGAACTCAAGGGACGGCCACAAAGCCGCAATGCGGTGATCAGGCGTTACCGGGTGGAATGTGAACCGCAGTACGAAATGCCGGGACAACCGAAACTGCAGTAGGTTTTCCGATACCGGTAACCGGCAGGCCAGCACCAATAATGCCGGTACCCCTCTCAAAAAGCAGGTCGCTCATCAATACTGGATCAGGCTGTGCAAGTAGCTCAGCGCGCACCCTGCCTAATGAGCGCCACAGCAGGCACGCAACATCCTATTGGCAGACGGGATGTCTTTTGAAGCCCGTTCTAGTCTTCCTCGTCATCCGGTAACCCCGCTTCCTGCTGCTTCAGCTTTTCCGCCTCGGCAGCTTTTGTTGCCTCCAGGCTGGCACAACCACCCCCGTGTTCATCCTTGTCGTTCACGGATGCCCATAGCTTGCCCAGGATCGTCACGGGGATTGCAACGTAGGGTACCAGTACCAGCGACCCGATGCTCGTGGCCGCCTCCTTCGCCGGAACGGCATGCACGTCGGGATCACGCATATCACCGGTGAGCCGGACCGGCGCAATACTGGAAAACAGTTTCCGTTTCTGCTTCGGCAGAAACACTGCATCAATGGTTTCTGCATTGAGATCGAGCGTCATGGTGCCCTCAATCGCGAGGCGCGGGCCGTCTGCAGCGATCAGGCTGCTCTTTGCTATCCCGTCATTGATATCGAACTTTGCCAGCACGCAATCGAGGTTCGCATAACGATCTTCCCTGTCTGTCTTGCCCAGCACCCAGCCGAATACATCGCCCGAAAGCATGTCGATATAACGCCGGGGTACCCGGGCATTCTCAAACGCCAGTGCCACGTGGCCGTTCAGGCTGGCTACCAGCTCATGCGGTGAGGCTCCCCGGGCATCGAGTACGATGTGGTAACTGGCAAACCCGTCCACCGGCACCTGGTCTTGTACCTGTGCCAGCCAGTGACCGAGCTTTTGGTCATTGGCCGTCAGTTTCAGTGATACCGAAGGCGTGGCGCGGGTATCGATTACCAGATCAAGATCGGTTGGTCCGCCCTCGGCAACCAGTTGCATGGGGCGGACCTGTAACCGTCCGTTATCCAGCAAAATCCGTCCATGCAGCTTGTCTGCGGATACCTGCTCACTGGCTATTTCATCGACCTTGATATTCAGATCCAGATCAAGCTGCCGGAAGATATCGAAATTGAGGTTTTCACGGCTGAATGCGTGCGGACTTCTTTGTCGCTGTTTGGCGGGCGCATTACTCTCCATTTCCGACGGCGCGGGTTCGGTGCCCGGTTCCAGGCCCACATCTTCAAGGTACAGAACCGGGATAACCACACTCCCCTTCAAGCTTGGACGCTCCCCTTCCAGGGTACCGGACAGACTGGTCGTGGTTTGTGACCGACCCACCTGGCCGGTCCCGTTGTAAGTGATCTGCTTTTTATTGAAGGCCATGACACCTTCTGTGCGATACGAGGCAATGTCACCCAGATTAATATCTGCCGCCTGCCCGAGTGCTTCAGGATCCGGGATATCGATGAGTAACTTGATCTCTGCCTTGTCGCGCTTCACGACATCTTCCAGTGCGCCCGAGAATTTGACTGTGTAGAGCCGTGTTTGTGTGGAGGCAAAATCAAAACTGTCCAGGCCCCAGCTGCCATCCACATCGGACATTTCCACGCGGCCTTCCAGGCGTCCGAGATAATCCGGCGTCACATCGCGCAGTGCGGCAAACAGGTCCGCCACGGCAACATCAAGTGTAATCTTCAGGGTGCTGGTATGCTCTCGCAGCCGGGTCCGGGCCGTCCCTCTGGCGCGGATGGTTGGCTGGTCGGGGGCACCCGTGTTGACGCTGATACGGTCGATTACCAGATTATCGGTCGTCCCGGTTACATGCATGTTCGCTTGTACGGCACCGAGATCCGGCAGGTCATAATTGACAGCATCTCCCAGCACCTGGCTGTTGACCGCCGTGAGAGCGACATCGAGATCCATTCCCGAGAGCCCCTTGTTGAACTCGTAGGGGATAAAACCGATGGTCCCGGCAACCGTTGTGTGGACCTGCTTGCGGTCGCCAGCCGCTAGCCGCATGTTGGTGAACCGGGCACCGTCCAGGTACGGCACATAGTTGGCCGAACCCTTGACATGGCCAAATTCCGGCAGGCCCCCGAGTTGAGGCAGGTTCAGTGCCGTCATGCTCGGCGCGGAAACTTTCAGGGCCAGTTGCCGGACAGATTCGGGGCGTGGCTCCTGTCGGGTCGGTATCCGGGTATCGCCCTTGAGGCTTATTTCAAGTCCGGCACGGGTGCTGCCTTCAGCATCCACACCGGTGGCAAAGAAACGGCCGTTGTCTTCGTGGACCACGCCGCGGATACTGAAAGTCTTGACCTCGTCCTCCTTCTCGAACACCAGCCATGAAAGAACCGCAGGGTCGCTGGACCTGCCGTCTACCTGCAGCGCCAGGCCTTCTGCGGTCATGAGGTTGCCGACCTTGCCGGTAATGTTGAGGCGTACCTCCTTGCCACGTTCCAGGTGAATCTCCAGATTATCGAGGCGCGGTGCGGCATAGCTGCCACTAAGATGCGCCTGCGCGCGCAGGGAACCAATCTCGGGCGTCTTTTTATCAAACAGCTGGAGTGTCTTTGACAGGGAGGGATCAGTGAATTCGAGATTGACGTCCATCCCTTCACCCCGGACCGGGTCGGCAATTGCACCGAACATGCGCATTTGCAGCGGACCGCTGGCAACTTCCAGGTTAAGCGAATAAGGCTGCCCCGCACCGACCAGGTCCGACAGTGCGCCCAGGCTACCGTCGATGGATAACGGCTGTCCGTTCACCAGGCCAGCACCGGTTACACGGATGGGTCCACTGTCGTTGACGTCATCCATGAGCAGCTCCAGCAGGGAAATCTCGTGCGTCACCTCCGGTTCCCGCTGTGTGTAAAACAACTGCAGGTTATTCAGTTGCGCTTCCTGGATAACCACCGGCGGCAAGGAAAGATCATGCAGTTCAATCGTTGGCTCTTCACCCTGCTTTATATCCAGTTGTACATCGCTGAGTACCAGGCTGTTGACCCAGAAAGTACCGGTCAACAGGTAGGAACCCAGACGCTGGCTACCCCTGAACTCTCCAATCGTTGCCGAGTAACTCCCGTCGTTTGCTGTCAGTCGCACCGCTTCCGCGACCAGGGTTACCTCCTTGCCGAGCGCTAACGAAAAATCACCGTCGATCTCCAGGCTCGCATCGAGCAACTGATCAGCGCCGAAAGTCAGCAACTGGCGGTAGTGATCGTCATCGAGGAAAAGCAGTGCCCCGCCGACCAGCAAAACCGCCACCAGCACCAAACCGGCAACCAGGTACAACGCTCGCCTAACCCAGCTCATCACTGCGGATAGTTTATTTTTATTCAAAAAGTTAGCATCCTTTATTTAGATATTGGCTGCAATCTGGATAACCCGGACAGATTGGTCCATACGCCAGGTTTTCCTTGTCCGGACGGCAGGACCCGGGAACACTGGCTAGCTCCTGGCGATCTCTTCCATGCGTTGTGACAGGCGCGCGATCTGTGCCCAGTCATGAGTAACGATATCCTGCGCATGCGACAGGTTATTTCGCAGTGACTCGATTTCCTTGATCGCGCGCTTTGCGACACTCCTGGAATCGAAACCGAGCCGCTTCATGATCTGCTGCTTTCCCAGCAGCACGCGGCCCTTGTCGGAGAACTGCAGGCATTCAAGCAGCGAGCAATGCTGGTTACGGCGTTGCCGCTCGGCCTGGAACGCCATTGCCATGGCAAGCCGTTTTTCGGATACCTCTGCCTGCCATGTATCCCCCGGGTAATGCTCATTGATGAGGCGCACCAGCATCATCTCGATCATGGTAATCAGCCCGAACAACCACATACGCACCATCGGCTTGTTGACGTCATCACGGCGAACAATGCCGTTGATTTCCCCAAGCCCGGTGACAAAGCAGTAATCATGCCGGGTCAATACATGCACGACATCCGAGAGTGCCGAGTCACCGGACACCACCTGGTCGACAGTGAAATGACGGATCTGGTCGGCACAGTCTCCTGCAGACAGGTCGGCCCGGCGAATATAGCCCTGCACCGTCCCGTTGATCCGGATACTGGCCACGTCCTGCCTGTGCAGATCCAGCGCGCGCCGGACATCCTCACAGCTATTGCCGGAATCAAACGACAGCAGGGATTCCGCGATATCGCGTGCCGTGAACAGCTCGGCAAACATGCGCCGGAAATGCGGGCCGGCAAACCCGGGCAAGGACTCGGTATCCAGACCCGGCGACCATTCGCCGGCGTCCGCAGGCTCTTCCCCGAGCTTGTTGATACTGCGGGCGTGCACCTCACGTGCCTGCTCGTGCAGGCCCTCGTTACCTCCCTTGAGCACCTCGAGCAACCTGCCCATCTCGGCGAGGTAGATCCGGGCGAAGCGCGGATCGTGTTTGGTGATGTCCTTGCAGTTATCGATGAGGTCAGCCAGCTTGACGGTCTTGGCGCGGTCGGATGCCTGTGCCGTATGCCTGCGGTCGATTTCCTTGCGTTTTGCCCGATTGCCGTCGCTCGGGCGACTGATATCGGTCAGCTCCTCAACGAGCTCGGCGACCGGCTTGCCGAAGAGTTCCTCGATATCCTCCAGGGTCGCCGGGGTGTCCTCGACCGTGTCATGCAGCCAGGCCGCCGCAATGGTTTCCGGGTCATCCGTGACGGCGGCGACCTGTCTTGCCACCGCTTCCAGGTGGACGTGATAGGGCTGCTTGCTGTACTTGCGCCGGTGATCGATCCGCTGGTGCGCGCGGGTCGCGTAATCACTGGCACGCCTTACGAGGTCAGTCATGCGATCTTCCCTGCAGGTCAATAGCCTTATTGTATAGAAACTGACCGGCACAGGCTGTACCGAAAAGCGACAGCGGGACTGCCTGCCTTGTTCCCTTCGACCGGCCCTGGCTTGCTATGATCTGCGCCATGAACATACATATCGCCCGTCCTGGCCTGGTCCTGCCCGTGCTGGTGGCCCTTCTGATACGGTCCCCAGACCTGTCCGCCACGGAACCGGACTACCGCTCGTTCGAGGAACCGGCTCCGGATTCCGCGCTCGACCTGAATGGCCCCTTCGTCCCCTTGCCGGAACCGAAGGAAAGGCCCGTCACCCGCATACGGAACTTCATCTGGAACGACGCAAGCCTGTTGCTGGCACCACGCAGTTATTACATGGACAGCCAGCGGGACAACAGCAATGACCGGGAGGCCTGGGCCCTTGGCGGTGCACTGCAATACCGGAGCGGGTCATTCCGGGACCGCTTCAGCCTGGGTGCTACCGTCTATACCTCACAGAAACTCTACGGGCCGTCGGACAAGGACGGTACCCTGTTGCTGAAATCCGGGCAAAACGGCTTTACCGTCCTCGGTGAAGCCTATGCCGAGGCACGCCTGGGAGACAGTGCCGACCTGCGCATCTACCGCCAGACCCTGAACCTGCCCTACGTCAACAAACAGGACAACCGCATGGCACCGAATACCTTCGAGGCCTACACGCTGAGTGACTTCAGCCATGACAGTTACAAGTACATCGCCGGCCATGTCACACACATGAAAAAACGCAATGAATCCTCTTTCGAACATATCTCCGAGGCCGCCGGCGCCGACGACACGGACAAGGGGCTGTCCATGATCGGTGCGCTCTACAGTCCGACCCCGCGCATCAATATCGGCGCCATCAACTACCAGGCCTGGGACGTGATGAACATCTTCTACGCCGAGGGCAACGCCGCCTGGGAGATCGACGCGGATACAGCGCTGCGGGTTTCCGGTCAGTTCACCGACCAGCGCAGTACGGGAGATGAACTCGTCGGTGACTTCGAAACCGGGATGGCCGGTATCAAGCTGGATGCCAGCTACAAGCACGGCATCCTGACTCTCGCACGGACCTGGGTCGATAACGATGCCACGGTGCGCAGCCCGTTCGGCGGTTATCCAGGGTTTGCCTCGATCATCATCCAGGACTTCAACCGTGCCGGCGAGGATGCCTGGCTTGTTGGCCTGTCCTACGAGTTTTCGCGTATCGGGCTGGACGGGCTCAGTGCCTTTACCACCTATGTCAACAGCGACACCCCGGACAACGGCTCGGCCGCCTCACCCGACCAGCAGGAACTGGATTTCACGGTCGACTACCGGTTTTCCGGAGAATTACTGGAAGGTTTATGGATCCGCGCACGTGCCGCCTTCGTCGATCAGGACGGCAGCGGTGCCGAGGATATCGATGACTACCGGGTCATCCTGAATTACAGCATCCCGCTGCAATAGTTGCCAGACAGTCATCGTAGGTTGGGCTGAACGAACGTGAAGCCCAACAAGGATGAACCCTTGCTGTGTTGGGCTTCACAAGCTCAGCCCAACCTACTGGAATGAATTACTCTCTCGTTGCATTAGTTGCCAGTAATCGTAGGTTGGGTTGGCGCAGCGTAACCCAACAAACAAGCCAATCAATGGATCGCCGCGCCAAGACGCTTCAGGTTTCCTTGCATGACGGTGAAATAGTCGCCCTTATCGGGACGGTTGGCCGCCGTAGCGAACACGACAGAGCGGATGCCCTGCATTTCCAGCTGCTTTTGTGTTGCCGGTAATGGCGCTGTTTCCCATAGCATGGTTGTCGGCTGCTCCCTGCCGATCAGTGCTGCAAGCAGATCCCGGGCAACCGGCGCCGGGTAGCGATCAGCCTCCCAGTAGAGTGTGTGCATATCCAGCTCATATCGCCGCTCCAGGTACTGGTAAACGGGGTGTGCTGCCAGTATCTGGACAGACTGTAGTTTACCGGCCACATCCTTCAGCCTGGTATCCAGTTCCAGCAGTTCCTTTTGCAGGGATTGAAAATTTTGCTTCAGCGCCTCGCTGGCATCCGGGCGCAGCCTGATCAGTGCATCGCGAATCGCAGTCGCCTGTAACACCGCCTGCAGAGGGTCAAGCCAGGTAACCACTGCATAACCGGAATGCATATGCTCGCCTCCCGGCCCATGACTGTGGGTCACGGTATCAGCGATTTCGATCAGGGTGTCGCTGAATGCGGTCGAGGTATTCAGCAGGCGCGCCCTCGGCAGAGATACCTGTCTGACCCATTGTGCGTACCCGGCCCCGTTCAGCAGCACGAGGTCGGCCTGCTGGTACTGCCGTATCTCATTTATAGCGGGCTGCCACACGGCCGGATCGACGCCCGCCGGCGCCGGGAAGACCACCCGAGCCTGCTCGCCGGCAATGCGCTCGGCAAAATACTGCAGTGGATAGTTGACGGTATAGACTAGCAGCGGTTCCGCGGACAGGGACAACCCAGACTTCAGCAACAACGTCAGGTACAAAATGTATCTTATTGTTTTATAGTTTTTTTTAAATAGTACCACTCATGACTCCAGGTCAAGTGATGATCAGCAGGCGCACGAGGTCACTGGCGTAAGTGTCGACACAGAAGACCGTGACCGCCACGATCAGTCCGCTCAGGATAATGACAATGACGATCTCGGCAACCAGCAACTGCAGCACGGCAAAGCGGCTGCAACCAATGCGCGTAATCGTCTCGATCTCGCGCTGTCGCAGCCGCATCGAAAGCAGGAACACCAGCAGGACGGCAAGTCCGGTCGCCAG
>CP070821.1:1387921-1390948 GCA_020344335.1 Gammaproteobacteria bacterium | reverse complement strand
CTATGTGACCCCGGATGACAACGTGCATACCTGGAACAATTACCTGAAGAACTACGAGATTCCCACCGTGCGTCAGGTCGATGTCGCGGACACCCTGGGTGAATACCATCTCCCGGTTGGCACGCTCGTATGCCTGCTGGCGATGCTGCCGCTGGGGTGGGAGGTTGGCAAACGCCGGCGAGCCGGGAAGACCGTGGTGGGTCCCGGCGTATTGATGCTTTTCCTGGCCAGTGGTGCGCTGGTTTCCTGGAGCTACCTGCCGAGGGTATCCATTGCCAGGCCGGCAGTCATGGCCGGTATGCTGTCAGAGGAGCAGGCCGGCGACTTGCTGCAGGCATTGCTGAAGAATGTCTACCGGGCCTTTGACTTTCGTGAGGAGGCGGATGTCTACGACAAGCTGGCCCTGAGTGTCAGTGGCAACCTGCTGGCCGATATCTACCTGCAGAACCGCAAGTCCTTCGCAGTACAGAAGGCCGGCGGGGCGCAGGCAAAGATCAAGGCCGTTGACATTCTGGCGGCGGCACCTGCGCGCCGTGACGACCGGCCACTGGCCTATGACATACGGGGCAACTGGAAAGCCATGGGTACAGTGGGACACTGGGGGCATGTACACATGCGCACGAACCTGTATGACGCGATTGTCACGGTCGAGGCGGTCGATGACAGCTGGAAGATTACCGGACTGGAATTGCTGGAAGAAACGCGAATTGATGCGGGGGGCAGGCAGGAATCCGGGCCGAAACAGTAATCACATGATCACACTGGCTTCAGCAGGAGCGGCTCTGCCCACGAACTGATGCGCCCTGTTCGCGGGTATACCCAAAATACGGGCACAAGAGCCCGCTCCTACAAATACATGACCTTGAATGTAGGAGCCAGCTTGCTGGCGAACCGGTAGCGGACAGGCTTGACCGATGCCAATTCACCGGGGGATTTTTCGCGGCCAGGGCTGCCTCTGCATGACACCGCCAGCCGATCACATTTCCGGTACCATTCCGGAGTGGATAACAGGCTGTACAGAAAATGTATTAAAAGCGGATGAGTAAGGTTACGGGGCAGAGTGATAGATGATCAAAATTGATTCCCTCAGCTTTACCTATCCGGATCGGGAATTTCACCTCGATATCCCGCAGTTGACGGTTGCCAGCGGTGAGCGGGTTGCAGTCATCGGGCCGAGTGGTTCCGGCAAGACCACGCTGCTGAACCTGGTCGCCGGCATACTGATACCCGGCAGTGGTGTGGTGTCGGTGAGCGGTCAGCATGTCAGTGGCATGAGCGATGGCGACCGCCGCCGTTTCCGTATTACCCGAATCGGTTTTGTGTTCCAGTCGTTCGAGCTGCTGGAATACCTCAACGTCATCGACAACATCCTGCATCCGTACCGGATCAGCAGTGCATTGCGTTTGACCAGGGCGGTACGCGAGCGCGCCGCGGTACTGGCAGACAGTATGGGTATCGGCGACAAGCTCAGACGCCCGGTCACCAACCTTTCCCAGGGCGAAAAACAGCGCGTGGCAATTTGTCGTGCGCTGTTGCCGGGGCCATCGCTGGTGCTGGCAGACGAAGCTACCGGCAACCTGGACCCGGACAACAAGGAACAGATCCTCGAATTGCTGTTCAGGCAGGTTGCTGATCACCAGGCGACGCTGCTGGCCGTAACGCATGACCATGACCTGCTGCCGCAGTTTGATCGGGTCGTGGACTTCCAGGCCTTCCGGGGCACACCGGCATGACCGCGTTTTTCCACATTGCCTGGAAATATATCAGCTATTACCGGCTGCGCTCGGCGATCCTTGTCACCTGCGTGAGCCTGATTGCGGTGTTGCCCCTGTCATTGCAGCTATTACTCGATGAAAGTGAATCCCAGCTGCTCAGCCGTGCAACTATGACGCCGCTGGTGCTGGGCGCAAAGGGAAGTGCGCTCGATCTGGTGATGAACACCCTGTATTTTGACGATGAGGTCCCGGGAACCATATCCGCCGACGCGGCAGACACGGTAACGCAATCCGGGCTGGCGCTGGGCATCCCGGTCTATGCAAGGTTCTATGCCCGCAGTTATCCGGTTGTCGGAACCACGCTGGATTATTTTGATTACCGCGAACTTGCTATGGCAAGCGGGCGCCCGCTGACACTGTTGGGCGAGGCTGTTATTGGCGCGAGTGTCGCCGCGGAACTCGGGCTGGGTCCCGGAGACAGCCTGGTATCGACCCCGGAGACCGTGTTCGACCTGGCCGGTATCTACCCGTTGAAAATGCAGGTCGTCGGCGTGCTGGAACGCAGTCACTCACCGGATGACCTGGCCGTGTTCGTCGATATCAGAACCGCCTGGATCATTGCCGGTCTCGGGCACGGGCACGAGGACCTTGCCAGAACGAGTGATACTTCCGTGATCATGGAAGCAACCGGGGACGCGGTGGTTGCCTCGCCAAAACTGCTGCAGTACACGGAAATCACCGATGCCAACCGCACGAGTTTTCATTTTCACGGGGCTAGCGATAGCTATCCCCTGACGGCCGTTCTCGTGGTGCCGAATGATGCGCGCGCCGGTACTATTCTGCGTGGCCGTTACCTGGATGCCGCAGCGGACTACCAGATGGTAAAACCCGATACGGTCATCGATGGCCTGTTGCAGAATATATTCCGGATCAAGACGGTGATCGACGGCGTGATCGTGATCGTGGGACTGGCGACCGGACTTGCCGTCCTGCTGGTGTTCCTGCTTTCGATGCGGCTGCGACAGCGCGAGATCGAGACGATTACGCGCATTGGTTGCAGCCGCTTTGCCGTGCTGCAGTTGCTGGTTGCCGAGATCATGATTGTCATTATCCTGAGCGGACTGATCGTGACGGTCACGCTTGCCTGTGTCGATACCTACGCCAGTGACCTCGTGCGCCTGCTGATCATCAATTGACCTGGAGTAATGAGTGGAATCACCATTTAACAATTTCTATAAAACAATAAGATACATAGTGTTCCTGATGTTGATGCTGAAATCCGGGGTGCCCCTGTCCGCGGAACCGCTGGTGG
>CP070821.1:1384400-1387821 GCA_020344335.1 Gammaproteobacteria bacterium | reverse complement strand
GGAAGGTTGATGTTACATAATACTCTGCCCATGTATAAGGAGTTCCTTTCCAACCTCTGGTCCGCATGGATAAAAGCTCTTTGCTTCAAGATGCATGGGAACCATGAACCGCACCGTAATCCTGATATTGCATGGTGCTGTCCATGATGGATGGTGTCAGAACAATAATCAATCTTCCTGGTGACAGCTTTTGGCCAATTGGGGTCAATATTCCGGTGGTCACGAATGAGTACTATCGCTGCATTCCGGATATGCAATCCAGGATGCCGGACTTCTTTTTTTTTAGTCGAAACCGGACGTTTTGCTGAAGAACAAGCCCCCTCCCCCTATATTAAAAACAAATCATATATCACCCGTATCTACATGTTCTTGGTATCTTTATTCTGATTTCCAGGCTAATCCTGATATACATCGATACGTACTGTCCATAACCCCGCTGACCACAGCACACCCCCGCGGGAAAACAGCGCGCTGCCTGGTCAGTTATCTGTATCCGGAGAACCGTTCTACGAAGCGCCAACGCCAGCGGGCACGCGGCTTTAAGGAGTGTCGACGCAATAACCTAACGTATTGCACCGCAGGTACCACGGAGTCGGAAAGTATCCGACTCCGTGGCATCGATCAGGAACTTTGGTCGATCATGTATTGCATGGCAGCGCGCAGCTCGTCATCGCTGCAACCCATGCAGGTACCTTTCGGCGGCATGGTCTTCAGGCCATTCTTGACCGAGGAAAACATGGCATCGTTGCCCTTGGCAATGCGCGGCGCCCAGAGATCTTTATCACCCAGTTTCGGGGCACCCGCAATCCCGGCAGCGTGACAGACATGGCAGTAGGTCTTATAGGTCTTCTCCCCGCCCGCCGAGGCAGTCTGGGTGTCAGCCGGCGTGTCGGTGGCCGGGGGTTCGGCAGCAACTTGCGGTTCTGCTGGTGCGGTGGCAGCTTCAGGCGCCTCAACAGGCGCCGGTGCTGCTTCCTGGGGAGCCGCGGTTTCCTGGGGGGGCGTGGTTTCCTTTTCCGAGCAACCGGCGCCCAGCATCATCAGCAGTGCCAGCGCAGGAATCAAAGCCGGTGCGCCAATTTTCCGGTATCGGGTTATATCAGTAGACATGAGTTCACCTCCGTGAAGATGGGATTGAATATTCAGAGATCGCGCAGTGTACGTGAAACCACTCAGATGAAAAAGGCCTGGAAGGACACTTATACGCCAATACACTGCGTTAATGAGCTTGGGAAACACAGGTCCGGATTCGCCAGAAACAGCTGGCCAAGTGACACCCTGTCTCCATCACCACTGGCAATAGCGGCCTGGGCACATGCCTTGTCTATACAGCGTGCAGCGTGCACAGATGCTTTTTCAGGAACCACACAGAATTACGAATTCGCCACCCGCAGGCTGGAATGAAGCAGCTGGATCGCGATTGGTGAAAACGGAAGACAGTGATTTTAAGGGGATTTTTGAAGGACTCTGCCAGGAAGCGCATATTACAGGGCATAACAATCTGACAGGAATGTAACTTTGAAGCAACTCCTGCAAGAGACCCGTCAATTAGATGATCATTTATTTTGTCGTAAAGATGACTTGTTAATGATAACTTAGGAAAAAATTCCAAAACCGGAGAATCACATATGCGTCCAATCATCGCCCTCGTTTTATTCTCACTCGCCAACTTGTGTTTTGCCACGGGTGAAGGTCCGCGTGCCATTGAGGTCAAGGTCAGTGTCGGCACAGAAGATGGCAAGATGGTTTTTATCCCCGATCACCTGGAATTCGAGCGTGGCAAGCACTACAAGCTGGTAATACATAACCCCAGCAACGAGGATCACTACTTTTCTTCAGACGCCTTTGGAACGCATATACATACCAACAAGGTCGAAGTTGCCGACAAGAGTGGAAAAACCATTGTAGAGGTACATGGTGCGGTGCATGCCCTGGAGCTAAAACCGGGTGCCACGGCGGAATGGTTTTTCTATCCGATGCGCAACGGGGAGAACATGAAATTATATTGCCATAAAGGTGACCATGAAGAAAAAGGCATGGTCGGCACTATCACCATTTTCGGGAAAGCACCTTTTTCGAAATAGCTGACGGTATCCAGGCGTGTGGGCTGGTTAAGCGCCCTTTTCATGACCCGGCAACGGGTCATCCATGGTTAACGAATGGCAAGCATCGACTGAACGGCTACTCTGGGTCGATTCCGGGCATTGGGCAGAACGACCACCATCCCCCCTTGCAATCGAATTTATCATCGAACGGCAGTAACAGTCGCTAGCGCCCGCGGCCACCGCCACCCGGGCTCACAGCCGGTCGCCGTGCCGGGCGCTGTGCAGGCAATTGCGCGGGTCGTTCCCCCGGACGATTCTTCAGGGCCTCCCGTCTCCGGGCGCGTTCATACGGGTCCAGAGATCTGTCATCATAGTTCTGGATAACCTCGGTCGGCTGGACTTCCTCAACGGGTGTCTGCTCCGGTTGCTGCGGAGTGCGCCTGGCACGCGCCTCGCCCATCTCATCGGCCTGTGATTCCATGCGCTTCACCCGCTCCACGCTTTCGCGCTGCTGGGCCTCGGTCGGTGCCGGCTGCACCTCGACCGGCTGGACATCAACGGCCGTGGGTGGCGGTTCATCGGAGAAGGTCACCTCGCCCTGCTTGTCGACTGACCGGTAAATCTTCTCAGCAACTGCGCCACTGGAGAACAAACAGATGGCAAGTATAAAAACGGCTTTGTTTGATAATCGCATGGGCGTACTTCCTCGTATTTGTTGATCATAAACAAGCGCCGTGTAACACGTAACCTGCTTTATTCGAGTATAGATAACGATATGGAAGTTATCCATGCAGCCAGCATTCCATACACTCAACACTAATCCCGCAGGGTGCGCCGTATGCACCATTGCATTAACGCCATGCATACCCCAAAGGTGTACACGGTGCACCTTGTTGACAAAGTGGATTCCCGCCTGGCCGTCCACGGCGGTCACTTCAGGCTAACTGCCCTCTCGCGACAATGGCAATGCCCACATGAGAATGATGACGGCAAACAGGACAAGCAACAGGGATGCGAGTTTAAGCCCGGTTATGATTCCCTGTGATTTATTTATCTGGCAGCTGCCATGCCGGTCTACCAGTCCGGCCTGTTGAATAACGGCTGGGCACTGCCTGTGGGTGGTGGTTCTGGCAAGCCCGCGGCGGGCGGTTCACCGGGGATCAGCGCACCCCAGTCGGTGCGCTCGATCATGCGGTCCTGGCGTGCTTGCGGCACGACCTCGTTGCCGGTACGAATCTGCCAGCCACCACCGAGGGCCTTGTACGTCGCGACAAGATTAAGTGTAATATCACCGCGTGCCGAGGTATGCTGGTCCTGCTGCGCCAGCAACGATGCCTGCGAATCCAGTACCCGCTGGTAGTCGACGGCGCCCTCGC
>CP070821.1:1381024-1384300 GCA_020344335.1 Gammaproteobacteria bacterium | reverse complement strand
GCTGCAGGATTCCTTGCGCAACACAATATTGTTCCCGGTGACCGGATTGTCGTCAGCCACGAGTTGCAAGAAACGGAATCGACAGCTGGTAGTCCGTCGTTATTGATGCCGTTCCGCTGGCCGGCGGTAGCGGGCGCCAGCGGATGAATCGTTGCGGGATCTCCCCGGCCGGGAATTCCTGATGCCGGGATCCGCCTGTTTCTGGTGCTGGCCGCTTATCCAAAGCGGGATGCCCCGGAGATCGTGTGTCTCGGTTTTATTTCAGCGGGGCGGTTTCTGTGGCTCCCCATAAATCCTCCAGCCGCTTGTCGCGCCCGCAGCCGTAGCGGTAGAACTTGTAGCGGACCGGGTTCTTTGTGTAGTAGTCCTGGTGGTAGTCCTCGGCCGGATAGAATTCCGCGGCCGGCGTGATCGCGGTAACCACGTCTCCCGGAAACGGCTTGAGTTCGGTCAACGCGGCTTTCGACTGGCTGGCCAGCTGTTTCTGCTCCTCATCGTGGTAGAAGATCTCGCTGCGATACTGGCTGCCCTTGTCGCAGAACTGCCCCCGCGGGTCCGTTGGATCGATGTTGTGCCAGAAGACATCCAGTAATTCCGCGTAACTGACCTTCCCGGGATCATAGACGATCTGTACGGCCTCGGTATGGCCGGTCCCGCCACGGGAAACTTCCTTGTATGTGGGGTTCTGCTTGTGACCGCCGATGTAGCCGGAGGTCGTCGATATCACCCCGTCCAGGGCGTCAAAGGGAGGTTCCATGCACCAGAAGCAGCCTCCTGCAAAGGTGGCGGTACGGTGACCGGAGGCTGTCTCCGGGCTGGCGGCTTGCGCGCTGAAGGGGAGCAGGAGCAGCAACAGCAGGGCTGGCCAGTTGAGGATTTGCTGGGGTTTCATGATTCCATCCTTTGTTGTCAGTCATCGGCACAGGGTATGGACAGTGCGGAGGGATAATCGTTTCATAACAATAAAAATATATATAACAATAACATATAGAAATTTTAATGTGCATTTCCCCGCAGCCGATAAGGTCTATGAGTGGGTTCACCAGGACAGCGAGGCCGGTACGATGGAAAACAGTTACCCCAGTCCGCAGGAAGTTGGTATCAGGATTCCGCCCCATGTGAAGAAAGACAAGTTCTGCGCCGGTTTCCGGCATGCATTGCAGGGGGGGCATCTCGTCAAGGTGGAGTACATGCGCCTGTCATTTCGTGAAGGGTACCGTGCTGCGAAACTCTATTTGCGGGAGGTGCGCCGTTCCCGGGGCATTCTCGAATTTCCGGTACGCTGGCGTGTGCGCATGAAGGCGGCATGAGGACCGCTGTGTAGACACCAGCAGCCGTCAATACCCGTCTGTACCTGACCGGCTTGTTAGCGGGCAGAAGGCAACGTATTCTCTTTGCCGGGTTTCACATCCGGCCGGAGGGGAAACGTGGTCTTTGCGTACTACAACAGCCTGTCGAAAGGCGACCAGGCAACCTACCGAAAAAGCGACCGGGTAACCACGCTCGCACTGCCGAACAATCGGCAGCATTCCGCCCTTGTCAGCTCCCTGCGCGCGGCCCTGCATGACGAGGACTGCAAGGCGGCAGCGGACGCGTGTCAGCAGCTGGCCCGCAGCATTACCAGGGGGCTGTCCATACCCCCGGTCGTGGTCAGGGTACTGGCCAGGCGTCCGTCTGATGATTATGGCGAGCTGCATGGCCTGTACGATCCCCGCGAAGGCAAGGCACCCCCCCTCATCACGCTGTGGATGCGAACCGCGAAACGTGAGCAGGTCGTGGCATTCCGGTCCTTTCTGAGGACCTTGCTCCACGAATTGTGCCACCACATAGACTACGAATACCTGCAACTTGCCGAGTCCTATCATACCGAGGGCTTCTACAAGCGGGAGTCCAGCCTGTTTCGTCAGCTCGTCGACGTGGAGATGGCGTGAAAACAGGCAGTGCCGGTATTGGCCTGGTGCTCGGCCCGGCCCTGTTTGTCGTGGTCCTGCTGCTGCCCTTGCCGGAGGGCATGACATCGGAAGGCCTGCACGTGGCCGCTGTGGCGCTGCTCATGGCGACGTGGTGGATCAGCGGTGCCATTCCCATCCCGGCAACGGCCTTGTTGCCGATTGCCCTGTACCCGCTGCTGGGCGTGATGAGCGGCAGCGAGGTGACCCGGGCCTACGCGCATCACCTGATCTACCTGTTTCTCGGTGGCTTTCTCATTGCCGTCACCATGGAGAAGTGGAACCTGCACCACCGCATCGCACTGCATACCATCCGGCTGGTGGGACTGACCCCGCGCCGGATTGTTCTCGGCTTCATGATGGCCACCGCCGTGCTTTCCATGTGGATCAGCAACACCGCGGCTACCATGCTGATGGTGACCATCGGTATCGCCGTACTCCACGAAATGTCCGATGCCAGGCGTCATGGCGAAGATGCCATCAGCCTGCCGCCCGGGCAGACTCACTTTGGTACCGTGCTGATGCTGGCGATCGGCTACGCCGCGTCGATCGGGGGTATTGCAACGCTGATCGGGACGCCGCCGAATGCCATTCTGGCCGGTGTCATAGAGGAGACCTACGGAAATCAGCTTGGCTTTTTTGAATGGATGAGTTTCGGACTGCCGCTGTCAGTTGTCACGCTGATCCTTGCATGGCTGTACCTGACCCGCTTTTTCTTTGCCGACGTCAGCGCTCACCTGCCCGGCAGCAGCGCAACCATCAACGAGCAGATTAGCCGGCTGGGCCCCATGTCCCGGGAAGAAAAATATGTGGGCACGGTGCTGGCGGGTGTGGCGGTACTCTGGTTATTGCGTGGACTCGTTGATCATGAAGCGTTGCGGCTGGTGAAGGACTCGACGATTGCCATCGCCGGCGCCCTGCTGCTGTTCATGATACCGGTCAACCTCAGGCAACGGGAGTTTCTGCTGGACTGGAAGACCGCTGTCACTATACCCTGGGACATTATCATCCTGTTCGGCGGCGGGTTTGCCCTGGCACAGGGCTTCAGTGAAACCGGGCTGACCAGCTGGCTTGCCGGCCGCCTGTCGGTTCTGGAAGGCATCAATATCGTGCTGATTGTCGCAACGGTGGTTGCGATGGTGGTTTTTCTTACCGAGATCACGTCGAACACAGCGACTGCATCATTGCTGTTACCGGTCATGGGGGCGCTGGCGGCGGCGATCGAGGTACACCCGTTCGGTCTGATGGCGGCTGCGGTCATTGCCGCCTCCTGCGCCTTTATGCTGCCGGTTGCCACACCGCCGAATGCAATCGTGTTCAGCAGCCG
>CP070821.1:1375876-1380924 GCA_020344335.1 Gammaproteobacteria bacterium | reverse complement strand
GACAAGCTTGAGCATGTCTTCGAGGAATTTGCACAGGCGGACGGGTCAACCACCCGCGATTACGGCGGCACCGGCCTGGGACTGGCGATCTCACAGCGTTTCTGCCAACTGCTGGGTGGTGATTTGAGCGTCTACAGCGAGGTAGGCGAAGGCTCCACGTTCACCATTCGCATTCCCGCCATCCTGCCCGGCACGCAACCGCCACGCCCGTCTGTTGACACCACGCCGGCAATCACCGAGCCTGAACTGGAGACCCTGCGAGAGGCCGGACCCGGGTCCATGATCCTGGTCATCGATGATGACCCGGAAGCCTGCGAGATCATCGAGCGTTTTCTGGTGAAAGACGGTTTCACAGTGGTCACGGCGGCCAACGGCGAACAGGGCCTGCGCCTTGCGCATGAGTTGCAGCCTGCCGCCATCACCCTGGACGTGATAATGCCGGACATGGATGGCTGGTCGGTGCTGCGTACACTGAAGGCCGACCCGGAATTGCGCAAGATACCCGTGATCATGCTGACGATGATCGATGACCGGACGCGGGGATACTCGCTCGGTGCGGTGGATTACATGACCAAGCCGGTTGACCGGGACTTGCTGCACAAGGCATTGAGCCGCTATTACTGTGCCGAGGATATTTGTACGGTGTTGTTGGTCGAGGATGACACCGAGACCCGCGAGGTGATGTCGCGCACTCTGGAGAAGGCCGGCTGGGCGGTGTCCGAGGCCGGGAATGGTCAGGAAGCCCTGGAAGTCATGGCCTCGGTGGAACCCCGGCTGATCCTGCTGGATCTGATGATGCCGGTGATGGACGGCTTTGGTTTTCTGGCGGCGTTGCGTGCAAAGCCGGAATGGCAACAAATACCGGTCATCGTGATTACCGCCAAGGACCTGACCAGCGAGGACCGTGACCGGCTGGCTGGAATGGTCGAGGAGGTCGTTGAAAAGAGTGCCTATACCCGTGAACAATTACTGGAACGCGTGCGCGATGCTGTCGCGGCCTGCAACCTCAGTCAGGCACACACAAATGATGCCTGACTGGTTTAACTCTTTGGCTTAACTACAGGAAATACAATGAGTAAAATATTGCTGGTTGAAGACAATGAAATGAACCGGGACATGCTGTCGCGCCGACTGGAGCGCAAGGGCTTCGAGGTGGCCATTGCCGTCGATGGCCAGGCCGGTGTCGACATGGCATCCTCCGCCAACCCGGATATCATCCTGATGGACCTCAGCCTGCCGGTTATTGACGGCTGGGAAGCCACGCGCCGCATCAAGGCCGATCCCGCCACGCAGGATATCCCGGTGATTGCCCTGACCGCACACGCCATGAAAGAGGATGAGCAGAAAGCGTTTGACGCCGGCTGCGATGACTACGACACCAAACCGGTCAACCTCAATCGCCTGCTTGACAAGATCGGGAATCTCCTGGGCAGCGGCGCAGCCTGACAGGGTTCGGGATTGGTCGTAGCAACAAGGATTATGGACGGCGCTTAATCATATATAACTCCTTCTCCCCTTGAGGGGAGAAGGTTGGGATGAGGGGCCGCAATTGATTTAATCAACCCTCACCCCGGCCCTCTCCCTTTGAAGGGAGAGGGAGTTAGTGCGGTGTACTCCTGCAAACTCTGCGGAAGCGCCCAACAGCTCCTTCTCCCCTAAAGGGGACGACTGCAGGGAGAAGGTGAGACCGGGAACCGGTCGAGAAACTGGCCTGGGCCATGCAGGAGGTAGAGCACCAACAGTAGGCGCCCCTAGGCGACGCATGGAGCAGTTGCCGAGAAGGCTGGGATGAGGGGTGTTTGCTCAACAATAGAAATATCCTGGCTTATTGGTAAACCTGCTGCGCCAGCACAATCACCTTGTCATGTTCCCCAAGCTGCCACGCGGAGCGTCTCGAGGGATTCAGTAACACCTCGCCACCGTGCTGCGCCAGGCGCAGTCCAAGTGCGATTTCCATCTTCTGCTGGCTCGCATAGATCAGGTCACTGAAAAGACAATCGGTATTGAGCTTCACGTAATCGCCGGCGGGACGCAGGCTGATCTCGACGCCGCCGGCACTCAGCAGCTCGCGATAGATCGGTGCGAGCACATCCTGGCGCGCAATCTGCGCCAGCTGGGCACTGACAACCTCGGGACTGACAATGATGTCATGGACACCCAGCCCGGTGAGCAGGGCGCGGTTGTTTTCGTCCAGCAGTTCGGCAACAGTATGAGCATGCGACTCATCCTGTTTGCGCAGGTCCGACAGGCGCAGCAGTATGCGCAAGGTGCGAGTGTCCGCATCCCCCTGTTCGTCAGATTCATCGGCAAGCACGACGATGCTCTGGAAGGCGGAGATATCGATGCCTGACCAGGCCGCCTGCATCACGGCATCACCCTCCAGAAAGACCAGTGTCAGGTTTTCAAGGTCGCTTGCCTGATGGGCTGCTACCCGTTGCCTTGCCTGTTCTTCATTGATGCCCGAGAGGATAGTCACTTCGGTGCCGCGCAAGGCGTGTGCATCGAGTTCCTGCAGGAGATCGTAAAGAATGTCGGTCCAGCCAATCAGCAGTACCCGGGCAGGGACGTGCGGTGCCGACCCGCCTTCACGGTAGATCCGGGATTCCGGGATCTTTCCGGGGCTGGAGTAAGTGGCCGGCAGACCGCGTGTCAGCAGCACCAGTTGTTCATCCTCGGCGACCTCGTAGTCGGGTTCGGGATTGAGGCCGGCGGCATGTCGCACTGCGTCATCGCGCTGTTCATCCCACGCAATGCCGACAGGTATGGCATCGGACAGTCGATGCGCGATTTCGCCCAACGGTCGATCGGTGCATTCGGGTATGAATTGCACGTAGATGCTGTTGCCTGCCGGTGAAAAAATTTCATTATAGACATCCGCCAGTCCGGGGTTACGCACCGTCTGCACAATCACCTTGCTGATTACCCGGCTGGAAGAGATGATATGCAACCGGTTCCTGGCGGCGATTTTTGCCAGTTCGTAGTTTTGCTCCAGGGCAATTTCCGACGTCAGGATCGGCAGCTCACCGGACCAGTCCTGTCGCGTAGCCAGCAGCACCATGGTCTTGATGGCCTCGCTGTCATCGGCGTCGGTTGCGAGGACAATCACGCTGGCGGCCCGGTCGACAGCAACCCGATCGAGTTCGCCATGATTACTGGGGGTGCCGCTGCGCAGGATGACCTTGATCCGTTCCCGCTGAATCCCCGCGATCCGAAGCTGCTCCTGCATTATGTCGATTTCCCGCGGTGCGAGTATCACGACCTTGACGCCGGGCTGAAGCCGGGCCAGTTGCTTCAGGATAGAGAATACCTTGTTGTTCCATCCCAGCAAGAGCACGTGGTCACGTTCCAGGACCTGTGTATCACCCTTGCGCAGTGCCTCGATACGACTGCGCATGGTGTTGTTGATCAGCGAGATCAATACACTGAAGACCACCAGCCCCATGACGGACAGAAACAGTGAATACGCGATCACCGGGCCGGTGGCACCGTAGACCTTTTCAAACCCCCGCAGGCGCATAACCTGGTTCAGCGACCACCACATGGAATCCAGTAAACCGGCATCGATATCACGTGGAATAGTCATAATGTCCTTGTTCTCCTCCGAGAACAGCCCGAAGAACATGGCCGTCATGCCAACCAGGGTGACGCTTGTCACCAGTGTGACAAACAGCAGGAACTGCCCGACGAACTTGCGCGCAAACGCCTGGTCAACCAGGTATCGGATATTTTCCTGCAGTTTTCTGAAGAATTCAGGCATGGAAGACCGTCATATCAACAGGATGAGTATTCTAATTCACTGACACTAAATCTTAACCGTATGTTTGCGTATCCACGGCAACAGCTGATCGAATGTGCAGCAATCATTTTCCAGCAAACCTATCAGGAATTGGTGTGCCTTGTTGGCATCCACCTCCAGTTTGTAACCGTTCAATCGCAGGAAAACGTCAGTTGCAAAGAATGCAACGCGTTTATTACCGTCAATGAAAGGATGGTTCATGATGAGCGATTCGAACATTGCCGCCGCCATTTCGGCAAGATCATCATAGTAACCAGTCCGCGGACGGAACAGCGCACTCTCGAGTGATCCGGGATCCCGTACACCACTGGACCCTCCAAAGCGTTCCAGCAGGGCACGGTGGATTTCGAGTGTTTCGTCGCGGCTCAGGAAGGCAACGGTCTTATTTTGCAAGCAGCTTTCCCAGCTCTTCGTTTTCGGTCATTGAGTCTTCGAGGTGGTTCAGGACTTCGGGACGCACGCGCTTTCTCTGTACATAGTCGCGTATCGCTTCCGTGAGTAAACCGGACACATTCTGATGCGTCTCGCTGGCGAGTGCCTTGAGCTCATTCCAGATGTCCTCATCAACTTTCGAACTGATCTTTATACTTTGCATGAGGGAAGTATGTTTGACAAATCAAGATATGTCAATAAATATATAAATCAAATATAAATCAATATGATATATAAATATTATTGTAGTCTGCTGGATTGGTGGCGTCTGTTACCGGTCCGGTGTGTAGAACAGTATGTCTGGCGGAATGAATTCCGCCCTACAACACCGTTTCTTTGTAGGGCCGAATTTATTCAGCCTGGTATTGGCGGGTTAAATTCCGTCCTACAACACCGTTCTTTGCAGGGCCGAATTTATTCGGCCTGGTATTGGCGGGTTAAATTCCGCCTTACAACACCGTTTCTTGCAGGGCCGAATTTATTCGGCCTGGTGCTGGCGGAATGAATTCCGCCCTACAACACCGTTTCTTTGTAGGGCCGAATTTATTCGGCCTGGTACTGACGGAATGAATTCCGCCCTACAACACCGTTTCTTGCTGGCGGAATGAATTCCGCCCTACAACACCGTTTCTTGTAGGGCCGAATTTATTCGGCCTGGTACTGACGGATTAAATTCCGCCCTACAACATCGTTCTTTGCAGGGCCGAATTTATTCGGCCTGGTACAAACTGAGCCACTACCGATTTTTCATGTCTCAGTCCGTACCGTGTACATCCTTCATTGCAATTTGTACGGAGTGCACCGCCACGGCTACCACCAG
>CP070821.1:1372299-1375776 GCA_020344335.1 Gammaproteobacteria bacterium | reverse complement strand
TTTCCTTTATGGGAGTGGACGCGACAGAAGAAGAGATCAATGACGTGGTCGAGTGGACATCCTTCGAGAACATGAAAAAGCTCGAACAGAACCGTACCTTCGACTCGGGCAGCCGGCGCCTGATGATCAAGGATCCGGACAATCCCGGCGCATACAAGGTACGTCGTGGCAAGGTTGGCGGCTACACGGACTACTTCGACGAACAGGAGCAGAAAACCATTGACAAGCTCATTGCCAGGATTGCCCCTGTCTACGGCTACAGGCCGCGTACCGCGGGCCGGCCAGAGTAATTCCCGAAGCATATTCCGGCATGAGTCACGGCAACAGGCAGGCAGGACTATTTCAGTCCGTCATATTATGGCGCCACAAGCGTCGCTGGGTACGCAGACACAGCTACCAGATGCAGCATGCCGACGCCATGATCATCTCGCATACCAAGAGTGGCCGGACCTGGCTGCGCATCATGATTTCACACCTGTATCACCTGGCCTATGGAACACCCGCTACGGAAATAATCGACTTCGACAACCTGCACAGGCTCAACCCCGCAATTCCACGCATCTATTTCAACCGTGATACACGGATCCCGGCATTTTCACGCAACCGTGAATATATACCGGTACCGACCGATCGCAAGACCCTGTTTCTGGTGCGCGACCCGCGCGATGTCGCCGTGTCGTTTCATTTCCATGTGTGCAACCGCGCGTCTGACCGTGAATTGATACGCAAGGGGATCCCGGAACAGGCAAAGTCACTGTCGCTGTATGACTTCGTCATGGACAGTGACCTTGGCATACCCCGCGTGGTCGAGCATTACAACCGCTGGCATGCTGAAATGCAGGCGATGCCACACAGCATGATTGCCAGGTACGAAGAACTCCATACCGATCCGGTCGGAACCCTCGCACGGATCATGCGGTTCATTGATCATGAATTCAGCCAGGATGATATTGAAAAGGCAGTCGAATTTGCATCCTTCGACAGCATGTCGCACAAGGAAAAAACCGGGTTTTTCAGCTCCGGCCGAATGCAACCAACCAACGCGGGTGATGCCGGTTCCCACAAGGTAAGACGCGGCAAGGTCGGCGGCTACAGTGATTATTTCACACGCGAGCAAAACGCAACCATCGATGCCCTGGTAACAGAAACACTCAATCCCGGGTTCGGCTACTCCTGAAGGAACAACAGGGGCCAGCTGTAGATAACAACTCCGGCCTCCTGCTATTCTCACTGTCCTATGCGTCTACTCATGACACTGATAAGGGCCTATCCCTGGCGGACTGCTTTCGCCCTGGTGGCCATCCTGTTTGCCGGAATCGCGGATGGCGCCGGCATCTCTGCACTGCTGCCCCTGCTCAAGCTGGTCACCTCGGAGAAAACCGGAGTAGACGGGACGCTGCAACCGGACTCCGATGAAGAAATGAGTGGTGTGGAGGAATTTGTAATCAATGCACTGAACAGCGTGGGGCTTGAAGCAACCATCGGTGTATTACTTATTGTTGTGGTCATGTTTGTTACGCTGAAGAGCATGCTTATGCTGCTGGCAGACAGGCATGTTGGTTATTCAGCGGCGCACATAACAACGGAATTCAGGCTGACACTGCTACGGGCAGTACTGGCCACCCGCTGGGACTATTTCCTGCGCCAGCCCATTGGCAAGCTCGCCAACTCGATGGCGACAGAGGCGAACCGCTCATCGCAAGCCTATGTCTATGGCATTACCATGCTGGCACTGCTGGTTATGTCTGCCGTGTATACGGCAATCGCCCTGGTGGTCTCCTGGAAGGCCACACTTGCCTGCTTCGGCATTGGCATCTTCATCCTGTCAGTTTCCCACACCCTGGTGAAGATGGCACGGCGCGCAGGCAAACACCAGACCAAGATCTACAAGTCCCTGCTGGCGCGCCTGACAGACACACTGCAGTCGGTCAAGTCACTCAAGGCCATGGCACGGGAAGAGCAGGCAGATGCGGTGTTGAGCGCAGAGACATCGAAACTGAACCGGGCATTGCAACGCGATGTGTTCAGCAAGGCGCTGCTCGATGCCGTACAGGGACCCATGTTTGCCATTGTGATCGCCATCGGGATTTACTTCGCAATACAACACTGGGATATGTCTTTCGCGACGGTCATGATACTGGTGATACTGCTGGGCCGGGTCCTCAACCAGTTCGGCAAGGTACAGAAGCAATACCAGAAACTGGTTACCACCGAAAGCGCCTTCTGGTCAATCACCCGGGCAATCAGCAAGGCAGAACAGGCCAGGGAAGTGACATCCGGTGTGGCCGAACCGGTACTCGAGGACAGTATCCGCTTCAAGCATGGATCCTTTGCCTACGGCGACAAGCCCGTGTTGATGGATATCTCGCTGACCATACCGACCAGATCCCTGACTACCATTATCGGCCCCTCGGGTGCCGGCAAGACAACCCTGATTGACCTGTTGATCGGTCTTTACAAGCCCGATGTCGGCGCGGTGTACCTCGACGACCGGCCGCTGACCGAAGTGGATATCAAAAAATGGCGCAGCAAGATAGGCTACGTTCCCCAGGAACAGCTACTGCTGCATGACAGCGTATATATGAATGTTACTTTTGGGGATCCCGAGCTCACCGAGGCAGATGCGGAGCAGGCCCTGAAGGCCGCGGCGGCCTGGGATTTTGTCAGCAGTCTCACGGACGGCATACACAGCAATGTTGGTGAACGCGGCGCCACGCTTTCCGGCGGGCAGCGCCAGCGCATCATGATCGCCCGTGCCCTGGCGCACCGGCCGGCGCTGCTGATCCTTGATGAACCGACCAGCGCCCTCGACCCAGACAGCGAGGGGATCATCAGCGAGACACTGATGAACCTGAAGCAGAATTACACTATCATCGCCATCACCCACCAGACCGCACTAGTTGAATCAGCTGACGCGGTGTATCGCCTGCAGGACGGCCATCTCAGGCAGAACGCCTGAACACGTTAAATTTATGCAGGATTGCCGACGCCCAGGCTGGCTTCGCCGGGACCATGCCACAAGCAGTGCTGGCGACCAGAAATTATGAATAACTCTCATAGGTACCTTCCCACCCGGAAACAAGCCGGCAATGATTGCATTGCCAGCCAACTCGCCACCCGTTGCAGCGACCGGCAACCTCAGGTGCGTGTCTGACAGGCGGTAAAAAAACGGCTCAGTGTATAATTTGTCACCGATAACTTGCGCAACAATAATACTTCAGACCGGCCGACCGGCTGTATGCAATACACTTAGATAGAAGACAGTTAACATCTTGAATATTCTTGGAATATCTGCGTATTACCATGACTGTGCCGCGGCACTGCTCAGTGACGGCGAAATTGCCGCCGCAGCGCAGGAAGAGCGTTTCTCGCGCAAGAAACACGACGCCCGGTTCCCGGTCCATGCCATTTCATCGTGTCTGGACCAGGCCGGTATCGGCATCCGTGACCTCGAGCAGATCGTCTTCTATGACAAGC
>CP070821.1:1365373-1372199 GCA_020344335.1 Gammaproteobacteria bacterium | reverse complement strand
TTTGCTACCCGAGGCGTCCAGGAGATGACTAAACAGTGTTCTGTTTATTGGCAATGGCAAATACTTCTGTTTGCCTGTTTGCCTTGTCATCCTCCTGATTGAAATTATAGTACATGTACGGAAATCTGCAGGGCAAACATTGCGGTCTTTGATAGCCGTTTTTTGCGCGCACGGAAATAGTAACCGAAAGCAAACAGTTACATACTGAATTTCAGGTATTTAGTAAATGTGCTAGCTGCGCACTATTTGGTATCAGGCCGTGTCAGGCTTGTTTCGTGAAGGGCAATACCGTCGCTGCCCTGTTTTCTTCAGGGCCTTCCCTGAGCCTGGCTGCATAGGCTTCCAGGGTTTTCGGGAATTCACTCATCAGGTGGCGATGTTTTTCATGGCGTTCGGGGCCATAGTAAACCACCTCGACGGAACGGGTTCGGACAGCGAGTCGCGCGGGGCACGCAACGCTGCTTCCCGGGCCAGCACGATCAGGCGGCCACTATGGCCATTTGTTAAATTGGAGGCTGAGCCCGGAATCGAACCGAGGTCCACGGCTTTGCAGGCCGCTGCATAACCACTCTGCCACTCAGCCGTGGCCGGAAACATCGTGCCCTGATGGCAAGAACCCCGGCGGGTTTGCCAGGGTTCGGGTCGATAACTATGGAGCGGGAAACGAGATTCGAACTCGCGACCCCAACCTTGGCAAGGTTGTGCTCTACCAACTGAGCTATTCCCGCATGAGTACCCGGTAATTCTATCGTCGGACGCCCGTCTGTCAAGCGCCAGGTTATTGATTGGATGTTGAATTACCGGCCAGTATGGGCCAGGCCGCTCTAAGATAGACCACCATGGACCAGAGTGTCAGGATGGCGGCGACATACAGCAGGAACAACCCGACCTGATGGGTGGGGAATGCACCCATAGGGTGTTTGTAGAGTAACAGCAGTATCGCCACCATCTGTGCGATCGTCTTGATCTTGCCGATGATCGATACAGCTACCCGCGTGCGTTCCCCGATTTCCGACATCCACTCCCGCAAGGCAGAAATTACAATTTCACGACCGATGATGATGGCGGCCGGGATGGTGAACAGGATGGTCGGGTTGTCCTGGACCAGTACCACCAGGGCAACGGCAATCATGAGTTTATCGGCAACCGGATCGAGGAAGGCGCCGAATACAGAGGACTGTTTCAGGAGCCGGGCCAGGTAACCATCCAGCCAGTCAGTCAGCGCGGCAAGGCCGAAGATGGCAGTGCTCATCAGGTTAGACCATCCATAGGGCGCATAGAACACGATCACAAAAACCGGGATCAGGATGATCCGGATCAACGTCAGGGTGTTGGGTACATTCCAGTTAAATGTCATGTCTATGCCGGATCGCTGTGAAAGGCATCATATATCTGCTGCGCGAGTGCCCGGTTGATGCCCTTTACCATCACCAGGTCCTCTACCCCGGCACGTGCGACTTCCCGAAGACCGCCAAGTTGCTTCAGTAACTGTTGCCGGCGCTTGGGACCAATACCGGGCACCTGCTCCAGAGGCGAGTTCCTGCGTGTCCTGGCACGTCGCTGGCGGTGACCGGTAATGGCGAACCGGTGTGCCTCGTCGCGGATTTGCTGTATCAGGTGCAATGCCGGGGAATCCGGGGACAGGTGCATTTCCCGGCCGCTCCCCGCAACGTGCAATGTTTCCATTCCAGGTTTTCTGTCAGCTCCCTTGGCGATGCCGACAATTTCGACACCGGTTACCTGCAGTTCATCGAGTACATGCCGTGCAGCCGACAGCTGACCCTTGCCACCGTCTATAAAGAGCAGATCAGGCAATTTGCCCTCTCCCTTTATCAGGCGTGTATAACGTCGGATGATTGCCTGCTCCATGGCGGCGTAATCGTCACCTGGCTGGATACCATTTATATTGAACAGGCGATAGTCGGACTTTAAGGGTCCTTCCATACCAAACACAACGCAGGAAGCAACCGTCGATTCGCCGCGTGTATGGCTAATGTCGAAGCATTCCATACGTTCCGGTGTCTCGACCAGGTCGAGTGCACGACTGAGTTCCTGCAGGCGATCTGCATAACCCTTGCGGGTGACCAGAAAGGTTGTCAGCGCATGTTCCGCATTGTTTCTTGCCAGTGCCAGCCAGCGTGCACGATCACCGCGCACATTGGTGGTTAACTTTACCTTGTGCCCCGATTCACTGCCCAGCACTTCCTGCAACAGTGTCTTGTCTTCGGGCTTGTGGCTCAGGAGCAATTCGTTCGGTATGCCCTTGTCTGGGTAGTATTGGCTTATGAATGCCGACATGATGGCTTCATGGCTGGTATCTGCCGGTGTCTTGGGAAAGAAAACAGCATTACCAAGGTTCCTTCCTCCACGGACGAAAAATACCTGGATACAGGCGTACCCCCTGTCCATGGCGCAGGCGACGATGTCGAGATCCCCTTTTTCATTACTGACGTACTGTTTTTCCTGAACATGATGCAGGCAGGCGATCTGGTCGCGATACTCTGCAGCCTGTTCATAACTCAGGGCTGACGAGGCGGTTTCCATGCGTTCGACCAGTCCATCGATCACGGCGCTGCTTTTGCCTTCCAGGAACAGGACTGTGTGCTTCACGTCAGTGGCATATTCTTCCGGTGTAATATATCCGACACAGGGCGCCGTACAGCGCTTGATCTGATACTGCAGGCAGGGCCGCGAGCGGTTTCTGAAAAAACTGTCTTCGCACTGTCTTACCTTGAACAGTTTTTGCAGCAGCTGGAGACTTTCCCGTACCGCCCTTGCGCTGGGATAGGGGCCGAAATAGCGGCCCGCTTTGCGCCGCGCGCCGCGATGCAACGCAAGATGTGGAAACTTCTGCCTGTCAGACAGGTAAATATACGGGTAGCTCTTGTCGTCGCGCAGTAATACGTTATAGCGCGGCTTGAACTGCTTGATCAGGTTGTTTTCCAGCAGCAAGGCTTCACTTTCTGTATGGGTCACCGTGATTTCAATGTTGGCGATCTGGTCGACCAGCGCCCGGGTCTTGGTACCCAGGCCGGTTCGCCGGAAATAACTGGATAACCTTTTCTTCAGGTTGCTCGCTTTGCCGACGTACAGTACCGAGCCGTCCTTGTCCAGCATGCGGTAAACGCCGGGACGGGATGTCAGTGTCTTGAGGAAATCCTTTGAATCAAATGCAGGAATTTGATCGGGCATTGAAAGTTTCAGGTCAGCGTGATCGATGCAGGTTATGTCTTCTCGTTTTCCATGTGTCCGAGAAGCTGCCTGGCAGTAACAAATATATCATTGAACATGCCAGGTGTAAGGCGGCGTGTCTGGGTATTGTAGCGGCTGCAGTGGTAGGAGTCGATCAGGGTGCGATCGCCGGTCAATGCATGAACATTTCCGTGCCCGAAGGAAAAGGCCGAGAGGCGTAGCCCTGAGGCACGCAGGATGGCATCGTGCGCTATTTTGCCCAGGCCGATCATGGCTGCCGGTCTTGGCAGGGAATCCAGCTCATTTTTCAGGTAGCTGTTGCATTGTCTGATTTCATCAGGCCGCGGTTTGTTTTGTGGTGGCAGACACTTTACTGCATTGGTGATGCGGCAGTTGAACAGCTCAAGACCGTCATCGACAGAAACGGAATCCGGCTTGTTGCTGAAACCGAATTCATACAGGGTCTGGTATAACAGGATCCCGGCGTAGTCGCCGGTAAACGGTCGTCCCGTGGCATTTGCTCCGTGCATACCGGGCGCAAGTCCCACGATCAGCAATCTGGCATTCGGGTCTCCGAACGGGGCAACCGGCCGTGCATGATAGGCCGGATACTGCTTTCCGGTCTGGTCGAGAAAGTTTGCAAGGCGCGGGCAGTCTTTGCAGTCGGAATTAAATACCGGCGTATTCGTCGTCAACATTCAGGGTGTCTGAGTTCCCGTTGCGCAGATCGATGCGCACGATTTCATGCAAATTGGTGTTTGCAATGTATAGGGTATCTTCACTGAATGCCAGCCCAGCCGGCTGGTGCAGGGGGTAATCAACGGTAACACTAGAAACAAGATTATTACCAAGCTCTATCTTCCTGATTTTATTATTGTATGTATCTGCAACCCAGAGTAATTTCTTGCGCTGGTCGGCATCGAGATCGAGCGGATATTGAAGCTTCGCATCCGTTGCGAAGCCGTCATTGTAACCATAGTTGCGCAGCCCCCCGCCAACGAGTGTTCTGACGTTGCGCGTATCGAGGTCGACCGCGCGGATGGCAGAGGATTCCGCATCGGCAACGTACAGGGTATTTCCCATGATACTCAGGGCAGATGGCTGTGCGAATGAAGCGAGGTGTGATATGCCATCTACAAGGTCTTTGTCACCGCTGCCGGCGATTACTTCCATGATGTTTGTGAGCAACGACAGTGCCCAGATCTGGTTAGTCCCGGACATGGCGATATAGATGTTATTTCCCTTGAGGGCCAGCCCGCAGGGTGCGTTAAGGTTTACTTCACGAGGATTGCTGAAATGAGAGCTTTGTGGCGGATTCCCCGGTTTTCCGGTTCCGGCTATGGTGATAACTTCATCGCTTTGCAGATGGATGCGGCGTATTGCATGGTTGCCCGAATCGGCAACATACAGATACTCATCCAGCAGCAGCATGCCTTGTGGATTGCTGAATGCAGCGTCAGTTCCATGACCGTCGATGAATCCGGCGTCACTGCTGCCAAACTGGTGCAGTACATGACCTCCGGTCGTTGTCTCAATTATGCGATTGTTTCCGCTATCTGCGATGAAGACACGTTTATTGGTTACATGAATCCTGCCGGGGTACGCAAGTGCATTAGCAGCTATACCACATTCACGGGAGGGATCCGGAGTATCAGGAACGGCTACGTGCCTGTCCGTTTTGCAAAGTAACTGCCCTGTTATCTTGTCCAGCTTGTGGCGTTTGTCCAGGCGCGATGTGGCTCCTTTTATGTTTCCTTTTGTATCAATGACGACGAGCGCATGCGGTTGCCTGATCCCGAAGAGTTTTGTCACCCGTTGGTTCATGTCATTAATAATCGGGTGTTCGATGTTATGACGAGCGATGGCTTTCTGGAGGTGGATCGTGGTGCGTTCGCCTGGAAAGCGTGGAATATGGATGCCGATTATCCGGACATTGTCGTGATACTTGTTTTTCAGAAATTCCAGATCCTGCAGCCTGTTTATGCACTGGAGTGAACAATAAGTGGAAAAATTCAGCAGTACAACTTTTCCCAGGCATGCCTCCAGATTTACCGGTTTATCCGTGTTGAACCATTCAAGCGATTGCGGGAACTCCGGTGCAGGGATTTGTTTTCCAGTCATCAGGTACACCTTTACTGCAGAACTGCGTAACCATATCTATTAATAAGCACAGCATGTGGAGTGTTGCCACTAAAGGAGGCTAAAACCTTGATGGGGTTCTCAGAAATCTGGATAAGTGGTAGCGAACGTCAGATTGCCGGCCATGTTCGGACGGTGAAGGTCCGCCTTACTGCATAGTGCTTCTGCAGTCAGGACTGACCGCTGTTCGGGCTACCGCTTTCGTTAACGAGGCCATTGCGAATTGCCCAGCGCGTCAGCGCAACATCATTATTTACGCCAAGCTTTTCAAACAGCCGGTAACGGTAGGTGCTGGTAGTCTTGGGGCTGAGGCACAGTCTCTCGGAAATCTCCTTGTTCCTGATTCCCTGAGTAACCATCAGCATGACGACCATTTCACGGTCCGTTATCGTGTCAATTGGCGTCTTGCCGCGATACTTGACAAGGGTCTGTGCAAGCTTGTCGGCTATTTCCTTGGCGAAATACTGTTTACCGCCGTGTACCACGCGGATGGCATTGGTGATCTCGTCAATGTGACTGCCCTTGGTAATGTATCCGGAGGCACCGGCATCGATGAGGCAGGTCGGGAAAGGATTGTCGTCATAGACGGTTACTGCGATGACTTTAATGTCAGGTGATGAATGTGTAATTCTTCTGGTCGCTTCAAGGCCGCCGATTCCAGGCATGCTGACATCCATCAGGACAACATCCGGTGACCTGCGACGTGCAAGCTCGATGGCTGTTTCGCCGCTGCCCGCCTCGGCAATAACGCTGATATCTTCCACATCATCCAGCATCCTCCGGATGCCTTCACGGACCAGATCATGGTCATCGACCAGCATGACTTTTATCATTGGAATGCTCCTCCCCGGGTTTCTGACTGCTCCGGGATTATGCGGGGCAGTCGTTGGTCTTTTCCATGGAGGCTACCACTGCCACGGGGGGCTAACAATGGGAAAAGTCTTACACGATTGCCTTTTCAGGGTCATCCAGGAACCGCTTTGACGTTGCCGACGTAATGTAACTGACCGGGAGCATGTTGATTTTTCGAGCAGTTCCTGCAGCTTACTGTCAAGACCCGAAAGCGGTGAATCCGGGCTGGATCGAGCGTTGCGCCAACGTTGCTCGATCGTGAAGGGAAATTTTCCATACCTCCGCGACAACGCCTTGTGTGTGGGATATTCCCACCCTGCCCCCCTGGTTCGAATCGTGATCAACCTCGGTAATGCAATAAGGCCCACAAGGGGCCTTATTGCATTTACATGGCGGAGAGGGAGGGATTCGAACCCCCGGACCCTCGCGGGTCAACGGTTTTCAAGACCGCCGCTTTCGACCACTCAGCCACCTCTCCAATGCGCCGCAAGGATACCGGAACCCGGTACGCTTTGCCCAGTCAAAAACAGTACAAATAAAGGGTTTTTCAAGTTGCTGTTTTCTGCTGGTGTGTTTATCCTTTATACGAACCAAACAGGCGGGCCGTTGTCTATTCTCCCGGCTGTTTTTTTTCAATCACTGG
>CP070821.1:1362462-1365273 GCA_020344335.1 Gammaproteobacteria bacterium | reverse complement strand
CATCCAGATAGGGCTGGAAAAACGGAATAATCATGCCATTGCCGTGTCGTGCAAGCTCCAGTGCCAGTTCTGGCGGGCTACTGGAGACTGATGCCAGTACCACATGATTGTCCCTGAGGCGTTGCACGGCCTGCTCCGGGGTGATGTTTTGCAGCTGGCTCCAGTTGTAGTGCAGATGGATGTCAGCAAAGGGGGTAGTATCTGCCGCTTCTGTTACGATTGCGATGAAGCAGAGAAATATGGACAGGCCCGCTATTTGAAGAGGGCGGGACAACATTTTACCCATTATCAATGATCCGTTTTGCTTCATTCCAGAATTTATCCAGTGTCTTCGCATCCAGGAATTCGGGTTTTATACCACGTTCCCTGCACATTGGAATCTCACCCGCTACGCGGGTTCTTTGAATCACAGTCGCACTCAAATGAAAAGACCGCCACAAGGGCGGTCTTTCATTTGATGGTGGAGGCGGCGGGAATCGAACCCGCGTCCGTAAATTCTCCGCCCTCGGCTCTACATGCTTGTCCGCGTCTATTGATTTAACCGGCCGCTACCCGACGGGCAGGGAAGACAACCGGCGATTTCGGTAAGGTTTTAACGACTCCGCCCCGAACGTGCTTTATCGCGATCTTGTGAGAGTCGACGCCTGAATGCCCCTAAGGGCTCTGAACGCACAAGCACGGCTTCAGTCAGACGGCACCCTACCGGGTTTTAAGCGGCGAGTGCGTAGTTGTCGTCGTTGGCAACTATAAGTTTTGCAGCTGGTTTTACGAGGTCATCTGCCCCTCGGCATGCACCTCGGGTTTCGCAACCCACGTCGAAGCCAGGTCGCCCCCAAAAGTGTCTGTGCACAATTATACACCGGGAAATGGTATCTGCCACGGCTTGAATTTCATGAATTTATCCCCATTGGATACTCTGGCCGGAAAAATGATCTAATTTGAAATCATGGATATCGATTACGAAGAATCAGACGACGCACCGGAGCTGGAGAGTACCCCCGGGGAGATCGTCCGTGCGAAGGATGTTTTGCCCGGTGAAATCCATCTCCTGCCGCAGGGCAGCCGGCCATTCTTTCCCGGCCAGGTCATGCCGTTGCTGGTGGATTCCGACCCGTGGGAAGAAACCATCCTGGCCGTGCAGCAGTCGCCGCACGACATTCTCGGCCTGTCACTGGTAAAAACCGACCGCGCGAGCGAGGCGACCGCAGCGGATTTCTATGCCATGGGAACGGCCTGCCGCGTCCACCGGGTGCAAAAGGATGAAGGCAAGCTGCAGGTACTCATCGAGGGACTGCAGCGTTTCCGCATCGAGCGCTGGGTGTCAAAAAACCCGCCGTATACCGTGCGGGTCAGCTACTACCCGGAGACCCGGTATGAGCATGTGTCCGAGGTCAAGGCCTACGCGGTGGCGATCATCAATACCATCAAGGAACTGGTGCCGCTGAACCCCTTGTACGGCGAGGAGCTGAAGGTCTTTCTGGAGCATTTCAGCCCGGAGGACCCCTCGCACCTGGCCGACTTCGCCGCCAGCATGACCACGGCCGGCAAGGAAGAGCTGCAGGAAGTCCTGGAAACCACGCATATCCTGTCGCGACTGGGGAAGGTGCTGCGGCTGATCAACAAGGAACTGGAGGTCGCCCGGGCCCAGCAGAAAATCCGCAAGCAGGTCGAGGAAGAAATCCAGTCACACCAGCGTGAATTTTTCCTGCAACAGCAGATGAAGGCCATCCAGAAGGAACTCGGACTGTCCAAGGATGACCGCACGGCCCAGCTCGAGAAGTTCCGGGAGCGGCTGAATACACTGACGGTACCGGAGCCGGCGCAGGAACGCATCGATGAGGAACTGGAAAAGCTCGGCCTGCTGGAAACCGGGTCACCCGAATATGCGGTAACGCGCAATTATCTCGACTGGCTGACGCTGCTGCCCTGGGGCAAGCATACCGATGACCGGCTGGACCTGGATGCCGCCCGCAAGATTCTCGATGACGACCATGAGGGCCTGGACGACGTCAAGGAACGCATCCTGGAATTCCTTGGGGTCGGCATCATGAGAGGCGAGGTGTCCGGTTCGATTATCCTGTTTGTCGGCCCACCGGGCGTCGGCAAGACCTCGCTGGGACATTCCATCGCGGAGGCACTGGGACGCAAGTTCTTCCGGTTCTCGCTGGGTGGCATGCGCGACGAGGCCGAGATCAAGGGTCACCGGCGGACCTACATCGGTGCCATGCCGGGCAAATTCATCCAGGCCATCAAGAACACGGGATCGGCCAACCCGGTCATCATGCTCGACGAACTCGACAAGGTCGGCGCGTCCTATCATGGCGACCCGGCCTCGGCGCTGCTCGAGGTACTGGACCCCGAACAAAATGTCGACTTCCTGGATCACTACCTCGATGTGCCGTTCGATCTGTCCAAGGTCCTGTTTATCTGCACGGCGAACCAGCTGGATACCATTCCGGCGCCGCTGCTGGACCGAATGGAGGTTATCAGCCTGTCCGGTTACCTGGCGCAGGAAAAGCTCGCCATTGCGAAGAAACACCTGCTGCCACGGCTGGTGGAACGTGCCGGCCTGAAGAAGCGCGGCCAGTTGCGCATCGAGGACAGCGCCCTGCGCCGGATCATCGACGGGTATGCACGCGAGGCGGGCGTGCGCCGGCTGGAGAAATATCTCGGCAAGATCGTACGCAAGGCCGTGGTCAAGCTGTTGCGTGGCGAACCGGCCCCGATCCGGGTCCGGGGCGGCGATGTCGAGGACTATCTGGGCAAGGTCATTTTCGAGAAAGAGAAACGCAAGACCGGCGTGGGTGTGCT
>CP070821.1:1356016-1362362 GCA_020344335.1 Gammaproteobacteria bacterium | reverse complement strand
TACGTCAACGGCGTACACACCGGTGATGTTGATCCGGTAGTCGGTGGCAGTCTGGTCGACTGGGACAACAGTTTTGCCTTCGTGCTCGGCAACGAGGTCTCGGGCGACCGTCAGTGGCAGGGTGTGCTGCGCCTGGTGGCAATTCACAACCGTGCGCTGACGCAGGAGCAAATCATGCAGAATTTTTCGGTCGGTGTCGGCGAGAAGTTCTTCCTGCTGTTCGGTGTCAGCGACCTGGTGGGTGTGCCTGACAGCTTCGTGATGTTCGAGGTCAGCCAGTACGACAGCTACAGCTACCTGTTCAGGGAGCCGGTGTTCATCAGCCTAGACCCGGCGGCCATCCCGGACAATATTCCGGTGGCCGGCATGCGCATCGGTATCAACGGCAAGGAAGCCGTGGTGGGCCAGGCATGGAAGCACCTCGACACCATGATCAGCAGTGCCTTCTATACACCGGGCAGCGGACAGCAACTCTCCGATCTTGGCACCATTATCGCACTGGAGAAGGGGCCGGCGAGCGATGAATTTTTCCTGACCTTCGAGGTGTTCGGTAACAACACCAACGTAGTGATCGAGCCGGCTCCGCTGACACCGGCGCCACCGGCTGACCTGCCGGCGGTGGCAGACATCGGCGTGCGCAATTTCGACGAGATCGATACCACCATGGCAGTGGTTACCGGTGTCAGCCGCGAACAGGTCGACGTTGCTTCGGTATTCGATACGGTGCAACAGCAGTTGCCGACGGTGGAAAACATCGAGGGTTTCCTGGCAGCTCAACAGATGGCGATTTCCCAGATGGCGATCGAATACTGCAATGCACTGGTTGAAAACAACGGCCAGGTATTGCGCACTGACTACTTTCCGGGGGTTGATTTCAATACAACGGCCGGGTCGGCATTCGACACGGCGGGCAGGCGCGCCCTGGTGATTACGCCGCTACTCGACAGGATCATGGGTTCCGGGCTGACAACACAGCCTGACCCGGTCGGGGTCAGTGCGGAAATCGACACCCTGATGGTTAATCTGACTGCCTGTGCCGTGGCACCGCCGACACCGACCTGCGACACGACTGCCCGTACCGCGGAGGTGGTGAAAGCCGCCTGCGCCGCCATGCTCGGCAGTGGCGTGATGTTATTGCAATAGGACAATCCGGGAGCCATGTATGTTCAGAAAACGCAAAACTCTGTTACCCGATGACCCGCTGCACCTGACCGTGCACGGCCGTCCGGTGAGCCGCCGCGACTTTCTCGCGCAGGGACTCGCAACCGGTCTCGGGCTGGTGACGGCGCCAACGTTTCTCGGGCTGTTTACCAATCCGCGGCAGGCTGCGGCCGCGCTGTCGCCCGACCTCGAGGCGCTCAAGACCAGCTGCGGAATCCGTTCGCTCGGTGCGGGCAAGATCCCGTTTATCTGTTTCGATCTCGCCGGCGGCGCGAATTTCGCCGGGTCCAATGTGCTCGTCGGCCAGCAGGGCGGGCAGCTGGATTCACTCAGTACCGCAGGTTACAGCAAGCTCGGACTGCCGGGGGACATGACCCCGGATTCCATCGATCCGAGTACGGGCCTGAATTTCATCAACACCGATTTCGGCCTGGCCTTTCATACCACCAGTGCCATGCTGCGTGGCATCAACGAAAAGGCCGGGTCCCGTGCGGTGGAAATCAACGGAGCCATCATCCCGGCACGCTCCGACAATGATACCGGCAACAATCCCCACAACCCGATGTACGGGATTGCCAGAGCCGGTGCCGATGGCAGCCTGCTGACGCTCATCGGTTCGCGCAGCTCCGATTCCGGCGGCAATTCCATGACACCGGCAGTGCTGTTCGACCCGGCGATCCGCCCGACCAAGGTGGATCGCCCCTCGGATGTTACCGGCATGGTGGATACCGGTCAGCTGATCGGCGTACTCGACCAGGGTGATGCCGTCGCAGTGATGGAATCCATCGAGCGCATCAGCCGGATGAAACTCGACAGCGTGGACACAAAGGTGACGGCCGATGCCGTGATCAAGGACCTGGTGCAGTGTGGTTACGTCAAGGCTGCTGACATTGCCGACCGTTTCGGGGACCCGACCACGCTCGATCCGGGGCTGGACCCGGACATAGTCGGTGCCGGCGGGATCTTTTCGCAGGCCGAATTCGACGGCGACAGCGAGTTTCGCAAGACCGCCTCGGTGATGAAGCTGGTCATCAACGGCTTTGCCGGTGCCGGCACCATCACCATGGGTGGCTATGATTACCATACCGGTGATCGTGCGACCGGCGAATTACGCGACCTGCGTGCCGGGCGCTGCATCGGCGCCTGTCTCGAATATGCCGCACGCGCCAACAACGGCAACGGCGTGCCGTTGATGGTCTACGTGTACAGTGACGGTTCCGTTTTCAGTAACGGCATGACCGACGACACGGCAGACGGCGGCGGTAAGGGTGTGTGGACCGGTGACAATTCATCGACCGCGGCCTCGTTCTTCCTGGTCTACAATCCCGGCTCACGCCCGCTGCTGCTGGGTGCGGATGCGGTGGAGCAGGCGAGGCACCAGCAGCTGGGCTGGTTTCGTGCAGACGCCTCGGTGGAGACCAGCGCGAACCCGGCCGCCAACCAGGTAAACCTGCTGGTGGAGACCGTTGTTCTCAATTACATGGCTCTGCACGGCGAGCAAGCCAGCTTCGCCAGCCTGTTTCCCGGTCACGGGCTTGGCAATGCGGCCCTGATGGACAGCCTTACGGCATTCAACCCCGTCGTTTCCGGCACAATATAAATAATGGGTGCGTAAAGGACCCTGCATTTGCCCCCTCCCCCTTTAAGGGGGTATCCAAAATGCGGGCATAAAAGGGTTGGGGAGAGGGGATAACGGTTGATTCTGCTGTCGATACTAATTCAACCTGTGTATGAATCGACCGATACCCACGGGTATGACCCTGCGTAACTATATATATGGTATATGGCTCGGCCTGGTGCTGTCGTTTTCGGTAGCAGCAGACTGGTACCGCGAGGAAGCACCCGTCATGGGTACGCTGATCACGGTCGAGTTGTGGCATGAGGATGCAGAACGCGGCAAGGCACTTGCGGCGGCCGTCCTTGACGAGATGCACCGCATTGACCGGCTAATGAGTACCTACAAACCGGACAGTGAACTCTCCCGGGTGAATGACCAGGCGGCACGGGAACCAGTCATAGTAAGCCGTGAACTGCTGGGACTGGTCATGCGTGCGCTGTCGTTCTCGGAAGTTACCGGCGGAGCCTTCGATATTACCTACGCCAGTGCCGGGAAATACTATAACTACCGGGAAAGCGTCAGGCCCACGACGGCACAGCTCGAACAGGCGTTGCCGGCGATTGATTACCGCCACGTCAAGCTGGATACCGTCAACAGCACGATTGCCTTTGATCACCCTGGCGTACGTATTGACCTCGGTGGCATTGCCAAGGGTTATGCCGTTGACCGGTCCATCGAAATACTGCGCAAGGCCGGTGTCCTGAATGCGCTGGTCAGTGCCGGCGGGGATACGCGCGTCATCGGTGAACGCTGGGGGCGTGCCTGGAAAGTCGGTATCCGCGATCCGCGCAATCGCGACGGCGTGGTCACCATGATCCCGCTTATGGACCTCGCGATTTCCACCTCTGGTGACTATGAGCGTTTCTTCGAGGAGGACGGCGTGCGTTACCACCATATTCTTAACCCGAGCACCGGGCAGTCGACCAGTGCGGTCCACAGTGCCAGCATCATCGGCAGCAATGCCACGACCACGGATGCACTTTCCACCAGCATCTTTGTCATGGGTGTTACGAATGGCCTGCAACTGATCAATTCACTAACGGACACCGAGGCCGTGATTATCGACAACCAGGGCCGCATGCACTATTCCGCCGGGCTGGATCAGGCGCACTGATCACGGAAGGGAGAATCGGTACCGGCCCATCGCGCGGTCACGATCGAAGTGTGACCGCAATCCCATCTGTTTACCCGTAACTTCTGCACAATGGATATGAGAACCGGCCGTTGATAAACGGTCGGTGCCCCTGTGTGTCCCGATGGTTACACGCAAGAGGACGTGAGCAATGAATTTATTTCACCATACCCGGTTACTGGTCTTTATCGTACTGTTTTCACTGCTGGCATTTTCAACCTGGAAGGCTGTTGCCGGCGAAACACAGGACGCGATGAGCCTGGATGAGGACATACAGGCGCTCAAGCAGGACATCCTCGCACTGAATCGTGAACTGTTTGTGCTGGAAGAGGAACTGCTGTTTCCCTCCAGTACCCAGGTGGCGGTTTTTGTGTCACTCGACGTCGGCGAATTCTTTGCCCTGGATTCGGTGCAGCTCAAGGTGGATGACAAGGTGGTCAGCAATTATCTCTACACAGAGCGCGAGGTGCAGGCCCTGCACCGTGGTGGGGTACAGCGCCTTTACATGGGCAACCTGAAGGCCGGTGAGCATGAGCTGATCGCGATCTATACAGGAAAGGGACCGCATGGCCGCGATTACCGGCGCGGGGCAACTCATGTCATCAACAAGAGTCTCGGGCCGAAATTTGTCGAGTTGAAGATTGTCGATAACCCGTCAAGCGAACAGCCGGAGTTCAGTATCAGGGAGTGGGAATAGGGTCATGCGCGGCTGGACACGCAGCGTAGTGCTGCTGATCCTCTGCAGCAGCCTGTCAGCGCCGCTGACCGCGGCACCATCCGCTGTACAGGACCTCCAGTACGGTGAGGTCCTGTTTCATTTCTACCAGAAAGATTATTTCAACAGCATCGTGCGCCTGCAGATCGCACGTCAGCAGCAACGCCTGCCGCATCATGCCGACGAGGCGGAGTTGCTGCTTGGCGGACTCGACCTGTCCTACGGACTGCGCAATGCTGCCGATGATATTTTCCAGCGCTTGTTGACAGAAGACACCACGCGCGAGGAAGTGCGCAATCGCGCCTGGTATTACCTGGCGAAGATTTCATATCAGCGCGGCGACACCGCGCGCGCCATCAAGGCACTGGCACAGATACAGGGGAAGATGGCTGCAACAACCCGAGGTGAGGCGGCACATCTCTACAGCCTGGTACTGTTGCAGCTGGGTCGCAACGCCGAGGCAGCCACCGTGTTGCAGGAGGCACGCAGCAGTGCCGTGTGGACACCGTACCTGACCTATAACCTCGGTGTGGCACTGATGCGCAGTAACCGGCTGGCCGCGGGGGCGGAACAGCTGGAGCACATCGGTGGACTCAACGGTCGCAGCGAGGAACTGCGTCTGCTGCGCGACAAGGCCAACCTGGCGCTGGGTTACAGCTACCTGCAGCAGGGGGCAGCAGACAAGTCGCGACAGGCACTCGAGCGGGTACGCCTGGCCGGTCCGCTGTCGAACAAGGCTCTGCTGGGAACCGGCTGGGCCGATGCCGAGCTGGAGGCCTTCGGGCGTGCACTGGTGCCATGGACCGAGCTGGTATCACGCAACGTCACCGACCCGGCCGTACAGGAAGCGCTGCTGGCAGCACCCTACGCAATGGCAAAACTCGAACTGCATGGTCGTGCCGTCGAGAGTTATCAGCAGTCGATTGCCACTCTCTACGAGGAACGTCACAAGCTCGAAGAATCCATCAGTGCCATCCGCGAAGGTGAACTCATCAAGGCACTGCAGGAGCGACAATCAGGCACCGGCAATGGCTGGTTGCAGCCCCTGGCCGTGGTGACCGGATCACCGGCACTGCGTTACCAGGTGCAGCTGATGGCTGCCCATGATTTCCAGGAAGCAGTGAAAAATTACCGCGATTTGCAGATGCTCATCGAAAATCTCGACACGTGGGCGACCAGTATCAATGCCTATGACGACATGCTGGCAACACGTGCGGCCCGCTACGGAAAATACCGGCCGGCAGCCGCGGCCGCACTGCGCAACGATACCCTGGCCCGCCTTGAACAGCGCCATGACGCGCTGGCTGACACGCTGGCAGATACCGAGGCCAGCGGTGACCCGACAGGACTGGCCAGTGCAGAAGAGAACCGACAGTGGCAGCGGCTGACGGATATCAAGGTACGACTGGATGCGCTGCCGGATAGCCCGGAAGTCAGTGTACTGCGCAACAAGCAGCGACGTCTGCAGGGTGTGCTGCTCTGGCAACTCAACGCGGATTACAAGATACACCTGTGGCAGGCGAAGCGGCAGCTGCGGGAGCTGGAGGAGCTGATCGGGCAGAGCCGTGCAGGGCATGATGCCCTCGCCTACACGGCCTTTGCCGTACCGACCCGGTTTGGCGGCTTCAATGAGCGGATTGCCAGGCAAAAGCAGGCGATCAGGGAACTGCAGGAGCGTACTTTTGCAACGCAGGTTGCTCAGGGAGCACGGCTCGAAAAG
>CP070821.1:1349734-1355916 GCA_020344335.1 Gammaproteobacteria bacterium | reverse complement strand
TCGACCAGTTCGTCGAAGCGGATATTCCGGAATCCCGGGTCGTTGACGTCCGGCGATATCGAGGCGGTACGGTTGGTCGGACCGAGCACGCCGGCCACGAAGCGTGGCTTGGCCGCTCCCGGCATCCTGCCTCCCGCGGCACTCGTACGTCCCTGTACATCGTCCGGTGTGTTGAACTTATCGCAGGCCGTGCGCGCGAGTTTCGCTGCCTCGACGTTGATCTCGTAAGCCAGTTCTTCCATGCCGTAGTCGGCCATGGCCACGCGCGTGGCGTTGAAGGTGTTGGTCTCGATGATGTCCGCGCCGGCCTCTAAATACTGGGCGTGGATGTCACGGATAATGTGCGGCTGGGTCAGGACCAGCAGGTCATTATTGCCCTTGAGATCGGTGGTCCAGTCGGCAAAGCGCTCACCGCGGTAGTCCGCTTCTTCCAGCTTGTGGCGCTGGATCATGGTGCCCATGGCGCCATCCAGAAACAGGATACGCTCGTCTAGCAGATCAGTAATTTTTTTCATGGATTCAGCGCAATAGAATTAATTTATAAAGTCTAGCATGGGCGTTGACGATTATAGTGCTGAAGTACTGTACAAAAATCGGCTTTGCAGCTTGCATCCGCCGGGGGTGTTATACAGGAAATACGGCAGCAAGATACAGCCCCTGATTCGGGTCTTGCCCCGGTTGCGAGATAACAGTAATTCTACGATATTGACGGTAAGTCATGGTTTTCAAGAAAAAACCATGCTGCAATGAAAGGACAGGCGAACACAGGCATGAGGAAACATCGACGCGCTACCTTGCTGCTGCTTCTGGTGCTGCTGGTGCCGGCACCATCCATTGCCGATGGGTTCGAGGACATGTTCGCCTTTATGTTTCGCATGATGCTGGCGGCGATGGATGTCATGTCCGATATGATGGGCAATGATGGCTACGGGAGCCGCGGCTGGCCAGGCGGCAATAACTGGTCGAACCCGTGGGGTTCTGTGTGGCCCGGCATTGGATCAGGGCCCGCTACAGCCCTGATGTGGCCCGGTACAGGCCTGGGTGGCTGGCCGGGCAGCGGTTTCGGCGGATCTCCATGGAGCGCCAGGCCGCCATGGACCCCGTATGGCGGCTACAGTCGTTCCCTGCCTCCAGGCTGGCGAGGTGCCCCCTACCCTGCGATTGCCGCGCCGTTGACCTCGCTGCTGGATGGCAAGTGGTACGGAAATACCGGCGAAATCCTGGAAATTCGCGGTCCCCGGTTTCGCCTGCGCAATCCCCGGATGACCGTCACGGGTACGGCGATGATAGAAAATAACCTGCTTAAAATGTATACGCCACAGACCCGGTCATTGCAGGTGTACACGTTTGTGCGCAACCAGACCGGGCTGATGTTGCAGGATGTAAACGGCAACGTGCTGATGTTTAAGCAATATCCCCTTGCAGGCATCCGCAACCCGGTGCACATGTTTTAATGCGCATTGATTCAACCGTAATAGCGCGGTAGTCAGGAAATTTGTTGTCTGTCGGGTGCGCCATCAGCACCGAAAAAAATGTAAGCCGTTGATTTAATGGTGTGCATGATGCACCCTGACAATGGTTTTTCGGCCAAATCAGAGTTACCCTTTCAGTCTGGGCGCTGCATCTGAACCATTGCAGGCGAGCGCCAGTCCGCGCAACGCTTGTTGTTATTCTCGGTAACTACTATTACCTTCATTCCAGAAGCCACGGGAAGGAGAAGATGATGGGCGTCCGCATGGTTTTATTACTGCTATTCATGTGGTTGGCTGCTGCAACGACCTCTCTGCTGGCAGCAGCTAGTGAACAGGACTATCGCCAGTGGATTGTCGCGATGAAGGACCTGCCTCGCGGTCCCTTCGCGCGACTGCGCTGGTACTGCAACGATGGCACGATACTGCCACCGGAAGAATTCGCCTGCGAACCGCATGGCGGAGGTTACCAGCATGGCGAATGGAATGACAAAACGCGGGAGCTGCGGGAGTCAGGATACCGGATTGCCAACCTGCTGGCCGGTTACGATCCGGAAGTCGAGATCAACAAACCGGATTTCCTGGATGCCTACAACCAGCTGCTCATCGAAAAATATCTCATCGCAGTCGACAATGGCTGGATACTGCGGCGCGCCCGGTTTTACCGCGGGGCCATACAGGAACACAATGAACTCGAGGGCGGCAGGAATCTGCTGCTGGCGCTGAGTGCAAGCCCGGAATGGATCGGCTTGCGCTATCCGGCCCTGCGTATCGGGGTCAGGATGCTGCCCCACGGCAACATCACCGCGTCCGTGCTGAGGGTTCGCCAACAGTCGGCATCGCTGTCAGAGCAGGACCCGGGTTTCAAGGACCTGCGCGGCAAGATCCATGGCACCCCCGAGGCAGGTGATGCCCAACGGGTGCGTGATTATGCCGCAGGGATCAGCGACCCGGAACTCAAGGAAAAGTATGCAGATCTGGCCGTGGAGATCGACCGGGTCTACCAGGCTGAACCGCTCCCGGAGCGCCTGAACCATGCCGCCGGGATTTTCAGCCGGGCAGCATGGTTGCAGTCCCTGTTGCGCGAGGCTGCCGGGGCACTCAATCGCGATGCATCAGCAGCCGGGCAATACCTGGTAACGGCGCGGTTACTGGCGGATCTGCGTGATGCCCTGCCTCGCATCCAGCAGGCAGCGGCGCGATTGCGCGTACTGGACCTGGGGCTTGCGGTCGAAGCGGAAAATTTCCGTGCAGCCTCGCAATTACGCGAGCAACTGCCGCAGGCCACCCGGCAACAACGCATTGCATGGCTTTCCACAGCTATTTCGGCAGCGTACGGTACCGGGGTCATCAATCGACGCGGTCGCGTGGAAATGGATGCGGCGTTGCGACAATTGAGCGCTGACACAATCCCGCTGGTCGATTATATGAAGCAGCTGGCCTACCTGGGGCGTGTCCCCGGCTGGGGCACCCAGGGCCTCCGCTTCCAGTTTTACGAATCAATGCTGAAATTGGCCGAGATCGAACCGCTGGCACTGGCGTTTATCCAGGACCAGCTGCGCGGCAGCCCGCTGCTGTTCTACTCCCAAAACCTTGATGGCCTGTTACGGGATGCCAACCGCCTGGCCGGGGTGCAACACAAACTGTTCGGCAAGGAAATCGGCGTCGGGTTTCGCGCCCTGAACCCGGGACTGGCCCGCGGCATTCTGCATGCCAGCCCGGATCTGGACAAGCTGGACGATTTTGAGCCTCGCGGGATCTACCTGTTGCCGGAAACCGTTTCCGATCTGCCACCCATCGCCGGCATCATGACTGCGGGTGAAGGCAATCCGCTGTCACACGTGCAATTGCTTGCACGTAACCTGGGAATTCCAAACGTCGGCGTGGACGCAAGCCTGTTGGAGGCTATCCGTACCCATGATCGCGAGCCGGTGGTGCTGGCGGTCAGCCAGGCCGGCCTGGTGGAACTTGACCGGGACGGCGACCAGTGGGATACGGTCTTCGGCAGCGCTGCGCCCGATGCCGGTGCAGTCATCCGTCCGGACCTGGAAAAGCTGGACCTGTCGGTCCGCGAGTTCATCAACCTCGATGACCTGCGTGCCGGTGATTCCGGCCGCACTGTCGGACCCAAGGCCGCCAAGCTGGGGGAATTGCGGCACCACTACCCCGATGCAGTGGCACCCGGCCTGGCCATCCCCTTCGGCGTGTTCCGCGCAACGGTACTCGACCAGCCTTACCGGGATTCCGGCAAGACGGTGTTCGAGTGGATGGTTGATCAGTATGCCCGCATGCAGCAACTGCCGGTGGATTCCGCGGAACGGCGGGAATTCACTGACGGGTTTCGTGCTGAACTCTACGAGTTGATTGTCAATACGAAACCGGATGCTGCCTTTCGCGAGCGTTTGCGCACGGCCCTGGTCACGGCATTCGGTCCCGGAGAAAACTGGGGTGTCTTTGTCCGCTCGGATACCAATGTCGAGGACCTGCCCGGGTTTACCGGCGCCGGCCTGAACCTCACCTTGCCGAACATGGTCGGCTTTGACAATCTCGTGGAGTCCATTCCGCGCGTGTGGGCATCGCCATTTACCGCGCGTGCCTTTGCCTGGCGCCAGTCCCATATGGATCAGCCCGAGCACGTCTACCCTGCCGTGCTGTTGATGCAGTCTGTTCCGAATGACAAGTCGGGTGTCATGGTGACCCGGGATATTGATAGCGGGGATCGATTGGTTCTTTCGGTTGCCGTCAATGAAGGAGTGGGCGGCGCAGTGGACGGCCAGTCGGCGGAATCGCTGCGTATCAACACCCGCGATGGATCGGTGCGGGTACTCGCCATGGCCACCGCACCCTGGCGACGCAATCCGGCGTCCGGTGGCGGCGTAGAAAAGATCCCGGCCAGTGGCAGCGAGGTGGTGCTGCAACCGGACGAAATTGAGCAATTGATTGCCTTTGCCAGGGCCTTGCCGGAGACCTTTCCCCCCATCACGGATGACGCCGGTATGCCGGCACCGGCGGACATCGAGTTCGGATTCCTCGACAGCAAGTTGCAGCTGTTCCAGCTGCGGCCTTTCCTGGACAGCCACATGGCCCGTACCAGCGGTTATCTGAACCGCATGGACCAGTCCCTGGCTGGTAATCTTGATCGCCGTGTCAACATGCAGGAGGCCCCGCTATGACCCGAGTGCTTGCCACCATATTGTTGGCAGTGCTGCTGCCGGCACTGGTACATGCCTATCCTCTCGATGGGTACCCGGAGACCGGCATCCGCCGCGTGGAAGGTGCGCGCCTCGCCAATGAGGGTATCGTCCCCGGACGCAAACAGCCGGCCGGTGCCCTGCTCTCGACGGCCGAGGTGGACCTGCGACTGCTCGACTATCGGGATCTTGATCTGCCGGCACCGGACCCGGCGTTTACCAGCCAGATTCTGAAACTACTGGGCAATAATGCCGGTCGCTACGGGGTTGCCGTTCTGGACCTGACTGACCCGGCACAGCCACGCTATGCCGAACATCGGGGCGACTACCGGCAAAACGTCGGTAGTGTCGGCAAGCTGTTAGTGGCACTTGGCCTGTTTCAGGCCCTTGCCGATGCCTGGCCGGATGATCTGGCGAAACGCCGGCAGACCCTGAAGGAGACCATTGTAACGGCGGATGAGTTCTGTCACTGGGACCACCACAAAATCCGGATCTTCGATGTCGAAAACCGCAAACTGACTCGGCGCACCATGAAAGATGGTGATCAGGGGTCCCTGTGGGAGTATCTCGACTGGACGCTTTCCGTCAGTTCCAACGCGGCAGCCGCCATGACCATGCGCGAGGCCATGCTGCTGCGTCAGTATGGCAAGGACTACCCACCGCCGGAACAGGAAATTCAGCGGTTCTTCGAGAAGACTCCGAAGAAACAGCTGACCGAACTGTTTCAGCGTACCTTCTTCGCACCGGTCACCCGCAATGGCCTGGACCTGGAACAGCTGCGCCAGGGCAGTTTTTTCACACGCGAAGGCAAGCGCCGTGTGCCCGGTGGTGGCAACAGTTATGGAACGGCCCGGGAACTTATGAACTATGTATTGCGGATGGAACAGGGCCGCCTGGTGGACGAGTTTTCCAGCCGTGAAATAAAACGCCTGCTGTACCTGACCGAGCGACGCATTCGCTATGCATCTTCTCCGGCACTCAGGGATTCGGCAGTCTATTTCAAGTCCGGCTCACTCTACAGTTGTCAGGAAGAGGAAGGTTTCAAGTGCGGCAAGTACATGGGTAATGTGAAAAACTATATGAACTCGGTGGCAACTGTTGAAACCTCTGGCGCCGATCACCGGCTTGACTATATCGTCACGCTGATTTCCAACGTGTTGCGCAAGAACTCGGCCGTCGATCACCAGACACTGGGAACGCGCATCCATCGGCTCATCGAGAAGGCACACCCCGCACCCCGGTCTGCTGGGGAACAGACACCGGCGGCAACCGGAAACACGGGTAATTGAGGATGTTTTGGTTTTTTCATGTCATTCCCGCGCGATGTACAGGATGTACAAGTGCCGCGGGAGGCATGGATGCCGGGAGCGACAAAGCTGGAATCCATTAATTCCTTCTCCCCCTTGGGGAGAGTTTTAGGTGAGGGGGGTGGATACACGATTTTTTACCCTCACCCCTGCCCTCTCCCTGAAAGGGAGAGGGAGAAAAGCGTCTGCCGGGCATGTAAAGTGGCTCCCCGCCT
>CP070821.1:1274466-1349634 GCA_020344335.1 Gammaproteobacteria bacterium | reverse complement strand
TGTTCGCCGGCATGGAAACCAACCCGCTGATCGAGGCGTGGGCGCAGACCCATAAATGTCAACTGCAGTGCCTCGACGCGGAACAGGCCGGCACACTGGAGCCGGCACTGGCCGCAGATCTCGGGCCGGCCCTGCTGTTACCCGACGTGGCCCAGGTCCGCAATCCGCGGCTGGGCAGGGCCTTGCGGGCCTCATTATTGCAGCGCGGCGTTGGCTTGCGGGAGCACACCGAGGCAACCGGCCTGCTCAGCCGTCATGGGGCAGTGCAGGGCATCCGTACGGGCACTGGCGAGATACATGCGCCGCGGGTGGTCGTCGCCGCTGGTGCCTGGAGTGCGCAGATCCTGCAGGGTACCGGGCTGGAGCTGGCGGTGACGCCGGTGCGTGGCCAGATGATCCAGTTCCAGGCGCGCCCCGGACTCCTGCGACACATCGTGCAATACCGGGGCCACTATGTGATTCCGAGAAACGACGGTCTCATCCTTGCCGGCAGCACCCTGGAGCACAGCGGTTTTGACAAGGCAGTGACGGCGGAGGCACGCGAGGAGCTGACGCGGCGCTCGCTGGAGCTGGTCCCGGCGCTCTTCGGATTCCGGGTCATCAGGCACTGGGCCGGTCTCAGGCCGGGAACACGGGACGGTGTCCCGAAGATTGGTGAACATCCAGCAATCCGGGGTCTTTACATCAATAGCGGGCACTACCGGAACGGGGTGGTCATGGCCCCGGCCTCGGCACGACTGCTGGTGGACCGGATGCTGGGGCGGGAAAGTATTACCGACATCTCCCCGTATACCCTCTAAAAATGCGGGAATGTCCCGTTGAAATCAATCACATAGACCTTGGACAGGGTACAGGTCTATAATTGGACCATGGATAACCTTAGCGCCACAAAACGCGCCAGCCAGCGGGATATGGCGAGTATGCTTAAATCCCATGGCATATTGCCGACCCAGCAGCGCCTGTTGATTGCCCGCGCCCTGTTCGGCCGGGACCAGCACCTTTCCGCCGACCAGGTCTTGAACCGGGTGAATGATGACCGTGACCGGGTTTCCAAGGCCACGGTGTACAACACGCTGGGGTTGTTTGCCCGCAAGGGGCTGGTTCGCGAGGTGGTCGTGGATCCGAGTCGCCTGTTCTACGATACCAATGTTACCGACCATCACCATTTCTACAATGTAGATACCGGTGAACTCAGGGATATCAAGGCGGCCGAGGTGCAGATCAATGCCCTGCCGGAACTGCCGAAGGGGACGACTGCCGAAGGAGTAAACGTCATCATTCGCGTCAGCAACGCGGGGCAACAGGCCAGCTAGGCAGCCGGACTCACCGGCTTTTTTGCTTCCTGAAGCAGCGTCGTTTTATACTCCCCCGCCGCATGCCGGAGTAGCTCAGTCGGTAGAGCAGCTCACTCGTAATGAGAAGGTCGGGGGTTCAATTCCTCTCTCCGGCACCACTTCAGAGATTTTGCAGTGTCTGCCCTGGGCGGTCATGGCGGGGCGCAACAAATCAGGCAGACATCCATCACGTTGTTTCGCGCAGGTAATCGCTTGAACATGCAATCCACATCCTTGTCGCTTTCGACATCCTGTCTTTCGCGGCATTCACAGGCAGTAAGATGATCAGCAACCTCAGAAATATCGCCATTATCGCGCATGTCGATCATGGCAAGACCACACTCGTTGACCAGCTGCTGAAGCAGTCAGGGACATTTGACCAGCGCACGGATTTGCCGGATCGGGTGATGGACTCCAGTGATCTGGAGCGGGAACGGGGGATAACCATTCTCTCCAAGAATACGGCGATTCGCTGGGGCGACTACCGGATCAATATTGTCGATACCCCGGGCCATGCGGACTTTGGCGGCGAAGTGGAACGCGTGCTGTCCATGGTCGATTCGGTGCTGCTGCTGGTGGACGCCGTGGAAGGCCCGATGCCACAGACCCGCTTCGTCACCCAGAAGGCGTTCGCCCTGGGGCTCAGGCCGATCGTGGTTATCAACAAGATAGATCGCCCGGGTTCGCGGCCTGACTGGGTGCTGGACCAGACCTTCGACCTGTTTGACCGTCTCGGTGCGACCGATGAGCAACTGGATTTTCCCGTGGTCTACACCTCCGCGCTGCAGGGTTATGCAGGACTCGATGCAGAACGGCTCCAGGGTGATATGACAGCGTTGTTCGAGACAATCGTGCAACATGTCGATGCGCCACAGGTCGACCCGGAGGGTCCGTTCCAGTTACAGGTCATTTCCATGGATTACAGCAGTTATGTCGGCGTGATCGGGGTCGGGCGCATCAGCCGGGGCAGGGTGCATGCCAACATGCCGGTTACACTCGTTGATCGCAATGGCAAACAGCGCAATGCCCGCATCGGCAAGGTGCTGGGATTCCTCGGCCTTGAGCGCACCGAGGTGCCGGAGGCGCAGGCCGGCGATATTATTGCCTTTACCGGTATTGACGCATTGCATATCTCCGATACGCTATGTGACCCGGAAGCGGTCGAGGCCCTGGCGGCGCTCACGGTGGATGAGCCGACGGTCAGCATGACCTTTCAGGTCAACAATTCCCCGTTTGCCGGCAGGGACGGGAAATACATTACCTCCCGGAATATCCACGAACGGTTGAGCCGTGAGCTGATTCATAACGTCGCCCTGCGGGTGGAGGAAACCGCCGACCCGGACAAGTTCCGGGTGTCCGGCAGGGGCGAATTGCACCTCGCCATCCTCATCGAGACCATGCGTCGTGAAGGCTACGAACTCGGTGTATCACGTCCCGAGGTGATCCTGCGGGAGATCGGTGGTGAACAGCAGGAGCCCTATGAACAGGTCACCGTGGATATCGAGGAAATCCACCAGGGCACCATCATGGAAAAACTCGGCGAGCGTGGCGGTGAACTGGCGGACATGATTCCCGACGGCAAGGGCCGGGTGCGGCTGGACTATGTCATGCCGGCGCGTGGCCTGATCGGGTTTCGCACCGAGTTTCTCACCGGCACCCAGGGTACCGGGCTCATCTACAGCGTATTTTCTCATTACGGTCCGGTAAAGCCCGGGGAATACGGCCAGCGCAGCAACGGCGTGCTGGTATCCAAGGAGACCGGCAAGGCCCTGGGTTATGCGCTGTTCAACCTGCAGGAACGCGGGCGCCTGTTTATCGGGCACGGCGAAGAGGTCTATGAGGGTGCGATTATCGGTATCCACTCGCGTGGTAACGATCTGGTCGTCAATCCCCTGAAGGCCAAGCAGCTGACCAATATCCGCGCAGCAGGCTCAGACGAAAATATCCAGCTGACCCCGCCGGTACGCATGAGCCTCGAGCAGGCGCTGGAATTTATCGATGATGATGAGCTGGTTGAAGTAACACCCAATCACATCCGGCTGCGCAAAAAACAGTTGCTGGAGCACGAACGCAAGCGCACCGCCCGTGCCGTATCTGCGTGAATGCGGCGAGCTAGTGTAACCAGGCTGATTTGGCGGTTCGAAACATTCCATGAGCTGCCTGCTCGTTTGCTCCGGAAGATGCACTAAAAAAGCCCGCAGTACGCGGGCTTTTTTTAGTGCTGGTTGCAGGAGTCTTCAGGGAAAGCAGGTCCTGATATTGTTCGAATACATTTTCGGGAGCCCGCTCTGTGCCACCACGATCTGCTTCCCGTACTCGTCTCCGCGGCTGTCACAAATCGACATCTCGGCGACGCCGCCCTCGTTGGTTGATCCGCTCGGGTTGAATTCGAGATTCCTGTTCCAGGTCCAGTTGGTACGCAGTTTGACGCCGGACTCGACTTCCTGGCCGCGACGCAGCAGGGTATCCACGCCGTCATTGTAGACATTATTTGTGTAATTCCCGTCATCCGCAAAGATGATATAACCTGTGGTCCATACTTTCTCGGTGCCGCCACACTTTGGTACCTTGGCATTCGGGTATGCGCTGCGGCACATGATGACACGTACATCGCGTTTTGCGGCTTCACTGCGTGCAAAATGAATATCCGCAACGACATTGTTCAGGTGTGTCGACAGGCGACTGTCCCTGATGGTCGTGCTGATCGCCGGCACCGCCGTAGACAGCACAATGGAGACAATACCCAGTGTGATCAGGATCTCGGGTATTGAGAAGCCCCGTTGTTTATGCCGTTTTATTTTGCACATGTATCTGATTGATTTAACTGGCAAACAGGATCTAGCTGCTGGTCTGCAAAGAAGGTTATCGACAGGCTGGATGAATTCTGTAACCGAGGTCACAAAAAAACATCTGCCAGGAGGGGCATACTGCCACTTTATGGACGAGCGAGATTCCTGAATAACATAGAAAAATCAACTGCATGGACATTTTTTGTCAGTTCGCCTACGGAGATGCTGTCCACACCGGTCAGGGCGATATCGCGGACATTGACCAGCGAGACACCTCCCGAGGCCTCGAGGGGTATCCGGCCTGCAACCTGCGTGACGGCGTCCGATAATTCTGCCGTCGTGAAGTTGTCCAGTAACAGGCTGTCGGCGCCGGCGGCCAGCGCGGCGGCAAGCTGGCCCGGGTTTTCCACCTCTAACTCCACAGGACTCCCGGGACTGGATGTGCGCGCCGCGGCCACCGCCGCCGCGATGGAACCGGCAGCGGCGATATGGTTTTCCTTGATCAGGATCGCGTCGAACAGTCCCATGCGGTGGTTGTGGCAGCCACCGGTACGCACGGCGTATTTCTGTGCCTGGCGCAGGCCGGGAATGGTCTTGCGGGTATCGAGGATCCTGACGGGAAGTCCGCTGACTGCATCGGCATACTGGCGAGCCAGTGTGGCCGTTCCGGACAGGGTCTGCAGGAAGTTCAGTGCCGTGCGTTCCCCGGTCAGAATGGGTGCTGCGTTACCGGCAAGGGTACAGAGGACCTGGTCCGGACTGATGGTTTCCCCGTCCCGTGCCTGCCAGTCCACCTGGATACCGGTATCGAGTTCTGCGAACACGGCGTTGAACCAGGCCATGCCACAGAGAACCGCCGTATCCCGGCTGATAACCGTCGCCATGACAGTCTCCTCATCGGGGACCAGGGCCGCGGTTATGTCGCCACTGCCGATATCTTCGGATAACGCCGTGCGTACATCCTGCAACAGGTCTTCCTCTAGGACTTCCAGCAGCATTCAGGCAGAGATTTCCAGTAACTCGATTTCGAAAACCAGTGTTGCATCGGGAGGGATGACACCACCCGCTCCCCGTGAGCCGTAGCCGAGTTCCGGGGGTATGGTCAGGCGGCGGATTCCGCCGACCTGCATTCCCTTGACGCCCTCGTCCCAGCCGGGGATGACGAATCCGCAGTCGAGCGGAAAACTGAATGGTTCACCCCGGTCCCTGCTGGAATCGAATTTTGTAGCGTCTTCCAGCCAGCCGGTGTAGTGCACGACCACCGTCTGGCCCGCACCGGTTGCCGCTTCACCGCTGCCTGTCTCGATATCCGTATAGCGGAGACCGGAAGCTGTCGTTTTTTCTGTCATGGTTATGCCCTTGAAAAGCCATTATCGGAATATAGAGTACTCACCGCAGGGTTGCAGCGAAAATCACTTCCTGGCGGAACTGCGAGAACAGTTTTTTCCGGCTGTAGGCTGCGGACGTACTAAAACCAGTATTTTGTTGCATATTGTTTCCGGTGCATGCGGGATATGGTCCAGAGGCGTTGATCAACAACCGGCAAATCCCGAACATGAACTGCAGGAAATAACCTTCCGCGAAGTTTTCCCTGTGTTTCCACGGTGTGTGTTTGTGTATTTCCCGAGTGCCGTTTATTTCAGGTTTTTACGTGCGGCCTGGAAAAATAATCATCCTTCAGTTTCTTCACCAGCCACGCAAGCAGCACCAGACCGAGCAGATTGGGCAGCGCCATCAGAATGTTGGTGATGTCGGCAATATTCCAGACCAGTTTCAACGGGACCGCGGCTCCGATCACCACCAGCAGGGTATAGATAACGCGGTACGGCAATACGGCGCGCTCGCCGAACAGGAAATATGCGGAACGGTCGCCGTAGTACGACCAGGCGATGATCGTGGAAAAGGCGAACAGCGTCAGTCCGCCGCCAACCACCCAGGCGCCGGCTGCGCCCAGCGAGCTGCTGAACGCATGTGCTGTCAGGGCAGCGCCCATGAGGGATTCGCTGCTTTCCTCGAATACCCCGGTAACCACGATCACCAGGCCGGTCATGGTGCAGATGACCAGCGTATCGATAAACGGTTCCATCATGGCGACCAGTCCTTCGCGTACCGGTTCATTGGTGCGTGCCGCTGCATGCGCCATGGGGGAGGACCCCAGACCGGCCTCGTTGGAAAACAGGCCGCGGGCAACGCCCCAGCGAATCGCTTCACCAACCGCTGCACCGCCAACGGCCCACGGGTTCAGGGCATGATTGAAAATGGTGGCCAAGGCATCGGGGATATCAGCGGCGTGACTGGCCAGCACCAGCAGTGCGGCGGCGATGTACAGAATGGCCATGAATGGCACCAGTGTGCTGGCGACACGGGCAATGCGTTTGACGCCGCCTATGATGACCATGCCGACAAAACCGGCCAGTACCAGTCCGATCAGCCAGGCCGATTCATGCAGTCCGGGAAGCATGTAACCGAGACCGTCCATGACCGAGTTCGCCTGCACCATGTTGCCGATGCCAAAGGACGCAATCAGCGCAAAGCTGGCGAACGCAGCCGCCATGCGACGCATCTTCAATCCATGCAGCAGGGTATACATCGGGCCGCCGGCCACGCTGCCGTCCGGAGCGATCTGGCGGAACTTTAGTGACAGGGTGCATTCGGTAAATTTGGTGGCCATGCCGAAGACGGCCGTTACCCACATCCAGAACAGTGCCCCCGGGCCACCCAGGGAGATCGCCGTGGCGACGCCGGCAATATTTCCGGTCCCCACGGTGGCCGACAGCGCCGTCGACAGGGCCTGGAAGTGCGAGACTTCGCCGACGTCCCTGTGGCTGCTGTATTTCCCCCCCACCAGGTTGACGGCATGACGAAATCCGCGCAGCTGGATCAGTCCCATGCGCACGGTCAGGTAGCATCCGGTACCGAGCAGGACCAGCAGGGTGATAGGGTTGCCCCACAGCAGGCCGGAGAGCTCGCCCGTCCAGGCGGTCAGTTGCTCGAAAAATTTCACGCGGTTTCAGTGCCTGGCCGGAGGCCTCAGTGTCAGAGTGTCGCCCTGCTGCTTGAAGTCCAGATGCTTCAGGAAGCTCATGCCCAGCAGGATTTCATCGCCCTGTGTCCCGGGGTTGATGCTGGCCCGTACCGGCCCGATACCCAGATCACCCAGCCGGATTTCGTCAATGACTGTTTGCCATGCACGGATGGTTCCGTTGGCAGTCCGGTACTGCACGGGCTGCCCTTTTTCCAGGCCGAGTTTTTCCGCCACGGGCAGCGGCACGGAAACATCCGTGGCACCGGTATCCAGCATGAATACCACCGGTTGCGAATTAATCTGGCCGGTCGCCACATAGTGACCAAAACGGTTGCGCTTCAGACGCACTTCCGGCTGGCCGTCGGCAGACATGGCCGTCATGACCAGCTGGTTCGGGTTATGCTGACGGTTCAGTGATTCGTTGAAGAACCACGTCAGTAGTGCAAGCAGCAACAGCCATGCGGCAACAATCATGCCTCTGCCAAGGCGCTGCGGTGCGGCTCCGCTATCCGGCGTCTTGTTCATCCGCGCATTATACCGTTGTCCATGCAGGCAGCATTGGAAAGTTTTTCGGGGTGTGCCAGCTACGCCTCGACAAACAGGTTTTCTCCTGCTGGCATGGCATGCCCTGACCAGTTGTTGCTGGTTTGTATTTTTTAATAAACCAGCCGCAGGCCTGCAAATACATGACGTTTTTCGGGCTCGTAGAAATTTCTGAAAGCCGGGCGCCTGATGGCGGGGCGGGTATGCAGGCTGCCGCCACGCAGCGTAAAATGGTTGTCGTCAAACCAGGGCGTTGAATATTCCTCATAGGGAAACGACCGGAAACCGTCGTACGGGTAGAAACTGTTATCACACCATTCCCAGGCGCGACCGGTCTGCTCCAGCCGGTGCAGGCGGCAGGCGACTTCCCACTGGTGTTCGTGCGGCAGGCGCGCGTTGGCCCAGCGGGCATAGGCCTGCGCCTCATGCCGGCAGATACCGTGCAATACGTCATTCCCGGCCAGTTCGTAGGGGCCGCGGCTGCCGATACCATACCAGTGGCCGTGCGCGTTGCAGCGCCAGTGATCGGGCGCGCGTACGCCGGCCTGTTCACGCCAGCCGCGGCCGGCCGGACTCCACAGGGCCGGATTGTCATAGCCGTCGTCCTCCATGAAGGCCAGGAACTCTCCATTGGTAACCGGTTGTACGGCGATATCGAAGGCACCCAGGGTGGCCTGCTGTACCGGTAGTTCGTTGTCATATGCCCCCGGCGCCTGCCCGCCCACCCGGTAGTGGCCGCCATCAATGCGGCAGGTTTGTGGCGTGCCGGTTACGGGTTCCAACGGGCTGCTTACGTGGAAGTTTCCGTCATCACTGGCCAGGGCCTGCTGCACCAGTATCATGAGCATGGTCTCGAAATGCTGGCTGTAGTGCTGTACCAGGAAGTGCAGCAGGTAATGATCCTGCATCAGCGGGTGGCCGCTGATCTCGCTGGACGGGTTCTCCAGTGTGTCCGTGTTTATTTCCTGCAGGCCGTGTACCCAGGCAAGCAATGCTTCCCGGGGCGGCAGCTGTTTGCCGCGCTCCGACTTCGGTGTTCGGGGTGGTGTATAAAGGTCGGCAACCGGTGTTGTGTAACGCGCGTCATGTTGTATGACTTCCTGCAGCCAGTAACACTCTGTGAAGGTGCAATGACCCAGGTGCCAGCCGAGCGGGCTCAGGTCGGGGTGTGCCTGGCTGCGCCAGTCGGCCTCATCCCGGTCTTCTACCAGACCGGTAACCAGTACACGTGCCCTCTGCAGTTCGCCAAGTAATGCAGTCCAGCTCACAGGGCCAGCAGTTCAGGCGGCTTGTCCGGGTCAAGGATGAGAATGTGATGTTCGGGTACCGGTTGCCAGTAACTGTCACCGGTAAGGCGTTCCGATGCAATGACCTGACCGCCGGGAAACAGCTCATCGTCGGTCGTGTAGTAGAGGGACGGGCACTCGTGGTTGAGACCATGCCGGCTTGCATACAGGCGTTGTCCGTCTGTGATCACGATATTTATCAATGCCGGCTGTTCATCAATCCAGTCGGCAAGCAAATCAAACAGTCTTGCCATGGCGGCCGCAATGGTGAGGTCCGGATCATCTGCGAGCAGCTGGCGCAGGCAGGCGAACAGGTATTCGGAATCGGTGTTGCCATGGATGTCCGCTGCGATTTCGGAATCGAGCATGGCAGTTATCCGTTGTACCAGCTGCATGTGGAATTCACGGATAAAGCCGTTGTGTATGTAGAGCAGCTCTGCATCGCAAAAGGGTGCGGTATTGAACTGGTGTACATGGCTGCCCGGGGTGGCACTGCGTACTTCAGCCAGCCATAGCGGTTGACTCAGGGTGCGCGCCAGGTGGGGCAGGTTGTTGTCGGACCAGACGGGCATTGGATTGGTATAGATTGCCGGAGTGTCATCCTGTCCGTACCACCCGAACCCGTAACCGTCGGCGTTCATTTTTGCGTACTTCAGTTCCCGCGGTTCCCAGGACTGCCGGTACAGGCTGTGCGGCGGGTCAAGCAGAAACTGTTTCAGGCTGATTGCAGGTCCGAGATAGGCGGCGAGTCTGCACATGGGATGTCAGGCTGAGCGACCGGTTTCGGGGGTTATCAGGAATTCCAGCAGCGCCTTCTGTGCATGCAGGCGGTTCTCGGCTTCATCCCATACGACACTCTGCGGGCCATCAATCACGTCTTCCGAAACCTCTTCGCCGCGATGTGCAGGGAGACAGTGCATGAACAGCGCGTCCGGCTTTGTGGCTGACATCACGCTTGCATTAACCTGGAAATCTGCAAATGCCTTTGCACGTCTTGCCTGTTCTTCTTCCTGTCCCATGCTGGCCCAGACATCGGTTACTACGAGGTCGACGTCACCGGCTGCCTCGACCGGGCTGTCAAACAGGGTGGCACAGTGGTCGGCTTCCTTCATGAGTTGTGCGTCCGGTGTATAACCCGCCGGTGCAGCGATATGCAGGTTAAAACCGAATTGTCGTGCGGCATTTATGTAGGAATGACACATGTTGTTGCCATCCCCGATCCACGCCACGGTCTTGCCGCTGATGTCGCCGCGCAGTTCGATCCAGGTCTGTATGTCTGCCAGCAGCTGGCAGGGGTGATACATATCGGTCAGTGCATTGATGACGGGTACCTCTGAATAGGCAGCGAAGCGCTCGATTTTGCTGTGTTCGAAGGTCCTGATCATGATGGCATCTGCCATCCGGGAAAGTACCCGGGCCGTGTCCTCGATGGGTTCTCCGCGGCCGATCTGGGTGTCACGGGGCGACAGGTAGATCGCGTGACCGCCCAGTTGTGCCATTCCAGCCTCGAAGGACATCCGGGTACGCGTTGATGACTTTTCGAACACCATCGCAAGGATCCGGTTTTTCAGTGTCTCGTGCAGGGTACCTGACCGGTTGATGGCCTTGAGTTCCGACGCACGGGCAATGATCGCCCTGAGTTCACCGGGGGTAAGGTCAAGCAGACTCAGGAAATGTCTTGTCATCATTGTGCTACTCGGCCAGGAACTCTTGGATCAACTCACTGACTTTTTCCACGATCATTTCTGCCTGGTGATCGGTTGTAATCAGTGGTGGCAGCAGCCGCACGACCCGTTCTGCCGTTACATTGATCAGCAAGCCGCGATCCAGCGCCGTCCTGACCAGTTCCCCGCAGGGACGATCGAGTTCAATGCCGATCATCAGACCGCTGCCTCGAATATCGACAACCCCGGCTGTGCCGGAAAGGCTGTCGATGAAACCGGTCCGTAGTTTCTGCCCGAGTATGCCGGCATTTGCAACCAGGTTTTCGGACTCGATGCAGTCAAGTACTGCCAGTGCGGCACGTGCCGACAGCGGATTACCTCCAAAGGTGGTGCCGTGGGTACCGGGCTGCAGCATCTCCGCTGCAACACCGTGCGCCATGCAGGTTCCGATCGGCACGCCGTTGCCCAGTGCCTTGGCCACGGTAACCACATCCGGCGACAGCGATTCATGCTGGAAGGCAAACCATTTCCCGGTGCGACCAATACCGGTCTGTATTTCATCGAGCATCATCAGCCAGCTCCGCGAATCACAGATTTTCCGGATTCCCTCGAGGTAGCCCGGGTCAGGGATATTGATGCCACCTTCACCCTGGACCGGTTCCACCAGCACGGCGACTACGTCGTTCTTGGTTTCCGCGACTGCGTCGATTGCCGCGAGATCGTTGAAGGGGACCCGGATGAAACCACGGACCAGGGGTTCGAAACCCGCCTGGACCTTGCGGTTGCCGGTGGCTGTCAGTGTCGCCAGGGTGCGGCCATGAAAACTGTTTTCCATGACGATAATAGCCGGGCAGGTAATTTCCCTGCTGTGACCGTACAGCCGGGCAATCTTGATGGCGGCCTCATTGGCTTCTGCCCCCGAGTTGCAGAAAAATACGCGTTCCATACCCGAAAGGGAGCACAACCGGTCGGCGAGTTCTTCCTGCAGGCCGATTCCGTACAGATTGGAAGTGTGTACCAACAAGGCAGCCTGTTCCGCAAGTGCCCTGGTTACGTTCGGGTGAGCATGGCCAAGTGCGCACACTGCGATGCCGCTGAGGGCGTCGAGGTATTGTCTGCCTTCCGTGTCCCACAGCCAGATCCCGTTTCCACGGTCAAACTGAACCGGCAGGCGCGCGTACGTCGACATAAGGTGATCAGCCATTTGTTTTACAGTATCCGAAAAGAAAAAAGGCAGCCCGGTTAAAGACTGCCATCACTATAATGCCCGATTCTATAATCTGGTCCGGGTTCAGGCAAACACCTGAAAGACACAAGCCCGGCCACTGGCCGGGCTTGTGTGCGTCTATTCTGTTACTTCGTCAGAACGGCAGACCGTGACCATGACCGACCATGCACATCAACATCGGGATGGACAGCAGCGTGTTGGTGCGCGAGGCCATCAGGGCGACCTTTTTGGCGCCGGCAATTTCGTCGGCACTGGCTTCGACGATACCGAGGATCTTCTTCTGGTTCGGCCAGATCAGTACCCAGACGTTGAACAGCATGATGGTGCCCAGCCAGGCGCCGATGCCGATGATGGTCAACGGATCCTGCAAGGTGAATGCCTTGACGAAGCCGGAGCCTTCGCCGGTGTACAATTGCTCCAGTGCTGCAGCACCGGTCAGCCAAGTGGCAACGGCACCCCAGCGGAACCACAGCAGGGCACGCGGTGCGACGTATTTGTTGATGGCTGCCGGGCCCGGGCCACCTTCATCCCCGAGCGCCTCGCCGACGGCGGGAACCTGCACGAAGTTGAAGTAATAGAGCAGGCCGATCCAGGTAATGCCGGCAAGTACGTGGGCCCAGACTTCCAGTGACCAGAGATTCAGGCCGGAGGTGCCAAGGGCAAGAATGATGATTATCGCCAGGACGAAACCGGAAATAATGGTTCCCAGGATAGAAGTTAACGGGTTCATGGTGTGCACTCCTCTTTGCCGCTCGTGGCTGAATGAAATAGGTGACCAAATTACTCGGGAATGGGAGCATAAGGCAGAGATTCCCATATTGCAATATGCACGATGGCGATTTTCTACAAAAAAAGCATATACTTACACCATTTGGAGCAAGCCCTGAGGGGACGCGCAAAGCCTGGAACCGGGATGGATGCCATCGAACTGAGTGTATTTGCCAGCCGGATTGCGGCGACCTGTGACGAGATGGGCGCGGTCCTCCGGCGTGCCGCGTTTTCCCCGAATATCAAGGACCGGCTGGATTTTTCCTGTGCCGTTTTTGATGCCCGCGGGCAACTGTGCGCCCAGGCCGCACATATCCCGGTGCACCTCGGCAGCATGGCCTATGCCATGCATGACCTCGTGACCGGAACGGACTGGGCACCTGGTGACATGCTGGTCGTCAATGACCCCTTTCTCGGTGGTACGCATCTGCCGGATGTCACGCTGGTGGCCCCGGTATTTGCCAGCAATGCTTTGGCGGGATTTGTCGCCAACCGGGCCCATCATGCGGATATCGGGGCGCACAGTCCGGGCTCCATGCCGGTATCAAGCTCATTGCAGGAGGAAGGCCTGGTGATTCCGCCCATGCTGTTGCTGCAGGCGGGTGAACCGGTAGCGGCAACCACGGACATGATTATCGGTGCGACGGCCAACCCCCGGCAAATGGAGGGCGATCTGGCTGCCCAGATCAGTGCCAACCGCACCGGCATCAGGCGCCTTGCCGGGCTGGGTGAGGCCATGGGTGTCAGGCATTTTTCGCAGGGTCTTTTCGCTGTAAATGAATACGGTGCGCGACTTGCACGTGAATCATTGCGGGAGATTCCGGATGGCAACTACCGGTTTCGTGATGTCATGGATGATGACGGAATGGGCGGCCACGATATCGGAATCGAGGTTTGCATCCGCGTTGCGGGCACCTGCATCGAGGTGGATTTCACCGGGACAGCCTGGCAGGTGACGGGTAATATCAATTGTCCGCTCCCGGTCACGGCGGCAGGTGTGTATTATGTGTTTCGCTGCCTGATGCCGGAACACACCCCGGCCTGTGCCGGCAGTTTCCGCGACATCCATATCGTGGCGCCGGACGGCTGTTTGCTGAATGCCCGGCGCCCGGCCGCGGTAGCCGCCGGCAATGTCGAGACCAGCAGCCGGGTCGTCGATGTTGTGATGGGTGCGCTGGCGCGGGCAGTGCCCGAGAGGATTCCGTCTGCAAGCCAGGGGACCATGAATAACCTGGCGATGGGTGCACGGCGTGCCGGTCGGTCCTGGGATTACTACGAAACCATCGGTGGCGGTACGGGTGCAGGCTGCCGCTATGGCGGTTTGCATGCCACGCATTCTCACATGACCAATACACTGAATACACCGATTGAAGTACTGGAAATGAATTTTCCTCTTCGCCTGCTGCGCTACCAGTTGCGTGACGGGTCGGGTGGTGAAGGGCAGCACCGGGGGGGCGATGGCCTGGTGCGCGAGTACGAGTTTCTGGAACCGGCCACCGTGACTCTGCTGACGGAAAGGCGCACTCACAGACCCTGGGGACTCGACGGGGGTGGTGCGGGCGCACCTGGCGAGAACTGGCTATCCGGCCGCCGCCTGCCCGCGAAGACAAGTCTGGAAATCAGTACCGGTGAGCGGCTCAGGGTTTGCACACCCGGTGGTGGTGGCTGGGGCAACACCGGGATACAGCGACCTGACACGGTTTAGTGACCGCGCCGCACAACCGGTAAACAGGACAACAACGGGAGCAACGGCTATGGGCATGGCGCGGATATATGTTATCACCCTGATTATCGGACTTACCCAGACCGGCTGTGCCTCGCTGGTCATTGGTGGTGCCGCGGGGGCGGGGGGTTACTATGCCGGCCAGCAGCAGCACGATGCCGGCAAGACGGGCAGTGATGCCAGTATTACATCGGCGATTAAAGCGAAATACCGGAATGATGCTCTCCTCCGTGTCTATACCATCGGCATCGATACACAACAGGGCGTCGTGACCCTGAGCGGGACGGTGAAATCGCAGGCCGCCGCCAGCCGGGCGGTAGAGCTGGCCCGCGGCACCGGGAACGTCAGGCAGGTCGTCTCGCGTATCGGTGTTACCCCCTGATCACCGGCTGATATTGTTCCGGAAGCGGTAAACGGCCGATGTGTGGCATTTGCGGTGAACTACGTTTCGACGGTACGCGCCCGGAACACCAGACGATTGTGGACATGGTGGCCAGGCTGGAACGTCGCGGACCGGATGCCGGGGGCGAGTACGCGGCAGGGCCGGTTGCACTGGGACACCGGCGACTTTCCATTATTGATCTTTCTGAACGCTCGGCCCAGCCAATGGTGGACACCGAACTCGGGCTGGTGCTGGTTTTCAATGGAACGATCTACAACTATCCCGAACTCCGGGAGCAGCTGCGTGCCAGGGGTTACCGGTTTTTTTCCGAAGGCGACACTGAAGTAATCCTGAAAGCATACGCCGAGTGGGGTGAGGATTGCCCACGGCATCTCCACGGGATGTTTGCCTTCGCTATCTGGAATCTTGACGAGCAGACCCTGTTCCTTGCCCGTGACCGGTTTGGTATCAAGCCGCTGTACTACAGCCTCACCTCACAGGGACTGCGTTTTGCATCAACCAGCCAGGCACTGCTGGCTGCCGGTGGCGTGGATACGGCAATAGATCCGGTGGCACTGCATCATCACCTGACCTTGCATGCGGTGGTGCCGGCACCGCGAACCGTGCTGCGTGGCTTGCGCAAGTTGGCACCGGCGCACAGCATGAGGGTTGATGTACAGGGTCGCAGGCAGGTCAGTAGATACTGGAGACTGGAAGCCGAGCAGCACGTTCTGGCCCGCAGTGAATGGGAGTGGATCGACGCCGTGCACGAGGCATTGGTGCGTGCCGTCGAAAAGCGCAGGGCCATTGCCGATGTGCCTGTCGGTGTATTGCTGTCAGGCGGACTGGATTCCAGTCTGCTGGTGGCGCTGCTGGCCGAGGCCGGTGGTGGTGAGCTGTATACCTTTTCCGTCGGGTTCGAGGACCAGGAGGAAGAAAAAGGGCACGAATTTGAATATTCGGACCTGGTTGCAGACCTGTACAGTACGCGTCACAAGCGCTTTTCGATAGCGAACAGTGAAGTTCTTGTCCGTTTGCCGGAGGCCGTGGAGGCCATGGCGGAGCCGATGGTCGGCCAGGATGCCTTGGCGTTTTACCTGCTCGGTGAACAGGTGTCACGCGAGGTCAAGGTGGTGCAAAGCGGGCAGGGTGCAGATGAGGTGTTCGGAGGTTATTTCTGGTACCCGCAAATGCAGGCGGCAGATGGCAGCGACATCCGGCGGTTTGCACCCCGGTATTTCGACCGTACTCACCAGGAGTTCAGGGACACGGTGATGCAGCGTTATCACGGACCGGATTACACCACCCCCCGTATTGCACACGGGCTGGCCGAAACCGGTGCGGAGGACTTTGTAAACCGGGTGCTGGCCCTGGATGTCACGACGCTGATCGTGGATGATCCGGTGAAACGCGTGGACAACATGACCATGGCGTGGGGGCTGGAATCGCGCGTGCCGTTTCTGGACCAGACGCTGGTTGAGCTGGCCATTCAGATACCGCCGGAAATCAAGCTCAAGTCCGGTGGCAAGCATGTACTGAAGAGCATTGCCCGGGACATGTTGCCGGATGTCGTGATTGACCGGCCCAAGGGCTATTTCCCCCTGCCGGCACTGAAGTATATTCGTGGAGAGGTGCTGGAGTTTATGCGCGAGGTACTGGAGTCAAGGGCATGCCGGGAACGCGGCCTGCTCCGGCCTGAGATGATTGACCACCTGCTCTCGAGTCCGGACCATCACCTGACCCCGATAAAAGGCAACAAGCTGTGGCATCTGGCGTTGCTGGAATTCTGGCTGCAGCGCAATGTAGACTCGATTACCGCCTGAAAAGTACCTTTATTCGGCAGGCTTGCAGCGGGTAGAATTTGCATACAACAAAACAGACGAACAGAGAGGAAACAGGACATGGATATTCTGGAGCGCATTGACGCGGTAGTAAAAGATAACCCCGTCGTTATCTTCATGAAGGGATCACCACAGATTCCGCAGTGTGGCTATTCCAGCCGTACCGCGCAGGCATTGATGGCCTGCGGGGAAGAATTTGCCCATGTGAATGTGCTGGCTGACCCCGAGGTATTCGAAAACCTGCCGCGTTATGCCAACTGGCCGACCTTTCCGCAGGTTTACATCAACGGCGAGCTGATAGGCGGGTGTGACATAACCCTTGAACTGTACCAGAAGGGCGAGCTGCAGAAGATGGTCAAGGAAGCGGTGGAAAAGACCGGGTCCTGACGGTTTGCCGGTTTCCATCGGCTCACTGCGGGGCTGTGACTGACCGTGTTATGGTGCTTTTTTCCGTGAGGTTGCCTGCTCGCGGAACAGTGTCTTCCTGAAAAGAGATTAACTGCCCTCGAGTTTTAGCAGTTCTTCAAGGATGTCCGTGATCAGTTTCTGGCCTTTCTCGGTCATGTTCTCTGACAGCTTGCCGGCATCCCGCTCCCCTTCGACCAGCGGGCGTATACGTCCCGCCAGGATCCCCATGTCGCCACCGACCTGCAGCATCTGCTTGGCCATGTTGGCGATAATATGCAGGGCCTGTGCATTACCGCTCCGGGATGCATGAATCAGCCCGGCAATTCCGGGCGCTGCCATGTCCGAATCAAAGTCGGCCTGTAAATCAGGCAGGGTGCCCGGATCCTGCAAGCCCCGCAGGATAGACTCGATAATGACCCGGTCTTCATCATCAAGACCGAGCAGTATGGATTCGTCCCGGTTACCCGACATGATGTCACGGATCGCCGCAACCAGCCGGGTCCACTCGTTTTCCTCGGCCTGCTGCAATACTTCCTCCATGTCGGGTACCGAGCCGGGATTATTGCAGTGCATAACCACCCGATGGATCAGCCCGGAGTGTGATTGCAGGATCTGCTCGGTGAGTTCGGGTGTGGTCGTCATGATCTGTTACCTGTTAAACAGCCCGAGAAGACAACGAAGTTATGCCGCCACTGTAATCGTGCCATTGATTGATTATTGTACAGAAAAGGTCGGCAGTTCGTTCCGTATCATAGACGGCGGAATGGGCCTTCTCGCTGTCCCAGTCAAAGCCGGCTGCCTGGACCGCGCGCGCCAGCACGGTCTGACCGTAGGCCAGACCTCCCAGCGTAACCGTGTCAAAGGTGCTGAACGGATGGAACGGGTTGCGCTTTATTCCGGTGCGCTCAATCGCCGCATTCAGAAAGGAAAGATCGAACGAAGAGTTATGTCCGACCAGGATGGCGCGGTTGCAGCCACCTTCCCTGATCGCCTTGCGAACCGGTTTGAAAACCGACTCCAGTGCTTCCAGTTCCGGCTTGGCCATGCGGAACGGGTGATAGGGGTCGATACCGGTGAACTGCAGTGACTCCGGGTCGAGATTGGCACCGGGGAACGGCTCTACATGGCAGGAAATGGTTTCCTGTCGTTGCAGGTGACCGTGGCCGTCAATTTTCAGCGTTACCGCAGCGATTTCCAGCAGGGCGTCCTTCTTTGGATTGAAGCCGGCGGTTTCGACGTCGACTACAACGGGCAGGAAGCCGCGAAAGCGTTTCGCAATTGCGGGTGCAGAATCGGTGCTTGTCATCGGTACAGCATACCGGAACCGGCCGGCCCTTGGGAAGGAAGTACAATCTGCTACGGGCAGTCGCAAGGTCGGTGATGCTGTGGTAGAAGTACGGGAGAGTCAATATTGCTTATGAATGTCAGGGCCGGAAACATGCTTGTCCAGCGTAACCCGATAGCGTGGCTGTTGCGTAATTTCCTGTGCCTGGTCTTCCTGTATTTGTCTGCCGCGGTAATCGCTGAGGAACCGCGGGATCACGGGCTGTTGTGGGAGATCAGCAGGCCCGGAGCCGAGAGCAGCTACCTGTTCGGCACCATCCACTCAGAAGACCCCGGGGTTCTCGCCCTGTCAGCTTCCGTCAGGCAGTCCTTTTCCGGCGCACGGCGGGTCGTACTGGAAGTGATGATGGATATGGACTCCATGGCCTATGCCAGTACCGCCATGCTGATGATGGACGGGAGAAAATTATCGGAACTGCTGGGCAGTATGCTGTTCCGCAGGACGGCCGCACTCATGGAGGCGCACGGGGTATCCGAAGTTGTACTTGAACACATGAAGCCCTGGGCGGTTGCCATAAACCTGGCAATGCCCGCCCCGGAGACCGGTGTGGTGCTTGATTACTCTCTTTACCAGCAGGCCATGGCAGATGGCAAACCGGTGTACGGACTGGAAACCATCCAGGAGCAACTGGGTATTTTTGATGGCATGAAGATAGAGGACCAGGTGGCCCTGCTGAAAGATACGGTTGAAAACCATGACCAGATCGCCGTGATGCACAGGACATTGCTCGATGCCTGGAAACGACAGGACCTCCGGGAGATGATGGCAATCAATGAAGCCTCCCTGCAGACCGGTGACCCGCAACTGAGTCATATGTTCCAGCAGGAATTGCTGATCGATCGTAATCTGCGCATGCTGGAGCGCATGCAGGAACACCTCGAGGCCGGCAGGGCCTTTGTTGCGGTCGGTGCGTTGCACCTGCCAGGTGAACAGGGATTGCTGAGCCTGCTCGGCCAGCGCGGCTATTCGCTGAAGCGTGTCTACTGACCGGGTAGCGGTGCCTGGGTGCTCACCTGCCAGTGCAGGGTCTCACCCGCGAACAGCGGGACGAGGCTTGCATTACCCAGCGGGTAATGATCGGGGACCTGCCAGTCGGTTTTTTGCAGCGTAATCGTGTCGGTGTTGTACGGCAGGCCGTAGAAGTCCGGACCGTGCCGGCAGGCAAACCCTTCCAGCCGGTTGAGTGCGCCCGCTGCCTCGAACACCTGGGCATACAGTTCCAGGGCCGCGTGCGCGGTATAGATACCGGCGCAGCCACACGCGGACTCCTTGGCGTCTCTCGGATGGGGCGCGCTGTCGGTTCCAAGGAAAAACTTCCTGTTGCCACCGGTCGCGGCACTGACCAGTGCGGCACGGTGCTGTTCGCGTTTCAGCACCGGCAGGCAATAGGCGTGCGGGCGCAGGCCGCCGCTGAACAGGGCATTGCGGTTCAGCAACAGGTGGTGCGCCGTGATGGTTGCTGCCACCGTGTCAGGGGATCCGGTGACAAAATCCACACCCTCGCGTGTCGTTACGTGTTCGAGGACTATTTTCAGCCGGGAAAACTTTTCCGCGAGCGGTTGCAGGTGACGGTCGATGAAGACGGCCTCGCGATCAAATACGTCGATATCCGGGTCCGTGCTTTCCGCGTGCACCAGTAACGGCAGACCATGTTCCTCCATGGCCGCCAGTGTGGCATGGGTATTGCGGATGTCCGTAACGCCGGCATCGGAATGCGTGGTCGCACCGGCCGGGTAGAGCTTGACCGCGTATACATGACCGCTTTGTTTGGCGCGCAGGATTTCCTCCGCGGTGGTGTTGTCCGTCAGGTACAGCGTCATCAGGGGAATGAAACCGGAAGCATCGGGTACGGCCGCCAGGATGCGTTCCCGGTAGGCCAGTGCCTGTTCCGTAGTGGTGACCGGCACTGACAGGTTGGGCATGATGATGGCGCGACCGAACCGGTATGCAGTATGCGGGATGACTGACGCCAGTGCTGCACCGTCACGCACGTGCAGGTGCCAGTCATCCGGCCGAAGCATGGTCAGTTCCATGTTTTCTCCAGCACGCCCTGCTGTCTCAGCAGATTGAGCGAAAAGCGCACCCCGAATCCGGTCGTATCGGTCGGGATGTGTCCCAGGCCGCCCTTGTGATGGCTCGCGGACAGGTCTACGTGGATCCAGTTAATGTCTGTATCCACGAAGCGGCTGAGAAACCGCGCGGCGAGTATATGATCGGCATCACCTTCGAGGGTGCATTGCTTGGTGTCGGCAATGGTTGACTTGATGGATTCATCGAAATCCTTGTCGAGCGGGAATGGCCAGACACGCTCACCGCTGTCCTGCCCGGCGGCAATCAGGGGTGCGTGCAGTGCCGGCCGGTTGCTGAATACACCGCTGTAGCGGGATGACAGCGAATAGATGCAGGCACCGGTCAGGGTTGCATAATCGATGAGGGTGTGCGGTTTCTCCTTGCTGGCCTGCACCAGGGTGTCGGCCAGTACCATGCGTCCCTCGGCGTCGGTATGGATGACTTCTATGGTGGTTCCGTTGCTGGCCGTCACCACATCGTTCGGCTTGTAGGCCTTGCTGCCGATGTGGTTCTGGGCAAGTGCCAGCCAGCAGTCGACCGGATGTGCTGTTTCCAGACGGCTCAGTGCGAGCAGGGTGCCGAGTGCGACAGCACTGCCCTGCATGTCTTCATGCATTCCATTCATGTGGCGTGCCGGTTTTACATTCACACCGCCGGTATCGAAACAGATGCCCTTGCCGACCAGGGCCAGGCGTCTGCCACCGCGCGTTGGGGGCCGGTAACGTAAGCGGATGATGCCGGCGTCGGCAACCGGACTGGCCTGTGCGACGGCGAGGAAGGCACCGGCCTTTTTTCGCGCCAGTGTCTTCGTGTCCAGAAAGTTCATCTGCCAGCCCTCCCTGCCGGCCAGTGTCTTCACGAATTCCCGATAGCTCGTCGGCGTGAGTTCGCTCGACGGCAGCGCGGACAACCAGCGTGCCAGGTGGTTACCAATGACTTCCGCCCGGACGGCGGCCAGATCGGTTTTCTCCTCCAGCCCGTAGACTTCGATGCGGTTTAGTCTTGCGGCAGGTGCTGGCTCGCTCTTGAAACTGGGCATCGGGCAGGCCACGGACAGCAGGGCGGTCACAAGGCTCTCGACCAGGCGTTCGCTCGTGGCCGATGCAAACCCCGTGACCTGGACCAGAACTGCCGCCGGATCGTGTTCGCGTACCGCGGCAGCCAGCTCGCGTGCCGTCGTGAGTATCTCGAAGGTGTCCGCTGCCGGATCGATGGCCTGTATGAGGGTATGTGTCGCATTGCGGTTCGGCAGGTCGGTGGTCAGCCGGTTCCGGCTCTTGTCACGACGCTTCATTGCAAGGAAGCGCCGCTTCAGGATGGATCCATGGGGTAACTGCTCCCAATGGGGCTTGCGCGGATTCTCCGGCAACAGCAGCAATGCTACCCGGTGGGCGTCGAGATGCTTCCCGCGGGCCGCTGTTGTATGTTGATTTGTCTTGATATTTTCTGTGTGCCGGTAGGGGATTTCCATACTTTGTGCCTTGACCTGTTAACGCAAAACACTGATCATATCGCGCTTGCTGTCTTTCGGATACCGCTGTCTCCCTGCATTCAGGGAGAGGGCCTTTCTCCTGTTTCGAAACTGCGCACGGAGCGGACTCAGTCGTCAGTAATCAGGCCCCGGGCACTCTACAATCAGGCCAAGCCGAATGAAAATCGAGAGAAAAAAACGCCTGCTGAGAGAAATGCTGTTTGCCCGGCGCTTCGAGGAGCGCTGCTACGAGGCCTATGTCGAACGCAATATCGGCGGATTCCTGCACCTCTATCCCGGGGAGGAGGCCTGTGCCCACGGTGTGCTGGAAGCCGCCGACTTTGGCAAGGATTATGTGATCACCAGCTATCGCGATCATATCCATGCCATCAAGTGGGGCGCCGATCCCAGGGAAGTCATGGCCGAGCTGTACGCCAAGGAGACCGGCGTCAGCAAGGGCCGTGGTGGCTCCATGCATATTTTCGATGTCAAGAACCGCTTCATGGGTGGCTATGCACTGGTTGGTGCGCCCTTCCCGCTGGCCGCCGGCATTGCCAAGGCGATCCAGATGCAGGGTGGCGAGGAAATCTGCATCTGCTTTCTGGGCGATGCCGCCAACAACCAGGGCACCTTCCACGAGTCGCTGAACATGGCCAAGCTCTGGAATCTGCCGGTGCTTTATGTATGTGAAAACAATCATTACGGGATCGGAACACGCATCGACCGATCCACGGCGGTCGTTGACCAGTACAAGCGTGTTTCCGGCTACGGCATTCCATCCCGCCAGGAGGACGGCCAGGATGTCGAACTGGTCTACAAGGCCGCCACCAGGGCCATCCGGCATGTGCGCTCGGGCAAGGGGCCGTATTTCCTGGAACTCATGACCTATCGCTACCGCGGTCATTCGATGTCGGATTCCAATGCCTACCGCGCCAGGGCAGAAGAGCGCATGTGGAGCAAGCGTGACCCGGTCATCATGCTGCGCGACCGCCTGATCGAGGAAGGCAAGATGACGCGGGAAGACTTCAAGAACATGGATACCGAGATTCTCGACCAGATCGAGAACGAGGTGATTGCCTTTGCCGAAGAATCACCCGAGCCGCATGTATCGGGAGTGGAACGCTACGTGCTTGCGGAGAATGACCCCTGGGTCCGTGGCGGAGTACCCTAAGATGCACGAAATCATGTATTGGGAAGCCGTGCGCCGCGCGCATGACGAGGAGCTCGCCAACGATGACATGGTGATTGTGATGGGCGAGGATGTCGGCGTGGTCGGCGGTACCTACAAGGCGACGCTGGGCCTGTATGACAAGTACGGGCAGGAGCGCGTCATCGATACGCCGATTTCCGAGAACGGGTTTACCGGTCTGGGGATCGGTGCCTCCTTCCTGGGGGTGCGCCCGATTATCGAGATCATGTCGGTGAATTTTGCCTGGCTGGCCATGGACCAGCTGTTCAACACGGCAGCCAAGGTACGGTACATGTCCGGCGGACAGCTTTCTGCCCCCATCGTGGTGCGGGCACCGGGAGGTACCGCGCACCAGCTGGGCTCGCAGCACTCGGCACGCATGGAGAAGGTGTTCATGGGCATTGCCGGGCTGCGCGTCGTCACGCCATCGAATCCGCGCCAGGCCTACGGCCTGCTGAAATCGGCCGTGCGCTGCAATGACCCGGTGTTCATCAATGAGCACGAACTCATGTACAACATGAAAGGCGAGGTCCCGGAGAAGGAATATTTTCATCCCCTCGAGGGTTCCGAAATCGCCCGTGAGGGGAGGGACGTTACCCTGTTCGGATACAACATTTCCGTGCACTGGTGCCTGGAGGCAGCCGACTTGCTGTCGAGAAATCACGGTATCGAGGCGGAGGTGATCGACCTGTTTGCCCTGAGCCCGCTGGACCGCGAGGGTATCCGCAATTCAGTCACCAAGACGCATCGCGCAATCATTGTCGAGGAGGCCGAGCCGGCAGTCGGTGTGGGTGCCGAGGTGATGGCGATACTCAACGAGGAGTGTTTCTTCGAACTGGACGCCGCACCGGTCCGGGTGTCGGCCCTGAATGTACCGATTCCCTACAACCACGCACTGGAAAGGGCGGTATTGCCGGATGCCAATGACGTCGTCGAAGCGGTGCGCAAAATGTTTGGCATCTAGGTGCATGGCTTCTGCGGCCGGCAGTGATGCCCACATACAAACAAGGATCAATGCCTAATGGCTGAACCCTACGTCATCAAGATGCCGCAGCTTTCCGATACCATGACGGAAGGTGTCATCGTCAGCTGGGAGAAAAATATCGGTGACCAGGTCGCGCGTGGCGATATCGTCGCTACGGTAGAGACCGACAAGGCGGTCATGGATGTAGAAGTGTTTCGTGACGGCTACCTCTCCGGACCGATTGCGCCCGTCGATACCGTGGTGGCGGTCACGCACCCCATAGGCTACCTGGTTGAATCTCCCGACGAGGTCGTCGACAGCGAGGCAGAGCAGCGCCCGCAGCCGGTGACCGAAGCCGCACCGGCCGAGCAGGCGGATGCCGCACCGGTGCCGGTACAAACACCGGTTGCGGGGGCTGTTCGTGCGGCTAACTCCGGCGCGCGGCCGGCGCCGCGCCCGCAAGGTGGCAAGGCCTCGCCACTGGCACGCAAGCTTGCCGGCCTGGTGAATGCCGACCTGGATCGCATCGCCGGTTCCGGCCCGGACGCCGTGATCACGGCAACGGATATCCAGCGTGCTCCGGCCCCGTATGAAGTCGCCGTGCCGGGTACTGGCCGGCCGATGAAATCCATGGAAAAGGCCATGGCGCGCGCCATGGCGGCGTCGATCACGATGCCGACCTTCCGGGTGACCTCGCATATCCATCTCGAGACCCTGATGAGTGCGGCCAAGCAGGCAGGTATCTCGGTTACCGTCGCGATTGCCAAGGCCTGCGGACTGGCCATGCAGCAGCACCCCAGGATGAACTGGTGTTACCAGCCGGACAACAAGCTAATCGAGCGTGACCAGGTGGATATTGGCATGGCGGTCGCGGCCGATGATGGTGGCCTGGTGGTGCCAATACTGCGCAACTGTGAATCACGTGAACTGGACGAGCTCAACAACGACTGGAAAGACCTCGTAGCGCGCGCCCGTACCCGCCATCTGAATCCCGAGGAATTTACCGGGGCGACGTTCCAGATTTCCAATATGGGCATGTTCGATGTCAGTTACTTTGACGCCATTGCGACACCGGGTCTGGCCACGATCCTGGCGATCTCCTCGAATACCGAGAAGGGCAGTGCCTTCACCATTACTGCGGACCACCGTGTTGTCACTGGCGCCGATGTTGCAAAATACCTGTATTCACTGAAGGGCCTGGTTGAGCAACCATTCGACTGGATGGGTCCCGGCGGTCCGGCGATTCCCGAGGGCGACTGGGATTACGACGTGGTCGTCATCGGTGGCGGTCCGGGCGGTGAAGACTGCGCTCGTGATCTGGTGGCGCACAAGCTGAAAGTTGCCCTCATCAACGATTCCCCGTTCCCGGGAGGCGAATGTCTGTGGCGTGGCTGCATCCCTTCCAAGGCCTGGCGTGCAGCGGCGGACCGAATCCGTGACCGGGCGGAGGATGCCAGCCTCGGTGTGACCGGCACCAGCAAGGCCAAACTGGTCTGGCAGGATCTGGAGGCACACCGTCGCAAGGTACTCGAAACCCGGGGAGAAATGGCGCTCAAGACCGACAAGGGTGTGCGCATCAACTATATCCAGGGCTTCGGCCGTTTTGTTGACGATCACCATATTGCCATTAACAAGTCCACCAACCAGGCGGATCCGCACACGCGTGCCGAGGTCCCGGAGTCGGTCGGGAAAGACGTCGTCAGTTTCGGCTGCGCCGTCATCGCTACCGGTGCACCGCCGTTCGTGCCGCCGATCCCCGGCGCGCACGAGGGGCTGGAAAGCGGCGGCGTGCTGACATCGGATACCGTGTGGGCACTGGAAGCACCGCCGAAAAGGCTTGCGGTAATCGGTGCCGGGGCCATTGGTGTGGAAATGGCCCAGATCTTCCAGGACTTCGGCAGCAAGGTCACCCTGCTCGAGGCGCAGGAACGTATCCTCGCCGAGGTCGAATCGGAAATCGCCGGCACCCTGGCCGCCATACTGAATGACGAGCCGCGACTGGATGTGCAAACCTCCGCTGCTGTCAGCAGGATCGGCGGGGCACCGGGGGCCATGAAACTCGCATACAGCGATGCGGACGGCAAGAAACGCAACCTGACAGTTGACTACATCATCATGGCGACCGGTAAACGCCCGGTACTCGATGACCTCGACCTGGCAGCGGCCGGCGTGGCCAGCGACAGCAGTGTGGTTACCACGGACAGCCGCTGCCGCACCAGCGTGCCGCATATTTTCGCTGTCGGTGATGTGATTGGCGGTCTGATGCTGGCACACACCGCGGCGCAACAGGGCAGGGTAGCCGCGACCACTATTGTTGGCGAGAACATGAAGTACGATCAGGACAAGGACTGCGGGGTGATCTTCTCGCGTCCGCAGGCGGCCTTTGTGGGTCTGTCAGTGGAGCAGGCCAGGGCGAACGGGGTTGATGCCGTCGAGGTGAAGGTACCGATGAGTATCGATGCCAAGGCCATGATCAACAATGAAACACATGGCATGATCAAGATGGTTGCCGACAAGGCGACACACCGGATCGTTGGTGTGCATTTTCTGGCCGACCATGCCGACACACTGATTGGTGAAGCCATTATGATGGTCTCAGCAGGCCTGACCCTGGAACAGGTAGCCGAAGCCATCCATGCCCATCCCACCCAGACCGAGCTGTTTGGCGACCTGGCACGGCGCCTGTTGTCACGCCTGCGCCGCAGCCGGAAAAAGGCGAAAGTCAGCAATGTCGTCCATTAATAAAGTCGTCCTCGCCTACTCCGGCGGGCTGGATACCTCGGTCATTCTCAAGTGGCTGGAAGAAACCTACGACTGCGAGGTCGTCACTTTTACGGCCGATATCGGCCAGGGCGAGGAGATCGAACCGGCACGTGCCAAGGCACAGGCTCTGGGTGTCCGGGAAATCTATATCGAGACGCTCAGGGAAGAGTTTGCACGTGATTATGTCTTTCCCATGTTTCGTGCCAACGCGCTCTATGAAGGTGAATACCTGCTGGGCACCTCGATCGCACGGCCGTTGATTGCCAGGCGGCTGGTGGAAATCGCCCGGGAGACCGGTGCCGATGCCATTGCGCATGGTGCCACCGGCAAGGGCAATGACCAGGTGCGCTTCGAACTCGGTGCCTATGCGCTGAATCCGGAGATCCGCATTATCGCCCCGTGGCGCGAATGGGACCTGACCTCGCGGCAGAAGCTGCTCGAATATGCCGCGCAGCACGGTATCCCGGTGGAACACAAGAAAGGCAAGCAGTCGCCGTATTCAATGGATGCCAATTCCCTGCATATTTCCTATGAGGGCGGCATTCTCGAGGACCCCTGGACGGAACCGGAAGAGGATATGTGGCTATGGACCGTCGCACCGGAAAAGGCACCGGACGAGCCGACCTATATCGAGATCACATTCGCGCACGGTGATGCCGTCGCCATCGAAGGCAAGTCCGCCAGCCCGGGAGCGGTCATGGAGATCCTCAACAAGCTGGGTGGTGCCAATGGCGTGGGACGCACGGATATCGTGGAAAACCGCTACGTGGGCATGAAATCACGTGGCTGTTATGAAACGCCGGCCGGGACCATCCTGTTGAAGGCGCATCGTGCCATGGAATCGCTGACGCTGGACCGCGAGGCCGCTCACCTGAAGGATGAACTCATGCCGCGCTATGCCAGCCTTGTCTACAATGGTTACTGGTGGAGTCCGGAACGCCGTCTGTTACAGCAGATGATCGATGCCTCGCAGGAGCACGTCAACGGGGACATACGGCTGAAACTCTACAAGGGGAATGTGACTGTGGTCGGGCGCCGCTCGGAATCCGACAGCCTGTTTGACGAACGCATTGCCACGTTCGAGGAGGATGCCGGGGCGTATGACCAGCAGGATGCCGAGGGATTTATTAAATTGAATGCATTGCGGTTGCGTATCGGTTCGAGCCGGAAACGCACCTAAGACACATACGGAGGGTAATCGGATGCGAATGCTTCACACCATGTTGCGCGTCGGCAACCTCGATCGCTCGATCGATTTCTACACCAATGTGCTGGGTATGCAGTTGTTGCGGCAGCAGGACTATCCGGATGGAAAGTTCACCCTGGCATTCGTGGGCTACGGGGATGAGTCGGATAATACCGTCATCGAGCTGACCCATAACTGGGACACTGACCACTATGATCTCGGTGAGGGTTACGGCCACATTGCCATTGAGGTCGATGATGTCTACGAGGCCGTTGAGGAACTGAAAGAGCGTGGCGGCAAGGTGATTCGCGCAGCCGGCCCCATGAATGCCGGTACGACGATCATTGCCTTTATCGAGGATCCGGATGGCTACCAGGTGGAGCTGATCGGGAAAGAGGTCTGACCCGGCCGAAGACCGCGTACTGTTGTCTGCCAGTCGTGCCGGCTTGTCACGCCGGTGGATCCGGTTTTCTTTCAGGACCGTTATTCCGTGCGCTGTCCCGGCGCTGCAGGCACCCAAGCGCCCTTGCCATAAAGGATTCGGTGTTGTCACTTCTGTGTGGTGAATCATCCAGCAGCCAGCGACCGAAGCTGGCGAGGTAGATCCCGGTAACCACCGTTTCCTCGACAATGCGCTTGAGTGAGGAGGCCTGCAATCGGGCCATTTCCCGGAACCATTGCACGGTACGGCTGATGCGCATAACACCGAGTGCCTGCAGGTGGATATGTCCGGGTTCCAGTTTGTAGTACAGCATTTCGCGGGTAATGCGGTGGTGCGGCTCCAATGCCTCGAGCCAGTGCATGATGACCTGCCGCAGGCGTGTGTACTCCGGTTGCTCGTAAAATTCCGCCTCCGGTTGCCAGGAAAGCAGTCTCCGGTCGGCACGGTCAAACCATGCCTCGGCAAGGTCGTCCTTCTGCGCATAGTATTCCCGGATCCGCTCGAGGGGGATATCAAGATTGGCGGCCACTGCATGCAATTGCAGGTCTTCCCATGAGCCGTTTTCGGCGATTGCCAGGGCGGTATCCAGTATCCGGTCTGCCAGTGGAAGGTTTTGCTGCATGGTCACCTGCCGATCCGTGCGGCCACAGGGATCTGTGACAGATTAAGTATAGACGGATATCAGAACATGTAGCCTGCGGGGGCGCGTCTGCTGAAAACCACGGCAAATGCACCCGCCGCTCATGACGGAAAACGGAACGATCCCGGGGGATTGACCGGAAGGCCGGCGGATCAGCTGCAATACGGTGGTGAGAGTGTATGCCGCTCGGCAGCCTATTGGTCAGGTTATTCCAGGCTGGCAAGCAGTTTCAGTTTCTCGATATCACTGTGCTTGTATTCAAAGGTGAATGTGCCGCCACGACCCCGCTGTTCGAACCGCAGTCTGCCTGGTGAACTGCCAATCAGCCTGCACTGGCGCTCGTCGCTGTTCTTGCGGGTGACCTTGAAGGTTTTCCCTATATATTTGCCGGCTTCGGAGATTTCAATCTCCTGGTAATCAGCCCGGTAGTTCACTTTTCTGGTGCTGGGTCGCTTGGACAGTGTGCGGCTGGCGTCCTCGGTGAGGGTGGGTTTGGCGACCTCCGGGTTTTTCGCGGTGCTTTCCGCTTCGCTCAAGTTCAGCTGCTTGCGCAGGTGTTTCAGTTCCCGGCGCTGTGCCGGACTCAGATCCTCGTTTTCCATCATGTTGATGATTTCTTCCTGCATTTTTTTCCTGTCGGCATCGGACATTCCCGACTCGTACTGCTGCAGGAACTTCTGCATCATTTCCACATTCCTGCGATCTTCCTCGTTGGGGCTGGCATGCTTGAGAAACCGGAGGTTTGCATGCATGAAGTCGAGTGCCTCCTGTTCCGTCAGTTTTTCGGAGTGGATCCCCTCGTTGACATTGAGTGCCGTGTTCACAACTTCCCAGCCCCCCCATGCCGTGAACACATACGCCGCCAGACCAGTCGCGACCCCAAACGAGCTCATGTAGGCAAGGAACGGCTTCTTTTCGTCCCTCCAGTACTTGATACCGAAAAACAGCGCGCTGATCGGGGACAGCAACAAGACGGCGAGTCCCCACAGGATGTGTTTTTTGAAGGCGCGTATGATGAGCCAGATCAACGAAAAGAGGGCGACCAGCCCAAGAGCCTGGGATATGTAAAGTAAGGTATGCATAAGCTATCCGGTTTTGATGCCGCGAACAGTCACTTCATAACAGCTATATCATCGGCCCGTAGCCTCGAACCTTGAGCCCGGAACCACGTCGAACAAAATTGAAAAAACTATCCAAAACAATTAGATAGCGGATAGCTCTGCCTGCCGCTGGCCGGTAGGGCAGACATGCACGACACCGCACAGGGCGGTCCCTGTCCTTGCTGGCAGCTGCAGTGATCCGGGATGGGGGGTGAATCAGTAATGTGGCGGGGGGCTGTTGTCTTCCACTGCCGCGAGATCTGCCGGCGACAGGCGTTGCACCAGCGCCTCGAGCCTGCGGAGGATTTCCCCCTGGCGCCTGATCAGTTGTTCCTGTGCCAGCAAGGTCCGGGTCAGTTCATCGAGAGCGGCCTCCTGGTGCATCAGCCGGGCTTCCAGCATCTCGATGCGCGCTGTCAGTTCATCTTCGTTCCGGGTCATGGCTGCCGTATTCCGAGTCAGGGAAGCTGGCGATTTTCTCAGAAATCGGCATGCAATTGCAGTACACAGCACGTGTGGCTATTCATCCGCGCTGTTCGCGGGGATATGGTGTACTCCGGGCAACGGAGCCATTACTATTGCCCGGCTTGGATACCGTGACTGGAGAACTGTATGAGTGATGCCCTGAATTACCTGGTTGCCGCGCGGCCGGACGCGATCGGCCCCTACTTCAAATTCCTGAAAGAGGCAGGCAAGAACCTGGACACGCGTACCCGTGACCTGATCTCGGTGATTACCAAGGTGGATGCGCAGACCGAGGCCGGTTTCCGTCAGTACCTGAGCCGGGCATTGCACAACGGGGCAAGTCCCAACGAGGTGCTCGATGCACTGCTGATGGCTTTTCCGACGCTTGGACTGGCAAAGATCGTGTGGGCAGTGGATATCCTGCTGGATATGGATATCCCGGAATTTCGTCCCGAAAATCTGTTTGCCGAGCCGACCTGGCACAGCGTATGTTCCATGGATGAGATTGCATCCAAGGAGATTAGCTACAAGGACTGCGACGGGCGCAGCCTGTTCATCTACCGTGAGGGAAACAACCTGCGCGTTTATGACAGCCGTTGCCCCCACCAGGTGACCAATATCCCGCACCTGTCGCTGGAAGGGACGCGCCTTACATGCCCGAAGCACAAATGGGCATTTGACGTGGCAACCGGCGAATGCGTGGAAACGGGTAACCGGCCGCTCAACGAATTCGAGCACAAGATCGAGGACAACCAGCTGCTGGCCTACTGGTAACCGTTTCGTCACCGTTTCATCCTCGTTGCGGGCGGTGTGCAATTGCTGCTGCAGGGTCTGTTCCAAAGATGACCGAGAATACCGGAATGTCCGGGGTGCAACCTCGCTGGTTATGGATGCTGCCGGGCCCGTGCCTGTTTGAATGAACAATCATAAGCCAATGAGACAGACTGCTACTTGCCGCAACGTTGTCCTGTTTGCCGTGCTGTTGCTGCTAGCCGCCGGCGCCGGTGCAGAACCCCGGGAAACGACGCTGCAGCAGACAATCGACTATTTGCTGGATTATGTCAGCCAGTCCGGATTAACTTTTCTGCGGAATGGCCGTCGTTATACTGCGACAGAGGCAGCCGCTCACATGCGCAGAAAATTCGAACACTTTCGTGATGACATCGAGTCGGCTGATGATTTTATCCGGTTGACCGCCACGCGCAGCCTGGCAAGCGGCAAGCTGTACACCATTGTGGAGGAGGACGGGCGCGAGCTGGCAACCGGTGACTGGCTTACCGGGATATTGTTCGAATATCGCAGCAGAAAAGCGGCCGCCACACAATGATTGCAGGTAAGCATGACCACGGGGATGCATGGCAGAGAGGCGGGGCCTTGCTGGCGGGACTGTCTCTGCTGTTGTTGCAGGCCTGCACCACGGCACAACTGCGCAGTTATCCGCAGGTTGGTAACTCTGCAGTAACAGAACCCGTGGCGACATATCAGGCAGTAATCAAGGTCATGACGCTGAATCTTGCGCACGGGCGTGGTAGCAGTTTTCACCAGTTGCTGCTGGATGATGCCGAAACCCTGAACAACCTTCACGAGATTTCTGATTTGCTCTGTAACGAGCGCCCGGACGTGGTAGCGTTCCAGGAAGCGGACGCACCGTCTTTCTGGAGCGGGGGACTGGATCACATCGCCTGGCTTGCGGATACCAGCAACTTCAAACAGCATGTGCATGGCAGGCATGCCGATGGCATCGGTGTGTCCTACGGGACAGCCCTGATGTCGACACTGGAGCTGCGGACAGCCGAGGCGATAACCTTTGACCCGGCATACTCCCTTACACCCAAGGGATTTGTTGTCTCCACAATCAACTGGCCGGCAGCGCCTGAGGTCGAGGTCGACGTCGTCTCGGTACACCTGGCCTTTTCCAGTGAAGCAGCGCGCAGAAAACAGGCGAGAGAACTGATCGACGTATTGCGGGAGCGCAATCGTCCGGTCATCATCATGGGTGACCTGAACTCCGACTGGCAGGACGGGCAATCCAGTGTACGCTATCTCAGCGAGGCACTGGAGCTGGAAATCTATCTGCCGGGGCATCCCGGACTCGAAACGTTTCCGGGATTGAACCGGCGGCTTGACTGGATCCTGGTATCCGCCGATTTCGAGTTCCGCTCCTATCGCAGGTTACCCGATGTGGTATCGGACCATCGTGCCGTGGTTGCCGAGCTCGTGCTCAAGGCAGCCCATAAATCCGGTGCGGGCAACGAACCGGGATAATCAGCGGACACTCCACTTGACCGGCCTGGTCAAACAATAAAATGTAAACTTTTGTTAAACAAACAAAAATAGCCTTTGTACACCGGGCTTTTTGACTTGACAGATATAGCAATAGGTATATTATTATTTAATAATATATACATGATGAGGCATATATTATGTTGTTGATCAAAAAGCCGAAACGATTGGCTCTGGTCATATCGGTATTGCTGGTGTCAGTGCCGGCCATGGCTGTCGAAGATGACCTCTGTTCGCCTTTCCAGGATGGCGTGGTGGAGGAATCCCTGGTCAGCCGTATGTTGTCTGCGGCCGATGACGGCTACCTGTATCGCATACGCAAGGATTCCTCGCGAGTCGGATTTTGCGTGGACAGCCAGTTGCGCGAGGTTTCCGGCACTTTCACGGAATTCCAGGGCGGCCTGGCGCTGGGTACCCCGGACGGCAGCGATGGGCAGACCATGGTAGCCGTGAACACGGCCAGCCTGGAAACGGACAATGCCGTCGTAGATTCCGTTATCAAGGGTAAACGCTTTTTTGATGCCGGGAATTTTCCGCAAATCCTGTTTGTCAGTTCCGGTTTTGAATGGACCGGTGAGCGGTCAGCAATCCTGACTGGCGACCTGACCCTGCGCGGGGAAACCAGGCGGGTACACTTTGACGTAGAGCTGACGAATATTAGCGAAGACCTTGCCGGCGAGACCGACGTGGTCTTGTTCAAGGCCACGACATCCATTCGCCGATCCGATTTTGGTATGGACACTCTTTCCAGTGTGGTGAGTGATACCGTGAAACTCTGTCTTAGTGTAGAGGCAATCAAGCACCAGGGCTGATCGCCTTGACCGGATCTGTCGCCTGGACGGGTCGATGGTTCTGCGGACACGGGATGACGCTGGTCTCTTTCCCGGAATCTGACCTCTACACCATCCTGTGAGAATTCGGACTACTCGTCGACCTTGATGACGCGAATCATGTCGGTACCACCGGCTCGCTGCCGCTGTCCGGCGGTGACTATCACATTATCACCTGCTTCGACATAACCGAGTTCACTGGCCCGATGCGTGGCAAATTGGATGCGGGCATCATCCGAGGGTTCGCCCTTGTAGAGCAGGGGAATCACCCCCCAGTTCATGGACAGTTTGCGTGCCACCACGGTGGAAGAGGTAATCGCCAGGATGGTACAAGCCGGCCGGTATTTTGAAATAAGACGGGATGTGAACCCCGTCTCCGTCAAACAGATGATCGCGGCCGCGTTCAGGTTGGTGGCCATGCTGACCGCGGCCTGGCCGACGGTTTCGGTAACGATATTGGACGGATTCGGTATGATTTTCTGCAGGTAACCGTAATCTCCCAGTGAAGCCTCGGCACGGCGCGCCACGGTCGCCATGGTCCTGACCGCCTCGACGGGATAGTCGCCGACCGCCGTTTCACCCGACAGCATGACGGCCGAAGTTCCATCCAGTATGGCGTTGGCAACGTCGCTGGCCTCGGCCCGTGTCGGTTTCGGGTTATGCTCCATGGAGGCCAGCATCTGGGTTGCAGTGATGACCGGCTTGCCATTCGAGACCGTGGTACGGATGATATTTTTCTGCGTGGCCGGGACATCGGCGAGCGGCAGTTCAACGCCCATGTCGCCACGCGCCACCATGATGCCGTCCGCTGCGGCGACGATTTCTTCCAGATTGACCACCCCTGCCTTGTTCTCGATCTTGGCAATAATCGGTATGTTTACATTTTTCTCGATGAGTATCTCGCGCATCTTGTAAATGTCATCGGCAGACTGGATGAACGAGGCGGCGACATAATCGACGTCATTCTCTGCAGCAAAGCCCAGTTCCCGAACGATATCTTCCCGGTTTTCCGGACTGACGGCGGTCAGTGCCAGGCGCGTGTCCGGGAGATTGACACTCTTGGTGTCGCCAAGCCAGCCGCCATGGATGACGACACAGTGAATTTCATTGTTCGCAGACTCCCTGACCTCGAGTTCGATGGCACCGTCATCCAGCAGGACAGGGCTGCCGGGAGTTACTTCCTCGGCAAGTTTCCGGTAAGTAACTGAAACACCCTTGCTGTCACCCTCGTGCTCATCGGTATACAGTGTGAACACGTTTCCCGGCTCAAGTTCGACCGGGCCGTTTTTCAGGGTAGCGGTACGGATCTCGATACCCCGTGTGTCTATCATGATGGCGATCTGGGTACCCGCCTGTTCGGCTGCCATGCGCAGTTGATTGATTCGCTGCCGGTGCTCGTCTAGCGATCCGTGGGACAGGTTCAGGCGGGCGACATTCATGCCGGCCTTGATCATGGCTACCAGCATGGACAGGGTTTCACATGCCGGGCCGATGGTGGCGACGATCTTGGTCTTGCGCTGCGGGACGGGCGGCATGAGTCAGTTCCTGTTGTTTGTTTTCGTGGGGCTTTCGAGCAGGTTGTGCGGTTATTTTACCGCCATATCCTGCAAAGTTATAATGAAAGTGCCTTTGCCTGTCAGGTCCGTAACAGAATAGCCTGCCCCGATCATGATGAACCTGCCATTCCGGAAAGCATCCAGGACACATTACCGCAGTCGCTGGTTGGCTTGCTGCATGCTGACAGTTTTCCTGTCCTTTATTCCTGTATATGCCGATTATCCGATCGAGGTAATCGAACTTCGGGCGGCCACCCTGAATGAAGTAATACCGGTTGTCAGGCCGCTGGTCGGTCCCGATGGCACGGTCACCGGGATGGGCAATAACCTGGTAATCAAGGCGGCACCGGACCGGGTGCGCGAGATACGCGAGTTGCTTGTCCGGATTGACCGCCCTCCACGGCGACTGATTATTACAGTAGGCAATAGCGGGGAAGATGCCGGTCGTGCGTCGGGTTATTCCGGCAGGGCGGATATCAGGATTGGTGACGGACAGGTGGGCATCAATTCCCCCGGGCGCCCGGCCGAGGATTCCCGTGCCCGTCTCGATGTCTACAGGCATGGTGCCTTCGGGGAACGCAGTGCCGGACAGCAGGTCCAGGCGCTCGAAGGTCGGCCGGCCTGGATACATGCCGGGTCACGGGTTCCGGTCTACGGCGGCTATCCACACGGTACCGAGTTGCATGATGTCACCAGTGGTTTTTACGTGGTTCCGCGTATCAGTGGAACCGAGGTCCTGCTGGAGATCCTTCAGCATGATGACCGGCCCGGGCGGATACCCGGAACCTTCGAGATCCAGCGGGCCGGCAGCGTTGTCCGCGGCAGGCTGGGGGAGTGGGTTGTACTCGGAGGCATCGATTCGGCCAGCAAGGACAGTCGTACTGGCCTGGCGCGCTCACAGCAACAGCAGTCGATGCAGTCGCAGCAGATCCGGGTCAAGGTGGAATGCATCGACTGCGGGGCGAACTGACGAAACCGGCTATGGTCCTGCACCGCGTCCCTCCAGTGCTGCGCTATAGCGGCAAATCGTTCCGGGTGCTTTGCCTGCTTTGCAGTCTGATGCCCGCGCTTGTTCGTGCAGATGTCATGCAGGGTGTCAACGAGGACACCGGCCTGAAAAAATGGCATTTTACCGATGGTGATATCGAGATCGAGCTGATTCAAAGATTGCCGGACCAGACCCGGGCACTGTTCATGAATCACGAGTTTTCCCGGGAGGTCATCGAGGAACTGGCAACCAGTTGCATGTTCCAGACGATCATACGCAATAACGGCAAGTCGGGAACCGGCCAGCCGGTTGCGATCGATCTGACGGGATGGCGAATGCGGCATGCCGGGAAAGAAACAGGTATCAAACTGAAGGAATCCTGGCTTGCCACATGGACGGAAGAGCAGGCGAGCCATGCAGCGAAACTCGTGGTCCGCTGGGGCATGTTCCCGACACGGCAGGAGTACCTGCCCGGTGACTATAACTGGGGTCTGACTGCCTACGGGATTCCCCCGGGTTCGGTTTTTGATCTCGAGGTATCCTGGAACGAGGGTGATGCGCTTCGCTCCGGGCGTATCGATGGTGTGGAGTGCGCTCCCGATGTTGACAGGCTGAAGTGATGGCATGAAGGTTTTTCTGTCATTGTTGATAATACTGCTCGCGGTTTCCGGCCCGGCGCATGCCGAACAGATGCTGGCGGCCATCCCGCCAGGCACGCCGGCGCCTGACTTTGTGTTGCAGGATACTGAAGGCAAAACACACCGCCTGTCGGATTATCGTGGCAAGCCGGTCATTATCAATTTCTGGGCAACCTGGTGTCCGCCCTGCCGTGAAGAAATTCCCTCCATGAATCGCGCCTGGCATGTGCTTGAAAAGGAAGGGATTGCCATGCTTGCCGTCAACATGGGAGAGGATGAGGATACGATATTTATTTTCACGGCCGACTATCCGGCGGATTTTCCGATCTTGATGGACCGTGATGGTGCTGTTATTGAACAGTGGCCGGTAAAGGGCCTGCCTACGACTTATATCATTGCGCCGGATGGCACGATTGCCTACCGGGCCATCGGCAGTCGTGAATGGGATGACAAGGGGTTACTTGAAAAGATTCGGGATCTTAAGAAATGACGCAAGGGACCGGTTTCCTAATCACTGTGTCAAGGGGAAATGTGCAATGAATGACAGTTCTTCGGTCTCCGGTCCCCTGCGATCATAATCATATTACCTCAATAACTGTAACGCCTTTCGGTAATCATTTTACAGCATTTCTGCCATTACAGTATGGATGACCGTATGTGACGGGTCTGGGAATCCGGTCACGCTTCCGTCATTGCCGGGGGAAGGAAAACGCCCGGTTTCCGGTCGTTGCCGACACGGCAAGAACGGGTGTCGGCGCGCGTGCCCTGTGGTGAATGACTCCTAACTATCTGAAACTAGTTGCTCTTGTTGAGGTTGTAATGCCTGATCAGCGGGCCGGTCGTGGTAGCCTGGATAAACAGGGTAAACAGCACCACGCCAAATGCAATGGATTGAATTGTCCACCAGTAATCCAGGGAGGTTGGCAGGGACAGGGCCAGCGCAAGGGTAACCGCGCCCCGCAATCCTCCCCAGAACATGATGACCTGGTAGGACCTCGGTATTGCCTCGACAGGCAGTGCGCGTGACAGCAGCGGGATGCAGGTAAATATCCCGATGGCACGCGCGCTGATCACCCCGGCTATGCCAATCAGCATGGCCAGCCAGCGTTCCGTGAACATGTCCAGTGTAATCGTCACACCAACCAGCAGGAACACCAGGGCATTCGCGATCCAGGCATTGAACTCCCAGAGTTTCTGCACGAAGCTTTCATTCTCCCTGCCGCGTCCCAGAACCAGTCCCGCGACCAGCACGGCCATGACTCCCGAGACATGCAGCACTGATTCCGCGATGGCGAAGGCCAGGTAGGCGGTGATTACCGTTGCAACGCCACGGGTCACCGGGTCTTTGAGCAACTTCATTACCGCGGCCATAACCAGGCCAGTCATACCGCCGGCAAGCATGCCGCCAAAAAAGACCCTGGAAAAATGCACCGATGCCTCCGTCCAGGTCATGGGACCGCCCGAACCGGTTGCCATTGCAAGAAAGACCCCGAACAGGACGATGGCGGTGGCATCGTTGAACAGGCTTTCACCCTCCAGCAGCAGGCCGAGGCGATCGGGCACACCCATCTCGCGGAACAGCGCAACCACTGCGACCGGGTCTGTTGCCGAGAGCAGGGCACCGGTCAGCAGGGCGGCAATCCAGGGAAAGCCACCGGGATGTGCAATACCGGCATACACCAGCACCGCCGTTATCAATGCCGACAGCAGCATCAGGGGAATGGCGAGGAACAGTACCGGCAGCAGGTTCCGCAGGAGCAACCGTACATCGATGTTATACGCCGATTCGAAAATCAGGATCGGCAGGAAGACAAAGAATACCAGGTCATGGAAGTTGCCGGCGCGTACCCCGGTGTCGATACCGGCTCCTACCATGAGTTCCGAGGCCAGGAATCCCGCGATGACAAGTAGAGCACTGGGGGGTATATGCAGTCGCCGCGCGAGCGGCTGGAGGACGATGGCCAGGACCAGCAGGCCGGTCAGCAGGAAAACCGCGTGGGGAGTCTCCATCGCGGCTCAGGCGGTCATGCGCCGGCCGCACTGTTGCCATTCTCCGGCCCGGTAACGTCCGGATGCAGGTCGTTCAGGGCAACGGACAGTCCGTTGTCGGTCACTACCCGCGCATGGAAACGCTGTAGCTGGCGTGGTTCCCGGACCCCGCAGGAATGGGCGATTATCCCGACTTCGTAGACGATGTTTTTCGCATAGTTCGCTACCCTGACGGCCTTGTCTTGCGGGTCGAGGCCTTTCTGGAGTCGTTTGTTGTGCGTCGTGATGCCGGTCGGACAGGTGTTCTTGTTGCACTGCAGAGCCTGGATACATCCGAGTGCAAACATGAAACCCCTGGCAGACACGACGAAATCGGTCCCCAGACACAGTGCCCAGGCCACATCAGCCGGGGTAATCAGCTTTCCTGATGCAATGACCCTGACGCGCTCGCGCAGGCCATGCTCATTCAGCTTGTCGACCAGCAACGGCAGGCTTTCGCGTAACGGCAGGCCGACATCGTCGATCAGTGGCATCGGTGCTGCTCCGGTACCTCCATCGGCGCCATCGACCGTGATGAAGTCAGGTGCCGTCTCGATGCCGCGCCTGTTGATCTCGGTGAACAGCTCGTCCAGCCAGCCATAGGCGCCGATTACCGTCTTGAAACCGGTTGGTTTTCCGGAGACCTCGCGCACTCGCCGGATCATGTCGAGCAGGTCGCTGTTCGAATTGATATCGATGTGTCGATTCGGGCTGATGGCGTCACTGCCGGGAGGGATGCCGCGGATGCCGGCAATTTCCTCCGTCACCTTGCCGCCGGGCAGGATGCCGCCCTTGCCGGGCTTGGCGCCCTGGCTCATCTTGATTTCGAACATCCTGACAGTTTCATGTGCAGCCACTTCGCGGATCCTGTCGTCATTCAGATTGCCCTCCAGGTCACGCACACCGTTTTTCGCCGTGCCGATCTGGAACACGATATCGGCAGCACCCTCGAGGTGGTAGGGGGACAGTCCACCTTCCCCGGTATTCATCCAGCAGCCGGCTTCCCGTGCCCCGTTCGAGAGGGCGAGCACCGCTGGCCTGGAAATCGCGCCATAACTCATGCCGGATATATTGAACAGGGAGCTGGTCGTGTAGGGTTGCCTGCAGTACGGGCCGATGGTGATAGCGCTTGCCGGTACGGCGTCCTGACCCAGCGTGGGGAAGGGACAGTTCACGAACAATACAGTACCGGTCGGGCGCAGGTCGCGGGTGGAGCCGAAAGCAACGGTGTTATCGATATTTTTCGATGCCCGGTAGGCCCAGGAACGCTGGGCCCGGTTGAACGGCAGCTCTTCCCGGTCCATGGCAAAGAAGTACTGACGGAAAAACTCACCCAAGTGCTCAAAGAAATAACGAAACCGGCCCACGACCGGGTAATTGCGCCGGATGGCGCTTTTCGTCTGGGTCACGTCAATGACAAACAGGATGATGGCGACCAGTACTCCCACTCCGACAAGGAACACAAACAGGGCGGCCATCACCTGTACGGTGGTGGATATTACGGGAAATGATTCGGCGGATATCATCTTCCCCGGCTCCTCTAGGTTTCCCCGGTTGCTTGTATCGGGGTCAATCAGGTCAACAGGTTGCTTCCTGCCGCCACTTGCGGGCGATCCAGTAGTCGAAACTCAGGTATTTTCCGGCCCCCGTGAAGAACAGGGCCAGCAGCATGATGAAATAGGTGGCTGCAAACTCGATGCCGTTTTTCAGTATGGTGATACTGCCGGCCTCGGTCAGCCAGCCATAGTTGCCGTGTTCCCTGAGTATTTCCCGGGCCTTTTCCTTGCGTGTGGTACCTTCCTCGATGAGATCGGTGCGCCATTCCCAGGGCATGGTCAGCTCCGTCTCCGGCAGGGCGTGCCAGCCGTTTTCCCAGTGTGCAGTGGTCGCAGCAATGATCATGGTGAACATCAGTGGCGCTGCCATCCAGCGCACCGCCAGTCCTGCAAGCAGGGCGAATCCGCCAACCAGCTCGGTCAGTCCGGCAACATAGACCATTAATTGCGGTGCAGGGATACCGAGTGATTCAAAGTAGGGTCCGAGGTACTCGGCATGGGCCAGCTTGTTGGAGCCGGCCATGATGAAGATGGGTGCGAGGTAGATTCGCAGTGCAAGTGGCCCAAGAAAATCGAGCGCCCTTGTGCGGTCAAGCAAACCCTGCATGCAGTTCAGAAAACCAGTCATGGTGCCCCTCCCGGTTATGCGTTATTGATTGAAGTTTGACGGGTTTACGGTTGCCTTGTTCCGAGAATGATGTCCTTTTGTTTCATGTTTCTCAGTATCTCTTCACCGCCCTTGATGACAACCCCGGGGTCCGGATGATTCAGTTCGCGGGCGATGCGGGACAATAGCGCTTCACCCGTTTCACCTGAATCCTCGTCAACCAGTTCCAGCAGGCGCTTGGTTACCGGGTTGATCTCGAGAAACCCGACTTCATTGTCACGATCACGATACACCACAAGGAAGGTCGGGCTGTCGCCCGGGCTGTCTGGCAGGAAGTCCGGGCCGATGCGGTGCACCGGGTAGTTGTAGGCGAGGTGCCATGCCAGCGGTGACAGCACGGGAATACCCTTCATCAGGTCGCCGTTGCCGTCGATTGCGGGCCCATCGAGCGATTCCTCGGCAATCGACAAGGCCAGTTCCACCCACTCGTAGTGGGCCAGTTCCCTGAGGAAGGGAAGGTCCCCGTCCTGTTTGTCGCGTTCGCTCTCCAGCCAGGTGAGAAATTCCCGCGGCATTTCCAGAAACAGCGGGGTGCGCGACTTGTGCCGGGAGAAATAATCCCGGATCAGTGCATGCCAGGTCTTGTCATCCAGAATTTTCCGCAGGACCGGAAAGGTTCCGGCGATAAAGCTCTCCACATTATTGAAGAACAGTTCACGGTAGATACCCATGCGCCGGTCTTCAATATCCTCCGGTGCGGGCTGGTTATCAGGGTCACGGATATGGGCGGCAAATTCGTATTGCCGACGAATGAAATCCGGCTGCTCAGTTCTGGAGTGCGATGCCATTGTCACTGCCGCTATCCCTGCCCGATTTCGATTGCAGGGCCTTGATATGGCTGATTTCTGACAGCAATTCGGGGAGCGGGGGGATATTGAAGTCGCGCTCCAGCAGGGTCGGCACCACACCGCAATGGTCATAGGCCTTTTCCAGCAGGTCCCAGACGGGCGCGATGACCGGCGCACCATGGGTGTCGACCTTCAAATCCTCTGCCTCGTCAAAGTGGCCCGCCATGTGGAAGTAGACGACGCGCTCTGCCGGCAGCTTCCTGAGAAACGCTTCGGCATCATAGTGGTGGTTGATGCTGTTGACATAGATATTGTTGACATCCAGCAGCAGGTCGCAGTCGGCTTCTTCCAGGACTGCATTGATGAAGTCAATTTCATCCATTTCCTTGCCCGGCGCCGCGTAATACGACACATTTTCCATGCCAATGCGTCGCTCGAGGATATCCTGTACCCGGCGAATTCGGGAAGCCACGTAATGAACAGCCTCCTCGGTAAACGGGATCGGCAGCAGATCATAGAGATGACCATCATCGCTGCAATAGCTCAGGTGCTCTGTGTAGTAACGAAAATCATGCTCATCAAGAAATCGCTTCAGGCGATACAGGAACGTCTCGTCCAGGGGTGAGGGACTGCCGATAGACAGTGACAAACCATGACCGGTAAACGGATACTGCTCGGTAAATTTGCGAAACTCCCTGCCGAGCTTGCCGCCGACACCGATCCAGTTTTCAGGGGCAACCTCCAGAAAATCGATTTCTGCTGACGGATTGTCCTGCAGCGGACCCATCAGGGTCCGCCGCAGTCCAAGTCCGGTTCCCTTCACGGGATAGCTTTTACTGCTCACAACAAGCTCGGGTGCCGATTACTTCTTTTCACCGCCGCACTTGCCTTCACCACACTTGCCTTCTTCAGTGGCCTTCTTTTCACCGCCACATTTGCCTTCACCACACTTGCCTTCTTCAGTGGCCTTCTTTTCGCCGCCGCACTTGCCTTCACCGCACTTGCCTTCGCCTTCCTTCTTCATGCCTTCGGCGGCTTCGGCAACCATGTAGCCGCTAGAAAGTTCGGACATGGCAAACGGGTTCTCTGCCGCATTGATGGCCGTTGTGCTTGCCAGTGAAGTTACGAAAACGGCACCGGCAGCCAGCGCCAGGGGTTTCATTGTGGGTTTGTCTGACATCTGTTTAATCTCCATACAGTTTGTTGGGAAAGGGGCGATGCCCCGGTTTGTGGTCGTTTGCCACGACCTTGTGCTATTTCCAGTGACTACGACATTGGCGCTATCAGAAAGTTTCTGGTTTTCAGGTGATAAAGCAGAGTGATTTGCATTCTCATTAATTTACAGACGCGAAATATAGCATATACGGATAGAGGGAGTTATTATGTAACTACATATATCTATTCAATATTCTTGTGTTTATATTCACACAGGTCGGCAATGGTGCAGGACTGGCAGTGGGGTTTGCGCGCGATGCAGGTGTAGCGACCATGCAGGATCAGCCAGTGATGCGCATCCTTTAGAAACTCTTCCGGGACCAGTCGCAACAGGCGCTTTTCCACCTCGGTCACGTTTTTCCCTGGCGCGATACCGGTCCGGTTGGATACCCGGAAGATATGCGTATCAACCGCGATGGTGGGATGCCCGAATGCCGTGTTGAGGACCACGTTGGCGGTTTTCCGGCCGACACCGGGCAGGGCCTCGAGGGCGGCACGGTCTTCCGGCACCTTGCCGTTATGCTGTTCCACCAGGATGCTGCAGGTCTTGATGATATTGCTTGCCTTGGTGTTGAACAGGCCGATTGTCTTTATGTGTTTCTTGAGACCTGCCTCACCCAGATTCAGCATGGCCTTTGGTGTTTTTACCTTCCGGAAGAGAGCGCGAGTGGCCTTGTTGACACCGACATCGGTTGACTGGGCCGAGAGAATGACGGCCACCAGCAACTGAAAGGGATTGCCGTATTGCAGTTCCGTTGTGGGTGACGGGTTGGCGGCGCGAAAGCGCTCGAAAATCTGTTGTCGCTTGGCGCGATTCACGGCAGTGGCCTGCGCGTATGGTCAGGCTTTCGAGGGTTGTACGACCGGCAGTTTTCCCGCCGCCGTGCGTTCGCGGCGGGCATTGATGATGTTCATGCCGGCAATTATCAGGCCGAGACCGATAAAGGCGCCGGGTGGCAGGATCGCCAGCAGAAAGCCACGGTAGTCATCCAGGATGGTCAGCGTCAGCATCTTGCCGGCCTCGCCGAACATGAGATGTGCCTGGGCAAGCAGGGTTCCCTGACCGAACAGCTCGCGCATGCCACCCAGGATGACCAGTACCAGGGTAAAGCCGATCCCCATTGCAAGGCCGTCAAGCAGGGCACGATCGACTGTCTGTTTTGAAGCGAAAGATTCGGCGCGTCCGATAATGACGCAGTTGGTAACGATCAGCGGTATGAAAATTCCGAGTATCCTGTAGAGTTCATGAAACCAGGCATTCATGGCCAGTTCGATTACGGTCACGGTAGAGGCGATGATCAGTACGAAAACCGGGATGCGAACCTCGGGACGCACCAGGCCGCGAATCATCGATACGATGACATTGGAGGTAACCAGCGTCAGCGTCGTAGCCAGCCCCAGTCCCAGGCCATTGATGACAGTCGTGGTGACTGCAAGCAGCGGGCAGAGGCCAAGTAGCTGTACCGTGCCGGAATTGTTGTGCCACAGTCCCTGGTGGACGATTTCTTTATAGCCTGGTGAACTCATGCGGGTAACTGTCCCGGTTTACTGCCGGTTATCCTGGTTCTCCGGTGTGCCGAACAGGCTGTCGCGGAGTTCGCGGTAGTATATCAGGGATTCCCTGACGGCCCCGACAACCGCGCGCGGTGTGATGGTCGCGCCGGTCAGCTGGTCAAAGTGGCCACCATCCTTCTTTACCTGCCAGCGGCTGGTCGCCGGGTTGTCCAGTGATTTGTCGTCAAATCCGTAAATCCAGTCTGAACGTTCAATCTCGATGCCGTCGCCCAGCCCCGGGGTCTCCTTGTGGGCAATAACACGTACCCCGGCAAGTGTCCCTTCGTAGTTGATACCAACCAGCAGCTTGATTTTGCCGTTGTAACCATCCGGTGCGACCGTAGGCAGCACCAGTGCAACCGGACGGGATCCCATGCGAGCCCGGTAAATCGCGACAGGATCGGCAGTTCCGAACAGTGCCTGATTGCGCACACTGATTGTATCTTCAAACAGGTTGTTGTCATGGCGAGCGGGTTCAATTAATGCGTGCAGTTTTCGCAGCAAGGTCTCGCGCTCGTTGGCGGCAATCCTGTCGCGGGTGTTTTCATAGGTAAAGGCAACCAGGGCGGTCCCGGTTATCGCAAACAGCAGCAGGATGACAGCCGTGATAATGATGGTGCGGTAATTCAAGTTTCGTCACCGCTTTTTCCGAAGACACGGGGTTGTGTGTAGTAATCGATGGTCGGGGCTGCCATGTTCATCAGCAGCACTGCGAACGCAATCCCTTCGGGATAACCGCCCCAGTGGCGGATGATGTAGGTCAGGATGCCGATACCGGCGCCGTAGAACAGCCGGCCGGTCGGCGTGGTACTGGCGGATACCGGATCGGTAGCGATAAAAAAAGCACCCAGCATGGCAGCGCCGCTGAATAGTTGAAAGGCGGGGGAGGTGTGTGTTTCCGGATCCAGAAGATAGAAAACCAGTGCCATGCCAGCCAGGGCGCACAGCATGCTTGCCGGGATCTGCCACTGGATAACCCGCGCCTTGAACAGCCACAGCCCGCCGATGAGGAACCAGAAGTTAACCCACTCCCAGCCGCCGGCGCCAACCAGGCCAAACAGTTCGCCGTCCTGCATCATGGGGATGGTTTGTTCCAGGCCGAGCCGGGTCCTGACGCTGTCCATGGGGGTTGCCATGGTGAGAGTATCCAGGTCCATGCCGGCCGGGAGGGTGTCCAGAAATACCAGTGCGAGCGTATCCGACAGTCCCAGGCCCGCGTGTGGTGCAGGCCACAGGGTCAACTCCAGGGGAAACGAAATCAGCAATACTACATAACCGGCCATTGCCGGATTGAACGGATTGTATCCAATACCGCCATACAGCTGTTTTGCCACGATGACGGCAAACAGTGTCCCGATAACCGGGATCCACCAGGGTGCGAGCGGCGGGAGGGCCAGCGCGAGCAGTATCCCGGTGACCAGGGCACTGCTGTCGGCAAGGGTCGAGCGGACCGGTTTGCCGCGCAGGTATAGCATGCCCGCCTCACTACAGATGGCCGTCAGGGCAGCCAGCACCAGATTGCACACGACCCCGGGTCCGAAGAACCAGGTCATGCAAATGCTACCCGGCAGCAACGCGAACAGAACGTGGCGCATCATGGTGGCGACACTCCCGGATACCGGGAAATGAGGCGAACTGTAGTTCCCGAAGTCCATTACTGCTCCGGATCCTTACCTGACTGCTGACGGCGTTCATCCACTTCGTGGATCCGTTGCTGCTGTTCTGCTGTCAGGTTGTCAACATTTTTCGGCGCAATCTCTGTCTGGGCCTTTTTCCGGCGAACGCGTTCCAGGGCCGCCTGTATCGCTGCCTTGCGGGTATTCTCCGCGGTGTCCTCACTGCTTCCAAGCTGCTGTTTTTTGCGCGCCAGGCGTTCCGCGCGTTCCTGCTTTATGCGCTCCAGGCGCGCCTTGCGTGCATCGTGCCGGCGGCGTGCGATATCGGATGCCTGTTTCTGCCTGTCCCTCGTCCATATTTCCGCCTTGCTGTGCCGGTAGTACTGCACCAGGGGGATATGGCTCGGGCAGACATAGGCACAGCAGCCGCATTCGATGCAGTCGAACAGGTTATAGTCCTGTGCAGCATCCAGATTACCGCTCCGTGCATGCCAGAACAGCTGTTGCGGCAGCAGGTCAGCAGGACACACGTCGGTACATTTGCTGCAGCGGATACAGGGTTGTTCCGGTGGTGGCGGGGGCATTTCATCCCGGGTAACGGCAAGTATGCAATTGGTCGTCTTGATTACCGGCACGTTGTCCGTATTGACCGCAAAACCCATCATCGGGCCACCCATCAGCAGCCGGTCGACACGATCTGCGTAGCCCCCGCAGGCTGTGATCATGTCGAGGAACGGTGTACCAATCAGGGCCTCAAGGTTGCAAGGTTGTTTCACACCGGCACCGGTTACGGTGACAATACGCGACACCAATGGCCGGTTATGGACAACTGCCTGGTAGATGGCGGTAGCCGTCCCGACATTCTGGCAAAGTATACCGATGTCGGCAGGAAAGCCCTGGCTCGGGACCTCCTTCCCCGTGAGTATCCTGATCAGCTGGCGTTCACCACCGGACGGATAGATGTCCGGGACACTCACAAGATTGATGGCACGATCGGCAGTGTTGTCGACAGCCACCTGCATCGCTTCCCGTGCCGCACCCATATGGTTTTCAAGTGCGATAATGCAGTTGTCCGGTTTCAGTAAATGTTGCAGTATGCGCACACCCTCAAGTATTTCAGCAGCGCGTTCCTGCATCAGGCGGTTGTCACAGGACAGGTAGGGTTCGCATTCGGCACCATTGATGACCAGCAACTCGATATTGTGATAGACCGAACTGCCGAGTTTTACCTGGGTGGGAAATCCGGCGCCACCGAGGCCGACAATACCCGACTGGCGAATGTGATCCAGCAATCGGGCAGCCTCAATTTCGTGGTAATTCGCCAGGCCGTGTTCTGAATCCAGCCATTCGTCCTTGCCATCGGTCTCAATGATGATGGCAGGGGCCGGCAACCCCGAGGGATGTGGATACGGGCGTGGTTCGATAGCAACGACCGTACCGGAACTCGACGCATGGACCGGTGCACTGACATCCCCCCTCGGTGCGGCGATCATCTGGCCCTTGAGTACCCGTTCCCCGGGCGTAACCAGGCACTCCGCGACTTCACCGATGTGCTGCAGCAGCGGCAGCACCAGCATTGGCGGGATACCTGCTTGCCTTATCGGGACAGCGGAAGTGCGTTCCCGGTTGCCCGGTAATCTAAGCCCGCCATGAAAGCTGTGCAGGTCCGGCGAATGACCAGGCATTCCCGTGCCGACGAATGTTTCCATGGATTGAATCATGTGCTGTCTACTGCCCGTGCTGTTACCGAGGTTGATTGCGCCGGTCTGTCCGCTCGCGGTACCGGCCATATCCAGTTGTCGATTTTCGTTTCAACGGGTACCACATGAATGCACTCCACGGGGCAGGGTGGGATGCACAGGTCACAGCCCGTGCATTCATCCCGGATGACGGTATGCATCTGCTTGGGGGCACCCAGGATCGCATCAACCGGGCAGGCCTGGATGCAGAGGGTGCAGCCGATGCAAACCTGTTCATCGATGACGACGACCGTTTTTTCCTTGTGTTCACCGTGTTCCGGGTTGAGCGGCTTGGGATCCTGGCCCAGCAGGTCCGCCAGTGCCTGTATTGTGCTGTCACCACCGGGCGGGCACTGGTTGATATCGGCTTCACCCGCGGCGATTGCCTCGGCATAGGGACGACAGCCTGCATAGGTACACTGGCCACACTGGGTTTGCGGCAGCAGGGCATCGATTTGTTCGACAACCGGATCGCTTTCCACGCGGAAGCGGATCGCGGAATAGCCCAGCAGCAGGCCGATCAAGGCGGCAAGCAGGCCCAGTGTCAGCAATGCAGTCAGCATGGTGGCATGTGGGGGGGGACTGAAACGCTACCGGTTCAGCCCTTGACCAGACCGGAGAAGCCCATAAAGGCGAGTGACATCAGCCCGGCAGTGATCAGGGCAATGGCTGAACCCCGGAAGGGTACCGGCACATCGGCTGCGGCGATGCGTTCCCGCATGGCGGAGAACAGGATCAATACCATCGAAAAACCGATGGCAGCACCGAAACCATACACGGCTGACTGCAGGAAGTTATGCTGCTCCTGCGTGTTCAGCAATGCCACACCGAGTACCGCGCAGTTGGTGGTAATCAGTGGCAGAAATATTCCAAGTACCCGGTACAGCAGGGGGCTGGTCTTGTGGACCACCATTTCCGTGAACTGCACGACCGCGGCAATGACCAGGATAAATGTGATCGTGCGCAGGTATTCGAGACCCAGCGGCTGCAACAGGTATTCATTGGCAAGGTAGCTGCAGACCGCGGACAGCGTCAGCACAAAGGTAGTAGCCAGTGCCATGCCGGTCGCTGTATCCACATTGCGCGAGACCCCCATAAAAGGACACAGGCCGAGAAACTTGACCAGAACAAAGTTGTTGACCAGTACGGTGCTGACAAGAATGAGGGCAAGCTCGGTCATCGGGTCAGTTTTGTTGTGGTTACTTGACGCGCATTCCCGGCTGTGCGCCTTCGTCAGGATTGAGTATCCACAGTTCGGCGCCACCGGGACCGGCAGCCAGCACCATACCCTCGGAGACACCGAAGCGCATCTTGCGCGGCGCCAGGTTCGCGACCATCACGGTCAGTTTGCCTTCCAGTGATTCCGGTGAATAGGCGCTCTTGATGCCGGCAAACACATTACGGGTTTCTCCACCGAGGTCGAGCGTCAGGCGCAATAGCTTGTCGGCTCCCTCGACGAGTTCGGCCTTCTTGATGCGAGCAATGCGCAAATCAAGTTTGGCAAAGTCATCAAAGCTGATGGTTTCCGCGATCGGTTCATCCTGCAGGGGGCCGGCAGCTTGCTCTGCAGTTTCAGCACTGGCGAGATTTTCCCTTGAATCTTCAAGCATATTGTTTATCTTCTCCTGTTCCACACGGGTCATCAGGGGTCTGAACTTGTTTATCTTGTGCGCTGTCAGCGGTGTGTTGATGGCATCCCAGGTCATGGGCGGAATATTCAGCAAGGCCTCCACATCGCTGACCATGGCCGGCAACACCGGTTGCAGCCAGGTTGCTAATACCCGGAACAGGTTGATCCCGGTGCTGCAGATGTCCTGCACCGCATCCTGATTGCCTTCCTGTTTGGCCAGCACCCAGGGCTTGTTGGCATCGATATACTGGTTGGCCCGGTCGGCAAGTGCCATGATCTTGCGTAGCGCATGCCCGAATTCCCTGGCATCGTAATCAGCGGCAATCGCATTACCGGCGGCGATGAATTCATCATAAAGATCAGGTTCTGAGCAGGTGGCCGACAGTTCCCCGTCAAACTGCTTGTTGATAAAACCGGCACAGCGGCTGGCAATGTTGACGACCTTGCCAACCAGGTCACTGTTGACCCGTTGCTGGAAATCGGCAAGGTTGAGATCAATATCGTCAATCCCGCTGCCGAGCTTGGCCGCAAAATAATAACGCAGGTATTCCGGATTCAGATGGTCGAGATAGGTACGCGCCTTGATGAAAGTACCGCGCGACTTCGACATCTTCTGGCCATCCACGGTCAGAAAGCCGTGTGCAAACACGGCCGTCGGCGTCCGAAACCCGGCGCCGGCCAGCATGGCCGGCCAGAACAGGGTATGGAAGTAGATGATGTCCTTGCCAATAAAATGGTAGAGCTCGGTGTCGCTTCCCTTGTCCCACCATTCATCGAAGTTCAAGTCAGTCCTGTCACACAGGTTCCGGAAGCTGGCCATGTAACCGATGGGTGCATCCATCCAGACGTAAAAGTACTTGTCATCCGTCTCCGGGATGCGAAAACCGAAATACGGGGCATCGCGGGAAATATCCCATTCACGCAAGCCTGCCTCGAACCATTCATTGAGCTTGTTGGTGACCTCCTCCTGCACATGGCCGGCTGTGGTCCATTCGCGCAGCAGGGTCTCGAAATCCGCCAGCTTGAAGAAATAGTGCAGCGAGTCCCGCTCGACCGGGGTCGAGCCCGAGATAACCGAAACCGGGTTCCTGAGCTCGGTTGGCGAATAGGTGGCCCCGCAGACCTCGCAGCTGTCGCCGTACTGATCGGCAGCACCACAGCGCGGGCACTCGCCCTTGATGAAGCGGTCCGGCAGAAACATGTCTTTCTCGGCATCGTAGGCCTGGGTGATGGTGCGGGTGGTGATATGCCCGGCATCCCGGTGGCGTCGGTAGACCAGTTCGGCGAGCTCCCGGTTTTCCGGGGAATGCGTGCTGTGATAGTTGTCGAAGCCGATGTTGAAGTCGCTGAAGTCTGTCCGGTGCTCCTGACCGACGGCCTCGATCAGCTGTTCGGGGGTTATACCCTCCTGCTGCGCGCGGAGCATGATAGGTGTGCCATGTGCATCATCTGCGCAAACGTACAGGCAGTCGTGCCCGCGCAGCTTCTGGAAGCGCACCCAGATATCCGTCTGGATGTATTCAACCAGATGGCCGAGATGGATCGGCCCGTTGGCATACGGGAGGGCGCTGGTGACCAGCATGGTGCGCTTGGCTTGAGTCATGCGAGAGTTCTGTCTAAAACCGTGTTTCCAGTGTGAAAATCAGGGGCGTAAGTATGCCATAGACCTGTCAGGATTGCGGCAGACCAGCGGCCTTGAGGCATGGCACCTGTCGTGGCAGTTCGTGTACAATGCGCGGTCTTTTCACCTGATCGGGCACCGCTGTGCCCCTGTGCTTGTTGAGGAACAGATAATGGCTGATGTAAACGCGTCCGACATCGAGGAACAACTGAAGAGTTACGTGGATCCGTATCTCGAACATGATCTGGTGTCCGCCAAGTGCGTGAAAGACATTTCTGTCGATGGCGAAACGGCGGATGTGAAGGTGGTACTGGGTTTTCCTGCAGGCGGTTATCGGGAGCAGCTGACAAGCACCCTGAAGGAGCTGGTGGAATCGGTCGATGGCATCACCACGGCCAATATCGATGTATCTTCAAAGATTGCCGAGCATTCCGTCCAGAAGGGCGTCAAGCACATCGAGAGCATCAAGAACATCATTGCCGTCGCTTCCGGCAAGGGCGGCGTAGGCAAGTCCACTGTTGCGGTCAACCTGGCACTGGCACTGGCGGCTGAGGGAGCCACGGTCGGCGTGCTGGATGCAGATATCTACGGTCCCAGTCAGCCGCGCATGCTTGGCGTGCAGGGCAAGCCCGAATCCATCGACGGAAAGTCACTGGAACCCATGGTGAGCTACCATGTGCAGGCCATGTCCATCGGTTTCCTAGTTGACGAGGAGACGCCGATGATCTGGCGTGGCCCCATGGTGACCCAGGCGCTGCAACAGTTGCTGGGTGATACCAACTGGAAGGACCTCGACTATCTTGTAGTGGACATGCCGCCGGGCACCGGCGATACCCAGCTTACGCTGGCGCAGCAGGTGCCGGTCAGCGGCGCGGTGATCGTGACCACGCCACAGGATATCGCCCTGCTGGATGCCCGCAAAGGCTTCAAGATGTTCGAGAAAGTGGAGGTTCCGGTGCTTGGCATCGTTGAAAACATGAGTATGCATATCTGCAGTGAATGCGGACACGAGGAGCACATTTTTGGCGAAGGCGGTGGCCAGCGCATGTCCGAGGAATACAATGTTGATTTTCTCGGCGGTATCCCGCTGGACAAGCGCATCCGCGAGGAGACCGACAACGGCAAGCCGACCGTGGTAGCCGAACCGGACAGCCGCATTTCCGAGATCTACCGGGAGATTGCACGGCGCACGGCAGCGAAGCTGTCAATGAAGACAAAAGACTATGCGGCGAAGTTTCCGCAGATCGTTATCCAGAACGATTAGCGACTTGATGCATACAGTGCATGCAGGGCACGCCGTATGTACCGTCCTGTGCCCGCCACTTCCGGTAGCGCATGGCGCACCTTGGCTAGGTATCGTTCAACCCGAATTCGAAGATCGATAATTCAATGTCGATAAAATCTGACAAGTGGATCCGCCGCATGGCAATCGAACACGGCATGATCGAGCCTTTCGAGGCCGGGCAGGTTCGTGAAAACGGTGCGGGACGCATCGTCTCCTACGGTACCTCGAGTTATGGTTATGACATCCGCTGTTCCGATGAATTCAAGATCTTCACCAACATCAATTCCGCCATCGTCGACCCCAAAAACTTCGATGCAAACAGCTTTGTAGATGTGAAGGGCGATGTCTGTATCATCCCGCCCAATTCCTTTGCACTGGCACGCACGGTCGAGTACTTCCGGATCCCGCGCAATGTGCTGACCATTTGCCTTGGCAAGTCGACTTATGCCCGCTGCGGCATTATCGTGAATGTCACCCCGTTCGAACCGGAATGGGAAGGACACGTGACACTGGAGTTCTCCAACACCACACCGCTGCCTGCCAAGATTTATGCCAATGAAGGTGTTGCGCAGGTGTTGTTCCTGGAGTCCGATGAAATCTGCGAGACGTCCTACAAGGACCGGGGCGGGAAGTACCAGGGGCAGAAAGGCGTCACCTTGCCCAAGACCTGAATTACCTCGGGAGCAGTGAATCACTGACGTGTTCCAGTACGCTGTAGTACCTGGCACCGTCACTCTCTATACGCATGATACGGACCGGCAGGTAGCCAAGTGCCGGCGCAAGCCACAGATAGGTCTTCCGGTTACCGTGTTCCGGTGTTTTTTCCACCTTGATGGTTTCGAAATGCCCGGCTGGCACGTCAAGGGTTTCACGCCCGCGAATGTGGATGCGAAAGTCTTTCAGCTTGCCACCATCTGCTACCCGGAAGTGCTGGACCTGCAGGCTATTCTGCAGATTGCGCATCATGGCAAGCTGTACAACCAGTTTGTCGAGCGTTCCCTCGGGGACCACCATTTCCCAAGGCTGGCCATCCACCAGATTTTTCACGCGTCCGGATTGCCAGTCAAAGCTGACCTCTACCTGCTTGTCTGCCTTTCCGCCGACGCGCTCAAAGCGGTAATGATCGGGATGGATGCCGCTGGCATCCATCATGCCGCGGCTGGACTCCTCGACCCGTTCGTCCCGGAACCAGGAAATAAAACCGGCCACCTCGGTAACAGACTCGTAGACATAGTTGCCGGAGGGATCAAGCTGGAAGCGCAACTGGATACGGCCAACATCAAAAATTGCACGTTCGATCGAGTAGCTGGCCTCAAAGGAAGGGATGACCGGGGCAGCCAGTACGCTGACAAGACACCCGCCAGGCAGAAGAGCGAACATGGCAAGCCAGCGGCAGCCGGTGGCTTTCATGTACCGGATGCCACGTCGGGCTCCAGCAGACACGCGGTTTCCAGCGGTATCCCGTCGCAGAGCACCCTGTCCTTTTCATCCAGTGCGATGCGCCCCTCTGCCACCCGCCGGATTGCCTCCGGGTACAGCCTGTGCTCATGCTGTAAAACCCGTTCCGCCAGTGTCTCGGCCGTGTCATTTTCCTGTACGGCAACCTGCACCTGCAAAAACGCCGGGCCGCCGTCGGTTTCCGCGGTGACAAAATGCACGGTTGCGCCAGCGACCTGCCTGCCGGCATCCAGTGCGCGCTGGTGGGTATTCAGTCCGGGAAACTCGGGTAGCAGCGATGGATGGATGTTGATCAGTCGTCCGCGGTAATGGTCGACGAATCCCGGTGTCAGAATACGCATGAAACCCGCAAGCACCACGAGTCCCGGGTTGTAGGCGTCGATGGCGGTTTGCAGGGCGGCATCGAACCCGGCACGATCGGCATAGCGGGTATGGTCTATGATTCTGGTTTCGATACCGGCCTGGCGGGATATCTCGATACCGCCGGCATCCGGACGGTTGCAGATGACGGCGCGAATATCGACCGGCAGTTCACTGCGCCGGTTGGCTTCGATGATTGCCTCGAGGTTACTGCCATGCCCTGAGATCAGTACCACGATGGGCAGGGGTTGTTGTGCAGCGCCGGCCATGAGCAGCTTGGGAGTAGAATGGATCTGTCGGTATCGGGTCTGTCTTCCAGAACGACGACGGGTGACCCTGCACCGCCTTCTACCTGGCCGATAATAAAGACATCTTCGCCTGCGTTGGCAAGATGTTCGAGGGTGCGCTGGACATCGGCCGGATCGATGCAAACCACCATACCGATGCCGCAGTTGAAGGTACGGTACATTTCGGGATCGGTGACGTGTCCCTTGTCCTGCAACCAGCCAAAAATCGCCGGTCGTTGCCATGCCGTGGTATCGATCCTGGCGCAGGTGTCCTGCGGCATGACGCGTGGCAGGTTCTCGGTCAGTCCGCCTCCGGTGATATGCGCCAGCGAATGCACATCGACCTCTCTGAACAGTGATAGCAGGGGTTTGACATAGATGCGGGTTGGTGCCAGCAGCCACTCGGCCAGCGAGAGGTCGTCAAGGGTTTCTTCCAGGTTGCTGGCGGATACCTCGATAATCTTGCGAATCAGCGAATAGCCATTGGAATGCGGGCCGCTGGATGCCAGCCCGACAAGGGTATCGCCTGCCTTGACCTTGCTCCCGTCGATAATGGCGTCCCTTTCAACGATTCCGACGCTGAAGCCGGCGAGGTCGTAATCGCCCGCGGCGTACATACCGGGCATCTCGGCCGTTTCTCCGCCAATCAGTGCCGCACCGGCCTGTTCGCAGCCACTGGCAATACCGCTGATGACGTCCGTGGCAATTTCTATGTCCAGCGAACCGGTGGCGTAATAGTCGAGGAAGAACAGCGGTTCCGCGCCCTGGACGATGATGTCATTGACGCACATGGCCACGAGGTCGATACCGATACTGTCGTGCAGGCCGGCTTCGATGGCGAGTTTTAGCTTGGTGCCGACCCCGTCGGTGCCCGAGACCAGTACCGGTTGCCGGTAGCGATCCAGTGGCAATTCGAACAGGGCACCGAAACCTCCCAGGCCGGCCAGTACCTCGGGTCGCCGGGTGCGGGCAACTGCCGGCTTGATATTCTCTATCAGCCGGTTGCCGGCATCGATATCGACGCCGGAGTCGCGGTAGCTAAGGGACTTGGAGGGATGCGAGGTAGTCATGCCTGTTTTCTGCGCGCTTAAGGAAGGACTCCGGTAGGTAACAGCGGTAATGGTAGCGGTCGCCTGCTATTTGTGTAAACCGCTATCAACTGTACCTGGACCTGTGGGCAGGACTGCCGATCGACTGATATGGTCAAAACCGGTTGATATCCGTATGCTTATCCACCTTGGTCAGGAGGGACAGGTGCGACGCTGTATGCAGGGTATAAGGCAACGGATGATCCGGTTGATGTTGACAACCGCTGTGCTGTGGCTGGCGCTGCTGCCGGTTTCTGGTGCCAGCGGCCAGGACCTGTTCGAGGCCGAGGTCCCGGTTACCAGCCAGCAGCCGGACGAACGCAAGGCGGCCATGCGGCAGGCATTGTCGGACGTTCTGGTCCGGGTGACCGGTCAGCGTGAACTGTTGCATTCCGAGCGGGCGCGGCTGTTACTGGACGATGCAACACACCATGTCCAGCAATACCGTTATTTTACCGAGCCCGAAAGCACGCCGCCCAGGCTGATGCTGCGGGTACGCTTTGACGGGGAGGGGGTTCGCCGGGCATTGCGTGAGCATGGCATCGCCTACTGGGGCGGTGCCGAACGGCCGGACACGCTGGTATGGCTCGCGGTGGAGGAGCGCGGTCGGCGCTATATCGTCTCGGCCCAGGATGAAACGGTTGCCCAGAAACAGGTTCGGCAGGCGGCAAAACAACGCGGCATCCCCTTGCTGTTTCCGCTGATGGACCTGCAGGACCAGACACAGGTGCGTTTCAGTGATGTCTGGGGTGGTTTCTTCGACCGTGTGCTGGAGGCATCTGACCGTTACAACCCGCAGGCGGTGCTGATCGGGCGCCTTAACCGCAGTTCGACGGGCAGCTGGACGGCACGCTGGAACCTGCGCCTTGCCGGCAATACCACGGCCTGGTCGGATACCGACAAGCAGCTGGCGGGCGTGGTACAGGCCGGCATCGACAATGTGGCTGATAACCTGGCATCGCGCCTCGCGGTAACGGATTCCGGCACGGTCGGCAACCGGGTCAACGTGACCGTCGAGGATATCAACACCCTGGCGGCCTATGCACGGGTGACGGATTACCTGGCCTCGTTGACTGCCGTCCGGCAATTGCAGGTCGAACAGGTGGCCGGGACTTCCGTGGTCTATGTCTTGCAGCTTAACGGTACCCTGCAGGGGCTGACGCAAACAATCACCATTGGTACCGTGCTGGAGCCTGCCACGGTGGATACGCCGGGGATCTACCGGGTTCGCCAGTGAAGCGCAGCGACCTCCCCAACATCCTGACGGCCTTTCGCTTCCTGCTGGTGCCTCTGGTTGTCGTTTACATGCTGGATCACAGCTTCGGACCGGCTTTGGTACTGTTTGCGCTCGCCGGTATTTCCGATGCCCTGGACGGGTTCCTGGCACGGCGCTACCAATGGACCAGCCGGGTTGGGGCACTGATGGATCCGCTGGCCGACAAGCTGCTGATGGTCTCCAGTTTCCTTGCTCTCGGCTGGCTCGGCCTGCTGCCGTACTGGCTGGTCGGGCTGGTGATTCTGCGTGACCTGGTGATCGTGACCGGTGCCATCATCTACAACGCACGCATTGAAAAGGTGGAAGCCGACCCGAGTGTCGTCAGCAAGCTGAACACGCTGGCGCAGATTCTGCTGGTGCTGTCGGTTATGTTCAGCCATGCCATCTACGCGCTGCCATTGCTCTGGATTGATGCCCTGATCTACAGCGTGCTGGTAACCATCGTGTGGAGCGGCATCGGCTATGTGTGGACCTGGGGCCGCCGTGCCTGGCTCAAACGTGCACACTAGTACCCGGGGTGCCTTCATGAACCATCCCCAATTGCCGCTCGGCCTGGCATTGCGTGACAGTGCGCGTTTCGCGAGCTTTTTCCCCGGCCCCAATGCCGAGGCAGTACGCTGCCTGCAGTTGGCGGCAGTCGGGGAGGGGGAAACACTGGTGTTCCTGTCCGGTGACACCGGTCTTGGAAAAACCCACTTGCTGCAGGCCGCATGCCACGAGGCGGCCCGACGGGAACATGCGGCGGCCTATCTGCCGCTGAATGAATTGAAATCCCTGTCGCCGGAGCTGTTCGATGAAATGGAGGCGATGCAGCTGCTATGCATTGATGATGTGGATGCCATTGCCGGGTTGCCGGAATGGGAGGCCGGCTTGTTTCACCTGTTCAACCGCACGCGCGAGTCCGGAAGCCGACTGCTGATCACCGGGTCCGGACATGTCGACCGGCTCGGGATTAAATTGCCCGACCTGGTGTCACGGTTGGGTTGGGGCGTGACCTATACCCTCAAGCCCATCGATAATGACTCGGTGCACATGGCACTGATGCACCGGGCGCGGAGTCGCGGGCTGGAGTTGCCGGAAGAGACGGCGGCTTTTTTGCTGAAACGCATCCCGCGCGACCTGCCGTCGGTGTTTACACTGCTCGACCGGTTGGACGAAGCCTCCATGGTGGAACAGCGGCGCCTGACGATTCCGTTCGTTAAAGCCGTGCTGGATGAAATTTGCTGATCCGGAAATGCAGGAAAAACCAGTATTGCATCCTAGCGGTCTTCCATTTCCCTGCCGACTCGAACAAACATAATGGCACCGCCAAACCACATGGCGGTGAATACGATTTCCATCAGGCCATAAAGCCGTGTCACATCCGCGTGCACGGCTTCCACTACCCCGTGGATAAAATACAACAGGGCCAGAAAGCAGCTCCAGGAAAAGGTGTAATCACGGCCGTGCAACAGGCCGCGCAACGGGAACAGCAGCGGCGTGCCCAGTACCAGCAGGACCAGTGAGACCGGGAAGTGGGGCGAAGGGGCAAGCACGGTGTACCAGGCGACCAGCAGCGCAAAGGTCCCGAAATAACCGGCAAGCGTGACAAGATACCAACCTCGGCGACAGCACATAACAATTTCCTGGAATGACCTGTAACTTGCCTGTTCTGATTTTCAGGATCGAACAATGGCCCTTCCCGGGACCGGTTTTGTCCAGCAGGTCACGAGCACACAGCATGATCCGATCTAGGTATTTTGCAGTTTGAATGCGGTTTCCGCCAGGCGTTTGCCCAGAGCGCGGCACAGGGTTTTCTCTTCCGCACTCAGTGGCCGCTTGCTGTCGGCGCCGGCCGTATGGCTGGGCCCGTACGGCGTGCCGCCGGTTTGAGTCTTGATGAGGTCGGTTTCCGTGTAGGGCAGGCCCACTATCAGCATGCCGTGATGCAGCAGCGGCAGCATCATCGACAGCAAGGTGGTTTCCTGGCCGCCATGCAGACTGGACGTCGAGGTGAACACCGCTGCGGGTTTGCCGGCCAGCGCACCGGAGAGCCACAGGCTGCTGGTGGAGTCGATAAGGTATTTTAACGGGGCCGCCATGTTACCGAAGCGTGTCGGGCTACCGAGAGCAAGGCCTGCGCACTCGTTCAGGTCGTCCAGTGTGACATAGGGCGCACCTTCCTCCGGGATGGTGTCCTCTGTGGCTTCACAAACCGTCGAGACCGGCGGTACGGTTCGCAGCCGGGCCTGGCAACTACTGACTTCCTCGATACCGTGTGCAATACGCCGTGCCATTTCCGCTGTGGCGCCATAACGGCTGTAATACAGGACAAGGATTTCGCTCATGGCTGGAGAATTTCCATTACGCTTTCCGGTGGCCGCCCGATGATTGCCTTGCCTCCTGTCACTACGATCGGCCGTTCGATCAGGCGTGGATACCGGATCATGGCGGCAATCAGATCGGCGCGTGGCAGATCCGGGTTATCCAGCCCGGCCTCGGCATATTCCTTCTCCTGCTTGCGCATCAGCTCGCGTGGCTCCATGCCCAGCATATCGAGGATCGATTCCAGGGTTTCCTTCGAAGGCGGGGTTTTCAGATACTCAATCACCTCGGGTTCCCGATCGTCGGATTTCAGCAATTCCAGCGTGGCGCGGGACTTGCTGCAGCGCGGATTGTGGTAGATGGTGATGGTGTCGCTCATGGGTATCTGATTCCGGCGATATGAAAGGCGGTTATTATAGCCCGTGCATTGTTTTGCGGGAGGCGCCGGGATGTGGGCGGGGTACTCAGGCTATGTTGACCGGTATCTTGCCGATCCGCATGCGCCATTCCCTCGGGCCGCTCTCGTGCACGGAATGGCCGTGGGCATCGACGGCCACCGTGACGGGCATGTCCTCGACCTCGAATTCGTACACGGCCTCCATGCCGAGTTCCGGGAAGGCGATCACACGGGCCTGACGAATGGCCTTGGAGACGAGGTATGCAGCGCCGCCGGTGGCGACCAGGTACACAGCCCCGTAACGTGCGATGGTCTTCACCGTCTGCGCACCGCGCTCGGCCTTGCCGATCATTCCGAGCAGACCGGTTTTATCCAGCAGCGGCTCGGTGAACTTGTCCATGCGCGTAGCCGTGGTCGGGCCGGCAGGTCCGACAACCTCCTCGCCGACGGGGTCGACCGGGCCGACGTAGTAGATAAACCGGCCATTGAAATCAAGTCCTTCCGGTAACGGTTCCCCACGGTCCAGCAGGTCGATGATGCGCTTGTGCGCCGCATCCCGCCCGGTGAGCAGTTTGCCGCTGATCAGCAGGGTTTCGCCCGGTTGCCATTCCCCCACTGCGCTGCGATCGAGGGTATCGAGATTGACATGCCGTGCGCTGGCACTGCTGTCGGCGGCAATCTCGGGCCAGTCATCCAGGGCCGGCGGCTCGAGCTGTGCGGGACCACTGCCGTTGAGGGTGAAGTGGATGTGCCGCGTGGCGGCGCAGTTCGGAATCATCGCGACCGGCTTGGAGGCTGCGTGTGTCGGGTAGTCACGGATCTTGACATCCAGGACGGTAGTCAGGCCGCCGAGTCCCTGCGCACCGATTCCGAGGGCGTTCACCTTGTCATAGATTTCGAGGCGCAGTTCCTCCAGCCGGTTTCGTGGCCCGCGCTGTTGCAGTTCGTGGATGTCGACAGGGGCGAGTAAGGCCTCCTTGGCCAGCAACATGGCCTTTTCCGCAGTCCCGCCAATACCGATGCCGAGGATGCCGGGCGGGCACCAGCCGGCACCCATGGCCGGAACCTGTTCCAGCACCCAGTCGGTGATGTCGTCGCTCGGATTCAGGATGGTAAAGCGGGATTTGTTTTCCGAGCCGCCACCCTTGGCTGCCACGGTTACCTCGAGCCGGTCGCCGGGGACAACATTCTTGTGAATGACGGCGGGTGTGTTGTCCCCGGTGTTGCGCCGCTCGCCAGCAGGGTCGGTGACTACCGAGCCGCGCAACGGGTTTGCAGAGTCGGTATAGGCTTGATGAACCGCGACATTGACCATGTCATCGATGCCGGTATCCGTCTCCCAGCGCAGATCCATGCCGATGTTCAGGAACACATTGACGATGCCGGTATCCTGACAGATAGGCCGCTGTCCCTCGGCGCACATCCGCGAATTGATCAGGATCTGTGCCATGGCATCGCGCGCCGCCGGAGATTGCTCATTCTCCCAAGCCTCGGTCATGGCCCGGATGAAATCCGGCGGATGATAATAGGAGATGTACTGCAGCGCATCGCGGATGCTGTCGATGAAATCCTGTTTTTTTATCGTGTTTCCCATAACGATGCACCTTGCAGACGGTTGCATGCCCCTGATTCACTTCAATTCTAGCCTGATTCGCTGCAGGCAGGTACTGGATACAATGATGATCGTTGTGAATTTAGGGTATAATCACTGCTGTTTTTTGCGCGGGAGCAGCTGATGCGTTTTGTCATTTTTCTGGCCGGATTGTTTTCCCTTGCCGCCGTTGGTGCGGAGAAGGTCGATTTCACCTTGCCCGATATCAACGGTAACAAGGTGTCCCTGTCAGACTATCGCGGCAAGTGGGTCGTCGTTAACTATTGGGCCACCTGGTGTCCGCCATGCCTGGAAGAGATCCCTGAGCTGGTTGAATTTCACGAGAAACACAAGGACAAGGATGCCGTTGTCCTGGGCGTGAGTTTTGAAGAGGTCAACGAGGATTACCTGCTGGAGTTCGTTGAAAGCCATTTCATGTCCTATCCCGTACTGCGCATGGACCCGGCACCGAGAACGGAACTGGGCCCGGTGATGGGGCTGCCGACGACCTACATCATCTCGCCGACCGGTGAACGCATTGCACGCCAGGAAGGGCCGATTACCGGGGTAGCACTCGAGGCGTTCCTGGAGCGTAAACGTACACAACAGGGCAGTACACAGGCGGGACCCGTCCGGGTCAGGACCGCCACCATGACACGCTAGCATTATCCACGCGGCATGTCCTGCAGGCGATGCTATGTCTCCGGTCGGGTTCAGGGCGTGTTTTTCAGAGCCTCCACAACCGAGCAGGCACACTTGCTGGGCATCCGCGGCTATGCACGCAATCTGCCCGATGGCCGGGTCGAGGTGCTGGCCTGTGGCACGGATGCGGCTGTACAGCAACTGTGTGACTGGCTGGCGCAGGGCCCGCCGGCCGCACGGGTGAGTGATGTCACCTGCAGTCCGGATAATGAAATGCCACCGGACGGTTTTCTGCCCTACTGACTGGCGAGGTGCCTGGTAGCGGCTTCCTCCCTGAAGGTGTGAGGGACCAGGACCGTATCCCTGGGCGGCCTGCTGGTATCCGTTTCCGGGTAATCCAGCGTGTAATGCAACCCGCGACTTTCCTTGCGTTGCTGGGCCGAGCGGATAATCAGCTCGGCAACCTGTGCCAGGTTGCGCAGTTCCAGCAGGTCCCCGGAGATGGTGAAATTGCTGTAATACTCCTGGATTTCCTGCAGCAGCAGCTGCACGCGCCGGGACGCACGCTCCAGTCGCTTGTTGGTGCGCACAATGCCGACGTAGTTCCACATACAACGGCGCAGTTCATCCCAGTTGTGGGTGACCACGACCTCCTCATCGGAATCGCGTACCCGGGATTCATCCCAGGGCGGTAACGGGGGCGGTGCGGCCACTGTGTCCAGCTGCTCCTGGATGTCCATGCTTGCGACATGGGCGAACACTACACATTCCAGCAGCGAGTTGCTGGCCATGCGGTTGGCCCCGTGCATTCCGGTACACGCCACCTCGCCAATGGCATACAGGCCGGGGATGTCGGTACGCGCCCGGAGATCGGTCACCACGCCACCACAGGTGTAATGCGCTGCCGGTACCACAGGAATCGGCTTCAGGGCCATGTCGTAACCCAGTTCCCTGCAACGGGCGTAGATGGTCGGAAAATGTTCCCTGATAAACGGTGCCGGCTTGTGGCTGATATCCAGCAGAACATATTCCAGCCCCAGGCGTTTCATCTCGTGGTCGATGGCACGGGCAACGATGTCCCGTGGTGCCAGGTCACCACGGTGATCAAAGCGTTCCATGAACGGTTCACCATTGGGAAGCAGCAGCCGGCCGCCTTCGCCGCGGACTGCCTCCGATATGAGGAAGGACTTGGCCTTCGGGTGGTACAGGCAGGTCGGGTGAAACTGGTTGAATTCCATGTTCGCGACCCGGCAACCGGCACGCCAGGCCATGGCGATGCCATCACCGCTGGAGGTGTCCGGGTTACTGGTGTACAGGTAGACCTTGCTGGCCCCCCCGGTTGCCAGCACCACGAAGCGTGCGGCAAAAACCTTGACGTGTTTCTCCTTGCGGTCGAGCACATAGGCTCCCAGGCAGCGGTTTTGGTCCAGCCCGAGCTTCGCACCGGTAATCAGGTCGACGCAGATGTGATGCTCGAACAGGGAAATATTATTGCGCTGCTGTGCCTGGTTTATCAGCGTATCCTCGATCGCCTTGCCCGTGGCATCCGCCGAGTGCAGTACCCGGCGCGCCGAGTGGCCGCCTTCCCGGGTGAGGTGAAATTGCTGTTTCTGGTCCGCCTCCGGGTGCCGGGTAAACGGGACACCGATTTTCACCAGTTGCTTGATGGCAGCAGGCGCGGCCTCTATGGCATACCGGACGGCCTCCGGGTTGTTTAACCCGACACCGGCATCCAGCGTATCCTCGATATGCGAGGCGAAGGAATCCTCCGGGTGGGTGACGGACGAGATCCCGCCCTGGGCATATAGGGTGCAACCCTCCTGCAGGCGGCTCTTGGAAATGACGGCAACCTGCAGATGTGCCGGGAGTTCGAGCGCGAGGCTCAGGCCGGCGGCGCCGCTGCCGATGATCAGTACGTCGAATGCCTCTGCTGGTTCCATCGCTTGAGCCTGTAGGGCTTAATGGTTACTGTTGGCCCTTGTACCGGGTACCGGCATCCGGGGGCTTGTTGGGACTTCCTGATAAATATCATAATTTTGATGATTTATGCGAACTATTTGTTGTTGATGTTGTCACATGGCCGGCACACAGCGTTCCGGGGCGCCGGTGAACGGGGCACCGATGAGTGAACGAAATATTGATCAGGCACTGGTTGAGCGGGTACAGGGTGGTGACAAGTCGGCTTTTGACATACTCGTACTCAAATACGAGAACAAGATCATCAAGCTGGTACATCGCTATGTACATGATCCAGATGAGGCCATGGATGTCGCCCAGGAGGCCTTTATCAAGGCCTACCGTGCCATGGGCCGGTTCCGTGGCGAAAGTGCGTTCTACACCTGGTTGTACCGGATAGCGATCAACACGGCCAAGAATCACCTGGTGGCGATGCGCCGGCGCCCACCTGGTAACGACATTGATGCAGGTGAGGCGGAACAATATGACGGTGCTGCCGGTCTGAGAGAGTATGACACACCGGAGCACCTGGTTTTGAAGGACGAGATTCAGGCAACCATAGCCAGGGCTATCGATGAGCTGCCTGATGATCTGCGCACGGCAATTACGCTACGGGAACTTGAAGGTATGAGTTATGAGGAAATAGCGCTGGCCATGGATTGCCCCATCGGTACAGTGCGTTCGCGGATATTCAGGGCCAGGGATGCGATTGACGGCAAATTGCAACCGTTACTGAAATAGTTTAAGCAGGTTCATTTTTATGAAAGACAAATTACACGAACAGCTTTCGGCACTGGTTGATGATGAATTGTCAGAGGCGGAGCAGGCATTGCTGATGAAACGCCTTGGAACAGATTCATACCTGCACAGGCGCCTGGCCCGCTACCAGCTTATCAGTGACTCCCTGCGGAACCAGTTGCCGGACCAGATCGATCCGGGGTTCTCTGCGCGGGTGCAGGCCGCTGTCCTGAACGAACCGACGGATGCCCGGTCCTCCATACCGGCAAGCAAGCGGTTGGCTGCCTTGTTGAAGCCGGTAACAGGGCTCGCGGTGGCGGCTTCCGTAGCAGTTGTCGCGGTACTTTCCCTGCAATCTGTTCGTGAGGATGCTGCCCCACTGCCCCCAGTGGCGAGCACACCATCCAGTGCGGACTTTATCCGGGCTGATAGTACGCCGGAGCCGGCAACCCCGCCCCGTGCGGATACGACTCTCGATATCTACCTTGTGAACCACAATGAATATGCTGTGAATCGCGGGATGCAGGGCGTGCTGCCCTATGTGCGTATTCTCAGTAATGAAATAAGCAGTGGCAGCAAGGAATAACGACGTGCGCTGGCTGCAGCTGTTGTTCCTGGCGGCGGCAGCCCCGGCTGTTGCACAGGAACCACCGGGGCAATGGCTGGATGATATGTCAAGCGCGGTACAGAACCTCAATTACGACGGGACATTTGTTTACCTGCATGATGGCAAGCTGGAAGCCATGCGGATTATTCACCAGCTTGGAGAAGGCGGAGAGCGGGAACGTTTGGTCTCGCTTACGGGCAGTGCCCGCGAGGTGCTGCGCAACAACGAATCGGTGACCTGCATCATGCCCGACAGCAAATCGGTCATGGTGGGGCAGAGCCGGCCACGGCAGCCGTTCCCGGTGGTTCCCCGGGACCTGGATACACTGGAAAAATACTACCGTATTGAAAATTCCGGCGAGGACAGGATCGCAGGTTACCTTACCCGGATGATTTCAATTACCCCGAAGGACGCCTATCGATACGGGTACCGTTTCTGGATCGACAAGGACAGCAAGATGTTTCTTCGCTCTGACCTTACCGATGTTGACAGCAAACCGATCGAGCAGGTCATGTTTACCCGCCTGGGCATTGGCATCCCCATACCGGATTCGGAGCTGCAGCCTTCTCTTACGGGGGACGGTTATGCATGGTATCACCAGGATGTCAGCAAGGAGACGCAACAGGCAGAAACACAAAGAGAACCACACTGGACAGTATCGAGATTACCGGCCGGATTTGACCTGACGAATTACCAGCGCAAGCGTATCAGGCCTGACGGCGAGTATGGTGAACACCTGGTGTACAGTGACGGGCTGGCAACCGTTTCTGTCTATGTGGAAACCGGGCCGCCCGACAAGGATGCCTATCTCGGCTTGTCCAGTATGGGTGCCATAAATGCCTACCGGGTCGTTGTCGACAGTCACCTTGTAACCGTGGTAGGCGATGTGCCGGCCGTGACTGTCAAGATGATGGCCGAATCAGTGCAACAGCATGAGGATTCCCCCGATGCTTGAGGAAGCAGGGAAGGTAGTCGCAGTGCGGGATCAATTCGCCTGGATAGAAACAGCGCCGAATACGGCCTGTAACAGCTGTTCGGTGCGCAGCGGCTGTGGTACCTCGGTGCTGGCGAAAATCCTGGGCCGGCGCATTGAGCCGGTACGCGTGATCGACCGCATCGGGGTCTCGGTCGGTGATCGCGTCGTGATCGGGATTTCGGAGTCCGGACTGCTGCGCGGTTCTCTGGCGGTTTATTGCGTACCGCTGGCGGGCCTGTTTGCCGGTGCCGTGGCAGGTTCTTACCTGTTTTCCGGGAGCGCGTCGGCACATGCCGATTTGACCACTATCCTGGCGGCAGCCGCCGGTTTTGCCGCAGGTCTTGCCTGGTTACGTTCCTTTAGCAGAAGATCGGAGCAGGATGAGCGCTACCAGCCTGTCTTGCTGCGCCAGTTGACTGCAACTGTAGATTAGAGACCGGCTATTGCCGTATTAAAGTGTTTTACCTGATAAATAGTCTGGAGAGAATCGTATGACACAGACCCGCAAGATTTTTGGGTATACCTGTCTGACAGGTCTTTTAGTGATGTTCGCTGTCCATAGCGCCCAGGCGCGTGAGCTTCCGGGGTTCACCGACCTTGTCAAGGAGGCTGGCCCGGCCGTGGTCAATATCAGCACCACACAGAAGGTGCAATCCAGGGTCCAGGGGCTGCCGGAGGGCTTCGAGATTCCGGATCTGCCGGAAGGCAGCCCGTTCGGAGAGCTGTTCAAGTATTTCTTTGACCAGGAAGAGGGTGGACCCGGCTACCGCGATGCGAAGTCGCTGGGATCCGGTTTTATCATCTCGGCAGACGGGTACGTGCTTACGAACTACCATGTGGTCAAGGATGCTGACGAGATCATCGTACGACTCAATGACCGGCGTGAACTGCGTGGTGAGGTGATCGGGACAGACAAGCGCAGTGACGTGGCACTGCTGAAGATCGATGCCACCGACCTGCCGGTTGCGAAAATCGGCACCTCGGATTCACTGGAAGTCGGTGAATGGGTACTGGCGATCGGTTCACCCTTCGGTTTCGACTATTCAGCCACTGCCGGCATTGTGAGCGCCAAGGGGCGCAGCCTGCCGCGGGAAAACTATGTTCCTTTCATCCAGACAGATGTGGCGATCAATCCGGGTAACTCGGGTGGTCCGCTGTTTAACCAGGATGGCGAGGTCGTCGGGGTAAATTCACAGATCTACAGCCGAACCGGTGGTTACATGGGCCTGTCTTTTGCCATCCCGATCGAGGTGGCCATGGATGTGGCTGAACAGCTCAAGACCACCGGCCGGGTCAGTCGCGGCTGGCTTGGGGTGCTGATCCAGGACATCACCCTCGACCTTGCCGAATCGTTTGGCATGGAACAGCCGCGCGGCGCACTGGTTGCCAAGGTTCTGCCGGACAGTCCGGCCAAAGAGGCGGGCATCGAGGTGGGTGATGTGATCATCAGGTTTGACGGCAAGGAAGTCAGGGATTCGGCCAGTCTGCCACCCATCGTTGGCAGAACCAGGGTCGGTGTTTTTGTACCGGTTGACGTGATTCGTGGCCGCAAGCAGAAGGCTATCAAGGTAAAGCTTGGTGAGCTGCCGGAGGATGTGGCCGTTGCCAGTGCCGAAAAGCCTGCAGCTGATAAAAGCAACCGGCTGGGTCTGAGTGTGTCAGATTTGACGGATGAGCAGCGCGCGGAACTCGAGGTCGATGCTGGTGTCGTGGTAACCCGTCTCGTTGATGGGCCGGCTTCCCGAGCCGGTGTACGCAAGGGTGACATCATCCTGAGTATTGGCAACAAGCCCGTAAAGAATGTCGAGAAGTTCCAGGAACTGGTGAAGGACCTTCCCGGTGACAAGTCGGTAGCCGTACTGGTTCAGCGCAATGGCGGGCCCACCTTTCTGGCGATCAGGGTGCCGGCCGCCGATGAAGGCTAGACGCGCCTTGCGTGCAGGTAAAGCTGGCGGGCAATGCCGGCCACGTTAACGGTCTATGTACGGCATGGCTGTCACCTGTGTACCGACATGGTGCAGGAGCTGGAGTTGCTGAAGCCCGGACTGGATTTCAGTTACCGCGTTTGTGACGTCGATAATGACCCGGCACTGGCCGAGTGCTACGGGGACCGGGTGCCGGTGCTGGTAGGTGCTGACACCGAGCTGTGCTGTTATTTTCTCGACCGGAAACGCCTGCACGAGTACTGCCGGTCGGCCTGAACGTGTATAATAAAAAACTTTAAGTACAATCAGCCAGTTAACTTACTGTCCCATTGCCCGAATCACAGAATCGATGGCATCGCAGGGCTCACGCGCCAGCATGGCCCCTGCGCGCAATCTTGTCATGACTGATCGACAACACGTCCGCAATTTCTCGATCATTGCCCATATTGATCATGGCAAGTCGACGCTGGCCGACCGGTTTATCCAGATATGCGGTGGACTGAGCGAGCGTGAAATGGAAGACCAGGTACTGGATTCCATGGATCTTGAGAGGGAACGCGGCATCACCATCAAGGCACAGAGCGTGTCCCTCAACTACCGTGCGCGCAATGGAGAAACCTATGAACTCAACCTGATCGACACCCCGGGCCATGTGGATTTTTCCTACGAGGTGTCACGGTCACTGGCCGCGTGCGAAGGTGCGCTGCTGGTGGTTGATGCTGCCCAGGGTGTCGAGGCGCAAAGTGTCGCCAACTGCTACACGGCGATTGACCAGGGGCTGGAGGTTGTCCCTGTGCTCAACAAGATCGACCTGCCAGCGGCCGAACCGGAACGTGTGATCCAGGAGATCGAGAGCATTATCGGTATTGAGGCCGACGATGCGGTACGCGTGAGCGCCAAGACCGGGGAAGGGGTGGTTGACCTGCTCGAGTCGCTGATTGAAAAGATTCCGCCTCCGGGAGGGGATGACGAAGCACCCTTGCGTGCCCTGATTGTGGATTCCTGGTTCGACAACTATGTCGGGGTCATCTCGCTGGTAAGAATTGTCGAGGGAAAACTTTGCCGACGCGAAAAAATCTCGGTCATGTCTACCGGGCGGACCTTTCAGGTCGAGAAACTGGGTGTGTTTACACCGAAACCGAAAGACCGTGATTATCTGCAGGCCGGTGATACGGGATTTGTCATTGCCGGCATCAAGGACATCGAGGGTGCGCCGGTAGGTGATACCCTGACGCATGCCGGTCACCCGGCGAAGGAGTCGTTGCCGGGATTTATGACGGTGCAACCGCGCGTATTCGCAGGTCTGTTTCCGGTGAACTCGGATGATTACGAGAATCTGCGCGAGGCACTGCAAAAACTGCGCCTGAATGATGCGGCGCTGCACTATGAGCCGGAAACATCGCAGGCACTTGGTTTCGGTTTCCGTTGCGGATTCCTTGGTATGTTGCACATGGAGATCGTGCAGGAGCGACTGGAACGCGAATACGATCTGGACCTGATCACCACGGCGCCCACGGTCATCTACGAGGTGCAGACCACCTCTGGAGAGCTGCTGCAGATAGATAATCCCGCCAGCCTGCCGCCGGCCAACCGGATCGAGGAGGTCCGCGAACCGGTCATCGAGGCGAATATCCTGGTGCCCCAGGACTATCTCGGGGCTGTGATTGGCCTGTGCGTTGAGAAGCGCGGTATCCAGAAAAACATGCAGTACCTGGGCACCCAGGTCTCATTGACTTATGAATTACCGATGAGTGAAATCGTGCTCGATTTCTTTGACCGGCTCAAATCGGTGAGTCGCGGTTATGCCTCGTTTGACTATCATTTCGTGCGCTTCCAGCCGGCACCGCTTGTGAAGCTGGATATTCTGATTAACGGCGAACGGGTCGATGCGCTCTCGGTTATCGTACACCGGGACGCGGTGCAGAGTCGCGGCCGCGCTCTGGCTATAAAGATGAAGGAACTGATACCGCGGCAGATGTATGAGGTCGCGATACAGGCAGCCATTGGCTCCCAGATCATTGCGCGGACCACGGTCAAGGCCATGCGCAAGAACGTAACCGCAAAATGCTATGGCGGCGATATCACGCGCAAGCGCAAGCTGCTTGAGAAGCAGAAAGCCGGCAAGAAACGCATGAAGCAGTTTGGCAAGGTCGAGATACCGCAATCGGCATTTCTTGCCGTGTTGCGGGTAGATAACCACTGAAGTCGGTATCGTCTATAATGGCCGCCTTGTATTTATCCACATAAAAGAAACGGGTATTTATGAACTTTGATTTTCCAGCCGTACTGGTAACGGCGACCTTTTTCACCGGCCTGGCCTGGGCAGTCGATTCCATGCTGTGGGCGCCGCGCCGGCGCCGCAAGGCCGACGGGCTGGTCCAGGCCGGGGTCCCCACGGAATCTGAACAGGTTGCATCAGTACTCAAGGAGCCAACCTGGATCGAGTACTGCAAGTCTTTCTTTCCGGTCATCCTCGCCGTGCTGCTGCTGCGATCATTCCTCGTGGAACCGTTCAGGATTCCGTCGGGTTCCATGATGCCGACGCTGCTGGTGGGCGACTTCATTCTCGTGAACAAGTATGCCTACGGTATCCGCCTGCCGGTGCTGAACACCAAGGTGATTGATATTGGAGAACCACAACGCGGTGATGTTGTGGTGTTCAGGTATCCCAAGGACCCGTCCGTGGACTACATAAAGCGAGTCGTCGGGGTCCCCGGTGACCGCATCGGCTATTACAAGAAGACCCTGCATATCAATGGAAAACCCGCTGAGCAGGTGCCGGAGGCTACCTATGTAGGCACGGGATCCGGCGTCTCCATGTCGGGGGCCGACGAGCGCATCGAGCGCTTGGGTGACCTGGAGCACCGTATTCTTGTGATGCCGCGCACACCAGGGATCGAGGCGGAATACATTGTCCCGGAAGGAGAGTATTTTGTTATGGGAGATAACCGTGATAATAGTAACGACAGCCGTTACTGGGGGCCGGTTCCTGAAAAGAACCTGGTCGGCAAGGCATTCCGTATCTGGATGAACTGGGATTCCGCCAACGGGGGCATTGACACTGACCGGATCGGAATGAAAATTCAATAGCGCAGATGCGAGGATGACTCTATGCACTCACTAAACAGACAAAAGGGTATGACTGCCATTGGCTGGCTGATCGTGCTGGCATTGATCGGCTTTTTTGTGCTTCTGGCGCTGCGGATGGTGCCGGCGTATATGGAATACTACAAGGTCGTATCTACCCTGGAGTCGCTTGAAGAAGAAACCGGCTGGTCCAATGTGACGCCGCAAGCCATCAGACGACTGATCGAACGACGTTTCGACATCAGTTATGTGCAGTCGATTACCCCCCGGCAGGTGAGCATCAAGCCGCTCGGCGCCTATTACAACGTGTCGGCCAGGTATGAAGCACGCGAACCTATATTCGGAAATGTTTATGTCGTGATGAAGTTTCACAAGCAGGTCAAGGTTCGCCGGAATTGACATACCCCCTTGCAGATCTTGCAAAAAAACTTGGTTACCAGTTTGCTGATCTGAATATCCTGCAACAGGCGCTGACTCACCGAAGTGTCGGCAGCCGGAACAATGAGCGCCTGGAGTTTCTCGGTGACGCGATGCTCGGTTTCGTGATCGCGGACGAGTTGTATGCACGTTACCCGCAGGCCCGCGAGGGGGAACTCAGCCGGCTGCGCTCCAGTCTCGTGCGGCGCGAAACGCTGGCCGAACTCGCCAGGGAACTTCAGATCAGCCACTATCTCAGGCTCGGTCCCGGCGAGCGCAAGAGCGGCGGACACCAGCGTGACTCCATTGCCGCCAATGCACTGGAAGCCCTGTTTGGCGCCATTTATCTTGACGGGGGGTTTACTTCCTGCCGGCAATGCATCCTTTCCCTGTTTGCGGAAAAACTTGGCGAGGTGCCGCACCCGGACAGGCTCAAGGATCCCAAGACACGCTTGCAGGAATACCTGCAGGCGCGTCAGCTGGCCTTGCCCGAGTACGTCGTGCTGGAAGTCTCCGGCACTGCCCATGCCCAGACATTCCGGGTGAATTGTACTGTCAATGCGGCCGAGAAACTGGTTACAGAGGGCAAGGCAAGGAGCCGCAGGCATGCCGAGCAGGAAGCGGCAATGAAAATGCTTGAGCTTTTGAATGGCGGGTAAACCGTTGTCACCGGAATTTCGTTGCGGATATATCGCGCTGGTCGGACGACCGAATGTCGGCAAGTCGACCTTGCTGAACCGGTTGCTGGGCCAGAAAATCAGCATTACCTCGAAGCGGCCCCAGACAACCCGCCACCGCATACTTGGAATCAAGACCGGCAGCCGATCACAGCAGATCTATGTCGATACACCGGGCCTGCATCACTATAACGGACGTGCCATGAACCGGCACATGAACAGGGCAGCAACCCTTGCGCTGGCCGATGTGGATGTTGTTGTTTTTGTTGTGGAAGGCTTGCGCTGGACTGCGGATGATGATCTTGTATTGAAGAAGCTGGAGCAGGTTGACTGCCCGGTAGTGCTGGTTGTCAACAAGGTGGACCTGGTTGCCGACAAGCAATCCCTGTTGCCGGGCCTCAAGGAGATGTCCGGGCGTGGGGAGTTTGAGCAGATCATTCCGTTGTCTGCAAGCAAGGGCGATAATGTGGACGCACTGGAGGCCTGTGTCGAGGCATTGTTGCCGGAATCGCCGCCATTCTTCCCGGAGGAGCAGGTAACCGATCGCAGTGAACGCTTCCTGGTTGCCGAGCGTATCCGGGAAAAGCTGTTCAGAAGCCTCGGCAGGGAGCTGCCCTATGGCCTGACGGTGGAAGTGGAAAGCTTCCGCAGGGAGGAGCGGATTATTCATATCCATGCACTGATCTGGGTGGAGCGCCAGAGCCAGAAGAGTATTGTGGTCGGGAAACAGGGTCGGGTACTCAAGCAGGTCGGTAGGCAGGCACGACTCGAAATAGAGTCATTGCTGGACAGCAAGGTGAACCTGAAGTTGTGGGTCAAGGTCAAGGAGGGCTGGGCTGATGACGAGCGGGCCCTGCAGAGCCTGGGATATACCAACGATGACTGACTGTTCCCGCCACTCCGAAATATTTTCATGAGTGAACTGCGCAAGATAACCCTGGCGCCCGCCTGGATTCTGCATCACTACCCGTACCGGGATTCCAGCCTGCTGCTCGAAGTATTTACCCGCGAGCATGGTCGGCTGGGACTGGTGGCGCGGGGCGCGCGTTCTGCAAGGTCACGCTGGCGTGGACAATTACAGGGATTCACGCCGCTGCTGTTGTCATGGAGCATCCGCAGTGATCTGGGAACCCTGACGGACATCGAGATGCAGGGCAACACACGCCCGGCAGTCGGGCGGCAGCTGCTGAGTGCCTGTTATCTCAACGAACTGATCATGCGACTGGTAACCCGGCATGACCCACACCCGGAACTCTTTGATGCCTATGCTCAGTCACTGGAGATGCTGGCAGTCAACATGGAAGCGGCGTTGCGTTTGTTCGAAAAGTCCCTGTTGCAGGAGTTGGGTTACGGCCTGTTGCTTGATCGCGAGGCAGATACGGGGTTGCCGGTTAGCGCGGACGCTTTATACGAATACCGGCTGGAGCAGGGGCCGGTCCGGTGCGACAATAACAACAGCGGGCTGGTGCTGCATGGCTCCAGTCTGCTTGCCTTGTCCAGTGAAGTACTTGATGATCAGCTTGCATGCCGGGAAATCAAGCACCTGATGCGTGCAGCCCTGTCCCTCTATCTGGGGGTGCGGCCGCTACGTACGCGGGAGGTCATGCGGGAGCTTACTGCGCTGGGTATTAAAAATGACATGACAGCCAAACTGAATAACCGGATCCGGGAGTCCGGTTGACACACAATGGAAACTGATCAGGAAATTTTGCTCGGTGTGAATATTGATCACGTCGCCACGCTACGCGAGGCGCGCGGTACGCGTTATCCGGACCCGGTACAGGCAGCCATAGAGGCCGAGCAGTCAGGTGCTGACAGCATTACCCTGCACCTGCGGGAGGATCGTCGGCATATCCAGGAGCGGGATGTCAGGCTGCTTAAAGAGGTCTTGCAAACGCGAATGAACCTCGAGATGGCAGTGACGGAGGAGATGCTGGGTATTGCCGAGAGCATCCAGCCGGCAGATTGCTGCCTGGTACCCGAAAGACGCGAGGAACTGACCACGGAGGGCGGATTGAATGTGGCCATACAGCAGAGTCGCATTCAGGAGGCCTGTGCCCGGCTTGCCGCAGCCGGCGTACGGGTATCGTTGTTTATCGATGCCGATCCTGTTCAGGTCGATGCGGCTGCACAGGCTGGTGCACCCTGCATTGAAATCCATACGGGTCACTTTGCGGATGCCACTGATTGCCGGGCCCGTGATCGCGAACTTGCGCGCATCGTGGAAGCGGTAACGCTGGGTGAGGAGGCCGGGCTGCAGGTCAATGCCGGTCATGGCCTGCATTATCACAATCTGAAAGCCATTGCTTCCATCCCTGCGGTGCGCGAGCTGAACATCGGTCATGCGATCATCGCGCGTGCCGTATTTACCGGGATGGCCACTGCGGTCTCCGAGATGAAGCGCCTGATGCGGGAAGCCCGTGTCGGGTAAATGGCAGTCTATGCCTGCCTGATCCCACTGCTGTGCATCAGCGCCGTCATGCTGCGAATTGCCGTATTGCAGTCCTGGCGGATCTGTTCTGCGTTATCTGTCTTCAGGGTTTGGCGCAGTTCGTCGAGTGCTGCCGACAGTTCCGGCAGATCGCAGTAGGCAACGGCCCCGGCCAGTTTGTGTCTGCATTGTTCCAGTCGTTCGTAGTCGTCGTCCTGCATGGCAGACAGGAAGGTTTGCCGGTGTTGCGGTAATTCCAGTAACAGCCGCGCCAGTATCACGTTACCCAGCGTTTCCTGCTGCAGCTCCCGTTTCCCGGTTGCGTGCGTAC
>CP070821.1:1270080-1274366 GCA_020344335.1 Gammaproteobacteria bacterium | reverse complement strand
GCGCCGGGTGCTTGCCGACAGCACGATGCCCGGCTTGATCGGTGCGGCCTCGGCGGGCACCTGATCGTTGCGCGTGTCCGCCACGTCCGTTTCGGTACGGGCATACCCGGGCGCTTCCTGCAGTGCATCCAGTCGGGCCGCCAGCTGCTGCTGGCCTTCCTCCAGTACCTGGAGCCGTTCTTCATGGGTGCGCGCCGTCCCTGCCGCAGGCTCGGGCACTGCCTCCACGGACATCGGCTGATTGCCGGTGGAACAGGCGGCGAGGCCTGTCAGGAGACACAATACAGGCAAAGCCACATGCAATGACCGGAACGGCGGTGTCTGCAATGACACAGGCCATGTGCTGGCAGAAAACGGCTTCACTGCTCACTCCCGTCTTGCGGACCTGGCTCTTCCTCACCAAACAAGCCACTGAACCAGGAAGGCTGCGGCTCAGCAGGACTTGTACCGGTCACCGGCTCAGCGGTTTCACTGCTACCCGCAACTACGGCATCTTCCTGGTCCAGAAATTCCGGCTGCTCAGGAGCATCCAGGCTGACCTGCCTGTCCTGCCAGCCACGCGCCAGGGCCTGGGCTTCCGCCAGTTGCATGCCGGTCATTTTTTTTGCGAGCGCATCCCGGTTGCTGGTGCCGTCTTCATTGCCATTGGCGCCGGCAAGATTGAACCATTTGTGCGCCAGCACATAGTCCTGCGGCACACCCTGCCCGTTGACGTACAGTTCGCCGAGGCCGTTCTGCGCCCGTGGTTCACCCCGCTCTGCGGCGGCACGATACCAGCGCGCAGTCTCCCGGTAGTCCCGTGCCACACCGGCACCTTCCCTGTACATAAGGCCGAGGCTGTACTGGGCCCGGGCATGTCCCTGCCATGCCGCCGCGTTTAACCAGCGGGCGGCCAGCACATCGTCTTTTTCAATACCCTTCCCGAGACGATACAGCATGCCCAGGTAATACTGCGCTTCGGCATCATCCTGTTGCGCTGCCCGGGACAGCCACCGGACCGCCATCCCGGTATCCCTGGGCGCGCCGGCACCATTCAGGAACATCAACCCCATTTTGCGTTCCGCAGGCGCATACTGCTGAATGGCAGCCTTTCGATACAGGGTATTGGCAAGGTTGATATTGCGCGCGACCCCGCGACCTTGCGCATGGTGTTCCGCAAGTTGATATTGCGCCGGGGCAAGATCCTGATCCGCCGCAGCCTGCAACAGCCGCACTATAGCGGCATCGTCGCTAACCGAAGTCGGGCTGTAGCGATACAGCATCGCCAGGTTGAACTGCGCACCGGCATGGCCTTCCGAAGCGGCCCGGCGATACCACACCTCGGCCTGCCTGTCGTCACGCGGTATCTCCTGTCCCTGCGCGTACAGGTAGCCAAGACAGAACAGGGCATCGGCATTTGACTGCGAGGCAGCGCGCCGCAGCCATTCCAGGGCGGCACCCGGATCGCGGGACTGTCCCAGCCCGTCAAGCAGCATGATGGCAACGTTGTACTGGGCCCCGCTGTCCCCGGCATTGGCCAGTGTGCGCCATGCCCGCAAGGCAGTCACGTAATCACCCTGCTGGTATGCCTGCCGGGCAAGCTGCCAGTCACTGTGCGCCGTGCAGGCGAACAATAACAATCCAATTGCCGTGTATCTCAGCATGGCGCCTGATTTCATTGACTGAACCACACCCCCCTTGCTGACCCCGTTATTCTACGCTTGTTTGGAAAACGGAAAAGGTTTAATTCAGGAAACATCTGATTGAGTACAACGGTTGCAGCTTCCGACGTTAAGCGAATCAATCAGGCCACGTCCATCGATGCTGCACGTTGCAGCTTACAGCGGGCTATATAACCCGGGCGGAAGAAGGGGTCGAGTCAGAGATTCAGACCGGATGCAGGGTTCATGCATCCCGGTACTTTGTGCACAGAACCCTTTTACCTGGCAAGGCTGGCCTGGATGACACCGGCACGCAGGCTGCGTTGCGCGGCCTTGTCGAGATTGTCGAGCTCCAGGTCGACCGTTGCCGTCTTGCCGGGTTGCAGAACCCCGCGCAGGCGGATCTTGCGGCTGCGCGTGCGGCCTGCCGCATCCGTGTACTCTGCCCCAAGGACAATGCCCGTGACCGGTTTCGGGGTGGCGTTGTGGACCCGGGCCAGGGCGCGGCCGCGCTTGTCGACACCGGCCTGGACTCTCAGGTACTTGCCCGGATTGTCCGACAGGTCCAGTTCAACCAGCGAGGCATACGCCTGCTTGCCGATGGCAGTCTTGTCCTGCGCCGCCTTTGCGTAGTACTCCTTGGCCTCCGGGTAACGCCGCTCCTGGCGGGCGATATTGCCCAGTGAATGGTAGGCGTTTGCAGTCGGCAACAGGGTAATGCTCCTCTCCAGATCCTGCTTGGCCTGCTGGCGGTTGCCGAGCTGTTCGTTGGCGATGCCTTGTTGCAGGTGGTAATAGAAAAACCCGTCATTGAGACGAATGGCCTTGCCGTAGTGCTTCAATGCTGCCCGGTGGTTGTCGCGCTTTTGTTCAATATCTCCCAGCAGCGCCTCGAAGTGGCCTTCCCGCGGCTCCAGTTTGCGAGCCTTCAGCGCCAGTTGACGTGCCAGCGCCAGGTCCCCGTCGGCGAGTGCCTTGCGACCCTTGTCATGGGCCTCGTAGGCCGGTTCGGTTTTTTTCAGGTGCGCCAGCCGTGCCTTGAAATTCCGCCGGCCGTCCTCGCCGCCTGCAGGATATTTAGCGAGGGTCTGCAGATTGTTCTGCACCCGCTCCTGCGACGGCGGATGACTGGCAAACAACCCGCTTAGCCAGTCCTGGCGACGGCCTTCGGAAAGTTTGACAAAGGTCTTTTGCAGCTCGACGGCGCCCTGCGTGTTATAGCCGGTTAGCGACATGTATTTCATGCCATAGTAGTCGGCCTCGCGTTCGGCATCACGACCGTACTTCTGGTTGATAAGCTGCGCGCCAAGGCCGGCACCCAGCTGCGCCAGTTGCGCATAGTCACTGTCCCGGGTCACCACCACGGTGGCCAGTACGGCGCCCTGCAGCAGCATGTTGCGGGAAATATTCTGTACCGTGTGTTTTGCCGCCGCGTGGGTGATTTCGTGACCCAGCACGGCAGCCAGCTCGGCCTCGCTCTCCAGCTCGGTCAGCAGCCCGCGATTGATGGCGATCTTGCCGCCCGGCAGCGCCCAGGCGTTGGGAGTCGAATTGTTGATGACCTGAAATTCATAGGGAAGCTTGCGATCACTGACCGCTGCCAGGCGTTGCCCGACCTGGCTGACATAGGCGGCAATTTCCCGGTCCGCGATGTAATCCCCACCCTGGGCCTGGCGCAGGGGGGCGTACTCCTGTTTCCCGATGCTCAGCTCCTGCGCCTCGGAGACCAGGCTGAGCTCCTTCTCGCCAGTGACCGGATTGACGGCACAACCCCCGAGCAATGCAACCATTGCCAGCAGGACCTGCCAGTATTTACTTATCGGGGACACACGCCCACCTGAAGATTTGACAGGGAAAGAATGCACGACTGCTTGCCGATCTCGGGAAAATCACCCGTCAAAGTCCAGGCCATCATGTTGCGACAGGTCGATGATACTCGCCAGGACCAACTGCCGGTCATGGTCTGAGTAGGGATTCAGGCCCACTTCCACGGGTATCGTCGAGCCATCCTTTCTGACGGCTTCCAGTTCACGTCCCACACCCATCCTGCGGGCCTCCGGTGCCTGCATGAATTGCTCGCGCAGCCGGGTGTGTTGCTGTTGCAGGTTGGCGGGCAACAGCGTGTCCACCTGGAGACCCTCGAGTTCCCCGCTTTCATAACCAAGCATATGCTCTGCAGCGGGATTGGATATTTCAATTCGACCCTCACCGTCAACGACCAGCTGGCCAATACTGCTGGCTTCGACCAGGCGATGGAAACGCTCTTCGAGTTCCTTCATGCGCGCCATGCTTGATGCCTGCGCCTTCGCGTAGGCGGCGTCCACTTCGGCACGCCGCGCACGGGCCTGGCCACCCAGATAAAAAAACAGGGAAATACTGTACACCGACAGGATGAAAATGATGCCCAGAGAGACCAGCAGATAATTTTCACGGCGCACATCACCCAGGATACCGACAGGGCGGTGCGCCATCAGCGTCAGCGAGAAGTCGTTGGAGATCAACTGGTCAAAGCTGACCAGGTGTTGTGGAAGCACCTGGTTCGACCGGTAGAAGGTCTCCACAGGGGAAAGCGTTTCCCAGCTCCATAGCCCGTCCGGTGATTCCAGGCTGCCCGAGTCATTCGCCAGGACTTGCTCCCAGACTTTC
>CP070821.1:1267061-1269980 GCA_020344335.1 Gammaproteobacteria bacterium | reverse complement strand
GCACTGGCGAGGAGAAACAGGAACCGGTAGCGCATCATCATGGCCTAGTCGTCCACGACAACCGTGTAGGGAACACGCCCCACCGGCACTGAGCGCTTTACCTTGCGGCTGCCGGTATCAATGATACTCAGATCATCACTCTTGCCATTGGTAACGTACAGCATCTTCTCGTCCCGGCTCAGGGTCACACCCCACGGCCTACGACCCACCAGCACATAGTCCAGCACCTTGCGGCTTGCCACGTCCACCACCGCCACATGGTTGGCGCTACCGAGGGTAACATAGGCCGTGCTTCCATCGCGGGTCATGACAAGTCCAACCGGTGTGACGTCCTCCGGCCGGAAACCCTTTGGCTCGAAGGTGACCTCAGCAATGACCTGGTTGGTTTCGGTGTCGATCACGGAAACATTACCGGCCAGTTCGCTGCTTATCCAGACCTCCTTGCCGTCGGCAGTCAGCGCGAAGCGGCGCGGACGGTTGCCCACCAGCACGTTGACCTTAACCGCATTGGTTTCGACATCCACCACATGTACCATATTGGCCACCTCGGAGGACACATAGACGGTGCGCCCGTCCGGGCTTGCCATGACACCCTCCGGTTCATCGCCCACTTCAACTTCGGCAACCGTCTTCTTCTGTTCCAGGTCAAAGACCGTCAGCAGCCCATCGTCCTCGTTGGACGCGTAGAGATAACGCCCGTCCGGACTGAGATCGAAACGTTCCGGATCTTCGCCAACATCCAGCTGATCGACCACCTCGAGCTTGGCGATGTCAATAATGTCAATGGAGTCGCCATCCCCGCAGGCGACATACAGCAGGCTGTTATCGAGGCTGAATTTCAGTCCCCGCGGCCTTTCGGCTGTCTTGATATCCTTTACCTTTTCATAGGTTTTCCCGTCCAGCACGCTGACGACATGATCCTTCTCGCTGCTCACGAACAGGTAACCGGTGTCCTTTGCCATACTTGGTGCGACAACCAGCAGGCTGAGCAGCCCGACAAACAACGATCCGGTTGTGCAATATTTTGGTTTTTTGTACATCAGTCATTCTCCTCTTTGGAATCACCGGACTTCCCGGTCAGTTTAAGAAAGGCTCCCGAAAGGTCATTTGCACCCGTCTGCTGTACCAGCTCCTGCGGCGTACCCTCGCACAACAGACGCCCCTGATGCAGGACCACCACGCGACTGGCACGCTCTGCTTCGTCCACCAGATGGGTAGCCCAGAGTACCCCCAACTTTCGAGTGTCACAAAGTCCATATACATATTCAAGCAGCCCGCGCCGTGAAGCGGGATCGAGCCCGACAGTGGCCTCATCCATCAACAGCAGCCGCGGCTCGTGCAGCAGGGCGCGCGCAAGTTCCACCTTGCGCTTTATTCCCCCACTCAGGGTGCGGCATACATCCGCAGCCCGGTCCAGCAGGTCCAGGCGCTCCAGTTCTTCCTGGATCCGGCGCTCGGCATGCGCGGTATCCATACCATGAAGACGGGTATGGAAGCGCAAGTTGGCATGCACGCTGAGATCCAGGTCCAGCGTGGGTTGCTGGAACACCAGCCCGATGCCTGCCAGCGCTGCTACCGTTTCCGTACGCAGATCCCGATCTTCAATCAGAATGCGTCCGCCATCCGCCACGAACAGGCCACTGGTCAGCTGGAACAGGGTCGTCTTGCCGGCACCGTTGGGGCCGAGCAGTGCCACGAATTCCCCTGCCGCCACCGACAGGTTCACCCCGTCCAGGGCCTTGCGGGTCGCGTAGGACTTGCTGACCTGATCCACCTCCAGCACCATGGGCATCGGTAGGTTTTTCGAGTTCATGGAAGCACCGTTTTCATCGACTTGAATCCACATAATTACCGGAACCGGGGATATCCGGCGCTGACGGTTTTTCATTCTCAACCAGCCCCGAGAGCAGGTCGGGATACTGCGTCAGCAGACGGTGGTGTAGTTCGCCGACACTCGCGTCCCCCAGTTTTCGCGGCCGCGGCAGTTGGACGGGTACTTCCAGTACCACCCTGCCCGGACTGCTGGACAGAAACAGTACCCGATCGGCGAGTGCCAGTGCCTCGGTCAGGTAATGGGTTACGAACAAAACTGTCGGATGGAATTCATCCCACAGCGTCAGTAACAACCGGTGCAGGCGCTCGGCGGTCGGTGCATCCAGGGACAAAAAGGGTTCATCCATCAACAACAATTCGGGCTGCATGACAAAAGCCCGCGCCAGCGAAACACGCCGCTGCATGCCTCCGGACAGCTGGTTCGGATAGGCCTGTTCCTTGCCGTCAAGACCTACCTCCTGCAGCAGGTGTCGAACCCGCTCCCTGTTTTCCGCACTGTCGTCCAGCACCAGCATCAGGTTATCCATCACCGTCAGCCACGGCATGAGCCGGGGCTCCTGGAATACGAAGCCGATACGCTCGGCAACCGCTCCGTTCGCATGCAGGGACTGGCCATCCATCCGGATATCGCCGTCCATCTCCCGATCGAGACCGGCAATAATATTAAGCAGGGTACTCTTGCCAGCTCCGGACGGCCCGACGATGGCCACAAATTCTCCGGGAAGTGCGCTAAGCGCCAGCCCCTCCACGACGGCCACGGCTGCGCCCGGAAACATCTTGCGGCGGATGTTCACTTCCAGACGGTTCTTCACGGGCGCCACCTCGTCAGACGCCGCTCCAGAGGCCGCAGCAGTATGATTTCCGCGACCAGCACCACGGCGGCAAATGCCAGCGTATAGGCAAGGATGCCGGTGATGTCGAAGAACTGAAAGAAAGTCCCGAGTTGAAAACCAACCCCGTTACTGCGCCCCAGCAGTTCGACCACCAGCACGATTTTCCAGATCAGCGCCAGCCCGCTGCGGGCCGCTGCCATCAGGTAGGGATACAGTTGTGGCAGATAGACCTGCACGAAGGTGCGCTGCCTCG
>CP070821.1:1259112-1266961 GCA_020344335.1 Gammaproteobacteria bacterium | reverse complement strand
GGCGATGGCGTGGTGGCCGGGTATGATCGAGCCGGGCCAGGAACCCATTGATCTCCTGCATGTCAGCGACGTGTTCACCACGCTGGCGCGCATCGGGGGCGTCAAGGACAAGATCCCGAACGACCGGGTTACCGATGGTATCGACCAGGCGGCATTCCTGTTGATGGGCGAAGACCACTCACGGCGTGACTACATGTTCCACTACAGCGGCGCCGAAATTGGTGCGGTCCGGTTCGGGAAGCTCAAGATGCATTTCCATGGCCTCCAGGGTGGCCTACCGAAGTTCGACATGTACAACATCATGCGCGACCCGCGCGAGGAAGTCGGCGACAAGGTCGGTATCTACCCGTACCTGCACACGTCGGTGCCATTCAGCCAGCTTGTTCAGATGCATCTCGAACAGATACAGGAGTTCCCCGATCGCAAACTTGATCCAAAAACGGGCAAGGAGGTTGAAACTCCAAGGCGAGCGACCAGCAGCTGGGAGGTGGGCCCGGATCTGTAATGATTCAGTAGCCCCCACATCGGGTATCACCAAGGGAAAGGGGGCCGTGACAAAAGAGAATGATTGTGATTTGTCAGCGACCCCTATTCTGCCAATGGCTGAAAGAGAGGAACAACGCATGACCCTGCGCGAAATTATATTTGCTGGCCTGGTAATTTTTATGTTGCCCAGGCCAGCGCTTGCGCAGGAAGCGGCCAGCGGTGCCGATGCCTCCAACCCCACGGCGGCTGTCAATTACCAGGATGTGCGTTACCACTATTTCGATCTGGATCGGGGTGCTGACAAGCACAGCTTCGAGACCGAGGGCGCCTACATGCTGCACCCGCGTCTCAAGCTCACCAATGAGCTGCGTTACGTGAACACGGACAGTAGTGGCAAATCAGAGCAGGATTTCGAGGAGCTCAAGCTCAAGGGTATTCACCTCACAAATATAAAGCCGTTCGGAATAAAGGCGAAGCTTGCATTGGGTGGTGAGTGGTTAAAGGACCTGGGTAATTTCGAAGAGGGGACCGGTACCGGGGCGGATATGATTGCTCCCCTGGCAGGCATTGGCTGGGTGCCTGATGACAGGAATTTCATTATCACCCTGTTGCAGTACTTTTATTCCTACGATACCGACAGTGCACGGGATGAAGATGTGCGTGAGACGGCGCCGCGTTTAATCTGGATTCGCTCGCTCCCGGATATCGGCGGCTGGTTCAAGGCCGATCTGAAAATGTCCATCGACCATGAAGACGATGAAAACTTCGACCAGCTGCTGGAACTGCAACTGGGCAAGATGCTTTCACCGCGTGTAGGTCTTTACGGTGAAGTTTTCCTGGGAGATGACGTGCTCGACTCGAACGCATACAACTACAGCGTGGGTGCGGCAGTGCGGATTATGTACTAGAAGATGCGGCGACTCTCGCTTGCTGTATCTGAGTATTGAAAATAAATTCAGTGACCCGTATTGCGCATCGCAGACGTGGGCTGTTTGTGCTGCCGGCGTTGGCGGCCGAACCGGTCTATATGCATGCTTTCAAGTTGGGCCGGCCTTTTTGTTGTTGGCAGCCAGCTGGTTTATCAGCTGGTCCAGCCCATCCTGCCTGACCTTGTTCATGAATGAGCTGCGGTAATTCGTCACCAGACTGACCCCTTCAATCGCAACGTCGTATACCTTCCAGCCGTTTGCGGTGCTGTGCAGGCTATAGGTGATTTTTACTGAATTATTTTGCGGCCGGGATAATTCCGTATGCACTTTCACCCTGGTTTCATCATCTCCCATCCTGAAAGGCAGGTAGACGATCTCTGCATCGGCATAATCGACCAGCGCTCTGCCGTAGCTGCGCACCAGCAAGGCACGAAACTCCTTGATGAATTCTTCACGTTGCTGCGGGCTGGCATTTCGCCAGTATTTCCCCAGTGTCCAGCGTCCCATGCGTTCGAAATCAAAATGCGGCAGCACATTTTCAGTAACGATTTCACGCAACCGGGCCGGATTCTGCTTAATAGCAGTCTCCTCCTCTTTAAGCGTCATCAGCATCTTCGTGGAAGTATCACGCACAAGCTTCAGAGGCGGCTGATCGGATGACGCGGGAGTCGTAAACAACAGCAAGACAAGCAAATGTGATACTGAAATGAATAGTCTCATTTGGTTTACCCCTGAAATCCTGACTTTCTGCAACAGTTATCCTCATGGGTGCTGACCCGTATCCCGTTTCGTTCTCTATGCTGGCTATTTGGTCGAAATTATTAGCAAAACCCGGGCCATTCTGCGCAATATTAAAAAAGTTCTTTACAATAAATGGGTTGCAGGATTTTAGCCGCGTGCTGACGGGAACCAGGAATGCCTGTTCTGTCGCCGTTACCCGACGGTTAATCCCGGGTGGTGGGTATCTGGCTGATTCGACCGGTAAGGTTTTGTCGCTATTAGGTGACACAAGTCGCCGGGTACGTCGGGCAGAGTCCGTAGGTTGGGCTGAGGAACGAAGCCCAACGCGGTACCAGGTTCCTCCTTGTTGGGCTTCACTGCGCTCAGCCCAACCTACATTTTTGAGGTTCAGCCCAACCCACATGACTGCGTTCAACCCAACCTACATTTTCGACGTTCAGCCCAGGCTGCGTTTTTGACGTTATCCTGCTGCTCGCCGTTTACGGCGCGCGGGTTTCGGGTTCAGAACGTTCTTGAGAAACTGCCCGGTATAGGAGCGCTGGTTTTGTGCGACGTCTGCCGGCGTGCCCGTAGCGATGATCTCGCCGCCGCGGATACCGCCTTCCGGGCCGAGGTCGATAACCCAGTCGGCGGTCTTGATGACGTCCAGGTTGTGCTCGATCACGATGATGGTGTTGCCGTGGTTGCGCAGGCGGTGCAGTACCGTGAGCAGCTGTGCGATGTCATGAAAGTGCAGTCCGGTGGTCGGCTCGTCGAGGATGTAGAGGGTCTTGCCGGTGTCGCGCTTGGAGAGTTCGCGTGCGAGCTTGACGCGCTGTGCCTCGCCGCCGGACAGGGTGGTCGCGTTCTGCCCGAGCTTGATATATGTCAGCCCGACATCGATCAGCGTCTGCAGCTTGCGCGCGACCACCGGGATAGCGCTGAAGAACGGCGCGGCGTCCTCGACGGTCATCTCCAGCACTTCGTGGATGTTCTTGCCCTTGTAGCGGATATCCAGCGTTTCCCGGTTGTAGCGCTTGCCCTTGCACACGTCGCAGGGCACGTAAATGTCGGGCAGGAAATGCATCTCGACCTTCAGCACGCCATCGCCCTGGCAGGCCTCACAGCGACCGCCCTTGACGTTGAAGCTGAAGCGGCCGGGCTTGTAGCCGCGGGAACGTGCTTCCTGGGTGGCGGCAAACAGTTCGCGGATCGGGGTGAACAGGCCGGTGTAGGTGGCCGGATTGGAACGCGGGGTCCGCCCGATGGGGCTCTGGTCGATATCCACCACCTTGTCGATATGTTCGAGTCCCGTGATGTCCTCGCAGGGGGCGCCGGACTCCGACGCCTTGTTGAGTACCTGTGCCGTGCGGCGGTAAAGCGTATCGTTGATCAGGGTCGACTTGCCGGAGCCGGACACCCCGGTGATGCAGGTCATCAGGCCGACGGGAATTTCCGCGATGACTGACTTCAGGTTGTTGCCGGTGGCGCCCTCGATGACCAGCATCCGCTGCGGGTCCACCGGGTGGGTATGTTCGGGAATGGCGATGGACTGGCGCCCGGAGAGATATTGCCCCGTCAGGGAGTGGCCGTCCGCAATGATTTCCCCGGGGGTGCCCTCGGAGACGATCCTGCCGCCGTGCACCCCGGCACCGGGGCCGATATCGACGACATGATCGCCGCTGCGAATGGCTTCCTCGTCGTGTTCGATGACAATCACGGTATTGCCGAGGTCGCGCAGGTGCGTGAGCGTTTGCAGCAAGCGCTGGTTGTCGCGCTGATGCAGGCCGATCGAGGGTTCGTCGAGGACGTACATGACGCCCACCAGCCCGGCACCGATCTGGCTGGCCAGCCGGATGCGCTGTGCCTCGCCGCCGGACAGGGTCTCGGCGCTGCGGTCCAGCGACAGGTAGTCGAGTCCGACATTGACGAGAAAATCCAGCCGCTGGTTGATCTCCTTGAGGATCTTGTCGGCGATCTCGCCGCGCCGGCCCTCCAGGTGCAGTTCGGTGAACAGTTCCTGACTGCTGCCCACCGGCAGGGCGGTGATGTCGGGCAGCGCCTTGCCGGCGACCGTCACGTGCCGGGCGGACTCGTTGAGGCGGGCACCGCCACAGTCCGGGCATGGTTGGGTGCTGAGGTAGCGCGCCAGTTCCTCGCGCACCACGTTGGACTCGGTCTCGCGGTAGCGGCGTTGCATGTTGGTGAGGATGCCCTCGAACGGGTGTCTGCGCTCGACCGCGCCGCGCCGCTCGTTTAGGTACTGGAAGCGAATCACTTCTCCCTTGCTGCCGTGCAGGATGATGTCCTGGATAGCCTCCGGCAATTCATCGAACGGCGTTTCGATGTCGAAGCCGTAATGTTCCGCGAGCGCGCTGATGAGCTGGAAATAATAGGCATTGCGCCGGTCCCAGCCACGTACGGCGCCGCCGGCGAGGCTCAGTTCCGGGTGCGCGACCACCCGTTCGGGATCAAAGAACTGGCGTACACCCAGCCCGTCACATTCCGGGCAGGCACCGACCGGGTTGTTGAAGGAAAACAGTCGCGGTTCCAGCTCGGTCAGCGAGTAGCCGCATTCGGGGCAGGCAAACTTGGCGGAATACACCGGCTCTTCGCGACCGGTCTGGTCCATCCAGGCGATGCGTGCGAGACCGTCCGATAACTGCAGTGCCGTTTCGAACGATTCGGCCAGCCGCTGCTGGATGTCCGGACGCACCTTGAAGCGGTCGACGACGGCCTCGATGACATGCTTGCGGCGCAGGTCGAGTTTTGGCGGCTGGTCCAGCTCGATGACTTCCCCGTCAATGCGTGCGCGTACGAAGCCCTGGGCACGCAGTTCCTCCAGTACCTGCAGGTGCTCGCCCTTGCGCGCCTCGACCACGGGCGCGAGCAGCATCAGGCGGCTGCCTTCCGGCAGGGCGAGGACATGATCGACCATCTGGCTGACGGTCTGTGCCTCGAGGACTGTGCCGTGCTCCGGGCAGTGCGGCGTGCCGGTACGCGCGAACAGCAGCCGCAGGTAATCGTAGATCTCGGTGATGGTGCCGACCGTGGAGCGTGGATTGTGCGATGTGGATTTCTGCTCGATGGAGATCGCCGGGGACAGTCCCTCGATGTGATCGACATCCGGTTTTTCCATCATCGACAGGAACTGCCGTGCGTAGGCCGACAGGGACTCGACATAGCGGCGCTGGCCCTCGGCGTAGATGGTGTCGAAGGCGAGCGAGGATTTCCCGGAGCCGGACAGACCGGTAATGATGATCAACTTGTCCCGGGGCAGGTCCAGGTCAATGTTTTGCAGATTGTGGGTGCGTGCACCCCGGATTCTGATGGTGTCCATGCAGCAGCTGTTTTCCGAACGCGTAAAAGACCAACCTGTTAATATACGGCGTTTTCGCCGCGACAGGCAAAGAGGACAGGCAGAAAGGTGAATTACAGGGCGGAACCAGGGGTCGGCATGACCCGGCAGGAGTGGCAGGCGGCGTTGTCTCTCGCGGCGGTATATGCCTTGCGTATGCTGGGGTTATTTATGATCCTGCCCGTGTTCGCGCTCTACGCCGACCAGCTGGCGGGCGTCACCCCGGTCCTGACCGGCCTCGCGATCGGCGTGTACGGCATCACGCAGGCACTGCTGCAGATTCCCGCGGGACTGCTCTCGGATCGCATCGGCCGCAAGCCGGTGATCATCGGCGGGCTGCTGCTGTTTGCCCTCGGCAGCGTGGTCGCCGCACAGGCCGACTCCATATATATAGTGATCCTGGGTCGTGCCCTGCAGGGCGCCGGCGCCATTGCCGCGGCCATCATGGCGCTGACGGCGGACCTCACCCGCGAGGCACAGCGCATCAAGGCCATGGCCCTGATCGGCATGAGTATCGGCTTGTCGTTCGCGGCCGCCATGATACTCGGACCGTTGCTGAACGAGTGGGTCGGGGTGCCGGGCATCTTCTGGATCACGGCACTGCTGGCCCTCGGCGGTATCCTGGTGGTTGCCTTTGTGGTTCCCCGTCCGGTGGTCTCCGCGATCCACCGCGAGGCCGAGCCGGTCCCGGCGCAATTCGGCCGGGTATTGCGGAACCCCGAACTGCTGCGTCTCGACTTCGGTATCCTGGTGCTGCATACCATCCTGACGGCGAGTTTCGTGGTCCTGCCGCTGGTGCTGCGCGATGCCATCGGGCTGGCCGCTGCCAGCCACTGGAAGCTGTACCTGCCGGTGCTGGTCGCTTCCGTGCTCGTCATGATCCCGTTCATCCTCCTGGCCGGGCGTGGCGGGCTACTCAAGCCGGTGTTCCTCGGTGCGGTGGTGGTGCTCGGTCTCGCCCAGTTCGGCCTGTATCTGATTTATCCGACACTGGCCAGCGTGGTTGTCCTGTTGATTGTGTTTTTTGCCGCGTTTAACCTGCTGGAGGCCACGCTGCCCTCGCTGGTCTCGCGCGTGGCGCCGGGGGACTGTCGCGGCACGGCCATGGGGTTTTACTCCAGCTCCCAGTTTTTCGGCGCCTTCCTCGGGGGCTTGCTGGGCGGGCTGGTGCAGGGCAGGTATGGTTTGCCGGCCGTGTTCCTGTTTGCCGCGCTGGCGGTGGTGGCCTGGCTGCTCGTGGCACTGCCGATGAAACCACCGCGCAAGCTGAGCAGCCATATCTACAGGATCGAGGTGGCGGACCAGGCCGGTGCCGAGCGGCTGTCGCGGGAGCTGGCCGCGCTGGCCGGGGTGGCCGAGGCAGTGGTGATCCCCGAGGACGGATTGGCCTATCTGAAGGTGGACCGGCAGGTATTTGACCCTGCCAGATTGCCGTGAGGGTGGTACCATCGCATATCCTCCCGGGCTGGCAGGTAAACAGAACAATCGGCCCTTCTCCTCCCGGATAGGGACAGGATGAGGGATAGAATCAGGGCATTTGAACAATTTGATCCCCTCTCCCCGAATCTCTCGCTGAGGGAGAGGGAAACTAACAGGAGAACATCATGGCAAGAGGAATCAACAAGGTGATACTGGTCGGCAACCTGGGTAGCGACCCCGAGGTTCGCTATACCGCCAGCGGGGATGCCGTTGCCACGATCAGCGTGGCAACCGCCGAATCCTGGAAGGACAAGCAGACCGGCGAGAAGCAGGAGCGCACAGAATGGCACCGCGTGGTGATGTTCCGGCGGCTGGGGGAGATCGCCGGCGAGTACCTGAAAAAAGGCTCCCAGGTGTACATCGAGGGCAAGCTGCAGACGCGCAAGTGGCAGGACAAGAACGGTAATGACCGCTACACCACCGAGATCGTTGCCAATGATATGCAGATGCTTGGCAGCCGCGGAGGCACCTCGGCCTATAACAGCGAAGCGGCGCCACCGCCGGCGCAACCGGCAACCGCCAGTGCAGGGCCGGATGATTTCGATGACGACATCCCGTTCTGATTGATTTCGACGTACCGGGCAGGTTGGGCTTGGTATCCCCGCCAACCACAGGCCTTGGTCCCACCCGTGGATTTACATATTTGTGTAGCTTGGGCTGAACGTGCGTGAAGCCCAACAGGGTGAACCATGTACCGCGTTGGGCTTCGTTCCTCAGCCCAACCTACAGTCCTCAGTCCAACCTGCGCCCCACATCCTGGATAAAAATTCCGGGTAGGTTGGGCTGAACGCATGTGAAGCCCAACAAGTGTTTCAAGCACGTAATATCTCATGGAGGAGATGCTGTGCGTTATCGACGATCCCGTGCTTCAGGCGGC
>CP070821.1:1249531-1259012 GCA_020344335.1 Gammaproteobacteria bacterium | reverse complement strand
CCGGAATGCCGGGTCAACACCGTCGAGGACTACCTCGGCCTCGACAATCTCGGTGAACTGCTCGCTGGCAATTACGACTATGTCATCGATTGCGTCGACAGTTTCCGCATCAAGGCCGCACTGATAGCCTGGTGCAAGCGCAACAGGATCCGGCTGGTCACGGTCGGTGGCGCAGGTGGCCAGACCAACCCGGCACAGATCATGACGGCCGACCTCTGCAACACGGAACACGATGCCCTGTTCTCCAGGACCCGCAAGTTGCTACGCCAGGATTATGGCTTCCCGAAAAATCCGAAACGGCGTTTCGACATCCCCTGTATCTATTCCCGGGAGCAACCGGTGTTCCCGGCGGATAATGGCGGCGTCTGCCGCGAGAAACCACAGACGGCGCACCTCGGCGGTCTCAGTTGTGCCGGCAGCCTCGGCTCCGTGATGACAGTTACCGCCAGTTTCGGGATGCATGCCGTTGCACATGTTCTGGGCAAGTTGCGCATGGATGCCAGCCACCAAAATACAAACAGGGCGTCCCTTCTCCCCAAGGGAGAAGGACAGGATGAGGGGATATAACCTCAGGTAGTTCCTTTAACTCTATCCCCTCTCCCCAACCCTCTCCCTGTGGGAGAGGGGATTTGAAGATTATCAGTGGATCACGATCATATGACAGCACACAATGCAACGCTCATCACAGGCAACAGCAGCAGTATCGGCCGCGTACTGAAGGTGATCATGAACTGGCTGTACGCCCGCCCCGTTTCGATAACCCAGCTAGTCTTCATGTCATCCGGGGCCGCGGTCAACGGCAACAAGGGCTGGAGCGGTTATGAGTTTTCAAAGGCCGCACTCAACATGATGGCCCGGCTGTACGCACATGAATTTCCGGACACTCACATTGCCGCATTCGCAGCGGGTATGGTACACACGAAAATGCTGGATGATGTCTGCGACAGCGTGGACAGTAGCCGCTATCCGTCAACGCAGGCGCTGAAAGCTGCCATTGGTACAGAACGGATGCCGGAATCCCGTGCTGCCGGCCGGATGCTGACCGATGCCTTTGAAAGGCTGCCAGCGTACCCCAGCGGCAGCTTTCTCGATATTCGCACGAGGTAAGGTCCCTGCCGTTATTTCACGGATTGAACGCATCCGGCAAGTCCAGCCACCGCGTTTCCTCCGGAGAACTCTGGCGGCCGAGAATGGCATTGCGGTGCGGGAACCGCCCGAAACGCTGCACGATTTCCCGGTGATGCCGGGCCCACTGGAGATTTTCCTCCAGCCCGGGCTGGGTGAACAACTCGACCGAGCGTTCCTGGTCGGCAAGTGACTCGCTGTGCATGTATGGAAGGTAGAAAAATGCCCGGCGATCGACCGCCACGAGCTGGTCGAACCCACAGGCAAGCGCGCGTTCCGCCACGGCACGCGACAGCGCCTCGGTACTGAAACTCACGGGCTGGTCACGAAACATATTGAGCGGCATCTGGTCGAGCAGGATCACAAGCGCCAGTGCGCCGTCTGCTGTCTGTTCCCAGCCCGCCAGTGCACCGCCACGCCCCTGCTCCCAGGCCGCCTCGAAACGTGACCTGACCCGTGCATCGTATTCCGGGGTGGACTGAAACCAGCGTTCGCGTGATTCTTCTGAGAACCAGAAGTCAAGCACTTCTGCCGGCAGCATAAATAAGGTCTGGCCCCTGTAGCAGATCGATCAGGCCACCAGCCCGGCATACCCGAAATCGGCACGCCATTGGCCTGCCCGGTAATCGAGAGTCAGCCAGCGCGGGAAGTAACGCCCCGGGTCGGTCATGGGCATATCAACCACGGGGGGATTGTCGGGCTCACATTTGCGGATGGCGCAGGTGCCGGTCACCACAGGGCGAAACCAGATTATCAGGTGGTCGTTTACGGGGATTGCCTCCCTGCCCTCTGCGGACTCGCGCACATAAACACGCTTGCGTATCAGGCAACTGAAGTAGAGCTCCATCTCCAGCAGCAGGGGTTCCGATCGTTGCCTGAGGCGGGTCTCAGCACGCCTGCTGATACTGAGTTTCAGGGACTTGCCCCCGAGATCGACGGTCTGACGCATGCGATCAGCTTGCAGCCTGGATCCAGTAGCCTCGACCGGCCACGGACTTGATGCCGTTGGCTACCGTACGCTGCCGAAACCGGGATCTGCACTGCCGGCAGGGGGCTCGAGCCCGGCCAGGCGGCAACCCTGTGCAATCGGTCCGCCGGGAAACTGTGTGTAGAGATACTTGATGCCGCCCTTCTCGTGAAACTTTTCCTCCAGGGCATCGAGCAATTCACGGGCATTAATTTCCTGTCGTTCATGGCGCGAATAATATTCCTGCAGGGCGCGAACCGTTTCCCAGTGATCATCCCCGATACTCAGCCCCTCGTTTGCCGCCACCGCAGCTGCATTGGACTGCTTCCATTCGCCCGGTGCATGCGGAAAATCGGGATCCGTCGCCCGGGGACGCATGATCTCACTCATTGTCTCGGCCATTTGACTGCTCCTCATCTTATTGGTGTCAGGCTTTTATCAAGCCCCTTCTATACAGACTTTAGCCTCGCAAACCACCTGATTCAAGCGGAGGTTGCCGGCATCTTCACTGCATAAACCGGCCGGCCGAAGCAATGGCGATGGTCACGACCCCCAGTACCAGGTTAACAGCAACCAAGACCCTGATCTGCGCCAGGTACCTGCCGCCTTCCGGCCAGTCTGCGTTAGCGACCGCCTGCTTCAGGCGTTTGAACGGCGCGAAAAAGACATGAAAAAATATCAGCATCATGACGATGCCCAGGCCCAGCATCAGGTGTACGTGGGTCCCGACCACGGCAAACCCGCCAAAAAACGCCGTGATCATCCAGAAGCCGGTGAGCAGGATCAGGCCGATGCAGACGAACACCCAGGGGAAAAACCGTCTGAAAACGCCGGACCACAGCGCAAGCCTGGCCGGCGGCTCGAGCTGGCTGGCGGCCTCCGGTCGCAGCACCATGTACGCGAAAAACAACCCGCCGACCCACACCACCACGGCCAACACATGCAACGACAACGCGATTCCCATCTGCCACCCCCTGGTCCGGTCAGTAATGGTCACATTGTCGCACAGGCAGAAAACATTTTGGCAGAGGCAACCTGCAATGAAGGGTTCGAAAAAGCGTTTCCTCGCGGAGCAATCGGGTATGATGCAGCTACCAGGCGGCAACATTTAATACAGCAAAGGAACTCCCATGACGCAATCACCGGCCGGCACCGTCGTCATCAACCAGTCCGTCGCTATCCTGGTGGATGGCAACAACATCGAACGCAGTATTCACGCGGAAACCAACAAGCCGAATACCATGCTGAATTTTGATACCCTGGTCCCACGGCTGCTCGACAACCGCGGGCTCAACCGCCTGGTGTATTTTCGCGAAGGCCGGCAGATTTCCTCAAAACTGAAAGAGCGTCTGCACACGCATTACCACGGTTCGGTCCGCCCCTGCCACAAGAGCGCGGACATCCCGCTGTCCATCAAGGCCACCCAGCTCGCCAGCAAGGTCGATACCATCATCATTATGTCCGGGGACTCGGACTATGTCGAGCTGGTGCGTCACCTGAAATCCGAGGGGGTCCGCGTTGAAATCGCCGCGATCCCGAGCACCACGTCAAAACTGCTGATCGATGAAGCGGACCACTTCCACGAAATCACCAAGGACGACTGGTTTACCCTGGAAACCAAGAAACCCCCGCGCAAGAAAACCGCGAAGAGTCGCAAGCCGGCACCGGAACAGTCCGAATAGGCAATCACACACCGGCAAGCGCCCGGTAGCGGAGTCAATGGATCCCGTTGCCTGACTGCCCGGGCCCATTAAAGATTCGCATTTTCCGATCCACTCGGTTACACTGCGCCCGGTTGCACATTCGTAAGGTTTTTTCCGGAAGTTTCCTTGTAGCATCTGCTGTAAATTACCTGTTAATGAATTGCAATCGAACACATTATTCATTGATTTAAACAGAGGTAATTTACATGGCTACAGGCACCGTTAAATGGTTTAACGAATCCAAGGGCTTCGGTTTCATCGCCCCTTCCGAAGGCGGCGAAGACGTATTTGTTCACTTCTCGGCGATTGCCGGTGACGGGTTCAAGACGCTGGCCGAGGGACAGCCGGTGAACTTCGAGGTGCAGAAAGGCCCCAAGGGTCTGACGGCATCCAACGTAACACCTGCCTGAACCGCTGTCTGGCAGCGCAACACCGGAACCCCGCAGTTATAAACTGCGGGGTTCTTTTTTTGTGCCCCGAATAAATTGCCGGTATGGATTGATTCAGCAAGACCCGCATATACCCTGAAGCATCCCCGTCCGCGCCTCGGCCCCACGGACGGAAAACGGGAACAGGGCCTGGCTGTGCAGCATCAACTGCTCGTATTCATGACAGTGGTGAACCCGCTGCCGGACACCCTCCTTGCGTGCCTCCCTTCGCGGGTACCTCAGAAATCCGGCAGGATCCTCCATTGGCAGACACCTCGCCCTGGGCCTGGATTATGTATAGATCATTTTAGATTCACATTAACCATCAATGTGTTAATGAAATAACCAAGAAATTGTCGCATTATCCGGACAGATTATCTCAAGGCAACAACTGGTTCTGCTGCGATTCAATCAGCCGGAGTTTTTCAGCACGACCGAGCTTCTTGATGGCCGCTTCGCGCTTGCTGGCGGAACTGCGGGTATGGCCATTTTCGAGGTAGACGAGTCGTTTCGGCTGGCGGCCACGGAAGTATCTGGCTCCGCCCAGGCCGGCGTGCTGGTCGAGGCGGCGTGCGACATTGTTGGTGATGCCCGTATAGAGCGTCTCGTCGGAACACAGGATGATATAAACCTGCCAGTCCATGGTTCGAGTCTAACCGAACGCCACACAAGGGGTAACCGCGAGGGCCGCAAGCGCCAGTGTCGTTGTGATAGCATACGCGCTTAACATCTGAAGACCCTGCCTTTCTTGTTGCTACATTGATGCGCCATCCGGCTCCCAATCTGCGGCATTTCTCGCAGGCTCACGACAACAGGAGTCGACACATGCAGATCGATAAACACAGCGTCGTCACGCTGCACTACACTCTGAAGGACAACGATGGCAATATTCTCGATGAATCCAGCGACGGCAGTTTCTGCTACCTGCACGGCGAAAACAATATCATTCCCGGTCTGGAGAACGCACTTACCGGCAAAGTCACAGGCGACGAACTGTCCGTTTCTGTCCCGCCGGAAGAAGCTTACGGCCTGCACGACGCGGAACGCACCCAGTCCGTACCCCGCCACATGTTCCCCACGGAACAGACCATCGAACCCGGCATGCAGTTCCATGCGGAGGGACCCGAGGGACAGTCACTGCTGGTCACGGTCGTCAAGGCCGATGATGATACAGTCACTGTTGACGGCAATCACCCACTCGCCGGCGTGCAGCTCAATTTCGACGTAAAAGTCATCGCGGTGCGCGACGCCGAGGAAGAGGAAATTACACACGGCCACGTGCACGGCCCGGGCGGGCATCACCATTAGTGGCCATTAAGGCCAGTGAACTGAAAAAAGGGCTGGTGCTCGATATCGATGGCCGCATGGTCATCATCAAGCACCTCGAGGTGCAAAGCCCTTCCTCGCGCAGCGGGAGTACGCTCTACAAGGTGCGCGGGCATGACATCCTTACCCGGCAGAAGATCGAGGCGCGTTACAAGGGAGATGAAAACGTGCAGACACTGGAGTTCGGGCGACGTCCGGTGCAGTTCCTCTACCGGGACGCGGACGGTTGCACCTTCATGGACAGGGAAAGCTACGAGCAATACACGCTGCCGGCCGAGGCACTGGAAGAAGAGCTGAAATACCTGAGCGAAAATCTCGACGGCATCCTCGCCATAATCGCTGATGACACCGTCCTCGGCATCGAACTGCCGGCCACGGTCTCGCTGGAGATCCTCGATACCGCACCGGGCATGAAGACCGCCTCCTCTTCCGCTCGCACCAAGCCAGCCACGCTGTCTACAGGACTCGTCATCCAGGTACCCGAGTACCTCTCGCCCGGGGAAACCGTAAAGGTCAATACCGGGACCGGGGAATACGTATCGCGCGCCTGAGGTGTTAAGCCGGCCGCTCCGGTTCGGATACGCATAGTCGACTGCAAGCCAATACACGCCATCCACCAGCTTGCCGTCCAGCGGCAGGGCAACACCGAAGGCGGCCAGGAGGACCAGAGGCAATCATCAGCCACCGGCAGGATTTCAGTAATTCTGGATGGTAAACAGCGCCGGGAATTTACTTCAGCTTCACGCGCACGCCATCCTCGATGCGATCATCAGGGTGAGTTATGACGACATCCCCGGCACTCAGGCCGGCGGTGATCTGCGCGGTCAGGCCATTATTGTGCCCGGTTGAGACGCTTGTCAGGCGGGCCCTGCCACCGGCAACCGCAAACACTGCCCAGCCATCGGCATAGCGAAACAGGGCGCTGGCCGGCACCTGCAGTACATTTTCATCCTGCCAGAGGATGAAATGGGCCTCGACCCGGTAACCATCGCCGAGTTGTTGCCACTCTTCGCGGGGTGATGCCAGATCGGCGATCACCCAGACACGCTGCTCCTCCACGCCCAGTGCCGAGATCTTGGTAAAACCGGTCGGCTCGATGGTGCGCACGCTGCCGTCCAGGGGCTTGTCACCGCCCCAGCGATAAAATTTCACGAGACTGCCGGGCTGAATGCGTACGGCATCGGCCGACAGTACATCGACGGCGACTTCCAGTGCCGCCGGATCACCGATTTCCAGCAGGTCTTCGCCGGTGGTAACCACGCCTTCACTCTTATGGTGGATATTCAGCACCCGGCTGGCGACCGGTGCGCGCAGGGTGACGGTTTCCGATGCGGCTGCACCGTTGCCCGAAATGGAATACTGCAGTGCCGTTCTTGCCGCCTCGAGATCAAAGCGCGCCACTTCCACGGCAAAGTCTGCCGAACGCTGTTCCGCACTCGCCTGCCTGGCGCGGGTTTCGGCCTCGTCCAGCGCGCCTTCCGATATCAGTGCATCCGCCTGCAGTTTCTTCTTGCGTGCGTATTCCGCACGCGCAAATTCAGTCTCGGCACGGGCCGCCTCCGCCTGCTCCCGGGCACCCTTGAGTGCTGCACGTGCAGCGGCAACCTGCGCCTCGGCCAAGGCACGGCTGCGCGGGTCAAGCACTTCGGAACGCAGCGGTTCCATGGTGGCGAGCGTCTCGCCCTGGTCGACCGCATCCCCGACCTCCAGCTGAATGCGCTGCAGAAAACCGGCGACCGGTGCGGAAATCACAAATCGGTCCTTGACCCGTGTCTGCCCCTCTTCCTCCACGGTAACGCTCATTGGCGCCTGCACGACCTCGGCAACTTCCACAAGCACCGGGGTTGGCCAGAAACCCCAGGCCAGTGCCGCAAGCAGTGCGACAGCCAGCAGTATGAAACCTGTTTTTCTGCCTTGTTGCATGTCGTGTAATTCCTTTTTCTGTCAAGCCGCCGGTATTTTCGGTAGTGTCTCAATTCGGCATCAAGTTTGTCTGGCGGAATAAATTCCGCCCTACAGCACCGTTCCTTGCAGGACCAAATTTATTCGGCTTGGTACAAACTGAGCCATTAACGTATTTTCACACCCCATACTACTACCCCTTACTCGCGCGTCTTCAATACACCAATCATGTCCAGTTGATTCAGTTTACGCCATAACATATAGCCGGATATCACCGCAGACAACAACACCACGCTGGCGGCAAAGGCAACCGTATCTGCCTCCAGTACCAGTGGTACGCGATACAGGTCCGAGCGAAAGGCATTTGACAGGTAGCGGCACAATTCCCGGCCAAAGAGATATCCCAGCGGCAGTGCCAGCAGTGTGGCCACAGCCAGCTCGCCCAGCAGGATGTAGGCAACCTCGCCACGTGTAAACCCGAGCACCCGCAGGCTGGCAAGTTCACGGTCCCGTTCCGAGAGGGCAATGCGCGCGCTGTTGTACACCACGCCAAATGCGATAATGCCGCCCAGCAGGGCTGTTACGAAAGAGAAGTACAGAATGGTCTCCTCCATGGTCTTGTGGAAGTTCCGGAGCGCCGATTCCCGTACCACGGTCCCCGCGACCCGTGGCATCTCGTCCAGATCACGGTACACCCGTTCACTGTACCGCTGATCCACTGCCAGGTAGGCACTGTTAATGGCATCGCCTTCCTGCAACAGTCGATTGAGTGATGCACGCTGCATGTAGGCCGATACACCCAGGTATTCGCTGGTCAGCCCGACAACCGGTACTTCCAGTACCGGCCGGTTACCCTCGAGGACCTCGATGGTGAGCAATTCGCCCGGCCGGATGCCCAGCAGTTCGGACAGGTAGTCTGTCAGCACCACGCCCTTCTCCCGCAGCATCACGTGCTCAAGGTCGGCATCGAGAATGCGCCGCAGCGTGCCGTCCGGATCCATACCCTGCACGGAGCCACGGTAACTGTGATGCTCAAACCGCAGCCGTGCCGGTACGCTGCGGCTGCCCTCCACGTGCTCCACACCCTGCAGCCCGGCCAGCGAAAACAGGGCATGGCGCGAAGTCGGTTCGGTCAGGGCGACCGTCAGGTCCTGGCTCTGGCTCCTGGCGTACTGCACATCGATCATGTAGGTAACGGCATCCCTCTGAAAATTGGCCACCATGATGATGCCGCAGGCTGCGGCAGTACCGGCGATGGTGAGCAGCGTCTTGAGGGGGCGCCGTTCCATGTGACGGGCAATCATGCGGGTGGGCTGGGAAAACAGTCGCTGCATGCCCAGGCGTTCGATCAGGGTCGGGCGGTAGGCCGCCGGAGCCTCAGGTCGCATGGCCTCGGCCGGCGGCAGGCGGACCGCCCTGATCACGGCAAAGACCGTCCCGGTCATCCCGGCGATGATACTGACCAGTGCCGCCAGTGCGATAACATCCGTGTGCAGCTGGTACTGCAGAAACGGGAAGTGATAAAAACCTGCATACACTGCGCTCAGACCCTGCCCCAGCCAGACCCCTCCCAGCAGGCCACCGGCAAGCCCGAGCATCACGACCATGAGAACCATGGCGGCATAATGCCGGCCGACATCCAGATTGCTGTAACCAAAGGCCTTGAGTATGGCGATTTGATTGCGTTGCGTATTCACCAGGCGGGTGACGACCACGTTCAGCAGAAACGCGGCCACCCCCAGGAAGATCACCGGGAACACCGCGGCCATGGTCTCCAGGCCTTTCAGTTCTTCTGACAGAAAACGGTGCGAGGTCTGGTCCTTGCGCGCATAGGCACCGAGCCCGCCGTAACGGGCCAGCAGACGGTCGAGGCGATCAATGACATTATCGGGAATGGCGCCAGTACTCAGATGGAGGGCCACGTCATTGAAGGCGCCTTCCATGTCATAAGCGGCCGCCAGCGCAGTACGCCCCATCCACAGGACGCCATAGCGCTGGTAATCCGGGAATACAGCACCGGGCGCAATCGG
>CP070821.1:1238498-1249431 GCA_020344335.1 Gammaproteobacteria bacterium | reverse complement strand
TTCCTCGCCCTCCGGCAGAACCGGGGCCGTGCTGCAGGCAGAGAGTGCGAGTACGGCCAGCAGGACAAGTGCAAGCGGTTGAAACTTTTTGAGTGTTATTTTCATGATGCGCTGTCCTTACTGCGTGAAGACCTTGACCATGTGGTCCACATTATCGCGATAGTCCATGTTCCCGCAGTGGCCGCCTATCGGGTAGATTTTGGCGCGCTCACCAAACACGCGCGGGAAGAAATCGATCTCGCCCTGCTCGAGTATGATGTCATCCTGGTTGTGCATCACTTCTATTTTCGGGCTGTTTTTCAGGTAATCCTCGATTTCGATCAGGCTCATCTGCTCGACCAGTTCGCTGCGCGATATATCCGGTTGCTGTTGGTGGATATGCGGGTAGAAGTAGGTGTGGAAAAAGTCGGTAAAGCCGAGCCGGTGTGCGACCAGTTGCAATTCACCCGGTGCCGTGTTTTTTGTGAATGTCATATTGGCCGGCTTGATGTAACCGGCATTCGTCATCAGGTCCGAGGTAAAGGCCATGTTGGCGGATGATATCCGGAAGGAAACGCCGATGAGTGCGGCCAGTTCCTCGTTGTCCGGATTGACCGCCTCGAAGGCCTGGTAGAGGAACTCTTCCCCCAGGTTGACGGTGTCCGCGCGCTTGTAGACCCGGCCAACCTGTTCCACCAGCCGGTCATAAAATAGATTGAAATTATCAACACCACCCGGAATGTTTTCCAGCATACGGTCCAGCAGCGAGATGGAGTTGTAGAGCTGAACCGGCGGGTTGATGAGCAGTGCCTTTTTGAAATTGAATATCTGGCGCTCTTCATCCAGCAGGCTTACAAATGCCGTATTGAAACCTCCGAGGCTGTAACCGGTAACGTAGAAATCCGTAACCTCGATCCTGTTCTGCAGCGTGTCCCAGATGCGTTCCATCACCCGGTAGATGTCTTCCGCATCCCTGTAGGCATGTCCGGGCACCCCGGATTTGGAAGCGGCCACAATGAAATTCATAAAAGTAGGCGACGAGATCGATACCACGTGGAAACCGGCCTGGTAAAAGGCGCGGGCCATGTTGGTGTTTTTCGCACCATCATACGAAGCACCTGTGCCGGCGATCAGGAATACCAGTGGTGCCGGCCCTTTCTGCAGTGCCCGGGAGTAGCGTAGTTCCCGGTCGAACCAGAGTGCTTCCGGCACCTCGCGATCTTCGAAAATGGTAATCCGGCGTTTCTTCAGCGGGATCTTTTTCGGCAGGTCGGCCCGGTATTCCTCGGGTGTCCCGAGTACCGTGGCCTGGAACTTGTTGTCAATCGGAAACCCGTAGGGCTCGGTGGTTGCCCAGCTGGTGGTTATCCAGAGAGTGGCAAGCAGTATACACAGGCCTTGTTTCATGGTTACTCCCTGTCGGTTTTTCCGCGCTTGTACAACCCTGTGTGCGCATATTTTCCCGAAGTATAACAATATGTACTGACAGCGCCTACCGTAATCGGAGTGACACGCCGAACGTATTTTCCCGTAACTGTTTGCAATGCTATGACGACTGTAATACAAAAACCGGCCATTTCGCGCCAACCTGCCAGATCACTTACACCCCGGGGGCTGACCTGATATGTCACGAAGCTGGCAAGGTGACTGGCTGTGGATGATGCACGATGCTGTGCCGGTCCCACGCCTGAAGTCCGGGTAAGGCAGGCGGTATGCCGCTGCCGGCCCCGGGTCAATTCCGCGGCCTATTCGCCCGTGGTCGAAACGACCGCCTTGCCGAACCAGCGTGTGCCGAGTTCATCCAGAACACCTACGCCTTCCAGGCGCTTCAGGAAATTTTCCGTCCAGTTGATATACAACGGGTCATTACCGGGCAGCGCAATGCCGATGGGCTCATAGGTCAACAGTGAAAACAGCGAGACGAAGCCGGCATCCTGATAACGTTGCAGCATGGAGAGACAGATCGGGTAATCGGTCAACAGGCCGCCGGTCTTGTCTTCATTGATCAGGCTGACTGCGCTGTCATGGTCATCCACCAGGGTGAGTGTCACCTTGGGCAGCAGGACCTTGATGAATTCTGCACTGGTGGAACCCTTTAGCGCGGCAAGGCGGATATCGGGTGAATTGAGGTTTTCTGCCGCCTCGGCCTTGGCAATGCCCTCTTGCTTAGTAACAACGCACTTGCCCGATGTCATGTAGGGACCGACAAAGGCGACACGCATGTTGCGTTTCGGGTTCATGGTCATGTTGGAAATGACCACATCGACCTCGCCTTTTTCCAGCGCAGGCAGTAATTCGTTGAATGCCATGGTCTTGATTTTCAGGTCCACGCCCATCCCGGTGGCCATGAGGCGGGCCATGTCGATATCAAAACCGACAATCTTGCCCTCTCGTTTACCGGTCATGGGGGGCATATTTGCTGTCGTGCCAAGCACCAGCTCACCGCTTTTTTCGATGCCCGCCAGGGTTGATGCACCTGACAGTGCAACCGGTGTGGTGAGCAGGCCTGCTGCGAGCAGCAGCAGCGTGAGAAACAGGTTAAATCTACTGGTAAGATGACTCATTTCGGAATCCTTGTGTTATTGATCGGTGTTGTGGGTTGGTTTCATCCCGGTGCCTTTCCGTGTTTGTCCCTGTAGCACTCGTCCGTTCACGTTCCAGCGATGGCGCATACTCTAACATGACGGAGCTACGGGCTGCCATGGCAGGTATCAGCGCACCTCGAGATAATGCAGGCTGAACAGCGCTTCTGCATCGCTCCAGACCCGGCATGCGGCAAATCCCGCGGCAGTAGCCAGCGTCTGGAATTGCTCAATTGTGTACTTGTAGGAATTCTCGGTATGAATGTGGTCACCGTCCTCGAGTTCGAAACGGTGGCCATCGACATGGAATGATTGCCTGCAGTTGCTGACAAGGTGCATTTCCATGCGGTTCTCATTTTGGTTGTAGAAGGCGCGGTGGTCGAATGCCTCGATGTCCAGGTTGGCGTCAAGCTCCCGGTTTATCCGCTGCAGCAGATTGCGGTTGAATGCAGCCGTGATACCGCATGCATCGTTGTAGGCCGCGTTCAGGCGCTGTGTGTTTTTCTGCAGATCAACCCCGATCACTAATGCACCTCCCCTTCCGGCAATCCGCGCAAGGGAGCCCAGAAAGCTCCGGGCCTCTTCGGGTTCAAAATTACCGATGCTGGAGCCCGGATAAAACACTACCCTTCTGGCGTTCTCCGGAATACAAGGCAATACCAGGGTATCCGTGATATCGCCTGTCATGGGCTGTATATCGAGCCACGGATAGGAATCAGCCAGCCTGGCTGCCGACAGCTTCAGGTGTTCACTGGAGATGTCAATGGGTATGTAGGAGCGTGGCCGCAGCGAGTCCACCAGCAACCTGACTTTCTCGCAGTTACCACTGCCCGGCTCGATCAGGTAACATCCGGAACCGACCAGCCCGCTTATTTCCCCGACATAACATTCCAGGAGCTCTATCTCGGTCCGGGTCAGGTAATACTCGGGCTGTTCACAGATGGCTTCGAACAGGCGAGATCCTTCCGTGTCGTAAAAATATTTAGGCGGGATACTGGGTGGTGACTTGCGCAGACCGCTGATGACATCCCGGGAAAAGTCTGTCTCCGCGGGAAAACCGTCCTGTCCAGATAGCGCTGGGGATGCTTCTGCCATGATCTGTCACTCACTAAGTTTTTTGGTTTTTTGTCCGGTGTGGTCAGTCCACTGGCGGAGTATGCACAAATCAGGCATTGCGCGGGCAGGCGTACAATGCAGAAGACTGAAGAACCACATATACATCACTCGCCATTAAGCTACAATTTGTGTAGAATTAATGAATATAAGGTACTGATATGTTTAAATATCATCAGGTAATAATAAACCAGTCGGGGATCGCCGGGTCAGAATGAAAATAGCGGATTCTGCCAACTTAACAGCCGGTCGCAAGACCTCTGCCCGCTCCAGGCTGCCCGGTATCAATCGCGAGGGACTGCTGGGCATAGCTCTGATTGTGGTTGCCTTTATCGCTATTTTTTACCTGTTCACGCGGTCCTCTCCAGCCCCCGATGGCGCTCCCTTGACCGGCGAGACCAGGGGATTCCGGAGTGTCCTGGTTTCCGAGGACCTGTCACTGCAGGAGGTGGCGGAGAACTGGAACTATTACATGACCATGACATCGGTATGCCATAGGTCGGGACAGGAAATGACCTCGGCTGCGTATGCCTACCTGTTTTACTCCTTCGACCGCCAATCACAGAATGGCAAATGGCCACACAGGAAATTTTCCAAGGCGGTGGATGTATCAGACACGTATTACGATATCGATCCTGTACGTGATTGCAAACCCGATGCTATCAACCTCCATGGCATCGACGTCAACGATGACCTATGGCTCAGGGCTCATGCACTGAATTACGTTTTCTACAGCAGGAAAGTGCCGGTTTGCGAAAATGCTGGCAACAAGGTGCAGGCACGGATGTATTTGCACATGGCGGAATCCGAGCGCGAAAAGCTGGGCAAGTTAAAGTGGGATGCTTCCCGGGTGAACGCAGCGATCAGCGAGGCTCGGGTGTCGCCGGATCTGAGTAAAATAGCTGGCTGCTAGCCGGATTTGCCACCGGCTGTCTCGCCTGACCGCCTGGTTAAATCAGTACGTATCCTGTTGGGCGTTTTCGGACGTTCAGGCGAGTAGTACCAGAAACTTCAGTCAATGTCTGGTAGCGTCTTATCAGACATACAAAAACAACCTGATCTAATCGCGCAAAAGATTATTCCGCTGGTGGGCTGCATTGGTCTTTCTAAGCCACGTCATCAATATGCCATCAAGAACCAGCAACAGTCCGGAAATAACCACCAAATTTGTATACAGCGGGGCGTGGACCAGATAATAGGTTTCGCTGGCAATGTACAGGGCTGTCACACCCAGAACGATAATGATGCCGGGTACTGAACGATAGGCAAATTCGGGTAATCTCATTGTCATTTCCTGACGAAGTGTATTATCCGTATAGCGGCAGGAACGGGCGATTCTGTAGGCATTCCGTTGTGGTTGCAGCAAGCCCGTGAATATTGCGGATACCGACAGCAAACCTCCGGGTTTGTCGTCATCCAACGTTCAGAGAAACAGGAAATTTCCCTAAAGACTGTCTCACTCTGAATAGGCAGGGTGCCCTTCTGTAAAGCGTCATATTCGTGCAGGTTATTTGATCTACATCAACTGCCAAATTTCTGCACTGTATTAAATTAAACCCCACTAGCCGCTAAAGCAGAACTGGGATTGTGTGCAAAGCGGTTTAGCTACTCTCCGGAAGATGGCTGTTTGGTCATCATACTTACGGCGGCCTTCGTAAATCGTTGGCCGCCTTTCTATCTACAACCCCCCTGATTGTCGCAAGCTGCCGACCCTTATTGGTTTTATATTTTCCTCTAACGGGATCTCAGGCATATCGGAGCATCCCTGCCTTTGGGCGAAAGTCTGCGAGTAACGTGCCCTGCTTTTTGATTGCCATCCGGTGGTTACTCTGAAAAATTCCGGATTCTTACAGATATGTAGCGGGAATCAGTTTCAAACAGGGAGTTAAATTGGAGGCTGAGCCCGGAATCGAACCGAGGTCCACGGCTTTACAGGAAGTATAAAAATTAAATATCAGTTACTTGTGAGATATTTTTATAAATTCTCACAATATTAGCTTACGCACTGACCACCAAGCTGAAGGCCATTAGCCTATACTCCTGATATGACAATTTTGAAGAAAGTCCTGGGTGCCGGTCTGGTGGTCACGCTGGCGGCCTCTGCCGCATATGCGGGTAAGGAGCGCATTGCGTTTCCCGCCGACTACCGAACCAAAATGCAGAACTACCTGAGCCTCGATCGCACGCAGAACGATGACCAGGTGATCCGCTTGTTTGCCACCGAGGAGACTCTGAAGGCCGCGAAATCGGGTGCCGAACTGCCCAATGGAACCGTCCTAGTCGCTGAAATCTACAAGGCAAAGAAAGACAAGGACGGCAAGGTCATTGTCAGTTCTCTTGGACGGCGCATACGCGACAAGCTGGCGGCGATCGCGGTTATGCAGAAAGGCGAGGGATGGGGCGCGAAATTCCCTGAAGAGTTGCGTAACGGCGATTGGGATTTCGCGATCTTCAGTCCGGCGGGTGAGCGCCTCGTCAAGAAGGATTTGAATTCGTGCCGCGCTTGCCACGCGCCGCTCAAAGACACGCAGCACCTGTTCTCATTGGAACATATGCAGTAAAAATGAGCGCTTGGATTTCAATTCTCCACAGACTTAAAAGCACCGGCCACCTCTTGGATGGCCAGTGCTACACCCTATCCTGACTAACAGTCGGCTGTGCTGAAAATTCCCGGTTTCCCTTGATTGCTCGGGTGCAGGGATAGTATCTGCAAGGTACTTTAAATCACGTGGGTTAAATTGGAGGCTGAGCCCGGAATCGAACCGAGGTCCACGGCTTTGCAGGAGGTTAGGCTTATATATATTACAAGAGCTTGCGTGACATTTTCACAAATTCTCACGTTATCTTAAGTTAAGCACTGACCACCAAATTGATGGCCAGTGCTGCACCCTCCCCTGACTAACAGTCGGCTGCGCTGACAATTCCCGGCTGTGATAAACCCTGACAGATCGGTCAGGGTTGTCTGTGCCTCTGTCGCTCGGGTGCAGGGACTGTATTGACTAGCGGCCAAAGGGTGTCTGTCAAATAAGCCTGATATTGATATAAGAAAATGCTAAAGGAAAGAAGTCGACCTATTCTGTTGAAATACTCCATTACTGGCAGCGGCGAAATAATTTGACCTCTGGTGTGTTTATACTACAAATGGGATCGGGTTCATCATTCGCTAGGCGGAATAAACCAGGAATGTTAGCGGTGATCCTCAACCTCGACGCGCAAAGCTCATTAACTATTCCTGATTATCGTACTGCAATGGACTTTTTCAGACCCCAATAGTGGCATGAATAGAAATTCGCCACATTCAAGGTTGCATCGGACTGCGGAAGCTCGAAGAAGCCTTGTTGCGGCGCTTTTTGGCGCTTAACTCAATACGCAGTACCGAACGACTGAAAAAAGAGCAGCCACAACCAAGTTGGATATCAAGAATCCAGCATCCATTCGAAAGGGGTGCCGCACAGCACCCGCTCCACTTCGGAAAAGTTGGTCAGCACTTCCGCTAAATCGAACGGGTTGGTTTTATAATACTTAACCGAAACGTTGTAGTATCCGATCCCGGTGAATTCGCAAACACGCCGATATGCGACGATAGGATCTGAAGAGATATCGTCCTCGTAGACCAAATGCAATGAGCGTCGATCGCTGAGTAATTGTTTGAGCAAACGCATGCTCTCTTGCTCACGTTCAAGGTGAGCAACCAGCGATCTTGGTTCAAGATCCTTGCCGCGGCCCAATACCAATTGGCCAACCTCCAGTTCGATACGAACCAACGAAGGATCTACGACCACTCTTCGATATAACTGAGACGTCTTGCGGGCAATCATCATGGACACGATTCTTCGCAGATGGTTCTTGCGCTCCAGTATGATGAAATGACTAAATCCCAGAGCTTCGAGCATTTCTAAGTAGCCCGGCAGCGTCATGTCCAGATTTTCAACTTGCGTGGGCTGCGTATCGAATCCGTAGCATCGCCCTCCGGCCAGGAGCATTCTGTATTTCAAGTACTTCATGGGTTCCCGTTTGAGTAAATGGGATCCCACGGTCGAGCTGGCCTTCGTTCTCGACATCCGCCCCGGAGACAGCCGTTCACCCTCCCAAATAATCCTTGGGTGTTGACTCAGCAGGTCCCCCAAGACAGTGCTGCCGCTGCGACCTAAATGAAAAGTGGCAAGATTACATGGCCGCACCGGTGATAACACGAACCCCGACATAATCTTGCCAAGGGTTGAGATTTTGGACTTTATCGTCACCGGATAATGGTTTAACGTGCAATCGATAGTCTGATTGTATAGATCCGCCGGATCTTGGGCAATTACCGGGCGTTAAACTGCATTCTGCACGCCCGGCTGTCATAAACAATGGCTGAGTAGAAATGCAAGAACTAGAAAACCAACATATCCCATTATATAAGACAAGGATTGTATTCCTTACCCTGCTTCTATTGCTGCTTGTATTGATGCGTATATGCCATTGTGTATTTTGTATCGCGTGATCTTCAATAATTTCCATGGTTATAACAGAGGGTTAAAGTGGAGGCTGAGCCCGGAATCGAACCGAGGTCCACGGATTTGCAGGAAGTTTGATTTATAAATTACAGTCAGTTGCGATCTATTTTTACAAATTTTCACGATCTTGTGACTTAAAAAGCACCGGTCATCAATTTGATGGCCAGTGCTCCACCCTTTCCCGGCATAGCCAGATCGCTGGCAATTACCGGCTTTACCCCGGTCACTCGGGTGCAGGGGTAGTATCTGCCAGGACAAACTCCTGATCTGTAGAAACTATCTGATATTGGTGTAGGCCGACTGGTACACCTTAATTGCTATCCCCTCAGGCCGGAGTAAACACCCCGGCCTCAACTACATAAAGCTGGCTCACTGTATTGATTATTTTCAGATCACTACGTGATGTTTGCCAACCGGGGTCACGCTGCTGGCCTGTGGTCCGTTCTCCCCGGCTTCTTCCGTGAAACGCACCTCGCTACCGATTTCCAGCTTGTCAAAGTCCTTTTTCAGCACGCTGTTGCGGTGAAAATAGATCATCCTCCCGTCCGGGGTGCCGATTTTGCCGTAGTCTTCCTCCGGATTCAGGGCAATCACGTGGCCACCGGCCGGTGCCTCGTGTTGCTTGACCTTGCCGCGCCGCTTGCGCACATGGTCTTCCAGCTGTCGTTTCATGGCATCGAAGGCATCCCTGATGGCCACGTAGACATCTTCGTGTGCCCGGTCCCTGTGATGGTGTTCATGGGACACCACCAGTTCACCGTCCGGCACTCCCAGGTCAATGCGTACCTTGTACAGCTTGCCCTGGTGGTGATGTGCATGCGGTGCCTCCACCATGACGCGGCAACTCATGATCCCGTCGTAGAACTGCTCCAGCTTGCCGGCCTTTTCACGGATTCGTGCCTCGACGGCAGCGGACGGTTCCATGTCACGGAATGTTATCTGTAACGGTGTTTGCATGTCGTGGTCCTCCTCTTCAAGGCACGGTATGTATCCTGTGCCTCAGTGTTCACGATGCCAGATCAACTCGCCGTTTCTGAATACCTCTTTCACCCGGTGCAGCGGGATACTGTGCAACTCGCCCTCCTTGTCATATAGATCGAATGCGAAATGGTCACCTGTCTCGAAAAAGATCTCGCGCATCGGTACGTGAATAATGCGATCTTCCACCCTGTCATAGTAGCCAATCTCGAAGTCGGCCTGTCCGAACTTTGTGTCCCAGCGAATGCGATTCAGCAATTCGTGGATTGGCATCATGCGCCGGGTAAACTCAGTCCTGGTAACAGGTGCCCTCACGGAACCATACCCCGCGCCCTTCGCAGCGCAGCAACTCATTACCACTGCAGACATAGCTGCCAATGGCATAGGACACGCCATTGAAGTAACAGGCGCCGCTCTCCAGCTCGAGATCCAGCGAAAGCTCGTCGTCGTCATCCATGTTGTCAAAAATGGGTGAGTTCTTCAGTTCCGGGTCCGGGGCGCCGACTTTCGGTGCATGTTGGGTTTCATTACCCATAATCTCATCCTTAACGTTAGTGACGGATATCTGGTTTGTAAGATTATTCAAACACCGGACAACGTAACTAACAATGAGTCTGGTCAAGAAACCGGCAAAAAAACGGACCGAGGTAGCCAGTCCCGCCTGGTTCGCGGGATTAGCAAGCGTCACTGACTGAGTGCTCGCAGTATCACAAGCAACCGCTTTTCGGGGTGCATCGCTAAGCGTTTCTGTTCAAACCGGGACCTGCAAGCAGTAACCAATTGATATATATAGAAAAGTACCTGTTTCAGCCCTTTCCGCGGGCATTCCGCATTGATGATTGGAGGCAAACGGGAGCAAGCCAGCAACTTCTTCTTTTTTTAGTCAAGGGTGCTTGTTCTCAACGGGGGGCGAACGGACGCGCCTGGCAGCATGAGGTTATCGGGAAGGTGATCAAGAAAAGGCTCCGGCTACTTTGGCAGGTCTGATATGGTATCCGGATTACAGGCTTGCATTCTCACAATCAGGGGGTCACCAGGATGGATGAGGAAACCAGGGCACTATTGCGTAGCATTGCACATCACCTCAAGTGGGTCATTGTGCTGCTGTTTGCGATCTTCGCGCTGCTGATCAATCAGCAACTGGGGTGAAAAATCAGTGGATTTAACGAGTTGGTGACAGCCTGTACCGACTGTCGCGATCACGCACTATCATTCCCGGTTATTCATGAAATGAAAGTGGTTTCTTGTGAGTTCCGCCGTCATTTCCATTTTTCTGTCGGGCAAACAGAAACGCCCCGGTAGTGAACGGCTTGGCTGGTGGCACTGCCCCACCATACACATGGCTGCCAGTTTTATCTGGCTCCTGTTGCCTGCCCATTTGCTGCCCGAGGCGTCCAGGAGATGACTAAACAGTGTTCTGTTTATTGGCAATGGCAAATACTTCTTTTTGCCTGTTTGCCTTGTCATCCTCCTGATTAAAATTATAGTACATGCACGGAAATCTGCAGGGCAAACATTGCGGTCTTTGATAGCCGTTTTTTGCGCGAACGGAAATAGTAACCGAAAGCAAACAGTTACATACTGAATTACAGGTATTTAGTAAATGTGCTAGCTGCGCACTATTTGGTATCAGGCCGTGTCAGGCCTGTTTCGTGAAGGGCAATACCGTCGCTGTCCTGTTTTCTTCAGGGCCTTCCCTGAGTCTGGCTGCATAGGCTTCCAGGGTTTTCGGGAATTCACTCATCAGGTGGTTGTGTTTTTCATGGCGTTCGGGGCCATAGT
>CP070821.1:1231223-1238398 GCA_020344335.1 Gammaproteobacteria bacterium | reverse complement strand
ACCAGTGCATTGCAGTATTCGATCGCCATCTGGGAAATCGCCATCTGTTGAGCTGCCAGGAAACCCTCGATGTTTTCCACCGTCGGCAGTTGCTGTTGCACCGTATCGAATACCGAAGCAACGTCGACCTGTTCGCGGCTGACACCGGTAACCGCTGCCATGGTGGCATCGATCTCGTCGAAATTGCGCACGCCGATGTCTGCGACCGCCGGCAGGTCAGCCGGTGGCGCTGGTGTCAGCGGAGCCGGCTCGACCACGACGTTGGTATTGTTACCAAGCACCTCAAAGGTCAGGAAAAACTCGTCGGTCGCCGGCCCCTTCTCCAGCGCGATAATGGTGCCGAGATCGGAGAGCTGCTGTCCGCTGCCCGGTGTATAGAAGGCACTGCTGATCATGGTGTCGAGATGCTTCCATGCCTGGCCCACCACGGCTTCCTTGCCGTTGATGCCGATGCGCATGCCGGCCACCGGGATATTGTCCGGGATGGCCGCCGGATCGAGGCTGATGAACACCGGCTCCCTGAACAGGTAGCTGTAGCTGTCGTACTGGCTGACCTCGAACATCACAAAGCTGTCCGGCACACCAACCAGGTCGCTGACACCGAACAGCAGGAAGAACTTCTCGCCGACACCGACCGAAAAATTCTGCATGATCTGCTCCTGTGTCAGCGCACGGTTGTGAATTGCCACCAGGCGCAGCACACCCTGCCACTGACGGTCGCCCGAAACCTCGTTGCCGAGCACGAAGGCAAAACTGTTGTCCCAGTCGACCAGGCTGCCGCCGACTACCGGATCAACATCACCGGTGTGTACGCCGTTCACATAGATCTGCCGGCCATTCACCGGATTATAGGTAACCACCACGTGCTGCAGGGTGGCCTGCAGGTCCTCGTCGGCATCCGCTGTGGATAACGCCGGGTCGCCGTTGGCATCGGTGGTGGTGCTGCGGCTCAGGAAATCGTAGTTGTACTGCGTCTGACCCAGGGTGAAGTTGCGCGCGGTAGTGCCGGCGGAATAACTGATAATTCGCGCCGGACCTTCCTGACTGACGTTGGCAGGCGCGACCCAGGCCTCGATGCTGTATTCGCCGGTAGCCGTGATCAGGTCATGCAGTTTCCGGCTGCTGCTTGTCGAGGCCTGGGCCTTGCCGCTGCTGATGTCGATACCCCAGCCGCCAACCCAGCTGACATTGCCGCTCAGGCTAAGGTGCATGTCCGGCGACACGCCACTGGTATCGAAGGCAGTGGAACCCGATCCAGCCTTGAACTGGTACAGCGCAATCAGGTTGTCCTCAATGCGACTTCCGCCACTGGCAATGATCCCCTCGGGCAATGTCAGCGCCTTGCTGGTGATCAGCTGCGCGTCAATTTGTGTCAGCGGTACCTGGCTCGCAAACGCGGCAATCGCTGCCTCCAAATCGTCCGCATCATCGGAACAGTTACTGGTCCAGCAGTTATGAAACTCGTCGCGCAGGCGTACCACGAAGCGTGAACTGGCCGGATCGTCCAGGTTCATCTTCGACTGCGCCGCGATATAGGCAACGTCCGGGTCGCTGTCTGCAAAGAATGGTGATTGCGCAGTGGTAGCGGAATCCACATGACAGGAGGCGCAGTTGGTCGTCAGAAGCGGGTGGACTGTTGCGGCAAACAGGGTGGAATCTGCCGGGTAACTCCTGCTGTCACTCGGGTCATACAGTGGAGGTGCCTCCAGCTGGATCACGTTGCCCGTGCTGACCGCGCCACCGGCCCAGGCGGTGATATACGAGGTAATGACATCGGCACACGCGCTGTCACTGGTCAGCCAGCAATTGTGTCCGGCACCAACCTTGGTGACCATGAACGAGTCGGCCGGGGAGGACAGGTCAACAATGTCGTTGGCCGCGGCATAGGCGAGGTTGATGTCATCGGAACGTACGAAGGTCGGTGACTGCCCGCCGGTATCATGGCAGGCACCGCAGCGGTTCTGCGCCATCAGATTGTCCCACACGTTGAGTTTGAACAGCTGGATGTCGGCTGTCGCCGGCGCCGGCCCGCCATAGCCGGCGGGTGTGGGGTTATTGCCTGTTGCCGGATTCGTGGTGGTACTTTCCCCGCCACAAGCATTCAACAGGGTGACTGCCAGGAAAAGCAGACTACCGAACAGACGATTCTGGAGGGGGGATACTGTGTGTTCGTTCGTCATGCCTCAGTCACCCATGCAATAGACCGCGGCTTCGGAAAATGCCGTTTTCATGTTGTAGTTGTCTGCCTTGAAGGCGGCAGTCATGCTGTCGATCTGGCCGCGGTCCGCCGCATTGCCCGGTTCGCGCAGGCACACCGTACGGAACACCTTGGTGACCTGGCAGGCTGCAAACGCCTCGGTGCGCGCCAGTTCCACCCCCAGCGACTTGGCACCGCTGCCGAGGCCCGGCAAGCCGGTATCCCAGCCAAGCAAGGCATTCTGGCCGTTACGCCAGTAGTTGACCCACTGGTCGTCCGGCGTGACATAGCCGTGTTTGAAGGTGTCGGCGTTGATGTGGTACTTGGGCTGTACCACGCCCGGTGTGTACTCGATACTGCCGCTGGTCGTGTTGAAGTTGTAATAGGCAAATGCCTGTGCCATCGGGTCCATGCCACTGTGACAGCCTATGCATGAATTCATGAAAATACGGCTGTCACCACCGGGGCTGCGCGATACATCCTGGCGGATGCGATCCGGCGAACGCGTGATGTCCTTGACCTGCTCGAGGTCATTGCACAGGTGATTCATCAGCGTGAAGCGGAACATCGCGCGATTGGTGCCGGCCACGAAAAAGGCCTCGGCTGCCGCGCGCGTCGTCATCACGCCGGCCGTCGCTGCCGGCGGCAGGCTGGTCACAGCCGACTGTGCCACCGGCACCAGATTGTCCTTGAGATCGATGCCCTGCTCCTCCAGCTGATCGTAGTGGGCATTGTTGTTCATGGAATACAACGGCAACCCCAGCCCGGGAGCACCGATATACACGAGGTCGGCCGACAGCACGTCGGTAAACGGCAACTCATCACGGATCATGCCGATGACAGTCGCGGTATAGTCGTTCAGCGGGGTAAACAGAGTCTGGCTGCGATTGGTCCAGGGTGCGGCAAAGTTTTTCAGCGTAACGCTATAGAAGGCGCTGTTTTCCATGGCTCGCGAGGCAGCTGCCGTGGCATTGCCCGCCATGATGTCGGCTTCCATGTCATCCAGCACGCCGGCAGCCGGCGGAATACCGGCGATGCGGTCATGGATACGCTTTGCCTGGCGGCGCTCGAGGTCGCCGGCTGCAGCGATGGAACCAAACAAGATCAGGGTCAGCAGGATAACAAACCGCTGCAACGCTGAAAGAATGTGTTTGCCAAAGACAGTATTCCGGGCGGAACACTGCAAGCGGATTCGACCCAGGGTCAAGCGGGGTATTTCAGGAATGGATCCCTGCCTGCTCGCCCCGGGCGAGCGGTTCCGACGGTCACCCCCGACATCTCGTACCTCCTGCGGGAATGACAATGGTTTCCTACTTAACGCCATATAATTTCCGTCATCAATGCAGGCTGCGCTGCGTACACCCGTTCAAGACCTGTACCTCCGGTGACAAGGGTACTTTCGAGCCCTGTCATGTTGTGACTGCCTGTTATCAATCTCCTTCAGGAGAGAAGGCCGGATGAGGTCAGGACGCGAAGCCTCATCATGTCGTTAAGCAACTCTCGTCCGACCTTCTCTCTTCAAGGGGCGCTCCAGGCACTGTAAAAACAGTGTTTGCAGCACACTCAAGAACACATAAAAACACATTTAATTTACGGTTTTATGCTGATGTTTCCGGAAGTAGAGGGTGCGGTTTATACACACGGTTTACTGTGATTCGGTTCGCGGAATCGCGTTCCCGTACTGGCCTATAGTGCAACTGCGGCATGTGTTGTTCGCAATCGTTAACTGCATCACAAAGTGTTTTGATGCAGCCAGCGCACGTGGATCGGCACATGCCTTGTCACGCTCAATCAAGACACTTGCACCGGAAAACAATGTACGCAACGCGACAAATTCAACAGGCAAGTCAGGTCAGCCTGCGGTTGGTGATGACATGTCTGCTGTCGGTACTCGCCGCATGTGGCGGTGGTGAGGGGCAGGACCCGGATCCGTTCGTTAATGACTCGGGGCTTGCCTTCGTGCGTCGCCCCGTCGTACTCGATGACACCGGCGCTCTGGTGCAGCCGGACATCCGGGAGGCCCTGGCCTTCAACGAGGGCGCCGATCTATTTTATCGAGAGCTTGCCTCCCCGAGTGCACCGGAACGCAACGTAACCGGCGTCTATACCGGCGGGCTCGGTGACGTGAAGGACGTGGAAGTGTCCTATGACGGCGCCAGGTTGCTGTTTGCCATGCGCGCCCCGGAGATCCCGGGCGCCGATCCGGAAGACCAGCCGAGCTGGAACATCTGGGAATACGATATCGCCGGCAACACCCTGCGGCGCATCATCAGTTCGGATATTACAGCCGAGGCCGGCGAGGATGTAGCACCCTACTACCTGCCGGATGGCCGCATTGTCTTTTCCTCGACACGCCAGCGCCAGTCGAAGGCCGTGTTGCTGGACGAGGACAAGCCGCAGTTCTCGGCACTCGATGAAGACCGCAACGAGCACAGCCTGGTGCTGCATGTCATGAACAGTGACGGCAGTGACATCCACCAGGTGTCCTTCAACCAGAGTCACGATCTCGACCCGACGGTGCTGTCTACCGGCGAGGTGATGTTCTGTCGCTGGGACAACATGGGCAGCCGCAATGTCATCAGCCTTTACAAGATGCATCCGGACGGGAGTGAACTTGAGCTGCTCTACGGTGCGCACAGCCATGACACCGGCACCAATGGCAGCGTGGTGCAGTTCATCCAGACGCGCGAACGCAGCGACGGCCGTCTGCAAAGCATCATCCTGCCGTTTTCGGGCTCCTACCGCGGTGGCGAACTGGTGTTGATCGACTCGGAAAACTACATTGACAATACCGCCCCCACCGCGGTCAACCAGGGCATCCTCACCGGACCCGCACAGACCCCGGCCACTATCAATAACGTACACACCGACAACACCATCTCGCCGGGAGGGCTGTTCAGTTCCGCGTGGCCGCTGCACGACGGCACTGATCGCATGCTGGTGAGCTGGAGCCAGTGCCGCCTGGTCGAGAACAACCTCATTGTGCCGTGCACGCCGGACCGCCTGACAAATCCCGATGCAGTGGCGGCCGACCCCTTATACGGAATTTTTCTCTACAACCGTGATGACAATACCCAGCTGCCGGTGGTGGTACCGGAGGAAGGCATCATGTTCACCGACGTGGTGGCCGCCGAACCGCGTACCCTGCCGACCATCCTGTTCGACAAGGTAGCTGGAGGCGAACTGGACCCGCAGCTGATGGCCGAGGGTACCGGCGTACTGAATATCCGCAGCGTCTATGATGTCGATGGCGTCGATACCGCCACGCCCGACATCGCGACACTCGCCGACCCCGCGGCAACACTCGCCGATGACCGCCCGGCGCGTTTTTTACGCATCGTCAAGGCGGTCGGCATACCGGACGACACGGTTCTCGACCTGCCGGGCACGGCATTCGGGCGCAGCAGTGCACAGCTGATGCGCGAGATCATCGGCTACGTGCCAGTGCAGCCGGACGGTTCGGTGCGCGTGAAGGTGCCGGCCGACGTGCCGCTGGCCATCAGCGTGGTGGACCGTGACGGGCGCCGCCTCGGCAGCCGGCACCAGAACTGGCTGCAGGTGCGCGCCGGCGAAACCCTGAATTGCAGTGGCTGCCACGACCATGCCAGCAACACCCCGCACGGTCATCCCGAGGGACCGGTGTCGGTGTATGCCGGTGCTCCGGTGACCGGCTTGCCATTCCCGAATACCGAGCCGGCGCTGTTTGCCAACTTCGGCGAGACCATGGCGGAAACCCTGACACGGCTCGACGACACCGCGCTGTCTCCCGCCATGGACGTTTTCTACGACGACGTGTGGACCGACCCGGTTGTGCGTGCGAAGGACGCCAGTTTCAGTTATGAATACGCCAGCCTGGTTACCGCGGCACCGGCCAGCGCCCCCTGCCAGGCCGGCTGGAACAGCACCTGCCGCATCACCATCCACTACGAGCAGCACATCCACCCACTGTGGAGTGTCGACCGCGGCGTGAACACCTGCACCGGTTGCCACACCACCGATAACGGCGGCGGCCTGATGGTGCCGGATGCGCAGCTGGACCTCACCGACGGTGCATCGAGCGATGAACCGGACCACTTCATGTCCTACCGCGAGCTGCTGTTTGCCGACAATGCACAGGAGGTTTCCGGTGGCATCCTGCAGGACATCCTGGTACCGGGGCCGATCGATCCCAATACCGGCCTGCCGACACAGGTCCCGGTGCCGGTCTCGCCGTCGATGTCCACGAGCGGTGCCATCGCCAGTACCGGGTTTGCCACCGTGTTTGCCCCTGGCGGTACCCACGACGGCCGGCTCGACCCGGCGGAACTGCGCCTCATCCATGAGTGGCTGGACATCGGCGCACAGTACTGGAACGACCCGTTTGCGGTGCCACCATGACGGAGTCGACGTAACGCGACCATGTCACGATTATGCGAAGCCTCATTCTCATACTCGTCCTGCTCACAGGCACCCTGCCGGCACTGGCGTGTGCGGCGAATGACTATTTCCGTGCACAGGTGGCCGAGCCGTACCTCGAACTGCACACCGGGGCGGGCCGCGGTTTTCCGGTATTTCATGTCGTCGACCGCGGCGCCACCGTCGAAGTCATCAAGCGCCGAACCGACTGGTTTCTGGTGCGCACGCAGAAAGGCAAGGAAGGCTGGGTGAGCCGCGCTGCCATGGCACAGACACTCACTCTGGCGGGACAACCAACGCAGTTCACCGAGCCGGACATCGGCGACTTCTCGCGCCGCCGCTGGGAGGCCGGCTTGATCGGCGGCGACTTCGAGGGCGCGGATATCGGCACGGCCTATGGCGCGTACGCGTTTACGGCAAACCTGTTCGTCGAGGTGTCCGTGTCACAGATCTTCGGTGATTTCTCGGACAGCTACATGGGACTGGTCAGCCTGGTGGCGCAGCCGTTCCCGGAATGGCGCCTGTCGCCATATTTCGCCGTCGGCACGGGGCTGATCTACACCGACCCGAAAAGCACGCTGGT
>CP070821.1:1227051-1231123 GCA_020344335.1 Gammaproteobacteria bacterium | reverse complement strand
CGTGTCAAATTCGATCCTTCCCGCGCCGATGCCGGTGGCAGGGACGGCGGCAATGCCGGAAATGTACAGCCGATTCCGAGTTTCTTCTATGTGAACAAACTCAACGACCGTGCCCGGTTCGGCTTCGCGGTGATCGCTCCGCAGGGTGGTGGCGTGAACTACGGCGATGACTTTGTCGGCCGCTATTCGGCGTCCAAGGCGATCCTTGGCGTGATCGGGCTTTCCCCCTCACTGGCGTACAAGGTCAATGACCGCTTCTCCGTCGGTGCCGGTGTCACGGCGCTGTATTCCAACTTCGATATGAATATTGCCATCAATACGGCGGCAATTGCTCCCGGGGCTGCCGATGCCAAGGCGAAGATTGAGAACATGACAGACTGGGGCTATCAACCGTTCGTAGGGATAACCTACCAGGTGACGGACCGGGCCCTGCTGGGCGTTGTCTATCGTGCAGAATCGGATGTGGACCTGGACGGGGATGTGAATATCCGCAACTGGTCACTGCCGTTACCAAAGCCCAAGTTCAACGATGCCGAGATCAGCTGGGACAACCCGCAGTGGCTCGATGTCGGGCTGAGGTACCGGGTAGGGGAAAAGGACATGCTGTTCCTGAACGCTGGCTGGCAGGACTGGTCGGAATTCAGCAAGAACGGGATCGCCATCAGTGGCGGAGCCGTCTCCATCGATACCGATATCGACCGGCAATTTGACGATACCTGGTATGCGCGCATTGGCTATGCACATCAACTTGCCCCGGAGAGTTTTTTATCACTGGGAATTTCCTATGACAGTTCGCCGGTAAAGGACAGGCACCGTACCTTCGACCTGCCGTTTGACGAGTACTACAAGCTGTCGGCCGGCTATGGCTGGAAAGGCAAGAACAAGCTGGACTATGCCCTGGGGGCCACACTCATGCTTCTTGGCGACTCCGAGGTCCAACAGAGCTCCCAGGGCGTCACCGCGGCCGGCGAGTTTGATACGAACTATATTCTCTTTCTCGGCGGGACATTGCGCTACGAGTTCAATTGATGCGTGCATAAATCCAATCATGGCAATAATCCACCTGTAGGAGCGGCCTCCTGGCCGCGATTCGTGCCGGAGGACGGCGCTCCTACAGCTTAAAGCAGGACTTCACTATAGGTGAATTCCAGAAACCTGTTGGAATATGTAGAACGGTCCATCTATTAAAAGGTGAAATCGGTATGCAGACCGAAAATTATGCAACTAACAGGTAAATACTGAACGAACCGGTTATGGTGACCAGAGATAACCGGTTGCAGGGCATGTTTGTTACACAAGGGCAATGGACATGACAGAACAAACCTTCAGGTTCGGAGACTTCCAGCGGCAACTGACGGCCGGGCGTAACGAGGTCAGCCTTGATGACCTGGTGTTGAAGCCCGGGCGCGATGCCGACAATAACCTCATCCCGGTCCCCCCCGTGCGCATCAAGCTGACAACGACCGAGGCCGTCAGGGTGATGCAACCCTATGTGTCCGTGCGCTTCATGGAACAGGTGCGGGCCGTGGTGCCGCTGGCCCTGTATCTTGCCCTGTTCCAGATCCTGTTTCTCAGGCAGGTGGTGGAAGATTCGTGGCTCATCACCGGCGGCCTGTTTGCCGTGATCGCCGGGCTGATGTTCTTCATGGAGGGACTCAAGCTGGGCCTGATGCCGTTTGGTACGTCCATTGGCAGTAACCTGCCGCGCAAGTCAACGCTGCCGCTGGTGCTGTTTATCACCCTGTTGCTCGGTATCGGCGTGACCTTTGCCGAGCCGGCCATCGGGGCATTGCGGGCAGCGGGTCAGAATGTCTCGGTCGAGCGTGCTCCCTACCTGTATGCCCTGCTCAACCAGTGGTCCGAAACGCTGGTCCTGGTCGTCGGTGCCAGTGTCGGACTCGCAGCCGTTTTGGGTACCCTGCGCTTTCTCTACGGCTGGAGCCTCAAGCCGCTGATCTATGCGTCCCTTGCCCCGGTGCTGGCCCTGACGGTCTACGGCGCGTTCGATCCGGAAATCCGCAATGTCATCGGGCTGGCATGGGACTGCGGTGCCGTGACCACCGGCCCGGTGACCGTACCGCTGGTGCTGTCCCTCGGCATCGGCATCGCCGCCGCAGCCGGTAAGGGCGACTCGGGCCTGTCCGGCTTCGGGATCGTCACGCTGGCCTCGCTGTTTCCGATTATCGGGGTGTTGCTGCTGGCCTTCTACGTGTCCTGGACCGTGACCCCGGAGGAGATCATGGCCTCGGCAAAGGCGGCTGCCGAGTCGGCACAGGCCGCAACCCCCGCCTGGTATGAAACCAGCCCGGGCGTCGAGATTATTCTGGGGGTGCGTGCCATCCTGCCGCTGGTACTGTTCCTGTTCTTTATCTTCAAGGTGGTGTTGCGTGAACAGCTGGAGAACCAGGGGGAAATCATCTACGGCATCGGCCTGGCGATTCTCGGGATGATCATCTTCAATCTGGGCCTGACCTACGGCCTGTCCAAGCTGGGTGCGAATGCCGGGGGACTGGTGCCGACCGCCTTCATGGAGGTTGCCGGTCAGCCGGCATCCCCCCTTTACCTCTATGGTGTTGGCCTGACTCTCGCACTGGCGTTTGCCTGGTTACTGGGTTTCGGTGCCACGCTGGCGGAACCGGCGCTGAACGCGCTGGGAATTACAACAGAGAATCTGACGAATGGCGTATTCAAAAAGAAGACCCTGATCAACGCCGTGTCGATTGGTGTCGGCTGCGGGATCGCGGCCGGACTGGCCAAGTTGATCTTCGACCTGCCTCTGGCCTGGATGCTGTTGGCCGGCTATCTGGTGGCCCTGGTGCTGACGGTTTTTTCCACGGAAGAGTTCGTGAACGTGGCCTGGGACAGTGCGGGTGTCACCACGGGGCCGATTACCGTCCCGCTGGTGCTGGCCATGGGGCTCGGTTTCGGTAATGCCACCCATGCCGTGGAAGGATTCGGGATCCTGTGCATGGCGTCGATCGGTCCGATCATCACGGTGATGATCAGCGGACTCTGGTCACGTTACAAGGTCAGGAAACAAAGAGAGGCCGCGCTGCGGATGGTTTCCGTTACCACTCAACAGGAGGCACAGGCGCTGTTATGAGTGACCAGAACATTACCTATTTGACGGACGTGTACCTGTTAACTGTGATCGTGCAGACCGGTATGGTGGAAGACATACTCAAGGCAGCGCGGGATGTCGGTGCAACGGCCGGTGCCATCAGTCACCATGCACGTGGCATCGGTCTGCGTGAACGCCTCGGCCTGGTGGGTGTCGCCGTTGAGACCGAGAAGGACGTGATCAGCGTCCTGGTATCCTCCGAGCAGCGCGACCTCGTGGTGGAAACGATTTACCGTGCCGCCCGTTTGGACACCCCCGGCAGGGGGTTTATCTATGTGACCCCGCTGGAGAAGGCCGCGACCTATGTGCCGGAAAGTATCATGCAGCGCATGAAAGAAGAATGATAACTTCTTGTTATAAAATGAATAAGTACAATGTGATATGCCTGTGACCAGTGCCGGTGAAAACAAGCTGATCATTTGTGTGCTGCCGGACGACGGCAGCGACAAAAAACTGATGCGCGCCTTGCGCGACGAGAAACATCTCAATACCGTCAACAGCGTCAATTGCCTCGGCCTGGCGGTACTGGCCGATGCGAAAACGAAATACGGCAAGCTGCCGGAGCCGACACTGGTCAGAAAAGTCGATGTCCTGGTTCCGGCCGCCGAGGCGGATGCGCTGTTTGACTACATCTATGCAAAGGCAAACATGGGGCGTATCGGTGGCGGGACGCTGTTGATGGCAGAGGTCGCTGCGGCGACTGTCTACACCCTGCCGGAAGATGTGCCGGACGAAAAGCGCTAGTCAATAACGATATTGCGCCGGAGACCGTAGGTTGGGTTAGGCGCACATCGCCGGTAAGGCTGATTGTTACTGCTAAAGGAAAGTGGGCGCCGTAACCCAACAACTACCTTGTCATGTTGGGTTACACCCTGCGGGCTAACCCAACCTACGGTTATTACTAAAATTGGAAAACAGACAGTATGAATGGTCTTAAATCAGTCATCCCTG
>CP070821.1:1214706-1226951 GCA_020344335.1 Gammaproteobacteria bacterium | reverse complement strand
TACAGCTTCCGCGGTTACCGGAAACCCGTTTTTTTGAAGGCCGTGAAAACAACTCACGAAACAATCCATTCGTCCTGTTCGTTCCAGCTCTTCCAGGTGTGCAGAAGCATGGATTTTGAGAACTCGTTCGGGTCTTACGCGCGTGATCAGGTCGAATACTGGTTTCTTCAGGGTCAAATTAGTATGTATTCCTACAAGGTGTTTACCGGTCAGCGCGCAAATCGCGTCGATAAAGTTGGGTATGAGGAACGGCTCTCCACTGCCGGCAAAAACTATACGGTAGATCCGACCGGACTGCTCCAGACTGTGCATGAGCGCATCAATTCTGATTTCGGCTATCTTGCCGCCTGTTTTCTTTGGAGCCGGAAATCCGGGTGAATCGCTGATGCAGTAGGAGCAGCGTAGATTGCAAGCATCAGCGATTCCAAAGTGCAACCAGGCATTGTAGTTATGGTGTCGATGTTTAAACCTGGCGCGTAATTTTCCAAGCCTGGCGCGGATCGATCGCCAGTTGATTATCATTGTTTCACTGTCCCTTTTGGTGAGATTGGTGTCCCCCTTCGGTACACTGCTATGCTTTTTCAAGACCCTGCATCATCACCATCCCGACCACCGCCAGTACCACCCGGCGTCTTGCGTGCCTGCCGGTGGCGATAAAAGAGTACAGCGGCCAGAACCAGCGCCCAGGGCGCGATCAGGACCACGATGAACATGATTTCGCTTTGCATACTAGCAGTGTACCTCAAACGGCAACCATTGGCCGAGTTGGGATCTTGCCGCAGAAGTTATGTGCGGGTGACGGGCCGACCCCTGATCCATTGAGAGGGGCAGGGAAGTCAAATATTGTCTTTTGTTTCGCCGTCTTGCCTGATGATATGCCAGTACGAGCGGACATTGCTGCGCAGTTCAGGCAACCTCAAGGTAATGGCGATTTCCTCGCAGGCCGACAGGAACAGTAGAACAGCCGCACACCGGAAGGGCCAGGCGATATCCGCGATGATCAGGAGAAAAACCGCGACACTCAACAGCACAGCCACGACCTTGGCCGACCAGGTGTGGTAGCTGGTGAGCTGCCGGAATTTCAGCAGGCCGACGGTGATCGGAATAATAAAGGCACCCATTACCAGCAACACAAACGCTGCCTCGCGCCTGATGATGTCCGGCCACAGCCACCACACGTACAGCGGGACAAGCAGGAAGGTAACCAGGTCGCCCCAGCTGTCCAGACGGGTACCGAGTTCCGAGCTGACGTGCAGCCTGCGCGCGACAAACCCGTCAATCGCATCTGATAACAGCGTGAACGCCAGCAGGACGAGAAACAGCTTGGGACGTCCCGTCCAGGCCAGGTAAAAGAGAAATGGGGCGGCGATGAGGCGGAACGCGCTCAACAGGTTGGCTATATTCGTCATCTGCCCATCAGGTGGCTTGCAGGTTCGTCATGATCAACACCGTATAAGCTGTCTCAGCAGTATGCCATGAGTATGATTTCCTGGATTTTTGTCATGCTATACCAAACACAAGAGCAATGTGGGTTTTACAAGGGCCGGGTCCAACCCGGGTCTGAAGCAAATAAACAGAATTATATTTCGGCTGTCTCCAGCGTTCTCCGTGTCCACCATGCACCCGCCTCGATGAGTTCCGAGGCCCGGAAAAACTCATGTGCAGCACATATATTCTTCGGTATTGAAATCAACAGATCCGGCGGGTTGGCTGCAAGTTTGTAACGTGAAAGTGTTTCCTGCATCGTTTCGAAAGAATTTATGAGAACCTCAAAAAGAGTCTGACGATCATCCCCATGGGGAGACTCCGGACCCAGATGATTCTGGATAGACTCCAGGAATTCGTCGATCTTCTTGCGAAATTGGGCTGGCTGCTCATAATTCCTGGATGCTATTCCACCCAGTGGATTTGCTGACGGGGGGCCCGTTACATCCACGGCGATGGTAACGCCGGACAGTGTCTGCGCGGCCGGTGTAACAGGCACCGGGTTTAACAAGCCGCCATCAACCATCCAGCGACCGGCAATCCGTTGCGGGGTAAACACGCCCGGTACCGCGATTGACGCCCGGATCGCCTCAAATAAATTGCCCTTCGCAAGCCAGACCTCTTTCCTGGCAGTAAGGTCCGTGGCTACCGCGATGAACGGTATCGGGAGATTCTCAATTGCAACATCGCCAACGAGATCCCTCAGGGTCTCGATAATCAGGTCTCCCTTGAGAATTCCAGATGTCGCGCGAAAAGAAACATCCAGGTACCTGATAACATCCTTCTTTGTCAGTGACATTACCCATTCGGAATATTTGTCCAGCTTGCCGGCTGCATAGACTCCACCGACAAGCGCACCGATGGAAGTACCCGTTATTGCTGATATCTCGAAGCCTTCTTCCTCGAGGACGCGAATCACGCCAATGTGTGCCAGACCACGCGCTGCCCCGCCACCAAGAACCAGGGTTACTCGCTTACCCATGAAATACCCCCTCACAATACGTTATATCCATGTATTGTACAGGTTCGTATGCTCGATCTCGGTCGACAATCGCCAAACAGGACCTCTGCATCAACGGGATTTTTCTGTATCTTGGGAACGGCAACCGTTCCCGGTCGTTCAAGAGCACTCTCCTGCATTCATTCCAGCATCCTGTCAGTGGAATCGCTGACGGTGCCGCCTGGTGCATTGAATTGATTAACCCGGGTCGGGTCAAAGCTTATCTGGTCGGCCTCTTTTCCAGGACATTTTCCTAACAGGCTGGGCTATGATCCGGGTATGACGACACCGGCGATCCATATCATCGGGATGCCCTATGTACCGGGCAGCGCGCGCGGGAGCCTGCAGCGGGGCCTGCAGGACAACCCGGAAGGGAAGATTGTTGTGCTGGAGCAACCGCCACCGGGTCCGTTTGAGTCGCCACCTTCCGGGTTCGTGATGGTTGACGGCGCACCGTTGTCACACAGCATGATTCCGCTGCTGGGTAGCGGCGTACCCGGTATCCTGATTACCCGGAGCCAGGCCAGGGGGCTGCAGTCAGGTATGGAACTGGTCCTCGACGGTGCGACCGGCCTGCTGACCTCGGACCTGTCTGTGCACATTTCCCCGCGTGAACTGCCCGTTGCCGGTGCGGTTGCATGCACCCCGGACGGCGAGGGGGTTAGCCTGCGGGTCAGTGCGCGCAGCCAGCAGGCCGTGCAGTGTGCCGTCGAGTCAGGCGCCGAGGCCATCGGCCTGCTACGGTCCGAGTTTCTGGCACCGGAAGACGGGCAGTTGCCGGACATGGCTTTTTACCATTCCGCATTCCGGAAGCTGTGCGAAACGGCGGCCGGGCTGCCGCTCACCATCCGTCTGTTCGATATCGCTGCGGGTAAATGCCCCTCCTGGTTGCCCTTGCCGCCTGCGGGTGTGCTCGGTCGCCAGGGTGTACGGCTGTATGCCGATGAGCCGGTGCACGGCATCTACCGTGCCCAATTGCAGGCCATTGCGGCGCTGGCACCGGAATTTGAGGTACGTATCTTGCTGCCATACGTGGCGGACCTTGCGGAACTCCAGTACTGGCACGACGATATCAAGCGGCAGCTTGCCTGCCCGTTTGCGATCGGTGCCATGGCCGAGACACCGGCGGCGGCGCTGCAGTTGCGCGAGTGGCTCGAGGTCGTGGAGTTTGTCGCGATCGGCTGCAATGACCTCATGCAGTGCCTGTTCGGTGCGGATCGCGATCAGCCGGAACTGCATCGCTATCTCGACCCGTATGCGCCGGCGCTGTATCGCTTCCTGCGGCAAGTCGCTCACGCTGCAGGGGACCGCCTCGACGCAATCCAGCTCTGCGGCGTACTGCCGCAGTTGCCAGAAATTCTGCCGCTGTTGCTGGGCCTTGGCTACCGTGTGTTTTCGGTGGAGGCGACCCTGGTGCCGTACCTGTGGGCGACTATCGCCAGGACCCATGCCGGAGAAGCCCGCGCGCTTGCAGAGCAGGTATGTCGGGCACACAGTTCTACTGCCGTCCGCGAACTGGTGGGTCAGACCGGCCATCGGTATCCATAACCCGAAGGTTTGCACTCGAGTGGAAGTTGCCCTGCAGACTGAATTGAAAAAGTCACCACGCTGGCCAGCAGCAAACCCCCAGGCCAGGCTGTTGGGTTTTCATGTTTTGCAAATGCTGATTTGTCGGGAGTCGATCCTCAAGAGGCATCCGGCACAGAGACTTTGATTGTCAGCCGTTGGACCAATACCGGTCGGTCTTGATAAAAAGAATGTTGAAACCCCGCTATCGCGTCGGCGCTCGGCTGCAGTGAACGAAACAATCGACTTCAGTCGGGCAAGCGTGGCTCGAATGTGTGCTCTTCGACCTCGCCACGGGATATGATTACTGCCGTGGATTCCGGGAATTCTTCCCACGCATCAGTCAGATCTCCAATCGGTTCGGAGACAATGACGCGGGTATCTGGTGAAAACTGTTCCAGGTGCGGATAGATTTCCTGTAGCGCCACCATGCTCTTGCTGTGGAACAGCGTTCGTGAATTCCGTTCCGTCGAATAGCGGACTGCCAGCAAGCGTTCGCCGTCACTCAACCCTATGCTCAGCTGAACGGCATTATCAATTCCATGCTCCCGGCAGATTTTCTCAACAAAGCCCACCATTCGCTCCAGTCCGGCCAGGGGGTCCTCTTCCAGGCCGAAGGTCAGGGCAAGGAAGAACATGAGTTCCGAATCGGTGGTTCCCAGGATCATCGGGTAGAGCCGGGGTTCTACGGCAATAGCCAACTCCCGCTTGACCTTGCTGAAGTCGCGAATCAGACCGTTGTGTACGAAAAGCCACTTCTGGTGGCTAAACGGGTGGCAGTTGGTCTCCTGCACAGCCGTACCGGTCGCTGCGCGCACATGCGCCAGAAACAGTGGTGATTCGATGTGAGCGGTAAGGTTCCGCAGGTTCCTGTCATTCCAGGCGGGTTGAACATGCCTGTACACACCGGGAATCTCCCTTTCGTCATACCACCCGATTCCAAACCCGTCGCCATTGGTGGTGGTCGCCCCGGAGTGTGCTTCAAGGCTTTGATCGATGAGGGAATGTTTGGGCTTCAAAATTGTCTCTTCGAGATACAAGGGCGCTCCTGAATACCCTAACCAACGGCACATTTTCGTTCCTCCTCTCGGCGGATGCCTGGTGACTCACGCTGTACCAAGTATTTGTATTTTATGTAATAGCGATCCCGGAGTCCTTGATCTGGGCCAATTGCAGTGTGCGTGACGGCTATAGTGAATCGATCGCTGCATCCCGAAAACCGGTTTACTCAATGTCCGGTTTTTGACGAACGCAGACATTCAGAATTAAGGTCAGCAAGACAAGATTATTCCGCATGTAGTCATTGCACGTATTCCAATATCCGCTATCCTTGACCCATATCAACTGCCTCCTACTCAAAAAGAAGTAATTTCCACAAGTAATCAGCCGCACCAGGGCTGGATAATCATAATTTACGGGGCTCTGCCATGGATACCTTCAATATTTCCCGTCTGGCCATCTTCCTGGTGGTTGTCGGGATGCTTGCAAGTATCATTGTCGCGAAAGCAACATCCGAATCACAGGAAGTGAATGTGGCTGATACGCCAGGTGTGACAGTTACCAATCCACAGACTTTGGTGCCTCTGGATAGTCCAGCAGCTAACCCTGTGCCGTTTACCGGGAGCCCTACCGTGGAGAATACCGGCCCGACAACTGTCAAAGCCCGTAATCAGGCTGGCGAATGTTCAAGGTACCAGGCGCGTGTCCTGGAAGCCGAATGCACAGCACTGAGGAATACGTTGATACTTCGTATTTTCCTCGCACTACGTTAATAGACAACGCATAGGCGATGTGGAGTCTGCTGCCAGTTGGCGCAGCAGTATTACTGTCATACAAGATATCTCTACTGCTTCGCCTGAATAAAATACTGCTGCATAAACATACCGCGGCGACAGTCAACAACAGATTGTAGAATAAAGATATCCGACTCGAGGATTGTCAGCCCGGCGGTTTCGTTATGCAAGCAGCTTTCTCAGGGTTGAGCCATATGGCTTTTTGGAATTAAGTGCTGGCTGCATTTCTGCGGCAATATTTTCGAAAAGATAGACTTATGCTGCAATTGATAATTGTCGCCTGATTTGCAGGATTTATCACTATCTACTAGCGGTTAACAATCGAAGGTGATTTTGGTGAATGAACAAAAAGTATCGGGAAGTTGCCTGTGTGGAGAAGTTACCTATCAATATACAGGTCGCTCAAAAGTCTTTCAGTACTGCCATTGTACGAGATGTCGAAAATTCACCGGTTCTGCATACGCTGCAAATATTATTGTCGACCCTTCACGCTTTCGATGGCTTAGTGGCGAGGATTGTGTGGGACGGTTCGAATTGCCGGGAGCAAGGCATTTCGCAACATCATTTTGCAGAAATTGCGGTTCATCGTTGCCGTGGCTGACACAAAGTGGGACAGCAGTTGTAATTCCAGCGGGAACATTGGATAGCGATCCAAACGAGAAACCAGTCCACAATATATTTATGGCAAACAAGGCGCCCTGGTTTGAAGAAGTCGATAACTTGAAAAAATACGAGCAATTGCCTGTAAAGGAACGGGAAGAAGATAGCTGATAAATCGTTCGATTTCGTTCCGCTGATTTCGCTGGGTACAATTAACAGCCTTGCCGGCCTCTTCTCCATCTGAAAAATCCGATATTCCTGTATGTCGTATGATATACATCAACTGCTATCCCTCCGTACTGTACTGGGTTTCATTCAACTAACCGCACAATACAGAGCCAGAATGATTTACAACGCGGTTTAGCTACTCCCCGGTAGATGACCGCCAGGTCATCTCGTATGTGGAGGCCTTCGTGCATTCGTTGGTCGCCTTTTTGTTGGTGCAAAATGTCCTGTGTTGGCCGAAGTCGAACCAGCAAACTGATTCTAAAATCAGATCGCTAAACAACGGGAACGGTGCTTTCCGGGCGTTCATTGACAAGAAGTATTTCTGATTAAAGCGTACGCCAAAGAAGTTGAAGGCGCTTGTTTTGCATTCATTTATCATCCTTTGATTTGGATCAATACCTATTAAGCAGGCTATTGTTATTTTTTTTCAAATTCCAGTTTCTTAACGCAACTGAATACCACATGTAACTGGAGGAATATGGCCATGAACATCAAAACTGTTCGCAAACACCGATTACCCACATCCCTGACCATCCTCGTTTCGACCGCGCTGCTATCCGCCTGTGGCGGTGGTGGTGGCGGTGGTGGTGGCGGTGGCGGTGGTGGTGGCGTCGGTCTGGCAAGCACGGCAACTGTTACAGGGACCGTGCCAGGTACCCGGATCGAGGCATTCTGTGACAACGGGGCCTACTACGTTGTGCACTCCACGGACGACGGCACACCCCGGCACCCGTTTCACCTGGAGGTTCCCGCAGGTATGGGGATGCACCTGGTCATGACGACCAATGAAGGTACTGCTGATGAGGTCGTGTCACCGATTGGGTTTCGCGACAGTTCGACACGGGTACATACCCGTATCATGATGGGTGCCGGTGACAGGATCGATCTGGGTCATGTAGCGCTCGCGATGAGTTGCGCCGAGGCGGCCGGTGACGTCGATGGAGACGGGGATAACGATGACATCGACAATGATTGTGTACTCGATTCACCGTTCATGCTGGATGATGCGCACAGTCCTCTTGCGCATGCGGATGCCGATCATGACGGATTGAATGATTTCGATGATCCCGATCATGGCGGCTACATGTATTCCACGATGGAACACGATCCTCTAGACCATGATGGCGATGGTGTGCCCAACATGTTCGATCACCACTATATGCCTGCCCCGGGGTTTGTAGATGATGACCATGACGGCTTGCATGATCACACCAATGATGCGAACCCCGGAAATATCGGCGGAATGAACCACCACTTCATTGATGACAGGGACGGAGATGGCTACCATGAGGATGACGAAAATCACGATGGTTTCCACGATGATGATTACGATCGTGACGGCTTCCATGACGACGACATGAATCATGATGGTTTCCACGATGATGACATGAATCATGATGGTTTCCACGACGACGACATGAATCATGGCGGGATGCACAATATGCCCTGAGCATCGTTTCATTCTGCAGGCACAGGTAAAGGGGGGTATGTTGCATTTGCGGCATGCCCCTTCTTTATAACTATTTGCTGCCCGGAAGGAAAAACAGGCCCTGCGCAGGCAAGTCTCACGCATTGAGACTGAACTTGACATCCACAGGAGCAGGAACAGCAAGAGCATCAAGGCGTCCATGAAACAGCAGCCAGGCTGCATGCGCGAATCACCTGAGAAATATCGGCTGACGCTGTTCGACGAGACAGATCGTGCGTAACCCCTTGATCCGAATGTGGAATTTTCGATAAAACCGGAGGAGATGCAGGACAGGCAACAGCCTGAATCCGCAGTATGGCAGCAAATGTATGATTAGAAATACAGCATGGCACATCCACCTTGACAATGCCTTGCATACTGGCAATAAGTGTCTGGCTAGAATGGAGGAAAGAGAATGAGTTCCAACACGGAAGAAAGTACCAGTATAGATTTGTTCTCGCCCATTGCTCTGGGTGATCTGAAACTGCCGAACCGGATCATCATGGCGCCGCTGACCCGTAACCGGGCCGCCATGCCCGGTAATGTTCCCCAGCCCATGAATGCGACCTACTATGCGCAGCGTGCCGGCGCCGGTTTGATTATCACGGAAGCATCACAAGTATCGCCGGAGGGTATCGGTTATCCGGCGACCCCGGGCATGCACAGCGAGGAACAGGTGCAGGGCTGGCTCGCGGTCAATGACGCGGTGCATGCGAAGGGTGGTCGCATCTTCATGCAGTTATGGTACTGCGGTCGCATCTCCCACCCCGATCTGTTGCCGGACAGCCAGCAGCCGGTGTCTGCGTCTGCCATCCGGCCCGAAGGCGATGCCGTTACCTACGAAGGGCTGAAACCCTTTGTGGAACCGAGGGCACTGCACACCGACGAGATGCCGGTTATCGTCGACCAGTATCGCCAGGCAGCAAGGTGTGCCCGGGAAGCCGGCTTTGATGGTGTGGAGGTCCACTCCGCCAACGGTTATCTGCTGGACCAGTTCCTGCGCGATGGCACCAATCAGCGGGACGATAGCTACGGAGGCTCGCTGGAAAACCGTACTCGCCTGTTACGGGAAGTCCTGTCTGCCGTGCTGGAGACCTGGAATCCCGCACGCGTGGGTGTGCGTATTTCACCGGAGAATTCCTTCAACGATATTCGTGATTCCGACCCGCCGGCCACCTTCCGGTTTGTCTCCAGGGCACTCAGTGGCATGGGGCTGGGGTACCTGCACGTCGTGGAAGGAGACATGATGACGGGCGAACGTGGCATGGACTACCGCCAGATCCGCGACCAGTTCGACGGCTACTATATGGCGAACTGCGGTTATGACAAGGCACGCGGCCAGGCCGCCATTAGCGGGGGCGATGCGGACATGGTGTCATTTGGCAAGCTGTATCTGGCGAATCCGGACCTGGTGCAACGTTTCAAAACGGATGCTGATTTGAATACCCCTGACCCGGACACTTTCTACGGGGGCGATGAGAAGGGCTATACCGATTATCCGACGCTGGCCTGACTAAAGAGGAAAAGAACAGTCGATTATTGATTTGCTTCGCACCGGCAGTGCAGCAAGGAACTATCGGCCCCTTTCCGGTCCTCGATGGCCGGCAGCGAAAGGGGCCTGCGCTATCACGCGGCATTGATTAATCGCCTTGTTTGATACAGTCAAAAGGGCTAGCTTTATCTCAGGATGACAACTTCCCCTGAAATTTTCTTCAACCTGGGCGCCGCGCTTGCGATCGGTTTGTTGATTGGCGTGGAGCGCGGCTGGGTCGGGCGCGAGGCGCAGGAGGGGGAACGTGTGGCCGGGCTGCGGACCTATGGGCTGCTCGGCCTGCTCGGCGGCGGTACGGCGCTGCTGGCCGGGGAGATCGGTATGCTGTTCATGGCGTTTGCCTTTGTCGCGATTGCCGGTGTGCTGGTGACGGTCTACGCGGTTAATTTGAAACGCGGTCATGACGTGGGCATCACCAGTCTCGTCGCCGCCCTGTTGACGTTCATTTTCGGCGCACTGGCTGCGATCGGTCAGGTGACGGTGGCCGCCGCGTTTGCGGTACTGACGACCCTGTTGCTGGGTTTAAAGCCGGTGTTGCATGCATGGGTCAGGCGGCTTGAGGAAAGGGAATTGCGTGCCGGTCTCAAGTTGCTGTTGATCTCGGTCGTGTTGTTGCCGGTGTTGCCGGATCAGGGCTACGGACCGTGGGAGGCACTCAATCCCTACCGGATCTGGTGGATGGTGGTATTGATTGCGGCCATCTCGTTTAGCGGCTACTTTGCCATGAAGATTGCCGGTCCTGCCCGGGGTACTGTCTACACGGGGATCTTCGCAGGCCTGGCATCTTCCACCGCACTGACGTTGCATTATTCACGCATCGCTTCCCGCCGTCCCGCCATGGCGCCAATGCTGGCAACCGGCGTTCTCATAGCTTGCGGCACCATGTTTCCGCGTATGTTGTTTCTCGCTACCCTTATCAACCAGGACCTGTTTATTCCCCTTGCGGTTCCGGCCGCCGTTATGACGACGATCGTGTTTGCAATTGCACTAATCTACTGGCACACGCAGCACAACCAGCGTGGCAAGACGGACGAGATGACACTCGTGAATCCGCTGGAACTGAAAATGGCCGTCTACTTCGGTCTGCTCCTGGCGGTGATCATGCTGCTGGGCAAGGCCCTGCAAGAATGGCTGGGTGACATGGGTATCCTGATGCTGGCCGGGGTTTCCGGCATCGCCGATGTCGATGCCATCACCCTGTCGCTGTCACAAATGAGCCGGACCGACTTGCAGGCAGAGATCGTGGTGGCCGCGATTGTTCTCGCCGCTGCCGTCAACAGTCTTGTCAAGGGCGGCATGGCCACGGCGATCGGGGGCAGGGTGCTGGGTCTCAGGGTCGGCTTGCCGCTGCTGGCTGCCAGTATGGGTGGCCTGGCCGTGCTGATTTGAATCACCCGTCCGTCTGGTTTACCCTTGCGCGCCTGTTTTCCCGGGAGAGGTGTCCGAGTGGTTGAAGGAGCACGCCTGGAAAGTGTGTATACGGTAACCCCGTATCGAGGGTTCGAATCCCTCCCTCTCCGCCATACAGTCCGGTCTCTGTCCCGCGTCTCTGCAGGACAGAGGCAATAATAAAAAAGATTCAGGCCCTTAGATCGTATACAAGGGCCTTGTTTTCTTCCTGCGTAACAGTCCACCCTCGGTCCTGGACTGCAAGGTACAGTTCTACCGGTACTGATGAATCCCCTGTCACTCTTCGATGGCTTCTTGACATGCATGCAACCGGTCTCTGACGCGCTACGCTGTTTCGGTTACACTTCTTCTTTATTTTTTATCCCGGAGTCCGATGCATGCAGTTCACCATTGACGAGTTCCGCGCCTGGGAGAACAAAAGCGTCACCCTGCTGGGGATGTCCGGAGTGGGCAAGACCCACCTGTCAACATTGCTGCGCAACCACAACTGGTTTCACTACTCCGGCGACTATCGTATCGGTACCCGCTACCTGGACGAGCCGATCATGGACCTCATCAAGCAGCAGGCGATGCAGACGCCGTTCCTGCGCGACCTGTTGCGCCGCGACTGGATCCATATCCGCAACAACATCAAGGTGGACGACCTGGGGCCGGTGCTGAGTTTTGTCGGCAAGCTCGGCAACCCGGAGTCGGGCGGTGTACCGCTGGATGAATTCTCGCGGCGCCAGGCACTGTACCGCCAGGCGGAGATCGCGGCCATGCACGACGTACCCGAATTTATCCGCAAGGCGCAGGAGATTTACGGTTATAAAAACTTCGTCAACGACGTGGGCGGCAGCCTGTGCGAGCTCGACGATCCGTCCGTGATCGACCTGCTGGTGAAGCACTCGCTGATCCTGTACATCCGCGTGACCGAGGAGGCGGAGGAGGAGGCCCTGATCCGGCGCGCCCAGACGAGTCCCAAGCCGCTGTACTACCGCCCCGAGTTCCTCGCGGAACAGCTGCAGCAGTACCTCGAGCAGCACGGGCTGGAGTATGCGGCCGAGGTGGAGCCGGATGATTTCTGCCGCTGGGTGTTCCCGCGGCTGTTTCATTCACGCGTGCCGCGCTACGAGGCCATCGCACGCCCGCATGGCTACACCG
>CP070821.1:1208811-1214606 GCA_020344335.1 Gammaproteobacteria bacterium | reverse complement strand
AGCGGCGTGACGCGGAAATACATGAACGAGTTGGAGGAAAACGAGGTCGCGTAGATCCGCGGCTCGTCGACATTGAGCGGGTACTCCGGCACCCGGGTAAGCGCGTTGTTGACGCGGATTAGCGTCTCGTTCATATCCACGCCGAACGGAAACTCCAGCTCGATGCGCGCCTGGCCGAACGAGGCCTGGGACGTGATTTGCTGCAACCCGGGGATGGTACGCAGGTACTCCTCCTGTTCGATCAGGATCTCCTTCTCCACATCCTGCGGGGTTGCGCCGGGCCAGAAGGTACGCACCGTCACCGTACGCACCTCCAGGTCGGGGATCATCTGCACCGGAATCCGGTAGGCGGCGACGATACCCAGTACCGAGATAATCAGCACCACGACGGTCATCAGGGTGCCGCGTTTGACTATGCCCTCGAACATGGACATTTGCTCGCCTCCGACCGGTACCTATTCAGCGGGCACCACGCGCACCGCCTGCCCTTCCTGCAGTGCCTCGTTACCCGCCGTCACCACGCGCGTGCCCGGCTCCAGGCCCCGGATCTCGATCCGCCCTTCAAAGCCGACGCCGGTCTGCACCTGGTGTTCGGCAACGGTCGCGGTCTCGCCGTCGCCCTCCACCAGCCACACGGTAACGCGCCCGTCCGGGTAGCGCAGCAGCGCGTCGCGCGATACCACCACACCCTGGCGCCCGGTGTTCAGCTGGAGTACGCCGTGCGCTGACATCCCCGGCGTCATCGCGATATCCTTTACGTCCAGGTAGGCGCGCAGCAGAAAGGTGCGCGCGCTGGGATCGTTCACCGGCACCACGGTCCCGATGCGGGCAGCGAAGCGCCGATCGGGCACCGCATCCAGACTCACCTGCAAACGGGTGTCATCATCAATGCGCGGGAAATAGTGCTGCGGTACACGGAAATCCAGCCGCAGGCCATCGGTGGCGATGAGCTCGACCACGGCCGTGCCCGGTTCCACCCACTCGCCGGTCTCGGCCAGCTTGCGGCTGATCACCCCGGCAAAGGGCGCGTCCAGCTCGTGGCGCTTGAGGCGTGCCGCCTGCCGCTTCTGCTCGGCTTCAAAGCGTGCCACCGCAGCAGTGCTCACATTGACCTGGGCCTCAAGCGAGCGCAGTTCGCTCTCCGGGAACGACTTTTTCGCCACCAGCCGCCTGGCATCGGCCAGGCGCCGGCGCACGTCGCCCAGTTCGGCATGGGCCTGCGCAGTTGCCGCACGCGCGGCCTCCAGCGAGAGTTCCGCCAGCTCCCGGTCCAGTCTGACCAGCACAGCACCGGCCTCGATCCGGTCACCGACATCAACGCCAATGTGCTCGACCAGTCCGCCGACCGAGGTCGAAACCTCCGCCACACGCGGAGAAGTCAGGGTGCCGGTCAACGGCACCTCTTCGCGGATTGGGACCCGTTCGACCATCGCGACGCTGACACGGGGCGCGTTGGTCTGCGCGACGGCGACGACCATGCCCATCAGAAAGACAAGCACGACCGGACGGGCGGGCCTGGCGTTCATGTATCTCCTTTCGACGGCCGGAGGCGGCGCGTATCTTCTATGCAAATCACGAACGAGAAGCGTAGGGGATTCGGGTTCGGTACCACAAGCCTTTTCGCTGGCAATCACTTGCGCCAGGCTGTGAGAATACCCCCGCTTATGACAAGGACGTTAGTAACGGCAAGTTGATATTTGGTGGCCAGGGACAGAATCGAACTGCCGACACGGGGATTTTCAGTCCCCTGCTCTACCGACTGAGCTACCTGGCCATGTATTGAGGCGAGCGGGGTATTAAACAGAGAGCCCGAGTGGTAGTCAAGACTTTCGGGCATAAGTTACTGATTGTTACCGGATAGCTGGTCATACTGCCGGTTCGCCGGCAAAGCTTCCGCGTAATCCACGTGGACACGGGGAATGCAGAAATTGCAGGAGCAATTATCTGTCCTGCTCACGCTCCTCGCCTGTAGGGCCCAGGCCAGCCTCGGTCTCACCTTCTCCCTGCCGGCGCACCGGCTCCTAGAGCGCCTCCTCACCATATTGAGTTGCATAGTATTTCCGGTACTCGCCGGTGCGTACCCGGTCACACCATTCCAGGTTGTCCAGATACCATTTCAGGGTCTCTTCAAGCCCTTCCGGAAAATCGTGCTGTGGTGTCCAACCCAGTTCTGTCTGCATACGCCTTGCATCCATGGCGTAGCGACGGTCATGGCCGGGGCGATCCTTTACGTAGGTAATCAGGTCCTGGTAACTTCCCTGTCCGGGCTGCAGGTTATCCAGGCGTTCACAGATCAGGGTAATGATGTCGATATTGTGCCACTCGTTGTTGCCGCCAATGTTATAGACACTACCGGGCCGCCCGTCTGCCAGCACCGCATCGATACCACTGCAATGATCGTCCACATACAACCAGTCCCGGATATTCATACCGTCCCCGTATACCGGAACGGGCTTGCCTTCCAGCGCATTCAGAATGACCAGCGGAATCAGTTTTTCCGGGAACTGGTATGGCCCGTAGTTGTTTGAACAGTTTGTCGTAAGCACCGGCATCCCGTAGGTCTTGTGGTAGGCGCGCACCAGGTGATCGGAGGCGGCCTTGGAGGCAGAGTACGGGCTGTTCGGTGCATAGCGGTGCTGCTCGGTAAATGCGGCTGCCTCCGGTGCCAGGCTGCCATAGACCTCGTCCGTCGATACGTGCAGGAAGCGCCGGTCCTGCGCTTCGCCCTGCCACGCGGCCCTTGCCGCCTCCAGCAGTACAAAGGTTCCCTGGATATTGGTTTTGATGAATGCCTCGGGTCCGAGTATCGAGCGGTCCACATGTGATTCTGCCGCAAAATTGACCACTGTATCGATTGCTTCCTCGGCGAACAGGCGATCCACACAGTCCCGATCGGTAATGTCGCCATGCACGAAACGGTATCCCGGTGCCGTTTCGATCTCCCGCAGGTTTTCGAGATTGCCGGCGTACGTCAGTGCATCGAGGTTGACGACCCGGTCATCCGGGTAGCAACTAATCCAGTAGCGGACAAAATTTGAGCCGATAAATCCGGCGCCACCGGTTACCAGCAGTCTGCGCATGAGTACAGTTCCCCTAACATTGATTTCAGACTGTCACGCCAGTCCGGAATGGGAGAATCCAGGATCTCCCGGATTTTCTGCGTGTCCAGCACGGAATACGCCGGTCGTGCGGCCGCAGTCGGCCAGGCCGAAGTCGGTATTGGCTCGACCTTGTCCGTTACCAGGGCAAATCCTTCCCTTGATGCATCTTCAAGGATGGCGGCGGCAAATCCATACCATGATGTATTACCCGCGCTGGTAAAATGAAAGACGCCGCCGATGTCCCTGTCAACAAGCACCTTTATCGCATTCGCTATATCCCGGGTCCACGTGGGTGAACCAATCTGGTCGTCAACAACTCTCAACGGTTTGCCGGCAATAGCTGCCCTGACAATCGTCTTCACAAAGTTATGCCCGCGTACGCCGTATACCCAGGCGGTCCTGAGGATGGTTGCTCCGGGCAATGCCGCCTGCACGGCAGCTTCGCCCTCGTACTTGCTGCGACCATAAATCCCCACGGGATTGGGTGTGTCATCTTCACGGTATGGCCGCGACTGCGTGCCGTCAAAGACATAATCGGTCGAGACATGCAGCAGCCGGCCACCGTATTCGGCAACTGCCCCGGCCAGGGCGCCAGCACTGTCCCGGTTTATTATAAATGCCTGATGTTCTTCGCTTTCTGCCTTATCTACCTGGGTGTAGGCCGCACAGTTAATGACCCAGTCCGCACCGATCTCGCGGGTCCACCCGGCGACTGCGGCCGGCTGCAGGAAGTCCAGTTCCTCCGATAGCGGCGCAATCACCTCATGGCCACCTGCCTGCATCATCCTGACGACCTCGCTGCCAAGTTGTCCGGTTGAACCGGTTACCAGTACCCGCATCAATCTGCCTTGTAATCCGGAAGGTGTGCTTCACTGTCACGCAGCCTGGGGTTGCGCAGGTCCTTGTCTGACAACACGCAGTCCATTTCTGGCCAGTCGATACCGATATCCGGATCATTCCAGGCGATACCGTATTCATCACCGGGAGAATAAAGGTCAGTGCATTTGTACAGAAAGTCTGCCTGTTCACTTAACACACAGAAGCCATGGGCAAACCCGGGTGGAATATACAACTGGTGGTTGTTTTCTTCAGAAAGAACAGCGCCTGCCCACTTGCCGAAGTTCGGTGAACCCTTGCGTATATCCACAGCAACATCGAATATTTCACCCGTAGCAGCCCGTACCAGCTTTCCTTGCGGTTGATTGAGCTGGTAGTGCAATCCCCGCAGTACGCCGCGCGCCGAGCGTGAATGGTTGTCCTGTACAAACGACACCGGCAAGCCGTGCTGCCGGAATGTTTCGGCGTTGAATGTCTCCATAAAAAACCCGCGCTCATCAGGAAAAACATCCGGTTCAATCAACAGCACTTCCGGATGATCTGTCGGGAAGACTTTCATACCAGCCGCTACTTCTGTACCAGCAGGTCAAGCAGGTACTGCCCGTAACCACTGCGCTGCAAGGATGCTGCCAGCTGTTCCAGCTGGTCGGCACTGATATAGCCCATGCGCCAGGCAATCTCCTCGACACACGACACCTTGAGACCCTGGCGCTGCTCGATAGCCTCGATAAAGGTCGCTGCCTGCAACAGTGATTCATGGGTCCCTGTATCCAGCCAGGCCGTCCCGCGTCCGAGGACCTCCACCACGAGTTCACCCTGCTCAAGATAGACCCGGTTAATATCGGTAATTTCCAGTTCGTCGCGGATGGATGGTTCAAGCTGGCTGGCAATATCGGTCACCTGGCTGTCATAGAAATACAGGCCGGTAACTGCGTAGTTAGAGCGCGGCTCGACCGGCTTCTCCTCGATACTGAGCACCTTGCCTTCATCATTGAAGTCCACGACGCCATAGCGTTCCGGGTCCCTTACTCGATAGGCAAAAACCCTGGCGCCCCGGGTCAGACCGGCGGCCTGCTGCAATACCGTGGCAAGACCATGGCCGTAAAAAATATTATCACCCAGGATCAGGCAGGAAGGTTTCCCCTCAATGAATTCCCTGCCGATAATGAATGCGTCAGCAAGTCCACGTGGTTCCGGCTGCTCTGCATAATGAAAGTCCAGGCCATACCGGCTGCCATCACCCAGCAGATGCTCGAAGGCAGGCAGATCCCGTGGAGACGAAATCACGAGAATTTCCCGGATTCCCGCCAGCATCAGGATCGACAGGGGATAGTAGATCAGCGGCTTGTCGTAGACCGGCATCAGCTGTTTGCTGACGGCATGTGTCAATGGATACAGCCGCGATCCGCTACCGCCGGCAAGGATGATGCCTTTCATTCAGATTGGCCTTGAATTGGATTTCTTAAAAATAAAACATTGTGTCATTCCCGCGAATGCGGGAATCCAGTTGCAATTTGATTTATAACAACTGGATTCCGGGTCTCCGCTACGCTCCGCCCGGAATGACGATATGAAATTCACCGGGTGCGCTCGGGTGATACAAAACCCTCCGGCAGATCAGACCCTCCGCCAAAGAAAAACTTCTCCATTTCCTCTTCCAGAAACTTGCGTGCCGCAGGGTCCACGGGGGTGATGCGATATTCGTTGATCAGCATGGTCTGGTGCTGCAGCCATAACTGCCAGGCTTCCTTTGACACGTTCTCGAATATCCGCTGCCCGAGTTTCCCGGGATACGTCGGTGCATCCAGGCCTTCCGCCTCCTTACCCAGCTTGATGCAGTGCACCATTCTTGTCATT
>CP070821.1:1205792-1208711 GCA_020344335.1 Gammaproteobacteria bacterium | reverse complement strand
GCAACCGCTTCCAGTGCATCGATGGCCTGCCCCGAGCTGTACCCCTTGGCGGCCTGGCCGCTGATCTCGGCGGAGCGGAACAGGTTAAAGCGGTTGGTGAATTCCGGTCCCTGCGTGGTGCTGGTACTGACCATGGTCGCCAGGGGCACCATCTCATCATCCTTGTTGCGGACATAGAACATGCGGATGCCGTCTGCCTTCTGCCGGTATTCGGGTTCCGCCTGAACATATACCTTATAAAGGCGCCCGAACCGGTTGAAATCATTGACATAGGCACCGCCCAGGAAGGCACCGATCGAGGTATTCACGTCCGCCAATGGAGCCCCCAGCTTGAGTGCCTTGGCATCGTCGACATCGAGAAATATCTGCGGTGAGTTCGGGCGGAACATGGTAAACAGGTTGGCGATCTCGGGCCTTTCCCTGGCGGCTTCGATAAATTTCTGTGATTGCTCGAACAGGTAATCCGGCGTGTTTCCGCCCCGGTCCTGCAGCATCATGGAAAAACCGGAACCGGTACCCAGCCCCGGGATGGCGGGTGGCCCGAAGGCAAAGGCAGCTCCACCGGTGATGCGTTGTGCGAACTCTGCATTCAAACGCCGGACAATCTCGGTGGCATGGTCTTTCGCATCCGGGCGCTCGTCCCAGTCCTTGAGCTGGATGAAGGCCATACCGGCATTCGGCTGGATGGTGCTGGTAACGATGCTGTAACCGGCAATCGCGGTCGAATTCTGCACCGCGTCAATCTCCCCGATGATCTGCTCGATCTGTTTCAGTGTCTGGTTGGTTCGCTGCAGGGAGGAACCATCCGGCATGATGACCGCGGCCAGGAGATACCCCTGGTCTTCCTCCGGCACGAAACCACCGGGTACGACGCGGAACAGCACCACCACGCCGGCAACAATCACTCCCAGCAGCACGGCGGCACGCACGAACTTGTGGGTAAAGAAAGCGGTCAGCACCATGAATTTTTCAGTGGCCGTCTCGAACCAGCGGTTGAAGACATCAAAGAACTTCTGGAACAGGCTCTTCTGTTCGCCGGGCGGTTTCAGCAGCAGCGCCGCCAGCGCCGGACTCAGCGTCAGTGCATTGATCGAGGAGATGGCTACCGAGATGGCAATGGTGATGGCGAACTGCTGGTACAGCAGGCCGGTAATCCCTCCCATGGCGGCCACCGGTACGAACACGGCAATCAGTGACAGCGAGGTTGCCACGATCGGTCCGGAAACTTCACGCATGGCCTCGATGGTGGCATCTTTCGCCGCCATGCCCTTCTCCATTTTCTGGGCAACCGCCTCCACCACGACAATGGCATCATCCACCACGATGCCGATCGCCAGCACCAGACCCAGCAGGGAAAGGGTATTGACTGAAAAGCCCAGCAAGGGAAACACCGCAAAGGTACCGATCAACGATACCGGTACCGTGAGCGTGGGGATCAGGGTGGAACGCGCATTCTGCAGGAAGATGTAGACCACCAGGATCACCAGCGCCACGGCCTGAAACAGGGTGATCACGATTTCACGGATGCCCGCCGTGATTGGCTTGGTGGTATCCAGCGAAATGACGTATTCCAGGTCATTCGGAAAGCGGTTTGACAGCTCTTCCATCTTGGCCAGCACCTTTCCCGCCACCTCGAGGCCATTGGCATCGGGAAGCTGGAAGATCTGCAAGACCGCCGTCGGTTGCCCGTCGAGTCGTGCCTGGATCTGGTAGTTCTGGCTGCCCAGTTCGATGCGCGCCACGTCCTTGAGCAGCACCTGGGAGCCATCCGGATTGGAACGCACGACGACATTGCCGAACTGTTCCGGCGTCTCGAAGCGGCCGGCGGTCTGCACGGTATAGGTGAAATCTGTTCCTGGCGGCGCCGGTTCTCCGCCGATCTGACCGGCCGGCACCAGGACGTTCTGTTCCGAAATGGCGCGGGTGATATCCGGTACCGTCAGGCTGAGTTTTGCCAGCTGGTCAGGGCGGATCCAGACGCGCATGGCGTACTCGGTGATGCTGCCGCCCAGCACTTCAGCAAGCCCGACCCCACGAATACGCGCCAGCTCATCGATAATGTTGATGGTGCCGTAGTTGGTCAGGAACTGTTCATCATAGGTGCCATTGGGCGACACCAGCGATACCAGCAGCAGCGGGAAGGACAGTTTTTTCTTGACCGTGACGCCAAGCCGCTTGACCTCCTCCGGCAGGCTGGCCTGTGCCTCCGACACGCGGTTCTGGGTCAGCACGTTGGCCATATCGAGATCGGTGCCGACCTCGAAGGACACCTCGAGGTTGAGTCGACCATCACTGGAATTGATGGAGCGCATGTAGATCATGTTTTCCACCCCGTTGACCTTCTGCTCGATCGGGGTGGCCACCGATTGCTCGACGTTGACTGCATTGGCACCGGTGTAGGTCCCGGTGACGGAAACCATCGGCGGGGTGATTTCCGGATACTGGGCAATCGGCAGGCGCCCGAGGGCGACCAGCCCGACGATCACGATAATGATCGCGATCACCATGGCCACAATAGGCCGCCTGACAAAAAATTCAGCCAATGGTTAGTCCCCGGCTTCTTCTGCGGCTGCCTTGCTTTCAGGCGCAGCGGCTTCCGGTGTCACGGGATTGACCGTCATGCCATCCTTCAATCGCAGGATGCCTTCCACGGCCACCCGCTCACCGGGATTGAGACCCTTGTCGATCAGCCACAGGTTGTCGATACGCGGGCCGGGTTCAACATCCCGCAGCGCGACCGTGTTGTCGGGCGTGATGACAAACACGCGATAATTGCCCTGCAGCTCGCTGACCGCACGCTGCGGCACCAGCAAGGCATCCCGGCGGGTTTCGACCACGCCACGCACCCTGGCAAACTGCCCGGCCAGCACAATGTTGCCGGGATTCGGAAAATCCGCTTCCAGGGTAAACGTTCCGGTG
>CP070821.1:1198682-1205692 GCA_020344335.1 Gammaproteobacteria bacterium | reverse complement strand
GCGCGGTGCCGTACTGCCACGCAAGGGCAAGTCACGGATCACCATCTGGCTTGACGATGCCGTCCTTGATGCATTCCGTGAGCTGGTGGAAAAATCCGGGCGCGGTTACCAGACCCTCATCAATGAGGCGCTTGGCGAGTATCTTGCCGATACCGGTGCGCCACTGGATGAAGCAACCCTGCGTCGCATCATCCGGGAAGAATTGAAAAAGGTTTCCAGAACAGGGCGCAGGAACACCGAAGGGTGAGCTCTTAACCTGTCAATTGATACATATAAATATATGGCTAAATAACCATACATTAGCTATACTCATCCATGAGCAGGGAAAGCTTTGAGTAGGATCCCGGGAAGGATCGCCTGAACCGTGACAAGCACGGGGTAGCGTTTGCAGCGGCGCAATATGCTTTTGCCGACCCGCGCCGTGTCATTGCCCGGGATCGGTCTCACAGTCACAGCGAGCAACGCTATTACTGCATGGGCAAGGTCGCAGGCGGCGTCCTGGCCGTCCGGTTTTCCTGGCGCGGCGGGACCATCCGGATTATCGGCGCCGGCTACTGGCGCAAGGGCAAACTTATCTATGAACGCGAAAATAAAATACAGCGATGAGCCGCTGGGTGACGTGGAAGTTATTGAAGACTTCCTGCCGTCCCCGGATGAGCTGGCATTCAGGGAGGACACCGTCAAGGTCACGATTGCGCTGAGCCGGGCGAGCGTGGAATTCTTCAAGCGCGAGGCGCGCAAACGGCATACACCCTACCAGAAGATGATCCGGCGCCTGCTGGACGCCTACACGGCAGCGCACCTGGAATCATCGTCTGCGTCAAAAAGAAAGCGACGCTGAGTATCAACTACGCTTGTCGGCGGGCTTGAACAACGCCTGTTTCTCCCGGTACAGCGCCGAGATATCCTCGTCCCCGTAGCCGGCCTCCATCAGCCGGCGGTAGTGGATGAGGGTCATTTCAGTGATTGGCAGGGCCACATCGAAGGTATCGGCCATCTGCTTGCAGATCGCCAGGTCCTTGTGGTGCAGCATGACCCGGAAGCCGGGATCGAATTTACCCTCAACCATGGTCGGGCCGCGGTGCGTGAGAAACCAGTTGCCCGCCGCGCCCGAACCGACCACGTCGATCACCTTGTCGAGCGGCAACTCGAGCGCCGCGGCAAACGCCAGCGCCTCGGTGACTGCCTGGTTGATACCGGCTGCCATCACCTGGTTGACCGCCTTGGTGGCCTGGCCGGCACCGGCCGGGCCCATGTGCTCGACGCGTGCGGCGATGGCGGCAAGCACCGGGCGCACCCGATCGAGCACCCCGGCCTCACCACCCACCATCATTGCGAGGGTGCCGTTGCGTGCGCCCTCGATACCGCCGGAGACCGGCGCGTCGAGAAAGTGACCCCCGCCCTCCTGTATCCGCTCCGCGGCCACGCGCGCGGTCTCGCGGCTGATGGTGGAAGTGTCGATCACCACGCTGTCACGCTGCAGGCCGGGCAGCAGGCTTTCGATCATCTCCAGCACATCCGCGTCCGCCGATACCGACAGGATGATCAATTCGCATTCGCCGGCGAGCGCCTGCGGGTCGGTGGCGGCATTCACGCCGAGTTCCCGTTCCAGCGCCGCGGCTGTTTCACGGGTGCGGTTCCAGAGCGTGGCCAGGTGTCCGGCCTGGTGCAGGTTGCGTGCCATGGGGGCGCCCATGGCGCCAAGCCCGATGATGCCGGTCTTCATACGATTACCTCCTGTTTTTTGTACCACCCGCTCGCATGGGATGAAGATAGCATGAACCGTGAAATGCAGTCCGTTTTCGGGGATTGATTAAGGAATATTCCCGTTGGACAATGCGGCAGAGAACAAAACAGGACGATGTGCACGATGGACAGGAGCCAGTGGTTTACCGAAATCTGCGAGGAAGGCGGCTCCGCCTTCTCGATGAAGATCCGGGAAAAACTGCATGACGAGCAGACTGCATTCCAGCGTATTGAAATCTACGCGACGGAATGGTTCGGTAACCTGATGGTCATTGACGGCTTCGTCATGCTGACGGCGCGCGACAATTTCATCTACCACGAAATGATGGCGCACCCGGCCCTGTTCTCGCATCCGTCACCGGAGAACGTGGTGATCATCGGCGGTGGTGACTGCGGCACGCTGCGCGAGGTTCTGAAGCACGCCCGGGTGACGCATGTCCTGCAGGTCGAGATCGACGAGCGGGTGACTCGGCTGGCCGAGGAATTCTTTCCCGAGCTGTGCGTTTCCAACAATGACACGCGTGCCGAATTTTTCTTCGGCGACGGCATCCGCTGGATGCAGACGGCAGATCCGGGCAACGTGGATGTCATCCTCGTTGACAGCACCGACCCGATCGGTCCGGCCGAGGGACTGTATACCGAGGCCTTTTACGCCAACTGCCACCGCGTGCTCGGCGACAGCGGTGTGCTGGTACAGCAGAGCGAATCACCGCTGTTTCACATGGACATCATCAACCCGATGCGCAAACAAATGCAGGCCGCGGGCTTCGCGGACGTGCAGACGCTGTTTTTTCCCCAGCCGAGCTACCCGTCCGGATGGTGGACTGCAACACTCGCCGGAAAGCAACCACTGTCAGAAACGTACCGGGAGCAGGATGCCGTACACACCCACATCAAGACGTCATACTACAATGCCGCGGTCCACCAGGCCGCACTGACGGCACCGGAGTTTTTTCACAAGGCACTGGAGTAGCGGGCCGCTATTCATTACACCAGCGCTCCATGGCTGCGCGTGCCCGTTCGGTTGTCTGCGCGCGCTGTACATCATTCATGACAACACGGTTACCGTCCTTGTCCAGCTCATACAGGCGGCTGGCCTCGATGATGCGCCGGTAGCGGTCACGCGCATTGTTACAGTTGCGCTGCCGGCGCTCTTTCTCGACCTTTTGCTCCGCGGCAGCCTTTTCCTTCTGGTTGCGCTCGGCCTCCATTGCATCCAGAAGCTTGCGTGTCCTGTTCATGCGTTCGTCACTGTCTTCATCCGCAACGGGGGCTTTCTCCGGGGTAAATACACTGGATTCCCCCACGCAGGGCCGGTCGGTGTATTGCAGCTTGCCATTGGCGTCGCGGCATTTGTAGATCTCGGCAAACACCGGTGCAGTAAACAGCCCGGCAAGAACTACAAACGGGACAATATTTCGCAATGCAGACGTGCTCACCATCAGGTAATCCTTGCTGTCAGTTAACAGACCGCAACCGCTCGAGGCACAACCGCTGGCGCTCGTCGAACAGGTGCCGTGAACCGATGGTCACCGCGGCCAGCGTGCCAAGACCGGTTCCCACCGCGATCAGGAACATGATCAGGATCTGGTACTTGACCGCTTCAACCGGCGGGGCCCCGGCGAGGATCTGGCCGGTCATCATGCCCGGCAGGCTGACGACGCCGGCCGCGGCCATGGCATTGATGATCGGTATCATACCGCTACGCACGGCCTGCACTCGTAAATCGGCCACCGCGCGGTCCGCGCGCTCACCCAGCATCAGACGTGCCTCGATGACATTGCGCCTTTCCCAGGCCACGCTGGTCAGCCGGTCCATGGCGATGGCAATACCGTTCATGGTGTTGCCGAGCAGCATGCCCAGCAGCGGGATGGCATACTGCGGTGCGTACCAGGGATCACTGCCGAGAATCACGACCAGTGCAAACACGGTGACCGCGAACGAGGACAGAAACATCGATACCGTGCCGACCGCATAACCCCACCAGCCGGTAAAGCGGCGTTCCTGGCGCACCATGACTTCGCGACCTGCGATCAGCAGCATCACCAGTGCCAGCAGGGTGACCCAGCCGAGCTGGGCATTGGCGAACAGCGTCTTGAGCACCAGGCCGATCAGGGTCAGCTGGATGGCCGTGCGCAACGCGGCTATCAGCAGTTGCCGGCTGATGCCGGCGCGCTGCCGCAGGGACAGCAGCGCAAGCAGCAACACCAGCAGCGCGGCGATAGCCAGGTCGGCGATGCTCAGTGTAACCATGCCAACCACTCCATTTCCTGTTCCCGCAGCTCACCGTCGATCAGCTCGAAGTGCCGGTTTGCAATGCGCTTGATCTGTTCGCTATCGTGACTGACCCAGATAATCGCGGCATCGTGTTCGCGCCGGTATTCCATAACGACCTCCTCGATGCGCCGGGTGTTTTCCGGGTCGAGGTTCGCGGTGGGTTCGTCCAGCAGCAGCACACGCGGGCGGTTCGAGAGCAGCCGCAGCAATGCCAGTCGCTGGCGCTCGCCGCTCGATAACTGGCTAACCGGCTTGTCGAGGATTTCCGTTGTCAGGCCAACATGATCCAGCGGCACCGGTACCCCGTCGTGGAAGTGTTCCAGTACACGCGGCAACCACCAACTGCTCTCCGGCGGCAGCAGTCCGACCGCGGTACGCCATTCATCCGGCGGGGTTGCGATACAGGATCGATTACCGAGCCACACCTGGCCCTCGTGCGGATCGAGATCGGCAATTGCGCGCAACAACAGTGACTTGCCGGTGCCCGAAGGCCCGGAGATGCACACACAGTCACCGGCATCGACATCCAGCGATAGCGGGCCAAGCGTCAGTCGCTGCAGATTCTTGATTTGCAGTAGTGGCGGTGTTTTACTCAAGGTCAGTTCGTCAGCACGTTACACACAGACATTGCAGCAGAATGCGACGTGCATAACAAACCGGTCTGCAACACATGATGGCCGGTAGGCAGGGCGTATCCTGCTAAAAATGACATTTCATCCAGGGGACCATTATGTCAGAACCCACAATTGCACAAAAAGCGCCCTTTGAACAGGAACTCGAACCAGGCACCTACTGGTGGTGCGCCTGTGGGCGCTCGAAGACCCAGCCGTTCTGTGACGGCTCCCACAAGGGCACGGACTTCACCCCGGTAAAATTCGAAATTACCGAGGCCCGCAAGGCCTGGCTGTGTGGCTGCAAACACAGTAGCGACCAGCCGTTCTGCGACGGCAGTCATAAGAAATTCTGATTACGATATAGCACGCGCAGGTTGGGCTGAACATATGTGAAGCCCAACATCTTCGGGTTAACCGGTCTGCTAATCGTTGGGCTTCGCAGGCTCAGCCCAACCTACAAACTACGAAACTGCATATGCATGGATTCCCGCTGGAGCCTGTCCCCGCGAAAGCGGGGGGCGGGAATGACGAGTGTTAATAATCCATCAACCAGACCCACGTCAGGCATAAAAAAAAACGGGCGCCGAAGCGCCCGTTTTTTTACAACAAAAGACAACGAACTTTACAAGTTATAACCCGTCTCGTCGTGCAGCACGATGTCGAGACCCTGGGTCTCTTCATCCCCGGTAACCCGCAGCCCGATAACGGCATCGATCACCTTGAGGATGATCCAGGTCACGACGGCACACCAGACGAAGGTCGCTGCCACGCCGACGAACTGCACCCCGACCTGGCTGGCCGTGGTCATGCCCTCGGCCAGCCCGGCGCCACCCAGCGTGCCGACGAACAGTCCGGCACACAGCGTGCCCAGAACACCACCGACACCGTGGACCGGGAATACGTCCAGTGAATCATCGATCTTGAGAGTTTTCTTGATGTAGCTGGTGGCCGTGTAACACACCACACCCGCAGCAAGACCGATTATCAGGGCAGCCAGAGGCCCGACGAAACCCGAGGCCGGGGTAATGGTACCGAGACCGGCGACCATACCGGTAACGATACCGAGCACACTGGGCTTGCCGTGCCGCACCCACTCCATGAACATCCAGGCCAGCGACCCGGCCGCGGCACCGATGTGCGTTACCAGCATCGCCATGCCCGCATCGCCGTTGGCCGCCAGCGCGCTGCCGGCATTGAATCCGAACCAGCCGACCCACAGCATGGAGGCGCCGGCCACCGTCATGGTCATATTATGCGGTGGCATGGCCGTGGTACCGAAACCCTTGCGATTGCCCATCACCATGGCCGCCACAATGGCCGCGACGCCTGCATTGATGTGCACCACGGTCCCGCCGGCAAAATCCAGCAGGCCCATATCGCCGAGCCAGCCGCCACCCCACACCCAGTGGCACACCGGTGCATACACCACGGTCAGCCAGATGGCCGAAAACCACAGCATGGCGGAAAACTTCATGCGCTCGGCAAACCCGCCGACGACAAGTGCCGGGGTAATGATGGCGAACGTCATCTGGAACATGGCAAATACCGTCTCCGGTATGGTGCCACTGAGGCTGTCACGCCCGACACCGGACATAAACAGGTCACCAAAGCCACCCATCCACTTGTTCATCGAACCACCATCACCAAAGGCCAGGTTGTAGCCGTAGGCAAACCAGATTATCGATGCGAGGCAGGTGATGGCAAAGCATTGCATCAGTACCGACAGCACGTTCTTACTGCGCACCAGGCCGGCATAGAACAATGCCAGTCCCGGGATGGTCATGAACAGCACCAGTGCCGTCGATGTCAGAATCCAGGCCGTGTCGGCACCACTGAGCTCATCGGCGAGTGCCATCGATGGTAACAGCAGACTCGCAAGGCCGATCGCAAGCCCCTTGGATTGTATAAATCTCATTGGATTTCTCCCCCCACTTGTTCCTTGTTTAAAGTGCATCCCGGCCGGTTTCACCGGTACGTATGCGCACTGCTTCTTCAAGGCTGGAAACGAAGATCTTGCCATCGCCGATCTTGCCCGTGTTGGCTGCCTTGCTGATGGCATCGATTACCTTGTCGGCCATATCCTCCGCTATGCCGATCTCGATCTTGACCTTGGGCAGAAAATCCACCACGTACTCGGCGCCGCGGTACAACTCGGTGTGGCCCTTTTGGCGACCAAACCCCTTCACCTCGGTCACGGTAATGCCCTGTACCCCGATCTCGGATAATGCCTCGCGGACATCGTCGAGCTTGAAGGGTTTTATGATTGCTGTTATGAGTTTCATCTGGCTCCTCCGGTGATTGGTCTCACTTGCTGCGCAAAAGATAATACCAGAGCGTGCGCAGGATTGGGGCAAGTGCCTGTTTGCTGTCATT
>CP070821.1:1193269-1198582 GCA_020344335.1 Gammaproteobacteria bacterium | reverse complement strand
GGCCATCACCGATTTCGACTAATACACAGGATTCGTTGTCGTCATTCGCCACCTCATTGACCTTTCCCTTTGGATCGAATGCAAGCCGTAACCGGTAAATACCTGCAGGGAGACCGGCGATGCTCAATTCCTGGCCGGGAAGGTGGCTGCCGTAGGTGTCACCCCAGCCGACCGACATGCCCTGGGTATTGAAGTCGGGGTCCTGGCTGGGACACCAGTTGAATACCGCGCTCTGCGAGGCGCCGGCCATCTGCGTGTTGACCGGGGTGGTATCCATGATGCAGAAGGTCGTCTTGGTCCCCTGGCGCTGGTTCTGCGGGTTACCGTTCACATCCTCGAGGATATAGTTGGCATACTCATTGAAGTGAACATGGTTGTGTTCATCATGGTAGGCGGCAGCCCCGGCCGGTCTGTCGTAAGAACCGCCACCGGAACAAAAGATGCGCTGGTCGATCTGCTGGGTGTCTGAGCCGGTGTCGGGGTTACGGGGCACCAGGAGCAATTTTTCCTTGCCGGCATTCCAGCTGGTCGCGCTGAATTTCATGTTTTCGGCGTCCTTCATGGCAATCGCAGACGCGGGCAGGGCGCGGAGATTCGGTAACAACTCGGTCTCGCCCGCCGGGCAAGTAGCAGCCAGGGAGGCACTGCTGGTCCCCAGAGCGGCCAGCATCAGGGCAGGTATCGCAAAATGTATGGCAAATTGGAGATTTTTTATTTTTTGCATCAGGGCGACCACCCCTTATAGTTTTTGCAAGCAAACGTTTTTGTTGTCCTGTCAGTGGCTCTGTGAAAATGGCATAGTCCGCGCCGGTAGCAGCCCGTAGCTGTTGCCGGCAAGGTTGCACCATCCACTACTCGGGTCGTTACTAGTTGCCGGGTTCAGGCGGCTGCGAAAGGACCCTCATTGCCATACAATCCACACTGCACCTTTGCATGATTAATGTCAAATTCATGACACACCATACTTTTTATTTATAACTCAGGAAGGTGTTTATTATTAATGACTAGTCCGGAGATAAGAAATGGCTAATAATGTAAATTTTTTCATACACCAAATAGCTTTTTCTTCTACTATTTAGATTCTTATATAAATTTACAATGTAGTTAATAAATACAATCTTGCAAGTAACTAAACTGTATTTATTCTACTATTTTGCGGTTGTTCGAACCAGCGCCGTTCTGGCACATCCCCCGCATGGCGCTTGTATCATGAGGCGGAACGGCTGGATGTCTGACGGTACTTGTTTGCCTGGTACATCGCGGAGATACCCCGGGACAGGGGCAGACGCTGCGGCGAAAGGATCCATCAGGATTCGCGGAGACCAACCCGGAGAAACCAGCGGCTGATGACACACATACGCTACCAATCGGTGCAAACCCGGGAAGGTGACAATGCCGAGGTCAGGCGCCTGTTTCCCCTGCCCGGCCGCTTGATGAACTATGACCCGTTCGTGCTCTGGGATGATTTCACGGTGCGACCCGGCGCCGGTTTTCCCACGCATCCGCATCGCGGATTCGAGGCAGTGACCTATCTGTTCAGCGGGGAGATGCAGCACCGCGACAACCTCGGCAATCACTCAACGGTCGGCCCGGGGGGCGCCCAGCGCTTTACTGCCGGGAGTGGCATCGAACACTCGGAGATGCCGGGAGACGAAGCGGACGCACGCGGCATCCAGCTGTGGGTCAACCTGCCGCTGCGCCTGAAACAGCTTGATCCCGGCTACCAGGAGATCCCGGCCACGGAGATCCCGCAGCAGGATATCGATGGCGGTTACGTGCGTACCATTGTCGGCAAGGGCTCGCCGCTGCGCCTGCACACGGACGTCCACTACCTCGAGGTCGTGCTGGGGGACAACGCGGAGTACGGGAATACCGTGGATGAAACCCACCAGGGATTCATCTACCTGGTCGCGGGAGATGCCACACTGGGCGATACACAGCTCGAGGCCGGTGATGCCTGTTTCCTGGAGACCGGCAACATCTGGCAAATACAATCACAGTCCGGGTGCCGCCTGATGGTCTGTACCGGCACACCGCACCGGGAACCCATTCGCCAACACGGCACCTTTGTCGACTAGAAAGGCGCAGGCAGGCCGGGCAATCAGTACCTGAAAAAGAACTCGACGGTCGGGTTATCGAAGTGGCGCTGGTGCTTGCGATTAAAGCGTGCGATGGATATCGCCATCACACCGGCAAGGATCATGAACGCGGCGACAATGATCGACAGCAGGGGCGGGTAGATCACCATCAGAATTCCGGCCAGTATCAATACGATTCCGGCAACCATAGCGTGTCTCCTGTACAAACTTTCCATGAACAGGATATGGGTCCGGTGGACGGGAAAATCAACCCGCCCCCTTCCAGGGAGCGCAATGGTCAGCCGCAACTCACCCCGGTTCCGCCCAGCCCGCAGTAGCCGGCCGGGTTCTTGGCCAGGTACTGCTGGTGATAGTCCTCGGCATAATAAAACTCCGGCGCATCGATGATCTCGGAGGTGATGGCACCAAAACCGTTTTCAGCAAGCCGGCCCTGGAACATCCGCAATGAGGCGATGGCCGCTGCCTTCTGCTCATCAGAACAGGTGTAGATACCCGAGCGGTACTGGGTCCCGACATCATTGCCCTGGCGCATACCCTGGGTCGGATCATGTGCCTCCCAGAAAATTTTCAGCAAGTCCTGGTAACTGATGACTTCCGGATCGTAGACCACCCGCACCACCTCGTTATGACCGGTCATGCCCGTGCAGACTTCCTTGTAAGTCGGATTCGACGTGTAGCCACCGGCATACCCAACGGCCGTGGTAAACACGCCCGGTGCTTCCCAGAATTTGCGCTCGGCTCCCCAGAAACACCCCATGCCGAACATGGCAAGCTCCATCCCGTCCGGGAACGGCGGTGTGATCGGATTTCCGTTCACGTAATGCCGCTCCGGCACGGGCATTTTCGACTCGCGTCCGGGCAGGGCCTCGTGCGGGCCCGGCATGGTGGTCATTCCGGCCATATCCGTCTCCAGTGATTTAGCGGTCAAGTAGCAGTTTTTGCTACTATTCGACTGAATTCTAGCAAATACCGGGGTCTGAGCCCTCAACACCTCAACAAACGATCAGCAGACATGACACCTATGCGCGGCATGAAAAAAACCTACGCGGGCATCGACAAGGACATCGACGGCGGCATGACCGCTGCCGGACGCATTATCCGCGACGCCTGGGCCTTCGGCCTCATCCCCGAAACCGAGACCTGCGCCGGCTGGAACATGCAGGCACTGGAAGACCTGTGGACCAGGACCCACGCTGAATGGGGAAAATACGGTCACCAGGTCAACCAGCTCCCCGAGGAAATCCGGGAACGCTACATGCGCATTCAGCGGGAGGCCTTCGACAAGGCCCGCGAGGCCGGCTGGGATGCCAGCCTGGATGATAACGACTGAACCACGGTTACGTCCCGTCATCCGATCATGAACCCGCCGTCTCCAGCCGGGCACTGACGAAGCATAATCCGGAACCATGAGCACCCCCCCGCAGATCGAGGTCGCCGTCGGCGTCGTCAGGCGTGCCGATGGCAGGGTACTGCTCGCACAAAGGCCGTCCGGCAAGGTCATGGCGGGTTACTGGGAGTTTCCCGGCGGCAAGATCGAGCCTGGCGAATCACCCTGGGACGCGCTGGCGCGCGAACTGCACGAGGAGCTGTCCATCGACATCCGCACTGCGCAGCCGTGGCTCACGCGTACCTTTCATTACCCGCATGCGGTCGCCCGCCTGCAGCTGTTTCGAGTCACCGAATGGCTGGGTGAGCCGCATGGGCGTGAGGACCAGCAGCTGAGCTGGCAGGATCCGCACCGCATCGATATCGTGCCGTTACTGCCCGCGAATCATGACATCATGGACGCCCTGCGCCTGCCATCGCTATACGCCATCACGCAGGCAGGCATACTCGGGGTTGATGTCTTCATGGAGCGCCTGCAGGCAGCGCTGCAGAACGGTGTGCGCCTGGTACAGGTGCGCGAAAAGGACATGGATGCGGCCAGCCTGCGACGCTTTACGGAAAATGTCATTGGCCTGTGCCACGCGCATGAGGCACGGGTGCTGGTAAACAGCGATGTCGGGCTCGCGATAGACACGGGTGCGGATGGCGTGCACCTGCAAACTGCACAGTTCATGACACGCAATTCCCCGCCCGTGACGGGCATGCTGTGGGCGGCCTCCTGCCACAACCGCGAGGAACTGCTGCAGGCGGTCCGGCTGGGTGCGGAGTTTGCCGTGCTCTCGCCGGTCCTGCCGACGCAATCACACCCGGGCGCGCCGGTGCTCGGCTGGGAGGGTTTTGCCGCGGCCTGCAGACATCTGCCAATGCCGGTGTATGCGCTGGGCGGTATGAAGATCGATCTCCTGCAGACGGCGATCGGACACAACGCTCATGGCATCGCCATGCTGAGCGGCATCTGGTAGCGCGGCTACTCAGCCTTCGGGATCCGCTGTCTCCGCGTTTTCGTTTTCGCCTTGCATGTCTGCATTGGCCGTACCAACCGGCCCGAATACGGCAAGCTGGAGGGCGCCAGCCCTGGTATCCTGGAAATGCCTGGACGGTATGTATTCCAGCAGGCCGAGGTTTTCCATGCGCTTGCGCGGCTGTTCCCCGGCGCCGGCCACGTACACGGCCCGGCCGGCCCGTACCATGTCAAGGATGGCCTGTTCCAACGCCAGGGCGGACGATACGCCAAGATGCTTCATGTCGGTCATGTCGACGACGAGCGCCTCGCGCCCTTCCACTTCCGAATTCTTGCGGCTGATGGCGCGCGAGGCACCGAAGATGATCGATCCGCGCATGTACAGCAGCAGCACCTTGTTGCCGGCCTCCTGGAGCATGTCTTTCTCGTAGGGTGTCAGCTCGATATCGGTGCTGTCAGGATCGGTTACCGCCTTGACATCGGCCGCCTGCAGTTCCGAGAGCCGCATGACCGTCATGACGTTGGCGACGAACAGGCCGATACCAACGGCGACGATGAGATCGACGAACACGGTCAGCAGGATGACCCCGTAGGTGATCACACTGCCCTTCGGCGAGATGCGGTGGGCCCGCTTGAGGAAGCCCCAGTCGATGATGTTGATGCCGACCTTCAGCGCGATGCCCGCCAGTACGGCAAGCGGGATCACGGCCGTCAGGTCCGCCGCCCACAGCACCACCACTATGAGTATCGCCACTGTGGGGCCAACTCGATGGCTTTGGCGATCATCGCGCGCTTGCAAAAAAGACAAGTCCAGCGTTCCTCGCCCATGTGCTGCAGTCGGTTGGCCACCGGTTCGAGCACCTCGTG
>CP070821.1:1189623-1193169 GCA_020344335.1 Gammaproteobacteria bacterium | reverse complement strand
TCCTGCAGGAAAACCTGCCGTGAACATGCCCGGGGACCGCCACGGGCCGGGGGTGCGCATTCACCCGCCGATCATCTTTGCGGCCAGCATCCTCGCGGGCTATGGCATCAATGTATTATGGCCACTGGCGATGCCGTTCGGCCGGTACGGGAAGGCCGTTGCCATCGCCCTGCTGGTCACCGTATTGGTCATTGCCGGATTTTGCCTGCGGGAATTCTACCGGGCAAAAACCGATGTCCGCCCCGACAGGCCGGACACTGCCCTGATCACCACCGGGCCCTATACACTGAGCCGTAACCCCTTGTATCTGATGCTGATTATTGTCCAGCTCATGGTCGCCGCCTGGATGAATATGGCCTGGATAGCGCTGACGAGCGTTGCTTCTGTCATCATTATGACCCGCTATGCCATTGCCCGTGAAGAACGTTACCTGGAGCAACTGTTCGGGCAGGACTATCGCGACTACAAGGCGCGCGTGCGCCGTTGGTTCTGAGTTACATGTCACTGCTCGGCAGACTGTTCGGCAAGCACGCTCACAAACAAACCCCCGTCGCGGAAGTACGCCAGCTCATCGACCGCTTTACTACCGCAACACACGCAGGGGTGGATGCCGAGGATATCGGGCGCTACCCGCACAAGCAACGCATGGTCATGGCATTCCATTTCGGTGCCATCGAATACCTTGCACAACAACATCAGCTCGACGAGACCGAGACCCTGGGGGTGTTCGTCATGTTCCTGGACAAATACTTCAACCTGCCGGTCACGGAGACCGGCAGCATCAGCGAACTGCTGGGGGGATTCGAGTCCAGTGCAGATATGCAGAAATACCGCGAGGCAGGCCTCGATGTTTTCAGACGCTGGCACGAGCAGAATGAACGCCGCGCACCCCTGCAGCTGGGCGAGATGCTGCAGAATGTGTGAACAACACGCTCGATTTGCTGCTGCAGGAAGTCCGCGCCTGTCGTACCAGTGAAGCACACCTGCCGTTTGCCGAAAGCCCGTTCTGGGCGCTCATGCAGTGGCACTCTGTAAATGTCCGGAAAGCTGCGGGGCCGGGCAGCACTACCCCGCCTGCCTGCCGGGATATATCCCGTTACCGCATCTCTCACCCAAAATCCGCTGGATCCGCAACAATCCCTGGTTCGAGGCCGAAGTATTACTGTCCCTGCTGCGGCGCGGCGCGTAACCCGGCAGGCAGATAACGGGCATTATCCAGGCCACATTACGGCCACCGTCTGGTAGACTAATGGGCCCGGTTACCGCCATGCTCATGAAAAACTACCCACTCCTCTCCCGTGTCGATTCTCCGGCTGACCTGCATCGCCTGGAGGACCAACAGCTACCACAGCTGGCAGACGAGCTGCGCGAGTTCCTGATTGACTCGGTTGCACACACCGGCGGGCACCTCGCTGCCGGCCTCGGCACGGTGGAACTCGCCATCGCCCTGCACCGGGTCTACAACACGCCGCACGATCGTCTCGTGTGGGACATCGGCCACCAGGCCTACCCGCACAAGATCCTCACCGGCCGGCGCGACGCCATGCATAGTCTCCGCCAGCAGCATGGCCTGAGCGGTTTTCTCAGCCGCGAGGAAAGTGAATACGATGCCTTCGGTGCCGGCCATTCCAGCACCTCGATCAGCGCGGCCCTCGGGATGGCCGCAGCCGCGGCCCGGGAACACTCTGACCGCAAGTGCGTTGCCATAATCGGTGACGGTGCCATGACCGCTGGCATGGCCTACGAAGCACTTAATAACGCCGGTGACCAGGACTGCGACCTGCTGGTCATCCTCAACGACAATGAAATGTCCATTTCGCCCAACCGGGGCGCCATGCACAATCACCTCGCGCGCATCCTGTCGAGCCGCTTCTATACCGGCGTCCGCGAACAAAGCAAACACATTCTCAATAACCTGCCGGGTGCGCGCCGGTTCCTGGGGCGCTGGGAAGAACACATGAAGGGCATGCTGCTGCCGGGTACGTTGTTCGAGGAGCTTGGCTTTAACTACATTGGCCCGCTCGACGGCCATGACCTGCCGGCACTGGTCAGCACGCTGCGCAACCTCTACAACCTGAAGGGCCGCCAGTTCCTGCATATCGTCACCCGCAAGGGCAAGGGCTATGACCCGGCCGAGCAGGATCCCTGCAACTACCATGGCGTAACCCCGTTTGACCGGGCCACCGGCACACAGCAGAAAGGCACGCCGAGTAAAACCTACAGCGCTGTCTTTGGTGACTGGCTGTGCGATATGGCCGCAACTGACGAACGGCTGATGGCCATCACGCCGGCCATGTGCGAAGGCTCAGGCATGGTCCGGTATGCTGAGACCTATGCCGATCGCTATTTCGATGTTGGCATTGCAGAGCAGCATGCACTCACCTTCGCCGGCGGGCTGGCCTGTGAAGGCCTGAAACCGGTCGTCGCCATCTACTCGACCTTCCTGCAGCGTGCCTATGACCAGCTGATACACGACATTGCGCTGCAGGACCTCGACATCACCCTTGCCATCGACCGCGCCGGACTCGTCGGTGCCGACGGTGCCACTCATGCCGGCGTCTTCGACCTGAGTTTCCTGCGCTGCGTACCGAATCTGGTCATCGCGGCACCCGCCGATGAAACCGAGTGCCGGCAGCTGCTGACCACGACCTACCGGCACGCGGGACCGGCCGCAGTACGCTACCCGCGCGGGACCGGCCCCGGGATCTTGCCCGGCGACGAGCTGGAAGAACTGCCGCTCGGCAAGGCAGAAATCCGCCGCACCGGCAGGCGCGTGGCGATCCTCGCATTCGGCAGTTGCGTTGACGCGGCGCACGGGGCCGGAGACGCGATCGATGCCACCGTGGTCAACATGCGTTACATCAAGCCACTGGACAGCGAGCTCGTTATGAAAATGGCACAGGAACACGAGCTGCTGGTCACAGTCGAGGAAAATGCCGTCGCCGGCGGTGCCGGCGCGGCGGTCAATGAGTTGCTGGCAGAACAGGGTGTCGTCATCCCGGTGCGGAATCTCGGTATCCCGGATCAGTTCATCCCCCACGGCAGCCATGCCCAGCAACTGGCGCAGTGCGGCATCGATGCCGCGGGCATCGAAAAGACCATCACGGCGGCACTCCCGACTGCCATGGACGCACTGCCCACAGAACAGCAGACCGGTTGACTGCAGCGACAACCCCTCATGGAAAGGTGTGTGGCACGGGAATGGTGTTGCCGCAGTCTAAGATCAAAAATGACTCTCTGTCACTCTCTGTGGAAGCAGCCACTCGCAGTGAAGCCATGCACCATGAACGGCTAGTAGCCGAGTGCGCAACCATCCTTGCGCGGGTCGGATGCCGCGTGCAGCACGCCCTGCGCCCTGTCGATATAGATCATCTGCGCACCTCCGATCGGCGTTTCGGCTTCCGTCACCTGGTGACCAAGTCGTGCAAGCGCCTGGCGTGTCGCTTGCGAAACGGGCCGCTCCACGACCAGCGTACCGTCCTCCACATGAAAGCGCGGCGCGTCGATTGCTTCCTGTAAATCCATGCCGAAGTCCAGCCAGTTGCT
>CP070821.1:1183767-1189523 GCA_020344335.1 Gammaproteobacteria bacterium | reverse complement strand
TGTACCTGCTGACCTATGGCGTGTTCCGCTTCCTGGTGGAGTTCGTGCGTGTGCCGGATGAGCATATCGGCTATCTCGCCTTTGACTGGTTGACCATGGGGCACGTGTTGACCCTGCCGATGATGGTGCTGGGGTTCGCGTTTATGGTGTATGCCTACCGTCGCAAGGATGGTGCGATCAGCTGGTGAACCGCAAAATTATCTATCGAGATCAGAAACAGCCATGAAACAGTACCTCGACCTGATGCGCCATGTGCGTGACCACGGCACCCGCAAGGAGGACCGCACGGGCACCGGTACCGTCAGCGTGTTCGGCTACCAGATGCGCTTCGACCTGTCAGAGGGGTTCCCGCTGGTCACCACCAAGAAATTGCACCTGCGCTCCATCATTCACGAGCTGCTGTGGTTCCTGCAAGGTGACACCAACATAAAGTACCTGCATGACAACAATGTCACCATCTGGGACGAGTGGGCCGACGAAAACGGTGACCTCGGCCCGGTGTACGGTTCCCAGTGGCGTTCCTGGCCGACGGCCGACGGCCGGTCCATCGACCAGATCAGCCAGGCCCTCGACATGCTCCGGAAAAATCCCGATTCACGGCGCATCATTGTCAGTGCATGGAACGTGGCCGAAATCGGGAATATGGCATTACCGCCGTGCCACGCGTTTTTCCAGTTTCACGTGGCGGACGGCAAATTGTCCTGCCAGCTCTACCAGCGCAGCGCGGATATCTTCCTGGGGGTCCCGTTCAATATCGCCTCCTATGCGCTGCTTACCTTGATGGTCGCGCAGGTCACGGGTCACGAAGCCGGCGAGTTCATACATACCTTCGGAGATGCGCACCTGTACCTGAATCACCTCGAGCAGACCGACCTGCAGCTGTCGCGCGATCCGAGACCGCTGCCGGTAATGGCCATCAATCCCGATGTTACCGATCTGTTCGCCTTTACCTTTGATGACTTCGAATTGCAGGGTTACAACCCGCACCCGCATATCAAGGCACCGGTTGCGGTATGAAGCTTTCCATCATCGTGGCCATATCGACCAACGGGGTAATTGGCCGGGACAACCAGCTGCCCTGGTACCTGCCGGCGGACCTGAAGCATTTCAGAAAGCTGACAACCGGCAAGCCGATCCTGATGGGACGCAAGACATGGGAATCCATCGGACGCCCGTTACCGGAGCGCACCAGTATCGTGATTACCCGTAACAGGGACTACACGGCGGCCGGTGCCGTTGTAGTCAATTCCATCGAGGCGGCACTCAAGGCCGCTGAACCCGCTGACGAAATCATGATCATCGGTGGCTCCGACCTGTTCCGCGAGATCCTGCCGGAGGTGTCGACCATCTACCTTACCCGGGTGCACGCCGACATCGAGGGCACCGTCTTTTTCCCGGAGCTGGATGAAAGCGAATGGCACGAGGTGGAACGCAGGGACTGCGAACCCGATGAAAGGAATGCATACGCCTACAGCTTTATCACGCTGGAGCGTATAGCGCAGGTTTCGCCCTGACGGGCAAGTAATTGGTCATCATCCCCTCTCCCCTCGAGGGGAGAGGGTCAGGGAGAGGGGTGTTTAGCAGCCAGGGTTTATATCCAGGTAATATTGATGTCAGTTTTCGCCTGACGGCGAGGTACTTTTCTTTGCGCCACCAAAGAAAAGTACCCAAAAGAAAGGCGGTCCCGAAGTCTTGCCCGCTGGCGCGGGTTCCCTCGCTTCTCGTGAAAACCGGCGCTCGCACAACTCGCGATCTCGCTGATCGCTCGATTACGCTCAGACAGGGTGCTCGCTTTCCCCGGTTTTCCCTGCGAGGCTCGGCTACGCCTACGGTGTTGGGACAGCCTCCCTTAGACCCGTTGTGTCCTCACCGAGCACCGCAGCCCGGTCGGGATCAAGGCGCGCACCCTGTTCGAGGCAGGCCGGATCGGTGTATTACCCGATCCGGCTCCGAGTTGTGCGCGCCCCCGGACGGGCGAGGAGCAGAGGGCATCGGCGAAGCCGATGAGGGCACCGGGTGCCCTTCTCTTTGGGTACTTTCTCTTGGGCACGCAAGAGAAAGTACCTCGTCCGAGAGGACGAAACCTCTCGCCAATACGGGCGCGGAAGTCCGCATCAAATATATGCCGTCACCAGGAGAAAAAACTGATCAATCACCCTCCGGTGTCTGTTGCCCCGGGCACGGCTGGTTGATGCGTTGCGGCTCCGTGTCGATTCGCAGTGCGGTCAGTTCTCCGCCCCACAGGCAGGCAGAGTCGATCGGGTAGATGCCGGGGTGGCCGAATTCCCGCAGCGTCGACCAGTGGCCGAAGATGATGTTCAGCCCCTTGCTGGCACGGTCCGGTATTTCGTACCAGGGAAGGGATCCCGCGCGCTGGCTGCCGGGCGGTCCCTTGCTCTTGAGGTCAAGGCGGCCTGCGGGGTCACAGTAGCGCATGCGGGTAAAGCAATTGATAATAAAACGCAGGCGGTTATAGCCCTCGAGTTCGTCCGTCCACTGCTTGGGATTGTTGCCATACATATTGGTCAGCAGGTCTGCGATCCCGTCACTGCGGAGTATCGTTTCGACCTCCTTCGCGCATTGCTGTGCAAGTGCCAGGTCCCACTGCGGTGGCAGGCCGGCGTGCACCAGCGTGAAGTCGAGATCTGTATCGTGATGCAGCAATGGCCGGTGGCGCAGCCAGTCAATCAATTCATCACGATCCGGTGCGTTGAGGACGGCATCCAGCGTGTGATCATCATTTTTCAGGGTGTGACCGTAGGCAGCAGCCAGCAGGTGCAGGTCATGATTGCCGAGCACGCTGAGTGCGGTATCGCCGAGTCCCTTGATGAAACGCAGGGTTTCCAGTGACTTTGGTCCGCGGTTGACCAGGTCGCCGGCAAACCAGAGTCGATCATGTTTCGCGCTGAATGCGAGCTTGTCAAGCAGGGCCTGCAGTTCTTCGAAACAGCCCTGCACATCACCAATGGCGTAGACTGCCATTTATGCGATGTAATTAATGGAGGGTGCGGGGTATTGCCAGCGTGAAGGGCGGTATCTCGGCATCAAATTCATCACCGGAGTCCGTTATCATCTGATAGCTGCCACGCATGCTGCCCACCGGTGTGGCGATCATGGCGCCACTGGTGTACTGGAAGCCTTCACCCGGATTGAGGTGCGGTTGCTCGCCGACCACGCCTTCGCCCTTCACCTCCTGGATGTTGCCGTTGGCATCGGTGATGACCCAGTGCCGTGACAGCAATTGCGCGGGGATATCGCCCTCGTTGCGAATGGTGATGGTATAGGAAAAGACGTAACGGTCGTTATCAGGTTCTGACTGACCCTCGATATACGAGGTCTCGATTTCAACGGTGATGTTATTGAGCAGTTCGTGGGTCATGGTCATCTTGTTGTTGGAGTGATAGTTTAAGCATACGCTTTCAGACGCAGGCTGACAAAATTGTGACTGTTTACCCCGGGTATTGACAGCGGCTGGATTGCAGTGATTGCCGGGCGGCTTCCATATCCATGAACAACCCGGGAAGCCGGACATGGCTGCCAATCTGAGGCTATATTTATAACAGGACTACTAACATGCCAACTACGGGAGGGTGCTATGTATCTCAGGAATAAGGAAAATGGTGACCTGGTCGAAGTGCTGGATATCACTTCCATGGTTGACCCCTGCCGGGATGAACTGACCGGTCGTTATCATGCCGGCGAGGAAATGCAGGAGCCTGCCATGTTCAAGAAATCCATACTGGTATTCCCGTCTGGGGAAGACTTGCCGCGCTGTTGGGTAGATGCCGATTATAATAAGTAACTAATTGTATATAAATAAAAATATAAATCTCGTGTGGTTCTCGCCCGGCCTGGCCGGCGTGAAACCACATTCGTTCCCCGTGGGGTTACCCGGGTATTTGTGACCTGGTTACCAGACCCGTTTCGGATTTTCCGTCATCATGGCAACAGGTTCCGGAAAAGGCTTTCGGAATACCGGAAACAGGGACCCGGAAACGCTGCAAGGTGAAGACGGACAGGATGAGCAGGAAACACGTGATCAGAAAACCCGACCCGCTGGTGCTACTGGCAATGGCGGTGACACTGGCTGCGGTGATGAGTTCCACGGTGGTCCAGGCAGGCGAGCTTTTCCAGTTCAAGCCACAGCCACAGCTGGCCAATCTGGCTGATGTCCTGGAGGAAAGCGGCTATCACGTAACGAGCATCGGGAGTAGCAGTGCCGGCCTGCATGTTTCCATGGTCCGGCCATCCACAGTCGAGGTGGACCATCCAGCGAGCGTCGATGCGGGGCAGGGGCTGAAAGATATGTCAGAAGTCTACCTGTCCATCCGCATGCCCTGGTAGACCCGCGATTCTCACTGGTCCTTCCGGCCAGTCGCAACATGATTGGCCAGCGCGGCAAATTCCCTGATCCCGAGCATCTCGGCACGTAATGCCGGGTCAATCCCGAGTGCCTGCATGGCACTGGCGTCAATCATGTTCCGCAGGACATTGCGCAGTGTCTTGCGCCGTTGGGAGAACGCCTGTTGTACCACGGCCGCCAGCACGGCTTCATCCCGCACGGCAACCGGCGGCGTACGATATGGCCGCAGTTTGACAAAGGCGGATTCGACCCGTGGTGGTGGCCGGAACGCCCCGGCGCCGATGGTAAACAGTGGTGTCACCTCGCAACGGTACTGGATCATGACGGACAAGCGGCCATACTGGCCGCTACCCGGATCGGCAGCCAGCCGGTCGACGACCTCCTTTTGCAGCATGAAGTGCATGTCGCTGATACAGCGCGACTGCTCCAGCAAATGAAACAGCAGGGGTGTTGAGATGTTGTAGGGAAGGTTGCCGACCACGCGCAGCATTCCGGAACCGGCGAGTTTGCAGAAATCAAAGCGCAGCGCGTCCGCGTTGTGTACGGTCAGTTCCCCCGCCTCCCTGGCTTTGTATTGCAACGGATCGATCAGGTCGCGATCGAGTTCCACGACGTGCAGGCACCCGGTTGCCTGCAAAAGGGGCAGCGTGATGGCGCCCTCGCCTGGGCCGATCTCGACGAGTATGTTTTCTGCACGCGGATTGATCGCCGTGACAATCCGCTGGATGACAGCGGGGTCATGCAGGAAATGCTGGCCGAACCGTTTTCGCGGGTTGTGTGACATTCAGGAAACCTCTGACTATCTGTCCATATTATGGATTCAGGATTGTGTAAGGTTTGCAGGGTGCGTCATGCGCGTACTGCAACAGGACGCTATACAAATCAGTGTTTCCCTGACCTGTCTTCTCGCAGTACGGATAACAGTTCTTCTTTTTGCATGCTGCAACGATTACTGTGGTGCCGCTTGCCGGTGCCGGCGGGTGATGTCGATAGCACTTCGCAAGGCGGCGTGCAGGCTGCCGGGATTGGTACGACCGGTTCCCGCGAGGTCCAGTGCCGTGCCGTGATCAACCGAGGTGCGGATGATCGGCAGTCCCAGGGTGATGTTCACGGTGGTGCCGAAGCCCATGTGTTTGATCACCGGCAGGCCCTGGTCATGGTACATCGCGAGCACGGCGTCGGTTTGTGCAAGCCGCTCGCGGGTGAAGACCGTGTCGGCCGGCAGCGGGCCGGTGAGATCCATTCCCTGTGCACGCAGCCGGTCGAGTAACGGGACCAGTATGTCGATTTCCTCGTGACCGAGATGTCCGCCCTCACCGGCATGCGGGTTGAGCCCGCACACCGTGATGCGCGGCGCCGTGATACCGAGATCCCGGCGCAGCCCGGCATGCAG
>CP070821.1:1177925-1183667 GCA_020344335.1 Gammaproteobacteria bacterium | reverse complement strand
GGATCGCATCTCTAATTCGAATCGTGTCAGTACCACTGATTCTGTTACATCAAGTATAGCGCCTCCCCGGCATTCGATCGAAAAGCATAAACTTCCGGTTTGGGCTGGAAATTGCCATGTTGATTTCAGATATAATGAAATTCCCTGATCTGCTTGCTGCATGCGTCCTGCCTCTCCTTCAGGGGCAGGATACTCTTCAGGTTATTTAGTGCCTTATCCTGCTTCATATTCATGCGTAATCCATAGCAAGGATGATTGCTTTGCTATTTGTGAAGTTTACTGATTCATCAGTTCAGATAACACGGCGACAATACACAGTTTAGTGCCAGACAACTGGAACATCCGTTTCGGACAATACAAGCCATTCGACTGATTACGATGAACACGCGTTCATTTGAAAAACGCGATGGAGTATGTGCGCTATTGTAGTGGATCAGATTTACCCTGGATTAGAGCCCCATTCCACAAGCGCTAAAGCACACAGGTTTTTAGGAAGTTACCATCATGGATTGGGATGCTGTTGCAGCACATCCAAGCGCATCCTGTTCACATTATCAAGTTTTCTCTGGCAGTTACCTTGCCCATTCGCATTTAATGTTACTGAAATGGCCAGACTAGCGGTACGATCAGTACGGTCGTAATACCGACCAACAGGGTCAGGGGCAGACCAATGCGCAGGTAGTCAGTGAAGTGGTAGCCCCCCGGGCCATAGACCATCAAGTTGGTTTGATATCCGATTGGGGTGGCGAAACTGGCAGAGGCTGCCACCATGATGGTGATTGCAAAGGGAAGGAAATCGATTCCTAGCTGACTAGCACTAGCCAGTGCAATGGGAAACATCAACACCGCGGCCGCATTGTTGGTCACAACGGCACTGAACAGTGCTGTAACTAGATAAATCATGCCCAGTGTCATCCAGGGGGCACCACCGGCGCCGCCGATGATTGAGGTAGCAATGGCGTGTGCCGCACCGGTGGTATGCAATGCGGTACCGATACCGAATGACGCAGCGATGACAACCAGTACCTGCCAGTCAACCGCGCGTCGTGCGATCGCTCCGGTAGTGCAGCGGGTAACGATCATCAGGCCAGCGGCCAGCATGGCAGCCTTCAGCATACTCAGCCAACCCAGCGTAACGCAAAGTACCATCAGCCCGATGATGCCAAAGGCGACCCAGCCCCGTTCATGGCGCGGCAACTGAAAGTTATACAGCCTGCTGACCAGGAAAAAGTCACGCGAATTACGATACTGTTCAAGGAACGAGGGCCGAGTCTCGAGCAGCAGGGTGTCGCCCGGCCGCAGGACGATATCGCCTACTTTCCTGTGAATCCGCCTGCCGTTGCGGGCCACAGCAATCACCGCGGCATTGTAGAGCGTGCGAAAGCGGCCCTTGCGGATGCTTTCACCCACGAGTGGAAAGCTGTCCGAGACCACTGCCTCAATAAGGCAAGCTTCGTGACGTGGCGAATCCAGCTTGAAAACCTGGTCGGTTGCCGGAACCAGGCCCTTGCTGCGGTAGAGATCCAGTACCGAATCAATAATGCCGGTAAACACCAGGCGGTCGCCCTCGCGCAGGCGCTCATGCGGGGAGACCGCGGGCAACAGCCGGTTTTCCCGGTCAATTTCCACCAGGTACAAACCGGGTAACTGGCGCAAGCCGGCCGCATCGATACTCTTGCCTGCTAGCGGACTCCCCGGCGGCACCAGCATCTCCACCGTATATTCGCGTGCATCCGCAAACTGGCTCAGTACCGAGAGGCGTTCCGGCAGCAAGTGACTGAACAGTAGCGTGCTCAGCAGCACCAGCAACGCCACCGGCAGGCCCACCCAGGCAAGCTCGAACATCCCGATACCCGTACCACCGGTTTCCCCTATGATCAGACCGTTAATCACGAGGTTGGTGCTGGTGCCGATCAGGGTACAGGTACCGCCTGCGATGGAGGCATAACTCAGGGGAATCATAAGGCGGGAAATCGCCAACTGGTGCCGTCTAGCCCAGTCCTGCACGGCTGGGATGAAGATCGCCACGACGGGGGTATTATTGAGAAACGCACTCAGGCCCACCACTGGAAGCATCAGCCGCAACTGGGCATCCGGGACGGAACGCGGCCGACCGAGGATGGTGTTGCTGACCCAGGCGATGCCGCCTGTCTCCCGCAGCCCAGTAACCACAATATAGAGAACGCCGACAGTGACCATGCCCTCGTTGGCCAATCCGATCAGTGCTTCCCCTGGTGAAAGTACCCCGCCCAGCAACAGGAGGGTTAGACCTGCCATTAGGATTATATCTGGTGCATGGCGGATATAGACCAAAAGGCCAATACACAGGGCCACCACAGCCAGTGTATACCATGCATCCCATCCCATGCAGTCAGATCTCCCGTAATCAGGCGCTTACCTAGGCAATATACACGCAATCTTTTCATGCCTGACATTACAAGAAAAGATAACGGCGGGATTTAGTGAATGTTGTACGGTGGTAATTCAACATGAACCGGATCGGATCTAAACCACATCTCTCCACATGCTCTCCACCTGAATTTCTGCCCGAGCAATCCCCAAGATCGTGCCCTGACGGATCAGGTTACCGCTGCTATATGTAAACGGCCGGTTGCGCTGTAAACAGGACGTTCGCGAAGTGAGTTACGAATGGTAACTATGTGGGTCGAAAGCAGTCGTTCAGTGATCTGCAATAAAGCCATCATTTGCCAGTGCCTGGACAGGCTGCCAAAAGATCCTGGGTATCGTTCCGAGTTGTCATTTATTTCATGGCGTTGTTGACATGGATCAATGAAGTTTATTCACAAGTAATAAATAATATATTTAGTTACTTATATTCAAATTAAATTTAGAGGTGATGTATGAGAATCAGGAAACCGGCGCATCTCAAGGAAGACCTGGTGTTGGCCTTTCTGACAATGCTGGCGATTATTATTGTTATGGCCTTGTAACGATCAGGGTGTAAAAACCATCCCTTCGCTACGCAGGCCCTTTTACTTCCGCCTTTTGGCCTGGAAGAAGTTGTATAATTCCTGAAAGCAGCCTGACAGATTGATGCTCCTCACATCGGTGGCATTCGGCTGCCTTTTTTTGTTTCTTCAGTGACGAAACTCCCGCATTCAAACCGGATCCAGGGGAGGGTGCTTCGATATGAGCAAGTATCGTAATAACCTGCCCCAACTGTCAGGCGGCTTGTTTTTGACAGATGCTGGCATCGAAACCGATCTGATGTTCAATCACGGGATTGAGATTCGGGAATTTGCGGCGCATACCCTCCTGCCGGATTCGCGCGGCAGGAAAGCAGTCGCGGATTATCTGCGTGCGTTTCTTTCCCTGGCAAAAAAGTATGATGTTGGATTTGTGCTGGACAGCCAGACCTGGAAGGCGCATATGCACTGGGCCGATGATCTTTCCACAAACGAACAGGAGTTGCAGGAAGCAAACAGGGAAGCCATCGCATTCATTGCGGAACTGCGTAACGAGTTTTCCGGTAATAGCAAGCCAATCGTCCTGAATGGTGTCATTGGTCCCCGCGGTGATGCCTACGCACCCGAAGCCAGTGTGGCAGCAAACGAGGCCGAGGAATACCACGCCAGGCAGATCCGCTGGCTTGCCGAAACGAGTGTCGATATGGTGACCGCATTGACCTTCACACAAGCGGATGAAGCCATTGGCATCGTGCGGGGCGCGGAGTCGGCGGGTCTTCCCATTGTGATTTCATTCACCGTGGAAACCGATGGGTGCTTGCCAACCGGGCAGCCACTCAAGGAGGCTATTCGCATGGTCGATGAGGCGACAAATGCGGCCGCCGCCTATTTCATGGTGAACTGTGCCCATCCGGAGCACTTCTTCCATGTGCTCGGTGATTCGGATTGGGCCCGCCGCATTCGCGGACTGCGTTGTAATGCATCGCGATTAAGCCACACGGAACTGGACGAGTGCGAGGTACTCGACGATGGAGACCCGGTCGAACTTGCCAGTCAATACAAGGCAATTATGGACACGATGCCTTGGCTAAACATATTCGGGGGCTGTTGCGGCACTGATCTTCGACATGTCACTCAAATCGCAAAGGCAGCCCATGGCCAGTACTAGGTTTGTATGCCCTTTTGGCCGTTTCCGGATGTTCATGAGTTGAATTTCAAGAATTTCAGTTGAGCCGACAACCTTTCCCGGATATTCACTGCTCCCCATATGTCCCCTGTTAGCCATAACCGCCCGGTCAGCATACTGTCCGCTTGTTATATGGACAGGCTTCTAAAAACGTGATGATAGTTGTGGTGGATATTTCGAATGCCGGAAAATTTTTAGGGAAGCTGTGGTAATAAGATTGGTCAGGGGACTGGTCTCGGTGTGCCCGGGCAGAAATTCAGGATGCAGGGGTATGTGTAGAGATGCGGGTTTTCCGCATAATCCTGGGAAACAAGCGGGTTATGCTTCTAGGCACCATCGTCGTCACGTTCCTCGATCGCCTCGATAAACTTCAGGCGCGTCATCCCTGCCGTCAATTCCGCCTGGTAGCCTTCTGACCATGAGAGTAATTGCTGTACCTCTGCACGCCACTCTTCGGCATCATCGCCGGTATAGAGCAGGACAACGTAGGGCTTGTGACACCCGGTAAAATGCAGAAAGCGCAGGCGCGGATTTGTCAGCTCCACGACCCGGTCAGGGAGTCCCCCCCTGGCATTGACCTCGACCTGGGGGCATACCACCATGACAAAGCGGGTGGGTAGTCCACTACCGTTGTGCCGCCAGCGGTCAAGTACCGTGGGGATGAAACCGGGGATACTGGCTGCACTCCAGCTCTCGACATAGGGTGGAATACCCTCGATTTCCAACTGCTCTGCGACCGGTTCCATCATGCACTCCCGGGCCTGTACGGCCCTGCTGATTCACAAGTCCAGTCTATAATAATTTTACTTATAATTTCTATTTTGTAGAAAATAATTATTTATTTGTGTAGTATAATTGCTCAAATAGATAAATTTTATCAATTAAGTCAAATAAAGCAGGATATTATTTCATGGATTCTGTTGACCGGAAAATACTGAACCTGTTGCAGGTCGATGCCAGCCTGACCGTTAAAGAGATCGCCGGGCAGATACCCTTGTCTGTCACGCCGTGCTGGAAACGTATCCAGAAACTCGAGGCGCAGGGCTTCATACGCGCGCGGGTTGCGCTCCTTGATCCCGAAAAAGTCAATGCCAATGTCACGGTCTTTGTCGCCATCAAGACTGATCAGCACACCATGGAATGGATCGACCATTTTTCACGGGCGGTCAGCGACATGCCTGAGGTCATGGAGATCTACCGCATGAGCGGGGAAATCGATTATCTGCTGAGAGTCGTCGTCAGCAGCATTGAGGCCTATGACCGGTTCTACAAGAATCTGGTTGACCGCATTGAGTTATCCAATGTCACATCCAGTTTCGCCATGGAGCAGATGAAATACACTACAGCCCTGCCGATCAATGTGGATGACAGCTAGCCCGCAGGTAGCACCAGGCTGGCCAGCGGTATCAGAGAAGGCCTTTCGCGAACCGCACAGGGGCTGGTGTGCTACCAGCCCAAGATCCCGTACCGGCACAGCAAGACGTAAATAATATATACCGCAGGACTTCATCGCACATCTCGCGGTACGGGTGCTCAGATCCTGAATGAACCTGACCCGGTACAAAGGGCTGTATTCCCAAGCGCTTTTTTTGATCCTGGTTACTGCGGGTAATAGCTGTAATTGATTTC
>CP070821.1:1174922-1177825 GCA_020344335.1 Gammaproteobacteria bacterium | reverse complement strand
TATAAATGAAACTCTACACACAAACCAGTGGGGTCGGCCCCGATCTTGTACTCGTGCACGGCTGGGGCCTGCATGGCGGCATCTGGGAACGCCTGTTGCCGTATCTCGAGCCCGCGTTCCGTATTACCCGCGTGGACCTGCCGGGACATGGCCGCAGTGCCTGGAATGACGAGGACAGCCTGTCCGACATGGCAGCGGCCGTATTGTCGGTTGCCCCGCCGCGGTCAGACTGGCTGGGCTGGTCGCTTGGGAGCCTGGTGGCAATCCAGGCGGCTATGACAGCGCCCGCGCGTATCGGGCAACTGGTGCTGCTGGCCGGGACGCCGTGTTTCGTGCGCAAGCCGGACTGGCCCGCGGCCATGCAGCCCGAATTGCTGGATGCCTTTGCAGCGGACCTACAGGAAGATTACACCGCGACGCTGAACAGGTTTCTGGCGTTGCAGGTCCATGGTAGCGAGGATGCGGGGACGGTATTACGTGAGTTGCGGGCCCGGCTGCTCGAACAGGGAGAACCGGACAGCGAGGCGCTACTGGCCGGTCTCGGTATCTTGCGCGACACTGACCTGCGCGACCGCTTGTCGAAACTCGAGCAGCGTATTTTGTTCCTGACGGGATCGCGCGACACCCTGGTACCGGCCGCGGCTGGTCGGCAGGCGGCACAGCTTGCGGCCGATGCCCGGAGCCGGGTGATTGACGGCGCTGGCCATGCCCCGTTTATTGCAGGTCCCGAGGAGGTCGCGGCGGCTGTCCGGACATTCCTGCTGGGCGGGAAGCCATTGCTGACCGGCGAGGAAGGGCATGCCTGACATCGCGGACAGTTACCGGCTGGACAAGCAACAGGCGCGTCGTGCATTCGAGCGTGCGGCAGCGACTTATGATCAGGCGGCAGCATTACAGAACGAGGTTGGTAACCGCATGCTGGAGCGCCTTGACCTGGTGCGGCTCCGGCCGGCGCGGGTGCTGGATCTCGGTGCGGGTACTGGTGAATTCAGCCAGGCCCTGCGGAAGCGCTATCGCAAGGCAAGTGTCGTTTCACTGGATATTGCGCTGAACATGCTGCGCCATACACAAAACCGTGGCGGCTGGTTGCACAAGCCGGTCTGTGTCTGTGGGGATGGCGAATGCCTGCCGTTTGCCGACGACAGTTTCGAGCTCGTGTTTTCCAACCTGATGCTGCAGTGGTGCATGGACCTGGAGCCGGTGTTCACGGAACTGCGGCGGGTGCTGGCTCCCGGCGGCCTGTTGATGTTCACGACCTTCGGGCCGGATACCCTGCGGGAGTTGCGCGCGAGCTGGGAAGCCGTCGATGGTTATACCCATGTAAATGCCTTTATCGACATGCATGACATCGGTGACGCCCTGATCAGGACGCACTGGGCAGAACCGGTGATGGACTCCGAGTACATCACGGTCACCTACCCCGGGGTGCGTACCCTGATGCAGGATCTGAAGAACCTGGGCGCACACAACGTGACCGCTGGACGCCCGCACGGGCTTACCGGTCGGCAGCGGCTGCAGCAGGTCGAGCAGGCCTATGAAGCCTTTCGCGCGGATGGCGTCCTGCCCGCCAGCTACGAGGTGGTATACGGCCATGCCTGGTCACCGGTGGCGCTCCCGGCAACGCATCCTGTCGAAGTGTCCGTGACGCGCATGCAGCCCCGTCGTCCTGCCAGCGATGGCTAATTCATCTGGCTATTTCATTACCGGTACCGATACCGGCGTCGGCAAGACCGTGGTCACGCTGGGACTGATGCAGTGCTTGCAGAATCGGGGACACCACGTGGCGGGCATGAAACCGGTGGCCTCGGGCTGTGAAGATACGGCGGACGGGCTACGCAACGATGATGCCCTGCGATTGCAGGCGCAGGCCTCAATAGCGCTGGACTATGCCGAGGTAAACCCGTATCCCTTTGCACCACCAATTGCGCCGCATCTTGCGGCCGCTGCGGCGGGCAGCCGGATTGATCTCGAAGCGATCCACGCGGGCGTGCGGCAACTGGCCGGCCGGGTGGATCGGGTCTGCGTCGAGGCGATCGGGGGCTGGCTGGTGCCACTGAACGGGCGGGAGACCGTGGCAGACCTCGCTGTGCGACTGGGGCTGGGGATTATCCTGGTGGTGGGAATCCGGCTCGGTTGCCTGAACCATGCACTGTTGACAGTACACGCCATTGAAGCCGCCGGGCTGGAATTGGCCGGCTGGGTCGCCAATATCCTGCCACCCGAGCCGATGTGTGCAGAGGATAGTATTAATTATTTAAAAACAATAATTTATGCACCATTACTGGGGGTCGTGCCAGTGCTGTCCGATGTGGGTCCCATGGCCGTGGCGAAGTGCCTGTCAATGCAGCCTCTGGAAAATTCCTGAGGGTATTACTCGTTGAATCGTAGGGAGTTCTTCTATACAATGCCCGCACTTTTTTCCGTGTGCAAAAGAACATCGCAACAACATTGCACCGGTTGCGGGCACACAGGGCATGCAGTAGCATGCGCGCTCAGTTTTGGGGCGGCCGGGTTCTTGCCGGTCATAAATTAAAAGCGTGGTTGAACGGGTATGTGATCCTTCGGGTTCGGATTGTTACTGGGTAATTCGTCCGAACTGTTCCCTCTCATGGGAAGGTGCACTGAAGGTCTACCTGGTGCTGGCGGCATGTTGCCTGGGGATCGGGCTTGCCTTTGCAGTACATGGCTTCTGGACGGTGCTGCCGTTTGCCGGGTTTGAAGTGGTTGTATTGGCTGCGGCCTTTTACCTGTGTATTTCACGTGGCCAGATACGGGAGGTCGTTACAGTAAATGCGGATATCGTGACCGTGGATAAGGGTCGTCGGCAGCCGCTAGATCACTGGGAATGTCCGCGTGTATTTGCACGGGTAATTCTGGAGCATTCACCCATCGCATGGTATCCG
>CP070821.1:1172140-1174822 GCA_020344335.1 Gammaproteobacteria bacterium | reverse complement strand
GGGTATGCCCGCGAACTCCGTGGAGTTGGAATATCGGTATTCGCCAGCACCCGAAAATCGGGCACAAGCATGCCGGCTCCTGCTGCAGTCCCGCTATTGTGCAGACATCACGTCACGTGCTTCAACCCCCGCACTCCAGGAAACCCATCACAACATCAGCCTGATCATCCAGAGCCTGTTCCTCGCCGGTTTGTTGCTGACTGGCTTCATCGGCACCCTGGCGCACGCTGGTGTGTTGCCAGACGACCGCGCCGATGCCATGTACCACTCCTACAACGGCGGTGGCGTGGAAATCGACGGTCCGTCCGTGCTGGTCCTGAAGAAAGTTGGAGAGAGCATTGCCCTCAGCGGCAACTACTATGTCGATTCGGTCAGCAGTGCCTCCATCGACGTGGTCACCACCGCAAGCAAGTACACCGAGGACCGTACCGAGGTATCGGCCGGCATCGACTACCTGCACGGCAACTCCACCATGAGCCTGTCCTACACCAACAGCGACGAGGACGACTACGAGGCCAATACTGCAAGCTTCGGCGTCAGTATCGACATGTTCAGCAACATGACCACTGTCACGCTTGGCTATGCCTACAGCTGGGACACGGTGGAAAACAATCTTGATTCGAGCTTTTCGCGCGACATCGATCGCCAGAACTACCGCGTCGGTCTGACCCAGGTAATCACGAAAGACATGCTGATGGAATTCACCTTCGAGACTATCACCGATGAGGGATTCCTCAACAATCCCTACCGGTCCGTGCGTTACCTCGACCCGGGTAGCCAGGTCGGCTACAGCTTCCAGCCGGAAGTCTACCCGAACACGCGCACCAGCAATGCCGCAGCGGTTCGTGCACTCCATTACCTGCCGTGGCGCGCCTCTGTTTACGGCGAATACCGTTTCTTCGACGACACCTGGGATATCCGTGCCCACAACATGGAACTCGGCTACACCCAGCCCGTCTGGGGTCGCTGGATGCTGGAGGCCAAGTACCGCTACTACACGCAGGACAGGGCCGAGTTCTACAGCGACCTGTTCTCGGGACCGGATGCCCAGAACTTCATGGGGCGTGACAAGGAACTAAGCGACTTCAACAGCCACACCGCCGGGATCGGGCTGAGTTATGAATTCATCCAGGACGGCTGGAGTGTCATAGATCGCGGCACTGTCAACCTGCTGTGGGAACATATCTGGTTCAGTTATGATGACTTTCGCGACCTCCGCGACACCAGCGCCGCACCCGGCAAGGAAGAACTCTACGACTTTGATGCGAATGTGCTGACGGCGTTTGTTTCCATCTGGTTTTGAATAACCCCCAGGTCACCTCACGGTGATAATTTTTGAGGAGCAATCGGGGTTCGCCCTCCTGTTATCCTGTATCGACCGCATTCAGACACCCGCACGTCACAATCCGGCCGGTCAGTGGCGATACCGGCATCGATGGCGTTAGATATCGCGTTCATCACCATAAGAATCCTTGTCATCGGCCTTGTGTGCCATATTCTCCGGTTTTTCCGCCTGCTTTTCCGGGATCATATGTTTCCATAGCCGCCGCCTTGAGAGGTGGCCTGCGATACCGCTGTACATCATGGCCAACACCGCGCCACCAAGCAGGGAAAGTACCAGGTAATGGGCATGCCAGATGTAGACAAATGCCAGCTCCGCATGACCAGTCTTCAAGATATCGAAGGCCCGCTGGAAATTTTCCACAAGAGTGTCGGCGGGTGGCGGCAGCTGGAATGGACCGGCGCGTGGCTTGTCGATCCAGAACCACACGGTCCAGCCGGCAATAAAAACAAGTAATGAACTACGCAGCATTATTGGCAATATATCGTGGCTAATGAAAGGCAGTACCCGGGCAAATCCGACGAGATCCGCGGACATACCCATGCGACCATGACAAAATGCAGGTATACACTTGTACGTTTATTACCGATATCAAATACAAATGCAATTCATTAGAGGGGCGCTACTAACCTGAAAAAGCGAATTATAATTTGTCACCGGCCCCTGCTGTCTTCTTTATTTTAAAGAAGTCAGTCCCGTTCCAGCTGCAAATTCCCCACCCGGTCCACCCGGCAGTTCCACCCTGCCGGCAGCCAGGTCGTTGCCACCGTCTCGGTGATCAAGGCCGGTCCGGTGATTGCCTGACCCTGGCTCAGGTTCTCCCGTCTCCATACCGGTACCTCGTTTTCATAACCTGCCAGCCCGACAAGCGAAGAGGCAGGCTGTGCATCGGACTGGACTGCCGCTTCCGGTAACTCGATTGCCGGCGGCCGGCCATGCAGGTTGCAGCGGATGTTGACGAGTTCCACTGGTGTGGACAGGCGGTGTCCGTAGCGCTGCTCGTGTTCCCGGTGAAATGCCTGCGTGGTCTTTTCAATGCCCTGCCATGGCAGCGTCAGGGTGTAGGACTGGCCGTGGTAACGCAGGTCGAGGCTGTAGGCGGTTTCGATCGCCTGCTTCTTGATGCCCTCAGCGACCAGTTCCGCGCGACCCTTGTCCGCCAGCGTCTGTAATTCCCTCTCCAGCTTGTCTGTGTCGAAACCGGCAAGTTCCCCGGTGAGGGTATGTGACAGCCGTCGCGCGCGCGGTGCGGCTAGCATGCCCAGCGCAGACAGTACACCGGCATGCACCGGGACCAGCGCACGGGTCATGCCGAGCGCCTCGGCCAGGGCGCACACGTG
>CP070821.1:1165073-1172040 GCA_020344335.1 Gammaproteobacteria bacterium | reverse complement strand
TCTGCAAACGCTGGGGAGTGCAGCAGCTTTCCATTCCCGACAACCGGTGTCGAGGCAAGATCAAAACCCGTTTCATTGATCACCGACCAAGTCATTTCATCCGTCTCATAGATTAAGTAAAATACGATACTGAGCCACAACCACAAATGGAAGAGTAATCAATGTCCACACGCAACTGTGGAGTAGGCGCATGGTAGAGATCATCGTCCCAGCATTTGTCGATCAGAGAAAACCGGGTTCTTGCCAGATGGCGTAAATTTTCACGATTTCCGGTTAATCGAACAAGTCGCCTATTCTGTTCTATATATAGGGCAACATTGAGCAAGTTGGTGCGGTAATAGAGTATACCCAGCACAAGGGCAATGACATAAAGGGTAATCACACCAGTCTTATCCTGGGTCCGTTTCTGATAAGACACCCCCTGTCTACGTTTGAATCCGTAACATCTAACATCTTGCAAAGAACCAGAAAGCAGCTTAGACATATTTTGCCAATCTTTATACGAAAATAATACGTGGATTTAACTTTGAAGCGCAACTGTTGACTAACTCCTTGCCTTGAAAAAATCGTCTGAGGGTATGGAAGTCCAATGACTTTCCCGGAGTTTTGAAAAGAGTCACTTTCTGACCAATTCCATGCATCGTGCAAGCCGAGTGACTTCCGCTTCTAATAAGGGCAGCAACAAGAATTGAAAAGTAGGTTTCCTTAAGGTAGTGTGAACAGTCTTACTGATGGCAGTGCCCATTGTTGCGGCAACAGCCTGGTTGGCTCAGAGGCGCATAATGAAAACCGTTACTCGGCTATGGCCCGGCTGGTGATGTAACAGTACAGCCACTCGAGCTTTTGCCCACGTGATCCTCGGCGGCCATATGTCTGCAGCGGGAAACTTGACGCTTTCGCTACGTGGCCGCTATTTTACCTTTCGATGCCTTGAACTTGCGCGAAGGCAAGGTTACTATCATTTTACTTGTCGGGATATACCCGGCTGTTATGATTTTCATACCTTCCTTCCGGCTGAGTACCTCCGATGAGCGGTAACTGTTGAGATGACCGATGACACGCACAAGGTCAGCGCTTTTTCAGCAGCGGTCGAGGCACTCGAAATCCGTGACGAGTTCCGCCTGCTGCTGCTGTGTGCCCGTACCCGGGTTGAACCAAAGCAACGCGAACTAATCCGGACACTCGCCCTGAAACCACTTGATTGGGAGTTCATCCTCGGCAAGGCTTACTGGCACTCCCTCACACCCTTGCTGTATCGCAACTTGCATGAATTCTGTGCTGATCGCATTCCATCGGCGGTACTCGAGCAGCTCGAGTCCCACTACATGGCCAGCGCCAAACGCAATCTGTTGCTCACTGCGGAGCTGATCAAGGTGCTGCGCATTCTGGAATCCGCGGACATCATCGCGGTGCCCTACAAAGGGCCCACCCTCGCTGTCCTTGCATATGGCGATGTTGCACTGCGCAAGTTCTGCGATCTGGACCTGGTCATACTGCCGAGGGATATCCTTCCTGCGAAATCGCTCCTGGTCTCGCACGGTTATGAGTGGCGTCCCTTCGAGGGCCAGGTGACGGGTGTCAATGAGGCAAGAAACTTCCGCTTCTGGCACGAATACAATTTTGTTCACCCGGATAACAATGCCACCATCGATCTGCATTGGCGTATCAGTAGCCAGCGTTTTCCTATCGATATCGATCTGGAAGGTATATGGGAACACCTGAAATCGGCGCGCCTCTTAGGCCAGGATATACGCGTATTTCCGGTCGAAGTCTCGTTGTTGTTTCTCTGCATCCATGGCAGCAAGGATCTGTGGTGGAATCGAATCGGCTGGATCTGCGATATAGCGGAGCAACTGCGCTCGAATCCGGACCTTGACTGGCCATACACTTTAGAGTTGGCTATGCAAACCGGGGCACGACGCATGTTACTGCTCGGACTGACCCTTGCCCGCGAACTGTTGCAGACGCCACTACCCGAACAGGTTGACAGCTGGATCTGTGCGGACAGAAAGACCCAGGTGCTTGCCGGGCATGTGCGCCATCGTCTGTTCGACGAGTGGACCATTAGTGACCGAATTCTCGAAAAGCCGCGTTTCCATATCAGGGTGCGGGAGCGGCTGCGCGATAAAATACCAGCTTATAGGTACCTGATCAGTGCTGCGTTTACAGAGGTTTTTGTACCGAGAAAGGAAGACCACGAACTGATCGAGCTGCCCGATCCGCTGTCTGTGCTGTACTACCTGGTGCGGCCCGCCCGCCTCGCCCAGAGACTCTGGTCACTTGCCATCCACCGAAACGATATAACACATTGAGAAAATCATCAGAACACAGAGGATTGTATTAGTGCTCATGCCCGGCATCGTTAAACAGATCTACGCCCTGTTATCCGCGAAGGAACGTATTCAATTCCTGTACGTTGTACTGGCTGCATTAATAATGACAGTCTTCGAGCTGATTGGCATCGGCACTATTGTTGCTTTTATGGGAGTTCTTGCACAGCCGGAACTGGTTTTCGAAAATCGCTGGCTGAGCCGACTGTATAATACCCTGGGCTTCGGTGATGCCCATCAATTCATTATGGTGTGCGGCTTCGCGCTGTTGCTGATCTATCTGCTCAGAAACCTGTTCGCAGCCTTTGTGGTGTGGCTGCAACTGCGTTTTGTTTGGGACACCCTGTTATCGCTGTCACAAAGGCTGCTGGAAAAGTACATTTACCGCCCCTATCACTATTTCCTGACGCACAACACTTCCGAGATTCAGAAAAACCTGCTCTCGGAGATGGGTCACATTGTCACCGGCGTATTGATGCCTGCGACGCGGCTCATTACCCAATCCACTCTGGCGGGCTGTATTCTCGTATTGTTGTTCTGGAACGACCCGGTTCTGGCGGGCGCTATAAGCATACTGTTCGGGGGCGCTTATACCTGGATTTATATCGGATTCAGGCAGAAACTGTCGACAATCGGTGCGCGGCGAGTCACGTCCAACAAGCTGAAGTTCAAGTCGTTATCCGAAGTCCTCAGCGGCATCAAGGAAGAGCGTATAACGGGTCGTGAGGAATATTTCATTGATAGTTACATCCGGGCGCTCAGGAAATATACCCGACAGGAAATCGCTGGCGGCCTCATCATACAGCTACCCAAGTACCTGATTGAGTCGCTGGCTTTCGGCGGAATTCTCGGTATCACGTTGTATACCGTCGGGATAAAACAGACAATGGGAGAAATCATACCGGTGGTTACTTTATATGCCATCGCTGCGTACCGAATGCTTCCGGCATTTCAGGAGATAACACGGGCTCTGTCTGCCTTGCGAGTCAACCGCAAGTCTCTGGATATCATTACCCGCGACCTGGCTTTGGCAGATGATTATCCTGGTGCTGCGCGGATCACGGAAATCAGAAAACTGCCCATCACCTGCCAGGATTCGATCAAGCTGCAGGACGTATCGTTCCGCTACCCCACGGCAGAGACCAATGCGGTGGAGCAGATGACCCTGACCATTCAGAAGAATACCTCGGTTGGATTGGTTGGCCCCACCGGAGCCGGTAAGAGCACCGTTGCAGATATCGTGCTCGGCCTGTTGATTCCCCAGTCCGGCCAGGTCGAAATTGACCAGACACCGATTACCGTGCAGACAGCCCCCGCCTGGCAGATCCGCACAGGATATGTACCACAGCAAATTTTTCTCGCTGACGACACGGTAACCCACAACATAGCCTTTGGGGTAAACCCGGAGGACATCGATCATGAAGCGGTGACCAAGGCCGCTCGAACAGCACATATCTATGAGTTTGTTACCGGGGACCTTCCGGAAGGCTTCAATACGCTTGTCGGGGAACGGGGCATTCGCCTGAGTGGTGGCCAGCGCCAGCGAATCGCCATCGCGCGGGCCTTGTATCACAAACCCGAACTGCTCATATTTGACGAGGCGACCAGCGCACTCGATGGTGCGACCGAGACCACCATCCGGCAATCCGTTCGCGAGCTGGCCGGTACAAAAACGCTGCTCATTATCGCCCATCGGCTGAATACCGTGAAAGACTGTGATGTGATACATGTGCTCGAACACGGAAAGATTATTGCCAGCGGCAATTACGAAGAGCTCATGGAGGGCTGTGATACCTTCCGTGCGATGGCACAGGCCTCGGCACACTGACAACAGCTAGATGGCTTGCAGGGTGACCCCACTGCCGGGTATTGAGACGCGGATGCGATAAACCGATGCCGGGGCTGTAATGTACAGGCTCTTGCAGTCCCGGTCTCCCCAGGCACAGTTGGACGGTTTTTCCGGCATCTCTATCATACCCAGATGCTGACCGCCCGGATCGAAGACCCATACCCCTCCAGCACCGGTACAGTAGACATTACCCGCCACGTCAACCTTCATGCCATCCGGCGCACCACGTTGCGCGACGCGCATATCGTGAAACAGACGACCATTATCCAGGCTTCCATCCGCGCATACATCGAATACCCGAATGTGGCGGCGTTCGGAGGAATCGTCTATGTACAGCCGTTTCCCGTCCGGTGAAAAGGCAAGGCCGTTTGGCCGGTCGAAATCATCGGTGACCAGGCTGATACCGCCCTGCTCCGGATTTACTCTGTAGACACCCTGAAACTGAAGTTCCTGCTGTTCTGGCGTTATTCCGTAGGGGGGGTCCGTGAAGTAGATCGCGCCGTCTGGAGCCACGACGACGTCATTCGGGCTGTTCAATCGTTGACCATCATAGCTATCGGCAATGACATTCACGGTACCATCCGCCTCGGTTCGAGTCACACAGCGATTGCCCTGTTCACAGGCAATCAAGCGACCCGCCGCGTCACAGGTCAGTCCGTTTGCATGACCACTGGGCGTCCTGAATATCGATACCTGTCCATCCGCTGTCAGTTTATGGATACAGTTTGACGGAATGTCGCTGAATAGCAGACAGTCCTGACCGGGAAACCAGACGGGACCCTCCGTGAATCGGAATCCCGTTGCAAGGCGTTCCAGCTTGACCCGGGGCGGAAATAACTCGGCGAATTGCGGCGTTCTTGGCAGCAGCGGGCTAAACAAGGCAAACCGGACGCTGCGCCTGGCTTTGCCGAGTTTCTTTCGCCACTTAATCACCTTGCTCAGTGCAGGCAAACAGCTGGGCTGTTACCCCTCCATATTTTTCACCGCGAAGCTTCCAGGCGGTTGCAGCAGCGTGCAGGGGATCATCGTCCACGTCACCCAGTGCACTGAATACCAGTCCTTCGGTTTGAATTCTCATTGGAGTCGTTTGCCGACCAGCGTTGGTGGCTTGTCGGTGCGGGTTTCCAGCTTGAGGAAGCTGACTAGGCGCACGCTCCCTTCCGCGTGCAGTGTTTCATGGATCACTTTCACTGCGTCGAAGATAGTCTCCAGGTCGCCCTCGATATTGGTACCGGAGGCGTGGGTCTCGATGATAAAATCATAGCTCCCCAGTATTTCCACGACGCGCGTGATCTCTGCGCGCACCGATACGCCGGAACCGATGGGTACAACCTGGAGTTCTGCAGTGGCCTTCATGTCAGCGAGGGTGTCTGTAGATATTTACCGTGTTCGAACTCGATTGATCCTGTTTCGTAATAACCCCATAGAGCCTGATCCCGCTGTTTGCCTATTTTGAATTGACACGGGCTACCCGGATTTCTCGTAGGTCCCTACCAGTTCGGCCTGTTCGATCACGTGCCCTTCCATCAGCGCCTCGATGTCCGTTTTGCCGGGCTGGTCCAGTACCGTAAGGGCGGTGTCCAGTGCGTAGAGCTTGTGGAAATACCGGTGTCGCCCAATGGGTGGACAGGGGCCGCCGTAACCGGTGCGCTTCCAGTCGTTGATACCCTCTGCCGTTCCCGGCGGCAGATTATTCGATGTGACCCCTTCGGGCAGACCCTGGGTGTCCGGTGGCAGGTTGTACAGCACCCAGTGAACCCACGTCATCCTCGGGGCCTTCGGGTCCGGCGCGTCCGGATCATCAACAATCAGTACGAGACTGCGGGCAGCTGCAGGGACACCCGTCCATTCCAGCGGGGGTGCCAAATCCTCCCCTTCACATGTGTATTGCGAGGGAATTTCACCGCCCTGAGTGAAGGCGGTTGAAGTGAGCGTCAGTGCCATATTCTCCTCCCAGAAATAAGTAATACGGGGTCAGTGATCAGTCGCAAGCATTTCCATTCCTAACTGATAATCCCTTGGCTACTTTCATGCGAGGGTGGCATTTATCTGGCTGCAAGACAAGATGACCCACCGAAAAACGAGAGGCGCCTGACACTGTATTGCGGAATTGATCTGCAATCCAGCCGCTTAATTCTCCTCCCAGCAAGAGTGTTCAAATATCATAGCCCAACACCGGGGCCAGCCAGCGTTCGGCCTCGGCGACGGTCATGCCCTTGCGTCTGGCATAGTCCTCGACCTGGTCTTTGGCAATCTTGCCGGTGCCGAAATAGCGTGATTCCGGATGGGAAAAATAGAGCCCGGAGACCGAGGCGGTCGGCATCATGGCATAGTGTTCGGTGAGGCTGATGCCGGCATTGGCTACCGGATCGATCAGTTCCCACAAGGTCCCTTTTTCCGTGTGATCCGGGCAGGCCGGGTAGCCGGGTGCCGGGCGGATGCCGCGGTATTGTTCCTTGATGATTTCCTCATTGTTGAGGTTCTCGCCCCGCGCATAGCCCCAGAATTCCTTGCGCACGCGTTCGTGCATACGCTCGGCAATGGCCTCCGCCAGACGGTCGGCGAGTGCCTGCAGCAGGATGCTGTGGTATTCATCATGGTCCGCTGCGAATTCCGCCAGCTTTTTCCCGATGCCGATACCGGCAGTAACCGCGAAGACGCCGAGATAATCGGCAACACCGGAGTCCTTTGGTGCGATGTAATCGGCAAGGCACAGGTTCGGAGCATCACTGCGCTTTTTCATTTGCTGGCGCAACTGGTGGAATACGGCAAGCACTTCGCTGCGGCT
>CP070821.1:1155452-1164973 GCA_020344335.1 Gammaproteobacteria bacterium | reverse complement strand
TTTGTCGAGCTGTCGGTCGGGCAGATAATCAACCTGCCGCAGGGCGAGACGTCCGGTGAAATTTTCTATTTTCCAGACCCCGGGGCCGACCTGACGCAGCCGATCGATGACCTGGTGGCCTGGACCGTGACCGAGGATGGGTCGGGCAATACCACCAGTGGTTCAATCATTATTAATGCGGTGCAACCGACGGCCCAACCCATACAGGAAGTGCAGATCGGGGACGGGAATTCGCCGCTGACATCCGGTCACGACCTGGAAGCCACCATGGTGCTGGAACAAGGACTCGTGGATGGCATCACGGGTGACATCAATAATGACAACATGATCAACAGCAGCAATCTGGTGATGTTTACGGATTATCAGAGCCAGCCATCGGCCGGCGGTGTTCCGATCCAGGATGAACACCGTGCCGACCAGGCCCTGGAAGATACGGTCACAGTCACACTCATTGTAGATGGCATCGTGTTTATGGTCATTGAAGAGGCCAACGGTCAGACAGACTGGAGCTTCGATACAGAGACCGGGCTGATGAAGACCGAGGTGGGTTTTGAGCAGATGTTCAACGTGGCAGATCCCACCATGAGCCTGGCTGATCACTTGTTGGCCAACCCGCCAGCCGCGGGGGATACCTGGACACTCACTTACAACGATTCCGAAGGCGGTAACGAACAGGCACGTTTTATCAGGGGTCAATTTACACTAGACGCACCGGGCGACTCTTCGGTCACAATTATCGGCAACCCGGATGTTGAAAACATCATATTCGGTACCGATGAAGCTGACTTCCTGACCGGTGGTAATGTCGATGACAAGATCTTCGGGCGTGGCGGCGACGACACAATCGACGGTCTCGATGGCAACGATATACTCGTCGGAGGCAGTGATGGCGATATCCTGACCGGCGGTGGTGGCCTCGATGAACTGACGGGTGGTGATGGAGCGGATACCTTCGTGTTCCAGGCGCTCAATGAAGGGGTCGACACCATCACTGACTACGATGACAGCGAGTCGGACGTGATCGATATCGCCGACCTGCTGACCGGTTTTGATGCCGAGACCGACGACATCGCAGACTTTGTCAGAGTGAATTCAGACGGGACTGACGCGACACTGGCAGTCGATCCTACCGGCAACGGTTCCTATACTGACATTGCCGTACTCTCGAATATTACAGCCGGTTCTACCGTTACTGTAGTCGTGGACCAGAACAATACAACGGAATCACTGATCGTTGCCTGAGGCCACAGCAATTTACAGGATAATAGTGTCACTTGTAATTTAATCCGGTGGACACTGCTACCGTGGATTAATTTTATCCTGACCAGCGAAATTCACGGGGAGATGTGATTTAATGCCTTCCCATGTTTCGACCTATTGAGCTCTTTATCGGGCTGCGATACACGCACGCCAAGCGTCGCACGCATTTCATCTCGTTCATCTCGCTGATCTCCATGCTCGGTATTGCGCTGGGCGTAACCGCGCTGATCACCGTGTTGTCCGTGATGAACGGCTTCGAGCGTGAACTTCGTGACCGGATACTCGGCATGGCCTCGCATGCCACCATAAGTACTTTCGGTGGCCGGCTGGGTAATTGGCAATCGGTTGCGGAAGAAGTCATGGTGCATGACGAGGTGGTAGCAACCGCACCCTATGTGCGTGGCGAGACCATGTTGAGTGCCGGCGAGCAGGTAAGTGGCGCCATCATCCGTGGCGTCTTGCCGGAGGAGGAGGGCAAGGTGTCCGAGGTCGTGGCCCATGTCCGTGACGGCAATATTCGCCATCTGGCGGCCGGCGACTACGGCATCATTCTCGGCAGTGAACTGGCGTTTTCGCTGGGAGTGGGTCTTGGCGACCAGGTGACCGTGGTGTCTCCGCAAATCATGGTGGGCCCGACAGGGGTGCTGCCGCGACTGCGAAGGTTTACCGTGGTCGGTATTTTTGAAGTCGGGATGTATGAATATGACCGGGGCGTGGCACTGGTGCACATCGATGATGCGGCCAGGCTGTTCCGGCTGGATGATGCTGTTACCGGGCTGCGCGTGAAGCTGACTGACCTGTTTACAGCGCCAGCCTTTGCCCGCGAGATCGGTAACCAGCTCTCCGGTGATTATCACGTGAGGGACTGGACCCGGCAACACGCGAATTTCTTCCGGGCGGTCAAGACCGAGAAACGTGTCATGTTTATCATCCTGACACTGATTATTGCTGTTGCCGCCTTCAATATCGTATCAACACTGGTGATGGTTGTGGCCGACAAGCGCGCGGACATTGCCATCCTCCGTACCCTCGGTGCTTCTCCCGGTACCATCATGAAGATCTTTGTCATCCAGGGGGCAGTTATCGGTATTTTCGGGACCCTGCTCGGCGTCGCTGGCGGGGTTGCGCTGGCGCTGAATGTCGAGACACTGGTGCCGGCCATCGAGGCATTTTTCAACGTGCAGTTTCTCGCACCGGATGTCTATTACATCAGCGATGTACCGTCGGAACTGCATTGGGATGATGTTGGCGTAATGACTTCGGTCGCCCTGGTACTGAGTCTGCTGGCCACCCTGTATCCGGCCTGGCGCGCGGCACGCACCCACCCGGCTGAGGCGCTGCGCTATGAGTGAGGTACTTTCCTGTGCAGGGCTTGCCAAAAGCTATACCGAGGGTGGAAGCGATCTTGAAGTGCTGCGCAGCATTGACCTGGTCGTGGAGCAGGGCGAGCGCATTGCGATCATGGGGGCTTCGGGCAGTGGCAAGAGCACCCTGCTGCACCTGCTCGGTGGTCTGGATCGACCGACGGCCGGGCAGGTGGTTATTGACGGCAAACGGATAGACCGCCTGAGCGCGATACAGCTCGGACGGTTACGCAACAGGGCTCTCGGTTTTGTCTATCAGTTCCATCACTTGCTGCCGGAATTTACCGCGCTTGAGAATGTCGCCATGCCGCTGCTGCTGGGTAATTCATCTCCGGTAGAGGCGGCCTCCCGTGCCGAGCGCATATTGGCCCGGGTTGGCCTGGCAGGGCGTCTTTCGCACAAGCCCGGTGAGCTGTCGGGTGGCGAGCGGCAACGCGCGGCCGTTGCCCGAGCCCTGGTCACGAGTCCGCAATGCGTACTGGCGGACGAGCCGACCGGCAACCTCGACCGGCACAATGCCGAGCAGGTCTACAAGCTTATGCTCGAACTCAACAAGGAACTCGGTACCAGTTTTATCGTGGTCACGCATGATCAGCATATCGCGGAACGGCTGGATCGCGTACTGCTACTTGAGGATGGTTATATCAGGCAGCAATAGTGTACTAACAGGAAACATGTTCAGGGACGAACATGATTGCCAAAACCCTCGCATTTGTTGCCGGTGTGTTGCTGTTGCAACTGGTACCGGTACTGCCACCCTGGTACTGCTATTTGCCGGTTCCGGTATTCCTTGCGTACCTCTGCCGGCATGCGCTGTGGCTGCCTGCGGTCTTTGTTTTCGGGTTCTTCTGGGCAGCCGTACATGCTGAGCTGGCCTTTGCGCCGGAACTGCCGTCCCGTCTTGAGGGCCGCACCGTGCTGGTGGAAGGGAGGGCGGTTGATATTCCCCGGCACCTTTCCGGGCAGAATTACCGGTTCGCATTCGCGGCCGAACGGCTGCATGATGGGGAAAGTTGGCAGGAATTTCCGCTAACCATCCGGCTCAGCTGGTACCGCACGGCAACCGTGCCATCTTCCGGTGAACGCTGGCAACTCGCTGTTCGCCTGAAACGGCCACACGGGTATGCCAACCCCGGGGGGTTCGATTTCGAACGCTGGCTGTTTCTGCATCGTATGCGTGCCACCGGTTACGTACGCAAGGATTCGCGTAACCGCTTGTTGCAGGACCGGCAGGCAGATCCCGTTGGTGCGTTGCGCAGTTCTATTGCCGGGCAATTCAGTGCTATGTCAGACACCGGGACCACCCTGGGCTTGATCCGGGCGCTGATCATCGGTGATCGTAATGCGGTCACGCCGGCTCAGTGGGAAATTCTCCGGGCCACCGGGACCAGTCACCTGATGGCCATATCGGGACTGCATATCAGCCTGGTTTCCGGGCTGGTGTTCTTGCTGGTGCGCTTTACCTGGGCACGCAGCGGGCGACTGACGGAAATCCTCCCGGCTGCACGCGCAGCCGCAATACTGGCACTTGGGGCCGGATTCGGGTACGCAGTGCTGGCAGGTTTTGGTATCCCGACACGCCGCGCACTGGTCATGCTGGGGGTTGCCATGCTGGCATTACTCTCCGGAAGATACGTTCGGCCTGCCCACGTGTTGTGTGTTGCCGTGACCGCGGTGCTGCTTCTTGACCCGCTCTCTGTGCTGGCACCGGGTTGGTGGTTGTCGTTCTGGGCGGTGACGCTGATTGTCTATACCACCGCCGGGCGTCACGGACAGGAAGGGATCTGGGGTCGATGGATCCGGGTGCATGTGGTTTTGGCGATCAGTCTGGCGCCGTTGCTACTGGCGTTGTTCCAGCAGGCATCCCTGATCGCACCACTGGCGAACGTGGTTGCCGTACCCTGGACCGGTCTGCTGGTCGTGCCGCTTGCATTGCTCGGCGGGTTACTGGTTCCGGTCAGCCCGTGGGCCAGCGAGCAGGTACTGGGGCTGGCTGCCTGGTTGCTGGACGCCCTCTGGCCATACCTTGTCTGGCTAGGGGGTCTCGATTTTGCCATGCTGCAGCAACAGCCCCCGGCCTGGACACTGTTGCCGGCAACGGCCGGCATCCTGTTGCTGTTTGCACCCCGCGGTACGCCAGGCCGCTGGACGGGCAGTGTGCTGTTGTTGCCATTGCTGGTAGTCATACCGCCGGCCCCGGCCACGGGAGCCGTGTGGGCCACCCTGCTGGATGTCGGCCAGGGGCTGTCCGTCGTGGTGCGTACCCGGCAGCACACCCTGGTCTATGATGCCGGCGCGTCCCACAGCCCGACTTTTGATACCGGACGGGTCGTGGTGGTGCCGTTCCTGCGCAGCCAGGGGATCAGCCGGGTTGACCGGCTGGTTGTCAGTCACGATGACAATGACCATGCCGGTGGTGTGCCTTCCCTGCTGGGCGCGGTTCCGGTGGATGAACTGCTCAGCGGTGTCCCGGGAGTGGTTGCAGGTCGGCAGGCGCTTGCCTGCCATTATCGCGGCAACTGGATGTGGGATGGTGTTGAATTCGAGGTCCTGCACCCGGGTGAGGGATACCGGCAAACCGGCAACAACGCTTCCTGTGTGATCCGCATCACTGCTGCCGGAGGACAACGGCTGTTATTGACGGGTGACATTGAAATCGTTGTCGAGCAGGCCCTGCTGCGGGAAAGTCGCGATGCCCTGCCGGCGGCGGTACTCATCGTACCGCATCATGGTAGTCTGACTTCCTCGTCGCCGGCGTTTATCAGGGCGATTGCCCCGAATTATGCACTGTTCCCTGTCGGCTACCGCAATCGCTACGGTTTGCCGCGTGAACCGGTAGTGGAGCGGTATCGGGCTGTAGGGGCGCAATTGTTTGACAGCATCCATCACGGGGCCATCGACGTACGCTTGCCGGCGACTACCGGTGATGTCGTGGTGACAGGATGGCGCTGCCAGCGACGGCATTACTGGCGGGACGGCGCATGCGGACAATAAGCGGTTTGGCTGTCGATCCAAATACAGTATTATCTGCAGCGGTTACCCCTCCGGTTGCAGTGGGGCATATTTCTTCGGGAAGGATAAGGAATGGTGATTTTGTGCTAGAACTGGTTCAAGCGGGTGGCTGGCTGATGTTGCCAATCATCGCCTGCTCCGTGATCGCGCTGGCGATTATCGTGGAGCGTATCTGGTCCCTGCAGGTGCGCCGGGTACTTCCCAAAAACCTGGTTGCCCAGGTCTGGCGCTGGGAAAAAATCAACCAGCTGAATGATGTGCACATCATGGAGCTGCAGTCCAGTTCCCCGCTTGGCTGCATCCTCGCCTCCGGCATACTGACCCGTAACGAGGACCGTGACGTGATGAAAAACAGTATTGAGGATACGGGCCGGCACGTCGTACATGAACTCGAGCGTTACCTGAATACACTCGGCACCATTGCCGCCATCACGCCGTTACTGGGACTTTTGGGTACGGTGATCGGCATGATAAAGGTATTTGCAACCATCACCACGCAAGGCGTGGGTAACCCCGGTGCACTGGCCGGCGGCATATCGGAGGCACTCATCACCACGGCTGCCGGCATGTCCGTTGCCATTCCTACCCTGATGTTCTATCGCTACTTCCGCGGTCGTGTCCGCATGCTCGTTATCCGCATGGAACAGGAAGCCCTGCGCATGGTGGAAGTAATGCATGGCTACCGTGAACACAATATCGACCAGGCGCCGTGATTGCCCGATGAATCTGCAGCCCGATAACGAGGACGAACCCGAAATCAACCTGACGCCGCTGATTGACGTGGTGTTCCTGCTGCTCATCTTCTTCATGGTATCCACTACCTTTGAACACCAGTCCCGTATCCAGATCGAGCTGCCCGAGGCCACGGCAGCGGCCAGCAAGCCGGACAGCGAGTCACTTGAAATCATCATTGACGCACAGGGTCGGTATTTCATTGGTGAAAACCAGGTGGTCAATACGAAACTCAAGACGCTCAAGGGTGCAATACGCAAGGCCGTAGGTAAACGGGAAAAGATCCCGGTTATCATCAGGGCAGATGCCAGTACCCCGCACCAGGCCGTCATCCGCGCGCTGGATGCGACTGCACAGCTCGGTCTTGTTCACATATCACTGGCGACCTCGAAGATCGAGGAAGAATAGACCAGCTGCAGGCGAAATGAAGCGCCTTGAACATTACTGGTATACCCGCAGCCCCTGGCTGATCCTGCTGACCCCGTTCTCTTTGCTATATAGTCTGGCAGTGCGAGTGCGCCGGCTGCTGTATCGCATTGGTGTATTACCCAGCGAGCGCCTGCCGGTACCGGTCATCGTGGTAGGGAACCTGACCGCCGGTGGTACCGGAAAAACACCCCTGACCGGGTGGCTGGCCATGATGTTGAAGCAGGCAGGCTACCGGCCGGGCATTGTTGCGCGCGGTTACCGCGGGCAGGCAAAGCACTGGCCTCAACAGGTACGCCCCGACAGTGACCCGGTCATGGTCGGTGACGAGGCCGTCATGCTGGCCCGTTTGTGCGATTCCCCGATGGCGGTTGGTCCGCGGCGTGTTCAGGCAGCGCGTGACCTGCTGAAGCACCATGAATGTGACCTGATTCTCAGCGACGACGGTCTGCAACACTATGCCCTGCAACGGGATGTCGATATTGTGGTCATTGACGGGGTGCGCCGGATGGGGAATGGTTTTTGCCTGCCGGCCGGGCCGTTGCGGGAGCCGGCCAGCAGGCTAAAGAAGGCTGATCTGCGAGTCGTCAACGGTCTGGGCAACAAGGATGAATACCCGATGCGCATGAAGGCCGTCAGTGCACACAATCTGGCTGATGACAATGACGTGCGTGAGCTGAAGAGTTTTCGTGGAAGTTCGGTACATGCCGTTGCCGGAATCGGTAACCCGCAGCGCTTCCTCGATTTTCTCCGGCAGGCCGGTTTGCGTGTTGAAGTGCACTTGTTCCCTGACCATCATGCCTATACGGAAAAAGATGTTGACTTTGGTGATGACCGGCCGGTTCTGATGACCGCCAAGGATGCCGTAAAATGTCGTGACTTCGGATTGCGCAATGCATGGTATGTCCCTGTTACAATTGAAATGGGCGCGGATTTTACCGAGCGCTTGCTTGAATTGCTCCAGGAAGGAACCGCAAGCACAAAGATTTCCGCGCACTGAATACTGCTTACTTACAGGGCCTGAAGATGGACAAGAAACTGCTCGATATCCTCGCCTGCCCGCTCTGCAAGGGACCGCTGGTGTACAAAAAGGAGGCGGGAGAACTGGTTTGCAAGGCGGACCGGCTGGCTTTCCCGATAAGGGATGATATCCCGGTCATGCTCGAGGAAGAGGCGCGCAAGCTGGCGGCCGGGGAAGAGGTGTGATTGCTGTTAGCGTGTGCATATGAGGCTGTAACCAGCCATGAATATGTCTTTCAAAGTCGTTATCCCGGCGCGTTATGCTTCCTCTCGTCTACCAGGCAAGCCGCTGCTGGAGCTTTTGGGCAAGCCCATGCTGCAGCATGTCCACGAACGTGCCATGGAGAGCGGGGCAGATGCAGTTGTTATTGCAACGGATGATGAACGTATCGAGGCGGCTGCCAGGCGGTTTTCTGCTGACGTTTGCATGACATCAACCGCACATACATCCGGTACGGAAAGGCTTGCCGAGGTAGTCAATCAAAAGGGCTGGGATGACAGCGTCCTCGTCGTGAACCTGCAGGGTGATGAACCGCTGATGCCGGCATCACTGATAAACCAGGTAGCCACTGATCTTGCAAATCACAAGGACGCATCGATTACGACGCTTGCCTATCCTCTGGAGTCAAGCGATAACGAGACCGACCCGAATATTGTCAAGGTGGTGCTGGATCGCGAAGGTTATGCCATGTATTTCAGCCGTGCACCGGTACCCTGGCATCGTGATCCCGGTGAGACAGGTGACGGCATGGAAGGCGTGAACCCGGTACTGCATCATGTCGGCCTGTATGCCTATCGCGCCGGTTTTCTGAAGCACTTCAGCGAGCTTGAGCAGGCACCACTTGAGGTGTTCGAGAAACTGGAACAATTACGTGCACTCTGGCACGGTTTCAGGATCCACGTCGGCATTACCGCGGAAGTACCGGGCCCGGGTGTGGATACCCGGGAGGACCTGGTATTGGTGGAGCGACTGATGACGGGTGACTAGAAGGTTTGTTCCCGGGTTGCTTGTTATCTTCCTTGGAAAATATAGAAAACTCTCGTAGGTTAGATAATAATGATTGAGTGGTGCGGAGTTGCATGATGATCAGGATCCTGTTTGTTTGCATGGGTAATATCTGCCGGTCGCCGACGGCGCAGGGTGTGTTCGAATATCTGGTGAGCAGTGAAGAACTCTCGGATGCCATCGCGATTGATTCTGCAGGAACCTATGCCTATCACATCGGTGAACTGCCCGATGCACGTGCCAGGGCGGCAGCGCTGAAACGCGGTATTGATCTCGGCAACCAGCGTGCCCGGCGTATCATGGAATCCGATTTTCAGGAATTTGATTACGTGCTGGCCATGGACCACGAAAACTACAATGACCTGACGGAAATCTGCCCATCAGATCAGGCAGGCAAACTGCGCCTGTTCCTCGATTTTGCGCCCGAGTTGGGTGTGCGTGAAGTCCCGGATCCCTATTATGGAGGCAGTACCGGGTTTGAACGCGTACTGGATCTTGTCGAACACGCCTCCCGTGGACTGCTGGCAGCGATTCGCCAGCAGCATGGTGTCTGAGAACAAGCCGCACAGGCGGGTAACGTTCAGGGAGTGGGGGTCTTTTCCCTGGCCGTGCTATCCATCGGGGCCGGCGCATCACCGGCCATGGCAGATCCGGATCCCTCGCTTTCTACCGGTGGTTTGGCGGCTTGCTCCTTGGGAATT
>CP070821.1:1145950-1155352 GCA_020344335.1 Gammaproteobacteria bacterium | reverse complement strand
CGGTCCTCGTATGCCAGCATGCAAATAATGGCGATCTCCGCCGCTGCCTGTTTCGGATAACCGTACACCCCTGTGCTGATCGCCGGAAAGGCAATCGAGTGCACATCATTCTGTAGCGCGATCTCAAAACTGTTCTGGTAGCAGGCCTTCAGCAAGACTGGTTCCTCGTGTCCACCTCCCTTCCATACCGGTCCCACGGTATGGATAACCCACCGCGCCGGTAATTCGAACCCGGGGGTGATTTTGGCCTCGCCGGTGCGACAGCCATCCAGTGTTCGACAGTACTGCAACAGCTGTGGACCCGCGGCACGATGGATCGCCCCGTCGACACCGCCGCCGCCAAGCAATGAACGATTGGCTGCATTGACGATGGCATTGACCTCAAGAGTTGTGATGTCGCCGGTGATGATGTCGATCATGTAATCCACCCCCGGGATCTTCGCAGGTACGGGTCCTGGTGCCCGCATTTCCGGTCTGCCTGCGAATCCCTGCCTGTAATATGCCCCAAAGGCGCATTCTGCAATATAAATAATAACGCATTGTTCGGGCTGCCGTTGCAGCAACCGGTCAATACGTTATAGTTGGGACATAAAAAGACCGGTAAGCACACATGCCACGCCTGATCACACTTTCCCGTGCCGCGCGCCTGGTCGGCGTCAAGCGAGGGGCACTGCAAAAAAAAATCAGGGAAGGTGAATTACGCACCTTCGAGGGCGAAATCCTGCTGACTGACCTGCTGCAGAGCTACCCCCAGACGGAAGTAGAAGACACCTCCATGCTGGAGCGCGTCGAGCAGATCATGGAACAGGCGGTCAACAAGATTGTCCGACCCGCGGATGATGCACCGGATTCCGGCGCGCTGGCTACCCGGGTCATGGCGCTCAGCCAGGAACTCGCCACCGCGCGCCACGAGGCTCGCCGGCTCGCCGGTGTCATCAACGGCCTGCAGGCACAGTTCGACTTGCTGGATTCCGGCGACAGCCTGCCGGATGATGCATTTAGTACACTAAGACAATGGCTGGCTACGGCGCTCGCCACCGAAGCGGCTGATGAACTGGAAACCGATGAGATATTCGCACGGGAAACATTCCTGAGGGTCATGGAGGCACAGATTCGCATCTTGCCGAGCGGGCATGAGTTTCTGATCGAGGGATCGGACTCCATCCTCGAGGCCGGCCTGCGCAATGGACTCGCGCTGGCCTATGGTTGCAGCAATGGTAATTGCGGCAAGTGCAAGGCCAAACTGGTATCCGGCCAGATCAAGAAGATCCACCAGCATGATTACGTACTCACCGAGGCAGAGAAGGCACTCGGCTATTTTCTCACCTGCTCCAGCACGGCCGTGACCGACGTAGTTATGGAAGCCGAGGAGGCCGCGGGCTCAAGGGATATTCCGTTACAGAATATCGATGTCCGCATCAGAAAAATCGAGAGACCGGATGACCGGGTCGTCGTACTGGAGACCAGGACGCCACGGACCAACCGGCTGCGTTTCCTGGCCGGTCAGTACCTGACGCTGAAAATCGATGACCTCCCGACCTGTGACTGCTCTATCACCAGTTGTCCCTGTGACGGCATGAACCTGCAATTCCAGATTCCGGTGACTGCCGGTGATCCCTTAAGCGAACACCTGGCCACCAATGCGCGAGCCCACGACATCATCAGCATCAGTGGACCACGCGGTGACTTCATCCTGAACGAAGAGTCGTCCCGCTCGCTGGTATTTATTGCCGGAAATGCCGGTATCGGGCCGATCAAGAGCCTGATCGAACATGCCATGGCGCTGGATATCGCCGAAGATATCCATCTTGCCTGGATAACCACAGATGGCAACAGCCACTACCTTGGCAACCTGTGCCGCTCCTGGGACGATGCGCTGGACAACTTCCATTACACCGCGCTGCAGGCAAATGGCGAACAATCGGCGCAAAGTCTGCTGCCGCAAATCACCGGGAAACTTGGCAGTCTTGACCAGTATGACTGCTACGTATGCATGCCTTCACCGCTGCTGGAACCAGTGAAGAACTTCCTTACTGCAAGCGGTGCACCGGAAAACCAGGTACGTGTGGAGTCACTTCGCTAGCGGCCTACCCCGGCCAGGTGCTCCAAAAGGGTGGCGGGTTACTTCACTACCTTGAGACGGGGCCGACCGGGATGGTCCGGTGAGGGGTCATGCGGTTCCGGTTCTTCTTCGTCCTCGTTAAATACCATGCCGCGCCCGTTTTCCTTGGAATAAATCGCAAGCACCGCATCGACCGGTACATAGACATCCGTAGCGATGCCACCGAAACGTGCGCGGAAACCGATGGCATCATTACCCATCATCAGTCCCTCAACGGCATGCGGACTGATATTGAGTACAATCTTGCCATTCTGGCCCTGCTGGCGAGGGATATCCACGCCATCCCCCTCGATATCCACCAGCAGATAGGGCGTCATCTCGTTATCCAGGATCCATTCGTGGATTGCGCGGATCAGGTAGGGCCGGCTGGTCGTCATAACAGTCCAGAAAATACTAGAGATGGAGCAAAAGATACAGGACGGACTGCAACAGGACCTGAAATTACGGAAATTCGCCTTATGTGTGTCAGGCTCGGGATGGAGAAGGTGGCAGGTATTTACCGCATCTCGCGTTCGGCCTCTGACATGCTCGCCTGGAAGGATTCCCGCTCGAACATGCGTTCGGCATACTGCTGAATCGGTTTTGCCTGGCGCGGCAGGTCGATCTTGTAGCGCTTGAGCCGCCACAGGATCGGAACGATAGTGGCATCGACCAGCGAGAACTCGTCACTCAGGAAATACGGCTTGGCGCCAAATACCTCGGCGCCGGCTGTCAGGCTGTCGCGGAGCAGCTTGCGCGCCTTGCTGGAGGTCTTCTCCCCACGGGATTCCAGTGCCGGGACGAGTTCATACCAGTCCTTCTCGATGCGGTACAGGGCGAGCCGGGTACGTGCCCGTGAGACCGGATCAACAGGCATCAGAGGGGGGTGCGGGAAACGTTCATCCAGATATTCCATAATGGCACGCGGGTCATACAGTGCCAGCTCGCGGTCCACCAGTGTGGGTACGGTGTTGTAGGGATTCAGATCAATCAGGTCTTCGGGTTTGTTATGACTGTCGACATCCAGGATCTCGACCGTGATCCCTTTTTCTGCGAGTACCATGCGCACGCGGTGACTCTCGGGGCAGATTGGCGAGGAAAACAGGGTCATTACTGAACGTCGATTGGCAACCAGTGCCATGCGGTTATCTCCCAATAAGTAACGATTCAGGCAAACCAGCAGCCGGAATCAGTGAACATCCTTCCAGAAGTCCTTCTTCATTAATATGGCAAGCACCAGCAGTACCAGCAGGAACATAATGACCTTGACGCCAAGGTGCTGCCGCTCGTACTTGGCCGGCTCGCCCATGTAATCCAGGAAATTCACCAGGTCACGCACGGCCCGGTCATATTCCTTTGGTGATAGCAGGCCCGGCTCGACCAGTTCCAGTTTAACCATCTCCCGCTCGGTGCCGTCCGGGTCCTTAACCGTCGTGGTGACCGCCTCCTGCCATCCCTGCAGCTCCCACATAACATGCGGCATACCGACATCGGGAAATACCAGATTGTTGACACCGATCAGCTTGGAATCGTCACGATAGAAACTGCGCATGTATGTATACAGCCAGTCCACCCCGCGGGAGCGAGCAATCACGGTCAGGTCAGGCGGCACCGTTCCGAACCACTCCTTGGCATCGGCGTCGGCCGTGGCAACCGTCATCAGGTCGCCGACCTTGCCACCGGTGAAGATCAGGTTTTCCTTGAGCATTTTTTCGTTGATACCCAGGTCCTTGCCGATACGCTCGTAGCGCATCAACTCGGCCGAGTGGCAACTCAGACAATAGTTCACGAACAGGCTTGCGCCACGCTGCTGTGACTCGCGGTTATTCGGATCTATATTGGCCTTGTCCAGCCCGTGGCTGCCGCCGGCTGCAATTGCCCAGGCCGGGGCAAGTAACAGCAAAACAGTCAACAATTTCCTTTTCATTACGTCACCCTGTCCGGAACCGGTTTTGTCTTGTCCAGTTTCGTGTATACGGGCATCAGGAAGAAGAATGCGAAATAGATAATAGTACACACCTGTGCAATCAGGGTTTTGACCGTCGATGGCTGCTCCATGCCCAGCCAGCCCAGCACGACAAAACTGATAACGAACAGCACGAGCGAAATCTTGTAGAGGTTGCCGCGGTAACGTATGGACTTGACCGGGCTGCGATCCAGCCATGGCACAAAGAACAGTACCAGGATCGCCACAAACATCGCCAGCACGCCGGGGAATGCGGAACCTGCGATCGACGGTACAGCGCGCAGGATTGCGTAGTAGGGCGTGAAGTACCATAGCGGAGCAATATGTTCCGGCGTCTTGAGCGGATCGGCCGGAATGAAATTATTGTGCTCCAGGAAATACCCGCCCATCTCCGGTGCAAAGAAAACCACGATGGAGAAAAAGATCAGAAACACGATGACGCCGACAATATCCTTCACCGTGTAATAGGGGTGAAACGGGATGCCGTCTTTGGGATTGCCGTTCTCGTCCTTGTTCTTCTTGATCTCGATACCGTCCGGGTTGTTGGAACCCACCTCGTGCAGCGCAAGGAGATGCAGAACGACCAGTGCCAGCAGCACGATCGGCAAGGCAATCACGTGAAATGCGAAGAACCGGTTGAGGGTCGCATCCGCCACCACGTAGTCGCCGCGGATCCAGATGGCGATGCTCTCGCCGATCCACGGAATGGTACCGAACAGGTTGATGATGACCTGTGCACCCCAGTAGGACATCTGGCCCCAGGGCAGGAGGTAACCCATGAAGGCCTCAGCCATCAGGCAGAGATAGATGAACATGCCGAAGATCCAGATGAGTTCGCGCGGCTTGCGGTAGGAGCCGTAGAGCAGACCGCGGAACATATGCAGGTATACGACGAGGAAGAAAAACGATCCCCCCGTGGAATGCATATAGCGGATCAACCAGCCCCAGTTCACATCCCGCATGATGTATTCCACGGAATTGAACGCCAGCTCGGCATCCGGCTTGTAGTTCATGGTCAGCCAGATCCCGGTGATGATCTGCATCACCAGCACCAACAGGGCCAGCGAACCGAAGTAGTACCAGAAATTGAAGTTCTTGGGAGCGTAGTAGCGGGCCAGGTGATCGTTCCACATACTGCTGAGCGGAAAGCGGGCATCGATCCAGCCCAGCAGGCCACCCTGCCATTTTTCTGATGTATTGCCAGCCATTATGCCGTCTCCTTTGGATCCACACCGATCATCAGCTCGGTTTCACTGAGGAAACTGTACGGGGGGATCGGCAGGTTTTTCGGTGCAGGCATGGCGGCAAACACGCGACCGGAAATGTCGAATTTCGACCCGTGGCAGGGGCAGAAGAAACCGCCCTCCCAGTCAGAACCCAAGTCGGCCGGGGCGACATCCGGCCTGTAAGTCGGGGAGCAACCGAGGTGGGTGCAGATCCCGATCATCACCAGGATATCGGACTTGAGGGAACGGTCGACACCGGATATGTATTCCGGCTGCTCGGAATTCCTTGATTCCGGGTCTGCCAGTTGTGAATTGATGGCGTCGAGCGTGCCCAGCATCTTCTGGGTGCGGCTGACAATCCACACCGGCTTGCCGCGCCATTCAACAGTCAGTTTCTGACCGGGTTCCAGCTTGCTGATATCGACTCGGACGGGGGCCCCGGCGGCACGGGCCTTGGCACTCGGCTGCATGGAGGAAACAAACGGCACCAGTGCAAACCCGACTCCCACGCCACCGACGACTGTTGTCGCCGCCACCAGGAACCGGCGCTTACCGGAATCAACTTCATCGCCACTCATACGAGCATTCTCCAGTCTTTATAATCAAGAGCTTAGCGAATACGCGGAGGAAAATGCCGCGTCAGAATCTTATTAATTATTACGGAATATACTGAATTAATTAATAGTCTCCCTAGAACCGCATAGGATGGTCCAACTCCCTGACAACGTCAAGTGGAATGATGGGATTTCTGGCTGCCCGCAGCGGTGCACACCCTGACTAGACCGGGTTCGCGATATCGATAAACCGGTGACTGATATCGAACCGTTCAGCCAGTCGTGCACCCAGTGCTTGGACCCCGAAACGTTCCGTCGCATGATGTCCCGCAGCGAAGTAATGAATGCCGCATTCGCGCGCGATATGTACCGTCTGCTCGGAGATTTCCCCGCTGATAAAGGCATCCAGTCCCTGCGCGACTGCCGCCTCGATGTAGGACTGTGCCGCCCCCGTGCACCAGCCGACAGTATGAATCGTCTCACTTGTGCCATCGATGTGCAGGGGTTCACGACCGAGGCACTGTGCAATGTGTCCCGCCAGCGCGCTGCCACTGAGGTCCCGTTCGAGCTCGCCGTACTGACCGAGTTCCATACCCCCGTCCGCTCCGAATGAGCCGCTGGCGGTAAATCCCAGCACCCTGGCAAGCTGTGCGTTGTTACCCAGCACGGGGTGGGCATCCAGTGGCAGATGATAGGCGATCAGGCTGGTTTCCGACTCCAGCAGGCGCTGCAGGCGCCGGCGCTTCATACCGGTAATACGATGGTCCTCACCTTTCCAGAAATAACCGTGGTGCACGAGTATGGCATCGGCGCCGGCCGCAATGGCTGCCTCGAGCAGTGCCATGCTCGCACTCACACCGCTGACCAGGGTTCCGATTTCCTGCCGGCCCTCTACCTGCAGCCCGTTGGGACAATAGTCCTGAAAGCGACCGATATCGAGTTCGGTGTTGAGGTAATCAACCAGTTCGTTCAGCGTTATCATGCTCTTGTATCCTGATAATGTGTTATTTTATACGGCTTTGATGAGTACTGCCCTGAACAGGGTATCCCACCCATGACATTTAGCAAATTTCTCTGGTTCCTCCTGAAAACCGTGACCGTCGGGCTCGCGGCGGCGTTTCTCTATGTCCTGATCGTCCAGCCCGAGCTGATGCACGACCATTCCAACGTGGTCGAGTTCAGGGAATCCAGCCCGCCCCCGGTAACGTCACGACCCGCGGTACCGGCCGCCGCCAGCCGGACCGGCCCCGTTTCCTACTCCACGTCTGTCGAGCAGGCGGCGCCTGCCGTGGTGAATGTACACACCGCCAAGCTGGTCACCCGGGGGATACACCCGCTGCTGGATGACCCCGTGTTCAAGCATTTCTTTGGTGACCGCTTCGCGCGCCAGCGCCAGGAGATCCAGACCAGCCTGGGTTCGGGTGTCATCGTCAGCACGAAGGGCTACGTGCTCACCAACAACCATGTCATCCAGGGTGCCGATGAAATCCAGATATTGCTGCCGGACGGCCGCAATGCCCAGGCCACGGTGGTCGGGGTGGATGTGGAGACCGATCTCGCCGTCCTGTATATCGAACTCGACAACCTGCCGGCGCTGGTGATCGGCGATTCGAACAGTTTGCGTGTCGGCGATGTTGCCCTTGCCATCGGCAACCCGTTCGGCGTCGGGCAAACCGTGACCTTCGGAATTATCAGCGCCACCGGTCGTGATCACCTCGGCATCAATACCTACGAAGACTTTATCCAGACCGATGCGGCCATCAACCCGGGTAACTCGGGTGGCGCCCTGATCAATGCGCGTGGCGAACTCATTGGTATTAACTCAGCCATCTACAGTCGCTCGGGCGGTTCCCAGGGAATCGGGTTTGCCATCCCCGTGAGCCTCGCCAAGGGCGTCATGAAACAGATTATCGAGCACGGACGCGTGGTCCGCGGCTGGCTGGGTCTGGAGGCCCAGGACCTGACGCCTGCGCTGGCCGAATCATTCGGTCTGGAAAGCGATCAGGGTGTACTGATCGCCGGTGTACAACGCAACGGTCCGGCAGACAGTGCCGGCATCCAGCCGGGTGACATCCTCTTGTCCATAGATGACATCAAGGTCGATGATTCCCGGCAGGCGATGCGAATAATTTCAGAACTCAAGCCGGACACCATGGTTGAGCTCGGTGGTGCGCGGGATGGCAAACAGTACACAACCCGTGCGCAGATCATCCAGCGCCCGGCATCCAGCCCGATACCGGATCGCTAGACCGGACAGTTCACGCTCCGTTGACAACAGCCAATCCGGGGGTTTCAACCCGGCATCACAGCTAATGGTTCTTCTTCTGAGGGCATCCTCAGGGTCGGTGGCTGACGGGCGCCCTGATCCGGGCAGGCGTTTATCCGCCGGGGGCATGCTGCCGGTTCAGAGGCTGTCCTTGAGGGCTGCCAGGAAGGCTGCATTTTCCGCGGGCTGTCCGACAGTCACCCGCAGGCAGTCCGCCAGCGCCGGCGATGATCCATTGAGGTTCTTGATCAACACCCCGCGGGATTTCAGTCCTGCAAAAATCGCGTCTGCACGCCCCGGCAAGGACCGGAACAGGATGAAATTTGCCTCACTCGGATACACTGTAATTTCCGGCATTTCCTCAAGTGACGCAAACAGCTCCCCCCGCTCCTGACGCAAGTTGTCGATTTGCCCGGCAAATCCTTCATAGTTCCGCAGTGCAAACGTACCGGTCACCTGATTGAGTGTACTGATGTTATAGGGCAAGCGCGTTTTTTCTATCTCGGCCAGCCACTCGCCGGGACCGGCCAGTAGCCCCAGGCGCAGGCCGGCAAAACCCATCTTTGACAGGGTTCGCAGTACCAGCAGGTTGGCAGCTTTCGGTACTGCCGGCAGAAAGCTGTGATCGGTAAACGGGGCATACGCCTCGTCAACGACCACCAGGCCTGGTGCCTTCGCGATTATGGCTTCAACGGCATCACGATCGAACAGGTTTCCGGTCGGATTGTTGGGGTAGGCAAGAAACACCACGGCAGGTTGCTGTGCATCAATCGCGGCAAGCATTTCCTCCGCATGCAGCGCAAAGTCATCACACAGCGGTACCCCGGTAAATTCGAGGCCGGACACCGTGGCGATCTGGCGATACATGACAAAGGTGGGTTCCGGCGCCATGATGATCCGGCCAGGTGCCGCGACGGCCTGGATGATCATCTGGATCAGTTCGTCCGAACCATTCCCCAGGATAAGCCCTGCACTGTCAGGCACACCCATGTGCATGCGCAGTTGCTGTTTCAGCAAGGTTGCCTGCGGGTCCGGGTAACGGTTCAGCGAAACCGTACGCAGTTCATCGAGCCAAGCATCCCGCAGCCATTCCGGCCAGGTGTACGGATTCTCCATGGCATCCAGCTTGACCAGCTTGCCGGGATCCGGCACGTGGTAGGCCTGCAGCGCACGGATTTCCGGCCGTACCAGCTGATAAATCCTGTCCTTTGACGATGTCATGTCATTACCATGTGATGTGCCTGCCATCCGGTCTCTGGGTTGACGAGAATACGCGGGCAAGGGTTATG
>CP070821.1:1142462-1145850 GCA_020344335.1 Gammaproteobacteria bacterium | reverse complement strand
GAACGTTGCCAGATCAGCCATGTGGTCCATATGCGGGTGCGTAATGAAGACCTTGTCCAGATAGTCCATTGGTATACCGAGTGCATGGATTCGCTCGAAAGATCCGTTGCCCATGTCGAAGATAAACTTGTCACCGTTGCCTAACTCGATTACAAAGCAAGCGGCCGCCTGCTTGAGCCGTGGCATCGGCATGCCTGTGCCGCAGGCGATAACGCGCATCTCGTCTGACCCCAGTTCCTCCGTGCCGGGGTAGTAAACCTCATGAGTTGGGTAAGGTTTAGTGGGTGACCAGCCGGTCTGGACCGCGCCTCCTCCTGCCGCCTGTGCACTTGGAAGCAGTTGAGATTCCTCATCGTGCATTCCATCTTTGTAACCCACGAAATAAATGCTCAGCATCACTATGGCTATAACACATGCGGATATTAATCGACTTATTTTCATGGGTTTCTCCAATCAGAAGTTGGGGCGGTCAAGTTTACTGTGAACTTATTGATAAGCAATAATGTTGACGGCAAGGGAACGGGTCATGGTCTATTTTTTACGGATCCGCATTCCAACAGAAAGGTCTGATTACAGTACATTCCTGACCTTTAACGAAAAACTCTGTACTTCCGCTTTGGGTCGTTCTCGGAAATACACAATACGCTTATATATCCCATCATTAAACGGCAAATATCGGCCAGAACACGACATTCACCATATGCTGGTGAATGTCAGGTTGATATGGCGGTCACAATGGGTCGACGCAACACCCGCAAATATTTTCTTAATATTGCAGCGCTCCCGGGGAGCGCTCCTGTGTGGTGTTTCGCGAAAAAATTTACTTGATTACGGGTATATACAGTCTCCGTTCAACCGAACGCATCCTGCGTGATGCTCTGGTACCAGCCGCGGGCGTAGCGGGCTTCATCCCTGCGATACTCAGCGGGTACATCCATGGGACTGACGCCGCCTGACCCCTCTACCTTCACGATCTTGCCATCCTGCAGCCGGTAGACGGCGGCAACCGAGATACCGTAATCCGGCGCGACCAGGCTGTAACAGGTATTTACATAGGATGGATCCGGCATGGCGGTACCGCCCAGTTCACTGACGATGGCGGCGGCACACACTTTTGCCTGGCTGTTGGCTGCAAAGCCTGACTTCGGCATCTTGCCGGCGATGGAGGCATCACCGATGACATGTATATTCGGCTGCAACGTGGACGCAAAGGTACGCTGGTCAACCGGACACCAGCCGTCGGCATTTACCAGGCCGGCTGCATGTACGATCGCGCCCGCCTGCTGGGGTGGAATGAAATTAATCACATCAGCGGTAACGGGGTCGCCGATTTCCGGGTGCAGTGTCCTGTTTGCAGCATCCACCCGGTAGATCTTGCCGCCGTCCGAGCCCTTTACCCATTCAATCATGCCGGGATACAGCTGTTCCCACGCCTGCATGAACAGCCCCTGTTTTGAAAACTTGTCCTTGGCATCCAGGATCAGGAGTTTTGAGCGGGGCTTATACGTTTTCAAATAGTTAACGATGAGGCTGGCGCGTTCATAGGGCCCCGGCGGGCAGCGGAAGGGGTTGTCCGGCGGCGCAATAATGACTACGCCGCCGTCGGCCATGGTCTCCAGCTGGCTGCGCAAGGTGATGGTCTGCGGCCCGGCCTTCCAGGCATGGGGGATGGTGTCACTGGTTGATTCATCCAGTCCCTCGATACTATCCCAGCGGAAATCGATACCCGGTGATACCACCAGCCGATCGTACTCAAGCTCACCGCCGCCTTGCAGGGTAACCCGGTTGCCGGCGGGATCGATAGCCGTGACCTGGTCCTGTAGCACCTTGACGCCATGCTGCATACGCAGGGCATCGTAACTGTGCTGGATGGAATCCATGTCCTGCAGACCGCCCAGTACGGTATTGCTGAAGGGGCAGGTTACAAAGCTGGCATTCCGCTCCACCAGTGTCACCTGGATCGACGGATTGAACCGGCGCAGGTACTTGGCGCAGGTGGCGCCGCCGAAACCACCACCGACCACCACCACCCGTGGACCAGCACCGGGTTTCCCGGAACAGCCGCCCAGGGTTACTCCCAGGGTGCCCAGCGCAGAGACCGTGCCGGTTGCACCCAGCAGGCGAATAAATTTGCGGCGTGAGAGTTTGATCATTGTTTCATCGACCGGTCACCGGCCGGCAAAGTAGTCGGCGATCAGCTGGATCTCCTCGTCTGTATAACCGGTCGCATGACGGCCCATCACCGTACCGGCCCGTTCACCGCTGCTGAATTGCCGGAGCGCCGTTGCAATGAAATCTGATGATTTGCCACCGATTACGGGGATGGAGCCGGGACTTTTGCCGTCGGTCCCGTGACAGCCCGCGCAGGAAATGCTCAGCAGTGTTGCGCGGCTGATTTCATCCGCCTGGACCTGGAGGGTTGTCAACAGGCCGATGGCCAGGGCAACCAGCAGCCCACGAAAAGTGGTGTTTGACACAAGCATACATGTCCCCAACAGGTTCGCTCATCCTGCCAAATCAGCAAGAATTGTCATTGATTTGGATCAAACATCGTGTATTCGGGATTAACTGGAAAAGGGGAGGTAGTTAATCTCTCCGCTCCATTTTACTGACGGCACTAACCCGCCTATGGACTGATAAACTGTGCAGGATTTGGTCGAATCTGAATGTCCTGGTTTGGCCTGTTCTGTTGAAGGACGCCATTTCTGGCAGTGGTGAAAAATAGCCTCTCTGACGGGATTTATTTTTTCAGATATCAGGGGACACAAGTAGTAACCTGATTCTCGATAGATGGCTTCAGGTGTTGCTCACACAAAAGAATTGAAAACGCCTTTTAAAAAGAATGTATTTTGGCTGAAATTTGGCTTGCTCTGAATTTCGGGGCTTCAACAGAATAAGAAAAAAGTAGCCGTTCAGTTTTTGTAAGATAAAGGAGTCGCTGACAAACGGGAATATCAACTGGTCACCCACCCTGTAACGTATTCTCTGGTTCGGCCCTCTAATTCACCAGACCTTCCTAGGCCAGGCTCTTGATGATATAGCCGCCCGATTTCTCGTCCAGCAACAGGGTGATCAGCTTGCGTTCCTGGGCCTCTTCCAGTAACTGGCCAAAGGTGCGGAACCCGTGATAGGTCTCGTTGAAGCCTGGCTTGCGGCGCTTCAGTGTTTGCTTGACCATCGAGCCCCACACCTTCTCCTCTTCACCGCGCTCCTTGAACAGGGCCTCGATGGTCTCCATGACCAGGTCCAGCGCTTCCTGCTGCTTGTCGTCCTCGGTTTTCGCAGCACCCTTCTTGCCAGTCTTCTTCGTGGCAGACTTGCGCCGGGTGCGGCGTGACTTGCTGGACTCACGCATCAGGTCATCATAGAAGATGAACTCATCGCAGTT
>CP070821.1:1127163-1142362 GCA_020344335.1 Gammaproteobacteria bacterium | reverse complement strand
TACCAGGAACAGTGTCTTGCGATCGATCGGGAGCGGTATGTATTCACGGTGGCTTGAGAATGCGGGAATCCGCGTGTCACGGTTGAAATAGATACGCGGAATCTCGGGTTTGAGGCGGTGCAGATTGTCAAAGTCGATGATTTCCTCGGACGGCGTGCCATAGGCCAGGTGATACAGGTATGAAATCATGATACGCAGCCAGGTACGGCCGCTCTTGGTATGCGAGATGATTATGGCGTCGGCATGCTGCATCTGGTAGGTGTGTCTGCGTACCCAGCGGCGCTTGTGGTGCCACAATTTCAGGGATCCCAGAACTCCCGCCTGGCTGTGGTCGCGGTTCATGCCGGTCTGTCTCCTGGAATTATTCCGGCGGGCGGGAGCTGCGCGGACTGTAGCCATAAACAGGCGCAATCCTCGCAATGAGCTCGTCGATTGCTTCCTGCTCCTGTACAGTAAAGTAGTCCGTGTAGCCACCGACCTTGCCGCGACGTACCTTGAACGCAGCGGGATTGTCCGGGTCCTTGATCATCATTCGCCGACTGCCCGTATCGAAAGTACGGTTCTGCTCGAGTTTTCTCATGTTCTCGAAGGATGTCCACTCGACCACGCCATTGATCTCTTCTTCTGTCGCGTCTACTCCCATGAAGGAAAGCACCTGCCTGAGTATCGCGGCCGGTTCCTTGCGCATATCCTCATAGCGGATGCGCAGGTACGATCGTGTTTTTTCAAGTTCACCGGCCCAGGCGTTGAGGAAATCCACCGTCCGCGGAATGCCGAACTGCTGGGTCATGGCATATTCGAAGATGGGCACCTGTTCCGGGTTGTCGGGAATGTTCAGGAGTTTTTTCTTGTAGGGGTTTACACAGTTTATCCACTGGAAATAGTTGGATACCACCACATCGCGCGGGTCGCGTACCAGTAAAATCACTTTTTTCTGGTAAAAGTCGCGCTTGGAGTCCTTGTTCCCCGTATAGAGGTTGATGTAGCGGTCATGGGTAAAACGAATCCTGGGGATTTCCGGATTGAGTCGATGATAATTGTCATAACCGAGCAACTTGTTGCCCGGCAGGTCATAACGTACCTGGAAAAAACGTGACAGCATCATGCGCATCCAGGTGCGCCCGCTCTTGGGTGGCGAGACGATTACGAAATCTGCTTCCCGGACCTCGCGGTATTCCTTGCGGCCGCGCAGCCAGCGGTCCACGGCAAGTTTCTGTTCACGGTTCAGGAAAAAAAGCAGTGATACCAGGATCTCCCGACGTTTTTTGCGTACCCTGGGGGTCTTGTCCGACATGGTCTTGATATAAATCTGTTTCAGGCAACATCCCGGTCGTGTTCCGGGATCGGGTGAATCTGCTCCCACTGTGACAGGTTCTTGTGGGCATCCTGCACATAGGCCGTACGTTTCATGGTGGCGAGGAGCAATTTGTTGACTATTCTACCCAGTGGTCGCAACGGGCGGTCCACATCGAAAAACAGAACGGCACGCTGTTCATCGGTGTCATTCCAGACCTCGTGTTCGTAATAGTCGTCGAATACCACGCACTTGCCTTCCTTCCAGCCAAATACCTCGTTACCCACACGAATCCGGCAGTTTGCACTGTCTTGCGGAACGAGCAGTCCAAGATGAATGCGGATGATGCCATTGGTCGGACCCTGGTGCGGTGGTATATGGTAACGCGGTGCCAGGATGGAGAACCAGGCATCGCGCAGCTGCGGGACCCTCTCGAGCAGCCGCGCGGTTTCCGGGCAGCGCATGCAATTGCTGTTGATCCGGTCACCGAGTACATAAAAAACGAAGGTCTTCCAGTTGTCGCCGGTCGAGATGCGGTACTGGTCGGGCGAGATCTGGTGGAACGCGGGTAGTGATTCACGATTCTTGAGAAGTTCATCGAGTTCATGGCGGATCTTCTCCCAGTTATTTTCAACATCTTCGATCCAGGGAAACACCGCCGGGTCAAATACGGGCTGGTCACCAATGAGTGACTGACTGGCGATAAACCGGCTCATCACGTGCAGTATCGATCTGCCTATATTCTTTACCTTTTGCCGGCGGTAGTTGTGAAAACGTTCAGTCAGATTCATAGCTGCATCTCGCCAGGGAGGTTGTTAACTTTTCCCCGCTTGGTCACTGTGTCACAGCCAGAGTTGCAAATACAGGGAAACTGTGTGGTGTAAGCAAGGCATTTCCAGCAATCCGGCGTGGCTGGCGGGTTTTCGGGAACTCTGCCTAGCGAAATATACCACGTCGGTACAATTGCCAGAAAAGGCCCCAGATAAATATCAGGGGGTAGCGACGCACTCTCTCGGGTATCTCGACAGGCTGTCCGGAATGGCGCTCCAGTTTCCATGCGAGGTAGTCGAGGCCGCCCTCGAAGGTAAACAGCGCCTTCAACAAGCGCAGCACAGACAGGATCTTGCCCTGCACCTGTCGTGCCGGCCAGCTGATGCGGCTGACGAGGCGGCTGGCTGTACCGATGTTCGCATGATACATCGCTTCCTTTCCATCACCCTCGATTCGTAACGGATAGCGCAGGGAGCTCACGGCCTTTCGGGTGGCAGCCACATAGTAGCCGCTAGCCGCATCTGCCAGTTCTGCTGCCCGCCCGGACTTTTCCACACGCAGTTCTGCCGCGTAGCTCAGTTGCAGGCCCTGCTGCCAGAGGTCGCGTATGCTGCCGGATTCGGGAAGCCTGGGCAGTACGCGTTCGAGAAAGGTGCGTACCGCTGCCTCCCGGCAGGCATTGATATGCGTTCGTGATGCCTCATCCCGGTGCCAGGCGAGGGCGGTTGGCTGACAGAAGCGCCCCCACAAATAGGAATGGAACCACTTGCGGGAACAGCCGCTCTCCAGATCAGTACTGGACAGGACGGCATACTTGGCCCTCACGATACCCGCCGTCGTCTGCCTTTCGGTGTAAAACACGTTGGGCGGCAGCAGCCAATTGGCAAGGGCGCGCAATTTCCCGGTATAAAAGGCCGGGTAACTGTCAACAAGCAGATACAGGTCTACCAGGCCGTCGAGTGGATTACCGCTACGCAGGCAGGAACCGTAGAACAGGATGCCATTCACCGCCTTGCCATGCTCCTGTCGCAGACCCTGCAGCAGGGCTTGTAGTGCCGGGGAGTCCGGGACATCCGGGTGCTGCACCACGATCTCGTTATCAGGATTTTCCGACATGGCCTGTATACGTTCTGTATCTGTCTGGCAAGTGAACATCACTTGCGCCGTCTTGCCATGATTAAAGGCGCAGAAAGGTAACGGTACCACCATTGGTGATCGTTACCGGTCCGGTGGTCTTGTGTGCCTGGTAAAGCTCGCCGTCCAGCGTCCAGGTTCCGTCCAGTTCCAGGCGGACGCTAGTGCAATTGTAACTCCGGTATCCTTCTGCTTCAGTGGCATGGCGGCCGGGTTTTCCGCGTAACAGCGAAGGCAAGGTGCGCAGTAAACGTGCTGCGTCATTGCGGACCATGCTGATGTGCAGGGGACCATCCTCCTGCCCCCAGTAGGGATGCATCCCGAGGAACAAGCGCTCCAGCGTGCTGACCAGCAGCAGCAGTTCTTCCTGTTCAGCGCCGGCGGTACCCGAATCGAGCGTGACCGCTACCGGCACCGGTTTCAGGAATCGGCGATCGCGCCGCAGTATGCCCCAGATGGTCCTGGCCATCGCCAGTCCCGGTCCGACCTCGTTACCAAGTCCTTTTGAGTGAATGCTGGCATGGCAGTACTCGATGCCCTGTATGATGGCGCCTGTCCCGAAGAACATACCGCAGACGGGTGGCTGTCCGATGCCTGGCTGGACATGCAGTATGGGGCGCTGCAGCAACTTGCAGTCTGTATCCCGATTATCTGCCCACTCGCACAGCCGGGTGACTGCCCGTTTCAGGTTGCCACGTATGCCGACATCGCCGACGTTCATGTTGGTCGTACCCCCCGGCAGCAGGACGACGAGCGGCTGTTGTTCAAAAGGTGAATCCTGCAGCAGATGTGTCAGTACCCGTGCGATAGTGCCATCGCCGCCGTTGATGGCCAGAACGCCCACGGCATGCTCCACCATTTCCTGCAGGGCAGCCGGGATTTCATCAGGACTGTCGGTAAGCCGATGGTGAACCCCGGAATGATTTGCGACAATGTCCTCGATGTGTTGCAGTTGACGGCGGTTGCGACCACTGTGCGGGTTACTGAGCAGACCGACGGGAAGACGGGTCTTGCTCGGTGCAGTTTCAACTGGTTTCACGGTGATGACAGTATCATGCATGGCGGGACGACATTTGTTGAGTTTACCGTCCGTTAACCGGCAAGCAAAAGTACAAATCGGGATTTTGATGAAAAACGAACTGACGTTTGCCCAGCTTTCTGATCCGCACCTGTCTTCGCTCGAGAATGTGCATTGGAGTGACCTTGCCAGTAAACGGCTGCTCGGTTACCTGTCCTGGCGCAAGCGGCGGCGAGCCGAGCACCGCAGCGAGGTTCTGGAGAGCATGCAGCGTGATCTGCGGCAGACAGCGCCCGAGCACCTGGTCATAACGGGGGATCTCACACACATCAGCCTGCCGGACGAGTTTCGCCAGGCGCGCGACTGGCTGGAATCCCTGGGTACCCCCGGTGATGTAACCGTGATTCCGGGGAACCATGATGCCTACGTCGAGGTTCCCTGGGAGAAAAGTTTTGCCCACTGGCAGCCCTGGATGGTCTCCGACGAAATGCCGGAAAGTAACAGGCAGACTCCCTCGTCAGAGACAGTATTTCCCAGTCTGAGGATACGTGGCCCGGTAGCCTTTATCGGACTGTCCAGTGCCCGGCCCTCGGCGCCGTTTCTGGCAACGGGCCGGATCGGCGCAGACCAGCTGGAGCGGCTTGGTGAAATCCTGGAATTGACCCGCCGGCAGGGGCTGTTCCGGGTTGTCCTGTTGCACCATCCACCGGTACCGGGCGAGGAGAAGTGGCGCAAGCGGCTGACCGATGCAGACTCCTTCTGCAGGGTGATTGCCCGGTTTGGCGCAGAGCTTGTCCTGCATGGTCACCGGCATCGTGCGGTCCAGAGCCGCATCGAGATTCCCGGCACGCATGTACCGGTCTTTGGTATCCCCTCCGCCTCGTCAAGCGGCCATCAACCGGAACGCGCAGCCCAGTACTATCTGTACAGGGTGGGCCAGTCAGACAATACCTGGAAACTGGATGTTGCCGTCATGTCCCATGTAACCGGTCAGAACAGGTTTTCCGTAACACAGGAGAGCCATCTGGAGATGCCGCGACAGTCTGCCTAGGGCAGCCACGGATTTATCTACTGGCTGGCAAGTTTTTTCTGCACGATGGAGTGATCGGCGACTGAATCGATATCGACCGCCGCATCGGCATGGGGCAGTATGACGGCACCGATACGCAGATCCAGCCGGCGTGACAGCAGCTTCAGGGCAGTATCCAGCGTCAACACGCCCAGCAGGTATTTGAATACGGCCCCCCAGCCCAGTATGCGGATAATCCTCAGCGGACTCTTGCGCTGGTTTTCAACGCGTCGCCAGAAGTCTGCCAGCTGCCGCCCGCGTGTTGTAAGGAAGGCAAACAGGTTGGTCCCGCAATATTTGCCGTCCCTGAAATTGAGGACGGTTTTCTTCATGTCCGGATAGGCCTGATGGACTATGCCATAGGGTGCAAGCCCGACGATTACATCGCAGTTGTGCTCCAGGCTACGGGTGCAGAAATCATCAACCATGGCAGCTGTCAGCAGCGGGTGGTCGGCGGTGGTTACCAGTACGGGTGATTCGTCAGGTATGGCCTGCATGGTATGAAAGGCGCTGGTGCTGGGAGTGGGCAGTGGAGCGTGCCACTCCACAGCCTGTTCCGTTATCAGCCTGTTCAGTGCCGGGTGGGCCGCAAGCTGGTCCCGTTCCGGTCCCGAGATCAGTCGGGTATTGATCCGGGCTGCTGTATCCAGTGCCTGCAGCACCCGCAGAATCATCGGGGTGCCTTCCAGTTCTACCATTGCCTTGCAGCCGGCACCGGACTGTCTGACCAGTGGATCGTCCGGACCGCGCTCGCCGGCGAGGATGACAGCGGTGAATGGTCCTGGCAGACTGGAGTCAGGCATGTTCCCGTTACAGTGATTTCTCATAGATACGATAGCGTTTGCTGATGACGCCCCCGCATGTCTCGATAATATTGCGCATACCACTATTGTTCTCAAGTATCCATGACAGCTCTACGTTGCGGATATTGCGCCGAATCAGTCCATGGCAAACGGCATCAACCACCATGAAGGCAAGTGCCGGACCCAGGCGCGTGTGATGATATGCCTTGCGTACCCCCATCAACGGGGCACGTGCGGTTACCGGATAGCGGACCTTGAGTCGCCATAATAATTTCAGCCAGCCTGTCGGCAGTAGTCGCCCGTTCAGGTCGGCAATGGCTTCGTTGATATTGGGCAGTGCAACAATCATGGCGACCGGCTGGTTATCGATTTCCGCGATTTGCACGAAGTCATCGTCCACCAGCAGGGTCAACAGTTCGCCGATGTCGGCAAATTCAGCCTGCGTGAAGGGTGTGAAACCCCAGTTATCGGACCAGGCATCATTGAAAATGTCCCTCAGGATCTCCAGTTCCTGCTTCAGTTGCCTGCGTCGTAATGGCCGGACACTGACCTGGCGGGATGCTTTTTCCACGAGCCTTGTCATTACCGCCGGAACATGGAAATCGGGCGCTATTTCATAGGCAAGCAGGTCCTTGGCAGGTCGATAGCCGGCTGCATCGACGAGTTGCTCATAGTAGGGGGGCGCATGTCCCATCATGATGTACGGTGGGCTATCGTAACCCTCGACCAGCAGGCCGCATTCTTCATTGATCGACAGGTTGAATGGTCCGCGGACCTGCTGCATGCCTTGTTCCCGGAGCCAGTCTTCGGCCGTGGCCAGCAAGGCATTGAGCAGTTCCGGATTATTTTCGGCTTCCAGCATGCCGAAATAACCGGTCTTGCCATTATCCGCAGTGTACAGTCGGTCAATTTGTGCGCTGATCCGGCCAACAGTGCGATTTCCGGACCAGGCTGTCCATGCCTGCCAGCGGGCGTGTTGAAAGAACGGGTTTTTTTTTGGCGTCAGGCGCTGGCGCTGTTCAAACAGGAGCGGGGGTACCCAATTGGGATCATCCCGATAGATCGTCCATGGAACCTTGATAAATTCATCCAGCTGTTTTCGGTTGGTTACGGGCGTGATACGGATGCGGTATTCGGATGAGGGATTCATTCTCGACTAACTGCTTGTTTCCTTGTCCGTTGAAGCGGGCGATGATACACCAAGAAAAAACCGGGTAGGCGGCGTTACTGGGTTGCCAGGGGCATAGCTTAGCCCTCAAGATCCGGTGGCGAGTGCCGATTGGGGCCGCTAATGCTGCCACGACATGCTGCACTCTTTTGGTGCATATTTATAAAAATGCGCACCGAGATAAGGCAGCGTTGACGGACAAACTTATAGTATCTTGCTGAGTTATATAGATATTTTGTTTTCATCTGCCGTGGCACACTTCATGCTTTGATAACGGCTTGATAGTTAACAGCGGCGACACGGACTGTATTATCTTCGCAATACACGGACCCGGATTCGCTGGGCAATGAGAAGCTATCGACTTTTTGTTGTGAAATAGCAACATATATGAATAGATCAGGATAATTGTGTAAATATCGAAAAAAGTGTTGAGTTTCACTTGGTTTTTATGCAGTATAGCACTCGCTAACATGCAAAGTGTGGTTAGTTTGGTCACCAGCGTTGTGTGCAGGCTACGGATTCTGAATACGGATGACGATAATCGTTTGGGTGGAGAGCACAGTGGCTTTTGAGAAAGCACTCGTGTTGAACGGTTAATACTGGTAAGTTTCGTCGTTTATTTTGGCTCTGCTGTTGTGGCGCATGGCACAGCAGAAAGTTAATATCCAACAAGGGAAAGGGTCTGTTTTGAAAACAGCATCAACACCAACTTTGCACGACCTGCCGTTTCGTGCCGCGGATTTCGCGTCCCTGAGCGAAGCACTCGACTATGCTGCCCTGGGTAACACCGGTGCCAACTTCTATACAGGCCGCGGCAAGCTCTATGCGACGCTTCCATACACACAATTGCGTGAAGGTGCCCGGGTGCTGGCGCGCAAGTTACTTGGTATGGGGCTGCAGAAAGGTAACCGCGTCGCACTGGTCGCTGAAACCAACCCGGATTTCCTGAGATTCTTTTTTGCATGCCAGTATGCCGGACTCGTTCCGGTTTCTCTGCCGGCTTCCATAAAACTCGGCGGGCACGCAACCTATGTCGCGCAGCTGCGTGGTCTGCTGAAAAGCAGTGATGCAGAAATTGCGATGGCACCCAGCGGCTACCTCTCATTTCTGCAGGAAGCCGGTGAAGGACTGGGCCTGTCCCTGATCGGTGACCCGGAGGCCTTCGACAAGCTGCCTGACAACGAGGCGATCGAGTTTCCCAAGGCGGACTCCGAGGATATCGCCTACATCCAGTACACCTCCGGCAGTACCCGATTCCCGCGCGGCGTGGTGATCAAGCAGCGCTCGATCATGAGCAACCTGACCGGGATTATCACGCATGGTGTGAAGATGGGACCGGGCGACCGGTGTTTCTCCTGGCTGCCGTTCTACCACGATATGGGCCTCGTTGGCCTGGTGCTGGTGCCGGTTGCGGCCCAGACATCCGTGGATTACCTGGATACCCGTGAATTTGCCATGCGTCCACGACAATGGCTGAATCTGATGACGCTGACCAAGGCCACCATCTCTTTCAGCCCGCCCTTCGGATACGAGTTGTGTACACGGCGGCTGCGCGAGGGCGAAGCGAAGAATTATGATTTGAGTAACTGGCGTATTGCCGGTGTCGGCGCTGAAATGATTCGCTCCGAGACGCTGGAACGTTTTGCCAAGGCGCTTGCCCCTGCCGGCTTTGACGGCAAGGCATTTCTTGCCTGTTATGGCATGGCGGAGTGCTCACTGGCTGTCAGTTTTGCTCCCCTGACGGAAGGACACACCACCGATTGTGTGGATGGTGATCACCATGCAGATCACCAGGAAGCATTGCCAATTGCGGATATGGAAGAACCCGGCCGGCCGCGCTGCTTTGTCGAGTGTGGCAAGCCGCTGCCCGAGTATCAGGTTGAAATCCGCAATGATGCAGGCAACATATTGCCGGATCGCCGCAGTGGCATCATCTTCGTAAAGGGTCCAAGCGTAATGTCCGGGTATTTCAATGCGCCGGAGGAAACACGTACTGCCCTTTCCAGCGATGGCTGGCTGAACACCGGTGATATCGGCTACAGCGTGGATGGCAAACTGATCATCACCGGACGCAAGAAGGACACCATCATCATCAACGGACGGAATATCTGGCCGCAGGATCTTGAATACCTCGCGGAGCAGCAGCCGGAAGTCAACATTGGTGATGCACTCGCATTTTCAGTGCCAGGTGCCAAGGAAGAGATATGTGTGCTGGTTATCCAGTGCCGTGATTCCAATCTCGAGCGACGTGCCGACCTGGTCAATCGCCTGACACGCCTGGTACGCCTGGAACTGGGTATTGACACCTATATCGAGCTGGTCCCTTCGCATACCTTGCCGCGGACCTCTTCCGGCAAGCTGTCACGTTCCAAGGCACGCAAGCAGTTTATCGAGCGACATGACCCCGTTCAGCTGATGTCCTGTATGGCACAGGAGCAGGCAGCTGACGATGATAACCTGAAGCAAGAGACGGCCTGACGGACGGTTCAGGGCAATCTTCCTGTTTCAGGATAACCGGCCTCGGCCGGTTATTTTTTGCCTGCAGGGAGGCAGGTACCCAGCGGGAGGTATGGCTGGCTATTCTCGAAAATCCCGGTGCTCCACGGCACACGGGCATCCTGCCGCTCGCCGGGAGCGCTGTACGTCAGGTACCTGGAAAGTGACACAGACAATTGCAGTTACCGGGGCCACGGGCTTTATTGGTCAGGCAATCTGTAAACGGCTGACAGACGCCGGTTACCGGGTTTGTGCACTCGTGCGTGCTAACAGTACAACGACCTTGCCGCTATCCGCAATGGTGACCCGGGTCACGGGCAGTCTTGAGGATACCAGCAGCCTGGAAGCACTGGTGAAAAATGCGGCGGCAGTGGTCCACTGTGCCGGTACAGTTCGGGGTGCAACGCAACAGCAGTTCGACCGCGTCAATGTAGAAGGTGTCAGGAGACTGCTCCGGGTACTTGAAAACCGGAACACCTCCGCGCGTCTGCTGACACTCTCATCACTTGCGGCACGTGAACCTCAACTGTCGTATTATGCTGCCAGCAAGTACAAGGGCGAGCAGGTGCTGATCAATGAAGCCGGGAAAGTCTCCTGGCTGGCGCTACGGCCACCCGCCGTGTATGGCCCGGGCGACAGAGAGCTGTTGCCACTGTTTCGATTCATGGCAAGAGGTATCGCCCCGTTGCCCGGTTCACCACAAGCACGCTTTTCCATGGTGTTTGTTGCAGACCTTGCCGACGCGGTGCTTGCGTGGCTGCGTTGTGAGCACTTCAACAGCGGGGTATATACCATTGATGATGGGACGGCAGGGGGATATAACTGGCTTGAGGTGAGAGCTATCGTGGCGCGACTCTGCCAGCGGCCGGTGCGGACCGTGCGGATTCCCGCCTGGCTACTGGATGTTGCGGCCCACGTGAACCGTGCGGCCAGTCGACTGTTGGGCTATGCACCCATGCTGACCCCGGAAAAGCTGCGCGAGTTGCGCCATCCTGACTGGGTGTGTGACAGTAATAAATTTATCGAACAGACCGGGTGGAAACCGGCAGTTCAGCTCGAGGAAGGTTTGCGGTTGACACCCGGCTGGCCCGGTTACCGGCCGGAGCCGGTGAATTGAACTGTTAGTTGCATAAATATTGGCCTTGAAGCTGGTATTGCTACATGATTTACAGGATGAAATGTATATTTCGTATTGTTTCTGGAATTCACCGCTGGTGTGGTTCTGGCCCAATCCTGCAGGAGCGCCGGACTTCGGCGCGATTGGCCAGGCACCTGATTGCGGTGGGGGACGCCGCTCCTGCAGTAAGATTTTTTACAAACACCGGGTTGATGCAATAGTCAAAGCAAGACAGGTAAAGATTTAATGGAAAACCTGATTAAACCGTATGGTGGAGCGCTTTGTAACACGCTGGTTGATGAGACGCGTGCCGAAAAGCTGAAGTCCGAATCCGGCGATTTTCAGTCAATTACCCTGAACCTGCGTCAGATCTGCGATCTCGAATTACTGCTGAATGGTGGATTCTCACCGTTATGCGGATTCATGAATCGCGATGCGTATGAATCAGTGGTTGAGGACTGGTGTCTTCCTGACGGTACGCTCTGGTCGTTGCCGATTGTCCTGGATGTGCCCGGCAAACAGGCAGAATCCTTCGAGCCGGGACAGCAGCTGGCGTTGCGTGACGGCGAGGGCTTTATGCTGGCGGTGCTCACCGTGGAGGATATCTGGCAGCCGGACAAGGATCGTGAAGCAAGCGAAATCTATGCAAGTCGTAACCTGAAGCACCCGGGCGTTGGCTATCTTTACGAGCAGGTTCACGATACCTACATAGGGGGAACCATCGAGGGTATCCAGCTGCCGACCCATTTTGATTTTGAAACCTTGCGCGATACTCCCGAGGAACTCCGGCACCTGTTCACCAAGATGGGCTGGCAGAATGTGGTTGGGTTCCATACCTGCAAGCCGATGCACAAACTGCATCGCGAAATTACCCTGCAGGCTGCCAAGGAGGTACAGGCAAATATTCTGTTGCATCCGTCAGTGGGCATGACCAAGCCGGGTGATCTGCATTACTATGCCAGGGTGCATTGCTACCAGGCAATTCGCAGGCATTATCCCCACAACATGGCAGCACTGTCGTTATTGCCGTCAGCGGTGCGCATGGCTGGTCCGCGTGAAGTGATCATGAATGCAATTATCCGCCAGAACTACGGATGCTCGCATATGATCGTCGGCCCCCACCATGCTTCACCGCCCGGTACGACCGCTTCCGGTGAACGTTTCTACCCCCGTTATGCATCCCGGGAAATGATGGAGAGGCACCAGGATCGCCTGGAAATACAGATGGTGCCGATCAGGGAGATGAGCTACTCGACCACACAGGAGATGTTCAGGCCCGTCGAACAACTTGAGGAGGAAGACAAACAGGGCGTGATGTTTACCGACCGGGACCTGCGGTATAATCTCGAGCATAACCTGGAAATCCCGCACTGGTATTCCTACCCCGAGGTTATATCCGAGTTACGCAAGGTCTTTCCACCCCGTAACCAGAAGGGGCTGACACTGTTCTTTACCGGGCTCTCGGGTTCCGGCAAGTCAACCCTTGCCAAGATCATGTACGCAAAATTTATCGAAGAGGGACATCGTCCGACGACCCTGCTTGACGGGGACGTTGTGCGGATAAATCTCTCCAGTGAACTCGGTTTTTCGAAAGAGCACCGGAATATCAATGTTCGCCGCATCGGTTTTGTTGCCAGCGAGATCACCAAAAATGGCGGGATAGCAATTTGTGCGCCGATTGCACCTTACACTGCCATGAGGAGAGATGTGCGACGCCTCATTGAACAGCGCGGAGCCTTTATAGAGATACATGTGGCCACTTCGCTGGAAGTCTGTGAAAGCCGGGATCGCAAGGGGCTGTATGCCAAGGCACGCAAGGGCATCATTCCCGAATTCACCGGGATCAGTGACCCCTACGAGGAACCGGAAAATCCCGAATTAAGGATAGATACGGAGAACAAGACCCCCATGCAGGCGGCCCAGGAGATCATGCTGTATCTACTGAAAGAGGGGTATCTTGATTCTGACGAAGTACAGGACGATGAGTAGACCAAGCAAAATTCTGATTAAATCGTCATTCCGGGCGGAGCGCAGCGGAGACCCGGACAAAAGCGCGGAGCGCGTTGAACGCCCGAAGGGCGGCCCGCAGGGCGAGCGCAGCGAGTAATCCAGAGGTAACTATCATTGTGTTACTGGATTCCCGCTTGGTCGCTCCAGTCATCCTGCCCTCTTGCGACACTTGTACATCCTGTACATCGCGCTGGAATGACGAAGGATGAATCAATCAGATATTATGGCCACGGAATCCAGGGTAAAACACGGAACAATAAATACCCTATTGAGAATTTTTCCGTGTCCTTCAGTCGATTCCGTGGCTATTACAAAAACACTGGCATTTGGCTTAATTGAATTCAGGATGGTAAACCACCTATGAATGTTGCAATGATTGGTTCGGGCTATGTAGGCCTGGTTTCAGGTGCCTGTTTCGCCGAATTTGGCGCCAGTGTGACCTGTATCGATGTGGACGGGGAAAAAATAGAACAGCTCAATGCAGGCAAGATTCCGATATACGAGCCGGGGCTTGACGATCTGGTGGCGCGCAATGTGGCGGCCGGACGACTTGCATTCACAACGGATTACGACCCGGCGATCGGCAATGCAGACCTGGTATTCATCGCAGTCGGCACGCCCACGCGGCGCGGCGACGGCCATGCGGACCTGGTGTATGTCTTCGAGTCGGCAAGGCAGATTGCCAGGCACTTGTCGGGATATACGGTAATTGTCGACAAGTCCACGGTGCCGGTCGGGACCGCGCGCCAGGTGGAGCGAATAATCCGGGAAGAAAACCCGCAGGCCGATTTTGATGTCGCCTCCAACCCGGAGTTCCTGCGCGAGGGTGCCGCCATCAATGATTTTATGCGGCCGGACCGGGTAGTCCTCGGGGTGGAGAGCGAGCGTGCCGAGAAACTCCTGGGCGAACTCTATCGCCCGCTGAATCTGATTGAAGCCCCGATACACATTACCAACCTGGAAAGTGCAGAACTGGTGAAATATGCATCCAATGCCTTCCTGGCCACCAAGATCAGCTTCATCAACGAGATTGCCAACCTCTGCGAGCAGGTCGGTGCCGATGTACATGCGGTGGCAAAGGGTATGGGACTGGACGGCCGGGTGGGCAGGAAGTTCCTGCATGCAGGTCCCGGGTATGGCGGTTCCTGCTTTCCCAAGGACACCACGGCCCTGATACGCATCGCCCAGGAACACGGGTCTCCCTGCCGGATTGTCGAGGCAACCGTGGAAGTCAACGCGGCGCAGAAAGTACGTATGGTCAAGAAGATCCGCGAGGCACTGGGCGGCAGCGAGGCGGGCAAGACCATCGCGGTGCTGGGACTGACCTTCAAGCCGGAGACCGACGATATGCGCGATGCCCCGTCACTGGCGATTATTCCCAACCTGATGGACAAGGGGGCCGCCATCCGGGCGCATGACCCGCAGGGCGTGGAGGAGTCACGTAAACTGCTTCCTGAGGGGATAAGCTACTGTGATGATATCTATGAGGCGATTAGCGGTGCGGATGCAATTGTGCTGATGACGGAATGGAACGAATACCGCGGTCTGGATTTCTCGCGAATCAGGGAGATTGTCAAAGGACAGGTTTTCGTTGATCTCCGCAATGTCTATGAGCCCGGTGTGATCACCGGCCACGGCTTTCAGTACCACGGTGTAGGGCGTTAGTAGGGTGCGCCGTGCGCACCGGAAAGAAAATGCAAGCTGTTGGTTCTAACTACGGGGTAGGGCGACAGTAACAATTTAACCTGTATCAAGGATAACTGCTGTCACATAAACTTTACGCATGTGCGTTCAATAGGTTTTGTACAACCTGTTATCCAACCAGGAATGGTACCGGACATGAAATCGACAGGACGGTATTTTGTAGGAGCGGCCTTGGCCGCGAACCGGATCTTTCCCGATCACCGGATTCGCCAGCACCCAAACAGCGGGCACAAGCAAGCTGGCTCCTGCAATTAAGGTCATGAATTTTCAGGAACGGGCTCTTGTGGCCGTATTTTGGGTATGCCCGCGAACAGGGCACATCAGTTCGCGTGCAAGGCCACTCCTATAGCGACGGCCAAAATTTTGTGGGACAGCAGCATTACGGAGTATTAAATGAAACGCGCACTCGTAACCGGTGGTGCCGGCTTCATCGGTTCGCACCTCGTCGACCGTCTGCTTGCCGACTGCTGGAGCGTACGTGTGCTGGATGACTTTTCCAGCGGAAGCCGGGAGAATCTGGCAGCCGCAGGTGAAATAGATATCAGGGAAGGTGATGTCGGCGACCCGGAAACGGTGGCAGCTGCAATGGACGGCGTGGATGTCGTATTCCACGAG
>CP070821.1:1118102-1127063 GCA_020344335.1 Gammaproteobacteria bacterium | reverse complement strand
TTCCAGGTCTTCATCTTCTTCAGGTCAGGCTGGTAGACGCGCATGATGATGTCCAGATCCAGATCCTTGCGGGTCATCGGCAGCCAGTTCTCCGCCGGTACACCCTTCGGCTGCTCGGCCGCGATGTATATCTCGATGCCGCCCTTCGCGTTCAGCTTCATCCCGGCGTTTTCGCCGACGCTGTATTTCTTCTCCTTGTTCGGGATGAAGAAACCTTCCTTGGCGTCGTAGAGCGTCGCGGACCAGAATGCAAGGGCCGGGGGAAGCTCGGCCTTGGTCATGCGGATCACGTAGTCATGCTGCGCGTTCATCGGCTTGCCGTCGGTCGTCGCGATGCCGGGGTACATTGCCTGGTCGGCCGGTTGTCCGAGCGGGCCCACGGCCGATTGCAGCACCAGTTCGTCAAGTTCCATGTGCCCCTTGGGCTGGAACAGCTTGGTGAGGAGCGGGGCCGCTTTCTTGGGGTCGTTCCAGATCGTCAGCTGTTGCTTTGCGACCTCCCCGAAAACCTTTCCGAGTTGTTGGCCGTCGATCTGACCGTGGTGGCTCGCGTGGTAGGTCTTGCCCGGCTCCACGCCGAGCGGTTTGAGCGCCGCCAGCGCCTTTTGATCCAACTCGTTGTTGGGGTCGAAGCTGGTGTGGTTGAAGACGAACTGCATGACGGGAAGGAAATGGTGGGCGTAGGTGTCCTCGGCCTTTCCGTACGGCGGGAATACGGTCTTGTCCGCTGGCTTGCGGGGTTTGCCCTTTAACTCCGAGAGCGTCTGAAGCTTCACCTTCTTTATCGCCGCCATGTTGGCCTTGAATTTCGCCTTATCCGCCGCCTCGGGCATGACGCGCAGGAACGCGATTGCAAAGTCGCCGGACATTTCCATGATCTTGTCCACACCCTTAACCGCCTCGCCCTTGTAGCCTTCGGTGCGGGCGGAGTAGTAGAGGATACTCGTCGGCTTCTTGAAATCGCCCTTTGAAACCGCCAGCGGTATGTTGACGTAATGATCCATCGCCGAGGTTTCCAGGGAAACGAACTTGGACTCGAACGCGGGGTAATGGATGATCACCGGGTCCTTGCGCAAGTCCATTAGCGAGAGGACGTAGAGCGTGTCGTTGTTCGGCCGCGGAATGGCGCGCACCGAGGCATCCATCAGGCCTGCAGGGTAATGGGTCTTGTTCCACCCGCCGCTGGCGAACGGGTTCTTCTTGTTGAACGTAAAGTTCAACAGCGTGTCGTACAGGGCAACGTACTGTAACGAGCGTCGAACGACGTTCTCCGCGTCGGCGTCACTGAGCTGGGCGGCTTGTGCGGATGGCGGACTGGACAGGCTACCCGTAGCCTGGGCCGCGGCCGCAGTGCCTGTCAGCAGCAGAGCCAATGCAGCGACCAGTGTGGATGAGATAATGTTATTCATACCGGTCATGACGTGTTACCTCCTTCCGTAGTATCCATTCAAAAAGACTCTTGGGGTAAATAGTCAGCACACCAGCAATCGTGATTTAAAATAGACGCACTCCCGTAAAATTCCGTTTATTCCAACTCTGTTGCGGCAGGTTATGTACGGAGTCTATCCCTTGGGGGGGGGAGGCAATTGATATAGATCAGATCTTTTGAAATCAGCTATACGAAAAGTAGAAAAGGGGTCAGACCCTTTTTCCCTTTCGAGGATGGCCTTTTTGGCGGGGCCTTCGTTCCACGACGCGAGTGAATCGGCCGCGTTTGCGACAGAACAGATACATACTGCGAAAATTGCGACAGAAGCCGCCAGCAAGGACTTGAACTGAGATTGAGTCTGTCGTTGTGTCATTTTGAGCACTTCTCCTCTGGCAATGCAGGATTTATGCGGTCTAAAAAAAGGGCGCGCCAAGGCGCGCCCATCAAATCAAGTAGCGAGTGTCATTGCTGTTCGTTGCCTTACTTGGCGTGTGCAGCCCGCTGTGCAGCGATCTTCTTCTGCAGCGCCGAAAGATCGAAACTGGCGCCTGCCTGCATTGGCGGGAAGTCGACGGCCGTTTCGGCCAGTTTGGCAACTTCTTCCTGCACGAGCACAAAGCGCCAGAACTCGTATGCCCACCAGTCGTAAGCGATCAACGACTGGCCTATTCCCTGACGCTCAAAGGGATCCAGCCGCAAATTATGCAGACCGGGCCAGCCACCGGAAACCTTCGGTCCTAACCAACCGTCTGGCTGTGTGAGGAATGTGTACTTGTAGTTACCGATCCGGGCCGCGCCCAATTGGGATTCCGAGAAATACCAAACCTCGTTGCGCGCAGACTTGCCGCCCTTGGTCAGCATATCTGTCAGGTCGTAGCCATCCAGATGTACCTTGTAGGTTGTGCCGTTAAGTTCTTTACCTTGGAGCAATTCCTGTTTGATGTTCGGGTTGCCCGCAGCCGCGACCAGGGTGGGAAAGAAGTCAAGACCTGAGGTAACACCATTGATCACCTGGTTAGGCTGCATTTTCCCAGGCCAGCGCATCACCAACGGAGCGCGGAAACCGCCTTCGGTAACCATGCCTTTACCACCGGCGAATGGTGTCGTGCCGCCATCAGGCCAGGTGAAATTCTCGGTGCCGTTGTCGGTGGAGACGGCGACAATGGTATTTTTGGTGATACCTAACTTATCAAGGTGCTTCATAACGGCACCGACGATGTCATCAAACTGCGCCATGCCGGCTTCCTGAATGCTCCACTCGTTCTCGGAGTTCCGCATTGCCTCGTACTTGGGACTGAGGTGTGTCACAACATGCATACGCGTCGGGTTAAGCCAGACGAAGAAAGGCTTGCCGGCCTTATGTGCCTTGTCGATAAACGCGATGGCGCGCTTCAGGATCTCGTCATCCACATCCTCCATATTGTGCTTGATGCCTTTCATGGGGTGCGGAGGGAGCGGGCCTTCATCGACGATCTTCTGTTTGCCAACCTTGCCCCAGCGAGGATCAACGGTCGCGTCATCCTTGTCGGTTGCCCAGGAATGCAGCATGTTGCGCGGTCCATACTTATTAATCTTGTCCTTTGGATAAGCCGGGTGAAACGGGTCTTCCATCGCATCGAGGTGATAGAGATAACCGAAGAACTCGTCAAAACCATGGACCGTGGGCAGAAATTCATTGCGGTCGCCCAGGTGGTTCTTGCCGAACTGCCCTGTCGCGTAACCCATGTCCTTGAGCACTGTCGCTATGGTCGGCGCTTTGGCCGGCATACCGATCTTCGCACCCGCTTGTCCCACCGTTGTAAGTCCGGTGCGGATCGGCAGTTCGCCGGTAATAAATGCGGCTCGACCAGCCGTGCAACTTGCCTCGGCGTAGTAGTCGGTGAAGATGGCGCCCTCGGCCGCCAGTTTATCTATATTAGGAGTTTCCCCCGCCATCATACCGCGGTGGTAGGCGCCGATGTTCCAGATACCGATGTCGTCACCCCAGATAACGAGGATGTTAGGCTTTTTTGCAGCAATCGCAGGGGCGGCAATCACCGCCAATGCCACTGCACCCAGCAGCAGGCGGACTGCGCCCGTGATACCTTTTAAACTGAACATATAAACTCCTCCTTATATTTAACGAAGAATGCAGAAAAGGGGTCAGACCCCTTTTCCTGCGTTCTCGCCTTTTCTCGATACATTTACCGACTGTCCTCGCAAAGGATTTACCAGTGAAACACAACGCCGGCGTATGGACCGCTCGCGTCGAGTTCCTTGAGTAAGGCATCGCTGTCGAAATCATAGTAGAGGTAGCGCCAGCCGGCGATGGCATCGAAATGTTTCAACCGGTAGGCGGCTGCAGCCTTGGCCTCCCAGGTGAAATCGGACTCGCCGGTGCCGGCATTCACGCTATAGGGAAAATACCACTTGTCGTTCAGATGATAGCTGCCCCGCACACCGACGATGCCATCCCAGCTGCCTTCCGAGAAAGAATCCTTGCGGCTGCCGGAGGGTCCCCCGGGAAGTATCGGATCCAGGTCAAACTCCAGGTCGGACTCGATCCAGAGGTAGCGCCCACCGGCATAGAGTTCGACAAACTGCCTGTCGTCCCTGAAGATCTCGTAGCCGATCGCCGGTCTGATAACCCATGACTGCATCCCGACATCCGTCAGTTTTGCCAGGTCGGGTATTGCCCCGAACAACGGGGCATCCAGGCCCTCCGAGATCTTGAAGTAGACGAAATCCGAGGACAGTGACCATTTTCCATAGGCGAAGCGAATAAACCAGAACCCGAACAAATCAATCGTATCGAGGAAATCGTCGCGCGTGATCTTGGATTTCTTGCCGTCCTCGCTCTCTGTCTCGATGATTGGCAGCCAGCCGGTGATTTCGAGGTCAAGCTCCCAGTCGTCTGCGGCAGCGACACCCTGCGCGAACAGCAGAACTCCGATGAGTACCCCTGCCGTGGCCAGCTTCCCGGGTAAATCCAGTACACGCTGCATGTCGTCCGATATCTCTTGTTTCAGCTATCTAGCTCGATCTCTTAACCTGTTTCGTACAACAGCTGCTGTTACCCGGTGCGTCGGCAATTACACCAGTAGTTCCTTCAGCCTGGAACTTTCACAGGGCGCGGCTGAGCGCATCCTGCACAATCACCGGCCCTCGGACTTCTCGTGCCGGTCATACAAATAACCACCCACAGCACCCGCCGCCGCACCAATCGCCGCGCCGCGCAATGGCCGACCGGTCGCCAGTCCACCGATCAATGCACCACCGGCAGCACCGATACCGGCACCCGACAGGGTACGCTGTTCACCGGAACTCATATTGGCACAGCCGGAAACACTGACCGCGAGTACTGCCATTAAAACAAGACTGTATCTGTTCATCATCTTCTCCTCATTCAAACCTTTCATTTAGCCGGGCATGGCCACTTTGCAGCTGCCGCACGCATCACACCATGCACGGGAGTTTCATTGCCCAGGTAAGCGGCATTGGCTTTCGACCAGTCCAGCAACACGGTAGCCAATTGTTTCCGGGTGACCTCCATGTTCGGGCAGGCAATCGGTTGATACTTGTCTCCGGCCGTCAGTGCCTGGTGATAATCCATGGCGGCGTCCATATAGCCCATGCAAAAGCCCATCGCCGCGTTGTAGAGCGGATCGTCAGCACTCACGCTGCAGAGTTCCACCAGGTGGCCCGTGTTCTCTACCTCAAAGCCCTCCGGGTTAAGCGCGGCTGCGTGGCTCGATACCAGCATGGCCATAATAGCGAACAATGTTTTGTGTATCTGCATAGTTACCCTCCTGGATAAGTGGATCAGGGGCTCTACCCTTATTGTAGCCAGCCCGGCTGATAGTACCAGACAACGGACGGCATTCGCCTTACTACACCATGCGTTTGGCCTTTATCCTGTTACTGTCGGAACAGGAGTGACCGGCGAACCGGATTGGGGACAAACCCGACGAATCAGGCGCCCGGTATTACCAAGGAACCTCTGATTAATCCTCAAACTCATGGATTAAGGTAATACATTGTCTGCAGGGTGCGCCATGCGCACCATGAATCAACCGCTTGTATTTTCTTTCCGGTGCGCACGGCGCACCCTGCTTGTTGCAGTGGAACAGGTAAGATGTAAATACCGGCAGCGTGAGTCCGGCCCTAATGCCAGCGCGCGTACAAAGACGCAATCCAGATGCTGACGTTCGTGTACCTACCCGAGACATCGCCGGTGTCCTTGATGGGCAGGTTGCCTTCCCAGATAAAGGTCAGGCCGCCACCCAGGGTCAGGTCTTCCCGCCGCTTGTGCTTGACGCCAATGGCATAGCGATACATCGTACCCAGGGGAACAACGATCGGGCGGGTGCGATCGGTCGACATGGAGGTGTCCAGGGAGAACCCTGCCGTCAGTTCCCATTTGGGTTTGTACTGATATTCGGCACCGACACCAAAGTGCCAGACATCGCGGAAGTCCGCGTCCACCGTGGTGTTTATCCCTGTGGCATCCCCTTCGACCTGAACCTTGCCAAATTCAGAAAAATCTTCCCAGCCGATACTGCCCAGCAGCGCCAGTTTATCGCTCCACTGATGGTGGACGGCGGCATGCACCTGTTGTGGCATCTTTATACCGAGATCGAGGCCGGCACCGGGTACGGGAGGCAGATTAACGCCGGAGACATCGGGTGAGTCTTCGAAGTCGAGGTCGGTTTCAGTCAGGTAGCGGATGCCAATGCGGGTGTGCTCCCAGGGCTCGAGCATCACACCGAAATTGCCCTGTACCGCGAAATCGGTATCAGATATCCGCAGTTTGCCGTCGTCACCACCAGGGGGTAACGACTTGACGCGCATTTTGTCACGTAAATATCCCAGTGTAAGCGCCGCACCCGCGCCGACCGACAGCCAGTCAGTCACCTTGTAGGCCACGGTGGGTTGCACCTGTGGCGCCAGCACGGCGACGTTGACGGAACTGTAACGTCCTATCCAGCTGTCGTCCCAGTCGAGCGCCAGGCCAAAGTAGTTTTGCGCGCTGATACCGACTGTGAGACTGTCCGACAGCGGCCGCAGGTAGGCGAACGAACCTGCGGGTACGACCCTCTTATTGATCCCCCTGCTGCTGCCATCAGCGGTGTTGTTGGGCCCCGTCTCGAAACCCGTGGGAATATAAACCCCGGTGGCACCGGCCATGATTTCTGCTGCATCGAAGCGGGTCATGCCGGCGGGATTGGAAAAGACCGTGCCGGCATCGTTGGCACGGGCCACCATGCCGGCGCCAGCGTAAGAGCTCTCCGAGACGCTACTCATCTCGGGGAAATAGAGCGCGCCCGCGTGCACCGTGGCGGGTAGTAGCACGACGGCCACCAGGGCCAATGATCGGGAAGCAAAGGTACTCAGGTTCATCGTTATATCTCCCTGGATAACCGACTAATTCGATGAATTATTCATTGCCCAAAGAGAGGTTTCTGAATAAATCCCGGAATGATAGGTGTAATCTGCAATCGAACCGCGGCTTCCTGGCCAAAAGTATCCGGGCTCACTACGGCGTATTCGACACCGAGTTTAACGTTTACCGGTACCTTGCCCACCGGGAATGTTCTCCCGACGAAAGCGCCAATCGGAACGTTCCACTTGTTCCCCGAGTCTGCTTTATGATTGTATGAGATCGTCGGGTTTGTGCCGAATTGCCAGCCGTCTTTCAATGCATACTGAAATGAATACAGCAGCGTTCCCTTACTGGTATCGGGCGTGTCGTCATCCTGGCCAGATTCTCCAATTTTCCAGAAATAGTTAAAAAACAGCACAGATGTTAAATGATCGCCTTTATGACCGACCGCTATTGCGGGTCCCGCAGAATACTGATCGGCGCCCAGGTCATCATCCGTAGCTGTGGGAAACTCGAAAACCGGGCCGGCGCCAAGAATCCATTTCCCGGCAATCGAAGGCGGTACCGCAAAAACAAACGGTAACTGGATGTCACCGATGCCCGATTGATAATTGAATTGGTCGAAACCATCGGGAATGGGTGTACCCCAGACAATAGGAATAACCGGCCTCATAATTACTCTGAGTTCCTCTTTTCCCTCACCCTTCAATGGCACCGGTAAAATAGGCTGAAATATCGTTGTCGCACCCAGCTTGGAATCACCCCTGTTCACATCACCATCAAAAAATTGAGGTATAAAAGAGTTAAAATTAAGGGCCCATAAATCGGCCAGTGGATTGGCGAGCTTTTTTCCGATTGCTCCCATCTCACCATGTCCGTGGGGGTCCGGATCCTTTTCTTCGGCACTTGCTTCCAGAATTGTGAGCCCAGTCGATGCGATCAACATGAGAAATCCCAAACCCGTTTTTTTTAAGAAAGAACACCTGGATCGTAAGTACATGGTAACAATACCTCCCACTGAAAATATGATTTCTGACGACTTTGACTAGACCGCGAATGGCATAAACGACATCACCCGGTCAATTGTCCAGTACGCCGCCACACCGCCAATGCTGTAGGGCAGCAGGCGCCAGGCACCATGCGGCGCGGTTAACGGTAACCGTTTCAGCAGCGCGATCAGACTTAACACCGCGGCAATGAACAGCAGCTGCCCGGTTTCCACGCCGACGTTGAACATGAACAGCGCCAGCGGCACTTCGTGCTGCGGCACACCGATTTCCGACAGCGCGCCGGCAAAGCCCAGTCCGTGGAACAGGCCGAAGATAAACGCGATCACCCAGGGATAGCGTTCGGTGATTCCGATAACGCCGTTGCGCTGGTGAACGATCTCCGCGGCCAGGAACAGGATGCTCAGGGCGATAATGGCTTCGGTGGGTGCTGCCGGCATATGCACGAGCCCCAGGGTCGCCAGCACCAGCGTGATGCTGTGCGCCACCGTGAACGCGGTGACCGCTTTCACCAGGCGACCGAGACGGGACACGATCAGCAGCAGTGCCAGCACGAACAGCAGGTGATCGATGCCTTCCAGAATATGAATGGTACCCAGCCGCCAGTAGTCGGCGGCGACTTCCAGTTTCGAGGCCTCCAGCGGGATGGTGAACTCGGGTGAAGCCGGACGCAGGATCGCCGAGTGCTGGGTGCCGTCCTGCAGCTGGATGAGCAGCAGTACATCGGTCTGCAAAGCGGACAATCCATCGATGACAATACGCTGCCCCGTCAATTGCTTACCGTTACTTTTGTATGTGGATTGTTCGATCAGGGCACCCGGCACGTCCTGCAAGGTTGGCGAACCCAGTAACTCCAGGCTCTGCGGCAGCCGGGGTGTGATGGGCAGCACCCGGTTGCCGCGCATGGGGACTTTCCAGGTGACGGCGAACAGGCCGGTATTCTGTTCCTTGATATCCAGCAGCGCGGGGCGGATTTCATCGGCGTTGGCGGGCATTACCGGATAGAGCCCCATCAGCACGACAACAAAAAACAGCCACCGTAGGGTGCGCCGTGCGCACCATGGAATTTGTAATTTATATTCGGTGCGCACGGCGCACCCTACACGGCATACCGTCTTCACTGTGCCGGCTCCTGTACGGCAGCGACCTTGTCATCCTGTTCC
>CP070821.1:1113786-1118002 GCA_020344335.1 Gammaproteobacteria bacterium | reverse complement strand
GTCTTCGATCGGGAAAATGGCCAGTATCGCGTCGCCGATAAATTTCAGTACCTCGCCGCCGTGATCCAGCACCGCCCCCGCCATGCAATCGAAAAACCGGTTCAGCAGTGCCAGGTAGTCCTCGCGGGCGAGCGCTTCCGTGAGCGTCGTGGAATCGCGCAAGTCGCAAAACCAGATTACCGCATGGATCGTTTCAGCATCACCGCGCTTGATCGAACCGTCCAGGACCCGCTGCCCACTGTGCTTACCCAGATAGGTGTCGAGCAAGGTGATTGCCGTACGGCGCAGGGCATGTACTTCGAACAGGCGACTCAACACCGGCAGGATCTCATAGAACTGGCCCAGTTCTTCGGTCGTAAAGCCGCCGGAGCGGTCCGAGGCCAGGACAATAATGTTGATCTGGCCGTCCGAGAATAGCAGCGGCATGGCCACGTAATCGGTGGCGCCCCGGGCATGCAGTTCCTCGAGAATCGGAAAGTCAAACTGCGGGTCGGGTCCCTCCAGGGAACGCCGTACCCCGCCGGCACCCTCCAGGATCGGCAGGTACGGGCTTTCCCTGTGTTCCCGTGTCTCCAGTACATCGTGTGGCGCACTGAAGGTTTCCACCTCGTCGGTATCGCGCCACCAGGTATAGCCGGTGGCGAACAATTCCGGGTGCAATGTGCGTATGAGCAGTTGCAGGCGCCAGATCGGCACACCGGAGGAAAACAGGCAATGCGACAGCTGGTATACCAGCTCGCGAACCGACGCGGCGTTCGAGGCATCGTTTAATAACCAGTCGGAAAAAATATTCAGGTTGGACGGGGTCGTATCCCGCACCGGCTCCAGGACCTGCTGTTCATCCTCATACCAGGCCTCCATGGCATTCCAGGTAAAGGCCAGGTAACCTTCGATCGGTTGCGCGTCCTGTAGCGGATTCTCGTAACTCCATACCGCGTTTTCCGCACCCTGGTTACCGGCCGCAATGGACCAGTACGATGCGTTGCCCTTGAAGGGGCAATGGGTGCGATGTTCCGTGCGCTGCAATAAATCCATGCGCACATCCTTGCGCGGGAAATAGTACACCTGTGGCAGCCGGGTTTCGTGCAACACCAGTGCGTCCGTGCTGTCTGCTATGGTCTCGCCGGCAAAGACGACCCGCACCCGCTTCGCGCACGGCTCCATGACGACACGATAGGCCGCATCGGCCCCTGGAAGAGTGTCAGTGCTCATATTTCCCGTCTTTCAACAACCAGTCCCGGTTCAGGGTGAGACTAGAACAAGGCCCGTCAGGCAGCAAGACAATCGCGCCGCAGGGCGGCGCTCCTACAGTGTGCTCCGTATTGTCTGACAGATCTCGTTATCGATATGCGGTATCACTGCAATTTGGTCCTGTCGTCTTTGGCAATCAAGACGTGGGGTGCTGATAGTATATGCGTACCAATTATGGTACAGTTATTTTTGTATAGGGTGGCAAGCATATGGATGTGCTGTTCTACCGGTCGGGGTCAGGCAACGAGCCGGTGCGTGAGTGGTTGAAGGGGCTTGCGAAACAGGACAAGAAGGTCATTGGTGAGGATATCAAGACTGTTCAATATGGCTGGCCGATCGGAATGCCGGTGGTGCGCAAGCTGGATAACAGGCTCTGGGAAATCCGTTCACACCTGGATAAGCGGATCGCCCGGGTGCTGTTCACTGTGTATTCCGGGAACATGATTCTGTTGCATGGGTTTATCAAGAAATCACGCAAGACACCCGCTGCCGACATCAAACTGGCAAGCGCGCGCAAGGCCGATCTGGAGGTATGCAATGAGTAAACATGCTGGCAGTACGCTTGATGAGTTTCTGGATGAAGAGGGCACTCTGGCAGAAGCCGAGGCGGTGGCTATCAAGCGTGTGCTTGCCTTCCAGCTCGCGGAAATCATGCAACAGCAGAAACTGACAAAGACACAGCTGGCACGACGCATGAAAACCAGCCGCTCTGCCCTGGAAAGACTGCTTGATCCGGAAAATGCCTCGGTCACACTGCTTACACTGGAGCGTGCAGCCAGGGCCCTGGGCAGGCGCATCAAGATTGAAATCGCGGCATGAGGACAGCGCCGAAGAGCGGCACTTCTACTTGGTGGCGATGATCTCGACCGGTGCAACGCGTCCGGCGGCGATATTTTCCACCATGTTGCTGATCTTGACGGGCGCGGACTCACCCATGGCGATGTGTACCCCCAGGGGCGGGGCACCACCCGCCTTTTCCATGCGCTGGCGTGTTTCTTCAAAAAACGCTGCCGCAAATTCACGGCGGTCGCGAGTCCTGACGATGTCGAAACCGGCCTGCTCGAGTGCTTCTGTATATTGCCCCTGGGTGGCCAGTGCACTGGTGCCCGGTACGGAAGACCAGGGAACGGGGTAGGTCAACGCCTCGTCACTGGTCTGCATCACGTCGTAGACGCCAAACAAGGCACCGGGCTTTAGCAAGCGGTAAGCCTCTGCAAACAGCCCGGACTTGTCGGGGATATTCATGCCGACATGCAGCATGAAGGCCGCGTCAAAACTTTCATCGGCAAACGGCATCGCCGTGGCATCGCCCTGGTGGAGTTCGATCTGACCGGACAGGCCGACCCATTCGCACAGGGACTGTCCGGTTGCCACGAATTCGGGGGTCAGATCGATGCCGGTCACGCGACAGCCGAAGCGGCTGGCAACGAACCGGGAGGTGCCGCCAATGCCACAGCCGATATCCAGCGTGTGGTCGTCTGCCGAGAGTTCCAGCTGGCTGATGAAGTCCTCTGATGCCTGGCGCCCACCGATATGGAATTCATCCACCGGGGCCAGCTCATCCACGGTGACCGTGTCGGGTGTCTTGCCAATGGCTTGCACACCGCTGAGGATCCGGTCGAGCAACTGGCCATGGGTATAGTGGGCGGCGACGCTGTCTTTCATTGCGATGGCTCCTTTGCAGGGTGCACCCTGCAGGATTTTGTCACAGTATAGACGACTTGTGGGCGGTTGAAGGGTTCCGGGTCGTTTGTGCAAGACCGGGTTCATAACCGAGTGCTAGCAGGAGCAGCCATACCGCACCCATGGGCATAAAGCGATGAACGCCGTCCTCCGGCGCGATTGTCTTGCAATGGTATCGCGGTCAGGAGACTGCTCCAGCAGCATCCATGGTTACTGCTTGGCGGGTGCCAGCAGTTGCTCGGCATGCAGGATGACCAGTGTATAGGGGGTGCCGTTTACCTTTGCTGTCAGCCACGGGCGGATGCGTTTCAGCAGTTCCGGTCGGGGCGCCAGGGTGGGCAGGGACAGCACCAGGGTATCTCCTGTGCCGTTGAGGATGACCTGCTCGCCGCCTTCGGCCAGGGTGTGGATGGCGAGGCGTTGCCAGTCCACCCGGGCGCCGGTGGCGATTTCGCCTTCAATGGCCTTTGCGAGGACTTTCAGTTCGCCGACCACGCGCGCGCAGGTCTCGCGCTTTTGCCCGAGGTTATCCGTGTTGCGGTACATGAATTCCAGTCCGTCGGGAGAGCTGCACGTCGGCCCGGCATCCTGGCTAAAACTCCACAGCGTTTTTGCGCGCAGCACCGGTCTTTTTGCCGGTACGGCCGGTACCGGCTCGTCCACGAGGTCCGCACAATGGTTGATCTCGCAAAACCGGGCGGCAATCTGCTGTTCAAAGGCATACTGCTCGTTCATGCGCGGAATGGTGACCACCACCAGCTGCCCGGCGACGTGCAGATACAGGCTGCCATCCGGGCCGGTACGGATGTCGATCGGGGTCGCCGGCGTGATGGTCACTGCCAGGTCGGCATAGTGGTCCGCCAGTTTCTGCACCTCGCCGGACCAGCGTGCCAGGCTCGCTTTCTTTTTCCAGCGGCGCATCTCGGTGCGTGCCTGTTCCGCTTCCCGGGCATACTCCAGCGCCATTTCGTCCAGGGCGATTTGGGCGAGGTCGGATCGCAGCACGGCCGGCCCGTCGGCGATGCCCTCGGCCAGCTGGCTGAGCGCGTAGCTCGGCATCTGCTCCTGCGCCGGCAGCAGCGGGGCGCACAGGGACAGGGCGCACAGGAATATCAGGAGTGTTCGTTTTTGAATCATAGAAAGGACGGTGGCAGATCCTGCCGGAACCATCAAGTCTTCCGGTATGCAATATCCGAATCTAGTTAAACAGAATTACACAGGGTCAGAGCACGATGATCACTCTGGATTCCCGCTTGGCCGCTCACGGCATGGCCCAGGCCAG
>CP070821.1:1108668-1113686 GCA_020344335.1 Gammaproteobacteria bacterium | reverse complement strand
GGAGTGCGGCATTGGAAGTCAAACCAGCCGGCTTGTCCAGTAACAGAATACCGTCCACACGCCGCTGACTCTTGTTGTGACGTCTACCCACTATCCCTGCCCTGCGATCCCGAATCCGGGTCCGGGTCTTTTTTCCCCCGCCCATCGGCACCCGAGAGTGCCGAATTGATCAGTGCATCCATCCGCGCACCCTCGACCAGTGAACGGTCATGGTAAAACCGCAGCCGCGGCACGGTGCGCAGTCGCATCTGTGCGCCCAGCTTGCGGCGCAGGAATCCGGCCGCATTATTCAACACCTGGAGAGATGCCGCGACCGCCGTTTCATCGCCCAGCACAGAGATGAAGACCTTTGCATGCGCCATGTCGGTTGAAACCTCCACCCCGGAAATACTCACCAGCCCCAGACGGGGGTCCTTGATTTCCTCGTGCACAAGGCCGGCCAGTTCTCGCTGGATCTGTTCGCCAACTCGACGGGTTCTGTGAAATTCTCTTGGCATCGGGGCAATAGGGGGGACAGACCCCTTTTTTCTTCAGAATAGCGTGCCGGGAATGATTCGTCTTCGTGAAAAAAAGGGGCTGTCCCCCGTTGACGGGAGATGCTACAGCTCCCTGGCGACTTCCACGCGCTCAAAGATCTCGATCTGGTCGCCGGTCTTGACGCTGTAGTTTTTGACGCCAATGCCGCACTCGGTACCGGCCTTGACCTCGTTGACATCGTCCTTGAAACGCCGCAGCGATTCCAGTTCACCTTCGAAGATCACGACATTGTCACGCAGCACCCTGATCGGTGCACTGCGGCGCACCACGCCTTCCATGACCATACAGCCGGCGATGTCGCCCAGCTTGCGTGAACGGAATACTTCCTTCACTTCGGCAAGTCCGATAATTTCTTCCTTCAATTCGGGAGTCAGCAGACCACTGGCAGCTTTCTTTACATCATCAATGGCGTCATAGATGACACTGTAGTACTTGAGGTCGACCTGGTTTTCCTCGACCAGGTTTTTGGACGAGGTATCTGCACGCACGTTAAAGCCGATGATGACGGCATTCGAGGCGACCGCCAGATTTACGTCTGATTCGTTGATCCCGCCAACGCCGCTGGAAATGACTTTTACCTTCACGTCCTGCTCCGCCGAGGTAATTCCGGCAAGGGCCTCGCTCAGTGCCTCGGCGCTGCCCTGTACATCCGCCTTCAACACAATATTCAGTGTCGGTATCTGGCCGTCGCCGACCTGGGAGAACACATCCTCCATGCGTGCCTGCTGCTGCTTTGCCAGCCGCGCATCGCGGGACTTTTCCTGACGCAGGTCAGCGAGTTCACGCGCCTTGCGTTCGTTTGCTACAGCGATGACCTCGTCGCCGGCATTCGGGACTGCCGAGAGACCCAGTATCAGCACCGGCATGGACGGCCCGGCCGTATCGATGGGCTTGCCATTTTCATCGAACATGGCACGCACGCGACCATATTCCTGGCCGGTCAGGATCAGATCACCTTTTTTGAGCACGCCGTTCTGGACCAGGATAGTGGCGATGGCCCCGCGCCCCTTGTCGAGACTCGATTCCACAACGATGCCGGTTGCGGGGCAATCATGTACGGCAGTCAGTTCCAGCAGCTCTGCCTGCAGCAGGATCGCATCGAGCAGGTCATCGATGCCTTCACCGGTCTTGGCAGACACCGGGACGAACTGGGTATCACCACCCCAGTCTTCCGGGATTACCTCGAGGGCTGCAAGTTCGTTCTTGACCCGTTCCGCGTCAGCCTCCGGCTTGTCAATCTTGTTGATCGCGATAACCAGCGGCACACCGGCAGCCTTGGCATGCTGTATCGCTTCCTGCGTCTGCGGTTTGACACCGTCATCTGCGGCAACGACCAGGATGACGATATCGGTCACCTGTGCACCGCGTGCACGCATGGCCGTGAATGCTGCATGCCCCGGGGTATCCAGAAAACTGATGATGCCCTTGGGCGTTTCCACGTGGTATGCGCCGATGTGCTGGGTGATGCCGCCAGCCTCGTCCTCGGCTACCCGTGTGGTACGAATAAAATCCAGCAGAGAGGTCTTGCCATGGTCGACGTGACCCATAATGGTGACCACCGGTGGACGCGGCAGGCGCTCGCCGGATATTTCGCGGACCTGCTCCACGAGTTCCGCTTCCAGGGCATTTTCCTGCATCGGTACGGCTGTGTGTCCCATCTCCTCGACCACGAGAATTGCAGTGTCCTGGTCGATAACCTGGTTGATGGTCGCCATGACGCCCATCTTCATCATCGCCGTGATGACATCAGCGGTCTTTACGGACATCTTCTGCGCCAGATCGGACACCACAATATTTTCGGGCACAGCCACCTCGTGAATGACCGGCGCGGTCGGCCGTTCAAAACCGTGTTCGCCGGTTGGCGCGATGGTCACGCGGCGGGGCGCCCTTGGTTTCTTCTTGCGCCGGCCACTCTTGCTGGCATCGACATGCAGTTCCTTGCGCCCGTAACGGGTGTGCCTGGCTTCTTCACGTTTCTGCCTGCGCTCGGTTTCCTGTGCCTTTTTCTGCCGGCCTTCATCCAGCAGGGGGGGCTGTGGTTGTGCCGTTGCAGCTGCAAGGGCCTCCTGCTTTTTGCTTTCCGCCTCTGCCTTGCGTTTTTCTTCCTCGGCGGCCTTGAGCCGGGATTCCTCGTCGGCGATTCGTGCCTCTTCTGCCTTGCGTGCGGCTTCCTTCTCCAGGCGCAGTGCCTCGATGCGCGCCTGTTCCTCCGCCTCGAGTCGTGCCTTCTCTGCAGCCGCCTGTTCCAGCCGCTCGTTTTCCTCGGCAACCAGTTCGGCGCGTTTTACATAGGTACGCTTTTTACGGACTTCGACGGTGACGGTCTTTTTCTCGGTACGCGCGCCGCGCGCCGGGCCACGCGCCCCCGGGGCACGGGCCGTGGGTACGGTGGTGTGCAGTTCACTGGTGGATTTGCGTTTCAGCGTGATTTTCTTCGGACCGGTACCGCCGATGGTGCCGCGCTTCCCGTGGCTTTCCCGCAGGAAATCCAGCAGCTGGGTTTTCTGGGTCTCGGTGATGGTGGCATTCTCGTCACTGACTTCCATGCCAGCTTCGCCCAGCTGGACCAGCAGGCGTTCGGCGGGCACGCCGACGACTTCTGCGAACTGTTTTACCGTTACATCTCTCATGCCATCTACTCCCTAGTCCTGCGCCTCTTCCGCGAACCATGGCGCGCGCGCCGCCATGATCAGGGCACCGGCCCGCTCTTCGTCCATCCCCTCGATATCCATCAGTTCATCAGTGGCACGCTCTGCGAGGTCTTCCATTGTGATGATCTGTCGGCTCGCCAGTATATAGGCCAGTTCACGGTCCATGCCCTCCATCTCGAGCAGGTCCTGGGCGGGTTCAGCATCGCCAATTTTTTCCTCGCTGATAATGGCCTGGGTCAGCAGCACATCACGTGCACGGCCACGCAACTCATCAACGATCTCTTCTTCAAATTCTTCAATGGCCAACAGCTCGCTTTTCGGGACGTAAACGATTTCCTCGATGCTGGAAAACCCTTCCTGCACCAGGATGGCAGCAATTTCCTCGTCCACGTCAAGCTGTTCCTTGAACAGGTTCTGCAGTTCCAGTGCCTCGGCCTCGCTTTTTTCCTCTGCCTGTGACTCGTCCATGACGTTGAGTTCCCAGCCGGTAAGCTGACTGGCCAGCCGCACATTCTGCCCGGCACGGCCAATGGCCTGGGACAGTTGCTCTTCGCCGACAGCGATATCCATGGTGTGCGTATCCTCGTCAACCACGATGGACGTGACTTCGGCCGGTGACATGGCATTGATCACGAACTGGGCAGGATTGTCATCCCACAAGATGATGTCGACGCGTTCACCGGTCAGTTCAGTGGAGACCGTCTGCACGCGCGAGCCGCGCATGCCCACGCAGGCACCCACGGGGTCGATACGCGGGTCGTTGGTCTTGACCGCGATCTTGGCGCGCAGCCCTGGATCCCGTGCCGCAGACAGTATCTCGATCAGGCCCTGTCCGACCTCGGGGACTTCCAGCTTGAACAGTTCTATGAGGAACTGCGGCGCCACGCGACTGACAAACAGCTGCGGACCGCGCTGCTCGGCACTGACTTCGTAAAGGTAGCCGCGCAGGCGATCACCGGGGCGTACCGCCTCCCGGGGAATCATCTCATCACGCGTGATGATGGCCTCGGCGTTGCTGCCGAGATCAAGATAGACATTGCCACGCTCGACGCGCTTGACAACACCGGTCACCAGGTCACCGACACGGTCCTTGTAGGCCTCGACTACCTGGGCACGTTCTGCCTCGCGCACTTTCTGCACGATGACCTGCTTGGCCGTCTGGGCACCAATGCGCCCGAAGTCGACGGACTCGATCGGCTCCTCAATAAAGTCGCCATGCTTGAGATCCAGGTCTCTCTGCTGTGCCTCTGCCAGGGTGATCTGGCGCTCCGGGAATTCATAGACCAGGGCGTCCTCGTCATCCTCGTCCGGAATAATGGACTCGTCGATTACCTGCCAGCGACGGAAGGTTTCGTAGTCGCCGTTCTCCCTGTCAATGGCGACACGCGCATCGATTTCCCCGCCGTGACGCTTGCGGGTCGCCGTCGCCAGTGCGGCTTCGATTGCCTCGAAGATGATCTCTTTATCTATGCCCTTCTCATTGGACACAACATCAACGACCATCAAGATCTCTTTGTCCATTCCTGAAACCTCCAAATCCTGCGCTCAGTATTCCGGTACCAGGCGCGCCTCTTCAATCTGATCCAGCGGCAGGCTGACCGGTTCGCCATCCTGCTCGATTACCACATTCTCGCCTTCCAGTCCCTGCAGGCGGCCCTTGAACTTGCGCCGTCCTGCAAGCGGCAAATCCAGCCGTACCTTGACCAGGCTGCCTGCAAAACGTTCAAAATCCTGCGGCCTGAAAAGCAGGCGGTCATTGCCCGGTGAAGACACCTCAAGGGTGTAATGCCCCTGGATCGGATCCTCGACATCCAGCACCCCGCTGACCTG
>CP070821.1:1104468-1108568 GCA_020344335.1 Gammaproteobacteria bacterium | reverse complement strand
TTACTACCAGATCAGTATCCCCATAAAGGATTCGGCCCTGATGGCCAACTGCCCCGACCGGGAGGTACGACGGCGCTGGATTCAGCGCATAATCGACCACGACGGAGACCAGGGTGACGCTGGCGGGATCGAGGCATGGATCCGGCTTGGTGAAAGCTGTGGGCTCACGCGCGAAGAGATCGTTTCCCAGTCCCGGGTATTGCCCGGGGTTCGTTTCGCCGTGGACGCCTATATCAATTTCGTCAAGCAGGCACCATGGCAGGAAGGCGTATGTTCCTCGCTGACAGAGCTTTTTGCACCCACCATACATCGCGAACGGCTCGCCAACTGGCCCACGCATTATCCATGGATCGACAATGAAGGCCTGCAGTACTTCCGCAACCGGCTGACGGAGGCCCATCGTGATGTACAGCACGGTCTGGAAATCACCCTGGATTATTTCACCACCCGTGCCCTGCAGGAACGGGCCATGGAGTTACTGCAGTTCAAGCTGGATGTGCTCTGGTCCATGCTGGATGCCATGTACATGGCCTACCTGCTGGACAAGCCCCCCTATTACAATCTGGAAAGTGCGCCATGACAGAACCGATATCGGAAGATGCACAAATCCGTATCGCTGCGCAGTTCCGCCTGCAGTGGGAAGACAGCCAGCAGGCCTATGTCCTGCTCTATCCCGAGGGTATGGTAAAGCTCAACACCAGTGCCGGCGAGATTCTCAGGCGTTGTGACGGATCGCGCACGGTTTCCGACATCATCGCCGATCTCAAAAAGGATTTTCCCGACGCAGATCTGAAGGATGACGTGATGAACCTGCTCAGCGCCGCGCGTGACAACGGCTGGATCAGCGCGGACTGAGATACCGCAAATGTAATACGCAGGCCTGGCAGACGCGGGTTGGCTCCCGGCGATGACAGAAGGCCTTATGGCACTGCGCGTTCTGCCAGTGTCTCCATCGCACCAATGAGTGCATCCTGTATTTCCGGCTCTACTGCCGGATGGCCGCTGTGATCGAGAACTACCAGCGCCGAATCCGGCCAGGCCTGATGCAGGGTCACGGCATTTTCCAGTGGACAAACCAGATCGCGTCGGCCGTGCACGATCACTCCCGGCACCCTGGACAACTGTTCCACGTCAACCAGTGCACCATCGTCACCGAGAAAGTAGCCATTACGTGCATAATGACAGGCAATGGCGGCGCGCACTACCAATATGGCCGGATCCGGCTCACTCGCCTTGTCATCTGATTTCAGGGTGTAACTTGTTATTGCATGCTCCCAGGCATGCCATGCGAGTGCCGCCGTCTGCCGGACAACCGGGTCATCAGCGCTTAAATGTAGCTGGTAAGCCATTACCGGGTCACTGCGTTCCTCCGCGCCAAGCCCAGCCAGAAACGCCGCGTATGCCTCCGGAAACAGTCGTGCCACCCCTTCGGAACCGAAAAACCACGCCCGGTCCCTTGGCCGTGCCAGGAACACGCCGCGGAGCACCAGAGCGGTTACCTGCCCGGGGCAGGTCTGTGCATACAGGAGTGCCAGGGTTGCCCCCCAGGAACCACCGAACACGATCCAGCGCTCTACCCCAAGCCGGCGCCGTAGTACTTCCAGGTCTGCCAGCAGGGACTCTGTTGTATTTGACTCGAGACAGCCTTGCGGTTGCGACTTTCCCGCACCGCGCTGATCGTACAGAATGATATGGAAACGATCCGGATCAAAAAAACAACGGTGCCAGGGTGCACAGCCGGAACCGGGGCCCCCGTGCAGACACACCACCGGGATACCTTCCGGATTGCCGCTTTGCTCGTAATACAAGCGGTGCGGCCCGCCCACCTCCACATAGCCGCTGGCAAACGGCTCGATCAACGGGTACATTTGCCGCATCGCCAGGCTCAGCTCATCACGGAATGTACGGCATGCCTGTTGTCAGGCAGGTCGTTGAACCCGCCGTACCTGACCACGCTGCGGGTCATACCCCAGCACCGCAAATCCAAAACACACCGCCAGCGTGACCAGTACCACGACAAAAGCAGTGGCATCGAACTGTCCGTACAGGGCGTGACGAATCAGCTGCACAACGTGGGTAAAGGGATTGAAACGAGCGAGCTGATAGACCACTTCGGCACCGGCTTCCTGCAGCTTCCACAAGGGGTAGAGTGCAGAGGAAATGAAAAACATCGGAAAGATCACGAAGTTCATGGTACCGGCAAAGTTTTCCAGTTGCCTGATGTAGACAGACAACAGCAAACCCACGGCACCCAGCATCAGGCCGCACAGGAGCAATGCCGGCAGAACGTACAACCAGCCGTCCCATGGAAGATCGACATCAAACAGGGCGCAAATTATCAGGAAGGCATAGGCCTGCAAAACCGACAGGAGGGTACCGGCGACAAGCTTGCACAACAGGAGATACCAGCGTGGCAAGGGAGCGGTGAGTAGCAGCCGCATTATGCCCATCTCCCGGTCGTATACCATGGCCAGTGATGACTGCATACCGTTGAACAGCAGCACCATGCCAAGCAGTCCGGGCACGATGTATACCTCGTACTCGATATAGGTTTCATAGGGCGGGATGATGGAGACACCGAAGACATTCTGAAACCCGGTGGCGAATACGATCAACCATAAACTTGGCCGTACCAGGGCAGAAAACAGACGGCCGCGTTGCTGCGAAAACTTGACTACTTCGCGATTGGATACGGCCAGCAGGGCCTGCAAGCCATGGTGCGGTGTCATCAATACTCCTCCTGGCAAACCATCAGTACTAAAAACGGCAGGCGCTGTCCGGCTTGTCGAATCCGAGTGTGTCGAGGTTATTGGTCTGGTGCAGGAAGCCCTCCAGCGGTGCACGGGCAACGACCCAGTTTTGTGTCGTTAAAAACAACGGCTGGCGTAACTGGTGGTCCCAGGGACGGAAGGAAAGACGGTTTCCCTTGAAGCCGTCCAGGATCAGCTCATCGCTCAGCATGTAAGCGCGCACCTTCTGAAAATCACTGCCCTGCGTGCGTACCACGGACTCCACCACTGCCTTGACACCGACCCACGCAGACCAGTCATAACCCGTCATGAGACGCTTGGCACGTTTCAGGAAGCGGCCATTCAGCTGGGGTGCGCCATGGCGTTCCCAGGCCCAGTTCCACCAGTCGGGCACCAGGCCTGCAGACCCGACCACCGGGCGCGGTTTCTGGATCTGGTAGGGCACGTCACGTGCGAACTCGCCATTGGCGTCGGCGACGAACACCACATCATAGTCGGCGCCACTGGTGAGGAGTGCCACGTTGTTGGCACTGCGCTCACGCGGGTTGCGTCCCAGTACGAACGGCTTGATCTCCTCTATCTTCAACCCGAAACGCTTCGCCGAACGCTCGAATGCAGCAAGCAGTTGCGCATCTTCCGGATTCGGCCCCTGGAGCACCAGTACCTCCTTCCACTTGCGAGAAACCAGGTACTGCGCCAGGGTATCCGCGAGCATGGCATGACTCGGGGCCAGATGCAGGAGATGTGCCTGGCACTCCTTCTTGCGCAGTGCATCGTCGAGCGCGGACAGGTTAAAGAGCAGCAATTCCCGTCCCCGGGTGCGGCGTGCGATCTCGGCCACCGCATCACCTGGCAGATCGAGCAGGAAGTATTTCACTCCCTCCTCTGCCAGGCGCTCGATCGTCGCCCCGGCGGCCTGCACATCCGCTTCGCTGTGATGGCTCAGCCGGAATTCAACTCCCATGGCCGCCCCGGCAAACCGGGACTCCTTGAGGGCGACCTCTGCGCCCGCGTACGGCCGGCCCCATGGCTGTGCCGGGTAGCGTGCCTGCATCTGTTTCTCCCGGTAGCGCGGGTCGTCATCCAGTTCCAGGTAGGCGATGGTGACCACCGTATCGGCCGCCTGGCTGATACCAGGCACCAGCCACAGGCAGGCACTGGCGAGGAGAAACAGGAAGCGGTAGCACATCATCATGGCCTAGTCGTCCACGACAACCGTGTAGGGAACACGCCCCACCGGCACCGAACGCTTCACCTTGAGACTGCCGGTATCGATGATGGACAGATCGTCACTCTTGCCGTTGGTGACGTACATCGTCTTTTCATCCCGGCTCAGGGTCACGCCCCACG
>CP070821.1:1099366-1104368 GCA_020344335.1 Gammaproteobacteria bacterium | reverse complement strand
CATAACCAATCTTGACAGGTCAGGACACATCACGTACATTGCGCGCTTCGTTTTCGGGGCCATAGCTCAGCTGGGAGAGCGCTTGCATGGCATGCAAGAGGTCGGCGGTTCGATCCCGCCTAGCTCCACCAAGTCTTTGATTTTCATCGTCCTTCGTCCCCATCGTCTAGAGGCCTAGGACACCGCCCTTTCACGGCGGTAACAGGGGTTCGAATCCCCTTGGGGACGCCATTCTTGTGCTGGCCGGGCCAGTTAGGCCCTGGTTATGTCGTCTCACCCAATTACAGAAAACAAAATTACAGATTCCGTCAGGGGTCCGGATACTGATGGCGGTATTCACGAGGTGAATCAACTGCCCAGCGGCGAAACGTGACGATAAGGCCTGCAGTGTCTGTAACCAGACTGTATCTAACGGATATTCAGCAGTTCTATACCGGCACCTCCCAACAAGGCTTCCGCTTTCAGGAACAGCCTCTAATCGAGCACACAGTTTATAAGTAAGGTCATGCGGCGCCAGTCGTTGTTGCAATACGTATACTTTGCTACATCTTAAATCGGCAAGTCACTGGATTTACTGTTGTTAATAACACGCTATGCCACGCTTCCGGTCATATTCGGTTTGTATCGTAGCTAATACCTAGGTTCAATAGACAGGCTATACTGTAAACGTGAAAATATTTACAAAGAATATGATAAAACAGTGTTCAAGATATGAAAGATCGCAGAAAAAAGAATGACAGGCGCGTCAGCAACATCGCTGAATATCATGGTGAGAAAAATCGCCGCAACCGGCCCGATCGCCGCTTGAACAGCATCGTGGTCGAGTGGATTCCACTGGAGTCTGTGCACATGCATCCGTCTGCCAGGAAAGTATTTCAAAAGTCCTGAGGTGGCTGCAATCAGGATGCACATGTCTCCTGACGTCGTCTGTTAATAAAGGATATCTGCCAAGCTCAGTCCTTGCGCAGCCGGTCTGTTACGGCAATCGGACTTGGGTAACGCAGCATAACCAGATAGGCAGAAACAATAAACGTCATTAGCGTGGTTGTCTGGATCAAGTAGGATGCCTGCAGCCCGATGGCACCGGCATTCAGTGCCAGCACGGCGATCATCAACGAGAATTCACTGGTCTGACCGAGCCGTAAACCTACCTCGTTCGATAGACTTTCTTTTTCGGCAGATCTTGTAAGCAGCCGGGAGAATATCAGTGGCTTGCAGACGAGTAGCGTGGTGGCCAGTATGGCACCGGGCAGCAGTACCTCTGTCAGCATCGGCAGGTTGAAACTCGCACCCAGTGAGAAGAAAAACATGATCAGGAAAAAATCACGCAGGGGCTTGAAGCTCTCCGCGATAAACCGGGCAATAGGGTTTGTTGCCAGGGAGACGCCGGCAATGAAGGCGCCGATCTCATAGGACAGTCCCAGCAGCTCTGCGAGTTGTGCCATCCCAAGGCACCAGCCGATAGAGGTCAGGAATACATATTCCTGGATGGTGTCGAAGCGGCGCATGAGGCGTACCAGTACGTAGCGTTCGAAAAGGAAGGACACCAGCACCAGCGAAGGCACGGCGACAGCCAGTTTCCCCAGTTGCTGCCATTCCATTCCGGCCTGTGATACGCCTTCCAGCAGCAGCAGGATAGCGATCGCAATGATGTCCTGCAGTAACAGGATACTGATCATTACCTGGCCGACATGACGATGATGCAGGGCCGTCGTTGGCAGCAGTTTGAGTCCGATGATGGTGCTGGAGAACATCATGGCAGCCCCGATTATCAGGCTTTCCAGTAAATTGAAGCCAAAGATCCAGCCGACCAGTGTGCCAATTACGCCGAATGCCAGTGAACTGATAGTGGTAACCACCACGGCCTCGCGCAGCATGCGTGCCAGTTGCCACGGATGCAGATTCAGGCCCAGCAGGAACAGCAAAAAGATTATCCCGATATGACCTATCTGCTGGATTACCGTCGGCTCGGTAACCAGCTCGAGGCCCCATGGTCCGGCAATCCCGCCCAGCAGGATGTAGGTGACCAGCAGTGACTGGCGGGCATACAGGGCAATTCCGGCAAGGATGGCAGCGCCGGTAAAGATCAGGAATATGGAAAATAGTATCGGGTCTTCATGCATTGCGAACCGATCATAATATCAGTCCGGCGCAATGACAAAGACGATAGTGTTGAGGTGGTTATTATTCCCCGGTTTGAGATGAAATATCAGGCCGGGTTTTCGGTGCTAGTCTTCAAATGGCGGCACAATTTCCATGCCGCACCCGGTATAGCTCTTGTCGTCGTGGTGGACGGTGACCGTTGCCGTATAGGCCTTGCCGCTTCCCGTGTCCTGGCAGAACCGGCTCACCACGACCACGTTCATGACATGTTCGCGCGAATGCATCTTGTAAATCGTGGTCTTTTGGCCGTGTCTAAGGGTGGGCCCCAGCTTGTAGTAACGGTATTTGGCCTCGCCATCGGCGGTTTTCAGGACCATGGTCTTGTTGCCGAACGTGATATCAAGGCGCCACTCGGGCCCATGGCCAACGGCCATAAAACCGGTGGCCGGGTTCATGAAATAGGCCTGTGCCGTAACCGAACAAAGCAGGACGGACATCAGGGCCAGTAGTTTACGATAGCGGAAAGTGTTGAATATGTTTTTCATGGGTCTGCGTCCTGGGGATGGGCTGTGACTCAAATCCATCAAGCGTCGTCTACGGTATGGTGGATGCTTCTTCAGGTACCGGCACCTCGAGTGCCCACAGTAATTTTCCGGTCCCCGCAAGTATCCGGTATATCGAGAACAGGAAGTCGCGCTTGCCATTTTCGTAATCAATGCGTGCAGTAAAGAGTTCGTTTTCCGAGTCGAGCACATCCAGGAGGGTGCGCTGACCGATGCTGAACTGTTTTCTGTAGGCACTGTTTGCCTGCACGCTGGCATCCACATGTTCCTTGAGACTATCTAGGGCGGTTTTTGATCTTTCATAGGCGTGCCAGGACAGGCGCATGCTTTCGATTACCTGACGGCGCGTGCGGTTCCTGACTTCCTTGGCCTCGCTCAGGAGATAGGCAGTTTCCTCGCGTCGTGCGATGTCGCGGCCTCCGGTAAACGAATAGCGTCCGCGCAGCATCAGATGGGCATCCCGGTTGGATCCCTCGATGCCGTCGATATTGTCATTCCTGGTACCGCCGACCTCTAGGTGGACACGCGGGAAAAATGCTGATTTTGCCGCTTTCTTTTGTGCCCGGGCAGCAACCACATCGGCCTCTGCCGATTTCAGTGTCGGGTGGTTGTCCAGTGCGATCTCGATCGCCTCTTCCATGGTTCCCGTCAACAGGTGTTCCAGTGCATCCGGAACCTCCAGCGTGCCCGGTTCACGGCCAACAACGTTCTGAAAGGCGGCAATCGCATCTTCGAGGTTGTTTTCTTCGTTGATCAGGTTGGTTCGTGCCAGTGCCAGTCTGCCGAGTGTCTGCTGGGTATCGGATTTCCGGCCCACGCCGCGCTCGCTGCGTTTCTGGATCTGGCTGTAGATCTTTTCATGAGTTTTCAGGTTGTCCTCGGCCAGCTTGACCAACTGCTGTTCGTTGAGCACGTTGAGAAAGGAATCGATAGCGCGGAGTGCAGTGGTCTCTGAAGTGCCGAATGTGGTGTATGCGCTTGCATTGGTCCTGGCCTTCTGACGGTCAACTTCGCTCTCGGTTCCGAAACCATCGAATAGCAGCTGCCGGGCGAGGATTTCCGCCTCGGTACGGTTGAAGCTGCGACGGCCGTGACCACTGGCACGTGAGGTTGGATTGTTACTGGATTCCACGCCATTGCCCACCGTGATCTCGGCGGTCGGAAAGAAGCCGGCGCGTGCCTGTTCCAACTCCTGCTCGGTGGCATTGCGCTGGTTTCTGGCGATCTGCACATCCGGGTTGCTGGATATGGTTTCACTCACCACGTCTTTGAGTGACTCACCAAGCGTGCTGCCTGGAAACAGCAAAACCAGGCATGCTGCCAGATAATGGATAATGAACTTGTAGCGCATCGCGATTACTCCGTGCTATCCGTAGTTGCGGTGTATGTCCTGATATCTAGCCGGCGTCAGTCTGCTGGGTTCCTGGTCAAGTTTCAAGCCAAATCGTTAAAAAACAGAGCGAGGTGGAGACGGTTTTCGATATCCAGCTTTCTGAATATCGCGCTCAGGTGCGCCTTGACCGTACGCTCCGAGATATCCAGTTTCCTCGCGATCGTTTTGTTATTGCCACCCTTGTGGACCATCTCTGCCACTTCCAGCTCGCGCGGTGTTAGACATTTGACTTTCCTGCCGGCACCGGGCGTCCGGATACGGGCCAGTTCATCGATGACCTGTGTAATCAGGCTGCGCTGCAGCCATAATTCGCCACTGCAGACAGCTTGCATGGCCTTGAGCAGCAGTTCCGGTGCAATATCCCCGCGACAGAACCCGTGAACGCCGTGCTTGAACAGTTCAACCTGGTTAATGTCCGGGCTGGAAGGCGTTTCGATAATAATGATGCGCGTGTCCGGCGAGGCAAGACATGTTTCCTCGATTGCCGCGGCAGTGGATTCCTTTAACAGCGCCGGGTCGAGCATCAGTACCTGGTGCTGGTGTCGGTTAATTGACTCCATGGATTCGTCCCAGGTGGTAGCAATATTCACGGTGTATTCCTCGTGCAACACCTGTGCGAACCGGTTGGCGATCGCATCGTCCTGGCAAACAACCAGGATCTGGTCAGTTTCACGTATCATGCGGTCATCCCTGATGCTATGGTTCCTGACTGTCTCATTACCTTTCCCGTAACGCCATTTCCCGTGCCCTGAGAACCGGCTTCAGTAAATAGTCGAGTACGGTCTTTTCGCCGGTCAGAATATCCACAACGGCCGTCATGCCGGGGATGATCTTCAGCGGAGCCTCCTCCGTACCCAGGTGGCTGCGATCGGTTCTTACCCTTATCAGGTAATAACTGTCGCCGTGTTCATCAGTGATGGTATCGGCGCTTATGTGCTCGAGT
>CP070821.1:1091262-1099266 GCA_020344335.1 Gammaproteobacteria bacterium | reverse complement strand
GCGAATGGCGGTACCGGCGGTAATGACATCGTCGATCACCAGCACCCTGCCGGTCAGATCGCTGCCGACCAGGCTGCCACCCTCGCCGTGGTCCTTGGCTTCCTTGCGGTTGAAGCACCAGGGCACGTTTAGCCGGTGATGGTCGGCCAGGGCGATGCCGGCGGCAACCGCCAGCGGGATGCCCTTGTAGGCCGGTCCGAAGAGGACATCGAATTCCGTATCGCTGTCAACAATTGCCTGTGCATAGAAACGACCCAGGCGTGCGAGGTGCTCGCCGGTATTGAAGAGCCCGGCATTGAAAAAGTACGGGCTGCTGCGCCCGGACTTGAGGGTGAACTCGCCAAACCGCAGGACCCCGGCAGTGATGGCAAAATCGATGAATTCGTGCTGGTAGTTTTTCATAGGGATCAGTGCAGGCCTGATTCAGGCTGGTATCATACGCGCGGAACAAAACCAGGGAAAATCATGCGTATCATTACGCTCAACGTGAATGGTATCCGTTCGGCGGCCAGGAAAGGGTTCTACCAGTGGATGGTGCGCCAGCGGGCTGACGTGGTCTGTATCCAGGAAACCAAGGCACAGCTTCACCAGCTGGAAGACCGGGTGTTCTGGCCGCGTGGTTGGCATGCCTATTTTCATGACGCCGAAAAAAAGGGCTACAGTGGTGTGGCCATCTACAGCCGGCGCAAGCCCGACAAGGTGATCAGTGGCCTCGGTTGGCCGGATATGGATGCCGAGGGGCGCTACCTCGAGGCGCGCTTCGGGCCGCTGAGCGTGGTGTCACTGTACCTGCCATCGGGTTCTTCCAGCGAGGAGCGCCAGGCCATCAAGTTCAGCTTTCTCGACCGCTTCATGCCCTGGCTTCGCAGGCTGAAACGCAAGCGGCGTGAATATGTGTTGTGTGGTGACTGGAACATCGCCCACAAGCAGATCGATTTGAAGAACTGGCGCGGCAATCAGAAAAACTCGGGATTTCTGCCGGAAGAAAGGGCCTGGATGGACGAGCTGTTTGGCCCGGCAGGTTTTGCGGATGCCTTTCGCGTGGTAAACAAAGAGCCTGACCAGTACACCTGGTGGTCGAACCGTGGTCAGGCCTGGGCAAAGAACGTGGGTTGGCGTATCGACTATCAGGTGATAACCCCGGGGCTGGCAGATACAGTCCGGGGGGCGCGCATCTACAAGGACAGGCGCTTTTCCGACCACGCACCACTACTCATGGATTACGACTACAAGCTGTAGACCTAGAAGGCAGCTGCCGCGGGCGGCGGTAGCATGCAGAAGAACGGGGTTGGCGGTTATTAGTAATTCTTGGCCTGGGCAAGTTCAGCAGGCAGCATTTCCGAGAACAGCGTCAGGCGTTCTTCCAGCGAGATATTTTCCAGGCGGCGGTCCGACATCTGACGGCGGTTGCTGACAACCGTTACCCCGTCGCTGTCGATGAGCGGAAACTCGGTGTCGAGTCCCCAGCGGCGCTGCCCTCTGGAGCGTCTATCGTTCATTCTTATTTACCTCCGGCTTATTACCCCCGGCGAATATCCATCTTAGCCGATTCGGGCTGCCACAACCAGACATAGTCTGCCTGTCGAGCCGGTATCCATGAGTATTTTTTCTGCTGAAATTCATTAATTATTCATAAATCAGACAGTTAAATTATTTCATTGGTCGGACAGGGCAGCACCGGCGTGGTGATTGTGTATCACCAGCACCAGCAGAATGGCCGGTAAACCCAGCAGGCCGGCATACAGGAAAAAGCTGGCGTAGCCTGCGGTATCCACGACCACGCCGGCAAAGCCGCCGATAAACTTGGCCGGCAGCGTCATCAGCGAACTGAACAGGGCATACTGGGTAGCGGTATACGAGGTATTGGTGAGGCTCGACAGGTAGGCGATGAAGGCCGATGTGGCGAAGCCGCCGCTGAGGTTGTCCGCGCTGACAACGATGGCCAGAGAAACGAGGGTCGGTTCGCTCATGGCCAGCCAGACAAACAGCAGATTGGTCGAGGCTACCAGGATGGCGCCGGCCAGCAGCGGACGCACGATACCGTAACGTACCACCAGCACCCCGCCGAGCGCGGCACCCATGATGGTCATGAAGAAACCGAAGAGCTTGGTGACGTTGGCAATATCATCGAGGCCGAATCCCAGGTCAATATAGAAAGGATTGGCCATCACGCCCATGGTGATGTCGCTGAGTTTGTAGCAGCCAACCAGTAACAGAATGAATACCGCCGTCTTGCCATTGCGCTGGAAGAACTCAACAAACGGGCTGATCACGGCATCCGAGAACCAGGCGGCGAGGCGCGCCCCCCTGCCTGACTTGCCCTCGATGCCGATGGTTGATTCCAGTCGGGCTTCCAGCGCCTGCGTACGCGCGTCAATACGGTGTTCGGGCTCGCGGATGATGAGGGTGGTCAACATGCCGATACCCATCAATCCGGCCATCACCAGGTAGGTAAGGGTCCAGGAGGAAATGTTGGCCAGGTGCAATGCACCGGCACCGGCGGTCAGCAGTGCGATGCGGTAACCGAGTACATAGCTGGCGGCCATGGCGCCCTGCAGACGCTTGTCAACGGCCTCGATCCGGTAGGCATCCACGGTAATGTCCTGGGTGGCGGAACCAAATGCGACCAGCAGGGCAAACAGCACCATGTTTGCCAGACTGGTACCGGGGTCGGTCAGGGCCATACCGGTCAAGCCGATGGCGATAGTGGATTGGGCGGCGAGCATCCAGCCGCGCCGCTTGCCGAGGATTCGGGTGAAGGGCGGCAGTGGCGCGCGATCAACCACCGGCGCCCAGAAGAACTTGATGGAATAGGTGATGCCAATCCAGCTGAAAAATCCGATGGTGGTACGGTCGATGCCGGCCTTCGCGAGCCAGGCGGACAGGGTGGTAAACACCAGCAGAAAGGGCAGACCGGCAGCAAACCCGAGGAACACCATGCCCACCACCCGCGGACGGGTATAGATTGCCAGCGCCTCGCGCCAGCTACGGGCCTGTCCGTTGCCGGCTGTCGGGAGGGTCAAGCCGTCACCATCTCAGCCGGCTTGGCCGGTTTCAGTAGCTGTATAATCACGAAAATTAACAACAATTGTTGAATCTTAAATACATTTAAATAGTTTTTTAGCGCAATAAGCGTCATTTGTTGATTCCGTTTCACGGACTTTCCAGTCTGTCAGTGTGTTGCCTGTTTCTGTGCACATCAGGCACGCCAGAAACGCTACAGGTCGATTTCACTGAGCAGGTTCGGCAACCGGTAGCTGTCGGTATGGCGGCGAAATGCATGATAGACCACCACCTGTTGCAGCACCTCAAAACCCGGTTTCCGGCACAGCTTATCGAAATTGCCGACCGTGCACAGGTGGATTTTGCTTGGCCAGGGTTCGGTCAGCCGAGCAGTGGCATGATCAGCATCCGAAGTACCTGCAGGCCGATGAGTGCGAACAGCGGTGACAGGTCGATGCCGGCGATTGGCGGGAGCAGTTGCTGGATCGGTCGCAGTATCGGACCGGTCAGGCTGTAGAGTAATCCGGTGACCGGATTGTAGGTGCCCGGATTCACCCAGCTGAGAATGACCTGGATGATAATGGCAAAGAAAAACACGTTGATTGCCAGTGATACCAGCTGTGCCAGGCTGATGATGATGACTGCGCTGACCGGAACACCTCCGCCCCGCAACAGGAAAATTAGCGTGAGTGAGATTATTTGCAGGACGATCATCAACAGGATGGCTGGAATATCAATCTTCCCGACACTCGGGATAACCTTGCGCAGCGGTACCAGTACGGGGTTGGTTATGCGCACCAGGAACTGGCTGACCGGGTTGTAGAAATCGGCGCGCACCAGGCCAAGCAGGAAGCGCAGCATTACCGCCAGTATATAAAGACTGAACAGGGTGCTGATAAGGAATTCAATCGGGTTGGTGAAGTAATTGCCGCTCATTCTTCCCTGCCGAATTCTGTCGCGATCTCACGGGAACGCTGTGCTGCAGCTTCCAGGGCCCCCAGCACGTGGTCTTCAAAACCGTGCTCCCGAAGATACTCCAGGGCGCGTTCCGTTGTGCCGCCGGGCGAGGTCACACGCTGCCGCAGAACTGCGGCATCCTCGGAGCTTTCCAGTGCCAACTTGGCTGCACCGAAGGCGGTTTGCAATGTCAGCAGGCGTGCCGTTTCCACGGGCAGGCCGAGCTCTGCACCAGCCGACTGCAATGCCTCCATGAACATGAAGAAATAGGCCGGCCCGCTGCCTGACAATGCCGTGACTGCATCCATCAGATTTTCATCATCAACCCAGATGGTGAGGCCGACGGCACGCAACACCGATTCGGCGAGGTTGCGCTGTTCCTTGCTGACGGCCGGGTTGGCATACAGTGCGGTGGCCCCGCTCTGTACCAGTGCCGGTGTGTTTGGCATGGCGCGCACGATGGCGGTATGTTCCCCGAGCCAGCCGCGCAGGGTGGTTTCGCGAATACCGGCAGCGATCGAGATGACCAGCGGCTGTTGTGTGGCGATGACCTCCGCCAGTTCGCCGGTGATGGACTTGATGACCTGCGGCTTGACAGCCAGTATGACGGCATCGGCCTGTGCGGCAGCCGCCCGGTTGTCTTGCATACCTGCGACCGAAAAGCGTTGTGTCAGCCGGTCCGTCTGCTGCGGGTCCGGGTCTGCAATCCGGATCAGGTCAGGCTGCCAGCCGTCGGCTATCAGGCCGCCGACGAGGCTGCTGGCCATGTTGCCACCGCCAATGAAGGTGAGTCTGGTGTCAGTCATGGATTTGACAATACAGGATGCGCACAATCGAGGACAAGCTGTTCCCCAGGCTGACGGGCGGTCGCGGCAACGATTCCCCGATAGTTACCCCGGGCATCTCGCCCCGCGTTGCCAAGCGGTTGTTTTCCTCTTGAAAATTGCCTCCAATTAGGCATACTCGCAGGCATCAGGTCTCTTCAGGGGACTGGCTGGCCAATCGCCTTTTCAATGCAATTCCGAAATTTTCAATCCAGTCTGCACTGTGGCAACCCTCGGGTAATCGGGCAGTTTCTCAAGAATCCGGGGCCATCGTCGATACAGGGTGACCGGCATACATCTGTAGGGGAGTACGCATGGATATAGCTGAGTTGCTGACATTCAGTGTAAAAAACGGGGCATCCGATCTTCACCTGTCGGCCGGCATGCCGCCGATGATTCGGGTGGACGGTGATATGCGCAAGGTCAATGTCCCGGCGATGGACCACAAGACCGTACACGGGCTCGTCTACGACATCATGAATGACAAGCAGCGCAAGGATTACGAGGAATTCTTTGAAACAGACTTTTCATTCGAGATTCCGGACCTTGCCCGCTTTCGTGTCAATGCCTTCAACCACAATCGTGGTGCCGGTGCGGTGTTCCGTACCATTCCATCGGAGATTCTGACTCTGGAAGATCTGGGCACGCCGCCGATTTTCAAGACAATTTCGGATAACCCGCGCGGCCTGGTGCTGGTGACCGGTCCGACCGGTTCCGGCAAGTCCACCACGCTGGCGGCGATGATGGACTACGTCAACAACAAGGCCTACGCCCACGTGCTTACCATTGAGGACCCGATTGAGTTCGTTCATGAAAGCAAGAAATGCCTAATCAACCAGCGCGAAGTGCACCGCGACACCCTCGGCTTCAACGAAGCATTGCGCTCGGCCTTGCGTGAAGACCCGGACATCATCCTCGTCGGCGAAATGCGCGACCTTGAAACCATCCGTCTGGCACTGACGGCGGCGGAAACCGGCCACCTGGTATTCGGGACGCTGCATACCAGTTCGGCGGCAAAGACCATTGACCGCGTGATCGACGTGTTCCCGGCGGCGGAAAAGACCATGGTGCGTTCCATGCTCTCCGAATCGCTACGGGCCGTTATTGCGCAGAACCTGATGAAAAAGAACGGTGGCGGGCGCATTGCTGCATGGGAAATCATGATCGGTACCCCTGCCATCCGTAACCTGATACGCGAAGACAAGGTCGCACAAATGTATTCCTCTATCCAGACCGGGACGGCATCGGGCATGATCACCATGGACCAGTACCTGCAGGATCTGCTGGCCCGTGGCCTTATCAGCAAGCATGATGCGCGCGCCAAGGCAGTCAACAAGGAAACCTTCGCTTAAGTTATTACCGGGGAGACGGCAATGGAAGTATCTTCACTACTCAAGCTCATGGTCGAGAGAAAGGCCTCAGACCTGTACATCACGGCAGGCCTGCCACCCAGCATGAAAATCAACGGGCGCATCGAGCCGGTCAGCCAGACCAAGCTGACCCCGGAGCAGGCCGGCGAGATGGTTCTCGGGATGATGTCACCGTCCCAGCGCGAGGAATTCGATGCGACCCATGAATGCAACTTCGCCGTCAGCGAGACCGATGTTGGCCGCTTTCGCGCCAGTGCCTTTGTGCAGCGCAACCATACCGGCATTGTGCTGCGCCGTATCGAAAGCTATATCCCGACGATCGAAGAACTGAACCTGCCGCCGATCCTGAAGAACCTGTCCATGACCAAGCGTGGTCTGATTGTCTTCATTGGTGCCACCGGTACGGGTAAATCAACCTCGCTTGCCGCGATGATCGGTTATCGCAACAAGAACGGTTCCGGTCATATCATCACCATCGAGGACCCGATCGAGTTCGTTCACAACCACGAGAACTGCATCGTTACCCAGCGCGAGGTCGGCATCGATACCGAGTCCTATGAGGTAGCACTGAAAAACACCTTGCGTCAGGCACCGGATGTGATTCTGATCGGCGAGGTCCGTGACCGCGAAACCATGAACCACGCGATTGCATTTGCCGAGACCGGACACCTGTGCCTGGCAACACTGCATGCCAACAACGCCAATCAGGCCATGGACCGTATCATCAACTTCTTTCCGGAGGACCGGCGCCCGCAGCTGTTTATGGATCTGTCCATGAACCTGAAGGCGTTCGTTGCACAACAGCTGATCCCGCGGGCCGACGGCAAGGGCCGCCGGGTGTGCGTGGAGATCCTGCTGGGTACGCCGCTGGCGCATGACCTGATTCGCAAGGGTGAAGTGCACAAGCTCAAGGAACTCATGAAGCAGTCCGGTCAGCAGGGCATGATTACCTTTGACCAGGCCCTGTTCCAGCTCTACAAGGCTGGCGAGATCACCTATGACGATGCGCTGCACTATGCCGATTCGGCCAACGAGGTGCGCCTCATGGTCAAGCTGGACAGCGGGGATGTCGACAAATATGCGGCCGCGATGGATAACGTTACGCTGGTTGAGGAAGATTGAGTAGCGGGGGCTGGTGACAGTCTGGCCAATTCAGAAACAACTGAACACGAGGCAAGTGGATGGAAGCACTAAAGGACAAGCGCTACACCGAAGTTCCGGTACCTGACAATCTGGATGAATACCTGAATGAAGCCCAGCTGCGTACCCTGCGCAAGGTGGAGGATTTCGGGTGGCAACTGGCATTTATACGCCGGCCATTGTTCCAGGAAATCCTGCCGGTCGTTGTCAGTGATGACGGTGTCAAGCACGGTGTGCTGGAAGAGGACGGCAGCATCAATATGCACCACAAGCTGCTGATCCGCGAGTAGGCCGCAACACGCAGTGCAGGCCGCTTACGGCCCCGTTTACTGAAAAACCATCACCAGACAACCCGGGCCGCATCAAACACCGGACCGTCGACACAGACACGCTTCATGGCCGGGCCTTCTTCGGTATCGACAAGGACGGTACAGCCCGCACAACCTCCCACGGCACATGCCATGAACTCCTCCAGTGACACCTGGCAGGGGAGATCGTATTCCCCGGCAAGCCGTGCACAGGCTGCCAGCATGGGATGCGGACCACAGGCAAACATACTTACCTCCGCACGCTGCGTGTCACTCAACGAATCCAGCCAGCTACGTGCCAGATCGGTGATATAGCCCTCGTAACACCCCGGATAACCCTGCAGACTGGCCAGCCGGTTCGGCACACCCCAGTCATCCAGCAGTGGCATGGCTGCGATCACG
>CP070821.1:1060828-1091162 GCA_020344335.1 Gammaproteobacteria bacterium | reverse complement strand
CGGCTGAGAATTCCTGCGGTAGCCGCATTCCTTGTCGCCGGTGTTGTAGTGGGGCCTGTTGGCGCCGGCCTGGTTACGGAACCAGGCAACATCGAGACCATTGCCGAACTCGGGCTGATATTCCTTTTGTATCTTATCGGGCTTGAGATAGATATCCCAAAATTACTGGCCAGTGGTCGCATATTGATCATTACGGGATTGGTGCAATACCCGCTATGCGTTGTCTTTGGCGTTGTTGTAACAAAGCTGGTGATAGCGGCCGGTATTGGCGGGGAGTTGCTGGCAACGGGCACCTATGCGCCGGTTTATATAGGCTTTGTGCTGGCCGCCTCCTCGACGCTGCTGGTGGTGAAGCTTTTCCAGGAGTCACATCAACTCGATACTGAAGCCGGAAGAATCTCGGTAGGCTTGTTGATTTTCCAGGATATCTGGGCAATCGTCGTGATCGCGATCCAGCCCAATGTCGATGCCCCGGAGATTGGGCCGATTCTCCTGTCCTTCACAGGCATCACGGTCCTTGCCTTGCTGGCGGTGTTGTTTGCAAGATACATAATTCCCATCGGGTTTCGCTGGATTGCAAAGACGCCGGAAGTCATCTTCATGGCCGCGCTGTCCTGGTGTTTCATTGTCATTTTTCTGGGCGTGAATCTGGATGTGATTGTCCATGCGGTACTGGGTCTTGATCTGCATATTGCGGTAGGTGCGGAAATGGGTGCCCTGATCGCCGGCGCAACCATTGCAAGTCTTCCCTATAGCACGGAAATCGTCGGCAAGGTCGGGGTGATGAAGGATTTCTTCGTAACACTGTTCTTCATTGGCCTCGGTATGAGCATTCCTGCACCGGAGAGTTACAGTGTTCTGGTTCTGGCCTGCATTCTTGTTGTTATGGCGTTGCTGGCGCGCTATCTGCTGTTCTTCCCGTTGCTTTATTACGCCGGACTCGACCGCCGGAATGCCATGGTTACGTCAACAAGGCTTGCACAAATTTCGGAATTTAGTCTGGTGATCGGTTTCCTTGGTGTGCAGCTGGGACATATAACCAGCAATCTTAACAGCTCTTTTATTTTTGCCTTTGTAATCACTGCCTTGCTGACACCAGCATTGTTCAGAAAGGCAGATGCCATTCACGATAAACTGGGAGCGCTGCTGGAACGAATCGGCATAAAGGAGCCGGTTGAAAAAGCGGCCGGTGACGAGGAGTCCTATAATGTTGCAATACTGGGATTCCACCGCGTTGCCTCATCTCTCTTGCATGACCTCGGCCACAAGCACCCCGGCATGATGTCCCGGGTACTGGTCGTGGACTTCAATGTGAACCTGCATTCAGGTATCGCCACACGTGGCGCGGTCGTTAAATACGGTGACCTGAGCAATACTGACACCCTCCACCATGCAGGAGTCGACAAGGCCAGGGTAATTGTATGTACCATTCCGGATGACGTGCTGAAGGGCACGACAAACCGCCAGATTGTCAAGGCCGCACGGCATGTCAATCCGGATGCGATCATCATTGCCAATGCAATAGAATTGACCGAGAGCAAGAAGCTCTATGAAGCCGGCGCCGATTTTGTCTACCTGCAGCGTATTGAGGCGGCCAGAGCGGTTGGTGTAGCGATTGAAAAAGCGCTGGCCGGTGAGATCGGCGCGCACCGCTCCGCACTGGAGGAGCGCGAGGGTGAATGGCATGCGCGCAACGAGGTTCTCTAGGCCGGATACTTCCCGGTATTCGGGGTACTGCCGCTGGGGAAAACGGGTTAACGCTGGATCCGTATTCGCCCCGGGTACATATGGGAGGACCGGTTTTATTTGTTAGCGGCTGCGAATTCCACCATGCGCTGGGTCGCTTTTAGCGCCTTCTTGCGGATATCCTCTGGTACCTGAATTTCATTGGTGCCGTTTCTCAGCACTTCCGCCAGGTTGCGCAGGTGGTTCATGGCCATCCAGGGACAATGTGCACAGCTTTCACAGGTTGCCCCTTCCCCGGCTGACGGGGCTTCAATGAATTTCTTGTCGGGGGCTGCCTGTTTCATCTTGTAAAAGATGCCATTGTCGGTGGCAACGATGAATTTCTTGTTCTCCAGCCGTTGTGCCGCCTTGATGAGTTGTGTCGTAGAGCCGACAACGTCTGCCATTTCTATCACCGCTTCCGGTGATTCGGGATGCACCAGGATTGCGGCATCCGGATGGTGCTGAACCAGGTTTTTCAGTGCATCGGCCTTGAAACGTTCATGTACAATGCAGCTGGCCTGCCAAAGCAGCATATCGGCACCGGTTACGCGCTGAACATAATTGCCGAGGTAGCGGTCCGGCGCCCACAGGATTTTCTCGCCACGCTCCTTGAGGTGATTGACAACATCAACCGCAATGCTGGATGTAACCACCCAGTCGGCACGCGCCTTCACTTCTGCGCAGGTATTCGCGTAGACAACCACCGTGCGGTCTGGATGGACATCGCAGTAGGGAATAAATTCACCGGGCGGACAGCCGAGGTCCAGTGAGCATTCGGCCTCCAGTGTCGGCATCAGCACGTGCTTTTCCGGATTGAGGATTTTTGCTGTTTCACCCATAAAGCGGACGCCGGCGACCACCAGTGTGGTTGCCTTGTGCCGGTTGCCGAAACGCGCCATTTCGAGTGAATCGGCCACGGTCCCGCCGGTCTCGTCGGCGAGAATCTGCAGGTCTTCATCGGTGTAGTAGTGTGCAACCAGTACCGCGTCCTTCTCCCTTAACAGCTGACGGATTTCACGCATGAGCGCATTCCGCTCCCCCGGTTTGTAGTCCGGACGGGTGATACTGCCCGGCAGGGGATAGTCCGGATGTGGCAGGATCGGACCGGCCTGGATGGTATGTGTTTCACTCATCGCACTGCTCTCCGGGAAAAGTACGTTCTTTTATTAATTATACAACTTCCTGATTTATCTGGAGAAGGTATACATATTGCCGGGTTTATTGAGAGCCTATGGGACTGATTCTGAATGGCTTGCCGGAAGTGGCGAGTGGCGGTGTATAGCAGTCAGGTGCCTGCCTGTGGCGCCTCCGTAGCCAACTTTCGGGTGGCCTGCTCCAGACAGCTTGTAGCCTCGCTGTCACCCTGGTCTGCTGCGAGCCGGAACCAGCTGGCGGCTTCCTGGTAGTCACATGGCACACCCTGGCCATGGTAGTACATCATGCCGAGGTTGGTTTGCGCATCGACAAAGCCCTGCTCCGCGGCCTGGCGATACCAGTCGGCAGCGCAACGCAAATCCTGCTTAACGCCGGCACCCTCGTCGTACAGTACACCGAGATTGTACTGTGCCTCGGCATCGCCAAGTTCGGCCAGGGGCAGCCATTCGGTGTAGGCGGCTTCGTAGTCCCCCTTCAGGTAGGACTGGTAGCCACCGCCCAGAACGGTCCATGTGGGCATGCCGGCCATCAGGGGGATTTCAGGTAACAGCTGAAATGATACATTGTTTTCATTCTAATAAATTTATTGGCGTTCTGTATAGCCATTGGCGTTCAGGATTCCTAAAATGATGACAGGTACAGGTTAAACCATGCTGGCAAACGTTCAGTTACGCATTACAACACAGTAACAGGTTCAACTCCCGCACATAACCCAATGAAAAAGGCTTCATAGCATGTATCGGGTATCTAAATCAGTTTCATTTTGCTACGGCCATCGCCTCATCAATTACTCCGGCAAGTGCCAGCATCTTCATGGCCATAATGCGCGCGCCGAGATCACGCTGGAAATTTCTTCCCTGGACGAGCGGGGGATGGTGGAGGATTTTTCGGACCTGAAGCAGCTGGTGTGGGATTGGCTGGACCAGGAGATTGACCATACCCTGCTGTTGCACCGGGATGATCCCGTGTTGCCGTTGCTGGAAGGAGCGGGTGAGCGTGTCAGGGCCATTGACTGCAATCCAACAGCCGAGAACATTGCACGCATGATTTATGACTATGTATCGGGGAAAGGATACCCGGTGACCGAGGTCGCAGTGTGGGAGACGGAAACCAGCCGGGCGAGTTATCGCCCCAGCTGATCCGGCAAGCAGAGAGGCCATTGCGGCACCAACAGGGGAAAAGGGGATATGCCAACAGGCCGGTTATTGACATCTTGTTTTATCTGGCTGGTGGTCTGCCTGCCCGGTATGGTGACGGCCACAACACCGGACGCCGATGAGTTTTTCAGTTTCGATGACCAGCCGCTTGATGAACCGCTGGAGTTTCCGGGCTGGTTCAAGCTGAGTTTTCTGGATCTAAGGGACGATATCCGGGAAGTCAGGGAGGCGGGCAAGAGCGGGCTGATTGTTTATTTTGGCCAGAAGTATTGCGCCTACTGCAAGGCCTTTCTAGAGAAGGATCTTGCGCTTGAAGATATACGGACCTATACACTCAAGCATTTTGACGTCATCGGAATAGACATTCACGGCCATCGTACGGTTACCGACCTGTCTGGCAATCAGGTGGTGGAAAGCCGGTTCGCGGTGCATGAGAAGACCAACTTTACCCCCTCAGTGGTGTTTTATGATCGCGACGGCAAGCAGGCACTACGGCTGCGTGGCTACTATCCACCATACCGTTTTCGCGCTGCACTGGAATACGTTGCTGACGGGCACTACCGGAAAGAACGCTTCCGGGATTACCTGGCGCGTGCCGATGTACCGCTGATATTCGAACCTGGTGAGCTGAGTGAGCAGGATTTTTTTACACCGGGCCCGTACATGCTGGATCGCAGCCGTATCCCGGGCGAGCAGCCTCTGATCGTCTTCTTCGAGCAGGGGAATTGCCATGCATGCGATGTATTGCATACCGGACCCCTGAGTGACCCGGAGATCCGTGAGCGTATAGAGCAGTTCGAGAATGTGCAGTTGTCTTTCTGGGCGGACACTCCGGTGGTTACACCGGCAGGCATGCGCACAACCTCCAGGGCCTGGGCAGACGAACTAGGACTTTTCTATACACCGACACTGATTGTATTTGATACGGACGGTCGGGAAATCATCCGTATTGACTCAGTAGTACAGTTCTATCGCTTGCGCAATATTCTGGATTATGTACTGAGTGGGGGGTACCGGGAGTACCCGACGTTCCAGCGCTGGCGCCAATCACGTCGCCCGCGACGCTACAAGTATTGACCGGCTGGTAGAGTTGCCGGAGAAAGCGGGTCAGTCCCTAAGACGCTGGAACACCAGGGTGGCATTGGTGCCGCCGAAACCGAAACTGTTGGACATGATGGTATTCAGTCCGGCATTCTCCACCAGTTCGCGCACGATCGGGAAATCGGCACCGGCCGGGTCCAGCTTGCTGATGTTGGCGGAGATGCTGATGAAGTCATCCTGCATCATCAGCAGGGAAAAGATGGCTTCGTGGACACCGGCCGCACCCAGTGAATGGCCGGAGAGTGACTTGGTTGAGGTGATGCGGGGGATATTCTCTCCAAAAACGGTCCGGGTCGCTTCCAGTTCGCGCATGTCGCCTACAGGTGTACTGGTTCCATGGGCATTGATGTAGTCGACTGGTTGATCGACCGTTTCCATTGCCTGCTGCATGCAGCGTACCGCGCCTTCACCTGAAGGCTGTACCATGTCATAACCGTCGGAGGTGGCTCCGTAGCCGACCACTTCCGCGTAAATTATTGCGCCACGCGCACGGGCATGTTCAAGCTCCTCAAGTACCAGCATGCCACCGCCACCTGCAATGACAAACCCGTCCCGGGTCTCGTCATAGGCTCGTGATGCCGTGGTGGGCGTATCATTGTATTTTGATGACAAGGCACCCATGGCATCAAACATCAGGGTCAGGGTCCAGTGCAGTTCTTCGCCGCCGCCGGCAAAAACGATATCCTGCTTGCCAAACTGGATCAGCTCGTAGCCGTTTCCTATGCAGTGGGCGCTGGTCGAGCAGGCGGAACTGATTGAATAGTTCACACCATGGATTTTGAAGGGTGTTGCGAGGCAGGCGGAATTGGTGCTCGACATGGTTCGCGGCACCATGTACGGGCCAACACGCCGTACCCCTTTTTCCCTGAGCAGGTCAATTGCCAGTGATACATTCTCTGTAGAGGCACCGCCGGAACCGGCGATCAGGCCGGTACGGTTATTTGATACCTGGTCTTCCGCGAGTCCGGAATCAGCCACGGCTTCCTGCATGGCGATATAGTTATAGGCGGCGCTGTTACCCATGAAGCGGCGGAGCTTGCGGTCAATGTGTTCCTCGATATCAATATTCACGGTTCCCGCAATCTGACTGCGGAAGCCGAGTTCCCTGTATTCCTCTATGAACTCGATGCCTGACTCGCCTTGGTGCAGCGAACGGGTGACTTCCTCCCTGTTGTTACCGAGACTGGAAACAATACCCAAGCCGGTTACTACGACACGACGCATATCCTGATTCCTAGAAATTATCTGTGGTTGTAAAAAGACCTACACGCAGACCGGAAGCCTGGTAAATGTCACGTCCGTCGACAGCGACGGTTCCGTCGGCGATCCCCATATTAAGCTTGCGCTGAATGACCCGTTTCATGTCTATTCGATAGGTTACGAGGCAGTTTCCGGGTGTTACCTGTCCGCTGAATTTTACATCACCGGCGCCGAGTGCGCGCCCGCGCCCGGCACCCCCGTTCCAGCCCAGGAAAAATCCAACGAGTTGCCACATGGCGTCAAGGCCCAGACAGCCGGGCATTACCGGGTCGCCTTCGAAGTGGCATTCAAAAAACCACAGGTCAGGCTTTATATCGAGTTCGGCGATGATTTCCCCCTTGCCGAAGGTGCCGCCATCATCATTGATACTGGTAATCCGGTCGAACATAAGCATGGGGGGCAATGGCAGTTGGGCGTTACCTGGCCCGAACATGTTGCCCCGGCCACATTCGATAAGCTCTTCATAGTTATAACTGCTTTTGCGCGGTGCCAGTGTTCCAGACTGTACCTGGGTGGATTGGGTCATTAGCTGGTCGTTTCCCTGTGGATACTGGTGGGTATTCTAGTCACTTTATCCCGCGCATGCAGCCGTTTTGTTGTCATGCAAGCGCAACAAATTGCATGCCCGGTGGCTAGTCACGGAAATTGATGTATTGCAGGGGCAGATCAGTGCCGGAATCCTTCAGCGCGCTGATGGTTTCCTGCAGGTCATCGCGTTTTTTCCCGCTGACCCTCACCTTGTCTCCCTGGATGCTGCTCTGGACTTTCAGCCTGGTTCCCTTTATCAGCTTGACGATTTTTTTTGCCGAATCCTGGTCGATACCCTGGCGAATCGTAATCGCCATTGTAGCCTTGTTAAGGGAGGTCACAATGTCTCCTTCGGAGAGGGCGGCAACATCAATGCCACGCTTGGAAATCTTCTTGTGGAGGATATCCAGCATTTGTCTTATCTGGAAATCATTTTCGCTTTCCAGTACAAGCCCGGTGTCTGTCTGTTCAACCTTTGCACTGGTTCCCTTGAAGTCGAAGCGGTTGCTGATTTCACGGTTGGTCTGGTCGACTGCATTGGTAACTTCATGCATGTCAACTTCGGAGACGATATCGAATGAGGGCATGGCAAACTCCCGGCTTTTGTACAGACAGCGCAGTGACGCACACTATTATAGACATAGTATGCCGTCTGGTGGAGCGGGGTGGATTGTCGGCCAGGGTGTGTCCCGTGACTGTCCACGGGACGTTGCCAGAAATGAATCGTCAGACAGCTATTCGGGAGGTTCAGCGGCGTGACCGGAAGCGGCCAAACAGCACGAGGGTCTTCCTGAAAAAGCCCTTGCGTCGTGGGGCAGTATCCGGTTTTTCCGGGTCACTAAACGTCTCCTGTGTTTTCTGCGGAGCGTTCGATATACCGGTAGCGGGATTAATTTCCTGGCCGTGCGTTTCAGGCGGGGCGATCGCATCTACAGGGTCCGGTGCCATAAAAACAGTCGAAGCTGTTTCCGGAATATACGGTGCTGCAGCGACAGCATCTCTTGCGGCGTCCGGCATGCTCTCCACTGCCCCGGCCTCGCTGATGGCATTCTCCGGGCCTGTTTCTGTGGCTGTATTCGCCGCTGCCACACGATTTTCGGGAACCGGACCGGCGAATTTTCCGGGCAATGGTTCGGGGGTGCCCGGTGCGAAACAGTTGATTTCAGGAACGCTGTTGCTGCCCGGTATTGTCACGGTTCCGGCAGTGTCTGCGGGATACAGCTCGATTTCTTCAACATCTCCGTCATGCTCGAAGAATAACCGGTCGTGACTCGTAGAAACCGGTATCTTCTCAAGAAACGGTTCGGCCACTGCAGACTCCATGGTCATGGGGTCCGGCTGTACTGCTTCCACCAGTTCCGGTACCGGTGGTGTGGGGGCTGCTTTAAAAACAACCCGGTTTCCACCCTGTGCAATGGCCTGGTTCAGATGCTTGTCGGTAATGCTGAGCAGTTCATCGAAGCGGTAATTTCTGCGTATATCGGGTGCACCGACGCCGATACTGTTGGTGACACGCACGCGCTGTTTGCCTGCGACAAAGCTGCGGGAGCTGAAGCTGCGGTTAATGCGTTTTGCCAGGTTACGGATCCCGGTTTTTTCCATCCCTGGCAGCAGCAGGGCAAATCGTGCGGTGCCAATACGTGCTGCCGTGTCTTCCTCGCGCACTACCGATTTGAGGGTGTTCCCCATAGCCTGGATTACAGATTCCGTGAATGTTTCACCGTACTGCTGGTAAAGCTCACCGAAATCATCGATCTCGATCCGGAACATGCCCAGGGTCGTGTTGTGCCGAATGGCATATGACAGTTGCTGATAACCACGCTCCATGAAGGATTCTTCATTGCAAAGTCCGGTGGTGGTATCGACGGCCGAGCGGTCCTCAAGAGCAGTTTTCTCTTCTCTCAGGGAATTTGCGGCCGCGTGTGAGCTGGCGTGGGCCTGTGTCCTGGCAAGCAGGTGCACGGCATCGAACGGTTTTCCGATGAAATCGGTAGCACCGGCATCGCGTGCGCGCTGCATCGTGGCATCGCTGTCATTTGAACCGGTTATGATGATCACGGGCAGTTCACGTACCTGTGGCAGGTGCGAACTCCGGATCCTTTCAAGCAGCCCGAAGCCATCGAGCCGTGGCATGGTAAGATCGGAGACGATCAGTGCAAACGGTTCTTTTCCGGTGAGCATTTCCCACGCGTCTTCCCCGTCAACGGCCTCGATGGTCTCGAAATGATCGCGCAGAATCTTGCGCGCCGTGACGCGGATAACCTTGGAATCATCGACAATCAGTAGTCTTTGTTTTTCTTGGGAATTTTCGCTCATTGACAGTAGTTACTCCATGTCTTCGCCGCACCTGGATTTATCGTCACGATACGGTCGTTCTTTAATCCGTGCGCCACGTTGCCGGGGCCTCAGAGTGCTATGATCCGGTTATCCCCGGAGTGCAGCAGATCCGCGTAGTGCAGCCGCTATATCTGTAACTGGTACCATCCGGGACGCAATAATCCAGGAAACAGGCAGCAGACAGCAAGCAGGATGAGACAGTCATTACAACAAGCCGTCACGTGGCTGCGCGATTTCGTCTGGGAGGACGATTTGCGCGAGCTGAATGTAGTACAGCGTGCTGTTGTTTTCGTGTTACGGGTTCTGCACATGCTGCTGCGGGAACTTCTTGGTGGTCAGCTCAATCTCAGGGCGATGAGCCTGGTATACACAACACTGCTGTCCATCGTCCCGGTACTGGCTGTCAGCTTCTCCGTGCTGACAGGATTCGGTGTACACAACAAGATCGAGCCTGTGTTGTTTAATTTCCTGGATCCGCTGGGCCCGAATGCTGCCGAGATCACCTCGAGAGTTATCGGTTTTGTAGAGAATGTAAAGGTGGGAGTGCTTGGGTCCGTCGGGTTTGCATTACTTATCTATACGGTTATTGCACTGCTCCAGAAGATCGAGGCAGCATTCAATTTCGTCTGGCAGGTTGAACACCTGCGTTCGTTTTCACAGCGATTCAGCAACTACCTGAGTGTCATCCTCATCGGACCGGTCCTGGTATTCAGTGCCGTGGGCCTGACGGCAACCATCATGAATACCAGCCTGGCACAACAGCTGTTTAACATTGAGCCTTTCGGCACAATGTTCGAGATGACCGGAAAACTGATCCCCTATTTTCTGGTCTGCCTTGCGTTCACATTGATTTACATTTTTATACCCAATACGAAGGTTGAGTTGCGTGCGGCTGCGATCGGGGGCCTGATCGCCGGAGTGCTCTGGGAGACCACGGGCTGGGTTTTTGCGATGTTCATTGCGTCATCATCCAAATATGCCGCCATTTATTCGAGCTTCGCCATTCTGATCCTGCTGCTTATCTGGCTGTACCTGAGCTGGCTGATCCTCCTGGTCGGCTCACAGATTGCGTTCTACGTGCAACATCTGCAGTACATGACGCTGGAACGGGTGGAGTTTGTCCTGAGTAATCGCTTGCGCGAACGGCTGGCACTCCAGGTGATGTACCTGGTCGGGCATAGCCATTACCACAACAAGCCACCGTGGAGCCTGGACGATTTTACGGTGCGGCTGGAACTGCCCAGTGAGCCGGTGCACCGTGTCCTTTCCATCATGGTTGATGCCGGATACCTGGTGGAAGTGACCAGTGAGGACCCGCCGGTCTACCTGCCAGTCCATGATATCAGTACCCTGCGTCTGACCGACATACTCGCCCGGGTGCGCGCGGCCGGGGAAGACCGCTTCCTGAACGATGAGCAACTTCCTCAAATCAGCGAAGTTGACCGCCTGGTCGCGGATATCCAGGAGAGTTACCTGAATGTTCTGGGTAAGCAGACGCTGAAGGATCTGGTGCTGGAAGAGGATGCCGCGCCAGTCACAGAGGTCTCCGGTCTTCCGCGTCCGGCATCAATCGAGCAGTGATGCGCGGGACTGCATGCTGTGCCCCGGTGCTGCCGTACGGATAATGATCCAGTCCGGCAGGCTGGAGCGCATTACGCGGTAGATGACCTGTGTATCGATTCCCGCGCAGCCTGTAAACCCGGGTTTGTGGCTGACGTGGTAGTACCAGGCCGCATATCCGCCCAGTTGCTCTGGGGCCGTGGTCGGGTACGGCCCGGCCCGCCCGGTAACCTCGCCGTTCATCAGCCAGGCGCCATTGCACAAATCAGCACTGGCCTGCTCCTTGGCATTACCCCATTCGACCTGTACCAGTGCCTCTGCCACGGTAGCTGTCCGGGCAAGTCGGCGTGGAATCCAGGCAATGAAGTGGTCCCTGTCGGAGCGGATTGGCGTCGTGCCGGTTACCGGGGCGGCAGGCAGGGGAATGCGGGACTGGTTATGCCCGGCCAGCGGGACCGCATACTCCTCCCGGGAGGCGCATCCCTGAACCAGCAGCGTAATGGCCATCAGCGAGAGGATGGCCAGGCAACGAAGCGGCATGTACCTCCCTGTCAATAACCGAGCTGTTATCATGGGTGCTGTCCCTGCCTGTGTCGGGGCTTGTAGTTCAGCCTAGCCGACGGTGCCGGAGAATACTGTGACCGGCAACCGATTATGGAAAACCATTAAATATTTAATGTTATTAAGGCATTAGAGGAAAGCAAGCAGAGCATGATGGCGATACCGGACGACAACCAGGCCGTTGAGGAATGTGTCGAAACCCTGTGCCGGGCCGGCTGCAGCGTGGTCCAGCGCTACCTTGACCAGCTTGAGCAGGGCGAGGTCTTCCCGGAGGTGGCGCACCTGTCTGCGGCAGACCGCAGCCTGATCCATGCCCAGCTGCAATCCATCATGAAGATCTATGCGGGCAGGGAATGTGACGTCTAGTGGTATTCCAGGACCACTTTGTAGTTCAGACCAGCGGGCGCGGCACCCGCCTGATTACCAGCGAGATTCAGGAAGGTGTACACCGCTCAGGAATTTCCCGGGGCATCTGCAACCTGTTCCTGCATCATACCAGTGCCTCGCTGATTCTATGTGAGAATGCCGATCCTGAGGTACGGTCGGACCTGGAGCGCTATATGACCGGGCTGGTGCCTGACGGGGACCCCATGTTTGCCCATAACGCCGAGGGACCGGACGATATGCCTGCTCATATCCGGACAATTCTCACCAGCAGCGAGATGAGCCTGCCGGTCGTGGCTAGCCGCTGCGAACTGGGTACCTGGCAAGGGGTGTATCTGTGGGAACACCGTACAGCCGGTCACCGGCGGAAGCTGACCCTGACTGTTTATGGAGAGTGAGCGGGATCCGGAACCGGCCCGTACCCTGAACAGCACGCGTGCCCTAGTGCTGAACGCGTTGCAGGTCTTCCGTTTCTGCCTTGATATCAAGATCCGAGATACGCGGCACCTCACCGATCAATTCCTCAAGGTGCTCGGCGCGTTCAGAAAGGTCAGCGATGATTTCTGCGGTGTACGTATCCTGACCAGCATCCGCGAGCTGCGATTTTTGCGGTAATTCGAGCTGCGCTGCCTCCAGATCATTGTCGCATAACTGCTGGGCCCCCGTACCAAGATGTTCGTACACCGCCCGGTAGCTCCGGGTCATTTCCTGCAGCAGCTCCGAGGTGTGCATGAAATGACCGGTTACCTGGATGCGATAGTCTGCGAACCTTTCCCTGAGTTCGCCCAGCTCGGCCTCGAGCTCCCGGGTGCGGTCCTGGCGGCCGATTAACAGGTAAGCGGCAATGCATCCAACCACCACTCCGAGTGTAAAGAACAGCAAACCAGTCATCATGAAAGACGTTGATGAATCCATCGAGAACATTGGCTGTTGCTCCTGTAATTCACTGGTTATACCAATCCGGCAGACAGCCGGCCGAAAGCTGCTCGCGGCCTGCTGATCGACAGGTATGCCATTTTACTGGATACGTCTGCATCATGACACCGGCATGCCTGACCCGCTGGAGAAATCTTCCCTGGCTGCAGCTTGAATGGCCGGCACGCCGGATTCAGCGGGTTTTTTCAGGGCGCGGACCGAAAATTGCGCTGCCAACCCTAACCATGGTTGACCCTGCGCGAATGGCGGCCTCGAAATCATCGCTCATTCCCATTGAGAGTTCGCCGAAATAGGACTCGCCAAAGCGAGCGACACAGTGCTCGCCCAGTTCGCGCAAGCTGGAAAAGTCGGCAAAGCGTTCTGCGTCTGCCGATGTGCGGCGGCCAATGGTCATGAGTCCGCGCAGGGATAAACCCAGCAGATTCGCCTCCAGGAATTCATCAACAAAGGGGAACACGGCTTCGGGCAAGAGTCCGAATTTATCCGGATCATTTGAGACATTCACCTGCAGCAGCACATTCAGGTCCGTTTCGACAGCTTCTGCGCGCGCAGCCAGTTTCCTGGCGAGCTTGATGCTGTCCAGGGTATGTAGCCAGGCAAAGTTTCCGGGTATGTATTTCGCCTTGTTGGTTTGTACGTGGCCGATGAAATGCCACTCCGTATGCGGTTCCTGCAGCAGGGCCTGCCGGGACAGCGCTTCCTGTACCGTATTTTCGCCGAAAACAGTCTGTCCGGCATCAATGGCCTGCCGGATGAGGGCTTCCGGCTGGTACTTGGATACCGCGACCAGGCGAATTGACTCCGGATTTCTGCCAACGGATCGGGCAGCATTGTTGATTCGCTCCCGTATCATCCCGAGGCCGTGCCGAATGTCGGGTTTTGTGTTTGTCATGCGGCTGCTATGACGCAACGGCAGGCTGCGCGGTTACCACATTGCGCGGTTTCCCGGCCTGCCATGCGCTGATGTTTTCGGCGATCTCGTTAATAAGGCGTTGCCGGGACCTGGTGCTGGCCCAGGCGATGTGCGGAGTTACCAGGAGGTTTGGTAAGCGACTATCCAGCAGGGGGTTGCCGTCTACTGGCGGTTCCGTACTGAGGACATCCACAGCGGCCCCGGCGATCCGGCCGGTGCGCAGGGCATCGGCGAGGGCGGTTTCATCAACGAGGCCGCCCCGCGCGGTATTGATCAGGATAGCATCTTCACGCATCAGGCCCAGTTCCCTGACACTGATGAGGTTGCGGGTCTCCGCATTCAGGGTGCAGTGCAGGCTGATGATGTCGGCCGTCTTCAATACGGTATCCAGTGGGGTGCGGCCCGTGCGTAACGGTTTTCCCGGGCGTTCGGCAACCAGGATATCCATGCCGAATGCCTTGCCCATGGCGGCAACAGCCTGTCCAAGCTCGCCATGACCAATAATGCCCAGCGACATGCCCGCCAGCTCCCGGATCGGGTAGTCCAGCAGGCAGAACTTGCTGGATTGCTGCCAGCGGCCACTGGCAATGGCCTCCTGATATTGATTCAGATGGCGGACGAGTATCAACAGCTGGGAGAATACATGTTCAACAACGGATGGGGTGGCGTAGGCGCTGACATTACATACCGTGACATGACGTTCCCGTGCGGCTTCCAGGTCAACGTTGTTGGTGCCGGTCGCCGCGATGCAAACCAGTTTCAGCCCAGCGGCAGACCGCAGTGCCGGACCGTCGAGTATGATCTTGTTACTGATAACAATATCGGCATCCCGGATGCGCTCCGTCAACTTTGCCCGAGTGGATTTACCGTGTGCCGTCCACCGGGTCAGTAGCGAACTCAGGGGAGTGAGGTCCAGGTCTCCACGATCCACCGTGTCAATATCCAGAAAAACACCGTGCATGGCGGTTGCTAGTTTGTCCCGAGCATCGCGGCCTTCAATTTCTTGCTGACAGGGCTGGAGCCTAGCCAGGTCCTGAGCAGGGTCCTGAAGAAGGTCTCTCCGGCAATCGTGCCGCGCCACTCTTCGTTGATGCGGACAACGGTGCCGGTACCGGGCAGGTAATCTATACGGACTACATCGCCCTCATGCATCGTCAGAAACAGGTCGTTGAATTTATCCAGATCAGGTTTCAGTGTCTCCATCTCGGCGGCGGTGGTGTTTGCCTTCATGCCCTCTTGCCAGCCATCGGTGATCTTGCTCTTGCTGACTTTGCTGTAGAGGAAATGCATCAATACACTGGCCGGTTGGGTATCGTTCAGGATAGCTGTGGCGTCGGTCGTTTTTGCCGGGAGGTATAGTGCGCCGATGTAGATATCCATAAACAACTTTTCACGGATGCCCGCACCGTTCAGTACCAGCGTGGTGTCGCTGTCAACCAGTTGGATCGAGTCCGGAATATCTACATCGGCGATTCGGTAAGCGAATGCCGGCATGCTGGTGAAAACCAGGACAGACAGTAAAATCCCCACGGTTCTGTACATAATGATCTCCTTGATTACTCTTTTCCCGAATCAGCGGGGTCGGGGAGGGTGGCGGATTATGTCTTCGACATGGACACCGAACTCATTACTCCCGGTATCGTTACAGTATTTTTCCAGTGTGCGCTTGACCACCGGGAAGGCCAGTTCGTCCCAGGGTATTTCATGTTTCTCGAACAACCTCACTTCCAGGCTTTCCGGTCCGGGCGCAAACTCTTCTGCCTGCAGGATGGCCCGGAACATCATGTAGACCTGACTGATATGCGGGATGCTGAACACACCGTAAAGGGCCAGGTTTTCCACCCGCGCCCGGGCTTCTTCCCAGGTTTCGCGGGCCGCCGCCTGCTCGGTGGATTCGCCATCTTCCATAAAGCCGGCGGGCAGGGTCCACAGACCGTGGCGCGGCTCGATCGCGCGCCGGCACAGTAACACTCGCCCTTGCCATTCCGGGATACAGCCAGCCACGATCTTGGGGTTGGTGTAATGCACGGTTGCGCAGGATTCACATACAAAACGCGCGCGGTCATCGCCATCGGGAATCTTGCGGGTGACGCGGGCGCCGCAATTGCTGCAATAAATCATAGGGATAGCGTAACAAGAATAATTGACTGTAAGTAGCTAATACCAAGGGACAATGGCCACTATGTCAAATATATGACAGTATCGGATCCAGAAACACGGCACAGCCTGGCTGATGTCTTGCAGAAGGCTTCTGACTGTTATTCTGCCAGATTCTGCAAGAGTAATATTGTTTATATATAACAATAGGTTAAGCAGGAGTATATGATCATGAAAACCCGAAATCGCTCCCTTTGGAGTACCGTATGCGCGGCCACCTTGTTGGTGCTGTCACTTGCCGGATGTGGTGGCGGTGGTGGTGGCAGTGGTGGTGGCGGTGGTGGCACGACCGGCAGTTTATCGCTGGGCATCACCGACGCACCGGTAGATTATCTGTATGCAGTCTGGGTGACCTTTACGCAGGTCATTGTCCAGCCGGCAGACGGGAGCAGCAGGATTGTTATTGATGTCACCGATGAACTGGGCAATGGCAAGAGTATTGAACTCAAGGCGCTCGCTGAAGGCAAGACCGAGATGTTGCTGGACGAATATCCCTTGCCGGCAGGTGACTACAGCTGGGTTCGCCTCGTTATTGATCCTGCGAAGACCTATGTTGTGGAACATGAAGGTGGTGCCGAATTGCTGCTGGACTGCCCGAGCTGCACCCAGAGCGGTCTCAAGCTGAATCGGCCGTTTACCATGGAGGCTGATGGCTGGGTCGCATTTACCATTGATTTTGATCTGCGGAAATCCATCACCCTGAGACAGCGAAACAGGCCAAATCCGCAGGACTACGACTATAAACTGCGCCCCACACTGCGCATCCTGGATACGGAAATTGCAAGTGCCTTCCTGCACGGCACGGTAACGGATGTCCGGTCTGAACAGTCCAATCCTGATACGCCGGCGGGGTGCATGGTCTATGTATATGCAGGTGATGTCGCAACCGACGATATCTGCATGACGGAAGATGATCCACCGGCAGAATGCCCGTCCGATGGTTCGCGCCCCCTGACTACTGCGGATGTGGCACTTGACATGGACAGTGGCCTTTACGACTACAGGACCGGGTTCCTGTATCCCGGCCTGTATACCGTTGCCCTGGTATGTGAAGACGATGACCCCCTGCTGGATGAAAATCTGCTGTATATCGGTACCGACCTGGTCGATGCACCGGCAGCGGCCTTTGGTACGCAGCACGATTTCCTGCTGGAGGACGTTGCGCGATTAACACTCGATAAGCAGATAGCATCAGGCAACCCGTTTACTGCTGCCGGGGATACCGTCAATTACGACTATCTTGTCGCAAATACAGGCAATACCAGCCTGGCTGGCCCGGTGGTCGTGACGGATGACAAAACCACCGTCACTTGCCCTGCGGTAAACAGCCTGGGTAACCTGGACGATTTCCTGAACCCGGGTGAAGAGATTGTTTGTACCGCTTCCTATACAGTTGGCGACGCAGATGTTAGCGCCGGAGAAGTGGTGAACACGGCATTCGCTACGGTTGATAGCGTGGACTCGAATGTCGATTCGGAAAGGGCAGTGCTGGCAGCACCCTGACAGTAAAGCTTGCTTCTACAACAGAGATCAGCAATAAACCGGCCCAGGCCGGTTTATTGCTTTTGATCATCATGAATTGGTGTGGCTGCGCGCCAGCATCAGGCCCAGCATGGTCTTGGCATCCCGGATAGTGCCCTCCAGCACTTGTGCAATGGCAGCAGTTAGCGGCAGCCAGTGCACCTCGATGAGCTCATGTTTCCCGTGGTGTGAAGGGACTTCTGTCAATTCACGTGCCAGATAGAGGTGGATGATTTCATCACAGAATCCTGGCGTGGAGTACATCTGGCCGAGCTTGATCCAGTCAGCGGCCTGCAGTCCGGCCTCCTCTTCCAGTTCGCGTTTCGCGGTTGACGCCGGTGGTTCCTGTGGTTCGAGTTTTCCAGCCGGCAGTTCCCAAAGCCAGCCACCTGCAGCGTGCCGGTACTGTCGCAGCAGGCAGACTTCTTCCCGCTTGTTCAGCGCCACGGTTGCCGCACCGCCCGGATGGCGAACGATCTCCAGTTGCAGCCGTTCTCCGTTTGGCAGAACCAGGGAATCAACGGCGAGGTTGACGACCTTGCCGGCATAGATGTTTCTGGTATCAGTTGGCAATGGTGACTCCCGTCAATGGATGCTGTAGATGCCGTAGCTTCAGGTATACAATGATCCTGGCCCTGGCAATATCCCGGATATATGAAACCGTTTTTTAAATCGCAGGCATTACGGTTCGAATGTACACGCTGCGGACGCTGCTGTGTTGCCGGCAATGGCTATCATGTTTATCTGGGCAGGGACGAAGTGGCAAGGATACGGGATTATCTTGGGCTGTCGACCGGCTGGTTTCGCCGCCGTTACCTGTACAGGACGGAAGCCGGTGACCTGGTCGCGGCCTGCCAGGAGGATGGACGCTGCGTCTTTCTTGGCGAGGATGATCGCTGCCGCGTGTATCCCGTGCGCCCGGTACAGTGCAGAACGTATCCGTTCTGGCCGGAAGTGGTGCACAGCAGGGCTGCATGGCAGCGTGAATCGAGACGCTGTGAGGGCATGGATCGCGGATCACCGATCCCGGTAGCAGTAATTCGTGCACGGCTGGACGAATGCAATACGCTGGCGGAGTAATCCGGACTAGCGGGGCTCGAAACAGCTGAACCACTGGCTCGCCCCTTCCGGTGCATGGGTATCGTGATAGAGGGTAAGCAGCTGCATGCCCAGGGCCGGGACCAGGGAAGCGCCCTGGGTTAGGGTGTTGAAAGTCATGCCTGCCAGCAACTGGTGGGTCAGTGTGAGGTACAAACGGCCAAGGACACGTGCCTCTATCAGGGTACGGAATACGCCAGGTCCGGCTACTGCATAAATACTGCGGTAACCCCTCTCATCCAGGGCCTCGATCATCGCCTGGCCATCAACATTTTGCTCCGAGCCAGCGAATATAATCTCAATCCCGCCATCGCGCAGTTCAGATACCCGCTCTGGCGGTGCCTGATCGCCGGTAATCACCATTAGCGGGCGTGTACGATAGGTATCCAGCACGGCTAGCGGTATATCGAGACTACCGCTGATAATTGCCACCGCCGGTTGTTCCGGAAGCTTGTGTTGCCTGCGCCATTCGAGGATGTCAGAAAATGCATCTTCCTTCCCCACAGGCAGGGTATCCTGTGCCTCTCCCGCGGCTGATTGCCTGAAAAACCGGCCACTGCTGACCAGCACATCAGCCTGGCCGGCCAGTTCCTGGTAGAGGCGCCAGTCCCGGGAATTCGCGGCCGCTTTTGGTACCTCGAGACTGCTGCGTCCGGTACCTGCGACGGAAATCCGACCATCAAGCGAAGCAATGAAGTTGCTGTAGACAAACGGCCTTCCGGGACGTCCCATTTTATGCAGGCCATGCTCCAGGTAGAGCCCCTGCAGCGGGTAGTCCTTTTCGGAAGGTGGATAGAGTCGGGTTATTGTTGTTTGCATACAGGCGTCGTGATGACAGCAGGGGACAGTATAGCAATATGGTCCGATCTGGAGGCGGTGTTCACAAGGCAGGGATGATCGTATAACGAAACAAAAAAATTACCCAGATTAATCCGTGTTAATCGAACAACGAATGAGGGTTGCCTTGCAATCAGGGCGATTTCCTGCAGGAACCGGATGAGTCGCCGGGTTTTGATTTTTACGAGAAGGTATCGTGTGAATCGGCCTGCTGGCAAACAAAAACGGGGCCATGCAGGCCCCGTTTTTTCTATCCTGGTAGCGTGAACTCAGGCTTCTGTTGCCTGGTCGCCCGGTTGTTTGTCGTGGTAGTTGTCAATCGCCGCCTTGATGGCGTCTTCGGCAAGCACCGAGCAGTGAATCTTCACCGGTGGCAGCGCCAGTTCCTCGGCGATGTCGGTATTCTTGATTTCCCGGGCTTCCCCAAGGGACTTGCCCTTGACCCATTCCGTCAGTAACGAGCTGGAAGCAATCGCAGAGCCGCAACCGTAGGTCTTGAACTTGGCATCCTCGATGATGCCGCTGTCATTTACCTTGATCTGGAGCTTCATGACATCACCACAGGCAGGAGCACCGACCATGCCGGTACCAACCTGGGTGTCGTCCTTGTCAAAGGAGCCCACGTTACGCGGATTTTCATAATGATCGAGTACTTTCTCGCTATAAGCCATTTTTTGCTTCTCCGGATATCTGAAAAATCGCTGTTTCTTGCGGGTGCTCAGGCGGCACTTTGTTCCATGCTGGAACCAAACAATTCGGGCTGGGTTTCATCGGTCTGTATTTCGACAGCTTCTGCAAGCGTGATTCCGTCGAGATATTCGTAAACCCTGTCACTCAATCGTTGCCACATCAGCAGGCTGCCGGGTACCTCGCCTTCTGCGGCCGGTGTCCCCGGGCGCTTGATCATGTCGTCAACTGCGTTGAGGATATTGGCAATGGTAATTTCACTGGCATCGCGGGCAAGACAGTAGCCACCGCCCGGACCACGCATTCCGGTGACCAGGCTATGCTGGCGCAACTTGGCAAACAGCTGTTCCAGATAGGAAATGGAAATCGACTGCTGGACAGAAATATCGGCTAGTGTCACCGGGCCTTTTTTCTGGTACAGCGCCAGTTCCATCATCGCTGTGACAGCATGACGACCCTTTGTAGATAGTTTCATGACGAACCTCAGTATGAATACGGTACTGATCAATCTGTTCCGGTAGATCTGTACCGTATTCCGTGCAGTCTACCGGGACCGCTCATTCCACAGAATGCGCGGTATCTGGAAAGAATGATAGTAATTCTTGACTCTTTTAGTCAAGTATTAACCACTGTACAGACTAGGGTATTATACAGGAAAAATATTAATTATTTAATTAATTCAATAATATAAAATTCATCTATCCTTAAGTGGATAGGCCAGAGGAGTTGATAAGGGTCAAGCGTCTACCGCCAACCGGTGATGGATGATATCTGCGACGGTCCGCAAGCGGGATGGTTCCCTGTTGTAACGAAACCGGGGCCAGTTACCGGACCCACTGCATCGGGATGGATTTGATACAATCCTGCCAATAATAACCAGGCAGGAGCAATCTATGGGATCCCGACATGGCAGCGAGGTTGACCGGCGTAGCAAGGCGCGCGAAAAACTGGACGTCCTGGTACAGTCACGTACGGAAACACTCGCTCTGTTGACCGAGCTGGCAGGACGGCAGCCATTCAATACGGAACCCTCGATGGAAAAAGCGTTACGCCGGTTTTGCGAGGCGTTAATAGACTACACGGCAAGCGCCCACTTCCAGTTATACCGTTACCTGGCGGATAACCGCGAACGCCGGCAATCGGTACTCAGCATCGCCGAGAAGATCTACCCGCGCATAGTCGAAACCACGGACGTAATCCTGCGATTCAATGACAAATATGAGGCGATGTCACTAGAAAACAGCATTGAATTCCTCGCTGTGGATCTCTCCAACCTGGGGGAGTGCCTGGCTGACCGGATACAGCTGGAAGACCGGGTTATTGCCGCGATGGGTGGAACAATTCACTAACCAGCAGTTTGCCAGGTCCCTGACACCGGCCGTTCACCAGAGAAGGACGGGAAACCCAGGCGCTTGAAAAACAGGGATGTCCCGGAACTGCTACTAGTACCTCCCTGTACCTCGAATTTTCCGACGCGTATGCACCAGCGGGGTCCTGGGACGCACAACCCGCACAGGGTCTGGCGTTGTCTTTACCGGACAAGTCCATAACCCCGTTTATTACGGTGTACCCCCGATTGCCGGCAGTCCGCCCGGGATCTATGACCCTGTACACAGATTTCCCCATTGTCTTGTGTGATACTCGGACGGGTATGTACCGTTGCAGACGTTGCAATACTTATGTAATTGTTATCATTATGAAAATACGAGTTAAGGGAAATTTGAGAGTTGGTGTATAATCGTCCGCGAATTTTTGAGTGCTATCGAATTTTTGAACGCTATATCTTTAAAAACAGATAGTTAATTTCATTACCTTGGGAGAGACCCGATATGCCACTCTGGCCTGACGCCAAAACCAGTAGAGAGCTGAACCGGCGCGATTTTCTGCTTCTGGGCAGCGGGGCAGTGGCGGGCCTGCTGTGTCCGAAAGTGATGGCTTCACCGCATAGCCAGCAGGAGCGCACCCTGGCTTTCAAGAATACTCATACCGGGGAGTCCCTGCAGACGGTGTACTGGGCCGGGGGTGCATACATTGATAGCGGTCTGCAGGAGATCAATACCGTATTGCGCGACCACCGTGCAGACGAGGCCTATCCCATGGACAGGGGCTTGCTTGACCTGCTGTATGCATTGCAGGCGGAGGTCGATTGCCACAATGCCTATCACGTCATCTCGGGATACCGGTCGCCGATGACCAATGCCAGGCTGCGCAACAAGAGTTCCGGTGTTGCCCGGCGCAGTTACCACATGCAGGGCAAGGCGATTGATATCCGCCTGCCGGGCTGCGCGCTGACCGACCTGCATCGTGCCGCGCTCGGTCTCAAGGCCGGTGGTGTCGGCATCTATGCCGCATCCGATTTCATCCATGTCGATGTCGGGCCGGTACGCCGCTGGTAGGTACTGGCAAGTCACGGCTGGACCTCCTGCCCGATCCGGGCCCGCCGATTACACTGGTCGCGGCTGAACTGCGCCACCAGCAGGGACACCGGTACAACAGGCCGGCTGGTGTCATCGCCGCATAAAACACAACCTGCGAGTAATGCATGGCAGGCCCGCCAATACCTGCGGCGCGCATCAATGGCTACCCCGGATCGACGTTTACAGGAGTAATCTGGAATATACTCGCGTCACAGACAACCGGGTTACGTCGATGAGCCAGCCTGATTCCGAAACCGTAACAATCCATACCCTGCTCGATATTATGAAACGCCTGCGTGATCCCGGGCATGGCTGCCCCTGGGATCAGCAGCAGGATTTCATGACCATAGCCCCCTATACCCTGGAAGAAGCGTACGAGGTGGTCGATGCCATCGAGCGCAATGACCGTGAAGATCTTCGTGACGAACTCGGTGACCTGCTGTTCCAGGTCGTGTTTCATGCGCAAATGGCACAGGAAGCCGGCTGGTTTGATTTTTCCGGTGTCCTCACAAGTATTTGCGACAAGATGGTTCGCAGGCATCCCCATGTATTTGCTGATGAAGTGATCAGCGATGCCGAGGAGCAGACCCGGGAATGGGAGAAACACAAGGAACGCGAACGCCAGGCCGCAAGCGGCAGTGTCCTCGATGGTATCCCGCTGTCACATACCGCCCTTACGCGTGCCGGGAAAATCCAGAAGCAGGCGGCGAAAGCAGGGTTTGACTGGCCGGATATCGACGGGGTGTTTGCCAAGGTTGCAGAAGAACTCGATGAGCTCAGGGAGGAGATCAGGGCAGGCAGCGATGCCGCCAGAATCAGCGACGAAACCGGTGATTTGCTGTTTACCGTCGTTAATCTTGCCAGGCACGCCGGCATCGACCCCGAATCGGCCCTGCGCCGGGCGAACAGCAAATTTATCGATCGGTTCCGGAATGTGGAGATGCAGTGCCGTACTGCGGGCAGCAGTGTTCAGCAGACTGATCCGGTCATACTTGATAATTACTGGGACAAGGCCAAACTGGAAGAATAGATGATCCGCTGCAGGCAAGCAGTCATTGTGAAGCAGGTAGTATTCGGGTACAAAGTAGGTCGGTGGCAGGTGCGTTGGCCCTGCAACAGGAGACGAAGTCTATAAGAATGGACGAACAGGCAGACAATCATGTAATCGAGGTGGAGAATCTTGTCGCCCACTATGGCGAACGGGAAGTCCTCAAGGGCATAAACCTGAAGATACGTGAAGGCGAGATCATGGTCATCATGGGTGGCAGCGGCTCCGGCAAGACCACCCTGATGCGTAACCTGCTGGGTCTGAACAAGCCAACATCCGGGCGTATTTCGATCCTTGGAAAGGACATCACCCGCATTAGTACGCGCGAGCTGTTCCAGTTACGCCGTAAAATGGGCGTGGCCTTTCAGGGCGGGGCATTGCTCGGATCATTGTCCGTAGCGGAGAACATCGAGTTGCCGCTGCGTTTCCATACGAAGCTTGACGAAAACACCATCCGTATCATGTCACGCATGAAGCTCGAGGTTGTCAATCTTGCCGGCTTCGAGGACCTGATGCCCTCCGAGCTTTCCGGTGGCATGATGAAGCGGGCCGCTCTGGCGCGCTCGACCATCATGGATCCGGGTCTGTTGTTCTTTGACGAGCCTTCTGCCGGACTGGACCCCGTCGTCTCGGCCGAGCTGGACGAGCTTATCCTGAAGATCAAGAAGGCAATGCATGTCACCATTATCGTGGTCACACATGAACTGCACAGCGCCTTTACCATTGCCGATCGTATCACCATGCTGTCTAACGGGCGTGTACTGATGACCGGTACGGTTGATGAAGTGCGCAACAGCGACAATGAAATTGTCCAGGGCATGCTGAATCGTCGTCCCCGGGATGAAAGTGTGAATGCGGAAGAATATCTTGCCCGTCTTACCGCGGACCGCAGAAGCCGTCATTTCTAGGCTGCTGGCAATAAAAACCCGGCAGCAGCCGATCTTCAGGACGGCTGGTTTTCCAGTTCCTTCAGTTTTTTCTCCATTTTTGCAAACAGCCCCTGGAAGCCGTCTTTCTTGACTATCTCCTGGTAGGTGCTGCGGTAACTGCTGATCAGGCTGACACCTTCAATGATGACGTCGTATACATGCCACTCGGCATTTTTCAGGTATAGCTTGTAGTTGACCGGGATCTCGGTACTGCTGGTGATGATCAGCGTGTCTACAACGGCGCGTTTACCCTTGATTTTTTCAGCAGGATATTCGACTGCTTCGTTGGTGTAGGCCTCGACCTTGCCGATATAGCTGTTCTGGATGAGCTGTGCAAACAGGTCTACAAATTGCTTTTGTTCGTCCTTGGTCGCCTTTTTCCAGTTCGTGGCAAGCGTGCGCTGTGACATGGCACGGAAATCAAAACGTTCGTTAATGGTCTCGCGCATTTTTGCACGCTTCTGTTCCTTGTCGAGCGTTTCATTCGTCAATATGTCCAGAATGGCATCGACTGCTGTCTGCACGGTCTGCTTTGGTGACTGCTCCGCCTGCACCTGGGCGGTCAATACCAGTAGCATGAAACCGAACAACAGGGCATGTGATATATGTTTCAGCATGGTGATTCCCTCCGATTTATACCTGCCCGCGGGATTGGATATTCTCTGCCATATGCTGTCTTAGGCGCATTTCCCGCCGGGACAGGGATGACCGGATAATACCCCATGTTTTGACTACCAGTCAGTTGTATCATTTATTCTACGCATTACCGGGAACTACTACTGACCTTTAGTTGAGAATTGCGGGCTAGTTCTCGATCTTGTTCCGGCGGTACTGGATAAAGGCATCGCGAACGAACAGATAGGGATCAAGGGCGTCTTTCTTGATGCCTTCGTAGGTGTCCTTGTCAATGGACAGATCGTTGATTTTGTCGAATGCCTTCAGGCCCCAGTAGGTCCGGCCTTCAGCCAGGTAGTACAGCAGGTCCATCCTCGAGTCGACCAGCAGGCCAATGGCATCCCGGGGATTCGAGGGGCCAAAGACCGGAAGTACCAGGTAGAAGCCCGGGCCAATCCCGTAGTGCCCCAGGGTCTGCCCGGTATCCTCGTCCTTTTTCCTGATATTGAAATGATCCTTGGCCGTATCAAAAAGACCGCCGATGCCAATGGTGGTGTTGATTGTAAAGCGGGCCAGCTCGTTGCCGGCATCCGAAAACTTGCCCTGCAGCCCGGCATTCACGAGACGGATCGGTGTCGACAGGTTCGAGAATACGTTCTGGACGGCTATTCTCCAGGGTTCGGGCACCGCCCAGCGATAACCGCGGGCAACCGGCTTGAAAAGATAGAAATAGAGTTTGTCGTTAAACCAGAAAATCCCCCTGTTGACGGGCTCCAGTGGATCAGCGATGAAAACCTCGTCTTCATCTTCAAAGAGAAATTCATCGTCTTCGGTGAAATCGTCCTGTTCAGCTGGCGTCTCCGTGCCAACAGCCGGTGCCTGTGCCGGTTCCTCTCCCATGGCAACCATCGGGCAGGCAAGCATCAGAAGTAAAATGATCAGTTTGTGCATGACTATTCTGTTACCGGTCTCTATTCACTATCGAAGATATACTTGCTTACGAGTTCCTCCAGGCTTATGGCGGACTCGGTTTCCTCGATCTCGTCACCCTGTTCGAGGTACAACTCCGATCCGCCGGGCGTGAGCTTGATAAAACGGTCACCGATGATCCCCGACGTCCTGATCGAGGCGATGCTGTCATCCTGCAGCCTGACATCATTGCTGATGTTGAGTTCGACGACGGCCTCGTATTCACCGTTATCAAGATGGATATCTGAAACCTTGCCTACCTTGACACCGGCAAGTTCGACGGCCGCACCCTCCTTGAGGCCGCTTATCGAGATAAAACGGGCGGTCACTGGGTAGGTGTCTTCCATAAAAAACTTTATATCGCCCATCTTGATGGCTAGCCATGAGAAACTGAGAAACCCAGCCAGGAGAAACAGACCCACAATCATTTCCAGGTTCATATTTTTCATGCTCGACTCCGTTTTCCGATTGTACCGGTAGTGTGCCGTCCGTTTATGAAAGTATCAGTGATCCGATCAGATAATCCCAGACAAGTATGGTGACTGAGGCAAACACAACCGCGTCAGTCGTGATGCGGCTTACACCCTCCGCGCCGAAGACCCCGCTGCGGTTCAGGTGCAGAAAATATCCCTTGAAGGTTGAGATCCAGACGATCAGCAGTCCGAAGATGATTGACTTGACCAGGCACAGGCGTATGTCTGCCCAGACTACGCTGTCGTACATCCCCTGGAAATACGCCCCCTCGGCAACACCGAGCAAGACAACACCGGCCAGGTATCCTCCCAGGATCCCCAGGATGTTGAAGATAAAGGTCAGCACCGGCAGTGAAATCAGTGCGGCGATGAACTTGGGAGCAATGAGAAACTTGTAGGGGTCAATGGCCATGCATTCCAGGGCATCGATCTGCTCCGAGTTGCGCATGATGCCGATTTCTGCACAGATCGCCGAACCAGCCCGGCCGATCACCATCAGTGCGGTTAGTACCGGGCCGAGTTCCTGGATCAGACTGAGGGCGACGGCCGAGCCCAGCAATTCCTCGGAGCCAAATTTCTTCAGATTGTGGTAGCCCTGCAGACCCAGCACCATGCCGGTAAACAGGCCGGTGACCAGGATGACGATGACCGAGCGCGATCCAATAAAGTAGACCTGTCTGATAACCGGGTAGGGCGTGTAGGGCGGTTTCAGGATATTGGTCAGGGTCGTGGCGAGAAAAATCCCCATCCTGCCAATCGTTTCAAGCAGATACAGGAACTCCCGGCCGCTTTTTTCTATCATGCCGCGCATCTTTCCAGGCCCGTTCAGGTGATTTGTTATTTATCGTGGCGGATCGCCATGATACCGCATTTGACAGCAGCGCAAGAATATACGTGATCAGTCAGTCAGTCAGTCCTGCATCCACCGTCTCGTAGATCGTGAATACCTTGTCAAGGCGCGCGAGTTCCAGCACACGCCGCGTGGGCTCACTTGCTGCGGCCAGCGCGAACACGGTGTTGTGTTTTTTTGCTGCCTGTAATGCCTCGACCAGTGAGGCCACGCCGGAACTGTCGATGTAGGTAACAGACGACAGGTCAACAAGCACCCTGGAGGCATCCTTGATGCTCTTGAGGAGGAGTTCACGCGCGGCAGGCGAGTTTTCCAGGTCAACCTCACCCTTCAGTTCGATGATTGTTGCCCCCTGCTTGTTGATTATTTCATGTTTCATCAGCGTCATTCTCGAGATATTTCACCATGCGTAACAGGTTGCCCGTGCCTGACGGAGCTTCCAGAAATTCCACCTTGTCCATTATGTCGTGAATCATGCAAACGCCCAGCCCTCCTGGCTTGATCACTTCGGGCCAGACCGGTTTTACCTTCTCGCGGTCTACCGGCGGTGCAGAATCCAGAAGGCGAAACTCAAGTATGCCTTTTTCATGCAGGATTTCCAGTGTAGCCTCGCCGGTTTCAACGTCCTTGTAGGCGTGCCGCACAATATTCTGGCTTGCCTCGCCAATGGCAATCACAAGGTCTTGTGTCAATTCCGGTGTACAACCGCATCGCTCGCAAGCCTGGCGAACCGCTTCGCGAACACGGTGCAGTTCGTCTGCCTCTGCCCTGAAGGTCAGGCGGGTCAGCAGTGGTGGTGTCTTGCCTGCCGGCTTGCTGGCAAGGTCATCCACGACCAGCAGTGTGATGTCGTCATGACGCTGCTTGCCGGTTTGCTGCAGGCGCTTTACCACGGCACTGATTTGATCGGCAACCAGCCGGTCCGAATGCTCATTGATTATATTCATCAGACCTTCGACTTCCATGCGTCTGCCATTGCCAATTTCGCCCTCGGTCACCCCGTCAGTAAAGATATAAAGCGTGCCGCCCCCGAGCCGGAAGGTTTCATCCAGGATACCTTCCCCGCCGGCCGCCAGCGGCAGTATCCCGAGCGGCGGGGCACTGGCCGGCAGGGCCCTGAAGGTACCCTCGGGTGCGCGTACCAGTGGCGGCTCATGACCGGTATTGGCAAGCCGGACTTCGCCGCTGACAGGATCGAAAATACCGCAGACCATGGTCACGAACATGCCGTTGATGGCTGTCTCGCAGAGTTCCTTGTTGATTGTTGCCAGCAGGGCACCTGGTTCGTGCATGGTTTTTCCGAGGCATCGAAACAGGCTGGCTGTTTTTGACATCAGCAATGCCGCATCCATTCCCTTGCCGGAGACATCACCGAGACTGAAATAGATGCGACCGTCTTCCAGCTCGAAGTAATCGTAGAAATCCCCGGACACTTCATAGGCCGGCAGGTTGATGCCTGATACCGGGAAGGAAGCCGCCCGTGCTCTCGGCAACAGGCTGCGCTGCATCTCAATGGCCAGTTCTATTTCCCGGCTCACACGCTCCTGCTCGACCAGTTCTTCCGCCATGCGCGCATTGTGTATCGCCAGTGCTGCCGCGGCGGCCAGCGTTTGCAACATCAGCAGATCGGGTTCCGAGAAAAGACCATCGCTGCCCTGCTTGTTGATCAGCTCAATGGCACCAACACGGGTATCCTGGACATTCATGGGTGCGCACAGAATGGAACGCGTGTGAAACCCGGTGCTTTCGTCGATGGACTGGTCAAAATCCGGGTCCTCGCTGACGTCGCGGACCATCCGGCTGCGGTTTCCCGTGACACACTGGCCGACAATCCCCTCGTCGGCCTGCAGGATCAGACCGTTTATATCTACGGGACCGACGCTGGCCTTGCAGTTCAGCCGGGTGTCATTGTTCTCGAGCAGAAACAGGGAACCCGCTTCGGCCTTGACGAACTGGACAATCAGGTCGAGCGCTTTCTGGATGGTCTCCTCGATATTCAGGGTGACCGCGAGATGGCCGCTCATCCGGGACAGTAATTCAAGATGGCCAGACAGGGCGGGGTGCTTCCTGCGATCGATCCGCCTGGGGTCGCGCCGGTCGCCGCCGGGAGGTATGCCGCTCATGGTTTTCTGTGCATTCCGGATAACTTGCGTAGTTTCGACACTTGATACTCGGTTTATATGATCATGTAAAGCTTTCGGTTAACCGATGCGCATCTTGAGCCGCAATTTCCCGGCTGTTACAGCCATCACATTATCCTGTTATTGGCGCGAACGCTGAAAACACTAGTCAGGCTGTACTGCAATTCTTCTGTATGCTGCCGGAATCCTGTGTATGCATCCCGGAAATACACACTTGTTGCTCTATAAGTGCTGTTTCTACGGTGTATATCGGGCAGTTACTGGCTTGAACATTGATGGCTGTTTTCAAAGTGATCCAGTGAAATGAATTCTGACACTCGGGGTGACCAACCTGGCGAGTACCAGGTGTTGGTCACCGGAATTCGTTTCCGACATTGTGCTGGCGTTCCCCCGTGATGTCCCTATTATGACGCGGTCGACAAGTTGTATGGCTGCTTGCAATCCAAAGTTATTGGCAGGATGCAGTGGCAAGGTGAATGTTGAAAATGCTTCGAAAGAAAAGAATTAAAAACGGAAAGTAGTGCGCTGCTGATTTTATTGGTCGGGCAGAGAGGATTTGAACCTCCGACCCCTTCGTCCCGAACGAAGTGCGCTACCAGACTGCGCTACTGCCCGTTAATACTTCCGCTTGACTGAAAATTCCGCGAGGCTGTAGAGCGCCTCCTTGTAAGAGGACTCCGGCAATGGCTCCAGTGCGGCAATGGCCAGGTCAGCTTCCCGTTGTGCTGCATTGGCAGTGTAAGGGATGCCCCCGGTCGATTCAATTGTCGCGCACACGGCCGACATGTTGTCATGTCCGCCATTTTCAATGGCCTTGCGGATCAGACTCTCCTGTTCCGGTGTGCCCTGGCACATGGCGTGGATCAGGGGCAGGGTCGGGTTACCCTCCGCCAGGTCATCACCGAGGTTTTTGCCGGTATCCTCGGGAGACGCGCTGTAATCGAGTACGTCGTCAATCAGCTGGAAGGCAAT
>CP070821.1:1056298-1060728 GCA_020344335.1 Gammaproteobacteria bacterium | reverse complement strand
GGGGACTCAAGGCATTTATCAGGATTGATTGCAATTCGTGTCATGATGGAATCCTGGTCGGTGGCGAGACATATGAGCCTCTCGGTAAGGAAAATCCCTACGAAAACCAGTCTGACCAGGGTATGTACGAAGTCACGAAGGATGAGAATGACCGCATGTTTTTCAAGGTGGCTCCGCTTCGCAATGTGGCCCTGACGGCGCCGTATTTTCATGACGGAAAAATCAGGACGCTCGATGAAGCTGTACGCAAGATGGGAACGCTGCAGCTCGACGAAGAACTCACAGACCAGCAGGTGAGTGATATTACAAGTTTCCTGAAGGCGTTGACGGATAAAAACAGGGAACAGTACCTTCCCTAAGGCTGCCTGCCTGGCGGGTGGTCTGTGCACAGCCTTGCGAGCAGTCAGGACGGAAGGATTATTGACAAGGCATTTGTAACCCGCTGGAAAGCAGGGTGCTCTTTGACGGGAGTGTTTCCGGCATTAGTGACTTGTTCCTGCAGAATAACGGGTCTTGTTATACACATTGTATTTGCCCGATGGTTTGTTCATGGAAAGTCGTTTCACTTCTTTCAGCGTATCGGCATCGTAAACAATCACGGCGCCCTCCGGGTCCCATATACTGAGCAGGGCGTATTTGCCGTCGCGGGTAAATTCGACATGGGCTGCTGTTTTTCCCGGATCCGGCCGCAGGGTCTTGACGATTTCGAGGGTGCGCTTGTCGATTACGTGCATCGCGTCCTTGTTGGGGCCGAAGAACACATCGACCCAGGCATACGGTGTATTTTCATGACTACGCATGAAAAAGCCGGGGCCCAGGGTTTCAATGTGTTTGATGGTTTTCCATGATTCCATATCGATCACGCTGACGTTGCCTTCTTTCAGGTTCGGCGTTGCCAGTACAGTACGGTCCTTGTATTCCCAGGTTATCCCGGAGCCAAGGTGCGGCATGCCCGGCAGTTCCAGGTCTGTGACGATGGCCCTGCCGATGTCCATGTCGACTACCTGCCCCTTGCCTTCGCGCGAGGCCCCGATCAGGGATACGTACTCCTGGTCAAAAAAGAAATCATCGATGTAATCATCGACCTTGATGCGCCGGACCGGAAACGGCTCGGGTTTGATGTTTTCACCGGATTCGATGTGATAGTCATGTACCCAGCCGTCGAAACCGATGGGCGGCTCATCTTCGTAGGATATTTCCCAGACCTCCCGGATGTCCTTGAGCGCGGCGATAAAACTGTTGCGCGGTGGTGCGGTGTAAACGGCGCTGACACGGGATGTCGTCCCCTTGCTGTCTTTCACCTCGTACACCTTGATCGGTTTCAGATCGGACGCATCCAGAAGTACCAGTGAATGCGGCAGGTAGTTTGCCACCATCACATAACGGTTATCAGCGGACACCGCGAGGTTGCGGGTGTTGATACCGGCACGGATCTCGGCTACCCATTTCAGGTTGTAAATATCGTACTTGCTGATCCAGCCGTCACGCGATGCAAAGTAGACAAAACGGCCGGATGACGAATACTTGGGGCCGCCGTGCAGGGCAAAGCGTGTCTTGAAGCGGTGTACCGCTTCCATGCGGTCACCATCGAGCAGGGTGACGTGGTGGTCGCCCAGTTCCACGACCAGGAACAGGTTCAGCAGATCATCGACCCGGAATACCGGCTTGTCCGGCAGTCCGGATTCAGGATTGTGGATGATTTGGCTGTTCCTGATTTCGGCCAGGTCCCAGACAGGTATTTCTTCAGGTGGCGTGTATATGTAGTCAACCAGGGCGTTGATGTCTTTTTCCGAAAGCTTTTCTGCAAAGGCGGGCATCTGCGTGGCGGCACGACCGTTGGTTATGACATCCGCAGCGGCCTTTTTGCGCAGCCGCTTGAGGTTGCTGGGTAGCAGGGCAGGACCCATGGCACCGAGACGCTTCGCGTTGTGGCATTCGGCACAGTGGGTCTTGTACAGTTTTAATGTATCCGCTGCGGCTCCTGCAGTGCTGCCGGCAACCGGGCTGGCTATAGTGATGATGAGGGTACTGATGACACAGCGTAGAAACCTGCCTGTGTAGTTCATTTCTGTTTTTAGCGGGATATGGTGAGTGACCATCAGTTCCTCAATCATTCTCCTCGAAAGTGCCTGGATACAGGCCCGGGACGAATGCGGGGACTTGTTTTCAAGATTGTTATTCGGTCACATGCACCACGCCGGTCATTTTCTCGTGCGGACCACAGCGGTAGGGGAAGGAGCCGGTTTCCATGAAAGTGCGTTCGTAGGATTCATCAGGGAAGAAATAGTCGGGTTGTTCTTCACCCGATGCTTCGAACCAGACACTGTGGTACTGGCGCTTTTCATGGTTTTCCCAGCGAACTGTCTCGCCACGCTTAATGGTGATTTCCTGCGGATTGAACGAGTAGTCCCTGATTGTCACTATATTGGCATCGCCGCCAGCAACGGCGCTCCGGGCGAGTATGCCGAGAATGAATAACAGGATTGCCGCATTCAATTTCATTCCGATTGCCTCTTTGGAACCAGTGAAGCCACAGATTACCACAGCAGTTTGTCCTCATGTACGACCATCCGTGTTCGGCATCTAACCCTGCTGTGCAAAAGATATTTTATTTTCCTGTCGCGTTTATATGTGCATCGTCATTGTCGAAGCCGATCTTGAACCCCAGCGAGACATGATGATAACGCTTGTTGCTGTAGTCATCGTGTATCGCGAAGCCGATGTTGTACAAATCATCGGTCGACATGCTGATATCGCCCGGCTTGTCTGAAGTCAGCTTGCGTTTCATCTCCACGGTCCAGGTACCATCGGCAAGGCTGCCGGTAAATTCCACACCCTGGCCACCGCTCATGACACGTTCAGCCAGAATATGGCCGTCTTCCGACTCGCCGGTACCAGACATGTAACGCAGCAGATCCATGAACTGGCCATCAGCCAGTGCAGCCTCTATTTCACCGGCATCCCTGAGTTTGTCCCAGCCGCCACGCGTCTTGCCGTCCTTGCCCTCGATCTCGATGGAAGTACGGCTTTCCTTGAGGTACTTGGTGACACCAGCCGAGAAATCCAGAGCACTGGCCAGCGGGCTGGCACCAAGGGTAGCGGCATCCGGTTCGAGGGGCATGCTGCTTGCGTCGATATGGCAGGTCTGCCAGCAACCGGAGCGGTCGGCATATTCGACCTTTTCATCGTCAGTCGCCAGCATCACGGCCAGTTTGACCGGATTTTCCGGATCCATTTTGCCGCCTTCGGCAAAGGCTGCGGGTACATGCTCCGTATCCGGCCACTGGAAGCGCATGTACAGGTATTCACCGTCATGTGTGGCCTGGATGTTCACAGCAATACTGCCCCGCTTGCCGGTTATCGGGTCGGGCTCCAGTTTCTCACCGGACATGATCAGGTCACCAATGTCCACTTCCTCTTCTTCATGGCAATCAAGGCAGGTGTCGCCTTTTGTAAAGGCACGCTTGCCACTGTGATCACTGCCTTTCAGTATCCATTCCATCGAGGATTGCCCGGGGTAGAACAGGGTGATTTCCACCGCTTCCACGCTGTCCCAGTCGATTTCAGGGGCGCCAGACGGGGTAGCTGTTGTGACTGCTTCGGTGGGTGGTGCCGCCGGGACAGGTTCGGCTGTGGGAACTGGTGCGGCAGCTGTCTCGACCACTGGCTCGGCAGGTTCCTCTACTGGCGGTTCCGCTACCGCGGTTTCCTTGTCGCCGTTCCCGTCCTTTTCCATATAGGCGAGCCAGCGTGGCGGTATCGGGCGGATATACTCCGGGTTCGGCTGCTCGATTTCTTCCAGCTCTTCTTCCGTCAGCTGGTCATGAACTTTCTCGTGTGCAATACCCTTGTGGCAGTCGATGCAGGTATTCCCGGCTTCCATACCGTTGATATGCTGCTTGCGTGCACGTCCTTTCTGGCTCTCGGGATTCATTGATTCGAAATCATGACAGTTGCGGCATTCACGCGAATCCGTCGCTTTCATCGCCTTCCAGACCTTTTTCGCCATGGCAAGGCGTTTTTCGTTGAATTTCTCCGGTGTATTGATCGACCCCAGTACTTTGTGCACCAGTTCGTTACTGGCCTGGATTTTACGTATCACCTTGTGCACCCAGGGATCAGGTACGTGACAGTCCGAGCAAGTGGCGCGCACGCCACTGCTGTTGGTGTAGTGAGTTGTTTCCTCGTATTCCCTGAAGACGTTTTCCTCCATTTCATGGCAGGAAATACAGAAAGTCAGGGTGTTGGTGGCTTCCATGGCAGTATTGAAGCCGCCCCAGAAAATAACGCCGACTATCATGAAGAACAGGGCCGCACCGAGTGTGGTTCCGAGCAGAACCTTGCGCGACATCATCCCGAATATGGGTTTCTGGCTGGCCATTGATTTTTCTTACCTTGATTCGTTGTCAGGGGAACTCTGATTATAGACT
>CP070821.1:1052538-1056198 GCA_020344335.1 Gammaproteobacteria bacterium | reverse complement strand
TCGAACTTGCCGATCGGTACCTTGAACTGTTTCCGCACGGCGGCATAGGCGCCGATAGCGCGGGACATCTTCTTGCCGGAGGCCGTACTCAGTGCGGGCAGTGAAATCGCGCGACCGTCGGAGAGGCAGTTCATCAGCATGCGCCAGCCCTGGCCGACATAGTCCTGGCCACCGATGATCCAGTTCATCGGGATGAACACATCCCTACCACGGTTGGGCCCGTTCATAAAGGCCTGGCTCATCGGGAAATGGCGGCTGCCGATTTCCACGCCCGGGGTATCCGTCGGGATCAGTGCGAGCGTGATGCCGATATCTTCCTCTTCCCCAATCAGGTGGTCCGGGTCATACAGGTGAAAGGCCAGGCCGAGCAGTGTCGCCACCGGTCCCAGCGTGATGTAACGCTTCTCCCAGTTGACGCGAATACCCAGCACATCGGGTTCCCCCTTGAACGTCTGGCGGCAGACGATACCGCTATCCGGCATGGCGGCGGCATCACTGCCGGCCTCCGGACCGGTCAAGGCGAAACACGGGATTTCCTTGCCACGCGCGAGTCGCGGCAGGTAATGATTCTTCTGTTCCTCGGTGCCGTAGGACAACAACAGCTTGGAGGGGCCAAGGGAATTCGGCACCATGACGGTCACACCGGCAGAGATACTGCGGCTCGCGACCTTCATGACGATGGCGGAATGGGCGTTGGCGGAGAACTCCAGCCCGCCATATGCCTTGGGAATAATCATGCCGAAGAAGCCCTGTTGTTTCATGAAGTCCCAGGTCTCCGGGGTCAGATCGCGCAGCTCCTCGGTGATTTCCCAGTCGCTGATCATGGCGCACAGTTCCTCGGTCGGTCCGTCGAGGAATGCCTCTTCCTCTGCGGACAGTCGCGGCGCGGGAAACCCCAGCAGGTGATGCCAGTCCGGCTGGCCGCCAAACAGTTCCGCCTCCCACCAGACAGTGCCGGCCTCGAGTGCCTCGCGTTCGGTGTCGGACATGCCCGGCATGATTTTTTGGTATAGCGCCAGCAGCGGCTTGATAAGCACAGACCGGCGCACCGGGGTGACCGTTAATAGGACGGTAACCGGAAGGAATACGGACCAGGCAAAGACCAGTGCCCAGCTGGTGGGTGTATACACGAGACTCCACCAGACGAGGGCCGCACCCAGTACGCCGGCCCAGAGATAACGCGATGCCTGGCGCGCAATCATGAAGCCGAAGGCGATCAGTATGATGAGAGCTTCGATTAACCCGTGCATGTCAACAATCCTTATCAATCGGCCTGAAGATGCGAGTCATAGCCGAAAGTTATGCCTTTCCTGTCAGATAAACAATAACTTATAGAGTTAGACATAAAACCGGCCTGCTGGTTGCAGGCCGGTTGCCTGCCCTTGCACCGTGGTGCCACCAGCTAATTCATTCCTTATTTATACGCTATCGACACGGACGGGAAAAAAATTAGCGGCGGGGCATATTCTGATCCTGCTGGCTGCGCCGTGCGGTTACCTCCCGGTGATTATGATGTGTAGGAGCGGGCTTGCCCGCGAACTCGATTTTCCTAAACACCTGTTTCGCCAGCAAGCTGGCTCCTACAGAAGAAGCTGATTATGGGTGCGCCGTACGCACCATGAGCCTGCACAGTTCGCAGTTTCTTTCCGGTGCGCACGGCGCACCCTACGGTTCTTTCCCGGTGATCATGACCTGTAGGAGCGGGCTTGCCCGCGAATTTGCTGATAACACTAGGAGACCGGGCATTGGCGCTGGTACCATCGTGTGCATGAAAAAGCACCTGCTGCAGATGAACTGGGGGCTGAGCCTGGCCAGGTTAACAGGTTTCCTGTCACTGGTCCTTGGCACCATTGTGCTGCTCGGCTGGTACCTGCATGAGCCGGCACTTATCCAGGTCAACCCGGCCTTCGTCCCCATGCAGTACAACACCGCACTCGGTTTCGCACTGGGTGGACTCGCTTTGCTGGGACTTGCCTGGTCCTGGCCACGCTTTGGCGGGATAACCGCTGTTATCGTTCTGATGATCGGCGTACTTACATTGCTCGAGTACAGCTTCGGTGTGGACCTGCACATCGACCAGCTGTTCATGGAACACTACATCGATCTCAAGACCTCCAATCCGGGGCGCATGGCACCCAATACGGCGCTGTGTTTCAGCCTGACCGGGCTGACGGTACTGCTCACGATACTGTTCCGCGACCGCCCCCGTATCACGGCGTGGACCGCTACACTGGGGGTGCTCATTATCAGTCTCGGCGTTACCGCGCTGGCCGGCTACATGATCGGGGTGGAAGGCGCCTATGGCTGGGGCCACATGACCCGCATGGCAATCCACACGGCCGCCGGGTTCATCATCCTGGGAAGCGGTTTCATTGCACACGCCTGGTCAAGGAACCGACTGATGTCTCCCGGTGAATCACTGCCGCACTGGGTGCCACAGGTCATCGGCATCACCGGACTAACCATTACATTCGCGATGTGGCAGGCGCTGTCCACACAGGAACAACGCATGGTCAGCGAGATGGGGGCCGGCGCGGCGAATTTTTCCGACGAGGGTCTGCTGGCATTCGGCATCCTGTTAACGCTCACACTGGCCTTCAAGGCGCGGGCAGTGGCAAGGGCCGGCCGTGCTGGACGCCGTGCCGGCCATGTCTATGCACCCTATATCGTCACTGCACTGGGTGCATTGCTGGCAGCATCCCTCTACAGCCTGCTGCAAACCAGTTTCAAGTCAACGGTAAAACAGCGTTTCGAAGCCGCTGCCATTGAGCATACAAGGGCAATCGAGCACGGTATCGATGCATACCTCGAGACGCTGTACCACATTCGCTCGGCCTTCTACGCATCTCCCTTTGTCGACCGGGACGAGTTTCAGATACTTGTCAGCCGCAGTCTGGAGCACTACCCGGGCATCATGGCGCTGGAATGGGTACCCAGGGTAGCCGCTCAGGAGCGCGCTGCCATGGAAGCCGCGGCACGAGAGGAGATGTCAGTGGATTTCGTCTTTATTGACAATCCTGCCGAAGGGAGACTGGCAGCTGCCCCGCAGCGTGATATGTATTTTCCAATCTACTATGTCGAGCCACAGGAATCGTTTCTGCCGGTACTGGGCTTTGATCTGGCAACCAGGCCGGACTACCTGACCGCGCTGATGAAGGCAGCGCGCACCAATATCCCCGTCGTTTCACCACGCCTGCAGTTGTACCTATCGGAAAAAGGGGCTTACTCGGTCTTCGTTGCGTTACCCATTTACAGGAATGACATGACGCTGGATAGCGCTGACGAACGCGAGGCTGCCCTGCGCGGTTTTGCCGTGATGGTCGCCGAGATCGGCCCGATGCTCGAGGCCATACTCGAAAAAAATACCAGCCCTGCAGGACTGTCACTGACCTTCGAAGATACCGAGGCAGGTGATGAAAAAGTGTTCATGTTTCGCCATATTTCCCGAAAGCTGGATCTGGGCCCGGCTAACAGGGAAACAGATTTTCTGGACGACGGATTAACATCCACGACAATCCTGGCGTTTGCAGACCATGACTGGCAGGTAACGGCGCATGCGGCCAACAGGAAAGTCTATCCCGACTGGAATGCGGACAACTTCTGGTTGCCGCTGGGGGTATTGTTGCTCTCCCTCGGGCTGGCCTGGTTCCTGCACCGTTC
>CP070821.1:1039024-1052438 GCA_020344335.1 Gammaproteobacteria bacterium | reverse complement strand
GGAACCCAGTATGAGCCGGCGTGGCAACTGTTGGGACAATGCCGTTGCGGAATCTTTTTTTAGCAGCCTGAAAAAGGAGCGGATCAAGAAACGGATCTATAAAACCCGCGATCTGGCGCGTACCGATGTCTTCGCTTACATCGAGTCGTTTTACAATCGCACCCGTCAGCATAGCCATCTTGGCGGGGTCAGTCCCGATGCATTTGAACGTGCCTCAAAATGAGGCTGCGGGGTGTCTACGATATTGGGGGAAGTCCAGAACGACCCAAATCGGTCGTTTAGTCAACGCTTTTGTGAACAAGGGTTTAACGTCTGAAACCGATCCTTTCCGATTTATCGTTAGCTTTCACCGTGAATGTGGTCGTATTCCTTTTTTCATCTACATGCGAGTCCGATTTATGTATGCGACTATATAAACAACTCCTCTCGCCGATAACTGCATGGGCTCTTTTTTTGAGGTGGTAGACCATGACCGCATTGTTCATTGTCAGCTTAGGTATTGTCTTTGGGATAGCTTCCTGGCTATCGGATGAAGACTTTGAAGAAGAATAGCATTATGTAACACATCATAATTTATCAGCTGAGGCGGTCTTCACAATGAAGGCCGCCTTTTTATTTCGGGAACGACTCTTTTGGCTGGAAATGATCATTTAGTCTCGGCTAATATAATTAGCTACTTAATGACAGTAATCGACTCATGGTTGCCGTTTAGCCACCTCATATATAAACAACTACTTAATATTCAATTCCGACACAAAGCAGTCATTTAGTTGTTGCTTATCTTGGTACCTGTTTAACATCTGAAATCGACACTTTTTAGTCGATTCTGCTATACAATTTAAGCACCGATACTGAGGAAGCTGTGAGCGTTTCCATTGAATATGCAATTGTAATCACAGGTTTTCATGACATGGTAATTACTACCATTACGATCACAAAGTAACAAAATAAATCAAAAAGGAGGCCGTCATGTCCATCTCGCCATTCAGTATCGTGACAGCTGTATCCCTTTCAGTTCTTGCCAGATTGAGCTTCGCGTTCGAGCCAACGCCTGAATCGTCAAGCCTCAACAAGGCATTCGAAGGAGAATCCTACTCACCTTACGCGGCACGGACCTTTCCCAGCATGCCACTCTGGGGCGATACGCACCTGCATACCTCTACCTCTTTTGACGCCGGTGCTTTCGGCAACCGACTCGACGCAAGAGCAGCCTACCGCTTTGCCAAGGGCGAGGAGATCGAGGCTACAACGGGTATGCCGGCGCGACTCTCGCGACCTCTTGACTGGCTGGTGGTCGCTGACCACTCCGATAATATGGGCTTGTTCGATCTCATCTATGCCGGTGATAGCAGCATAATTTCCGATCCTGAGGGCCAGCGCATCTATGAAATGATCAAGGCTGGCGGTGACACGGCCGTGCAAGCGTCGCTGGAGCTAATAAACGCCTTCTCAAAAGGCGAGAAGATTTCAGAGGCACTTGAAGTGCAGCCGGGGACAAAGGTGTTCCGCTCGGTATGGGACCGACAGATCGCCGATGCCGAGGAGGCCTATGAGCCGGGGCGCTTCACTTCCTTCATCGGTTATGAGTGGACCTCGCTGATCCAGGGTAACAACATGCACCGCGTCGTGATCCTGCGAGACGGGAGTGAACGTGCACGAATGATGGCTCCCTACACGACCCAGCCACCGTTTGGTAGCCCCGACCCGCGTGACCTCTGGAAGTGGATGTCTCGCTATGAGGAGACGACAAACGGTGATGTACTGGCGCTTGCGCACAACGGCAACCTTGCCAACGGAATCATGTTTCCGGAAACAGCACAGTGGAATGGCAATAATCTTGACGAGGAGTACGTTACACAACGAGCACTCTGGGAGCCAATGTACGAGGTCACCCAGATCAAGGGTGACGGCGAGACACATCCGTTCCTGTCGCCAAACGACGAATTTGCCGACTATGAGACCTGGGACAAAGGCAACCTCAACCTCAGCCAGGGCAAGACCAACGACATGCTGGCGGGTGAATACGCACGCTCGGCACTGAAAACCGGTCTGAAACTCGAGGATAAGTTCGGTACGAATCCCTACAAATTCGGCATGGTTGGTTCGACTGACAGCCACACATCGCTGGCCACCGCCCAGGAGGACAACTTCTTCGGCAAGCATACGGGCACTGAGCCGGGCCCGGAGCGACCGATGCATATCGTTGCCCAGTTCGGCGACCAGAAGCTCGTGGGTTGGGAGCAGGTAGCCTCAGGCCTCGCCGCGGTCTGGGCAAGCGAGAACACACGCGAGGCGATCTTCGATGCCATGGAGCGCAAGGAGGTTTACGCCACGACGGGCTCGCGCATTTTCGTGCGCTTCTTCGGCGGCTGGGACTTCACCGATGAGGACTTGAGAACAAGGTCGCCCGCCTTCGCCGGCTACCGTAAGGGCGTGCCGATGGGCGGTGACCTGCCCGCAGCACCCGAAGGTGCAGTTGCCCCGACCTTCATGGTCTATGCGGTCAAGGACTTGATCGGCGGCAATCTCGACCGGATCCAGATCGTGAAAGGCTGGCTCGACGCAGATGGTAGTACTCAGGAGAAGGTTTACGATGTCGTATGGGCTGGTGTCCGCCAGCCGGACTCACGCGGCTATCTGCCGCCCATCGGCGATACGGTCGATGTTAAGCGTGCGACATGGACTAACACTATCGGTGCCGCGGAGCTGGTCGCGGTGTGGACGGACCCCGACTTCGATGTGGACCAGCGCGCGTTCTATTACGCCCGGGTGATAGAGATCCCAACGCCGCGTTGGACGGCCTATGACGCCTTCCGCTTTGGCATTGACTTACCGGCGCATGTACCGATGACGACCCAGGAACGAGCATACACCTCACCGATTTGGTATACGCCGAATGGGTGAAGCATTGCATTAAGGATCTGTGGTACCAGACACGCCAAGTGGCCGAGATATCTGGCAAACAAAACATGTTAAACCGCATTCTGCAAGTCATGGAGTGGCCCTGTCTGGTCGATATCTTCGACTTCCTTGCAGGCATTTCCACCCGCATTACCAGCCCGACCTTTATTCGTGGCAGATGGCATGGATGAGGCATAAGGGGAGAGTAGTTGTATCGGCATAAACGACCTGCTTCAATACCCAGTATCTCCCGGCCGCTGACAGAATAATCTATGAATCCTGAAACAGAGTACGACGACAGCGGCTTGTGTTTTTGGCAATTGCAGTAAACCGCACTCTATGGATTTTCTTGCTTATCTTCGTCTGATGCGTGCGCCGGGTGCCTTCACGGTAATCTCCAATATTACGGCTGCGCATGTCATCGCCTCCGCAGCCGCACCACAGTGGATGCCTTTGTTGCTGACGATTATGGTCAGCCTCGGTTTGTATCATTCTGGAATGGTGATCAACGACATTGTCGATGTCGAGATTGACCGGCAGGAACGACCGGAGCGACCTCTGGCAAGCGGTGTCATCTCTGTCGACACTGCCAGACGACTCGCCGCATTGTTGATGATCGGGGGAATAGTACTGTCTGTCATAATCGGAGCGCTCCCGCTGATTATCAGTCTGGCGCTGGCTGTATTGATCCTGTTCTACAATCTGGTCGCGAAGACAGGTTCCCTGGGGCCGCTGGTTATGGCCTCCTGCCGGTATACCAATTGGCTGCTCGGATTGTCGGTTGTAGCGCTGTCACCTGATCTGGCCATCATAGCATTGCCGTTGCTTTCCTATGTCTATGCGCTGACCCTGCTGAGCAAGCAGGAAACATTGTCAGGTACACTGCTGTCAGTGCAGGTAAGCATGGCGTTACTCGTGCTTACCGCATGTCTGGTCCTGTTCAATGCAACACTGACAGGAATCGGCTATGGCGTACTCACAGGCCTTGTGATACTGATGGTCGTGACGCTGCTGTTGCGGCTGGTGCAAGTGGCGCATATGGCGACGCCGGAAATGACCCAGAGTATGGTCACCATGCTGATCATGGGACTGATACCACTCGATGCACTGATCGTCTTCTCGCAGGGCGCCGTGATCGAGGCGGTACTGATACTGGTGCTAATTCTACCTGCATCCTGGGTAGCGCGGCATGTCTACGTAACATGAATCCGGATGCTTCAAGTTTCCAGTCGCTAGCCAGCCAGCTGACTGATGTGATTATGGCGGACACCAGTGATGCCGCGCGGATTTGGTTGACCTCGGCGCTGGACAGGTTGAAGCAACCGGCAGAGTCACTGGAATTGCTTGGCAACGAATTGGCAGTTGTGATGCCAGAGGCCTCACGGTACTTTGCGGATAAACCGGTAGCAATCGAGTTGCCGCTTGCTGGCGAACCCTGGCGACCATCGCACTGGTCGTCGATTGAGGTGGCGCAGATTCTTATCGTGCTGGCCGCGCTGTTGACACACGCCGGGTCATCGGGCATGACCAGTTCCAGTATTATCGAGATCGCCTGCCGCTACGGCGACGACCGCGAGAGGGCAGCTATTATAAAGGCGCTGTACTGGCTCGATAGGGCTGGTGAGATGACCCTGTTCGCCGTTGATATCGGTCGTACCAATAGCGTACAACTATTCTCGGCTATTGCACTCCACAATCCCTACCTTGCGCAGCACTACAGCGAGTCACAGTTCAATCAGCTTGTCTTCAAGTCCTTGTTCATGGGATTGAACATCGAGCACGTGACAGGCCTCAGGGAACGGAAAAACAGTGAACTTATGCGCATGTGTGACGATTACATCCGGGAACGTCGCGCGGCCAGGCGTCCGATCCCGCCATCCCTGTGGCTGACCATGGACTGCGATGCGATGTCCGGAGAAATTCTGGGATTATTTCTGGCGGCGATGGCGTCGGAGGATCCCGATCAACGGTATTTCACGGCCAGATCCCTGACATGGCAGGCCAATATCCCCGCCCCGGTCAGGAAAATGGTTCGCGAGCGACTTGCCGTGGAACCGCAGACGCGTATCCGCGAGTTACTTGCGCAGGTTTTGGACTGATAATACGGTACACTTAGCAAACAACAATCCGGACGCAGGAGCCCTGATGCGTTATTTCGATCCTCACATTCACATGGTGTCGCGCACCACGGACGATTACGAGAATATGGCGGCAGCGGGAATTGTCGGCGTCATCGAACCCGCATTCTGGCAGGGCCAGCCACGTACCAGCGTGGGTACCTTCATCGACTATTTCGACATGCTGGTTGGCTGGGAGCGGTTCCGTGCCAGCCAGTTCGGTATCCTGCATTTCTGCACGATGGGCATCAACCCGAAAGAATCAAACAATATTCCGCTGGCCGAGGGCGTTATGAAACTGTTACCGCGATACTGTGCCAAGGAAAGCGTGCTGGGTATCGGCGAAATCGGTTATGATGACATCACAGAAAGCGAGGAGCGTTTTTTTGCCGAACAACTTGAACTCGGCAAGGAACTCAAGCTGCCCGTCCTGATACACACCCCGCACCGCGACAAGGTCAACGGTACCCGGCGTACGCTTGCCCTGGTACGTGAGGTTGGTATTGATGAGCACATGGTCATGGTCGACCACCTGACCGAGACCACGCTGCCACTGGTCCTCGAGACCGGTTGCTGGCGGGGCCACTCGGTGTATCCGGAGACCAAGATGTCAGAGGAACGCATGGTGGCGTTGCTCAGGAAATACGGCACAGAAAAGATGGTGGTCAACAGTGCGGCTGACTGGGGTAAAAGCGACCCGCTGAAAGTACCAAAGACCGGCGACGCCATGCGCGTTGCAGGATTCTCCGACGTGGACATCGAAACTGTCCTGTTCGCCAATCCGATTCATTTCTGGGAGCAGAGTGGCAAGATTTCGCTTGATCAGGTCATGCGACCGGCTATCGACCAGAGCCGGTTGTGGGAGGAAAACTCGGCGCTGCGCGGACAGACACCGGTGGTGGAGGATAACGGCTCGACCTGAGTGAGCACTCATCATGTCGTGGTCCGGATCCCAGTTTGCTTACTGCAGTAACGTTCACCCGGGCGAGACCCTTACCGAGATCGAATCGAACATCGTGCGTTATATTGCGCCGGTCCGCCAGCGGCGCGGGCTTGAAAGCATGTCTACGGCACTGTGGCTGGGTGCCGAAGCGGCCGCACAACTGGTTCGGAAGCCCGATGCCCTGCGCACATTCAGACAGATTCTGGATGAGCGTGGCCTGTACCTGCAAACTCTCAATGGATTTCCCTATGGCGGCTTCCACCGGGCCCGCGTGAAGGAGCGGGTCTATCAGCCGGACTGGTCAACCCCGGAACGACTGGACTACACAACCAATCTGGCATCCATCCTGGCGGCCTGCCTCCCGCCGGATGAAACCGCGGGCTCGATCTCCACCCTGCCACTGGGTTTTGCGCCAGGGTGGACGCTGGAACGCCAGCAAGGCGCATTCGACAAACTGCTGGCCCTGGCTGTCGCGCTGGCAGAGCTTGAGGCAAGTACCGGAAAACACATCCGCGTATGTCTCGAGATGGAACCCGGATGCGTGCTTGAACGCACGGCGCAGTGCGTCGAGCTGTTTACAACGTGGTTACCCGCCAGGGCACAGGAAAAGGGAGTCGATGCGGATTTGGTACATAAGTACCTTGGGCTCTGCTATGACGTCTGTCACCAGGCGGTGATGATGGAAGACATCAATGCCTCGCTCGAGTCCATTGTTGCGGGCGGGATTGCAATCGGCAAAATCCAGATATCCAATGCCCTGACCGTCAGTGACGTGGCTACACCAGCAACGCGTCGCTGGCTGGGTCAGTTTGCCGAGGAGAAATACCTGCACCAGGTATGCACGCGCGCTGCTAATGGTGACCGGGTATTCCGGCTCGATCTCGCTGAGGCGCTGGCTGATACCGACTATCCTGTGCAGAATGAGTGGAACATACACTTTCATGTGCCGGTGCATTGCGAAACACTGTATCTGGATAATATCCGCACCACACACGAGGCCAACGAGGAGATGTTTGCCTTCTTGTCGAGACATCCACAATGCCGACCGCATATCGAAGTCGAGACCTATACCTGGAACGTACTGCCGGGTGCTGCAAGGCCACACGATGATGACGGCCTGATTGACTGCCTGACCAGGTAACTGCGCTGGCTGGAGGCACAGATGGAACGACATTCACTGCTGCGGAACAAGCCATGACCGCCGATGGAGAAAACAAGCCACTGGTAGTAATCAACATCGTCGGATTGGTCCGTTCGATGCTCGGCGAGTTTACACCGAACCTCAACCGGCTTGCGGGTGACGGGGTAGTCGCGTCACTGGAGCCGGTATTTCCCGCGGTGACTACTACGGCGCAGACCACGATGCTGACCGGCACCGCACCAAGTGAACATGGCGTGGTTGGCAATGGCTGGTACTGGCGCGAGCAGGATGAGATCCGCTTCTGGTTGCAATCGGACAGGGTGGTTCGGCGGCCCAGGGTCTGGGACGTACTCAGGCAGCAGAACCCGGCGCTAACCTGTTCCAATTTGTTCTGGTGGTACAATATGTATGCGCATGTTGATTACTCAATGACACCGCGCCCGCACTATCCGGCTGACGGCCGCAAGGTAGTCGACCTGTATTCCACACCCGACGGACTGCACCGGAAGATCGAGGCAGAAATCGGCAGGTTTCCATTCTTCAACTTCTGGGGGCCGGCAGCAGATATCCGGTCGAGCGAGTGGATTGCACGTGCTGCGGAGATCGAGTTTAAAATGCACCGGCCAGACCTGCAGCTGGTCTACCTTCCACATCTTGATTACAATCTGCAGCGGCTCGGGCCGGAGGACACATGCATCCGGGCCGACATCGCAGCCATAGACGCGGTTGCAGGACGGCTGATAGACGCCGTCCGTGACGAAGGTGCAGAGGTAATGGTGGTATCGGAGTACGGGATTACCTACGTTGACACTCCTGTACACCTGAACCGGATTTTGCGCGACCAGGGATATCTCGGAGTACGTCGGTCACTGGGCTGGGAATTGCTGGAACCGGGTGCATCACGCGCATTTGCTGTTGCCGATCACCAGATCGCACATGTGTATGTTCGTGACGCTGACGACATCCCGGTGGTGGCAGAGTTGATTGCGGCAGTACCCGGTGTCGAACAGGTGATCGACGGTCCGCGAAAGGCGGAGATGGGAATCGATCACCCACGCAGCGGTGACCTGGTTGCTATCGCGGAACCCAATGCGTGGTTTACCTACTACTACTGGCAGGATGACGGTATGGCGCCAGATTTTGCGCGCACGGTCGATATACACAGAAAACCCGGCTACGATCCGGTCGAACTGTTTATGGACCCCGATATACGTTTTCCAAAACTCAAGGTCGCTGCACGTGTAGCGCAAAAGCTTATGGGCTTTAGGATGCTGATGGATGTGATTCCGCTGAGAGCTGAACTGGTTCGCGGCAGTCATGGACGCTTGTCGGATTCAGTTGACAACTCACCGGTGTTCCTTTCAAGCCTGGCGTCGATGACATCAGGGGATATGGCGATGCACCAGGTATATGATCGAATGTTGGACCATTTTTGCGGTACAGGACCGTGATTTTCAGGCTGTCGAACATTGTCATGATCGTCCTGTTCGTGTTCGCGGTCATCGCCCAGTCCAATGATCCAGATCCGCTATTATGGATGCTCGTCTATGGTGTGGCCGCCGCATTGTGTGTCGCTACGCTATTGGAATTTCGTATACGCCCCATATTGGTCGCGTACATGGTGGGATGTGCCGCCTGGGTAATTTATCTGTCACCGCGCTTTGCCGATACCTCCATGCAGGCGTTCGCCAGTGTCGGCATGAATTCAGTTATCGAGGAAGAAGTGCGCGAGCTCTGGGGCCTGGTGATTTGCCTGGCATGGAGTGTCGTGTTGTACGTGCACACCCGGAACGGTAAGGAAGATGCGGAACCTGACGCATAGACTGGAACAGGAATTCGAGCTTGCCATCCATTATCCGGTTATCTTTACCCGCGAGGTCTTCGCGCTGCATAACACGGTACTAAGGGACTTGTTCCAGGAAGCCGGTAAGCAGTGTCATCGTGTACTGGTGGTGATCGATTCCGGCGTATTCGACGCCTATCCAGGACTGCCGCATGATATAGCGTCCTATGCCAGGCATTATCCCGATGTAATGGAACTGGTCGACCGGCCGTTTATTGTACGTGGCGGCGAGGTCTGCAAAACCGACCCTCAAGAGGTCGACGCAATCTGGGCACTGGTCGAACGGCACCGGATATGCCGGCATTCCTTTGTTATCGCCATCGGTGGCGGGTCCGTGCTCGATGCCGCAGGCTATGCAGTGGCTACTGTGCACCGGGGTATCCGCCTGATCCGCATGCCGACGACAGTGCTATCACAGTGCGATGGTGGTGTTGGCGTCAAGAACGGTATCAATTACCACGGCAGAAAGAATTTCATCGGTACGTTTACCCCACCCTCGGCTGTAATAAATGATAGTAACTTCCTGAGCACGCTCGACGCGCGTGACCTTCGCAGTGGAATTGCCGAGGCGATCAAGGTTGCGTTGATTCGCGATAGCGTTTTCTTTGATTACCTGGAGTCGCACGGCAGAGAACTGGCGGAGTTCAACGATGACGTCATGCGGGAGATGATAGGGCACTGCGCCAGACTGCACCTGGATCATATCCGGGAGGGTGGTGACCCGTACGAGTATGGCTCGGCCAGACCCCTGGATTTCGGGCACTGGTCAGCACACAAACTCGAAGAGCTGTCCGATCATGCCTTGCGGCATGGTGAGGCGGTTGCTATCGGAATCGCGATCGATACCATTTATTCCTTTCATGCCGGCATGTTGCCGAAAGCAGATATGGAACGTGTCGTTACACTGTTACAGCAAGTCGGTTTTGACCTGAATGATGCCACGCTTGATCTGCTCGATGTGCAGTTGTCACTGTCTGAATTTCAGGAACACCTGGGAGGAGTACTTACCATTACCCTGCTGTCGGCGATCGGGCAGGGTACTGATGTGCACGAGATAGATGAATCATTGATGCAACGATCCATACAGCAACTCATGCGCTGAAACAATATCATCAGCTGCTCAATGATTGAACCTGCAATTCAGGCATAACAAACGAACAACCGGTTAATTATGTTCTGGGCAACTCGAGCCCTAATCTCGCGACAGGTATAGTTGCAGCCGGTCTTGTTGTCACTAAATAATACTTTTATTTCATCACCATCCATGGTAACTGCATCCCTGGGGTGCGGGAGTTTCTGTTGTCCGTGGCTACTTTGCCGATAGTCGCTGATCAGGAATCCCCCGTCAGCGGGGTTATCTATGGCTGGGGAACGGCAAGTTGTGGCCGTTTTCAGTCTTTACTAGCAGCTGATACAGGAAAAGATGCCGGGTCTGTGAAAACCCAGTCCCGGTTCTTTACCGGGGTATGACAAGCGATACAAACTTGCATTCCCTTGTCAAACGGCTTCTGCTCCAGTCCCACCCAGCGGGCCCAGCCCCAGCCGTGACTGTCGGCATACTTCTGCGTTTCCTTGAACATAAACTCTGCATGCACTAGTTTTCCTGGCGCAACAGCGGCCTCCCAGTTTTTCAGCCGGTCATCCTTCCACACAACCTTGCCCAGAACGGCGCCATCCGGCCACGGGTTGGTGTTGCCGCTACGGGCCGCCTGTACCGCGGCATCGTTACCCAGTATCACCCGCAGGGTATTGTTGTCGGTGCGATGCGATACCGCAATGGTGGCCCAGTTCTGCCACCCCTCCGGATAGGCAACCCCGTGAGAAGGCGCCATTGCCTCACCCGCCCCGTATCCTTCAATCGCTACTGCGAACAAAGAAATGGCCAGCAGTTTGGTAAGTATTTTCATTTTCTCGACCTCGATGGTAGACAGCGACAAGCAGATAATGTGGCAAGTAGTACCTTGTTACAACCTGGAGCAACCTGTCAGGCTGCAAGCGGGGCGATATGTTCTCATCAACAAAGGCGATTTGACTGTTGCCAGTTGAGGGCAGGTTGCTAGTTAGGGACTAACGGGATTTCAAACCAAATGCACAGGGTGACGGTTGTTGCGCTCCGAGCGCTCGTAATTGGCAGGGCAATCACAAGATGCCCAAAAGAATGCGGGTATAATGTGAGCACCATCCAGCCAGACAGCGTATTTGAAAAGTGGAACCAGGCAGAACCCTATATGCCAGAAGTGGTGACATCCATGTCGCCTATCAGGTCTTCGGTGAAGGCGAGGTAGATCTCGTCTTCGTACCCGGGTTTATCTCGCATATAGTGAATTCCTGGGAGGAGCCCGGTCTGGCAGAGTGGTTGCGAAGGCGGGGAAGTTTTTCGCGAGTCATCATGTTCGACAAGCAGGGCACGGGGCTTTCAGACCGGGGTGGTGAGTTGCCGGGCATGGATGAGCGTATGGATGATGTTCGGGCGGTTATGGACGCGGAGAATATCGAACGAGCCGCGATATTCGGTATCTCGGAAGGAGGGTCGCTGGCAACACTCTTTGCGGCCACTCACCCCGACCGGTGCCGGGCATTGATACTTTATGGTGCATTTGCCCGTTTCAAGTCCTGGTTCCCGACGAAGGAAGCACTGCAGGGACTTATGCAGTATGTCGACAGGGATTGGGGCAGTGGCCAAAGTCTGCCGATGTTTGCGCCCGGCAGAAAGGATGACCTGGCCTTCCAGCAATGGTGGGGCAGGTTCGAGAGGCTGGGTGCAAGCCCCGGCGCAGTGAAAACTTTGATGCGCATGAACAGCCGGATTGATACTAGCGATATCCTGGCCTCGGTTAATGTCCCCACGCTGGTCATACACAGAAAGGAAGATGTGGCCGTGAGTGTTGAAGGTGGCCGGTTTCTCGCCGAGCAGATTCACGATGCAAAGTATGTGGAACTGGCCGGGGTTGACCATTTGCCCTGGGTTGGAGAGAACCGGAACCGGATTCTCGATGAGATGGCGAAGTTCCTGACGGGAGAATGGCGACCCGTGGAGGCCGATCGTATCCTGGCCACAGTTCTTTTTACCGATATTGTGGAGTCAACCAAACGTGCAGCAGAAATGGGGGACCAGCAATGGCGCGATTTGCTGGACCGTCACAATACCATGATGCACAAAAATATCGTTCGGTTCCGCGGCCGCGCTATCAAAAGTACCGGCGATGGTTTTCTGGCAACTTTTGATGGCCCGGCCCGCGCGATACGTTGCGCATCGGCGGCAAGCGAGGCGGCCAGGCAAATCGGCATGGAGATACAGGCGGGACTGCATACCGGGGAGATCGAGCTGATGGGAGATGACATAGGAGGGATCGCGGTCCATATTGCATCACGGGTATTGGGCCAGGCCGGTGATAATGAAGTATGGGTATCGCGAACTGTCAGGGATCTGGTGGTTGGTTCGGATTTCGCTTTCAGGGACCAGGGTCTCTATGAACTCAAGGGTGTCCCGGGTGAGTGGCAGTTAATTGCCGTTGAATTGTGATTTATGCACCGAAACCGTTACAGGTCAGGCTTTCAGAGCGGGGGTTGTTTGCTCAGGCAAATGACGTGCAGATACCCGGAATTGCGCACATTGCCGGTAGGGCGTTGCCAAGAAGTAACGAGGCTGGAGAGGATTGTATGAAGAAATCAGGTCTGTTCGGTATCAAACCGGGTATTTCATTCAACTCTGAAGAATAGGCAGATGTTTAAAGGGGTCAGGCTCTATGGCGATGCCATTCGGCTAATGAGGGAGTTTAAATCTGCACAAAGAATTGCCGCGAGCTTGATCGATCAGGGCCATGCCGAAAATATCGAGTCAAGGGCATATGCACTTATTGACTCTCTCGATATTTACAGCATGAAAGGAAAAGAACTTTTGCATACAGGATATCGCCTGATAAAAGAGGGGAATAAAAGGATAGATACGGATAAATTAAATGGAGTGATCTTCGTCTTGTCCGGGATTATGGTTGGAAACTGGGGAGTTATCCGGCAATCTTCTGATGCCTTGAAATCAGGTGAGATTAACGATAGGCAATATCGAAGAATATACAAGGAAGTAGAACCATCATTTTCAGAACTCGATCGCATTTTTCCATTTCTTTCCAGGTAGTCTTCCAGTTGACAGTTATTCTTGTTCTTTCACGTGGATTTCTTCTACAGTTCTCCTTTGAGAACCGTTTCGTATGATGATGAACATCCGGTTCTGGCCGGAAACGGTCATTCAGAGGGATAATACACCGGAATGACCGGTTCTAACCCTTCTCGGACAATCATTTGAATGCTCTCTTTGTTATTTTAGTTAGGCTTCATAACATGACATCATGTTATTGATTACCATGATCGATAATGTTTAATCGTGCCTAAATTTGACGAGAAAACAGCGCTAATTTAGGCATCCTACTTGTAGTCAGCAGATTAAAAGAGAAGCACATTTTGAAGATTAG
>CP070821.1:1034701-1038924 GCA_020344335.1 Gammaproteobacteria bacterium | reverse complement strand
CCGACGGCGAGCAGCATGAGGAACTGATCCCGAAATGGCGGCATGTCACGGTGTTCGAGGGTGAGCATATCGAGAAGGGTGAAACCCTGGTCGATGGCGAGCCCAGTGCCCATGACATCCTGCGCCTGCTCGGGACCGCGACCATGGCCGAGTACCTGGTCAAGGAAATCCAGGACGTCTACCGGCTGCAGGGCGTCAGGATCAATGACAAGCATATCGAGGTCATTCTGCGCCAGATGCTGCGCAAGGTGGAGATCAACGAGCCCGGTGATAGCCCGTTCCTGATGGGTGAGCAGGTTGAAAAGGCCCGGGTCATGGAGGTGAATGAGCGCCTGGTGCGGGATGACAAGGAACCGACGGTCTGGACACCGCTGCTGCTGGGTATCACCAAGGCCTCGCTGGCGACGGAATCCTTCATTTCGGCGGCCTCGTTCCAGGAGACGACCCGGGTGATGACCGAGGCCGCGGTCCGCGGCAGCAAGGACAGCCTCCGGGGGCTGAAAGAGAACGTCATTGTGGGTCGCCTGATCCCGGCAGGGACCGGCCTCGCCTACCACGAGGACCGGCGCCGGCGCCGTGATCTGGAACCGATCGAAATCGCCGAGGAAATGGCCGCCGTGGACGCGGCGGAGGGTGCGGAAACCGAGGATGTGGTGGAGTCCCCGGCCGAATAACGGCGATTAATAAAACTTGCTTGACAGGACTGAGTCCTGTCTCTAAAATTCCGCTTCCCCGACAGGCCGGTTCGTCCGGCCTGTCGTTTGTTTTCAGGACTTTAGAATTTATTTCCAGTTTTATCTCAGGGTTTATCGGGCATGGCGACAATCAACCAGTTAGTGCGCAAGCCGCGCAGCAGAAAACGGGACAAGAGCAATGTACCCGCTCTCGAGTCATGTCCGCAAAAGCGCGGGGTGTGTACCCGTGTGTACACCACGACCCCGAAGAAACCGAACTCCGCCCTGCGCAAGGTCGCACGTGTACGACTGACCAACGGTTACGAGGTGACCACCTACATCGGTGGTGAGGGACATAACCTCCAGGAACACTCGGTGGTTCTGATTCGCGGCGGTCGTGTCAAGGATCTGCCGGGTGTGCGTTATCACACCGTGCGTGGCAGTCTGGATACTTCCGGTGTGACGAGTCGCCGCCAGGGACGTTCCAAGTACGGTGCCAAGCGACCCAAGTCCTGAGCCAACGATATACAGCAACGGTAATCACGCATGTCCAGAAGAAGAGTCATCGGTGCACGGGAAATCCTTCCGGATCCCAAGTACGGAAACGAAATGCTTACCAAGTTCGTCAACATGGTCATGCGTTCCGGGAAAAAGTCTGTGGCAGAAAAGATCATATACGGCGCACTCGACCAGATTTCTGACAGGACCAAGCAGGATCCGCTCGAGGTGCTCGACAAGGCACTGGACAACGTGCGCCCGATGGTCGAGGTGAAATCCCGTCGTGTCGGCGGTGCCACCTACCAGGTGCCGATCGAGGTGCGCGCGGTGCGCCGGACCACGCTTGCCATGCGCTGGGTGCTGGATGCTGCCCGTGGCCGAAGTGAAAAATCCATGCCGCTAAGGCTGGCTGGCGAGCTGCTGGATGCCGCGGAGAATCGCGGCGGTGCGGTGAAGAAACGTGAAGACACCCACCGGATGGCGGATGCCAACAAGGCCTTCTCGCATTACCGCTGGTAGCAAGCGATTAATACCTTTTTATATAGAACCGGATCAGGACAGTGGCACGCAAGACTCCAATCAATCGCTACCGGAACGTCGGCATCATGGCGCATATCGATGCGGGCAAGACGACGACGACCGAGCGCATCCTGTTCTATACCGGTATCTCGCACAAGATTGGTGAGGTGCATGACGGTGCGGCCGTCATGGACTGGATGGAGCAGGAGCAGGAACGTGGCATCACGATCACATCTGCCGCCACCACCTGTTTCTGGCAGGGAATGGACAAACAGTTCGAGCAGCAGCGCATCAATATCATCGACACCCCCGGGCACGTGGATTTCACCATCGAGGTGGAACGTTCGCTGCGTGTGCTGGACGGTGCCTGTGCCGTGTTCTGTGCTGTCGGTGGTGTAGAACCGCAGTCCGAAACGGTCTGGCGCCAGGCCAACAAGTACCACGTACCGCGCATGGCGTTCGTCAACAAGATGGATCGTGCCGGAGCGGACTTCCTGCGCGTTGTCGGACAGATCAAGGAGCGACTGGGTGCCACGGCCGTGCCCCTGCAGCTGCCGGTCGGTGCCGAGGAGAATTTCCGGGGCGTGGTCGACCTGATTCGCCAGCAGGCCATCTACTGGAACGAGGCGGATATGGGCACGACCTACGAGGAACAGGATATACCTGCCGACATGGCAGAAGCCTGCAGTGAATGGCGTGAACACCTGATTGAAGCAGCGGCCGAGTCCACCGAGGCGCTGATGGAAAAATACCTGGACACCGGCGAGCTTTCCATGGACGAGATCCGGGAAGGTCTGCGTAGACGAACCCTGAATAATGAAATCGTCCCGGTGCTGTGCGGGTCTGCCTTCAAGAACAAGGGCGTGCAGGCCATGCTGGATGCCATCGTCTATTACATGCCGTCACCGGTCGATGTGCCGGCGATCGCCGGTCATCTGAATGACGCGAATGAGACCGAGGCTACCCGTGAGTCCTCCGATGACGAACCGTTTGCCGCGCTGGCCTTCAAGATTGCCACCGATCCGTTTGTCGGCAACCTGACCTTCTTCCGCGTGTATTCAGGGGTGCTAAATTCCGGTGACACCATTTTCAACCCGGTCAAGGGAAAGAAGGAGCGCATCGGGCGCATCCTGCAGATGCATTCCAACAGCCGCGAGGAAATCAAGGAAGTCCGCGCTGGTGATATCGCGGCCGCCGTCGGGCTCAAGGATGTCACCACGGGCGATACCCTGTGCGATACCGAGAGCGTGATTACCCTGGAGCGCATGGAATTTCCGGAGCCGGTTATTTCCGTGGCCGTTGAACCGAAGACCAAGGCGGACCAGGAAAAGATGGGCATCGCCCTGCAGAAGCTTGCCAAGGAAGACCCGTCTTTTCGCGTGGCGACAGACGAGGAATCCGGCCAGACGATTATTTCCGGCATGGGTGAACTGCATCTCGATATCATCGTTGACCGCATGAAGCGCGAGTTCAGTGTCGAGGCCAATGTCGGAGCCCCGCAGGTGGCCTACCGTGAAACGATCCGCAAGCCTGTGGAGCAGGAAGGCAAGTTCGTGCGCCAGTCCGGCGGTCGCGGCCAGTACGGCCATGTGTGGCTGAAGCTGGAACCAAAGGCGCCGGGCGAAGGCTATGAATTCGAGAATGCCATTGTTGGCGGTGTTGTACCGCGGGAATATATTTCCTCGGTAGACAAGGGCGTGCAGGAGCAGATGGTAAGCGGTGCGCTGGGTGGCTACCCGGTAGTCGATGTCAAGGTGACCCTGTACGACGGCTCCTACCATGACGTCGATTCCAGCGAAATGGCATTCAAGATTGCCGGATCGATGGCCTTCAAGGCCGGCACGCTGAATGCCGACCCGGTCCTGCTCGAGCCGGTCATGAATGTAGAGGTGGTTACCCCCGAGGATTACCTGGGTGATGTGATGGGTGACCTGAACCGGCGTCGCGGTATCACCCATGGCATGGATGAGGGTCCGTCCGGAAAGATTATCCGTGCCGAGGTCCCGCTGGCAGAGATGTTCGGTTATGCAACGGACCTGCGTTCGGCAACCCAGGGGCGGGCAACCTATTCGATGGAATTCGAAAAATATTCCGAGGCGCCGGCGAGCATAGCCGACGCGGTACTAAAGAAAGCATCCTGATTGTTAAATTTTAAAGTTAACGAGGTATACGGGCGTGTCCAAGGAAAAATTTGAGCGAACGAAGCCGCATGTAAACGTAGGCACGATTGGTCATGTAGATCATGGCAAGACGACGTTGACGGCGGCGATCACGAAGGTGATGGCGGAGCTGCGTGGTGGTGAGTTCAAGGCGTACGATCAGATTGACAATGCGCCTGAGGAACGCGAGCGCGGGATCACGATTGCGACGGCGCACGTGGAGTACGAGTCGGATGCACGTCATTATGCGCACGTGGACTGTCCGGGTCACGCGGACTACGTGAAGAACATGATCACGGGTGCGGCGCAGATGGACGGCTCGATCCTGGTAGTGAGTGCGGCGGACTGTCCGATGCCGCAGACGCGGGAACAT
>CP070821.1:1014421-1034601 GCA_020344335.1 Gammaproteobacteria bacterium | reverse complement strand
GTAATCAGGTTGACGATCTCCTTGTTGACCAGGCCACCGAGCACCATCTCGACCACGTCCATGGTCTCGCTATCAGTCACCCGCATTCCGTCGACGAAGGTGCTTTCCTTGCCGATCTTCTCGAGCAGCTCGCCGATCTGCGGACCACCGCCATGCACCACCACCGGGTTGATACCCACCAGTTTCATCAGCACGACATCACGCGCAAAGCCGCTTTTGAGGTTTTCATCAACCATGGCGTTGCCGCCATACTTGATCACAATGGTCTTGCCGCGATAACGGCGAATATAGGGCATGCCTTCAGAAAGGACGCGCGCTACGTTTCTGGCTGACTCGCTGGTTAAGGACATGATTAACTGGTCTGGTTATACAAAGGCAAACAGCACACCCTTTCGCATAGCTGCTGAAATTTCCTGATACCGGTCCCTTTTGCTTTTACTCGACTTGCGGGTACTCCTGCAAACGGACACAGACTGCCCCTGTATAGCAGGGAAACTGGGGGTATGAAACAGCGGATCACCGTGTTTCTGAACCCTCTAACTCCGCATTCCTACCGGAAACCGCTCCTCATCCCGCCTTAAAGCGCCTGCTGTTGCTTCTCTACCGCCGGAATCACCGCATTGTCACCGGGAAGAGAGGATACGATCCGGATGGCCGGACTGATATTACGCGGGAAAGGGTAAAAGTTACAGCAGCAACTTCAGAACGGCAGCTCCAGCCCGGGGTCTACCTGCAGCATCACCCGTCGAAACTCCTCCATGATGCGCATCAGGGCTGCATCGTTGTCTGCCTCGAAGCGCAGCACCAGGACAGGTGTGGTGTTGGAAGCACGCACCAGCCCCCAGCCATCATCAAAATCAGCGCGCAGGCCGTCGATGGTCGACATGCGCGCACCATCGAAGTGCGCGCTGGACAGCAGGCGATCGATATACTTCTGCGGCTCGCCTTCCTGCATGGATATATTGAGTTCCGGCGTATTGACGCTGTCAGGCAAGCTCGCAAATATTTCGGTCACCGGGCGCTCATCCTTGCCGAGCACCTCGAGTAGCCGGGCCGCTGCATACAGCCCGTCATCAAATCCGAACCAGCGCTCCTTGAAAAAGATATGTCCGCTCATCTCGCCGGCAAGCAATGCTCCGCTTTCCTGGATTTTTGCCTTGATGAAGGAATGACCGGTCTTCCACATCAACGGCTCGCCGCCATACTGGCTGATAATACCATCGAGGTGACGCGAGCATTTCACGTCGTAGATAATCAGACCACCGGGGTTCCGCTCGAGTATGTCCATGGCGAACAGCATCAGGATACGGTCCGGCCAGATGATGTTGCCCCTGGTATTTACCACGCCGAGGCGGTCCCCGTCACCATCAAAGGCCAACCCGAAATCGGCCTGGTGCTGCTCGACCGTTGCAATGAGATCCTTGAGATTTTCCGGCTTGCTGGGATCCGGGTGGTGGTTTGGAAAATTGCCGTCCACCTTGCAGTACAGCTCTATGACCTCGCAACCGAGTTCCTTCAGCAGTTGCGGAGCAATGGCACCGGCCACCCCGTTTCCACAATCCACCACCACCTTCAGCTGCCTGGAAATAGTGACATCACTGCGAACACGCTCGATATAGTCAGGCACCACATTAATGGTCTCTACCCGGCCGTCACCCGCAATAAAGTTTTCTGTCTCAATGCGTTCCCGCAGCTGCTGAATGGATTCACCCGACAGGGTTTCCCCGTCGATCATGATCTTGAGTCCGTTGTAGTCCGGGGGATTATGACTTCCGGTTACTATCACACCGGTTTGCGTATCGAGATAATGCGCCGCAAAATACAGTACCGGAGTCGGTACCACCCCGATGTCTTTTACGCTGCACCCGGTTTCTACCAGCCCCGCGATCAGTGCCTCGGACAGGGCCGGCCCGGAGAGGCGTCCGTCACGCCCCACAACGACGGTCTGGCGACCGCGTTGCAGCGCCTCACTGCCAATGGCACGGCCAATCTGTCTTACGACGTCCGGAGTAAGAGACTGGTTGACTACACCACGAATATCATAGGCACGGAATATGGAGGCATCGATCACCACTCGTTCTGCCGGGACCGGCTGAATATCCAGGGGATTGTCTTCTTCGACCACCAGCTCTCCGGTATGCATTTCGTCGAATACTGAAGAATCCACTCGCTCTTCCCGTTCCTCCGGCACGGCCTCGTTGGTGTATTCCGCATCCTGCTCCCGTGGAGCGTCCGCGGATTCCTCGCTGGCCTGATGCGTACTGGCAAGCTTGGTCATGAAGAGCAGCGTCTCCTCCATCTCCTTCAATCCGCTTGCATATTCCCTTTTTACCTGGTGGTCGCGGTAATCCTTCATCAGGGTCACCAGGCTGACCTGGTCCTGTTGCAGTGCTGCAAACAACCGTTTGAACAGCACCAGCACCAGCAATACCAGTACCACGGCCGACACCAGGAAGACTGCGATTACCCAGAGACTGGTATCGCCCAGGTATGCCATAGTATTTTGTGAGGACCAGTAGGCCGCCTGCCAGCGACTGCCGCCGATTTTTCGGATGGCATCCGGCTCGCCATTCTTGTATTGGGGATCACCATGGCTGGCGACCCGGACCGGCGCACCCTTCTCGCCAACCTGCTGCAACTCTGTGTAACCACCCGTATCCTGCGCACTGCCCAGCAATTGTGTGAGTGTGTTACCGGATAGCGACAGCATGATATGTCCGACCACGCCGCTACCTGCCGGGTCCATCACGCGCTGTACGATGTTGATATGCTGCTGCGGCGTGTTGAACAGGTGCACCTCCGCAGGCGTTGCGGTTTCACTGTTTTCCGCTTCACGCATCTGTGCAATCGCAGCGTAACCGAGCGGAGGCGAGACCGCGTCGTTTACTTCCTTGATACCGGGTAACAGCAACTGGATATTGATGGCATTCGGAAACAGATAGCCGAGCAATTCCTCGCGATTCCTGAGGCCGGTGCTGTCAGCGTGCATCAGCAGGTCGGCAATCGTCGGGTCCTTGGCGAGCAGTCCCATGCTGGATCGGTAAACATCGACCAGTGTGGCAACCCTGGACGCCACCTGTTCCGAAGTTTTCTGGATATCCTGCTCAATTGCCCGCGAGATATGCGTGGACATGAACTGGAAGATAATCAGCGATAGCACACCCAGCAGTATTACACCTGCAACCGGTAACAGGATCCTGACCTTGCCCAGACTGGCTTTCTGACCAGCCTTGATTGGTGCAACCACGGGCGCCCTGGCTGCATCCTGCCCGGCTGCGTCATTGTCCTTTTTTTTACGTCGGGGAAATGCGGGTAATGAAAACTTCATAGGTTGCCCTGGGTACCAGGTGGGTTTATCGGCACAACGGCCACATTATTGAAGGCACTCAATGGCGACCGGTGTGGCCGAAACCACCCTCGCCGCGCTCCGTCGCGATGAATTCCTCGACCACTTCGAAATCGGCATGTACTACCGGAATGATCACCATCTGCGCAATGCGTTCGCCGGGCTGTACCGTGAAGGATTCATTGCCCCGGTTCCAGCAGGAGATGAACACCTGGCCCTGGTAATCGGAATCGATCAGTCCCACCAGATTGCCAAGCACGATACCGTGCTTGTGACCCAGACCGGAACGCGGCAGCAGCATGGCCGCAAGCCCGGGCTCCTCTATATGTATCGCCAGGCCGCAGGGAATCAGCTGTGTCTCGCCGGGACTGATCTCCAGTGGCCCGTCCACGCAGGCACGCATGTCCATACCGGCAGCGCCTCCGGATGCATAGTGCGGCATGGGAAATTCATCCCCGAGCCGCGGATCGAGTATTTTAAGCTGGATCTTTTGCATGCAGTTTTATCACCGTATCATTATCGTGTTTATGGTGGTAACGCTCGGCCACCAGTTCCACCAGCTGTCTTGCCAGACGTGTCTTGCGGGCGCGTTCAAGTTGTACCGACCCCCCGTCCCAGAATACCTGCAGTGCATTATCATCGGCTTCAAAACCGAGGTTCTCACCGACCTGGTTGGCCGCAATCATGTCGATGGATTTCGCCTGCAGTTTTTGCTGCGCGTTCAGCTCGACAGATTCCGTCTCGGCAGCAAAGCCAACGGTAAACGGTGCCTTCTCCCGACCTGCCACCATCGCCAGGATATCCGGGTTGCGCTCCAGCTCGAGTGTCAGCTTCCCGGCCGACTTTTTCAGTTTGCACCCGGACACGTCCCGCGGGCGGTAATCGGCAACTGCGGCGGCGGCGATAAAAATATCCGTCCCCTTGACGCCATCCAGCACGGCCACCTGCATCTCCCTGGCCGTGACCACGTCGATACGCTTGACGCGTTGCGGTGTAGACAAGGCCACCGGGCCGGCGATCAGGGTAACCTCTGCACCGGCTTCAACGGCTGCTGCAGCCACCGCAAATCCCATCTTGCCAGAACTGCGGTTGCCAAGATAGCGTACCGGATCCAGCGGCTCACGCGTCGGGCCCGCCGTGACCAGCACCCGGCAACCCGCCAGTATGCCGGTGGTAAAGAGGTTTTCCAGGTGCCGTACCAGCACTTCCGGTTCCAGCAGGCGACCGGGGCCGCTATCCCCGCAGGCCTGGCTGCCCACCGCCGGTCCGATTACACGGATACCGCGTTCCTGCAGCGTGGCCACATTGTGTGTGGTGGCCGGGTCCTCCCACATACTCTGGTTCATGGCCGGTGCCACCGCCTGCGGCGCCTCGCAGGCGAGACAGACGGCGGTCAACAGGTCATCACCACGCCCATGCACCCGGCGGGCAATGAAATTCGCGGTGGCCGGAGCGACCAGCACGGCATCCGCCCAGCGCGCCAGCTCGATGTGGCCCATGGCCGCCTCGGCCGCCGGATCCAGCAGATCGCTTGAGACCGGGTGACCGGAAAGTGCCTGCAGGGTCAGCGGCGTGATGAATTCCGCAGCCCCGGCTGTCATGACCACACGCACCGATGCGCCCGCTTCGCGCAGGTGCCGCACCAGCTCGGCACTTTTATAGGCAGCAATGCTGCCGGTGATGCCCAGCAGGATGTTTTTTCCTGACAAATAACTCATTGTGAAATAGTTTACCAAAAGATCAGTGTTATCGGACATGACTACGCAGGCAGGCATGATACCCTCGGGGCGTCAGGGAATCGTGTCATTTACCCGGACAACAGGGAGATTGTCATGCAGTCCATCCGGAGCTGGCCGGTAACTGAACGGCCACGCGAAAAACTGCTGGCCCACGGCCCGACCGCCCTCTCCGATGCCGAGTTGCTTGCAATTTTCCTGCGCACCGGCGTCAATGGAAAAACCGCCGTCGACCTGGCGCGTGAACTGTTACAGGCCTGGGGTGGCCTGCGGCCGCTGCTGGAAGCCAACCGGCAGGATTTCTGCGGCCATCACGGTCTTGGTGCCGCGAAGTATGCCCAGCTGCAGGCCGTGCTGGAGATCGCACGCCGTCACCTGCTGGAGGAACTGCAGCGGCAGGATGCACTGGAAAACCCGGACGCCACCCGGCGTTATCTGGCCAGTCGGCTACGCCACCTTGGGCACGAGGTATTCGCCTGCCTGTTTCTCGATAACCGCCACCGGGTAATCGCCTTCGAAGAACTGTTCTTCGGCACCATCGATGGTGCCAGCGTGCATCCGCGCGAGGTCGTCAAACGCAGCCTGCACTACAACGCGGCCGCAGTAATCCTGGCTCACAACCACCCCTCCGGTGTTGCCGAGCCGAGTCGGGCCGATATTGGCCTTACCCGGCGGCTGAGTGATGCATTGGGACTTGTTGACATACGGGTCCTCGATCACGTGGTGATCGGGGACGGCACAGCCGTTTCCTTCGCAGAGCGCGGTCTGCTGTAGCTGCGAGACTAGTCCAGCATGGCCCGCGCCAGCGGCCGGTATTGCAGGCTATAGAACATTTCCAGGTAGCGCCGCAGCTCGTCACGTTCCAGATCGGTGACGTAATGCCAGAACCCGTACACGCGCGACAGCGTCATCAGGCGCTCGGCATAGCCCTTCCAGGTGTAGCGTGCACTGACCCGTGCCAGCGCCCCCGTAGAAATACGCTGCCATTCAGCCGGGTCCTCACGGCAGCGGACAAGGAAGCCGGCAATGCGCCGTGCCGCCTCCGCCCCGTGGTTGGGATTGATGTGGAAACCGGAAACATCATCCTCGATGATTTCCAGTGGTCCACCGAAACTGGTGGCAAAAGTCGGCAGGCCTGTGCTCATCGCCTCGATCACGGTCAGGCCAAAGGCCTCGAACAGCGCCGGCTGCACGAAGGCACCACGAAAGTCGGCAATGGCACGGTACAACTCCCCGGCAAATGACTTGTCAAGGTACATTCCCAGCCAGCGGACGTGACCATCCAGGCGGTACTCATCCATGAGCCGGTGCATTTCCAGAATCTGTTCATATTCCTCTTCGTTGCTCGACCGGTCGGGATCCACATGGCCGGCGACCACGACCAGGTTCGCCTCGTCACGCAGCTCCCGGCATTCGCTATACCATCTCACCAGGCCGGTAATGTTCTTGATCTTGTCCAGGCGCGCCATGGTGAACAACAGCGGCTTGTCGGTATCAAACAACACGCCACGCCTGTCGCTGCCATCGGCGCCAAACAGGAGTTCGCGAATTTCCTCATCGTAGTGCACCAAACGCCGGTCAGAATCGGTGTATGGAAAATAGATCTCCTCGTCTGCACCGGGTGAGACGATATTGAACTTGGGATCGAACACATCGATGCCGTGCACCACGCGATACAGGCCGGGCATGGTATAGGCGCCATGGGCCTCGTACTGACCCACGCTGTCGCCCGTGCCGGCGATTTCCTGGTAGGTGGAATTGATGATGAAATCGGCCGTATTCATGGCAATCAGATCAGCGGTGAACTGGCAGGAGAAATGATAGTGTTCCTCGTTTTCTCGCCAGTACAGGTCGGAATACAGGTACTTGGTCTTCTCCAGGGCATGCGCGATGTTGCACTGCGTCACACCAAGACGCTGTGATAGAAGCGACGCCACCAGGTTGCCATCGGAATAGTTGCCGATGATGAAATCGGGCCGGTCTCCCAGTTCAACCAGCATTTCGCGCTCGACTTCACGACTGAAGCGTTCGAGGTAGGGCCATATTTCAAAACGCGATATCCAGTGTGGTACCACCTGACCGTTTGAATCCAGAAAGGGGACGCGCAGGATCCGGGCATTGCGCGTTCCGGCAATGGGTTCAATGCGCTGATCGCAGCTTGTACCATCGGCTTCGGGTATCAGACGCGTCACCACCAGGATACGCGGATCGATATCCAGTCCCTGCTCCAGCAGGCTGCGGCGCATGGCCCGCTCCAGTGCGCGCACCTGGTCGAGGATGTACACCACCTGGCCACCGGTATCCGGACGACCCAGGACATCGCTCTGCCCGAACCACCCGTGCGGCGACAGAATCGCAATCGAAAAAATCATCGGGATGTTCTGCAGGAACCGTTCCAGACTGTAGGGCGACGGTGCCTCGAGGATATCCAGCAGCAGCTCCATGTAGCTCCTGATACGCTCTGCATCCTTGCCCCAGCCGGGCTCGAAGCCCAGGGCACGCAGATCCGGAGCCAGTTTCTCCCAGGGGGTATCGGCCGGTACCGGCATCAGTAACTCATCCGCCTGCCGCAATGCCGAGCGTAACGAGTCGACATTATCCACCGCCTCGTTGAGCATCAGGGTCTGCTGCTGGTAACGGTGCACGCGCAGAAAATCGAGCAACAGGCGATTACCCTTGCCACTGTCCTCGAACAACTGACTGGAAAGACGCCGGTTGAGAAATTCCACACCACGACCAATCGAGCGTGTCTCGTGCATTTTCGGAAAACCGCGCAGGAATGGCTCAAGGTCGATTTCCAGTATGTATTCCGCACCGACCTCATGATGGTCAACCACGCGTTCCTTGAAGTACAGAAATTCACTTACCGGGATTTCCTCTACAAACATCAGGTTGCTGTTAAGCCGCAGATAACCCCAGTGCCCGACCCTGAGACGCACGGCCAGGTAAAGCCAGTCGGTGTCAACGACTGCTTCCTGGGTTGCCTGCAGCATCCGCTCTACCGGTGTTCCGACAAGGCGCTTGCCATTGGTGGATTCACACAGTCGTGCAAAGGCATCCTGGACCTCGCCGCGCAACAACAAGGGCTTGCCGAGATCATGCAACTGGTGGAGTGCGAGATGGGTAGTGTTGCGGTCTTCACTGAAGTAGCGCTGCAGGGATTCCAGGAATTCCCGTTCCAGTGTCATGACAACCCCCATGCATCGATAAACGGCTGGTAAAAACCCGGCTCCTCGACAACCGCACCGCGACGACCAACGATTGCGGAGGCGAAGGCCTGTGAGCGTTCCAGTGCCTGCCCGTATGGCCAGCCCAGCGACACAGCCAGTATGAGAACACTGGTCAGGGCATCACCGGCACCAACCGTATCCACCACCGCAGTCACGGCATCCGGTTCCACCCGGAAACTGTCACCGGTGGCAGTCAGCATTTCTGCACCGGCAGCACCACGGGTGACCAGTAGCAGTTGCAGCTGTGCATGCCTGATTAAATGCTGCATTCGGCTTGTATCATCTTCCACGTCCGGTACCAGCTGCAGCAGCTCCTCGTCATTGAGCTTGACCAGCCAGGCACCGTTGACCAGCTCCAGCACCTGCTCCCGCCGCCACCAGGGGCTGCGCAGGTTGACGTCGACCAGGCACCTGGTGGCATAACGCGTGCGCAGGAATACCAGCGTCTGCGCGGAGACCGGACTCCTGGCCGCCAGGCTGCCGTGGTAGAACAGCGCGGTTTCCGGCAGCGGCGGCAGTGCCTCGCGTTCGATGTAATCATAGGCCTGGTCAGGAACAATATCGAAGTGGTGGCTGTTATCCGACAAGGTGATGGTCACCTGCCCGGTCGGGTGAGACGAATCCAGCTGCAAACCGGATGTATCCATCCCGTGGGTGTGCATGGCATCCCTGACACGGTGGCCGAGCGGATCATCCCCAACCCTGGAGATGAATAATGGTTCCAGACCGAACCCCTGCAAGTGCCAGGCTACATTGAACGGTGCACCGCCCAGAATGGCCTGGCCTCCCGGGAAACAGTCATACAAAACCTCGCCGAAGATAACCGGTCGTTCACTATCAGCCATTAACATGCACCGCGTCAGTCTTTTCCATAAGCCATTTGCGAACCTCCGGCTGGTAATGCACGATGCCTTCCAGCACGCCGGCTGCGTAGTTGCCGTTCATGTTCATGAAACCCCCCTGCGCGATGTACAGCGCATCCGCATGCCCGCTTGCCGTGGCCTGGTCGATTGCCGCCCTGCACACCTCTGTGCTGGCATTGGCAACCAGCACGGCGGGGATCTCGCTGGCCAGCACCGGCAGGTCGTTGCCACTGTCGCCTGCGAACACGGTTTCTGCAAGCGCGAAGCCCTTGTGCTGCATTAAAAAGGACACCGCATGTTTTTTTCCGGCGCTGGCCGGCAGGATATCCAGCAAACCGGTCCCGCGTGGTTCATCGATGCTCCAGACGAGGCTGGCCATGACGCCACTGGCTTCGAGACGCCGGCGTATTTGCTGCGACAGCACTTCAGTATCGGCATGCAGCGGCACATAAAAACTTGATTTGTGCAGGTTCTGCTTTGCCGGTTCCTGCGGACGGAGGTCATTAACATCGAGCAACAGTTTCCTGATATCACTGTGACCCAGTCCCGCCCAGTCAGGGGCAATTTCCTGCTGCCACTCAACCCATGGATGCCAGCCTTCCGAACGAACCTCGTAGATGGTGGTCCCGACATCGCCGATGACATATTCAGGCGTTGGCAGGCAATAACTGGCTATGGCCTCGCTGACCAGTTGCCGGTCACGGCCGGTCACATACGCCAGCGTCACTTCCGGCCTGGCTGCCAGTGTCGCAAAACAGCTGCGTGCACCATTCGATTCGGGTTGTGGCCCGTTCGGCAGAACCGTGCGGTCCAGATCCGTACATAGCAGTAGTTGCATACTCACGATCCGGGCAGGTCGCAGTTACCAAGAAAATTGTAGTGCTCGATCGCCTCGAGTATACCGGCCGCACACCGTTGCCTGGCGAAATAGATATTCTCGAGATCCACCAGCCCGGAGAGTTCCTCGTGGTGACGGTTGGCCACCACCACGGCCATGGTATTGCCACGCATCATGTCCTCATCGGCACCGGACCCCCCTGCAGCCAGGATATTCTCCAGCGGGATCCCCCACTGGTCTGCAAACCAGCGCAGGGCAAAGCCCTTGGATGCCCGTACCGGCACGATATCCAGGAACTGCCCGAATGACAGGAAGGTATTGGCAGTGAGTTCCTGCTGGTGCAGGAGGCTGTTGATCTCGTCCAGGCCAGGAGCCAGGTCAGGATCAATGTAATAACTGATTTTGAAGCGGCTGTGTTCCGCCTTGGATTGTAGTTTGATGCCCGGCAGGTCACCCAGCACGCGGGTGATAGCCTTCGGCTTCCAGAGGTGATCGATGTGTTCGGCCCAGGCACTGTCCCGGGTCAGGCGGGGTGCATAGCAGATCTCGGTGCCCAGACTGGTGATCAGGATATCCGGTTGCGGAATGCCATAGCGTTTCATCATGCGCAATGCCGCATCCAGGCGCCGCCCGGTCGCAATACCGAAGGTGGTGCACTTGCGATAATCCCTCATCACCTCCAGAAAATCAGCCAGTGACTCCGCATCACCGAGAAGATTCTGGTCCAGATCGGTGAAGATCGCACGGTCGTGATACAGGCCTGCACGTCGCTGCAGTATGACCGGATGCGTGGTTCTGGCGGATGCCAGCAGATTCTGCAGGGTGGAAACATAGACCTGTGTGTGTGCCTGCCAGGAATAGTGCTGTTTTACGCCCTGCAGGCCATGGTTCGAAAGTTCACGCCAGGCATTGGCATCACTCAGTATCTTCAGCAGGGTCTTGACAATATCCTGTTTGTCCAGGGGGTCAATCAAATACCCGTTGTTGCAGTTTGCAGTGATGTCACGCGGTCCGCCGTCCTCGGTTGCAACAATGGGCAAGCCACTGGCCGCCGCCTCGATCAGCGTCAATCCGAACGGTTCGGTCAATGACGGATTGATGAAGACACCCTGGGAAATAGCAGCCAGGCGATATAGGATCGAGACATCATCCGGCAGATGGTTTTTCGGATAGGCAACCTTGCCGTAGAGGTCGTACTGGTCGATCGTCAACAGAATGTCGGTCAGTACCTCCTGGGGTTCGCTTTCCATGTCGCGAATATCCTCGCGGTTACCGGCAACGATCACCAGGTTGGCAGCCGCCTGCAGTTCCTCGGACTCTCCATAGGCCTGCAGCAGTGTGCCGATGTTCTTGCGCGTATCCGGACGCGACAGTGCCAGTATGATCGGGCGATCCGGATTCATCAGAAAACGGCCGAGTTCCCGGTAAATCGCGCTGTCACGTTCAGTGCCGACGGCCGGGTGGAAGCTGTCCAGCGCGGTGCCGGGGGGCATAACCTGCATCTTGTCGGGCTGGTAATGATCGTAAAGTCCGTACTGCTCCTCGATCTCCTGGTTGGTACTTGTGATCACCAGCTCGGCGGCACCCAGGATGTCCTCCTCGGCCTCGATGCGGCGCGACATGTTGTAGCGCACCTCGATGTCATCTTGCTTCAGTCCGCGTGCCAGCAGCCGGCGACGCTTGACACGCCCCAGTGAATGTCCCGTGTGCACCATTGTCACGCCCAGTTGGCTGGACAGGCGAATGCCCACATACCCGGCATCGGCGTAATGACCGTGGATGACATCAGGATTCAGCTGGTGCTCACGCAGCCACTGCAGTGCATTGTCGGCAAACACATCGAGGCAGTCCCACAACTGCTCCTTCGGTATATAGGCCTCCTCGCCACAGTCGATACGGATGATCCGCACGGTGTCTGACAGGGACTCCTCACGGCGCGCGTAATCGGCGCTAAGCGCGGAATCGAGTACCCGCCGTGTCAACAGGTCCACCCGGGCAACATCGGGGTGGTCACCAAGCGCCCGTGCCAGCTCGACCACATAACGGGTCTGGCCACCGGTATCGGCATCGCGCCCCAGCTCAAGATCCCGGCCACGGATCAGCCCATGTACGCTGATCAACACCACGTACAAGCGCCGCTCACTTGCCGGCGTTTCCACGCCGCTTCCCATTGTCTTAGACTGCTTCATGAACAAGCGGGAATGCTAGCATATTCTCTTTTATAAACAATAAAATACAATAAAATATTCCGTCGCCTGAAGAATACGTGCCGCGCGTGCTTACTTGCCCCGTGAGGACCAACCTGCTATAAAGGCGGGCCTTTTAGGTTCTACAGCACCTTCGATTACAGGAATTCAGCAATGTCCAGAGTCTGCCAGGTCACGGGAAAACGCCCGCAAAGCGGGAACAACGTGTCTCATGCCAACAACAAAACACGCCGGCGTTTTCTGCCCAATCTGCATATGCACCGCTTCTGGGTGGAGGCCGAAAAGCGCTGGGTAAAACTGCGCATCTCCAGCAAGGGCCTGCGTATTATTGACAAGAAGGGCATCGACACCGTGCTGGCCGACATGCGCGCACGCGGCGAAAAGGTCTAGGAGATAGCTCATGCGTGACAAGATCAAGCTCGTCTCCAGCGCCGGTACCGGGCATTACTACACCACGACCAAGAACAAGCGCACCATGCCGGAAAAGATGAAAATCAGGAAATTCGATCCGGTGGTACGCAAGCACGTGATCTACAAGGAAGCCAAGATCAAGTAACTGGCAGCTGAGAGCAAATACTGAAAAAACCCGGTATTGCCGGGTTTTTTTGTGCAGGTGCAATACGGGGCAATATTGTTATTATCCTGTTAATGGCACATTCCGTAATTCACTCCTGCAAGGCGGCTTGCATTGCCTGCCTGATGCTACTGCTGCCGCTCACTACGATCTGTCACGCCGGCGGGGAACCGGCTGATGAACCGGTAAGCACGACCGAAGATCCCGCACGTCCAGGCTGGATGCGCCTCGTCTATACCGGTAACGCACTGACCGGCAAAGTGACCACGACACTTTCTCTTGTCGAGTCATCGGCAGACAGTCTCGATATACCCGGTGTCCGCTTCCCGGATGACTCAATCACCCCCGTGAGTGCACAGCGGATCTACCTGCTTGCAATCTCTGCACAGGGTGCGGCATCGAACACGATATTGAGAATCTGGTTTGATGCGATGACGGGCGCCGTGCTGCAGCGCGATCGCCTCAAAACCGGTGAAGACGGTACGCGCAAGACAGTCCGCTTTGGGCCGGACGGTGCCGTGCGGGTGCGGTTGAAACCCGCGGATCGCGTACAGGCACAGTCCACGCCAGCCACCTGGATGGATCGCAAGGACAAGGTCTTCCCGTATGACCTGGCTACTGCCGGCTGCCACCATGTCACGGTACCCGCGCTGCTTCTCTATATCATATCTGTCACAGACAACGATTCTGCCGAGCGCAAACTGTGTGTGTTTCAGGATGGCGCTCTTTATCGTGTCAGGCTGTATTCCGCAGGCAGAAAAGAACTGGCAATCGACTATACGGTCAGTTCAGTCGCCGGCTCATACCAGGTCACGGGAACCCGGGAAATTGAACAAATCCGCCTGGATGCTGAATCCATTTCCGGCGATGCGGACCCGGATGAATTTGAATTACTGGAATTGCGCGGGGCTATCGGAATCCAGGTCGATACTGCTACCGGATTGCCTGTGGTGGTAAGTGGCAACCGTGGACTGTATCGCGACATCCAGATTTACCTGACCGAGGTAACCCTGACTGACTGATCATCGCTGATTGCAGAAATCAAAACCACTGTCATGGAAAATTCTCATTTATTATCAGGAAAAAAATGTACCCTGACACCATCAATCAAACACGTTAGCCACCATGACCGGCATCGCCTCACAAAAAATTACACTTGGCATCAGCAGTTGCCTGCTGGGTCAGGAAGTGCGGTTCGACAGTTCTCACAAGCACAATCGTTATATCACCAGCACCCTGGGCGAGTATTTCGACTTCCGCCCGTTTTGTCCGGAGGTCGCAATCGGCCTTGGCATTCCACGACCGCCAGTCCGCCTGGTGCAGGTGGATGGGGCGATACGGGTGCGTGGTGTCAGGGATCCCGACAGGGACGTAACCGACGATCTCAGGGCCTACGCGCAGGAGGCCGGTCCGCAGTGTGCGGATATCAGCGGCTACATCTTCAAGAGCAAATCACCCAGTTGCGGCATGGAGCGCGTAAAGATCTACAGCAAGGAGGGGCAGCCGGTGGATAGCACTTCCGGTGTCTTTGCCGCGGGCATCATGCAGCAGTACCCGTCGCTGCCGGTCGAGGAGGAAGGGCGGTTGATGGATCCGCACCTGCGCGAGAATTTTATTGAGCGAGTGTTCATCTACCACCGCTGGCAGCAGTATCTTGCAGAAGGATTATCACCAGGAGCACTGGTCGACTTCCATACCCGTCACAAGTATGTGGTACTGGCCCATCATGAACCGAGCTATCAACGACTGGGCCGGCTGGTCGCCGATGCTGGCAATCGTGACCTGCAGAAAACACTGGACAGCTACATTGCCATACTAATGCAGGCACTCAGGATGATAGCGACGAATCGCAAACACACCAACGTCCTGCAGCACATCATGGGGTATTTCAAGGCGCAGCTTGGCAAGGGTGACAAGGAAGAGCTGCTCGATGTTATCGAGGAATATCGTTGCGAACGCCTGCCACTAATTGTGCCGATCACACTGATAAAGCACTGGCTCCGGATTTATCCGAACAAATATATCGCCTCGCAGTATTACCTGAACCCGCACCCGCGAGAGTTGAAGTTGCGGAACCAGATCTAGCAACCGCCATTTCAGGGTTCTGTCCCCCCTGGTTGCACGTTTCTGATTTCCCGGGCAACCCTCACACCATCAGGCCGGCAGGAAGTCGATCGGATAGGTAATGGTGACGGTCTCAACGTCCTTGGCGCCAAAATCGAACAGCTTTACACGCTGAGTGATTTTCTCGCCGAGCATGGCATCGTGCAATTCGCTTGAGAGCAGCTTGCACAGTGTCACCTTGCCGGACGGGGCAATGGTCAACTGCAGCACGACCTTGCCCTGCAGGGTCGGGTCCTTGCGCAGCGCACGGTTGTACACACTGTAGATCGCCCCCTTGTTGCGGTCGAACACCATCTGGATTTCCTCGATGCTGCGGCCCGCCTGGCGAGCGCCTTTGCCCTTGCCGCCGACGGTTTGCGCGACCGCATTGCCGCCCGGGCTGTGCACCTGCGTCGTGGTATGCCCGGCGAGTGCTCCGCCGCCGGTGTTGCGGCTCAGTCCCGCCGTCCGGATTCCTCCACTACCGTGCGTGGTACCGGCCGTCAGCAGGGCGCGCTCGGTCTTGCGCGCCCGACCACCGGCATATGACTGTGCCCGAGTCTCACTGAAGCTGTTTGCCGCGGTATTCTGGCGCAGGTCGGCGAGTGTGTCCTTGAGTGCCAGCAGGCCTGCTTGCTCCGCCTGCTGACGCGCCGTCGGCTGCTGTTTTACGGGTTTGCGCTTGGCCACCACGGGTTTCGGCTGCTCCACCTTTTTCGGTTCGGGTTTCGGCGCCTCCGCCTTTTTCGGTACCGGTTTTGGCTGTTCCACCTTTTTCGGCAGTGGTTTTGGCTTGGGGATCACCGGCTCGGGTTTTGCCGGTGGAGGCGGTGGCGGCTGTTTTTGCAACAGCAGTTTTGCCATCCGCGGCGGCAGGTCTTCCTCCACGTGCTTGTCGATTTCGGGCAGTGGCAGCAGCGGCATGACCAGGCTCAACGCCAGGAACACCACCAGGCTGGTACGCAGTATGCGCCGGAAGCGGCGTTCATCCTCGAGTGAGAACGTCCACGGCAGGACCGGGCTGGCGACACAGGCAGTCATGTTCAGCTTTCCTGTAACGGTTTCTGCAACACGGCGAGAGAGATCCGGCCAAAGCCGGCCTCGGTACAGGTCGCCATGACCTTCTTCAGCAGGCGGTAGGGAATTTCCCGGTCACCCATAATGGTGACCTCGCGATGCGTCATGTCGCCGGGTGTGCTTGCCCGCAGGACACGACCGTTTACTGCATCGAGTGCATGGCGCAACTGTGGCGAGATTGGCTCCGGCTGTTCCAGTACCTGTTCGATAGATGCCACCACCTTGCCATGCACCAGAATATCCTCGCCGGTAACCATCACCACGACGGTTTCTCGCGGCTTTTCTTCGGCAACGGACTCCGGCAGTTCCACCGACTTGAGAGTCGGCAGCACCTCACCATTGGAGGAATTCACCAGCAGGAAAAACACCAGGATGGTGAAGATGTCCATCAACGATACCAGGTTGATGGCGGAACGCCCCCCAGTGCGCTTGTGGTGACGCTCCATGCGCCGCGCACGACGCGACATCTTCATCACGGCCTCCCCTTGCTGGCCACATTCACGCGCGTGACCGGTGCATCGCCGATCGAGATTTCCGGGAACAGTTCCGCGGTCTGCAGTTCACCCCCCTGCCAGACCTTCGCAACCCGGATGCTGTCCATCGCCTGTACCACCTCGTCATATGGAATATCCGCCTCGAGCAACAGCGTGGCATCCAGCTTATCCGGGTAACGTGCCTTGATTTGCTGCAACAGCTGCGACAACTGCTCGTAGTCATTATCGGCTTCCGTCACCGGGATGTGCTGGAACAGTCCGCCCTTGCGGTCGCCCACCTCGATGCGGTCGGCGCGTACTATGACTTCCAGCTCGAAGCGTTCCGTTGCCGCCAGCGCCGGATCGCCGGCTGCCGGCAGGTTCAATTCAAGGATCGTGATACGCGAAAATACCGCCGTGATCAGCAGGAACGGCACCAGTATCACCATCAGGTTCATAAAGGCGGTGATATTGATGTCCGCCGGCTCGGGCCGGCGGTGGCCTCGCAGGCGGCGGCGCATCAGGTGGCACTCTCACCCGCCGGACGGTCAGTGAGGATGTTGAGAAATTTCACCGACGCCATTTCCAGGCTATCGACCAGCTGGGTGGTCTTGGTTTGCAGCACCGCATAGACAAGCAGCAGCGGGATAGCGACCATGAGGCCGAATGCCGTGGTATTCATGGCAACCGAAATACTTGCCGACAGCATGTCCGCCTTCTCCGCCGGGTTGGCATTGGATACCGCGGTAAACGCCTGGATCAGGCCAATGATGGTGCCGAGCAGGCCCAGCAGAGTGGCGATATTGGCAAACGTGGCAAGATACGGCGTGCGTTTTTCCAGGTTCGGCACGGCCTCCATCAGGCCTTCTTCCATGGCTATCTCTACGTCATCGCGGCGGCGCGAGTGACGTGCGCGGCTGAGTCCGTAGGCGAGGATGCGGCTGATGGCCGTTTTCGACTTGTCGATCACGGATACGGCCTGCTGGTGCTTGCCTTCCTGGAGCAGCGGCATGAGTTTTTTCCACACCCGCTGGTTGCTGCTTTTCGCCATGCTCAGATAGATATAGCGCTCCACTGCAATGGCAAGGCCCAGCGCAAGGATTACCACGATCGGGTACATGAAAAGTCCGCCGGACTGGAAGAATCCGACAATAGTGCTGTAAATATCCATTCGAGGCTCCTGTCTGTAGTAATCAGTTTCGCGCTACCGCCACGTGTAACAAATATTCTCCTTCTCCCCGCTCAGGATGATGGAGAGAAGGAGCCCATACCTGACGAACCATCACGCCTGTAGATCACGGGCTTTTGTGATCAGTAAACAGAACATTGCATATCCCGCTATTCAAAACCGTGAACTGCTTCGTAGTAGTGTAGTTCCCTGAGAAATACGTCACGATCGACAGGAGCCAGGATCTCGTTCACCAGACTGTTCATGGGGCGCCCTGCCAGATCACCCGGTTCAGCGGACTTCCATGGCACGATATGCAGCGCCTTGGGTAGTTCGCGGTTACCGATAATGGTCGCACCATCGAGATCCAGTGCCTCTGCCGACAGCGGACCTGTTATGACAAGACCTGCCAGCAGCAGCATGATCCCGTTTTGCCATTTCATGGCTGAACCCCCGCATTCATGCTGGCAGCGGTCGTGCGTTCTCGCAGTTCACTGATCCACACCATAAGCTGCGCGTCATCCGATCCGGTCAGCTGCTGATAACGTTCATAGTGATTCAGGGCAAGTCGCGCATCCGGCAGGTACAGGTCATGAAGGATGCCGAGGTTCCAGTGGGTGTCTGGATCATTTGGAGCAGCATCGAGCGCCGCGCCATAGATTTCCCGCGCCTCGTCCAACCGACCGGTACGGCGGTAAAAGATTCCGAGCTGGTTATAGGCAACCGGATTGCCGGGGTTGTTGTCTATGGAACGCCGGAAAGCATTTTCTGCAGCCAGTGGTTCACCCAGCCGCGTGTAGACGATCCCGAGATTCAGCCACGGCCCGGCGAGGGTGGCGTGTTCGGCCGTAATCTCCTCCAGCAGTTGCCGCGCTTCCGGCCATTGACCGGTCTGCATCATGTCAAGTGCCTGCCGGTAGCTTTCCTGCAATGTCGCAGTCACCGCAGCCGCCTGTACCGTGGTCTTGCTTGCCTGCGGCGCCGCACACCCGGCAACCAGCAAGAGAGACGCCATGAGGCAAACAGCGGTGATGGCCTGTGTGACAGCCAATGCACCCGGCAGCGGTCTAGTGAATGCCTTCCACATAAGCCACACTCCTTTCCTGTTTGGCATAACGTGCCGGCACCAGCCTTGCCAGCTGTGCCAGGCTCTTTTCGATCCAGTCGTCATAGAATCCGTTGTTCATACGCTCGATGTTGGTCTCGTGCAGGGCAATGGCCTGCTCTTCAAACGGGTAGGCCTGTTCCTCCAGCAACAGGTTGTACTGAACCAGTGCCTCGCCTGCGAGGTTTGCAGGACGCTGTGATTCCAGCAATGCCTTCCCCATCTGCAGGTAGATATCCGCGGTACGGAAGGTTGCCGCCGTTGTGATGCCGGCTACCTGGTAGTCTGCCGCCTGTTCGTACTCGCGCAGTGCCGCTTCCATGCGCTGTTTGCGGACCGCCAGACTGTGTTTCAGCGGTAGCGTAAGCGCAACGGCGCGATACTCTTCATACGCCGCTTCCGCCAGCCGGAAGCGCGCATTTGCCGCGAGATAGCGTGTACGGGCGGAGCGGTTGTCTCCGCCAGCGGCATCAGCCGTAATGATGTTATTCAGCCATGTATGGTGCTGGTGTATGTCACCGCGTGACCGGAAGTGTTCCGCGATCCGGTGACGCGCCTCGACGGCAGCTTCCAGTGGTTGCGGGAACTGCTCGATGTAGGCAGTGTAGACCCTGACTGCCTGCGGCTCACGTTGCGCCTGCGCATACAATTCTGCGGATTGCCACAGGGCCTCGCGCCGCAGCACCACATCGCCCTGCGAATTGCCGATACGCTCGAATTCCGCCGCTGCCTGCAACGGCTGCTGTTCCGCCAGGTAGGCCGTGGCCAACCGTCGCGTCACCTCCCCCTGGCGGGGATCATCGGGCCAGGTCTTGCGAAACCGGTCGAGGACTTGTGTGGCGTGCGTCCATTGCTGCAGGTGCATCAGGCCGGCCGCGGCATCGTACTCGGACGTTGCGACAATCTCCGCGGCGGGAGCCGCCGTGCGCACCCGCAGAAAATGATCAACCGCAGCCGCCGTATCGCCTGCCACCTGCGCAGCTTCACCCTGCTTGTAGATAGCCGCCGCAAGCTTTTCGGTCATGGCCGTGCGATCCTTTGCATTGCCATCCAGGTGCGCCAGGACCTCCTGGTAGGCCTGCTCGGCCCGCCGGTAATCTTCCAGGTCAAACCAGGCATGTGCGGCCACGGTCCAGGCCACGCGCTGCTGCTCGGCCGTGGCTGCCGCATTCCCTGTGACCTGGTTTGCGACCAGCAAGGCACGCTCGTGATCCTCGAGAACAAGCAGGTGTTCGCTGGTGCGCGTCAGCACGGCCAGTGCCTGCGGGTGTTGCGGGAAACTGCCGGCAAAGCGCAGCGCATGCTCGATTGACTGCCGGTGCCATGTCACCCTGTCAGTTCCGCTCAACTGCTGTTCACGACGTTCGAAGGCCAGTACCGCTGCATACCCGGCCGCAGCCGCCCTGGCATGTTCGCCGTAGTCATACGCCGTGTGCATGTACTCGGTCGTTGCCGAGGCG
>CP070821.1:1010092-1014321 GCA_020344335.1 Gammaproteobacteria bacterium | reverse complement strand
TTTCCTTCCTTGATCCCGGTCAATACGGGTCATACAGGGAATGGCCAGTCTGCATTATAGAGCGAAACCGGCTGCACAAGTTAGCTTTGGAATACGCGCCATCCCAGTGAAACTGGCTGGTCAGATACTTACCCGGACATTCCATTTGCCGCAAAACGCTAACCGGCGTGAAAGCCCGGGGCCGCGTGGCAATTATCATTGTCGCATCCCACCGGATACACAGGAGCAGGCGGCGCCCTGGTCCGTGACGGCTTCCGCGAGACCTCAGTTGCCACCAGCGCAGGCCGGCATTTCGGTTTTTTCCCGTTTCAGTACCTCTGCCAGTGACTGCACCACCTCCTCAAATGCACCGGTGTTACGAAAAACGGCGCGCTGTAGCTCATAGGGAAGTCCGCTGTCAATCCTCTCCCGCAGGTGATCGAGATGTGGCCGCTCGGTAACCGGATCGGCATGGGGTGATATCGCCTCCAGTGTGCTGAAGGCGATATCTTTCAGTTTCGCGAGATCACCCTTTTCATTGATGATGAATTGCGCATCGATCCCGAATCGCGATGCAATAAAACAGTTGTCCTTTAGTGACCACCAGGAGATAGATTGCAGGGGTCTCTCACCCTGCTGTCCGTCGCGGGTGTTTTGCAGGTAGACAGCCAGGGCGCGTATGAATGCAGCAAGCGCAAGCGCCTCTGAAATGGTTGCCTGGGCATCCATGATCTGGATTTCCAGCGTGCCCAGGTGCGGTCGGGGGCGAATATACCAGTGGATGTCATTGATTCCTTCAATGACCCGGGCATGCTGCATCGTGTTGAAAAAGAGCTGGAAGCCGCTCCAGTCTGTAAAGTCCGGCGGGAGATCGTAGCTGCGGCTGGCGGCCAGGATTCGGTGCCGGTATGCCGCAAAACCCGTATCATTGTCATACCAGAAAGGCGAGTTTGCCGACAGGGCGACCAGCAGCGGGAGATAGGCCTTGAGTTCGTGCATCAGCCTGACGGCCTCGTCTCCCGAAGGCATGCCCAGATGCACATGCGTTGCGAAGGTAATCTGGCTGTGACTCAAGAGGCCCGCGAGCCTTTCCATGGCCTGGTATCGTGCTTGTGGTGTAATGGCCGCCATTCGTTTGCAAAAGGGGTGCGTACCGGCCCCGCATAGTTGCATGTCCAGCTCCCCGCAACGGTCAAGCAGTTCGGAAATCAGCGACCGCATGTGGCTTCCCAGCTCGGCGATGTCACGGCATGGCCTCGATGCAACCTCGACCGTATTCTGAATAAACTCCGGTTTGATATTGATACTTCCCGGATAAAACTCCATTAGCGGCATGATGCCATCGACAAGGTCCAGGGTTTTTTCATCAATCAGCTGAAATTCCATTTCCATACCAACTGTGAAGCCGTCGGAGGGATGGAATTCAATGCTCATTTCCCGGTCTCCGGGTATTCGTTTGCCGCCTCGCGCGTGACCTGGTCAAAAAAGGCGGCCCCGACACGCAGCACGCCTTCCTCGATATCGAAAGACGGGCTGTGCAGGGGAAGGTATTTCATGTTTTCCGACCGGGCCCCGAAGCGGACATAGCAACCGGGGGTCTGTTCCAGGTAGTAGGAAAAATCCTCGGCCCCCATGCTGGGATGATCGAGTTGCATCAGGCCTGCTTCCCCGACCACCTGGCGTGCGGCGCGGTAGGCGAGCTGTGCCTCGCGCCTGGTATTGACAACGGGCGGATAACCCGAATTGATTTGAACGTCCAGCGATACATTGTGCAGTTCCTCCAGGCCACGCGCCATACGCCTGAGCCCGTCGTGGATGTGGGTGCGCACTTCCGGCAACGTGGTTCTAATGCTGCCCTCCAGTGTTGCGGTCTCTGCAATCACATTGGGCGCCGAACCGGCATCCACCCTGCCGATGGTGACCACGGTCGGGTTAACCGGATCCACTTCCCGGGATACCAGGGTTTGCAGGGCGGTGATCAACAGCCCGGTTGTTATCACCGCATCCGATGCCTCATGGGGCCGCGCCCCATGACCACCCTTGCCACGAACCTGAATCAAGAACCGATCGGACTGGGCCGTGATCACACCGTCAGCGACCATGATCTCGCCGACCCGGTAATGGTTTGTGACATGGCCGCCAAAGATTGCAGCGACATCATCGAGCGCACCGGAGGCAATGACCGTCCGTGCGCCACCGCCTTTTTCTTCTGCCGGCTGGAAGACAAAGCGCGTATTGATATCCGGTGGTGACTCGCACAGTAAGCGTACTGCGCCCAGAAGCATTGCCATGTGCGCATCGTGTCCGCAGGCATGCATCTTGCCTTCGATTGTTGATGAAAAAGGCAGATCTGTATTTTCTGCGCCGGGCAGTGCATCCATATCGGCGCGCAGGGCGATGGTGGGCCGGTCGTCACCCGCGTGCAGTTCGCCAACGACACCGGTCCCCATGCCACCGTATTCGTAAGGTACCCCCAGGGAATCCAGTTCCCTGATAATCAGTTCAGCGGTATCCTTCTCTTCAAAAGCCAGTTCGGGATGGCTGTGGAAGGCGCGCCGCAGCTCGACCATTCGGTCGAAAACCGTTTCCGGAACAGCTTGCAGATCCATTTGACTCTCCTCCGCCTGCAAACCTGCCTATATCGATCGCACCCGTCATGCGAACCTTCTATAGTAATTTTAGGGCAAGAAATGCGGGTGTACATGACGACGGTCAAGTAAAGCCCACGCAGGCAGGTCTAGAATTACTATAGAAAAAACAGCGAGTAATGATTATTTGATTTCCAGTAATCGGGGAATTCAGCAAATGGCGAAACAGCCCACGCCCAACAAGGCCGGACCCTCCTTCGAGCCGTGGCAGACACCACTGCCGGTATGGCGTTATGTCGTCTGGATCCTGGTGCTATTGGCCTTTTCCTGGTTCTGGTTTGGCATCAGCCAGGCACCGGTGCGCCAGGAACTGGCTTATACCGATTTCAAGAATCGAGTTCGCGAGGAGGCGGTGGTGAGTGTGATCTTCAAGGGGCAGACGGTGCTGGGTGAATTCCGGAGCACCATCAGCCAGGAACCGGCTGCACAGGTGCCAGGGCGCATGCCGGCGGCGGAAGTGGCACCCCTGATGTTCAAAACAACCTTGCCGCCGCTGGACGATCCTGACCTGATCCCGTTGCTGGAAAAACACGGTGTCGAGGTACGTTCCGAGACCGAAGAGATGTCCTGGTGGGCGACCGCGCTGATCAGCCTGCTGCCGTGGCTGCTGATTATCGGATTGTTTTATTACGGTTCCCGCAAGATGCAGGAGCGCATGCTTGGCGGCGGGCCGGGAGAGGTTTTCGGATTCGGAAAATCAAAGGCCAGGCGTTTCCGCAGGGGCAGTATGGAAGTCGGTTTCGATGATGTCGCCGGCCTGGAGAATGCCAAGCGCGACCTGCACGAGATTATCGACTTTCTCAAGAACCCCGAGCGCTTTCGCAAGCTGGGTGCAAAGATCCCCAAGGGTGTCCTGCTCATGGGGCCACCGGGGACCGGCAAGACACTGCTGGCGAAAGCGGTTGCCGGCGAGGCCGAGGTGCCGTTCTACAGCATCAGTGGCTCCGAGTTCATCGAGATGTTTGTGGGTGTGGGTGCTTCGCGCGTGCGTGACATGTTCGATAGTGCCAAGAAAGAAGCGCCCGCCATCATCTTCATAGATGAGATTGATTCCGTGGGACGCATGCGCGGCAGCGGTCTGGGCGGTGGTCATGACGAACGTGAACAGACCCTGAACCAGATCCTGGCCGAGATGGACGGTTTCGAACCGGAACAGACAGTCGTCGTACTGGCAGCGACCAACCGGCCCGATGTGCTCGACCCGGCATTGCTGCGTCCCGGCCGCTTTGACCGCAAGATCACTCTGGAATTACCCCGGCGGGAGGCACGCCTCAAGATACTCGAGGTACATGCCCGCGACATACCCCTCGCCGATGATGTGGATCTGGCGAACCTGGCGGCACGTACTGTCGGTTTTTCAGGTGCGGACCTGGAAAACCTCATGAATGAAGCGGCACTGCTTGCAGGTCGCGCGAACATGGAAAAAGTCGACGCGAGGATTCTGGATGTGGCACACGACAAGATCGTTCTGGGCGCCGAGAGTGAAACCGTTCTCGACGAAGAGGTGAAGAAACGCGTCGCGTACCATGAATCCGGTCATGCCTTGCTGGCCTGCCTGCTGCCCAACACGGACCCACTGGCCAAGGTGACCATCATTCCCCG
>CP070821.1:1003229-1009992 GCA_020344335.1 Gammaproteobacteria bacterium | reverse complement strand
TGGTTTCGAGGACCACGCCGTTACCTGACGGTATGAAGAAATATTTCCATCAAGTGTATTCGTTTGCCCCGGTTTTGTCGTGTTAGCGGTCCGTGATGCCGGGCTGCAGTATTTGCAGCACCACGCCTGGTGAGACGTTGCTTCTTTGGCAACAGTTGCCGGCAGTGCCTCAGCCGGTTGAAGTGCCGGGTGTGACCAGCGCGTAGGCGGAGTGGTTGTGAATGGATTCGAAATTCTCGGATTCGACCACGTAATCGATGATCGCGGGTTCCTCGTTCAGGCGGGCGGCCACGTCGCGCACCATGTCCTCGACGAATTTCGGATTGTTGTAGGCACGCTCGGTGACGTATTTCTCGTCGCTGCGCTTGAGCAGGCCGTAGAGTTCGCAGGAGGCCTGCTCCTCGATGATATCCACCAGGTCCTCGACCCAGATGAAGTCGGCAAGCGTGGCTGCGACCGTGACATGCGAGCGCTGGTTGTGAGCGCCGTAGTCCGATATCTGCTTCGAACAGGGACACAGGCTGGTTACCGGTACCATCACCTTGACGGTCATGGTGGTCTCGCCATCCTGGAACTTGCCGATAAAGCTCACTTCGTAATCGAGCAGACTGGGCACGCCGCTTACCGGTGCGCGTTTCATGATGAAATAGGGAAAGCGCATTTCGATGTAACCCGAATCCGCCTCCAGTCGGGCGGTCATTTCCGGCAGCATTTGCATAAACGATTCCACGGAGATCTCGCGCTCGTGCTGATTCAGTATCTCCACGAAGCGCGACATGTGCGTACCCTTGAAGTGATGCGGCAGGTTCACGTACATGTTGAAGGAAGCAATCGTGTGCTGCTCGCCCTCGTCGCGATCGAGAATGCGCACCGGGTGGCGAATGTTCTTGATACCAACCTGGTTAATTGCGATCCGGCGGGTATCGATGCTGCTCTGTACATCAGTGATCGGTTGCACTCTGTCAAGCATGGAGATTCCCTCCGGGTTTCCTGTTGTTCAGGCGGCCGCGCCGGTGTGCACCCGAACTGCACAGTATTTGAATTCCGGGATCTTGGCATCCGGATCCAGGGCCTCGTTGGTCAGCAGGTTGGCCGCGGCTTCCCGGTAACAGAAGGGCAGGAAGACCTGGTCTGGCTGTACCGCGCTGTCGGCACGTGCCGTAACCTCGACCTGGCCGCGGCGGGTGGCCAGTGAAATCCTGTCGCCGGGACTGACCGCGAGGTTTGCCAGGGTATCCGGGTGCAGGCTGGCCACCGGCGACGGTTCCAGCTGGTCGAGCACGCTGGCGCGCCGGGTCATGGCACCGGTGTGCCAGTGTTCCAGCTGCCGGCCGGTGATCAGTACAAGGGGATACTCGTCATCGGGCCGTTCCTGCGCATGGGTGTAGGGTGAGACGACAAAACGTGCCTTGCCACTCGGGGTCGGAAAATCCTTGCGAAAAATCACCGGTTCTCCCGGGTGGTCCTCGCTTGGGCAGGGATAGGTCACCGCGTGTTCCCGTTCCAGGCGTTCCCAGCTGATGCCGGCAATACTCGGCATCGCCAGCCGCATTTCCTCGAATACCTGTTGCGGACCCTCGTAGTGCCAGTCACAGCCGATACGTGTCGCCATCTGCTGGATGATCCACAGGTCATGGCGTGCCTCGCCCGGCGGGTCGATGGCCTGGCTGCCGAGCTGCACGCAGCGGTCGGTGTTGGTGAAGGTGCCGGTTTTCTCGGCAAATGCCGAGGCCGGCAGTACGACATCGGCGTAACAGGCCGTCTCGGTCAGAAAGATATCCTGTACCACCAGGTGGTCCAGGTTTTCCAGGGCCTTGCGTGCGTGATTCAGGTTCGGATCGGACATGGCCGGGTTTTCACCCATGATATACATACCCCGGATCTTGTCTTCCCGGATTGCATGCATGATCTCGACCACAGTCAGCCCCGGTTCGGGGTCAAGCTCCATCCCCCACAGGGACTCGAAGCGCCTGCGTGCCGCATCGTTGTCCACCCGCTGGTAATCCGGATAGACCATGGGTATCAGGCCGACATCGGAGGCGCCCTGGACATTGTTCTGTCCGCGCAGCGGATGCAGTCCGGTACCGGGGCGACCGATCTGGCCGCACATCAGGGCCAGCGAGATCAGTGCCCGGGCATTGTTGGTACCGTGGGAATGTTGTGATACCCCCATTCCCCACAGGATCATCGAGGCCCCGGCGCTGGCGTAGACCCGCGCCACCTCGCGGATGGTGTCGGCCGGTATGCCGCACAGGGGAGCGACCTGCTCCGGGCTGAAGTCTTGCAGGTGTGCCTGCAGTGCCTCGAAGCCCTCGGTGCGCTCGGCGATGAACCGGGTGTCGACCAGGTCCTGCTCGATCACTGCGTGCATGATGCCGTTGAGCAACGCCACGTCGGTATCCGGAGTGAACTGCAGGACATAGCGTGCATGACGTGACAACCCGTTCCGGCGCGGGTCCATGACGATCAGTGTCTTGCCGTTCTCGGCGGCATTTTTTATGAAGGTCGCGGCGACGGGGTGGTTCTCGGTGGGATTGGCGCCGATGACGATAATGACGTCGGCATCGGCGACATCTCGCACCGGGTTGGACACGGCGCCGGAACCGATCATTTGCAGCAGGGCGACCACCGAGGACGCATGGCAAAGCCGGGTGCAATGGTCAACGTAGTTGCTGCCGAAGCCGGTACGTACCAGTTTCTGGAACAGGTACGCCTCTTCGTTGGAACCCTTCGCCGAACCGAAGCCGGCCAGAGATTTTGGGCCGTGTGCCTCGCGGATAGTGCTCAGACCGCTGGCCGCACGCTCCAGTGCCTCTTCCCAGCTTGCCTCTCGAAATGCGCTGGCCGGGTTGGCGGGATCGATATCGAGCGCTGCGGATTTAGGCACATCGTCGCGCCGGATGAGTGGTTTGGTCAGGCGCTGGCGGTGGTGTACGTAATCAAACCCGTAACGGCCCTTGACACACAGGCGTCCGTCGTTGGCGGGTCCGTCACGTCCCTCGATGTATAGAATCCGGTTGTCCCTGATGTTATAGGTCAGCTGGCAGCCGACACCGCAGTAGGGACAGATCGAGTCGACATGTTTCCCGGGTACTTCGAGGGCGACCTCGTTTGCCGGCATCAGTGCCCCGGTGGGGCAGGCCTGTACACACTCACCGCAGGCGACGCAGGTGCTGTTCCCCATGGGGTCGTCGAAATCGAAAACAATATGGCTTTCCGGTCCCCGTCCGGCATAGCCGATGACGCCGTTGACCTGCTCCTCACGGCAGGCGCGCACGCAGCGCGTACACTGGATACAGGCGTCGAGATTGACCGCGATGGCCGGATGCGACAGGTCGGCCACGGGATTTTCGCGTTTGCCGAAGCGGGGTTTGCCAAGCTGCAGCTGCTGTGACCAGTGGTCCAGTTCGTTATAGCGGGTGTAGTTGTTGTCGGTCATGTCCGACTGCAGCAGTTCCAGGACCATGCGCTGCGAGCCCCGGGCGCGCTCGTTGTCCGAGCGGACCTGCATGCCCTCGGCCGGGAAGCGGCAGCAGGACGGCGCCAGTACGCGTTCCCCGTCGATTTCGACCATGCAGGCGCGACAGTTGCCGTCCGGGCGCAGGCCCTCCGCATGGCACAGATGCGGTATCTCCACGGCGTGCCGCCGTGCCGCCTGCAGGATTGTCTCACCGGTCTGTGCCTCGATATCCCTGCCGTTCAGGTTGAAGCGGATGGCACCGGACCGGGTGTCGGTTGCGTCATTCACGGCTCACTCTCCCGGAAAGTACTTCATGGTACACAGCAACGGGTTGGGTGCGGCCTGGCCGAGTCCGCAGATGGATGCATCCATCATGGCACTGGAAAGCTCTTCCAGCAGTGGCCTGTCCCAGTGCGGTTGCTGCATCAGCTCCAGTGCCTTGACGGTGCCGACCCGGCACGGGGTGCACTGGCCACAGGACTCGTGGACAAAGAAGCGCATGGCGTTGCGGGCGGCGCGCTGCACGTCATCGTGCTGTGACAGGATGATGATGGCGGCGGAACCGATAAAACAGCCATGGTCGTTGAGGGTGTCGAAGTCCAGCGGAATGTTGTCCATCGAGGCCGGCAGGATGCCGCCCGAGGCGCCGCCGGGGAAATAGGCCTGCAGTTCATGGCCGGCAGGCATCCCGTCACAGTATTCATCGATTAACTCGCGCAGCGTGATTCCTGCCGGTGCCACATGCACGCCGGGCTTGTTGATCCGCCCGCTGACCGAGAAGCTGCGCAGCCCCTTGCGCCCGTGGCGACCGTGAGAGGTGAACCACTCGGGTCCCTGCTCGACGATCGCGCGCACCCAGTGGAGCGTTTCCATGTTGTGTTCCAGTGTGGGTCTGCCGAACAGGCCGACCTCGGCCACGAAGGGCGGGCGCAGGCGCGGCATGCCGCGCTTGCCTTCGATGGATTCGATCATTGCCGACTCCTCGCCGCAGATGTACGCCCCGGCGCCACGGCGCAGATGGATGGGGGGGTGCGGCAGGCGCGGGTCACCGTCCAGGGCGGCCAGTTCCCGCTCCAGCAGCCTGCGACAGCCGGCATATTCATCGCGTAGATAGAGATAGATTTCACTGATGTCGACCACGTGGGCGGCAATCAGGACGCCTTCCAGGAACCGGTGCGGGTCCTGTTCCAGATAGTGGCGGTCCTTGAACGTGCCGGGTTCGCCTTCGTCGATATTGACCGCCATCAGCCGCGGGCCGTCCATCGCGCTGACGATATTCCACTTGCGACCGGCGGGAAACCCGGCCCCGCCCAGTCCGCGCAGCCCCGAGTCTTCCAGTGCCGCAATAATCTCTTTCGGATCCCGTTCACCCGCCTGCAGGGAGCGGTAGATCTCGTAACCGCCATTGCGGCAGTATTCCTCCAGTTGTATGCAATCCGGCAAGTCCGCCTCGGTGGCGCCATCTTGCACGAGTACGCTTACCCTGTCGGGCTCCGCCCGCTCAACCGGGTTGGTGCCGACTACCGCCACCGGTGCGGAATCGCAACGGCCCACGCAGGGGACCCGCTGTACGCGTACTCCGCTCCCCAGTGTCTTTTCAAGCGCGGTCAGCAAGTCTTCTGCACCGAACATCTCGCAGGTGATCGAATCGCATACCCGTACCGTCAGGGCGGGTGGTGCAGATTCGGATTCCCGGACGACATCGAAGTGATGATAGAAACTTGCCACTTCGAAGACCTCGCTGTGGGCAAGGCGCATTTCTTCTGCCAGTGCCACCAGGTGGGCGGCCGACAGGCAGCCATGGGTATCCTGGATCCTGTGCAGGTATTCAATCAGCAGATCGCGGCGCCGGAGTTCGTCACCCAGCAGGCGCCTGACTTCTGCAAGTGCGCGGGAGTCAACGGCGCGGCCACGGGGCTGGCTGCGGGTCTTGCGGCGTTTTTTTTCAAGCGGTGCTTTGGCTGCCAATTTTTTCGTGCATCCTGTGAGTACGGGGTAAATACCGTGTCACCACGCCGGAATTTATCTGCCGTTGCGGCAATCCCGCACCGGGACAGCAATGCCTGGAGTGATGCACAGCTTGTGCCACTTTTAACCGTAGCAGAATTTTCCTGTCTTGCTACGGTGTTGCGCAGGTGGTGTTGCGTCCCGTGAGCACAGAGTGTCCCGTTAATGAAACACTTCCACATCGTGTACCGGTGCCGGGGCGTTGTGGAAGGACGCACGGTACCGCGGATCACGGCAACTTGTCGCGGTCACAGAACCAGCAAGTGCAGGGACCGGCTTCCGGGAAAGTCATGAAACTACCGTACCGGACTGCAGCGCCCGGTAGACAGGTATCGGCTGCACTAATGAGTTGAGCAGCAACCACAGCCGGTTCGGGTTTCGGCAGTCCTCTTTTTATTGCTGTTTCAGGATCAAAATCTCGCCCTTGCCATGGCGTGCCAAATCACCGGATAAACGCTGCGCGATTGGCCGGTATTTTCTGAAAAATTCAAAATCCGTATCCATGTTGGCCAGCTGTGTAAATAACAAGCGCAGAAATTGCATCTCCAGATATCCGCAGCTTTTGAATGTCGCCGACATACGTGCCGGTTTCCTGGCCAGTAGTATTGTACCCCGGCGCATTCCGGCACCAGGATAGGTGCCTGCCTTGCCCAGGGCGATGATCGTTCCTGCATGAATACGGCTACCGCAGTAATTACCCGATGTTCCCTGGATAATAATTATGCCACGCCGCATGCGATCACCGGTCCTGTCACCGGCATTACCCTTGATGCTGATCAGGCCGTCGGTCATGCCGTGGACATCTCCGGGCAATCCGGCTCCAACATAATCAGCCGCATTGCCGCTGATGTTAATGCGTCCACCAGCCATTCTGTTGCCAGTCCAGGAACCGGTATTTCCATCAACGGATATCGTTCCGTTTTTCATCCCCTGGCCCAGGTAGTTGCCTGCATCACCCTTTATCTCGATAGTGCCTTTAGTGATGCCCTTGCCAATACAGGTGAGCTTGTCACAACTGTTTTCAATACGAACCTGATTCGGATTGTTTCCCTTTACTGAAAACAACTCGGTGACTTTTACAGACCTGTTGCCGTAAGCAAGCGAGATGTTGTTTATTTTGCCGGTTGTTTTGCCCTCGAGATTGTCCGGAACGAGGGGGGAGACATCCAGTGTGAATTCCGGTGGGGTTTTTAGTGTAAATGTCAGTGCGGTCATTTGAGAATTTTCCTGAGATGGAACAGGTGTGGTCCCAGATTGCCGCCATAATTGCCCGCGCTGATACGGAAAATACCTTTT
>CP070821.1:997581-1003129 GCA_020344335.1 Gammaproteobacteria bacterium | reverse complement strand
GTGTTGGCTGCCTTGCTGATGGCATCGATTACCTTGTCGGCCATATCCTCCGCTATGCCGATCTCGATCTTGACCTTGGGCAGAAAATCCACCACGTACTCGGCGCCGCGGTACAACTCGGTGTGGCCCTTTTGACGACCAAACCCCTTCACCTCGGTCACGGTAATGCCCTGTACCCCGATCTCGGACAATGCCTCACGGACATCATCGAGCTTGAAGGGTTTTATGATTGCTGTTATGAGTTTCATCTGGCTCCTCCGGTCATTGGTCTCACTTGCTGCGCAAAAGATAATACCAGAGCGTGCGCAGGATTGGGGCAAGTGCCTGTTTGCTGTCATTAATTATTTCAGAAACAATGCCCTGGTCCCTGCCCTGGCGTACGCCCCTTAGGCGCGTCGCTCCTGCGCATCCCTGCGCCCGCGACGTACCTATATCCCTGTAGGCAAAAAAACGGGCGCCGAAGCGCCCGTTAATAGTCACCCTGTCGGCATGACGGGGTTACTTCCCGGAGCCCTGTGCACCAACAAATTCCGGGTAGGCCTCGAGGCCACACTCGGCAAGGTCGACACCTTCGTATTCCTCTTCCTCGCTGACACGGATCCCGATGACCATCTTGATGATGCCCCAGACAATCAGGCTGGCGACTAAGGTCCAGGCAAAAATGACACCGAGACCGGTCAGCTGTGCTACCAGTTTTGCGTCCGGGTTGGATAACACGACGGCTATCAGACCCCACATGCCAACCACGCCGTGTACAGAGATGGCACCGACCGGATCGTCAATCCGGAGCTTGTCCAGCCCAACGATGGAGAACACCACGATCACGCCGCCGACGGCACCGATAATGGTCGCCAGTAACGGTGTCGGTGTCAGCGGTTCCGCGGTAATCGCAACCAGTCCGGCCAGGGCACCGTTGAGCGCCATGGTCAGATCGGTCTTGCCGAACAGCAGACGGGCCACCAGCATCGCCGCAATCACACCACCGGCGGCTGCCATATTGGTGTTCACAAATACCAGTGCGACATTGTTGGCCTCTGCGACATCGGAAATAATCAGCTCGGAGCCGCCATTGAAACCGAACCAGCCCATCCACAGGATGAAGGTACCCAGTGTGGCGAGCGGCATGTTGGCACCGGGAATCGGGTTGATGGTACCGTCCGCCCGGTACTTGCCCTTACGAGCGCCGAGCAGCAACACACCGGCAAAGGCTGCCGTCGCGCCGCACAGGTGCACCACACCGGAACCGGCAAAGTCAAGAAAACCCAGTGCATCCAGGCCGCCGCCACCCCACTTCCAGTAACCCTGCATCGGGTAGATGAAGCCGGTCATTACGACTGCAAACAGCAGGAACGACCACAGCTTCATGCGCTCGGCCACGGCACCGGAGACGATTGACATGGCGGTCGCCACGAACACGACCTGGAAGAAGAAGTCGGAGAGGTTGGAGTAGTAGATATCCCCCCCGCTGCCCAGCACCGCTTCCGCCGTGTTGTCTTCCTTGCCGAGGATACTGCCGAAACCCGGCCACCAGGCACTGACACCCTCGCCCGGATTCATGATGCTGTAGCCCATGAGCATGTACATGATGCAGGCGACGGCAAACAGCGATACGTTCTTGGTCAGGATTTCGGCGGTGTTTTTCGCACGCACCATGCCAGCCTCGAGCATCGAAAAGCCCGCGGCCATCCACATTACGAGTGCGCCGGTTACCAGAAAGTAAAAGGTATCCAGCGCATAACTCAGTTCAGTTAATGCTTCCACAGTTTATTCCTCCGTTGTCCGGATTAGAGTGCTTCCGGACCGGTCTCTCCGGTACGAATGCGGATGGTCTGTTCAAGACTGGACACGAAAATCTTTCCATCACCGATCTTTCCGGTATTGGCTGCCTTTGAAATGGCTTCGATGACCTTGTCAGCCATATCAGTCGCCACGGCGGCCTCGATCTTCACCTTTGGCAGAAAATCAACCACGTATTCCGCGCCACGATAAAGTTCCGTGTGACCTTTCTGACGTCCGAAACCCTTGACCTCGGTAACGGTGATGCCTTGCACACCGATATCTGACAGGGCCTCACGGACATCATCGAGCTTGAACGGTTTAATGATTGCAGTTACTAGTTTCATACGCGTTTCTCCTGGAAGTGGCCCGCCCTCGCGGACGGGCGACCGGTCCATGTATCTTTAGAAGCTCTTGCTCATAGACACCACGAAGGTGGAGTCACACAGGTCCGGATCACCGCAGTCAGAAGAACTGATGTCGGTATCGGTGTAGGTCGCTGCCCAGTCAACACCCATCCAGCTCTTGCTCACGCCAATCGTCCAGTCAACGTAGCTGTCATCGAAGAACGCCTCGACGCCGTCACCGTAATTGTTGGCCACGGAGGCAGACAGGCCAATTTCATAAGGCAGGTCATAATCAAAGGTACCTTCGAGCCGACCGGCCGAATCATCCGTACCGAACCAGTCCTTACTGTAATAAACCGTGGCACCGAACCACTTCCAGCTGCCACCGGCATGCCACTCGGAGGTATTGTTGATGCTGCCGGACGGGTAGAAATAACGCAGCCAGCCGACGTCATAACCGAATTCACCGACCTCACCGGTCAAACCTGTGTAGATATCGAGTTCCATCACCGGATCCTGCGGGAAGAAATCAGAATCGATGTTTGATCCCCAGGCGCCGACATACCAACTCACCGGCTCCAATGCATGTGTATAGTCAAAACCACCCTGGATGGCCGCGCCATTGTCCGTCTGTGAAACACCTCGATACACGTAGTCACTGGCCAGGGTCACGTTACCCTCGATGTCATTTGCCATGGCACCACCAGTGGCTGTCACCAGCGCAACGGCGGCCAGGGTCCTGGTAAAAATCTTCATGTCATAAACTCCTGTTTGGTTGAAATACGTAACGTTTATCAATGTGTGCAATGACCACGTCACTATGGTTTCGGGTAAAATCACCCTGCTTATTGCACACTCCATGCCATACAGAAATATTCTTTATTTTTCAGTAATATGGAACCATTTTCCCCGTGAGCTGCACTATACAAGCGCATCATATTGGTGCATCCTCACTGGCGAATGCGCTGTTATAGTGCATTATTCGATATGGCCAGATTGGACGGTGGCCGACCATTTCGTCTAAGGTTGGAAAAATGCTCGATACCAAGTTCATTGACGACCTCGCCCGCCAGATCAGCGGCAGCATTCCTTCCGGTGTGCGGGAGATGCAGCGGGACGTGGAAAAAAATGTCCACAGCCTGCTGCAGGCTGCACTGGGCAAGCTGGACCTCGTCACCCGGGAGGAATTCGACGTCCAGGCCAAGGTACTGGCCCGCACGCGTGCAAAACTCGAGCAACTGGAAAAGACCCTTGCCACCCTGGAAGCGGAGCAGTCAAAAAAAAGCGATCATTAGCTTCCCTGCCGGCGCCGCCCCGGCAGCAACTGTATGCGAGCAGGCGTACCCCTCCACAAAGCTGAAGACATCCTGTTGCTTACGGCAGCTATACGAAGTCTTCGCGTTCCTGCACGGATTCCGGATATTTCCTACCCCGCTTTCCCCGGTTTTACCTGTCAGGAATGGCTGGCAAGCGCTATGCTGATGACTGCCTGTCGGGATGATTCAGGGATGAATGCATGTCACTCGCGCTGGTTTACTCGCGTGCCCAGACCGGGATGGATGCCCCCCTGGTTACTGTTGAAGTGCATATTTCGAACGGGCTGCCGGCGCTGTCGATCGTCGGCCTCCCGGAAACTGCAGTTCGGGAAAGCAAGGACCGCGTCCGCGGTGCCATCCTGAACTCTCAGTTCGAGTTTCCGGCACGCCGTATTACCATCAACCTCGCACCGGCCGATCTGCCGAAGGAAGGCGGCCGCTTCGATCTGCCGATCGCCCTCGGCATCCTCGCCGCCTCAGGGCAGATTCCGGCCCGGGCCCTGCAGGATTACGAATTTGCCGGTGAACTGGCCCTCTCGGGTGAACTGCGCGCCGTGCATGGCATCCTGCCGATGACATTGCAGACATGTGCAGCCGGACGGACGGTAGTGGTACCCGGGGCGAATGCAGCCGAGGCCGCACTGGTTTCGGCGGCGACCGTTCATGCACCACATCACCTTCTGGAGATCACCGCGCATCTTGCCGGTGACCGCGAACTCGCCCGATCCGATACCGGCAGCATGTCTGACACGACGGTCCAGTTACCTGACCTTGCCGATGTGCGCGGCCAGCACCATGCCCGGCGCGCACTCGAGATCGCGGCGGCCGGTGGTCATTCCTTGTTGATGATCGGCCCGCCAGGTACCGGCAAATCGCTGCTGGCCAGCCGGCTTCATGGCATCCTGCCACCGCTGTCGGAGGAAGAGGCACTCGAGTCTGCCGCGATCCGATCGGTCAGCGGGCTGACCGTGCATCCGTACAACTGGAGGATACGTAGTTTCCGCAGCCCGCATCACACCGCATCCGCTGTCGCACTGGTCGGCGGCGGCTCCAACCCGCGACCTGGAGAGATTTCACTCGCCCATCACGGTGTGCTGTTTCTCGATGAATTCCCTGAATTCGAGCGCAGGGTACTCGAGGCTCTTCGGGAGCCACTCGAAACCGGGCACATTATGATCTCGCGTGCCGCCCGCCAGGTGGAATACCCGGCGCGCTTCCAGCTGGTCGCCGCCATGAATCCCTGTCCCTGCTCGTGGCTGGGGGACCCGAGCGGGCGCTGCCATTGCACCAGTGAACAGATACAGCGTTATCGAAACAGGATTTCAGGTCCGCTACTTGATCGCATTGACATGCATGTGGAAGTGCCGCGCCTGTCATTCGATGAAATGCAGGGTCCGAAAGGGGAATACAGCAGCGCGGTCCGAAAACGCGTAACCGCAACACGCGGGATACAACAGCTAGATCGCAACAATACCCTGAATAGTCAACTCAACAACCGGCAAATTGATGATGTGTGCAACTTGAACAAACCGGATCGTTTGCTGTTACAACAAGCCATGGAAAAACTGGATCTGTCTGCGCGCGCCTATCACCGCATCCTCAAACTGGCACGTACGATTGCGGATATGGATGAAGCTGGCGACATAAGCAAACAGCACCTGACCGAAGCGATCAGCTACCGGGTACTGGATCGTTATCTTTGATTCCCTACTCGGTATCCTGGCCTGCCTGGTGCAGGCTGCTGCTTTTGTTGCTGCGGGAAAAAGGGGACGAAGGGATGCCAATCAGCGACTTAGTCTGGCCTGCTCATGCCAACCGCCGTAGAAAAAATAATAATTCACTGATCTTGATCAATGCAGAGTTCGGCGATTTCCTGTAAAAAATATTTTATTTACTTAATATGTGACAGGAGTAGGAACATGGATTACAAACACGTTGCACTTGCACTCTTGCTGGCAGCCAGCCTGTCGCCGATGGCAGGGGCCAAGGAAGAGGGGGCCCTGACTACCTACCGCATGCTCAGCCCCGACACCGCCCTGGAACTGGCCCGGACGGCAATGACGTCCTGCCGTGAAAGCGGCTACCAGGTGACCGTGGCGGTGGTGGACC
>CP070821.1:988870-997481 GCA_020344335.1 Gammaproteobacteria bacterium | reverse complement strand
GGCCGGTATTCAAACCCAACCGGGCCGGGGCCAGTACGCTGGCCGCCATGGCCGTGCCGGAAGAACGGCTGGATGCCGTTGCCGCACTTGTCAGTGACTGCGACGAAGTCAATCACAACTACGAGCGCGAACACCATTACAATCTCTGGTTCGTGGTAACGGCACCTGACGAGAGACGTGTGCGTGTCGTGCTGGCTGATATCGAGGCGCGCACCGGCATCCCCGTGCTGAACCTGCCACTGGAACATTCGTTTTATATCGACCTGGGGTTTCCGTTATGGTGTTGAGCGAGAACGATCGCAAGTTGGTTGCAGCGATTCAGGATGGCCTGCCACTGGTACCGCATCCCTATGCTGTGCTGGCCGAAACCCTTGGGACAACCGAGGCGGATATTATCGAGCGCCTGCAACGCCTGCAGGATGATGGAATGGTGAAGCGCATGGGGGTGGTTGTAAAACACCGTGCGCTTGGTTATCACGCGAATGCCATGGTGGTATGGGATGTCCCGGATTCTGCCATTCAACAGGTAGGCGAGCTGCTGGCGGCACAGGAATGCATCACACTGTGTTACCAGCGCCCGCGGTGTCTGCCGGACTGGCCCTATAACCTGTTCTGCATGATCCATGGTCATGAACGAAAGGCAGTATTGCGCCGGCTGGCACAGATCATCGATGCCAATAGCCTCGGTGACATACCCCATGAAGTACTGTTCAGCCTGCGCAGTTTCAAGCAGCGCGGTGCACGTTACGCGGCCCGGCCTGCGAGGACTGCGCATGGATAGCATCGACCGGGCGCTGGTGAATGAATTACAGGACGGTCTGCCGGTCTGTCGACGCCCGTTTGATGCCATATCAAACCGTCTGGGGATCAGTGTAGGCGAAATTACCGGGCGGATTGGCAAACTCCTTGACGACCGGGTGCTGTCCCGTTTTGGCCCAATGTTCAACGCCGAGCGGCTGGGTGGCGGTATTACCCTGTGTGCCATGCAGGTTCCCGAGGCGGACTTCGAACGGGTGACCAAGCAGGTGAATGCCTTCCCTGAAGTCGCGCACAACTATGCCCGTGAGCACGATCTGAATATGTGGTTTGTAGTCGCCACCGAGCAGCCGGAACGGGTGGCCGAAGTCATTGCCGAGATCGAGGCCGAAACCGGATGCCGTGTTTACGACATGCCCAAGAGGAATGAATTTTACATCGGTCTCAAGCTGCCGGTGTGAGGGAGTTTACCGCCATGAATGCCGTACTGAACCCGAGTCCCTACCAGCTAGATGCCATTGACCGGCAGATCATTATCGCAACGCAAAGCGGCCTGCCACTGGTTGCACAGCCCTGGGATGCTGTGGCCGAGCAACTCGGGCTGGATCCAGACGAGGTTGTTGCCCGGGTCGCGGCCATGCAGGAGCACAATGTCATCCGGCGTATTGGTGCCGTGCCGAATCATTATGCACTGGGTTATCGTGCCAATGGTATGTCGGTATGGAATGTACCGGACGACATGGTAGCAGAACTAGGCAGGCAGGTAGGTGATCTCGAGTTTGTCAGCCACTGTTATGAACGACCAAGACATTTGCCGCTGTGGCCCTATAACCTGTTTGCCATGGTGCACGGGTACAACCGTGATGAAGTGGCAGACCATGTGAAGGTGATCGCCGGGATGCTGCGTGGTGTCTGCCGCGGCCATGATGTGTTGTACAGTACGCGCATTCTGAAAAAGACCGGTCTCCGGATCGGGGAGTGAAGCAATATGTTCCGGATATCACATTACATGCGAGAAGTGCTTGAGCCTACCCCCCTGGGTCCGGTCCGTGAACCACCCGGGCCGGTGGTTATCTGGAATCTGATAAGACGCTGCAACCTGACCTGCAAGCACTGTTACTCCATTTCGGCAGACACCGATTTCAAGGGCGAGCTCTCAACAGCAGAAGTCCTCGGGGTTATGGACGATCTGAAGGCCTTTGGCGTACCCGTACTGATACTCTCCGGCGGTGAACCGCTGTTACGTCCGGATATCTTCGAAATATCACAGCGTGCCAGGGATATGGGTTTTTATGTCGGTCTGTCGACCAATGGTACTTTGATCGATGAACACAATATCGATGCCATTGCTGCAGTCGGTTATGACTATGTCGGCATCAGCATCGACGGGGTGCAGCAAACCCATGACCGCTTCCGGCGCAAGGCGGGTGCCTATGATGCATCCATGCGAGGCATCCGTCTGTGTCGCGACCGGGGAATCAAGGTCGGCCTTCGGTTTACATTGACCATGGACAATGCACCCGAGTTGCCCGGCATGCTGGAGCTCATGGAACAGGAGGATGTCGACAAGTTCTATCTCTCGCATCTGAACTATGCCGGACGCGGCAACCGTAACCGTGCCAGTGATGTTCACCTGAATATCACGCGTGATGCGATGGATTTGCTGTTTGAAACGGCCCTGTTAAGTGCAGAGAGGCGTGATGGAAAGGAATTCGTTACCGGGAACAATGACGCTGATGGTGTTTACCTGCTGCACTGGGTACAAAGATATTATCCCGACAGGGCTGAGCACATTGCGGCGAAGTTACGGCAGTGGGGCGGCAACAGTTCCGGTGTCAACATTGCGAATATCGATAACCTCGGGAACGTGCATCCCGATACATTCTGGTGGCATTACAACCTGGGTAATGTACGCGAGCGCCGGTTTTCGGATATCTGGATGGATACCTCGGACCCGATCATGCACGGGCTAAAGGAAAAACCCCGTAAAATTAAAGGACGTTGTGGAAAATGCCGATATTTCAATATCTGCGGAGGCAATACCCGGGTCCGTGCCCTGCAGTTAACCGGTGATCCCTGGGCAGAAGACCCGGCCTGCTATTTGACGGAGAGGGAAATCAGGGGTATGAACGTGGCTCCCGATAACGATTTACTGCCGGCAGGAGTAATTTCCGGCTGATATTTCATAAGACCTCAAGAACAATTGACATGACAGAAAAGCATGATACCAGGCCCAATGATGACAAGGGCAAGCCCACGAATGCAGAATCGCCGTTTGAAGGCGATGCCATGGATCGCTTCGTTAAAAGCTTCGAGGCCAGTGCGCGGCGCTGGGAGCTGGTGGTATACCCGGCCATGGTGTCGTTTGTCATTCTCGCAGCCTACGGTTTCTTCCTGATCTATTCGCTGAGCAAGGACATCCACACCCTGGCACAGGGGATGGATCCACAGATGGCAAAAAACCTGGGGAATATTTCTGACAGCGTTGTCTACCTGTCTGAAAATATCCGGACCATGACCCGGCGGGTCGACAAGATGACCACTTTTGTCGAGGACATATCCGGGAAGATGGATACCCTGGAGAATCTTGAACCCATGCTGGCCAATATGCGCGGTATGAATACATCCATGGGTGGCATGGATCATTCTGTGCGTGCCATGAGCATGACCAGTGATGCCATGCGCTATGAGATGGGCAAGATGGGGCACAGCATGCGTCCCATGAATTTCATGGGTGATTTCATGCCCTGGTAGGCGGCTGGTTACCCGGAAATCGTTTTTTTTACTACTCGCAAGCTGCGATGCCGTTTTCACTGGTATTGAAGATATCCGGTAATACACCGGTGATCCGCATTCGCATGATGAGTACGACCCCGCCCTGAAACCCTCGCCTCCTGCAAGGAGGTACAGGAACTACCGGTATTACGAGGGAAGGGGGCCCTGAAGAGATAATCGCCTCACAACTGACTGTTTATCAGCGCGACTGCCGGACAAATCGATTCGGCCCCCGCAAGGAGTCCTTACACGTAATAGGCCAGCACATCCGCACATGCCGGGTATGCCCGGACAGGGCAGCAGTTACAGGTATGCCTGATCTGCACAGTGGATCACCAGGTATTCATGATTGCGATTGATCTGGATTAATTTCCGCGGTGTGCAATTAGCCTAGAGTGTTTTATATCGTGGATTCCGGCGAGGAGTGGTTCTTATGCATGCACCTGATGAACTCGGTACGACATCACGCCTGATTCATCTAGGCATGGTGATATTCGGAATTTCGGCGTGGCTTACAGGTGAGCTGGCCGAAGTCGAGGAGGGTAGCCGTTTTGGCTATGACCTGCACAGCTGGCTTGGCATCGGCCTGACGGTTTTCATTCTTCTGCGAATCATCACCGGACTCATAGGACCCGCCAATGTACGCTTCAGTCAATGGGTACCGCTAACCCGGGAGCGCCTGGGTCAGGTCGTGGATGATACCCGCGCTTTGCTGATACTCCGGTTACCGGACCGGCCCCTCCACTACGGGCTCTCCGGCCTGGTCCAGTTCCTGGGACTGCTGGTGTTCACCTTGATGGCGCTGACCGGAAGTATCCTGTTTGTCATGCTGGAACCCGAGACCGAGGCAGAGGGATTGTTACATCTGGTCGAGGAGCTGCATGAAACCGGTGAACTGCTGATACCATTGTATCTTGCCATCCATGTCGGTGCCGTGGTGCTGCATGCCCTGGCGGGACGGCACAAATGGCGACGAATGTTTTTCATTAAGGGATAATGCGCGGGGTGCAGATTTTACTGTGTATTTTGTCTATATTGATATTTATGACTTGCCTGCGCCCGGGCAGATAAGTCACGGCAACCAACAAAAACGAAATAAGGGGATCCGTCATGTCCGTTAGAACTGTAATCTCTGGTCTTGTTTATAGCCTGATAACCATGCAACCGCTGATGGCAATGGAACCGGCACCAGACGCGTCTGCCGGAGCTGCGGTAACTGCACAACCACCAGCAGAGGCTTCAATGGCACAACCGCCAGAGGAGCCTGTAATGGGAGAACCACCAGCAGAGGCTTCAATGGCACAACCGCCAGAAGAGCCTGTAATGGGACAACCACCAGCAGATGCTGCAGACCTGGAACAACGCATACGTGCTTACCGGGAACTGTATGACAAACAAGAGCTTGAACAGAAAGACCGCCGCAAGAAAATGCTGGAACACTATGAAGAACGCCAACAGGCACGTGCCAGGCGTTTCGAGGCCATGTTGAAACAGCGCGAGGAGCGTATGGCAGAGATCATCAGGGAACAGGAGAAATTACGTGATCGTTATGCAGGTGAGCGTGACTACCTGAACGAGCATCACCAGGAATTCCTGCAAATGGCACTGGAGCGCAAGGAGGAACGCATTAAACGGCACGAGGAACTGCGCCGGAAAGCAGAGGAACGCCGGGCAGAGCTTGCCAGGTACCGCTCCGAGATGGAAGGCATGAGTCCGGAAGAACTGAATGCCTATCTTGATGAGCGTATCACCGAAATGTCCCGCGATCAGGATCAGCGGCGACATCGGCGTGCACACCCGCACTCAACGCGCATGGGGCGCCACTGGCAACACCGCCCGCCACCGCGTTATCGCAGCCCGTATGCAGGCCGCTGATTGCGCAGTAAACAGCTGAGACAGGCAGGTCAGGCCGGCTGGGCGTAATCCTGCAGCCTGACCGGCAGGCGCTTCGAGCCCCAGTTCCCGGGTTCCAGTTCGAATACTCCCTTGCATTGCGTGCCGCATGAACTGCAGCAACCCCCTGCCGTCAGGTTCCACTGCGTCAGGGTATACTGGATGCGACCGATCAGTATCTCGCCACAGTGGTGGCAGTATGTGCTCTCCCCGGATTCGTCGAGTACGTTCCCGGTGTATGCGTAGCGCACACCATTATTGAGCGCAATTTGCCGCGCCCTCGTCAGGGTTGCCTGGGGGGTGCTTGGTTTGTCCAGCATCTTCCAGGCCGGGTGAAAGGCAGTGAAGTGCATGGGGACATCCGGTCCCAGATGTTCTACCACCCATTGCGTCATTGCATCCAGTTCTCCTTCGGAGTCATTTTCGCCCGGGATCAGCAAGGTGGTAAGTTCAAACCACACATCGGTCTCGTGTTTCAGGTATTCCAGTGTCTCCAGTATTGACTGCAGGTGCCCGCCCGTGATCTTCCAGTAAAATTTTTCGGTAAAGGCCTTCAGGTCCACGTTGGCAGCATCCATGTACTGAAAGAACTCGCGGCGCGGTTCGTCACATATGTAGCCGGCAGTTACGGCAACCGATTTGATGTCCTGCTCGCGACAGGCTATCGCCGTGTCAATGGCGTATTCCATAAAGATCACCGGATCATTATAGGTATACGCAACACTGCGACACCCGAGGTCCCGGGCGACTGCGGCTATGGTTGCCGGAGCGGCGCTGTCAGCCAGGGTATCGATTTCACGCGATTTGCTGATGTCCCAGTTCTGGCAAAACTTGCAGGCCAGGTTGCAGCCGGCGGTTCCGAAAGACAATACCGGCGTACCGGGCAGGAAATGGTTCAGGGGTTTTTTCTCGATCGGGTCGACACAGTACCCGCTGGAGCGGCCGTAGGTGGTGAGTACAATCTCTCCGTCCTCGCAGGCGCGTACGAAACACAGCCCGCGCTGTCCTTCATGCAACTTGCAGGCACGCGGACAGAGATCACACATTACCCGTCCGTCGTCCAGTGTATGCCAGTAACGGGTCTTCAGGATGCCTGTTTCCAGTGCAGATTGTGTCGTGTTTTTCGCCATCACTCTTGATTGCAGCGTGCTGCCGTCCTCCCGGGACAGCTGTTACGGTTATCTATACAAGGACGCCCGGCATCCTGCCGGGCGTCCTCGGCTTCCCTGTCCTACTTGACCTCGACTTTCTTTCGCGAGGTCTTTTCCAGTTTCGGGAGACACAGCTCGAGCACACCATCCGTAAAGGTTGCCTTCGCCTTGTCTTCATCCAGGCCGCCAGGCAATGCCAGTGTGCGCCGGAAATCACCGCGAGTCATCTCTTTGCGGTAGTACTCTCCTTTTTCCTCCTCTTCTTCCCGCTTTGTGTGGGCTTCAATCGCCAAGGTATGTTCCGAAAGGGTTACTTCCAGATCATCCTTGTTCACACCGGGTAATTCAGCCCGAACGACGACCTCATCATCCCGATCGATCATGTCCACACTGGGCATCCTGCCCTCAAAGGGAGCCAGTGTTTCCATTTCCTTTGGCCACTCCCATGTAAAGGGGTGTAGCCAGCCGCGTCTCGCGAAGTCACTGAACCACCGATCCATTTCATCCCATGGGCTCACCATGGATGGTGTGGTGCGGCGTTGCAGTGGCTTTTCACCTTTGTGAATTTTGTGGGCAATTGACATCTCATTACCCTCCTTTGGCATCAAGCCATACCATGTCCTACGGTATTTATAGCCGTAATCACACTAGCCTGCCTTGATCGCCATCAACAATCAGGCTGAATCCGGGTTCCGGGGTTTCTGCGTTCTCATGTCTTTGATTTGCAGCGAAAAAATCAGGGTCTCCGGATCTCCGGGGGCATGTCATAATGCCATCTATGGGCCCGGAAACTGCCAGTGCAGGGAAACAGCAACCCGCCTTGCGGCGTTCCCTGTCCCTCCCACTGACCACCTTCTACGGGCTGGGCAATATTCTCGGTGCCGGCATCTATGTCCTGATCGGCAAGGTGGTCGGGCATGCCGGCCTGTTTGCGCCGGTTTCCTTCCTGGTGGCCTCTCTGCTGGCCTGCCTGACGGCATTCACTTATGCGGAACTGGCCGCACGCTTTCCTCTAAGCGCCGGTGAGGCCGTCTATATCCAGGAAGGCCTCGGCGTCCAGGCCCTCTCTGCACTCGTCGGTCTGCTGATTATTCTTGCCGGGCTCGTCTCGGCAGCGACCATTCTGCGCGGGTTTACCGGTTATCTGCAGGAATTTCTCGATATTCCGGACAGTGTGACCATCCTGGTGATGGTGCTGCTGCTCGGCGGACTGGCCGCATGGGGTATCACCCAGTCGGTCACCGTAGCCGCATTGATCACGCTCGTGGAAATTGGTGGCCTGTTGCTGATCATCGGGGTAGCGGCGCCTGCAATTGCTGATACCGGTGTACCGGCGCTGGATCTCATGCCGCTTGCCGGGATCGATGCGTGGTACGGGATATTTGTCGGCGGATTCCTCGCCTTTTACGCCTTCATCGGCTTCGAGGACATGGTCAACGTGGCGGAGGAAGTGAAACAGCCACATCGCAACCTGCCGCGCGCCATACTGCTGGCGCTGGCGATCTCCATGTGTCTGTATTTTATGGTGGCAGTGGTGGCGGTAGTCAGTGTGCCGACCGAGGCACTGGCGCATGCGGAGGCCCCGCTGTCCTTCCTGTATCAGCAAGTGACCGGCCGGGAGCCGGTGACGATCACGCTGATCAGCATGTTTGCCGTCATCAACGGTGCGTTGATACAAATTATCATGGCGGCACGCGTGGGTTACGGCATGGCGCGTAAACACTGGTTGCCGGCCATCTTTGCACGCGTACATTCCGTGACCCGCACGCCGGTGGTGACAACTGTCACCATGTCACTGCTGGTGCTGATACTGGCGCTGTGGCTGCCGATCGAGACCCTGGCAAAGGCGACAAGTTATTTCCTGCTGCTGGTATTTACACTGGTTAACCTGTCGCTATGGCGCATCAAGCGGACAACCGTGCAGCCATCTGGTGTGATCAATGTCCACCTGTGGGTGCCGGTAGCGGGATTTTTTGCCTCTGCTGCCTTTGTGGCAGTACAGGCTGTTATTGACCTCGGCGCCCGTTGAAAGAGAT
>CP070821.1:985579-988770 GCA_020344335.1 Gammaproteobacteria bacterium | reverse complement strand
GTGACCTCATTGAGTGCCAGGTAATACGGCCGGGTCAGTTCGACGAGACGCTGGCTTTCATTGGCACGACGGCCTGCCTCGCGACGCGAGGCCCCCATGCGGAAACTGCCCGACGGTTGCACCAGATGCAATACCTGGCCGGCGGCGGTACGTACCGTTGGCGGTGTGGCGTCGGCCTTTGCCTGCCCCAGCGTCTTGAGGGTGACCTCGACGTTCTGGCTGATACCGGCACGCGGTGTCACTGTCACCGTTTGTGATGCATAGCCGGGTTTGCTGAACTCCAGTGTATGCGCGCGCGTGGTCAGGCGCAGTCGCTGTGTTCCCTTGCCGGCCGGTTTGCCATCCAGTTTCAGGCTGGCATCCGCCGGTCGCGAGGTGACAAACACAATGCCGTGCTCTTTCGGCAAATCAATACTGAGTTCCTGCACCGCATCCGGTTCCAGGGTGACGAGTCGTTCCGTCGTCCGGTAGCCCGGCTTGCTGAGGCGTACCCGATGCTCCGTCCGGGAGGACAGTGCCATGGTAACCGGTGTGGTGCCGTGATAATTACCGTCAATACTGACAGTGGCACCGTCCGGCCGGCTGCCAAGCACCAGCTGTCCGTCGGCCGGTTGCAATTCGATGACATCGAGTGCCAGCGTGGTGCCGGCCTCGATTGCCTGTTGCAGGACTGCCGGTTTGTAACCCGCGAGTGACAGGTGAATGGTGCGCTGTCCCTGGAGCATCTCGGTGGCCAGCGGCGTGGTTCCGAGTACCACGTCATCGACCGTCACCTCGGCCCCCGGTGGATCACTGTCCAGCTGCACGCTGGCCCAGGCCGGTTGCAGGGTCACGGCCAGCTGCTGCAACTCGCCCCGCCCGGCAACGTCCAGCTCGCGCGTCTCCGGCAGGTAACGATCGGCCTCGATGCGCAGGCGCTGCAGGCCGCGCTGGAGCTCGGCGATATTGCCGGCGTTTACGGCCACCTCGTCTGCATCGACCATGACCCTGAAGGGTACGTCCGGATCGATCGTGATGTGTACGCGCCCCGGCAGTTCCTGCAACGTGAAATCGAATGACTGGAATCCACCCGCAGACACCTCGACGATTGCCTCCAGTGGCCGGTACCCCTGCCGGTTGGCGCGCAGGGTGTAGCTGCCCGGGACCACGAGTAGTCGTTTGCCTACCGGAACGGGCGGCGGAAATCCGTGCAGCGACTGCGATTGCGGCGCCGGGTTGATGTGGATTGCCACCGGGGTCGCCAGCAATACGAACAGTGCGGCCAGCAACAGCAGACCGAATACCGTCAGCAGCGGATAGCGCAGCTTGCGACGACGTGCCGATGGCAGCGGTGCCGTTGGGACCGCTGCAGCAGGGCGGGCAGCGGGCGGCGGTGCCGGCGGGGGTACCAGCTCGGGATCCGCAGCATGTTGCCGTACCCTGATGAATACCTGGTCACCCTTGACGTCCCAGTGGAGCACCGCATCCGCCAGCTGCACTCGATCACCGGACTTCAGCCAGCGCGATTCCTCAACGCGCTCGTGGTTGTGAAACATTTCCACCGTGGCATTCGCCGGCTGGATGTAGGCATGCCCTTCGGTGAGTGCAATGTAGGCCAGCACCGCATCGGCAGGCACACCTGGCAGTACCACGTCACACTGCCCGGAACCGCCGACACCCAGGGGAAAGTCGGACTCGCCTGCGCGATGTTCGCCATCGGCAGACTCAATAAAGAATACGCGGCTCACACCGGTTCCTCGCAACGGATGTCCACCGGTGGCGGTGCGTGTCCGGGTGTTACGGTAAAGCTGCGGCGCACATCACGATAGCCGGCACGCGATCCGACCGCCGTGTAGGTGCCGGGCTTTAATTCCAGTTGCTGGCTGGTAAATTCACCGAGAAGGCCAACATGATAGATCACGACACTGGTCAACCCGTCCGAGTGCAGTGTGACCGGCTGCGGCATGCGTGCCCCGGTCACCAGGTTTTGCAACCGGGCAAGCTTGTCCACCAGCTGTGGCTCTGACGCGGGTGCACTACCGGCCGATTTGAGTAACTGTTCCGCATTGGCAAGCGGTTTTTCTGAATAGAGCCTGGCCGGATCGGCAAGGTAATGGTCCAGCTGCTGATGCAGGCGGCTACGGTCCTCTGCGTGCACCAGACCGTCGCGGGCAAACCCGGCATGGGGGTCGATGGCCAGTGCCTTCCGGTAGAGTGCTACCACGTCCGACCAGCTTTCTTTACGAGCCTTCGCGGCAGCCTCCCCGCGTAACCCGGCAAGGCGTGCCTGCCGGCGCGCCTCGGCCAGCCGCTGCCCGGTCTCCTGCACCACGGGATCAGCGGGTTTGAGGTCCGCTGCCTGCTGCAACGCGGTGCCGGCAGTGCCCAGGCGGCCCGCCTCCAGTGCCTTGAGCGCACGACTCATGGCGTCCTGGAAAGCGCTGTCTGTCAACCGGGCGGTCACACGCTGCAATGCCGCTGCGGCCGGTTCATAGCGGGCATCCAGTCCGGTTGCCGACTGGTAGGCGGCCTGCGCTGCCTCCAGGTCATTCACAGACTCCGCCTCTGCCCCCGTGGCCATGAACTGCAACAGTTCGGTGCGCACCTGCGCACGCTGCAGCCCCAGCGCTGCCGTTTCATGACCGGGTTCGATGGACAGTGCCATTTCAAAGTGTCCCACGGCCGCCGCACTGTCATCCCGATCCAGGGCCTGCTGCCCGGATTCGAGTACCGTCGAAAGGCGCTCGTCGCGTCCGGATTCCAGCACCTGCAGGCCCTGCAGGGCGGCAGCATAGGAGTCTTGCGCCATGGCAAATTTCCGCTGCCCGAACAGGCGGTCACCGGCACTGGCGGCCTGGGCGGCACGCCCCCATTCCGGTTCACCCCAGGCCATGGCATTGGCAAGCTCCAGTTGTGCGCGCAATTGCAAATAGGACTGCAACGCCTGCTCGGCGGCGGTGCGTTCGGCGCTTGTATCTACGACCGGGTCGGTTGGTGGTGCGGGGTTGGCAACTGTTGCCGGTTCGCCCGGTGCCGGTTCGGACACCAGTTGCGGTGCAGGGTTGGCAACCATTTCCGGCTCCCCGGGTGCCGGTTCGGACACCAGTTGCGGCAGCACCAGCACAACGGCCAGTCCGAGGCCAGCCAGGACAACCAGTGCCAGCCATACTCCACGGTGGATATGCGTCGCGTTCGCCGCCGGGTCCGGCAAG
>CP070821.1:945868-985479 GCA_020344335.1 Gammaproteobacteria bacterium | reverse complement strand
GCGCGACGAGGAAGTGATCGCAGCGGCCAATGAACACGGTATGGCGATGGTATTCACCGGCATGCGCCATTTCCGGCATTGACGTGTCGTGAAGCGTGAGACGTAATGCGTGAATGGCCACGGAAGCACACGGAAAAATAAAAAGGCCTTGTAGGAGCGAATTTATTCGCGATTAAATGTTGAAGGAATATCGTACGCTTCATCGCGGTTGAAACCACTCCTGCGGGTATTAACAGGTTTGTTCGTTTTCCGTGTGCTTCCGTGGCAATTGATTTCCTGAACAGGGTACAACCATGAATATTCTCATCATCGGTGGTGGTGGACGCGAACATGCCCTGGCCTGGAAGGTGGCACAGTCGCCCCGGGCAGATAACGTATTTGTCGCGCCGGGCAACGCGGGCACGGCACTGGAACCGGGCATTGAAAATGTCGCCATCGAGGCCGGTGCCATCGATGAACTGCTTGCCTTTGCCAGGGACAAGGATATCGGCCTGACCATCGTTGGCCCCGAAGCGCCGCTGGTGGCGGGCGTGGTGGATCGATTCCGCGAGGCCGGACTCGCCTGTTTCGGTCCCACGCAGGGCGCAGCGCAGCTGGAAGGTTCCAAGGCCTTCACCAAGGACTTCCTGGCGCGACACGGGATACCGACTGCAGGCTATGGTGTCTTCACGGGAGTTGCCGATGCCGTCGCGTTTGTCCGCGAGCAGAGTGCACCGCTGGTCGTCAAGGCCGACGGGCTCGCAGCCGGTAAGGGGGTCATCCTGGCGCAGACGGAGACGGAAGCCATCAACGCCGTGGAAGACATGCTCAGCGGGAACGTGTTCGGCGAAGCCGGTCACCGTATCGTGATCGAGGAGTTCCTCACCGGGGAAGAGGCCAGCTTTATCGTCATGGTGGATGGCCGGCACATCCTGCCACTGGCGACCTCACAGGACCACAAGGCGCGCGACAACGGCGATACCGGACCCAATACCGGCGGCATGGGTGCCTATTCACCGGCACCGGTGGTGACGCCGGAGATTCATCGTCGCGTCATGAACGAGGTGATCCGTCCGACCGTGACCGGCATGGCGGAGGAGGGCAATGAATTTACCGGGTTTCTCTATGCCGGGCTCATGATCGGGGCCGACGGCACCTCGCGGGTACTGGAATTCAACGTGCGTTTCGGTGACCCCGAGACCCAGCCGATCATGCTGCGGCTGCGTTCCGATCTGGTGGAACTCTGTCAGGCGGCCCTCGCAGGCCACCTGGACCGTACCGAAGTCGAGTGGGATGAACGTGCCGCGCTCGGGGTGGTGCTGGCAGCAGGCGGCTATCCGGCGGAGTATCGCAAGGGGGACGTGATTGAAGGTCTGCCGGTGGTTGACGATAAGGAATGCAAGGTCTTTCATGCCGGCACCGCGGAACGCGACGGACAGGTGGTAACCAGCGGGGGCCGGGTGTTGTGTGCCTGTGCCCTGGGCCATAGTATTGCCGAGGCGCAGGCGAAGGCCTATGAATGTACCGGCCGGATTCACTGGCAGGACATGTATTACCGGACGGATATCGGTTATCGTGCGCTTGACCGGGCGCCCTGAAACGCCCCGGACAAAGGAGGCTGGCAATGGAAGTATTCGGCTGGATCATCGTGGCACTGATTATCGGGATCCCGCTGTTCGGGATCGTGCTCTACAACCGCCTGGTCGGCCTGCGCAACCAGGTCAAGAATGCCTGGCGCCAGATCGATGTGCAGTTAAAGCGGCGCCATGACCTGATTCCCAACCTGGTGGAAGTGGTCAAGGACTATATGTCTTACGAACAGGAAACCCTGGAGAAGGTGATCCAGGCGCGTAACCGGGCCGTCAGTGCCAACTCGCCGGAAGAGGCCATCGCGGCCGAAGGCATTCTCGGCGGGGCGCTGGGCAAGCTGTTTGCCCTGATGGAAAACTACCCGGACCTCAAGGCGAATGAAAATGTCTCCCGCCTCATGGAAGAACTGAGTGCCACCGAGAACCGGATTGCCTTTTCCCGCCAGTTCTACAATGACAGCGCCATGGCGCTCAACAACGGCGTCGAGGTGTTTCCGTCGAATATCATCGCCGGCCTGTTCGGATTCCGGATGGCAACCTATTTCGAGGTGGCCGAGGCCGAGACCGCGACACCGCAGGTGGATTTACGGTGAGATAGGCCACAAAAGCTGAATGGCCACGGAATCCACAGAAGAACAACATTGAGTTTGGTTTAACTCCCTCTCCCACAGGGAGAGGGTTGGGGAGAGTGGATAAAATAAAGGTAACATCCTGATTTTATATCCCCTCATCCTGTCCTTCTCCCGGAGCACCCAACAAACCGGGCATAAAGGAGAAGGAATGTATATTTTCTTTCCGTGTTCTTCCGTGGATTCTGTGGCCATTTATTAATTACCGCTCACGCCGCTAACCACATATCATGCCACTGTCTGCCGAACATCCCTGCCCCGAATGCGGTACGGCTAACCGGCCGCATGCTGCCGCGTGCCGGCAATGCGGTGCCCCGCTGGTCGAGAACTGGCAGGATCGGCCGCGGTTGCGAAAAAAGGTGCTGTTGCGTACCGACTTCATGGCAGCTTCCCGTGCCAACCAGCGAGCGACCCGCCGCCTGGTATTCATCATGTTGCTGATACTCGCGGTACTCGGCTACCTGCTGGGCTGGAGCATGCAGGTGCTGTCCGGCCAGTTTCCCGCGGAAAGCGACTCGGTCTGGTTCCTGAGCGACTGGGGCCTGCTGGCGGCCCTCGGACTGTTTGTCATCGGTGCGCTCTGGGCCTGGCTGTCCTTCCGCAGGGGTGACCGCATCATCCTGCGCATGGCCGGTGCAAATAGAGTCACTGCCACCGAGGAGCCGCAATTGCATAATGTGGTCGAGGAGATGGCCATCGCCGCCGGGATCAGCAAACCACAGGTTTATGTCATCGAGACAGATGCCCTGAATGCCTTTGCGACCGGCATGACACCGGCCCGCGCATCGATCGGTGTGACGCGCGGCCTGCTGGATACACTCAACCGGGAAGAGTTGCAGGGTGTCATCGGTCACGAGATGGGACATATCGTGAATTGGGACATACGCTATGCCACGGCGGTCGGTGTGCTGGTCGGTCTGATCGCGCTGGTGTCCGACGGTGCCTTGCGCTCCCTGCGCTTTTCGGGGGGGCGTTCACGTAGTTCCGGCGGGCGTGGTGGTGGCGGTGCGGCCCTGGTCGTGCTGTTCCTGCTGCTGTTCGCCGCGCTGGCACCGGTGTTCGCCAAGCTGGTGCAAATGGCGGTATCGCGGCAGCGGGAGTTTCTCGCCGATGCCACCAGCGTACGTCTCACCCGTCACCCGGAGGGACTGATTTCGGCACTGGAGAAGCTGGCAGTGAGCGCCAAGCCCTTCGAGGGGGCCAATAGCGCCACGCAGCACATGTTTATCGTCAACCCGTTCCGGAATTTCTCCGAAAAGGCGGCGCGCCTGTTTGCCACGCATCCACCGCTGGAGCGGCGTATGGAACGTCTGAGAAATCTGGGGGATGACTGATAGTAGACCGGAACTGACCGGTGTGGTGGATTGCATTCACCCGCAGGTGGAATCCTGCAGGTAATAAGCTAGCGCTTCATTGATTCGAAGAACTGCGCGTTTGTCTTGGTGGCCTTCAGCTTGTCGAGCAGAAATTCCATGGCGGCAAGTTCATCCATCGGGTGCAGCAGCTTGCGCAGGATCCACATCTTCTGGAGTTCGGCCGGGTCGGTGAGCAGTTCCTCGCGGCGCGTTCCCGAGCGATTGATGTTGATGGAAGGGTAGACGCGCTTTTCGGCGATCTTGCGGTCGAGGTGGATCTCCTGGTTGCCGGTACCCTTGAATTCCTCGTAAATCACGTCGTCCATGCGCGAGCCGGTGTCGATCAGTGCGGTTGCCAGGATGGTCAGGCTGCCGCCTTCCTCGATGTTGCGTGCGGCACCGAAAAAACGTTTCGGGCGTTGCAGGGCATTGGCATCGACGCCGCCGGTCAACACCTTGCCCGATGACGGCACCACGGTGTTGTAGGCGCGCGCAAGGCGCGTGATGGAATCCAGCAGGATAACCACATCGCGCTTGTGTTCGACCAGGCGCCGGGCCTTTTCGATCACCATGTCGGCGACCTGGACATGCCGGCTGGCCGGTTCATCGAAGGTACTGGAGACGACTTCACCCTGTACCGAACGCGCCATTTCGGTGACTTCCTCGGGGCGTTCGTCGATGAGCAGAACGATCAGATAACACTCTGGATGGTTGGACGTGATTGACTGCGCCACGTTCTGCAGCAACATGGTCTTACCGGCCTTCGGCGGTGACACAATCAGCCCGCGCTGACCCTTGCCGAGCGGGGCGACCAGGTCGATGATGCGCGCGGTGATGTCTTCCGTGCTGCCGTTGCCGCGCTCCAGTGTCATGCGGTCATTGGGATGCAGCGGAGTCAGATTCTCGAAAGCGACCTTGTGTTTGGCATTCTCCGGTTTTTCATAATTGATTTCGCTGACCTTGAGCAGGGCGAAATAACGTTCGCTGTCTTTCGGTGGCCGGATCTTGCCGTCGACGGTGTCACCGGTGCGCAGGCTGAAGCGGCGTATCTGGCTTGGTGATACATAGATGTCATCCGGGCCTGCCAGATAGGAACTGTCGGCGGAACGCAGAAAGCCGAAGCCGTCCTGGAGTATTTCCAGAACACCGTTACCGAAAATATCCTCACCCTTCTTGGCATGTGATTTGAGGATGGAAAAAATGATGTCCTGCTTGCGGGTACGTGCGGTACCCTCGATACCCATTTCCTGGGCGATTTCGATGAGCTCGGAGGCGGGTTTGAGCTTGAGTTCGGAGAGGTTCATAGAGTGCCTTTGATGGGTCTGGGTTCAAGAATGAATGGAAATGGCCTGGTGGCCGGGAATTGTAAATCGGTAACTGGGAACAGCAGTCCGGTCGAACTGGCGCTGCGGATCATTGATATCCTGTATTATAGCGTTACGCGAGCATGCAACTCGAGTTACGCTCATCCCCCCTTTATTAATAACTAGAAGTCAGTTTGTCACCTGGTGGCTATATATTGCTGTCAATGAAGGCGGTCAGTTGTGATTTTGATACGGCCCCTACCTTGGTGGCCTCGACACTGCCGTTTTTGAAAAGCATCAGAGTCGGTATGCCGCGGATGCCGTATTTTGGCGGTGTTTGCGGATTGTCATCGATGTTGAGCTTGGCGACACGGATCTTGCCATTATATTCCGCGGCAATTTCATCCAGAATCGGCGCAATCATTTTGCAGGGACCACACCATTCCGCCCAGTAATCAACCAGTACGGGGTCAGCCGCATTGAGGACTTCGGCTTCAAAGTTGTCGTCGGTTACATAAATGATGTCTTCGCTCACTGTAAAATATCTCCTGATGATCAAATGGCAATCGTCATGATGCCGGTACAATTCCCGGCGCAATTCAATGCCCGGTTACTTCATTCCAATGGAAAATTGCCGATTGAATTTGTCGAGGCCCGGCCCGGGAAGGGCGGCCTTGAACGGCCTGTTGTGACGGAGGTGCGCCTGTTGTGCCGCGTCACGATTAATTCTGATGCACATTTGAGCTTAATTCAAGACATATTACAAGCCCAACAGGCAATAAATTACTGTATCCTAGCAGGTTATGAGTGAAGCACATCTATCAGACACCCTGTTTGGCGCATTCGATCTGCCACCAGAATTAATGCAAGGTATTGAAGAACTGGGATTTTCAAAATGTACCCCGATACAGGCAGAGACCCTGCCGATCGCCTTGCAAGGCCGGGATGTTGCCGGCCAGGCACAAACCGGTACCGGCAAGACGGCCGCGTTTCTGATTGCGGTATATAACCGCCTGTTGTCGAAACCCCCGTCAGAAAGCCGCAAATCCACACAGCCGCGCGCCCTGATCGTTGCACCCACGCGCGAACTGGCCATGCAGATCCACACCGATGCAAGAATGCTCGGCAAGTACTGCAATATGAGCCTGTGCCTGGCCTATGGCGGGACCGGTTATGAAAGCCAGCGGGAGGCAATCGAGGCCGGTGTCGACATACTGATCGGGACACCGGGCCGGCTGATCGACTATTTCAAGCAGCATGTCTACAACCTGAAGGAGATCGATGCGGTGGTGCTCGATGAGGCCGACCGGATGTTTGATCTTGGTTTTATCAAGGACATTCGTTACTTGCTGCGCCGCTGCCCGCCGCCGGACCAGCGCCTGGGCATGCTGTTTTCGGCGACGCTTTCGCACCGGGTACAGGAACTGGCCTATGAGCACATGAATAACCCGGAATACGTTGACGTGGAACCGGAACGGGTCACCGCCGAGCGGGTTCGCCAGGTGCTGTATCACACTTCCAATGAAGAAAAAATCCCCCTGCTGATCGGTTTACTGAACCATATTGACCCCAATCGCAGCATCGTGTTCGTGAACACCAAGCGCAATGCGGAGCGTATCTGGGCCTATCTGGAAGGGAACGGCTTCAAGACGGCCGTCCTCTCCGGTGATGTTCCGCAGACCAAGCGGCAACGGCTGCTGAAGGAATTCCAGGAGGGCAAGCTGCCGATATTGATTGCAACGGATGTTGCGGCACGCGGGTTGCATATCCCTGATGTCAGTCATGTATTCAACTATGACCTGCCACAGGATGCCGAGGATTATGTCCATCGAATCGGCCGGACGGCGCGTATCGGCAAGGATGGGGATGCCGTCAGTTTCGCCTGTGAGGATTTTGTATATTCATTACCGGATATCGAGGAATATATCGGTCACAAGGTACCGGTCGAGCCGGTGCCCGAAGGCTATATTCAGCCGCTCAAGCCTCCTGTTAAAATCAGGCGTTACAACAGCCAGGGCGGACGCCGCCACAAAGCGGGTAGTAAACCGGCCGGCAGAGGTCAGCGGCACGGTCGTAGACGCGCAAGGAACGCTTAAGGTACAGGGTGGATTCGTGGTTACCATAGACAAGTTACAAAATCTGCAGTCTGCTGACCTGATGCGGTTGTTGCAGGGCGCCCGGGTGAAACAGGCGGTGCTCGTGGTCAATGTGCTGCTGACAATCTGGATTGCCTGGATCCTGGCGACGCTGACCTGGAGTGTGTTCGATGATCCGGAAGCGGTAGCTGAATTGCCCGTCGCTGAAGTCACGGACCGGGTTGCACCGGACCCGGACAGGCAAAAGATACGCGAGATGCCGAACTGGCACCTGCTCGGCAAGGTTGCCCGGGAGCCGAAGGTCGTGAAGAAGGTCGTGGCACCGGCAGAAGCACCGGAAACCCGCCTCAAGCTGGTGCTGAGGGGCGCGTTTGCTTCCGATGACAAGGAAATCGCGCGCGCGATTATTGCCGACCCGCGCGGCCAGGAGGAACAGTATGCCCTGGGTGACAAGCTGCCCGGCAATGCCGAACTGAGTGAAATTCATCCTGAAAAGGTCATCCTGATGCGTAATGGTCGCTATGAGACCTTGCGCCTGCCGGAAGAACGCAGCAGTAGCGCTGGTGGCCGGACGCGAGGCACATCCGGCATTGGTTCGGCTACCTCAACCAGTCGGGCACAGCGCCTGAAGTCGATGCGCCGGCAACTGAAGCAGAACCCGAAATCGCTCTACGGGCTGGTGCGAGCGACCCCGAAAAAGGATGAAGCGGGTAACATGCTGGGCTACACTCTCCAGCCCGGTCGGGACCCGGAGTTGTTCCAGACGATGGGGCTGCAGAAAGGTGACGTGGTGACCGGGATCAACGAGGTCAAACTGGATTCTCTGGCGAACGGCATGAAGGCGCTGAAAAGTGCCGAGGCCGGTGAATCGGTCACCATGACGGTCCTCCGTAATAACCAGGAGGAGACACTGACCTTCAGCGTGCCCGAATAGCTGGAAATCTCCTCAATAATCAAGTTAAACTACCGATATATAAAAAAATATAAGGATAATGAAGAGCGTAATGGAGATTACGCCAAAGCCATGAGACGCTCACGACAGATTCTCTTGATCCTGCTCACCTGGGCTACCTTGGTGCTCCCGGTGGCTTCCCAGACCGTTACCCTGAACCTGAAGGATGCGGATATCAGTGCCCTGATCAGTACCGTTGCCGAGGTCACTGGCCGAAATTTCATTATAGATCCCAGGGTTAAAGGCAAGGTCACGGTGGTCTCGTCGCGTGCGATGGACAGTGAGGAGGTCTACCAGGTGTTCCTCTCCATCCTGAAGGTGCATGGATTTGCCGCCGTCCCCAGCGGGGCCGTGATCAAGATTGTCCCGGATGTCAACGCCAAGCAGGATGGTATCCCGACGGTCAATGACAAGGACACCCTGGTCGGTGATGAAATGGTGACCCGGGTCGTGCAGGTGGACAATGTGGCAGCGGCACAGCTGGTGCCGATCCTGCGTCCCCTGGTTCCGCAGCAAGGGCACCTCGCCGCCTACCCGGCGACCAATGTCCTGATTATTTCCGATCGAGCCCGGAACGTGGAACGCCTCGTGAGCATTATCCGGCGCATCGACCAGGTCAGTGACAGTGAAATTGAAATCATTCAACTCGAGCATGCCGCGGCCAATGAGGTGGTGCGTGTGCTGACCAGCCTGCAGCGGGCGGCTCCTGCCAAGGGCAAGGCGCCGGCAGCCGCCGCTGGCGGTGGCTCGGTACTGGTCGCGGATGAACGTACCAACAGCGTGCTGCTGGGGGGTGACCGGGCCCTGCGACTGCGCATGCGCGCGCTGATTTCACACCTGGACACCCCGCTGGAGACGGGTGGCAATACCGACGTGATATACCTGAAGTATGCCGAGGCGGTAGAGATTGTCGACGTACTCATGGGGGTTGGCAAGGTCGAGGAGAAAGAAGTCACCAAGGGGAAAACTGCAGCGCCGAAAAGCGAGTTTGATATCCAGGCCGACGAGGCCACCAATTCTCTGGTGATTACCGCGCCACCGGATATCATGCGTACCCTGAAACGCGTCATCAGCCAGCTGGATATCCGGCGCGCCCAGGTACTGGTCGATGCCGTGGTCGCCGAGGTATCACTGGACACCGCGCGTGAACTCGGCGTGCAATGGATTATCAGCGGGCTGAATGATGGCACCGGCCCGATCGGGCTGATCAATTTTACCAATACCGGCAGCACGATTACGGATGTCGCGAATGCCGTGATCAGTGCCAGAGAAGGGGTGCAGATCCCGCAGCAGCAGTCCAATGTGGCAATTGGCGCTGGTCGCATCGACAGCGACAAGAACACCAACTTTGTCGGCCTGGTGCAGGCACTGGCTTCCGATGCCAACACCAACATCCTGTCCACGCCGACACTGGTTACTCTGGATAACGAAGAGGCGGAGATTATCATCGGTGAAAACGTGCCGTTTCTCACCGGCTCATTTACCTCGGCCGGTGATGACGCCACCAACCCGTTTCAGACCATCCAGCGCGAGGACATCGGTCTCACGCTGAAGATCAAGCCACAGATCAACGAGGGTGATGCACTGAAGCTCAATATCGAGCAGGAAGTCTCCAGTATCGCCGACAGCGTGGTCGGCGCTTCCGATCTGATTACCAACAAACGCTCTATCAGGACCACGGTAATGGCGGATGACGGCGCGGTCGTGGTGCTCGGCGGCCTGATCGAGGAGCAGGTGGGCGAGTCCATGCAAAAGGTCCCGTTACTGGGCGATATCCCGTTGCTGGGCTACCTGTTCCGGTCCACTGGTACCGATGTCACCAAGACCAACCTGATGGTGTTCATCCACCCGGTTATCCTGCGTGACCAAAAATCGACTGACCATTACACAAACAGCAAATATAATTACCTGCGGGCGTTACAGTCGATACAGCATGAAGACGGAGTGGAATTGATGCCCAATCAGTCGCATCCTGTACTGCCGGAATGGGGCAACCCGGAGGCGATCACCAAGCCACCAATCAAACAGAACACAGAATCAGGGCCGGAAACATCGTCATTTGACTTGACAGATGAGTGAATTAAGAAGCGCACCGGAGACTGATGAATTGCTGACCGGCGGCAAATCTGCGTCCGGACATCACCGGCCATCCTTTTTATTTGCCAGGCGACACGGCGTACTGGTGGCCGGCGAAGAGAACGGCAAGGTCAAGGTCCTGCACCGTAGCGGCATTGATCCCAAGGTGCTTGTCGAGCTGCGCCGATTCATGAATTGCCCCCTCAGCCTGCAGTCGGTCGATGACGAACAGTTCGAGGCGCTGCTGGCCGGTACCTATGAGCAGGATTCCTCGGAGGCCATGCAGATGATGGGTGACCTCGGTGAGGATATGGACCTGTTTCATGTCGCCCAGCAACTCCCGGAACCGGAAGACCTGCTGGAGAGCGAGGATGATGCACCGATCATCCGGCTGATCAACGCACTGCTTACCGAGGCCATCAAGGAAAATGCGTCGGATATCCATATCGAACCCTTCGAGAACCGCCTGGTCGTGCGCTTTCGCTGTGACGGGGTACTGCGCGAGGTGCTGCAACCACAGCGGGTACTGGCCCCGTTGCTGGTGTCCCGTATCAAGGTGATGGCACGCCTGGATATTGCCGAAAAGCGCCTGCCTCAGGATGGTCGTATCTCCCTGAAAGTCGCCGGTCGTGCGGTCGACGTGCGGGTTTCGACCCTGCCTTCGGGCAACGGAGAACGCGTGGTGCTGCGACTGCTCGACAAGCAGGCAGGACGTCTGGAGCTGGGGCACCTGGGGATGTCGCAACAGACACAGGAACTCTGTGACCAGCTCATCAACAGACCACATGGAATTATCCTCGTCACCGGGCCGACCGGATCCGGCAAGACCACCACCCTGTATGCGGCACTGGAACGCCTGAATAACAAGCGCCGCAATATAATGACGGTCGAGGATCCCATCGAGTATTACCTCGACGGTATTGGCCAGACCCAGGTGAATACCAAGGTGGAGCTGAATTTTGCGCGCGGGCTGCGGGCGATCCTGCGCCAGGATCCGGATGTGGTTATGGTGGGCGAGATCCGTGACCTGGAAACGGCCGAAATTGCCGTACAGGCCAGCCTTACCGGCCACCTGGTGTTTTCAACCCTGCACACCAACAGCGCTGTCGGTGCCGTCACGCGATTGCGTGACATGGGAGTGGAACCGTTTCTGCTGTCATCCAGCCTGATCGGTGTGCTGGCCCAGCGACTGGTGCGGGTCCTGTGTGAGGATTGCAAACAGCCCTATACGGCTGGCAAGGTGGATTGTGAAGCCCTCGGTATTCCGGAAGAATCTCCCCCGACGCTGTACCACCCGGCCGGTTGCCCGGCCTGCAACCAGCTCGGCTACCGTGGTCGTACCGGCATCTACGAACTGGTAGAAATCGATGATGTCATGCGCAGCATGATCCATGACGGTAGCGGTGAGCACGAACTGGAACAAAAGGCGCGTGAACGCTCTCCGAGTATTCGCCAGGACGGCTGGCTCAAGGTGATCAAGGGGGAAACGTCCATTGAAGAAGTTCTGCGGGTCACACTGGGCGAATAACTCATTGCCGGAACAGGTTTGAACCTCTGGCTTCTTTGCTGATTTATGGGTGCTTTTGAATACACCGCACTGGATACCAGAGGTCGCGAGAAGAAAGGTGTCCTCGAGGGCGATACCGCCCGCCAGGTAAGGCAACAGCTGCGTGAGCAGAACTGGGTCCCGCTCGCTGTCGAGGAGGTGGTCCAGCGGGAAGCTAAAGAGGGCAAGCCTGGCATCACCCTGCTGAGGCGTGGCATCAGCGCCACCGATCTCGCCCTGATTACCCGTCAGCTGGCCACACTGGTGCGCGCCGGCCTGCCGCTGGAGGAGTGTTTAAGCGCGGTCTCGCAGCAGGCGGAGAAACCGCGACTGAAAAGCATGTTGATGGCCGTCCGCTCACGCGTAATGGAGGGCCACTCGCTGGCCGCCGGACTGTCCGATTTTCCGCGTGTGTTTCCCGAGTTATACCAGACGACGGTGCAGGCCGGTGAACAGTCCGGTCACCTGGAACAGGTGCTGGAGCGCCTGGCGGATTACACGGAAAGCCGGCAGCGCATGCGCCAGAAGATCCAGCTTGCCGTGTTTTATCCCGCGCTACTCACTCTCGTGGCGATCCTTGTGGTCGGCGGGCTGATGACCTACGTGGTTCCGCAAGTCGTGCAGGTATTCGAGAACATCGGTCAGCAATTGCCGGCATTGACACGAGCCATGATTGCCACCAGTGACTTCCTGCGCGATTACGGGCTGTTCCTGATTGTACTCACCGTTCTGCTGGTTACCGGCTTCAATTACCTGTTACGTAACAAGCAGACGCGTTACCGCTTCCACAAGCTGCTGCTGAACATACCACTGGTGTCCAGGCTGGAACGTGGCCTGAATACCGGTCGTTTCGCCCGCACCTTCAGCATCCTCACTGCCAGTGGCGTGCCGGTGCTTGAATCACTGCGTATCTCGGCCCAGGTGATGTCAAACCTGCCAATGCGCGAGGCTGTTGACATAGCAACGGCGCGGGTGCGCGAGGGTGGCGGGATCGCAGCGGCACTCGAGAAGAGCGGTTATTTCCCGCCCATGACAACACAGCTGGTCGCCAGTGGCGAAGCCAGCGGCAAGCTGGAGGAAATGCTGGAGCGTGCTGCGGTGAACCAGGAAAGCGAGATTGAAACCATGATTGCCGCCCTGCTGGGACTCTTCGAACCACTCTTGATTCTGTTTATGGGGAGCGTGGTACTGGTGATCGTGCTGGCGATCCTGCTGCCGATCTTTGATCTGAACCAGCTGGTCCAGTAGCTTCCCGGGTTTCGGGAGTTCCCAGAACAACTTTCGATATTGTGGATGATGGGTATTGCTATATCTGCAGGGGACTACGTGCGCAGCATGCATCCATCATCAGCGCGCATCTACTTTCCGGTGGGTATGGCGCACCCTGCAACAGACCAATAAACAAGCCAGGGCTTCCCTAGTAACCAACCGATGCCAGGTCGACCGCACCGGGTATCTCGGAGAGGCGCTCTACACCGGTTTCAATACGGCCATCTTCATGCAGCGAGAGCCAGCGGTATCCAGGTGCCGTGGTATCAACAGCGAATCGTTCACTTCCGGGAAGGAACTGGATGCAGGTCGATGGGGTAGCCATCAGTCTGACATTTTTCCGTATTTTATCGAATTCCTGGTGCACATGGCCCCAGAGTATGCCGCGCACCTGGTCGTACCGGTCGAGGATGGAGAAGAGTTCATCTGCATTGTCGACGGCCATGGTATCCAGCCAGTGACTGCCCATGAGTACCGGCTGGTGATGCAGGCAGATCAGGGTATGTGAATCCGTGTTTGCCGCAAGCTGATGTTCCAGTGTCTTCAATGTATCCGCATCGAGGTGGCCGCCTTCACTGCCGGCAATGGTAGAATTCAGGAAAATGAAGTTCCAGTTTCCCTTGTGTATCTGCGGGGTGTAGTGAAGCAGGCCGCCGGACAAGGTCCCCTGCAGGTTGTCCGCCTCGTCATGATTGCCCGCCAGACAATAGACCGGCACTCCAAAACTCTCCAGGCGAGAGAAGACACGCCGGTAGGCAGCCGGGCTGCCGTCATGCACCAGGTCGCCGGTGGCAAGAATCATGTCGGCCTGCTGGTTTCGTGTTGCAGTTGCCGCGATGACTGCGTCCAGCGACTGCAGCGTATTCAGGCCCAGCAGGCAGCCGTTACTGTCATTGAACAGGTGGGTGTCGGTTATCTGCAGTACATTGATCACCTGTTTCGTATTCGGAAGCTTGGTAATGTTGGTCATCCCGTTTTTCTTCAAGTAGTGATTGGCAGTATATTACAGGCAGTCAGCTAGCGGCTTGGGTGCTGCCTCCGCTTGCGGCCTTCAGGGATGGTTATCGGCCATAATCACACGAAAATTAGGGGCTTACAGGCGAAAAAGCGTCAATATTCACAAAAAAACTGTCGACCGTGTCAAATAAAATCCTTCCGCTCGATGAAGCACTCTACGCGTACCTGTTATCGGTTTCCCTGCGTGAATCCAATCTCCTGGAACGTCTGCGCGAGGAGACCGCCCGGGACCCCATGTCGCGCATGCAATCAGCACCCGAACAGGGCCAGTTTATGGCCTTGCTGGTACGCTTGATTGGTGCCCGCAAATGCCTTGAGATCGGTGTCTTTACAGGGTACAGCGCCATCTGGGTAGCACAGGCCCTGCCGGCTGACGGCCGGTTGATTGCCTGCGATACCAGTGAAAAATGGACTGCCATTGCACGGCGCTACTGGGAGGAGGCCGGTATTGCAGATCGCATCCGCTTGCACCTGGGACCTGCAATGGAAACACTTGACGACTTGTTAGACACCGGAGAAGCCGGCAGGTTTGATTTTGCCTTTATCGATGCCGACAAGGGCAATTACCTGAATTATTACGAGCGTACATTGCAGTTGCTGCGTCCGGGTGGATTGATCGTAATCGACAATACCCTGTGGTCAGGTGATGTCGCAGATCCGGAGAAGCAGGATGACGATACCGTCGCGATCCGCATCCTGAACGAGTTCATACATCGGGACGATCGTGTCGAGATGAGCCTGCTGCCGGTGGCGGACGGTTTGACACTGGTCCTGAAAAAATAGCCCTCCCGGCCATCAAGGTGCAGCAAGGTTGCCGGGGATACCCGATAGCGATCAGTGCGCCGCGAATGGATGAAAATCGGCTCCCACTCTCCCGGCATGCTTGCTACCGTCAGCTGAAACCTCAGTCCCCCGTCGTTTTGAAATAAACCTTCGAGTTGCGCTGATAGTTGTAGAGACTCTTTTTTTTGCCCGGGAGCTGTTTGAGCTCACCCGGAACAAAGCCGCGCTCACGAAACCAGTGAGCGGTTTGCGTGGTCAGCACGAACAGTCTCTCAATTTCCATGCCGGCCGCCCGTTCCTCGATGGCGGCAAGCAGGGCATCGCCACGTCCTGCGTTGCGATAGTCTGGATGGACGGCAAGACAGGCGAGTTCGCCCTGCCTGCGGTCCCCGGAGGGATAGAGAGCAGCACAGGCAATGATGGTCCCGTCCCGTTCGATGACCAGGAAGTGGTCAATCTCCATTTCCAGGCGTTCGCGCGAGCGCCTGACGAGGACACCCTGTTCCTCGAGTGGCTTGATCAGCTCAAGGATGCCGCCGACGTCGTCTATTACGGCTTCGCGCAGCCCTTCATAGATTTCAGCGGTAATCAAAGTGCCGCTGCCGTCGCGGGTAAACAGTTCGAGCAGCACGGCCCCGTCCTTTCTGCGGCTGACAATATGGGTGCGCCGTACTCCTTTCCGGCAGGCCTGTATGGCAAGCTGCAGGTGCCTTACGGTATCTTCCGGCAGCTTGCGGCGTGACTGCAGCAGCTTTGTTGCTTCCGGAAGCGACAGCTGCGAAATCAGCTGCCGGCGACCATCCCGGAGGTCGGCTTCCTCGGTCAGCAGGATCAGCTTGTCGGCCTGCAGGTCACTGGCGGCGGCAACGGCGATTTCCTCGGCACTGAGGTTGAATACCTCGCCGGTCGGCGAGTAACCCAGTGGCGACAGCAGCACAATCCGGCGGTTATCGAGATGCTGCCGGATGGCCGTACGATCGATGCGCCTGACCTCGCCCGTGTGGCAGTAGTCGATACCATCACGTACACCCAGCGGACGGGCCGTGACAAAATTTCCCGAGCTGGCACCGATGCGTGCACCGGCCATCGGTGTGTTTGCCAGCCCCATGGATAACAATGCCTCGATTTCCACGCGTACCGTGCCGGCGGCTTCCTTGACGCATTCCAGTGCGGCATCATCGGTTACCCGCAGACCTCCGGCATATTCCAGCCGTGCGCCGCGTGCCCGCAGCCGTGTTTCTATCTGTGGCCGTGCACCATGTACCAGCACCAGCCGGATGCCGAGGCTGTGCAGCAGGGCGATATCGTGCACCAGATCGGCGAACCGGCTGTCCGCCACCGCATCGCCGCCAAATGCCAGCACGAATGTGCAGTCCCGGTGCGCGTTGATGTAGGGGGCCGATTGCCGGAAGCCTTCTACAAAGTGTTTTTTCCAGTCTTTCTTGCTCATTGCCTGCGGTGTCCTGTCAGTGTTTATAACAAGCGGAACTGTCAGGTACAAACGCTTTTAACCAGTGATTGCAAGATCCGCGTGGTCGGCTGCAGGCGATCCAGTGCGATGAACTCATCCGGCTGATGGGCCTGTGCTATATCTCCGGGTCCCAGGACGATGGTCTCCATGCCGAGTCGTTGCAAGTAGGGTGCTTCTGTCCCGAACGCGACTGCCTCGGCCGTATGCCCGGTCAGTTGCTCGGTCAGTCGCGTGATTTCCGCAGTGGCGCTGGTCTCCATGGCGGGGATACCGTCAAACAATGCTTCAAATTCGATTTGTATGCCGGAATCTGCCAGTGTCCCGGTGACGCATTCACGTAGCTGGCTGCGCAGATCATCGAGATCCATGCCGGGCAGCTGGCGCAGGTCGATATGCAGTTCGCAGTCAGCACAGATGCGGTTGGGGTTGTCGCCGCCATGGATATGTCCGAGGTTGAGTGTCGGAACGGGTACCGCAAACAGGGTGTTTCTGTAGTGCGCCTGCAGTTCGGTACGCCAGTCGAGCAGCGCCGTGATCACCTGGTGCATCGCTTCCAGGGCGCTGTTGCCGAGGGCCGGGTCACTGGAGTGGCCGGAATGACCGTGCAAGCGGATGGCCTCCATCAGAATGCCTTTATGCATCCTGACGGGGTGCAGGCCGGTCGGCTCCCCGATTACGGCATGGCGTGCGTGCAGGGCATCCTGGTCGGCCAGTAAACGGGCGCCCGCCATACTGGTCTCCTCGTCTGCAGTTGCCAGCAGGATCACCGGTTCCCTGAGGCTGGAAGAGTCCACGTTGCGCAGGGCATCGATTGCCAGCGCCAGGAAGGCTTTCATGTCGGAGGTTCCAAGCCCGTAGAGCCGGTTGTCCGCCTCGGTCAGTCGGAACGGGTCGTGGGTCCACTTGTCCTCGTTACAGGGCACGGTATCTGTATGGCCGGCGAGTACCAGGCCACCAGGCCCGGTGCCCAATGTTGCAACCAGATTGGCCTTGCCTGGATTGTCGGGCAATGGCGTGATCTCGACACGGAAACCGGCACTCTCGAGCCAGTCTGCAAGCAAATCAATCACTCCCCGGTTTTCCTGATCGAGGTCCGGCCTGGCACTGCTGACGGACGGCTCCCGTATCAATGCGCCAATCATCTCCAGTAAGGGTGGTGCGGAATAGACCATGATTTTCCAGGTACAGGCAGTATCGCCGTAACGGCCGGTTGAGCCCCGAGTATTACTGAAATACCTGGTACTGTCATCCGGCCAGCGTGGCATGCGGTAACAGTAGCTACAGGCAGTGGTCTGCTGGTTTGTGATGCTACGAACTCACTACAATCAGTCGCGGCGCTGAACTGGCCGCAAAGTCTGTCAGTGGTCGGGGCTGTGAGTAGGCGTAACCCTGTGCGTAGTTGACACCCAATTTTTTCAGTTCGTCTGCGATATCCCTGGTTTCGACAAATTTGGCAATGGTTTCCTTGCCGAGCAGCCGACCAAGCTCGCTGATTGAACGGACAATGGCGTGGTCGATCGGATCAGACATGATGTCCCGCACAAACGTTCCGTCGATCTTCAGGTAGTCCACCGGCAGCTTTTTCAGGTAGATGAAGGAAGACAGGCTGCTGCCAAAGTCATCCAGAGAAAATTTGAAACCACGCCCGCGCAGGGTCAGCATGAAGCTGGTTGCCGCGATTATGTTCCCAATGGCGGCGGTTTCCGTGATCTCGAAACAGACCTGTTCTGGGGAGACGCCAGTAGCTTCCATCCGGTCAATGATGAACCTCAACATTGCGGGATCACCAACAGACTGACCGGACAGGTTGACCGAGATCATCACCGGCGATCGACTGTTCTCCGTCTCGCTGGCAAGCCACATCATGGCATGTTCGATGACCCAGCGGTCGATTCTGGTCAGCAGCTTGTATTTCCCGGCGGCCGGCAGAAACACACCCGGCGCGATCATTGACCCGTCCTCGTCGATCATGCGCAACAGGATCTCGATATGCTGTACATTCCGTCCGGTGCCGGTGCAGGGAACGATGGGCTGGTAGTAGAGCCTGAAACGATCATGCTCGAGTGCATCTTTCAGGTGTGCCACCCATTGCATCTGTCCAAACTGCTCCTGCCGGCGCCGGTTGCCAAGATGCGCAAACTGGATCCGGTTGCCCCCGGATTGCTTGGCGATGTCACAGGCCGAGGACGCAGCACTCAGGACATTTGCCCGGCTGGTGGTGCTGTGGTCAAGGGTTACAACCCCGATGCAGATACCCAGGGTGAAGGTATCCTCGCCCCGGGTGAACTGGAACTTTTCGACAGCGCGCAGCAGGTTGTTTGCTATCGCAATGGCCTTGTCCAGCGGGCAATTTTCCAGCAGCATGCCGAACTCGTCCCCGCCGAGCCGACTCAGGGTATCGCGCTTGCGCACGGAACTGAGCAGCAGTTTGCCGATTTGCTGGAGCAGTTCATCGCCGGTCGCGTGACCGCAGGTATCGTTAACAATCTTGAACTGGTCCAGATCCATATAGAATATGGCGTGGGTAGCCGACTGTGCCCGGGCATGCGTGATGGCCCGGTCAATCCGGACTTCAAATTCGCGGCGGTTAATCAGACCGGTCAGCAGGTCATGGGATGCCAGATAATTCAACTGTGCATTCTTTTTCGCAATCCGCGGGACGACCATCCGCATGATCAGAAGGCAGATAAAAAGGGCAATGGCTGCCAGTACATACAACAGGTGACGGGTACCCTGATAGTGATTCCGGCTGGAGGCGAGCGCCCTGTCCGCGTTCCGGTTTTCAAGATCGACGAGTTTGTCCAGCTGTAGCAATATCGCATCTTGCCGGGCTTCGGCCTGCTCCATGGCAACCGCAATTTCATTTGCATCTGCGTCATTCATGAGCATTTCTGCTGCCCGGTCGTTATAGGGCTGTGCCTCCCGCATCAGGCTGGCCAGTTTTTCATGCAGGACACGTGCTCTTGCATCCATGCCAAGGTCCACCAGTTGTTCCCGTGCATGCCGGTACTTGCCGGCATAACTCATGAAACGATGGTTTTCATTGTCGCGCTCGAAAAAATCCTCGGTGAGCCGCATGGTCTTCAGGCTGTTGGCACGCAGGCGGATGGCATCGCGCATTTCGTTGGCTGCTGCGGTTTTCTTGCTGGTGACCTCGACAAACCGGGCCATGCTGTCGGTACCGGATTGCAGCTGGATCAGGGAAATGAAAACCAGGGAAAACATCAGTGCCAGGATGGCCAGGAAACCGGTGCTGATGAGAATCTGGGTGTTGTCTTTCATGGCTGGAAATGTTCCCGTTCCCGGGAACCTGCTACATCATTACTGCTTTGGCATAACGGGATGCATTCATAAACTAGCGCATCGGCCAGCACTGCAAGTCCTTTACAGACACGCTGTGCAGCAGGGGGCGTCCGTAAATTGCAATAAGCAACTGATTCTATATGTTATTTTGACTGGATCCGCGAGGAGGCCGGCTTGCCAGGATCACTGCCCGGGATGACCTGCAGCATGGCCTGCTGCAGGTGTGGATGGACTTTTTCCCTGCACATACTCCTTTGTTTATTATTAATAATTTAACTATTTCTTGATTAAAAAATAAGTAATCCTCCAGTACCTGGATGCTCCCCGGCTTTCCGTGGCCGGTAACACCACGATGTATTTCGGGTGGGGCCGGGTCATCTGTACAATGCCGTCTCTCTCGTTTGAACAACGGACCATGGCGGCTTGCCGGGTCCTGGACAGTTGACCGGAGTACATCATGGCAGACAGGCTAAATCGCTACAGTTCCCGTATTACCCAGCCCAAGTCGCAAGGCGCTTCCCAGGCCATGCTGCACGGGACCGGTTTGAGCCGGGAGGACATGGACAAGGCGGAAGTGGGGATCTCCAGCGTCTGGTATGAAGGCAATACCTGCAACATGCACCTCAATGAGCTTGCGGCGCGGGTAAGGGAAGGTGTGCAGGCCGCCGGTCTGGTGGGCATGCGTTTCAACACGATCGGCGTGAGTGATGGTATATCCATGGGGACCGAAGGCATGAGCTTTTCTCTCCAGTCACGCGACCTGATTGCGGATTCCATCGAGACGGTCATGAGTGCGCAGTGGTATGACGCGAACATCTCGCTACCGGGCTGCGACAAGAACATGCCGGGCTGTGTGATTGCCATGGGGCGGATCAACCGCCCATCACTGATGATCTACGGTGGCACCATAAAACCGGGCTACCTCGGTGACCAGGCACTGGATATCGTGTCGGCTTTCCAGAGTTATGGCGAATATATTGCCGGCAAGATAGACGACGAAACGCGGCAGAACATTGTCAACAACGCCTGTCCCGGCGCCGGCGCCTGTGGCGGCATGTATACGGCCAATACCATGGCTTCGGCAATCGAGGCCATGGGTATGTCGCTGCCCTATAGTTCCTCGACACCGGCCGTGGATCCGCAAAAGCTGGATGAGTGTTTTCGAGCCGGTGCGGCAATTCGCAGGATGCTGGAACAGGACATCAAGCCGCGTGACATCATGACGCGCGCCGCTTTTGAAAATGCCATGGTGATCGTTATTGCACTCGGTGGCTCAACCAATGCCGTGCTGCACCTGCTGGCAATGGCGCGTGCCGTTGGCGTGCCGCTCGGGATAGACGACTTTCAGGACGTCAGTGACCGGGTGCCGTTTCTTGCCGATCTCAAGCCCAGTGGACGCTATGTCATGGAGGATCTGCACAATGTGGGCGGGACGCCGGCCGTGATGAAATACCTGCTCGAGCAGGGCCTGTTGAACGGAGACTGCCTGACGGTCACCGGCGGGACCATTGCGGATAACCTGCAGGATCTGCCGGGGCTCACGGCAGGTCAGGATGTATTCAACATGCTCGATAACCCGATCAAGCCGACTGGCCACATCCAGATACTCAAGGGAAATCTTGCTCCCGGTGGTTCGGTAGCGAAGATTACCGGCAAGGAGGGCCTGCAGTTCAGCGGTCCGGCCCGGGTCTTCGATTCAGAAGAAGACATGCTCAAGGCGCTGGAGGATGGTCTGATTCACAAGGGTGACGTGGTGGTGATTCGCTACGAAGGACCAAAAGGTGGCCCCGGTATGCCGGAGATGCTGACGCCTACCTCAGCTATTATGGGTGCCGGTCTCGGCAAGGATGTCGCCTTGCTGACGGATGGGCGATTTTCCGGGGGTTCGCACGGATTCATCATCGGGCATATCGTACCCGAGGCCCAGGAAGGTGGACCGATCGCTCTGGTCCGGGATGGCGACATCATCACCATCGATGCCGAAACGCGCAGCCTGTCTGTCGATATCAGTGAAACGGACATGGAACAGCGGCGCAGGGACTGGTCCATGCCGCCCTACAAGGCCGCCAGCGGCACGCTTTATAAATACATTCGCCTGGTGAAGAATGCCTCGGAAGGCTGTGTGACAGACGAATAATGACTGACCACCGGCCCTGGACGGGTTACGTATCCTGAGCAAGCCTTCCTGCAGATCAGAAGGTATCCCCCCAGCTGGATTTCCTGCGCCAGCGGATGCGGGGGATTATCAGGCCGACGATGATCCCCATCAATACTACCGCGGCGCCAACCATGAACCAGTCACGCGCGGTGCGATCCTTGAGGCTTTCATTTTCCTGCTGCAGCGTCTGCAGGTTGCGCTCCAGTGTCACCACCCGGCTCTTCAGTTCCTTGTTTTCACTGTCCATGGCCAGGGCACTGGAAGCCGTACGCTTGATTTCCGACAGTTCCTGGCTGACCTGTCGATGTTCACCGGCAAGACTTTGCTTGTCCCTCTGCAACGATAGTTTTTCCTCCTTGATGGACTGTATCGCTGTCGCCACCCGGCGGTTTTCGAGCTCGAGTTCCGCAAGCTTCTTTTCTGCCTTTGCAAGCCGGTCACGTGCGGCAGGGCCCTTCATCAGGAAGCGGGTCAACACCCAGCCTTCCTTGCCGCCACGCGTGCGTACATGGCTGTAGCCGGATTTCTTGTCGGTTTCGAGGATCTCGACCGGGGTACCGCTGCGCAGCATCCGGGTAATACCGTGACTGGTACTTTTACCGCTGCGCATCGTGATTTCGAGGCTGTCACTCACATAACGGGTTTCTGCCAGTACATTGCCGGACAGGGCGAGGATCAGGGAAAGATAAACGGGTGTTTTGTTCACTGCGGCTCCAGTTGGTCAGCTGTGTTTCAGGTCGGATATTCTAGCGGACGCGCGACGCGGCGAACAGGCGCTTTATCCTGGTCGGATGCATTGTATTATTCACCAGTAAAACAGGTGCTAACAGGGATTTTTACCGGGGAGCCGGATATGATGCAATTTATTTGCGATTCGCGGCCGTGATCACTTCATGAAGATAGATGCTTCCAGGCAAAAACTGGGCGGGGCCCTGCAGGTGCCGTCGCCAAATTGCGACGCACGCCCGGATCCCGATGATATTACCCTGATCATCATTCACAGCATCAGTCTGCCGCCTGGTGAGTACGGGGGACCCTGGATTGATGCCCTGTTTACCAACCAACTGGATACCGGGGCTCATTCCTATTTTGCCGATATGGGCGAGTTGCAGGTATCCAGTCATTTGCTCATCCGTCGCGACGGGGATGTAGTCCAGTACGTGCCATTCACGGAGCGTGCCTGGCATGCCGGGGATTCCTGTTATGACGGTCGCAGTGCATGCAACGATTTTTCCATTGGCATCGAGCTGGAGGGGCAGGATGAGGAGCCCTATACCGCAATACAGTATGAGCGACTGGCAACAGTTATCGGGGAGCTGGTAAGTGCCTTCCCCGGTTTGTCACGTAAGCGCATTGTCGGTCATTGTGATATTGCACCCGGCCGCAAGACGGACCCGGGGCCGGCATTTGACTGGCAATTGCTGCATGAAAAACTGGGAATATCCTGAACCGGGTCCATTGTGATAAATACAGGTAACGAGGAAACCCGCATCGACCTCATGCGCCATGGCGAGCCGGTCGGGGGCAGGCGTTACCGCGGGCAGATCGATGATGCCTTGAGCGAGAAGGGCTGGGAGCAGATGTGGAATGCGGTCGACACCGATCCGGACTGGCAGCAGATTGTGTCGTCACCCCTGCAGCGTTGCAGTGCCTTTGCTGCCTCACTGGCTGAAAGCCTGGCGTTACCCTTGCAAGTGGAATCGCGCTTCATGGAAGTCGGTTTCGGTGACTGGGAAGGTAAAACCCGCGATGAACTCGATCGGTTGGATCCCGGCCAGATTGGCCGGTTTTACCGGGACCCGGTCAATAATCGGCCGCCGGGCGCTGAGCCACTGGAGAAATTTACCGACCGGGTACTGACCGCCTTCCGTGAGATTCTGAAACGCTTCAGTGGCCAGTCCGTGCTGGTGGTGGCACATGCCGGGGTGATCCGCGTAATTCTAGCCCATGCTCTGGACATGCCGTTTTCCACGATGTATCGAATCAATGTGCCCAATGCCGGTATCAGCCGGATCAGTACCCATCCGGAACGCGGCTTCAGATTCATGTCACATGGAGACAGGTAACCACTAGCTGCCTGAATCGTCAGGCCCTAGGCGAGGGCGGCCTGGGTAATCAGCAATCTGCTTATACCGGGTGATGCTCCGAGATAGGGTGCAAGCATGATGTGTACATCCGGGAACTCGGTTCGTACGCCATCAACCTCAACCGGGATATCCTCGCTGACATGGCGTCCCGCCGAGAGAAAATAAGGCAATACCACGAGTTCTTTCGCACCTGCGTGGATTGCGCGGCGCATGCCGTCAGGTATGGAAGGTTCAGCCAGTTCCAGGAATGCGCAATCGATGTGGTCAAAATCGGACTCGATTTCCCTGACCCTTGTTGCCAGCGAGCGTATTTCTCTGTTTGATACCTCGCGCCGGCTGCCGTGAGCGACAAGTAAAAGTGCTTTCATGATGCTAGTTAATGGTTCCCATCGTTTCATTATCCTTGACAGACTCGTAAACTTCGAGAATTCCGCTATCTGGTTCGTTTACCGAGATGTCCAGGTAATCCTGCCGTGATTCCTGCGATTCAAAATAGATTTTCAGGGCGTCATTTCCTTCACCCTCAATAACGAAGGGTGCGTTTTCCGGGTCGACCACATCGTTTCCGGTCATTGGATCGGTTGTCGTTACTCGCATGATGTTTCTCCCTTTATGTGTCTGTGCAACGGCGGATTCCGGCTTCGACGCGCGCGCTCTCGATCAAATCGTCGTTAATCACCCGCGGATAGAGCCTGAATGTTTCATCTACCAGCATCGCATTTGGTCTGGCAGCATGTTCTAGTGAGTCTCTCGTTGAGTCATCAAGGTCTTGCAAGGTCAAAAGGCGGGGTGCCGACCACTGGATCCAGTCACCGATCACAGCAGTAATGTCTTCATTTTCCCAGCAATCGCGCACCGTAAACTCGGGAAACGACTCGCGTTTGAGTACGGGTTGGTCGTCGGGGGTGCTGCTGTCGTTGACAAGCATTCTGCCATCGCCGTTCCTTGACCTGATGAACCACTGGTAGCCCGAGGCAAGATCCATGAGCTGTTTTTCAATGCAGTTGGCGTGGCCTCTGCTACCTTTGTTTGCAGTATTCGGGTAGCCTTTCTTCTCAAGTGCCGGAGAATGAAACCCTCTTTCCGCAGGCATGGTCGCCCACCATTTGTCGACTTTTATGTTCCTGGAGAGGTCCTCGCGCACCACACTGGCCAGTAGCGCCACCGGCAGTTTATTGCTGTCCAGCAGCCATAGCTCGACAGTGTCCTCCAGGTTGAATGGTATGTTATTTGCGCAGGTCCCCAGGACCTCCAGCAGAATGTTGCATATCCTGACCAGCTCTTTGATGTCCAGTTCCGGATTGATCGGGGTGCGCACCAGCCCATCCGTTTCCGTCCAGTGACCAAACCTCAGAAACCTCTTTCCTGGCGGGTTGCGTTCACTACTTCCCCACTTGCTGGCCGGCGGTTCTGCATGAATCTGAATCTGCCACGTCGTACCGTCTATGCTGACGGCGCGTGCGAAACCGATATCCACCACCTCTGCTACACCGAGGAACGGATTGAGTCTTCTGACGGCAAAACAGCCTGGGTTCTCAGGGCTTGGCATCGAATGCCTTCAACTTGTCTTTTAGCCTGGTGATGAGATCACTGGCAATGTCCTGGATTTCCGGGTCGGTTACCTCAAACAGGTATTCCAGGTCATCCAGGGCGTTTTCAACATCGGCCCGGTTGCTCATGGTATCGATCTGCCCCGCTACCAGCTGCAGATACGCATAGGGATTAACGCCTTCCATCAGGATTTTGTTCCCCAAACCGCGTAGACCGGGTCCGAGCTGGCGAGACGGTCTGCATACTTGTCATCTGCCGGACGTGGCAATCCTCTCATGGACCAGGTTTCCAGGCCTGTGAAGCCTCCGGATTTGAGGAAATATTCAAGCACCAGACCGGGACGTTCGAATTCATGGAGTTCCTTCCAGATTTTCACGACCTTCGGTGGAAACCAGCGATTTGAAAACGTGATGATAAAGCGCCCATCGTGCTTCAGTACCCTGTTTACTTCCGAAAACACCTGAACGGGTTCTGCCAGGTATTCTACGGATACCGTACATACCACAGTGTCGAAACGGCCATTATCGAACGGCAGCGTCGGTTCCAGGTTAAGGTCCTGGACAATCTTTTCACCGAACAGGGGATTTTTCCCGAGTTCTTCCCGGTTCATGCCAAGGCCGGCGACCTCCGAAAGGTCCAGTGACGGGGGAAGATGCGATTTCCAGCTGGCCATCAGGTCGAGTACCGAGCCACCGCGTTTGCACAGCCGGGAATACAGTCCCTCGATCTGGGAAGTTGCCGTTGCATCGATATGGTCAACAAACCTCGGGCTTTCATAGAAGTCTTTATCGGGCCCTTCTGCTGAACGGCTAAATGGAGCATCGGACCAGAAGTCGGTCGGCTGGTTTCTGAAGCGAGCCTGCATACCCGGTCCGTTTTGCAAAACATATTCAATCACGTCGTTGCAGCGCCCGCCGTGTTCATCGGATGCCGCCCAGATGTCGAGTATGCGGGTGGCAAGGCCGAGCTTTCTGCCGGCAAGTGGATGATTGACATCCACAGACAGATCCTCACCGATGCCGGTGATTCGGAAGGGTGTTAGATCCTGAATGAAATAGTCACGAATGCCGGCGATGAAACCCTTCGGGTAGTAACGTCCCAGCCGTGGCTCGATAGGGGTGTGGTTGCGTGCATATCTGTTGAACACACCGTGGTCGATAGTGAACCGGTCTTCTTCCCGGTAGGGAGAGATGACAGAACCCGGTTTGAATTCATGGTGGACCCGGTACCCTGCTGGCTGATCAATCAGGTCGGCCTCCACTTCCGGAGGGAAAATGTCCCGCCACAGATTGAGTTTCGTTGCGACATGGCATTCCGTATGGCGGGCAGTGGCGGATTCCCATGACAAATCGAATTGCATCGCTGCCATCGACCGCGAGGTTATTCGTTCCAGACGCGGATGAGTCTGCGGCACTACCGCCGTATTGTCCTGGGCCAGTTCGGGTTCACTAATGTGTGGTGTGATAGTGTTCATCGGCAATCCTCAGAGACCAGGCTGTACTATTTGTACATTGATTGTCGATATATTGTATAATTATTGTACGGTCAGATCAAGATTTATCACAATGCATAGTGTTTATTAACTTACTGAAATCAAAACTAATTATCCTGATCACCTCGGCAATTGTGCTGTCGGTGGCATCTTGTACGACGCACGTGATTGAAGACCCGCCAGCAACGGTGGCGCATGTCGATATCGGGCGCTATCTCGGCACATGGTATGAAATTGCGCATATTCCCAATCGCTTTCAGAAAAACTGCACACAGAACACCATGGCCGAATACCAGCCAGTCGAATCAGGAAGGATTGCCGTTTTAAACCGGTGCACCCGCGGTGACGGCACGGTAGAACAGGCTGATGGTATCGCGCGTATTGTCGACCCGGATTCCAATTCGCGGTTGAAGGTCAGTTTCGTCCGGATCTTTGGAATCAATCTGTTCTGGGGCGATTACTGGATCCTGGGGCTGGATCCCGAATATAACTATGCAGTTGTCGGTGCGCCAGACCGGAAATATGCATGGGTCCTGTCAAGAACGCCTGCACTGAGTGCGGCTGAAATGGTTCATGTCTGGAGCATCGTCGAGGAGCAGGGTTATGACCCGGAAGATTTCACATTGACCAGGCAGGTTGCGGAAAGCCGGTAGAAGAAAAGCCGGTTTGGACGGGGTGTACTGGTCATTGCGGGTGATTCCCGCCTTTCTCGAGAATCTCTTTACCGCCCATTTCATACAGGAGCTTGTAAATCACGTAGTTGAGTTCCTTTACGCGTTTTTCCAGCTCATGGACCCGGTCTTCAATCGAAACGTTGACATCGGTCTGTTCGTCTGTGCCCTGGCCCAAGGATTCATCGCTCATGCCGCCACCTCTGCTGCAAGCCTGTCTCGCAGTTGCCCGTTCAGGTACTGTAAATCGCAAATACAACAATAATTCATTACTATAATTTTTCATACCGGATAACAACTACCATACGTCTTTGGATAACGCTTTCTGTCCGGGTGACCATGAAAGACAAAAAACTGCGGATTGGTATCGACCTCGGCGGCACAAAGATCGAGGGGATCGTGCTGGACACTGGGGGTTTCGCGATACTGCGGGAGAGGGTGCCGACACCAGCCGGTGATTACCGGGGTATTCTGAATACGATCCGTGACCTGGTGACACTACTGGAAAGCGGGGTGGACAAGCAGTGTACTGTCGGCATCGGCATGCCGGGTTCTTTTTCACGTGCGTCCGGGCGGGTGAAGAATTCCAATTCCGTGTGCCTGAACGGACAGGCCCTGCAGCGGGACCTGGAATTGTTGATGAAACGACCGCTGCGATTCGCCAATGATGCGGATTGTTTTACCCTGTCCGAGGCTACCGACGGGGCCGCCGCCGGTGCCGCGGTCGTGTTCGGTGTCATTGCGGGTACCGGTACCGGTGGCGGTATCACGGTCGATGGCAGGCTGGTTGCCGGACCCAACGGGATCGCCGGTGAGTGGGGTCACAATCCCCTGCCATGGCCGCGAACCGATGAGCTCCCGGGTCCTGACTGTTATTGCGGGTTGAAAGGGTGTATCGAGACGTGGCTCTCCGGTCCGGGCCTGGTCCGCGATTTCCAGGCGCATCATCATGAGGCCGTCGAGGCCGTTGAAATCAGCCGGCGCGCGCAGGCCGGCGATTCGGCAGCGAGGCTGACACTGGAGCTTTATTTTGACCGGATGGCGCGTGCACTGGCCAGCATCATCAATATACTGGATCCGGATGTGATCGTACTCGGTGGCGGTCTTTCCAATATCGATTACCTGTATGCAGCCGTTCCGGCCTGCTGGCAGTCGTATGTCTTTTCGGATCGGGTCGATACCCGGCTGGTGCCTGCCAGACACGGTGACTCCAGCGGAGTACGCGGGGCCGCCTGGTTGTGGCCGGCTGCCGCTTCGTCGGCCTAGCCCGTGTGGCTGGCGGCAATTTCCCGCAGGCGGGGTACTTCGAGTTTTGCCGCATCGGCCTGCTCCAGCGCGCGGGCCAGCCGGGCGGGTGCACTGCGACCCGTGCACTTGTGTTGCGGGTCACCGTCAAATGCCTTCAGCATCGCGTCAATCAGTTCTTCCGTGACAAACACTTGCCCGGTCAGGGACTCCTGTATCTGGATTACCTCGCGGGCAATGCCGAGCATGAGGTCGTGATGCACGGTACGCAGCTCTTCGACTGTACCGCCGGTTACCAGGCCGGCACAGTTGGTGGTCACGATGTATACATTTTTCACTACCAGCTCGAACAGCAATGCCTGTGCGTCCGGCAGGACGCGTGCCGGGATATCAATACTGCCCAGGCACTCCTCGAGCAGTTCCGCGGCCGGGCCATAGACCGGTGTCGGGATCAGTACCTTGACGTCCTGCCCCGGTTTTTTCTCAAACCATACAGAGATCACAGTGGGCTGGGGAAATCCGTATTGCTCCCAGTCATGCGGCAGCAGCTCGTTTTGCAACAGGCCGATGCGCTGGAACCAGGCCGATGGCAGGTTCTCTAGTATGGCATGCAGGTCGTTTTCGGCGACTGCAACGAGTACCAGTTCGGGCGAAGGCAGTCGCCGTGCCATTTCCGCGAGGTCCGACCGGCGGGTGACGGGGTAGACCGGGTAGCCGGCGCGCAGGCAGCCGCGGGCAAATACGCCGCCCATTTCGCCGATACCAATAATAACAACGGGAGATTTCATTCAGCGCTTTTTCTTGTTTATGGTGATTGAACACGTAATTATAGCGCATTGATCAGTACTGTTTTCCCGATGCCATTATTTGCAACATTTATTTCTGGTTTTATTTTTCTGTCATTTGTTCTGTGGCCAGGGTCTCCCGTATCCGCTGCGATAACTGTGGTCGACGATTCCGGGCAGAAGATTACGCTTGCACAGCCCGCACAGCGTATTGTCAGCCTGGCGCCCAATATAACCGAGCTGGTGTTTGCCGCCGGTGCCGGTGACCGGCTGGTCGGTGTTTCAGAATACAGCGATTATCCGGAGGCGGCGGGCTCTATCCGGCGTATCGGCGGTGGCAACGGCCTGGATCTCGAGGCCATCGTGGGCCTCAGGCCGGACCTGGTCATCGCCTGGCAGAGTGGTAACCCGTCACGGTCGGTAACGCGCCTGCTAGAGCTGGGTCTCACAGTATTCATTTCGGAGCCACGTCACCTGCAGGACATCACCGAGAGCCTGCGCCGGTTCGGGCGGCTGGCGGGAACCGATACGGTAGCCGCACGACAGATCCATGATTTCGAACAGCGCCATGAACAGTTACACGGGCGTTACAGCGGGCAGGAGCCTGTCTCGGTGTTTTATCAGGTCTGGGACCGTCCACTGATGACCGTGAACGGTCAGCACCTGATCAGTGATGTCATTCGACTTTGCGGGGGTCGTAATGTATTTGCCGAGTTGCCGGAACTGGCTCCGCAAATCACGATTGAAGCCGTGCTTGCCGCGAACCCTGAAGTGATTGTCGCGGGAAGTGGCAGCGAACCGGTGGCAGCAAACCTGGAGCAATGGCAGCGTTGGTCCGGCTTGTCAGCGGTTGCACATGGTCATGTGTTTTCAATTCAGCGTGAACTCATGGTGCGGCATACCCCGCGCATCCTGCAGGGGGCAGATCAGCTGTGCACCTTGCTTGACAGGGTACGCGTCAAAAAATCCGGACAATAAGACGGCCAGGCTGGATGTAACGGAAGTTATTTGCGTTTTTGTTGCCAGCACACATCCGCTACGCCGGCCACCTTGTTGAGGTGACGCGCCATTACGAATAGCAGGTCGGACAGACGGTTCAGGAATTGCAATGTCACCTTGTTGACGGGTTCGGAATTACCCAGGGTATAGAGCCGTCGTTCGGCTCGCCGGCAGACAGTGCGGGCATGGTGACAGGCCGCAGCTGCCGGGCAGCCGCCGGGCAGGATGAATTCCTTAAGCGGCGCGAGTTCGCTGTTCATTTCGTCGAGCACGGACTCCAGGAATGCGACCTGTTCGGCCGTGATGACCTTATGCCCGGGCAGGCACAGCTCACCGCCGATATCGAACAGCCAGTGCTGTATCGTTGTCAGACAGGACTTCACAGGGTCCGGTAAGTCATGTACCAGCAGCTGGCCGATGAGGCTGTTCAGTTCATCGATGCTGCCAATGGCCTCGATGCGCTGGTGGTCCTTGTCGACGCGACTGCCGTCACCGAGGCCGGTGGTGCCGTCATCCCCGGTACGTGTGTAGATTTTTGAAAGCCGGTTACCCATTGCAAGTGATATTAGCTGTCCACCAGCCGGTATTCGACAGGGACTATGATATCCACCGGTTCGCCGTCCAGCCATTCCTCGGCCCGGGGCACACTCGCCAGTTGCAGTGATTCGACGGCGGCCCGGTCGAGTACAGGATAACCTGAGGTTTCGTTGACATGTAAACGGGATATCCGGCCATTCGACTCAATCCGCAATGTCAGGATGACAATGCCTTGCCAGCCCTTGCGACGGGCAAGCGGCGGATACTTCAGGTTCGTTGCGAACAGTTCAAGGATGGTATTCCTGAGATGCCGGTCCGCTTCCTCGCGAGAACGCTCCGGGCTTCTGGCAGCCACGGCCGCAGATGGGGTGCGGGTGTCGATGGCGATGTCATTGGCTATGTTGTCTCGGGTTCCGCTGTCCACGGTTTCCGGTTTCTCCACGGGCTGGGTAGCAGCAGTTTCAGTCGTACGTACGGGCTTTTTCACAGTCGTGCGCACGGGCGTTTTCCGGATAGCTGACGCAGCTTGCGGTGCAGTGTTTGCAGGTTCCTGGGCAGTGTAGGCGACCGTTTCAGCCGGTTCCGAAGTAACGACACCGGCCATCTCGATCATTTCGAGCTTAATGACCCGTCCGGGATTGCCCGCGTCCGCTTCCGGTTGGGTCCATGTGACCAGTACCACCGTATGAACCGCTGCGGACAGGGCGAGAAACCATTTCAGGCCGCCACTGCTCATTTGCGGTTACCGAATTCCTTAGCAACGGTTACCAGGAAGGTGCGCTCCGGTAACGGGAAGGCATTGTAAACACCGGGAGTAAAGGTGCTTCTGACGCCGTAGTCATAATATTTTTTGTCCAGCAGGTTGTTTACTTTCGCCGTCACGCGGAAGCCCCGGTAACGGTGGCTGGCCTGCAGGTCGATGGTTTCATACGAGGGGATTTTCTTGCCAAAGTCATTGGTCTGATCGTTATCGAAATAGCGTTCACCGACAAAGTTTACTGCGGCCGTGAGTTCGGTGTCCGGGGTCCAGCGCCAGGTGGCACTGGCACTTGCCGTGTTGCGCGGCACCAGCGGGATATCGTTACCATCGAACGGCCCGTCACGGAATTCCGCCCGCATATGGGTATAGCTTGCCTGCAGGTCGAGTTGCTCCAGTACGCTGATGCGGCCGTTCACTTCAACACCATAGCGTTTCGTCGGATCGAGGTTGATATTGGCAAAGGTGTTCGGGTCAAAGTGTATTTCATCTTCCAGCCACATGTAATAGACGTTTGCCTGGCCCGACAGCCGGTCTGTATCGTACCGCATACCGGTATCGACTCCCTTGGCTGTTTGCGGGTCCAGTTGTGAGAACACCTGCAGGAAAGTAACCGGATCAATCTCGAAAAGCTCATCAACAGTTGCGACACGCGCACTCCGGGTGGCCTTCAGGTAGACAGCGGTATGCGGCCTGACCTGCTGTTCGGCCCCGGCCTCCAGCATGTATATCCAGTCGGTCTGGTCATAGTCCGGGGCCTCGCTGGCAAACCCACCGCCGGGGGCGGTGGTATCCACATCATCCTCTGCCTTTATCTTCACCCGCTCAAGGCGGGCTCCCAGGTTGAAATGCAGGGATTCTGCCGGTGACAGCGTGGTATCGAGGTAGGCGCTCGAGGTTTTCTGGGTGATATCAAGTCGGTGAACGGGATCATTGCGGGTGTCCGGGTTCAGGGCGCGGTCGGAGTCGTACTGACTGTGGTAATAGTCGATGCCGGTGATGGTCTGCATGCTAATACCGGCGAGGGTATGCGGGATGACCATGCGCGGGGTCGCCGACCAGGTCTTGAGGTCGGAATCCAGGTAGTTTGCGAAGGCACCGGCAAACAGGTAATCATCGAAGAAGGCCTTCTGGTTCTTCTTGCGGAATCCAAAATCCACGACCACTTCACTGCCGTCATCCAGGTAACGGGTCATGCCGGTGGTAATGCCGTAGCCGCGCTGATCGGCGTAGTCATTGGGCGTGCCGGTTCCCTTGCGGTCATCCTGGAGTTCATCCAGACCGGTGTTCGGGTCGACACGTCGTACACCCGGCAGGTCCAGGTCCTGGTCGTCCCAGTAAAGTTTCACGAATGCCTCGTTGTTCCTGCCCGTGTAGCGCAGATCAGATTGCAGGGTGCGCTGCCTGAGGTCATTGTTGTCCCGGTAACCGTCACTGCGGATGCCGTGTGCACCGAGAAACATCGATAAGGTGCCGTCCGTATGACTGATGCGGGCATCGGCTGTGCGGGTTTCGAGGTTGCCGGCCCCGGCCTTTGCATAGGCCGTGGTACCCGCCTTGCCTGGCTGTCTGGTGATGATGTTGATGGCACCGCCGACGGCACCGTCACCATAGAGCACGGAGCCGCTGTTGCGCAGGATTTCGATTCGCTCGATGCTTTCCAGCGGAATGGCGCTGTAATCAACTGCCGACAGGTCGACATCATTCAGGCGCCGGCCGTCGAGCAGAATCAGCGTGTTTTGTGTGGCAGTGGCACCGAAACCGCGGATATCCACGGTGGCACGCGTGGCATTATTGCCATACAGGCTGCGTGTCAGTACCCCGGTCTCACGGCCCAGCAGTTCCGGCAGGGTGCGCGCCGTACTTTTCCGGATATCGGCCGCCGTGATGACCGTGACATTGCCGCGTGCTTTCACTCTGTCAGTATCCAGCCGCGTAGCGGTTACCAGGATACTGTCCTGCTGCTCCAGTGCCGGGGCCTGGTTGACGGGTATCAATCCGGCAAGTATCGCCGGCAGTATGCGGCTGAAACGGCAGTGCATATCTTTCTCCACGTGCGCAACACATCCCCGTGCTGCGTACCGGTTAACCGGGGGAGAATGACGGCGAGATGGAAATCGATCCGTCAGTATCGCCCTCCGCAATACAAGTACGAGGTTCCAGGCCGGTCTCCGGGCTTGCGAGCGGGTGTAATCCCGGTGAATCACCTTCCCGCGCATCGCGCAGTGGCGTTCGATCCACCTTGTCTCGCCTACCGTTGCGGGGGCAGCGCCGGAATTGTCACGGGATGGTGACGCACCGGCTTCCCGTTTCATCCCTGGGACGAATGTCCGCGGGACACCTGAAGCTAAGCGGGGCTGACTTTATGACCCGCAGGGTGGAGTGTCAAGCAGGAAAATGTAAATCACGGGCTTTCAGCGGCTTGCATTCTGCAGATTGTCGTAAGCCTGTTTATTCCGGTAACCAGACCGGTCCCCGCGCTGCCTGCAGGCATTGCAGCGGATGACCATAGAGACGTTCCAGAACGCTTTGTGTCAGTACTTCATCCGCTGTGCCCTGCAGGGTTTCACCATTGCCAAACAGCAACAGGAAGTGATCACAGTATCGCAGTGCAAGGTTCAGGTCGTGCAATGCCAGCAGCATGGCCTTGTCACCGGCATGGCTGCGCTCGGCCAGTAGATCAAGCATGCGTACCTGGTGATGGATATCGAGATGGTTTGTCGGTTCATCCAGCAGCAGCAGCGCAGGATCCTGGACCAGCAGGGTGGCAATACCCAGTCGCCGGCGCTCCCCGCCGGACAGGGTTGCCACGTTCCGGTCAGTCATTTGCTCCAGTTCAACTGCCTGCAGGGCCTCGAGTGCCAGTGTGTAATCCTCGGGACCTTCCCATTGCAGTGGACCAAGATACGGATGTCTGCCGATCAGTGCGGTTTCCATAACCGTGGCCGGAAAGGTGTCGAGATGATCCTGCAAGAGGATACCGATTCTTTTTGCCAGGGCGCGCCCGGGCAGGGAGTGCAGGGAGTTTCCGCCAAGCATAACGGTCCCGCTGTCGGGTTTGTGCAGGCCTGCCAGTGTATGCAGCAGCGTGGTCTTGCCGGAGCCGTTGCGCCCGAGGATACACCAGTGCTGGCCGTTGTCGATGTGCAAATCCAGTTTCCGGCAAATACTGACTGCACCGATGCTGACATCGAGGCGGCTTGCATCAATCAGGCGCATACCGGTTACCCCTCCCTGCCATGCCGTTCACGGGCCTGGTACAACAGGTAAAGAAACGCCGGTACCCCGACAAGGGCTGTCAGGATTCCAACCGGTAACTGGCGTGGTTCCAGCAAGGTGCGCGCCAGCGTGTCGGCGACCAGCAGCATACTGCCACCGAGCAGGGCGCTGGCAGGCAGCAGGATGCGGTGGTCGCGGACACCCAGCAGGCGCAGCATATGCGGGACGATCAGGCCGACAAAGCCGATGGTCCCTGCGATCGTAACCGCGGTCGCGGTGAATACGGAGGCAATGACATAGACAAGCCGCCGCAGGGCATGCACGGAAACACCCAGCGATGCGGCAGTGAGCTCACCGTGAGCCATGATGTTCAGGGAACGGCCCAGCATGAGCGCCGCGGGCAATCCGGCAAGCAGTACGACAAATCCCGAGACCGGTGATGTTGCGTAGGACAGGTCACCCATCAACCAGAACAGCATGCCGCGCAGGTTTTGTTCCGGGCTGAGTGCCAGCAGGAAACCGATAACCGCTCCCCAGCCTGCGGCTATGACGACACCGGTCAGTAACAGGCGATTCATGGACCAGCTGCCATGACCATGCGAGAGTCCGAACACGAGCAGCATAGACAGTAAAGCGCCGGTAAATGCCGCCCCCTGCAGCCAGATACCGCCCAGGCCAAGCAGCAGGACAAGCAGCGCACCGGTGGCAGCACCACCGGAAACGCCGAGCACGTAGGGGTCTGCCAGCGGGTTGCGCAACAATACCTGCATGAAACCACCCGCGAGAGCGAGCAGTGCACCGGTAACAAAAGCCGCGGCGCTGCGCGGCCAGCGCAGGTCCAGGATGACGCGAGTTCCCAATGCCTGTTCGTTGCCGGTAATCACCGACGCCAGATCGTGCCAGCCGGTGTCGATACTGCCGGTCATCAGACTGACAAATAACGCGGTCAGCGCCAGCAGGATCAAACCTGCGAAAAGCGGGAACGGGCGCATGCTTGCTTGTCGGGAGGATGGGTCATGACGCCACAGACGGCAGGGGCTAGTCCCGGAGGCTGATGACCTGCCAGCCGTGTGTTTGCGCATGCTGCCTGAGTATCTCGTCCGGATCAACGGCGATCGGATGGGTCACTTCGTTCAGTAACGGGAGGTCATTGTGGGAGTCGCTGTAAAACCAGCTGTCTTCAAGCGTCAGGTTGTTTGTTGTCAGCCAGTCCCTGAGTTTGTGGATTTTGCCTTCCTGGAAGCATGGCACGTCACTGATGCTGCCGGTGTAACGGTCGGCAACGACTTCCGGATCCGTTGCCAGCAGTTGATCGACACCGTAGAGTTCGGCAATCGGACTGGTTATGAAGCGGTTGGTGGCCGTGATAATAACCGGTATATGTCCCTGTGCCCGGTGGTCCTGTATCAGGCGATGTGCCTTGGGAAGCAGGATCGGCCTGATCTTCTCTGTAATATAGTGCTTGCGCAGGTCATGCAGCGTTTCCATGTCATGTTCGGCGAGCGGACGTAGCTGGAATCGCAGGAATTCGTGGATGTCGAGAACGCCGGCCTTGTACTCGTCGTAAAACCGCCGGTTTTCCTGTTCGTAGTACACGCCGTCAACAATGCCGCGTTCGGCAAGAAAACACCCCCACAGGTAGTCGCTGTCACCTCCGATCAGGGTGTTGTCCAGGTCAAACAGTGCGATGCCCACGACATCCGGCTCCAGGATAAAAACGCGCCCAAGCATAGTGGCTGGTGCTCAAAAGTGAAACCGGACAGCAGTCGGTGTGACACAGCTCATTTGCCCATTACGAACAGCTATGGGAAAATCAGGACAATGCCGAATTACCGAAGGAATTATATAAGTGATTGATCCGGATGGGTTTAGGCCGAATGTCGGGATCATATTGTCGAATCGCGAAGGACGCCTGTTATGGGCACGTCGTGTCGGTCAGGATGCCTGGCAATTTCCGCAGGGTGGGATGCGCTCCGATGAGACCCCGGCCGAGGCCATGTACCGCGAGCTGGCGGAGGAAGTCGGACTGTATCCCGAACATGTTGAGTTGATGGGCGCGACCCGTGGATGGTTGCGGTATCGCTTGCCACGCAAGTATCTGCGCCTTTCCAGCCGTCCCCTGTGTATCGGGCAAAAGCAGGTGTGGTTCATGCTGCGACTGCTGTGTGATGATACCGAAGTCTGCCTGGATACCTCGGTTAAGCCTGAATTCGACAACTGGCGCTGGGTCGACTACTGGCAGCCAATCGACGAGGTCGTCTCCTTCAAGCGCAATGTCTACAGAAAAGCGCTGTATGAACTGGCGCCGCTGTTGTTTCCTGATGGCGTACCCGAAAATCCCGGCAACAACCGATCGTTCCGGTAGTTGCCCGTGCCTGCCCTGACTTTCACCCGGATATATCACAGGACGGCCCAGCAATATCCTGGTCCATTGCGGTAAATCCGGGCCAGTGGTCATTGCGGTACACTCGACAAAATCATAACCGGTAACTTTCTATGCTGGATGTACTACGCCGCATCGTCCAAGAGGTAAATGCTGCAGCCGATCTGGAGCAGGCGCTCAACATCATCATCCAGCGTGTCAAGGTGACCGTGAATGTCGATGTTGCCTCGGTTTATCTTGCCGACGAGAACAATTCGCAATATATCCTGATGGCCACCGAAGGGCTGCGCAAGGATGCTATCGGCAAGGTCCGCCTGAACAAGGGCGAAGGCCTGGTCGGGATGGTGGTTGAGCGCGAGGAACCGGTTAACCTGGATGATGCCCCCAGTCATCCGCGCTACCGCTTCGTTGTGGAAACCGGCGAGCAACCCTATCACGGGTTTCTCGGGATTCCCATCATCCAGCATGGCAAGGTGCTGGGCGTCCTCGTGGTGCGTCAACGCAAGTCACGAAAGTTCGGCGAGGAGGAGGAAGCCTTCCTCGTTACACTGGCTGCGCAACTGGCCGGTGCTATTACCCATGCCGGTGCCAGTGGCGAAATGCTGCGACTGCTGGAGTCCCCCGACGAAGTCTCGGTCGCGCTGCAGGGATTGCCAGGAGCATCCGGTGTGGCAATCGGCCAGGCCATGGTGGTATATCCGCCGGCCAACCTGGACGCCATACCTGATCGCAAGGTCACTGATGTTGATGGAGAACTTTCAGTATTCCGTGAGGCTGTAGCAGCGGTACAGGACGATCTGCGTGATTATGCCAATCGCATGTCCGGTGTAGTGCCAGCGGAGGACCTGGCACTGTTTGATGCGCTGCTTTTGATGCTCGGCAGTGACAGCCTCGTAGAGAAAACCGAGGAGCGCATCCGCGCAGGGAACTGGGCCCCGGGTTCCCTGCGCGAGACCATCACGGAACATGTTCAGGTCTTCGAATCAATGGAAGACACTTATCTACGGGAGCGTGCGAGTGATATCCACGATCTCGGACGGCGAATCCTTACCCATATTCAGAGTGACCGCGTAATCAGTCGCCCGGCCTATGCACAGACCGTACTCGTTGGAGAGGAGATCAGTGCCGGACAGCTCGCTGATGTACCGATAGAGCAGCTGGCCGGCATCGTTTCTGCCAGTGGATCCAGCTCATCACATGTAGCCATCCTGGCACAGTCGATGGGTATCCCGGCCGTCATGGGTGTCGAGGGGTTGCCGGTAAGCCGCCTGGAGGGTCAGACCCTGATAGCGGATGGATACCGTGGCGATGTCTTTGTGAATCCGTCCGTACTGGTGCGCGAGGAATTTGTTCGTCTGCAGGCCGAAGAATCAGAGCTGACAGACGGACTCCGGAAAATCGCTGGCCAGCCGTCCGTCACGCCTGACGGTGTCAGTGTGCCACTGTACCTGAATATCGGTCTGGTGTCGGGTATCGAGCCCGAGCTGCAAAGCGAGGGTGACGGTGTTGGTTTATACCGGACCGAGGTCCCGTTTTTGATGCGCGAGCAGTTTCCCGGTGAAGAGGAACAACGGCGCATTTATCGGAAAGTACTTGAGGCGTTTGCGCCGCGGCCGGTCACCCTGCGCACCCTGGATGTCGGGGGTGACAAGATGCTGTCATATTTCCCGGTCCGGGAGGAGAATCCGTTCCTTGGCTGGCGCGGCATTCGCATCAGTCTTGATCATCCGGAGATTTTCCTGACCCAGATGCGCGCCATGCTGCGCGCGAGTGCGGGACTCAATAATCTCACCATCATGATGCCGATGATTTCGACCACAACCGAGCTCGATATCGCCATGGTGCTGATTAACCAGGCCATTGGCGAGTTGATCGAGGAGGGGGAAGAGGTACATAGGCCACCAATAGGCATCATGATCGAGGTCCCGTCCGCCGTGTACCAGGTGAAGTCCATGGCACGCCGTGTTGATTTCTTTTCCATCGGGACGAATGACCTGACCCAATACCTGCTGGCCGTGGACCGGAATAATGCACGGGTTGCCAGCCTCTACCCGTCCCTGCATCCAGCAGTCCTGTGTGCCGTGCAACAGGTAGTGGAACAGGCGCACAAGCTTGGCAAGCCGGTCAGTGTATGCGGGGAAATGGCCGGGGACCCGGCCGCGACCCTGGCATTACTGGGGCTGGAGGTTGACAGCCTGAGTATGTCAGTCAGCAGCCTGCCACGGGTCAAGTGGGTCATCCGGAGCTTTACCCGGGATGAAGCGCGTGACGTTTTGCAGCAGGCGCTGGAGATGGATGATCCGCTGGCGATCAGACAGCTCTACAACAGCGTGCTGGAGCAGGGCGGGCTGGGCGGTC
>CP070821.1:936454-945768 GCA_020344335.1 Gammaproteobacteria bacterium | reverse complement strand
TCCACAATGGGTACAAAGCCTTCCGACTGGCAAACCGCGGCATAGCGCGCCAGCATCTCGGCGTTCGCCTCGAGCCCGAGTGTCGTCGGGTTGCGGTCACTGATTGGATATACCTCGCGCCACTTGGCGAAACGCGCGCCCTGGGTCTTGTAGTGCTGCAGACGCTCGTCCAGGCCATCCAGACCGCGGGTGATCTTGTCACCCGGTGCGTTGGGGAGCGGCGCCAGGCCCTTGTCCACCTTGATGCCCGGGACGATCCCCTGGTTTGCCAGTATTTCGGGTAGCGGTGTACCGTCATCTGCCAGCTGGGCCAGCGTCTCCTCGAAAAGGATCACGCCGCTGACAAAATCGCCAAGCCCGGGCGTGGTAAACAGCAAGCTGCGATAGCTGCGCCGGTGTTCTTCTGTCGACTCGACATCGATTGCGGCAAATCGCTTGGCGATGGTCGGGGCGCTTTCATCAGCGGCCAGGATACCCTTGCCGGGTTGCACCATGCCTTCGATGACTGTTTCAAGATCGGCTTTCGTGTCCATTGTCCTTTCGCCCTTGACCGTATTTCTGCTGTTCCTGATATAACTATAGTTGTTTCCCGTTAATAGTCATTATCTGTCTTGATGCAAGTCATCCGGGGGCTGAGGGGGCTATTCTGCCCAAGACAGCGATATGCTGCCCAGGCTTTTGAACGGGAGTTTTTCTCGACACAGAAATCGGTGAATTACCGGAAGACACGAAAGTTAAATTCCCTAAGGCATTATTTTCCGGAGAATTGATCCGGATCAAGTTGTCAGGGTCCATCTGGATGGAGAATAATTCGAAACCTTGGACATGTTACCGGAAGGCAAGCCATGGAACCTATCCTGACTGTGGAATTTACTGCCCGTGCGGGCAACGAGACGTTCGAGGAAGAGAGCGTGCATCTGCACGATATCGATGAATTCCTCGACTACGTGGCACCGGGCGGCGGTTGTGAACAGATACCCTCCGATGTCAGCGAAATTCGCATGGTATTTCTCAAGCCAGCGCATTCCAATGTACAGAATCCGGCTGCCGATCTGGTGGGGACCCTGCAGCTGGGGATGGTCTATTTTACGGGCCCGCTTGCCGAGATTGGCCAGTTGATCGGGCAATTGCTAGACAAGTCGGGGCGGGGGGAACTGTCACGTTCCTTTATGGCAATCACAGGCATGCTGGAGTGATCAAGAGACTGGATCGTGACACCGTCGCGGAGTATCCGGCGCTATAAATATAACCGGAGCCCCTGTATGCGGATACAGCCCGAACGGCGAAACCGGCAAATTTCTTCAAATGTAAGGTACTGGATTCCACTCCACATTTCTCCCTGTGTTGCCACAACTGCTTGCAGTTGAGCTCCCGGCGCATCATCCAGTCAATCTATACTTGTCCACCATACCGTGGAAGTACCGTACCTCGCTGTCCCTGCAAGCAATAGAGTAGCCTCCAAAGCGGCAGCCTTTGTATCTGCCAAACAGACCTCTTGTGTCTTGCTATTCTGACCAACCATGGCAGTCCGGAGCCATGGAAATGAAGAAAATCGGATTATCTGCCCACTCTCATTCGAAAAGTGACATTACTTTCCAATATAGTCTTTTGTACCATGGGTAATCATGACTGCCGAAGAAAAAATACTGTATCCGGGCGCTGAACTTTTGTGCCTTCCAGTAAAGTTGTGTATACCAGGGATAATGGAAATAACCAGGCGGGCGCTGCCCTGTCCCGACAATATTGTGTAATGAGTCCCCCAGCTCTTCTCTCTTGACGCGAGCCATTTCCTCCATCCTTTTAACAACATCCGGATAGAGGTTGATGACATTTTTGCTCTCTTGTATATCTTCCTCCAGATCATATAGTTCCAGTGCAGTATGCGAGTATTCATGCATTCCTTTTTCGCCATCCATGCCTGTTTTTATAACTCTGCGATATCTGTAAGGGAAATGCAGTTTCCATTTGTTCCACCGCATTGCCTGAAGTTCATTTTCTCCATGGTAGAAATACAGCGCTTCATGCGGACTTTTCACCCCTTGTTCACCGTATAGAAGACGTAAAATATTTTTTCCATCAATTTCTGTGATAGGCATATTTTCTCCTGCCAGTTCTGTAAGTGTGGGTAATATGTCGATTGTTGCAGCAACTTCTCTAGACACCAGTCCACGCGGTATTCTATTCTTCCATCGTGCTATAAAAGGAACTCTGACACCACACTCCCACACAGTCCCCTTGGCTCCTCTTAATGATCCACATTCCCCGGCATGGTTCCCGTAAATCCTCCATGGTCCGTTATCACTGGTAAAAAGTATAAGTGTCTTCTCATCAAGTCCTAGTTTCTCAATAGTCTCTAATATTTTCCCCACCGACCAGTCTATTTCTGCAACAACGTCGCCATACAAGCCATTGCTGGATTTCCCTGCAAAACTTTCCGAAGCATACAGGGGGATATGAGGAAACGTATGAGCCAAATAAAGGAAAAAAGGAGAATTCCTGCTTCTTTCTATAAAAGCCATTGCCGCTTCGGTATATCTTTTTGTGAGCAAGCTCTGGTCGGGCTCTTTTTCAAGAATTTCGGAGTCTTGCATTAGAGGAAGAGGTGGATGTCTCCTGCAATCGAGAAAACTATTGTCTCGTTTGCAACGCATATCATTGGAATATGGCAAGCCGAAATAGTAATCAAACCCGTGATTATTTGGGCTGGACTCGGGATGGTCACCCAGGTGCCATTTGCCTATTAATGCGGTTGCATATTCCTTTTTCTTCAATACCTCTGCAATTGTAGTTTCATTCAGGCTTAATCCGATAGTAGACCGTGGTCTCAACGCGCCCTGAATTCCAACTCTTGAATTATAGGAACCGGTTAGAAGGGCAGCCCGGGATGCAGAGCACACAGGAGAAGGTACATAAAAATCCGTAAACCTGATTCCTTCAGAAGCCATTCGGTCTAAATTAGGAGTGGCATTTCTTCCACCATAGCTTCCAATGTCTGCATAACCCAAATCATCGGCAAATATGATCACTATATTGGGTTTTTCTGCATCTTTGGCAAGGAGAGTAGTAGGCAGCCACAAGAGAGCAATCGTTGCAATTGCATATGGAAATACACGCTGTATGTTCATCGTTTTCATTTGGATTGGCTAACTAACAAATAAGTATGAAAAAACCCGAAAATTGATTATGAATGACTGTTTGTTTAAGGATTGAATCCTTGCGTACAGTGCTGCAATACAAAAATACAAATAGATTGTGATTCAGTCCGGGTCAATTTTTTTCAATGTTTCTGTTATTGCAAGGCTAGACCTGTCAGATGTTTATCACCAAATGTTGAGAGATGCGTAGACTTGCTTGATTAGCATGAATATTGGAGAGCCCCATGAATGTAATGAAAGATCGTAGCAATACAATATGGCTACCAAAGGAACTACTGATGTGAAGGTAAACATCAGGTGATCGCGATTTGATACAAGCCTGGTTAATCGACTGGGCAGCTGGCAGGCAGCCCTGCATTTCCAAAGTTCCTGTAGCTTGGAACGGTATCCGTTTCAATGCCTGAAGGTTTACCCGCTACGTTAATGCCATATATTCAGGAATCAGGTATTTGCAATGCATATCTATAATGCTTCGCGATTCATTGTGGAAGGATGGATGTTGATTTTCGCTTTTGCTGTTGCGATCTCCCTGAAGAGAATGCAATTGAACAAGGCGATGCTATACATTTCCAAAGATTCTTCCACCAAACGACGTAGGTTATCTATAAGGTCATGATGGCCGGCCAGGTTTTTGTATCTAAACCAGGCACCCAGCGTTTCAACGCCAATTGCACCGCTCAGAAAAATTGCACCGGCAAGCAGCATCAAGAGTGCGGTACGAGCAGGAAGTGTGACTAGAAACGGGATGAAGAAAACACCGATAACAACTGTAAACAATACACCATAGAGAATCCATGAGTGGGTTTGTATTGCAGGTATCAAAATACCGGTATATTTTTGCAGTTGTGTAAACTTTTCATGGATGCTGGATGCCTCGTCTACAGAAAGCAGCAAGAATAACAAAGACAAATACATCCAGTAACGGTATCTGATAAAACCTTCTCTCCTGAAAATCGCATATAAAACAAACGATAGTACAGAAGACAACAAGAGGTTCAGGCTGGAAAAATAGGTTGGCAGGCTTTGCTCTTCACTTACATCCAGGAATGGTATCAACCCAAGAAGCCTGCCATGCCCTGTATAGTAGCTGAAAAGATAAGCAGCCAATGAGAGCAACACCAGTATACTGACAGCAGAGAACTGAAAAACAATAAATTCCTTCGTTCTCAGTTTCCATGTTATTTCCATTATTCTGCATCCATCGGGCAAATGATCAGGTTTCAACAGGAAATAAAGCGCTTGACAGCATGCGGGTACAGGACAGGAATAATACAGGCAGTTTCGTCTATTTTTCAATCACCTGCAATTAATTTTCGAAAATGTCTTTTAGTTGTTGTATTGGCGCAAGCAGAAATATCGCAGACGATACAAGAAAGTTTCCGGCTATACACAGAAACACTGATATGCAAAAGGAAACCTGGTTGAAGATACAGAGATGTTTCTGTCTTTTTGCTCTGTAATCCGGCTAGCGAAATTCGCTTTGAATTTAGACTGAAGGCCAGCCTTCTGCCATTACCTGCCATTCGCAATTATAAAAAGGCGCACCGAGGGCCGCTCTGGACAGAGCATTTGCAGGCTATTGGTTTTCTGTGCGGATGAAGCGGCAATAATTAAATTGTTGAATGCCGCCATTGGGCGTGTGATGTTCTTCCGTTCGCGTTTCAACCAGTCGCAGGGTATGCCCGAGCGCACGGTTGAGTGATTCGGGGCTGTAGCGCACCACGTCAAGACCACTGCATTTGCTCGGGCCGTGCTCCGCAAAGGTGGCGATGATGGCGTGACTGCCCGGTTTGAGTGCCTTGTTAAGCGTCGCCACGTAACGGGCGCGCTGCGTTTCGCTGGTAAGGAAATGAAACACGGCCCGGTCATGCCAGATATCGAACGGCTGTGCAGGTGTATAGTCATTTATGTCCGTTTCCAGCCACGTGATCATGCTGGCCTGCTTGCCGAGACGGGCTTTTGCCTGCTCAATGGCGGTGTGTGCAATATCGAGCACGGTAACATGCCGGTACCCTGCTGCCAGCAGGTGGTCTGCCAGCGTGGATGCGCCACCACCCACATCAATCAGGCTGGCCCCGGTGCCCAGTCCCGTGTGCTCGATCATTGCCAGTGAATATTCCGGATGCAGCTGGTACCAGCTGGTTTCGGCAGGTCGCTTTACAGAATAGATATGCTCCCAGTGGGCCTTGCGACTGGAGGGTGTGTTGTCCTGCAAGTGGTCAATAATGCCTGCCATGGTCTAAATATATAAGCAAGCAGCCGCTATGTTATTGATTTGGGTCAAGCAGGAGTGGAGGTGCAACAGGCATTAACAGGCAAAAACCGGCTATCCAAACTGGCCGTCCGGCCGTGGTCGTATCAGCATGGGCAGAAAGATCGTGAGAAACAGGGTAAACGCGATAATCCACAGTCCCTGGGACAGGCCGATCCACGCCATGTAATGTGCCGGATCAAGCAGCGGTAACAGTACCCGGATGACTGCCCCGCACAGCAGCAGGGCAAACATCCAGAACAGGACCGGCGGGGGATCGAATACATTTCTGCCGGTATGCCCCAGCGTCACACGGGCCATCATACCCAGCGTGATCATGCCGATACCGCCGTATGCAAAGGCATGCAGGGGCAGGAACGGGGAGATGCCGATGAAAACCACAGCGGCCTTGAGCGCAAACCCGGTTACCAGCCAGCCGTAGCCGACATACAAAACCCATAACAGCGGTTTTTTCCAGATACCGGGGGTATACCAGCCGACCAGTCGGATGGCATGCAGAACCAGCAACGCCAGGGCGAGTAGTGCGACCGGCAGGGTATCGGGGCGCACAAGGTCAGCGATCCAGAAAGCCAGGAACAGCACCAGGCTCGACACATCGAGCCATTGCCGGTTTTTGAGCTGTACGGGGTAATCCACGCCTTTTTCTATAAAGAAGGGCATGACCCGCCTGCCCATGACAAAGATCAGGGCAATGATCAGGTAGATCCCCGAATACAGGCCGATACGCATACCATCTTCAATAGCACCCAGTGCACCCGCATAGAACACCCCGTTGCCAACGAGTAACAGCAACAACTTGGAAATGATCCCCATCTGTCTCCATTGCCTGACCTGGATAACCGGAACCAGCAGGGCGCCGATCAGACATGCCATGAACAGGCAGTCCACCAGTGCAATGAAAGGCAATGAAACAGCGCTGCCCGTGAATAACAGTACGCGTCCGGCAAGCCAGAGCAGTAACAGCAACAGCAGGGGAGTCCCGTGCAGCGTCTGGACGCCGGTCCAGTTCCTGACGGCGGTCAGCAGGAAGCCGGCGATAACGGCCTGGCTGTAGCCATAGATCATTTCGTGTGCATGCCAGGTGATTGCCGGCAATCCCGTGAAATCCGGTTGCCAGCCAAAAGCCGTCACCCCCATCCAGGCCAGCATGGACAGGACGGCATATGCCGTGGCCACGGTAAAGAACGGTCGAAAACCCAGGTTCAGGAAAGCAGGATGTGCATGTGCCGGCTGGCTGGTGATCTGCTGCATGGCTTACCTGTCATCGGGATCCCGTCTCCCGTTTATAGCCTTCGTCACTCCGGTTCCGCAGGCACTGTGATTGTTGCCTTGCGCGGTGTATTGCATCCGTATGTGGCTGCAGTCATCCACAGCCTTTAGCCCTTGGGATTGCAGTCTCAGGCGGCGGGAGCCAGGGGGGGTGTACGCTCCAGGACCTCCAGCGCATCATGACGCACGTGGTTCTGGAGCATCTCGTCACGAATCATGGCTTCATCGATGATGCCTTTCTCCAGGCATTCCTTTAACAGGCCGAAGAAGAAGTTTTCCTGATTCGGATCCGGGTGCTGCTTGTAATGGCCCAGCAGTGCGTATTCACCCAGCAGTTTGCGCCGTGCCTTCATCAAAACCCTGAGAGGCGGGAACTTGCGGAACTTCTCCCGCGGCCGCCAGTCAATGGGCAGACCGGTCTTCCATGGCTGTGTCCTGCGCTTGGTGGTATGCAGCATTTTGGTCTGGTCGGTCAGGTGATCGAAATCGTTCCACTCGTTTCCGAACAGGCCAATGGTAGTGCGTGGCTCTGTTTTCAGGCATATCCAGTCCATGTAATCACGCTTGAAATCGAACATTGCATCGAACTGCTGTTCGACCCGCCAGTGGGTCAGTTTTGCGCAATCGAGCAGCATGACACTGGTAGCCAGGCACTTGTCATGGAGGCCCTTGGAACCGCCCCGTGGCCGGCACATGATAGACTTGCCCTGCATGTCCCGTGACAGCAGCTCCCAGATATCGCCGACGGCAAAGATGTCCGGGTCGATCACGACCGCGCGCCCGGAATAACCCATCAGTTCCGGTGGCATGAAGCGCAATGGCGTAAATGACTGCAGGTCTTCATTAAGCCAGGGACGTTTCATGCCGTCCCGCAGATACAACCGCCCCTCGTGTTCCATGAAGAACGGGTAGTCCTTGAGCTGGATAATACGGACATCAAATTTTTCGTTGTTCCGTGAATTCCTGCGCAGTGCATATTCAGCAACCAGTGCGCCGACGATCTGCTTGTGGTTGGTGTGTATGAAGACACAATATTCCATGGCTGTTTCCTCGTCAGTAGTGCCGTGCGGTATCAACGCACAACCGTGGGGAATCTAGCAATTCTGTATTTTCCGGTAAATCAACCCCCGGGGTTGATCTGATTTCATCTATTGTAAGCCTCTAATCGCACCCCGGGGAGGATGTAGTGTGACGGCAGCTGATTTGTTGACCTGGATCAATTAAACGGGTTTGCCGTCTGCCTGATAATCTAAAGCGGTTGGCGCCATTATGCGCGGGAAGTCCTGGAGCGGATCCCGCGTCGTCTGGCGGCCTTGGAAACTACTCCTTATTAATGCCTGGTATGCCTGTATGACAGTTATAGACCTGACCGCAATCGACATGGCGCCATTGAATCAGGATCCATTCGACTTCCTGGTGGTACCGAACGCCATTCGACCCGAGAAAATCCCGGAACTCAATCAGGATTATCCAGAGATCGACAAGCCGGCCAACTATGCACCAAAAGATCTCGATTACGGTCCGCGTTTCCGGCAATTGCTGGAGGAACTGGACAGTCCAGAATTCGAGCAGCATGTAGCGGACAAGTTTGGTGTCGATCTGACAGGAGCGATCAAGACCATTACGGTGCGCAAGTATTCCGAGCCCAGCGACGGCCATATCCATACCGATCACTGGAGCAAGATCATTACCCTGCTGGTGTATTTCAACCCGGAGTGGGTGCAGTCCGGTGGCCGCTTTCGTGTGCTGCGCTCCGGGACGGATATCGAGGATTATGCCGCCGAAGTTGCACCGCTTGCCGGTACCGTGCTGGCGTTCCATCGCTGTAACCGGTCATGGCATGGCTACAAGCCATTCGAGGGTGAGCGCCGCATGGTCCAGATGAGCTGGGTCAGGCCGAATCGCTTCGCCTGGTATGCACAGCAAACGGCCCGGTACGGTACCCATTTTTTCAAGCGGCTGGAACGCCTGTTTAAACATTGAGGTTAATGCCATGATATACGCCATGGTTACCTTGAGTCGTGTAATTCGCAAACTGATACCCCTTCATTCCACGAGTGATCGATGAAGGGGCAGAACACCGGAATTCCTGTGTTATTTTCAGAAAGTATTGTCAGATATTAAAACAAGGCCAGAAAAATCCAGTTATGAACTGTTTTCTGGCCCCGACCTCGAAAAAACCCTGTTACATAACGGTAACAGATGTATTCACTGAACCGAGTATGCTGCCACGCCGTATGTCGTAATAGTCAACCGTTGCTGTGCGCTGACCCGAAGAGGGCATGGTGAGCAGCAGATCGTAACGTTCCCCTGGTGCGACCAGTTGTGAGGTGGTTGTTACTGGCGCCGCTAGCGGTCGTCCGTCCGAGGCGATCACGTCGAATGCAATACCGCCAAGCCGTACCAGCGCAGGCTGATAACCCGTGTTGGTGGCGCGCACCAGTACCTTCTGCCCGGCTCCGGCAGCGATCGCGGTCGAGGAGTCGCTCAAGGTGTTGGCACCTTCCCGGCCATTGATCATGATATAGTCCGGGCGATGACGCACTGTGCCCGGGCCGCTGACGGTTCCTCCCATGCCGCCCCCCATACCAACGTGCCAGGTGCTGTCGAAGGTATGC
>CP070821.1:929016-936354 GCA_020344335.1 Gammaproteobacteria bacterium | reverse complement strand
TAACACCGGTGCATTTGAGGAGGTGGTGCAGTCACTGGCAGAGGTACTGAAACGGGAAAAAACCGAAATGCCGGCCTGCGCTGGCGGCAACTGAGGTCTCGCGGAAGCCGTCACGGACCAGGGCACCACCTGCTCCTGTGTATCCGGTGGGATGCGACCATGACAAATGCCACGTGGCCCCGGGCTTTCACGCCGGTTAACGTTTTGCGGCAAATGGAATGTCCGGGTAAGTATCTGACCAGCCAGTTTCACTGGGATGGCGCGTATTCCAGAGCAAACATGTGCAGCCGGTTTCGCTCTATAATGCAGACTGGCCATTCCCTGTATGACCCGTATTGACCGGGATCAAGGAAGGAAAATTGCAAAATGCAGACAATGAATGTGCATCTGCGGAACAAAGGAGTCACATACAGCATGACGAACGGTGAACCGGAAATCCCGCCGGGTGTTCCACCTGAAGTGCCGCCGGATGAGGCTCCGCCCGGGATTCCGCCCGGCAATCCGCCCGAGGTCCCTGAACCGCCGGCAGAAATCCCGCCGGTGCCACCACAGGAAGTGCCCCCGGCGCCGGATGAATCTCGTAATTCTGGCGGAATCCGTGACTTAACCATTAGATTGTCAAGAGTAGAACAGAATGGCCATCGAACAGCTGAAACCTGACTGCCTGTACCAGCACTGCGATCCGAAGCAGTTCGAATTCAGGACCACCGCAGAGCTCGAAGACCTGACGGAAGTCATCGGCCAGCCGCGGGCGGTCGATTCTGTACGATTCGGCATCGGTATCCGGCACAAGGGCTATAACCTGTTTGCACTGGGACCGACCGGCACCGGTAAACATGCACTGGTTAAGCGTTACGCTGCCGAGCAGGCAAAGACCGAGCCACTCCCGCCCGACTGGTGTTATGTAAACAATTTCCAGCAACCCCACAAGCCACGCATGCTGAGCATGCCACCCGGACAAGGTGTGAAACTGGAAAGGGACATGGAGCAGCTCATCGAGGATCTGCATGCTGCCATTCCCACGGTCTTCGAAAGCGACGAGTACCGTACTCGCTCACAGGCGATCGAGGAGGAACTCACCGAGAAAAAGGAACAGGCATTGCACGAGATTCAGGCCAATGCCGAAAAAAAACAGATTGCCCTGATTCGCACACCGACCGGTTTTACGCTGGCACCGGTGCGGAAAGGCGAGGCCCTGGGCCAGGAGGACTTTGAAAGCCTTCCCGAGAAAGAGCGCGAGCGCATCGAGCGGGATACCGAGGAATTACAGGAGCAGTTGCGCAGGATGCTGCAGGAGGCCCCGAAGTGGGATAAGGAAGTCCGCGATCGCATGAGTGACCTCAACCGCGAAATGGCAGCCAGCGCCATATCACATCTTATCGATGCATTGCGAGATGCATACAGGGAGCTGACGGAAGTTATTAACTACCTTGATGAGGTGGAAAAGGATGTCATCGGTAACTTTCGGCATTTCCTTCGTCATGAAGAAGAGAAGCATGGCTTGCAGGTTCTTGGCATAGAACTTCCGCAGCGTGACGAAGGAATACAGGTGGACAAGCGCTACCGGATCAATGCATTTATCACACATGAAAGTCACGATGGTGCGCCGGTAACTTATGAAGATCACCCGAGCTACAACAACCTCATCGGGAGGGTCGAACACCGTGCGGAGCTGGGCGCGCTGATTACCGACTACACCATGATTCGGCCCGGGGCCCTGCACCGTGCGAACGGGGGCTACCTCATCCTTGATGTGCTCAAGGTACTGATGCAACCATTTGCCTGGGAAGGCCTGAAGCGCGCCCTGCAGGCGGGTGAAATACGCATTGAGTCGCTGGCCCAGCTGATGAGCCTGGTCAGTACGGTCTCCCTGGAGCCGGAGCCGATACCCCTGGACATCAAGGTGATCCTGCTTGGCGAGCCGCACATTTACTACCTGCTCTCCATGTTCGATCCCGAGTTCAAAGAACTCTTCAAGGTTGCCGTTGATTTCGACTACCGGATGGACCGTACCCCTGAAACCCAACAGCTCTATGCGCGCCTGATCGGGACCCTGGTGCAACAGGAAGACCTGCGACACCTGGATCGCTCCGCGGTAGCCCGTGTCATTGAACACAGCGCCCGGTTGCTGGAAGATGGTGAAAAACTGCTCACCCATACGCGCAGTCTCACCGATATCCTGCGCGAGGCGGATTTCTGGGCAACACAGCACGATCACAAGACAGTTACCAGGGAGGACGTGCAGCAGGCAATCGATGCCCGAACCTATCGCGTGGACCGTATCCGCGAACACATACAGGATGAAATCCGGCGCGGGACACTGATGATCGACACGGCAGGACAGAAAACAGGCCAGGTGAACGGTCTCTCGGTTCTCGACCTGGGAAACTTCATATTTGGCCGGCCGTCACGTATTACGGCCCGGGTACGCATGGGCGATGGTGAAGTGGTGGATATCGAGCGGGAGGTGGAACTGGGTGGCCCCATTCATTCCAAGGGCGTCTTTATCCTCTCGGCATTTCTGGGGACACGCTATTTGCATGACCGGCCACTTGCACTTTCGGCAAGCCTGGTATTCGAACAGTCCTACGGTGAAGTCGAGGGTGACAGTGCCTCGTCTGCCGAACTCTACGCGCTGTTATCAGCACTGGCCGATACCCCCATCCATCAGTCAATGGCGGTAACCGGGTCCGTGAATCAGCAGGGCGAGATCCAGCCGATCGGCGGCGTCAACGAGAAAATCGAGGGTTTTTTCGATATCTGCAATGTGCGTGGTCTGACGGGAGACCAGGGTGTCATAATTCCCGCAACGAACGTCAAGCACCTCATGCTGCGCGAGGATGTCTGCGAGGCAGTCGAGGCCGGAAAGTTCGCCATCCATGCCATCGACACCGTTGACGATGGAATCGAGCTGCTCACCGGCATACCTGCAGGACAACGGGACGATGGTGGGCTCTTTCCTGAAGGCAGTATCAACCGCCGCGTGGAAGATACACTCACCCGCTACTCGGAGACGATGCAAGCCTATGCATCAAAAGGCAGAAAAGGAAATTCCGGGAATGACAAGGCATCCTCATGATTCCGGTTACCGAAGAGGCCACGATGCGGCACATCGTTGTTACTCTGGATGCATCTGAGACAGGTCGCTCGGCCCTGGAGACCGCTGTACGTCTTGCTGCGATTCTGAACGCCGAGCTCGAGGGCGTGTTCGTCGAAGATATTAACCTGATCCGCCTTGCAGGACTCCCGTTTCTGCGCGAAGTACGGCCCTGGTCACTGGGTGAGGAAAGTGTCAGCGCACAGCGCATGCAACGCGAACTGCGGACAATGGCCCGACACGCCGAACAAATGCTCGAACAGGCGGCCAGGGAAATGGGTGTGCACTGGTCGTTCCAGGTGTGGCGGGGCCCTGCAGGTGCGGAAACGCTGGCACAGAACTTTGTTGCCGACATCATCAGCCTGGGCGGGGTAAGTGCCCTGGCATCCTGGCGCATGTGGGCCACAACAAGGCCCCGCACACGACGATTCCGCGAAACACTCGCATCCATCAGCGTCCTGTTCAGCGATTCGGAGCAGGCGGCCCGGGCATTAACGACAGCCTGCAATCTGGCAAAAGACCCGGCTACCAGTGTGACCGTCCTGTTGCCGAATAATAGAGCGGTAGACTTGCCGGCCCTGAAGGAGAAGGCCCGTGCCATCCTGGACTTGCACGGGCTGCCGGCGCGCTTTGTACAGCTCTCTGGCAGCGGCTTGCAATCCCTGGTGCAGGTCACGGGTACATCCGGAGTCTCTATCCTGATCGCTGAAACCGAACACCCGCTGTTGTTGCAGGCCGGTCTTGACCAGTGCCTTGAAGTCCTCTCCTGCCCGGTGCTGCTGGTGCGCTGATTGTTGCGCCTGTCTGAAAATTGCAGGCCAGTCGATTTGTTATACGTATATTGAAAAAGACCGTACGTCAGTGATGCCGGCAAGGATTACGGGTGCTGGAAACGCACTGTCGGAATCGCCGATTTGTGTTAGGCCATTGCTTCATCCGGGCTATAAATATCTGCGCACGGTGGACGATATATATATAGGGTAACTGGTACAAGAGTGACGGCGGTCACATTCGCTAAAATAGCGCTTTGGAATTCCATCCGTCAGTGCTATAGTCGCCCGAGATGCTGAAAATCAGCAAATTAGCATGTTTACCAAGGAGTTAGCTATGTACAGGTTCCGTTCTGCAATGTTGGCATTCAGCCTGGGTATCCTGATGGCCGGACCAGCAACAGCGGATGTGCTGCTGATCGACAACGTCAAGTCGGCACCAGGCATGGACACCCCGCGGCCCGGGATGAACATGGACAGTGTCCGTGCCAAATACGGCAACCCCGTAAGGGAACACCCCGCCGTATCCACCTCGGGTGACCCCTTGCACCCACCGATTACCCGCTGGGATTACAACGGATACTCGGTTTTCTTCGAACATGACCTTGTGCTGCATTCCGTCATAGACAGCTCCGGCACCAACTGAGCAGCTAATCCCCTCCCCTTGTCGCCCGACAGGGTGACACCCGACGGTTTCCCGATTTTCCCGCTGCCTCGCCAGCAGTAGTACCCGGGACTGTTTTCCATGTGTCACCCTGCGCGCCGAACACGGCTAGTAACAGGCCTGTAATTTAGGGATAATCATGCGCTTGCTGTTGTTAATATTACAGGGCCATGAGCATGATCTTGATTCTCCAGGCAGATACTGACAAGAACAGCGATGATTTTCGTCAGTTGATGGATCATCTGTCGAACATGAAAAATATCCAGACGCGTGTCCATGACGAAGTGGGTACCCAGCAGACACTCACCGAGGTCTATCTGGTGGGTGATACAGCAACCTTGCAGATCGAGGACATGGAAAGCCTGCCCTGTGTCGATCGGGTGGTACGGGTTTCAGAGGAATACCGCATACTCGGACGGCACCATGACGAAGACAGGCCGACGCATTTTGAATACAACGGGGTCCGCTTCGGACAGGACACGCTGAATGTCTTTGCCGGCCTGTGTGCGGTTGACACACCCCAGCATGTCGAGATCATGATGAAGGCCCTGAAGGAGCGCGACCTGCCCTGTACCCGCATGGGTGCCTACAAGCCGCGGACCAATCCCTATTCATTCCAGGGTCACGGCAAGAGCTGCCTGCCATACGTGTTCGAGCTCGCCGGCAAGTACGACATCAAGGTGATCGCCATGGAAGTCACCCATGATTCGCATGTCCAGGAGATACACAATGCCCTGGAAGCGACCGGGCATCCGACCGGTGTCATGTTGCAGATTGGCACCCGGAATACCCAGAATTTCGAACTGCTCAAGGTCATCGGCCGCGAGCCGGAATTTCCCGTTCTGCTGAAACGCGGTTTCGGCATTACCCTCGAGGAATCCCTCAATGCCGCGGAATACCTTGCCAGTGAAGGCAACCGCCGCGTGGTATTCGGCCTGCGGGGCATGAAGACCAATATGGGTGACCCGCACCGTAACTTTGTCGATTTCTCCCATGTCCCGGTCGTCAAGCGCTTGACCCGCATGCCGGTCTGTATCGACCCCTCACATTCCGTGGGCAGCCGCGACGAAACTCCGAACGGGATACTCGATGTATTTCATGTGACTGCACAGGGCGTGATTGCCGGTGCCAATATGATTCTTGTGGATTTCCATCCGGCCCCGAGCAAGGCACTGGTTGACGGTCCGCAGGCCCTGCACATGGATGAACTGGACTACTTCCTGGAAGATATCCGTATTGCTCGCGAGGCGTACGAGAAACGCGTCGCACTGGCGGCGGCCCACCGGAAGAAACAGGAGGCATCTGCAGCCTGATTGCGATTGTGTCTCATTAACAGGTGCGTTTACTTTCAGTATCCCGGGTGTGTACCGGCAGCATCAAAAAACCATTATGCAGGCCATGTTTGGAAGAACGGGCTAGCTGCCATTTGTTATACTAGTCGGTAACGTTATCAAGAGGAAAGTTGCATGTTTAAGCGTATGGTTCTACTGTGCCTGTTGCTTGCAGGTATTCCTGGATCGCCGTTGATGGCCGAGGAAGCCGACACGGATGACAAGTCCACTGAATCCGGGCAGCAGCCGGCTGACGCGGAATCCAAAAAGCCCGGAGACAACGACAAGAAGCCGGGCAGCGAGGAGGATGAAGAAGAGCCTGAATGTGATTAGTCCCCCACGGCAGGATTGTTTCTTTCCTGCCACCAAACAACAAGGAGCTATATTCAATGAAACCGATTAAAACCCTGATTGCCATGTCTGTTGTGTCAGCAGCCCTGGCTGTATCCGCAAACGCGATTGCCGGCGATAAAGTCGCCGTCAAGATCACCCCGGACATTGCCTCGGTCAATGTAATGCACGATGGCAAGAAGACCACCATTATGCGTAACCAGGACCAGAAGAACACGGTCAACAAGTCATTCGCAAAGACATCGCGCAAGTGCCCGCCGTTCTGCATCCAGCCGTCCACGCTGGCGCCGGGCGTAGAAACCATCGCTGAGGTGGAAATGCTTGACTACCTCGCGCGCATGAGTGGTGGTGATGACAGCATCCTGGTGGTCGATTCACGTACTCCGGACTGGGTCAAGAAAGGTACCATCCCGGGGGCGGTCAATATCCCGTGGACGGCCCTGAATCCGGCCAAGGGCGCCAGCCCGATAGATATTGCCGATATCATGAGCGGACAGTTCGGAGCAAAGGAACAGGAAGGCCTGTGGGACTATACCAACGCCAAGACGCTGGTCCTGTTCTGCAACGGCATGTGGTGTGGCCAGTCACCGAACAACATTGCGAACCTGCTGAAGTTCGGTTACCCGGCACACAAGATCAAGTGGTACCGCGGCGGTATGCAGAACTGGGAGATTCTCGGGCTGACGACGGTCCCGGGCAAGTAAGCCCCAGTGCGAACAATGATCAAGGGCGGCCTCAGCCGCCCTTTTTCACGCCCAAAACACTGATTTCGATGCGGTGGTCTATACTGTAGTTGCTTCCCGGGTTTACTGTGCTGCTGCTGATATGAAAACTCGATTTGCTCTTGCCCTGTTACTGGCGTGTGTGGCCAGTCATGCACCGCTGGCCGGGGAGCAGGTTTCAAAGAAGGTGCAAACTCCCTATACAGAGCAGAAGGTGGTATTTGATTTCTACCTGGATAACCCGGAAAAAATCAACTCGGCCCTTTACTGGATCCGCTCGCTGATGAACCCGCTGATGGATTCCCCGTACGATCTGGCGCCGGAATTCATGGACATCAAGGTGATCATTCACGGCATGGAGATCGTCACCGTTGCACGCAAGAACTACGACAAATACCGTGAC
>CP070821.1:921489-928916 GCA_020344335.1 Gammaproteobacteria bacterium | reverse complement strand
GGCTTGTCGATATCGAAGTTGTGGTGTGCATGCTTGATGATGCCGACCTGTATACCACGGTCTGCAAGCAGCGGGATCAGTCGTTTCAGCAGGGTGGTCTTGCCGGTGCCGCTGAAGGCGGCGAAGCCCAGTACCGGTTTTTTAAGTTTCATGAGGCAAGTGTACCCGGAAACAGCTCCCGGACCGCATAGCCCGATTTGAGAATATAACTTTTACCATGGTTAGATGATCCTCGCGCATCCCGTCGTCTTGATGCAATGCAGGCGCAACGCATACAGGACCATATACACATCACGTTCGAACTTGCCATGATGTCTGGTAGACGATTTCATAAGCTGTTTCATTCTTAACCAGGTTAAAGGTCTTGCAGTAATTGTATAAAACGCGGATACACTATATTTACGAGACAGGTGCGGGATAGGGTAATAAAAATAATCAGAAGTAGCGTGTCAGCTCGAGCCGCACGCGGTCATCGTCCTCGAAACTGGACAGGATGGTGCCTTCATCAACATATGCGACGCCGCGCACCTCCATGGCCAGTTTCCAGCTGTCACCGAGACGCCGGCTGGCCTCGATGTTATAGCTTACTCCGTCACCCTCGGTATCGATAACGGTGGTGGCCAGCAGTTCGGTGCTTTGCGTATCGTTGAAGGTGAAGCGCAGTCCAAAGACCACATCATCATCAAATATACTGGCCGAGAACGGTTCGTTTAGCCTGACGGTCGAGGTGTCGAATTCATCATCACGTCCGTCATAGAGGTACTCGGAAATGACGCCGACATCAATTTCGGTATCGCGCACGCCGACGAAGGTGTACTCGAAACCGCCGGCCGCAGCCGTGAAGCGGTCGCCCTGCCCGCTGCGGCTATAGGCTTCCAGTTTCCACAGCCAGCTGCCCTTGGTGGCCTGCACATCGATGCTGGTCTGGTGGATCTGCTCATAGAGCTGGGTGGTTGTCTTCGGCAGTAACGTAACCGGGTTGATGTTCTTTGGGAGAAAGACGAACCGCGGTTCACGGCTTGTCCCCTTGAAATGAGCGATGCCCACGTCCCAGTCACCGAAGCTGTGCGACCAGCGTATGGCGAAATCGACATGTTTCTCCTCGTCCGAGTTTTCGTATTCGATATTATTGTTGTCGACCGCGACGCCGAAGCGCGGGCGCCCTTCCTTGCCACGGAAGGTACGCTCCCTGAAGTACGGCAGGACAAACAGGTCCACCACGCCCCATTCCCGTATCAATGCCAGGTTGACCATCGGTTGGCCGAGCTTGTCCTCGCCGTCGGTGTTCTCGACGAAGTCCGTCTGGTTGATGATGTCGACCAGGTGTACCGCCTCGGTCACGCCCCAGAACACCTTGCCGACCCCGGCAGTCAATTCCCAGTCGCGTTCGGCGTGGATCCAGGACAGTTCACGAATGTCACCATGGGTACGCTTGTTGTCATGCTGGTCGACCCGGTAAAAGGGCTTGAAGGTAAAGAGGTCATCGCCATTGTTTCTTTCATGGATCAGTTCGGGTTCGGCGGCCAGTGACAGGTAGCTGTCATGCTGGTGTGGAAATTTCGCATCTTCCCAAAAACCCACCCATTCTGCGGTGACATTCCCGCGCAGGTCGGTGTAGTTGTCCTGTGCGAGCGCACACCCGCAAGCCAGCAATCCGGCGAGCAGCGAGACAGGAAACAGATGAACGCCGTGCTTCATGTTCGACTGATCCGGTTAAATTGCAACTGTTTCAGCTGTTGCGCTCAACCGGGTAACCACGGTCATTCCACTCCAGCATACCGTCTTTCATGTTGCTGACATGTTCGAAGCCCAGCCCCTTGAGTATCGCCGCGGCGGTGGTGCTGCGTACACCGGCACGGCAGATGCACAGGATTTCCCGGTCGCGGTCAAGTTCGCCTGCGTGTTTGGAAAGCATCTTCAGCGGTACCAGGATGCTGCCGGCAATATGGCCGAGTTCCCCGTTGAATTCATCCTCTTCACGGACATCCAGCAGCACCGGCGCATCACTGGCCTTGATGCGCTCGTTGATCGTGCCCACATCGACCTGGTGGACGGCATTCAGCTGGGCCAGGTCGGGAAACTTTGTGCGATCATCCTCGATGGCCGTCTGGTTCGGCTGCAGAACTTCCTGGATCTTGCCGGGCAGCGGGAACTCGAGGCTGTCCATCAGCTCGATGTATTGCTGGCGGCTACGGCCCGCGATGCGCGGGTTACCCGCCTTTTCGGCGCCGATCGTCGAGCGGGTATTGCCACGGTAGTCATGGGCCGGTAGCACGATGGTGCTATCAGGCAGGGTGAACAGCTTGCCAGTGATGGAATCATACTGATCGCCGGAATCACCGCCGGCAAAGTCGGTGCGCCCGGTGCCGCCAATCAACAGGCAATCGCCGGTGAATACATACTCGCTGTCATACAGGCTGATGCTGTCCGGTGTATGCCCCGGGGTAGTGATGACATTCAGACCCTTATTGCCGATCTGTACCACATCACCGTCATCGACGTGCTCGGTAACGCGCGGTACCGGTGACTTGCGCGCCATGATAATGCGCACGCCCGTCAGGTCGTTGGCGAGAAAAGCGGCAGTTGAATGATCGGCATGCGTATGCGTATCCACGACCGCGTCCAGGGTGAGGCCCTTGTAGGCAAGCAGTGCCAGGTAACGGTCTATATAGTCCTTTACCGGGTCAATGAGCAAAGCCCTGCCGGTCTCCTTGCAAACGACCAGATAGGTCTTGCAGCAACTGCCGCCGTTCAGCTCCTGTACATTCATGGCCGGATTCCCGCTATCGGTTACAAGGTTGCCCGGAGGATTATAAGGACATCCTCTGGAAACTGTACCAGACTGGCCGCAGGAGTGAATGCTGATATGTAATATCCGGGTCAGGCCCGGCGTTTCAGCGTGTTGGCGAACATTTCCTCGAACTGACTGGCCGGCATCGGACGGGCAATGTGATAGCCCTGTACCATGTCACAGTGCATCTGGCGCAGCAGTTGCAGGTGTTTATCATTTTCCACGCCTTCGGCAATCACAGACAGGTCGAGGCTGTGTGCCATGGCGATGATCGCAGATACGATGGAGGCACCTCTGGTGCCGGATTTCATGGTCTGGATGAAGCTCTTGTCGATCTTGAGCTTGTCGAGTGGGAGTTTCATCAGGTAGCTCAGGGAGGAATACCCGGTACCGAAGTCGTCCAGCGAGACCCGTAGTCCCATCCGCTTGAAACCGGTCAGGGTATTGATGGCCAGCTCCGGATCCTGCAGGATGCTGGTTTCGGTCAATTCCAGTTCCAGGTACTGCGGATCCAGACCGGTATCCCGGAGGCTTTTGGCAATTACATTTTCCAGGTCATTCCCGTTGAAATGTACGGCCGAGATGTTGATCGACATCGTGATGGGGTCATCGTAGGTGTCCTGCCATTCGCGTGCCTGACGGCAGGCCTCGTGAATCACCCATTTGCTGATCGGGACGATGAGCCCGTATTCCTCCGCGATCGGGATAAACACTTCCGGTGATACCTGTCCGAGTTTGGCATCGCGCCAGCGCAACAGCGATTCGACTCCGATAATCTGTCCTGTGGAAATATTCATCTGTGGCTGGAAATACAGCTCCAGTTCGCGGTTTTCAACAGCGCGCCGCAAGCGGTTTTCTATCTTGAGCTTGCGTACTGCTTCTTTGTTCATTTCTTCCGAATAATACTGGTAGTTATTGCGCCCCAGCTTCTTGGCTGAATACATGGCGATGTCGGCACTTTTCAATAATTCATTGCTGTCCTTGCCGTCTGTCGGGTACATGGCAATACCGATACTGGTGCTGATATAGAGTTCCTGCTTGTCGATAATAAACGGCTCGGTTAGTGAGTTGAGGACACGTCTGGCAACTTTCTGTGCGTCATCGGGTCCTCTGGTTTTTGGCAGGAGAATGATGAATTCATCACCGGCGAGCCGGGCCATGAGTTCGCCGGGGTTATCCCTGGCAGGATGCGAAAGCACGTCGGTCTCACGCAGACAGTTCGACAAGCGGTCCGCAAGCGCCTTGAGAAGCTTGTCGCCAGCCTGGTGACCCAGGGTGTCATTGATGCGCTTGAAGTTGTCCAGATCGAGGAACAGAATTGCCAGCTCATGCAGGTTGCGACGCGCCTCTGCCGCGGACCGGGTCAGGTAGTCCTTGAACATCTTGCGGTTCGGCAACCCTGTCAGGCTGTCATGGTAGGCAATATAGCGTACCTGCTCGTGGTAGTGATGCAGGTTCTTACCCATCTGCCGGAAGGATGTTGCGAGATCACCGATTTCATCGTTCGATTTGACGTCGATCGGCACCAGCACATTGCCGCGGCCCATCTCGCTGGCGGCATGCCTGAGTTGCTGGATGGGACGGATCAGCAGCATGCGAAGGGCGCTGAAAATGAACATCGAGATGAACAGGATTGCGATAAACGTAAACAGGGCAACCGACCATCCCAGGTTGCTGTGTTTGGAAATCAGTTCGTGCTCCGGGTAAAACGCAATGGCATACAGCCAGTCGTGCAGCTTTTTCCCCTGGAAGTAGGCGGTTTTGCTGTTGTATTTCCCGGTAACTGTGGAGTCGGGCGAGACTTCGGATATCAGCTTCTGGAACAAGTCCGGAGGGAGTTGTGTGCCGACCTCGGATTCGGAGTGGTGAAACAGGATCGTACCGCTGGCATCGGTAAAGAAAACATGGCCGTAATCACCGATTTTTTCATTTCTGGCCAGTTTTTCGAGGAAGCTGAGCTTGACTGTCAGCATCAGGTAACCAAAGATTTTCTTTTGCGTATCCTGCAGACTGCTTGTGCTATCACGGTACTGCAGCGGCTTGCTGGCAAGCAAAGCCGGCTGGTTATTGTCCGGATTTCTGAAGAAAGTCGTGTAGATTATCCCTGGATGATTTCTTGTCTCCCTGAAATAGGGAGTCATCGATTCATCGGTGGTTACGTTCCCAACGTCACCCAGTGCGGACCGTAACTTCTCCTTGCCCTCGGGTGAGACAATGCGTATTTCGTAGTATTCGGGATATGAGAGCTGATAGTTGAACAGCATCTCGAGGATCGCGGGCGCCAGCTCGTCTTTCAACTCTGCAGACATGCCGCCATGGGCAAAACGTTCAACCAGTTCGGAGTTGGCAAACAGGCTGGCATTGGCGCGGGCGGTACGCATCTGGGATACGGTGTTAACGCGTATCTGCTCCAGCAGACTGCTCATCTGCTGTCGGGATTGCTTGTGCTCGTCTTCCATCGTTTTCACATAGGAAGACCACCCCAACGCCAGAATCGGCAGGATGGCCAGGGGGATCAGCAGTAACAAGATCTTGTTTTGTAGGCGCAAGTGTTATTCCTTAGCGTAATTTCTTCATTAACAGGCAGTTACCAAAACCGGGTCGCTGGTAGTCAAACGGCTGGCGCGCGAAAAACTTGAATCTTCTTGTGCAGATCAGGAACGACCGGGAGAAAATAATAAATATGTGAAACAACGGGTAATGAGCCATTTAAGATCCGGATGCTGGTGGCCGAGTGCTGCAGTCAGGTGAGGTGTTCCGATGGGTGCCGGGTCATCCAGGCCGGGGATGGTGCATGTGACATTCAGGATTCCGTACAGGGCATGGGTTTCCAGTCTGATGGTGGGTAGAAAGCCCCTCTTCTGCCGGGGGAAGATCAGCGCCGAATTCGGGCGCATGCCGATATGATAATGTTGCAATCAGGACAAAGAGTCACTCCGGCAGCATCGTATCAGGAAGGAAACAAACCGCTGATGAGATATTTGCCAGCATTGTCTGCCGCCACAGCCCTGGTGTCAGCGCTACCCGTTTCGGGGATTGTGCTCGACTGTGAAATCAATATTGACGGGACCTATACCTGTGTTGAGATCGGTGAAACATCGATGTCACCCGAGGCACGTGCCAGTGCACAAGAGAACTACCGGGCCTGTATAGAAGAAGAATAAACGCAGTGTGAATACCATGAGCCACGCCGGCGTGCGGGTGGCAGGGCCTCAAGCAGCGCACAACGAATGGAAGACCTTAAGAGAGCACGCAGGGAATATGACAAATGCGTGGCAACGAAGGCAGAAGCCCTGCGGCAGGCAGATCAGGATAACAACCAGGGATGTTGATTAATTCATCCTTAGGCAGAACAGGATAATAACTAGGGATACTGATTAATTCATCCTTCGTCATTCCCGCGGAAGCGGGAATCCAGTAACACATGACAGAAAACTAAAGGGATCGATGACAAATTGTAATCATTCTCATTTGTCACCGACCCCTTTTTATTGAAACTAGGACGGCCACGGAAAATACAGATGGAGTGGTTGTAATTTAATGCCTCCGTCCTATTTTTTCCGTGCTGTTTTGGCGAGGCCAGCGAGCTAGAACTCGAGCTTATCCTGAATGGCTTTAATGGCTGCGCGAGCGCACGCATCGTCTTGCGGACCGCCTGGCGAACCCGACACGCCTATGGCGCCGATGATGAAGCCTTGTGATTCCACCGGCACGCCTCCTCCGATCATCAACGTATCAGGGATGAATCGGGCACCCGATTGCGGCTCACCCGAAGCAGTCAGGGAAGAGAGTGAGAGGGTGTCGGTGCGAAAGCTGACTGCGGTCCGCGCCTTGCGCCATGCGGTATCCGGGGTATGCGGACCTGCAAAGCGATCGCGCAGCACGACCTGCACAACCCCCATTCGATCCACGACGGTTACGGCCACCTGATAGCCATTTTCACGGCAGGACGCCATTGCCGCCTGGGCCAGTTCCAGAGCGGTGTTGGGGCTGAGCATGCGGTAGGTGGTGAGGGCCCCCTCTTCCTCAGCTCCTGCCATCGGCGACATGATGGTTGCCAGCAATAGTCCAATTGCAGCGTATTTGTAAACCATGTTGCTCCTCCTTGATGTAGCACTACACACTAATATTTATAATACGAAACTACCGAGCGCTACATTGATCAATATCAGAAAATCGTCGCTTGCTCTAAAGCGCTTGGTATTGGATAGGTTAAAGTAACTCTCTGATTCGAATGCCTGAATCTGACTTCGAATCCATTGATGCAAGGCGGCACACCTCAAACCGGTCCGCTTTTCTTGAACGGCAGCTTCTGCTGCAAAGTCTCCGTATATGTCGATCTAGTGAACGGTGAGTTCATGCCCTGAGCTGCTCCGTCAAGTCATTTTGGAGTTGCGAACTGCTCCAGTAGCGGTGAGCCACGGCGTTTCAGCGCTCTGAGGTACTCGGCCTCATTGTACGGCGTCCGTGTTGCCCAGCAACGGTAGAGAATACGGATCCATTTGAATGCCAGGGCACGTAGAGCGGCCTGGTGGGAGCAGCCCTTCGCGCGCTGCTGGCTGTAGAATGCACCGGCCCAGAACGACTTATTGATCGTTTGGGCGGCCCACTCAACGAATGTTTGCCGAACAAAAGT
>CP070821.1:914407-921389 GCA_020344335.1 Gammaproteobacteria bacterium | reverse complement strand
GACTTGTCGGTACACTCTCAGGCAAAGCTGAATGCCGTGGCAAGGCGGTTAAATGAACGACCGCGCAAGACGCTGGAATACGAAACACCAGCAGAGCGATTTAATGCGTGTGTTGCGTCGATCGGTTGAATCGGCAACCCTTTCCGGACATTCACCGGCCCCAATATTATCCCTATCTGCCATTACCACCCGGTCAGCATATCATCCGCTTGTTATACGGACAGGATTCTAATAACGTGCTGATAGTGGTGGTGAATATTTTGAATATCAGAAAATTCTTAAGTCTACTTAGGCTGACCCGTCGGTCAACCTAATACCGGTTAGCTGGACAATACGCGCAGAATATTAACTCGAAACAAAGCTAGAGGAGGACACAGTATGAAATATTTAGTTGTAGGATCAGGAGGACCAGGGTTCTCATCTCCGGAAGAAGCTGTGAATATCTTACAGGGAGTCATAATTCCGAGCTTCACACAACTCATCGAACTCCAAAAGAAGAAAAAAATCATTGCCGGTGGCCTTCCTGTTGGTGATAGGGCATTTGTATTTATCGCAGAGGCCAAATCCCACGATGAACTGGACCAGATGCTGAGAAGCCTTCCTATGTGGGGAGCACTTGATTGGGAAGTTACTGCATTACAAGCATTCAACGGAAGGGCGAAACAGGAGCGGCAGGCAGTACGAGAACTCAAGAGAACCATAAGGAACAAATAGGAACCAGCTAACCAGTCGCCCAAACCGGACGCGGCGAAGCCGCGCGGCTGGCCTTGAACGTTCTGAATGACCGCTTTATGGCCGGAATGAGACCTTTAGAAATTTTAGTTAATGCAGGAGGGTGATGTGAAAGAGCACACGTACAAACAAATTGAGATAACTGGTAGTTCGGAGGTCGGAACAGATGAGGCGATCCGTAACGCTATTTCGAAAGCATCAAAGACGATAAGAAATATGGATTGGTTCGAGGTTGTCAATACACGTGGGAATATCGACACTGACACAGTCCATTACTGGCAAGTAACAATCAAGATTGGATTTAGGCTGGAAGACTGACGGATCTGCCGACAAACTGTCTAACAACTGGTTTGATCCCCCGAGGGGAATCATTGCCAGCTCTCATTAACTTGGGTAGCCGCGTGGCTCAAGCTGGGCGTTCCTGAACTTCTGGTTTTGGCCGATTTTCCCCGTTGCAAGCCTCAACAACAATCGGAATTCAGGGCGCGTTGAAGGGCAAGTAACTACCCCAAACAGGACATTCCTGGGGTAACAGTCTGAGTTTTCTGCTAAACGGTGAAAAACGACCCAAAGCGGACTTTTAGCAACTGCTTATATAGCTGGCTGTTTTGGGACTGGAAACGACCCGCTGCATTCTTTGGGTGAGATTGCCAGAACGGCAGGGAAACACTGAAGAACCGTTGTTCCTCTTGGGGCTTGCTTCGTACTAGACCCTAAGTGTGCATCACCCGGGCGCCGCCCTTGCCGAGCCTGTTCGACTGAGTGGATTCTCCAACAATGAGCTAACAGACTGCGCCGCCATTGGCGCAGCCGCTGTGGCGGCTGGTCATACGGTCTGCGTTATGTGGAAAAGGGCACCCACGAATCGGGATCAGTGTCGCCAAGCCCTCAGCGCGGCCTTCTCTATTTCCACCAACACCAGCACGAGGATACCAACTGCGACGATCCGCAACCAGGCCCAGCCATCTATCGCTGCGGTGTGGAAGAAGAACTGCATGAACGGCGCATAGGTGAAAAGGAACTGAAAGAACAGCACCGTGCCGACTGCTATGATAACGTAACGGTTGCCAGTCACTCCGTTGATGGTCAGCGACGGGGCTAACAGGCGGCGGGTGTTGAACAGATAGAACACCTCAGCGATCACCAGCGTGTTGACCGCAACCGTGCGCGCCGTTTCGATATCTGCACCCTGCAGGCGTTCCCACAGGAACAGGCCGAAGGTTCCGCACACCATCAGCACTGAGACAAAGGCGATGCGCCATATCATGAAGCGGGTGAGCATGGGCTCGCGCGTGTTGCGTGGGGTACGGCGCATGACGTCGTCCTCGGCGGGCTCGAAGGCCAGGGCGAGGGCCAGCGTCACCGCGGTGATCATGTTAACCCAGAGGATCTGTGGCGCCGTGACCGGCAGCATGCGGCCAAGCGCGATGGCCGCGAGAATGGTCAAGGCCTCGCCGCCGTTGGTGGGCAGGATGAACAGGATGGACTTGCGGATATTGTCGTAGACCGTGCGGCCTTCCTCGACGGCATGGGCAATCGAGGCGAAGTTGTCGTCCGCCAGTACCATTTCGGCTGCCTCCTTGGCCGCTTCGGTACCCTTTACCCCCATGGCGACGCCGATGTCGGCCCGTTTCAGCGCTGGGGCGTCATTGACGCCGTCACCAGTCATCGCGACCACCTGGCCGCGCGCCTGCAATGCCTCGACCAGACGTAGCTTGTGCTCAGGGCTGGCACGCGCAAAGACGTCCATGGTGGCCACATGGTCGGTCAACTGGGCTGCGTCCATCGCTTCGATCTGCGTCCCGGTGACGGCGCGACCCGGCTCGCCAATACCCATCTGTCCGGCGATGGTCGAGGCGGTCGTCACATGATCGCCGGTAATCATCTTCACGCGAATCCCTGCTGCCACGCAATTGCGCACGGCGGCGATGGCCTCCTCACGCGGCGGGTCGATGATACCGACGACAGCCAGTAGGGTGAGGCCGGTGTCGACATCGCTGAATTTCAGGGAGCGCTGATCCGGCGCGGCGGTCTTGAAGGCGATGGCAAGCAGGCGCTGACCGCGGCTCGCCATCTGCTGGAGACAATCCTCCCAGTAGACGTGGTCCAGCGGCTTGTCCTCGCCGCGCATGCGGTGGTAGATGCACATGTCGAGCACGCGCTCCGGAGCACCTTTGAGATAGACGAAGGCATGACCGGCGTGATCATGGTGCAACGTGGCCATGAATCGGTGCTCAGACTCGAAGGGAATCACATCCGTGCGCGGCCATTCCTCGTGCTGAAATGCTTGGTCCAGCCCGGCCTTGGCCGCAAAGGTAAGCAGCGCCCCCTCGGTGGGATCGCCATGCATTTGCCATTGGCTATCAGCGTTGACTAGGCTGGCGTCATTGCACAGCATCGCTGCCCGCGCGGTTTCCTCCAGCAGCAGGTAGTTCTCGATCAGGGCAGGTGTGCCGTCCAGCGTGATCTCGCCGTGAGGGTCGTAGCCGACGCCACTGACCTCGAAGATGCCGGTCGCAGTCGCCACACTCTGCACGGTCATCTCGTTGCGGGTGAGCGTGCCCGTCTTGTCTGAGCAGATGATACTGACCGAACCGAGGGTCTCCACGGCAGGCAGGCGCCGGATGATAGCATTGCGCCCCGCCATGCGCTGCACGCCAATGGCCAGGGTGATGGTGATGATCGCTGGCAGGCCCTCGGGGATAGCCGCCACGGCGAGCCCTACCGCAGCGAGGAACATCTCACTCGTACTATAGCCGCGTACCAGGATGCCGAACAACGCGGTAACCGTCGCGACGGCCAAGATCGCGGCGGTGAGCCAGCGAGCGAACGTCGCCAGCTGGCGGGTCAGAGGCGTGGTCAGCGTCTGCACATCGGCGAGCATTGCGCTGATCCGGCCGATCTCGGTACGATCACCGGTGTCTACGACTACGCCCGTTCCTTGACCGTAGGTCACTAGCGTTCCCGAATAAGCCATGCAGCGCCGATCTCCGACGGCTGCAGCAGCGGACACTGCGTCGGTTACCTTGCCGACCGGTACCGATTCACCAGTCAACATGGCCTCATCGACGTGCAGCTCGCGAAGGTGGAGCAGGCGCAGATCAGCCGGCACTCGGTCGCCCGACCGAACGAACACCACATCGCCAGGAACGATGGCGGCGGCATCGATGCTGAAACGATGGCCGTCGCGTATGACAGTGGCTTGGGGTGCCAACAGGCTGCCGACCGCCTCCAGGGCTCGTTCCGCCTTGCCCTCCTGTATGAACCCGATCAGCGCGTTGATCACGACCACCCCGACGATGACGCCGGTGTCGATAAAATGGCCGAGCAGGGCAGTTACCGCGGCGGCGACCAGCAGCACGTAGATCAGAACATTATGGAACTGTGCAAGCAGCCGCAGCAACGGACTACGACGCTTCGGTTGGGTCAGCTGGTTTGGGCCGTGCGCCTGCAAGCGCCGCTGCGCTTCAGCGGACGTCAGGCCACTGCTGGTGCTCGCCAGGATCTCGAAAGCCGTATCCGAGTCGATAGTGTGCCAATTACTGTGCTCTCGCAGTGTGGACTGCTCGGTCATCGATGCACCTTTTGCTGGTAAAGTAAGGTGAACATATGCGCTAAGCCGTACCGTTTGTGGTGGTTTGGGGCCCGAAATGCAATAGTTGGAGTATGGTACCGTTGCGAGGCAAGACGAAGCAAAGGCGCCAATGCCGGGGTGGCCGTTACATGTCGCAGAACTCCCTAACGCCCCTGGCGGCGCGCCAACGCAAACGCATGAAGGCTGCTTACAGGGAGACTGGGAAAACCCAAAGAACCAGCAGAATCTGCAGACCACGTCCCATTGCAGGATTTGTCTTGTTTGATTGTCGACGTCTGCTAATGGCCGAAAGTCACCGTAGACAACATCACGGACGCCCGGATCGATGGGCTCCCCGAACGTCGTGTTTGGGGCCGAAATAGGACATTCCCGAGGTGTCGGCTGCGCCGGCTCGTCGCCAGGTTCTCACGCCGAGCACCTCTGAGGCTGAAAACTGAAAAACTGGAAACCTGATGCCCTGCATGGAGTTGCGGCCCGCCAGGGCTCGAACCTGGGACCAAGGGATTATGAGTTTCCTTTACCCATCCAGGGCGCCGGGATCGGGATCGAGGTTTCTTATTTACCCTTCCTTCAGCCGGTCATCAACGGCGCACCTACAACGGTATGCTGCGGTCGGAGGCTATTCCTCCCAGCCCGCACCGTAGTCGTGGGTGATTTCCTCGCCGGCCTCGATGTTACGCGTTGAACAGACGTCGAGATTGTCGTAATAGGCGGCGTTCGGTGCGTCACTGTGGTTGATGTAGCGTAGGTCGCACAGTACGTGGAGCCCGTTATTTTCGCCGATCCACAACACATGGTCGCCGTCGGTCGTCGTGGGACTTCCCCGCGCGACGCCGATCACGGTACCGGAAGGAATGAAGGTTTTCGCGAACAGTCCCTTGCCATGAATGGGGCTGTCGTCAACATATACTATGGAATCTGACATGATTTCAGGATGCTTTTGAGTTATGTATATTAAGGTATGTTTGTCACCCGGGACAATGGGGGGTCTGTTCAAGCCGGAGAATTTGAATGGCTCCCCGGGACGGGCTCGAACCGCCGACCTAGTAATTAACAGGTTGCCGTGGAACTGGCCTTGCAGCACCCGGAGCTGCGCGAAGCGTTTCTGGAATACCTGGAAACCGAGTTCGGCAGTGCGAAGAAGCTGCGTGCCATAAACGACTGACCCGGCTTTAAATGTGGTGGAGCCTATTTCAAATAAGATTAAAGCTCTTTTATATTGCTGATTGACAATCGCCTAGATCAGCACCTCACTGTGTAATGCCTGCTATGCGCAGGCCATCCAGAAAGCGTGCAATATCTGCCGGATCCTTGAACGGGAAAGCCTGACGGATACGCTCGAGTGAGAAATCGGGGTTCAGTGTGAGCACCTGTTCAGCTTCCCATCTGGCATCATCTTCCCGGCCGGATTGGGCATAAGCAGCAGCCAGCCACACGCGCATGCGTTCCGAGGATGGATTGGACCCGAGCCCTTGCTCAAGTGCTTCGATAGCTTCCGGGTATTTCCCCAGAATAAAATAGGCCTGTCCCAGGTGGAATGGATAGTTATATGGATAGTACGGGTTAAGTTTCATCGCTTTTTTTATCTTGTACAGTCCCTCCTGCGGACGTCCTGCGTAATACAGGAGTGTTGCAAGAAGAACATGTGCGTTTGCATAGTTAGGATCAAGTGCAATTGCCTTCTCGGCTTCCACTAGTGCCTTTACGTATTCCCCTCTTTCCCTGTAGACAAGGCCCGTGACGAAGTAGGCGACAGGCAGTGCCTCGTCAAGCGAAATCGCATGTGTCGCCAATGCATGGGCATGTGAAAGTGATGCATCGCGTTCCTCACTCCAACCGTTCATGGCCTCAAAGGCATGGGTCCAGGCGAGCATGGCATAAGCCATAGCGAAATCCGGATCGAGATCTATCGCTTTCCGGTAAAGTTCACGTGCCTTGCGGTTGTCTTCCTTGTTGGCAAATTGAAAAAACCGGTTGCGCCCATGCAAAAAATAATCATAGGCATCCGGGTTTCTTGTTTCCTGTTGCTGATTTCCGGCTTGTACTTCTATCGCTGTTCTTTTTTTCAGGGTAGCCAAAATATTGCGTATCACGTTATTCTGCATTCCAAAGACATCGTCCATTTGGCCATCGTATCGTTCAGCCCAGAGATGGCTGCCGGTTTCCGTATCAATCAGCTGGGTATTGATATGCACATCTTCGCCGGCACGACGAATGCTTCCACGAAGGAAATAGCGCACTTTAAGCTTCTCCGCGATACTTTGAATGTCTGTAGGCCGGCCCTTGTAGAAAAAAGTCGAATCACGTGCAATGACAAAAAGATCCGGATTTTTGGCAAGTCCGGTAATGAGATCATCTGTCATGCCATCAGCAAAATATTCCTGCGAAGGGTCACCGCTGAGATTGTCAAATGGCAGCACGGCAATGGAGTTGGGCGTTATTTCCGTTCCTGGTGATTCTACAGGAGTCCACCATAGACCAAGTTCCGGGAAGATGGTCACTGATGTCAGCACAATGACGAGTACGCTTAGCGCTCCCACCCCTACCCAAAAACCGGTTCGACGTGGTGCAAAAGCAACATGACCTGTGGAAGTCTTCCTTTTGAATTCTGCACCTGGTGAGCTGACTGGTGCTACGAGACGATAGCCCCTCTTT
>CP070821.1:910993-914307 GCA_020344335.1 Gammaproteobacteria bacterium | reverse complement strand
CACGTTCTCGCGCGCTGTCAGGCTGGGCATTAGATTGTAGAACTGGAATACAAAACCGACGTGGTGGCGGCGATACTCCGTCAGTATCTGTTCACTGGCGTGGGTCAGGTCCTGGTCCCGGTAACGCACATTCCCGCCACTCCCTGTGTCCAGCCCGCCAAGAATATTCAGCAGAGTCGACTTGCCGCTTCCGGACGGACCCAGCAAAACCATCAACTCACCCGCATACAACTCCAGGTCCACGCCACGCAGGGCATGCACATCCACCTCTCCCATGTGATAGACCTTGGTCAGGCCGCGCACCTGGAAGACCGTATCGCCGGTTTGTTCCTGCCTGGCGGCCGGTTTCTCCATACGGATTCCCTGTAGTTGTCACCACCATCCCGCTGATAGGAGGGACACTGTTGTCGTTTAAGAATAGCAACTGCCGGATGAATGTGATTGACAACAGTCAAGAAAAATCACGGTCTACAGTGTCTTCCCATATACACGTGCAAATATCTCCCCGAGACCTGCCGCTCTTTTTCAGACAGTAACACCGCGTTCCGGATAACGGGTAAACCTTCACCCGGACGCTGCACCCGCCTTCTGTGCAGACCCGGCTGCCGCTTCGGCCGGCTTTGGCCCCCATGCCGCGGCGTGGAGAAAACCTGTCGTTTCCGCACACTTAAGAAACGGCGGTCCAAGGCCGTCATGACAGAAGCGCTTTTATTGGTTAGGTGATGCGTGCAGGAATGGTTGTAAATGGCATCATGGCTGCCGAGCCGACTCGCGGTGTGCCAGTTCTTCTTCTATCATTTTTTTGAGCCTGTCTCTGCAATCAATTACCTTGCAATGGCCGGCATGCCCGCAGCAAAGTTCAAGATCCTGGATCTTGTTGTCTTCCACATCCAGCATGCACACCAGGGCAATCTCTTCCTTTTCACAGTCCGAGCCGGCCTGTTCGAGCAATGTGACTGTATTTTGACCCTCGACAAACCGCTTTATCGCAAAAGAAGCGATATGATCAAAATCATAGTTTCCCAGACATCTTGGGTTATGGCAGGCCATGATATTGGAGTACGTGTTCTTCTGGTGGATAGCTTTTGTGGGACTCTCTGCTTTTTTTGAAATCTATCCCATTTCAAGTAACCGGCAGTTGACATGAATCAAGAAAAGGCAAAACCATCGGCAGACGGTTTGGATGGGGATGTCAGACTGAATTACCCTGCTTTTCTCGATCCATACCAAGCAGTCCCGACAGGCTTGCAATTACTCATTTTGTCCGAGCAATAAAACAACTTGCAGACTCATTCATGAAAGGGCTATTTTCGAATGCCCGGAATCGGGAAGTAGGGGTGTTTTCGAATGAGTGCGCGCGATGAGGCGGCTGTTATAAAAGGCTATAAACGACTGAAACGTGCTGACCTGAGCAAGGGTACAGCGTTCAGCGAGACCGAACGCGAGGAATACTGTTTGCGAGGCCTGTTGCCGGCACAGGTCTCAACCCTGGAGGAACAGGTGGCGCGCGCACTCGAGAACCTGCGTCGCAAGGCTTACGATATCGAGCAATATATTTTCCTGCAGGCCCTGCAGGACCGCAACGAACGCCTGTTCTACCGCGTGGTGATCGACCATTTCGGAGAGATCATGCCGTTGATCTATACGCCGACCGTGGGTCAGGCCTGCCAGGAATTTGCCCACATTTTTCGACAGCCCCGCGGTTTCTATATCACCCCCGGTGACAGGGGGCGGGTGGGTGAAATCATGGAGAACTGGCCGGAACGGGACGTGCGCCTGATCGTGGTGACCGATGGGGAGCGTATTCTCGGTCTGGGTGATCTGGGCGCCAACGGCATGGGAATCCCAATCGGTAAACTGACGCTGTATTCAGCCTGTGCCGGCATCCATCCGCATCACTGTATGCCCGTAATGCTGGATGTAGGCACCAATAACAAGACCCTGCGCAACGATCCCCTGTACCTCGGCATCAAACAGCCGCGCCTGGGCGGTGAAGAATATTATGCACTCGTGGATGAATTTGTCGGCGCCGTTCAGGAGAGGTTCCCCCGGGCATTGATACAGTTCGAGGATTTTCTGACACCCAACGCCTATACCCTGCTGAACCGTTACCGCAGTCAAGTGGCCTGCTTCAATGATGATATTCAGGGTACGGCCGCCGTGGCACTGGCCGGTGTACTGGCTTCCTGCCGTATTACCGGGATGGATGTAAGGGACCTGCGCATTTTGTTTCTCGGAGCCGGTTCTGCAACCACGGGTACCGCCGACCTCATTTGTACAGCACTGCGAATGGCCGGGCTGGGCGAACAGGAAGCACGGGAACGATTGTGGTTTGTGGACCGGCATGGTCTGGTGGTGAAGAGCCGGGATGACCTTGCACCGCATAAGCTACCGTACGCACAAGACCTGCCCGGTCTCACATTCATCGAAGCCATCAGGCAGTTCAGACCGCAGGTATTGATCGGTGCGACCGGTAAGACCGGCTCTTTCACAGAGGATGTCATCCGCCTGATGGCGGAGATCAACGAACACCCCGTGATCTTTGCACTATCCAATCCAACGTCGAACAGCGAGTGCACGGCAGCCCAGGCATACCGGTGGAGCGAGGGCCGCGCCGTGTTTGCCAGTGGCAGTCCCTTCGATCCGATTACCTTCCAGGGAAAAACATACCGGCCGGGCCAGGGTAACAATGCCTATGTGTTTCCCGGGATCGGCCTTGGCGCCATTGCCTGTCGCGCGCGGCTTATCAGTGACGAGATGTTTCTGGAGGCTGCGCGCGTTCTGGCAGAGGTGGTGGATGATTACGATCTCGCTGCAGGATCGCTATATCCGCCACTGACCAATATTCGCAAGGTCGCTTTGGCAATAGCCGTGGCGGTTGCTGAAAAGGCCTGGGAACAGGGGCTTGCACTGGAAGTACACCCGGGAGATGTTGAGCCCATGATAGCAGCCCAGATGTATGATCCGAATTACTAAATTGAAGACTGGAATGGCTCGTTTCCGTGCGTTGAGTCGTTATTTATATTAGAGCGTGCTAAACGTCTGCTTTGGGTTGTTCTCGGAAGTACGCCAGATGCTCATATTAGCCATCACTAAACGTCGGCATTCGGCCAGATATAGATACTCCGTCCCATTCTCCGTGATACTGCACACAGCTGGCAGGTAGCTGTCAGAGAGGGCGGGACATGCACCCGCGGACTACGAATATTTCGGCCAAAACACCCGATGTTCACAAGTTTAGCTTCGAGTCCGCGGGTGCGTTTGAGTTCACTAACGAATACTCAGGGCTTGCCGTTGCACCGGCTCACCTATAT
>CP070821.1:907516-910893 GCA_020344335.1 Gammaproteobacteria bacterium | reverse complement strand
GATAGTGCGATCACACCCACTATCAACTTCATCGTATGATTGTCGATTTCCGGCCTGCGCTGAATAGGGCTCATCAGTTACCCTCGAAAAAAGTTGCCAGAGCACATTTTCTGCTTATATTAGGGAAAAATGTGCTCTGACACCTATTGTTTTTGATGTCCCAGCCCGATTATCAAGGCGGCAGTATCGTCAACCTGATGGCCACCGTGGTCCAGGGGCTTGGTGGTGCCTCGCTCGGCTATGCGCCACTGTCCATGCTCGAGCCGGTGCAACTGCAGAACTACCGCCACATTGTGCTCCTGGTGATCGATGGCCTGGGCCATCAATATCTTTGCCAGGCCGGACAGGGGGGTACCCTGCATGCCCACCTGAAGGACAGGATCAGTTCGGTTTTCCCCACCACCACGGCTACTGCGATCACCAGCCTGCTTACCGGGCTGGCACCGCAGCAACATGGCCTGACAGGTTGGCATACCTGGTTCAAGGAACTGGGTTGCGTGCTGAATGTCCTGCCGGCACGCCCGCGCCTTGGTGGCAATGGCCTGCGCGATGCAGGGCTGGATGTGGCCAGCCTGTATGATCACGTGCCTGTATTCGACCGCATTCCAGTTCCCGGCTGCACGGTCGCGCCGAAACACATCGCCCACAGCGACTTCAACCTCGCCCTGCGCGGACGTGCAGAGATACGTGCCTATGAAAGTCTGGAGCAGATGTTCGAACTCACCGCCAGGGCAGTACGCGTAGCGGAAGGACGCAGCTATGTTTATACGTACTGGCCGGAGCTGGACCGAATCGCCCACGAGTCTGGCATCGGGAGTGAGGCGGCGAGCAGGCATCTGGCAGAGATCGATGCCGCCTTCGGACGTTTTCTCGAACACATGGCCGGTAGTGACACCCTGGTGATCGTTACCGCGGATCACGGCATTATCGATTCCGGCAAATCGTACGAGATCCAGCTCGAAAACCATCCGGCATTGGCCGAGACCCTCACCCTGCCGCTTTGCGGCGAACGGCGTGCGGCCTACTGTTATGTGAAGCCAGATGCGCGCGATGCATTCGAAGACTATGTTGGCCGGGAACTGGCGGCATACACCGAGTTGCGGTCGAGCCGGAATCTGATCGCGCAAAACTACTTCGGCCTGGGTGAGCCCCATCCCGGGCTTCGGGATCGGGTGGGGGACTATACCCTGATCATGAAGGAAAATTATGTAATCAAGGACTGGCTGTTCGCCGAGCGCCGCTACCCCCAGATTGGTGTGCACGGCGGGTTGAGCGAGCAGGAACTCTATGTTCCGCTGATCCTGGCACCCTGTTGATGTGAAAATGTGAGAAGGGGTCGGGACAATCAAGAACTGGATGCATTTGTCACCGACCCCTTTAATTCGAACAAGACATCAAGAAATCGTGGTCTGTCCCCTATTATTCCTATGATTTACTAGCCTTTTTACACAAATAGCGGGATTTCGGGCTGCCAGTGGCAGTCGCTTTCTGTAAAATTCCCTCTTTGGGTTTGCCGGAAGCGACCGGCAATCGATCGTTCGAGGGTGAACAGATGGAACCACTGGTAGGCATCATTATGGGGTCGGTCTCTGACTGGGAGACCATGTCGCACGCGGCTGACAAGCTGACCGAGCTCGGCGTGTCGTATGAAGTGGAAGTGGTTTCCGCACACCGCACGCCCGACAAGTTGTTCGACTATGCCGAGAAGGCGGCGGGCCGCGGCATCGAGGTGATCATCGCAGGTGCCGGCGGCGCGGCGCACCTGCCGGGCATGACGGCGGCCAAGACCTCGCTGCCCGTGCTTGGCGTTCCTATCCAGTCGAAAACCCTCAATGGCATGGATTCCCTGTTCTCGATCGCGCAGATGCCGGCCGGCATCCCGGTCGGTACGCTGGCGATTGGCAAGGCCGGCGCTGCCAATGCGGCATTACTGGCTGCGGCAATCCTCGGCAACAAATACCCGGAGACGCGCGAGGCGCTCGACAACTTTCGTCGCGAGCAGACGCAGGAGGTGCTGGCGCGTCCCGACCCGCGGAGCCAGGTCTGATGGTTGTTGGCATCTGCGGCGGCGGACAGCTGGCGCGCATGCTGGCCCTCGCGGCTCATCCCATGGGGATCCGCACCCTTGTTCTCGATCCCGCCGGGGATGCCTGCGCGGCGCTGGTTACCAAGCACCTGCACGGCGCCTTTGACGACGAGGCGCTGCTCGATGAACTGGCAGATGCGTCCGACGTCGTGACCTACGAATTTGAAAACGTGCCGCTCGACAGCGTGCGCTATCTCGCCCGGAAAGTACCTGTCTATCCCCCGGTCTCAGCGCTCGAGGCGACTCAGGACAGGTTCGGGGAGAAGAATCTCTTTCGCGAACTCGGCATCGAAACGCCCGGTTTCACAGCGGTGTCGAGCCAGCCGGAGCTCGAGAGTGCGATCCAGGAGATCGGCCTCCCGTCGGTCCTGAAGACGCGCCGTATGGGCTATGATGGCAAGGGCCAGCTGATCCTCAAGGAAGCGGCCGACGTCGAGGGCGCCTGGGAGCGTCTTGGCGGCGTCCCGGCGATTCTCGAGGCTTTCGTGTCCTTCGACCGCGAGGTTTCGAGTATCGCCGTGCGCAGTCGCGACGGCGAGATCAACGTCTATCCGCTGTCAGAGAACCTGCATGGCGACGGTATACTGAAGACCGCGACCAGCAAGCCGCACGACCCGATCAAGCCGCTGGCGCAGGATTACGCAACCCGCCTGCTCGAACACTTCGACTACGTGGGCGTGCTTGCGCTGGAGTTCTTCCAGGTCGGCGACAGGCTGCTCGCCAACGAGTTCGCCCCGCGCGTGCACAACTCCGGGCACTGGACCATCGAGGGCGCACAGACCAGCCAGTTCGAGAACCACCTGCGTGCAGTCGCGGGGCTCGCGCTCGGCTCCACGGAGCCGGTCGAACATACGGTCATGATCAACTGCATCGGCGAGATCCCGCCGCTGGATGCGGTCATGAAGGTCAGGTGTGCGCATCTGCACGACTACGCCAAGGCGTTCAAGCCCGGCCGCAAGGTCGGGCACATTACGGTTCGCTCGAGCGACCCGGACTACCTGAAACAGGTCACGGCCGATATCTGCAACTTGCAAGGGTAAATAGGGGACAGACCACGATTATTCTAAGTTAGAATCAGTTATATCTGACCCCACTGATTCTATATCCGGCCCCTCTGGTTTTAATTTTTATTTATTTGAGAACCGATAACCTTTCGTCCGTTCGCGTTATGACAGGCACAATACGACTTGCGGTCAACCATGCGACACCAAAGGCAATCAATACTGCGGCTTCTGCATAGAAAGTAAAGCGATTGATGTGCTGACTCAGGGCATTTTCCGTGAGGTAATCT
>CP070821.1:889417-907416 GCA_020344335.1 Gammaproteobacteria bacterium | reverse complement strand
GGCCCTGCCAGGCCCGCAAGTTCACAGGGAGAATGCCGCACACAACCACCAGAGGACCGTCTCAACCCGCAGGTGACGAGCCCCGGTTCCTCTCCATCCTCGAGGTGGTCCAGGCGGGCACAGCCAGCTCAAGCGCAGTTGACTGAGTTCCCCTCGATGAAGGCCTGCGTGTCAACTGACAGCAGAACATCGACCACCCGCAGCCCGGTACGATTCGTGCAACCAACTGATATACAGGACATGATTTATCCCGGCCGTGGCGGGCTTCTGCTTCTCCCTGAGGAGAAAAACCTACAGGCACAGAAGCTGGTCGGCGAAGCTGCCATGGCCATTCTGATCACCGTATTTGGCTTTCTCATCGTGCCTGGTCAGGCACTTACCGGTCCCACTCGCAAGCCGGCTTTGCTTCATTTATTGCACCAGAATAATGCAGTCAAAGGCAATTGTCTGTGTGCAGTAAACCATATTGGAACTTCCCGGATAATGGCGTATATTTCATCCGCAAGACACCGGCAAGAAATACGCTAAAAAGGCCAGCGCCTTCCAGGTCTGGCCGATAAAAAAGCACTCAGGGGGCAGTCAAGAGATCATGGAACGCAGACAACACAACAGGATTCCTGTCGAGTTGAATGCTGTCCTCATCGGTGAAAAAACGGTACCCAAGGGGTGCAAGGTAGACAATATCAGCGAGCAGGGACTGTTACTCACCTGCGTGGCTGACGGGCGCGTTTCAACCTTCCAGAAAGGTAATATTGTCAATGTCCACCTGCTGTTTCAGCAATCCGGTAGCTGCAAGTATCTGACCAAGAGCGGGAAAGTCAGGCATGCTGGCGAAAACAGCATCGGCGTTGAGTTTCACCAGCCGGACAGCAAACTACTTGAATTTCTCAAACCCAGTCGTACAGATTCTAATCAAAACCTGGATACTGCCTCTGCAGATATTTCCGCGTCTGTCAGTGAAGGAATCGATATGCACAAAGCCACAAATGCCGACTTCATCGATAAACCGCCAGGTGCCACTACTGTTACCACAACAAGGGAGCCGGCTATACCAAAGGAAAAAGACAGAAAGGTATCTCATGCAGTGCCGGCTTTCCTGCTCTTGGCCACCGGTCTTGTCCTGGGCGCCTATCTGTACATAACAAACATCAATAGCCGGATCAATGCACTCGAAACTGTCACGGAAAAACATACCAGCGAGCTTGCCGAAGTACAGGAATGGGCATTACCCGCAAGCATGCTGGAAGGAAAATTTGCCTACTTGAACGCACAGATGAAAGCGTTGACCGACTCGTTCACGAAGCTGGCAAACCGCTTAAACGCGGAAAGCGTGCACCCGCCAGTGAAGATTGTGGCACAGGCAGAGACAGCGGCAGACGTAACCGGCAGCCAGAAAACCACCGCAAGTCCTGCCAGCCTGGCCGCTGTAAAGCAAACGGAAGAAGTCGCTGAAAAGATGGCAGCCGATACCGTCCCGGAAACCACCGCAGCAGAACCCCCGGTCGCAATTGCTGAAAAGATGGCAGCCGATACCGTCCCGGAAACCACCGCAGCAGAACCCCCGGTCGCAATTGCTGAAAAGACGGCAGCCGATACCGTCCGGGAAACCACCGCAGCAGCACCCCCGGCCGCGGTTACTGAAAAGGCGGCAGCTGATACCCTCCAGGAAACTACAGCAGCAGAATCCCCTACTGTGATTACTGAAAAGACGGCAGCCGATACCATCCAGGAAACCACCGCAGCATCACCCCCGGCCGCGATTACTGAAAAGACGGCAGCCGATACCATCCGTGAAACCACACCAGCAGAATCTCCAGCGGCAAAGGCCGGGGCAGTCAGTGGCCGCTGGGTGATTAACCTGAGTTCATCACCGGACAAGGCCGCAGCTGATTGGTTCATGGCCAAGGCCCGCTCAAAAGGTATACCTGTTGACCTGGTGAAGGCAGAAGTCAAAGGCAGGGACTACTGGCGCGTGCAACTGACCGGATTTGTCTCAAAAGATGCGGCGTATGCCTATGCCGGACCACTCAAGGAAAAGCTGGGAATGAAGGACGTCTGGATTTTCAAAAAATAACCGCCCCCTGCCCAAGCCATAGTGAATTCAGCAGCTTGCCAGCCGCCTCCTGCCAGTATTCCTCAGTTGAACAGGTGATAAGGTATAAAAACCGGTAGCTTGCAGGTGTCGCGCATCTCCCGGCAGGAACCCATGACCCTTTGCAGGGTCCAGTAAACCAAGCAATTGCCGGAAGCCGGGATTCTTGGACTTCAATAAGTAAAGGGCATCCCAGCCCTTCCCGACCGCCAGGAAAGATACTGATTCTGATTCAGCGTTTCTTCGAACTGGACTTTTTCCCTGGATTACCGGTACGCCGGTCAGGGATAAATCGACGGTTCAGTACCACGATATCTCCGTTACTGTCTCTGAAAGGTACAGTCGGCATGGCGAGAATTTTTCGCCTTTCTTCGGTACGGATTCTTCGTTCCTGCATCATACCCCCGGTGATAACAGGCATGCGTTGTAAAAGTAACACCTGATCTTATGCGAGTCGTCCGGTTAATTCTAGCCTGAGAATGATCCCTGTATAAATACAGATAGTTGCAGCTTGATACACTGCTATGGACCGGATTGTCGCCAAATACGGCGTGGTGAGTTGCAGTTTGAGTAATTATCAACCGATCTGCTATTGAGCCGCGCATAAAACGGCATAAAGGAAATCCAAACTCAAACCGACGGGACTGCAAGTAACCGTCGCGGGCTGTAGGGAACGCTGCCCGTGAGTAAATCTGTCTATTGAACACGTGGTTGCCAGGACTGGCTGTTCTAGCCGTAACTTTCTATATAATCCCCTCCCGGAGAACGGAGGTGCTTGCACCATAAGAACGCACAGACTTCAAGCAATGAGCCACTGGGCACAGGATACTGGCGCATCGATTTGGCGGTTGACAAGGTTACAGGGATTACACGACCACCATTGTGTTCCCTGAATTCCAACAGCACCCGGGAATCCTGTTTTCAGTTCCGCTGGACGGTTGGCTACAACAAGGGGGAAACGGCTTGCCTGTTCAATAATAACAGCAGCTTTCTTGATTTCCGGTCTGCTTTTTCCTGCAGTATCACTGGATGCAACATCCATTGCAGTCTCGCTCGACCTGACCAACTCTGGTATCGGTTTTATAGCACTCGTGATATTTGTCGTTGCCTACCTCGTGGTGATGATGGAAGAGTTCACGCACCTGCGCAAGTCCAAACCCGTGATTCTCACCACCGGGATCATCTGGGGAATGATTGCCTTCATCTATGCCGGTAATGGCGACTGTCTGACACGCCTTCGGTAGTTATCCCTTTTCTTCCAGCTGTCGCCACACTGCGGTGCCACCACATGTATGGCCAATTGCATCCAGCCGGGCATCGTGGGCTGCCTGTTCGTCTGCCGTTGCCGTGATCACGCGCAGCGGCGGGCGGTCAGCCGGCAGCCGGCGCACGTCCTGTGCCTGCGTGCCCGAGCCGTCGGTATGGCTGTCGAGTGACAGACTGGCCTGCCCCCCGGTCATCACCAGGTAGACATCGGCAAGGATCTCGGCATCCAGCAGGGCACCGTGCAATTCACGCTGTGAATTGTCTATCTCATAGCGCTTGCACAGGGCGTCCAGGCTGTTACGTTGCCCGGGATGCTTCCGGCGCGCCATCACCAGCGTATCAACCACGCTGCAACGTTGCGCGATCGGCTGCATCTTGCTGTCGAGACGTTTCAATTCATGATCGAGAAAACCGATGTCAAACGGGGCGTTGTGAATCACCAGCTCGGCGTCCCTGATGAACTCGAGGAATTCCCCGGCAATATCGGCGAACCGGGGCTTGTCGACCAGTGACTCGTTGGTTATACCGTGCACCTCGATGGCTCCGGCATCGATCTCGCGCTCCGGCTGGATATACTGATGCCAGGTATTCCCGGTGATCTGACGATTGATCAGCTCGACACAGCCGATTTCTATGATCCGGTGCCCTTCGGATGGTTCCAGGCCCGTGGTTTCCGTATCCAGTATGATTTGCCGCATGAGTTCCCCTGACAGTTCAAAAGTATATTTTCGCTCCCCTGGGGGAGAAGAGATTTGTCACCAGCCTGTTGCCTATCATCAAGTTTCGCTGAACTGCCTGTTAAAACCGTTATCGAGCTGTCTTCCGTCCATCCAGAAGTTCATCGATTGCCTGGTTCGCCAGTGTGTCCGCCAGTTCATTCTCGGGATGCCCGCTATGACCCCTCACCCACTCCCATTGAATATCATGCTCAGCCACGGCCGTATCGAGGCGCACCCAGAGATCGGCGTTTTTTACCGGCTTCCTTGCCGCGGTCTTCCAGCCACGTTTCTTCCAGTTGGCCATCCATTCCGTGATGCCTTTCTGGACATACTGGGAATCGGTTGTCAGGCGTACCTTGCAGGGCCGTTTCAGGCTCTCGAGCGCCTGGATTGCCGCCATCAGCTCCATGCGATTGTTCGTCGTCAACGGCTCGGCACCATAGAGGCTCTTCTCGTGATCGTTGTAGCGCAGGATCGCCCCCCAGCCTCCCGGACCGGGATTGCCGCGACAGGCGCCGTCCGTGTAAATCAGCGTTTCAACTGACACGCCGGATATTTCTTTGGCTGGAAGACGGGATACCGACCGGGAACAGGCGCCGGCGCGTGCTGCGCACGGACTTCAACGGGGTCATGATTACTGTGCGTTTCTGTGCGACCAGGATATATGCCCCGGCAAGCAGCATACGGCCCTGCTCATTTCCGGGCTCCAGAAATTTCAGACGCTCCAGCATGCGCTGGTTATTGGCTGGCGGCCGGTGAAGCAGGTAGCGGCAATGCAAGGTGTCGAACCCCAGCAGGCTCAGCCAGTCCTTCAGTCGGCTCACACTCAGGAAGCGTGATTGCCACGGCATGCCGGCCGATCGTCGCGAGAACCAGCGACGCAGTCCCCAGAGACTGCGCGGATTGAACCCGATGATTACCAGGTAACCGTCCGGAATCAGGCTGCGATCTGCCTCGCGCAGCACCTGGTGCGGATCGGCTGTGATCTCCAGGGTGTGCGGCAGGATGATGGCATCCACGGTATCCGTCATGACTGGCCACTGGTCAGTATGCCCGATGACACCGGTTTCCATGCCAGCTGCCGTGCCGATGCGCTGAACAACGTGGTGGGGTATGCGGCTGTCGGCCAGCGAGCAGTCTTCCCAGGGCGGATCGATTACCATGAGGTGATAACCGAACAGCCGGGGCAGTTGCCCGGCGAGGGCCTGGAGCTCGACATCGGCAAGCAGGCGGCCCAGTGGACGCTGGTACCAGTTGCGCAGCGACGTGACCCGTCCAGGCAATGAAATCAATGTGTTCATTTCCGTGAAATCATACCTCACCTGTAGCGCAAGTGCCGCTACAGAGTGCCATAATTTCGTCTATTGACCTCTCCGTGCCGGCCTGTCAGCATATTGCGCTTGGTTCCTTGGCTGTGCGCTTTGCTGCCCCAAATTGACCGACAGAATAGCAAGAGCAAGTGTGACCTGGTTCACAGTCTATCCTCAAGGCCGGCCATTTCGAAGTCGAAATAACTATTTATGAACTCACAAAAAATACTGCTTGTCTCAGCGTTCCTGTTACTGGTTTCCGGTTGCTCAACACAGCCGACACAGATAGTGCAGACCGAAACAGCAAAGGCACCAGACAGCGATATCCCGGCGGAGCCTGTACACACAGATCCCGTTACATCCGGCGTGACGGAAACCTTCGTCACCGACATCGTCCAGGATGCGCCTGTCGTCGAGGAACCTGAATTCTGGGAGCAGGTCCGCAACGGGTTTCATCTGCCGAACGGAACGCATGCAGCGGTGACCCGGCGTATTAGGGTCTACCGCAACAATGCCCGCCAGGTGGAACGCATCTTTAACCGCGGAGAACCGTACCTTGCATTTATCTATAGCGAGGTGAGGCAGCGAGAATTCCCGGCCGAACTCGTATTGTTGCCATTTGTCGAAAGCGGTTATGACCCGTTCGCCTATTCCCATGGCCGTGCTGCCGGTCTGTGGCAGTTCATTCCGGCTACCGGCAAACGCTACGGACTGAAACAGGACTGGTGGTATGACGGCCGCCGCGACATCGTTGCTTCGACGCAAGCCGCACTGGATTACCTGGACCGTCTGCAAGAGGAATTTGATGGGGACTGGCTGCTTGCGCTGGCCGCCTACAACGCCGGGGAAGGCACGGTTCGCAATGCGGTCCGGCGCAACCGCAAGGCCGGCAAGCCCGTGGATTTCTGGAACCTCAAGTTGCCGAGGGAAACCACGGCCTATGTTCCCAAGCTGCTGGCGATCAGCGCCATTGTCAAACACCCGGACAAGTACGGCGTGCAGCTGACTCCGGTGGATATGGAGCCCGGCTTTACGGTAGTTGGTACACACGACCAGCTGGATATCGGGATTGCTGCCGAACTGGCCGGTTTGGAAACCGACGAAATCTACCGGCTGAATCCCGGTTTCAACCGCTGGGCCACCCATCCGGACGGCCCGCACCGACTGACCATCCCCGTTGAGAAGTCGGATACCTTCAAGCGCAACCTGGCGGCACTGCCGGATTCGGAGCGCGTCAAGTGGGTACGTCACCGGATCCGCAAGGGAGAAACACTCAGCCACATTGCCAGACGCTATGACACGACCGTCGCGGTCCTGCGTAGCAACAATGTCATGCGTGGCAATACCATTCGCACCGGAAGCCACCTGCTGGTACCGGTCGCAGCAAAAGAGCCGGGGCGCTACACCGCGCTTGCTGCTATCGCACGCACCCCGCGCAATGCCGGCAGCAAGCAGACTTACAAGGTAATGGCCGGGGACAGCCTGTGGTCAATCGCGCAACGTCATAACGTGAAAGTCAGCGAGCTTACGGTCTGGAACCGGCTCGATTCCCGTACGATCCGGCCAGGGCAGAAACTCGCGATCTGGAACAAGGTGGCGGTAACTAACCCGGGCAAAACAACCCGAACGGTCAGCTACACGGTACGCAGCGGGGATTCACTCTACCGTATTTCCAGGAAATTCAGGGTAAGCATTAATGAGCTGCGCCGCTGGAATGAACTCCAGAAAGGCAAATACCTGCAGCCCGGACAACGGCTGAAAGTTTACGTCGACGTTACCCGCCAGAGTTAGGTTCCAGCACTTTCCCGATACCGGATTTATCCACGTGCTGCTGCAGGAGCCGGTGGGTACCCGCACCACAACTGATAATGGAACGCATGGCATCCTGTACCGGGATATTGACCGGGTGCACGTATTCGCCCTTGAGATGAAAAATCAGACCCGATGTCGGGTTCGGGCCGGTCGGCATGAAAACCGTGAAACTACCATCCGCATGCTTGTCGGTAATAAACACAGTTGCCAGGGTATCGTTGGCGTAAACCTGCGCGAGTGCCACCGATGAAAACGGGGATTCCTCCCGATTTCCGAAAATCTGCAGCACCGTTTCCTTGATCATGGAATAGCCGGGCATCAGTTTCAGGATCCGGTTCTCGATGGTGTGGAACAGGTAGTCACCGAGCCGGGTACGCACCAGTGCGCCGACAAAAAAGCAGGTAAAAATAATCAGGGAAATTGCAATAATATCAGCAATTAATTCGTTATATTCGGAGTAATTTCTAAGGACATCTGATAATGGCTGGACCCAGTTGGTGATCAGCTTGAACAGCCACAATGACACGGATACCAGGATGGTAACCGGCAGGATGACCACCAGCCCGCCCAGCAGGGAGGTTTTCAGAAAACTGCGTAATCTTGCGAGAACCGACATTTCAGTACGATGTCATGACTCCGGCCGCATGTGCGGGAACAACAGCACGTCACGGATGGAAGGCGAATCGGTGAACAGCATTACCAGGCGATCGATGCCGATGCCCTCACCCGCTGTCGGCGGCATGCCGTGCTCGAGTGCACGGATGTAATCCGCATCGTAGTGCATGGCCTCCAGGTCACCGGCATCCTTCTCGACAACCTGCTGGCGAAATCGCTCGGCCTGGTCCTCGGCATCGTTGAGCTCGGAAAACCCGTTGGCCAGCTCGCGCCCACCGACAAAGAACTCGAAACGATCGGTGACAAACGGATCTTCATCGTTACGCCGCGCCAGCGGGGAGACCTCGGTCGGATAGGCCGTGATAAAGGTCGGGTCATCGAGCCGGCCTTCCACGGTCTTCTCGAAAATCTCGATCTGCACCTTCCCCAGTCCATAGCTGTCCTTCAATAGAATACCGAGCCGCCCGGCAACTGCGCGTGCCTTGTCGGAATCATCAATCTCTTCAGGGGTGAGCTCGGGATTGAACTCGAGTATGGATTCACGAACGGTCATGCGCCGAAACGTCTTGCCAAAGTCGTATGGCACGCCCTGGTATTCGAGCGTGGTGCTGCCCGTCAACTGTTTCGCCATGCTGCGCAGCAAGTCCTCGGTCAGGTCCATCAGGTCATGGTAATCCACGTAGGCCTGGTAGAACTCCAGCATGGTGAATTCCGGGTTATGCCGGGTCGACAGGCCCTCGTTACGGAAATTACGGTTGATCTCGTAGACCTTCACGTAGCCCCCGACGACCAGCCGCTTGAGGTACAGTTCCGGCGCGATCCGCAGGAACAGGTCCATGTCCAGGGTATTGTGATAGGTGGAGAACGGCCGCGCCACGGCGCCGCCCGGGATGGCCTGCATCATGGGGGTTTCCACTTCCAGGAAATCCCGGGCGTCCAGGTAACCGCGGATGAACTGCACGATGCGGCTGCGCATCCGAAAGGTATTGCGCGACACCTCGTTCATGATGAGATCGACGTAACGCTGGCGATAGCGCGTTTCCTGGTCCGCCAGGCCGTGGAATTTCTCCGGCAGCGGGCGCAGTGACTTGGTAAGAATGCGGATCGACTCGACCCGCACCGACAACTCACCGGTCTTTGTCTTGAACATCACGCCTTCGGCGCCGATGATGTCGCCGATGTCCCAGCCCTTGAACTCCTGGTAGATGCCGTCCTCGAGGCTGTCACGCTGCAGGAACAGCTGGATGCGACCGGACATGTCCTGCAGCTGGGCAAAGCTTGCCTTGCCCATGATACGCTTCGCCATCAACCGCCCGGCCACCTTTACCCGTACCGGGCCGGCTTCGAGTTCCGCGTTGTCCTTGTCGCCATACTCGGCGTGCAGTTCGCCGGCAATCGCATCCCGGCGAAAGTCGTTGGGAAATGCCCGACCGGCTTCGCGCAAGGCAGTCAGCTTCTCGCGTCGCTGGACAATCAGTGTATGTTCGTCCTGGTCATTCATCATCTTTCATCATTGATTCCGTTTCCTGCCGGTTTGCAGTGATATTGTAGGAGGGGCAAGCCCGTGAACAAATACCCTCGCATCAATAATTGCCGTATCAGGCCTACAGGCCACTCTTCAGGCTGGCCTCGATAAACTGGTCCAGGTCGCCATCGAGTACGGCCTGGGTATTGCCCACCTCGACACCGGTGCGCAGGTCCTTGATGCGCGCCTGATCGAGCACGTAGGAGCGAATCTGGCTGCCCCAGCCAATATCCGACTTGGTCTCTTCCAGTGCCTGCTGGTCTGCGCTGCGCTGCTGGATCTCGAGTTCGTACAGCTTGGATTTCAGCTGCTTCATGGCGGTGGCCTTGTTCTTGTGCTGGGAACGGTCGTTCTGGCACTGCACCACGACTCCGGTCGGCAGGTGGGTAATCCGCACTGCGGATTCCGTCCGGTTCACATGCTGGCCACCGGCGCCGCTCGCGCGGTACACGTCGATGCGCAGGTCCGCCGGATTGATATCGATCTCGATATCATCGGCGATCTCCGGTGATGCAAACACGGCGGCAAACGAGGTATGCCGGCGGTTACCCGAATCAAACGGGGATTTCCTGACCAGCCGGTGTACCCCGGTCTCGGTGCGCAGCCAGCCAAAGGCATGGTCGCCTTCGAAGCGAATGGTCGCACTCTTGATGCCGGCGACTTCGCCGGGCGAGACCTCGATCAGCTCGGATTTGAACCCGTGGCGTTCCCCCCAGCGCAGGTACATGCGCAGCAGCATCTCGGCCCAGTCCTGCGCCTCGGTACCCCCGGAGCCGGACTGGATATCAAGAAACGCATGCGCTTCATCCATTTTGCCGGAGAACATACGCCGGAATTCCAGCCTGGCAATCTCGGTCTCCAGCTCCCGGACGTCCCCCTCGATGGCTGCCAGCGTATCGGCATCATCCTCTTCTGCCGCCACTTCCAGCAGTTCCTCCGCATCCTGCAATGCCTGCCCCATACGGTTCAGGGTCAGCACGACTTCCTCCAGCCGCACCCGTTCGCGGCCGAGTTCCTGGGCACGTTCCGGGTTGCTCCAGATTTCGGGGTCTTCCAGTTCCCGAACGACTTCGGTCAGCCGTTCACTCTTGTGATCGAGGTCAAAGATACCCCCTGAGGGCGGCAGAGCGCCCGTCGAGGTCCTTGATCAGTGCGCGGATGGCGTTGATGTCAGGCATGGAGTTACGTATTACCGGTTATCACTGAAAGCGCGCATCATACCCTTGTTGGGTGGCTGAAACTAGCGACAGGGCATGCGCGGATACCCATAGTGCCGGTCTGTTACCATCCGGCCACAGCGTACTCAGCCGGTCTCGATATGTTCCACGATCAACTGGGCGGATTCGACACCCCGATATTCATTCACTTCGAGCCGGTAGGCCATATGCACTTCCCGGCAATCCTCCGCCAATAGCGGAGTATTAAATGCGATTGCGTCGATCTGCCCGGCACCTTCGACTGGCCTGAGTTGCATTTTCAGGTGTTTCTCGCCGACGACCCGCTGTTCCATCACATCAAATCGGTCATCGAACAATGGCGCCGGAAATCCCTGTCCCCAGGGACCGGCATCGCGCAAGACCCGCGCGGTGTCCAGAGAAAATTCGGTGCCATGCAGGCTGCCATCGCTGTAGATGACGTTTGCCAGTGCGTCTGCCGGCAACACGCGTGAGACTTCCGCATCGAAGGCTGAGGCGAAGGCGTCGAATTTCGCCTCATCCAGGGACAGGCCGGCCGCCATGGCATGACCGCCAAAACGGCTGATCAGACCGGGATGCCGGGCGGCGACGGCATCGAGGGCATCGCGGATGTGCAGCCCGGTCACGGAGCGGGCAGAACCTTTCAGTTCGCCGTTAGCGGAGCGTGCAAACGCAATCACCGGCCGGTAGAAACGCTCCTTGATGCGCGCCGCGAGGATACCGATCACACCCTGGTGCCAGTCCGGATCAAACAGGCACAGGCCGGTCGGCAATTGTTTCGCATCGAGATGCAGTTTGCGAATTGCACCCAGCGCCTGTGCCTGCATGTCCGCCTCGATCTCCCTGCGCTCACGGTTCAGCCCATCCAGCTGCGCTGCCATGCCGCGTGCCGCGGATTCCGAGTCGGCCAGCAGGCACTCGATCCCCAGCACCATGTCATCGAGGCGCCCGGCGGCATTCAGCCGCGGTCCGACGGCGAATCCGAGATCCGTGGCGATACAGCGCTCCGGAGATCGCCGACCGGTTTCCAGCAGGGCGCGAATACCGGGTACACAACGTCCCGAGCGAATACGCTGCAATCCCTGTTGCACCAGGATCCGGTTGTTGTAATCCAGCGGCACCACATCGGCCACCGTTCCCAGCGCGACGAGATCCAGCAACCGGGCCAGGTTTGGTTCCGGGAGTGCCTGCTGTGCAAACCAGTCACGCCGTCGCAATTCCGCGCGTAATGCCAGCATCACGTAGAACGCCACCCCGACACCGGCCAGGTGTTTGCTGGGAAAAGCGTCACCCGGCAGGTTCGGGTTCACGATGGCATCGGCCTGCGGTAACTGTTCCCCGGGCAAGTGATGGTCGGTTATCAACACCTTGATGCCGTGCGCCCGTGCCGCGTCCACACCGGCCGCGCTGGAAATGCCGTTGTCGACAGTGATAATCAGGTCGGGTTGCTGGTGTGCCGCCACCTTCACAATTTCGGGCGTCAGGCCGTAACCGTATTCGAAGCGGTTTGGCACCAGGTAGTGCACATCCTTAGCGCCCATGCTGTGCAGGGCACGCATACATAACGCGCAGCTGGTGGCCCCGTCCGCATCAAAGTCACCCACGATGAGCAGGCGCTGTCCGGTGGTAATCGCCTCTGCCAGCAATGTCGCCGCGTCCTTGAGCCCGCCCAGCTGCTCCGGGGTTTGCAGCCGGTCGAGCGAGTATTCCAGTTCACCCGCCGCCGCGATATGGCGGGCGGCATAGACGCGCTGCAACACGGGCGGCAAGCCCGGGGGCAACACTCCCGGATCGGTAACCACCGGGCGGCGTACTATTGAACTATGCATGGCGACAGTGTGCGGGAAACGGATGCGTGCGTTTCCAGAAAAAGTGCAGGCGGTGGCGGCTCGATGAAAAGCACTGGCCATTGACCGGGTAAATATCCAGGGACTCCAGCTTGCGGTTCTCCAGCAGCTCGAGCAAGGGAAGAAACCATGTCTGCTCCAGTTGCCCGATACGGCCCGACCACGCCTGGGCATCCCCGTAGCGTGCCGATTTTTCCAGGTGATCGACTACCACGAGGTTGAGACCATCCTGCAGCAAAGTCGCCAACTCGCTGCTCTCGCCCGGTAGTTCACGGCAGGAAATGCCGGCCAGCTGTGCCATCCCGGCCGGCAGTGGCTGGTCGGTCAGTACCTGTGTCACGGGTGTGTCAGGTTTGCCGGGCAACACCCCACCACCCCATGGCCAGATACTGTTGACGGACAATTCCCCGCGCTGCGCGCGGGCCGTATTGACCGGGTGATCGTGGAACAGCATCTGGACCTCATTCATTACGGTATGCCAGGCACTGCTGTCCGCACCGGCCGGCAGAAAATCATTGATGTCCTCGCCGCTGATCGTACCGGGAGCAATCGCCGTCATCTCCGGTGCCTGCGGCAGTGCCAGGTACCAGCGCTGCGGATGCGGTGCCTGTAGCTGCCAGCCGCGCCCGCTATAGAAGTCGTTAAAGGCCGCCACCAGCGCGCGGGATTCCTCGGGTTGGAGGGAAAACGTGGTGGCATCAAACAGGCGCAGGGAGGACTGGTCGGCGCGCACGTGGACCGGGTCGACGCGCAGCAGGTACTCATCGCAGGATTCGCCGGTATCCGCGAGCCAGGTCAGGGAAGCAACCGGCAGCGCCTTGCCATACCCTGAAAGTGGCGCAAAGAACGTCGCGAGGGTGTCATTCAGCGTGGACGGCGCCGCGACCTTGCGTGCCCGGCTCAGCAGCCGGTCGAGTGCCGGTGTCCCGGCAGTCAGGTATTCGGCAAGTGGCGCATCGATTGCTGGTCCGCAAAGCCCGGGAACCACTAGGGCGACAGTGCATTTCCTGTTCGACACGATCAGTGCTGGCTGTTCATGACATCACCGTGGCTGCGGTGGCGGCTTCGCCGGCATTTCCGGCATCGTCAGGCCAGATTATCAAGGATAACTTTTTTAACCGCGTCGAGCTCGGCATCCACGGTCAGCATGTCGCCCTCACACTGCCTGATGGCCGTATCCGGATCTTTCAGGCCGTGCCCCGTCAATGTGCACACCACACTGCTGCCCTCCGGGATCCTGCCGGCCTTGATGTCGCGCAGGGCGCCAGCCACCGAGGTCGCCGAGGCCGGTTCACAAAAGATACCTTCCTGCGAGGTCAGCAGCTTCTGTGCCGCAAGGATTTCCTCGTCAGTACATTCATCAAACCAGCCAGCGGACTCCTCCCTGACCTTCCAGGCCTGTTCCCAGGACTGCGGGTGCCCGATGCGAATTGCGGTCGCGACCGTATCCGGATGATCAACCATCTCGCCACGCAGGAACGGCGCCGCCCCGCTCGCCTGGTAGCCGAGCATGACCGGGCGCGTATCGGTCACGGCCCTGCCGCTGTACCTGCAGCTGCCTTCACAGAAGATACAGGCCTCGGTGACACACGTGCTGTCATGCTGCGCATACTCACTGTAGCCGATCCAGTGTGCCGTGATATTACCGGCGTTACCGACCGGCAGGCAGTGGTAGTCCGGTGCGCGCCCGAGTTCATCGACGATTTCAAAAGAAGCCGTCTTCTGCCCCTGCAGCCGGTAGGGGTTGATCGAGTTCACGATGGTCACCGGAGCATGCTCGGCCACTTCCTTGACGAGCCGCATGCCGTCATCGAAGTTGCCGCGGATCTGGATGACGACCGCCCCGTGGATCATTGCCTGCGCCAGTTTGCCAAGGGCGATCTTGCCCTCCGGGATAATCACGAATGCGGTAATACCGGCACGTGCGGCATAGGCAGCAGCCGCAGCCGAGGTATTGCCGGTAGACGCGCACAGCACCGCACGGCTGCCCTCCTCCACGGCCCGGGTTACCGCCATGGTCATGCCGCGGTCCTTGAACGAGCCGGTCGGATTCAGGCCCTCGTACTTTATATAGAGTTCGACTTCCCTGCCGATCTCGCGAGGGATGTTCTCCAGCCGGACCAGCGGCGTATTGCCTTCGCCAAGACTGATAATGCGCGTGTCATCCGACACGGGCAGGCGGTCACGGTAGCGCTCGATCAGACCGGTGTAACGGGATCCAGTTGACATGCAATAATTCCCTAGCAGAAAGATTTAAGCTCAATCACAGTCCAGGTGCTCGAGCCGGATGCGCGTAACACTGCCGTGGATGCTGTCGAGGGCCTCGATCTGGCGGATGGCCGCGTTCATGTGCCGCTCGCGGACTACATGCGACAGCAGGATGACCGGCACCTCTTCCACTCCCGGGCTCGGTTCCTTCTGCAGTATTGCCTCGATACTGATGCCGAGATCGCCCAGGATACGTGTCACCTCCGCGAGCACTCCCGGCCTGTCCTCTGCCTGCATACGCAGGTAGTAGGCGGTCTCCACATCATCCATTCCCAGGATCGTTACGGCGGCGAGTGCGTGCGGCTGGAACGCCAGGTGCGGTACCCGGTTCTCCGGGTCGGCAGTCAGGGTGCGCACCACGTCAATGATATCCGCCACCACCGCCGAGGCAGTCGGCTCGGAGCCGGCACCGGCGCCATAATACAGGGTCGGACCCACGGCGTCGGCATGTACCAGTACGGCGTTCATGACGCCATCAACGTTGGCGATCAGGCGCCGATCCGGAATCAGGGTCGGATGCACGCGCAGCTCGATCCCCTCTTCGGTACGGCGGGTAAAACCCAGGTGCTTGATGCGGTGACCGAATTCCTCTGCATAGCCTACATCGTCACGGGTAATGTGGCTGATGCCCTCGGTATAGACCTTATCGAACTGCAGCGGGATGCCGAAGGCGATGGAAGCGAGAATGGTCAGCTTGTGGGCGGCATCGATTCCCTCGATATCAAACGTGGGATCGGCCTCGGCATAACCGAGCGCCTGGGCCTCGCTCAACACGTCGGCAAAATCGCGGCCCTTGTCGCGCATCTCCGTGAGAATGAAGTTGCCGGTGCCGTTGATGATGCCGGTGAGCCATTTGATTTCATTGGCCGCCAGTCCCTCGCGAATGGCCTTGATGATCGGGATACCCCCGGCGACGGCGGCCTCGAAGGCGACCATGACCCCCTTCTCCTGCGCAGCGGCAAAGATCTCGTTGCCATGCATCGCGATCAGCGCCTTGTTCGCCGTCACCACGTGCTTGTCGTTTGCAATGGCCTTCAATACCAGTTCCCGCGCCGGCTCGTACCCGCCGATCAGCTCGACGATGATGTCGATATCCGGGTTGTCCACCACGGCAAAGGCATCATCGGTGACGCTGATTGCGTCGATACCCGGCAGTCTGGACGGGTCATAGGCGCGTGCCGCTGCATGGCTGATCAGGATGCCGCGACCGGCACGTCGCGTGATTTCCTCGGCATTGCGGTTGAGTACATTAAAGGTGCCACCGCCCACGGTGCCCAGGCCCAGCAGACCAACATTAACCGGATTCACCAGCGTTATCCTCCCGAGACGCGCGCCTGGTTCAGGTCCTTGCGGAACATATCGCGGATACCGCGAATTGCCTGGCGCGTTCGATGTTCGTTTTCAATCAGACCAAAGCGTACATAATCGTCGCCGTATTCACCGAAACCGATACCTGGCGAGACCGCGACCTTTGCATGCTCGAGCAGCCGCTTGGAAAATTCCAGCGAACCCATTTCCCGGTACGCTTCCGGTATCGGCGCCCACACGAACATGGTCGCCTGCGGTTTCTCCACCGGCCAGCCCAGCGAGTTCAGGCCGTCACACAGGGTATCACGCCGACTGCGGTAGGTTTCGGCAATCTGCAGGACGCAGTCCTGCGGTCCCTCGAGCGCGGTGATCGCCGCGACCTGTATCGGGGTAAACATACCGTAATCGAGATAGGACTTGATGCGCGCCAGTGCCGCGACCAGGGTCTCGTTACCGCACATAAAGCCGACCCGCCAGCCGGGCATATTGTAACTCTTCGACAGCGAGAAAAATTCCACGGCCACGTCCATCGCACCATCGACCTGCAGGATGGACGGGGCCTTGTAACCGTCGAACACGAGGTCGGCATAGGCGAGGTCCTGGATGACCCAGATATCATGCTCGCGCGCAATGTCCACGACCTTCTCATAGAAATCCAGTTCTACACAGCGGGTGGTCGGGTTGCCGGGAAAATTCAGGATCAGCATCTTCGGGTTTGGCCAGGAATCCTTGATGGCCTTTTCCAACTCGGCGAAGAAATCGATATCCGGGCGCAGCGGCACGTGGCGGATATCGGCGCCGGCAATGGCAAAGCCGTAGGGGTGGATCGGGTACGCGGGATTCGGCACCAGCACCGCATCGCCCGGCCCGACGGTCGCCAGCGCGAGGTGTGCCAGGCCTTCCTTGGAACCGATGGTGACGATGGCGTGGTGTTCGGGGTCCAAGCTCACGTCATAGCGGCGGCCGTACCAGTCGCAGATCGCCTTGCGCAGCCGCGGGATGCCCTTCGACAGCGAATAGCGGTGGGTATCTTCGCGCTGTGCCGCCTCGGTCAGCTTGTCGACGATATGCTGCGGGGTCGGCTGGTCCGGGTTCCCCATGCCGAAATCGATGATATCTTCGCCGCGCGCCCGGGCAGCGGCCTTCAACTCATTGACGATGTTGAAGACATACGGGGGCAACCGTTTGATGCGGGGAAATTCGTCGAGCACGACAGTCAACCGATATTTTCTTGATAATGAAGCTTTTACAGTAATCTTTTCGAACCGCTAACGTTACTGAAAAGCGCCTGTGGAAACAAGGGCTGGCGACAAGAATATGCAGGCAATGCAGTAGCTTCCTCACTTGTCTCTCCCTCCCCGCCTGCGTATGGTTTCCGGTATGCGCTTCGCCCAGGAAAAGATCGAGGGATATACCATCCGCGCCTACGCGCCGGACGCGATCACCGTCAACGAGGAGGTGATCCGCACCAGCGTTGTCGTCACCCCCGGGCAGATCCTCACCGACTGGCTGCCGGAGCGCTTCGAGGAACTGGATGCCACCCACCTGGCCCGGCTGGAAGAACTCAACCCCGAAATCATCGTAATCGGCACGGGGGACAAGCTGCGCTTCCCCGAGCCGCACTTCACGGCCGGCTTCCTGATGCAGGGCATCGGGGTAGAAGTGATGGATACGAACGCCGCCTGCCGGACCTACAATATACTGCTGTCAGAAGACCGCAACGTGGTGGCTGCGCTCATGCTTGGCTGAACAGGTGAAAACCGCATAACTTGCGGCAAGTGTGTACAAAAAATAACAATGCTCCTCTGCACTGCCAGATCCATGGTTATCATAAGTTACTGTTGCATACAGCGAAAACTGCAGACGTATACCGTATCAGGTTGACGGACTGTCTGGGCAGTCTCGAAATTTCTGTGTTCTTCTTCGCATCGCTCAAATAGTAGCCTGGCCCCTTTCCTGTTTCTCTGGAAAAGGCATTTATCATTTCAGCCACCAGTATCCCTGAATATCAAGATTTGTAAGTCCTATATCTTTTGCCTTT
>CP070821.1:883414-889317 GCA_020344335.1 Gammaproteobacteria bacterium | reverse complement strand
TTGAGACGTGTTGTAGCGATGGCCTGGTCAATGACGCCCGTTGCCACTAACCCCCCCACCTTCAGATTATTGCTGAGAGCCTCCACCAGCACCTGCGCGGAAACCACATTGGCAACGGCGGAGATCTTCTGATTTGCGCCCTGAGCACCGCTACCGTCAAGAAATCCGTCTGTCATGTCGGCGGCAATGGCATCCATAACATCGTCACCGTCAATTGTCGTTCCGCTGGCTGCGATCGAATCACGGGTCCGGCGCACCATCTCACCCAGGGCCTCGCTGGCCTTGACGATATTGGCGACATTCTCATCGGTAATGCTGGTGGTAATCGGATTGGCAATCAAATCTGAATCCAGTCCGAATCCCAGTTTGTCGATGACATGGGCCTTCGCCGTCTGGACGTTCACTTCATTTGCCCCGCCCGGCAACAACTGCGCAATCTTCACAATCAGGGTCGAGAACGGGTTGATATTCACCTGCTTCTGCGAGCGCTTCAGCATTATTGAAAGCATCTCGAAGTCGGGTGTACTACCCGTTACCAGGTCGAAACCTCCACTCGACTGCAGCAGCAGTGGATATTCGTTTCCTCTCGCCCTGACAGTAGACTGGAAAGATGCTGTGTTGTCGCTGACAACACTATCGATTTGCTGTCCAACAGCATTGTAGATCATGACCGTCGCACCGGTTACCGGTCCATCACCGATGCTTCCACCAATCTCTACGGAACTTACTGTGTCAGTGCTGCTTTCGCCGCTACCACCACCGCCACCGCCGCATGCAACTAAGTGCAGCACGACAATTGCGGTGAATAATACTTTGGCAAACCTGGTCTGGCGTAACTTGCATCTCATAACTAACCACCCTTTATGCAAATCAATTCATTTATCGAGATCGATCTTCATGACATCTCGAACTGCAATTGGGTAGGGATATAAGCAAACGCCATGCCAGATAATTGAGGCGACCGGGACATGGACCATTCACGCCCCTGGTTTGACGCAATAATCCGCTTCACCATGGACGCGATGCTGGTTTTTCGCCTGAAAAAAACAGAAAAGAAGCAGAAATGCCTTTAAAAAAACAGGCAGGGCATTTCAAACGGCAGAAAGATTTAAGGGCAAGCAGCCTGACAAGAGAAACTGGTGGCGCGCGTACATGGACAGCGCCAAAGCTGTTCCTGTCCTCCGACTGCACCGCCGGTTAGCGTTTAATTATCTGTATGTAAAGGTATTTTTACTTACGATCGCGGTGCAGGAAAACTCTGGCATGCATTTGATCAAGTGACCCGGATAACTGGCTGCTTATCCATGTCGTCATACAGATACAATAAAATAATTTTTAGATTCATCTAGTTATCACAGGACCAGAAAAGGTCGTCTGTTATTGGCGACACTATTATGGTTACTGTACAAGATAATGATCAGCTTTCCCTGCACAGGCTGTTAAATAGCACCAGCCATCCATCGGCACATATGCACGGCTCCAGCAGGGAGTGTCTTGTCAGGATTGTGCGCCCTTGAATTGCGCCGGACTCAGATGGTGTTTATTGAGAAGCTTGTAGAATTCAGTGCGGTTGCGTTTGGCAATGCGGGCGGCTTTCGTCACGTTGCCGTTGGTGATCTGCAGTACCCGCGACAGGTAATCACGCTCGAACTGGCTGCGGGCTTCCACATAGGAAAGAATTTCGCCTGACTCACTGCGCAGGGCGCGCTGCACAAGGCTCGCCGGAATAAGCGGCGTGGTCGATAATGCCACCGTCTGCTCCACCACGTTATAAAGCTGCCGGACATTCCCTGGCCACGGCGCAGACAGCAATTCATCCAGGGCATCGGGAGAAAAACCGGTTACCCCGCGTTTTTCGGCACCCGGAAATTTGTGCAGGAAATGGTTTGCCAACAGGGGGATGTCTTCGCGTCTTTCTGATAATGACGGCAGTTCCAGGTTCACCACATTCAGACGGTAATACAGATCTTCCCGAAACCGTTCTTCCTGCATGGCCTGCTCCAGGTCCTGGTGAGTAGCCGAGATTATACGTACATCAATTGGTACTGATTTGGTCGAACCTACGGGGCGGATTGTGCGTTCCTGAAGTGCCCTCAGCAGCTTGACCTGGAAGCCTGGTGGCATATCGCCAATTTCGTCCAGAAACAGAGTGCCGCCCTCCGCAGCACGGAACATTCCCAGATGGTCGCGGTTCGCACCGGTAAATGCACCTTTTACATGTCCAAACAACTCGGATTCGAACAACGACTCAGGAATAGCACTGCAATTCAGTGCAAGGAACTCGTTTTCTGCCCTCGGACTGGCCTTGTGTATGGCGTGCGCGAACAATTCCTTGCCAGTTCCGCTCTGGCCATGAATCAGAACACTGGTATCAGTGTCTGCGACCAGGCGTGCCTGAGTCAGCAAATTTTCCATAACCGGACTGCGGGTTACTATGTCCTCGCACCATGCATTTGATTGCGTAACAGGCTGGGCGGTTGTCCCTTCTCCGGTAATTTTCAGCGCCCGCGCAACTTGCTCCAGCAGAACCTTGCTGTCAAAGGGTTTGGTTAAATAACTGAACACACCTCGACTGGTTGCCTCAACGGCATCCGGTATGGTGCCATGCGCGGTCAGGACCAGCACCGGTAATGAAGGACTGCGGCTATGCACCTGGTTGAACAGGGTCATGCCGTCCATGCCGTCCATCTTCAGGTCGGTAACGATGATGTGGGGATTGTATAGCGATAACCTTGCCAGTGCCTCCTCGCCGCTTTCAACAGCCGACACTGCATAGCCGGCTGCTGACAGCCGCAGGGACAACAGGCGCAACAGACTCTGATCATCATCAACAACCATCACACGGTACTTGTCAGTTGCCATTTTCGATCCCCACCGGTTGTTCCCGCTGCTGTATCTTTTGTTCGATTGTGGTCAGTGCCTTTTGTTGCTGCTCCAGTTCTTCGATGCGCCTGCTCTGTTCCGTCACCTGCTTCCACAGAATATTTATCTTTTCTTTGTCCGTATTTTGCTCATCAAGAAATTGCTGCAGGATGAGCACTATTTCCTGATCGTTTGCTTTAAGCTGGGAAGTATCAACCACAGCCAGTAATTTCCGGGCACGTTTACGGTCCCTGACCGGTTCATTGCCGACAGCAAGTAACAGCGCCAATCTCACACGGTTGCTTACAGTGGAATCTTTATGGAAATCCTGCTCCCAGGTTTCCAGTGTCTGTTGCAGCTGTTCCTGTGTCATGGCACGTGTGCCATTGAGCTCAGCAAACCAGTAGTTTACACCCTGCCCGCCATAAATAACCGGTGCAAGTTCTGTCCTGCTATAGGTTTGCAATTCACTGCAGGCAGGCAGTATCAATACTGACAAGATAAATAATGCGGGATATCTCATCACAGTCATGCACCTTGCTCCAGTGGCAAAACGATCTGCAGCCGTGCGCCTCCCTTCCCCGAGTCTAGCACTGTAATATCGCCACCATGTACCTGGGCATATTCCCTGGCAATGGACAGTCCCAGTCCAGTGCCCCTGACACGCCCCTTGTCAGCCGGTGGTGCTCCCTGAAAGAATGCCTCGAAGACACGTTCACGCTCGGCCTCGGGTATACCGGGGCCGGAATCAACCACTTCAATGACTGCCTGCTTGTCACGTTCGGACAGCAGCACCCATAAGGGGCTGCCGTCCGGTGAATACTTGATGGCGTTGGAGACGAGGTTATCCACCAGGATACGCAGTTTTTCCTTATCACCCTCTATACTGACCTGCTGCAGGGTCGGGCGCAGGTCCAGCTTGCGGGACAACAGGGTGGCCTTGTGGTCCTCCAGGACGTCCTCTATCATGGTTTTAAGTTTCACCCGGTCACGGAATTGCCTGGAAGTGCGGGTACGCAAACCGCTGAAATTCAGCAGATCCTCTATCAGCTTTTGTAATTGTATGCTGTTGTCACGCAGGATATCCACAATTTCATGTTGCTGACTGTTCAGGTTGCCGAATACCTGCTCATTCATCAATTCGGCGCTTTCCCTGATCGCCGTCAGCGGTGTCTTCAATTCATGCGACATATGCTGGAGAAATTTGGTCTTCTCCTGTTCCAGTTCTAGCAAGCGGTTCCGCAGCCAGTTAAGGCGTTCGCCAAGCTGCTCCAGATCGCGTGGCCCCCTCACAACCAGGGTTTCAAGGAATTGGCCATCACCCAGCCGGCGTATCGCCTGATCAACCTGCCTGATGGGTCGGGTTATCAGGAAAGCAAACAGAATGGATAGCAGGAGAGCGGCCGGTACCAGGGCAACGGCATCCAGTACCAGGGTCCGCTGGACCTGTTCCGCCCTTGCCTGTATTTGTTCGGCACCACGGCTAATCAGGTCTCGATTGTCGTTCAGGATCTGCTGTGCTGTTTGTGAAAGTCCTGTGAATCCATCCAGAGTGGCAACAGCTTCGGGGGCATCATGTGAATAGATATCAAGGGCCACATGTATTTTATCCTCGGCAATGCGCAGCTCATCCAGAAGCTTGTGCTGCCCTTCCGCCAGATCCAGCGCTTCGAGCGTGCGCAGGGTATCAATAAACTTGTCGTGGTTTTCCTGATAAACCTCAAGCAGCACCTCGTCACCCAGCACCTGGTATTGACGGGCATTGCGCTCCATCGCCGTAATTGTCTCAACCAGCATTTGGCTGCCTTGTGTTACCAGCACGCTCTGCAGCAAGGTTTGCTGACTCTGGCTCACCATCCGGTCGACCGAAACGGTGGCAATGGCCAGTGCCACTATCAATGGCAAGGCCACCAGTGAAAACCCGATTAAAATCAGGTGTAATACAGACTTGGGACGATAAAACTTCACGCGTATCTCCGCCTATGGCCGGAGTGGATTACAGCTATTGGCTATTGGCTGATCAAGCCTTGAAAATTAGCACCAGACAACAGGTGTCCGGCCGTAACAGGACGGAGAGTCTACCAGAAATAGCGGGTACCGGAGAATTTTTCAGGCAGCCCCTGGGGGGGCTGCCTGAACAGGGAAATCTTACTGGGCGATCTTTGAAATCTCCGCCGAATAGCTACTTTCACGACCATCGACATCGTAGGTGGTCATGACGATATACCAGGTGCCCACGGGGATACCATCGAGTGTCGCTGCCTGTGCCGTACCATCGGCCACGTCGACGCTGTAGGGATAATCACCCGCGGCACTGCCGTAATAGATGCGGAAGCCATCAATATCCGCGAGCGACAGCGGTGACCCATCCGCACGCACCACGGGAGCAGTCCATTCCAGCGGCAGACTCCCGGTCGGGACCGGCTCGGGCGGCGTACCATTTGCGCCATAGACCTCGAACTCCCACAGTGAATAGCCCCAGTTGGTACCGCGCTGCGTACCAAAGAACCTTATATAGCGTGCAGCGACCGGGGAGAAGCTGATGGCATCAATAACCCCATCTCGGTTACTCTCGGTGAATACCCGTGTCCAGTTCTGTGCATCATCCGAGATCTGGATCTCATAGGCCCTGCCATAGGCCATCTCCCAGTTGAGCACGACCTGACCAATGGTGTAGACAGTCCCCAGATCGACATACATCCATTGGGTATCCGAGGGCGCACTCGACCAGCGAGTCGAAGCAGATCCGTCAACCGCATAATGTACCGGTGTGCTGGCAACTTCCTGCGACGAGGCCACAGCGGGCATACCCAGCGCAAGATTACCGGACGGGGTAGGCTCCGGATCGGGCTCCGGCTCGGGCTCGGGCGCCGGCTCCGGCTCGGGCTCGGGCGCCGGCTCAGGTGCTGGCTCCGGCTCGGGCGCCGGCTCCGGCTCGGGCTCGGGCGCCGGCTCAGGTGCTGGCTCCGGCTCGGGCGCCGGCTCCGGCTCGGGCTCGGGCGCCGGCTCAGGTGCTGGCTCCGGCTCGGGCGCCGGCTCCG
>CP070821.1:880248-883314 GCA_020344335.1 Gammaproteobacteria bacterium | reverse complement strand
TTCGCCGTGGTGCGTTCACCCTTGAAGGTAAGGATATTGTCTTCCACGGTGATATCGACGTCCTTGCGATCGATCCCGGGCAGGTCTGCGACCAGCAGATAGCGGTCTTCCTCTTCCCGGATATCGACGGCAGGGGCCCACCCGGATGTAGCGGCGGTGGTCCTGGATCGCGTGTTCGAGAACAAGCGGCTGATCTCGTTGTTGAACTGGTCGAACAGGTTGTAGGGTTCATAGTGTATTAATGACATGGTACTGCCTCCTTGAATAGTGATTGCCGTGTGGCCTACCCCGTAGATAGGGGCGGTTAGCGGTTTTTCAAGGGGATGCGTGACCAGTCCGGATGGGTGTCCCTGCTTCTAATAGCCCAGCAGGCGCGCACCCTGGTAGAAACTGAAGCTCACGGCCCAGGCAAGGCCCAGCGACCACGCCAGGCTGATGCTGGCGAACTTCACGCTGCGTGATTCACTTAACTGCGTTGCCAGTGTTGACAGGCAGGGCGTATACAGCAGTACGAACAGCATGAAGCTGATGGCCTGGATAGTGTCCATTTGCGTGGCGAGATAACCGGACAGGGCGCTGCCATCCAGTCCCGTCATGGCGACCAGCGCGCCTATGACGATCTCCTTGGCCACAAAGCCGAACAGCAGGATGACTGACATGTCGGCACTGATGCCGATCGGATCCAGCGCCGGCTTCATCCACTGGCCCAGCATGCTGGCGTAGGTACCGGCACCGCCGGGGGTGCTGCCGGTCGGGAAATGCGTCAGCAGCCACACCATCACCACGCCACTGATGATGAAGGTGCTGGCACGCCGCAGGAAGTGCGAGATTTCATGCCAGCCGCGCAACAACACCTGTTTGAGTACCGGTTGCCGGTAGGGCGGCAATTCCAGTACGAACGGTTCATCACTCTTCAGGCGCCGGCCGAATACCAGGGCAGTCAGGAAAGCGGCGGAAAAGCTCGCCAGGTACATGAAGAACAGCACCCATGGCGCCTGGCTGGCGGTAAACAGGGCCGTGGTGATAAACAGGTAGACCTGCAGGCGTGCCGAACACAGGGAGAACGGGATCACCAGCATACTCAAGAGGCGCAGTGCGCGGCTGCGCATGACCCGGGTACCCATCAAGGCCGGGACATTGCAACCGAAGCCCATCAGGATCATCACGAAGCCGCGGCCATCGAGTCCGAGGCGTGCCATCAGTGAGTCGGTCAGGAACGCCGCGCGTGCGAGATAGCCGCTGTCCTCGACGATGGCCATCAGGAAAAAGAAGAGGATGATTACCGGTATGAAGGAGGCGACGGTGCCGATGCCGTCATACAGGCCGTCGACCAGGAAGCCGTAGAGTCCGGAAGGCAATACGGTCTCCAGCGGTTCCAGCGTCCAGCCACGAAATACATCCAGCACGTAGGCGACGCCATCCTGCAGGGGAGCTCCGAAAGTGTAGACGGCCTGGAATACCAGGAACATGGCGAGAAAAAACAGCGGCAGGCCGAGGACGGGATGCAGCAGGACGTGATCGATGCGCTCGGTCATCTTGCGCACCAGCTTGCTCGGGGCCGAAACACTTTTGCTGATCAGGGCTTCGGCATGCTGCACCAGTTCATCGTCTGCGTGCAGGTTTTCCCGGAGCGCATTCAGGGATACCGGTCTGGCATCCCGGAGTTCACCGGTGATGGCATCGCGCGCATCAGCGAAACCGGTACCGTGGCGCGCGCTGAGCAGGACTACCGGACAGCCAATGTCAGCGGACAATGCCCCGGCATCGATACGCACCCCCAGCTGATCCGCCTCGTCGATCATGTTGACCAGGAGTACCGGCCGGATGCCGAGCTTGCAGATCTGCAGGGCCAATGGCAACTGGTGATCGAGTTGCGTGGCATTCAGAATGACGCCAATTGCGTCAATGGGATTGTTTTCCAGAAAACTGCGTACTACCTGTTCGTCATCGGAGAAGCCGTGCAGGTCATAGATGCCCGGCAGGTCAACGACCTCGACGGCATCCCCGCCGAGTACAACCCGGGCGCTCAGAAGGTCGACGGTTACCCCGGGCCAGTTTGCAACACGCGAGGCGGAACCGGTCAGGCGGTTGAAAAATGTCGATTTGCCCGTGTTGGGCATGCCGACAATCGCAAGGCGTTTCACTGCTGCGTGGAGATGATTACGCGTGCCGCGTCACAGCGGCGCATGATGAGATTCATGCTTCCGATTCGAATCTGCATGGGGCCATGCCGCGGGCGGCGGATGACCTCGGCCTCGCGGCCGGTGCGCAGCCCCATGGACTGCAAACGTTGCCGGGTGCTGTCCGGTGCATGGATTCCGGTAATGAGGGCGGTTTGCCCCTTCCGGAGACTTGACAAATTATCTATATTTTTCATTGAGATACGATTTTCCCATTAATACAACTGAGAATAGTTCTCATTATTACTCGCATTTGGCCAGACGTCAAGGTATCGGTGGTCTTCACCCGCTGGTTGTGCCTCCAGTCTGCCCGCCATTGATACTACCGGGCTTGATACGGATCAAGTGGACGGGAAAAAAAAGTGATCCCGGTCCTTCCTGGCCATTGCGGCACTTGCAGGCAATCACCGAATGGCAGCCTGGGATCCGAGGTTGTCGTTCCCGAACTCAGTACAACCAGCCACTCTGAAAGTTCCCGCACCCGTCCTGGTAAGCAGTTCACAGTATGTAAAGCTGGTTCCTGTAATGATTACCGCATAGGCAGCGAAGTCGCGAAGCAAAGCTTTCTGGCCAACATGAACAGGGGATGAAATCAAGATGAACTTCAGAAAACTGGCATACACAATTGCAGGAATCAGTCTCGCTTCTTTCACCGCAGGCAATGCGCTTGCATTACACGGAAACGGGCTGCCACACGGTTCGAAGAACGGCAAATTTCAGTTGCAGGTGATAGCGTTCGAGAATTGCCCGGCAGGCGATTTTAGTGGCAGCGAACGTCACATGATCGCAGTGGAAGCCGACTTCGGGGACATCGATTTCGATGCCGGGACGACCGGTAATCAAGCCGGTTCCTACGCACGCGACTTGATCAAAAACAACACCATTG
>CP070821.1:873012-880148 GCA_020344335.1 Gammaproteobacteria bacterium | reverse complement strand
GGGTTGGTTGCATGTCAATCACCACGGCGTTCGCCGCAGGCTATGACGAGGCCTTCTGCGCACAGGGCTGCGAGCCTACACGGGCCAGTCCCTACTATGACTCGGACAGCACCCGGCCCTTTACTGATTACGGCTGGCGCCCCACCATAATGCTGGCGGGCGAGGATTTCGCTGCGGTAAAGGACCTGATTGATCGTGGTCTGGCCGCGGACGGTACCCGTCCGAAGGGTACCGCCTACCTGCTTAGTACCAGTAACAAGGCCAGGAACGGGCGTGTGCGTTTTTACCCCGGCATTGTCCTGATGCAGTCCGACCGCTTCCGCCTGAAGATCGTCCACAGCGATGCACTTCGTTATCGCACGGATGTCATGTTTTACTTTACCGGGCTCCATGAAGTAGAGGGAATTGAAACGAACCGCTACCACCCCGGTGCCATTGCCGATCACCTGACCTCGGCCGGTGGCAAGCTGATAAACAGTTCCCAGATGAGCAGCCTCGAATGGCTGAAGGCCGGCGCCACCGGCAGCTACGGCACCGTGGTCGAGCCCTGTTCATTCGTACAGAAATTCCCCCGCCCGGACATTGTCATCAACCGCTACCTGAACGGCGAAACACTGATAGAGGCCTACTGGAAGAGCGTCGCCTGGCCCGGCCAGGGTGTCTTTGTCGGCGAGCCACTGGCGCGCCCCTTTGCTGATGCTGCAGCTGGGTAACCAGTTAATTAGCAGGCACAGCCTTGCCTCTAAGCCGGTCGCCTCGAAGCACGGGGCAGCTGTATATATCCCCTGCACACCCCGGTATTGATGTTCGGGAAGCGGGCAGGGGGATTCCTCGCTGTGGAAACCGGATTTTTCCAATCCTGTTTTATCAGTGATGCAGCCTGACTCAAACAGATACAGGACTTGCGTATTACGTCTGAAGGGTAGCTTTACCGGATGGCGGAATACGAACTACTGCAACAGGTCAATCAATCGAGTGCTCCCGTTGCTATGTTAGCGTTGTTTCTCACGTCACCAGTGTTTCCTGTTTTGCCTGCTGTTACCCGCCTCGCGCAACTGTTTGTACAGTGCCTTTTCTTCCCTGCTGAGATGTTCAGGTACATGGAGAAGCAGGCGTATATTGATGTCGCCGCGACCATACCCGCCGAACTTCACCAGCCCTTTGCCGCGCAGGCGCAGGGTCTCATCTGCCTGTGTGCCTGCAGGTACCTTGACGTCAATATGACCATCCAGTGTGTCGATGCCCAGGGTCGTTCCCAGTACCGCGTCGGGAATCTCCAGTGTTTCCGTTCGCCACAAGTCGGCCCCGCGTCGTACAAAACGTGGATCCGGTGCGGTTCGTATAATGACATAGAGATCACCGGATTCACCGCCGGGCTCTTCACTGGGCAACCCATGAGCCGGGATGCGCAGGGCCATACCTTCTTCAGCGCCTGCCGGAATGGTTACCTTTAATTTGTCGTCTTTCTGTGATTTACCGGTGCCTGCACATTGTCTGCAGGGGTGGTCAATAAACACACCCTGCCCGTGACAGACAGGACAGGTTGTGATTTGCTGAAAACGTATCGTACTCTGCTCCTTGCTCTCATCACGCGTGGTCACCTGTTTGCCACTGCCGCTACAGGCTTCGCACTTGCGGGCTTCAGTGCCTGCCTGTGCACCGCTTCCCTTGCAGTCCCCGCAGATCACGGGCCGACTGAAATGCACCATCTCCTCCCCGCCGGTATTGATCTTTTCCAGTGGTACGACCAACTGAACCTCCAGATCCCTCCCGCGTACCGGTCCAGCCCTGCGGCGAGGTCTTCCAAGGATGTCCCCGAACAGGCCACCGCCGAAATCAAAACCGAACCCGGTATCGCCGAATATGTCGTCCAGGTTGATTCCGGAGAAAAGGTCCTCGGCAGAAAAACCGGCAACACCCGCAAAGCCGTGCGAGTCGTAGTCTGCGCGTTTCCCGGGATCGGAAAGTATGGCGTAGGCTTCGGCAATTTCCTTGAATTTTGCCTCGGCATCGGGTGACTTGTTGCGGTCGGGGTGATACTTCATGGCAAGTTTGCGAAAGGCATCCTTGATGGCCTTCGCGTCAGCATCGCGTGTTACCCCCAGTACTTCGTAGTAATCACGCTGCTCGTTTACCATTTGGCTGTATCACTTGCTTTCTTCATAGTCAGCATCGACTACACGACCGCGCTTTCCTGAACCCGATGGTTTTGCCTCGCCTCCTGCATCGCTTGTATCCGGGTAGGGGTGATGGGCATAAGGTCCGGTTTTGGGTGCCTCGGAACTTTGCGAGTACAGGACCACCCCGGCTTCGCGCAGGACCTTGTCAAGTTCCTCGGTCCTCTGGGCAGCCAGGTCGGCATCCTTTTTTTCCAGGGCCTCCCTGGTGCTTCGCATGGCTGCCTGCAGTCGATCACGCAATTCCTCTGTGAGCTTGTCACTGTGTTCAGCAAGTAACTTTTCCGCCTGGTAACACATTGCATCGGCGGCGTTCAGCTTCTCGGTCTTTTCACGACGCATTGCATCCTCTTCCGCATAGCGCTCAGCCTCATCGATCATTCTTTGTTTTTCTTCATCTGTCAGACGTGTCGATCCGCTGATGCTGATGGACTGCGTCTTGCCGGTCGCCTGGTCCTTAGCAGTAACATTGAGTATGCCATTGGCATCGATATCGAAGGTGACATCGATCTTCGGAACGCCACGGGGTGCGGGCGGCAAGCCCTCAAGGGTGAATTCCCCCAGGCTGGTATTGTCGCGCGCCATGGGGCGCTCACCCTGGTAGATATGTACCGTTACGGCGGTCTGCATGTCGGCTGCCGTGGTGAAGGTCTCGGTGTGTTTTATCGGAATAGGGGTATTGCGTGCGATCAGCGAGGTGGCCACGCCTCCCAGGGTTTCCACGCCCAGCGTGAGTGGAGTGACATCGACCAGCACAATGTCACCGACTTCACCGCTGAGGACACCTGCCTGGATGGCCGCCCCGCTGGCGACACATTCCATGGGATCGATGCCCATTTCCGCCTTGCGCCCGATCAGCTCTTCAAAATACTGCCGCACAACCGGCATGCGTGTTGGGCCGCCCACAAAGACAATGCGATCGATGTTACTGGTGGTAATGGCGGCATCATGCAGCGCCTGGTCAATTGGGCCATGGCAGCGCTCTATCACTTCCCTGACCTGCCGCTCAAGCTCGCTGCGTGTCAGGTCCATCTCAAGGTGCCGGGATTCACCGGTTGCCACGGTCAGATAGGGCAGGCTGATGTGTGTGCTGATGCTTGTCGACAGTTCGATCTTGGCCATCTCTGCAGCTTCCCTGAGTCGCGCCATGGCCCTGGCATCGTCATGGATATCGCTGCCAGTCTCGGCATGGAAACGCTCGGCGAGATATTCGACCAGTTTGTGGTCCATATCTGTTCCACCCAGCTGGGTATCGCCACTCGTGGCCTTGACCTCGAATACCCCCTTGCCGAACTCCATGATCGTGACATCCAGTGTGCCACCACCAAAGTCGATGACAGCAATGCGTAACTCTTCACCTGCACGATCAAGCCCATAGGCGAGTGAGGCTGCTGTAGGCTCGTTCACGAGACGCACCACATCGATACCGGCAATACGGCAGGCATCCTTGGTGGCACTACGCTGGTTGTCATCGAAGTAGGCAGGAACAGTGACGACCGCCTGCTCTACCTGTTCACCCAGATAGGCCTCGGCATCCCGCTTGATCTTTTGCAGCAGGAAGGCAGAAAGCTGTTCCGGTGAAAACTCCTGTTCATGCAGGCGAATCTTTTCCCGCCTGCCCATCCTGCGCTTGAAACCGGTTGCGGTCCCCTCCGGGTTGGCAGCGGCCTGACGTCTGGCGGGTTCCCCAATAAGAGTCTGACCGTCGGCGGTGATTGCAACGTAACTTGGAAAGGCCTTGCCACCCAGGCTAATGCCTTCCGCGCTGGGAATGATGATCGGCCGTCCACCGCGCAATACAGCAGCAGCAGAATTCGAGGTTCCAAGGTCTATTCCGATTACCGCCATTTGCTACTCCCGGGTGTGCGTTCGTTATTGGTAAGCAATCAATTGCAAAATCAGGAAAACGCCGTGTGATTGAGTATGAATGCCTGGATCTTGCAGCCCCTGGGTGCTGTTATTTTCCTTGCATCGGGTGGAGTCTCAGCTTACTAGGCTATTGTTACCAGTTGAAATACTATTTTCAACAAGCCGCTGTGGGTCGGAACAGGGTGTCCCGTCAGGGCCAATTGCCAGATAGAGAGCCTCCGATAAACCCGTGCCAACAGGCCTGACCATGATGGTAGGAACGCCGGGATTGGCCATTACTCGCGGTAAATGCAAACCGCGTCAGCAGTATTTTCAATTCCGGTGGATGTCCTCTATTGACAGAAATTGGTGCTTTCGCCCAGCCCTGCCAAACCGGGTACCAACCTTTGTTGCCAGGGCGTGTAAAACATCCTGGTGAAGTTCTGCCGGCCCCGCGGGGTTGATGAGGATTTTGTGGCACACGCGTGGCGCATCTGTTGCCACATATAGGCGAAAAAACACCATGATCAGCAATACCAGTGACGGGCTATGTTGCTGTTTTTATTGTATTAGTTTGTTGTGGCCTGTTGAAGGCGTGCGGACTTGTATTGTAGGGACCGGGTTTCCAATCTCCTGACCGGCCCCATTTACGTTTATTTCCCGGCTGCTCGGTAATTCATGACCGGTTTTCTGTGTGCTGTTTGATCCTTGCTCCTGCCGGTTCGGGACGGTGACCGGTTCAGTAAAGTCTCGTGGAGACCAGGCTGGTGTGAGGAACTTCAGTCATCATCAGAGCAGCTTTTAAAAGTCAGCCAGGGAATTTCCGATAACAGCATCTGGCGTTCTTCCATCGCCAGGTTCTCGAGACGGCGGTCGGCCAGGTGCCTCCGGTCACGGGACACCAGCACGTGATCACTGTCTTCGAGCGGGTAGCTTGCATCGGCACTGTTGCGGCGCCGTTCCTTTGTATGTCTCATACACATGTCCCCGAGTCGCTACGAGTCAGGATTTAACACAATGAGGTTAACGACCCGCGGGGACCGAACTTTAAGATGACAATTAGTTGCCAGAACAGGCAGATATGATGATATTGACAGGCCTGTTCTTGCGTTGGCACGGGATGCCATGTCCGGTACCGGCCAAACCCACAACGGCACTGCAGCGAAGCCAGTCACATTTCCTGCAACCGGGACTGTAGTGTGCACGAACGCTGCCGTTATTCCTTACCACAGCCGGATGGGTATAAGCGCTGACTGCAGCATTCCGGCCTGACAAACAACAACAGATTAGAGGGTCATCGTGGGTTATACAGACTGGTTAAAGTTTTTCGGTTCCTTCCGTTTTCTGGCAGCAGTGATTCTGTCATCGGCCTTTCTGACATCCATTGCGTTTACGGCCGCACCGGAATATCGCGCGAACGATGCCATGTATAATTCCGTGCAAGGGTTCACAGATAACAAAGCAAGCCGTTCGCCGTTGCCATAATCTATTAACCTGCAAATTGCAGGAGAACGGAAACTTGTCCCATGCTTTAGATAATCCGGTTTGAGAAACCGGAATCATAGGTCACTTTTCAATCTCCAACGATATGTCCTGGCACGTCGCTGGTGTATTCCGGTATGTCTGGACTCATGAACGAAACGAACAGACAAGAGTCGCAGTAGACATCACTGCAGGGAGAAAGTGAGACCGGAACCGGTCGAGAGGCTGGCCTGGGCCATGCAGTAGTTAGATTCGCTCCAGGGCGGCATACTGTCGCACCAGCCCTGTTCCAGCAATGCCGATTCCTTGGCAATATACAGGAGGACTCGCCGGTAAAAACCCGTCGTGTTTCATGCTTCGGGTTTTTGTCCCTGTGTTCGGGTGGATGTCTATACTGTCTGTATCTGCCCGTTGCGGTGCTGGTATGATTACCGCTCGGCCTGCCAACGATAACAAGGAATCATTGCACCCATGGTTTCGAAAGCGGACAACAACAAAACCTCTGCAATCAGGTCGATGCGGCGCTGGTTATGGCTGCCTGCCAGCATCATCATACTGGCACTGGCACTGCTCGTCGGCCTGCCCTATGGCATGTCCTGGGCCCTGAAGGGCTGGATGCTGGAAAATGGCGCAGGGCAGGTCGATATCGACGATATTGACTTCAATCCGTTCACCGGTATTGCCTCGGTCAAGCTGCTGAACGTACGTGTCGGCGACCGCGATACCCTTGTCATCCCGAGCCTGAAACTGGATCTGGACTGGTCACCGTTATTTTCGCGCAAGGTCTACGTCAAGGCTGTCACTGTGGACGGTGTAAATCTGGTCGTCGAGCAATCCGCTGACGGTGATGTGGCAATCGGCGGTATACAACTCCCGGAGAGTGGCCCGGATGAACCGGCCGGCGAGCCCTGGGATTACGGCATCGTCACGCTGGATATACAAAATACCGTGATCGATTACCGGACGCCGGACCTGGAACTGAAGGCCAGGATCGATGAGCTGGCACTCAGCGAGCTGGCGACCTGGGCGGATGCACCTGCCGTGCTTTCCTTTCAGGGAGCCTTGAACGATGCAGCGCTGGTACTGGATGGCGAGTTACCGCCATTGTCCGAGGGTTACGGTTATACCGGCAACATCAAGTTGTCTGCCTTGCCGCTGGCGACCTTTGAGGCCATGGCACAACCGGCCCTGACCGGTCTGGCGGGCGGCCTCACCCTGGATACCCGTATTGCGCTAGAAAAGCTGCACGATCGGCCCCTGCAGATACAGCAGGAGGGCCAGTTCCGTCTCGATGACCTGCAGCTGGCCCAGGCAGAGAACAGCATCTCCAACAAACAGTTGCAATGGGAGGGAACGACAGACCTTACCCTCGCCGATAGCGTCACGATCAAGACCCACGGGGCGTTAACCGGTGACGGCCTGGCCGTTGAGATGCCGGCAGAGGGCGTCACCCTGCAACAGGGCAAGCTGGCATGGGACGGCTCGATCGATTTTGCCGGTGCGGAAACCGGTACCCTGCAGGTGCAACAGGAGGGCCAGCTCCGTCTCGATGACCTGCAGCTGGCCCAGGCAGAGAACAGCATCTCCAACAAACAGTTGCAATGGGAGGGAACGACAGACCTTACCCTC
>CP070821.1:837408-872912 GCA_020344335.1 Gammaproteobacteria bacterium | reverse complement strand
GCTGTCACTGCTGATAACCGTGCTTGTGGTTATCTGCATGGGACTGCTCGGCTCCGTCATTATCCAGCAGCAGACCCAGTTGTTCGAGGACCAGCTGAACGAACAGGGCACCACGCTGGCCAGGTTAATGGCGAAATCCGCCAAGGAACCGTTGCTCGCCGGGGACCAGCTGGCGCTTGACGGTATCACGACCGGTTATGCCACCAGCGGCAGTATCGTCGGTACGGCAATCGTGACTCTGGAAGGCGAAATCGTCTCGCACACCGGTCAGTATCATGACGGCTCCAGCATCTACCAGACAAGCGTACTCAAACAGTTGATGGGCAATGAGCCGGGCTCACGGTTATGGAAATTTCCGTCGGCACGAAGAGCCTCTGCCGGCATGGTAATCTCCTTTGTGCAACCGGTGACATTCCAGAATGTGATCGTTGGCTATACCATGGTAACGATCAGCAAGTCCGGGATGGCGATCTCGCTGAAAAAGGCAAAACAGGCGATTCTCGGCGCCACCATCCTGATCATCCTGCTTGGCATCGCCATGGCATTTGCACTGGGCAAGCAGATCACCGTGCCGATCGATGAACTGGTGGATGCCAGTCGCGCCATTGGCAAGGGCGAGTACACCAAGCGATTCAAGGAACGCCGCACCGATGAAATCGGCCAGCTGATGAATGCCTTCAATGAGATGGCAGAAGGCATGCTGGAGAAATCCCAGGTCAAGAACGCATTGTCGAGATACGTATCCCCCGGCGTAGCACAGGAAATCCTGTCAAACCTGGATGTAGTCGAGCTCGGCGGCAAGAGCATCGAGGCCACGGTGCTGTTTGCCGATATCGTCGGCTTTACGCAGATTGCCGAAAAAATGAAGCCCGAAGAGCTGGTCAGCATTCTCAATGACTACTTTTCACTCATCACCAGCGCCTGTGAACTGAACAACGGCACTGTCGACAAGTACATGGGCGACGGTGTCATGCTGGTGTTCGGAGCACCCCAGCCGGACGAGGATCACGCATTTCATGCCGTGTCCTGTGCACTGCTGATTCAGCGGCTGATTGAACATGAAAACGAGCAGCGCAGGAAAAAAGGATTGTTCCCGGTGCAGTTCCGGATCGGTGCAAATTCGGGCAAGATGCTGGCAGGTAACATGGGCTCGAGAGAACGTATGGAATACACGGTTGTCGGGGATACCGTCAACCTGGCATCACGCCTCTGCGGTATAGCCAACAAGGGGCAGATCGTTGTCTCGAGAGACATGTACATGAACCAAATCGTGAGAGAGCGTGTCCTGGCCGGTGAATACCAGTCAATCCGGCTGCGTGGCATAAAACACCCGGTCAGCACTTATCTTGTTGAAGACCTGACGGCAGACTGGCAAACCAGGCTGGTCGGTCATTTCAACCAGATTACACGGACTGCGGAAAATGAATATCATGAATCACTGGCGTCCTGACCTGACGACAGCGCTGCTGCTCCTCTCGCTGCTGGCGAGCTGCAGTCATATAGACACAATCGGGCGCGATAAAAGCCGGCCTGAAGACCTGAATGCACTAATAGAGTCCCGGCAATACGAACGCGCAGAGCAATTGCTCAATGATTTCCCCTACCTCGATAAAACCGGCCAGCGTGAATACCTGCATGAGCAAATTGCCGAATATGAACAGGCAACACTGGCTGAGGCAAAGGCACTGGAATCCGGTGATGATCTCTACAGTGCCCTCGGCGTTCTCGACAAGGCACTGACGAACCTTCCTCACAGTACCGTGCTGAATGACTACCGGCGCACCCTTGCAAGCAAGCGGGATGCGCGCCTGCGCGACAACCAGCGCAAGAAACTGGTGTCACGGGCTGAATATATCGTACAGCAGCAGAAAATCTATGAAGAACAGCAAAATCTCGAGCCACCTGGACTTGGCAACCGCTGGATCCATACCCTGTACCAGCAGGAAGCGGCCGGCATGGCAGACGATTTACTGCAATGCGGTCTGGAATCCATGCAGGTAGATGATCTTGTGACAGCGGACAAGTGCCTGCAACTCGCAAGCGCCATTGACGACACACCGGCTGTACAATCCGCCCTTGCCAGTCTCGCGGAGAAGCAGGAGTCACACCGGGACACGCAGGAAAAGAAAGAACACATCAAGCAGGTCGAGAAAAGAAAGAACCAGGCGATCACGCGCCGGAACAAAACCCAGGAACTGCTTTCCAGGACCGGGAAGGCACTGGAGGGTAACGACTTGCTGACCGCCCGCACTACCTTCAGTAAAATTCCCGCACGCGAACGCAATACAAAAGCAGTCGTTGACATGCAAGCCAGGCTGGAACAGGCCATTGACCCCGTTGTCAAGGAACTGCTTGACAAGGGTGATCGACAGTACCGTGCCGACAAGGTGAACCGGGCAATCGACTCCTGGAACATGGCCCTGGAACTGGATCCCGAAAATTCCGGGATCAGGGAGCGGCTCGAGCGTGCCCACAAGGTTTTGGCGCGCCTGGAAGAGCTAAAAAGCAGGCAGCAGTAACATTTCAGGAGCGAGTAACAATACACACGCCCAATTACCGGGTACTAGCGCTGATCAGGGCTTTCCACTGCACCATCGATGCGACGACCTGACAGCCAGTCCTCCAGTGGCTGGATATAGGGTGGTTCACCGTTATCCAGGAACCAGGAATCCACGGCATAGCGCTGCCCGCTATTGAGCTCCTGGATAACAGCGGTCCAGTGGGTATCAAAAATCAACGGGTAGCGAACCTGTCGTTCATTGATCTCGTGCCATCGCAGCAGGCCATCATCAAACAACAGTTGCAGGTAGGTGGTGGTATTTTTCGATTCCGAGATGCAGTCCAGCTGGTAGCCCGCGCCCGTCATGTTGCGGGCCATGTCGCCCGAGGTCCCGATGATCCGGCCCACCTCGCGTTCCAGCAGTGCGATGGCCTGGCGAATCCGCTCCCGTTCACCTGCCGGTGAGGTTTTACCTGCAAACAACGCCCGCACGGCCTGCCAGTGACCATCAGCGAGCTTCACTGTGCGGGTTGCATCGCAATGGAAATCGACACAGTTTTCAAACGGCGGTTGTGCCAGCGTTGCCATTGCGGCTGCCATACAGAAACTGCCAAGACAAAAGAGGATCCCCGCCATGGAACATCGCTGCTTCATGGTATAAATCTAGGAAAACAGCAGACTGGTGTCCAGCCCGGTGATCTACCTGGTATTATTCCGGCAGATTATAGAGGACCTCCAGGCGGTCGACCTTCCGGTAGCCACGGGCGAGCTTGCGGCCCCGGCGACCACGCTCCCCGGCAAATTCATCCACCTCGTCGGCCTTCATGGTCTTGTGTTTCTTCCCGACGTGGACTACCAGTTTCTCGCCGTCCTGTATGCATTCCAGCGCGGCAACATACTCTTCCCGGTTCTTGAGCCGTGCGGACGGGATGTTGATGATCTTGTTGCCCTTGCCGCGGGACATTTGCGGCAGGTCGGAGAGTGGTATCACGAGCATGTAACCCTCGGTGGTCACAGCGATGATCCAGTCATCCTCCAGACTGCGTACCGGAACAGGTGGCAGCACGTTACAGCCCTTTGGAACCGACAGCACGGCCTTGCCTGCCTTGTTACGGGTCACCAGGTCGCCAAGACGGCCCACGAACCCGTACCCGGAATCACTTGCAAGCAAATACAGCTGGTCCGGCTCACCGGCCATGACACCGACAAAGCGCGCCCCGTCTGCCGGCTTCAGGCGGCCGCTCAATGGCTCGCCCTGACCACGCGCCGTCGGCAGTGTGTGCGCCGGCAGCGCATAGGCACGCCCGTTGGAATCCAGGAACAGTGCCAGCTGGTTACTGCGTCCGCGTGCAGCGGCAGCAAATTTGTCACCGGCCTTGTAACTCATCCCGGCCGGATCGATATCGTGCCCCTTGGCGACACGCACCCAGCCGTTTTTCGACAGAACTACGGTAACCTGTTCGCTCGGCACCAGCGCTGTTTCATCCAGCACCCGGGCTGCTTCACGTTCAACCAGTTGCGATCGACGCACATCACCAAACCTGGCTGCATCGTCCATGATCTCTTTCTTGATCAGCGTCTTCAGGCGAGCTTTTGACTTCAGGATTTTCTGCAGTTCATCACGTTCCAGGGCGAGTTCTTTCTGCTCATCCCTGATCTTCATTTCTTCAAGGCGCGCAAGTTGCCGCAGCCGGGTGTCAAGAATGTAATCTGCCTGTTCGTCAGACAGCTTGAAGCGTTTAATCAGCGCCGGTTTCGGTTTGTCCTCGGTACGAATGATCCTGATAACTTCGTCGAGATTCAGGAACGCGATCAACAGCCCCTCGAGCAGGTGCAGGCGCCGGTCCACCTTCTCCAGGCGATAGCCGAGGCGCCGCGTTACGGTCGCACTGCGGTATTGAAGCCATTCCTTGAGAATAGTCCGCAGGTCCTTGACACCCGGCCGGCCGTCCAGGCCGATCATGTTCAGGTTGATGCGTGCGGTGCGTTCCAGGTCGGTGCTCGCGAACAGGTGTGACATCAGGGCTTCGCTATCAACACGGCTGGAGCGCGGCACGATCACCAGGCGGGTCGGATTCTCGTGATCCGACTCATCGCGCAGGTCTTCGACCATGGGCAGTTTCTTCGCAGTCATCTGTGCCGCGATCTGCTCCAGCACCTTGCTGCCGGAAGTCTGGTAGGGCAACGCAGTAATTACGATCTCGCCGTTCTCTTTTTCATAACAGGCACGCATGCGCACACTACCGTGACCGGTCTTGTAAACCTCCAGCAATTCGGCTGCCGGCGTAATGATTTCTGCGCCCGTTGGAAAATCCGGTCCCTTGACCAGCTTGAACAGCTCGGCCACCGTGCTCTTCGGCTTGTCAAGCAACAGGATGGCGGCGTCGGCAACCTCGTTCAGGTTATGCGGGGGAATATCCGTTGCCATGCCGACAGCGATACCGGTAGCGCCATTCAGCAGTACGCTCGGTAACCGCGCCGGTAATAGCACCGGCTCCTTCAGGGTACCGTCAAAATTCGGTGTCCAGTCGACCGTACCCTGTCCCAGTTCTGCGAGCAGTACTTCCGCGAACGGCGCCAGGCGTGCCTCGGTATAACGCATGGCAGCGAACGACCGTGGATCATCGGGCGAACCCCAGTTGCCCTGCCCGTCGATCAGCGGGTAGCGGCAGGTAAACGACTGCGCGAGATGCACCATGGCCTCGTAACAGGCCGAGTCGCCATGCGGGTGAAATTTGCCAAGCACGTCGCCAACGGTGCGCGCTGATTTCTTGTGCTTGGCAGCTGCCAGCAGTCCGAGCTCGGACATCGCGTAAACGATGCGCCGCTGCACCGGCTTCAGGCCGTCACCGATATGTGGCAGTGCCCTGTCGAGAATGACGTACATGGCATAATCCAGGTAGGCCTTCTCCGTAAAGGTCTTCAGTGGCAACTGCTCAATGCCTTCGTAATCGAGTTCCAGTGTTTCCATATTTGTGATCCGCTTCATGCTCATTCCCTCCCCCTTTAAGGGGGAGGGTTAGGGTGGGGGTATCGGTGTTCCCCCCAACCCCCTCCCTGCAAGGGAGGGGGGTCTATTCAGTTTTTGTTCAGGTCTCCGCCAAATCGCCCTTCTTCTCCAGCCAGGCACGACGGTCGGAAGCCCGCTTGCGTGCCAGCAACATATCCATCAGCTTGTGGGTAGCGTCCTTTGAATCCACCGTGAGCTGTACCAGTCGGCGTGTTTCCGGTGCAATCGTTGTTTCGCGCAGCTGCATCGGGTTCATCTCGCCGAGGCCCTTGAATCGCTGCACCATGACCTTCCCCTTGATTTTCTCGGCCGTTATCCGGTCCAGTACGCCCTGCTTCTCGGCGTCATCGAGCGCATAGAACACTTCCTTTCCGGCATCGATCCGGTAGAGCGGCGGCATGGCAACGAACACCTTCCCGGCCTCTACCAGCGTATGGAAATGTCGCAGGAACAAGGCACACAGCAGGGTTGCAATATGCGCCCCGTCCGAGTCGGCATCGGCCAGGATGCAGACCTTGCCGTAGCGCAGGTTCTTCATGTCCCTGGATCCCGGTTCGACACCGATGGCAACCGCGATGTCGTGGACTTCCTGGGAAGCCAGCACCTCGGCGGGATCGACTTCCCAGGTATTCAGGATCTTGCCGCGCAACGGCATGATCGCCTGGAACTCGCGGTTACGCGCCTGCTTTGCCGATCCACCGGCCGAATCGCCCTCGACCAGAAACAGTTCGGCGCGTTCCGTATCCGAGGAGGAACAGTCTGCCAGCTTACCCGGCAGTGCCGGTCCGCTGGTGACCTTCTTGCGCACCACCTTTTTACCGGCGCGCTGACGCTGCTGCGCATTCTCGATGGCCAGCCAGGCAATTTTCTCACCGGCTTCCGTGTGATGATTCAGCCATATCCCGAAGGCATCCTTGACTACACCGGACACAAACGCGGCACATTCCCGGGAAGACAACCGTTCCTTGGTCTGACCGCTGAACTGCGGGTCCTGCAACTTCACTGAGAGGATATAACTCACGCGTTCCCAGACATCCTCCGGTGCAATCTTCACGCCGCGCGGTAGCAGGTTGCGAAACTCGCAAAATTCCCGTACCGCCTCCGTCAGTCCCATACGCAGTCCATTGACATGGGTCCCGCCCTGCACTGTCGGAACCAGGTTGACGTAGCTCTCGGCCACCATGTCGCCCCCTTCCGGCAACCACGCGAGTGCCCATTCCGCCATCTCGGAATTACCTTGCATGTTACCGGTAAAGGGTTCCTCGGGAAGCCTCGGTAAATCGCCCAGTTCCCCGTTGAGATAATCCGGCAAGCCGTCGGCATAACACCACACGAGCTTCTCACCGCTGGCCTCGTCTTTCAGGCGTACCTCAAGACCGGGACACAACACGGCCTTGGCGCGCAGAACATGCTTGAGTCGTGGCAGCGAGATTTTTGCAGAATCAAAATACTTCGGGTCCGGCCAGAAGCGCAGCGTGGTCCCGGTATTCTGCTTGCCGACCTTGCCGATTACCTCCAGTGGTGAGGCAGTATCACCGCCGGCAAAGGCCATGTTGTATTCCTTGCCACCACGCCGCACCCAGACCTCAAGGTGTTTCGACAGGGCATTGACAACCGATACGCCAACACCATGCAGGCCACCGGAGAAGGTGTAGTTCTTGGCCGAAAACTTGCCGCCGGCGTGCAGACGCGTAAGGATGACTTCAACGCCCGGGATACCCTCTTCCGGGTGAATGTCCACCGGCATACCACGACCGTTGTCCCGGACCTCCACCGAACCGTCCTTGAACAAGGTTACGTCAATACGCGAGGCATGACCGGCAAGCGCCTCGTCGACACTGTTATCGATCACTTCCTGCGCAAGGTGGTTCGGTCGGCTGGTATCGGTATACATGCCCGGACGCTTGCGCACCGGCTCGAGACCGCTGAGGATCTCGATTGCAGCGGCATCGTAACCGGTACTCACCGGAAAGCCCTGCAGCCAGTCAGGCGGTAACCGTCAATCATCAAGATACACATCTCTTGGATAGCGAATACGTTGCAGAATTCCCTCGACCCTGGGGTTGAGGCCCGCGGTATTGCACAGATAGTGCCGGTACAGCACATAGCGGTACCCGTCACTGCCGCCTCTGGTGATACGCTGCCATTGGGATCCGGCAAGCCTGTGCCATCGGTCCGCTGAACCATAGGCATAGCGCCGGTACTCACGCTTGTTGCAGAGGACACCTTCAAATGAGGCATTCCTTGCGCCCGATGTCGAGATGATCACCAGCGAGTAGCGCACGACACCATCATCACCGACCTCGAGTGACTGCGAATCGATGAAGACACGGAAGGGAAAACCGCCCCGGTCAACCTCAACCTCAAGCAGATTTTGTTTCTCCGGCCAGGGGGGGATGGTGACCTGTCCTTCTTCCCAGGCCTCTTGAGGAACATAGTGATCAGTGGTCCAGCCCGTATCTTCATCACCGGCGGACGCGGCCGGCAGGCATGCAAGGAATACCGCCAGCACACGGTCCCTGCAGTTGAAACTCACTCTCATGGGGAGCGCAGTGTAACGCGCCTGTGAACTTATTTCGAGTCTGGTCAGTCCAGGTCGGCCAGCAGGGCTTCCCGTACATTGTCAGTGACGGGTTCAAGCTGGTAACGATAGTTTTCATGATCGACACCCATACTGAGCACCGCCCCTGCCCGGAGATCATTGACCATCCCCGGGACCAGTTCAAAACGCATGAAATGCACCGAAGAGGTTTTCTCTTCCGTATCCCGCTCCAGGTCTTCATCGGCAATCGCGTACACCGGGTCATGCCCGTCAACCCTGACCCACACCCGGTGCTCGATACCGATCAGACCGGCCAGCAGCTCCCGCCGCTTGTCTACATCCGGTTCCTCGATCATGAATGTCGCTTTCCAGTTGCTGCCGTCGGGTATCAGGGGGTTATAGGCCTCCAGTTCCTCCTCGATCCCGGCGGCTTCAAAAATCCGCTCCACTCGCAACATCTCCTGGATCTGGTACTGGATAGTCTGGCGGTCCTCGAAATAGAGCGTGGCAGCAGGGCCGATCGGTACATTCCGATTCTTCTTGTGAGCAATAACACGGGCACGGAATTCCGGACGGACCTCGGCGTATTTCTCGAGTGTGTAAAGATCATCACGGGTAAGTTTTTTCATCGTCATTACCTTGTTACCTGCAACTGTACAACACCGCAGTCTTGCAGCGGACACAGTGCGCACAATTCAGTAAACCAGTCCCCTGCCCACTTCGGCGAGTGGCCGAAGCCCGGACAGAAGGGATCACGTTGAGGGAATCGCTAATGCGCCTGCTTTTGATTCCCTACCTCCTTCATCCATGCAGTCGTGCATGGGCCAGACCAGCCTCTCAACCGGTTCGCGGTCTGCCCTGCTCCCTGCAGCACTGCGCCTGCGCGACACCCGCACTTGCGTGACCGTCATTCATGCAGTCGTACTTATCTGCGCTGGTGCGCCTAAATCCCGTAGGCCATACGCAGCAGGGTCAGCGGATGTGTCGGCGACTTGCCGCTGTCGAGGCCGTTCTCAATCTGGTGCCCGGCCATCGGGCAGTCGCTGCTGTAATGATCGGCTTCTGCCTTCACTACGCGGTTGACCACCGGGCGGCAGATCTTCATCGAGATCTCGTGGCATTCTTGCTTCACCGCATAGATGCCGTCATGGCCGGTACAGCGCTCTATCGGCTCAACCGTGGTATCGGGAACCAGTTGCAGCACATCACGGGTTTTCATGCCGATGTTCTGCACCCGCAGGTGACAGGCGACTTGCCAGGCGATCGTCCCCAGTGGCTGCTTGAAGTCGGTTTTGAGCTTGCCATGCTTGTGGCGCAGCATCAGGTATTCAAACGGATCGTAAATGGCATCCCTGACCTTGATTACATCCGCATCATCCGGAAACATCAGGGGAAGTTCCTGCTTGAACATCAACACACAGGAAGGTACCGGCGCGATAATGTCCCAACCGGCATCGACCAGTTCCGCGAGGGCGGGAATATTGGTCTCTTTCGCCTTCCGGACTGCCTCCAGGTTACCCAGTTCCAGCTTCGGCATACCACAGCAGTGTTCTTTTTTCGCCAGGGTAACCGGAATGCCGTTGTGTTCCAGTACCACGGCCAGGTCTTCGCCGATGCCGGGTTCGTTGTAATTGCCGTAGCAGGTGGAAAACAGCGCCACCTTGCCCTTTGTAGGCCCTGCGGTCTCTCCTGTAACATCAACCGGGCCCCGCTTGCCAAGCCGCTTGCGCAGGGTCTTCGCATGGTACTCGGGCAGAATGGCTTCCGGGTGGACGTCGAGCAGTTTCTCGAGCAGCTTGCGCCCGGTTTTTGACCGGTTTGTTGCGTTGACTGCCTGCACCACGACCGGTATTCCTGCAAGCTGGCCTACCGTGTCGGTCGAAGTCAGTATGCGGTCACGCGCACGTGCCCCCCCCTCCCGGAACCTCACCGCCTTGGCACGCAGCATCAGGTGCGGGAAATCGACGTTCCATTCATGCGGCGGCACATAGGGACACTTGGTCATGTAACACATGTCACACAGGTAACAGTGATCCACGACATTCCAGTAGGTCTCGCGCGACACCCCGTCCAGCTCCATGGTGTCGGATTCGTCAATCGCGTCAAACAGGGTGGGAAAGGCGTTGCACAGGCTGAAACAGCGCCGGCAACCATGGCATATGTCGTAGACCCGCTCGAGCTCGCCGAACAGGTCCTCCCTGTCATAAAAACGCTCGTTTTGCCAGTCCAGCGGGTGACGCGTAGGGGCCTCGAGACTGCCCTCGCGTGTACCTTCAGTTGTTGTTGACATGTATCAGCGTCCCTCTAGATAGCATCGCTCCCGGTAACCATCCATGCCTGCAGCGCCTGTGTTTGATACTCTGCCTCCTGCATTACCCAGACGAGCTCCAGACCGTTTGCCGGTACCACCTTACTCCCTGCAGTTGTATCTTGCCGGCGAAGAGGCACAGGATATCCAGCTGCCACCGGAGCACGGGGATGTGCGCCGGCGAGTGTTGCCGCATCTCTGCGAGACAAACAAGGGGCCGGTAACCCGGCCCCTTGAGAATGGCCGGTCAGTTGCTAGCTATCGAGCCCGTCCAGGGCTTTCTGAAAACGATTGGCATGCGAGCGCTCGGCCTTGGCCAGCGTCTCGAACCAGTCCGCGATTTCATCGAACCCTTCATCACGGGCAGATTTCGCCATGCCCGGGTACATATCGGTGTATTCATGGGTCTCACCGGCAATCGCGGCCTTCAGATTGTCGCTGGTACCCCCGATTGGCAGCCCGGTCGCCGGGTCACCGACCTGCTCCAGGTATTCGAGGTGACCATGGGCGTGGCCGGTTTCGCCCTCCGCCGTGGAGCGGAATACGGCTGCCACATCGTTGTAACCCTCGACATCGGCCTTGGAAGCAAAATACAGGTAACGGCGGTTGGCCTGGGATTCGCCGGCAAATGCATCTTTCAGGTTTTGCTCAGTGGAACTACCTTTCAAGTCCATAGTTGTATCCTCTTTATTGACAAATTACCGTGGGTGGGCTGCTACCCCTTCTGTTTAGACCCTGTCTAATTCGTAGATTAGTATGCTTTCCCAAGTCAGTCAAGCAGATCATTCAAGATGGGGCGAAATCGATTCTTACTCGAACAAGTAGTGTATTTGACCCCTATCGTCAAGCTGGGGTAACGTAATCCGATTCCACCCAAGATTCAAGCATGGCCAAAAAACAGCAACAACCAGCGCCCTTTGAGCAATCTCTCAAGGAACTGGAAGCCCTGGTAGAAAAGATGGAACAGGGAGACCTGAGCCTGGAGGAGTCGCTGCAGCATTTTGAACGCGGCGTGCAACTGACCCGTGCCTGCCAGCAGGCATTGAAAGAAGCGGAGCAGAAAGTCGAAGCCCTGTTGATAAAAAACGGCCAGGAAGAAGTCGTTCCATTCGACAGTGAAGACACCTGATCCTCCCCTGCAGGCTTTTATGGCGAACTGCCAGGAGCGCCTTGAGAAAAGCCTGTCCCACTGGCTCCCGGCCGCAGGCACACACCCGGCCACGCTGCATGAGTCGATGCGCTATGCTGTACTCGACGGTGGTAAACGTATTCGTCCTACACTTGTATATGCCAGCGGCCAGGCGGTCGGCAGCGCTCCGGAACTTCTCGACGGTCCGGCTTGTGCCATCGAGTTTATGCATGCCTACTCACTGGTGCACGACGACCTCCCGGCCATGGATGACGATGACCTGCGGCGTGGCAAGCCCAGCTGTCACAGGGCCTACGGGGAAGCCACGGCGATACTCGCCGGCGACGCCCTGCAGTCCCTTGCATTTTACGTACTTGCACATGACAACACGCCCATCAGGGACCAGACACGCCGGCGTATGATTGAAGCACTGGCGCTCGCTGCCGGCTCGCGTGGCATGGCCGGTGGACAGATGATTGACCTGACAGCTGCCGGGCAGGAGCTCGACATCGCCGAACTCGAGTACATGCACATTCACAAGACCGGTGCGCTGATTCGTTGCAGTGTGGTAATCGGTGCATTAACCAACCCGGATCTGGAGCCGGATACCCTTGACAGTCTCGACCATTACGCCAAGTGCATTGGCCTGGCGTTCCAAATCCGGGACGATATTCTCGATGAAGAGGGAGAAACCGGTACTCTCGGAAAGCGCTCCGGCTCCGACCGCTCGCTCAGCAAATCGACCTACCCCGCCGTCATCGGGCTCGACGCGGCCAAGCAGCGTGCCGACGAGTTGCACGAGGAGGCCATGGCGAGCCTGTCCGGGCTGGGCGCAGAGGCAGATCCGTTGCGCTGGATTTCTCACTATATTATTGAAAGAGATCGATAAGTTGCTCCTTTAATCAAAGGATAGCTTATTGAAATACAAGTATTATCAGGCTAATATCTGAGTTATTCACTCAGGATTACGGGAATTCCCCATAGAGGCAAAACCCGGAATTTTCGACGGGGATACCTCTTTGTGCATGTATCACTGCCAGCCTGTAACCGCTAGTCTTGCGCGCCTTCCGGCTTAATAAAGAGCATTGGCGCCCTCGACATTCCAGAAACTATCCGGACCGTAACGCAATGAAATCAACTGATCTGGCACAGCAAAAAACCAATACCATCGCGGATGTACAGAGCAGCGCTGATACGCGGCGGATACCCATAGACAAGGTTGGGATCAAGGATATCCGGCACCCGGTACGCGTCAAGGACCGTTCTGCTGGTGAACAGCACACCATCGCGACCTTCAACATGTACGTTAACCTGCCCCATAACTTCAAGGGTACGCACATGTCACGCTTCGTCGAGATCCTCAACCAGCACGAACGCGAGATCACGGTCGACTCGTTCAAGGAAATGCTGCACGAGATGACAGACCGCCTTGAAGCAGAAGCCGGTCATATCGAAATGAATTTCCACTACTTCATCAACAAGGCAGCGCCGATAACCGGTGTTGAAAGCCTGATGGATTACGAAGTTAGCCTGGTTGGTGAAATCAACGAAGGCCGGGCAAAAATGAACATCAAGGTCGTTGTCCCCGTGACCAGCCTGTGCCCCTGCTCGAAAAAGATTTCAGATTACGGGGCACACAATCAGCGCTCACACGTCACGGTCACCGCCCAGACAAGGGGGTTTGTATGGATCGAAGACCTGATCGACATGATCGAGAAACAGGCTTCCTGCGAACTGTACGGCCTGCTAAAACGCCCTGATGAAAAATACGTCACGGAAACTGCATACGACAATCCGAAGTTTGTCGAAGATATGGTGCGGGATATTGCTGGCAGCCTGAATGACGATGACCGTATCGCTTCCTATGTTGTTGAATCGGAGAATTTCGAGTCCATCCACAATCACTCTGCATATGCCCTTATCGAGCATGACAAGGAAGAAGACTAGGGAAGAAACTGATATGCAGTCATTCCGGGACCCTGCTTTCATGGTAACGGGGTGTGCTGAGTGGTAACCAGGAATACGGTAGCTGACAGTCTACGTATTAACGGTTTCCCGGCCACTTTCGCAGGGTGATGCTTGCTTCGCAGGAAGCACAAGAACAAATAAACCTGTGCCACCCCTGATTGTATTCTACTGAAGTAATCCGCTTCAGTATTTCTTGCGCAATGTCATCAGGCGCCCGTCATTGGTGATTTCCAGCCTCCCAAGGTAGGACATTCCCAGTAATACCTTCGAAGGTTGCGAGCCTTCCAGCACAATACCGGGAACATTTTTCAGTTGGATATTACCGACCTTCACAGAATCCAGCGTCACGGCCCAGGCACGCTCGATCTTGGACGCCGTGGTAACCGCCGCCGGAACTCCGACCACCCGGTAGTCAATCCCGAGCCGGCGTGCCGCAGCTGCATTCATCGCCACCTGGGTCGCACCGGTATCCACCAGAAAAGCTACTGGCAGTCCGTTAATACTCCCGACTGTTGTATACATGCCGTGACTGTTACGCATGATCTGTACGCTCTGCGTCTCGGGAGACCTGTTGCGCGCACTTACCCGGCCATCCAGTGTGCCCCGGATTTCTTTCCCGTCAACTTCGAGTACAGCAGACTCGCTGTCTGCGGATACCAGCCGGACCCCTTCCGGGCTGGTCTCCCCGATACGGAGAATTCGTTGCCGACCATCAATCTTGACAACGGCACGGTCCTTGAACAGGCCGACTACGCGAATATCGGGTGCCGCTATAACTGCTGTACCCGAGGCAGCAACGAGGGCTGTGACCAGCAGAAAAATTCTGGATAATGCCATATGCAAATAACACCCCGCACGACCCGACTGAAGCCCCATTATGAAACCTCTGCTCATATTTCGCCACATTGAGTGCGAGGGACCCGGTTATCTGGCCGAGGTGCTGTCCCATTACAATATTCCCTGGCAGCTGATCGCGATTGACAGAAATGACCCCCTGCCGGACAACCCGGGTGACTGCAGCGGTCTGGTATTCATGGGCGGCCCCATGAGTGTCAACGATGATCACCCCTGGATACGGCAGGAGCTGGCCCTGATTCAAGATGCATACCGGCAGGGAATGCCGGTACTGGGACACTGCCTCGGCGGGCAACTCATCAGCAAGGCATTGGGTGGCGAAGTGACTGCCAACCCGCTACGGGAGATTGGCTGGCACCCGGTCCGCAGTAGCAAGGGTACAGCTGCCAGTGACTGGCTCGAGGGGTTCGTCGATGGCGTGGAACTGTTTCACTGGCATGGCGAAACCTTCTCGGTACCGGACGGTGCCGAACTGATTCTGGAAAATGACTGGTGTGCCCACCAGGCCTTTGCAATCGACAACATCCTCGCCCTGCAATGCCATGTGGAGATGACAGCGCCCATGGTGCGTGAATGGGCCGGATTATACCAGGACGAACTGGACGACCCGTCGCCGGCCGTGCAATCGGTGATGGAGATCAATCACGACCTGGAGAAAAGAATCACTGCCATGCAGGCAGTCGCAGCACCGCTCTACCGGCGCTGGCTGCGGCCTGTACTGCAGGCCCACGGAAGCAACACATGATTGTCGCACCCTATGTCGGAGTATATCTTGCCCACTCTTGTAAATTGACCATAGGCACGACAACGAGGCCTTCCCTGACGGGCAATGAAGGTCTGAAAATGCTTGTCTCCTGCCATTTTTGGAATGACCGCAAGCGTCAGGTCATTCTGGAACGGTTCATGGTAGTAGTGACCTCTGGCAAGTCCAGCTATCCATCAGTATCGCCTGACACTCCGGGAAAGGCAGTGGCGTGAATTGCCTTGTCAAACCAAAAACTAGGGTCCCTTGACGGAGTCCTGGTTGTAATCCAGGGACAATTTTTCAGCCATTCGCAGGAAGATTGCAAGCGCCGGTTGCCTTGACAAAATCACGAGAAGTGACGCCATCGGATCCAGTATCAAAACCTTTGACTTTGCCAACGAATTTGATGTCAGCATCAGCAGGAAAATCCGGCAAGACGAACTCACCACTTGCTGAACAGGCGCCAAATTCGTCGCACATCCAGTTGTCATCAAGATCGAGTTCTGCAAAGCTCTTCATTTCCACATCACCTTCCATCCACTCCGCCTCAAATTCAACATCCACACCATAACCGGGCGCATTAACATCGGACCAGGACACAGTGCAACTACTTGGAGCTACACTCCAGTCACAGGTACACGTTACGTTGCCGATATCGTATGGCGATACAGGATGGGGTTTCCTGGCATTTACCGCATACGAGGTACAAGCCAGGGAGACTGCTATTGAAATAAGCGTAATGTTTTTCATCAATATCTCTCCAGTAACTAATCAAATCGATTTGTAATCGGTTACAGGCTCCGTACAAGCACAGGCCAATATATCGGCACGCGCAAATACACGCCCACGGGATTTACCCCAGAACACACAGGTATTCAGCACCATGTCCTGTTGTAATGGGTGGCTAGCTTAGGAGGTCATGATGGTGCGCTCCGTGAGCGTGCGCACATTATCCTTGGCGTGAAATGAGGAGAGACAGTATTTATGAGGTGAGTCACGAAAACGACCTGCAGTCGTACACAGTATGAATGTGAAGTTTTTACTTCTTTTCTGCAGCACAGGAAAGATATCTTGTCTCTGGGGAAAAAACAGCAGATGGTTGCCTAATGCAAAGAAAACCCCGCTAACGCGGGGCTTCCAAACAGCGAACGAGAGTGAAGAAACCTGAACTCGAATAATCCTGGCAGAGCACCCTGCGTGCCTGACCGTGATCCGCAGCCAACCCGGATTGCTTCCAGGCGCCGGCTACGGACAGTCGCTTGTGGCGATCTCGATTTCCCTGAAGGTCGAGTTGCCGCTATCCAGGAATGCCCCAATTTCGACCTTCCCCTCCAGGCCACATTCGAGAAAGTCTCCGGAAATCACGGCCATTGAGGCAGGTGCCATAACATCAAAGTTCATCACTTTATCAAAACCGTTTTCAAACTCGACGGTAACGTTGTATTTCACAAGCTCATCTTCAGGGTCACATTCATCAAGTGGAGCACCCAGACCGGGACCATCTCCATCATATTGAGTCGTAACCGGGCCCCACATGACCGTCCAGTCTGTACCTGCGGGCAACTCTCCCGGGTCCGTAATTACCGGCCCGTCCGGAAGACAGTGCGTGAGTTCATCCTCATCCTCTTCCTTTTTAGGATGACCGTCGATAAAGGTGACACTGCATGTATATTCACCTGCAGGGAACCGGTCGAGGAAATCTTCCAGCGCGAAGTCGTCGAACGTCGGCTCGGCACTTTCCCATCGATATTCGGTTATACCCTGCTTTCTGGCCTCACCCTGTGCTTTTATTTTCAGGAATGTTTTACCATCACTTCCATTCTCATCCGGGCCAATGACCTGGGCCATCCTCCACGGGCTGGCATCAAGAATTCCCTGCCACCCTGCATCTTCATCGGTGGCGTTAATTTCTATAAAAACGTCGCATTCACTGATTTCGTTGGGTTCTTCATCACCCCACGCAGGCATCCCCAGCGCAAAGGCGAACATTGATACCGCATAAACGGGAAATCTGTGCCTGCGTATTGTCACATCGTTTATTCCTGTTCGATTATCACCATCAAAGGAAGCGCCCCGGTTGGTGGACAGTTTCTCCAAGCGTGACGAAACATGCATGAGCATATTAGAAATAACAGCTTCGTATTTCATAATGTCCTCCTTATTATTCGCTATACATACATTACATCCGGCAGTTTGCCGGATCTTTTGGCAACGAAATGCCACACATTCGAGTATAGACAATGGATACCGACCGTATCATTACCATTTGGTAAGACAAGGTTCTGGCGTGTAACTGATCGCAAATATCAAGATAATCAGCTATCCCGGAGACGTTTCGACAGCCCTTTTTTAATTGCAGAGCAGGGGTGGATTACTGAGCCAGTCCAGACGATACGCTTGATGCCTGCCTGATCAGCAACAAGACAAAAGACTCGAATTCCTGGGATTAATATCCTGAACGCCCGGTTTCAGGGAATAGTTACCCTTCTGAAATAAATAAAAAAAACAGCCACGAAGAACATCAACTTGAGAATTTCTTGAAATATATTCGTGACAGCACCACACAGAACCAGATTATTGCTACGGTTATGGTAGCTATTCCAACAGATGCGCTGACCAGCATCAGGATTTTTAGCAAATCAGTCACAGTGTCTCCTGGTAACTTTTATGTACGCACAAGCATGCTTAATTCTGGTAAGGGATACTATTGTTCGGAAGTACTAGGCTTTGTCGACAAAGCGATTCCGTACATATGATTTTGATAATCTCACCGTATTGGTCACTTGAGGATCGCAAATTCATGATCGGGAAGTGCCTGAAGGCAGTGACCTTCTGAATACGAAATTCCCCTCTCACAATGAATGAGATGCAGCAGAACAAGAGTCACGGGATTTACCCTATCGGCCTCTGAAGCAGGTCTTTTCTGCGTTACTGCATGAGACGATTTTTTTCTGGCGTGATGATGTACCTTACAAATAGATGTTCAGCAGCTGTAACAACAGGGCGGCAAATACGCCAGCCAGCAAATCATCCAGCATGATTCCGAAGCCGCCATGCACATGCCGGTCGCACCATGTGATCGGCCAGGGCTTGGCAACATCGAACAGCCGAAACAGCAAAAATCCGGCCAGCATCCACATCCAGCCTGCCGGTGCCGCGATCATGGTGACGAGGTAACCGGTTATCTCGTCCCAGACAATGGCCGGATGGTCATGCACCCCAAGCTGCCTGGTTGTCCACGTGCAGATCGGGATGCCCGCAAGAAACAGCAGGCCGACTACAGCAATATAAACATTCAACGCCAGGTCCTGCATGAGCAGGTAAACGGGAATTGCCGCCAGGGTGCCGGCCGTTCCCGGTGCGACCGGGACCAGTCCACTTCCAAATCCCAGCGACAGGAATCCGAGGGGATGTCGCAACAGCCGGGGTGAAACGCCGCCGGCCACGCTCAGTCTGTCCTGTTGAAATGCTGATACCCGGTGGTAGACGGTGTGTAAGTACTGCCGTCCTTCCGGTAACAGCGGATGCCCGGCTCCTCTTCAATTACGCCGACCGCGGTCACGGCACAGGGAATCGAGGCAAGCGTTTCCTCCATGGCCACACGCTGCAGCTCCGGGATGCAGAAACACAATTCATAGTCGTCGCCGGCACTTAGTGTCAGGTCCCGGGCCAGGGATTCGCAACCCGGGCCGGCGGCATCCAGCGCTGACAGGAAATCAGCCGAGCGCGGCAGCTCATCCACCCGCAGTAATGCACCCAGTCCGTCAGCCTCCAGCAAGTGATCCAGGTCGGCCAGCAACCCGTCCGAGATATCGATCATGGCGCTTGCGTACTGACGCAAGGCGATACCCGCCTCGATTCGCGGCTGCGGGTAGTCCAGGCGCTTGCGTAATGGTGCCTCACCGGTCAAACCCAGGTGCAGGGCGAGCCCGGCATCACCGAGAGACCCGGTAACACAGACCAGGTCACCCGGTCGTGCCCCCTGGCGGTACAGTGCCTGCCCCGCCGGGACAAAACCATGTGCCTGAACCGTTATATTCAGCGGACCCCGGGTGATATCGCCGCCTACCAGCTGGACATTGTAGCGGCTGGCCAGCCCGAAAAAGCCGCGGGAAAATTGCTCCAGCCAGTCCATGTCGTTATCCGGCAGGGTCACCGACAAGGTAGTCCAGGCCGGTTCAGCACCCATGGCCGCAAGATCGCTCAGGTTGACTGCCAGTGCCTTGTAACCGATTGCAGCCGGTGCGGTCTCTTTGGGGAAATGCACCCCGGCAACCAGGGTATCCATGCACACAACCAGTTCACTATCCGGAGGCACGGCGAGCAGGGCCGCGTCATCACCGACTCCGGCCAGGACATCATTCCGCCCGGGTCCGGGAGGAGTGAAGAAACGGCGGATAATTTCAAATTCAGATGCGGCCATTGTGGGTGAACTGTTGACCGGGAGGACAGCTCAGGATCCGTCAACCTGCAGGTTTTTCTACGCACACTCGTCCGGCCTGATGGAATGTGCAGCCCGGTCCAGCACACCGTTGACAAATGCATGGCCCTGCTCGGCACCGAATTTTTTTGTCAGCATCACGGCCTCGTTGATCGTGACCCGGTACGGAATATCAGGGCGCAACAGTAATTCGCAGATCGCAATACGCAATACCGCACGTTCCACCGGGTCCAGCTGTTTGAGGGGGCGGTCAATAAATTCCGATAAATTTTTATCGATCACTTCGATATTACCGGATATATCATTCAATATCCTGTTGAAGTAGGATTTATCCGCCCGGGAAAAATCCTCGGCCTCCAGGAACTGCTCCCTGATCGTGCTGACAGGCTCGCCGGACAGGTCCCACTGGTAGAGTGCCTGCATGGCATAGCGGCGTGCGCGCGCACGTTCATGGGCGGATTGCTTCATGCAACCGGCCCTGCTCAGCTCTCCAGTCCGCGCAGCAGGCTTATCATTTCAATTGCAGACAGGGCCGCTTCCCCGCCCTTGTTACCTGCCTTGGTCCCCGCCCTTTCGATTGCCTGTTCGATGGTATCGACTGTCAAGACACCGAATGCAACGGGGATATCGTATTGCATCGATACCGCTGACAGTCCACGGGTACATTCCCCGGCCACGTATTCAAAATGCGGAGTGCCACCGCGGATTACAGCACCGAGTGCAATGATGGCATCAAAGCGTTTTGACGCCGCCAGACGTTGTGCGGCCAGCGGCATCTCATAGGCACCCGGTACCTTGACAATCTGCAAATCACGTTCATCGGCACCATGACGTTTCAGGGTATCGAGTGCGCCCGCAAGCAGGCTGTCGACCACGAAGCTGTTGAAGCGCGATACCAGCAATGCAATACGCGCATCCCGCACCACGAGCTCCCCTTCCACAACGGTAATGTCACTCATAGAATCTTTCCTTAACTGTTTTCAGTTTTACGGGCACAATGCACGCGCTCAGGAAACATACTCAACCACTTCCAGACCGAAGCCGGCAATACCATGCACGATCTTGGGCGCACTGAGCACGCGCATTTTCGTGACCCCGAGGTCTGCAATAATCTGTGCGCCTACACCATAGGTGCGTAACTCATCAGGCTCGCCGCTTTCCGGCACTTGCTTCGCTTCATCCGGCATATGATACGACCTTATCTGGTCGACAATCGCATCCGCGGATTCCTGTGGCCGCAAAATGACCACGACCCCCTTGCCTTCCCTGGACACACGCTGCAGTGCATCGCGCAGTGGCCAGTGATTGCCTTCCTCCTTCACATTCAGCAGGTCATGCAGCGTGTGCTGCAGCTGCACCCGGACGAGAACCGGTTCATCCGGTTCGATCTTTCCCAGCACCAGTGCCAGGTGCACTGCACTATCGGTGGAATCGTGATAGGAATGCACCCGAAACACCCCGTGTTCCGTCGCCACGTCCGCCTCCGCCACGTGCTCGACCGTTTTCTCGTTCTCGATACGGTAACGAATCAGGTCCTCGATGGTACCGATCTTGAGACCGTGCTCGCGGGCATAGATTTCCAGGTCCGGGCGTCGTGCCATACTGCCATCTTCCTTGAGTATCTCCACGATCACGGCAGCCGGTTCCAGGCCTGCGAGGCGCGCCAGATCGCAACCGGCCTCGGTGTGCCCGGCACGTGTCAGCACACCTCCCGGTTGCGCCATCAGCGGGAAGATATGACCCGGTTGCACGATGTCTTGCGGGCCGGCATTGGCATGTACGGCCGCCTGCACCGTGCGAGCACGATCGTGCGCTGAGATGCCCGTGGTCACGCCCTCGGCGGCCTCAATGGAGAGGGTGAAATTTGTCTTGTCCAGTGACGCGTTGCTGCGCACCATCAGGGAAAGGTCGAGTTGTTCGCAGCGTTCGCGGGTCAGCGTCAGGCAGATCAGGCCGCGTGCGTGGCTGGCCATGAAGTTGATATCTTCCGGACGCACATGGGATGCCGCCATGACGAGATCGCCCTCGTTCTCGCGGTCTTCGTCATCCATTAGAATAACCATGCGCCCGGCACGGATATCTTCAATGATTTCTTCAATATTGTTTAGCTGCATTGTGCCTGCCCGCCGGTTTGAATAGATAACATTATCCACGATCGACAACCTGGCTTCACGACAATAGGCAATGATACAGGTGTCATCCGGACTTACCCGTAAAACCGGTGGCCTCGAGAATCTCGCGGGTAATCCCGCCGGATGTCCCGGGCTGTGCGGCGCGGTCACCCAGCAGCAACCGCTCGAGATAACGCGCAACCAGATCGACCTCCAGGTTGACCCGGCGTCCCGGCCGGTATTCATCCAGCGTGGTTTCCTGCAGGGTGTGTGGCACGATATTTACTTCGAACACCGCGCCTTCGACTCGGTTGACAGTCAGACTGACGCCGTCGACACAGATGGAACCCTTGGTTGCAATGTAACGCGCCAGTTCGGCAGGTGCCTCGATAACAAAGCGTACAGAACGACTTTCATCCGCGCGGGATACCACGGTACCGATACCGTCCACGTGACCGCTGACCAGATGACCGCCAAGGGGAGTCTGCAGGGTGAGCGCCGTTTCCAGGTTAACCGTGGCATTGACCTCAAGCTCACCAATCACTGTTCGCCGGAGCGTCTCAACAGAGACATCGGAACTGAACCCGCCTTGCGTTATATCTGTCGCTGTCAGACAGACTCCGCTGACTGCAATACTGTCGCCGGTCCTGACAGCCGCAAGCGGCAAGTTGCCTGTGTGAATGGTAATACGCATATCACCACCGCGCTGTTCCAGTGCAGCAATGGTTCCCGTGGCCTGGATAATTCCTGTAAACATTGCTAATCCAAAAAATATTCAAACAAGTCTTTTCGCAGAGACGCAGAGAAAAACAAATCAGGTAAAAAAACCTGAATTTCCATAGTCCCGCGAAAGCAGGCATCCAGCCTGAAACTGGAGCAGACTCCACCCCCTCTCCCTTTCAGGGAGAGGGTGGGGTGAGGGTTGTCAATTCGTATATGCCCCTCACCCTAACCCTCTCCCCCACAGGGGAAGAGGGGATAGTTTCTCTTTTGTTTTCTCTGCGTCCTCGGCATCTCTGCGGTTAATAAAATAATTTAAAAAAACATCTGGTCAAACTACTGTTTCACTGTAGCAGTTATACGCCAGTCCTGTCCGATGGCCCGCATATCAGTAATCGCCAGCTGAATTCGATCAGTCATGCTGTCCAGTCCCGACAATGAAAACAAACCGCGGGCCGCATCACCCATCAGGTGTGGCGCCATGTAGATAACCAGTTCATCCACGAGTCCGGCCTGCAGCAATGCGCCTGAAAGTGTTGGTCCTGCCTCTACATGCACCTCGTTAACCTCCAGACTCCCCAGGTGCTGAAAGACTGCGGCAAGATCAAGTCGTCCGGACGTTACCGGTACGGTAACGAACGAGACCGCAGCATGCCCGTACCTCGCTTCTGCCGCGGAGGCATCCGCACCGGTAAAAACCAGTGTGTTACCTGGAAGGTCAAGCAACCTGGCCGTTGCAGGGAGGCGCAAGCGGCTGTCCAGAATAACCCGTAGCGGCTGCCTGACTTCGGTATCAGGATCATCCTCCAGTCTTGCTGTCAGCGAGGGATCATCTGCCAGCACTGTATCGATACCGGTCATGATGGCAGAACTGCGTGCCCGCAGGTGATGCACGTCACGGCGCGCCGCACTGCCGGTAATCCACTGACTTTCGCCGCTTTTCATCGCCGTGCGTCCATCCAGGCTCATTGCCAGCTTGCAACGCACCCATGGGCGACCGGTACGCATGCGCAGGTCAAACCCCGGATTCAGTCGAATGGCCTCATCCGCAAGAACGCCGGACTGCACCTCAATACCCGCAGCCTGCAGGGCACCGCCACCTGCGCCGGTGACCTGCGGATTGGGATCCCGCATCGCAAACACCACGCGCTGCACCCCGGCCCTGATCAGTGCCTCCGTACACGGGGGCGTACGTCCATGGTGGCAGCAGGGTTCCAGCGTGACGTAGGCGGTCGCGCCGGCTGCGGCTGCACTGGCCTGGGCCAGTGCGTTAATCTCGGCATGCGGGCTGCCTGCATATCGATGCCATCCCTCGCCGACGACCCGGCCGTCTTTTACCAGCACACAACCGACCCGCGGATTGGGTTCCGTGGTGTACAGCCCGCGTGCGGCGAGGCGCAGGGCATGGGCCATATGACGATGATCTTCTGCGGTACTCATGTAACGGGTTTGCCGGGCAATACAGCACGGGTCACCGGGCGCCTGCGCGTCGCTCAGTCGTCCGGCAAAAGCGAGATCTGGTCCTTTCTCTCTTCGACGGTGGGTTCGTTCCCCAGGCGCTCGATCTCTTCCTGAAAGGCCTTCACATCCTCGAAACTGCGGTACACGGAAGCAAAACGCACATAGGCGACCTGGTCAAGCTCACGCAGTTCGTGCATCACCCAGTCACCCAACAGCCGCGACTGGAGTTCCCGTTCGCCGCTTGCCCGCAGGCGATGCTGGATGCGGCTAATGGCGGCATCGACGCTTTCGGAATCGACCGGCCGCTTTTCGAGGGCGCGCATGATACCCGCGGACAGCTTCTTGTCGTCGAACGGTTCGCGGACACCGCTGCTTTTGATGATACGCGGCATCACCAGTTCGGCCGTTTCAAATGTCGTGAAGCGTTCCTCGCAGGCCAGGCATTCACGTCGGCGACGCACCTGTGTCCCGTCGCTGGCAAGCCGCGAGTCGATGACCTTGGTGTCCTGGGCTCTGCAAAAAGGGCAATACATGCTCGTCTATCAGTCGGCAACCAATGATTCAGCCATAAACCGGAAATTTTTTGCACAGGGCCTGCACCTTCCCGCGCACGGCTTCGATCATATCCTGGTTATCGACATCATCCAGGATGTCGCACATCCAGCCGGCCAGTTCGCGTGCCTCTGCTTCGCCACAGCCACGTGTCATCAGCGCCGGCGTGCCCACGCGTATCCCGCTGGTCACAAACGGTGACTGGGGATCATTCGGCACGGCATTCTTGTTCACGGTAATATGCGCCGCACCCAGTGCCGCATCCGCCGCCTTCCCGGTCAGGCCCTGCTTGATAAAACTGACCAGGAACAGGTGGTCATCCGTGCCCCCCGAGACGACATCAAAGCCCCGCTCGATAAATACAGCCGCCATTGCGCGTGCACTGTCGAGTACCTGCTGCTGGTAGTCACGGAAGGCCGGTTCCAGTGCTTCCTTGAACGCGACCGCCTTGGCCGCAATCACGTGCATCAGCGGTCCACCCTGCGTCCCCGGAAACACCATTGAACTGAGTTTCTTTTCAATCTCCTCGTTGGCGCGGGCAAGAATAATCCCGCCGCGCGGACCGCGCAGGGTCTTGTGTGTGGTCGAGGTGGTGATATCCGCGATATTGACCGGGCTGGGATAGAGGCCGACGGCGATCAGGCCGGCTACGTGTGCCATGTCGACAAGCAGCAAGGCACCTACCGAATCGGCAATATCCCGAAACCGCTGCCAGTCGACTTTCAGTGAATAGGCAGAAAAACCGGCGATCACCATTTTGGGCCGGTGCTCTTTTGCAAGCGCCTCGACCTGATCGTAGTCGATCTCGCCGGTCTCCGGGTTGAGACCGTACTGCACCGCATTATACAGCTTGCCGGAAAAGCTGACCTTCGAGCCGTGGGTCAGGTGGCCGCCATCGGCCAGGCTCATACCGAGGATGGTATCACCCGGCTGCAGCAGCGCGAGGTAGACCGCGGCATTCGCCTGGGACCCGGAATGCGGCTGCACATTGGCATAGTCGGCATCGAACAGCTTCTTGACGCGGTCGATGGCCAGCTGCTCGGCCACATCGACATATTCGCAGCCGCCGTAATACCGCTTGCGGGGATAGCCCTCGGCATACTTGTTGGTAAGCACCGATCCCTGTGCCTCGAGCACCCGCGGGCTGGCATAGTTCTCTGATGCGATCAGCTCGATATGGTCTTCCTGCCGCTGGCGCTCGCTCTCGATGGCCTGCGCGAGTTCCTCGTCATAACCGGCAATTTTCATGTCTTTGTCAAACATTCACGTAACCCTCGTAAAAGGAATAAAAAACGGCCAGGCAGCGCACCCGGTAAACGATCAATGATAGCCGATAAGGCGGTATGGCGCGAACGACCGCACCCAAAAAGGGGTTATCGAACAGCATCCATCAAGGTATACGTTATATATGTAATCAACAAGTTGCAATTATTAGGTGAAGTAACTACCGGTGCTGGATCAGAACTCAACCGAGAGTTGTCCGGCCACTTGGTGGACCTTGTCCAGTTCACGGTCACCGGGACCCTCGGCCAGGCCCCGACGGTAGGAACCCCTGAGATAATCCAGTGTCAGGCTGGCGGTCCGGGTAATCCGCCAGGCGACCGATACCCCGCCCTGTAACCGCGGGGCATCCTCGACATCGCCGCTGCCTTCCACCCGCAGTGCCCACTCGAAGTTACCCGCCGGGTAAAAACCGAGCTCGACATTCCACGCGCGCGGCCTGTCCCGGTCCGGATCCAGCTCCCGGAACGAATCCAGCGCACGCACCACCTCGGCCGTCAGTTCAAAACGGTCGTACCCGACAACGGCATAGGCACTCCAGGCGTCCACGCGCGAGTCATAGCGGTCACCCTCGTCACTGAGGAATCCCTCCTGGGAATCCGCCAGGTCGGACAGGTAGCTGACGCCAAACGAACCGAATTCGAACGGCGAGCCTTCTGCCGTGAACCCCCAGTCCCAGTCCTTGCCACCTGAACCGGCCTTGCGAGCCCGGCCCTTGTAGACAAAGGCGGCAATATCCAGCCGGTCATCGGGTGCCCAGGAAAGGTTCATCCCCACATCGCGGGTTTCGCCGAACTCAAGTACCGGACCGGTGACAAAATGACTGAAATACACGCCAAACGGGACATACAATCTCCCCGCCTCCAGTTCGAAATCACCGGCCTCGAAGGATGCAAACCCCTCGTCCAGGGTATGCCGGTTGGCTTCATCATCGTACTCATAGATCAGTTCACCCTTCATCCAGGAAAATGGATGCAGCTCGGCGCCGATCTGAAGCGTCTTGGTGAAATCATCATCATGGGAATGTGACGAGGTATCATTATGGCTGAACCGCTGGAACTCATACTCCAGTTCCAACAGGCCCGAGAGCGTCAGCCAGTCAGTGATTTCGTGTTTCAGACCCGCTTCACGACGTTCCTCGCGTGTCCTGTAAATGCGCACATGCCCATTCACTTCATCATGCATAACGGCATCTGCAGCGAGTGCATAATCCGGCAATACCAGTATCGCCATGCTGATAATCACACAACTTGTTTTGATCCAGCCACGAATCATCAATGCAGTACGTCAGCAGAACGAGAATGACCGTATTTTCTTGTTAATTCATGTCGCACATGACTATCTGTCCGCGTTACCGCAACTGCTGGATATTACCTGAAGATACATGCCTGGTAACAGAAACAGTCCTGTGACATGAGTAAAAAAACGCCGGCAGGGCTTTCAATACCCTGCCGGCCAGACTGGCTGCTATCTAAGGGGAAGGTTGCACCAGTCACATCAAAAAAGACCAGTTCGATCCAATTATCCTGATGATCGATTGGCTTGATGACATCAAGGAGTGGTCACCTCAACGAGTTCTACGCGATTGCCTTCCATGTCGACCTCAAGGATCATGCCAACACCTGGTGCATGGTATTTATACTCTTCGATACCCGGCTCAAGCGGGGTAAAATCCCTGGTAATGAGGCAGTCGTTATTACACTCAGCAGCAGGCACCATTTCCGTGCCTGACAGACTGATAACCTCTGCGGCGTCTTCGGCATTACCCAGCGACACCTCCTGGCGGTATACATCACCCACTTGCGGCACAGCCGGCATAAGTATCCCCGGCTTGTCGCCATCCCGCCCGGCCTTGAATGACCCTTCGATTTCAACGAGCTCGGGATCATCGGGATTATCCCCCTCGAAGGTCTCGAAATCCCTGGCAAGTTCACCGCAATACCAGACATCGCCGTTAACATGCTGGGCATACCAGTCATCGGTATCCTCGATTACCTCGCCGTCATCTTCGACAACATCATTTACGACACGACAGGTTACACCATCGATCAGTTTGGTCTTGTCGGTAACGACCACGGTAATCGTCTCGTCACCCCCTTCATAGACCCAGGTAGTACCGGGTATCAACGGAAAATACGGATTCGCTGCCACGGTGTCTCCGATAGCATCCGGGTCGACAAAGCTGGTCGGATCGAAGTCCGGATCATAACGCTCTTCTCCAACGAGACTGCAAAGCTCCATACGGGCATCCCGCTGTTCACTACATAATTCCTTGTCCTCTTCCTTTGCCTCCCTGGCATCCGCTTCGCACTCTGCACGGTCACCATCATCGGAGACATTGATACAGATGGCCTGTGCAATCCAGTAATCATCCGTGACCTCATTTTCACAGGCCCTGAATGCGGCCTTGGCGGTGGCGGAACAGTACTTGTGCCCGTTACCTGCCCATGCACCCTGCGTCCCGGCTGCCAGACCACCCGTCAACACGACGGACATGATGACACCCGGCACGGCCGACCGCGCCTTTCGAGTTACGTTAATGTTCTGCTTGTTCATCGAGTAATCCTCCTGGCAAGAAAAAACGGCTCATCAATCAACGAAAGTATTGCTGTCACATGTTCATTATTCCGATACAGGCTTGCCAAACGTTTTCCGTTTCATTACAAAACGGTAATGTGCCCCCCTTTGTATAAGGCTATGATTGTCAATAATGCATATATTGCTAATTGAAGATGACGTTCAGGCTGCGGAGTACCTGGTGAAGGGGCTGGGTGAGGGCGGACATGTGGTTGATCATGCCGCCACCGGTGATGATGGCCTGCACCTTGCGTTGACCGGTAATTACGATGTCATAATCGCCGATCGCATGCTGCCCGGGCGTGAGGGCCTGTCCATCGTCCGGATGCTACGGGCCGACAAGAACCAAACGCCGGTGCTTGTATTGTCAGCGCTGGGTGAAGTAGATGACAGGATTACCGGCTTGCAGGCCGGTGGTGATGACTACCTGGTCAAGCCTTATGCCTTTTCTGAACTGCTCGCACGGCTCGAGGCACTGACGCGCCGCAGCCAGCCAATGGATTTACAGCAACAGCTCCAGGTTGCCGACCTGGTGATAGATTTGCGCAGGCAATCCGCCGCACGCGCCGGCCAGCAGATACGCCTGCAGCCACGCCAGTTCCGGTTACTGGAATACCTGATGCGACATGCAGATCAGGTCGTTACCCGCACGATGATACTGGAGAATGTGTGGGATTTCCGCTTCGATCCGCAGACCAACGTGATCGATGTGCAAATCAGCCGCTTGCGCAACAAGATTGACAAGGATGCGGACCGCCCCCTCCTCCACACCGTACGCGGTACCGGGTACAAACTCAGTGAAACTCCCTAGATTGTTTTCTACCACCGCGGTCCGGCTGGCATTCCGTTATACGCTTGTCTACCTGGTGGTGCTGGGCCTTGTGCTGGGCGCGTTCCTGTGGACAACCGGTAAACAGATCGATGCACGGCTGGAGACGGAACTGGAGCGGGAACTCAGCGCATTATCGAAGACGCAGGCGCAGTACGGCAATACACACCTGATTGACATCATTAACCGGAAGCTGACAGCCAAACCGGAGTCCGGCCGCTATTACCTGCTGGTTGCAGAAGACGGTTCCCGGATCGCCGGCAACCTGCTGGCCTGGCCGGATGAAGCCGACATTACCCCGGGCGGCACCGTGCAGACCGAATGGTTCGACGAGGAAATCATCCCCGGTGACCGTCATGGAGATGACGCCCTGCTACCGGCCATCGTCAGCGAATTTGACGATGGCAGCCGGCTGCTACTGGCCCAGGATGTGCCACAGAGCGGACCACTGAACGAAGTTACGGAGATTCTCATCGAGATCGTGGGTGCTGCCGTAGTGCTCGGACTGGTGATGAGTATCATCCTGAGCCGTACCATTTTGCGGCGCATGGATACCATCAGTAATACGGCCGGGGACATCATGACCGGCGATCTGTCACAGCGGATACCAATCAGCGACCGGGATGACGAGTTCGACGCCCTTGCCGGACGACTCAACCTGATGCTTGACCAAATCCAGTTGCTGATCAAGGGCATCCGGGAAGTTACCGACAACATCGCGCATGACCTGAGAAGCCCGCTGACACGGCTGCGCAATCAGCTGGAGGTTACCCTGCTGGAAGATCGCGACCCGCAGGAATATCGAAATGCACTGACCCAGGGAATCGCAGAGACAGAGTCACTGATCAGGACTTTCAATGCACTGCTCAGCATTGCACAGGCCGAGTCCGGCAACCACCGTGCCGAGTGGGGTACAGTCAATCTGGATGAGCTGGCGCATGATCTTGCCGACCTGTACCGGGCATCTGCCGAGGAAAAAGGACAGCAGCTTGAATTGATCACGGATAACAGGTCAGTAATCACCGGCAGCCGCGACCTGCTGGCACAGGCGATCGGCAACCTGCTAGAAAATGCCATCAAGTTCACCCCGGACGGTGGTTCGATTCGCCTGCAGGTCATACCGGGCAGGAAAACGGTGGATATCACCCTCTCCGACACCGGCGATGGTATCCCCGAAGCAGAGCGCGCCCACGTACTGGAACGTTTTGTCAGGCTGGAGAGTGCGCGCAATACGCCGGGCAACGGGCTTGGGCTGAGTCTGGTACAGGCCGTCGCGACATTGCACAAGGCGGAACTGTTACTGGGTGATTCCGGGCCGGGACTGGTGGTGACACTGCGTTTCCCGCAGTTGGGAAAAAATCGCGGTCAGGAGACCGCTCCTACAGGGTAACTACACACACCTGTAGGAGCGCCGGCCTGCGGCGCGATTGATCCGGGCCGCATCGCGGCGAGGACGCCGCTCCTGCATATTCCGGTTATCCTGTAGGAGCGCCGGCCTGCGGCGCGATTGATCCGGGCCGCATCGCGGCGAGGACGCCGCTCCTACAGTGTTGCCATATGGGGAGTCAGTTCTCGACCAGCGCCTCCACCACCGCCGTCCATGCGCGGGCCAGGTTGTCGCGGTTGTAGCCCCCGCCCCCCAGTGCCAGCAGGCGGCCGTCACAACAGCGGTCTGCCAGCCGGCAAAGGCGTGCTGCCGCATGGCGGTGTGCAGCCGGTGAATATTGCAGGTGGGTGATGGGATCGCCGGCAATGCTGTCGGCACCGCATTGCAGCAATATGAATTCCGGCAAGTGTGTCTCCAGGAAGCGCTCCACCTGTTCCCAGGCGGCAAGAAACGCCGCATCGTCTGCCTCCGGTGCCATGGGAATATTCAGCTTGGTACCCTGCGCCGCCCCCCGGCCGGTTTCCTCCATGGCGCCGGTACCGGGATACAGGTAACGGCCATCCTCGTGCAAGTCTGCAAATATAAGCTGCGGGTCGTCCTCGAAGGCATAAAAGACGCCATCTCCATGGTGGGCATCGATATCGACATAGGCAATGCGCTCGAGCCCGTATCTCGAGCGCAGCGTTTCGATGGCAATACCGCAATCGTTGAAAACGCAAAAACCGGCCGCGCTGTCCCGCGCCGCATGGTGCAGCCCGGCAATCGGCACAAACACATGACGACACCCACCGTCCATCAACTGTGCCAGGGCATCCAGCACAGTGCCAACGACATAGCAGGCCGCCTCATAGATTCCGGGGAACGCCGGCGTGTCGCCAGAATCAAGGTAGCCCTCGCCCGAGGCGGACTGGGCAATCACCCGCTCGACATAGGCGGACGTATGAAATCGCTCGATGGTTTCGCGACCGGTGCTCACCGGCGTACAGATATCCACCCTGTGATCGAGACCGCGGTCCCGTGCCAGTGTCCAGAAGGCCCCGAGCCGGTCCGGACCAAACGGGTGGCCCTGTCCAAAGCCATAGCTGGCCAGTTCATCGCCGACATAGACACAGGTCGTTGCAGGCATGTGCCAAGTTTAGTCTACTATGACCGACCATACGGGCGGCATTTTCCCGTCAGTCGGATATGCCTATAATTGCGTCCCTTCATACACCCGATACAAAAAGATATCCCGAACATGGCACAGTACGTCTATACCATGAACCAGGTGGGCAAGGTTGTCCCGCCGAAACGCACCATTCTCAAGGACATTTCCCTGTCTTTCTTCCCCGGCGCCAAGATCGGTGTCCTCGGATTGAATGGCTCCGGCAAGTCCAGCCTGCTGCGCATCATGGCGGGTGAGGACAAGGAATTCGAGGGCGAGGCCCATCCCCAGGCAGGCATCAAGGTCGGTTTTCTGCCGCAGGAGCCACGCCTCGACCCGGAGAAAGATGTGCGCGGCAACATTGAGGAAGCGCTCGCCGCCATCACCGAGGTACAGCAACAGCTGGATGCCGTGTATGCCGCGTACTCCGAACCGGATGCCGATTTCGATGCCCTGTCGGCCGAACAGGCCCGCCTCGAGAATATCCTGCAGGCAACTGACGGGCACAACCTCGACCGCAAGCTGGAAGTGGCGGCCGAAGCATTGCGCCTGCCGCCCTGGGATGCGGATGTCAGCAAACTGTCGGGGGGTGAGCGCCGGCGCGTGGCCCTGTGCAAGCTGTTGCTGTCAAACCCGGACATGCTGCTGCTGGATGAGCCGACCAACCACCTGGACGCGGAAAGCGTTGCCTGGCTGGAGCGGTTCCTTGCCGAATACCCCGGCACGGTAGTGGCCGTCACCCATGACCGCTATTTCCTCGATAATGTCGCCGGCTGGATCCTGGAACTGGATCGCGGGCATGGCATTCCCTGGGAAGGCAATTATTCTTCCTGGCTGGAACAGAAGGAGCAGCGGCTCAGGGTTGAGGAAAAACAGGAGTCCGCCCGGCGCAAGGCAATGCAGGCCGAACTCGAGTGGGTGCGTCAGGGCGCAAAGGGCCGGCACGCCAAGAGCAAGGCGCGTCTCGCGCGCTTCGAGGAGCTTGCCTCAAGGGAATCCCAGCAACGTAACGAGACCAAGCAACTATATATTCCGCCGGGTCCGCGCCTTGGCGACCTGGTAATCGAGGCGACCGGGCTGAAAAAGCAGTTTGGTGACAAGTTGCTGTTCGAGGATCTCGCTTTTAACCTGCCGCGCGGTGGCATCGTCGGCATCATTGGTGCAAATGGCGCCGGCAAGACCACCCTGTTCCGGCTGCTGACCGGCGCGCTCGAACCCGACAGCGGCGAACTGCGCATCGGTGAAACGACCCGCATCGCCAACGTGGACCAGAGCCGCGACAGTCTCGATGACAGCAAGACGGTGTGGGAGGAAATCTCCGACGGTCAGGACGTCATCACGATCGGCAAGTACGAGCTCAATTCCCGAACCTATGTTTCACGTTTCAATTTCACCGGCAACGATCAGCAGAAACACGTTGGCAACCTGTCAGGCGGCGAGCGCAACCGAGTGCACCTAGCCAAGCTGCTGCGCAGCGGGGGCAACGTGCTGCTGCTGGACGAGCCCACGAATGACCTGGACGTGGAAACGTTGCGCGCCCTGGAAGAGGCACTGCTTGACTTCCCCGGCTGCGCTGTGGTTATTTCCCATGATCGCTGGTTTCTCGACCGCATAGCCACCCATATTCTCGCCTTCGAAGGTGACAGCAAGGTGGTCTGGTTCGAGGGTAACTACGCCGATTACGAGGCCGACAGAAAGCGTCGTCTAGGTGCCGATGCAGACCAGCCACACCGCATCAAGTACAAGAGGTTGGAGAAATGAGGCAAGAGTTTTCAGCATCCTGATATCAATCCCGGCAAATATCCATAACAAGGTAGCGATCTATGACGCAGTCAGACCGAGAACAACTCCGGGAATTTACCCAGAAGCTGCGTGACGAAGGACCAGCCGCCTTCGCGGATGGACCCTGGGATGATGCGGCGACTGAAGGCGAGGACAAAACTTCGGCCAGGCGGCGCAAAAAAAAGCGCGGAGCAATGAATTCTTCCCGGCATGCCCGGCAACAGACCCTTGGCGATCGCGTCCTGACCTGGTTGGCCATCCTGGCACTCATTGGCCTCATGGTCGGCCTGGGAGGCACCTGGTTGTCACATCAGCCGGAAGCCGAGCTTGCTGGCACCCGCACCGACCGGTTGAAACAAACACCAGGCCTTGAACGCGTCGAATCCCGGCTAACCCGGATGGAGAAGCGCCTGTCGCATATTCTTGACCCGTATATCCGCACGCTGAACAACCTGAGTGTTGAACTCGGGGACATGCAAAAACAGCTGAACGAGCATATTGAGAATGCCGGGCAGCAACAGTCAGCACTACCGACGGGCATTGAAGAACGCCTGGAAAATATTGAACAACGTCTGGCGGCAACTGATGAGCATATGCAAAACGTTGAACAGCAGCGCGTGGCAACCGATGACGACCTGCAAGACGTTGAACAGCAGCGCGTGGCAGTCGCTGAGCGCATGCAAGACCTCGAACAGCAGCTGGTGGCAGCCAATCAGCGCATGCAAAAACTGGAACAACAGCGCGCGATAGCCAATGAGAACACGGAAACTGTTGAACAGCAGCGCGCGACAGCCGATCAGCGCATGCAAGAAATCGAACAGCAGCTGGCGGCAACCGATCAGCGCATGCAAGACCTGGAACAACAGCGCGCGATAGCCAATGAGAACACGGAAACCGTTGAACAGCAGCGTGCGGCAGCCGATCAGCGCATGCAAAATCTTGAACAGCAGCTGGCGGCAACCGATCAGCGCATGCAAAACCTGGAACAACAGCTGGTGACGAGCAATGAGCGCATGAAAATAATTACACAGCAGCGGACGGCAAGCGATGAACACCTGGAGAACCTTGAACAGCAACTGGCGACAGCCGAGGGGCGTGTGGAAACCCTGTCAGGCATGCTGGCTGCACTTGCCGATAACACACCGGCAAACACAACCGGCCCGGATCAACCTGCCCCCCGGACAATGTCGGCAGCAGCAGGGCCGGAAGCAGCAACGCTCGCAACACAGCAGCCCGTTGCAACCGAGCCGGCCGGCACCCGGGCGGATACTGCCGTAGAGCCCGCGGGAATCATCCCGGCACCCGCACCGGAAGCCAAACCGGAACCCGCTGCACCCGTTGCCGCCGGGACCGCGAATGGCAACTGGGTTATCAATGTTGCTTCCTACACCAATGAAAGGATTGCCAGGAGAAAACTGGCACAGATGCAGCAACAGGGTATCGACGTCGAGCTGGTCACGGCCGAGGTCAAGGGCAAAACCATCTACCGCGCACGCGTGTTCGGTTTTGCCAGTCGCCGTGACGCCGAATCGCATGCTGTCGGGATCAGGAAAAAACTTGGCATCGAGGAAACCTGGATTACCCGACGTGAGTAGTTAGTTAATCCCCCGATTACCGGATCCTGACCCCGTCCCGGCACGTCCGCTGGTTTCTTTCCAGGTCACTTGTAATCTCATTCACTGCTATCCTGACGGTCGTTGCTCGGAGATATGCACAAGCAGAACCATCCGATCCCATGAGCGCCTGTCACAAACAGGGCAATATCAGGAGGTTCGATATGCCCGTGCACATTCATGACCCGCGATCAATGCCGGCCGGCCCAAACCCGTGCGTTATGAAACATGCGCATCCACGGGCTGTCCTCGCCCCAGTCATCGGGGTGCCAGGAATGCTGCACCGTCCGGAACACGCGTTCCGGGTGCGGCATCATGATGGTGACGCGGCCATCGGTTGTGGTGAGTGCCGTGATACCCAGCGGTGACCCGTTGGGGTTGGCGGGATAGCGTTCCGCTACCTGTCCATGCCCGTCAACAAAGCGCGCCGCCACCAGTCCGCGATCGAGTGCCAGCCTGGCGCCCTGCGGCTCCGCAAACTCGGCGCGCCCTTCCCCGTGCGCAACGGCAATCGGCAGCAACGACCCCGCCATGTCCGTAAAAAACAGG
>CP070821.1:832897-837308 GCA_020344335.1 Gammaproteobacteria bacterium | reverse complement strand
ATACAGGAGGAAATCAAGGGGCAGCAGCAACAGGTACGGGAACTGCAGGCGGAATTGCACGCACTGAAAACAGAAATGCTCCGCACGCAGCGGGTATTGGGTGTCGCGCAACAACACCTTGAACAGGTTGCCGGGCAAACACAGCAGGCACGTGCGGAACGCGACCGCCTGGAAGCACAGCTGGAAACTCGGGAGCGGGAGCTGGAAAAGGAACGCCAGGCACTGGCTGACATGGAACAGCTCGCGGAGCAGAAAGAACAGAACCTGGGCGAACTCCGTGGACGACTGCTGGACACGCAGGTACAGCTGGATCGCAGCCGTACGGAAATCGAGGCGCTGAAACGCCGGGTGCAGCAGCAAGCAGCCAGACCCGTGATCGTGAAACGGCCACCACCGGCACCCGCAGCCAAACCCGTGATCGAGAAGCGACCGGCACCGGCGCCTGCAGCCAAACCCGTGATCGAGAAACAATCACCACCGGCGCCCGCAGTAAAACCGGTATCCCCCAGGCAGGGGTTCACGCTGCGGTTTGCATCCGCTACCGCACTGGACCGGCTGGTCGCGGCGGAAAGCGTGACCCTGTACGCCATGGCCGATCAACAGGCGTGGCGGCTGTCGATGGATGCAGGCCAGCCAACCGTTGTACGGGCGTCATTCCCGGGATGGTTTCACGAGATGGCGGCGGTGACCGTCCCGGCACACTACATTCACAGCCTGGGAAATGTGGCCAACGGCCCCAGGCAGTCAAGCGTTGTGTGGGGGGTGCAATTGCCGGCGGCTACCAAGGCGGCCATTGCCTCGCTCACGCGGGGACAACAGGGCGGTGCGCTGGTGATCCGGGGTAACGGGCAGGTGATACAGGAGGAGTGAACTGTGACAGCCGGGCGCCACACCTTGATTGCTACGCTGGTCCTGCTACTGGCCGCCGGTTGCAGTCAGCAACCGTATCGTCCCGCGCACGGCACCCCGTCGTCACTGCAGGACTGGCTGGACACCGAGCTCGCACCCTACGTGTCGCAACAAATGGGCCAGCACCCGCGCTTCAAGGGCGAACCGGTGATTATCGTGCGGCTCAAGGGCGACGATATACAACCTGACATTGACGGTCTGACGCGCAGCATGCGTGACCAGCTCATGGACAGCCTGCTGAAAACACCCGGCGTACAGGTGCCCTGGCAACCGCAACAACAGCAGGCGCAGCATCACCGCCGGCTGGACCAGGTGCAGTGCGGCAGAATACGTGACGCCAGTTATTTTATCGGCATCGAGATTACGCGCACGGCAACGGCGCAGTTCCGCGTTTCGGTGCGTGCCCTGGACGTACGGGCAGGTGAATGGGTCAGCGGATTCAGTCATCACTGGTCGGGAAATCTGACCGGCAGTGAGTTACGCGCCCTGCAAGTGCGGCGGACCGATGAGTCACTGCGGGGTCTCAGGGTATTGCCCTTCAGTGCCGGACAGCCGGACCTGGCCGCAACCTACCTGGCCAACAACCTGAGTTGCCTGTTGCGTCAACAGGATGTGGAAGACCTGAAAATCAAGGTAGCAAAGCTCACCTCTGACCAGCCGCAGCTGCGTACCCTGTTGCGTCTCATCGGCAACAACCTGTCACGGTACCGCGAGGTGCAGATAACGGATACGGAGCGACAAGCGAACTATATCCTGCGTGGCGAGACCCACATGATTCAACCGGGTCTCTACCAGGTCTGGGTGATCCTGCATCCCAGGGGCTCCGGTGACCACCTTGCCGGCATGGATACGGCGACCTACATCCGTATCCCGCCCGCCGGCAACAGTCCGCAGAAGCGCAGCGTGGCACAGGAAAACGGCAGGATGCAGCCGGCCATTGCCCGGATGGAACTGGTGCGGCATGCAAACAGGAATGGCTATCCGGACAGTTGCAGCGACGGGCAGCACGGTTGTCCGGTGCTGGAAGTGGAGGTCGAACAGGCCGACGCGGTGTTTGTGATTGCACACGGTACCAGGGATGGCATCAGTCAACTGTCCGCTGCCTGCGACCGGACTGCCACCGCACACGCGCACCCGGCAAGGTATGCGTACCGGTTTCCCGAGGCACGTTACACGGCATCCGACTGGCCAACGGTCTATGCCATTGCCGTCAGCGGTTCCGAACCGGAACGGCAATTTCGCCAGCTGCTGCAGGAGCTGCCCGATGCCTGCAGCAATGCCAGTGGCGTGCACAGCGGTGCGAAGAACCGGGGTCCGTGGCTGGACCGGCTTGACCGCCTGATCGCGGCGAACCGCGGCCACGCCGTGTGGACGGCGAGGCGACTGCCATGATGCGGGCAACCGGTTTTTTACTGGGTACCGTGCTGGTGCTGGCAGTATTCCTGTTCGCTCTGAGTGCCGGCATTTCTCCCATGTCGATGAAGGAGGTCGACAACAATGGGACTGTTTCACCCGAAAAGCCGGCAGCGACAACAGCGGTGCCGGTTGCGCACGGTGTCGACAGCGTGGCACACCCGGCGCCAGACACAACCGGCATGGATGTAGAGAACCCGCCGGAGGCTGCCGGCAGCGGGACGGCCGCGACAGCAGCAGAGCCGGTCGAGCACAGCGTCGACCCTGTGGTACCCCCGGCAGCAGACACAAGCATCCTGGCGGAAGGGAACCCGGCGGAAGTTGACGGCAGCGGCCTGGAGCTGGACCCGCAGACATGGAATCAGTCCCTGGCCGCCTTTGATACGGCCGACCGCAATGATGCCACGGCAGTGTCCCGCTACCTTGTCTGGAGCCCCTTTCGTAGCAAGTGGGCTGCACAGGGATTTGCACGACGCCTGACCGTGGCTACCGATGTGCCCATGGAAGTGGTCCACGAAGGGCCGGGAAACTACCAGGTGGTCTTCCGTTATCGGGATGATGGCGAGCGCCAGGCAATGGTCGAACGGATTAAAACCGTGACCGGGCTCGAACTGGAATGACCATGCTGCGGCTTATCTGGATACTGATACTCTGTGCCGGCCTGTCGTGGGCCACGGCAGCGGCCGCAAAAACGGATCCGTCGATCGATGTCCAGGCACTGGAGGCACGCTGGCAGACCTATGCGCAGCACGCACTGCAGACCCGGCCGGCACTGGATTTTCCCTATGCACACTGTTTCACTCGTGCGGCCACGGCCCACGAGCTGCCGGAAACGCTGTTACTGGCCGTGGCCAGGGGCGAGAGTGATTTCAAACCGCGGGCCCGTTCCAGGGCAAATGCCTACGGTCTGATGCAGATCCTCTGGCCCGGCACGGCAAAACACCTGGGTCTGGAGCAGTTGTCCGAGGTGCTGGATCCGTGTACCAATGTGGATGCGGGTGCGCGCTACCTGAAGGAACTGCAGCAACGCTATCACGGCAATCTGTACCGCACCCTGGCGGCCTATAACTACGGACCGGCACGGATTCCCGTCTCCGCGGGCCGCCTGCCGGAGGGTGCAATCTGGTACAGCGCCTATATCATGCGGCACCTCGATTATGTCCTGAACGGCAGCAGCAAACGCCGCAGCGGTACGGCACGGCAACGCTATGCGGGGCAGAACCGCCTGTTCATTATCCATTTCTCCCGTCCCTACCGCGCAGCCGCTTTCGTTGACAGGCTGCAGCCCGGCTTCGGTGATTTGCGCCTGGACTGGTTCCGACTTCCTGATGGTGGCTTCGACGTGGTGATGCTGTATGCCGATGCGGCCGAGCGCAGCAGGGGACTGCAACTGCTCAGCCGGCTGGGGTTTGGATAAATGGACAGCCCGGCAGGAGCAGGACAATGAAAACAATTACACAGGCTGAGGTGCTGTTGCTCGTCTGGGTCATAAGCGGCCTGGCGAATGCCGTGGAATACCAGGCCTATGCACCGGTGTTGAATGTGGAACCTATCGTTGAAACGCGCTATGAGCCGGTCACGCGCCGGGTGTGCACTGAACCGGATGCCACGGAGCGGGAATTTAACGAGATCGCGTCAACCATCGGTGAGGATATCCGTCGTCAGGCCCGTCTGTGGCAGCAACAGCGCCGCTGCAGAAACGTGACGGAACAACGCGCCCGTGAACACATTACCGGTTACCGGGTGACCTATCGCTACGGTGGAGAGACAGATACCGCCCGGTTGCCATACGACCCCGGTGAGCGGATGCCGGTGAATGTCAATCTGTCGCCATTGCACTGAAGGTTTTCCAATTACTGAATATATAGCGTGGTTCTCCCTCTGGCCAAGCCCGGCTGTTGGCCGAATGAATTCGGCCCTACAAAATAATCAAACCGCTTGACCAGTTGGCCGAATAAATTCGGCGCTACAAACATAATCAAACCGCTCGATCGTGGGAAGAGCCAAATAGTCAATCGTTAAAGCTTACCCGCATCAGGGTGCCACCCAGGGGGCTGGCAGCAATGGCCAGCTGCCCGCCATACACAGT
>CP070821.1:809934-832797 GCA_020344335.1 Gammaproteobacteria bacterium | reverse complement strand
TTTCCGTGATATTCGCCTGATAAACTGACAAAAATGATACCGGTGAGTCCGCAGTAATCCGTGCGGCTTGCACTACCCCGGCCATGGCAAAAAATATTCTTGTAATCGAGGACAATGTCGATATCGCCCGCCTGGTGATGGTGAACCTGCGCAGCAAGCAGCTGCACGTCGATTATGCCGCCGACGGGTCGACCGGTCTGGATATGGCGCTGACCGGACGTTACCAGCTGGTGATACTGGACCTGATGTTGCCCGCAATGGATGGCCTGGATATTTGCCGGACGCTCCGCAGCGAAAAGATCTATACCCCGGTATTGATGCTGACGGCCCGGACTTCCGAGCTGGACCGCGTGCTCGGACTGGAGGTCGGTGCAGACGATTACCTGACCAAGCCGTTCAGTGTTCCGGAACTGGTGGCGCGTGTGAATGCGATACTGCGCCGGTCCGATCAATACCAACCCGCAAGGGAAACGCAGGAAGGCGCCGCGCTGCAGTTCGGCAAGTTGTGCGTCGACCCGGACAGGCGCCAGGTGCTGATCGGTGACCGCAACATTGAACTCACAGCCAGGGAGTTCGAGCTCTTATGGCATTTCGCCAGCAACCCCGAGCGGGTGTTTACCCGCAGCCAGCTGCTGGACAGTGTGTGGGGTTACGGGCATGCCGGCTATGAACACACCGTCAATTCCCATATCAATCGCCTGCGCGCGAAGATCGAGGCAGACCCGGCAAATCCACGCTATGTCATTACCGTCTGGGGTGTCGGTTACAAGTTCTCCGGCAATGAATACGAACAGGGTGCCGCATGATGTTCCGGACGCTGTACAGTCGGCTGGCGCTGACACTGTTTGTCCTGTTGTGTCTGGTCGGCGTCATCCTGATTCACGTTATCGGGCACTCGAGTACCCTCTACCAGCAGGAAGTCGCGCAGAAACTGAACCGGGAACTGGCGACGCATATTGTCGCCGAACAACCCCTGATCCAGAACCGGCAAATCAACCGCCAGGCACTGGATGACCTGTTTCACCAGCTGATGGTGATCAATCCCAGCATCGAGTTATACCTGCTCGATGAGAACGGGAAGGTACTCGGGTATTCGGCACCTGAAGGGAAGGTCAAACGCACACGGGTTGCACTCGAACCGGTCAGGGAGTTTCTCGGTGGCAACGCCAGGTTCCCGTTGAAGGGAGATGACCCGCGGAATCCGGATGGCAGGAAAGTGTTTTCTGCCGCCCGCATTGTCGACCGGGACGGTTTGCAGGGCTACCTGTATATCGTGCTGGGTGGCGAGCAATATGACCATGTTGCACAGATGATTGGCGACAGTTATATCCTGGATATTGCGCTGGTCGTGTTGCTGGTTGCCCTCGTGGCTGCCCTGACCGGTGGTCTGGCGGTCTTTGCCCTGCAGACCCGGCGCTTGCGCATGCTTGGCAATGTCATGCGTCGTTATGCCGGCGAACGCGGTAACGGCAGCCTGACCGTCCGCTATCCGGGCAACACCAATGACGAGGTCGATGTCCTTGGACAGCAGTTCAATGTGATGGCGGACAAGATCACGTCCCAGATTCAGGAACTTCGGCAGATGGATGACGTACGCCGCGAGATGGTGGCAAACATCTCGCACGATCTGCGCACGCCGTTAACGACCATGCGCGGCTATCTCGAAACCTTGCAGCTCAAGCAAGCAGATCTTTCCCGGGACGAACAGCAGCAATACCTGCAGACGGCGCTCAGTCACAGCCAGCAGCTGGGCCGGATGGTGGAGGAACTGTTCGAACTGGCAAGACTGGACTCCTGCGAGTCGGTGGTCTTTTCCGAGACATTTTCGATGTGCGAGTTGGTACAGGATGTGACCCAGAAATTCCAGCTGCGTGCCCGGGAAAAGTCGATACGGCTCGATGCCAGCCTGAATCCGGATGCCCCGCTGGTACACGGTGATATCGCCATGATGCAGCGGGCACTGGAAAACCTGCTGGAGAACGGCCTGCGGCATACACCGGCAGGCGGACGAATCCACATCGGTGTCGATGTGGATTCAGGAAATATCGTTGTGCAGGTGACGGATACTGGCTGTGGTATTCCTGCCGGGGATGTGCCGCGAATTTTCGAGCGTTTCTATCAGCAGGACAAGAATCGCTCCGGCAGCAGCGGTGCCGGCCTGGGTCTTGCCATAGTCAAGCGTATTCTCGAACTGCACGGCAGCGTCATCGATGTCAGGAGTGAGCTCGAACGGGGCACAACCTTTTCATTTCGTCTACCCGCGTAAAGAGCGCAAGATATTAAAGGATACTCTGATTGATTCATCCTTCGTCATTCCCGCGCGATGTGCAGGATGTACAAGTGTCGCGAGAGGGCAGGACGAATTAATCAGAGGTTCCTTGAATAACAAATTGGTGTAAAGGGTGCAGATTTGTTTATTCAACAAATCTGCACCCTTCATTGTTATGAAATTGTGACATTTGCGGGACTGCCACGTGAATATGCCTTTCCATAATGAACTCCCGTTCACTACCAATGGAGAGTTCAGCAATGAAAACATTACAAACACTGGGTATGGCGTGCCTGATCAGTACTGCCATGGTAACGACCACGGTCTCTGCAAAAGACCGTGAGACAGGACGAGGGACCGGTCCGGTCATATTTGTCACTTCACAAGGCCTGTATTTCGACTCGATTGTCGTGGCCGATCCGCTGCCTATGAAGGGCAGGTTCCAGCAGCTGGTACCTGGCATGAACGGCCTGTCGACGGAATTCGGGCCGGGTGACGTCGGTCACCTGGGCGGTCGCTGGTGGGTGGACATGAATGAAGACGGCATGATGGATGCCGGTGACCACTACTTCCTCTGTCCGCTGCTTGGGCCGGGCCGAACTACCATGTAATTTTTGTTTATTCCTCAGGGGCGGTGGCAAATGGGAACCATCCTGCCTTGCCGCCGCCCTGTTTGTCCTGGCCCGACCTCTTCCCTAAGACATGTCAGTAAACGCCAGTACTCGAAGACGACGCACTCAATACTACGTTTACAATCTAATCATAATGTCCGATTTCGCCCAAAAGTTGCCGCTCCCCGGACACAGAAAATTCATCTGAAGCGGGGTTCCTGATTTGCGACTATCGGCCAAAAGTGACCATTCATCAAGGCAGGAATGGGGACCAACAAAATACGAACAAGACCTGGCTTACCAAGAAATTAATTATATTTCACTGGTAAAGTCGGGCTAATACCTCTATAGTACGTTTTGCTACAGATTGTGTAATTGGCAGTTTTGGTTGTTTCCTCCGCGTTACCCCCCAATTTCCCGTTTCATTGCCTGTAAGCAACACTTTGTTTATTAATCTATTTAAAGGTAAAAAGTAATATGGCTACAGGTACTGTAAAGTGGTTTAACGAATCCAAAGGATATGGTTTTATTTCACAGGACAATGGCGGCGATGACGTATTTGTACATTTCAATGCGATCCAGGGCTCGGGTTTCAAAACCCTGAGCGAAGGTCAGCCTGTCACCTATGAGGTAGAAAAAGGTCCCAAGGGTCTTCAGGCAAGCAACGTTGTTGCATAAGCAAGACCCCATCGGACAAACCGATACGGAGAACCCCGCCTCGGCGGGGTTCTTTTTTTCAGCTTATCTGGAACTAACAGCCTAAATACTCGAAAAGGTGGAACAGAATTGAAGAAGCTATTTATTGGCAATTTGCCCGCCAGCACAACCGAAAAAGACCTGCAGAGCCTTTTTTCCGAATATGGAACTGTGCGCTCATCCAAGCTTGTGACGGATATTTTTTCCGGCCTGTGCAAGGGGTTTGGTTTTATCGAAATGGAAGGCCATGAGGCGCGCGCTGCCATTGCCGGTCTGAACGGCAAAGATTTTAACGGTAAGCCAATGAAAGTTAATTTCGAGTCTCCCAAGGCGAGACACCGACGCCGTTAATCATGTGAACATATGTAAGGGAACTATTAATTCCCGCAACAGGCAATAATTATTTTAGCGAGGTACAACGATGGATATACCGGATCGCGACAGTGACGGCTACTTGGTCGACAGCAGCGTCTGGACACCGGAGATAGCACGCGCCATGGCACAAGTCGATGGCGTTGCCCTGGACGATGTCAAGTGGCAGCAAATATTGAAGGCGCGTGATTACTACGAGGAACACGCGGTAGTGCCACCCATTCGCAAGTTTTCCAGATACCTGGGTGAAGACCAGAAAGCGATGTTTAAAATGTGGATGACCGGACCCATGAAGCCGATCACAAAGTACGGCGGACTGCCCAAACCAACTGGTTGTGTCTGAACGCAAATGATGATCTGAAGAACACAGGTAGCCAATTTACGCGCCACTCTGTCCGAAAATTTATTCAGTCAATTAATCTCCGCATTTTTACAAATTCACTATTGTTTCAAAAAGCGATGCACATCACGCTGCCACTTATTGAACGCGAAACTCGGCAGCATGAGTGAATCTCGCTGATTTGTTGATACCAGTCCCTATTTTTCACAGTAATGCTGTTCTTTGATCAGTGAGTGATCTCCGCTAATAACAAGTGCGAGCCAGGTAATGAGGCGTGAATGGCCGGTTTCGCAGCGGTGTCCTTCAGCAATGGGCCATATCCCAATAACTCGAACGGGTCGAAACCGGAAGTTCAACAATAAAAATACTTCTGCGTTTTTGCGTTTTTATATCCGTTGTGGTTAGTTAACTCTTAACTATTCACGGGTTTTCCTGGAGGAGGGCATACTTCGTAGCCATGTACCGCGAGATCCCCGCAAAGGACAAGCAGCTCCAGCAGGTCGTTATCGAGTCACCGCTGGATGACTACGAGCTGCTGGACTTCGGGAGCGGACGCAAGCTGGAACGTTTCGGCCCGTATGTCGTCGACCGCCCGGACAGGCGGGCGACGGGGAATCGCAAGCTCGCGGAATGGGCCGCGGACTGGGCCTTTGCACGGCCGGGCAAAGGTACCCTCGGCTGGTTGCCGGCACGCTCTGAGCTGCCGCGGCAGTGGCAGGTCAGCATCGACGGCATGCAGCTGCAGTGTAGCCTCGGTGAGCGCGGGCGTGTCGGCTTCAACATCCGCGATATCGCGGCGCGGCACTGGATTCGCGAACGCCTGAGTGGCTGCTACGACATCGACGACCTGTGCATGCTGAACCTGTTCGCCGGCAGTGGCGTACTGAGCGATGCGGCGCTGCAGGCGGGAGCCATGGTGACGCATGTCGACAGTGCGGCGACCATGATCGACCAGTCGCGGCACAACTTTGGCGAACGCAATATCCGCTACGAGCGTACCCATGTGCCGACCTTCGTGGAAGGGGCGCAGCTGCGCGGTGAACGTTTTCATTTTGTCGCGATATCGCCGCCGCGGATCGGTAAGGCGGACAATGCCAGCTGGGACATCGAGGTTGACCTCGCGCGTCTCATCCGCAACCTGCCCGGCATTGTCAGTGAGCAATGCCGCGGCATCTGGGTGCACGTGGATGCCGGTTCCTGGACTACGCCGAGTATCGCGCAAATGCTGCGCGAGGCGCTGCCGGGCCGCAACGTGGAAACCCTGGAACTGGCCATCACGACCGCCGACGCCCGCGCCCTGCCGGCCGGTGGCGTGGCGCGCTGGCATGACCCCCGTGACGACCAGCTGAACCTGGACGGGCAACAGCCGTTTGCGGCTCCCGAAATCGAGGAGCATCTCGACGTGTACCTGGACGCGGTACTGTCCTCGCGGCGCACGGCGGCCGGCCCGGCCAGACAGATCGCGGAGCTGGGTCGGGCGCAGCAGAACTTTGTACTGCGCTGGGTCAGCGTGATCGCGCATACCAACGGCGAGATGGCCTATCAACTGGCGAACTATGTCACCGAGGCGTTCCGCTTCATGGAAGAGGACGGTGTCGAGGCCTGGATCGTGCATTCCATGGACGTGTATGACACCGCGGGCCTGCGTGCCGGTATCGGCTCGTTACGCGAGGCGGAAAAATTTGCCCGCGAACTGATGGAGCGTGCCAGCGGCATCTCTTTTGAAGAGGTCGCGGGTGTTATCGAGGCCTTTGTGCATGGTCTGAACGGGCGCAAGCTCAAGGTCGAGTGCGCTGACCAGGCCTATACCGACACCGAGACACTGTTCTTGCCGCCGATGGCCAACCGTTTTCGCTCGCGCGAGGAAAATTTCCAGTTCTACAAGGCGATTGCCGTGCACCTGTGGGCGCAGTGCTGGTACGGCACGTGGCGCGAGGACGTCAATGCACTGGTCGCCGGTTTTGATCATCCCGACAAGGCGCTCACCCTGTTTCATGCACTGGAGGCCCTGCGCCTCGATGCCTGCATCCGGCGCGACCTGCCGGGCATATCCCGGCAGCTGGCTGCATTACGTGCCGCCAGTGTCAGCAGCCTGCCGGAGAGCTGGGAGCCGGTCGTCGAACAGCTGCAGGAGCGCACCGCGGCCGCCGCGGACACCGGTGCGCTGCTTGCGCAGGTGTATGAATCGGCCGTGCCCGATGTGGTGCCGTACCAGGGGGTACTGAAACCGCACCAGGTCGAACAGGTGCGTGCGCTGCGGATCAGTCGCGAAAAGGACCTGTTCCGCATCGGCCTGATGCGCATGCGAGATGAGCAGCCCGCCGGTGCACCGGAAACGGAAGACGAACCATTGGTCGACGAGGCAGCTGCCGAGGCCCGGTCCGGGTTTGAATTGCGCACAGTCGAAGACACGGACCTGCCGGAAGGCTTCACCTATGAAATCGTGCTTGATGGCAAGCCTGTGGCACCACCGGACGACATCAGGGGCGTGATGGCCTCGATTCTGCAGGACCTGGGGGAAATTCCGGACGAGTACCTGGTCGCGGCCGGTGACGGGTCCTACAGCATGGCCGGGACCCGCGACGAGCAGAAACCCGAGGATGTGTGGAAGGGCACCTACCACGAGGAAGGTGCCTTTATCTATAACGAGTGGGATTACGAGCGCCGCCACTACCGCAAGAACTGGGCGGTACTCCGGGAACTGGATGTAAATCCGCGTTTTGATGATTTCGTGCCGCGCACGCTGGAAAAGTACCGCGGCCTTGCCGGCAGTCTGCGCCGCACCTTCGAGGCACTGCGCGGCGAGGACAAGTTGCTGAAGAAACAGCCCTACGGTGACAACGTCGATATCGATGCACTGGTCGAGACCTGGGCCGATACCACCATGGGCATGGAAATGTCGGACCGCCTGTTCACCAAGATGCACAAACTGGAGCGCAACATCGCCGTGATGTTCATGGTCGACATGAGCGGTTCCACCAAGGGCTGGATCAACGATGCCGAGCGCGAGGCGCTGGTGTTGCTGTGTGAGTCACTGGAAACACTGGGTGACCGTTACGCCATCTACGGGTTCTCGGGCATGACGCGCAAGCGCTGCGAGGTGTACCGGGTAAAGCGTTTTGACGAGTCCTACAGTGATGAAGTGAAGGCGCGCATCAGCGGCATCAAGCCGCAGGACTACACGCGCATGGGGGTTACCATCCGCCACCTGAGTACCCTGCTTAACGAAGTCGAGGCGCGCACCAAGCTGCTGATTACGCTCTCGGATGGCAAGCCGGATGACTACGACACCTACCGCGGCGCCTACGGCATCGAGGACACGCGCCAGGCACTGATCGAGGCCAAGCGCGACGGCATTCATTCCTTCTGCATCACCATCGACACCGAGGCCAAAGATTATCTGCCGCACATGTACGGCGCCGTGAATTACACCGTCATCGACGAGGTGCGCAAGCTGCCGTTGAAGGTGTCGGATATCTACCGGCGGCTGACGACCTGAGGCGGTGACCATGCCGTGGCCCGCCGGGGGAAACCCTGCCAGGCACGCTATTATCCAAGAAATAATATTCGTTAATATTATTGATTAATTATTAAGAAAATGTTAATATAATAAACAACTGTAGTTGATTGATGAAACAGGAGGTGTGCCATGTACATCGACGGTTTAACGATTACTGCAATTATCGTGTTTGTCATTGCCCTGGTGATGTTTGTAAAGGGCTGCATCCTCCACGATTGTGGCTCGGCCTATGAAAACATCCGGGATCTCGATGACGGCCCTGGGCACTACAAGACATGAAACGGCCAAGCCGCATTGACAGCCGTGCGATCGAGGAGTCCCTGTCCGTGGATTCAGCGGCACGATTGCTGGCAACCGGCGGACAACTCGTCGATGTACGCCCGCCCGCGGATTTTGACCGCGATGCACTCCCCGGTGCACTCAATCTGCCGGTGGCTGCGCTCACCTGGAAATTTCATTGCCTGAATCGCTATCGACCGGTGATCCTCTGCAGTGATAACGGAAGTTACTGTCATCACGCGGCCCGGTTACTCGCAGGCGAAGGATTCTCCCGGATCTATCACCTGGCAGTGAACTGAGTCACGACCGCTGTCATGAGTATCATCCGCTTCGAGGAGATCTCGCTGATTCTCGGTATCGGGGGGCTGGTGCTGTACATGGTCTATGTCATGTACCGCCTGGCACGCGATTCCGGTGCCGGGCGCTTCGGTACCCTGATGATTTTTCTCACGCTGGGGCTGGGAATTATCGGCTTTGTGGCGAAATCCGCCATCCAGCTGTTCCTCAGCGTCTAGCCAGTCATCGGCGCCATCCGGGTATGCGCAGCATGACCTGCCTTTCAGTTGCCGGTGTCATCCTCCTGTTTATCGATAACCGGATCATCATCATCCATCAGGATGCGATGTGCCGGCCCTTCCAGGTCATCAAACTGTCCTGACCGGACCGCCCAGAAAAACGCCCAGATGATCACCCCGATCAGGACCAGGGACAGCGGGATCAGCAGGTAGATGACTTCCATGGGCTAGTTCCTGGCGGGTCGCGTGGCGGGTTTGTGTCGTGTCAATCGCAGGGCGTTGAGCACCACCAGCAGCGAACTCGATGACATCCCGATGGCGGCCATCCAGGGTGCAACAAAGCCCAGCACGGCCGCCGGCAGGGCGAGCAGGTTGTAACCGACGGCCCAGCCGAGGTTCTGGCGAATGATCCCCAGCGTCTTGCGGGCGAGGAAAATGCCGTCAGGCAGGCTGTTCAGCCGCTCGGTGAGCAACACCAGGTCCGCGCTGGCCTGGGTAACATGGGCAGCGCCCTGCATGGCTACGGACACGTTTGCCGCGGCCAGTACCGGTGCATCATTGATGCCGTCGCCGACCATGGCAACGACTGCGCCCCGTTGTTGCAGGTCACGCACGGCATGCAGCTTGTCCACCGGTTGCATCGCTGCCTGTACACTGTCGATTCCCACAAGGTCTGCCACCTGCCGGGCTGCATGCGCATGATCGCCGGTCATCAATTGCACCTGCAGCCCCTGGTTGCGCAATGTGGCAATGGCCGCCTGTGCGTCGGGCCGGATTTCATCGTGCAGTATCAGCAGCGCATGCAGGGTATGGCTGTCAGCGATGGCAATCCGGGTGCCGGTCTGTGCAGGCTCCGCCTGCAGCAGGGCAAGATCAGCTTCGGTTTGGCTTGCAACAAAGTCCGGGCTGCCGATGAAATATGTCGTATTTTCGATCATGCCGCTGACACCGGCGCCGGGATGATTGGACAATTCACTCACCGTCGGCAGCGGGAGACCGGCGGCCATCGAGCGAATGGCCGTGCCCAGCGGGTGTTCGGAAGCGCTTTCCAGGGCCGCGGCAATTTTCAGTATCTCAGCCCCGTCCAGCTCCGAGCAGCAACGGAGCCCGGTGACGACCGGTGTTCCCCGGGTGAGGGTACCGGTCTTGTCAAATACGACATGCGTGCAGCGCGCTAGCGTTTCCAGTCGGTTGCCGCGTGCCGGCAGCAGGCCGTGTGACAGCAGGGTGCCGGCGGCCGCGCTGAGCGCCGTGGGTGTGGCGAGTGACAGGGCGCAGGGACAGGTAATCACCAGCACGGCGACGACGATCGGCAACCAGTCGTCCGGCGCATGCTGCCACCAGTAGAGTCCGCTCAGGACGGCCACCAGCAGAACACCACCGACGAACCAGCTGGCGACCCGGTCCGCAAGCCGCGTAATGGCCGGTTTTTCCGCCTGTGCCTGTTCCATCAACCGCAGGATACCGGCAAGTACCGTGTCCGGTCCGATGCGGCTGACCACTATCGTGAGCGGGCTTTCGATGTTGATGCTGCCACCGATCAGTTCATCGCCGGGTTGCCTGGATAGCGGTGTGCTCTCACCGGTTAGCAGCGCCTCGTTTACCGAGCTTTGCCCGGTTACAATCCGGCCGTCGACAGGCACTGTCTCGCCGGGTTTGACCAGCACGCGATCTCCCGGCACCAGTTCGGTGACCGGTACCAGCTCGTGCGGTTCGCCGGGGTCAGTGCCGGTGAGGCGGGTGGCCATGGCCGGTAGCGCGTGGGTAAGCTGTTCTGCCATCTCCGCGCCACGCTTGCGTGCCATGATTTCAAAATAACGGCTGAGCAGCAGCAGGAACACGAACATCACGACCGAGTCGTAATAGACATCGCCCCGGCCACTCCAGGTGGCATGCAGGCTGCCCAGGAAGGCGACCAGTATGCCGAGCGTCACCGGGACATCCATGCCGATCCGGTGGTTGCGCAGGTCTCGCAACGCACCCTGGAAGAACGGAACAGCGGAATACAGTAAAACCGGCAGGGTCAGCGCGAGACCGAGCCAGCGAAACAGGTGGCGAAATCCGGCTTCCATGCCGGACCAGTCACCGATATACAGCGCAATCGACAGCAGCATGACTTGCATACCGAGGACGGCGGCTACCCCGAGGCGTTGCAGGTGTTTGCGCCGCAGCCGGTCAAACGCCTGTTGCTGATGCAGCGGATCGTAGGGGTGGGCCGCGTAACCGATCGACTGGATGGCCTCGAGGATTTCACTGAGCTTGATGCGTGCTGCATCCCAGCGAACGCGGGCACGGTGGGTCGCATAGTTGATCTGGACTTCCAGTATCCCGGGTAACTGTGTCAGGTGGCGTTCATTGAGCCATATACAGGCGGCACAGGTAATCCCTTCCAGAAACAGTGCGGCCTCACGGATGTTGCCGGGTTCGACGCGCACAAACTGTTTTTGCACATCCGGGTGGTCATACACACGGTTCTGCCGGATGATGTCGGGCACGACTTCGCGCCCGGTCAGCGGGTTCTCCGTTCGGTAACGGTAGAAGTCGGCAAGACCGGCATCAATGATCGCCTGTGCAACGGCCTGGCAGCCGTGACAGCACATCGGTTCCTGCCGTTTATTAATGGTGACCTGCAGGTCCAGATCATCGGGTACCGGCAGGCCACAGTGAAAGCAGACGCTACCCGCTTCACCGGCGTCCGTCCGGCTTCGGTCATCAATGGCAGTTTCGACAGAAAACATGATGGGATCAGGTTGGGGTGCACCCGCAGCTTACCGGCCGGTCCGGAGGACCGTTTCCGGACCATAGCATAACGGGGTTTTCCTGCGCTTGTTGTTGATTTGTATATCTATTGATATAGATCAATTGGTCTGGTGACTCCACTGTGAATAATATCGCCGGATTTGGTGACGGCAAATGCCGGTGGTGACGATGCGCCGGTCTCCCGTTACTCATCCTTTGGCCGGTACATAAAAAAGCCTGCCTGATACCGGGCAAGGCGTCGTTCCGGCAGCTGTCTGGTTTGTGTTGACTCTGTGTCTGACAGGCAGGAAACTACCTGTCGACAGTTTTCTGCAAGGGGGAGTTTACCAATGGTGGTAAAGCATGTCTGGGGTCTGTTCGTCAATCCGAAACGAGAGTGGCTCGCCATTCGCGATGAGGAAAGCACCATCGGCAAAAGTTATACCCGGCATATCATGCTGCTGGCGCTCATCCCTGCACTATCCGGTTTTATAGGAACCACGCAGTTCGGTTGGCAGATCGGTGTCGGTGACCCGGTGAAACTGACGCTGCAGAGCGCCGGCGTGATCGCCGTGCTCTACTACCTTGCCATGATCGTCGGTGTCTACTCCATGGGCTGGATGATCCACTGGATGGGCGAGACCTATGGTGCCGATTCTCCGCTGTCCCAGTGCGTGGTGCTGGCTGCCTACACGGCCACCCCGTTGTTCCTGATTGGCATAATGGAACTGTATCCTGTTTTGTGGCTCAACATGGTGCTCGGCATCCCGGCACTGGCCTACACCGTCTACCTCCTGTACACCGGGGTTCCCATCATGATGGGGATTTCCGAGGACCGCGGGTTCCTGTTTTCGAGTGCCGTACTGGGCGTTGGCCTCGTGGCGTTTGTTGCCTTGCTGGCCGTTACCGCACTGTTGTGGGGTTGGGGTATCGAACCGAGTTTTACCAGATAGTGGCACGGTTCCCGAGCGGGTTAATGTGTTTTCATATATGTCAGGGAGGTCGGTATGACCGATCAGCAAACATATAACTATAAAGTGGTCAGGCAGTTTTCCATCATGACCATCGTCTGGGGAATCGTCGGCATGCTGGTGGGGGTCCTTATTGCCGCACAACTGGCATGGCCGGTACTGAACTTCGATATCCCGTGGCTGACATTCGGTCGCCTGCGTCCGCTGCATACCAATGCAGTGATCTTTGCCTTCGGCGGGTCTGCACTTTTCGCAACTTCGTATTACGTGGTGCAACGTACCTGTCATGCACGCCTGTTCAGTGACGGGCTCGCCGCATTTACCTTCTGGGGCTGGCAGGTGATCATCGTCGCGGCGGCCATTACGCTGCCGCTCGGCATCACCACGAGCAAGGAGTATGCCGAGCTGGAGTGGCCGATCGATATCCTGATCGCACTGGTCTGGGTGGCTTATGCAGTGGTGTTTTTCGGCACCATTATCAAGCGGAAAATACCGCACATCTATGTCGCCAACTGGTTCTTTGGCGCCTTCATCATAACCGTTGCCATTTTGCACATCTTCAACAGTGCCGCGGTGCCGATCTCCCTGTTCAAGTCCTATTCCGCCTATGCCGGGGTGCAGGACGCCATGGTGCAGTGGTGGTACGGTCATAATGCCGTGGGATTTTTCCTGACCGCCGGCTTTCTCGGCATGATGTACTACTTTGTTCCCAAGCAGGCCGGGCGCCCGGTGTATTCCTACCGTCTCTCGGTGGTGCATTTCTGGGCGCTGATATTTACCTATATCTGGGCAGGACCGCACCACCTGCATTACACGGCGCTGCCGGACTGGGCGCAATCACTCGGGATGATCATGTCACTGATCCTGTTGGCCCCCAGCTGGGGCGGGATGATCAACGGCATCATGACGCTGTCCGGTGCCTGGGAAAAGCTGCGGACCGATCCGGTACTACGACTGCTGATTGTCTCCATATCGTTTTACGGCATGTCCACCTTCGAAGGGCCGATGATGTCCATCAAGACGGTCAATGCCTTGTCGCATTACACCGACTGGACCATCGGTCATGTGCATTCCGGTGCGCTCGGCTGGGTGGCACTGATTTCCATGGGCAGTCTTTACTACCTGATACCGCGACTGTTCGACCGCGAACTCTACAGCCTGAAACTGGTCGAGGTGCATTTCTGGACCGCTGCCATCGGTATCGTACTGTACATCGCCTCGATGTGGGTGGCAGGCATCATGCAGGGACTGATGTGGCGCGCAACCAATGCCGACGGCACGCTGACCTACAGCTTTGTTGAGTCAGTGCAGGCCATGCATCCCTATTACATCGTGCGCTTCCTGGGGGGTGCATTCTTCCTGTTCGGCGCCCTGGTGATGGCCTGGAATATCTGGAAGACCATCGCCGGCGCCAAACCGGCCGTTGGCTCCATTCCGGCGCCCGCCGCGGCCCATTAAGGAGGCGATCATGGCAACAGGACATGAAAAAATTGAAAAAAACATCGGTCTGATGATCGTGCTGATCATTCTCGTGATCTCTGTCGGCGGCCTGGTACAGATCGTGCCGTTGTTCTTTCAGCATTCGACAACACAGCCGGTGGATGGCCTGGAGCCCTATACACCGCTGCAACTGGCCGGACGGGACGTGTACGTGCGTGAAGGTTGTTATTTGTGTCATTCCCAGATGATCCGGCCGTTCCGGGCAGAGACGGAGCGTTACGGGCATTATTCCGTTGCGGGCGAGTTCACATACGACCGGCCGTTTCAGTGGGGCTCAAAGCGTACCGGTCCGGACCTTGCGCGGGTGGGTGGCCGCTACAGTGACGAATGGCACCGCGTGCACCTGATCAACCCGCGCGACGTCGTGCCCGAATCCATCATGCCGGGCTACCCGTGGCTCGAAGAAAATGCGGCGGATGCCACACATATCCGCAGGAAGCTGGAGGTGTTGCGCATGCTGGGCGCGCCCTACTCGGACGAACAGATCGAGACCGCAGCGCAGGCCCTCGAGGGCAAGACCGAGATGGATGCCATGATTGCCTACCTGCAGAAGATGGGTACGGCGATCAAGACCCGGAGATGATGCATGGATCTTGCGTTGATTGATGCGCTGTGGACGGTGGTCGTGATGGTGGTGTTCATCGGCATTGTCCTGTGGGCCTGGAGTGGCAAGCGCAAGCAGGGCTTTAATGAAGCGGCCAATATTCCGTTCAACGAGGACAAGCCGGCTTCATCAGATAATATTTCCAAGGAGAATTCCCATGGCTGATTTCACCAGTAGCTTCTGGAACTGGTACATCATCATCCCGACCGTCGCCGGGATCATTGCCTGTTTTCTCCTGATTCGCTGGCTGTCGACGGCCATCAAGCCGGAGGACCAGACCAAGACAATGGGCCATGTCTGGGACGAGGACCTGGAAGAACTCAATAACCCGCTGCCGCGCTGGTGGCTGAACATGTTTTATATCACCCTGTTCTTCGGGATCGGTTACCTGGTGCTTTATCCCGGACTCGGCAGCTTTTCCGGCATGCTGGGCTGGACGTCTCTCGGCCAGTACCAGGAGGAGATGGATAAAGCCGATAGTAAGTATGGCCCGCTGTTCTCTAAATATGCCGCCATGGACATAATCGATGTTGCCGACGATGCCGAGGCACGTCGCATGGGTGAGCGATTGTTTGTCAATTACTGCGCAACCTGTCACGGCTCGGATGCGCGTGGCGCACGCGGCTTTCCGAACCTGCGCGACAATGTCTGGCAGTATGGCGGCGATCCTGCAACCATCGAACAGACCATCCTGAACGGACGCTCTGGCGTCATGCCGTCCTGGCAGGAGGCGCTGGGCGGGGAAGCCGGGGTGGCGGACATGACGGAATACGTATTCAGTCTGAGCGGCCGCAAGGCAGATGCCGAAGCGGTGCAACGCGGGCAGGAGAAATACGAGATGCTGTGCGTTGCCTGTCACGGTCCCGACGGTACCGGAAACCAGGCACTGGGTGCGCCCAACCTGACTGACAATGTCTGGTTGTACGGCGGCTCCAGAAAACGCGTGATGGAAAGCATTGCCATTGGCCGTAACGGCGTCATGCCATCGAATCGTGAATTTCTCGGAGAGGACAAGGTGCACCTGCTGGCGGCCTATGTCTACAGCCTGTCCACCGGGCAGGAAAGTGAAACCGAGTAGGTAGTGGCTCAGTTTGGCGTCAAATCTGTCTGGTGGAATAAATTCCGCCCTACAACACGGTTCTTTGTAGGGCCGAATTTATTCGGCCTGTTACAAACCGAGCCACTACCACCGAGTAGGGTTTGCCGCCGGATTCACAGGGGCGGGCCTTGCCATGGCTGACAAACGAATACCAGGTATCCAGAAATGCATTGCGGTGCTGTGGCCGTCATTCCTGACGGCAGTAGTTGCCTCCGGACTGTTCTTCTCCGCCTTTGACCCGGACGACCTGGTCGCTTTCGGTGCCGACCTGGAAATCAGCCGGTTAGGTATCTATACCATCGGGTTTCTGCTGTTCTGGCTAGTCGCGGCGGTATCCGGGTTCGGTACCCTGTATTTCGCCATTACCAATTGTCTCCGCAATACTCCGGACTACCCGGAAAGCTAGGGCACAACTATGGGCGCCCGCAACACCACCGGGTCTGCCAAGACCGGATCGCCTGACGAGCAGGTCGAACAGTTACTCTACGCCAGGCAGGAAAAGATCTACCCGCGCGAGGTGCACGGCCTGTTTGCGCGCCTGCGGGTACTCGGCGTCTTCGGATTGCTGGGAATCTATTATCTCGTGCCATGGCTTGTGTGGGACGGACGCCAGGCCGTTCTGCTGGACCTGCCGGCGCGCAAGTTTCATATCTTCTTTGTTACGTTCTGGCCGCAGGATTTTATCTATCTTGCGGCACTGCTGATCACCGCCGGATTGATGCTGTTCTTCGTCACTGCCCTGGTCGGGAGGATCTGGTGCGGTTATGCCTGCCCGCAAACCGTATGGACCGAGGCATTCCTGTGGATCGAGCGCAAGGTCGAGGGCAACCGCATGCACCAGCAAAAGCTCGATGCCATGCCCATGAATGCCCGCAAGCTGCGCATCAAGGCAACCAAGCATTTCCTGTGGCTGGCATTCGCTGCCTGGACGGGATTCACGTTCGTGGGTTATTTCACGCCGATCGTCGACCTGGGACAGCGGCTGCTGGCCTTCGAGCTCGGACCATGGGAAACGTTCTGGGTTATTTTCTACGGATTTGCTACCTACGGTAATGCCGGCTGGATGCGTGAACAGGTGTGCAAGTACATGTGTCCCTATGCACGTTTCCAGGGCGCCATGTTCGACAGGGACACACTGATCATCTCCTACCTGCCGGAACGCGGCGAACCGCGCGGCTCACGCAAGCGCAGTGCGGACCCGGCAGAACTCGGGCTGGGGGATTGTATTGACTGCACCCTGTGCGTACAGGTCTGCCCGACCGGGATCGATATTCGCAATGGCCTGCAATATGAGTGTATCGCCTGCTCGGCCTGTATCGATGCCTGTGACGATGTAATGGAAAAAATGGGCTACCGGAAGGGACTGATCAAGTACACCACGGAAAACGCCATGGAGGGCAAGCAGACGCACATGATTCGTGCACGTGTCGTGATCTACGCCATCATCATGTTGGCGATCATTTCCGCCCTGGCGTATTCCGTGGTGACCCGTACCCCCCTGGGACTCGATGTTATCCGCGACCGTAACCAGTTGTACCGGGAAACCGTGGAAGGCCTGATCGAGAATGTCTATATCCTGAAGATTCTCAACATGGATAACAGGGAACATACCTACAGGCTCGGTGTGCAGGGCATGCCGGGAGTAGAGCTTCACATGGATATAAAAACGATTCGGGTACCTGCGGGTGAGGTCATGGAATTTCCGGTGCGCCTGCGTGTCGATGAATCCGATCTGGAGGCACGCAGCAGTACCGTGATCTTCACGCTGGAGGCAACAGATGCCAGTGCCCTGCAGGTGCAGCAGGAAGGGCGATTCCTGGGACCGGGTTAATGAATCCCTGAATTTTTTAATGACCTGACACAGGGTGCGCCATGTGGACCGGAAAGAATATCAGCCGAACTGCAGGGTCGAATTCATTCGACCGGTGGTGATGCAATAGACTTGATGGTGCAGGGAATCACTCCTCCTGCGTGATGCATCGTATGACATGGTAACCTCCTTGTATCCCATGGCCGAATAATTCGGCCCTACACTCGACCCGTGGAAGAGCCCTGAATTATGAGCGCCAATACTGATCAACATCCCTGGTACCGCCACCCCTGGGTCTGGCTGCTAATCGCGTTGCCGTTATCTGCCGTCATCGGCGGCATCATTACCATCTATCTTGCCGTGACCACCAGTGATGGCCTGGTGGTCGATGATTATTACCGGCACGGCAAGGCGATCAACCGGGTGCTGGCGCGCGACCGGGCGGCTGCGGAACACGGACTCGAGGCGCGCATTACACTCGATGTCGCGAATAACGAGGTTACCGTGCAGCTGCGATCCCTTGATATGGTCCTGCCGGAGGCGCTGACGCTGGCCTTCCTGCATCCCACAACCAAGGGGCACGATCAGCAGGTCCGGCTGACACGGACCGGGGCCGACCGCTACAGCGGACGTTTCGATGACCTGCGGCGCGGCGACTGGTACGTACAGCTGGCAGCCGATGACTGGCGTCTGTCCGGGCGCATCCGGATACCGCTGGAGTCACCGGCGGTATTGTTGCCGCACGACAGTCCCGGACGCTGACATGGAAGCAGGGCTGACACTGCCGGCCGCGTTCATCGTGGGTCTGCTTGGCGGCGTGCACTGCATTGGCATGTGCGGCGGTATTGTCGCTGCGCTGACCGGCAGTGTGGATTCGGGAATCAGGGCATCGCGCGGGCGCTTTCTTGTGACGCTCCTGGCCTACAACACCGGCCGCATTTTCAGTTATACCCTGGCCGGCGTTTTCCTGGGTTTGCTCGGACAGCAGGTCGATCTGCTGGAACCGTTGACCGGGTTTCCCGTTGCCCGGGTTTTCAGCGGCGTGTTCATGCTGCTACTGGGTGTGTACCTTGCCGGCTGGTGGCCTGCTCTGCGCTGGCTGGAGCAGGCCGGTACGCACATCTGGAAGCGCATCGAACCGCTCGGTCGCCGCTACCTACCGATACGCCACAGTGGCCAGGCATTGATACTGGGCATGCTCTGGGGCTGGTTGCCTTGCGGTATGGTGTATGCGGTACTGGCCCTGGCGCTGGCCAGTGGCAGTACACTCAACGGCGGGCTGACCATGCTGGCCTTCGGACTGGGGACCTTGCCCCTGATGCTTGCCATGGGTGTGGCGTTCAGCACATTGGCGCGCCGCTTGCAGGGTCGTATAATACGCGCCCTCGCCGGGATTACCGTCATGCTGTTCGGTATCTATACCCTGGTGATGGTGCCAGCGGACCATCGGCCGCATGGCGAGCACGGTTTGCATCAGCACGTGCATCCGCCGGCGATTCCGGCCGGTTTCTAAACCAGGTTCATGCCTGTCGGCATTCGCCAGGTAACAATATTAGAAACACAATATATAGTGTTGAACTGTTATAGGACGCGAGCTGTTAAATAACAGTATTGACAAACTGTTTCTGTTGTTATCCTTATGATAATAAATAATATTTGTACCCATACCAAGGGAACTTGACAGCCCCTGCAGGCAGTCATAATCTTCCTGTTCTGCACACAACATCTTGTGTTTTTTTTGCCAGATTCGTCACGGTAACGCCGCCAGGTGTCGTCAAGGCCAGAGAAAACACCAGTTAACAAGAACTTGCGTAATTAGGAAGGGGGAGCAAGACGCATGACGACCACCGCACACCTTGAAACCGTACCCGCGAGCGCGGCGGACATCAGTCTGCAGCCCGCCTCGCTCGATATCTGGGAAAAGAAGTATTGCCTGAAAGCCAAGGACGGGACCCCGGTAGATCAGGCCATCGATGATACCTACCAGCGGGTGGCGCGTGCGCTCGCCGATGTCGAGGAAACCGAAACCTTGCGTGATACGTGGTACAAGGAATTCCTCTGGGCGCTGCGGCACGGGGCCATCCCTGCAGGGCGGATCACTTCCAATGCCGGCGCGCAGGAACACAAACCGGCCACGTCGACGATCAACTGCACGGTGTCCGGTACCGTTCATGATTCCATGAACGATATCCTCAACAAGGTGCACGAAGCCGGTCTGACGCTGAAGGCCGGCTGCGGCATCGGTTACGAATTTTCCACGCTGCGTCCCAGGGGCGCCTATGTTTCCGGCGCCGGTGCCTATACCTCCGGTCCCCTGTCTTTCATGGATATCTACGACAAGATGTGCTTCACGGTGTCCTCGGCCGGCGGCCGGCGCGGTGCCCAGATGGCGACGTTCGATGTCGGACACCCGGACGTGATGGATTACATCCGTGCCAAGCGTGAGGATGGCCGCCTGCGTCAGTTCAACCTGTCGCTGCTGATCACCACGGAGTTCATCAATGCTGTCAAGCAGGATACCAACTGGCAGCTGGCGTTTCCCATTAACCGCAAGGAACTCGACAGCGGCATCGACCTGAATGACCTGGACAAGGTGATCTGGCGCGAATGGCCGACCAAGGACGGCTATATCACGAACAATGCCGGTCTGGTCGCGTGCCGCATCTACAGGACCATCCCTGCAAGGCGTCTCTGGGACATGATCATGAGCTCGACCTATGATTTTGCCGAGCCGGGGTTCATTCTCATCGACAAGGTCAACGAGATGAACAACAACTGGTTCTGCGAGAACATCCGTGCGACCAACCCCTGCGGCGAGCAGCCCCTGCCGCCCTATGGTTCCTGCCTGCTGGGTTCGGTCAACCTGACCAAGTTCGTGCGCAACGCATTTACCGAGCAGGCGGAATTTGACTGGGAGGAATTTCGCAAGGTGGTTGCCATCTTTACCCGCATGCTCGATAACGTGGTCGAGATCAATGGCCTGCCGCTGGAAGGGCAGCGCGATGAGATCATCCGCAAGCGCCGTCATGGCATGGGGTTTCTGGGGCTGGGTTCCACGGTCAGTATGTTGTGCATGAAGTACGGTGAGGAAGCATCGGTGAAATTTACCGAGCGCGTCAGCCGCGAACTGGCCCTGACCGGCTGGCAGGTGGCGCTGGACCTCGCCCGGGAAAAAGGACCGGCACCGGTCATGGAAGAGGACTTCGAGGTCACCGAGGAGATGTTGCGCAGGAGGCCCGAGATGCGCCGTGACGGCTACCTGCCGGGAGACCTCGTCAAGGGCAAGGTGCTGCACACCAGATACAGCCGTTACATGCAGAATGTCGCCGAGGTGGCGCCTGACCTGGTAAGGGACATGGCGGAGACCGGCGCACGCTTCACCCATCACAGTTCCATTGCACCGACCGGGACCATCTCGCTGTCACTGGCCAACAATGCGAGCAATGGTATTGAACCGAGTTTTGCGCATCACTACTTCCGTAATGTGATCCGCGAGGGCAAGAAGACCAAGGAAAAGGTGGATGTCTATTCGTTTGAGCTGCTGGCCTACCGTGAACTGGTCAACCCGCAGGCGAATGCCAGCATGGAGGGTGAGGGTGATGCATTGCCGGACTATTTTATTGCAGCCGATAATGTCACGCCGAAGCAGCATGTAGATATCCAGGCGGCTGCACAGAAATGGGTAGACTCCTCGATTTCGAAAACGGCCAACGTGCCGACGAGTTATCCCTTCGAGGATTTCAAGGACATTTACATGTACGCCTACGAGCAGGGCCTCAAGGGTTGTACGACGTTCCGTTTCAATCCGGAAGCCTTCCAGGGCGTACTGGTGAAAGAGAAAGACCTGGAGAACACCACCTACGAGTTTACGCTGGATGACGGTTCGGTCGTCAGCCTGCAAGGTAACGAGGAAGTGGAGTATGACGGCGAAATGCATACTGCCGCCAATCTTTATGATGCCCTCAAAGAGGGGTACTACGGAAAATTCTAGACAACACAGACCGGGAATTCGCAGGAGTTAGCTATGAGCATTCGTATTGACAAGAAAATCGTGGACTACAGCGTCAAGCAGGACGAGCCACAGGAAGATATCCAGGCAGTCGCTGCCAACGAGGTGCAGGCGACACCTGCGAAGCAGGAAGACAACGTGGTCCAGCTGCACGAAAAACTGAAGCGTCCCGAAATGCTGATCGGCTCGACCTACAAGGTCAAGACGCCACTGTCCGAGCATGCACTGTATGTCACCATCAACGACATTATCCTGAATGCCGGGACCGAGAACGAACTGCGGCGTCCCTTCGAAATCTTTATCAATTCCAAGAACATGGACCACTTCCAGTGGATCGTGGCGCTGACCCGGATTATTTCTGCGGTGTTCCGGAAGGGTGGCGATGTCACCTTTCTGGTCGAGGAGCTGCGTTCGGTATTCGACCCGCGCGGCGGTTACTTCAAGAAGGGCGGCAAGTACATGCCGTCACTGGTGGCGGAAATCGGTGATGCCATTGAATGTCACATGCGCATGATCGGCCTGCTGAAGGACGACGGCCTGGACGAGCACCAGAAAAAGCTGGTGTCGGAAAAGCGTGCACAGTATGAATCTGCCGTGAATAGTGCTGAAACCGAAGATGCCGGCGATTTTCCGGACGGCGCCCAGCTTTGCAGTAAATGCCAGACCAAGGCAGCCATCATCATGGACGGTTGCCTGACCTGCCTGAACTGCGGCGATTCCAAGTGTGGTTAGCCGGCATTTCCCGGGGAGGGCCGGGATTGCACCTTGGTACCATTGATCCGCGACCTGCTTCTCGGTTATAACATTACCTAAAGGCGCCTCGATCGACAGGTCAGAGCAGACGTCAGAAAAATAACAGCACGCCACGAGGGCAGAGCCCCGGCAGAGGAGATAGCATGTTTCTACAACAACAACCGATACCGGGCTACTGGTACAGCAATTTCTCCGGTCAGTTAATCCAGGTCCGGGCCATGCTCTACATTTCAGGCAGGTGTCAGCGAATCCTGCTGGAAGACATCCGTGGCAAGCGCGACTATATCGATACCGGCGACTGGAAGGACATGGACCTCGTGTTGCATTCTCCGGTCGTCGAGCAGCAGCCGGTGGCACGGGATCGCTGATCGCAAATGCGCTGACCGGTTAAGCCGGTTCTGCCATCGAGGGTGTGCTGAGCGCACCATGAACCAACAGCCCGTATTTTCTTTCCGGTGTGCACGGCGCACCCTGCAACTGTTTATGACTGGATTCCGGGTCTCGGCAATTGCTCCATGCATCACCTAAAGCGCCTGCTTTTGGTGCTCTACCACCGACATGGCCCAGGCCAGCTTCTCGACCGGTTCCCGGTCTCACCTTCTCCATGTCGGCGTCCGCTACGCTCCATGGCCCAGGCCAGTCTCTCGACCGCTGCGCGGTCTCACCTTCTCCGGGCTACGATGCCCGGTTTGTACCAGGCCGAATAAATTCGGCCCTACTAAGGAACAGTGTCGTAGGGCGGAATTTATTCCGCCAGGCAACTGCTGGATATCAGC
>CP070821.1:800383-809834 GCA_020344335.1 Gammaproteobacteria bacterium | reverse complement strand
TTCGGCCCGCGCTCACTCGGCGGACGCTCGATCATCGGCGACCCGCGCAGTGAAAAAATGCAGTCAGTCATGAACCTCAAGATCAAGTACCGCGAATCATTCCGGCCATTTGCCCCCGCAGTGCTTGCCGAGGATGTTTCCGAGTATTTCTCCCTCGACAAGCCGAGCCCCTACATGCTGATCGTAGCGCCCGTCAGGGAAGAACTGCGGGTCCCCATGACAGCGGAACAGGAACAGCTATTCGGTATCGAGAAACTCAACATCAAGCGTTCGGATGTCCCGGCCATCACACATGTGGATTATTCGGCACGCGTGCAAACGGTACATAACGAGACCAATCCACGCTTTCACGAACTGCTGTCGCAGTTCAAGGAACGCACCGGCTGTTCCGTGCTGGTCAACACCTCGTTCAATGTTCGCGGTGAACCGATTGTATGCACCCCGGAAGATGCCTACCGGTGCTTCATGCGCACTGAAATGGACTACCTGGTGGTTGAAAATTTCCTGCTTGCCAAGGAAGACCAGCCGGCATGGGAAAAGGATGACTCCTGGAAGGACGAGTTCGACCTGGACTGACCATGAGCGGCACTACTCCAAAACCGGCACCCGAAAAATCCGAGCTACGCAAGTTCGGCCTGATCTTCGGCGCCGGACTGGTCCTTATATTCGGGCTGTTTTTCCCCTGGCTGCTGGAGCGCCCCTGGCCGGCATGGCCGTTTATCGCGGCCGGCATCCTTGCCTTCATGGCACTGGTGTTCCCGGTCGGACTCAAGCCCCTGCATACAGGATGGATGAAGTTCGGCCACGTGGCCGGCTGGATCAACACACGGATTATCCTCGGCCTGGTATTTTATACCGTGTTCCTTCCGTTTGGACTTATAATGCGCCTGTTCGGCAACGACCCCATGAAAAGAAAACTGGATAATGAGTCAGAGAGTTACCGCGTACCAAGCCATTCATCACCAATAGACCAAATGGAGAGACCCTTCTGATGCTGGACCTGTTAAAAGACCTTTGGGGATTCATGCGCGTACGCAAGAAGTTCTGGCTTGCGCCTATTATTATTATCCTGCTGCTGCTGGGCGCATTGATTGTTCTTTCCGAGGGTTCGGCTGTAGCACCGTTTATTTATACCCTGTTCTGATACGCCACCGGTTGCATCCCGATGCGACACCTTCCCCTAGAGAGTGTCGTAAACGCCTGCCCCGCCCAGGTTGGGCTTCCTGCATCAGCCCAACATATTATTGGCCGAATGAATTCGGCCCTACCCCTAGATCGGAATTCGTGTGGAGGGTCGAATTTATTCGACCAGCAGCTTGATTGTTGGGTTACACATTGCTCTTGTGCCCTTGAGGGTAAACCCACAACCTACGATTAGAAATAGCCGTACTCGTCCAGTTCCAGACCAAATTCATCGGACAGCTGTTTGTTCGAACCGGCATACAAATGCTGTATCTCCGCCTGTTCTGCTGCGCTCAGGGAAAATACCCGGTGTTTGAGCGGGATGCGTTTCAGCGGAACCCGCAACAGGCGCGGCAGCTGCTCCATATCCGGACATACCCTGTTGACCAAATCCAGCAGGGCCTCGTTGGCCGTGATCCGGTAGCCACTGGCCGCACGCAGCTTGATATTGTATGCCCCGCCCCCGACCAGCTCGATGCCGCAGTCATAATCGATTTCGAGGTAACCCGCCAGTTCGTGCATAAAAGCCTCACGACGGGTAATAAACTGTTCGAATGGCAGCACCTTTACACGTTCCCGGCCGAACAGGTCAGCATAGCGCCGGACAACCGCATCGTAATACAGCGAGGCAAGGTAGCCTTCCCCGGGTCCCTGTAGCGATGCTTCGATAAACGTTCTGAAACGTGCTGGACTGCGCGAGATGGAATCAAAGAAATAGGATGGAATAATATCTGTCTGCTTCCTGATGGTGAGCAGTACGTGGCAGTCAAACTCGCCCTTGATCGGTTCACAAAATACCTGCCAGATGCGCTTTGCTGTCTGCAGGATATCGTGCCCCTCATAGCGAGTCGGGCGCAGGAAGCCCTCATGCGACAGCAGCACATTTCGGTCACTGGCCGCACTACGCGCCATGACGGAGAGAAACCGGCTTTGCAGGTCTGGCAGGGCCTGTGAAAACTGTTCGGCATCCAGATTGAGAATCGCGATCTCGATGTCCAGCAGTTCGCCGGTAAGCGGTTTCCCGAGGTAGCAAAGATCCGGGTGCTTTGAAAACAACCGCTTTTGCAGCGTGGTGGACGCAGTCTTCGGATAACCGGGGTGGATGAAAAATTTTCTGCGGTTGCCCATATCACGTGCCGGCCATTGGATACTGGGAGCGCCAGTTACAGTAACTAGTAGCCAAAATCCGGCGCAAGTTTCTCATTGATGAGCCGGTTGATGGCAGCGATATCGTCTTCCTCGAGATAATCGGTATAGCCGCCGATCTTGCCGCGCCGTACCTTGAAGGACTCCTCGTCTTTCACATCACCGGCCTTGAGCCAGGACCGGTTATATTCATTATCGCGTTCCATCTTTTTCATGCGCTCGAAACTGGAGGCATCCACCGCGTTCTGGATCATGACCGGGTCCGGGTTGTGCCCCATGAACTCGAGCAGTTTCACCAGAGTCGCCCCGGGATTTGCACGCATGTCCTCGTATTTAATCAGTAGCGACTGGTCAATTTTCGGCAGCGCTGCCGCCCAGGCATTGTAAAACCGGATGATCGTATTCAGCCCGTCGATCTCGTCATTGATAAAGTCCAGCAGACTTCCCTGGTAACCGGTGTCGCGCTTGCTGCGCTGGAAATACATCGAGACCACCACGTCCCTGGGGTCACGCACGAGGTAAATGACCTTGCGTTGAAAGTAGGCGGACTTGTCGTTGCTGATAATTTCCGGTGGCCGGGTCCGGTGCAACACTTCATTCAGGACATCGTGGGACAGGAAGATCTTTGGCACTGCCGGGTTCTGGTAGTGCAGGTTGGCAAAATCCAGCAACGACCCGTTAACCAGCCCGTAGCGTTCAACGTAGTAGTGCGACAGCATTACCCGCAGCCAGGTGCGGCCACATTTGGGGTATGACACCAGGATATAGTCGGCATTGCGGAACTTGTGCCAGTGAAGTACCCGCCGACGCAGGTTCTTGGGCAGGAAAGTCTTTATCAGTCTTTGTGTAAAATCCTCCGGCTTCATCGTATGTACACTAGCGCGTTATGATGTTAATGATGAGCGTGCGGGGCAGCACATACGCACATGTCCGCAGAAAAAAACATGGTCGGTGTGCCAGGCACCTGTCTGTCGCACTGCCATCCGGATGTCAGCAGGTCGTCCATAGACCGGAAGGCGTCTTGCTTTCTGTTACTGGAGCAGGGAAAATTTTACACCTGTTTTCAGTAGCCAAAAACCGGTAATTTCGACGCAAGCCCGAAGATGGCCTGGTCCAGGCCGCTCATCCTGGCCAGATTAGAGGGTTCGTACTTGAGTACCACCTCTTTCCCGAGTCGCAGGTTCGCATTGCCCCGAATCAGGTGCGGTACCGGCCCGAATGGCTCACCGGCGCCGAGTGCTGCCCCGATGGAGTCGAAATCAAGTCCGAGGCATTCGCCCACCGGCTGCAGCGTGGCACGCGGGTTTATGCACAGATCTTCATGACTGATACGCACGGCTTTTGGTCCCAGCTGCTTCTCCAATGCAGCCAGGGCATGATGTTGCCGTAACCACCGGCGGGAGAGCTTGATCACGCGGCGGGTATGCCTCCAGCCGGTTTTCTGCAGCAACCCCATATTGTAATCCTTCCTGAGTCGTGAATTGACTACCCCACGACCGTCCCGGACCACATGAATGAGATACAGATCAATACCACTGATTTCCATCAACTGTCTTGCGTAACCGACATTATGTGTCACGTCACCAACGAACGGCCTGCCGGACAATTCAGTAATCATGCGGAACAGCTCGGGCAACCGCTTGTCAATCGGCCAGTCCGCGAGACGTGCATAGCGTTCACGGACTTCCAGCCAGAACGGGCAGTGCATCGCCAGTTCCCCACAGGAGCATTCCCAGCAGGAACGGTCACCCGGGGCACACACCTTGTCTTCTGAAAACACATCGCCATCAGGAAAATCCCTTAATTTTCCGGTTGCGAATATTTCCGGGTGCTGGCCCAGGATCATGTTCGCGATCGTTGTACCGCCATGGGCAGCACCGGCAGTCAGGGCAACTTTTGGTCTCGACATCAGATTGGCGGTCCGGAAGATCAGCGGGAGGTGACGCTAATATAATAACCTATCAAAAAACTGACAACTGATAATCGCTCGTATTTACATGACCGGTTAGTACGCTACCATGGCAAGCCGACGCCGTCTGACGGCAGTCAATGTGCTATCCTGCGCCCTCGACGCAGGCACACACCTGGCAGGATCCCGGTAATGTACTTCAACTACGACAACCTCGAATTCCGTTATGAACCTTTCCCGATCGGCCTTGCGAAGCCACTGATCGCCCAGGACCAGTACCGGGAGTTCCTCGCGAACTACCCGCCGGTAGAACGCTTCAAATACCTTGCGAAACTGGGACACAAGTACTCCCTCTCGGAGAATTTCGATCCAAAGGCCTTTAATGCGTTCCTGAAGAGCAACCCGATCTGGCACGACTTCAACCGCTGGATCAAGAGTCGGGATTTTATCAGGGGTGTCCTTGAGGCACTGAAAGAGCGTCACCTTGACCTCGGCTACGAGGCAGACATGTCGGTTGCGAGGCAGTTGCGCAAGCGCATCTCGCATGGAGGTAACCTGAACTGGAGCGCTGCGCGCCTGAACGCCCGATTCGAATTCTCCATGCTGCCGGCGGACGGCGGTCACATCCTGCCGCACACGGATTCACCCTCCAAGGTGATCACCCTGGTCGTATCGATGGTTGACGAGGGGGAATGGGACCCGGTCTTTGGTGGTGGTACCGATGTCAACCAGGCAAAGGATATCCGTCACAACTTCAACCAGGTCAATACACAGGGCCGATTCAAGGACATGGACATCATCGATACTTTCGAGTTTACGCCCAACCAGGCCGTGGTGTTTATCAGGACCTTCAACTCGTGGCACTCGGTCCGGCCGATGCAAGGCGCAGGTTCGGATGCCATGCGCAAAACTCTGACGATCAACATTGAAGCATTCTCCTGACCAGCCATCACACACGTGACACATTCCTTTTCCTGGCAGAAACGTAGGGTCGAATTCATTCGACCAGTGTCGTTGCATCTCTGGAAGAAACGTAGGGTCGAATTCATTCGACCAGTCATCTGTGGCCGAATAAATTCGGCCCTACAACAAATAACGGCCTGAATGAGTATGATTTATTGCGCTTACAGGATTTACAGCCAATGAAAACCCTGTTGATACTGGGATCGAAACCGGAACCGTGCCTGCCGCCGGCCGACAGCTATGACGCCGTCGCCTGCGCCAATGCCTCCGGTTACTCCGCTGACAAATACGGTCTGCCGGTACCGGTCTTTACAGCGATGACGGCCCACCTGACATCGGGTATCGAGTCCGGCAAACAGAGCTTGCAGGCGATTCGCGGCCTGCACACGGAAACCGTTTACCTGATCCCGCGGCACGAGAAAGCCGGGAAGCTCAGAAAAAAAATACAGCGGCTGCCGGTGGCCATCAAAACCAGCCCGCTTGCCTTCAAACGGGGGCTGCGACGCGCCGGCTTCGGCTGGGACACGTTTGCCAGTCACGGACTCGACCATTACTTCGAGCTGATCCGCCGGCTGTGCCATGACGATGCCGAACTGATGCAGCTAATTACCGGGAAGAAACCGTCAACCGGGCTGATGGCACTGGTTATCGGAATGTCGCTCGGCGCCTGGCAGCGCTTTATATTGAGCGGTTTCAGTTTCGAGCTGACCCATGCCTATGCCGACAACCCCGAGATCCGGGAACGCGGTACCGTGATCAGCGGCCATACCGATACCGATCTTGTCCTGCTGCGCCGGCTTGCCGCCGTGCACGGGAATATTTTTACAACGGAAACAACGGTCCATGAGCAGGCCGGTATCCCCCTGCTGCAGGCTGCCATTGAGGGTGGTCCGCGACCTGACTATAATTCTTTGTCCAATGAACAGCTTAGCTGAGGCATCCCGGTCATGAAGGAATACGGCGTTTTTATCCAGACCAACCACAAGCAGCTCGTCGGCGCAGTGGTGGCGAAATACGCACTGCAGCGCAACTCGCAGCACAACGACCGTTTCGATGTGCAGCTTATGGATTCGAGGGACTACCCGTTCTTCGCCGCGCGTGAAGGCCAGCTGTATTTACGCGACGGGGTCAAGCGCCCATGGCTGAACGATGACCTGCAGTCCTTCACACCGACCCGTTTCCTGCCCCCGGAGCTCATGGGCTACCAGGGTCGTGCCGTGGTCATCGACCCGGACATCTTCGCCATTGCGGATATCTGGGAGCTGCTGACCCGGGACATGCAGGGCAAGGCCATCATGTGCCGGCGCCGCCACCTGACCAAGGGCGTGGTCGACCGCTGCTTCGCCAGCAGTGTCATGCTGCTCGACTGTGCAAAACTCACGCACTGGAAGGTAGAGGAAGCCTTCAACGAAATGTTCGAGTTCAGACGCGACTATATGCCGTGGATCTGCCTGAAGATGGAGGAGCGCGACACGATCGGGCTGTTCGAGCCGGAGTGGAACGACTTCGACAAGCTGACAACCAACACCAAGATGCTGCATGCGACACGCCGCCGGACCCAGCCGTGGAAGGCCGGTCTGCCGATCGACTGGCGCCCGGCCGAGCGCTTTCGCCTGTTCCCGCCGGTGGCCTGGCTGATGCGCGCGCGCCGTCACCTGTTCGGTGAATACGGCCTGCTCGGTAACTACAAGGAACACCCGGACACCAACCAGACCCGGCTGTTCTTCGGATTGCTGAAGGAGTGCCTCGAGAAGGGAATTATTTCAGAAGAAATGCTGCGCGAGGAAATGCGCCAGAACCATGTACGTCACGACGCTCTCCAGGTACTGGAAAAAACGCCGGACCTGAATCCGCCGGGCAACCCGCCGCTCAACCTCGCCGCCTGAAAGGTCAACCCGACCTACGTTACTGCGAAGCCCAACAGAAAGTAGCCCGGTGCAGGCCGAAGGCCGGAATCCGGGGAACTTGTTTCAAATAAAGTCACGGATTCCGCTGCGCTTTATCCGGGCTTCGTTACTTTGACTGACTATTACCTCCCTCCCCCTTTTAGGGGGAGAGGGGATGTTCATGGATCCCCCCTTTCGCGGGGATGACAATCTGATTAATAGGGCTACTTCTTTCAACCCAAATAGCTACACCGATGTATTCTGCACAAACAGGGCCTGCACACGCTCGACAGCACTTGTGATGTCCCTGTCCACTACGATCAGATTGTCGTCTTTCCATTCCCCGCCCGTCCACACGGCCCGTCCGCTTGCAACCAGCCGGTCCTGGATCCGGGACACATCCCGGCGCATGCGCCGTGGCGCCAGCCGCATGGCAAGGTGGTGACTCAGCGGCTTGAAGCGATAATTCCGCCGGCGCATCCACCAGCGGGGACAGCGGCCGGCCTGGTCATGCGGGCAATCTGACAGGTCAAATATATACAGCGGTTTCCCGGTGGTGCTGGCCTCGGCCAGCATCGACATGCTCTCGCCCGTGACGACCAGCCGGTCGGCCAGTGCCAGGTAGGCCAGGTAGGGATTCTCGCCACCACTCTCCCCCCAGCGCCAGGCCGAGTGCGGTACCTGCACTGTATCCAGGAATTTCGCCCAGGCCGCATCGGGGGTGCGGGCACTGCTGGTTACCAGCAACGAACCGCCCTCCCGGCCTACCGCATCATTCAACCAGCCGGCCAGCCGTGCCGCCTTTTCCGGGGTAAACACGAACGGCCCGCTGTCGCCGCCCAGCAGTACAGACCACCACGGCCTTGGCAGGTCGGCAAAGCGCCCGCTCCATTTGTGGGCAATGGCATCCAGGCCGGCGCGGGTAATGCGATGCAACGGCAGATCAACGTGCAGGATATTGTCACGTACGGGCAGGAAATACTGCGGCGTCACCACGATGAGATCAAAACATTCCAGCGGTGCCCAGGGACGTCCGACATGGACCAGCCGGGTGTGTCCGCGCGACTGCCGCCGGATCCAGCGGGCCACCGGTTCGTTGCGCCGTCCCGCGGTAATCACGAGGTCCGGCCACGGGGGTGCGAGTGGGCTCGAGTCCCCCTTGTCGATGCCGGCCAGCGTACCGCCCGGAAGGCGATTGCTCAGCAGTTCCCAGGCACGGTAACGGAACTGCTTGGTCTCGAACGGCCATTCCAGCGCTTCCGCCAGCGCCAGCACCTGGTTGTTGTCACCTGCCTTGTAGCCGGTCAGCAACCAGACCCGTGGCGGTGCCGCCCGTGATGCGGATTCCGGCATGCGTAATCGGCTAACCCGCGCCGGCCAGCAGTGCGCGCACGCGTGCCACCGCCCGATCGATATCCTGCAACGGCAGCGGCGCGCTGGCGCTATCCGACTGGCCCAGCCAGTCCGCCCGGCCTTCCCGGATCAGCTGGTCGTGGACCAGGGTAATGTCCCGGCTCAGGCGCAGCGGACCCCAGCGCATCAACACACGGTAGATCATTGCCGACAGGCGTACATCGTTATCGCCGCTGGCCGTCGCCTGGCCCATGGAATGGCGGCCGCTGCCGAGGTCGAACATGTGCACCGGCTTGCGGGTCGCGCACGCCTCGGACAGCATGGAGATGCTGTCCGCCGTCACGATCAGTTCATCGGCCAGGCCGAGGTAGGCATAGTACGGGTTGTTCAGGTCATCCTGCTGCCAGTGATAGAACCAGGCCGGGGCTGCGATGCGCCGCGACAGCTCCTGCAGGGCGGCCGGCGCCGTACGCGCGCTGGTGGTGACCAGCAGGGAACCGCCGCGTTCCCTGGCGAATGCCGTGGCCTGTGCTGCCAGCCGGCGTGCCGCCTTGCGGCCGAACGTATACGGGCCGCTGCTACCACCCACGATCACGGCAGTCCATGGGCGCGGCAGATCCCGGAAACGCGACTCCCAGCGGTCCGCCTCGACCTGCAGGCGTTCCATGGTAACTCCTTGCATAGTAAGGGAATTCTGCAGAACATTCGGCCTGTCCGGCAGGCGATACTGGGGCGTGGTAATTACCAGGTCAAACCGCTCCAACGGGGTCCAGGGTCGCCCGATGATGATGATCCGCGTGCGTCCGCCGGACTGCTTCCGGATCCAGCGACACACCGGTTCATTGCGCATGCCGGCGGAGATCACCAGGTCCGGCCAGGGGGGCTTGAGCTTGGCGCTGCCGACCCGGTGGATACCCTGGCGGGTACGCATTCGAAACAGGCTGAGGGTCGACGCCACCCGGCGGTAATCCAGATCCTTGATGTCATAGGGCCAGCCGAGGGCCTCCGCCAG
>CP070821.1:792668-800283 GCA_020344335.1 Gammaproteobacteria bacterium | reverse complement strand
CTGAAGCACCTGCGTCTGGAAGACATCCGCTTCCCGATTGCCAACATCAAGACCAGCAATGGTCCTACCAACGGCATCCAGGTCGAGCGCGACAAGCTGAACAAGTACGGCCGTCCGCTGCTGGGCTGCACCATCAAGCCGAAGCTGGGCCTGTCCGCCAAGAACTACGGCCGCGCCGTGTACGAGTGCCTGCGCGGCGGTCTGGACTTGACCAAGGACGACGAGAACGTCAACTCCCAGCCGTTCATGCGCTGGCAGAACCGCTTCGAGTTCGTCATGGAAGCCATTCAGAAGGCCCAGCAGGAGACTGGCGAGCGCAAGGGGCACTACCTGAACGTCACCGCGCCGACGCCGGAAGAGATGTACAAGCGCGCCGAGTTCGCCAAGGAGCTGGGCGCCCCGATCATCATGCATGACTTCCTGACTGGCGGTTTCACTGCCAACACCGGTCTGGCCCAGTGGTGCCGCGACAATGGCATCCTGCTGCACATACACCGCGCCATGCACGCGGTGATCGACCGCCATCCGAAGCATGGTATTCACTTCCGCGTGCTGGCCAAGTGCCTGCGCCTGTCTGGCGGTGACCACCTGCATACAGGTACCGTGGTCGGCAAGCTCGAGGGCGACCGCCAGTCGACCCTGGGCTTCGTGGATCAGCTGCGTGAATCCTTCGTGCCGGAAGATCGCTCCCGCGGCGTGTTTTTCGACCAGGACTGGGGTTCCATGCCCGGCGTGTTCGCCGTGGCCTCCGGTGGTATCCACGTCTGGCACATGCCGGCACTGGTCACCATCTTCGGCGACGACTCCTGCCTGCAGTTCGGTGGTGGTACCCAGGGTCACCCGTGGGGCAACGCCGCCGGCGCCTGCGCGAACCGCGTCGCACTGGAAGCCTGCGTCAAGGCGCGTAACGAGGGCCGCCAGCTCGAGAAGGAGTCACGTGACATCCTCACCGATGCTGCACGTACCAGTCCCGAGCTCGCCATGGCCATGGAAACCTGGAAGGAAATCGTGTTCGAGTTCGAGACCGTTGACAAGCTGGACGTGGCCTGATCGGTCATCCGGGAGTCAAACCGTTTCGATCTGAAATTATTCAAGAGGATTAAATCATGTCAGTTGCGACAGAAATCGGTAATTACGAAACCACCAACACGCTCGAGACCTTCGGTTTCCTGCCCAAGATGGATCAGAACGAGATCCAGGCGCAGGTCGCCTACATCCTCGCCAACGACTGGGCACCAGCCATCGAGCACGAGCACCCGAGTCGTGCCTTTGACCACTACTGGACCATGTGGAAGCTGCCGTTCTTCGGCGAGCACGACATCGCCACCGTCCTGGCGGAGATCGAGGCCTGCCACCGTGCCTTCCCGGATCATCACATCCGCCTGACGGGGTATGACAACTATACCCAGAGTCAGGGTGCTGCCTTCGTAGTCATCGAAGGCCGCGGTTGAGGCATCGGCTCCAGCGCCCGTGAAAACCGGGCGCTGGCGACAGATAAAAGTTGATTCAACGGGGTTAACAATGGCACAAACAGCGACAACCCAGAGCACACGCGAACTGGTGCTTGCCAGGCGCAGGGCCATGAGCAGCGGTGGCAAGGCGGCACTGGCTGCAGTGTCGTCTGCGGGCAGTGCACAGAGCACGGCGTCCGCGTCTGCACGCGTCCGTACTGCGGCGGCGGCCGTTGCACCGGCCGCCAGCGGGCGTGCGGCATCCAAGGCGCGCCGCGAGGCGATGTCGAGTGGCGGCAAGGCCACTCTGCAGGGTCAGGATCGTATCCGGACTGCGGATTCCGGTGGCCAGGGTGCGCCCGCACCCGGCGTGCAGCAGGCAACGGACGAAACTCGCAAAGGTTGCGGTTGTGGTTGCAAGGACAGGGACGCGACAGACACACAGGATATCGCCGCGATGGCTGCGCCGGTCAAGCCGGCAGTCAAGGCGATGGTGCCTGGCATCAAGTCCGTCAATATCAAGCGTCCCGCAGGTCGCGCGGCCTCGCTGGCGCGGCGTGAGGCAATGTCCTCGCGTGGCAAGGCCGGTATCAGCAAGAATGGCATGTCGACCGCGCAGACGACACGTGCCTCCAACCCGGGTATCTCCAGTCGTGAACTGGCAAAGACCCTGCGCGAGGAACGCAGCAAGAACGGCCGCGGTGGACAGAAAACGTCTGCACCCTGCGGCCGGGTGCGCAAGCAGGCTGCCGCAGAAACCGGTGCTGCAGAAGACCAGTCCTGGAAAGTCGGTGCCAGTGAAACGGCCGAAGGCCAGACGGTCACCGGCACCATGGTGGGTCGCAGCGTCAGCGTTACCGGAGATGAGCCGAGCACCTGTCGCGCGATCACCGGTACCGAATACCTGGGCGCGGACATTTTCCGTAATTTCTGCCAGCGCGATCCGTCCGGGACCCCGGGCAAGGTCAGGGTCACGCAGACGTCGCACGGCAACCGCGTCAGCGGCAACCGTATGGGGCGTGGGACCAATGTGACCGGCAACGAACCGGGCACCTGCAAGCGCGTGACCGGTAACGAGTATGTCAGCGCGGAAGAGTCACAGGGTTTCTGCGGTGAATTCATGGCCAAGGGGCCGCGCAAGGTCATCCAGAGCGGCACTGCCAGGGGCAAGGTCATGACCGGAACCAGCATAATCCGTTCCGAGAAGGTGACCGGTGACGAGTACGGCATGAACCGGGCGTTGACCGGTACCCAGTACAAACAACCGGAAGACATCGGTTCGGCGCCGCGCAAGGTCGGTGTCAGCGCCACGCTGCGTGGCGGCAATGTCACCGGCACCATGGTCGGTCGCCGCGAACGCATGACGGGCGATGAGCCCGGCAGCTGCAAGGACGTGACCGGCGATGACTATATCGGCCAGGAACAGTACGGCGGCTTCTGCAAGAGCGCCCCGCAGCCGCAGGACCGCAAGGTCGGTGTCTCCGGAACGCTCAAGGGTATGGCCGTGACCGGCACCATGACCGGTCGTTCGGGCAGCGTGACCGGCGATGAGCCAGGCAGTTGCAAGGCCGTGACCGGGACACCGTATGCCGGTGCGGACCAGTACGGTGGATTTTGTTCAACCGACGAGGCTACGGTTGCCGTGGCCCGCACGCGTCCGTTGCGCAGCACGCCCGGTTCCGTCATGACCGGCCTGCAGCCGGGCATAGGCGGCACGATGACCGGTGACCGCAAGGGTGCCTGTGAACCGTTGACCGGTACGCCGTATATCGGCGCCGACCAGTTCGCCGATGTCTGTCCGTCGACGCCGGCGGACACTGCCAGCCCGGATTTCCCGCAGTCAATGGGTACCGCCCCTTGGCAGCAGTTCAGCGTGACATCACCTTCGGGCGGTGCGCAGGCTGCGCTCGATTCCACCGGTGTGACCGGCAACCGGTATGAACAGGGCCATATCACGGGTCCGTTCGGCATGGCTACGGGCAAGGTCACCGGCACCGAGGAGGCCCGTTTCGGGCAGGATGCCCTTGGTGGTGACGCAATGCGCCCGGTCGTGGCAGAGGATTATGAAGGCCGCGTCAAGGCGCGCATAACCGGCGAGGGCCAGGATGCGGGTCTGAAAATTACCGGCGATGACTGGGAGCGTGTCAGCAGCATGACCGGCACGGAAGGCCGCTCTGCGAACCTGCGTAATCCAACCATGCGCATGGGTATGGCGTCTGCCATGAAGGTCGAGCAGAAACGCAACGAAGAACTGCCGACACCGAGCAGTAAGGTCACCGGCAGCAGTGGCAATACCGAGAAGGGTTCCCTTATTACCTATTCGGGAGGTGCTCGCGGTTAATTCGCGATCGTTACGACCATGTTGAGCGCACGTCACAGGCAAAATCGCGCCATGTCCCGGCGACCGGTCGCCCCGCGAGGTCGCCCCGGGGACAGGACGCCCGCCGCTGCACCACAGAAAAATAGTGTTGCGGTTGCGCCGGTGCGCCAGGCGGTAATGCATCCGCTGGTGCGTGGTGACGAGAATGTGCAGCTCTACAGTTATGAGCGAAGTGTCAAGGAAGCCTTTGATTCGATTGTGCCGACGCTGAAGCAGATTTCCGCGCTGCAGCATGAGGCCGACTTCGTGCAGCAGGCGCAAAAGCTTGCGCGTGCGCATCTCGGTTTCGAACTGCCGGCGGTTCTGCTCGAGGATGCCTGGGTGGAGCAGCTCGACATGCGCAGCCTGTTTGCCTGGTGCATCTTCGAGACCTATCACCGGTTCTGTGACGAGGTGTTCACACGCGACCCACTGGGAGACAACAGTGACGAGCAGTTCCAGGCCCTGCTGCAGGATTGCGGTTTCCATTTGCTGGATGTTTCGCCCTGCGCGGACGGCCGCCTGGCGCACGTGATTCGCTATGTGCTGCGCCTTCCCTACAAGGCTGTGCGCCGCCGCTCCTACGCGGGTGCGATGTTCGATATCGAGGACAGTCTCGGCAAGTGGGTCGAGACGGAGCTGGTGCGTTTCCGCGAGGGCAGGCCGAACACCGCGGATGAGTTGACGCGATACCTGAAGGCCGTGGTCTATCACCACAGCTCGGTCGACCCGCAGCATGAGGGCTGTGCCGCGCACGGATCCGACACGTTGAAGGCGGCGCAGGGCGGACGTGACCGCCTGACGGGCTTCCAGCAGGCCGTGCAAAACACGCACTGCTGCGGTGCCTCCATCGACTGCCTGTTGATCGGTATGGACACGGACACTGATGCTATACGGGTCCACATGCCGGATGCAGACGGCGGTATCGACCTGGACAACTACATCGACAGCCTGGCTGTGTTTGATGCGACGGCACACATGAGTGCCGGCCAGGCCGGGCAGTGGATCGTCGAGCATGTCCGGGAGCGGGGTGGTGCCGCGCTGGATGACGGCATGGCGCGCTTCATGGCTTACCTGCTGACCAACAACATGTCGCAGGTCGAGTACGTGCGCGGTTACTACGCTGGACACTACAGTGACATCGGCCACGCGGAACGCTTTATCGGTGCCGGTATCGGGTTCGAGGAAGTGCAGTTACGCAACCTGACGTTCTTCGCCTACATGAATACGGTCGAGGAAGCGGCCATGGACCTGGACGTCGGTGTGAAGATATTTACCGGGCTGAATGTATCGCATGGCCTGCCCGTACCGGTCGTGGTCCGCTTTGACTACCACGGCAAGGTACCGGGGGCACGCGAGCGTGCCGAGGAACATTGCCGTCGCGTATCAGGGGCCTTGCATGACCGCTACCGCGAGCTGAGTGAACGTGGACTGCTGCATACGCTGCAGGTGGTGCGTGATATCAGTGCCGCGGACCGGATTGAAATACTGGACTGTTCCGTGAAGACATCTGCTGCAGCGGGAGCTCACTAATGAAGATTTGCCAGGTAGAAAAGCCGCTGGTCGCGACCAACCGCATACCCACCCTGGAGCACAAGCACATGAAGGTGGTGCGTGACGGCAGTGCCCAGATGGTTGCGGTCGACGTGGTTGGCGCCAAGCCGGGTGACTGGGTGATTGTCGTTGGCAGTTCCGCTGCCCGCGAAGCGGCCGGCAGCCCGAGATATCCGAGTGATTTCACCATTGTCGGCATTATCGACAACTGGGTGCCGGAAGAGGCGGAAGGCTGATGGAAATAATGCAGGCCGAGGAACCGCTGGTATGCACGAACCGTTCGTTCGGGCTGGAGCATATCAGCCTGCGCGTACTGCGGGACAGGTACGGCAAGTTACAGGTTGCCGTCGACCCGGTCGGTGTGCGGCCGGGAAACTGGGTCATCACCATGAGTGGTTCGGCCGCGCGCTATGCCACGGGGAATTTCGAGATCCTGACCGATCTCACCATCGGCGGCATTATCGATTTCTGGGAGGCTGGGAACGATCAGTCAACCGGTAAAACAGCAGCAACGGGTTAGTCGTTGTAGGGTTTTTTTAGAAGTAAGTTAGTCAAGTCAACAACCTAGGAGATAGTAAAATGGCAAATGACAATTACGGCATTGCACTGGGAATGATCGAGACCCGCGGACTGGTTCCGGCCATCGAAGCGGCTGATGCCATGACCAAGGCCGCCGAGGTTCGCCTCATCGGTCGTGAATTCGTCGGTGGTGGTTACGTGACCGTGCTGGTCCGTGGCGAAACCGGCGCCGTTAACGCAGCGGTTCGTGCCGGTGCCGATGCCTGTGAGCGCGTCGGTGACGGCCTGGTGGCCGCACACATCATTGCCCGTCCGCATCGCGAAGTCGAACCGGTTTTACCGACTGGCGCTAGCGCGGGTAGTGCAGCCGCTGCCTGATGGTAGAGGCTTTTTTTACCTACACAGATTAAACAGGAGAAATCGACCATGGCCAACGAAAACTTTGGCATTGCCCTGGGCATGATTGAGACACGCGGGCTGGTTCCCGCCATCGAGGCAGCTGATGCCATGACCAAGGCCGCCGAGGTTCGCCTGATCGGGCGCGACTTCGTCGGCGGCGGTTACGTCACAGTCCTGGTGCGTGGTGAAACCGGTGCTGTCAACGCCGCCGTGCGTGCAGGTGCGGATGCCTGTGAGCGCGTTGGTGACGGTCTGGTAGCTGCGCACATCATTGCCCGCCCGCATCGCGAAGTTGAACCCGTACTGAGCGAATCAGGCGGCAATCGTCCGGCTCGCAGCTGATACCTGTGGTCGCTTAACGACTGACTGATCTGTCGTCATGTCAATTGCCAATGCTGATCAGCGTGTTCTCGGTTACCTCGGCCGTGGCCTGAGCCTGGAGCTCTCCGCGGTACAGCTCTACACGACACAGGCGAGGCTTGTGGATACCTGGGGGCTGGCCGAGGTGGCCGGGAAGCTGAGCGCTGAAGCCAGTGAAGAGCTCGGGCATGCCGAACGGATTATCAGCCGGATGCTCGCCCTGGGTGTCGCCCCGAACGCCTCGCAATTGCGTCCGGTGACCCTGGGTAGCGATCTGCGGGCATTGCTGGAGCATGACCACGCTTTCGAGGAAGAGCTTGTGAAGCTGTATACGGAGGCATCCAGCCACTGCGCGCGCATTGGTGATCAGGATAACCGTTTGTTTTTCGAGGCATTGCTGGCTGAAGAGCAGGCGCATGCCGTTACCCTGAAGGACTGGCTGCAGCAATTGCAATAGACGGGTAATCGGTGTTGAATAGCAGAGTCGGCTATTGCGGAGATGAACGATGAACCAAGAGTGGCAGGAACGCACCCGGCCCGTACGCCTTGAGCGGCGTTATGAGTTCCGGGACTACAGCACGTTGCGGGATTTCCTGGACCGCGCTGCCAAGTTGTCCGAGAGTGAAGACCTGTATCCAGATATGGGTTTTGGCCGTGACTATGTGAACATCACGATTCACGTGGAAGAGGGCGCCGAGGCGCTGGGCGATGAGCAGCACCGATTTGCCCGGCAACTCGATCAACTGGCCAGCGAAACCACTCACTGAGCGTATCCCGGGATGACCGTCATTGCCGTAGTCGGCAACAAGGGTGGCGCAGGGAAAACCACGCTCAGTGTCAACCTGGCCGCCGGACTGGCCAAGCAGGCCAGCATTGCCGTTGTGGACGCCGATCCGCAGGGATCCTCCCTGCAATGGCGTGATATAGCTGACGTACAGGATTCCATCTCGTTATTTCCTGCAACCGAAAGTTT
>CP070821.1:785290-792568 GCA_020344335.1 Gammaproteobacteria bacterium | reverse complement strand
GCAAAGGCGGCCGCGATGGCCACCGCCGTGGCCACATAGATGCCGTAGAGCTGGTAGGCGACATAAAACAGGATGATCGGAAACAGGTCGAAAAGGAATTTCATGCGGTTGGCCGTGTGCGGCGAAAATCTGTATCTTGTGCTAAAGGTCGTGAATGATAGTCGTTTGACGGGTATTCTGATACTGTTTTTTTGGTGCAATAGTCGTTATTACCACTTTCGGCGGCCGGTTTCCATCAATGCAGCGATCGGTTTACGGTCCACTGCCGGTGGTATTTCTCCATGACCTTGCGTACCTGCGGCGGGTAGTTCAGCGCCTCCATTTGTGCCATGCCCTCGGTAAAGAAGCGTGCGGCATCCTCCGGCAGGTGACGGGTCAGTATGCCAAATGCCGCTTCCATGGCGTCCGGATTGTTGGAGCGGGTGGCAACGATGCCGTTGTTCAGCAGCAGTACCCGCCACGGTCGGCCGGGATTGATCTTTTCCAGGTCTTCTCGAATGACCGGCGACACGGCCCCGGCAATCTTGCCCATGATCCCGCTGAGTGACTCGAGTTCGCCTGCGTCGGAGGTGTTGTTCGCCACCATGGCGAAGGCGTCCACAACCGGTTCCAGTGTATCGATCTGACCGCCCAGGTGTGCTACCCATACCGCAAAATTGATGACCTGTTCGTTCAGCAGCGACCGGTCTTCCGTCAGGCCGGCCTGCTCGATATGCGCGGCCAGGTTTTCATGCAACCGGAAGGCATATTCACCGAGCTCGGTGATATCCTCTGTCTCCGTACCGGGTGCGTGCAGGCCGATTGCCTCGCGGTCGCCCTCGACACGGGCCATGACTTCAAACAGCTGTTCGAATGCGGCCGACAGCATCGGCAACCCCGTTTCGGGATCCTGTAATGCAACGCGGTCTCCGGATACCCGGAGCAAGTCATCGAGTATACGGAGGGTGCCTTCACGCAGCGTATCGAGCTGACCAGTTGGTATCTGCATGCGTCTGCCGGAGCCTGTTTCGTCGTTATGGTACTTGGTTGACATGCCGGATGCGACCGACCAGCCTGCTTGCCAGCTGCTGTATTCCTGTACGAACGAGAGTATCCGCCATCCTGGCACGAATCTCCCGGTCCAGGCGCGGGATGAGATACCGGTGTCAAGGAATGGTTGTTCTTGCACACCCGGGTGGCCTGGTGACACTCCGCATTCCTGCCATTACCGCCAGACAGGATGCGAGCACGGCCGCAGGGAATAGCCGGGTACTGGGTTATCAAAGCGATTTATCAATGTGAAATACGATTATGTCCATTTATCTTGTTTCCTTAATGAAGGCAGGGACCGAAAACGTCCTGTAGAATTGAAAAAATGACCATCGAATATGATCTGCACAGCCACTCGACGGCATCGGATGGCACCCTGGCGCCCGCGGAACTGGTGCAGCGGGCACACGCTGCGGGCGTGCAGGTACTGGCACTCACTGATCACGACACCACGGACGGGATTGCGGGTGCACGCACGAAGGCGGAAGAACTGGGGTTGCAACTGATCCCCGGCGTAGAGGTATCCGTCAACTGGCACTCACAGACGGTGCACGTGCTTGGTTTGAATATTGATCCGCATTGCCGTGTCCTGCAGCCCGGTCTGCAGCGGCTGCAGGCAGCACGGGACTGGCGGGCCGAGGAAATCGGTCGGCGTCTCCACAAGGCCGGCATTGCCGGTGCGTTCGAAGGCGCGTCTGCACTGGCCCGGGGTCGCATTGTCAGCCGCACCCATTTTGCCCGTTTTCTGGTGGAGCAGGGTCATGCCCGCAACGTGCGCAAGGTCTTCCAACACTACCTGGTGCATGGCAAGCCGGGCCATGTGGCCGGGGAGTGGGCGAGCCTGGAAGAGGCGCTCGACTGGATCACACAGGCGGGCGGCATGGCCGTGATCGCACATCCGGCGCGCTACCGGATGACCGCCCGCAAGCTGAGCCGCCTGATTGGCGAGTTCCGTGAGCTGGGGGGTATTGGGCTTGAGGTGGTTTCCGGCAGCCACACCCGTGAAAACATCAATACCATGGGCGCACTTGCGCGTACCGAGGGCCTGCTCGCTTCCCGCGGTTCGGACTACCACGGCCCCGAGAACCCCTGGGTACAACTCGGCAGCATGGCGGAGTTGCCGGCCGGCTGCTCTCCCGTTTGGGAGAGCGATGCCTGGCCGGTTCACTGAAACCTGAACCCTCCCCGCGAATCCGCATGCTGTTCAAGGTGAGACCTGGCTTCCCCGGTAACTGAATACTTGCCAAATTCATGAGCCAGTTTTTCAAGATACATCCGGTCAACCCGCAGCTGCGACTGGTGCGCCATGCGGTGGAAATAATCCGCAATGATGGCCTGGTGGTGTATCCGACCGATTCCAGCTATGCACTGGGCTGCCATGTCGGTGACAAGCGTGGCATGGAGCGGATTCGCCGCATCCGCGCACTCGACAAGCAGCATAATTTCACGCTGGTGTGTCGTGATCTGTCCGAGATCGCGACCTATGCGCGGACCGATAACATGACCTACCGACTGCTGAAATCGCTCACACCAGGCCCCTATACCTTTATCCTGCGTGCCACGCACGAGGTACCGCGGCGCCTGCAGAACCCGAAACGCAAGACCATCGGAATCCGCATACCGCAGCATCCGGTCGTACAGGCGCTGCTCGACGAACTGAATGAACCGCTCATGAGTTCCACGCTGATCCTGCCCGGGAAAGACATGCCGGAAACCGATGCCAGCGAGATTCGCGAACGGCTGGAACACGAGGTCGACCTGGTCATCGATGGCGAATATTGCGGGCTTGAGCCGACGACGGTAGTCGACTTGACCGGTCCCGTGCCGGAAATAACCCGTCGGGGTTGTGGCCCCGTCGAAGGACTGGCGTGATGCCGGTGCCGCCGCACATGCGGGTATAATCCGCCGATGCACGAAATCACGCTGGTACAAAAAATTGTTGCCTGGGTCCTGCCGGTGTTGTTCGCCATCACCGTACATGAAACTGCGCATGGCTGGATGGCATTGCGGCTGGGCGACAAGACCGCGATGATGCTCGGGCGCCTGACACTGAATCCACTGAAACATATTGACCCGGTCGGAACGATACTGGTGCCTGGCTTGATGCTGATGCTCTCCGGCCTGATGTTCGGCTGGGCGAAACCGGTACCGATTACCTGGCAGAACCTCGGTAACCCGAAACGTGACATGGTGCTGGTTGCCGCGGCAGGCCCCCTTGCCAACCTGTTGATGGCTTTCTTCTGGGCAGCCGCAATCCGGTTGGGCATCATGCTCGGCGACATCGGGATTGCCCTGATCTTCATGGGTGCTGTCGGTATCTTTATCAATACGCTGCTGATGGCACTGAACATGCTGCCGTTGCCGCCACTCGATGGTGGCCGGGTACTGGCCGGCCTGCTGCCCGGTCCGCTGGCCTATAAATTCAGCCGGATCGAGCCATACGGGTTCCTGATCCTGATCGTGCTGCTCGTCACCGGGATACTCGGTAAGATACTGATACCGATTATCTGGCTGGTGATCTCCCTGCTGGCACCGGTCACCGGCCTGCAGCCCCGTGTGTTTATCGAGGTATTACAGCTGCTGGGAATACTGGGGGGGTAAGCCGGTATTGCACCAACAACCGGGCAGGGAAAGAGATGATGGATAAACAGTCAAGCGGTAGAAACGGCGACCACAATCGTTCCACAACGGCGTGCAGGGACAGAGACCCAGGCCAGTTGCGGCAATGCCTGGTGCCACATAGGGATTAACGGAATCTGATGAAACACAACAGCCGCGTTTTATCCGGCATGCGTCCAACCGGGCGCCTGCATCTTGGACACTATCATGGAGTTCTGAAAAACTGGATCAGCCTGCAGCATGAATATGACTGCTTCTTTTTCGTGGCGGACTGGCATGCACTGACCACCCATTACGAAGACTCGCACATTATTTCCGAAAGTGTCTGGGACATGGTTATCGACTGGCTTGCGGCCGGCGTCAACCCGGGGTCCGCGCAACTGTTTATCCAGTCGCACGTGCCGGAACACGCGGAACTGCACCTGCTGCTATCCATGGTCACGCCACTGGGCTGGCTGGAACGGGTGCCGAGCTACAAGGACCAGCAGGAACGGCTGCGCGAACGCGATCTCGCAACCTACGGGTTCCTGGGATACCCGTTGCTGCAGAGTGCCGATATCCTGATCTACGGGGCAGACAAGGTGCCGGTCGGCGAGGACCAGGTTGCCCATGTCGAGCTGACGCGTGAGATCGCGCGGCGTTTCAACCATATCTTCGGTCGTGAAGCCGGTTTCGAAGAGGCGGCAACGGCGGCAATCAAAAAAATGGGCAAGAAGAACGCGAAGCTCTACAAGGAACTGCGCAAGCGTTACCAGGAGCAGGGCGACCACGAGGCGATTGAAGTTGCCCGTGTCCTGTTGCAGGATCAGCAGAATCTCGCCATCACTGATCGCGAGCGCTTGCTGGGTTACCTCGAGGGCAGTGGCCGCCTGATCCTGAGCGAGCCGGAGGCGCTGTTGACGCCGGCATCGAAAATGCCCGGTCTCGACGGGCAGAAGATGTCCAAGTCCTACGACAACACCATCTCGCTGCGGGAAGACCCGCAGGCGGTGGAGCAGAAATTGCGCACCATGCCCACCGACCCGGCACGGGTCCGGCGTAACGACCCGGGCAATCCCGAGGTATGCCCGGTGTGGCAGCTGCACCAGGTCTATTCCGGTGACGACGTAAAAGACTGGGTGCGGGCCGGTTGCACCAGTGCCGGTATCGGCTGCCTGGAGTGCAAGCAGCCGGTAATCGACAGCGTACTGGACGAGCTGCGGCCCCTGCAGGAACGTGCCCGCGAGTACGAGCAGGACCGTGCCCGGGTACGCTCCATCATCAGCGCGGGCTCGGAGGCCGCGCGCGATGCCGCCCGGCAAACCATCGAGGAAGTCCGCTCTGTCATGGGGCTGGTTTACGACTGAAAAAACTGCCGAAAAATAGCGACATAGCATCTGAATTAGGATAGAATCCTGCGGACGGCGAAAGTCGTCCCTCGGTTTCGTACGGGCTTGTCAGCGACCAGGGAACTACATGAGCGAGAATCAGAGCGGCGAAGTTACCCCCGAGCTCCAGCAACAGGAAGAACTCCCCCTCGCTATCGTTCAGGGGCAGGCCATCGACTCCCTGCCCACGGACCTCTATATCCCCCCCGATGCACTGGAAGTCTTTCTCGAGGCCTTTGAAGGCCCGCTGGACCTGCTGCTGTATCTGATCCGCAAGGAAAACCTCGATATCCTGGATATTCCGATTGCCGAAATAACGCGGCAATATACTGATTATATTGAACTTATGCAGACAATGCGGCTGGAGCTCGCCGCTGAATACCTGGTGATGGCGGCCATGCTGGCGGAGATCAAGTCGCGCCTGTTGCTGCCGCGACCCGCCGGTAACCTCGAGGACGAGGACGATCCGCGGGCCGAGCTGGTACGCCGCCTGCAGGAATACGAGCGCTACAAGCAGGCTGCCGAGGACCTCAACGAGCTGCCGCGTATGGGCCGGGACGTGTTCCAGGCCGACGCGGATCCCGGCGAACAGAAGGTGCTGCGGCTGCCGCCGGAGGTTGACCTCCAGGACCTGATTACCGCATTCCAGGATGTCATGAAGCGCGCCTCCATGTACGAACACCACCACGTGCAGCTGGAATCACTGTCGGTGCGCGAGCGCATGTCCACCGTACTGAATACCATCCAGGCAAACCGTTTCACCGGTTTCACGGACCTGTTTACCGTGGAAGAGGGCCGCATGGGCGTGGTCGTGACCTTCCTGGCGGTACTGGAGCTGACCAAGGAATCCCTGATCGAGTTGACCCAGGCAGAACCGTTTGCACCGATTCACGTCAAGGCCGCGAGCCGTCCGGAAGCCATTCCGGAGCTGGCATCCGCATAACAGGAACCGGGACCATGGATATCGATAGACTCAAACAGATTGCCGAGGCCATCCTGCTGGCGGCAGGACGGCCGCTGACCCTGGACCAGCTGCTGGCGATGTTCACGGAAGATGAGCGGCCGGAACGTGGCGACATGCGCAAGGCGCTGTCTGCACTGGAGTCGGATTTCGATTCCCGTGGCATACAGCTGGTGCAGGTCGCCAGCGGTTACCGGATCCAGGTGCGCGTGGAAATGCAGCCCTGGGTGTCGCGCCTGTGGGAGGAGAAGCCGAGCCGTTATTCCCGTGCGTTGCTGGAGACCCTTTCCCTGATTGCCTACCGGCAACCGATTACGCGTGGTGAGATCGAGGAAGTCCGCGGCGTCAGCGTCAGTAGCTCCATTATGAAAACCCTGCTGGAGCGCGAGTGGGTCCGGGCCGTCGGGCACCGCGATGTCCCCGGCCATCCCGCGATCTATGGCACGACCAGACAGTTCCTGGATTACTTCGGCCTCAAGAGCCTCGATGAACTGCCCACGCTGGCCGAGCTGCGTGATCTCAGCGCCATCGGCGCCGAACTGGAGCTCGACCTGTCGGATATCCCGGGACTGGAAACCGAATCTGCAAACGATGATGGCGAGGTCGAGGCCCCCGCCGTGGAGGAAACCGGGGACTTGCCGGCAAGCGAACCTGCCGGGGACGAGGCCGTTTCCAACCTGCATTAACTATCCTGCCTGGCCAGTTGCCGGTGCGAGCTACGCACCCGGTCTTCACGGCTAGCGTATTCGCAAGCACCAAAAAAAACGGGCACCAGCGGGCTGGCGCCTGCAGAATCTGCGCGTATTCCCTGTAGAATCATCTTTATGTCGGAGCGACTTCAAAAGGTGCTTGCCCGTGCCGGTTACGGCTCCCGCCGCGAAATCGAATCATGGATCGCAGCCGGACGGGTTTCCGTCGATGGTGAAGTCGCACAACTCGGACAGTGCGTCAGTGGCCAGGAGCAAATCCGCATCGATGGCCGTGCGATTACGCTGGCAGCAACCATGGGCCGGCAGATGCAGCGCACCCTGCTGTATCACAAGCCTGTCGGTGAACTGACGACGCGTTCCGACCCGGAAGGACGGCCGACGGTTTTTGACCACCTCCCGGTTATCAAGACCGGCCGCTGGATCAGCGTGGGCCGCCTGGACCTGAACACTGCCGGATTGCTGTTACTGACGACCGATGGTGAGCTTGCCAACCGGTTGATGCACCCGTCATACGAAATCGATCGCGAGTATGCTGTACGCGTGCTCGGACAGGTCGAGGCACCGGTGTTCGAGCGCCTGTTGCGCGGCGTTG
>CP070821.1:770081-785190 GCA_020344335.1 Gammaproteobacteria bacterium | reverse complement strand
GCAATAAGGCCCACAAGGGGCCTTATTGCATTTACATGGCGGAGAGGGAGGGATGATTCGGGCCTCTGGCCCTCACCCCTGCGGGGCCGCCGTCGCTGCGCGACGACGTTGTCTCGCACCGCAAGCGGTGCTCGGCTCGAACCCAACTTGTTTAATATCAAGACTCCAAATCCTCCACACCCCGAATAAACAAAAAGGCCCCTGAAAAGGGACCTTCTTGTTTATGGCGGAGAGGGAGGGATTCGAACCCCCGGACCCTCGCGGGTCAACGGTTTTCAAGACCGCCGCTTTCGACCACTCAGCCACCTCTCCAATGCGCCGCAAGGATACCGGAACCCGGTACGCTTTGCCCAGCCAAAAACAGTACAAATAAAGGGTTTTTCAAGTTGCTGTTTTCTGCTGGTGTGTTTATCCTTCAATACGAACCAAACAGGCGGGCCGTTGTCTATTCTCCCGGCTGTTTTTTTTCAATCACTGGAGGTTACTTTGCATGGCTATGCCCGATAAGACCGTTGTTCTAACCCAGCCGTCCGTACTAGCGACCAACAAGGTTATTCGAAACACCTACATCCTGCTTTCCATGACATTGCTGTTCAGTGCGCTCTGTGCCGGCATCGCCGTGGCGATGAACATGCCGCCGATGGGCCTGCTCATTACCCTGGCCGGGTATTTCGGGTTGCTGTTTTTGACCACGAAATTCCGTGACAGCGGCATGGGCCTGCTGTTTGTCTTTGCCCTGACCGGTTTCATGGGCCTGACGCTGGGACCGATCATCAGTGCCTATCTGTCAATGCCGAACGGCAGCGAGATTGTCATGACTGCCATGGGTGGCACCGGCGTCATCTTCCTTGGTCTGTCCGGTTACGCGCTGACGACCCGCAAGGACTTCAGCTTCATGGGCGGCTTCCTCATGGTGGGCATACTGGTCGCCTTTCTGGCCGGCCTGGCGAGCCTGTTCTTCACCATGCCCGGCCTGTCCCTCGCCGTGTCTGCGATGTTCGTGCTGCTGATGTCCGGGTTGATCCTGTATGAAACCAGCCAGATCATCCACGGCGGTGAAACCAACTACGTGATGGCCACGGTGACGCTATATGTCGCGATCTATAACCTGTTCACCAGTCTGCTCCACCTGCTCGGCGCCTTTAACGAGGAGTAGACATCAGGGTATCTTTACCACGAAGCCCCGCACCGCGGGGCTTCATTTTATGGGACATAGCGATGCACCAGACCTTTGAAAGCCGGAATGAGCTGGAAGAAAAGCTGATGGCCGCCCAGGAGGGCCAGCTGCCGGAAACGGAGTTCATGCAGTACCTGATGGATACCCAGGTATTCATTCCGGTCAAGGACTCGATCGGCATCGAGGGATTTACCTCCAGCGACAAGGCGGTGCCACTGACACTGAAAACGGAAGATGGCGTGGAAATCCTGGTCCTGTTCACCAGCCCGGAACGCGCCAAGGCCTTCCTCCAGGACTATCCCGGTTTCGAGGGTGGCCTGCTGGTGGAATTCAAGTGGGTGCTGGAGCGCACCGGCAGCGGTATCGGCATATCGATCAACCCGGACTGGCCGGTGGGCATGGACCTCGAGCCGGGGACCGTCCAGCAGTTACGGGAAAACTGACACAGGTTCCGCTACTTCTTGCCTGTCCGGTCATCAGCCAACACTATCCCCTGGCAGGACCTGCTGTTCTGGCTGGCGCTGGCCGCGGGGCCGGTCTGCTGGCTGGCGCTGTACCTGTTGTTGCAGCCGGAGCTGCAGCCTGCCTGGCCACTGGCCTCCCCGCTTGCCTACCTGTTGCCGGTACTGCTGTACCCGGTACTGGAGGAGATCGTGTTTCGGGGACTTATCCAGGAGCTGGTGCATGATTACCTCAGCGCCCGGGTCTTCGGTCCACTCAGTGCGGCCAACCTGATCACCTCTGTCCTGTTCGCGGGCATGCACCTGTTCACCCAGCCACCGCTCTGGGCCGCCCTGGTATTCTTCCCTTCCCTGGTGTTCGGATTCTTCAAGGACCGCTACCAGTCGCTGACGACGCCGATTTTGCTGCACGTGTTTTACAACGCCGGTTATCTGTGGCTGTTCGCCGTTCCTGCCTAGTTCCCGAAAACCGGTCTGCCTTGGCGATCGATTGGCAGTATGGGCTCGTCTGGCGAACCTCCACAGTTGATGTATTACGAAGCGGCCAATGCCTCTAGGAAGCGCGCATAACGCTTCCGGAGGGCGCTATCGTCGCGCGGCAAAAACTTCCGCGATTCGTCCGCCGGTAGCCAGTCTTCCGGCTGGTCAGCGGCCAGCCAGGCAATCCCGCGCGCCGTTGCCTCGACATCGGCACCCCGCTCGACCGCGAGTCCCGACAGGTCGGCGAGCTTGCGACACAAACCATCGGCTTGCGCCAGCCCGCCGCTGATGCGGATGCGCTGGATCTTCGGATCCAGCGTACATAGCAGTTCAAGGTTCGCCTGTACCAGGAACACGATACTTTCGATCACAGCGACCAGGGCCTCTGCGGGTGCGGGCGTTACCGTCTCCGTGTCCGCCAGGAAGACCGGCTCCGGTCCCGGCCGCCACCACGGGGCGCCCAGCCCGCCGATGGTATTCAGGAAAACCGGGGGTGCCGTGATAGTGTCCAGCCAAGCCGGCAACTGTTCCTGCCAGCCGGAGAGTTCGAAGCGTTTCTCCAGCCAGTGTACCGCGGCGCCGGCACCGTTGATGGTGCCTTCAAGGTAGTACTCACCGCCCTCGCTGTTGCTGCAGGACAAGCCGGACAACATGGATGCATGCCGCTGGCACTGCGTGCCGGTTGGCAACAGTACAAAGGCGCCGGTCCCCATGTTGACCCGGATGACGTGCGCCTCCGGCCTACCCTGCGCATACAGGGCGGCCGTCTGGTCGCCGTTGACGGCCGTCACCGGGACATTCCCGTTGCGGGTATACCCGTAGGCGGTCGTGATCGGTCGGCAGGCCGGCATGACCTCGCGCGGAATGGCAAACAGCGCAAGCAATGTGTCATCCCAGTCACCGGTTTGCAGGTTCCACAACAGGGTGCGTGATGCATTGGCATGGTCGACCTGGTTGCCATGCCCTGCGAGCAGATGGTGCAGCAGGTAACTCGCCAGTGGACCGATGACCAGCTTGTTCTGCCGGCATGCCTCGGCCACGTTCACATTGTTATCCAGCAGCCAGCGCATCTTGCCGGCCCCGTAATGTGGTGACAGGCGCAGGCCGGTGCGTTGCCGGATATCCGTATCATGGGATGCCAGTGTGGCCAGCTGACCAGCCGTGCGTGTGTCCTGCCAGCTGAGTACCGGTGACAGGGCGGCGCCGGTGATGCGGTCCCAGGCCAGCACGCTGGAGCGCTGGGTGGCAAGGCCGGCTGCGGTGATTCGTGCCGGGTCTACTCCAGGCTTTTCGAACAGGTCGTTCATCGCGGCGTGCAGCGTCGCCAGGATCTCTTCGGGTGACTGCTCCACCTGGGTACGGCTATGGCGGTGCAGAGCGACCGGGTGCCGGGTGCGTGCGACCGGGTTCCCCTGCCCGTCAAAAACGGCCGCACGGCTTGAATGCGTTCCCTGGTCCAGTGCCAGGGTCAGTGTATCGGTGGTCATCCTCACACCGGCTTGAGCCGCAGCCGCGAGGTGCGGGCAACGGCCTTGCGTTCCGGCAGGGTGTGGTGCAGGAGTCGCATTACCTTGCGTGCCGTGGCGCGATAGCCGGTCAGCTTGCCACCGTAAATCGAAACCAGCCGCGGTCGCTGCGGGTTGTCTGTCGGCAGGACGGTTTCGCGCGAGCGCCGGAAGGACGCATGTGCCGATTGCGGCAGTACCCGGAGACCGGCAAAGCGTTCAATGACTTTCTGCGGGCGCCCGGGAAAGTAATGCCGCATGGCATTCAGCAGGTAGACTTCCTCTGCATCCAGCGGCGCGACATTGGCCGGATCACCGGTATAGACATGCTCTGTGCTGCCCAGCAGGGTCCGGTCGCCCCATGGCAGCAGGAAGATGGCGCGCCGGTCGACCGGGACCTCCATGTAATAACAACCCTTGTCGAGGCGGCCGTCGAGTACCAGGTGCGTGCCCTGTACCAGGTCGATCCTGGTTTTCTCCGGTGCCGGCCGGATGTTGTCGGCAATGTAATTGACCCAGGGGCCACCCGCGTTGACCAGCGTGCTGGCACTGCAGGTCTTTGCCTGGCCGTCACGGGTGTACTCTATCGAGCAGCCGTCCGGAGAGATTTCCGCGCCGCGGAATTCGGTCGGGCAATACAGTGCGGCTCCGAGGTCCATGGCCGACTGCATGACGGCCTGTGTCAGCTCCACATCGTTCGTCTGTGCGTCGAAGTAGCGGTAAACCACCTGCAACCGGGTTGTATCCAGACCGTCCAGCGCATCCCATTCTGCACGCCCAAGCTTTCGGTAGCGTCCGCTGCGGCGGAGGCCGGACAGCATGGCGTACAGGGTCAGGCCGGCACGGATGGTCAAGGGTCGGCGCGCCGTATTCTCATAAACAGGAATAAAGAACGGCTGCAGATGGACCAGGTCCGGCGCGATCTTCAGCAGCAGTGCACGTTCCTGCAGGCTTTCGCGGACCAGGGAAAGGTCCAGTCCCTCGAGATACCGAAGTCCCCCGTGGATCAGTTTACTGGAACGGCTCGAGGTGCCGGCGGCGACTGCGGTTTTTTCCAGCACTACCACGGAGTAACCATCGCAGGCGGCCGCCTGGGCAACCCCTGCCCCGTGGATGCCGCCGCCAATCACCGCCACGTCAAAGTGCTCATTCATGACCGCTTCCAGCCAGTTTCGGATCGTTCAATAGCTGGCTGATCACATTGGTCTCCACCAGTTGCATGCCACGGTTCCCGTAAGCCAGCACCTCGTCGGCTGTATTGATGGTGTATACCGCCCAGCGCCACGGGCCCTGCCACAATGGTTCGGGTACCGGCGGCAGACGCTTGCGGTTGCAGAACAGGTACTCGGGTTGCAGTACCTCGGCCCGCTGCCGGTTGGTCTCGGACCATTCCGGGATCACCCAGCCGACAGGCAGTCCGCGGGTCTCGCGAATGTGCACCAGGGCGGCATATTCGAATGAAATGTGGACGCACTGGGACATGACACCGCCAAGTTCCTGCAGGGTGATGTCGACGGCAGCGGCGACGCCGCGTGCCTCGATGGGTGCCAGCTTGATCTCGACAAATGCGGTTACGCCGGGCCATCCGGCAAGCAGCCTGGCAAATTCATCTAGGCGTGCGATTCGCTGATCGCTGAAACGTTTCCCGAATCTGTCCGGCCAACCGGCCGGCAGGTCGCGAATAACGGCGTAGGGTGTTTCCGTGATCGGGTAATCCTGCCCGGTGATTTTCAGCAAGGACGGGTCATGACTCAGTACCGGTATGCCGTCCGCAGTGATCTGCACATCGGTCTCGATATAGCGTGCCCCGGCGTGCAGCACGGCCTCGTAGCCGGCCAGCGAATTTTCCGGCCAGGATTCAGGTTCCCCGCGATGGGCAATCAGTTCCGGGATCACACGGCCTTCCACCAGTCAGCTATAACTCTGGCTACCACGGGATTGACCAGGTAACCGTATGATTTGTGCACGTTCAACCCCCGGTCATCGCGGTAATAATTGAAAATCTGGTCCGACCTGTCATCGATTCTGTCAATGTATTTCTTTGTCACCATTTCGCTGAAGTCATTGCCGAGTGACGGATCGAGGGCAACCAGGTCCCCGTGTGCCGATATGTTCACCCAGCTGCGGATATTTCCCGGATAACGGCGCGGGTGCGGTTGCTTGCTTCCGACCAGGCGCTTCTGAACATACCGCATGCCAAGCGGGCTGCCAATCGTCAGCAGGCAGTCGATGCAGTCTTCCATGCCTTCGTCATGATGGAGTTCCCACAAGGCATCGTAGGCAATGATGGAACCCATGCTGTGGCCAACCAGCAGCATGCGCTCACCCGCTTCCACGTGCTTGCGCAGCGACAGCTTCAGGATTTCGCGAATCCGGCAGGCGATATTGTCCCGGTTTGCAAAATAATGTTCCGTCTCACGAATCTCGGACTTGATGCGCTGGTCGGGGATCAGGGGAATCAGCCAGTGCATGGCGTCACCGATCTGGTACATTAGCTTTGCGAACCGGTATCGTGGCGGCTTTGCCTCATTGGTATCCCGCGGCAACAACGTATCCTGTTCCAGCAGGCGGTCTATCCACGGGATATCGCGCTCGATGTCCCGATGATGGTTATAGAACAGGTAATTCCAGGCAACCAGTGAAAATGCCCCGGATGTCTCGATTGCCATCGCAATATCCACATCCTGTTTGCGGATGCCGTGCAGCAGGCAGCGCAATAACTGTTCCCCGTGCCACGTGGAGGGCGGTTTCGGGTTCTTGCCGGGGACATAAATGATCTTGTTCAACAGGTGCGGCCCTGCCCGGGGTGGTTGTACCCGCGTGTCTCAGAATGATGCCAGCTGTTGGCAGGTGGGTTCGGCGCAGCAGTACCAGTTCTCGGACAGGCGTGGTATCGGGTCACCGCTGCAGTCACCTGGTAAAGGCGGGGTCTCCAGTCCGGATGCCGTGTGTGCCAGCTCCCAGATGCGCCGGAAGATAGTCAGGCGATCTAGCCCCTGTTCCTCGGCCTTGAACACCCACGACTGGATGTCCCGTTGCAGGACATCAACGCGCGGATCCGGGCTGGACCAGCGGTAGCTCAGCAGTTCCCGGTTAAAGTCGGAGAGCATGCCGGAAAGCTGGTCCAGTTGCAGTAAATACGAGCCCTGCGGAACCAGGAGGCGGATGGACAGCTGTACCGGTGCCACGCACTCGATCAGTTGCAGGTCAATAATGGCCTGCAACAGCTCACGATAGCCGGCAAGGGTTGTCCACGGGGTAAAGGCGACAAAAGTCGGCAGCAGGTCAATTCCCGTCTCCCGCAGGAACGCAAGCGCCCGTTCAAAATCTGCGCGCGTATGCCCCTTGTCGAGGTAGTCCAGGATGGTGTCATCCACGGCCTCGACCGCGGAAATGATAAACAGACAGCCGTACTCCCCGAGTATGCGTATTTCATCGGGATAATTGACAATGTGTTCAATCTTGATGGTGGCATCGTAGGTGATGTCCGGAAACTCGGCATGCAGCGCACGCACGATTTTCAGCGCATGTCCGGGTCCGTTGAAGAAGTCCGGATCACCGAAGGAGATATGCCGGGCCCCGGCAGCGACCTGCCCGCGAATATCCTCCAGTACGATGTCCGCGGGGATCACCCGGAACTTGCCCTGATAGACGGGCGCCACGGGACAGTGCCGGCACAGATACTTGCAGCCACGCGACGACTCGGCGAAACCGACAGTGCGGGTCTCGCCGTCCGGCAATACCAGCTTTGCGTATTTTGAAAGCGGTGGCAGTACCGAACGGTCTGGCAGTACGAAGTTGATTTTATCGAGACACACCAGTGTACCGGCCTGTGCATCCGTTCCGCCGTGCATGAGGCGCTTGGCCAGCGACACCAGACCCGGTTCGAACTCGCCGCCAAAAACGGTTTTCACGCCGAGCGACTGGAACAGGTCGGCATTCATCGGCGCGTACAGTCCGTAGATACACAGCTCTGCCTGCGGTGCGAGTGCCTTTATCTTCGGCAGCGCTTCCAGCGCGATCCGGGTTGCTGTGTGCATGGCGACATAGATGGCCACCAGGCCGGCGCCCTCGAACAGCGGTGTCTCGAGTTTCTCGATGGACAGGTCGCAACAGTGTACGTCGCAACCGGCCTGCTTCAGCCACGCCGCCGGCTCAGCCAGCCCGAAGGGCTGACGGCCAAGCTCGTAGGGATTGATGAGGACAACCTTCATTCAGATAGCAATCCGATTCTTGATCTATATTTAATTTATAACAAATAGTTACGATATATTCCGATAATATACATGACATGGGATTGCCGTGGTGGGCAAGCATGTGAACCGGGCCTGCCGGTTGTTGTGCGGATCCATTGTAATCGCTGCATACCGTTTCCGCGAAACAAGTGACCGAATGGCTGCGCCGCCACAAACGGCATGCAGTGTACGCGCTTCAATCCGTGTAAGATACGGGCACTTTACACTGACGAAAGGAACAGCTGGATGGCACAAAAAGGGCTTGGCTGGACGGGCTACCTGTTGCGCTTTACTGCCGCCGCGGTGCTGGTGTTCGCAACCTATAATCCGCATTACGGCTATTTTCACTGGTTCCGTGACATGCTCCCCGGCATCGACCCGCTGGTAATCTTTGCCGGTGTTATCCTGCTGATCGGCTGGACCATTTTTCTGCGCGCCACGGTACGCTCGCTGGGTGCCTTCGGGCTGCTGCTGGCGTTTGCCTTCTTCGGTACCCTTATCTGGTTGTTGATCTACTGGGACTGGGTTTCGGTCGAAAGCTTCACGAGGCTCACATACATAGTGGAAATCATCCTCAGCGGGGTGCTGGGAACCGGAATTTCCTGGTCGCACATCCGGCGCCGCATGACCGGGCAGATCGACGTCGATGAAGTGGAAGGTGATATCTAGGCCAGTCCTGCGGATCTGCCCGCACCATGTCTGAACCTGTCAGCACGAGCCCACATGTCTGCTAACCGGGATATCCTGTATGTTGAGACCGCTGCCGAACTGGAAACACTCTGCGGGCAGTTGACCGGCGCACAGTGGATGACGCTGGATACGGAATTTCTGCGCGAAAAGACCTATTACCCGAAACTCTGCCTGCTACAGCTAGCCGTGCCCGGTGTCGTCGCCTGTATCGACCCGCTCGCTATTGAAGATATTTCCCCGATCCTGGATGTCATTTATGACGAGAACATCACCAAGGTCATGCATGCGGCCCGCCAGGACATGGAAATACTCTACCACCTGCGCGGCACCCTGCCCGCGCCCGTTTTCGATACCCAGGTCGCGGCCCTGTTGCTGGGGTTACCCGATCAGGTGGGCTACGGCACGCTGGTCGGCGAATTGTTGGGGGTAACGCTCGACAAGCTGCACACCCGCGCCGACTGGTCACAGCGTCCGCTGTCGCCCGAGCAGATCCGTTACGCTGCCGATGACGTGATCTACCTTGCGCAGGCCTATGAACGGCTGGTCGCGCGCTTGGGGGAACTCGGCAGGCTGGACTGGCTGACCGAGGATTTCGAGCGCCTCGTCCAGCCGGAGCTGTACAGCAATCCCCCGGGTCAGGCGTGGCTCAAGGTGCGCGGCATCAACCGGATCAAGGGGCCGAGCCTGTCGGTATTGCAGGTACTGGCGGCATGGCGCGAATCACTGGCGCAGCAACTGGATCGACCCAGGGGCTGGTTGCTGCGTGATGACGTGCTGTTGGATATCGCCCGGCAGATGCCCGGGAACCTCGCGGCGCTCGGCAAGATCCGCGGCTTGAGTGAACGGGTCGTCAACAGGAACGGCAAACACATACTTGGCCTGATAGCGGAAGCCAGGAACCGGGAACCCGAACCCCTGCCGGTATCCGGGCCACGCCGGCGCCTGAGGCCGGAACAGGAAGCACTGGTGGATGCCCTGATGGCGGTGGTGCGTCTCAGTGCGCTGGAGAATTCCCTCAACCCGGCGGTGCTGGCAACGCGCAAGCAACTGGAGTCACTGGTTGCCGACAGCGAGAGCGCCGAAGTCATGCGGGGCTGGCGCGGGAAGCTCGCCGGTGACCGCTTGCAGGCCCTGCTCGACGGGGATCTGGCCCTGCAAGTCACTGCTGGAAAATTAAATCTTGTGAACTTGTAGGAGCGTCGTCCTTCGGCGCGATCTGGTACTTGAACAATCGCGGTGGGGACGCCGCTCCTACAGTAAGATTTCTTGCAATGACACAAGCAAGCTGGCTCCTAGAATCAATGCGCACGGTTCATGTTTTGATCCCCTGCCCCTTCCTCAACAGGTGAATGCTGAACGTATACAGTATGAGGATAAACCCGATACTGATCGAGTAGGAAGCCAGCAGGCTGATGTCCGTGATGCCTAGAAAGCCGTAGCGAAAGGCATTGATCATGTAGAGGATCGGGTTGGCGAGCGAGGCCTTTTGCCAGAATTCAGGGAGCATGCTGATCGAGTAGAAGATACCGCCGAGATAGGTCAGCGGTGTCAGCACGAACGTCGGGATGATCGAGATGTCGTCAAAATTCCGGGCATAGGCGCCGTTGATAAAGCCAGCGAGTGCAAACAGGATTGCGGTCAGCACGATCATGCTGAGCATTACCCACAGGTTGAAGATGCTCAGCGGGCTGAAAATCAGCGATACCAGCGTAACCGCGATACCCACGATCAGGCCACGGGTCACGCCCCCGGCGACAAAGCCGATGAGGATAATGTAATTCGGTACCGGTGATATCAGCATTTCCTCGATGTGGCGCTGGAACTTGGAGCCGTAGAACGAGGACACGACATTGGCGTAGGAATTGGTGATCACCGACATCATGATGAGACCGGGAATAATGAATTCCATGTAACGGAAACCGTCCATGTCACCGATCTGCGAGCCGATCAGGTTGCCGAAAATGATGAAGTACAGTGCCGTGGTGATCATTGGCGGCAGGACTGTCTGGATCCAGATGCGCGCGAAGCGCAGGATTTCCTTGGTGACGATGGTGCGCAGTGCCGTAAGCTTCTGGTGTGGCGTCATGGTTCAGCAGGCCTCGATGCCGTTGCCTTCCAGTAGCCGGACAAACAGCTGCTCGAGACGGTTGGTTTTGTTGCGCATGCTAACGATATGGATACCCTGTGCGGACAGCTGCGAAAACAGGTCGTTGACAACCTCGCCACGGCAGATATCGGCCTCGATGGTGCATTCATCGACCAGCCGGACGCTGTGACCCGGCAGCTCCGGCAGTTTTTCCAGCGGGTCTGCTATGTCGAGGATGAATGTCTCCATGTGCAGCGTATTGAGCAGGCGCCGTGTGCTGGTGTTCTCTATGAGTTCCCCTTCGTCGATAATAGCGATGTTCCGGCACAGGCTTTCGGCCTCTTCCAGATAATGTGTTGTCAGGATGATGGTGGTTCCGCTGGCATTGATCTCGCGCAGGAAGTCCCACATGGAGCGGCGGATCTCGATATCCACGCCGGCCGTGGGCTCGTCGAGGATCAGCAGGCGCGGTTCGTGGACCAGTGCACGCGCAATCATCAAGCGGCGCTTCATGCCACCGGAGAGTTCCCGCGCCATACCGCGGCGCTTTTCCCATAAACCCAGCCGGCGCAGGTAGTTTTCAGCCCGGGCAAACGCCTCACGGCGTTCAATGCCGTAGTAACCGGCCTGGTTCGCCACGATTTCGCCAACCGGCTCGAACTGGTTGAAGTTGAATTCCTGCGGCACCAGCCCGAGGCAGGATTTGGCGGCAGCGAGGTCGGTTTCGATATCGTGCCCGAAGATGGTGACTTCCCCCGCGGACTTGTTGACCAGCGAGGCAACGATGCCGATGGTGGTCGACTTGCCGGCCCCGTTGGGACCCAGCAGTGCAAAGAAATCACCCTCGACGACTTCCAGAGTAATACCCTTGAGGGCAACATGACCGTTGCGATAGGTCTTTTTCAGATCACGAATGGCTAGTGCGGCGGTCATGTCGGCTCAGACCATGCTGATGAGCAGGATGACGAACAGGATGACCGCGATGATCGGCACCAGCAGCCCGATCCAGTCGGGATTCTCGGCCTGCCGGCTCTGTTCGAGCATGGGCTTGATCCCCGGACCGATCCAGAACAGCACCAGGACCACCAGTGCCCCGACCAGTACCATTTCCCATGTAGACATCTCTTTCATTTGCAGTGCTTCGTTTTTTGCATGACAGAACCGGCGTAGTTGACCACACTAGCGAAAAACCATGTTGCCTTTGCATGGTATTCAACATCCTTGCAGTAACCTCGCAGGATTCAGGCAGTCAATGTAGGATATGATACCGCATCATTCGAAAGACATGGTGCAGGAACCAGATGTGAGCAAATGGGTTGAAGGCAAGGTTGTCAGGCTGCGGCGCTGGACAGACAAACTCTATTCCCTGCAGCTGGAGGCGGATATCGCACCGTTCACCGCCGGTCAGTTTACCCGGCTGGCAATGGATATTGACGGGAAACGTGTCGCGCGTCCCTACTCGTTTGTCAACGGTCCGGACAACCCGTTACTGGAATTCTATTTCATTCTGGTCCCGCATGGTCCGTTGACAAACCGCCTGGTGGAGGTGAAAAGCGGCGACACCGTGTATATTGCCCCACGCGGGACGGGTTTTTTCGTGCTCGATGAAGTGCCGGATGCGGATTACCTGTGGATGTTGTCAACCGGTACGGCGATCGGTCCGTTTTTATCCATCCTGACCACCGACGCCGTCTGGCAGCGTTTCAGAAAAATCGTGCTGGTGCATGCCGTGCGCACCTGTAAGGAACTGACCTACGGGGAGGAAATCGATGCACTGCTGGCCAGGCACCCGGAGCAGTTGCAGATGGTCCCGTTCGTCAGCCGCGAGGATACCGACTTTGCTATCAGGGGCCGCGTCCCCCAAGCCATCGAGAACGGCGAACTGGAGGCGCGGGCCGGCATCCCGCTGACGGCGGATACCTCGCAGGTAATGATCTGCGGCAACCCGGCCATGGTACGCGACACCTCGACGGTGCTGGAGGCACGCGGGATGAAAAAGAACAGGCGCAGCAATCCCGGGCATATCACCACGGAGCAGTACTGGAAGGACTAGGGCCAGGACATCCCGATTTTAAGGCTATTCACCCCTTCACTGTCAGGGGGTTCGAATGCTTAACTTTTACACCAACCTTACCCTTACCCCGCAAGGCGCAGAAAATCAAATGGCCAGGGAAGCGCTGATGGGTTCTCAATATCATGGATTTAAGTTAACCCAATGTCTGTAGGGTGCGCCATGCGCACCATGACAGTTTGCATTTCCGTTCCGGTGCGCACAGCGCACCCTACAATAGCCAATTAATTAATCAGGTTTTTCCTAAAGGAATAATGTAAGAACCCCCGTATAACCGTACAGGCGGTTATGCGAGATCTCGCCATTGGCGAAGAAGCCCACCAGAGGAAAGTCGCCGAGTTCGTCCTGGATCATCCGGAGTTCCTCCGAGTTCTCGCCGAACTGGTGTCGCCCGCGGCCGAGACAGGTGTAGTACACCCCGCCACGGATTTTTCCTGCAGCGCGGTTACCGAGGTCATGCAGCATGCGTAGCATGTCTTCGCGGGCGGTCTCGCCATCACGCCGGCAGAACATGATGCTGTCACCCTCTTCCACGTAGTCCCCGATCGCGAGCAATTTCTGATCCGGATCGATGCCGACCAGGTTGCGCACCAGGTAGTCGCCGGTGTCCGACCCGGAAACCGGGAGTCCGGCGAAGATATAGCCGGCCACCTTCGACAGGTCTTTTGACAGCACTTCACCGATGTCCTCTCGGAACACATCCAGTGCCGGACGACCATCCAGTTCTGCGAGAATGTTGCGCTCGCAGTGCGTGACCGTGTGCTTCTTTTCCAGCGGTGTGCAGCCCTGGGTCAGCCCGCTGATAACCGGGATCCCGGATGACATCAGAACGCCGGAGAGACCATCCTGGCAGGGATCACCGGCAATCTGCAGCTGATTCATGGCATCGTTGGCCGAACTCAGACCGCCGACCAGGAATCCGGGATTCAATTCCGCCGACAGTGACTCGATGATTTGCTGCACGTGGCTGTTGCGCGGGTCACCGTGGACAATCCCGAAATGGACCCCCTGTTCTGCAAACCAGTTACGGTTGGCGGTGATCATGTCGGTCATGGAGTCAATCCCGGGGGGTATCAGCCGGTAGCTGTTGTCGGGCAGTGTCGCCAGCATTACAGCCGCAGCCGGTTCGTCGTAGATCTCCCGGCCGGTGCAGCAAATACCGCTGCCAACCGAGCCGATCCAGTCAGCGATCCCGGTGTTTTCGCGCAGATAGGCCAGCAGGCTGGAGAGCTGCGCGGCCAGCGGCTCGGTGACATACAAAAACCCCAGGTTGGCCGGCGTGTCGCCTTGTCCGATATCTGCAAGGCAGTGTTCCGCGATGGACTGCCAGGTCGTGCCTGTGGCGCTAGCAGCACTGATGCTTGTGCTTTTCATATCGCAATTCTACGCGTTAAATTGTGAAACGGCAGGAATTATTTACTAAGATAATACTTAAGAGATTGCACCAATTACCCCGCCCCATACGAGGTGAATGCCTTTATGAAGAAACTTAAAAACGAAGCACAGTTGCTCAAGGAGGCCATCCGTGCCGGTGTGGAGTATGGAGAGCAGCGTGGGGTTGTGAAATTCGAGGCCACCGACACACAGAATGAAAAAATCGAATACATCTACAAGCTGCTGGTCCACGACAAGGTCATCCAGCCGCTGGCCCGCGGACAGGAGAGCCTGCCGAACATGCGGCACAAGCTGGCATTATGGGTATCACGACAGTTGCCTGCCGATCACCCCTTACTGAAGTAAATACGAACACCAGGAGATAAGCCATGACTTCCAAACTGAACCATCTATTATCGTTAATCCCGCTGCTCGCTGTATTGTCGCTGCTGCCTGCACCCACAGGTGCTTCCGACGATGTGGCAAAAGTCGTTTACCATGCAGATTACTCCGACCCACGGCGCTTCAGCTCCATGCTGACCAGCATCAACAACATGGTGACTTTCTACCAGAATGAATTGATGGAGTATGACGTACGGATTGTCTTCGTGTCGCACGGTATCCGCTTTTTGACTGATGACAAGCTGGAAAATACCCCGTTTGCAGAAGATGCGGCCATGGCGGAAAGACGTGCAAATCTGCAGGGACGTCTTACTTCGCTGAACTCGGTGCAGGGTGTCAAGCTGGAACTCTGCGATATCACGAGGGTCCAGATCAAACTGCCGGATGACAAACTCTACAAGGGGGTCGAGAAAGTTCCGTCCGGCGTGGTGCGTATTGCGGAACTGCAGAATCAGGGGTTCGCCTATATCAAGATCGAGTAGCACATGATGCGTATGGATACGAATTGCAAAAAAAACGCGCATCATTTGTATTTGTACGCACTTTCGACGTGAAACCGACTTCGGGATGCCTGTCACGGCCAATAAGCCGGGGACTGTCAGGAAACGTTTCTAATACAAAACCTTGC
>CP070821.1:767251-769981 GCA_020344335.1 Gammaproteobacteria bacterium | reverse complement strand
TCATGGCGTGTGCGGTCAGGGCAATCACCGGGATATCCTGCGTGGCGGGATCGGCCTTGATGCGGCGCGTGGCTTCCCAGCCGTCAATGACCGGCAGGCTGAGGTCCATCAGGATGATATCCGGGTTAGCGGAGGACGCCATGTCGACACCGGCCTGGCCATCGACAGCAATGGCCACCTCGAAGCCCTTGCGCTCCAGTCGGCGCGACAGCATGTCCCGGTTCATTTCATTGTCTTCAACCAGCAATATTTTATTCATTGTATTTCCAGTAGTTAAAGCTAAGAGTTAAGAAACCTCTGATAAATTCTCAATATTATGGATTTATGGTAATGCAATTTCTGCAGGGTGCGCCATGCGCACCATGAATCTTGCGTTTTCTTTCCGGTGCGCACAGCGCACCCTACAATAGGTCGTTAAATAAATCAGAGCTTCCTTAAACCAGTCAGGCATCATTTGTGTGTGCCTGACTGAGGTTGCAGGCCGCGACGGCATCGCGCACGCGTTCCAGTAATTGTTCACGGGTATAGGCACTCTTTTCAACGACCTCCTCGACCATTCCAGCCAGCCGGTCACGGTCCTCCCTGGTCAGGTCCTTGGCGGTAATCACAATGACCGGTATATGTTGCCATTCCGCCCGCGCACGCAACGCCGCCAGAAAACTGAAGCCGTCCATCACCGGCATCATCAGGTCCAGCAGGATCAACCGGGGCTGAAGATCGGGCATGATATCCAGTGCTTCCTGTCCATTCCCGGCCTCGGTCACCGCCCAGCCGGCCTTTTCCAGGGTGCGTGCCATCACCTCGCGAGTTTCGATGTCATCCTCGACCAGCAACACCGGACAGATATCCTCTGCACAATAATAGCGACTCAATGCCTTGTGCAGCAGTTCCCGGTCAACCGGCTTGGTCAGGTAATCCACCGCACCGAGGGAATACCCCCGCGTCCGGTCATCGATCATGGTCAGCATGATCACGGGTATCTTGCGCAGTTCCGGATCCACTTTCAGCGCGCGCAGCACCGACCAGCCATCCATGTCCGGCATCATCACATCCAGGGTGATTGCGGCAGGCTGCAACTCATGCGCAAGGCGCAAGCCCTGTTCACCGTTGGCCGCCGTGACCACGGTGAAACCGTCTTTCATCAAATAACGCTCGATGATCTCGCAGGCTTCCGGGTCATCATCAATCACCAGTATCGTGGAGCCGGGCCCGGCCTCGCGAATCGTTTCCAGCTCGGTCTCGGTGATTGCCGGCGTGGTGTCGGCAGACGGGCGTGGCGGTTGCGTGCCGGGCAGGATGGCGGGAATGCGAATGGTGAACGTGGAGCCTTCGCCTAGCTCGCTGTAGACGCTCAATTCACCACCCAGCAATTGGCAGAAACGCTGTGAGATCGCCAGTCCGAGGCCGGTGCCGCCGTAATCGCGGGTGGTTGACCCGTCCGCCTGTGCAAATTCCTCGAAGACATGCTCAAGCTTGTCTTCCGCAATACCGATTCCGGTATCGCTGACCGCCAATGTCAGCCAGTCCACGCCTGACTGTTCGGTACGGTTGACATGCAGGGTGACTGTCCCATCATGGGTAAACTTGGCCGCGTTCGACAACAGGTTGAACAGGGTCTGGCGCAGCTTGGTCAGGTCCTGCCAGACACTGCCAAGCTGCTTGCCACGCTCGATCGACAGCTTGTTGTTGTTCTTTTCCATCAGCGGGTGGGCGGTGGCGCTGACTTCATCGATCAGGCTGTCCAGATCGATATGCTCGGGGAAGGCCTCCATCTTGCCGGACTCGACCTTGGACAGGTCAAGCACATCGTTGATGAGTGCCAGCAGGTGGGTACCGGCCTGGTTGATCTTCTTCAGGTCCGGGATGAAATCTTCCTGTCCAAGGTCCTCGGCCTCCTCCACCAGCATCTCGCTGTAACCGAGGATGGCGTTCATCGGGGTGCGCAACTCGTGACTCATGTTGGCGAGAAACGCACTCTTGGCCTGGTTGGCGGCATCGGCGGCGTCCCTTGTCTGTTCCAGGTCAGCCTGAAGCGACTTGAGTTCGGTAATATCGAAAAAACATCCGATCATCCCGCCAGGTACGCCGTCAGCAAGTTCAAACGTGGTGCGCCAGCACATGATGTTGTGCATATTGCCATCTACATATACCAGGTCGGTTTCATACTGATTGTAGCCACCCTCACGAATCAACTTTAAGTCAGCATCATGCGCTATCCTGCGCTGGTCTTCAGGCAGATATTCCAGCTCCAGTACCGTCTTTCCAATGAAATCATCACGGTCAGTTCCGATGGCCATTTCATAGGCCTTGTTGCAGGCGGTATACACCGCGTCGACATCCGTGACGAAGATCGGGTTGGGAATGGAATCCAGCAGGGCCGTCTGGAATGTCAGCAGGCGTGCGTGTTCCTGCTCGCGTTGCGCAGAACGGTGCAGGAACCAGGCCAGCCCGAGGGAGAGCAACAATACCCCCAGCGGCAACCAGAAGTTGTCCTTGTTCCAGTCGGGATAGATCTTCCTGTTGGCCGCATGCGCAGTTACCTGCCAGTCATGGTCGGCAAATGCCAGGATTGTCGTGGATGTTAATCCGTCGTCCAGAAAGTCTGTTTCCCTGTTATCCGGGCCCAGATCCAGCTTTCGGGAGATATGGCGAAACATGAACGCTTTTTCATCACCTGCCTCGGTGTCTTCGAAGGTCAGTGACAGTCCTGCAGGGCTGGTATTTTTTTCG
>CP070821.1:761145-767151 GCA_020344335.1 Gammaproteobacteria bacterium | reverse complement strand
GTCAGGGTGCGGCGTACATCCAGTACCGGCGCAAAGCCGGAGACGATGAGTGACAGCGGTGCCGTGACGGAGCGGTCTTCGCCCGCTTCTTTCCAGACAGTCTTCATGGACATGGAGTCCTTGCCCACAGGGATAGCGATCCCGAGTGCCGGGCACAGTTCCTGTCCGACCGCCCTGACCGTGTCATACAACACGGCATCTTCACCCGGATGGCCGGCCGGTGCCATCCAGTTTGCTGACAGGCACAACTTGCCCAGATCCCCGATATAGCTTGCCGCTATATTGGTGATGGTCTCACCGACAGCCATGCGCCCCGAGGCCGGGCCATGCACCAGTGCCACCGGAGTACGTTCGCCGATCGCCATGGCCTCGCCGGTATAAGCGTCATAATCGGATGCCGTCACAGCGACATCCGCCACCGGGACCTGCCAAGGCCCCACCATCTGGTCACGCGTCACCATCCCGGTAACGGAACGGTCGCCGATGGTCACCAGGAACGTCTTGCTGGCGACGGCTGGCAGGCGCAAGACCCTATGGGCCGCCTCCTCGAGATCCAGTCCGGCCGTTTCGAAATCGGGCTTTTCGAAGGGATGGTGCTTGACATCGCGCAGCATCTTCGGCGGCTTGCCGAGCAACAGCTCCATGGGCAGATCGATTGGCGTATTGTCGAAATAACCGTCACCCACTACCAGCTGTTGGTCCTCGGTTGCTTCCCCGATCAGTGCATAGGGACAGCGTTCCCGCTCGCACAGGGTCTGGAAGGTTTCCATCTGCCGGCTGTCGATCGCGAGCACGTAACGTTCCTGCGATTCATTGCACCACACCTGCATCGGCGACATCCCCGGGTCGTCGTTGGGAATGGCACGCAATTCGAAGCGACCGCCACGGCCACTGTCATTGACCAGTTCCGGCAAGGCATTGGACAGACCGCCGGCACCGACATCATGGATCGACAGGATCGGGTTGTCGCTACCCAGTGCCCAGCACGCGTCGATCACTTCCTGGGCACGCCGTTCCATTTCCGGATTACCGCGCTGAACCGAGGCAAAATCGAGGTCCACGGCACTTTCGCCAGTCGACATCGAGGAAGCCGCACCGCCACCGAGCCCGATCAGCATGGCCGGCCCGCCGAGCACGACGATCGGGGTTCCTGCAGGGATCTCGCCCTTGTCGACGTGTTCGGTGCGGATCATTCCGCAGCCCCCCGCCAGCATGATGGGCTTGTGGTAACCACGCAGTTCATTGCCCTGCGCGCCCGGTACCCGCTCCTCGAAGGTACGAAAATACCCGCACAGATTCGGGCGGCCGAATTCGTTATTGAATGCGGCGGCACCCAGCGGGCCATCGATCATGATCTCAAGCGCGGAGTCGATCCGTTCCGGCTTGCCATGATCGCTTTCCCAGGGTTGCTCAAACCCGGGAATACGCAGATTGGAAACCGAGAAACCGCACAGCCCGGCCTTCGGCTTGGCCCCCTGTCCGGTAGCCCCTTCGTCGCGGATTTCCCCACCGGAGCCGGTAGCCGCGCCCGGAAAGGGGGAAATCGCAGTCGGGTGATTATGGGTTTCTACCTTCATAACAAGATGTCCGGCCTCGGCGTACCCGGCATAACGCCGGGTTTCCGGGTCCGGGAAAAAGCGTTGCACCTCGAAGCCGGTGGTTATGGCCGCATTATCACTATAGGCCGACAGGATGCCGCCCGGACTCGCCTCATAGGATTTGCGGATCATGCCGAACAGAGTGTCATTCCGGGGCATGCCGTCGATGACCCAGCTGGCATTGAATATCTTGTGGCGACAATGCTCGGAATTCGCCTGTGCAAACATCATGAGTTCGATATCTGCCGGGTTGCGCTTCAGCGCCGCGAAATTGTCGACGAGGTAATCGATCTCGTCATCGGAAAGCGCCAGACCCAGTGTATTGTTGGCCTCCACCAGCGCCTGTCGACCGCCATTGAGAATATCAACAGTTGCAAAAGGTGCCGGCTCGGCATGACTGAACAGCGCAGCCGTTTCATTGACGTCGAACAGCACGGATTCCGTCATACGATCATGCAGCATCGGCAGAATGGCTGCCTGCTGTGCATCGGTGAGTGGATCAACGTCGCGCAGGCCGAAGGAATAGATGACGCCGCGTTCCACGCGCGCCACTTTCTCCAACCCACAGTTGTGTACGATGTCGGTTGCCTTGCTCGACCAGGGCGAGATAGTCCCCGGCCGCGGCACGACAATCAGGGTTGTACCGGTTGCACTCCCGCCCGTACCGGGATCCCCGTATTCAAGAAGCTTCCCGAGCATCGACCGCTCGGCTTCCGTCAGCGGTTCCTCCAGCTCGGCGATATGCAGGTAATCGGCCACCAGCCATTCAATTGCCGGCACCAGCTGCTGTAGCTGTCGCAGCAGCCGGTTCCTGCGAAAATCAGACAGTGCGGAATTGCCGCGTAGGTGAAGCATCTGGAGAACGGATTTCTCGAAAAATGAAAGCCGGCAATGATACTGGATGCGTTGACTGATGTCAGTGGAATGGGCCAGTGTACCGGGCCCGCAAGGCGAACGACAGCGGTATCAGTTGATAGCCCGCCAGTTGCAACCGTCCTCCTGGCCGGCAATCCCGATCCAGTCCGGGTCGCAGGAAAGCGGTACAGCCAATGCCTGCCTGGCCAGTTCCGGACGGTTGTTCTTTTCACTGAGATGGGCTGCCACAACATGCTGCAACTGCGAGGTATCGATCTGTTCCAGCAATTTCCCGGCCTGGCCGTTACTCAGGTGGCCGAGCGGGCCACCGACACGTTGCTTGAGACTTGCCGGGTATGGACCATTTGCGAGCATATCCGCATCGTGATTGCATTCCAGTAGCAGGGCATCACATGTGTCCAGGCAATCACGGATATGCGCGGTAATCAGGCCGGTATCCGTGAGCATGCCGAAGCGGCAGCTGCCGTCTCCGAACACGAACTGGCAGGGTTCGCGTGCATCATGCGGCACCGTGTACGGATGGATTTCCAGGTCGCCGAGGGCGAACCTGTTGTATCCGTTGAGCATATGCACGTCCGGCAAGCCGTTTTCCTGCAGCATCAGGCCGGTACCATTACTGAGCCAAACCGGCAAATTATATTTTCGTGCAAGTACCGGGACACCACGGATATGATCTCCGTGCTCATGGGTAACCAGAATGGCCTTGAGCTGTGCCGGAGAACGCCCGAGGCGTTGCATGCGCCGCTCGGTTTCACGGCAGGAGAACCCGCAGTCGACCATCACAAGGGTTGAACCGGCCTCGACCAGCGTGGCATTGCCCCGGCTGCCACTGCCCAGGGATGCGAATTGCATGCCTGTCTCCCCTCCTCCGTTGTGCAGGGATGCGCTGCCCGAACCATCAAGGCATCACATCCGCATGGTGCGAATTGCAGCCTACCGCAGTTGTTCCTCCAGCAAGGTGAGAATGCGTGTGGCGGTCTTGGAGTCTTCCCGGATGCCCTCGGCATCATTGACAATGACATGTGTCTCGCGACCTTTGGCGATCAACGCTATCTGGTACTGTTTTACCTCTTTATCGTCTCCCGAAGACCAGAAAGCCAGGCTGGACAGCAGACCTTTCTCGTCCTGGCCGCTCAGCGGATCACTGTAACGCACGTAGTAGACCCCTTCCGAGCGGTTACGGTCCTCGACTGCAAAACCGACACGGTCAAGCGCCACGCCGGTACGCCGCCACGCACGTGAAAAGTCCTCGCCGACAATCAGCAGGGATCCGGCGCTGTCGGTTATCAGCTGCGCCCGCGCTTTCGGCTCTGACTGGCGCGCCAGCATCGCCTGTGCGCGCTGCTGTTCGACACCAAGATAAACCACCAGGCGTTTCAGCATTTCCGCTTCGAGCTCCGGATCAGGTGGCCGGGGTTTCCAGGTGGTGGTGGAATCCTCGGGTGACCCGCTGACCACCTCTTCCACACCGCGGTGTGTCAGAAACAATTCCGTGGTTCCGGGTGTCGACCCCTTCTCCAGTCGCACCCGGTACTGGTCACGGGTTGCCGCGGAATAGACCTGGTCGATTACCTTGCCGATCACATTGCGTATCGGCCCCTGGGGAATATCCGCCCGGTTTTCAGCCCACTCGGTCACGATAATGCCGACTCGCGGGTCTTCCGTCTTGATGAGGAAACCCTCCTGGCCCCAGAAATCCCGTACCCGTGGCCAGAGTTGCTGCGGTGCGCCCTGGAGAACCAGCCACTGCTGGTCGCCGTCGCGCTCCACGCGCATGCTCTCCTGGCTCGGCAGCACCCTGGCAGAGCCGATAGCAGGAGTGGTTTCACTGAATTCGGTAAAACTGGTACCGGCCTGGTCCAGCATCGACGGGGCATCATTGATCGTGGAGGAAGACAGGTCCGGCGGCACTTCCAGGGCTTCTGTGGTACGGCTTTTCTTGTAGTCGACTCTTCTGCCAGGTGACTTGTCGGCGCTACTACAGGCCGCCAGCAGCACACCCGCCAGGGAACCAATAACAATTCTGGCAACAAGCTGATTTCGCATTTCGAATACTCTTATCCTATTAGTCCTGCGCGGCGCAGCGCCTGTCGCAGGGGCTCACGGAATTCCTCCGCCAGCGGGGTCATCGGCAAGCGGATGCCGGGAGATACCATGCCCATCTCGTGCAGCGCCCACTTCACCGGTATCGGGTTCGATTCGACAAACAGAACCCGGTGCAGTTCCTCCAGTGGCTGATTGGCTGCCACGGCTGCATCACGGTCGCCGGCGATAGCGGCAGCACACATGGCATGCATTTCCGCGGGAGCAACATTGGCAGTGACCGAGATATTGCCCTTGCCGCCGATTAACATAAGTTCCATGGCCGTGGCGTCATCACCGCTGTAGACATCGAGGCGTTCCCCGCAGCGTTTCATGATATCGCCTGCCCGCTCCATATCGCCGGTCGCTTCCTTGATCCCCACAATATTGGACCTGGTAGCAAGCCGCTCGACCGTCTCCGGCAGCAAATCGCATGCCGTTCGGCCGGGAACATTGTACAGAATCTGCGGCACGGGTACGGCCTCGGCCACCGCCATGAAATGCCGGTACAGACCTTCCTGTGTCGGCTTGTTGTAGTACGGTGTAACCAGCAGACAGGCATCTGCCCCGGCCTGCTGGGCACAACGTGTCAAATCAATGGCCTCGCGGGTTGAATTGGCGCCGGTTCCCGCGATCACCGGAACCCGGCCTGCTGCCATTTCAACCGTGCGGCGAATGACGTGACAGTGTTCATCTTCGTCCAGGGTGGCTGATTCACCAGTCGTCCCTACCGTGACAATGGCGTCGGTATGGTTTTCAACATGCCAGTCAATCAGTCGCTGCAGGCCATCTTCATCAATGGCACCGTCCTCGTGCATCGGCGTGATCAGCGCCACCATACTGCCGTGAAACATCGATCCTGGCTCCAGGGTTTTGAAAAGACAGACATGGTACTGGCGCCATCCTTCACTGACAAGACAATCACCCGCCCACAGGACCGAAACTGCCCGAGACACACCCCGATTGGCAAAAATGCTAGACTCAAAGGTGTAAATACCCGCAACTACCCCATTTCGAGACCATAACAAGCCATGAGCACGCAACCCCAGGTAAAAGCCTCGCAGCTGGTACTTTCCGCCCTCGGTGAGGACAGGCCAGGCATACTCGATGAGCTGTCGCACAATGTCATGAACAGCGGCTGCAACATCACTGACAGCCGGATGACGGTGCTGGGTGGTGATTTCGCCATTCTCCTGCTGGTCGACGGCAGCTGGAACACGATCGCAAAACTGGAAGACCAGATTCCCTCCCTGGAAAAACGGCTGGGATTGAGCATTACGGCACGGCGCACCGTACAGAAAACCACCCGCAAGGATCTGCTGCCCTACGGCATCGACGTCGTGTCACTGGACCAGCCGGGTATCGTGTACAATCTCGCCAGTTTTTTCTCGAAACGGCAGATCAATATCCAGGAGATGGCCACATCCAGCTATGCCGCTGCCCATACCGG
>CP070821.1:758128-761045 GCA_020344335.1 Gammaproteobacteria bacterium | reverse complement strand
ATCGCGGTGGACCTGGAACAGCAGACACTGGAGATTCCGGCACTCGAAGTGGAAACACTGGGGTTGAATATTTCCGGCGATGTTTCCGGTACCGGTATCACCGGGGATGACCCGCAGTTCAGTGGCACGCTTGCTATTGCGGAATTTGTTCCTCGGGATATCATCAAGGCACTTGGCCAGGAGCCCCCGCTGACCGCAGATCCTGCGGTGCTGGGCAAGGCCGATGCCTGGCTGGGCTGGGAGGCATCAACCCGCCACGTGAACGCCAAGGCCATCAAGCTGCGCCTGGACGACACCCGGATAAACGGCAATGCCAGTATCAAGAATTTCGATGCCCCCGCAATTGCATTTAGCCTGCAGGCAGACCGGCTCGATGCCGATCGCTATCTGCCACCGGCGGCGGAAAATGCTGAAGCGGTGCCTGCGAGCCCGGCGACTGCAGCTGCCGGCGGAGCAGGGACCTTGCCGGTGGAGACGCTACGCGATTTGAAGCTGGATGGAACACTGATCGTGGACAGTCTCAAGGCCTACAATCTGGTCTCCAGTAATATTGAAATCCGCATCAAGTCAGTGGACGGATTGCTGCGTATTCATCCGGCCGGTGCCAGCATGTACAGCGGCCAGTACAAGGGCGACATTACCCTGGATGTTCGCAAGGATACGCCGCATATCTCCCTGAACGAACGGTTTATCGGCATACAGGCAGGCCCTTTTCTGAAGGACCTGACCGGGAAAGACACACTGCTCGGCACTGCCGACATGCATGCCCGCTTGACCGGTGACGGGGCCACGCCGGAGGCCATGCGCAAGACGCTGAACGGGGATGCTTCCTTTTCGTTTACAGACGGTGCCGTCAAGGGGGTTAACATAGCTGCCCTGATTCGTAATGCCCAGGCAAAACTCCAGGGCAAACCGGCCCCGAGTGATGAGCTGCCCGACCAGACCGACTTTGCCGAGTTGAAGGGCACGGCAACCGTAACCAACGGCTTGGTCAGTAACGAGGACCTGACGATGCAGTCACCGTTGCTGCGGATCACCGGCAAGGGCAAGGCAAGCCTCCCCGAGGAAACCATCGATTACCTGCTGACAACAAAAATTGTCGGTTCACTGGAAGGACAGGGTGGCAAGGCCCTGGAGGACCTCAAGGGAGTGGCCATCCCGGTGCGCATAGGCGGGACTTTCAGCAAGCCAACCTACACGCCGGACCTCGCCGCGGCCCTTGGAGATGTCGCCAAGGAAAAGGCCAAGGAAAAGATCGAGGAAAAGGCACAGGACCTGCTGAAGGACAAACTGGGGGACGAGTCGGCAGACCAGTTGCTGAAGGGGCTGTTCCGCTGACCCATGCAGCTGGTGGGTGGCATCCTTGCCTGCTGCTTTCTGTTGCCGCAGGTTGCCGTCGCCGGCACCATCATGGATGCCTCTATCGCCAAGCGTGACGGGGTTTACCATGTCTCGATAGATGCCCGCATCAAGGCCCCCCTGCATGTCGTTGTCCGCTCCATCACGGACTATGACAACCTGGCGGCGATCAATCCGTCCATCGAGGAAAGTCAGGTTTTGCAAGCCCTTGGTCCCGACAAGTACCGGGTGCGCAGTGTTATCAAGGTATGCATTCTGATTTACTGCAAGTGGGTGCAGCATGTCCAGGACCTGGAGCAACAGGACGAGAAAACCATCGTGGGGATTACTGTGCCCGCTGGCAGCGATTTACGCAGTGGGAAGGCGCACTGGCGATTTGCCGATAGCGGCAAGTACACCGAGATGTATTTTACACAGCGATTCGAACCGGATTTCTGGGTACCACCGGTGATCGGTCTGTGGATGATCAAGAGAACGCTGGTCAGTGAGGTCAGATTGACCGCAAAAAACATCGAAAAGATGGCCAGGGAGAACCGGTGACATCGGCAATCCGTTTCAGTGAGCGTCTACTCGAGTGGTTCGAGCGCCATGGTCGCCACGATCTTCCCTGGCAGATCGGGCCCGCACCGTACCAGGTCTGGGTATCTGAAATCATGTTGCAGCAAACCCGGGTTGCCACGGTGATACCCTACTACGAGCGTTTCATGCAGCGGTTTCCCGATGTGGCGGCGCTGGCAGGTGCCGAACTCGATGAGGTCCTGCATTACTGGTCGGGCCTCGGCTACTACGCCCGTGCGCGGCATTTGCATGCGGCGGCGCGGACGGTGATGGACAGGCACCAGGGCCGGTTTCCCGAAGATTTTGACGCGGTGGTCAATCTGCCCGGTGTGGGCCGGTCCACGGCCGGTGCAATCCTGGCCCTGGCATGCGGGCAGCGGCACCCGATACTCGATGGCAACGTCAAGCGGGTGCTGACGCGCTTTCATGCCCTCGAAGGCTGGAGCGGGCATGCCACGGTGCAAAAACGCTTGTGGCAACTGGCCGAGGAGGCGACACCACGGCAGCGGGTTGCAGAATATACCCAGGCCATTATGGACCTGGGAGCTACCGTGTGCACCCGTACGCGACCGTCCTGTGGGCGCTGCCCGTTACACGGGGATTGTGCGGCCCGGGCTTCCGGGCGACAGGGCGACTTTCCGGCAGCACGACCGCGCAAGCGCCTGCCCGAGCGACAGACACGGATGCTGATCCTGCATAATACGGACGGTGAAGTCTTGCTGGAACAACGACCGCCGACAGGAATCTGGGGCGGTCTCTGGAGTTTTCCGGAATGCTCGCCGGATGAAACTGTGGAGGAATGGTGTCACAGGGAACTGGGTATGAAAGCCAGCGTCACGGCGGAGTGGCCGGTTATCCGGCATACCTTCAGTCATTATCATCTTGAAATCAGCCCGGTACTTGCCAAGGCAACGGGCATCGACAATGCCGTCATGGAAGCTAATAACCAGCTCTGGTATAACCATGAGGCATTGCAGGCAAAGGGGTTTGCAGCACCCGT
>CP070821.1:754293-758028 GCA_020344335.1 Gammaproteobacteria bacterium | reverse complement strand
CAGTAGACATCCCAGTAATCACTGGTTTTTACCCAAGGGCGGCAGACAAAATTGACAGATGAGTCTGCCAGTTCATGAACACGCACTACGGGCGCCGGATCATCCAGGACCAGCGGATGTTCCTTCACCACCTGCTCCATGAGCTTCTGCGCTTTCCCCATGTCATCGTCATAGGCGATACCGAATACCAGGTCCACGCGGCGCGTATTCGTACCGTTCACATTGGTAATCGAACCACTCCAGATATTATTGTTTGGAATTATCACCGCCCGGTTATCCAGGGTATGCAACGTTACCGACAGCAGGTTCATGGACTTTACTATTCCCAGCTCACCACCGATCTCGACCAGATCGCCAAGGTCAAATGGCTTGAAAACCATGATCAATATACCGCTGGCAAAGTTACCCAGTGAGTTCTGCAGTGCGAAGGCCACAACGAAACCGGCTGCGCCGATCAGCGCAAGCAAGGGGCCGATGTTTACGCCGAGCGCAGCAAGGCCGATGAGTATACCGAGCGCGATAATCAGGCGTTGGGCGGTAATAATCAGAAAGTCACCCAGCAACCGGGAAGTCTGCCGGGTTTTTGCGACCACTGATTCGCTGGCCCTAGAGACCAGTCGGGCCAGGAAGATGGAAATCAGTATTATGATCGCGAATAATGCGAATTTTTTTAGCAGGCGAAGCCCGCCTTCCGCTGACATGGCCCAGCCGCTGACCGTCTTCCAGGTCGCTTCGAAATCGGACACATCCACCTGTACGCCCGAAACCGCGGATATATATTTTCGATATTCCTCCACGACTTCAGGGTCGCCACCCTTCTCCTCGAACACGTTAACCACGGTATTGGCCCGCTCGATCAGTGCAGCCTGCTGCGTCCGCAGGTCAGTCAGGTATTCAAGCAAAACATCGCGCTGTCGGTCACGTTCCCTGATTGCCGCCTCAAGCTTCGCCTGCGTCTCTGAAACAGCCTTGTCGTCGGATGCCTGGCCATCCCCCTCACCGCCATCAATGACTTCCGGTTCTGGTTGAGGCTTGCTCTTGCGCATTTCCTCGATATAACGCTCGGCCCGCTGTGTAACCGCATCGATTTCCTGGCTGCCTTCCTCCTGTGTGACCATCGCCTTCAGGTCATCGATCAATCGGTTGTAGGACGCATCGGCTTCAGCAACTGCCGCTTGCAGCGCAGGGTCCTCCGGCGACTGCGCCAGGGCGGCTTTTGCTTCCTCGGTTTTCACCAGTGCGCCCTCGATTTCCTGTGCCATCGAGATTTCCCGTAGTTTGTATTTCACGGCAATCTCGGCCGCGCTGACCTCGGCGATATGTTCAGCAAGCAATGCCAGCCATGCCTCCACCTCGACCTTCACCGCGTCACGTCGCAGTGGCCTCAACTTCAGGGCCAGCTCGTCAACGGCAATGCTGGCATCGTTCGCAGTAACCGCCCGCGGTGCAGCGGCAAGCTGGCCCGAAGGCGGTGCCAACATCAACATGAGGATAAATACAGATATATTCAATAACTGTCTGATGACCATATTATTAGTCCCTTTATGAGCACGGCATGCTGAGCGGCAACGAATATTACCACTGCGACCTGATTAGTGTAGTCGATTATTGCCGGCCGGCATGTCATATCGCTGTAATGGCCTGGCAAAACGGCATGGCCTCTAGTAAACCTTCACGACTGAATCAAGAAACCCGTTTTTGATGGTATTCACGTACACGGGCCGCGTCGCCCTGCCGTTTGTGTCGATACTGATCTTAGCCATAATACCTTCGAAATTCTCCGTCGATCGTATTGCCGTGTTAATGCACTGCCTGTCCATTGCGGGCAGGCACTGGTTCATGGCATGCACCGCGATGGCATACCCTTCTACACCCAGATCGGTGAAGGTGTTCTCCTCACCGTCAAACAGGTCATCGAAAGACGCTTCAGCTGCCCGGCCCAGGCGTCGGTGTCTTACGAAATCACCTCGGTCACTGAACAGGTCAGTTGCATAGATCCCTTCAATATCCCCGGCCTGTTCGGGGAACTTGCTGAGCACGCTGGCCAGCAGACCGTCACCAGCCATGATCTCTGGCGACCAGTCAATTTCCTCCAGGGTGGACTGTACTCGCAGTACGGTTTGCGCCGAGGCTGGCAAATAAAGGAGTTCTGTTTTCTGTGCCTGCAGGTGATGCAACAACACTTCGTCGATCTCCGTTACGGCATACGATCCGGTCAGTACGCCACCGGTATCGGAAAATTTCTTCTCGAATGCCGCTTGCAGATATTTAGAATGGGGATCACCGGGATCGACAATGACCGCCGCGCCTTTGATCAGTAACTCGTCGCGCACAAACAGGGCGGCAACCTCGCCCTGCATGTCATCATCAAAGCACAGCTGATTGATGTAGGCAGACCCTGAAACGATACCGGGATGGGTTGCAATCAGCGCAAACGCCGGCGTCTGCAATGACTCCACGAAATGCAACATCTCCAGGAGACTCTCACTGTCGAGTCCCAGCAGCAGCACCGACACACCGTCTTCCTGCACGAGCTTCTGCATGGCCCTTCGTGTTACAGCCGGATCATTGCCGCTATCCTCGGCAATCACTTCAATCCTCTTGCCGTTATTCAGCTGTGGCAGGATGGCCTGTGCTGCAAGCACACCTTCCAGCGTGTCCTGACCCAGGGCCAGGTCAGGGCCCTGGAAAGGTCCGATAAAACCGACTTTCGCCACCCCGCCACCGGGCGCGACCGGAGACGGACGATCACACCCTGATACCAGGAAAAGCAGCAACAGTAATATGGCGGGCAGGAAACGATTCATACCGGTCAGAGGATATAGATAATATTGGCGCGGATAACCAGCTTCCTGGAGAAATTGGTCTGCACCTTCTCCTTGAAATCATCCAGGTCATCACGGCTCAGCCGCTCGCGGGCCAGGATGTCCATGAGAACAATATCCCGGTCACGCCGATGCAGGATACTGGCCTTCCTGACGATAATGTACTTGCCGTTGACCAGAAAGCGTTCCTTCAGCCAGCTCTGTTCCCACTTGATCCTTTCAACAAAGTCATCATAGGTGAAGTACAGGGGAATCGTTATCAATGCCAGCACCAGCACCACGTATCCCATGCTGCGCTTGCCCTTGATCGCAGCAGAATAGCCCAGTACCCTGAATGTCAGCGCGGCAAAAACAATAATGCCGACCAGGTTGGTCGAAAACAGCAGGAATGCCTGCCCGAAAAAGTACGGGTCACCACGGCCGAGGCCGATGCCGGCAACCGCCAGCGGTGGCACCAGTGCAACCGCAATGGCAACGCCGGCAAGACTTTGCAGGATCTCCTTGTATGACTTGGTATAGGCGCCTGCGATACCCGCGAATATTGCCACACCGAGGTCCAGCAGACTGGGGCTGAGTCGCCCGAGCATTTCGTTCGTGACCGGCTTGTGTGGAAACAGCAGGGTTATCAGTGCGGCTGAACCAAGGGCCAGCGCAATGCCGACCATTATCTTGAATGCAGAGTGCCGGAAAAGATCATGGTCCCGTCGCAACATGCCCATGGCAAACGAAATAATCGGTGACATCAGCGGTGCGAGCAGCATGGCACCGATCACCACGGCCGTGCTGTTCTGGTAGAGGCCAATGGTTGCCAGCAACGTACTCAGTACCATGAGCATCACGTAGGCGGTGCTCATGCGTGCATCATCGCGCAAAGCTACGAACAGGTCCTTGAAACGCTCCTCGGAGGCAT
>CP070821.1:750964-754193 GCA_020344335.1 Gammaproteobacteria bacterium | reverse complement strand
GGTTCGAATCTCGCCGCTGTTAAACGCGATGAACAGGCGATAGATACCGCGATTCAGGATCATTTCCTCGAGGTTCGGCGTGAGTTCGTCGAACACCTCGTCGACACTGCTGTGGTAGCGCTTTCTGAGCGGCACGGTCTCGCGCAGTGACGGGTCGCCCTTGAGACCGATCTGGAGTTTCCCGGAAGTAATGCCCGCGGCGCTGACGATACTCTCCTTGAGTATCATCTCTTCCATGTCGAGGCCAGTGCGCTCGTCGTTCATTAAATCCGCCGATTCAGTCCGCAGGGTACACCGTGTACACGGCACACCCTGCTGAACTAGCTTTCACGGGGCCCGGCAAAATACCAGATGATGACACCCAGCAACGGCAGTACCAGTACCAGCACGATCCACAGTGCCTTGCTGCCGGTGGTCGATGCACTCTGGATAATATTCAGGATGGCCCAGATATCCGCAGCCAGTACCAGCAATCCAAACAGTCCGCCGACTTCCATTGATCTTCTCCCTGGGTTGATGAACGGGTGCCTTGTGACGACGCTTATGTTACCTGCCCGGGCGGTTGTCCATGAAGTGCTGAACCATACCAAACACGGCCGGCAGCATGATGGCCAGCCCGATAACGATAAGCAGCAGCGCGTAACCGGGAAACTGCGCCGCCTCCGGGAACAGCGCGGATTCGTCGCTGAAGTGTTCATACAACCCAGCGGCGACCACCAGCGTGCCCAGCAGGTCCAGTACGATCAGGCGTATTGGCAACACGGGTTTGGCTGGTGCAGGCATGACTGTCCCTTATTCCGCAATCTGTTTGTTGCGCAGGAACAGCCGCAGGACCAGGTAGCCGGTGACTGCAGACAGCAGTGTACCACTGACGATGCCGGCTCGGTGCTGCGTGATCAGTGCCGTACCGGCCTCCTCCGCGGCCAGCGAACTGATGAACAGGCTCATGGTAAAGCCGACGCCGCACAGCGCGGACACCCCGAACAGACAGGCCCAGTTGCTGCCCTCTGGGAGTTTGCCGATGCGTAGCATGATTGTTACCCAGGAGAACCCGAACACGCCGACCAGTTTGCCGACGTATAGCCCGAGCATGATGCCCAACGGCACCGGCTGCAGCAGATAGGACAGGGGGAGCCCCACCAGCGGGATACCGGCGTTGGCGAAGGCGAACAGTGGCAGAATCAGCAGGGCAACATAGGGGTGCAGGATATGCTCGAGGTGATGCAGCGGCGAGTTGTGATAGTCGCCACCCCGGGTCAGCGGGATGAAGAAGGCCAGCACCACGCCGGCGAGCGTGGCATGGACGCCGGACTTTAGTACCGCCACCCACAGCACGAGGCCCAGCAGCATGTAGGGGGCGATGCGGGTGACCCCGCTGCGGTTGATGATGAACAGCACCGTCAGCGCCACGGCCGACACCACCAGTGAGGCGATGGAGATGTCACTGGAATAGAATAGCGCAATAATGATGATGGCACCGAGGTCATCGATAATCGCCAGCGTCAGCAGGAACAGTTTCAGCGAGACCGGCACACGTCTGCCCAGGAGTGACAAGATGCCCAGCGCGAACGCGATATCGGTTGCCATGGGGATGGCCCAGCCGGTCATGGCCTGCGGGTCGCCGTGGTTGAAGTAGACGAAGATACTTGCCGGTACCACCATGCCCCCGACCGCCGCAACGGCCGGCAGCACGATACGCGCCGGGTCAGACAGTTCCCCGTCCAGCAGCTCGCGCTTGATTTCCAGGCCGACCAGGAAAAAAAACACCGCCATCAGGCCGTCGTTGATCCACAGCAACAGCGGCTTGTCGATGGCGAGTGTGCCGACGCGCACGCCAACCGGGGTGCCCAGCAGCGCATCGTAGAACGTTTTGAACAGCGTGTTCTCGGCAAGCATGGCGAACACGGCAGCACCGATGATCAACAGGCCGCTGGAGGACTCCTTCTGGAGAAATTCCCTGATGGTATTGACCGGCATATTCTGGATCCCGTTGTTTCGGCTTTTATGTGGATGATTATTTACAGTCCGGACGACGACCGCGCTGCTGCGCCTGGTTTCTCAGCTGCAGGGCATGCGGGAGGCGGGCGATCAGGTCACTGATGCGCGTGCTGTGCGACGGATGGGTAGACAGGAATTCGGGCGGTTGCCCGTTACCGCTGCGCGCCATGTTTTTCCATAACTGGATACTTTCCCGCGGGTCGAATCCGGCGCGTGCCATCAGGTCCAGGCCATGCATGTCCGCCTCGCTTTCCTGCACACGGCTGAATGGCATGAGGATACCGTACTGCGCACCCACGCCCAGCATACCCATCAGTGACTGACCGGTGCCAGACTCCGGGCTGGCAATGGCGCCGAGCAGGTTCAGGCCCTGTTGCACCGCGAAACTCTGCGAGACGCGTTCATTGGCATGGTGCGCCAGCACGTGCGAGACTTCGTGACCGATGACCGTCGCCAGCTGGTGCTGGTTTTTCGCCACCTTCAGCAGGCCGGTATTGACGCCGATCTTGCCTCCCGGCAGGGCAAATGCGTTGGCTGCGTCATCCTTGAACACCACCACCTCCCAGCTACCCCCGACCTCGCGGGTAATGGCACGGGCCACGCACTGTACGTAGTTATTGGTGGTTGTCTGTTTGTTGACCGGGGTTTCTTTCTTGATGTTGGTGAAGGCCTGTCGTCCCATCTGGTTCATTTCGCTCTCTGGCATCAGCACCAGTTGCGAGCGGCCGGTCGGCGAGGTGGCACAGCCGGCAAGTAGTGTCACACTGATGAACAAAACTGACAGATAACGGCGCACGGACATCTCCTGAATTTGCGAGTCACTGATTATAGTCAGGTTCCGTTGCCTGCACTATGGCCGGGCGGATCATGGTATTTGCCGGTTTGCCGGTAACTAGCGGTTTTTACGTCTTTGTGTGATTACAAACCAGTACACAACGATATTCAAAATGATCACCGCCGCTGCCAGGTACAGCTGGATTGTCCGCGTCAGTCCAACCGGGTAGATGAACTGCACCAGGTAATGCTCGATAAAGCTGCCGCTGTAGCTGCTTGCACCCGCGGCTCTCCGCAGGCTCTGTTCCAGCGGGGTCAGCGGGCACAGCCAGCCCATGACCTCGAGAAGTACCGCCCATGCCACGGCAGGCAGGTGCAACCAGACGACAGGCCGCCAGCGTAGCACCAGCAAGCCCCCGCAGACCACGAAGACGATAAACAGGGCATGGATGGCCAG
>CP070821.1:747579-750864 GCA_020344335.1 Gammaproteobacteria bacterium | reverse complement strand
GCCCTGGAACGGTTACAACTTCGAGGACTCGATCCTGATTTCGGAGCGCGTCGTTGAGGAAGACCGCTTTACCACGATACATATCGAAGAACTGACCTGCGTGGCGCGTGATACCAAGCTGGGCTCGGAAGAAGTCACCGGAGACATCCCCAATGTCGGTGAAGGTGCGCTCTCCAAGCTGGATGAATCCGGGATCGTTTACATCGGCGCGGAGGTCAAGCCGGGTGACATCCTGGTAGGCAAGGTCACGCCAAAGGGCGAAACCCAGCTCACACCGGAAGAAAAACTGTTGCGTGCGATCTTCGGTGAAAAGGCAGCCGACGTGAAGGACACCTCGTTGCGGGTGCCCTCTGGCATGGACGGCACGGTCATTGATGTGCAGGTTTTCACACGCGAAGGTGTCGAGAAGGACCAACGGGCACTGCAGATTCAGGATGAGCAGATTGCCCAGGTGCGCAAGGATCTGAACGACCAGTTGCGTATCATGGAGGACGATATCTATCAGCGCGTCGAAAAACTGCTGCAGGGCAAGGTTGCCGAGGGCGGGCCGAAGAAACTGGCCGCCGGCTCCAAGGTGACCCGGGACTACCTGAATGAGATCGGTCGCGACAAGTGGTTCGAGGTCCGGTTGCGCAACGAGGAAGCCAACGAAAACCTCGAGAAGGCCGGCGAGCAACTGAAGGCACTGCGCAAGAATTTTGACAGGCGCTTCGAGGAGAAGAAGGCCAAGATTACTACCGGCGATGACCTGGCGCCGGGCGTGCTGAAGATGGTGAAGGTTTACCTCGCGGTCAAGCGCCGTATACAGCCCGGTGACAAGATGGCCGGACGTCATGGTAACAAGGGCGTGATCTCCATGATCCAGCCGGTTGAGGACATGCCGTATACCGAAGACGGTACCGCCGTTGATATTGTGCTGAACCCGCTCGGCGTACCGTCACGCATGAACGTTGGCCAGGTCCTGGAAACCCATCTCGGCTGGGCCGCAAAAGGTGTCGGGCTGAAGATCGGCAAGATGCTGGAAGAACAGCAGAAGGCAACGGAGATTCGCAAGTTCCTGGAGCAGGTCTATAACACCAGCGGCCACAAGGAAGACCTGAAATCGCTTACCAGTGAAGAAGTCACCCGACTTGCACACAATCTCAAGCATGGTGTGCCAATGGCCACACCGGTTTTCGACGGTGCTTCCGAAGAGGAAATCAAGCACATGCTGAAGCTCGCCGACCTGCCGGAAAGCGGCCAGACGCCATTGTACGACGGGCGTACCGGTGATGCCTTCGACCGTGAAGTCACGGTGGGCTACATGTACATGCTCAAGCTGAACCACCTTGTCGATGACAAGATGCATGCCCGCTCGACCGGGCCATACAGCCTGGTGACCCAGCAGCCGCTGGGCGGCAAGGCACAGTTCGGAGGCCAGCGTTTCGGAGAGATGGAGGTATGGGCGCTGGAGGCTTACGGCGCATCCTACACCCTGCAGGAAATGCTGACTGTGAAATCAGATGACGTGAACGGCCGCACGAAGATGTACAAGAACATTGTTGACGGTGATCACAGCATGGATGCCGGCATGCCGGAATCCTTCAACGTGCTGGTGAAGGAAATCCGATCGCTGGGTATCAACATGGAACTTGAACAGGACTGACTCGAGGACGTTCCCCGGGATCAAGAAACTCGACGCTGCATACGCAGGAGAGACGATGAAAGACTTACTCAATCTTTTGAAACCACAAGGCCAAACCGACGATTTCGATTCCATCCGGATCGGGCTGGCATCGCCCGACATGATTCGTTCATGGTCCTACGGCGAGGTAAAGAAGCCGGAAACGATAAACTACCGGACCTTCAAGCCGGAACGCGATGGCCTGTTCTGCGCCAAGATCTTTGGGCCAGTCAAGGATTACGAGTGCCTGTGCGGCAAGTACAAGCGGCTCAAGCACCGCGGTGTGGTATGCGAGAAGTGCGGTGTCGAGGTTACGCTGGCGAAAGTGCGCCGTGAACGTATGGGTCACATCGAGCTGGCCAGCCCGGCCGCGCATATCTGGTTCCTCAAGTCGCTGCCGTCACGTATTGGCCTGTTACTGGACATGACGCTGCGTGATATCGAGCGGGTGCTGTACTTCGAGGCCTATGTGGTGGTTGACCCGGGTATGACCACCCTGGAGCGCGGTCAGCTGCTGTCTGACGAGGCCTATCTCGAGGCGATCCAGGAAAACGGCGACGAGTTCGATGCCCGCATGGGTGCCGAGGCCGTGGATGCGTTGCTGAAGAATATCGATCTGCAGCTGGAAGCGGCGAAGCTGCGTGACGAGATCAGCGGGACCAAGTCGGAAACGAAACTCAAGCGTTTCGGCAAGCGCCTCAAACTGATCGAATCCTTTATCGAATCCGGTAACCGTCCCGAGTGGATGGTGCTGACGGTGTTGCCGGTACTGCCGCCGGAACTGCGCCCGCTGGTACCACTGGATGGGGGCCGGTTTGCAACCTCGGATCTGAACGACCTGTACCGTCGAGTGATCAACCGCAACAACCGTCTGAAGCGCCTGCTGGAACTGAATGCACCGGACATTATCGTACGCAACGAGAAACGCATGCTGCAGGAATCGGTGGATGCATTGCTGGACAATGGTCGTCGCGGGCGTGCAATCACCGGCACCAACAAGCGCCCATTGAAATCACTGGCCGACATGATCAAGGGCAAGCAGGGGCGTTTCCGCCAGAACCTGCTCGGCAAGCGGGTGGACTACTCCGGGCGCTCCGTGATCGTAGTGGGTCCGACGCTGAAGCTGCACCAGTGCGGTTTGCCGAAACGCATGGCGCTGGAACTGTTCAAACCGTTCATTTTCAGCAAGCTGCAGCTGCGCGGTCTGGCCACCACCATCAAGGCAGCCAAGAAGCTCGTGGAGCGTGAAGGTCCCGAGGTTTGGGATATCCTCGAAGAGGTAATTCGCGAACATCCGGTCCTGCTGAATCGTGCACCGACACTGCATCGTCTCGGTATCCAGGCATTCGAACCGGTGCTGATCGAAGGCAAGGCGATTCAGCTGCACCCGCTGGTATGCGCCGCATTCAACGCCGACTTTGACGGTGACCAGATGGCAGTACATGTTCCACTGTCCATCGAGGCGCAGCTGGAAGGCCGTGCATTGATGATGTCATCCAACAACATCCTTTCCCCGGCCAATGGCGAGCCGATTATCGTGCCGTCACAGGACGTGGTGCTTGGCCTGTACTACATGACCCGCGAATTGATCAATGCCAGGGGCGAGGGCATGGCATTCTCCG
>CP070821.1:739693-747479 GCA_020344335.1 Gammaproteobacteria bacterium | reverse complement strand
GCGGCCCTGGCCGGGATGGAGGATGGTGGTTTTGCGCGTCTCCTTGAGGCCGGGAAGGTGGAAAAAACCAGTGCCGGTTACTATGTGGACGGGATCGAATATGCAAGTCTTGAGCCCACCGGGGAAGAGCGACACTACCGTTACAGCTGCAACGTGACACCGACCGGCGAGGTGGTTGCCTTGAACCGGAGTGAAGACTAGTCGACTGACAAGTAGCCGGCATGTCGCCGTCAGTCGATGCTGTAGCTGCGCTCTATCTTCTTGCGTGTCAGGATGCCATACACGCGGTCGATGCCCGGAATGGTGCGCCGGATAACATACAAGGCTTCCGTATCTGTGTTTTTCAGCAGGCTGAGGGCCTCCCGCAGCGTGGCCTGGAAATCAATGGGTTGTATTTCGTGGCGATCGGCTGGTATTTCCAACAGGTCGATTGGTTCCCCGCTGTCAGCACCCTGTAGATAAAGGGCCAGGTCGGCAGCCGGCATCAGGCTGACCGGTTTGTTGTTCACAGTAACGAGAATCCAGACGGGTTCATTGGCAAGCGCCGCGGCGGCCGTCTCCCGGTCGACTTCCGGGGGCAGGATTTCAAGCCGGCGTTCCATGACACTCGCTACCCCGATACGGCGCAGGGCCTGGGCAAGCGGGTTGTGCCGATAGTCGAGCCCGCGGGTCTGCATCAGTTCGATATACACGGATTCCTTGCCGAATAACTCCCGGCTGACAAGTCCCCCGGTAATCAGTGCGAGCATGCCAGGCAGTATGATGTTCGGGTTGGCGGTGAGTTCGAGCATGGCGGTCAGTGCAGCAAGCGGCGCCTGCAGTGTGGCACCCATCATGGTACCCATGCCAATCATGGCGTAGAAAGCCGGTGTAGCGATATCACCGGGTAACCAGTCGTCGGCAATGATGCCCATGGCCCCCCCGGCCGCCGCACCTATCACGAGTGTGGGACCAATCAGTCCGCCGGGCAGCCCCAGTCCCAGCCCGGCGGCTGTTGCGATCAGCTTGGTCAGGGCAATGCTGGCCAGCATTAACAATCCCAGGTTACCCAGCAGCGCCTGATTGACGGTGTCATATCCGATCCCCATTACTTCGGGGACCACCATTGCGATGAGTCCCACGCTCAGCCCGGCCAGTGTGCAGCGTGACCACACAGGCCAGCTGGTTACCAGTCCCGTGAATCGCTGCAGCAGGAATATGAACAGCGCAGCCAGTATGCCGATTACCAGGCCCATCAGTACCACATAGGGCAACTCCAGCAGTGAACCAAATTGGGTGTTCGGGACTAGGAAGGCAGGCATGGAGCCGTAAACGGCGCGCGACAGCGTAGTTGCAGTGACCGCTGCCAGAATCACCGGAGCAAAACTGACCAGCGAGTACTCCATCATGACAACTTCCATGGCGAAGATGACTCCGGCAAGCGGTGTATTGAATGATGCGGCAATGGCCGCAGCTATACCACAGGCGACCAGGGTTCGCTTGCTGTTATTGGGAAGGTGGAGCCAACGTCCCAGCTGGCTCCCGCTGGTGGCACCCAGATGTACACTTGGGCCTTCGCGACCGACAGAGTGTCCACTGATAATACTGAGACCGGCACCGACAAACTGGGCGAGTGCATTGCGTACCGGCAATTGTCCCTGGTGATAATTCAGACGCTCCATGACGTGAAGGATTCCGACTTCGCGGCTTTTCTTCTTGAGGGTTTGCCAGATCAGGCCAATCAGGAGGCCGCCGGCCAGCGGCAGCAGTAGCCGCCATAGCGGCGCAAGTGTTTCGTAATTCTCGATATCACTGCCATTGAGAAGCAAGCCCTGCGTGGATTCCACCAGCAACCGGAACAAAATGATGACACCCCCCGAAAGCAGGCCGACCGGAATGGCAAGCATGGCAAGTTGCGGCAGTGCATCAAGACTGGATACACGCAAACCCAGATTATCCAGCCATTGGTTCCAGCGTTCCCTGAACAATGTGACTCCCGTTGTTTTATTCTTCAATTACCCGTTTGGTCTGCAGAGATGAGCGGACAGCGTCGGGTTATTGTAAAGTGATCAGAGGTTCCTTTATATATTCAAACAGGTTATTTTCTCTGCTGGCTGGTTGAACAACCAGCAGGATAACCACAAGGTCGGGTGACAGGACGATGATCAGGGCTGGTATTGTTGGTGGAACAGGATATACCGGAGTGGAATTGCTGCGGCTGCTTGCCGGTCATCCGGAAGTTTCCCTGACCACGATAACCTCCCGTGCCGAGGAGGACCGGGAGGTGGCAGACCTGTTCCCGAACCTGCGCGGTCATGTGGATATCCGTTTTACCCAACCGGATATCGGACGCTTGTGTGATTGCGAAATGGTATTTTTCGCAACCCCGAATGGCACGGCCATGACCATGGTACCGCAATTAATCAATGCCGGTGTGCGTGTCATTGACCTGGCTGCTGATTTCAGGCTCAAGGATCCGGAAGTCTGGGAACAGTGGTACGGTATACCGCACGCCTGTCCCGATTACCTGGAGCAGGCCGTTTATGGTCTGCCAGAGGTCAACCGGGACGCAATACGCGCGGCGCAGCTGATTGCCAATCCCGGCTGTTACCCGACAGCCGTGCAACTGGGACTCCTGCCGCTGGTCGAGGCACAGGTTGTTGATCTCGATAGCCTGATTGCAGATGCAAAATCCGGTGTCAGCGGGGCCGGCAGGAAGGCTGCAACCGGTACCCTGCTGTGCGAGGCGGGTGAAAACTTCAAGGCCTATGCCGTGCCGGGTCACCGGCACTTGCCGGAAATACGCCAGGGGCTTGAGTCAGCAGCAACACAACCGGTAGGTTTGACATTCGTGCCGCACCTGATACCCATGATCCGCGGTATCCATGCAACCCTGTATGCCAGGCTGAGTGATCCTGACCGGGATCTGCAGGCCCTGTATGAGGCGCACTACAGCAATGAATACTTCGTTGATGTACTGCCACCCGGATCCCACCCGGAGACGCGTAGCGTGCGCGGGGCCAATCACTGCAGGATTGCGGTACACCGGCCGCAGGAGGGTGGTATGGCTGTCGTGCTGGCGGTGATCGATAACCTGGTAAAGGGTGCCGCGGGACAGGCAGTGCAGAACATGAACATCATGCAGGGATTCGATGAGCAGCTGGGTTTGACCGGCGTCGCGCTGTTACCGTGATGGGTTGCATGTTTTTCCGATTTTGTGACCGGGTACTGTCCCCGCTCAGGAGAAGCATGTCATGCTGTATTCGCTGCTATTCAGCGGCTGGTCACCATGTTGCGTAGGTTGGTGATCGAGATAGCGGTGTTGCTGTCACTGGCGCTGCTGGGGTATGCCGCGTGGTGGTTGTATGATCTTGGCAAGAGACATGGCGTAGCCGAGCTTGAGTCACTGCGCAATGAGCATGCACGGCTGGTAGATACACATGAAGTCCAGGCAAGGGAATGTGAGTCATTGCGCGAGCGGGTGGCGATTCTTGACCGCTCAAGCAGCATCGATCGCAAGGCGGCACAGGATGTACAGGACGAGCTGGGTGTATTGCAGGATGAGCTGCAGTCGGTACGCGAGGAAGTCGAATTTTACCGGGGTATTGTTTCCCCCGGTGATGTGAAACCGGGCCTGCACCTGCACCGCTTCGAACTGGTAAACGGGCCGCAGCCCGGGCAGTTTCATTACGATCTGGTGCTGACCCAGCTGAAACGCAATGATCGTTATGTAAAAGGAGTAGTCGAATGGGAGATTCTGGGTGAAGTGGATGGTGAGCAGAAGAAGCTGGACCTGGCTGCAGTGACCACCGACCATGTCGGGAAACTTGACTTTCGCTTCCGTTATTACCAGCACCTGACAGGGGTCATAATCCTGCCAGAAGGTTTTCAGGCGCAGCAAGTGAGGTTGTCGGTCAAGGCCACGGGAAAGAATGCGCAGGGGTCTGTTGAACAGGTGTTCGCATGGCCCGTTTTTGAATCGTGAACAGAAGGAGCAGGCAAATGTTAGGACAGGGCAAAAAAGGCAAATCAGCTGGTACCAGGGTAGACACCATTGTCGGGCAGAAAACCCTGATCAACGGGGATGTGCATTTTTCAGGAGGACTGCATGTGGATGGAATGATCAAGGGCAGCGTGATTGCCGAGGAGGATTCTGCCTCTGTGCTGACGGTCAGTGAGCACGGCAGTATCGAAGGCGATGTGCATGTACCCAATGTCATTCTCAACGGGTCGGTGAGAGGCGACGTACGCTCGGCTCAGCAAATTGAACTGGCTGCCAAGGCGAGGGTAACCGGTGATGTTTATTATCAGCTGATTGAAATGGCGATAGGGGCCGAAGTGAACGGCAGCCTTTTGCATCATGACGGCACGTCTTCCTCGGTGGTAAGTTTCGAGCGCGAACCGGCCAGCACAGGGAACGGAGGCGAGCATAATACTTGACCAATTTAGTCGGGAAATGACATACTTTTCGGTCCGGAAAGGCCAGTTACAATAGAAGGCAGGACCTGATGATTGAAATTGCTACCACTGTCGCTCCTGACATGAAGTTTACCGATGCCGCTGCAGGCAAGGTCAAGCAACTGATTGAAGAGGAAAAAAACCCGAATCTGAAACTGCGCATCTATGTTTCGGGCGGGGGATGCTCGGGATTCCAGTACGGATTCACCTTTGACGAAAACATCGGTGAAGGCGACATAACAATAGAAAACGGGGATGTTTCCCTGGTTATAGACCCGATGAGCTATCAGTACCTGATTGGTGCAGAGGTTGATTACACGGAAGGTCTGGAAGGTGCGCAGTTCGTGGTACGTAATCCGAATGCGAGCACAACCTGCGGGTGCGGTTCTTCCTTCTCCGTCTGATAAGCCGGTTTTTTTTCACTCAAGGGGGCTATAAGCCCCCTTGTTGTTTTGTGTTTGTCTGTCTGCAGTGACGCAGGGTCACTTTTTGTTATGCTTACAGGCCCTGCTGCCGTCTGCAGGACAACGGGGCTGACAGTGCACGGCCGGTACCGGTGCAGCGCGGGATGATTGATTCCAGAGATCAGGCATTGCTTGCAGATAATTATTCATTACAAGAGGACATGCCATGAGTGAATATCAGCCAGGTCTGGAAGGTATTCCTGCTACCAAGTCAGATATTTCCTACCTGGATGGCAAGGAAGGTGTCCTGACCTACCGCGGTTACCGTATTGTCGATCTTGCTGAAAACAGCACGTTCGAGGAAACGGCCTATCTTCTGCTGGATGGCGAGTTGCCGTCAGCCAGTCAACTGGCCGAGTTTGATTCGCAGCTGCGTGAACACAGGCGGGTAAAGTACAACATCCGCGATATCATGAAATCACTGCCGGTTACCGGTCACCCGATGGAGATGCTGCAGACTTCGGTAGCAAGTCTGGGAATGTTTTACCCGAATGATGTGCCGGTGCAGGCTATTAGCCCCGGCAATGAAAGCGATCAATACGTTCATGGCCAGTCAATCAGGATTCTGGCGAGAATGGCTACGCTGGTTGCCATGTGGCAACAGATGCGCATCGGTAATGATCCAATGCCGCCAAGAAGCGATCTTAGCTATGCGGCAAATTTTCTGTACATGTTTCATAACGGTGCTGAACCGGATCCGCTGGTAGCGCGTATCATGGACGTGAGCTTTATCCTGCATGCCGAGCACACCATCAACGCCTCGACGTTTGCAGCCATGGTCACCGGATCCACACTGGCGATGCCGTCCTACGTGATTGCTGCTGCGATCGGGACGCTGGCGGGACCGTTGCACGGCGGTGCCAACGAACGCGTAATCCAGATGCTTCAGGAGATCGGCGAGCCGAAGAATGTACGCCCCTGGCTGGAAAAGAAACTCGCGGCCAAGGAAGTGATCTGGGGTATGGGGCATCGTGAATACAAGGTAAAGGACCCGCGTGCTACCCTGTTGCAAAAGCTCATGAATCAACTTGCTGAGTCCCGGGGCAATGTCAGCCCATTGTTTGAAACAGCAATAGCGCTGGAAGAAGCCTGCGAGGAAACCCTTGCACCCAAGGGGATCTACCCGAACGTTGATTACTATTCCGGCATCCTGTATCGCGAGATCGGAATCCCGCCGGACCAGTTCACGTCCATTTTCGCGATCGCACGGACTGCTGGCTGGCTGGCGCACTGGCGGCAGCAGGTCTCCCAGAACCGGATCTTCAGGCCGACCCAGATCTATACCGGGTGCGATATGCGTGATTACGTGCCCGTCGGGGAACGCTAGCGACTACCTTCACACTGCTGGCGGACATCAGGCCGATAACAGTCTGCTATGGAATCGGGTGTTTGCTGGTATTGTGTAGTGGCCGGTTACTATGCCCGCGACCATACTGTGAACCCGCTGGCTGGCGCTTTATTAGCACGACCAGCTATTGACCTAATTGTTTCTGGCAACCTGTATGCTGCGAATCGTTTCAAGCTGTGCGATCAGAGCTGCTGACTTTTGCTGGAAATCATCACGGTATTTTTTGTCCAGCGGTGGTGCACCGGGCAGCTTTGCGCTCAGCGGGTTACGGTGTACGCCGTTGATGCGTAATTCATAATGCAAGTGGGGTCCGGTTGCCAGGCCGGAACTGCCGACATAACCGATTGTTTGCCCCTGCTTTACACGGCTTCCCTTGCGCAGTCCCCCCTTGTAACGGGACATGTGTGCATACAGCGTACTGTATTTGGTGCCGTGTTGAATGATGATGGTTTTTCCATAACCACCCTTCGATGCGCGATAGATGATTTTTCCATCACCGGTTGCCCTGATGGGGGTACCGGTCGAGGCAGCATAATCCACGCCCTTGTGGGAACGGATCCTGTTGAGTATGGGGTGCTTGCGGCCCAGGCTGAACTTTGAGCTGATGCGGCGGTAGTCTACCGGGGTGCGCAGGAACGCCTTGCGCATGCTCTTGCCGTCCAGTGAATAGTAATCGGTTTTTCCACCCTGGTCTGTGTAGCGAACAGCCTGAAACACCTTGCCACCGTTGATGAACTCGGCAGCAAGGATATTGCCGGTACCAACCTTTTCGCCATCGAGATACTTCTCGTCATAGAGGATGGTGAACTGGTCGCCTGTGCGAATATCGAGTGCGAAATCAATATCCCAGCCGAAAATGTTGGCGAGTTCCATGGTCAGGCTGTCGGGCAGACCGGCTTCCTGTGCCGCCATATACAGCGAGCTGTTGATGGTGCCGTTGGCATGGGTAACACGGCGCTCGGGTGTACGGTGGGTCGTGCTTATTTCAAACGCATCACCGGCGCGGGCTATTGTCAGGCTGTTGAGTTTGTCTATCTGGTACTCTAGTCTAAGCAGACCATTGTGATCGTTTGTGAGAAACCTGAGTTTCTGGCCAGGATAAATCTTTTTCAGGTTATTGGCTGCGCCGCCCTGTGAAACGATTGCATGCAATTGCTGCGGGGGAAGGTCCAGCTTGGCAAAAATGTAATCCATGCTATTGCCGGACTTGACCGTCACTTCGTGCCATTCGCCTGCAGGTTCGGGTGTTTGCTCTGCAACTTCCGGCGTTTCTTGTGCAAGTTCAGTTGGCGCGTTTGCAAGCAGTGGCGTTTGTTGTTCAGGTTCCTGGGTTTCTTGTGCAACTTCTGCTGTTTCGTTTGCAGCTTGTTGCGTTTCGCTGCCGGCAATATCGCTGTCAGCGGCAATGTCGGTCACTACCACCGTTTCCGGTTCCGGGCCGGTTAACTGCTGATCAATATCGGGTCGTTTGATTTCCAGCGGGATGTGCCGGGTTGCTTCGGCCTGTTGCGGGTCGAAACCGAGTATTAGAATGGTG
>CP070821.1:732905-739593 GCA_020344335.1 Gammaproteobacteria bacterium | reverse complement strand
GCCAGGCGAGCCACCGGGACGCGCGGGCCCGAGCAGGACACATAGCTGAGACCAATGGCGAGGCAGTAGCGGATAGAGTCGGGATGTCCGCCGTGTTCGCCACAGATCCCCACTTTCATGTCCGGACGTGTCTGACGGCCCCAGTCGACAGCCAGTTCCATCAGCTTTCCCACACCCTTGGTATCCAGTACCTCGAAGGGGTTGTCCTGCAGTATCCCGCGTTCGTTGTACATCGGCAGGAACTTGTTCTCGGCATCCTCGCGCGAGAACGAGAAGGTCGCCTGGGTCAGGTCATTGGTGCCGAAGGAGAAGAACTCGGCTTCTTCGGCCAGGCTGCCGGCACGCATGCAGGAGCGCACGACCTCCATCATGGAGCCGAACTTGAATTCCACGTTCACGCCGTACTTGTCCTCGACCACCGTGTGTACGGCATCGACATAACTCTTGACCTGTTTCAGTTCCTGCGAGGTGCACACCTGCGGCACCATGATTTCGGGATGGACGTCAAAGCCCTCCTGGCGGCATTCGGCTGCGGCCTCCAGTATGGCGGAGATCTGCATGGAATAGATCTCCGGGAAAGACAGTCCCAGGCGCACCCCGCGGTGACCCAGCATCGGGTTCACTTCATGCAGGGTACGCACCTTCTTCAGCATGATTTCCTTTTTGTCGATTGCCTCGTCGACCAGGCGCGGATCGATTACACCCCTGATGCTGGGCTGCTCCTGGCCGCTGTACATGATCTTGAGGGCATCGGAGAGGATGGTCATGCCCATCACGGTATCCTTCAGGTGACGCAGTTGATCCAGCTCTTCCACCAGCTGCTGTTCAGACGGCAGGAATTCATGGATGGGCGGATCCAGCAGGCGGATGGTAACCGGCCGCGGTGCCATGACCTTGAAAATCCCTTTGAAGTCCACGCGCTGGATCGGCAGCAGTTTGTCCAGCGCCGCCTTCCGGTCGGCGGTGGTCTCTGCAACGATCATTTCAATGACGATCGGCAGCCGTTCCGCATCGTTGAACATCCGTTCGGTACGACACAGGCCGATCCCCATGGCGCCGTATTTGAGTGACCGCTCGGCATCCTGTGGCGTGTCGGCGTTGGCCATGACTTTGAGGGGGGTGGTTTCGTCAGCCCACCCCAGCAGGATATCGAGTTCCGAGGAAAACTCTGCCTCGATCATCGGTACTTCGCCGAGGTAGACATCGCCCGTGGTGCCATCGATGGTAATCAGGTCACCCTCGCCGATGGTCTGTCCACCGACAAAGGCCTTGCGCATGCGCACATCGACATGAATACCCTCGGCGCCCGCCACACAGGGTTTGCCCATGCCGCGTGCCACCACTGCCGCGTGCGATGTCTTGCCGCCACGCGCCGTCAGAATACCCTGTGAGGCAAAAAAGCCGTGGATGTCCTCCGGCTTGGTTTCCTCGCGAACCAGGATGACACGCTGCCCGAAGCGTCCCTGCTGTTCGGCACGATCGGCGTCGAATACAGCGTGTCCCGACGCTGCGCCGGGCGATGCGGGCAGGCCGCGGGCTACCGGCGTATGCAGGGCGGCAGGATCCAGACGCGGAAACAGCAGCTGTTCCAGCATATCGGGCTGGATACGCAACAGTGCCTGATGTTTGTCGATCAGACCTTCACGCGTCATGTCCACCGACGTACGCACCAGTGCCGCGGCATTCATCTTGCCGTTGCGGGTCTGCAGACAGTAGAGACGCCCCTTCTCGATGGTGAACTCGAAGTCCTGTACCTCGCGGTAGTGGTCTTCCAGCCGCTCACGCAGGGCCTGCAACTCCTTGTACATGTCCGGCATTTCCTCCTCCAGCATATCGATCGGCTTGGGGGTGCGGATACCGGCGACCACGTCTTCACCCTGTGCGTTCACCAGGTACTCGCCGAACAACCTGTTTTCCCCGGTATCGGGATAGCGGGTAAATCCCACGCCGGTGGCGCAATCATCACCCAGGTTACCAAATACCATGGCGACCACGTTCACGGCGGTACCGTTGGCCATGTCCGGAGTGATATTGAATTCACGCCGGTAGTCGACCGCGCGCTTGCCCATCCAGGATTCGAACACCGCCTTGACCGCGATCTCCAGCTGTTCCATTGGCTCATCCGGGAAGGTTCTGCCGGTTTCGCGCTCCACAACCTCCAGGAAGCGATCGGAGATTTCGTGCAGGTCACGGGCCGTGAGCGCAATGTCCTGCTGGGCACCGGCCCTTGCCTTGACTGCCTCGAATTCGGTATCGAAGGCCTCGTCCGGTACTCCCAGGGCAACCTTGCCGAACAGCTGTATGAAACGGCGATAGGCATCCCAGCCGAAACGTTCGTTACCGGTCTGCGCAATCAGTCCCTTCAGGGTGTCGATGTTCAGCCCGAGGTTCAGGATGGTATCCATCATGCCCGGCATGGACATGGCTGAACCGGAGCGCACCGAAACCAGCAGGGGATTCTCCCTGGCACCGAAGGTCTTGCCGGTTTTTTCCTCGATAGCCCGCATCTGCGCACGGACTTCATCCATAAGACCGGCGGGCAGATCGCGCTTGGCATTATCCAGGTAGAACAGGCAGGCCTCTGTCGTGATCACGAAGCCGGGCGGCACATTGATCCCGATCTGGGTCATCTCGCACAAGTTGGCGCCCTTGCCGCCCAGTGCCATTTTGTTGCTACCATCGCCAACTTCGAATGCGAAGACATACCTCTTGGGGGTGTTCATTACAGTTCTCCTGGTAACACTGAAAAATCAGGCAGGGCCACCGGCACAGGGCCGCCGGTACGGTTAATTCCGTCCATGGCCCTACCCGTGCCATTACAGGGTAATATTATGCTGCAACTCGACATGCAGATTCTCCCGCATGGCTCCATGATCAGGTGATCACCGTGGGTTCCTTGCGTCCCGTGCGCGACTCGATCTCCGCGATCCCGGCGGCAATCCCGACCAGGGGTTGCATTACCTCGGCGGTCTTGCGGCCCTGTTGTTCGGGGTCGGGCTCGTAGGCCTCCAGATAGACTCTCAGGGTGGCACCCTCTGTTCCGGTACCCGATAGCCGATAGACAATACGCGATCCATCGGTGAAACCTATGCGGATACCCTGGTTTTCCGAGACACTGCCGTCCACCGGGTCGGTGTAGGCGAAGTTGTCGGCATAGTCGACGCTGTAGCCATCCAGCGTCGAACCCGGCAGATCTGCCAGGCGTGCCTGCAGGTGGGCCATCAGGCCATCGGCGGCCTGCGTGTCTATGCCTTCATAGTCATAGCGGGTGTAGAAATTGCGACCGAAGCGCCGCCAATGCTGCTGCACGATCTCCGCAACGGACTCCTGCCGCACCGCCAGTAAATTGAGCCAGAAGAGTACCGCCCAAAGGCCGTCTTTCTCCCTGATATGATCGGAACCGGTGCCGAAACTCTCTTCCCCGCAGAGGGTGATGCGTTTTGCATCCAGCAGGTTACCGAAAAACTTCCAGCCGGTCGGCGTCTCGTAGCAGTCCAGGCCCAGTGTCTCGGCCACCCGGTCCACGGCCTGGCTGGTCGGCATGGAACGCGCCACCCCACGGATGCCACCGGCGTAACCCTTGATGTGGTGGGCATTGGCGGCCATCACCGCCAGACTGTCACTGGGGGTGACGAAGAAATTACGCCCCAGAATCATGTTGCGGTCACCATCGCCATCGGAGGCGGCGGCAAAATCCACCGCGGTGGGCCCCGATGCCAGGGCAACCACCTCATGGGCGTGTACCAGGTTGGGGTCGGGGTGACCACCGCCGAAGTCCTCCCTGGGAACGCCGTTGATCACGGTGCCGGGTACCGCACCCAGCATGCCTTCCAGAATGTGCTTCGCATAGGGACCGGTGATGGCGTGCATGGCATCGAAGCGCATGCTGAAGAGTCCGGAGTTGAACAGTTGGTGAATGCGCTCGAAATCGAACAGGTCTTCCATTAACGCGGCATAATCCGTGACTGTATCGATGATCTCCACACGGGTTTTACACAGCGCCACGGCGCCGATGGTATCGAGGTCGATTTCCCCTGCGGCAAGGGTCCGGTATTCTGTGATCTCCCGGGTGCGTGCAAAAATTGCCTCCGTGACCTCTTCCGGGGCCGGGCCGCCATTGGCGGTGTTGAACTTGATACCGAAGTCCCCGTCCGGGCCGCCCGGATTGTGGCTGGCGGAGAGAATGATGCCGCCGTTGGTCCGGTATTTGCGGATGATGCAGGAGGCCGCCGGCGTGGAGAGCAGGCCACCCTGCCCAACAATGACCCTGGCTATTCCGTTGGCGGCCGCCATGCGGAGTATGATCTGGATCGCCGGCCGGTTGTAATAACGACCATCACCGCCCAGGACGAGTGTGCCACCCTTGAGGTCTGTCCGGGTATCGAATATCGACTGGACAAAATTTTCCAGGTAGTGGGGCGACTGGAAAATCCTGATTGTTTTGCGCAAACCGGAAGTGCCGGGACGCTGGTCAGCGAAGGGTTGAGTGGTAATGGTTGAAATGTCCAAGGTGATCTTCCGTCCTGCATGGTTGAATGTGTAAAAAATCGCGAATCCGGGTCAGACTCCAGTATTCCAGTATTCCTGGGTGATGGTACCGTTTCTGCCGGTCCAGACTTCGTCACCCTCATGGGCAAGCTCGCCCCTGGTCCGGATTACAAGCTCTGTCTCTCTACCGAGTTTGTCGAGAGCGAGGCGGACTTCAATCGTCTGAAGTCCAGGATGTCCGTGACTGGCAGAGCGAACACCTGATGCATCTTGACCCAAATTCAAAGACCAAATAGCCTGTATGGTGTGGACCAAACACAATACGGGGATTTGGCGGGAGGAGGTTATGCATGGTTGGGTATTGTGGTGCATGGATTGCAGCGTGATCCACGGTAAGTTTATGTATTAATTGCAATTTAATGGGGTTTTTGTCCTTTAATCCATGGTCGCAGCTTCGATTCCTGCGTGACCCTACAACTCTTCAGCAAGTGGCATGGCAGGATCATACTGAATTGGATAGCAACCTGCCTGCAAATCTGACTATGAGATGATTTAACAGTACCAAGGCGTTATCACTCGTACATTCCGGGAGTCGTCATGAAAAAACGTACTGTGGCATTGCTTCTTGCAACACACTGTATTGCCGGCATCGCGGGGTTTGCTGCAGGAATCTACGCGTTACCCATTCTCATCGCCCCGCCTTCTCCGAGCACAGCCGAGGTGAAGGCAATGACGTCGCAGGCCATGTTCACTGGCCAGTTCCGGCGTGACCTGAAAGACAGCGATGCCCTGCACTGGGGTGAAGGTACCGTTTCTGTTGGCCCCGACTTCGTCACCCTCATGGGCAAGCTCGCGCCTGGTCCGGATTACAAGCTCTATCTCTCTCCGGAATTTGTCGAGACCGAGGCTGACTTCAATCGTCTGAAGTCAACGATGGTTCGTGTCGGTGACGTAAAGACATTTGAAAACTTCGTTGTTGCCGTGCCGGCCGGTATTGACCCGGCCGAATACACAAGTGCCATCGTCTGGTGTGAATCCTTCGGCCAGTTCATCACATCCGCCAGGTACCGGTAACTCTAACAAAGACGTCTGGTCCCTTACTCGAGTTGACGTGTAAAGAGCTGGCACTGTTTGCCTGAGACAGGCTCGTAGTATTTATTATCTTGTTTCACCGGTTCTTACTGTCTGAAATCAGCCATAATCGGACGTTCAGAATATTACTATAGCGCCATTTCGTTCCGCATTTGCCCTGGGTCAAGGACACGGTACTATCTTAGTGAAATGATAATAACAACTTATAGGCATGAAACGATCAATTTCGGTCATTCATTTGCACCATACTCCTGTGTATGCAGAAATGAGTATCGCAGAACTGAATATTTTTATCGGATGGGTCGCAATGCTCCTGGGTGTTCTTGCCGGTGCGGTGATCGGGCTTTTCTTTCATATTGATGATTGGGCGGGAGGATACGCTTCGTTTCGAAGACGGATGCTGCGCCTGGCGCATATCTCCTTTTTTGGAATTGGATTCATCAATCTCCTGTACGGGCTGACGTTGCAGTTCATACCCCTTGCTGATCCCTATGTAACGATTGCATCGTACGGGCTGATTCTTGGTGTTATCACAATGCCGTTGTGTTGCTATCTCACGGCATGGCGAAAATCCTTTCGCCACCTCTTCCCGGTCCCTGTACTGGGTGTGGGTACAGGCATACTCGCGATATTATATGGATGGTATGCAGCATGAGACTTGGCATGATTGCAATGAGCGGAGTCCGGGCCCATGACGAGGAGCTGACCCGGCTGGGTTTGACGCTCCCCGGATTCGTTGACCGCAATAAAATCATCGCATCGCTTCCCAGTCTCGGTTTGCTTACCCTGGCCGGATTGACACCTCGGGATATCGATGTCGAATATCTTGAGGTAGCAGATATTAAGGATGTTCATGATCTCTCCGGTGATTATGACATTATCGCCATATCTTCATTTTCCGCGCAAATGAAAGAAGCCTATGAACTGGCTGACCGTTACCGGGCCGCTGGTACACGCATTATCCTTGGCGGATTGCATGTGACAGCCAGACCTGAAGAAGCGCTTCGGCATTCAGACTGTATCGTGATCGGCGAGGGAGAGCCGGTATGGCCGAAGTTGATCAGTGATCTGAAGCGAGACCAGCTGCAGCCCGTTTATGATTCCCGTG
>CP070821.1:725673-732805 GCA_020344335.1 Gammaproteobacteria bacterium | reverse complement strand
CTGGATGAGACAGGCGCTGGCCCAGGCCAAGACAGCTGAGGGGCAGGGCGAGGTGCCGGTGGGTGCGGTGCTGGTGCTGGCTGATGACCTGATCGGCAGCGGCTGGAACCAGCCGATCGGGCAGCACGATCCCAGTGCCCATGCCGAGGTCATGGCCCTGCGGGATGCCGGCCGGCGGCTCGGGAATTACCGCCTCGCGCACTCGACACTCTATGTCACCCTGGAACCCTGCCTGATGTGTGTCGGAGCCCTCGTGCATGCGCGTGTGGCACGCGTGGTATACGGTGCGGCCGACCCGAAGAGCGGGGCCGTCGATACCTGTTGTCGCGGCTTTGATTTGCCTGGCCTGAATCACCGGGTCGCGGTGACGGCCGGGGTACTGGCCAAGGAATGCGGAGACAGATTGCGGCATTTTTTTCGATCACGCAGGGGATAAAGAAACCGGCCGGTCAGTGGTACTGACATATTGCCATGGAACGGGTTCCCGCTTCCCCGGGGTCAGATGTGACTGTAACGTGTTAGCACATAAGAGCCGTATAACAGTGTATGCTTGATCCTGCGATGTGGCTGAAACGAGTATTGTTGGTTTTACTGCAGCCGGCGTTTTTTGTTTGTGCCATCAGCGCCAGTGCAGAAATGCCGGTTCCTGGCGAACCGGCCCAGGCCCCCGCAACTGTCGATATGGCGGTCAAGCGGGTATCCGAGCATGTGTATTACGTCGAGGGCACAGCCGGTGTCGCGACGGATAACGAGGGATTTATCTCGAATGCCGGGTTCGTTGTCACCGGTGCCGGCGTGGTGGTCTTCGATGCGCTGGGTACCCCGGCCCTCGGTGAGTTGCTGCTGGAAAAGATCCGTAACGTCACCGATCAGCCCGTGGTGCGCATCATTGTCAGTCATTACCATGCCGATCACATTTACGGGCTGCAGGTATTCGAGGCCCTGGACGCGGAGATCCTGGCACCGGATGGTGCCGAGGATTATCTCGGATCGGATAATGCACGCGAGCGACTCGAGGAGCGGCGATTTACGCTGGATCCCTGGGTCAATGAAAATACACGGCTGGTTTATCCCGATCGTTACCTCGACGAGGGAACGATATTCCGGCTGGGTGACGTGGAATTTATCGTCACTGTGATCGGTTCCGCGCATTCCGACGGTGACCTGACACTGTATGTTGCTCCGGACCGGGTGCTGTTTTCCGGTGACGTGATTTTCGAGGGGCGGATCCCGTTCCTGGGTGATGCGAACACAAAGCACTGGCTCAAGGTGCTGGAGCGTATGGAGAAGGAGAAACTGGTGGCCCTCGTGCCCGGTCATGGTGCCGCTGCCAATAATCCGGACGAGGCCATTGCACTGACCCGGCGCTATCTGGCCTACCTGCGTGACACCATGCGAGCTGCCGTAGAAGACTTTGTACCGTTCAGTGAGGCATACGCAGAGATCGACTGGTCGGAATTCGAGGAACTGCCGGCATTCGAGGCAGCCAACCGGCGTAATGCCTACCAGGTGTATCTGTCGCTCGAGGCCGAGATGCTTGGCAGGTAGGCGGCAAAGCGGAAAAACCAGCTTTTATCCCCTCTCCCCTTGGGGGAGCACCCAAAAGGCGGGCATAAAAGGGTTAGGTTGAGGGGAAAGACGCACGCGTTTTGCTGGGTTTGCTACCCCCACCCCAGCCCTCCCCCTGAAAGGGGGAGGGAGTTCACAGTTACTTGCTAAATCATGGCGCGGTCGCTGTACCCTACAGTGCCGGGGAATCAAACTGCACAGGGCGTGCTTTTTCGGCTTCGGCGAGTTCCCGCTCCGTGTACCACACCAGGATATCGTAGTAACTGCGAATGTTTTCCACATAGCGCACCGGTTCCCGGCCGCGTGCATAGCCGTAACGGGTCTGCTGGAACCACTTTTTCTGGCTCAGCAGTGGCAGGTTCTGTTTGACATCGATCCACTTGTCGTAATCGCCCTTGTTCTTCTGGGTGAGCACGCGGGCATCCTCCAGGTGCCCAAAGCCGACGTTGTAGGAGGCCAGTGCCAGCCACGTGCGGTCCGGTTCGGGAATCCGCTCCGGAATATTGTTAATCATGTTAGTCAGGTAACGGGCACCGCCGTGGATACTTTGCGCGGGATCCATGCGGTCAGTGATACCGAGATCCTTGGCGGCCGCGTGGGTGAGCATCATGATTCCGCGCACGCCGGTGGGTGATACGGCCTCCGGGTTCCAGTGCGATTCCTGGTAGCCCACGGCCGCCAGCAGCCGCCAGTCCAGACCGTGTTCCGCGGCCGCTTCCCTGAAGAGCTCCCGGTAGGCCGGCAGGCGCTGTTCGATGTGGGCCTGATATTTTCGCGTACCCACGTAATCAAACTCCGTGATATGCCCGTAGTAGCGCTCGATCAGTTGTTCCAGGGTGCCGTCCGACTTGATCTTTTCAAAAAAAGCTACTGCCGCGTTATAAAGGCTGTCATCATCACTGCGGGCAAATGCCCAGGCCAGCTGCTCCGGCGGGCTCAGGGTAAAGGCCGGGCGCAACTCGGGATAATAACGGCGGTTGATGGTGAGTTCGTTGGAATCGACTACGGTGTAGTCGATCAGCTGTTGCCAGACATTGATGAGCAACTCCTCGCTCTCGGCATTTTCCACCTCCTGCCAGGTCAGGTCCGGATATTCGCCTTGCAATTCATGCAGGCGTTCGGCGTGACTGCTGCCGGCCACGATCTCGAGGATACCTTTCAGATCGTCCGGTGAATCCGGCTGGCCGGATCCGTACCGGTAGACGAGTTCCTGGGTTACCTCCTGGTAGACCGGGCCGAAGCGGACCTGTTCCCGGCGTCGGTCTGTAACTGTCAGGCCGGCGGCAGCCAGGTGTGCGTCACCCCGGACCACCAGCGGCAGTATGTCGTTGAAATTCTCCGGGACAACGATGCGCAGCTCCACCCCGAGAGACTCGGAGAAGCGCTTGACAAGGTCATATTCGAGTCCGGCAGGGCCTTCTGGCCCCTCATAGTAGGTCGTCGGGCTGTTGCGGGTGAGCACCACCAACTCGTTCTGTTGCCGGACCTGCTCCAGGAGTGTGGGTGGCTTGCTGCACCCGGCAAGGGCAAGACCGGAGATGACGAGCAGGGTGAAGCTCGCAATGGCGAGCCCCGCCATGCGTACGCTAGAATATGCATCCTGAGTGACTGAGCGGAATCCTGCCCCTGTTGTTGTATTTCCCATGTCTTGTAACGTAGCATGCGGCAGAAGCTGTTGCATGATCGCAGACGGGTGATGATATACCGTAAATACCGGCCAGTCCTGCAAACCTGTTAACAATTCAGCCCGTCTGGCATTCAAAATATTCCGGAGAGGTACCGAAGCGGTCATAACGGCACCGACTCGAAATCGGTTGGGGGCTTGCGCCCCACGCGGGTTCGAATCCCGCCCTCTCCGCCAATTCAAGGACTTACATGTCTTTTTCCCAAACAGCGCAATTCCTTCACTTCCCGCCGCAGCCGGAAGTGGTGCCGGGAGCATCGTAATGTCATCCATTTTAAGCAAATAATTCTCGACGACGCTGCTCAGCGTAATACTATCGGCGCCTAGACTGAGATCATCTTCAATCAGAGCCGGTTAAAAAAACATCACATTGCCTGGAGCATGATCGATAAATCCCGACAACCTGCTGACAATGTCATGTGCACTCGAACAGCTGCACGATGATCGCTCAGACACGACAACGCTTCCAGTTTGTCGATGTCATGCGCGGTTTGGCGGTGATCCTGATGGTGGTTTATCACTTCAGTTATGACCTGAGTTATTTCGGGCTCGCCAGTTTCGATTTCTACGAAGACCGGTTCTGGCTGAACTCCCGCACCTTCATCTTGAGCCTGTTTTTGCTGTTGGTGGGAGTTAGCCTGGTGTTAGCCACACGCAACGGGATCAATTGGCATGCCTATGGACGGCGTTTGGGTGTGTTGATTCTTTGCGCTGCCCTCATCAGCGTTGCAAGCTATTACATGTTTACAGAGCGGATGATATTTTTTGGTGTGCTGCACTTTATTGTTCTCGCCAGCGTGCTTGGCCTGCTGTTTATCCGATTGTATTGGTTGAATGCTGTCCTTGGCGTCACAGTTGTGATGCTTGATGCCTTTTACAGCAATACGTATTTCGATCAGCCGCACTTGCAATGGATTGGACTCATGACCTACAAGCCACCAACGGAAGATTATGTGCCGCTCTTGCCGTGGTTTGGTGTTGTCCTGTTCGGGGTGTTTCTGGGGCGATTGCTGTTTACCAGTCGAACGCTGGCATCGATGCTGGGCCGGCAGGGCCGGAATCCCTTTGCCCGGTTGCTGGCACTCACCGGTCGCCACAGTCTGCTGGTCTACATGGTGCATCAGCCCCTCCTGATAGGGGCGTTGTGGTTGATTACACGATGGCCGAACGGAAGCTGACTTCGCAGGTCCCTGTGGATCTGCTTATCGACGAAGACGGTGACGGAGGGGTCGATGCTGGCATGACGACCACCTGGGAATCGTTGCCAACGGGAATCCCGGTGGACTGTGTGATCTAGCTACGATCCAGGCGACATCGAAAAAAAAGGGCGCAGGCCGAGTGGCCTGCGTTTTTTGATTGTCATGCCGTAATAAATACCTTTAATTTTATTCTTGCCCTTGGCCGGCATATTTTTGCCGATGGCACCTTGCCGTGATTAGCCGTTCGGGTGGCAGCCTGTCGGGATGCTGACGACTTGTTGCCCCGTTGGCTGCAGGTCTGTTAGCGCTTGTCTCCATGGTCTTCCGATGGTAACTGTGAAAACAGAATCAAGAGATCCTCCGGTGAAGCGATCGACCTCCGTCGATCCACCCCCGTGCGACGATCCTGCTCTATTTTGAGGCCATCACAATCTGTGAGCGGATACTGAACAGGCATCCCCCAGCGCCGGTCCCCTGGCTGTCTTTTTACTGGCCCCATGTTTTTCTTGGTTATGGCTTGTTGTTTCGAACAGTATAGTCATGCAGGGGGTAATACTGTTAAAAAAACAGGATGGCATCATTAGTCGTTTCTTATTTTCAAAAGGCAGGTTCCCGGCCGAAATCGGACGTCCATCGGAAAATTCCCAACAATTACAGCGAAATGCTCGCATTCCGCCATCCCGGCGTTTAACCGCAGCCAATTTAATCAATCGCTTATTGTCCGCGATCAACTCATGTCGTTTCATAGGTGACGCGGGATTTTCTATAATTCGTACGGAGAGAAGTCCCGTAAGGAAGCGCAAACGATGCATCGGGGCACAGATCATCAGCAGTATTTTTTGCGTCAATCCCTGCATTGATTTATAGAATAATTTTTATAGACAGCAACCTGATATTGAGAGGATGATCCGGATTGTGTGGTTGTATTTTTCTGTGTTGTGTGACTGGCCGGTATCCGGGCACGCAAACAGTCGCCTGATAATGCGCACCTGTTGGACGCGTTGCACATCGGGCTCGCCCGTCAGGTTTCACAAGACCAACATGAGAGATCCGGCATATTGGAAATACTAATTGCAAGTTAATTACTGGAGGTTGTCATGGCATATCAAAAGCCTGTATTCAAGAAGCAATACGAAAATTTTATTGGGGGCGAATGGGTGGCCCCGGTTGACGGTGAATATTTTGAAAATACTTCCCCTGTTGATGGAGGTCTCATTGCCAAAGTTGCGAGATCCAACAGCAAGGATATCGACCTGGCCGTGAAGGCAGCCTGGAAGGCGGCTGATGCCTGGGGTAAATCTTCTGCAACGGAACGTTGCAATCTTCTGTTCAAGATAGCCGATCGCATAGAAGAGAATCTGGAAAATATAGCCGTGGCAGAAACCTGTGATAATGGCAAGGCTGTCCGGGAAACGATGGGGGCCGACATTCCTCTGGCCATCGATCACTTTCGTTATTTCGGCAGTGTCATTCGTGCCGAAGCGGGGCAGGTGGCTGACCTGGACGCGAACACCGTCACCATGGAGATTCACGAGCCATTGGGTGTCGTGGGTCAGATCATTCCCTGGAATTTCCCGATTCTCATGGCGGCATGGAAACTGGCGCCTGCACTGGCGGCAGGTAACTGCGTGGTTTTGAAGCCTGCGGAGCAGACACCGGTATCCATACTCTTGGTAGTCGAGGCGATTGCCGATTTGCTTCCTGCCGGTGTGTTGAATGTCGTAAACGGGTTTGGCCCGGAAGCCGGCAAACCCCTGGCAACCCATCCGGATATCAAGAAAGTGGCATTTACCGGTGAGACCACGACAGGTCGGCTCATCATGCAATATGCCTCCGAGAATATCATTCCGGTGACTCTGGAACTGGGTGGCAAGTCCCCGAATGTTTTCTTTGAGAGTGTGATGGCAGAGGACGATAGCTTCCTTGACAAGGCCATAGAGGGCCTGGTCCTGTTTGCTTTCAATCAGGGGGAGGTTTGCACCTGTCCCTCCCGGGCCCTGATTCAGGAAAACATTTATGAAGAATTTATGGCGCGGTGCCTGAAGCGTGTTGATGCCATCAAGATGGGCGATCCGCTGGATTCAGACACCATGATGGGCGCGCAGGCATCAACTGACCAGTATGAGAAAATACTGAGCTACATTGATGTCGGCAAACAGGAAGGAGCAGAGCTCCTTACTGGTGGCGAGGCTTTTAAAAGTGACATTCACCCCAATGGTGTCTACATAAAGCCGACCATATTTAAAGGCAATAACAAGATGCGCATCTTCCAGGAGGAAATATTCGGTCCCGTCCTGAGTGTGACCACTTTCAAGGATGAAGCCGAGGCAATGGAAATTGCAAATGACACACTCTACGGACTGGGTGCCGGTGTCTGGACCCGCGATGTGCATCAGTTGCAGACATTCTCCCGCGGCATTCAGGCAGGTCGTATCTGGTGTAATTGCTACCATGCCTACCCCGCCGGTGCTTCATTTGGCGGGTATAAAAAATCCGGTATTGGGCGGGAAAATCATAAAATGATGCTGAGTCATTATCGTCATACCAAAAATGTGCTGGTGTCTTACGACAAGAATCCATTGGGATTTTTCTGAACACATGTGTGTCGTGGGCAGATAACAAAGAAAAGCCCCCCAATTTAATAGGGAGATTTTTTATTTAAATAGATCGGGTATAGGGG
>CP070821.1:718120-725573 GCA_020344335.1 Gammaproteobacteria bacterium | reverse complement strand
CCATGCTTGATGCCTGCGCCTTCGCGTAGGCGGCGTCCACTTCGGCACGCCGCGCACGGGCCTGGCCACCCAGATAAAAAAACAGGGAAATACTGTAAACCGACAGAATAAAAATGATGCCCAGTGAGACCAGCAGGTAATTCTCGCGGCGCACATCACCCAGGATACCGATAGGGCGGTGCGCCATCAGCGTCAGCGAGAAGTCGTTGGAGATCAACTGGTCAAAGCTGACCAGGTGTTTTGGAAGCACCTGGTTCGACCGGTAGAAGGTCTCCACAGGGGAAAGCGTTTCCCAGCTCCATAGTCCGTCCGGTGATTCCAGGCTTCCCGAGTCATGCGCCAGGACTTGCTCCCAGACTTTCGGATGAGCCAGGTTGAAATTCAGACCTTGCTCCAGCTCGTCAGCGTCCTGGAAGTTCTCAATCCCGCCATCTATCAGAATCCCCTGCTGATTGACCAGAAAGTACTCCACGTCCTCTTCCGTCTGCATCGGAGAGCGAACAAGATTGAACAGGTATTTCATATCAATGTTGATGATGATGATCCCGCGGCGCTTCCGGCCACTATCCTCTACGGGCGTGGCAATACGCAGCATCGGCCGCGGTGGTATTTCAATCTCACCGTGCTCTACATTCAGGTCAATGCGCGAGATATACAGTTCACCCAGTAGTAACGCATTCGCCGTCTCAAAATAATAGCGGTCGCTCTTGTCCTGCAGATCCTGCGGGGCCACCACGAAAGGCTTTCCCTGGTCACGCATGATCCTTGCCTTTTCCATCCCGGATTCATCAATCCAGCGAATTTGTTGATATTGCGGATTGCGTTGCGCGAGTGTCAGAAAAGAAGACCCCAGTGCCGGCGGGAGTCCCGGATCCCGTAACTCCAGGGCCTGCAGGGTAATGGATTCCGTCGCAATGGAGTGCAGATGTTTCAGTGAACCCAGAACTTCAGCGCCAAGAAACCCGCTGACGAGTTGGAGCCGGGCGCCGTCATGATCAAGCATCTCCTTGATCCGGGCTTCCGTACGCAGCGAGGCAAAGGAAATACCGATCGCCACGACCAGAGCCGCCACCGGCAGGAACAGGGCGAGAAACACGAATTTGGGAAAGCGTTCGTTCTTGCTGTCGGTGGTCGCGTCGGTTTTTGTCATCGTATCAAGCATCGAAAACGGGGACAGGTTTATTCTTTGAAAATTAAACCTGTTTCTTTTCTGCGCATAGTAGTAAAAAATGCGCCCTGACACCATGTATCTTCCATATTTGCGAATTCAACCTGTTCTCCGGCAGGTCGATAACAGGGAATGAACCGGGTATTTTCCTGCCATGCACCAGTCACACCTGCTGAAGACACTCAATAAACTGGCTTTCTATGTCAGCCTGGTCATGCTGTTGACATCCTGCTGGCAGCGTAACGAGTTTCCCGAAGACATGTCGATCGCGCCAGCCCTGCTGAAGCCGCCGGTACAGCGCGCCGTCAGCACACAGCCCTTCACGGTTGCGAACAACGGGACCGACTACCTCATCAGGCCGCGTTACCAGTATGACCTGCATGGCCTGGTGGTTTCCTACGCACATCATAATGGCAACTACAGCCTGCACCGGTTGTGGAATGACCATATCAACGTCGCCGATGTGTGCGTGGTCTGGAACGAGAATGCGAACGGTTCCGACCTGAACCACTTCAAGTTCTGGAACGGGAAATTTACCTGCAACTACCAGACCGCCGATGCCGGCGCCTGGAAACGCTTCCGGGAAGACCAGATATCCAACAACCATCTGCTGACGGACGACCGTTATATTCGCAAGAAGATCAAGAAAGTCCGCATCGGAGACCAGATCCGGATCCGGGGCTGGCTGGTCCATTATTCCAATGACACGGGATTCTCCAGGGACACCAGCACCACCCGCAACGACACCGGCAACGGGGCCTGCGAGACGATCTACCTGAAGGATTTCGAGGTCCTGCAACCGCTGGAAAATGGCTGGCGCGCCTTGATGAGCCTGGCGCTGGTGGGCGTTATCGGCAGCAGCCTGATCTGGGTGATCATGGTGATGCGCGGGCGCTTCTGACCGGGGTCCGGTGACAAACCACGATTAATGAGATTAATCGTGGTTTGTCACCTATTATTATAAGGTCATGGAAATCGAGTTGTACTACACACCCCAGACCCGTTCCCTGCGGCCACGCTGGTTGCTGGAAGAACTGGATGTTCCCTACACAATCCGCCCGGTTGACCTGTTCGGCGGTGAACGTAACCCGATCCATCCTCTTGGCAGCGTGCCGGCCATACGCATCGATGGTGAATCGATGTTCGAATCGGGTGCCATGTGCCACTGGCTGGCGGACCGCTTTCCCGAGAAGGGGCTGGCGCCGGCAATCGAAGACGTATTACGGCACGCCTATGAGCAGTGGATGTTCTTTGGACCTGCCACGCTGGAACCACCGGCGTTTGAAATTTTGATGCATACCCGCATCCTGCCGGAGAAACGCCGGGTCAGGGAGATTGTCGGATTCGCGGAAAAGAGTTATGGGCGCATATTGCGCTATCTGGCAACTGAACTCGAGCATGACGGCTATCTGCTCGGTACCTCATTTTCCTGCGCCGACATCATGGTCGGCAGCACGCTTGACTGGCTGCCCGAGATGCTCGAGCCCCACCCGGCATTACAGGCCTATGTGCAGCGTTTAACCTCGCGCGATGCGTATGCGCGTGCAAAACAACCTGTATGAACAGTACAGAAAAATGATGGAGTGATTTTATTTTCATCCCTCCGCCCCCTTTTCCTCCTTCTCTGTCCGCTGGGTTTTTGTTTATGTTTTTTTAATTAAAATACGTTTGAAATGTGTTAATTCGAAATTCCAGTCTAACTCTGAAATGCATGCTGGACCAATGTCAGACCAACCCACACAAATCCAATTGTTGTGACAACAAAACTTATTGCCGTAAAAACCTTCCACATTTGTTTATTCCAAAAGTCAGGGTCAAAGGTTGCAACTACAAAAATACTCGGGTTAGTGAATCCTCCTATCGCCACGCACCAACATGCAAAAACCGGCAGTTCAACACCCGAACCATAAAAAGCCAAATTGAATAACGCCATAAGCGCATAATCAACATGTGCCCTGATAAAGGTTTTATAGTCGGGAATTTTCTCGTCAAGACCTTTAATTGGAAACCATCGAGCAAATGTCATCAGCCATGCCGATATGATTAATGCCGCGATACAAGCAAAAGCACCGATTAATAAAATTTCCATGATTTTTCCTTGTTTTGCTTTTTTGAAAAGAATAGCGAAGTGCCAATACTAGCAAAACGGGGCAGTAATTGGGGTCTGTCCCCTGTTAAGAACATAATTCCCTGCTGCTGAATCTCCGCGATCCCGCCACCAACAGGCCGCGCTGGATCGTCTGTCGCCTGGCTTTCAGCGTCCCTCCATCACATCCCATGACGGTGATCCGGCCAGCCTGCCGCAGAATTTTCCTGCCCACCGGGTATCCATACCTCCGCAGTTATCAGGGAGAGAGACCACGATTAATCCTGCTGCAGTATATTAAAATTCCAGTAATCGGGATCCGCCCCCCTTTTCGTGTACAGGCATGCCAGTAATCGGGATCTATCTCCCTTTTATTCTTTCAGGCCAGGGCCGGTTATCGGAGTCTGCCTCCTTCTGTTCGCATCGCTAAAAGAGGGGGCGCAAGCCCCCTCCCTGATACTGCTGGCACTGTCTGGTTCTAGTCGTCCAGGGGCAGTCCGCTCGGTACACCGTTGACGACATCCTGGTTACTGCGCAGGTCGATGGTGCCCGGATCCGTAAGCGCATGCAGGAAGTCGATGATGCGATCGACATCTTCTTCGCTGTAGTTAAACGGGGCCAGCTCGTTGTGCGCCGCGATGTAATCTACAATGGCCGGATCATCCATGGCGGCGTAATTCTCCGCGTCCAGCGTCGGGTGGGTCGGCAAGACGGCCTGGCGGTTATAGTTGTAGTCATAGAGCGCACTCACCGCATCCAGATGGTGCTCGACGACCGCACGCAGTGTGTTGTAGGCGCCGCCATGACCGTACGGGGCGGTCAGGGCCACGTTGCGCAGCGTCGGGGTGCGGAACTTCAGGGTATCGACCGGATTCCCGGTCACCTGCTCACGCCCGAAGTCTTCCTTGCCCTCGTTCTGCCCCGGGCTGTTGCTGCCCCGGCCCGAACCGATCTGCGGCATGGCGACGGCATGGAAGTCGAGGTCCGTCTGGTACAGGCCGCTGTGGCACTCTGCACAAGCATGCCCATTGCTGTCACCATCGTAGAACAGCTCCATACCTTTCTTGGCATTCTCGCTCATTGCGCCTTTGTCGCCACGCAGGTACTGGTCGAAGGGACTGTTGTCGGCACGCCAGGCGACGCCCTCGAAGGCCGCAATGGCATTGGCGGCATGGGCATAAGTGATATCCGAAGCATGCTTCACCTTGTTCGGACCCTGCGGGAAGGCCGCCTCGAACATGTCGACGTATTCCGGGATGGACTGCAAGCGTTCGGCCAGCAGCTCCCAGACCCCACCCGGACCGGCCAGGTTGCCGGCAGCCGCGGCATCTGCGACTGAGTTCTCACCCGCCTGGCCAGCCATCTCCGTGGCGGAGGTCACTGGGAACATGGCCTGGCAGGCCAGCACGTTCTCCAGAGTGTCCGGCAAATCGTGTCCCGCGGGTGTCTTGCAGCCACTCGGGAAGCCTTCCCCGCCGACGGTGGAGACGCGACCGTCATGGAACAGGGTATGGAACGAATTGTCACCGAGGTTGAACACCGGCGGTGCGTTGCGCGGCACGCGCTCATGGATCAGGTCCGGACCGGAGCCGACATTACGGGTTACGCCAAGACCTTTACCGCCTTCGCCGACCGGCAGTGACAGACCGTCGCCGGTGTCCGCCATAGAATGATGGCAGGTGCCACAGGAGATGTTTTGGTTGCCGCTGAGGATCTTGTCGAACATCAGAACCCGTCCCAGCTCCACCTTTTCCGGACTCGGTGCACGAAAATCATAGTCAGGCGCCGGCAGGTCAGGGCCTTTACCCTTGGCCATGGCGACTGTGCCACCAGCCATCAGCAGAGTTGCCATCATGGAAACAGCAATATAATTCTTAATCACAAAAAAACCTCCCAAGTTGAAAATATTTCTTGTATCAGCTAGCTGATTACATAATTTGTAATGTTTAGTTACTTAGCTTCTTAATCTGATCATGCATCCTCCCCCTTGGTGAAAACTGAAATATTTTTAAGTCCCGATTTAATAGTGGAGATATCACGGAACACAAAAAGACAGAGGTGCCCGTGGCTATATATCAATAGCCAAATAATTAAATTCAAAATGCCGGGGTTAAGTCCCTGCCCCGAAAAGACTAGAAAATGTCAGGCACAAACCTCACCAGTCAGGTGCAATCTTTTAATGATGAGGTCTCCTTAATATATCTTTACTTATTTCTTATTTCTTATTTCTGGTCTCAGAATCAAATCTAACATAAACCGATACATTGTCAAACACCATTAACTGCAAGATGCAAGGAATGTTTATCGGTAAATATATATAAAAAATATTTTAATGCTAAATGGGACGTTTTCGCAGTTTAGCTTTGGTTTGAATCTTCGTCGACTACACGACTCGAAAGGATCAATACCGGGCAGTCGCGTTGTGGCCTGAATCCTTGCAGTGATTGGTGCGACTGTCTTTTTCTCGGCCAAGCATGAGTGCAGCCATCACGTTGCGGCCTTCTGAAAGCAGAATGTTGCAGGTCCGGCAGGCGGTATTCTTATCCATAATTTCAGATTCTCTTGACCTGTGATTCGATCAAATACCTAAAGGTGCTATCACATGACCGGTTGTCTGCTGCGTTAAAAGGGACTGGGTATCTTTTCTGACTGTTTAACTGTATCTGGCTCTTTTTTATAGATCGGCCATCTGCAGGAGCGCGCCAAAGGTGCCCAGCGCGAAGAACAGCACCGTCACTCCGTCGCCGATCAGCTCGAGGATGAACATCCCCTGCGCCGCGGTGCCGGAATCCGGCACATGACGCTTGATGAGCGCCCGGGTGCCGATCATCAGCACCTGCAGCACGAGGCCGAGCACGACCAGGCTGCGAGGTGAAAACAGGCCACCGTAGACCGGCGCGACATCCTCCGGGACGGATTGCGTGAACAGGTAGCTGCTGGCGGCCACGCCATAGGTAACCAGGATCGTGCGGATCACGCCATAGGCGTGCTCTTTTTCAAGCAGTGACTGCCGGTTTCTGCCAGGAAAGGATTTTTTCATTGCACAAGGGTGTCGGCCATTGGTACTGCCTGTATCAGAAGTTAATCCTTGATACCGCTATTGGGAAACCGGCAAAAAATGTATCCGGTCCCTTTTATTTTTAGAGAAATAACCCGCGTTAAGTAATAACACCCAAGCCCTTGCCGACCTGTGTAAACGCATCTATGGCCTTATCCATGTGTTCTTTTGTATGTGCCGCCGATATCTGTGTGCGAATACGCGCCTGCCCCTCTGCAACAACAGGATAAAAGAAACCGATAACATAAATACCCTTATTCAATAGCTGTGCAGCCATTTCCTGTGCAAGTTTTGCATCATATAACATGACGGGAACTATGGGGTGATCACCCGGTTTGATATCAAAACCCGCTGCTGTCATTTGTTGACGAAAATATATTGTGTTCGCTTGCAAACGGTGACGCAATTCCGTTGATTTTGTTAATAACTCGATGGATTTAATACCTGCCGCCGCAAGTGCAGGAGTAAGTGTATTGGAAAACAAATAAGGCCTGGAGCGCTGACGAAGCAAATCTACAATATATTGCTTGCTGGCCGTAAAGCCGCCCGAACCGCCACCCAATGCCTTGCCCAGCGTGGAAGTATAAATATCAACCTTTTCCATAACGTCATGATATTCTGCCGAGCCCTTGCCATTGGGTCCCACGAAACCTGTTGCATGCGAATCATCAACCATCACTAAAGCATCGTATTGTTGTGCAAGCCGGGTTATTTTATCCAGCCTGGCCATGTCACCATCCATGCTGAATACACCATCAGTGGCAATCAAGCGTGTTTTATATTCGCTTGCTTCTTTTAATTTTGCTTCAAGATCATTCATGTCGCTATGCGCATAGCGAAACCGCTCAGCCTTGCATAAACGAATCCCATCGATAATTGATGCATGATTTAACTGGTCACTGATGATGGCATCAGATTCGTCCAGTAAAGTTTCGAATAGTCCTGTATTTGCATCGAAGCAGGATGTATACAGGATTGCATCATCTGTATTTAAATAATTTGCAATGGATTTTTCCAGTTGTTTATGTAAATCCTGTGTGCCACATATAAAACGCACAGATGCCATGCCAAAACCGTGCGTATTAAGCGCATCGATAGCCGCCTTGACCATCTCGGGATGATTAGCCAGGCCCAGATAATT
>CP070821.1:711844-718020 GCA_020344335.1 Gammaproteobacteria bacterium | reverse complement strand
CAAGGACGTTTTCATCGTACAGCCGACCTGCGCACCGACCAATGACAACCTGATGGAACTGCTGGTCATGATCGATGCCCTGCGCCGTTCCTCGGCCTGGCGGATTACCGCCGAGATACCGTATTTCGGGTATGCCCGCCAGGACCGCCGACCACGTTCTGCGCGGGTCCCCATTACCGCCAAGGTAGTGGCGCAGTTGATAGGCAAGGTGAAGGCCGACCGGGTACTGACGGTTGATCTGCATGCGGACCAGATCCAGGGATTTTTTGATATCCCGGTAGACAATGTGTATGCATCGCCGATATTGCTGGGCGATATCTGGCGACAGAAGTATCCGGAACTCATCGTGGTATCACCCGATGTGGGCGGCGTGGTCAGGGCGCGCGCAATTGCCAAGCGGCTGGATGACGCCGACCTGGCCATTATCGACAAGCGCCGGCCGCAACCGAACGAGGCCCGGGTGATGAACATTATCGGCGAGGTCGAGGGGCGTAGCTGTATCCTGGTCGACGACCTCGTTGATACCGCAGGAACTCTGTGCCTGGCAGCGCAGGCGCTGAAAGAGCAGGGCGCCGCGCGGGTGCTGGCGTACTGCACACACCCGGTACTGTCCGGGGCGGCGGTAGAAAACATCGAGGCATCGGACCTCGACGAGGTGGTGGTGACGGATACCATCCCGTTGCGCGAGGATGCCAGAAACTGCAAGAAGATACGGCAGTTGAGTATTGCAGCCACGCTGGCAGAGACCATGCGCCGCATCAGCGACGAAGAATCGGTCAGCTCGCTGTACATGGATTGATTTATACCGGCCTCCCGCAAGGGAGAACGGTAACATCGCAGCTGTAACGGAAACGCTATTGCTGCATCTTGCCTTTCCTGGTCGCGGGAAAGGCGCAACTGTAATGCCGCAAGGCAAGTATTTGGAGAAACCACATGGCTATCAGCTTTGAACTAAATGCAGAGCCGCGTAGTGACACGGGTAAGGGTGCGAGCCGCCGCCTGCGTCGCGCCGGCAAGGTGCCCGCCATTATGTACGGCGGCGAGAAAGACCCGGAATCACTGACGCTGTCTCACAACGAGATCATCCGCAACCTGGAACACGAGGCCTTTTATTCCCATATCCTGACGATCAAGGTGGGCGGGAACGAAACCCAGGCTATCCTGCGTGACTTGCAGCGACATCCGAGCAAGCCGTCGATCATGCACATAGACCTCCAGCGTGTCAGTGCCACCGAGAAACTCAAGACTCATGCGCCCCTGCATTTTATCGGTGATGATATTGCACCGGGCGTCAAGGCAGGTGGTCTGGTTTCGCATGATCTGACAGAAGCCCTGATCGAGTGTTTGCCGAAGGACCTCCCGGAGTTTATCGAAGTTGATATTTCCGGGATGCAGATCGGTGATGCGTTGCACCTTTCAGACCTCAAGGTACCGGAGGGTGTGGCGCTGGTTGAACTGGCTCGCGGTGAAGGACATGACCTGGCCGTTGTTTCCATACATGCCAAACGGATTGTTGAGGAAATCGAGCAGGCGCCTGCAGAAGAAGGCGAGGCGGAAGCTGCGCCCGGTGGAGGCGAGGAAACCGGAGACACCGGTGGCGGCGAGAAATCCGACTGACGGGAAATCGTTTTTTGACTGTTATACAGCTCGTCACCGGGCTGGGTAATCCCGGGGCAAAGTACGAACAGACCCGGCATAATGCCGGGTTCTGGTTTGTGGATGCGGTTGCCCGCAAATATTCGGCACAGTTTCATCACGAGAGCAAGTACAAGAGCGATATTGCCCGGTGCGATATAGATGGGCATGACTGCCGCCTGCAGAAACCGATGGACTTCATGAATTGCAGCGGTCCGCCGGTGGCGTCCCTCGCGAGCTTTTACCGGATACCACGGAATTCCATCCTTGTGGTGCACGATGATTTGGACCTCGAGCCCGGCGTTGCCAGGCTGAAAAAGGATGGCGGCCATGGCGGACATAACGGTTTGCGAGATCTGATTCCCAGTCTCGGTGGCAACGATTTTCTGCGGCTGCGTATTGGTATTGGCCATCCCGGGAACCGGGATGCCGTGACCGGTCATGTCCTGAAACCGGCCACGCGCGAGGATCGTGATGCCATTGACAGTGCTATTGAACTGGCGCTGCAGGTACTGCCTGACATCATTGCCGGCAAGGCTGACAAGGCCATGCAGGACCTGCACACCGCCAGGTAATTTACCCTGACAGATCACTATGAGCGTTAAATGCGGCATCGTCGGCCTGCCCAATGTCGGCAAGTCCACCCTGTTCAATGCCCTGACCGAGGCAGGTATACAGGCAGAAAACTATCCGTTTTGTACCATAGATCCGAATGTCGGTATTGTGCCGATACCCGATCCTCGCCTCGACAGGCTGGCTGAGATCGTCAAGCCACAGAAGATCATCCCTACCACCATGGAATTCGTCGATATCGCCGGCCTGGTAGAGGGCGCCTCCAAAGGGGAAGGGCTCGGCAACAAGTTCCTGGCCCATATCCGCGAAACCGATGCCATTTGCATGGTGGTGCGCTGCTTTGAAGACGACAATGTCGTACATGTCAGCGGCAGTGTCGACCCTTTGCGTGATATCGAGGTTATCAACACCGAGCTGCAGCTGGCAGACCTGGAGACGATTGAGAAGGCCATCAACCGCGTAGCCAAGGTGGCAAAGAGCGGCGACAAGGAGGCAAGGGCAAAACTCGCCCTCATTGAATCAGTCCGCGCCCATCTCGATGCAGGCAAACCGGTTATTACAATGGAGCTGGACGAGGACCAGCGGCAGGCAATACACGAGTTACATCTATTGACGGCCAAGCCGGTGATGTACGTCGCAAACGTCAAGGAAGACGGCTTCGAAAACAACCAGTATCTGGATGCCGTGCAGCAGCGTGCGGATGAAGAGGGTGCACCGGTTGTGGCCCTGTGCGCGGCCATCGAGGCTGAGCTGGTCGAGCTGGATCCTGAAGAACGCCGGGAATACCTTGAAGAGCTGGGTTTCGATGAGCCGGGTCTCAACCGTGTCATCCGGGCAGGTTACCGCCTGCTCGGACTGCAAACCTATTTCACCGCAGGAGAAAAGGAGGTGCGCGCTTGGACGGTGCCTGTCGGTGCCACCGCGCCTCAGGCCGCCGGTGTCATTCACACCGATTTTGAAAAGGGTTTTATCCGCGCCGAGACCATTTCCTACGACCAGTTCATTACCTGCAGCGGCGAGCACGGCGCTCGCGAGGCAGGGAAACTCCGGCTGGAGGGCAAGGATTATATTGTCCAGGACGGCGATGTCATGCACTTCCAGTTCAACGTTTAGTCATCGGGAAGTTTGCCATCCACCTGAAAAAACAGCAGAACTTGTCTGGCAAGGCGGTTTTCGAGTACCCTTACGCCCCCTTGGCTACGTAGCTCAGCTGGTTAGAGCACAGCACTCATAATGCTGGGGTCGGTGGTTCAAGTCCACCCGTAGCCACCAAAATAACCTTTTTACATCAGATTATTGCGTTGGCGTCTTTACGTTTAGGCCCTGCGTAACATCATCAGTTCGGGACTTTTTCCGGAGTTTTCCCCGCAGACCGGGTTGGCTGCCTCGATCAGGTACCGTAATTCCGCTGCCGAGTAATGCGTTGTGATGCGACTCGAACGATGTCCCAGCAAATCCTGACGATCTACAAACGATATACCGGCGGCTCGTAGTCGGCGTCCGAAGGTGTGCTTGAGATCGTGAACCCGTATGTTTCTGAAACCCTCCGTGCACGCCTTGCCAAACAATTTTGTGTACAGCCTTGTTGCCTTCAACCTGGCATGTCGCCATGCCGTGTTGTGTATCCGTGCAAGGATTGTGGCGCATGTGCAGTAACCGCTCACGGCAACCGTAACCACGGGCGCCGCCGGACTGGTGGGGTTGACGGCGTGACCGCTGGGTTGGGTATTTTCATGCGCTCTGTCGGTGGCCGGGTCGCGAGGAATCCGGTGGAACAATACGTGTGGAGCGACTGTGAAGGCGGATTCCGAGATGGATTTTCCCAAAATACGTGGGTTATGCTTACTATACACTTGAATCGCTACTATTCGAATTATGCTGTTGGAGCAAATTGCGAACAGACTAGGTTTTGAATACTCGGTTTCTGCGTTTCAAAATCTATTGAATGAAGTTAGTAAAAAGGATTACCCTGACTAGGTGACCGAGGTAGAAGACATGCGTTTTTCGTGCCGCAAGCAAATTACGCTGAGCGATTTTCAGCGCAACTGAGATGGCGCTGGCGATCCTTGCGCCGATGTATTGATCAGTGCTTTGGTACCATCGTAAGAAAGGCTCTGGACTAAAACAATAATGCTATTTCTATGCGGCGCCTATGATATTGAGGCGCCAATTCGACAAACAAATGGACTGCGAAAATGGGCGCAAAATTCCTTTTAGTAATACTCGATTCCGCAGATCCACTTTTGATGAACAAGTGGATGCGTGAAGGTGAATTGCCGAATCTGACCCAGTTTACGAGAAACGCAAGAACTTACTCCCTGCGTAATGTTCCCGGTTTCGGAAATGGCGCGTTCTGGCCTTCGTTCGTCACGGGTCTTGCACCTGGAGAGCATGGGCGATACGGATGGCTTCAACTTACCCCGGGATCGTATCGGCTGAGGAAGTTTGATAAAAAACGGCATTTTGTCGGAAAACCATTCTGGGCGGAAATCGATGCCCGAGGAGGCAAGGTTGCATCGATCGATGTAATGCGTTCACCGCCGGCCGATATTCGCAACGGTATGGAGGTCTTCGACTGGCTAGCGCATGACCCGGAAGATATTCCACACAGCAACCCCCCTGAATTAATTAAAAAATTGCACGCGCGCTATGGTAGGGATCCTATCAGTTCCGGCTGCAATGATTTCATAATAGCCACTGGCGACTACGCGTCTCTCGTCAAGCATTGCTATCAACGAGCCGATTGGAAAGCCGATTTCTGCCAGAAGTCTTTATCCGAAAGAAACTGGGATTTATTTGCCGTCGCGTTTACAGAGTTACACGACATCGGACACATGTGTTGGCACATTCACGACACAACTGACTCAAATTTTGATCGCGAGCTCAGGTCAAGGATGGGCGACCCCTGCTTAAAAATGTTCCGTCACTTGGATGCGAAACTTGAGACGTTATTATCCGCTGCAGGCGCCTCATCAACGGTCGCCGTCGTTACTGGACCCGGGTTTGAGCAGAGGCGATCATCCAACCTGCTTCTCCCGGAGATTCTTCGTCGCTGGCAATTCGGGCCTCCGAAAAGTATCGAAGAAGAAGGCGGACGTCCGCCTGCCACCAGGGTACGCGTACTATATCAACACTTGATCCCTGTCCAGATTAGAAAGCCGATCCACAGAGCCCGTGTTGCACTAAAGGGAACTAAAGAGGAACGGGAGTGGCCCAAAAGCCACGCATTCCCCTTGGTGCACAACGACAATGCTGGTGCCATCCGCATAAATCTGCGTGGTCGGGAGCCCAAAGGCTTGGTAGAGCCTGGGGCGGAACTGGAGAGCACAATAGCGGACCTCTCAGAGACACTGCTGGCGCTGCGGGACGCGTTATCGGGTGAACCATTGGTGAAGGAAATCGTTCGAGTCGCAGAAGTTACCAAAGGTTCTTGCCTGGATAACTTGCCAGACTTGTTTGTGGTCTGGAGCCGCAAAGCAAGCGGACAATCAGCCAAGTCAGAGAGAATAGGCGAAGTCTGGAATACTACAAAAGCCTTGCGTACAGGCGATCACTCCGACCGTGGCGAACTCATAATCATGAGCCGTAACGTAGTTCCGCCCGATCGGGTGGGTCCATTAACCCCAATGGAAGCCGGATCTATCGTTAGAGGTCTATGTGGTATCGAATGATGCGTGATTCTTGATCTTCCAACCAGGGGTGACTCAATCTGCAAGCAAGCCTTCGAGATTGTTACCCGCTTTAACCAACTCCACGAGTCATTTGCTTCCGGCCACAACCACTCTGATTGCTGTGGACAGTTGGCCGGAGCGTCGCTGTGGTGCGCGGGAAAAGGCCGGTTTCCAGGTGGATTCTCCCAAAATATATTGTTTATGATTCCTATACAATCCGGTAAAGATTATGAACGCAATTAATGGCATGCTCCAGCACGAGGTCAGCGCTTATCTTGGCGAAGTAATGGTGGGCAT
>CP070821.1:700775-711744 GCA_020344335.1 Gammaproteobacteria bacterium | reverse complement strand
GTGCGACGCTCGGCATTACGGCGACGGTGGATGCGGGTGAGGGCGGCAACACGATCACCAACACGGTGACGTCGGTGACGGCGACGGAGGCGGATCCGACGGCTGTGGGCGATGATTTAACGGAAGCGGTGGTGGTGAATGACTCCGGTGGTGGCAATCCCCCGGTGGCGAATCCGGATACTGACAACATTGACGAAGATGGCACCAATCCGGTTTTCGCCAATGCCGCAGCGGGTCTGCTGGCCAACGACACGGATGTGGAGGATGATGCCTCGTCAACACCGCTGAATGTAACCCAGCTCGGCACCAGTACAGTACCGGGCAGTGCATTCCCCGGCAGCTTTGGCAGCATCGTCTGGAATGCGGACGGCAGTTATAGCTATACACTGGATAACGCCAATCCGACAGTGAACGCCCTGCAGGTGGGGGACTCTCTGACCGAAACCTATACCTACGTTGTACTCGACAGTGACGGCAATACGGCCAGTTCACAGCTCGATGTCACCATAAACGGTGCCAATGACGCACCCGTCGGCAACGATCCCGCCAACCAGAGTGATCCCGTGGGTACGGCAATTACACCGTTTGTGGTCACGGCAAGCGATGTGGATAACGGCGATGTACTGGTATTCAGTGACTCCTCCGGTACCTTGCCGCCCGGCCTGAGCGTTGACGGAACCGGCAACGTCACCGGCATCCCGACGACCGAGGGCAGTTACAGCGTCAGCCTGGTGGTGACGGACAGCCAGGGAGGAACGGACACCATCGATTTTACCTGGGATATCGGTCCGGCACTGCCGGCCAGCGTCAACGGCATTGTCTGGCTGGATGCAAACCACGATGACATCAACCAGCCTTCGGAACCCCTGCTTCCGAACTGGACAGTGGTACTGAACCAGGGAGTTACGCAGGTCGATAGCACAGTCACCAATGGCAGTGGCTATTACGAGTTTAGCGGTGTGTCTCCCGGGTCGGGATACAGTATCCGCTTTCTGCACCCGGAGACCGGAGTGGTCTGGGGAGAAATTTCCGGACTGACACTGGGTAGCGGTGTCACGACACTCGACCAGAGTCTGCCGGTTGATCCCCAGGGCGTCGTCTATGACTCGCTTACCCGCGCGCCGCTTTCCGGGGTGACGCTGTCCCTGGTCACCGGCGGCGGGACACCGCTGCCCGCGGTCTGCCTGCTGGATGCCACCCAGCAGGGACAGTCGACCGGGGCGGACGGACGCTACCGGTTTGACCTGGTGCCGGGCGCGGCTCCGGCATGCCCGCTGGCAGAGACGACCTATGCAATAGCGATAACCGAACCGGCGGGTTACCAACCGGCACCCTCGACGGTTATTGCCCCGCAGGGCTCCCCACTGGATCCGACCGGCGGACCGAATCCCTTCCTGGTGGTTGCGAACAATAATGCGCCCGCTGGCGGCGATCCGACGACCTATTACCTGTCCTTTGCCCTGGAAAGCGGTGATCCGGATGTTATCAATAACCACTTGCCGCTGGATTCGCTGGTTACTGCCGGCGATATCCTGCTGAGCAAGTCGGCCGCGAAACGCGAGGCGAGCATCGGTGACATGGTGCATTACACGCTGACTGCAGAGAATGCCTCGGGTAATGCACTGACCGGGATAACCCTCAGTGACCGGATCCCGGCGGGGTTTAAATATGTCAAGGATTCCGGTCGTGTGATCCGTGCCGGCAGTGACGGTGAACTGGGAACGTCGGACGATATCGTGACCGGCATTAAACCGGTTGGTGCGCGTCCCGTTGAATTCATCAATCTGGATTTCGCCGCCAACGAGACCCTGGAAGTGACCTACCTGTTGCGCGTCGGCTCGGGTGTCGTCGAGGGAGACTATATTAACAAGGCTACACCACTGGCTAACGGTGTGGCGGTTGGTAACACGGCGAGTGCCAAGGTGCGCATTATAGCCGATCCGATCTTTGACAAGACCACCATCATAGGCAAGGTGTTTCATGACCGTGACGGGGACGGCTGGCAGGATTCTGCCGATGCCAGCGGTGTGGTGATTACCGCAAATATTGACAAGGTCACCTACATTCCCGGATCGACACGGCTTGAATCCGGCAACAGCAAGCGTGTGCTCGACGACAACGGCGGGGTTCTACCCAGTGGCGGCATCGTGGCAGGTAACCTGCCGGGTCGCAGCAGTATTGCCGATATCCCCGAGAATCACCGGCTGGTGCTGCGTATCGGACTGCATTCCCACATGGTCCCGGATGTGGAAGTAACTACGGCAGAAGGAACACATATTCGTCTCGACGCGGACGGTATGCAGCATGTCGAGCATACCGGTGACAAGCAACGCGGCATGACGGGGCAGGATCTTGTGGTACAGCAACGGGTGGTTCCTGCGGAAACCGGTTATGACCTGGTGATCACGCTGACCAACTACGGGGTGCAGGAGGAGGGTATTCCCGGTGTGCGGCTGGCGACCGTATCCGGCCTGCTGGTCGAGACCGATGCGCAGGGCCGTTATCACATTGCTGATATCGATGCCGGGCGAATGGAACGCGGGCGCAACTTTATCCTCAAGGCGGATCCTGCGACATTACCGGCAAGCACCGAATTTACGACAGAGAATCCGCGCGTCATGCGCATTACGGGCGGCCTGATGAACCGTATCAACTTCGGTGTACGGCTGCCCGACCAGGTGCTGCCCGAGAAGACTGTCCATGTGCGTGTCGGCGAGGTGTTCTTCGAGACCGGCAGCGCGGAAATCAGGTCCGGCTACCGCGCGACTGTCGAGAAGATGGCCGAGGCCCTGCGCCGTTACCGCTGCGGGGTGATTACCATCGAGGGACACGCCGATTCACGTGGCAGCCGTGCATATAACCAGACACTTGGCCAGCGCCGTGCCGAGAGCGTCGAGCGGGCCCTCCGGGAACTGCTGGGCGACGCCCTGATGCAGGATGTCGAGATCCAGGTGCAGCCTGTCACCAAGGCACATGATGACGGGAAACCGGAGCAACAGTCGAATATTACTTTGCCCGGCAACCGCCTCTGGGGTTACTTGCTTGACCTGCTGGCCCGTCCTGCACATGCAGGGGAAAGTGAAGCCTGTGTTGCCACCGCGTGTACCGAGACACCGGGAGTGGTGATCGAGGTCATCAGTCGCGGCGAGCTTGCCCCGCGTTCCGACAACAGTACAGCCGAGGGCCGCAAGGATAACCGGCGTGCCGATGTCAGCTACTCGGGTCGGATGTATCTCCGCGATGGCGGCGTGATCTGGGCCACTGAGGATCCGGCCGTAATCGAGCCACACCTCGATGTCATCGGCCCGGCTGTGAGCGGTGTGCGGAATGGGCGGTTCATGCAACCGGCGGTGTTCCGGATGTACACCAACTACAACGCCTTCATCAGTCGCTGGGAGCTGGGGGTATACCGCGCATCTGATACCGATCTTGTAGATCCGCTGAAGATCTTCACCGGTGAGCGGATCGACCTCGAAGGCAGACTGGAATGGGACGGTAGTATCGATAGCGGATTCATGCTGCAGGCCGGCGACGAACTGGTCTACCGGTTACGCGTATTCGATGCCGAAGGTCGCAGTGATACAACGGCCGTGCGCTCTCTGTATATCAGTGAACCGGAGACCGCGACCCCGCTGGCCCCGGCAAGCGGGACGGAAGGGCAGGTCATTTATGGCAGCAACAGCCTCCACCGGCAGACGATCCCGCTCTCGGGCAGCCGGGTGCGCCTGCACGGTGCCGATATCCCCATGGATTATTCACTCGCCATCGATGGTGAAACGGTGCCGGTCGATACGGCAGGAACGTTTGCCGTCGAGCGCCTGCTGCCCGCGGGCGAGCATACGCTGGATGTGGTCATCATCGATGCAGCGGGCAGGGCCTGGCAGCGCCCGTTTACCGTACCGGTATCGGGTGAATACCTGTTCATGGTGGGACTGGCGGATGTGACCGTCGGGCAGAACAATGTATCCGGCAGTGTCAAACCGCTGGAGGCAGACGACCATTTCAACGAAAACGTCTTCGTGGATGGCCGCCTGGCCTTCTATCTAAAGGGCAAGATCCAGGGGAAATACCTGGTCACGGCACAGCTCGATACGACGGAAGACGAACTCGATGACATTTTCAGTGATCTTAACAAAAAAGATCCCAGGAGCCTGTTCCGGCGCCTCGATCCGGACCGTTACTATCCGGTTTATGGTGATGACTCCACCACGATCAGTGACGTCGATACCCAGGGTCGCTTCTACGTGCGGGTTGACTGGGACAAGTCGCAGATCCTCTGGGGTAACTACAACACCGGGATTACCGGCAACGAATATGCGCAGTATGATCGCAGCCTGTACGGCGCGCGCCTGACGCACCGCAGTGTCGATACCACCCGCTTCGGTGATCATCGCACCGAGGTCATAGCGTTTGGCTCCGAGCCGAATACCTCCTTTGCCCACAATGAATTCATCGGTACCGGTGGCAGCCTGTACTACCTGCGCAATACCGATGTCGTGCAGGGTTCGGAAAAGGTTTGGGTGGAGGTCCGTGAACGCGACACCAACCGGGTACTGGAAAACATCACGCTGGTGCGCGGCCGCGACTATGAAATGGATGAAATACAGGGACGTCTGATCCTCACACGCCCGCTGACCCAGATCGCGGCGGACGCGAACACGGGCATCATCAAGGACCAGCCGCTGGATGGCAACGTCAATCTGCTGATGGTGGATTATGAATATGTACCGGGTGATATTGACAACAACGAGCGGACCTACGGGTTGCGCGGCAAGGGCTGGGCAAACGACAACCTGGGACTGGGTGGCACGTATGTACACGAGTCGCGTGAGGGAACCAGTTACGAGCTGAAGGGTGTTGATCTCACCGTGCGGCAGGGACAGGGCACCTACTTCAAGGCCGAATATGCACGTACCGAGGCACGCCAGACCCTGGACAATTTTGTCTCGGACAACGGCGGCCTAACCTTTGATTCCAGGAATACCGGAAGCGGTGATGACACGGACGGTGACGCAGTATTGCTGGAGGCGCGCGTCAACCATGCCGAGGTGAGCGGCGGCAAGCATCAGGGCACCTCTGCTGTCTGGTGGAAGCGGCGCGACGAGGATTTTTCGGTGGCGCGTGTCGATGCCGGCGTGGAGACAAGAGAATACGGGGCTGAATCCCGCTGGGATGCCAGCAAGCAACTGACCCTGGGAATGCGCGCAGCGGTGGTTGATCAGGATACAGACGGCGAGGAACGCTCGGCCAGCCTGGAAGCGGACTACCGGCTTGCCGGCCCATGGACACTGGGGGGCGAGGTGCGCTATGTGAGCGAGGACCCGGACGGTTCCGGCTCGGCGCATGCAACGCTCGTCGGTGCAAAGGCCGACTATGCCTTGAACCGGGATCTGAATGTCTATGGGATCCTGCAGACAACGGTTACGAAGGAAGCGGAATACGAGGATAACAGACTCGCCACGCTGGGGTTGCGCAGCCAGCTGACCAAAGCACTTGCGTTGCGTGCCGAGGGCAGTGCCGGTGACCGGGGCGAGGCCATGGAACTGGGTGCGGATTACCAGGCCAGCAGCGATTACGTGGTCTACGGCGGTTACACACTGTCGACCGACCGGACCGACGGACGCAAGGGTATTGCCACGCTGGGCCAGCGGCGCCAGATGGGCAACTCCCTTAGCGTCTTCAGCGAGGACCAGTTTATCAGCGGGGAACAACAGGCCGGGATTTCCCATGTCTACGGCCTGAATTTTGATCCCTCGCGCGAGCTGAGTCTGTCGATGACCGTCCAGAGCAGCAACCTGGACGGTGACGTGGAGGGTATCGAGCGCAACGCGGTCAGCTTGTCCGGGCATTACAAGAAGGGCCGGCTTGATGCAAGCAGCAAGCTGGAATATCGCAAGGACCGCGGCGACGAAAACCGGCGTCAATGGCTGACGACCAATGGTCTGCGTTACAAAATCAGCGACTCGTTTACCGGGCTCGGCAAACTCAACTTTTCCATCTCGGATAACCGTGATACCGGCGATGATGATGGCCGGTTTGCCGAGTTCGATGCCGGCATGGCCTATCGTCCGGTCAATAACGACCGCTTCAATATGCTCGGCAAGTATACCTACCTGTACGACCTGGACAGCAGTGGCCAGGCCGATGCCGACACGGACGAGAAGTCGCACGTGTTGTCACTGGAAGGCCTTTACGATCTCACCCGGCGTATAGCACTGGGGAGCAAGCTCGCATGGAAGCGCGGGGAGGTGCGTGAAGACCGGGACAGGGGTAATTGGTTCCATACGGACACACGCCTTGCCGTCATCCGTACTCGCTACCATATCACCAGGGCCTGGGATGCACTGGCGGAATACCGCTGGCTGGACGTCGACGAGGCAGAGGATAATCGTCAGGGTGTACTGCTGGGTATCGATCGCTTCATCAATGACAATTTCAAGATCGGTATTGGTTACAACTTCACCGATTTCAATGACGACCTGACCAATCTGGATTATAAAAACCACGGCTGGTTCGTTAATCTTGTCGGCAAGTACTAGGGCATGCCACTCCTCATGTCGACCTCATGGCAGACAATGCCGGCATCGGCTGTTTTTAACACCCGGTTATTTCGCCGTGCCAAGCAGCGGCTGGGCAGGTAAACTGTTGTACCGGAACCTGAAACAGGGATTCAGGTCAAAGTCTCACTAACCGGAGAACTGGATTTCACGTGATTCTTCCTCCCATGCTGCACTTCAGAATCGCCGGCATCGCATGCATGCTGCTTGCAGCCAGCGGATTTGCAATTGCAAACGACACAACGGTACCGGTTGTCGTTGCCAGTGCAATGGAGCGCGAAATGACTCCGGAAAGTCATATTGCGGGTACTGTCATGAGTCGCAACGATACCCGGCTCGCAGCACAGGTAGAGGGGCGGGTGGTCTGGGTTGCCGAGGTCGGTACCCAGCTGCCCCGGGACGAGGCGGCAACGCGCCTGGATGATACCCTGATACGTGAAGAACTGGCCGAACACGAGGCCAGTGTCGCACGTGCGCGTGCAAGCGTGGAATACAACAAGGCGGAACTCAGTCGCCTGGAAAAACTCGCCGAGAAAAATCATGCCGCCAGGAGCCGCATCGACGAGGTCCGGCGTGATCTGGCCGTGGCGCGCAGCGATTACACGGCGAGTCAGGCACGCGTCAAGCAGTCACGGGAAAAACTCAAGCGCACCTCCATCAGGGTGCCGTTTGGGGGTGTCGTCACCGAGCGATTTATCCAGGCCGGTGAATGGGCAGATGCCGGGACGGCAGTCATCCGGCTTGTAGATACCGCTTCCCTGGAGGTGCAGGCCTGGGTGCCGGTATCCGTACTACCTTTTGTGGCCCCGGGCATGGAGCTGCGTTTTGTTGCCAACGGGACCGAAGGCACGGGCCGGGTACGCACACTGGTACCGGTCGGTAACCAGCAATCGCGCCTCTACGAATTGCGATTGACGCTGGACGATCCACGCTGGTCATCCGGGCAGAGCGTGCGCATTGCCATCCCGGCAGCCGCGTCACGCACTGCTACGGTGGTGCCGCGTGATGCGCTGGTGTTGCGCCGTGACGGGGTCAGTGTATTCCGCGTAGATGAAAATAACCTCGCAGAGCAGGTCAGCGTAACAACCGGTATAGCCGATGGTGATTACATCGAGGTCTCCGGTGACATCATGCCGGGTGATCGCGTGATCATTCGCGGCAGCGAGCGGTTGCGCAGCGGCCAGCCGGTCAAGGTCCTGGAGCAACAGCCGGGGATGTGAAGCTGCAGGCTTACCTGCTGAAGTACGCCGAGCTCTCCGCTGGCTGATTCAAAGGCTCATGAAAGGACTGAAAAATAATTTGCTTTCTCCCCAGGGTTACTCGCGGCAGTTGCCGCCTGCCTGTTTCTGCCATTCCTGTCATGGCTTGATTTCTTTCCACAGAGACTCCTTCTTTTTCTTGCCATCTATGCAGGTCTATCAGTCGCAGTTGATCTGGCGATGCAACGATATAAAAACTGAGTACGGCTTATGAAGCAAGGGGAGCTTGGGAGTTCAACCGGTGCTGAGGCACATGATAAAACAAGCACATAATTAGAATTCATTATATATCAAACGGTTAAAATAAAAATGAAGTTAACAAGTATGAAGATTGATAATGATTCATGTTGCTTTCGAGTATGGTGTTGCCGGCAGATCCCTTGGTCCGCCTGAAAACATCTCCCTCATGCGTACAAGAATTCATTTTTTCCTGATAATAGTTCTGCTCGCCTGCTACGGGATGGCATATGCTGATTACAAGGATGACATTGGTTATACCCGGTTGCTTGATGAACAGGGCACGAATACGCCCGACGGCAGTGGTGTAACCGTCACACATGCGGAAGCCCTGAGTGGAGACCCACCATCCTACATGCCAAATGTGGCTGACGCGCAATTCGCCGGCAAGACCATTATTGATAAATCTGGCACCAATCCAGCGGATTTCTATTCTGGTCATGCAACAGCAGTTGGCAGATTGTTCTATGGCAACAGCTCGTCCATAGCACCGGCGATCGACATAATAAATGCATACGATGCGAATGAGTGGTTGGCCAGTGACTATCTGCATGTCACCAGCAGTCGTTCAAAGCCGGATGCAGTGCCTGACCGTATCGCCAATCACAGCTGGATCGGAACCTACACTAACGATGCCGTAGATTTAGAGGTCGTTAAACGGGTGGACTGGCTCATTGAGAATGATGAGTTTATCCAAATCATTGGACTGAAGAACAATACGTCCACGAATTCACCGTTACTGAGTACTGCCTTTAATATCATTGCTGTGGGTGTAACCGATGGCGTACATGGTAGAGGTACTGTGGGACTGGATGCCCCCTATGTATCCGGGCGCACCCGTCCGGAAGTTGTTGCACCATTCAATACAACGAGCAGTGCTACCCCTGTCATTTCCGCTGCTGCAGCCCTTTTGGTTGACGTTGGTCATAACGCAGCGTCACTTTCGACAGATCCTGCTGAAACTTCAACGACCAATCGGTCAGGCAGCATGATCTACAATGCAGAACGCTCCGAAGTCGTGAAGGCCGTATTGATGGCAGGGGCAGATCGGGTGACGAATAACAGTACCAATCCAGACCCTGATACACCCGGGGATATTACCGATTATCGTGCCGATGCAGCGAATCAGTCTGCTAACGGACTTGATATCCGTTATGGATCAGGCCAGGTAAACATCTACAACAGCTTTCACATCCTGACGGCAGGTGAGCAGAACAGCCTTGAGGATGAGAACACTGCTGCTGGCAGCATCGGCTTGGACGGGTTCGACTACGACCCGTCATTCGGCAGTGGCGGAAATAATGAAACGGGATCATATTTTTTTTCAACCGGCGCGAGTCAGGTCATGTTGACGGCCGCTCTTGTCTGGAATGTTGAAGTTGCAGATGGCGGACGTAATTCTTTTCCGGGTGTGGGTACATTACATGATATGGATCTTCGCTTGTACGATAAAACTGATGGTGGCCATGTACTGATAGTGCAGTCTGCCAGTTCAATTGATAATACCGAGAATATCTGGATTCAGCTGGATGCCGGCAAGGACTATCTGCTGGAGGTGGTGCCGAAGGCAGGACAGGCATCATTCGAATGGGATTATGCGCTTGCCTGGCAAATGACCGTCATTGTTGATACCGACAATGACGGCATTCCGGATGTCGTCGATACGGATGACGATAATGATGGTTTGTTGGACACTGAGGAAGAAGTGTATGGGACTGATCCACTGGTTGCCGATTCCGATGGTGATGGTCTGAATGACGCTATCGAGGTCGGTTTTGATGGCAATTTAGCCGATTACAATCCCTATCATCCGACCATTAACCCGAGCGGCACCGACCTCGATGCCAACAGCAGCGACACGGATGGTGATGGCCTCGATGACGCCACCGAGTTCAATAATTCCAGTGGCGACGAACCCATCGACCCGAATGGCTTTCCGAACCTTTCCGATGGTGATGTTGCACCCCTGGGAAACCCGGATGGCATTCTCAATGTCGGCGATATCCTGATTGCACAGCGTATTGCGCTCGGTCTGGAGACTGCAACGCTGCTGGAACTGGCCCATGGTGATATGAACTGTGATGGGGAGGTCAACCTGGTTGACGTCCTCCTTATACAGCGAGCCGTACTGGGCACAGCAGTTACAGCGTGCGAACCTTAACCATTGCTCATGGTGACATAAACGACGATGGCGCCATCAAAATAATTGACATCAACCAGCAGACGATCCAGGCTGGGCCCTGACGTTTCATTACAAGCAACTTTGGGACGAAATCGGACGTTCAGGATAGCGTGTTTCCGACGGTGTTGCACACTAGAACAGAGCAGATATATAAAAACCTATAAACGGTCGCTTGTTTAAGACAAATGGCGGATTTACTAGATAAAAGGCGGCCAACGAACTATCGAAGGCCGCCACTAACTAGATGATCACGCAGCCACCTACCGGAGAGTAGCTAAACCGCATTGCAAGTTACTCCAGCTCTGTCTTATGCGGCTAGTAAAATACAAACTAATACATTAAAAGGGGTAGTAGTTGGTGTATATCAAATGGCCTACAGGAATATCAGGCTTTCCTATGGATTAACTGCTTGTCTTGGTTAAAGTTATTTCGGCGAGATTTTCTTGTGCACAAATGAATTCCGAAAACGGCTAGTTCCAATAATTTATACAGATTCTTGTGAATTAGAATGACGCCATAAGTTGTTTATGTGCATGCTTAAAAAGGACAAGCCCCAGAAAGCCAAGGAAAAATAGGTGTTTTCAAGGCTTATAACAACCAGCCGCATATCATCGAAAGGGCATAAAAGGGCAAAAAAACAGACACTCAGATTCAAGCAAAAACTGACCCGAAGAAACCGACCCTGTAACTGCTAAGCTGCTTTCTTCCTGGCTATCCCAATCAACCCCAGTAGG
>CP070821.1:697255-700675 GCA_020344335.1 Gammaproteobacteria bacterium | reverse complement strand
GGCAACGGCCAGGGTAGCAGCCGTCAGTACTGTAGCGATTGTTTTCATATCAGTTCTCCAAAAAGAGTGTGTAAGAATGTGAGTAGGAAATCTTTGTAACTACGGGGAGTATAATATAAGCAATTGCTTAAATAAGCAAGCGTTAATTTAATTATTTTATGATTTATTTATAAAACATTATTTATTCTTATATACAATAAGTTATAAATTTCATGCTGCACTTATTGTTAGCCATTCCGGCCTGACGGCGGAGAAAATGGACCCTCGCAGGGACAACTCAGGTCCTCAGGGCAGCTTTAACGTAGCGTAGTCTCCCAATGAATGGTGCATTTCTGCCAGGGTCGGGTAACTTGCATCGTAGGGAAAGTTGTAGGCCCCTCCGCAGACCAGGGTCAGACGATGTGCTGATGTCTCCGCATGCAGTGAGATGTGATAGGCCTCCATGATCCACTCCCCCGTATCACTCGCGAGCAGGTTGTGTCCTGCCCCCTTCGCGGCCAGCAATACGGGATTCTGCCGAGGACGCAACACATAATGGGTTTGCCCGATTACTCGCCCAATCCGGTATCGGCCCGCGGGAATAATCTGGGGCTCCTCCCGAATTTCCGGCAATACCAGTTCACAATGCGGGTAGAACTCGCCATAAGCGTACGCCGGACTTCCATCCTGGAAGCTCATCCGCCGCCGTCCGGGCGCAATGGTTATGTCCTGATGCAGGATAAATTCACCCCCCGGCAATGTACCAAACAGGCTGCCCTCCCCAGCCAACCGCATGTCCGGGGTACACGCCGTCACACACAACAGACAGAAACATATTGTCAAAACAGTCCGACTTGCCACTGGATTCCTCCTGTCGGTATTCCCCTGCCGGCCCTGATCGCCAAAGACATCAAAAGTGACATTCATCCCGAGGCTGCTTCAAACCGTCAGGTACACGGATTAGGATGGTGGCACGGTCGCCTTGCCGCCAGGCAGGTAATCGCATGTGCCGTGTCGGAGACCCGCGATTTCTTTTCCTTCCATAACATTCCCATCAAGTATCCCGCTATCTTGGGTAGTGACATCCTCGATGGCAAGAAATTCAGCGGCCATATGGAACACGGCACTTTCCGATTTCCTTGCTCTGGCGACAAATCCTGCGTGTCCTCCTGGCTCTCGAGGTGATCCACCGGCCCGCACCCGGGAAGCAATCTCTACGGCTGGTGGTGGGCCAGGAAAAAAGCGGTGCAGACCATTCGAATATTCAAAAATTAAGCATTAACGATATACCATCATAATCAGTTACCTAGACCTAACCCCCTGAAATTAAGGATTAATGCGTCAATCTATTGTGGTTGACACGCTCTCCGAACAAGGGCGTAATCAGAGACGTCATTGGTCAGTCTTGCAGGGAAAATCAATTATCCCGGCAATCATCTGCCTTCATGTTTGACGGGTATTTGCGCCACGGCAAGATAGTACAGACGCAGCGCTTTAAAAGAGCACGTTGTCGGATCGATGAAGTTCGGGATGTCGCACCTGGAGGGCCGTTTCCCCGGGAAACGGATCAACCAATAACAAGCCTGCCCTGCAGAGCGACATCCGGTGATTGCAGTAGCCTAACCAACCTCCTTATCTCCCGCTATTGCAGCGGGTTTTTTTTGCCTTGTCATGGTGTTTCCCATGGTCCCTTACAAGGTAACCTAGAGAGGTGTACCTCTTCGGAGTGGTGAAAAATCACCATGCGTGGCCAACTTGTCAGTGAACTGTTGCTGCTTCTCGTGGTTGCCAACGGCGCTCCGTTTGTAGCGCGCTTCCTGTTTGGCAAGTTCCTGGACCAGCCACTGGATCGTAACAAGGTATTCCGGGATGGACGCCGGTTGCTTGGTCCTGCGAAGACCATGCGCGGCGTTTTCAGTGCCATGATCGCAACGGCTGCAATCGCACCGCTGGTGGGTCTGGATCCTGTTCAGGGTGCTCTCTTTGGCTTGCTGGCGATGCTCGGCGACATGGCTTCCAGCTTCATCAAAAGACGCCTCGCCATTGCAACCAGTCAGTCGGCGCCTCTGCTGGACCAGTTGCCGGAAACGCTGGTACCGCTGATCGTGATGCAACCGGTGCTTACCGTTACCCTGCCTGAAATCGCGGCCGCGGTGACCATATTCCTGTTGATTGATCTTGCATTTTCCTGGCTACGTGTCCGCCTGCATCGCTAACCTTTTGATTCCCTTATGGGTTATGGACTCAGGGCTAGGCCTGTAATTGCCGGTGGAGGTGGTGCAAGGTAATCTCCGGCGGACAATTCAGCCTGACATCGACAATACAGGCGCCGGAACCGGCCGATGTATAACCCGCCAGCTGCCGGTACTGCCATGCACCGAAACAGTATTCCCGCGGACAAGCGGCATTGCAGGTCAGGGGCAACCCGCCCGGCAGGCAGATCTGGCCACCGTGGGTATGACCGCACAGCATGGCATCAAAACCGGCATGCGCGGCATGCCGGTAAATCTCCGGGGAATGCGCCAGCAGGATCGAGACGGCATCCACCGGGATCTCGTCGGCAGCCTTTTCAAGGTTGTCGGCACGATAATAATGCGGGTCATCGATACCAGCCAGGTAAAGCCGCATGCCTTCACGCTCAAGTACCACGTATTCATTCAGCAGCATGCAGATACCGGTGTCCTCGATGCCGGGAACCATGGTGATGCTGTCATGATTCCCGAGTACGGCGTACACGTCACCTTCCAGGTGGGGACGTAGCATGCGAATGCCATCCAGTGCGGCATCGCAGGGGCCCCAGGTGTTGGCGCGGTAGTCGCCCGTCAGCACACACAGGTCGTAGTCAACTCCGCGGACGGCATCAATCAGGGTATGTGGAAAGTCGGGTGCCATATCAAAATGCGGATCCGATATCTGCAGAATGGTATAGCCCTCGAACTCGGGCGGCAGGTGCCTGATGTTGATCCGGTTATGCCGGGCAAGAATCCTGCGTGCATTGCGTTTTCCGCGGCCATGCAGCATAAGCATGCGCAGGCCATTCCGGATAAGCGCATGCATGGAATACCAGTTCTCGATGTGAAAGAAATTGCGCCCCTGGCCAAAGACCTTGCGCTCAAAGTCTTCCTCGATACCGAGACGCTGCTGCAAGTGAATGATGCCGACCCGTTGCCTGAGCCGTTCATATGTCGGGCTGTCGCTTGCTCCGGGAACCATGATGGATCAGTAATCCTAAGACACCTTTCTACCTGTTCGGATAATACGCCCATCAGTGGCCCGGTCATACCTGCCCGGTTTGTTAAAGCGCCAGGTCTCTGCTACGTTTGCAAAAGACCATCATGAAGAATTGACGTACTTCCGGACTGGCCACGTAACCAAGGGGGGTGTAGGGCATGAACCTGGAAAAAGTGTTCTTTGCTTTCTTTATCGTGCTGGCACTGACGC
>CP070821.1:689792-697155 GCA_020344335.1 Gammaproteobacteria bacterium | reverse complement strand
GCGTTTGAGGGAAGTCTTTAACCAGCACCCGGATAACGGGGGCAGTTTCGAGAACTTTCGTGACGTGCAGTTGTTGTGGGATGAGGGGATGGCGGAACAGGCGGTGGAGTATCTCGAGGCACATCCGGATTACCGCATGGCAATACTCGCCGGTAGCGGGCATCTTGCCCGGGGCAGCGGTATCCCGCGAAGGCTGGCGCGCCGCCTCCCGGTAAGCAGCGCCATCGTCCTCAATGGCTGGGAGGGTGCCCTTGTGTCAGGTCTGGCTGACTATGTCCTGCTCACGGAATCCCGTACGCTGCCTTCGGCCGGTACCTTCGGTGTAGTGCTCGACGACGAGGGGGATGTGCCTACGGTCGAGAGCTGTCTGTCCGACAGCCCCTGTAGCCGTGCCGGCCTGAAGCGGGGCGACCGATTCCTGTCCATCGATGGCGACCCCGTCGAAACCATGACGGATCTCCGTGTGGCGATGTGGGACAAGCAGCCGGGGGAGACGGTGATCCTGAGGGTAAACCGCAGGCGCTGGTTCGCTGCGCAACAGGAACTCAGCTACACCATCGAATTGTATTAGCAGCCCGGGTGCCGGTACAAATTACCCGATTTGGCAGCTCCTTCAAGGCCGGGAAATGTGGTGCAACTCGTCTAAGTTGTCGTTTTCAGACAATTAACTGCCTATTTGTCATAAATGAAATGTTGTGGAAATGATACATTTTTTGTAGCTTGTAAATTATTTGTTTAAAAACATTGCTTTTGCTTTGTTGTATTGTTACATTTGCGTCACAACAATAAGTGCGAGACCGAGGCAGTGTTGCGCCAGCAAAACAAAAAGGTGCAACAACATGATTAACCGGTGTTTAACCACGCAACATAAACTAAGGAGGTTTCAGATGGGGAAGCAATTCAAGCAAACACTACTTGCGTTTGCCGGCACTTTGGGGCTGGTATGCGCAACGGGCACGGCTCACGCCATCGGCCCGCTCGAGGTCGCTGGCTGGGAGCTGAGTTTCAGCGGTAACGTCAACGGCTTTTTCACCAGCAGCAAGTGCGAACCCGATAACGACGGCGAAGTGGTCGAGGCGGGACTCGCTTGTGGTTCCAACGGAAACGACCGGGACGTGACGGCCATCCAGACGGGCCTGTTGCCTTCGTGGTTCGGGTTTAATGCCAAGACCACCCAGAACGATTTCGATATCGGTGTGACCATCGGTTACCAGCCGGGGATCAGCACCAATAACAAAATCGGCAACGGGGATCTGAACAGTGCCTTTGGTCTCAACAATTCGAACTTCCGGCAGGTGTTCCTCAACTTCGGACAGAGCAGCTGGGGAACCGTCAAGATCGGTCGTGACATTGGAATCTTTGCCAGTGACGCCATCCTCTCGGATATGACCCTGCTGGGTGTCGGTACCATTTCCGATCTGGCCACCGGTGGCGGCAACACCACCCTGGGACGCATCGGTACGGGTTACGTCTACGCCGACTGGAAGGCGCAGATCAGCTGGGCCTCGCCTAACTGGGACGGGTTCTCGATGGCCGCCGGTGTCTTCTCGCCCTGGGGCCTGAATGGCCTCTCGGGTACGAGTGCAACTGCGAGTGATATTGACCAGAAGTCAGATACCCCCAGGTTGGAAGGTAAAGGCACTTACATGTGGGAAGGCAACTATCCCGGCAAGGTCTGGGTCAGTGGTCTGTATCAAAGCGTTGACAGCGACAGCGGTGGCTTTGATGACATTGATTCCTGGGGCCTGGATGCCGGCGTCAAGGTTGGTATGGGCGCTTTTGAGCTGGTTGCCTACGGATACACCGGCGACGCGCTGGGCACCACCGGGTATCTATTCGACGCGGTGGATGCAACTGGCGATGAACGGGAATCCAAGGGCGGCTATATCCAGGGGACCTACAAGTTCCCCGGTGCGGGCACCAAGCTTGGTGTGAGCTATGGCGTCAGCCAGCTGGATACGGCCGACGGTGATTCGAGCAACACCGACCTGGTTGATGAAAACAGGTCCTGGATCGTCGGTGTCTATCACCCCCTGACCGAGGCACTCACCCTGGTCGCGGAATACACCCAGACCACTGCAGAGGCGCATAGCAACAATGAAGCGGAGGAGAAGACCCTCGCGCTCGGTGCCATTCTGTTCTACTAGGCACAGGGCCTGATACATCGGAGGGGCCGGTGGATCTGGTCCCGGTAGAAAGCGGCGCGGTACACCGCGCCGCTTTTTTTTGAATCGCTTTCGATCAGGATCGGCTGTGGATGCGCTTGGCCGGGTTCTCGTCTACAATGTCGCCATAGTTGCGTATCAAACAAGATTGAGAGGAGAGATGCGAGTCATTTACCCTGCTTCCCGCGCCATGCGACGGGCAGCCTTCATACCACTGGTAATCGCGGCATTCTGGGTTGTCCTGCCGGACGTCAGTGACGCGGCCCCGGAGAACCGGCCCCCATCCGAGCAGCTGTGGAAATGGCACGAACGCTATGTGGCCATCGAACCCCAGGCCGCCCCGAGTGCACCCCCCAATGACCACCCGGTCAAATTCACACCGGAGCAGATCGGCATGATGCTCGACGCATTGCGCGTCGTCACACCGCAAAAGAAGCAGTTCTTTACCAGAAAAAAGCCGGACCCGGAGGGTGGTGCACCGGTATTTGCCGACAACGAACTGGAGGTCCTGAGTGATTCCCTGTCCCGCGGCCTGGCCAAGGCCGGATCCCATGAGGACATCGTCTTCGTTACCACCGGTAATTACGGTGTAGCCTTCGGCGGTGTGCTTAAGGAGCGCCAGGTCAATACCGGCAGGGTATTCTACAAGGACGGCAAGTTGAATATCATCTTCGGCGCGATTCGCGGGAGATTCATGGAGGACCGCGGGGCGGGTGCCCTGGTGGCCATTCCCGCGGTGAATCCGGTGCCGGGTACGCGTCAGGCGACTGTCCCGCACGAATGGAGCCTCGTTCTCGGGACCGGGGTGAACCTGTACGAAAACAAGCGCGGGGCACGTTCGGACTGGGTACAGATCGACCCGGCCGCGGCCGTGGCGCGTTACGAGGAAAAACAGAAACTCCAGGCACTTTCGGGTGAAGAAGGCTTGTCACCGCTGGCCGAGGAAACCGAGCGGCTCGCCACGGAGCAGGAGGAACTGAGCCGCAAGATCCGGCAGCTCGAAGAGGATGTGAAATCCGGAAAGACGCCGGCACCGGAAACACCCACGCCGGTAGCGGAAACGCCCGCGCCGGCAGCTGTGAAGACACCGGCACCGGCAGCGGCCGCTGTTGAAGCCGCACCTGTGGAGGGCTCGCTGGAACAACGCCTGCGGACCCTGAAACGGCTGCGTGATGAAGGCCTGATCAGCGAGGAAATCTACAACGCCAAGGTGAAAGAACTGCTCGATGAAAATTTCTAGGGGGCAGGGGCGTGCCTGACCCCGTGTGATATCGGACCATGCATGATTTACCGGCTGTCCGCAACGTCAAACCACGGCCTCCGGCAAATCCAGCCTTTCATCTACCGGCAGCCTAATTTTGTGGAAGGTGCCTGTTTGACTGTACGCAAGAAATGGCAAGTGATGACCCACACGGTCTGAGGATGCTTCCGGGCAGCGAGGCCCTGGAAGACTGGCGCAGTCTGGCGCTCCGGCTGGAAGCGGAAGTAAAAAAGGTCATCATTGGCCAGGACCGGGCCATTCGACACCTGAACATTGCCGTATTTGCACGTGGCCACGTGCTGCTGGAAGGGGATGTGGGTGTTGGCAAGACAACCCTTCTGCAAAGCATCGCGCGCGCCATCGGTGGCGCCTACGAACGCATCGAAGGCACCATCGACCTGATGCCCGGTGATCTTGTCTACTACACATACATCAGCGAGGACGGCAAGCCCCGTGTGGCACCGGGTCCGCTGCTGAAACACGGGGACTCGCTGGCAACCTTTTTCTTTAACGAAGTCAACCGCGCACGCCCCCAGATGCACTCCCTGCTGCTGCGTGTGATGGCAGAGCGCAGCGTGACGGCCTTCAATCGGGAGTACTCGTTTCCGCACCTGCAGATATTCGCGGACCGTAATCGGGTAGAAAAGGAAGAGACCTTCGAGATTCCTTCCGCCGCTCGGGACCGTTTCCTGATGGAGGTACTGATCGAGGCCCCGGATGATCCCGCTCTGCAGCGGCAACTGATGTTTGAGCCCAGGTTTCACCATACCGGATCGCTTATCGAGCAGATCGATCCCGGGGTCGTTCCCTATGCGGAACTCAATTCAATCGCAGACTTGATACAGAGACACATTCACGCTACCGAGACGCTGCAGCACTATGCGCTCAATCTGTGCCGCGCGACCACTCACCCGACGGAATTCGGCATCACGATCGATGATGTCAATATCGAGTCCCTGATTCTTGCCGGCGTCAGCCCGAGGGGCATGAGCATGTTGTTGCGGGCAGCCAAGGTGACGGCATGGCTGCAGGGGCGCGACATGCTGATACCGGAAGACATCCACGAGGTGTTTGCCGAAACGATTGCGCACAGGGTGTTCTTTACACCGGTCTATGAATTGCGCAGATCCCGGGTCGCGGCGGAGCTGATGAAACAGATATTGCAGCAGGTTCCGGTGCCCTGACGGGCCTGGTATGAGCGTAGAGGAATTTCATTACCGGGTACCGTGGCGCACTAGGGGCAGCCACCCCGGGCACCATCGCGGAAGCAACGCCGGGGACGGTTTCGAATTTCGCGGTCATGCATCGCTTCTCGATGCACCAGACCCCAGGCGAATCGATATACAGGCGAGTATGCGCCATCCTTTTGAAGAGATCGTGATGCGCGTCTATACGCAGCACAGTGCTATCCCGGTGTATCTGATTGCCGATCTGTCGGCTTCCATGGGCTTCGAGGGATATAGCCGCAAACTCGATGTATTGGCGGATTTCTCTGCCGCGCTCGGTTACTCGGCATACCGCACCGGCGATCCTTTCGCTTTCATTGGCTGCGACAGCACGGTTCGAATGGATTTTTTCCAGCCGCTGACGCGTACCAAGACGGCAGGCCAACGCATTTATGCGCAGTTACGGGACTTCACTCCCAGAGAATCCAGTGCCAGGGGGATCCTGGGAGCGCCAGGCCTGATGGGGAGAACGCGCAGCCTCATTTTTTTGTGCTCGGATTTTCACTTTTCCCTGGCGCTGACGGGACAGATATTGACGGCCCTGGCATACCACACGGTGGTGCCTGTCGTGCTATGGGATACCATGGAGCTCGAAGTCCCGCCCACTGGCATTGCGACTTTCCGGGAAGCGGAGACCGGCAGACGCCGGACGCTATGGTTGCGTACTTCGTATCGACAGCGAATACAAAAGGCCTATACCGAGCGTCGTGAGAATCTCACGGATTTTTTTCTGGCGTTCGGGCTAAGGCCATTGTTCATGATAGATAAATTTGATGCCGGTGCAATGACACGCTATTTCTACGAGTGAGCGGGATGATCAGGACCAACCAGCGGTGGCACGAAATGTACTATCTGCTGGTGTTGCTGTGGCTGCTGCCGCTACAAGCGCAGGCCGAGACGATAGTAAAGCGTATGGAGGTATCGAACCCTCGCCCTTTCGGTCATGTGATCGGTGACACCCTGCAACAAAAGATCAATCTCGAGCTTGCAACACCTTATCTACTGGACGCGGGTTCGTTGCCAGAAGCCGGTCCGGTAAGCCGCTGGCTCGAGATGCGGGCACCGTTCGTCCGTACCCGGCACAGCCGGGGCACGACAAGCTACGAAATCCTGCTTACATACCAGACCTTCTATCTGGCAGAGCGTCTCGAGTCTCTGACGATTCCGTCCCTGGAACTCTCGGTCGGGAACGGGGAGCGAGTGCTGCCATTGCGCGTGCCTGCATGGAATTTTTCCCTTACCCCTATGGCAGCGCGCGGGATTGGCGCGTCGGTGACTGCCTCCGGCCTGCGCCCCGATCACCTGCCACCCGGGATGCCGGTCAGGCCACACGCCTATCGAATAACCGGACTATCGGTCTGCCTGCTCGGTATCTTGTTATATCTTGTCTACGTGCGCTGGGGGATTCCCTTTCTTGCACAGCGCAAGAGGCCATTCGCCGTAACCTTTCGCCGCCTCAGGAAACTCGAACGGAAACCCGTTACCGACGCCCGCTACCGCGATGCCCTGCGTAGCCTGCACCGGGCATTCAACCGGACGGCAGGCCGGACAGTGCTGGCGGGAAACCTGGAGCTGTTCTTTATCCATCATCCCGAGTTCGCCAGTCTGCGCAGTCCCATAGAGACTTTATTCCTGCAATCGCGCAGGGCATTTTTCGAACCTCGCCAGGAACCGGCCACCGGTTCGGATTCGCTGCAGGAGCTGGTGCAGCTTTGCCGCCGCTGTCGGGGCCTTGAGCGCGGGAGCGTATGAACATCGGTGTGACCTATCCGTGGGTGCTCTGGCTGCTGCCGCTTAGTCTGGCGCCCCTGATCTTCCGCCGCCAGAACACCGTCAGCTATCCCTCGTTGATGATGGTCCCGCACGACACGCTTTCCGTGGTTGTCGGGGTGGTGCAACGGGTGGTCCCCGCATTGCTGATCGCCATACTGATTGTCGCCATCAGTGGTCTCTTTCGTCCGCCGGAGGAAGTGGAGCGTATCGGTACGGGTGCGCACATCGTACTGTTGCTGGATCGCAGTCGCAGTATGGACCAGCCCCTCGGCGGGCAACCCTTGATATATCCACTGGGTGGCGGAAAGGATTTTGACTCAAAAGGAACAGTCGCGCGCCGGGTGCTCTCGGACTTCGTCGCGAGTCGTGGCGAAGACCTGTTCGGAATGGTGGTATTCAGTACCTATCCCATCGAGGTGTTGCCGCTGACCGACAAGCAGGACGTGATCCAGGCAGCGATCCAGGCGGGCAATATCGGCCGGGGTCTGTCGGAAACGGACGTGGGTTTGGGCCTGATCCAGGCGATCCGGTTTTTCGAGAACCGTCCGTTCACAGGGTCACGAATCGTGATGCTGATTTCCGATGGCGGGGCAAAACTGGATCTGGGCATACGCCGGCGGATCGAGAATTTGCTGGAACGTCATCGGGTCGCGCTGTACTGGATTTACATTCGCTCGCAAAACAGTCCGGGTATCTCGGAGGATGTCGACAATCCGGCATCCGGAGAGAGTGCACCGGCGCGTGCCCTGCACGAGTTCTTCACGAATATGAAGACGCCTTATCGGGTCTACGATACGGAAAACCCGCAGGCTCTGGAGCGTGCCATTGCCGACGTGAACCGGTTGCAAAATCTGCCGGTTCACTACAGGGATCTTGTGCCCAGGCGCGATTTGTCAGGCATCTGCTATGGCATTGCACTGGTTCTCCTGTTATTGATG
>CP070821.1:673116-689692 GCA_020344335.1 Gammaproteobacteria bacterium | reverse complement strand
GCCCGTGCGAGTTCCCGGTATTGTATTGCCGGCAACCCTGCCACCCACTGCATTGCCGCGACAAAGGTGTCGATCGATTCCTCGTGCAACAAGAGGCCATTTTTCCGGTCCCTCACTACCTCTCTCACACCGTGGGCGTCGAGGGCGACGACCGGCAAACCAGCAGCCATTGCCTCAGTCAGCACCATGCCCTGTGTCTCACTCTTGGAGGCAAAGGCAAACAGGTCCATCGCATGCAGGGCATCGGCCAATTGCCGTCGTTCGAGGATGCTGGCAATGTGCAAGCGCGCATCGAGTCCATCCCTGGTGAAAATGTCGCGGATGGTGTTCTCGGACGGGCCTGTGCCGATTACCAGAAAATGTGCATCGCTTGTTTTCTTTAGAAATGCCGCGGCGGCCTCGGCCAGGAATTCCAGGTTCTTTTCCGGTGCCAGGCGGCCCAGGTGGCCCACCACGAAGGCCTCTTCCGGAATACCCATTGCCAGCCGGAAGCGTTCGCCGTTGCCTTGCGCGAAGTGCTTGAGCTGCACGCCGGTCGGTACCACGGTGATGGGTGCTTCTACCCCCCGCTCGCGCAGCAGTGCCATGATGCTCTCGCTGGGTGCAAACACCTGGTCGGAGAGGTTGGCGTAGCGGATCGCGGCCTCGATGATGAATCGCCGGAGCGTCGGCGCATTGCCCGGCACATAATGGGTATATTCCTCGTACAGCGTATGGTGAGTGAAGACCAGCGGCAGGTTGCGATAGCGCGCCACGCGTAGTGCCGTGACTCCCAGCAGGTAGGGATGATGGGCATGGATTATGTCCGGGTCAAACCCGTCCAGGACCTCGGTCAACAGTCCGGAGACCGGCAGGACAACTGAAAAGTCGCTACCGTTGAAGTTCTGAATCGCCGGGATACGTACAACGTCGATCTCGTTCTGTGGCATATCGGGAAATTCCGGTGCCACTACCAGTACCCGATGGCCGCGGCGGCGATACTCGTCTGTGAAGGCCTCCACCGAGCGCGCCACGCCACCGACGTGCGGGGTGAAGGTATTGGTCAACATGACGATGTTCATTTGTCTTCTCTCAGGACGTGTTGTCGGCGCGTAGCCAAACGGATGTTTCACCTGGCCTGGATATGATGGGGTCGAAGCCGGTTATACGCACCTCGATGTTCGGTGCGCCGGCATGCCAGTCAGCCTCCCAGGCAACGTGCACGCGCTGGGGGGATTCGGGCTTGATGGTCAGTGTCAATGGTCCGAAGGCCGTCGGTGCCGGGCCGAATGTCAACGGCGAACCGGCAGCCAGCCAGCGTGGTGCGATTCCGGCACCCAGGATCAGCCCGCCGCTCTCCTCGCGCACAAAGCAATTTCGTATCATCAGGATCCATTCGGCTGCTGCCCATACATGCTGGCCGTCCCCCATACAGCCACCGCGGGTCCGGGGATGGATGGCCTCCGGCCACTGACCCGTGGGCGAGGCCAGTACTGCAACCGTATCCAGCAATTCCAGATAGCGGGGATCACCGGCCCGCAGCAGTACCTGGGCCATGTGCAGCGTAAGATAGGGATTGATGCCGGCGTGAATCATATCCTGAAAAAATCCGCCACTAACACGACAGTTTTTCATGAGAAATTCGATGGTCCCGAGTAACTGCGGATCCTCCGGTGGGCACAGCTGCAATGGATAGCCCACCGCCAGTGAACCGATGGCCCCCGCATCCATGCGGCGGTAGGGCGAGGCCGGTATGGCGTCTCGCTCGAGACGCCTGGCGTCCCGTTCGAGGCTGCGATCCACAGACTTCCGGAACGCCTCTGCCTGTTCCTGAAATTCTGCCTGCAACTCCGCATCGCCAAGCAGCCCGCCCAGGGCAGATGCAGAGTGCAGTCCGGCGATGCCCCAGAAGTCATCCCAGTAATAGTAGTCGTTCGGGCCGAGGTGCTCGGCGCTGAATCCCGCGGGTAACAGGCCCGCATGGGGGGAATCCAAGTCTTCGCTCAGGCGCTTCCGGACGATCCAGCGGGCACCGCGTACTATCGCCTGACGCCAGGCGGACTTTGGCGGCTGGCCTGTCAGTTCACAAAAGCGTTGCATGATCCACAGCGCCTGGCCATTGGAATCCCATTCGCCTTCCTGGGAATGGAAGTAACCCCGCCTCGTCTGCCGTGCAGGAAAGCGATCCAGCGCGCGCGTCGCGCGCCCGGTCAGACCGGCGCATAACAGCGCATGAATGATAAATGCCGCATCACGGAACCAGAACCGCTTGTAGGTATAGGGCCCGGGATAGACATCTTCCGGTGAATGCAGGATCAGGGTATGCAAGGCAGCTTCATACAGGGACATCACCCGTTGATCCGCTATCCGCAATTGGCAACTTCCCTGCAGGGCAGCATGCCACGTGCCGTTACCACCCTGCGGCATGCGCCGCACATCCGGCAAGGCAATCTCCGTTTCTATCGCCAGGGGCTGGCCGGGCTCCAGTCGGAACAGTGCTGCCGCGGTGGCCATGCCCACCTCGCATAGCCCTTCGGTCTGGTCCTCGAGGTCCTGCAGATGAATCGCCACATCGCCGGCGTGATAATCGGAGACATGATGGCGCTCTGCCGGCTTGTTGAATGTGAGGGCGTGTTGCCCGTCGATGCTCCAGGAGCTGCGTTCCGGCGACAGGGCCACTTTGTGAATGAAACTGATCCCCTCGGGATTGCAGGGACGCAATGCCAGCACCAGCCAGCCGCCACGGTCACTACGGGCGTCGAGCCTGAGTTGGCAAACCGGCATACCGGATTCAAGCTGAACCGTTGCATGATTGCGCAAGGTCATGCCGTGCTGCCGGGTTACCGTGACCACGGCCAGACCATCTTCCATGTCCAGCCGTTGATCGCAGGACTGTGCCCGGGACGGCAGCAGGTGCTGTCCGTCTTCCGCCACCAACCAGCTGTCCAGTGACCAGCCGTCGAACCAGGGGGTCAGCATTCCCCGCGGGTCGACGACTGGTAATTCCGGACAATCCGGCCAGCCAATGGCCGTCCAGTTACGGTGGCTGAGATTGACGTGAGTAATGGAAAAGGCGCGGGGGACAAAGGCATCATCCTCCGGATCGAACTGACGTTCGATCCAGTACGGCCACACCCAGTCCAGGTTGTGCTGGATCACGCGACTGTTGATGAGCCCGCGTGCATGGAACACCATCCCGGCCCGTAGCAGTTCGACCGGCTCACCCACTTCCGAGGGTTGCGCAAAGCGATGCAGCCGGGCCAGTAGCGCGACCGGATCGAGGAATCCGTGTGCGCGGGCGATACGCCGAATGAAAAATCGCCAGGGCAGCCATTTCAGCCAGGGCATCATACTTCCCCTTCGACGTCCGCTTCCGTATACCTGGCCAGCGCCCGGCGCGCCAGGTGGTTGAGATAGACAACCAGGAAGATAGTTACCAGAAAGCCGGCACCATACAGGCCCCATTCAAGGGGGCTTCGATCTGCACTGCGCGCACCTTCGAGGCCGATATCGGCGGCAATCGAACCGAGATAGACATTGTGCAGCGAGAGCGGTATCACACCGACGAAACTGCCGCACGCGAATCCACGTAACGAGAACTGCGTCAATCCGAAAAAGTAATTGGAAAGCTTGAACGGAAAAAACGGCACCAGACGCGTCAGCAGGACAATCTTCCAGCCGTGTGGTGTGAGCTCCTCGCTGACCAGTCTGATCTTTGCGTGGCGTAGCACAAACTGCGTGGCCCATTCACCGAAGAGGTGGCGCGCAATCAGGAAGGCGATTGTCGCGCCCAGCGTCGTTCCGACCACCACGCACACCGTACCCTCGACAACGCCGAACACGAAACCGGCGCCCGTGGTAAACAGTACACCCGGAAGCAGCAGTACGACCACGAGCACCATGACCACAATGAACAGCAGCGGCCCCCAGATCCCCCGGGCGTCCAGCCAGTCGAGCAGGCGTAGTACTTCCTCATGGACATCGAAGTACACCAGCGTGCCTATCACCAGTGCAACAAACAGGATACTGACGATAATTACCTGAAAAATCGATGTGTTGCGAGCCATATTTATTGTTAAACTTTCAGAGGAATCTCGACCTGTAGCAGCTATCCCTGTGTAGCATGGCGAGTTTTATACAGCAAGCTCGCTCTTGCAGATGGCCAGGAATTTCGAATATCGATTTTTTTCCGATGGTGATCCGTCCTTCTGTTAACCGGACGCAAGCCGGTGTGCCCAGCGGGTTGTCTCGGGCAGCCGGTAACGGGTCGTGCAACGCAGGACGAAATCAACTGCTGTTGCCAGACTGATTCGATGACCGATGGATACATACAGCGGGCTGACATTCTTACGCGTACGTAGCACGGCACCGATAATTTCACCTTTATCCATCAAGGGTACCCACTCTCCTTTCTCTGTCGACAGCTCAGCGTGTGTACCTATCAGCCGTGACTTGGCAACGCCAATGCTCGGTATGTTTGTCAACACACCGAGGTGACATGCCAGGCCGAAGCGGCGCGGATGTGCAATGCCCTGTCCGTCGCAAAGCAGGATGTCCGGCTTGCTTGCAACCCGTTCCAGCGCCTGTAACACCGCCGGTAATTCCCTGAAAGAAAGATAACCCGGTACATAAGGGAATCGCGTAGGGCAACGGCTGACGGCCTGATCGTGCAGTACAAGACTTGGAAACTCGAGTACCGCAACTGCTGCGCGAGTCGTCTTCCCGCTGTCTTCAAACCCGACATCAATACCGGCAATATGATGAACGGGTCCCAGGTCATCCTCGCGGATGACCTGGTGTCGTAAAGCTTCCTGCGTTTCCCGTGCCGCTGTAACATCGGTTGGCCAGGCGTGTACAGTTCGCATGGTTTACAATAATCCGTAGGGTTATGCATTGCATGATCCGGGTATCGACGCGATAACGGGAAAACCGGTCTTCCGCATTGCCGTGGCAGGCTGTTCCGGCTGTTGCCGGCGATGTAATCAAGCCCTTGCCACTTTTGGAGGGATGGCTACATCATAGCCATCTCTTCACGGCCTCCTCCGGCAGCTTCTGCCTTGTGCAGTTCACCAACCATCGCCTCGGTGGTAATCATCAGGCCGGCGACCGAGGCGGCGTTCTGTAACGCAACCCGGACCACTTTGGTTGGATCGATGATACCCATTTCCATCATGTCCCCGTATTCGCCGCTCTGGGCGTTATAGCCATAATTACCGGGATTTTCCTTTACCCGGTTCAGCACTACCGAAGGATCCACTCCGGCGTTGGCAACAATCTCGCGTAGTGGCTGCTCCAGCGCGCGCAACACCATACTGATGCCGATATCCTGATCAGAATTTTCACCCTGCAGATCAGCCGCCCGGACAGCCTGCAGGGCCCGTATCAGGGCAACGCCCCCACCTGGTACGACCCCTTCCTCTACTGCTGCACGGGTTGCGTGCATGGCGTCTTCCACGCGGTCCTTTTTCTCCTTCATGGCGATTTCGGTTGGTGCACCCACCTTCAGCACGGCAACACCGCCGGCGAGCTTTGCCACGCGTTCGAGCAGTTTCTCCTCGTCGTAGTCGGATGTAGTTTCGTCTGCCTGCTTGCGAAGTTGTGTGATTCGTGCCCGAATATCTTCTTGCTTGCCGCTGCCGCCAATGATCGTAGTGTTGTCTTTTCCGACAACGATTCTTTTAGCCGAACCCAGGTCATCCAGAGTTGCCTTTTCCAGTGCCAGGCCGACTTCCTCGGAAATGACATTGCCGCCAGTCACAATGGCGATATCCTGCAGCATCGCCTTGCGACGGTCACCAAAGCCGGGTGCCTTGACCGCGACCACCTTGATGATCCCCCGGACCGCGTTGACCACCAGCGTAGCCAGGGCTTCACCCTCGACATCTTCCGCAATGACCAGCAGGGACTTTCCGCCCTTGGCAACACTTTCCAGCTATGCCAACAGGTCCTGGATGTTGGAAAGTTTCCTGTCGTACAGAAGAACCAGGGCATCCTCCAGCTCTGCAGACATATCCTCAGGATTGTTGATGAAGTAGGGTGAGAGGTACCCGCGATCAAACTGCATGCCCTCGACCACTTCCACCTCGTTCATCAGTCCGGAGCCCTCCTCTGCCGTAATCACGCCTTCCTTGCCGACTTTTTCCATGGCTTCAGCGATCAGCTGGCCAATGTCTGCATCCAGGTTGGCGGAGATCGTGCCGACCTGGGCGATTGACTTGCTGTCGTCACAGGGTGTGGAGAGATTCCCGAGTTCCTCTACTACACGATTCACGGCCCGATCGATACCGCGTTTGAGATCCATGGGATTCATACCGGCGGCAACCGCCTTGAGACCCTCTTGCAGCAGGGAATGTGCCAATACCGTTGCCGTAGTCGTCCCGTCTCCTGCGATATCAGAAGTACGGGAGGCCACCTCCTTGACCATCTGTGCTCCCATATTTTCAAACTCGTCATCGAGTTCGATGTCTTTCGCAACCGATACCCCGTCCTTGGTAATTGCCGGGCCTCCGAAACCTTTCTGGAGTATCACATTCCGGCCCTTCGGGCCCAGTGTTGCCTTAACCGCGCTGGCGAGGATGCCTGCACCACGGGCCATGCGCTGTCGTGCATCATCACCAAATCTGATCTCCTTGCTCACAATGCCTGTCTCCCGATTTCGTTGACATCAACTTGATGCAACGCCTCAGCATATTTCTGTTTTCCTGCATGCTGTTATCTCTGGTTAATTACTAAATCTATTTATCAATATATGCATTGATCCTGATCAACCTTTATCTTTTTTTATGCGACTCGTAGGTTATCTGACAGGTACGATGCATGTAGTACGCCAGCAACACCCGCGCTTGTCACGGAGTGGTCTACCCAACAGATCTCATCAACCGTGACAAGGGACGAATCATACTTGCCCGGGTCCGGGCAATCAGGAAGGAGTATCCGGAGGGTACACAGTCTTGCCGGCCGGGGTTGCACAAAACCCGTGGAGACAAATGAAGCTGAAGATGAGTATACTTGCCAGGAGTTGCCCCGGGCAGTTTCTGCCGGACGCCAACCCTTCCTTCAGATGCAGGGGGAAACGAGCCATTGTGACTGACAACACACAGGGTATGGATCGGGAAGCAAAAATCCAGCTGCTTTGGGGCGGCAAGGTAACCGTCCGCAAGATCCTGTCACTGCTCGGTCAATCTGCGCATATAGAAATCCAGCTTGCGCCGGAATACAACCATGCGCTTTTTTCCCGCCTGCATTCGGCAGCAGCACAAGCCGGAGCGGAGGACATTGATATAACCGGTGGCCCCGAACTGCTGGAAACTGTTGCCATGATCAAGGGGCTGGATGCCCTGTCGGAACTGGTTGAACCACTGGGACAGGCCGGAGCATCAGTGCACGTAGAAAGCCCGCCAAGGATAACCATACAAATACCTGACAGGGAGTAATCTACCATCTGAATGACCCGGCAGATGAACCACGGCCACCCCGGTGTGGTCTGCGTGTTTCCAGCGCCGGTTCATCGGCGCCCTGCCCGTACGGCGAAAATATCTCTCGCGATTCCCGCAGTTACCACCTTGCAAGAAAACCGCTGTAAAGCAGGGTCTTGATATAAAGCAAGGAAATACTGGCCAGCTCCGACTACTATCATTACAAAGGTTCACATACTGCATTCCCCGCTGTCGAGGTAGCCGGGATGGATACAGACCTGAACAAGGAAATCGAACGCCTCTATGACAAACTTCACCATCTCGGCTGGAGTCGGAGTGATTGTGAGCTCATCGCGCCAGACACGCTGGAGATAAAAGAACTCAAGAAAGAGCAGAATGCCGTTATCCTGGCCCACTCCTACCAGACCCCCGATATCATGTACGGCGTTGGTGACTACGTAGGTGACTCCTATGGACTGAGCGTCAGGGCGACCGAACACCCCGCACAGAAAATCATCTTCTGCTCGGTCTATTTCATGGGCGAAACCGCCAAGCTGCTCAACCCCGGCAAGGAAGTGCTGGTCCCGCGCGTTGCGGGTTGTTCCCTGGCAGATTCGATAACCGGAGATCAGGTGCGCGCACTGCGCAAGGAGCACCCCGATGCCGGGGTCGTGTGTTATGTCAATACCTACGCCGAGGTCAAGGCCGAGAGTGATGCATGCTGCACCTCGGCCAACGCAGTGGAGGTGGTAGAGGCCATGCCGCAGGAGGAAATTCTGTTTATCCCTGACAGGTTAATGGGGCTGAACCTTGCAAAGATTACCTCGAAGACGATCCTGACCTGGGACGGTACCTGCGTGGTGCACGAGGGCTTTAGCGTCGACACGGTACGGGATATTCGGAAACGTTTTCCCGGTGTGAAGATTCTTGCCCACCCGGAATGCACACCCGGACTGGTTTCAGAGGTTGACTATGCCGGCGGGACCTCGGGCATGCTCAATTACGTAAAGAACTCACCCGCCAAAACCTTCATGCTGGTCACCGAGTGCGGACTAACCGACCGCTTCAAGGCGGAATTCAGGGACAAGGAAATCGTCGGTACCTGCATCCTGTGTCCTTACATGAAGGAAATCAGGCTCGATGACGTACTCAGGGCACTGAAGGAGCCGGTACCGGAACAGTACATCGAAATCCCGGCGGATATCGCGGCCCGGGCGAAGCGGAGCCTGAACAGGATGTTCGAACTAGAGAAGGAGGGAAAAACGCTGCTGGAAGAACGCGGCACAAGTGCCCTGCCCTGGACGGCCTGAAGCGGAATGTGGACCCACTTTCATCATGAAGCCGACATCGGCGTGCGCGGCATCGGCCACACAAGGGAAGAAGCCTTCGAGGAAGCGGCCCTGGCCCTCACGGCCGTCATCACCGAGCCGGAGGCGGTGACATGTACCGATTCGGTGACTGTGGACTGCGAGTCCGCCGATCCGGAATTACTGTTCGTTGACTGGCTCAATGCCCTGGTCTTCGAGATGGCGACCCGCAAGATGCTGTTCAGCCGTTTTCATGTCGAATTCGACGGGCCGTGTCTCCATGCCACCGTCTGCGGCGAATCCATCGACGTGGCCCGCCACCAGCCTGCAGCGGAAGTCAAGGGCGCGACCTATACCGAACTGGCGGTGTGTGAAGACGAACCGGGGAACTGGCGTGCCCAATGTGTCGTGGACGTCTAGAATTACACACAGGAATACACAACACAGTTATTTTTTTTCGCAAAGCAATGGATACTTCAAGCCTGACACGCATCTCCGAGTTCGAATGGCGTATCGAGCCGCAGGGAGACATGCGCGTCCCGGGGATAATCTATGCCAGCAAGGACCTCGTCCAGGCCATGGATGAAAAGGTGCGCGAACAGGTTACCAATGTCGCCTCGCTGCCCGGTATCGTCAAGGCCTCCTATGCCATGCCCGATGCGCACTGGGGCTATGGTTTCCCGATCGGCGGGGTCGCCGCCTTCGATGCGGAAGCGGATGGAGTGATCTCGGCCGGTGGCGTGGGCTTTGACATTTCCTGTGGCGTGCGCGCCCTGCATACGGGGCTGCAACGCGCGGACATCGAACCGGTCAAGGATCGCCTGGCCGATGCCCTGTACCGGACCATCCCGGTCGGCATCGGTAGTCACGGGAAGATTCACCTCGACGAGGCCGGGATGGACGCCATGTTGACGGGTGGTGCCAAATGGGCCGTCATGCGCGGCTGGGGAGAGGAAGCTGATCTGGAACGCATCGAGGAGCATGGCTGCATGGCGGGCGCACAACCGGGAGCGGTGTCCGAGCGTGCCAGGAAGCGTCAGCGTAACGAGATGGGCACGCTGGGTTCCGGCAATCATTATCTGGAGGTCCAGGAGGTCGACGAGATTTATGATCCGGATACCGCAAAAACATTCGGCATCACGGCCGGCGACATGATTGTCAGTATTCATTGCGGTTCCCGTGGCCTGGGGCATCAGATCGGTACGGATTTTCTTAAAACGATGGTGACCCGTGCGCCCGAATACGGGATCACGCTCCCGGACCGTGAACTGGCCTGTGCCCCCATCGGTTCGGAGACCGGGCAGGCGTATCTCGATGCAATGCGTTCCGGAATCAACTGTGCCCTCGCCAACCGGCAGATCATCACCCATCTCACCCGGCAGGTTTTTGCTGAAGTCCTTCCGAAGGCAACACTGACACTGCTCTATGACGTATCACACAATACCTGCAAGGTAGAAGAGCATGTCATCGACGGTCAGCCGCGGCGCCTGTATGTACACCGCAAGGGAGCGACGCGTGCCTTCGGTCCCGGACACCCGGACTTGCCGGCGGCCTTTCGCGAGTCCGGCCAGCCCGTGCTGATTGGCGGCTCCATGGGGACCGCTTCACACATACTGGCCGGCAGCCAGGAAGGGGAAGCCCTGTCGTTTTCCTCCGCCTGTCACGGCGCCGGGCGCGCCATGAGCCGCCGCAAGGCATACAGGATCTGGAAAGGGCGCCAGGTGATCGACCAGCTTCGCGAGCAAGGTATCGTTATCCGCAGTCCGTCCTCGCGTGGCGTCGCCGAGGAGGCGCCCGGGGCGTACAAGGATGTCAATGCCGTGGTCGACGCGGCGGATAAATCAGGGCTGGCGCGCAAGGTTGCCCGGTTGAAGCCCGTCGCCTGCATCAAGGGATAACATCAAATAATCAATACATCCCCTTGTTTCTCTAGCATATATCCATGAGAAAACAGGACGGACATATCCATATCGGCACCTCGGGCTGGTCCTATGATCACTGGAAAGGGCCGTTTTACCCGGAGGATCTGCACGGCAACCGGATGCTGGAATACTATGCGCGGCATTTCCGCAGCGTGGAGATCAACAGTTCCTTCTACCGTCTCCCGGAGAAAAAGACCTTGCAGCACTGGTACGAATCTACCCCGCCAGACTTCCTGTTTACTGCCAAGGCGAGCCGCTACATCACCCACATGAAAAAGCTCAGGGAGCCGAAAAAAACCGTTCCCGTTTTTCTGGACCGAATCAGCATGCTGGATGACAAACTCGGTCCCATCCTGTTCCAGCTGCCACCGCACTGGCACTTCAATGCAGAGCGCTTGCGCACCTTTCTGGACAGCCTGAGTACCGAGTTTCGCTACGCCTTTGAATTCCGTGACCGCAGCTGGCTGAATCCCCAGACCTACGAATTGCTAGCCAGGCATGCCATGTCCTTCTGCATCTACGAGCTGGAAGGTTTCATCACACCGGATACAAGTACCGCCGATTACATCTATGTGCGCCTGCATGGGCCTGGTGATGCCTACCAGGGCAGTTACAGTCACAAGGTCCTTTCTGGCCGGGCGGAAACGTTCACGAACTGGGTACGCCAGGGAAAATCCGTCTGGTGCTACTTCGACAATGACCAGTGCGGTTACGCGGCAAAGAATGCCGGCCAGTTACTGAAAATTCTGTCACGGCAATAATAACAAGCGAGGTTACTCCCGACGCTTGTTGCTTCCCCTGGCGTGATTGCATCACGCGTGTGCCACCTATATCCGGCGGTGGGATTGCAGAATTTCTGCTCCGGTCAGGCTCCAGGTTACCGCTCAAAGGGTATGACCATAGTGGCCATGCTGTGCATTTTCCAGCAGCTTGCGATACTCGTCACCGGACACCCGGACCAGTTCCTCGTGATCACCGGCTTCGAAAAATACTTCCTGCTCGTCCAGGAGACATTCATCGAGGTAGGTATCCATGCCCCAGGCTGCTCCGACGGGTGGCACTGCACCAATGGCACAATCCGGGAATAGCTCTCCCAGTTCAGGTTCTGTTGCCAGTTCGACACCATGACCGAACTGCTCGCGCAATATGGCAAGGTCCACATGCTCAACCGATGGCACGATCACCATGGAATAGTTGTCCTCCTCCTTGATGATCACCGCCTTGGCCATACGATTACCCGGCACATGGGCCTGCTCTGCTGTCTCCATGCTGCTGCCGGTTCGGGGATGGGGGATGAGCTCAAACGCCACCTGCTGCTGATCCAGAAACTCCTTGAGTGTTGATGAAATAGCCATGGCACTTGTCTCCTCTTCAAATTGTTTCCATATTAAAATTATAAGACAGGTTGTTTCGTAACATATTGATATGCATCAAGCAGCTGTTTTACTGGTCTGTATGCATACCGGGAAGGTCCGCTCAGTGCTCCATGGATGCATAGATCTCCCTGAGGCGCCGCGGTGATATTTTTATATTGAATTGTTCGGTTAACAGCTTGCATGCATCTTCCAGTGTATCGGGCTCCGGTGTCAGGCGTTTCAGAAAACCGGAAATATCCTCGGTGACTGCCCACGGGTAAATCAGCCAGCGCCACTTGATGACTTTTCTGGCGTAATAATCCACGTCAAAGCGGGTAACTGTCTTGTGGTGCATAACGGCGGTACGAATCTCGGCGGGTTGAAACTTCTGCAAATGTTGTGTTGCGAGATCCAGGGTATCACCCGTGTCATTGACATCATCGACGATGAGAACCCGCAGGCCCCTGATATCGGCCTTGAGCGGATAGCGGATAACAGCCTCCTCCTGCCGGTCTGCGCCAGACAGATAATGCTCAATCTTGATACTGGTCAGCCCCATGATATTCAGAGAGTCACAAATCAGCCGTGCAGGCACATAACCGCCCCGGCCGATGGCGACGACCAGATCGGGGCGATAGCCAGACTCCCTGATCAATACCGCCAGGCGCTGGCACAAGCGCTGCACCTCCGACCATGAGATCATCTCGCAGCGCATTTTTCCCGCCATTTATAACTCCTGCATAATGGTGCCATTCCCTGGACCATATTCCCGAACAGTCTGTTGCCCGTTACTACAACATAGCACGCCATCTGGCCCTGTTGTAACAGAAGGCCATTTGTTGATTCCAGTCAACACATCAGCCTGGTAATTGTGATTTAGTAATACCGTAGAAAGGTTAACCGGTTGCAGGGATCTATACTGACCGCAAAAGGTTGGCCCAAATATTGTTCAGCATGATTGCCGGTGCATGCATGGATTCCCGGCGATGGCAGCGTACATCGACAAACAGGTAATTACTATGACCAGCGAAGCAGACCCCATTATCGAGGCATGGTATCACCACCCGGAAAAGGCACAGAAATTCAAGGTCACTGCACTTGATGATCACACCGGAACTGTGGAGATCCAGTATTTTGACGGGAGTATTGGCGAGTTTGAACTCGAAACCTGGTATGACCTCGATATTGAACGTATTGAGGCCCCCGAGGACTGGACCGGCCCAATCGACAATATCGAAAAAGATGATCTGAACCCGGTTGGCACCGAGATGCAGCGCGAGGATTGGGATTCGCCTTACCAGGAAGTGGATGAGAAACGCCGTGCCGGGCACAGAACCCCGGATGCAGAACTACAGGAACCGGAGGACGACTGGGCCGAAGGTCTACCCAAGGAGGAGCCATGGGAAGGACCGGATTGATTCGGCGTTGCCGGTAATCCCGAAGGGCGGACAATCCGGTGCTGTTCAGCAGAACGCCTTTCTTTCGCCCTGCTGAAGCCACTTCACGTCCTGTAGTTTTGCGTCAACGCTTGTTCGTTTGACCGGTGGACGCGGTTATTCCCCCTCGCGTTCGATATTGCAGCAATGGGCATCGCGCTCCGTGTCTGGCTGTTCTTGAGCCGTTTCCGGGCTCAGTATTTCTCCGGTTACCGGATTGGACCGGAACGTGGTACAGCCTTTCAGACCGTGATTCCAGGCCATCCGGTACAAATCCTGGAATTCGTGAAACGTGCAGTCATCCGGCACGTTGATGGTCTTGGAAATAGCGCTGTCCACGTGCGGCTGCAGCACGGCCTGCATCTCCAGATGTGCGTTCGGCGGTATTGAGCGGGCATCGACAAATTCAGGCGGTAGATCCATTTTATCATTGCCCTGCTCGCCCCAGACCCGCAATGCATAATCCTCCAGGTTGAAACGCTCATAGTTGCCTTCGCGGTTAAGCACCTTTCGGGAAACACGGAAATCGAACACCGGTTCAATACCACTGGATACATTGTTTGCCAGCAGACTGATCGTCCCGGTCGGGGCAATGGCCGTCAGATGACTGTTGCGTATGCCATGCTCCCTGATTCCCGCACGGATGTCTTCCGGCAGTGAACGGACAAAGCTGCTTTCCGAATAGGCCTCCCGTGTGAACAATGGAAAGCTGCCTTTATCACGTGCCAGCTCAATGGAGGTACGGTACGCTGCGTGACAGACAGTCTGCATCACCCGGGCCGCCTCGTGCCGCGCCGCTGCCTGGCCGTAATGCAGCCCGAGCATGATCAGGGCATCGGCCAGTCCGGTGATCCCCAGGCCAATACGGCGGCTGCCCCGGGCCTGCTTCGCCTGCTTTTCCAGCGGAAAATCCGAACAATCGATCACGTTGTCCAGCAAACGTGTCGCAATCCCGACACTGTCCTGAATGGCATCCAGATCCAGTCTGGCCGTTGCAGTAAACGGATTTTGAACAAACCGGACAAGGTTTATGGAACCGAGATTGCACGCCCCGTAGGGAGGTAACGGAATCTCGCCGCAGGGATTGGTCGTGGTGACGGATTCCCGGTAGGCGAGATTGTTGAATTCATTGATGCGGTCGGTAAACAGCACGCCGGGTTCAGCGGTATCATAGGCTGCACGCATGATGCGCTCCCACAACTTGCGCGCCGGTCGGCGGGTCAGCACCTGGCAGGGAACTGGTTCGGCAAAACCGGGCCACCGGTACAGCACGGTTTCCTCGTTGCCAGCTTGTTTCAGTGATGTATCGGGAAACACCAGCGGCCAGTCCCTGTCAGCCTCGACCGCTTCCATGAACGCATCGGTAACCTGGACAGACAGATTGAAGTGACGCAATCGCCCGGGCTCGCGCTTGGCATCGATAAAGGTCTCGATATCCGGATGGTCACAGCGCAGGCTGGCGATCATGGCACCGCGACGTGCCCCGGTGGACAACACCGTGGTGCACATGGCATCCCAGATATGCATGAAGGACACCGGGCCCGAGGCGATACGCCCGGTTGACCGGGCCACGCTGCCTACCGGTCGCAGGGTGGAAAAGTCATAGCCCACGCCGCCACCTGCCTGCATGGTCAGCGCACCTTCCTTCAGTGCCTCGAAGATGCTTTCCATGTCATCCTCTATCAGTCCCATCACAAAACAGTTAAACAGGGTAACGCGGCGGTCGGTCCCTGCCCCTGCGAGGATGCGCCCACCCGGAAGAAAACGGAAACCCCTGAGAATTCCTAAAAAGTGTGCTTCCCAGTGTTGCTGTTCAGCAGGTTCAACCGCTGCAACCGTTCGGGCTACGCGTTGCCAGGTCTCTTCAATGTCGCCCTCCGGTGGCTTGCCCGTTTCCTGCCACCGGTACTTGGTTTCCCATATATGGCGTGCAATGGGTGTGACCAGCCAGGAATTTTCTGCAATTGTCATAGTGTGTCATTGCACGGGAATTCGCGGCTTCAACACCCTGCTATTGCCCGGCCCCTGCTGTCTCGCGCGGCTGCCGCAAGCCTGCATCGACAATTGCCTCGATCTGGTCAGCCTCCAGGATCTCTTCCTTTAACAGCGCTTCGGCCAGGGCATTGAGCTGTTCACGGTGTTGCAGCAGGATTTCCTGTGCCTTTTCCTCGAGGTCCCCGACAAGGCTGCGCACCTCGTCATCAATCAGTTGCGCCGTGTGCTCGCTGAAGTCGCGTTGCTGCGCCATCTCGCGTCCGAGAAAGATATGTTCCTCGCCGCGCCGAAAGGCGACCGGTCCGAGTTTCTTGCTCATGCCCCACTGGCTGATCATGCGCCGTGCCAGGATGGTTGCCTGCTTGAGGTCGTCCTCTGCACCGCTGCTGCGCTCATCAAAGACAATCTTTTCCGCTGCACGGCCACCCAGCATGATGGCAATGCGGTCCCTGAGAAAACTTTCGGACAGGGTATAGCGTTCCTCTTCCGGCATTTGCTCGGTCGCTCCCAGTGCCCGCCCGCGGGGAATGATGGTCACCTTGGCCAGTGGGTCCGTGTTGGGCAGCAGGCAGGCCAGCAAGGCATGACCGGATTCATGGTACGCGAAGCGTTTCTTCACCTCTTCGTCGAGAACGGTTTCAGTCTCGGCGCCCAGAACGATCTTGTCGTGTGCCACATCCAGAATCCTCGCGTCGACTTTTTCCATGTTCGCGCGACCAGCCAGCAGTGCCGCTTCATTCATAAGGTTCTCCAGGTCCGCACCTGAAAAACCGACGGTACGTGCCGCCAGGTTCGCCAGATCTACATCATCGGCGAGGGGTATGTCGCGGGCATGTACCTCGAGTATCTTGAGGCGTGCCTCCCGTCGGGGTAATTCCAGAGTGATCTTGCGGTCAAAGCGGCCGGGACGCAGCAATGCCGGGTCGAGCACATCGGGGCGGTTGGTTGCTGCCAGTACAACGACTGTCTGTTCCGGTTCGAAACCGTCCATCTCGGCCAGAATCTGGTTCAGGGTCTGTTCACGTTCGTCATGACCACCACCCAGACCGCTGCCACGCATGCGTCCCACGGAATCTATCTCATCGATGAAAATGATGGCGGGCGCTTCTTTCTTGGCACTCTCGAACATGTCACGCACGCGCGAAGCACCCACACCCACAAACATCT
>CP070821.1:642092-673016 GCA_020344335.1 Gammaproteobacteria bacterium | reverse complement strand
GGCCCAGGCAGAGAACAGCATCTCCAACAAACAGTTGCAATGGGAGGGAACGACAGACCTTACCCTCGCCGATAGCGTCACGATCAAGACCCGCGGGGCGTTAACCGGTGACGGCCTGGCCGTTGAGATGCAGGCAGAGGGCGTCACCCTGCAACAGGGCAAGCTGGCATGGGACGGCTCGATCGATTATGCCGGTGCGGAAACCGGTGGTCTGCAGATTTCCGGCAACATCCAGTTGTCCGGCTTGCCGAAGGTGAGCTTTGAGGGTATGGAACAAACGGCCCTGACTGGTCAGGCCGGCGGCCTCAGCCTGGATACCCGCCTTGCGGTCGAAAAACTGCCCGACCAGCCCCTTCAGGTACGGCAGGAGGGCCAGCTCCGTCTCGATGACCTGCAGCTGGCCCAGGCAGAGAACAGCATCTCCAACAGACAGTTGCAATGGGAGGGAACAACAGACCTTACCCTCGCCGACAGCGTCACGATCAAGACCCGCGGGGCGTTAACCGGTGACGGCCTGGCCGTTGAGATGCCGGCAGAGGGCGTCACCCTGCAACAGGGCAAGCTGGCATGGGACGGCTCGATTGATTATGCCGATGCGGAAACGGGTGGCTTGCAGGTTGCCGGCAAACTCGAGCTGGAACAGACCCGGCTGGACCCCCGGGACGCAGACCTGCGCCTCGTCAGTTTCGACAAGCTTGGTATCGAAAGCGTCCGGGTGCAGGGCGTGGAGTTGATTACCATCGAGAACCTGGCGGTTGCGGATGTGGTATTTGCGCAGACGCTGACCGGTATCGATGCAGCAGAGGACAAGGAACCACCGCCCCTGCAAATTGCCAGCCTTGATTTCGACAGGATCGAGGTGACCGACGGCAAGCGGGTGTCCATCGATACCATTCTCTCGGACCATGCAACCTATGTCGCGCGACGCAACAAGGGCGGGGAGTGGCGCATGGCCACGATCATGGGCAGCCTGCCGTTTCCACACGATGAAGACAGGCCGGTAGAGACCGGGCAGGAGGTCGCCGAAGAAGCGCCCGGCAGTATTCGTGTCGGTGTACTGAAAAACACCAATGCCACCCTGACGCTGGAGGATTACAGTGTCACTCCGGAATTCCGGGTGACCTTCGACATGCTGGAAGTCACCAAGGATATTGACTCGGCCAAACCGGACCAGGACACCCATGTCTATCTGAAAGGCAGCATAGCGAAACACAACAAAGTGGAAATCAAGGGGACCGTGCGGCCATTCGCCACGCCGCTGGCACTGAACCTGGAGGGCAATATCGAGGGTCTCGAACTCCCTCCGCTGTCACCCTATGCCATTGACTCGATCGGCCATCGTCTGGACAGCGGCGAACTGGATGCGGTATCGACGCTGAAACTCGTCAATGGCAAGCTCGACGGGCAGAACCAGTTAACGATGCGCAGCCTGCAAATCTCGCCGGTAAAAGGTGAGCAACTGGACAAGATGCAGGGGCAGCTCGCCGTGCCGCTCAACAAGGCACTCGACATGCTGCGCGATGATCATGATGTCATCCGCCTGCAGTTGCCGATCACGGGTGATCTCGAAAATCCGGATTTCGATGCCAGCGATGCTATCAACCAGGCGGTTGCCACGGCGACCAAGGAGGGCGCCCTAACCTCGCTGACCCTGTTACTGCAGCCGTACGGTTCACTGATTACGGTCGCCCGCTATGCCGCTGACATGGCATCCGCGATAAAACTGGATCCGGTGGTATTCAGCCCGGGTTCGGCAGAGATCGATGCGGCGCGTCACGACTACCTCGACAAGGTGGCCGGCATCATCGCCCAACGTCCCAATATCAACGTGAAGTTGTGCGGCGTGGCGACCACGGCAGACCGGATGGCCTTGCAGGAACAGGCCATGGCGGCAATTGCGGAAAAGAAAAACAAGGAATCAGAGCAGCAGGCACCGGCCATCGATGATGAGCAACTCGTGGAAATCGCTGACCAGCGCGATGCAGCCATCAAGGACTACCTCATCAACAAGCACGGGATTAAACCCGGGCGGCTGGTGGCGTGCCAGCCGGCAATCGATGCGGAAAAGGACGCGGAACCGCGCGTGGATCTGCTAATCTAGATGTTCTTGCGAGTCAGGAGATTACATCGCTTTCAGGGGAAAAATTCCACTTGTAGCGGAAATAAAGTTGCCTTGCTAGGAATGGTTGGTAACAGGTATAAGGCAGTGGCAATCAGGTCGGTCAGGGGGAAGTGCGCGGGCAGGAGTTTCGGAGGAGGGCACAATGAGAGTCGCTTTCAGCGGGATTCCAGGGATACAGGCGGGCTTGTGTTCCCTGTGCCCGGACATCATATAATGTCCCTTGCTAGACTATACACAAGCCAATCACCGGAGGAACAAGATTAGATGGAAAACGGAGTCATTAACACCGTTATTGTGGTTCTGGCAGTCGTATGCGTGTGGATTTACATCCTGTGGGTGAATTCACGGAAAATGAACGATGTCATCAAGCAGTCTGTACAACAACAAAGCCTCGTCAGGCACGATGATCGTGCACGCAACCTGTGCCGGGCCATACACTTGTTACACCCGAATCTCACGGCAGGCATTGATTTTGTCATCCGGCACGATACCCCGGAGCAGGAACCGTATATCGCTGAATGGGTGACCAACACACCCCGGCCCACGGACGAAGAACTCAAGTCCGCCCTGGTGGAACTCTCGGATATCCGTCACGAGGAAAAATATGCCGCCCTGAGGCGGGCGGAGTATCCGAGTATAGGGGAGCAACTGGATGCGGCGTACCAGGCACGTCAGGGGAACAATACCAGGCAACTCGAGGTAGACGAGAAAATTCGCCGTGTAAAGGAGAAATACCCGAAGTCGGACGAGTGTGTTTAGTCCGGAGCCAGGACCTGCTCCTGATATTCCAGCAAGTTACCCCGGGTTTATTTGAATGGGTAAGGGGGGATCCCATGGGGTCGTTGGTCGTTGCACACCGGCGTTGTGATACCCTCCCGCGTAACCGTGGCATGGCTGGTATCCGGGCAAGGATTACTGCACCACCATCTGCAGTCTGCATCCGTGTCAGCTAACACTGACGGGTGTGCCGGCAGTACCGCCGCCAGAAACGTTAACAATCGTATCGCGGAAATCCTTCAGTCAGCACGATTTACTATTCAAGGCGATCAGTTCGGGGCATTCTTGCAGGTCAGGCAATCAGGGCTTGCCCTTGTTTTCCATTCCTTGTGCTTGTCTTGTACATGCAACGTAACTGACTGATTATGCTTTGACAAGTGTCCAGATTCCAATGCCAATGAATCCGATACCAGCCAGGTAATGCAGATATCTCTCGCTGATGTATTGCGATATTACCCCTCCCGCCAACACCGCAATACCCGCAGCAACGACGAGCGCGGATGATGCTCCGAGGAACACGGTCCATTTGCTTGCAGCCTTGTCCGCGGCAAACAACAGCGTGGCCAGCTGTGTCTTGTCCCCCAGTTCTGCTATGAATACTGCTATAAAAACAGTTAGCAATACCTTTATATCCATGTAGCACCTGATGTAATGAATTAGATAATTAATAAAAAGGTGTCAGAACACATTTATTTCTAATATATAGAGATAAATGTGTTCTGACACGAGTCAACCTCATGTGAAGTGTTAACAAGATACAGGTCGATCAGGGACTTTGATCTTCAGGCGCCTTTTCAGATATGTCATTAGTTTCGGTTGTGGCGTTTGTACTCGAAGCCTCGGCTTCCGCACGGGCTTTTTTGCGATACATATAACGCAGATAGATGATGTACAGGCTGCCGATGATGAGTGCTGCTGAGCCGATCACAGAAAACGGACTGAAACCCCATGTGACAGCCACAAGAATGCCCGTAAGCAAATAGAGGTACGGTTTTGCTTCATACAGCGGTTTTGGCAGATGCATCGTGCAAGCTCCCTTTAACTGGAATTCGAACAGGAATTCGTTTGGCGATCATTCATTTTTTTGGTATCCACATAATGTGAGTCGGTGGGAAGTTCCCGTGTTGTAACACGAAATGTTACCGTATAACACGCCAGTGGTGAGGACGAGGTACAGTGGCATGTTGTGTTTTTCCCTCGCAACTCCTTTCTGATATCAGCACCTTATCCCAAGCTGCAAGACTTTTCCATGTTTCCTCGGGGAGGATGGAATATCGAAGATTTCCGTCTGTCCCGCATCAAAATAACAGGGGACCCGGGGATTCCCGGCGTCTAACCCTGTTGCCCGTAACGCTGATGTACGTAGTCGTCTACGATCTTCTGAAAATCTGCTGCTATAGTGTCACCTTTTAACGTGACGGTCTTTTTGCCGTCCACGTAGACCGGGGCGACCGGCTGTTCGCCGGTTCCCGGCAGGCTGATGCCGATGTCGGCATGCTTGCTTTCACCGGGACCGTTGACGACACATCCCATTACGGCAACGGACATCTCTTCGACGCCCGGGTACTGCTTGCGCCAGGACGGCATGCGATCACGAAGGTGTGCCTGGATGTCCTGGGCGAGTTGCTGAAAGTAGTCGCTGGTGGTGCGCCCGCAGCCGGGGCAGGCAACCACGGCCGGGGTGAAATGACGCAGTTCCATGGACTGCAGCAGTTCCTGTGCGACCTGTACTTCCCGGGTGCGGTCCCCGCCGGGCTCCGGGGTCAGTGATATGCGGATGGTATCCCCGATGCCTTCCTGCAGCAGCACGGCGAGTGCCGCGCTCGAGGCGACGATGCCGCGCGAGCCCATGCCGGCCTCGGTAAGGCCCAGGTGCAGGGCATAGTCACTGCGCGCGGCAAGTTCGCGATATACGCTGATCAGATCCTGCACCCTGCTCAACTTCGCGGACAGGATAAGGTGATCACGCGCCAGGCCGATGGCCTCGGCCTGTGCCGCGCTTTCCAGTGCCGAGGTCACCATGATGTCATGGATGACTGTCTGTGCATCCTTCGGCTCGCTGCGCTGCGCATTCTCGTCCATCAGGCGGGTAACGAGTGTCTGATCCAGGCTACCCCAGTTCACCCCGATGCGCACCGGCTTGTCGTAATCGCACGCCGTCTCGATCATGGCGGCAAACTGCACGTCGCGTTTTTTGCCGCGTCCGACGTTACCAGGATTGATGCGGTACTTGGCCAGTGCCGCGGCACAGTCCGGCACTTCCGCCAGCAGCTTGTGACCGTTGAAGTGAAAATCGCCGACCAGTGGGACATCGAGACCGGCCTCCTGCAGCCGTCCGGCGATCGCCGGCACGGCACGTGCAGCCTCGATATTGTTAACGGTAATTCGTACCAGTTCCGAGCCGGCCTGCGCCAGCTCCATTACCTGCCGTGTGGTCGCCTCGACATCTGCGGTATCGGTATTGGTCATCGACTGCACCACCACCGGCGCATTGCCACCGATGGTGACCTTGCCGACCGTGACGGCGACGGTACGGTGTGCTTTGGCGAGGTATGCGGGGACGGACATGGAAAACGACAGGGCGTTGGGACCAGGGGCCAATGATAATCGAAATTGGCAACCGGGATAGGGATGCCGATACTGTCCTCTCGCGGTGGTTCCCCCGCTATCGTGGGCTGATTCCCCGGAGTTTCCGGGAAATTATAAAAATAATCCAATAAAACAGATAGATAAAGGTTGTTGAATATCTGAAATTACTGTATATAATCACAGTAACTGTACAAAAACCCAGTATCCGTTATGACCAAAGACACACTCACTGCCCGGCAGGCCGAAATCCTCGAGCTGATACGCAGTCGCATTGCGGAACAGGGTTGCCCCCCGACCCGTGCCGAGATTGCCCACACCCTCGGCTTTCGCTCCCCAAATGCCGCGGAGGACCACTTGCGTGCACTCGAACGCAAGGGGGTCATCGAACTGGTGACCGGTTCGTCCCGTGGTATACGTCTGCTCGAGGAAGATTTTGGCCTGCCGGTAGTGGGGCGTGTTGCAGCCGGTGAGCCGATCCTGGCAGAACAGCACATTGAGGACTACTGCCAGCTGGAAGCGGACACCTTCCGTCCCCGGGCAGATTATCTGCTGCGCGTTCACGGCGACAGCATGATGGATGCGGGCATTCTCGACGGGGACCTGCTGGCCGTGCACCGTACGGTGCAGGCAGAAAATAGCCAGATCGTGGTCGCGCGCATCGACGACGAGGTGACGGTGAAACGGTTTCGGCAGCGCGGCGCCATCGTGCGCTTGCTGCCCGAAAACCCTGCCTATGAACCCATCCGGATTGATCTCCGTGTACAGCCGCTGGTCATCGAGGGGCTGGGTGTCGGAGTGTTACGCAAGGAGATATGACATGGCTGCCGTAAAGAAACTGCATCACCGGAATGCCTGGGAAAACTCGATTGTACGCAAGCAGCCGGTTATCATACCGACCGGCATACCTGGTCTGGACGAACTGTTGCCAAACGGTGGCTGGCCGGAAGCCGGGGTGGTGGAGATCGTGACACCGGGCGATTACGCCGATGCAACCGCGCTGGTGCTACCGCTGTTGGCATGCCAGGGTGAGCAGGATCGCTGGCAGGGGATGGTGGCGCCACCATGCATCCCGCGTTCCCGTATCCTGTCTCACATTTCTGTGAATGCCTTGCGGCTGATGCAGATCAACCCACATGCCGGACGCAGCGATTTGTGGGCACTGGAACAAATGCTGCATGGCGGCCACTATAGTGTTGTGATGGGATGGCTGTCCTGCAATACCGGACTGATGGCCCGACGTCTTGGCAATGCTGCAGTTAGCGGGAATTCTCTTGGCATCCTGTTTCGCTATGAAAGTTTTTCCAGGGCTGTCTCCGGGAAAGGTCTGCGCCTGAAGCTCGAGGTCACAGAAGCAGGAAAACTGCTTTATCTGTTAAACGAAGAGGGCAAGCGGAATTCTGATGCCATGGTGGTTGCCGGTTAGCGCCTGTTGTTCTCTGCATCGTGCACCGGTCTGGACTGCGAACATAATACTATGCAGCTGTTATCCTGCTCCGCACTTCATGCGGCCTGTTGCCGGCTCTCCCGCCCTGTACACCATTAAAAGTATTACTCTGACCGCTGCGCCCTGGATTGCGACCGACTTTTTTTGAGTATCTTTCCCAGGGTCACCTCAAGGTAGCTTTCGTCGCGGACCGCAGGACTGGTCAGGCCGCATCACCGCGACGTACGCGGTTTTTATAACCCTGATAAAGCCCGATCATGGTTTTCCATGCCGGCCCCGGCTGTCCTGTACCGACGGGATGACCATCCAGTATTGTCACGGGCGAGATCTCGCGGGTGGAACTGGTCAGCCAGATTTCATCGGCACCCCGCAGTTCCGCTTCGGGAATGCTGCATTCCCGGTAAGGCACCTCATTGGCGGCAGCCAGTTCCAGTACCAGGTCACGGGTAATCCCCGGCAGCAGGGCCGGGCCGTTCGGCGGCGTTGCAAGGACTCCGTTCTTTACAATAAACAGATTGCTGGCAGCACCTTCGATTGCATTACCGTCTTTCAGCAGAACCGCCTCAACAGATCCGGCATCAATCGCCTGCTGGCGCAGCAGGACATTGGGCAGCAGGGTGATGGCCTTGACGTTGCAATGTAGCCAGCGAATATCCGGCAGCGTAATGGCAGTGATACCCTGGATGGATGCAATATCAACCGGCTCCAGTGATTTGCTGCTCATGGCGAGCACCGTCGGCCGTGTCTCGTCGGGGAATGCATGGTCACGCCTCTGTACCACTCCACGCGTGACCTGCAGGTAGACTGACTGGTCGCTGCCGTGGTTGCGTTCAACAAGCGCGGTCAGCATGGCCTCCCACTCTGACTCCGACAGCGGGTTAGCGATGCGCACGGCATCGAGACTGTTTTGCAGGCGCTTCAGGTGGTGGGCCAGCCGGAACAGCCTGCCGCCGTATACGGGAATGACTTCATATACGCCATCCCCGAACAGGAAGCCGCGATCCATGACGGGCACACAGGCCTCGTCCAGTGGCAGAAAGCTGCCGTTCAGGTAGGCGGTTGACACGGTTTGCTACGTCGACTGTTACTCGAAGTAGAGCAGGGCTTCATCAATTATACGCCGCCAGAAGGGACCTTCTTCGACTGCCTGCAGGGCAACCAGTTTCTGTTCTGCAATAACCGTATCACCCAGTTTTACATATACCGTGCCCAGCGGTTTACCTTCTGCTACCGGTGCAGTAATGAGGTTGTCGATGATCATGGACGCATCCAGCAAGTTGTACTGTCCACGCGGGATCGTGGCATACAGCGGTTCGTTTATACCGAGTGAGACCGTATCGGTGTTGCCTTTCCAGACCCTTGATGTCGTGAGCTGGTTGCCTTCGTCATAGAGCTTGTGGGTCTCGAAAAAACGAAATCCGTAATTCAGCAGGGCCTGGCTGGCCTCGGCCCGGGCATTTTCGCTTGCGGTACCCAGCACTACCGAAATCAGGCGCATGTTTTCCTGTTTTGCTGATGTCACCAGGCAATAGCCGGCAGAATCCGTGTGTCCTGTTTTCACACCGTCGACCGATTCGTCGCGCCACAGCAGCTTGTTGCGGTTGTACTGGGTAATATTGTTAAAGGTGAACTCCTTTTGCGAGTACCACTTGTAATATTCCGGGAACTCCCGGATCAGGCGGCCCGCCAGTATTGCAATATCACGCGCAGTCATATAGTGCTCGGCATCCGGCAGGCCGGTTGAATTCATGAAGTGGCTGCCCGTTAGACCAATTTCCTCTGCTTGACGGTTCATCAGCGCGGCAAAGGTATCCTCGCTGCCGGCAATGTGCTCTGCCAGGGCAACGGTTGCATCGTTACCTGACTGGATGATCATGCCTTTCAGGAGATCCTCCACGGAAACCTGCTTGTCGACCTCGACGAACATGCGCGAACCGGGTGTACGCCAGGCCTTCTCGCTGATGGTTACCTTCTCCTCGAGAGTTATATTGCCGTTTCTCAGCTCCGTGAATACGGCATAGGCCGTCATCAGCTTGGTGATGCTGGCGGGTTCGACTGACTTGTCGGAATCCTTTTCTGCAACAATTCGTTTGCTGTCAAAGTCCTGCAGGATGTATGCCTTTGCACCGGTGGCGGGTGGCTTGGGGACTGGCAGCGGGGCGGCTTGCGGACTTGCATATACAAGACATAATAACAGTAGGGGGAACAGCTGACTTATTCGGCGCGGCATAGTGATCCTTCCCGGGTAATATTCGAAACCTGGTGCATTGTCCGTATGTCCCGGATGCTTTGCAATGCCGCCGGCAGATATCAGTCGATAATGACACGGGTATCGCTGATCCCCAGCGATACCAGGCTACTCGATATCCGGTCTGCATCATTGACTGTGGCCAGTGGGCCGATGCGCACGCGGTACAGCGGCCCTGCGGGATTGCTGGCTTCAAGGATGTGAATTTCACCAAGACCGGATGATTGCAAGCGTTTCTCCAGCTGTACCGCATTGTCACGTCTTTTGAAGGCTCCAACCTGCAGGAACAGTGTTGCCGGTGCCGCAGTTGCTGGCTGGGTGGCAGCCGTGTTGGTGGTAGCTGACGGATCGATAGCTTCCACCTCGACCAGCCCGGTGCCGGCTTCCTGGATGCCGAGCTTTGCCGCAGCTGTGTATGACAGATCGATGATTCGGTTGGCATGGAAGGGACCGCGATCATTGATCTTGACGACCACCGATCGGCCATTACGAAGATTGGTAACCCTTGCGTAGGTTGGCAGCGGGAGGGCCTTGTGCGCTGCCGTCATTTTATAGATGTCGTACGGCTCGCCACTTGAGGTGCGCCGTCCGTGAAACTTGGTGCCATACCAGGAGGCGATGCCACGTTCCCTGTAGCCCGCGCTGCTGGATTTCGTGTAATAGCGCTTGCCGTTTACAACATAGGATTCAGGATTGCCGTAACGACTGCGCGGTTCAACGCGGGGTACGGCATCACGTATGCCGGATATGTCCTTTGGATTTTTCGGGGCATAATCGCCGGTATCTATCGGTCCCTGGGAGCTGCATCCTGCGAACAGCGTAGCCAGCAGTATTACCGGGGCAATCCGGCTACGTGCCCCGATAGCAGCGGGCCTCGCAGGGTAGGCTGGATCAGTCGTGTTATTGCTGTAATTGCTCACGTGCCTGACGGATTTCCTCGCTCAGCTGATAGACGGCCATTGCATACAGCGGACTTCGATTATACCGGGTAATGACATAAAAGTTGTTTAGACCCAACCAGTATTCCGGGCCGTTTGTATTTTGCAATTCTATCAGGGCGGCCAGGCTGTCGTCCGGTACCGCGGTCTGCGGCCCGATGCCTGCAGTGCGTAACTTGTCAACGCGGATCTGCGGCTTGAGCCCCTTTTCCAGAACTACCTGGTAGGCATCACCAGTGACGGTCGCACGCGTGGCCACCGTGGTTCCGAGCGTCCAGCGATGGACCTTCATGTAATTGGCGACACTGCCAATGATATCCGCAGGACTGTTCCAGAGATCGCGCTTGCCGTCCCCGTTGAAGTCGATGGCAAAGTTGCGGTAACTGCTGGGGATGAACTGACCATAGCCCATGGCGCCGGCGTAGGATCCGGTGGCCGTTAGCAGGTCAATGTCTTCCTCACGCGCCAGGATCAGGTATTGCTCCAGCTCGCCGCGAAAGAATTTGCTGCGTGGCGGATAGTCGAATGCCAGCGTGGACAGCGCATCAATGACCCGGTGGCGGCCGGTATTGCCGCCGTAGCGTGTTTCCACCCCGATGATGGCCACGATGACCTGTGCATCAACACCGAGTTCTTTCTCAGCCTTTTCAAGTAGTTGTATATTTTCGTTCCAGAACGCCACGCCACCCTGCACCCGGCTCCGGGTCAGGAAGATCTTGCGGTATTCATGCCATTCCAACCGCTTCTCGGCTGGTTTGCGCATGAGTTCGAGGATGTCTTCGCGGCGTTCCGCCTGGCTGAACACCACGACCAGTTCATCCCGGTCAAAGTCGTGTTTTGCCACCATCTCGTCGATAAAAGCCAGGGCGTCCGGGCTGGCCGCATAGCCGGTGGCATTGGGGACGGCAGCAGTAGTGGTGCAGGCTGGCAGGGCGCAGAAAAGTACCAGCCCGAAACAGAAGTTTCCTAGAGTCCTGTACAGCATGTATGGTTTCCCCGGGTCGGTGGTGAGGTGCATTCTACTACGTCGGCAGCAGTTTACGGTGGGTTTGTATGGACATCAGGATACCAAAACCGGCCATGAGCGTGACGATCGATGTGCCGCCGTAACTGATGGCAGGCAGGGGCAGGCCAACCACCGGCAAAATGCCGGTGACCATGCCGGTGTTGACGATGACATACACAAAAAAAGTCATGGTCAGGCTGCCGGCCAGCAGGCGGGTGTAGGTGTCCTGTGCCTGGATGGCGATCAGGATACCGCGCACCACGATAAATACATAGAAGGCAAACAGCGCCAGGATACCGATGAAGCCGAACTCTTCGGCAAGCACGGCGAAGATGAAATCGGTGGAGCGTTCCGGCAGGAAATCCAGTTGCGATTGTGTCCCGTTCAGCCAACCCTTGCCGAACAGGCCGCCTGAGCCGATGGCGATCTTTGACTGGATAATATGATAGCCGGTTCCGAGCGGGTCAGTCTCGGGACTCAGGAAGGTAAGTACCCGCTGGCGCTGGTAATCATGCATGTAATGCCAGATGAGCGGTGCTGCGGCGCCTGTCAGGACAATAAGGAATATCATGATGCGCCAGTACAGGCCGGCGAGAAACAGCACGAAGAAACCGGCGCTCGCGATCAGCAGTGCGGTACCCAGGTCGGGTTGCTTGGCAATCATCAGCATCGGTACGGCAATCATGATGCCGCTGGCCAGCAGCTGAAAGCGGTTTGGCGGCAGGCGGACATCGGCAAGGTACCAGGCGACCATCATGGGTACGGCAAGCTTCATCATTTCCGAGGGCTGAAAGCGCACGAAATACAGGTCCAGCCAGCGTTGTGCGCCGCCACTGGTCGTGCCGCCGACAAGCACTGCAAGCAGCAGCAGGATGCCGATGGTAAAGGCCCATGGCGTCAGGCGCTGCAGTACGCCGGGTGAAACCTGGGCAACCGCGAACATGGTGCCGAAGGCAATCCCCAGCCGCAGCATTTGCCGTTGTACCAGCTCCATGTCTTCACCACCGGCACTGTACAGGACGATGAGGCCGAGTGCCGAAACCCCGGCCAGTGCCAATAACAGCGGGGCATCGATGTGCAGGCGGTATTGCCAGCCGCCCTGACTGGCATCATCGCGGCTGGTGGAAAGCTGATAACTCATACCGGTTTGTCCAGCAGGTAGGCGTCCAAGATGCGGCGTGCGATGGGCGCCGCCACGGCGCCGCCTCCACCACCGTGCTCGACAATGACTGCGACGGCAATTTGCGGGTCATCTACCGGGGCGAAGGCGATAAACAGGGCATGGTCACGGAGTTCCTCGGGGATGGCCTCGGCATCATATTTTTCCTCTTCCTTCAGGCCGTATACCTGCGCGGTACCGGTCTTTCCCGCAATCCGGTAGGGACTGTCCTTGCCGATGCTGCGAGCCGTCCCGCGGTTGCTGTGTACCACATCAACCATGGCGTGGATGACCAGGTCCCAGTTTTGCGGGTTGTTGATCGAGAGAGTCTCGGCGGTCTGTGAGCGATGCGGCAGCAGGGCATCCTGGCCGGCCTCCTGTTTGGCGCGGATGATGGTGGGCATCATCCAGTAACCCCCATTGGCGAGTACCGAGGTGGCCGTGGCCAGTTGCAGGGGGGTGCTCAGAAAAAATCCCTGTCCGATACCGGTGATGATGGTTTCGCCCGGAAACCAGGGCTCGCCGCGGCGTTTCCGCTTCCAGGCGGGCGAGGGCAGCAGGCCGGGTAATTCGCCAACGATATCTATGCCGGTGCGCTTGCCAAAACCAAAGTGCTGCAGATAGTCATGCATGCGACCGACACCGAGCGACAAAGCCAGGTCGTAGAAGAAGACATCACATGACTGAGTGATGGCTGTATCCAGATCCACCGTTCCGTGACCGGTACGTTTCCAGTCGCGGTACTTGCGCGTGCTCCCAGGTAACATGTAATAACCCGGACAGTAGGTGCTGGAGTTGACTCCGGTGAGACCATGTTCCAGACCGGCGAGTCCCATAAAGGGCTTTACGGTAGAGCCGGGTGGGTATTGTCCGCGCAGGGCACGATTGAACAACGGTTCGTCCGGGTCATCACGGAGCCTTGCATAGTCGTCGGAATCGATGCCGTTCACGAAGGGGTTCGGGTCATAGGTCGGCATGCTGACCAGTGCCAGGACATCGCCGGATTTCGGGTCGAGTGCAATTGCCGAACCGGAATAATCGCCGAACGCCTTTTCCGCTGCTGCCTGCAGTCGCGAGTCGAGGGTCAGGTAGAGGTTTTGGCCGGGTTTCGGTGGCGTCCTCTTGAGTATGCGCACCACGCGTCCCTGTGCTGTGGTTTCCACCTGACGGACACCGACCGAGCCGTGCAGTGCGTCTTCATAGGTCTTTTCGACACCGGTTTTGCCGATATGGGTTGTACCGCTGTAGTTGGAAGGGTCGATCCTTTTCAGAGACTGTTCATCAATCCGGCCAACATAGCCGAGCGCATGCACCGCCACTTGATTCTGCGGATAGTGACGTGCCAGGCCAGCCTTGATTTCAACGCCGGGAAAACGGTGCCGGTTCACCGAGAAACGTGCTACCTCCTCGTCGCTCAGGTGAAACCGCAGCGGAATGGCCTCGAATTGCGGCTTGCGGCCCAGCAGTTTATCGAAGCGGTCCCGGTCTGTTTCCCGGATGTGGATGTATTCCTCGAGTTCCATCAAGGTGGATGGCATGTCATCCACCTGTTCTGGAGTGATCTCCAGGCGATACGAGGGGAGGTTATCGGCCAGCAGGATACCGTTGCGGTCATAGATCAGTCCGCGATTGGGTGCGATTGGCTGCAGCTTTACACGGTTATCTTCCGACAGGGTGGTGAAATGTTCATGCTCGATGACCTGCAGATACCACAACCGGCCAAGCAGTGCCAGCAGCATCAGACCGCAAAGCACCAGCAGGGTGATCGCCCGGTTGCTGAACAGGTGGTACTCGAGCAGGTGGTCCTTGAGTGTTAGCTGGCGCAGCATGGAAGAAGCAAGCCCTGCCAGCCTAGCTGACCCGAAAGCCGCGCCGCAATGCGCGCAGGGAGAAGTAGATCAGCGGCCAGAACAGCATGCCGGTGACGGAAGGTGCCCAGTAATACCACGGAGGGGCGGGCCGCCCTGTAAAGCGGATCACCCAAAGCGCCAGCAGCTGGTGCAGCACCAGAAGCACCAGCACGGTCAGGGATTGCTGCCAGATCGGGAACAGGCGCACTCGCTGGTGAAACTTCAGGGCCAGGTAAGCCACGATGGCCAATGCCATGGCATGCTGGCCGAGCAGGGAGCCTGTCAGGAGGTCGACCAGCAGTCCCATGACCCAGCCGATACTGACGCCCACGCGTTCCGGTAAAGCCAGACACCAGTAAATCAGCACCAGACCGACCCAGTCCGGTCGCAGGTAGCGCATCCCCTCAGGCAGGGGCATGATCGTCAGCACCAGCCCGATCAGGAATGTCACCGTGATAACGCCACCGCCATGGTGCCGGGCCAGCATCATGGAGCTTCCTCCGCCAGGCCGGGCGCTGCCTGATCCGTTGTTGCAGCATCTTCTTCTTGTGTAATACCCGTTTCCTCGGCGATATCCGTTACCACGTCCGGTGCTTCGCCGGGCCAGACCAGCAGGACCTCGCGGCTGCGGTCGAGCCTGGCGGTGGGCTTCGCAGAAATGCGTGCAAAGGTGCGTCCGGGATCATGCTGGACTGCCTCAACAAGGGCAACCGGATAACCGGGCGGGAAGCGACCGCCCAGTCCGGAGGTGATCAGCAGGTCACCCGGCACGATATCGGCATTGTTAGAGAGGTAGGGCAAATCCAGCCGGTTGATGGTGCCGCTGCCCAGGGCGATGGTGCGAATGCCATTGCGGTTGACCTGTACCGGGATAGCATGCGATGTGTCGGTAATGAGTACTGCGGTTGAGCTGTAGGGACCGACATGCACGACCTGTCCCATTACGCCCTCGGCATCCAGCAGGGGTTGTCCGCGGTAGATTCTGTCCAGCTCGCCCTTGTTGATGACCACCTGGTGCTTGTAAGGATCAAGGTTGGCTACCATCAGTTCTGCCACCAGTACCTTTTCACCGACATCGAATGAGGACTCCAGGAGTTCACGCAAGCGAATGTTTTCCGCTTCCAGTGACTGCAGCTTCTGGCTTTGGGCCTTGAGCATCAGCAACTGGGTCTGCAGGCTGGCATTTTCCTCCTGCAGTTGGCGACGGGTGGCCAGTGATTCACGGAACCATTCTGTGACAGCACCGGGCATTTCCACTGCCAGTTGCAGCGGATAAACAACAACCGACAATGCGGCACGCAGGCTGTTTAGCTGGGTATAGCGGTGGTCCAGTGTCATCAACACCATGGACAGCATCACGAAAACGATCATACGGACCGTGATGGATGGTCCTTGTGTGAAGATCAGTTTGATGGGTACGCCCTTGTGTCGAAATTATGCCCTGTCTGCCGGGCTACGGCCCGCGACTCTGTAGACACATTATCCTGTCGCATCCAGGGATGCGCAATGACTCGGGGGAGGGCGAATTATTCGACGGTGAAAACGTCACCGCCACGCTCGTCAAACAGCTCGAGCGCGCGGCCGCCGCCACGTGCGACACAAGTCAGCGGGTCATCGGCGACCACCACGGGGAGACCGGTTTCTTCCATGAGCAGGCGGTCGAGGTCACGCAGCAGTGCGCCGCCACCGGTCAGCACGATGCCGCGTTCGGCAACGTCTGCTCCGAGTTCCGGCGGGGTCTGCTCCAGTGCAGCCTTCACCGCGCCGACGATGCCGGCCAGGGGTTCCTGCAGTGCTTCCAGTATTTCGTTGCTGTTTAGTGTGAAACTGCGCGGAATTCCCTGGGACAGGTTGCGGCCCTTGACCTCGATCTCCATGACTTCCTTGGCGGGGTAGGCCGAGCCGATTTCGTGCTTGATGTTCTCGGCCGTGGTTTCACCTATGAGTGTGCCGTAGTTGCGGCGTACATAGTTGATGATGGCGTCATCGAAACGGTCCCCGCCAATACGCACCGAGGAGGAGTACACGATCCCGTTCAGGGAAATCACCGCGACCTCGGAGGTGCCGCCACCGACATCCAGCACCATGGAGCCGCGTGCCTCGTCAACTGGCATCCCTGCACCGATCGCGGCCGACATGGGCTCCTCGATCAGGTAGACATCACGGGCACCGGCACCGGCAGCCGATTCCCGGATGGCGCGGCGTTCGACCTGCGTGGATCCGCAGGGAACACAAATCAGCACGCGCGGACTTGGCCGGAAAAACCGTGCTTCATGGACCTTGTGAATGAAATGCTGAAGCATTTTCTCGGTAATGGTGAAATCTGCGATCACACCGTCCTTGAGTGGCCGGATGGCGGTGATGTTGCCCGGCGTTCGCCCCAGCATGAGCTTGGCCTCGGAACCGACGGCCGCAATGCTCTTGGGTCCGCCGGGTCCGCGGTCCTGGCGAATGGCAACAACGGATGGTTCGTTCAGCACGATGCCCTGCCCGCGTACATAGATCAGCGTATTGGCGGTACCGAGGTCAATAGAAAGGTCGTTGGAAAACAGCCCGAATAAACTTTTTATCACCATTAAATCCTGGTTCGTGGGGGTTGGCCTGGCCAGCAGTTGGGTAATCTAACAACGGGGAACGTTTTCGGCAAGGAAATCAGGTTGATCCCGCTTGTAACCGGTGGTTTCCAATACTGTACGACACAACAGGTATCTGTCACCCCGGCTGCCTGCTTCACTTTGAACTGGTAGATAAGTTTGATCACACTACTCCTGTCCTGGCCGCTCCCGGCATCCTGCCTCGTGCGGCACTTGTACGTTCCTGTACATCGTTCCTCCCCCGCAAAGGGGGCGGGAACCTGTACGGAATGCCAGCCTATTAACGTACTCCGGGGTAGTTATGCTACCTTTGCGGCCCTGTTTTGACTATGACTGTTGGTAGCTCGGCTGAGAATGGCACTCGACACCTCTGAAGTAGAAAATATTGCGCATCTTGCGCGGCTGGGTATCGACCCGGCTGACATCGTGGAGTATGCGCGCAACCTGTCGGATATCCTCGCATTTGTGGAACAGCTGAATGCAGTGGACACGACCGGCGTGGAACCGCTGGCACATCCGCTGGAAGCCACCCAGCGACTCCGGGCCGATGAAGTCACGGAGACCGTTGAGCGCGAGGATTTCCAGCAATGTGCACCGCAAACCGAGGCCGGACTGTACCTGGTACCCAAAGTAATCGAGTGATCATGTTGCTGGCTACCCTGTCCTTGTCGGCGCCACTGCCGATTCCCTTAGCGACGCAAGCTTTCCGGACCCCGCGATGCACACAAAAAACCTGACGGAACTGGCAAAAGGGTTGCGCGAGCGTGAGTTTTCCAGCGTGGAGTTCACTCAGGCCTGCCTGGAACGTGTGGGTCGGCTGGATGAGCAGCTTAATTGCTTTATCACCGTGACCGCGGAACAGGCACTGCGGCAGGCACATGCTGCGGATGCCCGTATCCAGTCCGGAGAGGCGGGTCCCTTGACGGGTATTCCGTTTGCTCACAAGGACATCTTCTGTACGCAAGGGGTGAAGACCAGCTGCGGTTCGAAGATGCTCGATAATTTTATCTCTCCCTATGACGCCACGGTGACACAATACCTGAACGAGGCCGGCGCTGTCATGATCGGTAAGACCAATATGGACGAGTTTGCCATGGGGTCATCCAATGAAACGAGTTTTTACGGGCCGGTGAAAAATCCATGGGACCCGCAACGGGTTCCCGGCGGTTCTTCCGGTGGATCGGCCGCCGCCGTGGCCGCACGCCTGGTCCCGGCAAGTACCGGAACGGATACCGGTGGATCCATCCGCCAGCCGGCTGCCTTGTGCGGGATCACCGGGCTCAAGCCGACCTACGGGCGCGTCTCGCGTTATGGCATGATTGCCTTTGCCTCCAGCCTCGATCAGGGTGGTCCGCTCACGCGCAGCGCAGAGGATGCCGCCATCATGCTGGGGGCCATGGCCGGATTCGATGCACGCGACTCGACCAGCGTGGACCGGCCGGTTGAGGACTATATGGTAGGTCTGAATGACTCCCTGGAGGGACTGAAGATCGGTCTGCCTAAGGAATTTTTCGGTGCGGGGCTGGCCGGCGGCGTGGCCGATGCCGTGACAGCCGCCCTCGGTGAATACGAGAAACTCGGTGCCACGCTGGTGGATATCTCCCTGCCGAATACCTCACTGGCCGTGCCAACCTATTACGTCGTGGCACCGGCCGAGTGTTCCTCCAACCTGTCACGCATGGACGGGGTGCGCTTCGGTTACCGCGCGAGTGACCCGCAGGACCTAGAGGATCTGTACACGCGATCGCGCGGGGAGGGTTTTGGACCGGAGGTCAAGCGGCGCATCATGATCGGCACCTATGCCCTGTCTGCCGGTTACTACGACGCCTATTACCACAAGGCGCAACAGGTACGCCGCCTGATTCGTGAAGATTTCCTGAAGGCCTTCGAAACGATAGATGTCATCATGGGACCGACTGCACCGACCGCGGCATTTCGGCTGGGCGAGAAGTCAGATGCCCCGATTACCATGTACCTGTCCGACATCTATACTATTGCCGTGAACCTGGCCGGCTTGCCGGGATTATCCATTCCGGCAGGGCTCACCGACGGGCTGCCCCTGGGCCTGCAGGTGATTGGCAATTACTTTGAAGAAGCGCGTCTGTTGAATATCGCGCATCGCTTCCAGCAGGTGACGGACTGGCATGAGCTGGCCCCGCAGGGGTTTGAATAAATGCGAATGCAGCCAGCTGTACCTGGTGTTGCAGAGCGTCGGGGTGCAGGCCGTAGTCCGACAGCTGCGGCCAGCGTCGGGACAGGACTGCCAAGCGTTACAGTAAAAACAGGACGATCCTTCCCCTTTCTGTGCGTTTTCCGGATACCTGGGAACACACTCCTGGATAGTGGCGCTAGAGCAGCACCTGGACCAGTCGCCGGAATGGAGGTGATAAAATATATAAAATTCAATAAGTTAAAATCATTTTATCCCTCCTGTCAACTCCCGACCAGTAGCAGCGGGCGGGTGCGGGTCTTCGGGGGCAAGTAACATGAATACGAAATGGGAAACCGTCATCGGGCTGGAGATCCATGCCCAGTTACGTACCCGCAGCAAGATCTTTTCCGGTGCGGCCACGCGCTACGGGGCGCAACCGAATACCCAGGCTTGTGCCGTGGACCTCGGCCTGCCCGGGGTCTTGCCGGTGCTGAATGCCGAGGCGGTGCTCATGGCTGCGAAGTTCGGGTTGGCAACACATTCCACGGTTGCCCCGCGTTCCGTGTTTGCGCGCAAGAATTATTTCTATCCGGACCTGCCCAAGGGTTATCAGATCAGCCAGTATGAGCTGCCGATTGTGCATGACGGCTATCTTGACATCGAGCTGGACGAGAGCACCACCAAGCGCATTGGTATCACGCGGGCACATCTGGAGGAAGATGCCGGCAAGTCCCTGCACGAGGATTTTCATGGCTTGACTGGCATAGATCTGAACCGCGCCGGTACACCATTACTGGAAATTGTTTCCGAGCCGGATATGCGTTCGGCCAGGGAAGCCGTGGCCTACATGAAGAAGATCCACGCGTTGGTGCGCTACCTGGATATTTGTGATGGCAACATGCAGGAAGGCTCGTTCCGCTGTGATGCCAATGTCTCAGTACGCCCCCAGGATGCAGAAGAATTTGGCACGCGCACCGAAATCAAGAACCTCAATTCCTTCCGGTTCGTCGAGCAGGCAATCAACTACGAAGTCGAGCGCCAGATTGCCCTGATCGAAGGTGGCGGGAAAGTAGTACAGGAGACACGCCTGTTTGATCCGGACCGGCATGAGACTCGTCCCATGCGTACCAAGGAAGAAGCCAACGATTATCGCTATTTCCCCGATCCGGACCTGTTGCCGGTCGAGATCGGGCAGGCGTTCCTGGATGACGTTGCCGCCACACTGCCGGAGTTGCCGGAAGCCAGGAAACAGCGTTTCATGGGTGACTACGGGCTATCTGCCTATGACGCGGGAATACTGACTGCATCCCGCGAACAGGCTGATTATTTCGAGGCGACCGTGGATGCATCCGGGGGGCAGGGCAAGCTGTCGGCCAACTGGGTCATGGGTGAATTGTCCGGCGCACTGAACAAGGCCGGTGTGGACATCATCGATAGTCCGGTCAGTGCTGCGGAACTGGGTGGTCTGTTGCTGCGCATCGAGGATGGCACCATCTCCGGGAAAATCGCCAAGCAGGTGTTCCAGGACATGTTCAACGGAGAGGGTTCGGCGGATGCAATCATCGAGAAAAAAGGCCTCAAGCAGATTTCCGATTCCTCCGCCATCGAGGGCATCGTCAAGGAGGTCCTGGAGAACAACCCGAAGCAGCTGGAACAGTACCGTAACGGGCAGACAAAGCTGCTGGGCTATTTCGTCGGCCAGGTCATGCAGGCTACACAGGGCAAGGCCAATCCCAAACAGGTCAATGAACTGTTGCGCAAGATACTTGATGCATGAATGACAGGTACGTAGCAAACATGATTGACCACATGGACGCCTGGTAAATATACATACGATAATGATTCAAAGATGTGCCTGCTATTACCGCAAATGCGGAAATCGGGCCTTGTTACCCTCTCCCTGCTAGGGAGAAGCCAAATTGCCGGGATAGAGGGATCCGGGGAAGGGGAACTACACAATGCGTTTTTAGTGTGTCTTCCATCATCCGCCCCAAAAAATCCCCGTAAGGCGGGATGCCTGGAAAACAAATGTCCGTGTAATTCCCGTTTCCACTGGAGTAACAACGATTTTCAGCAGTTACACGCTATTCCCTGACTCTCCCGCGCCTCTGCGGTAATATTATTTTCGAATCAACCGGACCCGTAGCAGATGAAAATCATCGCCGACGAAAACATCCCCTGTGTACAGCAGGCCTTCTCGACACTGGGCGAAGTGATCCTGTTGCCCGGACGCCAGCTGTGTGCCGATGATGTGCGTGATGCAGATATCCTGCTGGTGCGCTCGGTTACAAAGGTCGGGCGTGAACTGCTGGAAGGTTCAAATGTGTGTTTTGTCGGCTCGGCCACCATCGGGTTTGACCACATAGATCGCGACTACCTGCAGCAGCAGAATATCGGTTTCGCTACCGCGCCGGGCAGCAATGCAACCTCGGCAGCGGAATATGTTGTGAGCGCGGTACTGGCGCTTGCCGAGCGCGATGGATTCGATCCGGCAGAGAAAAAAGTGGGAATTATAGGATGCGGTAATGTCGGGTCCCGGGTGCTGCAGAAACTGAGCGCCCTGGGGATGCATTGTCTGGTTAATGATCCACCCCTGCAGGCGCAAGGGGGGCATGACGAGTTTGTTGATCTGGAGGAAATACTGCAGACAGATATCATCACCCTGCATGTTCCGTTGACGAAGAGTGGTGAGTATCCGACATTTCACCTGGTGGATGGGGTTTTTATAGGGAAATTAAGACCGGGAGCAATACTCATCAACACGGCGCGTGGATCTGTAATCGATAACCGCGCTCTCGCCAGGGCCCTTTCCGAGCGGACAGACCTGTCAGTTGTGCTGGATGTCTGGGAAGGGGAGCCGGCCATCGATACGGCATTGCTGGAAAAAGTGGCATTTGGAACGCCACATATCGCCGGTTACAGCCTTGAAGGAAAGTTGCGTGGAACGGAAATGATCTACACAGCGGCCTGTGCACATTTCGGCTTGCCGATACGATGGTCGGCGGAAGGTGAGTTACCGGCAAGGCGACCGCTGGAGCTGGACGAGCCGGGAGCGAAAGATTTACTGCAGGCAGTCAGTCGAGCTGTGTTCCATTCCTATGATGTCCGCAATGATGATGCACAGCTGCGCAGGCTGTCATTACTCACGCCGGAACAGCAAAAGGCAGGATTTGATGCCTTGCGCAAGGAATACCCGGTGCGACACGAGTTTCAATGCACGACGGTGATACCTGGCGGGATGAACGACGGACTGAATTACACGTTGCGGAATATCGGATTCGATATTCCGTCGGGTACACCATGCACAACATGACCAACAACCCGATGTTCTTCCCGTTGAGAATGGCGCTTTACTGTGGATGAGCGCAAACCGGACATTCGGGGTCACGTGGTACTTTCAGGATACGCCATTCATGGGTCATGGCGTCAAACAGGACCAGACGGCCGGAAAGTGTTTCGCCGAGCGCCAGGATGACCTTGATGGCCTCCATGGCCTGCAGGCTGCCGATGATACCGACGATGGGTGAGAGTACGCCGTTCTCGGAACAGGTTTGATCCTCTTCCTCGCCCTCCCTGTACAGGCAACTGTAACACGGGCTGTTTTCGTGGTCTGGCAGAAAGACCGCCAGCTGGCCTTCCAGGCGTACCGCGGCCCCGGAAACCAGTGGTGTCCGGTGTTTTACGCAGGCTGCATTTACGGCAAAGCGGGTAGCAAAGTTGTCGCAGCAGTCGAGCACCACGTCCACGCTGTTAACGACTGAAGCCAGGTTTTCTCCCTGCAGGCGTTCGGGGATGGTGGTGATGTTTACTTCGGGGTTGATGGTTGCCAGTGATTCCCTGGCAGATGTGGTTTTTTGCTTGCCGATGTCGTTGTCATGATGCAGGACCTGGCGTTGCAGGTTGGACAGCTCGACGACGTCGTCATCGGCAATGGTCAGCTGGCCGATGCCAGCAGCCGCAAGATATATCGCGGCCGGTGACCCGAGGCCCCCGGCGCCGATGACCAGTGCGTGAGATGCCAGCAGTTTTTCCTGGCCTGCGATATCCACCTGCGGCAGCATAATCTGCCGGCTGTAGCGTAACAGTTGGTCGTCGTTCATTATTGATATCAGCTCAACAGCAGCAGGCCGGTTTTACAAGGGCAATGGTATGTATCGGCTCCTGCAAAACTGTACTGACAATGCTTGTGGTTGCGGCCTTCGGCCTAACCCGGCAAGTGCGCTGTATTATTTCGTTCGCGGACAATCCACTCCTGCAATTTCATGTCGTTGCACGATCCTGTTTTACAGATAGCGGCGCAGGTATTCGGGGCGATGGTCACGGCAGCCGTGCGGGCGCCGGATATAGCGGGTGATGAAGGCGTCACGCGTACATTCCGCCTGGTCATGTATCGGGTTGCTGCACTCGTTGTCTTCTATGTAATAGCAAAGGCCGCGCATGAGACGGCAGAAGAGGTTGGTCTGCAGTTTGAAACCGAACTCCGTGAGCAGGGCCTCGATGACCTGCAGGGTGATGCGGCGAACATTGTAGCTCACGACCAGCCGGTCCGGAGAAACGATGCGTGCATCGAGCACGCCTCTTACGTCTTTCAGCAATTCCACAGCGGACTTTATGGCATCCGGATCATCCGGGGATGAACAAATCCTGATTGTCCGGTGTTTCTGTTTCTCCAGCATACTTTAATCGTAATCCTATGCCGGAAAATTACAAGTCAGCTGATGGCCGGATCTCTTTTTCCCATGGTGACGCGGTTGATCCCGGCATCGTCTGCATGGTCGCTGATGGCCCGGTATCCCGACTCACGGAACAGCTGTCTGACATGACTGTCCTGGTCATAGCCATGCTCCACGATCAGCCAGCCATTGTCGGCAAGATGGCCGGCAGCGCAGCGGACCAGCAATTGCAGGTCGTCCAGACCCCGTGGCCCGGCAGCCAGTGCGCTGCGCGGCTCATAGCGGACATCGCCTTCTTCCAGGTGCGGATCTGAATCGGCGATGTAGGGCGGATTGCTCAAAATAAAATCCAGCGGCCGTGCAGGCAGGGCGGCACACCATGGGCCCTCGACGAATTGTACATTTTCGATTTCCAGACGTCGGGCATTCTGCCGGGCGATATCCAGTGCCCGTGCCGAGATATCCGTTGCGAGAATCTCTGCGTGTGGCCGCTCGCGGGCAATTGCCAGTGCTATCGCGCCGCTCCCGGTGCCAAGATCGGCGATGCACACGGCTGTCTCCTCCGGGATCTTTTCCAGTGCCAGTGCCACCAGGGTTTCGGTCTCCGGGCGGGGTATCAGCGTATCGGGTGTCACCAGCAACTCCAGCGACCAGAATTCCCGCCGACCGGTCAGGTGGGCAACCGGTTCACCGGCTGCGCGGCGTTGCAGCCATGCCAGAAAGCGCGTCTGCTGATCGGTCTTGACGCTGCGTTCTGGCCAGGCATGCAGGTGGCTGCGCGGTTTGTCGAGACAGGCAGCGAGCATGACCTCGGCGTCAAGCCGCGCCGAACCGGTATCGAGTGTGTGCGTCGCGAATTCCAGCAGTGACTTGATCGAGGGATTAGTCTGCATATTGCACCACTATCCCGGCTGTCGGGAACGACCGTATAACCAGTTGTACATACTGGTAATACAGCAGATTGGACACGAAGAAACCAGCCATGTCCGGGACAGGAACGGTGGCCGAAACAGATTGCGTCTTTCGGACTCGGTCCGGGATGGCTGCTTCCAGTGGATATTCGAACAGTTCACACCGAGACCGGTGTCCGGCTGGTATCCTTTGCGGGTACATGCTTCTCACAGCGAAATAACGGGTCAGTCACCCTGTGTTTCCAGTGCGGCCAGCTGGTCAGCCTGGTTTTCGTGGATTAACGGTTCAATGACCGCATCAAGATTGCCGGTCATGATCTCGTCGAGCTTGTACAGGGTGAGATTAATGCGGTGGTCGGTCATGCGTCCCTGCGGGAAGTTATAGGTGCGGATACGCTCGGAGCGGTCGCCGCTGCCGACCAGCGAACGGCGTGCCTCGCTTTCCTCTGTCTTTTGTTTCTCGCGCTCTGCATTGAGCAGGCGTGCAGCCAGCAGCGACATGGCGTGGGCCCGGTTTTTGTGCTGGGAGCGTTCATCCTGGCATTCCACCACGATGCCGGTCGGCAGGTGGGTCAGGCGAATGGCGGAGTCGGTCTTGTTTACATGCTGGCCTCCGGCCCCGGAGGCACGGAACGTGTCGACCTTGAGATCGGAGGGATTGATCTCGATCGGGTCCACTTCATCGGCCTCGGGCAGGACGGCAACAGTGGCGGCAGAGGTATGGATTCGCCCCTGGGATTCGGTTTCAGGTACCCGCTGTACACGGTGGGCACCGGACTCGAATTTCAGCCGTGAATACGCTCCCTGGCCAATGAGCCGTGCAATAATTTCCTTGTAACCACCATGTTCTCCCGGACTTTCACTGAGTATCTCGATCTGCCACTTGCGCTGTTCCGCATAGCGTGTATACATCCGGAACAGGTCACCGGCAAACAGGGCGGCCTCATCACCGCCGGTCCCGGCACGTATTTCGAGGAATATGTTGCTGTTGTCATGCGGGTCTTTTGGCAGCAGCAGTTTCTGCAGCTCGAGTTCGAGCGCCTCTGCCTGTTGCGTGGCACGGGCCAGTTCTTCGCCGGCCATTGCCTGCATGTCGGGGTCCGGATCCCCGAGCATCTCCTGCGCGGAGCGGACATCATCCCGGGCCCGCCGATAAGCCTGAAAACTGTTTATCACCGGGGTGAGCTGTGCATATTCCATAGACAGCTGCCGGTACCTGTCCTGGTCGGCAATGGTCTCGGCATCTGCAAGCAGTGCGCTGACCTCGCTGTGACGTTCCTCGATTCCCTCTAGTTTGCTGATAATGGAATGTTTCATGGCGTAATGGCGTGAGCCTGTTACTTCCTGTTTTTCAGCTTGAACAGGGTACGCACGGTTTCCAGCAGGCTGGTCTGTCCCTGCTTGGCTGCCTGGCGCAGGTTGACGCTCGGGTCATGGGCCAGCTTGTTGATGATGCTTCTGGTAAGTGACTCCAGGACCTGATGTGGATCCGCTCCATCGGCCAGTTGCTTGCGTGCCTTCTCGAGTTCGGCATCACCGACGGCGCTCGCATGGTCGCGGTAGGCACGTATCGCGGGGACGGCATCCAGTGACTGTACCCACTCCATGAAATGCTCTGTCTGTATCTCGATGATGTCTTCGGCCTGCGCGGCAGCTTCCCGGCGCGATTTCAGGTTTTCCTCGATGACCTGCTGGAGATCATCCACGGTGTAAAGGTACACATCATCAAGATCAGCTATCTGCGGGTCGATATCACCGGGTACCGCAATGTCGACCATGAACACCGGCCGGTGCTTGCGACCTTGCTGCGCTTCCCGGACCATCTTGCTGTCGAGGATGAAGTTCGGACTCCCGGTCGAGGAGATGATAATGTCAGCCTCCGAGAGGTGTACCGGGATCTGGTCCAGCGAGATACCATAGCCGTTGAACTGAACGGCCAGCTGCTGGGCACGTTCCAGGGTGCGATTGGCGATAATCATCTTGCCGATGCCGTGTTCGTTCAGATGCCGTGCTGCCAGCTCGATTGTTTCACCGGCGCCGATCAGCAAGGTGGCCTGCTTGTCGAAGTCCCCGAAAATCTGCCGAGCCAGACTGACTGCTGCAAATGCGACGGATACCGGGCTGGCCCCGATGGCCGTGTCGGTGCGGATTTGCTTGGCCACTGAAAAGGTGTGCTGAAACAGCCGGCTGACCAGCGTGTCGAGCGAACCTGCCTCAATGGCCTGCTGGTAACTGGTTTTCATCTGACCGAGAATCTGCGGTTCACCAAGGATCATGGAATCCAGTCCCGCTGCTACCCGCAACATGTGGCGGACGGCATTGGCGCCTTCGAAGGAATACAGATGTGGAAGCAGTGTATCCTTGCCCAGGCCGTGGAATTCGCACAACCAGTCCGTCACCGGACCCAGGATGTCGGAATGGCTGGCGCAGCACAGCTCGGTACGATTACAGGTCGACAGGATGGCAGCTTCACGGACATTATCAATACCGGTAATTTCACTCAGTGCACGCGGCAGCTGTTCCGGCGGGAACGCAACTTGCCCGCGGACCTCCACGGGGGCGGTGCGGTGATTGATGCCAAGAATAGTCAGATACATGCTGAAACAGCGTATGCCCTGGGAAAATCATAAAATTCTGCATGGTGGTGTCCCGGAATACAAGTTGCAGGGCAATCCGGTGGCGGATATGCAGGATATAAACATCTGGTAATTTTAGGTGTCATTGTACAGGAACCATTGCGGGGCAAGCTGTTAGAATGACGAGTATGGAACTGAAAAAATTACGAAGCGTCGGGCTGTCGTCGCTATATGCCGCCCTGCTCGGTATGGTTGTGTTGACACAGGTTGCCTGCACGGCAGTGCGCGGTGTTGAAGCCACAAAACCTACGGCAGAACAGCCCGCCGAGTCGCAGAAACCATCCGGCAAAGCAGAAGCCGTGGCAGACAGTAGAGGGGAGCCACAGTACGAGCCTCTCACACAGCAACTCCTTTACGATATTCTGCTGGCAGAGATTGCCGGGCAACGTGGCCGTCTGGATGTATCGGCACCCCACTACCTTCAGGCTGCGCTGGACTCCCGGGATCCCCGAGTCGCCGAGCGTGCCGTGCAGATTGCCACCTATGCAAAGCAATACGAAGCTGCCTTGCGAGCGGCACAACACTGGCTGGAACTCGACCCATCGAGCGTGGAGGCCCGCAAGGTGGTCACTGCGCTTGCCCTGAAACTGGGTGACATGGACGAAGTTGTCCGCCAGCTCGATTACCTGATTTCCACTGCGAAGAATCACTCCGAGGGCTTTCACCTGGCAACGGCGATACTCGCCCGCCATACAGACAAGTCCGAGGCACTGGAGGCCATGGAGAAGCTCGCCGCCCGTTATCCTGACAGCCCGCAGGGCAGACTGGGCATTTGCCGCACAGCAATCATGGCCGATGAGCTGGAGCGCGCGCTGGTCGCTGTTGAGGAGGCCCTGCAGATGGAGCCGGAGATGGCGGAGGCGGAAATCCTGAGGGCGCAGGTGCTGGTACGCCAGGACAAAAAGCCTCTGGCGCTGGAGGTGCTGGCAAGGGCTGCCGAACGCCAGCCGGACGATGCCAGCCTGCAGTTTGGCTATGGCAAGCTGCTGCTGGATTCCGGTGACATACAGGGGGCAAAACAACAGTTCGGCAAGGTTGTCAAACTTGAGCCTGAAAACAATGACGCGCTGTTTTCACTGGCATTGCTGGAACTGGAAACCAAGGAAATCAAGTCCGCCAAGCATCATCTCCGGCAGTTGCTGGAGCACGGTGAGAAACAACAGGCGGTGTATTACTACCTCGGCTATGCAGAGGAGCTGGATGGTGACAACGATGCGGCAGTTGACTGGTACCGCCAGGTTGAGGATGGAGAGTACTGGACACAGTCACGCCTGCGCCTGTCCATGATCATGGTCGCGCAGGGCCAGCTGGAGGAAGTGCGGCGCGAGATGCAGGCATTGCGCATGAACAACCCGGAAAACGCCGCTGATTATTACCTGATCGAGGGACAGGTCCTGTCGGATTCCGACCACGACCAGGAAGCATTCGAGTTGTATTCACAGGCGCTCGTTAGCCATCCGGATGACGAAAAACTGCGTTATGCACGGGCCCTGGTAGCAGAAAAGATAGATCGCCTGGACATTGCCGAGCTGGATTTGCGGCACATCCTGCAACAGGATCCTGACAACATCAGGGCACTGAATGCACTGGGCTACACGCTGGCCGATCGCACAGACCGCTATCAGGAGGCGCTGGTCTACATCGAGAAGGCATATGCCCATAAACCGGATGACCCGGCCATCGTGGACAGCATGGGATGGGTACATTACCGGCTTGGAAATCTCGACAAGGCACAGGGCTACCTGCAGCAGGCATTTGACATGTCCGGTGATGGTGAGATCGGCGCCCATCTCGGTGAGGTGCTGTGGGCGCAGGGTGACCAGGAAGGAGCACGCCGGGTCTGGAAAGCGGCCCAGGAGAACGATCCTGACAACCGGGTACTCAGGGAAGTCGTTAACCGTTACCTGCCGTGAAGAAGTTCCTGCTTGGAGTATTCCTGGTGCTGGCCGGGTGCGCCAGCCAGCCCAGGTCGCCGGTCGTGCCCGCGGCTGTGTTCGATGCCGCGATTCCTGAATATGCGGCCTGGGGCTTGCGCGGTCGTGTCTCTCTGGTCAGGGGGGAGCAGGGGTGGCATGCGGGGATGCGCTGGGATGAAGCGGCAGGCAGCTACCGCCTTAACCTTTCCGGCCCCCTCGGACAGGGTGCCGTGCAGATCGACGGGGATACGGCCGGCATGGTTCGCCTGCAGACTGCAGACGGGCAGCAGTATGCGACCCGGGATGCCGATGCACTGGTCATGTCAGTGACCGGCTGGCAACTACCGGTCACCGGCCTGCGCTACTGGGTGCGCGGTATCCCGGCACCGGGCGGCGAGGTCCGGTTCACCACAGATGAACAGGGCCGGCTCGAGCGCCTGGAGCAGGATGGCTGGGATATCAGCTACAACCGCTATCAGACGCTTGCCGGCCGGGACTGGCCCACCCGGATGCGTCTGGAGACGGCAGATATCTCGGTGACCCTCGTCGTGGATGAATGGACCGTGTCCCCGCCGGCGACACAGTCACCGGGTCCGGTACCGTGACCGACCTGCAGATACCCGGAACAGCCAGCGGCCCCTGGCCAGCCCCGGCCAAACTGAACCTGTTCCTGCACATCACGGGGCAGCGGGAAAACGGGTACCACAACCTGCAGACGGTATACCAGTTCCTGGACCGGGCAGACCAGTTGTACTTCGAGATCACCGAGGACAGGGCGATTCGCCGCTTTGGTGGTCCGGCCGGTGTCCCCGAGGCGTCTGACCTGTGCGTGCGTGCTGCGAGGCTGCTGCAATCCACCACCGGAACAACCAAGGGTGTTGATATTTATAATGATAAATTACTGCCCGGGGGCGGAGGTCTGGGAGGAGGAAGTTCCGATGCCGCAACCACCCTGTGGGCCCTCAACCGGCTCTGGAACGTGGGCCTGGATGCCGGGGAGCTGGCGAGACTGGGGTTGAAGCTGGGTGCGGATGTCCCGGTCTTTATCTACGGGGAGGCGGCGTGGGCCGAGGGAATCGGTGAGGTCCTGACGCCCGTTACCCTTGACGAGCCGTGGTTTCTGGTAGTGGTACCGCCGGTAAGCATATCAACTGTAGATATTTTTTCCGACCCGGAATTGACACGGGATACGCCGCGGATGACAATACGCGCCTTTCTCACCGGCGGTGGTCAGAATGACTGCGAAGCGGTGGTACGGCGCCGGTATCCGGAAGTGGCCGCGGTGCTCGACTGGCTGGACACCCACGCCCCGGCCCGCATGACCGGAACGGGTGCATGTGTTTTTGCCGCCTTCGGCTCGGAAGGCGAGGCGCGGTCGGTAGAACGCCAACTTCCCCGTGGATGGACGGCGTTTGTCGCCAGGGGAATGAACCGGTCACCACTACAGGCAATTACGCTGTGAAATTACCGTTTCATGGAAAACTGTAAAACGCCGCATCGCGGTTAATGGGGCGTCGCCAAGCGGTAAGGCACGGGGTTTTGATCCCCGCATACGCAGGTTCGAATCCTGCCGCCCCAGCCATTAACAAATGCTGTGGTGTGTAACGGCAGGATGAGAACCTCACGGTTCGACTCGAGCGCGATAGCCAGAGAACGGCGCAAGCGCAGCGGCGCCGGCCCCGCAGGGGCGAGGGTTGCGCCTTGAAAACGGGGTCTGTCCCCGATTCAGGGAATTTGGCTCGAACGGTCAACAAGGCTGATACATGGTGAACCGCATAGCAGCATCCGATGACAACACCCGTATGATGGTGTTTACCGGCAATGCGAATCCGAAGTTGGCGCAGGCTATCGTGAACAAGCTGCGCCTGCAGCTCGGCAATGCCATCGTAGAACGTTTCAGCGATGGCGA
>CP070821.1:623460-641992 GCA_020344335.1 Gammaproteobacteria bacterium | reverse complement strand
AGAAGGAACTTATACGAGGTAGTATTTGGCATCGCTTCTTCGCCCAAGCTATGTGATCGTCCTCTCCCTGGAAGGCAAAAGGGACTGCATATACGGGCGCTAGCCGCATTGTCCCTTAACATGGCAGGATTTCGGTTTATAATGCGCGCCCTATATGCAGGTATAACACCCGGGATCCATCATCCATGCAGAAGCCAGTGCTGGTCCATGTCGAACACCTGACCCGTTACTACGGCCAGACCTGCGCGGTCAAAGAAGTCAGTTTCGAGCTCGCCAAGGGGGAGGTGCTCGGCTTTCTTGGCCCCAACGGCGCCGGCAAGTCCTCCACCATGCAGATGATTACCGGCAATCTGGCACCGAGCGCCGGCAGCGTCACCATCAACGGCATCGATCTGCTCGACAAGCCGAAACGTGCCAAGCACGAGATCGGCTACCTGCCGGAACAGCCACCGGTATACCGCGAACTCACCGTCGACGAATACCTGCAATACTGTGCAAAGCTGAACCGCATTGCCCGCGGCCATGTTGGCAAGGCCATCGACACCGCCCGGGAGCGTTGCGGTATCGGCGAGGTGCGTCATCGCCTGATCGGAAACCTCTCCAAGGGCTACCGGCAACGCGTCGGCATTGCGCAGGCGATCCTGCATACCCCCGCGGTGGTGGTACTCGATGAACCGACAGTCGGCCTCGATCCGATCCAGATCCGCGAGATCCGTACCCTGATCCGCGAGCTCGGCGAGGAACACGGGATTATCCTGTCCACGCACATTCTGCCCGAGGTACAGGCTACCTGTAACCGGGTGCAGATCATCAATGAGGGGCAACTGGTGTTTGCCGACAGCGTCACCGGTCTGGAACAGCGACTGAATGCTACCAGCCTGATTGCGGGTTTCCATGCGGCACCAGATGCCGCTACGCTGCAGCAGGTCGACGGAGTTACGCAGGTCGAAACACTGCCCGATGGCCGCGTACGCCTGCATTACGCGAACACCGACCCGTCCGAGGCCTTGATCGCGCAAGCTGTTGCCAGCGGCTGGCGGCTGTATGAACTAGCACCCGAACGGCGGACACTGGAGCATATCTTTATCGAGCTGACCTGCTCCGATGAACCGGCCGGTGACCCGGCGGTGGCCGCCAGATGATCTTCACCATCGCCGCGCGCGAACTGCGCAGCCTGTTCCTCTCACCGCTCGCCTGGGCGATCCTCGCCGTGGTGCAGTTCATCATCGCCTACCTGTTTCTCTCGCAGATTGACGGCTACCTGCTGCTGCAGCCGCGACTCGCGGCCATCGAGGGCGCGCCCGGGGTATCGGATGTGGTCGTCGCACCGCTGCTCGCCGATGCCGGCATCGTGTTGCTGCTGATAACCCCGCTGATTACCATGCGGCTGCTCAGCGAGGAGCGCCGCAACCGTACCCTTAGCCTGCTGTTCTCGGCACCGGTATCGATGACGGAGATCATTCTCGGCAAGTACCTCGGTGTGCTGGCGTTCTTTGGGGTAATGATTGGACTGCTGGCGCTGATGCCGCTGTCGCTGCTGGCAGGCACTGCGCTTGACCTCGGCAAGCTTGCCGCCGGGCTTACGGGACTGGTACTGCTGGTTGCCGCGTTCGCCGCCATCGGCCTGTTCATGTCGTCGCTGACGGAGCAACCCACGGTCGCGGCCATCAGTACCTTCGGGCTGCTGTTGCTCTTGTGGATAATCGACTGGGCCGGCGCCAGCGCCGACCAGACCAGCGGCCTGTTTGCCTATCTGTCCCTGCTGCGCCACTATGAGTCATTGCTGAAGGGCCTTTTCAACAGTGCCGACGTGCTCTACTACCTGCTCATCAGTATCCTGTTTCTCGGGCTCAGCATCCGTCGCCTGGATGCCGATCGCCTGCAGCACTAGATCGATTTCGGAAAACCATGAGCGACTTGTCAGCACTATTAATCAATAGCGTAGGTCGGGTTAGCCCGCAGGGCGTAACCCGACATTGCGGCCGATCGTTGGGTTACGGTGCTGGCGCACCTAACCCAACCTACGTAAAAAATGGCTGCCGTCATTACTCAACCTGCAAAACAAGTACTGTGACAAGGCAACGGTAAATGGAAATCACCCGCCGCTCCCGTCTCCTGCTGCGCCTGCAAACCTGGGCGTTTGCCGTGCTGTTCATCGGCATTATCGGGATGCTCGCCTGGCTCAGCACGCAGTATGTCTACCAGGCCGACTGGACCAGCGGCAGCCGCAATACCGTCACCGACGACACCCGCCAGCTGCTTAGCAATTTGCCGGACAGCATCACCCTGACGGCCTTTGCCCGCGAAGATGAACTGCTGCGCAAGCAGATCCAGGCGCTGGTGGCGCGCTACCAGCGCTTCAAGCCCGACATCACGCTGGAGTTCATCAACCCGGACACCGCGCCGGAACGTGTGCGTGCACAGAACATCAGCGTCGACGGTGAAATCGTGGTCAGCTACCTGGGACGCAGTGAAAACATCCAGCAACTGAATGAACAGCAGCTTACGAATACCCTGCTGCGGCTATCGCGCCAGGAAGATCGCTGGGTCGTCTTTCTGACCGGGCACGGCGAACAGGATCCGCACGGCGAGGCCAACCACGACCTTGGCCTGTTCGGCAAGGAACTGGAACGCAAGGGCCTCAAGGTACAGCGCATCAACCTGGCCGAGAATACCATCCCCGAAAACACCCATCTGCTGATCATCGCCGGACCGCGTGTCACCCTGTTGCCGGGTGAAGTCGAACAGTTGCATGATTACGTCGCCCAGGGCGGTAATCTGCTGTGGCTGGCGGAACCCGGCAAGCCCGCCGGCCTGGAACGGCTGGCCGAGCAGGTCGGCGTAACCTTCCTGCCGGGCGTGGTCGTTGATGCCACCACGCAGATGTTCGGTATCGAGAACCCGTCGTTTGTCGTGGTGACCGCCTACCCGAATCACGAGGTAGCACGCGACCTCGGCATGGTCACGGTTTTCCCGGAAGCCTCTGCCCTGGAAACCAGCCCGGGCGATGCCTGGCAGGTCACGCCGCTGCTCACCACGGCACCGCGTTCCTGGACCGAGATCGATGCACTGGCAGGCGAGATCCAGTTCGACGCGGACAGCGACGAGCGCCCCGGGCCGCTGGATATCGGCGTCGTCATCACCGGCACCCCTGCGGCAGACGACGAACAGGAGGATGCGCCGCGCAAGCAGCGTATCGCCATCATCGGTGATGGCGATTTCCTGTCCAATGCCTACCTCGGCAATGGTGGCAACCTCAACCTCGGTCTGAACCTGGTGCACTGGCTTAGCCACGATGACGCATTCATCAATATCCAGGTCAAGACCGCACCGGACACCACACTGGAACTCGGGCGCATGGAACAGGCTGTGATCGGTCTCGGCTCGCTCATCGGCCTGCCCTTGCTGTTGCTGCTTACCGGGTTGGTCATCTGGTTGCGCCGGCGCCGCCGCTGATGTCGACACGCACGCTGCTAAATCTGGGCCTTGCCGTGCTGGCACTGGCACTGGTACTGGTGGTGATTTACCGGCCCGGACTGGAACTCGAGGCCATCCCGCAGGCAATCATCAAGGGCCTCGCCCCCGACGAGGTTGTCAGCATCACCGTAATCCGCGAAATACCGGAACAGCTGACATTTACCCGGAAGGCAGAACGCTGGTACCTGTTTACCGGAGAGCGTGAACTGCCGGCCGCGGAATTCCAGTTGAATGCCCTGTTACGCCTGTTGCAGGCAACTGCCGAAAATCACTACCCCGCCGCTTCGCTGGACCGGGGACAGCTCGGTCTCGAACCACCGCAGGCCACGCTCAGGTTCAATGACCTGGAAGTCCGCTTTGGTTCGACCGAGGCACTGGGGCAACGGCGTTACGTACAGGTCAATGACACGGTCTATCTGATCAATGACCAGTACCAGCACCTGATAACCTCGGAACCGTATCATTTCATCGCGCGCAAACTGCTGGTGGATCGCGGGGCCATTACCCGCCTGGAACTTCCGGGGATGACACTCAGCCAGTCGGAAGACCCACACTGGCAGCTGGATCCCGTGGACGACGTGGTCAGTGCCGATGCACTGCAACAACTGATCGACAACTGGAAGAATGCCAGCGCCCTGTATGTCAGCAGGTACGACGATGCGGAGGCCACCGAGCGGGTCACGATTCACACGACGGGGCAACCGGAACCCCTGGTACTGCAGGTGGTTTCGCACGCACCCGAACTCATCCTCGCGCGCCCGGACTGGGGCATCAAGTACCACCTCACGACGGGACTCGAAGGCAGCCTGTTTGCACTGCCGGGACCAGATCCGGAACCACAAGCGCCGCAGAGTGTGCAGTAACCACCATGGGTTTCGCGGCAATGTTGACTGGTGTGCACGGCACACCCTGCCTCTCCAGAGAATCTCCCGCAGCAACATAGTCCGTGCCCGAACTCCCGGAAGTAGAAACCACACGCCGCGGCATTGCCCCGCACATCACCGGAAAGGCCGTGGCGCGTGTCATTGTTCGCAACCCGCAGCTGCGCTGGCCGGTTCCGAAGCGCCTGAGAAAGGAGCTTGGCGGACAGTCCATTGAATCCGTCCGCCGCCGCGCCAAATACCTGTTGCTGGGAACGGCGAACGGTACCTTGCTGTTGCATCTCGGTATGTCGGGCAGCCTACGCATCATCGATGCCAGGGTGCCACCCGGAAAACACGATCACGTCGATATCGTCTTTACGGACGAGCGAGCACTGCGCTTTACCGACCCGCGGCGCTTCGGCAGCCTGCACTGGACCCGGTGTCCACCGGAACAGCATCGACTGCTACGCAGCCTTGGACCGGAGCCGCTTGGTGATGCCTTTACCGGCGAGTATCTCTACAGGCTGTCACGCGGTCGCAAGGTCGCCATCAAGCCATTCCTCATGAACAGCCACAACGTGGTCGGTATCGGCAATATCTATGCCTGCGAGGCCCTGTACCTGGCCGGCATCTACCCAAAGCGTGCCGCCGGGCGCATCAGCCGGAAGAAATATGACCTGCTCGTCGAGGTTATCCGGGAAGTCCTGAACGACTCTATCGAACAGGGCGGCACCACCTTGCGTGACTTCGTCAACGGCCATGGCGAGCCGGGTTATTTCAGGCTGCACCTGAATGTCTACGGCAGGGGCGGGAAACCGTGCTTCAGCTGCCACGCCCCGATCCGCGAGATCCGCCAGGGACAGCGCTCTACATTTTATTGCCCCGTATGCCAGCAGCGGGGTTAAATAAACTATAATAAATGGCATGCAGGAACGGCCGGTACTGACACAGCCTGCATTTCCGTAACATGCACGGAGGGGGACCATGACTCAATCAACGACGGATGCTGGAATGATCTCCGTATTGCTGGACCGGCTGGAAAAACACCGGCTCCCGAGGATACTGGCACTAAAAGACAAGGTCGACGGGGGCGAGCCCCTGGGGGATTTCGATATCGAGTTCCTGGAGCAGGTATTCGCAGATGCCGGCAAGGTCAACGCGCTGGTCGACCGCCATCCCGAATACAGGGATCTCGCCTCGAAGGTCCTTGGCCTGTACAACGAGATTACCAGCAAGGCACTGGAGAACGAAAGGCATAGCGACTGACGGGTTCCACAATGTCGATCTGCAGGATCTGGAAATCAATGTTGTCGAAGTAACAGACGGCCGGGCCTACTGGGAGGCGATCTCCGACCTGGCAGTACCCATCATGATGCTCGTTCGACGACTGGAAGATTCGATCCGCGCCACATTTGTCGAAGAACTCGTTGCCACCGTAGATGCTCAAACAGGGTGATACCCTGTGCATGTCCGGTACCACCTGGGTCGCGGCAGCTGAAAAGTAAATTACCGTTCCAGGGGAGTACCCTGGTAATTCGACATTCCGCAAGACATCTCCGTCCCCCTGAGGGGGTTGCTCCGGGCAGGACCGCGTAATCAAGCTGACTTACCGGGTTGAAACACAGCAAGCAGATATCCCGTACATGGTTTCGATCTGGCAAACTGTCAACGGCATCCGCTGACTGGACTTGGTCGGGCGCAAATATATAATGACATGAATTTGCAGCAATGCCTGTTATATCTCCATGGAGAACTGATGCCATGAAACAATCGATTGTCCTACTTGCAACTGTCATGGCCCTGCTGGTGCAGCCGCTATCGCTCGCGGCCAAGGGCGGTGAGAAGGGTCCCAGCGACCGCGCCTATGAACGTGCAAGCGACAAGGCCAGATTCAAGCGCGATGGCGATTACAGGGGCAAGCATGAAGAATATGATCCCGGTGACGAGAAGAAAAACAAGAGGAAGAAACACAAGCAGGAGGATCGTGAGCGGGATGAGAAGGACCGCGATGACGACGACCGGGATCGGAAGCGTGGCCAGGACAGGGATCGCGACGATGATCGGGAAAGCGAACGCGACCGGGACGAGGGCAATGACGACCGCGATGACAACGATAGGGACAGGAAGCGTAGCCAGGACAGGGATCGTGATGGTGACGACGGGGACCGGAGACGAGACCAAAACAGGGATCGTCGCGGTGACGACAGATAAGGTCCATTCCTGTTCTGTCTACCGGATAGCTGGCGCATGGCAAAAAAAGTAAGCGTATCGATCAACGCTGTCGTCGCCGTCATGCTTCTGGTTGCAGCCTGCCTGGCCACAATCTTCTACCAGAACCGCCTGTATGACGAACTCTTCCAGGAATATGTGGACCTCAAATGGAGCAACAGCAATGCCGAGGCCAATCTCGTCTACCTCAGGAAAAAACTGGAGAAGTGCACGGGGGAGACTGCCACTACACCTGCGGCCGGCAGCTAGCCCGTGTGCGCCCGCCGGGTCCTGAACAGCCAGATATCATGAAAAAAGCTGGCTTGCGGTCTGTATCGAAAATGCCTGTATCGAATTAACACCACAACAGAATACGCTGGCGCCAGATTCCGACTGGTAGCCCTGCGGACTAGTTCACTGGCCTGACCTCGGACAGGCCGATCCCGCGAGGATCGCTCGCCGCGCTTGCCCGGCCGGTTTTCCGGTCATGGTAAATGGCCTGCATGTTGCCATAGGGGGCATCCAGCACCTTGAGTACATGACCCCTCGCCTGCAGGGCGCCGACCAGATCATCATCGAAGGCGCCCACTTCATATTGCACCATGTCCGGCAGGTACTGATGATGAAATCTCGGCAGACTGACCAAGGATTGCGGTGTGCCCCCTTCAGCATGGTCCAGAACCGCCAGCAGCACCATGGTAATGATGCGACTGCCGCCAGGTGTCCCCAGGATGGCCACGCCGTCCCGGTTTTCCACAAAGGTCGGTGACATACTCGACAACGGTCGCTTGCCCGGCGCAATGCTGTTGGCTTCCGCGCCCACCAGTCCGTAGACATTCGGTACCCCCGGCTTCGCGGAAAAATCATCCATTTCATCATTGAGCAGTACCCCGGTACCCGGCGGCGTAAAACAGGCACCGAACGGATAGTTGATGCTCAGGGTGGCCGCCACCCGGTTGCCTTCGCTGTCGAGAATGGAGAAGTGGGTGGTGTCCCGGCCTTCCGCCGGAAGCTTCATATCCGGCAGGGCCCCACTCGGCGTTGCCCGCTCGGGCTGGATCGATTCGCGCAAGCCGGCGGCATGGGCGGTACCGGTCAGCCGCGCTACCGGTAGATCAGTAAAGTCCGGATCACCGAGGAATTCGGCACGATCCCGGTAGGCACGGCGCATCGCCTCGATAATTACATGGGTCCGGGTTGCCTCGTCCAGGTCCTGCAACGGGAATCCGGAAAGAATATTGAGCATGGTTACCAGCACCACGCCACCGGAGGATGGCGGTGCCGCAGAGACCATGCGCAATCCCTGGTATGTCCCGGTTACCGGTTCACGTTCGACCACCGCGTATTGTGTCAGATCCTCCAGTGTCCAGATGCCCCCGCCCCGGCGCACGCCGTCAACCAGTTGTTCCGCCACCCGGCCGGCATAGAAACCGTCCCGGCCGTGTACGGCGAGTGCCTCCAGTGTCGCCGCCAGTTCCGGTTGCACAATCCGGTGTCCCACCGTTGGCGTCGCGTTATCCTGCAGGAACAGTCGCGCGGTCTCCGTATCCGCCTGCATGGCTGCCAGCCGGAAATTGACGAGCCGGTTGTAATACGGATCCACCTCGAAACCGTGGCGCGCGAGACGGATAGCGGGTTCCAGTGTCCGTTTCAGCGGCAGGCGCCCGTACCTTTCCGCGATGTGCACCAGTGCGGCCGGCTCACCCGGGATAGCGGCGGCCAGCGGTCCGTTGATCGACAGCCCCGACACTACCTCGCCACCCGCATCCAGATACATGTCCCGGGTTGCCGCCAGCGGCGCCCGTTCCCGCCCGTCCACCATGGTCTCGAAAGCGTCTGCGGCCCGGTGCAGTAACCAGAACCCGCCCCCACCCAGTCCGGAACCGTAGGGCTCGACGACGGCCAGTGCGGCGCTGACGGCGACAGCCGCATCGAAGGCGTTGCCCCCGGCTGCCAGGATCTCCATACCGGCCGCGGTGGCCAGCGGATGCGAACTGGCAATGGCTGCCTGACCCTGGGTGCGGCCCGTACAACCTGCCAGCAGGAAAACCAGGATCAGGGAAAGCAAAAAGGCCCCGGTAAGGAGCCTTCTTCTTTTCAATGATTCCGTGAACATTATCCGGCCTTCTTGCCCGTTAACCGCTGGTACTTGAGCATCAGCTGTTCGCGGTTTTCCACAACGTCCGGGTTCAGCGGGATGCACTCGACCGGGCAGACCTCTACGCATTGCGATGTCTCGAAATGACCAACGCACTCGGTGCACAGGTCAGGGTTGATTTCATAGATCTCCTCGCCCTGGTAAATGGCGTCATTCGGGCACTCGGGTTCGCATACATCGCAATTGATGCATTCATCGGTAATCATCAGTGCCATCGATCTGCCTGCCAGGAAAAAAACGGTGTAAAAAATTACAGGATGGCCATGCTAGTTCATGCGGCCGCGCAATGCAGCCACAACTTTACCATGGACAAAAGGCGTGACATCCCCGCCGAGGCTTGCGATCTCGCGCACCAGGCTCGACGAGATATAGGCATACTGCTCGGCCGGCGTCAGAAACAGGGTCTCGATCTCCGGTGCCAGGTTCCGGTTCATGCTGGCAAGCTGGAATTCGTACTCAAAATCCGATACGGCGCGCAGGCCACGCAGGATGACCCGTGCGTCCCGCTGCTGCACGAAATCGACCAGCAGATTATCGAAACTGCACACCTCGACATTTTCAATATGCGCCAGTGCATCCCGCACGAGTGATACCCGCGTCTCGATGGAAAACGCGGCCTGCTTGTCGAGATTCACCGCAACGGCAACAATGACCTGTTCAAACAGGCGCGAGGCACGCTCTACCAGATCCGTGTGGCCATTGGTAATCGGATCGAAAGTACCCGGGTAAACAATGGTATCCATGCAACAATTATGACCGATGCGCCGGTTTTCGTATAGGCCGGGCAGACACGATGCCCGTTACGGCAACTGCGTATGCGGAAAGGCTGTTGATTATGGTCCAGTGACTCCAGCTATTTCCCGTACGTAACACAACCGGCACAATTACACTGCAGCGTGCCGCCGGATCAAGTAACTGGTCACCTGACCTGCGGAGGTACTCCGAAACATTTCCCAGTTGCCGGGAAGTTCAAGTTCAGCATCCTGACCTGCTTCGATATAGACCCAGGCTTCCTCCGCAAGCCACCCGCCGGATTCCAGTTGCTCGATACATCCCGGTAACAGGTTCTCGCGGTAAGGGGGATCAAGAAAAACAATATCCATGGACCTGGACTGCCCACTCAGGTACAGGCTGCTATCTGCCTGTACAACCCTTACCTGTGGCGCGCCCAGTAGATCAATCTGTTGCCACAGGCAGCGAACGACCTCCGCATGGTTGTCTACCAGTGTGACACTGGCCGCACCTCGCGATGCTGCCTCGAAGCCGAGCGCACCACTCCCGGCAAACAAATCGAGACAATGTGATCCGCGGATAACCGGGCTAAGCCAGTTGAACAGGGTCTCGCGCACCCGATCAGGCGTTGGACGCAATCCATGGACCGGGGCAAACGGAAGCTTGCGGCCACGCCAGGTACCGGCGATCAGGCGCAGCTGGTTTTTTTGCCGGTTTGCTTTCACCGGACAGCATCATCCGGCGTTTCCGTTCAGGCGTCAATTAGTCTGCTGCAGGCTGACACCAGACCCCTACTCCATGGCAGGAAGGTAATCATAAAACAACAACCGTTAACACCCTCCCTCTCCCTGTTCGCTCCAGTCAGATACCCGGGATGCCATTCCCGAAATCCCGAAGAAAGCAGAAAGTGGGATTCGCATCACCAGGTTTCCGGAACTAGGTCCGTTTGCGGGATACCGAAAGCAAGCCGAGTACACCCGACAGAAACAGCAGCAGTGCCGGTGGCAGCGGTACAGTAGCGACCGGCACGGCACCCGGTGTTGGCGTACTCAGCGTGACAAAATCGGCAAGATTGTTATCCGTATCCTGCAGCGGATTGAAACGTGCCAGGCTGTTCCCGGCCTCTGCATCCACGGCGGCATTACCCTCGCCGGCAAAGACGGCGCCGGTGAAATCCCCGTAACCCAGCGCATCCAGTACACCGGTCAGGTTGCGAAGCACAACGGAATCCGGCCCGTTCTGTAAGTCGATCTCGGCTACAAGGTCCGTGTTGGCTACCAGCGTGGTGCCGTCCCCGCTGTCATCACCGACGACGAATACGCCGTCAGTCGGGATCATGCCGGACAGGGTGATGCTCCTGTAGACCGTACCATCCGTCCCGTTGATGCCTTCCAGCAGCAAACCGTCCAGCACGGTTCCCGGCGCACCGAACAGCTCGACAAAGACATTGCCGTTGTCGGACCCGCTGCTGTCATAGAGCACCTCCGACAGGACAACGCTTGCCTGAACCGGGCATAACAGCAACATGCCGGCCAAGCCAGCCATAACAAGAAAAGGTGTCCGTTCCTTGGACATGGTTACCTCCGTGTATATCAAAAACAGAATTCAGTAAAGCGGATACCCAGTTAGCACTGCAACAGATATCCAGGGTCACAGTCTAGTATTGCGCTGACTGGAAAACAGTCAGCGATAGCGGGATGAGATTGTCGGAAAAGACCTGCTGACGAGGTAGGGCTTGCCTGCCGCACGGGTTTATTCTGATGACCCGTTTTCGGCATCCCCGCCAACAATGATGGTCATCATCTTGTCCGGGTGTACCCGGCGCTGGAAGGCATCCGTGATCTGCTCACGGGACACGGCCATGATCCTGTCATTAAAGGTGTCAAGGTAATCCAGCGGCAGATTGTAGAAACCGATCATGCCGATATACTCGGCAATCTTGCTGTTGCTGTCGATGCGCAACGGGAACCCCCCCGTGATGTTCTTCTTCGCTGCCGTGAGTTCCGCGTCCGTGGGTCCCTTGTCATGAAACTCCTTCAGGATCGAGCGCATGACATCCAGGGCTTCGTCGACCTGGTCGTTGCGTGTCTGCAGTCCGAACGTGTAAGGGCCATCCTGTGCCATTGGCACAAAGTAGCTGTTCACGCCGTATGAGAGGCCGCGCTTGTCACGCACTTCGATAAACAGCCGCGACACCAGCCCGCCACCACCAAGTATATGGTTGCCCACATAGAGCGGAAAATAGTCCGGATCACCCCGGCGCATGCCGGGTGCTCCGATGCGCACGGTAGTCTGTTTGGAGGGATGGTGAATACGCTGTTCTGCGGCCTCCTCCAGTGGCGGTACGACCGGTGTCCGTGCTGCGGCCTTGCCGGCCCGCAGCTTCTCTGTTAACCGGTCGGCCAGACGCTCTGCGCCCTTGCGGTCGACATCCCCGACAATGGCAATAATCGCGTTGTGGGCAACGTAGTATTTCTGGTAATAGGTGCGGACATCCTCGAGACTGATCTCTTGCAGCGATTCTGCTGTCCCGATCGGCCGGGCTGCATAGGGATGATCACCGTAAACGGCTTCAAAAAAGCGATAGTCCGCAATACTGGATGGTTGCTGTTCACTGAGGCGCAGTGCTACCAGCTTGCGCTCGCGTTCACGCTCAAAATCGCGCTGGTTGAAATCCGCCTCGCTGATGACCTTGCTCATCAGGTCGACAGCCGGCTCGAGGTGCGTCGGATAGCTCAGGCTGCGCAACGACACCCACGCGGAATCGCGCAGGGCGCCGGTTGACAGGTTCGCACCGAGTCCCTCGAGTTGATCGGCGATATCATTCGCCGACAGACCGGCCGCACCTTCGTCGAGCAGCCCGTTGGTCAGGTTAGCCAGTCCGGGCTGGCCATTGTCATGGGCGCTGCCGGCGGCAAACAGGATGCGAATATCGACCATCGGCAGTTCCGGTGCCGGCACGAAGTACACGCCGGTACCCTTGTCTGTCTGCCAGTGTTGTATGCCCGGTGCAGCATGCAGCACGCCGGTGCCCGCCAGCCAGGCCAGCATGGCCGCAACAATCGCAACCAGCCTAGAGTGCATGACCATCTCCCTGCCGTGGCCGGCGTGATTTGTTCCCGGGCTCGATCGGCAGGGGGTCGAGCATGGCAATCGTCCGGCGATTTTCCACCAGATATTTCCTGGCGACTGCCTGCACCTGTTCCGCGGTCACCGCATTGATACGATTGACATATTGGTCCTCCAGTTGCCAGTCGAGTCCGACGGACTCCAGCTGGCCGATTTTCATGCCCTGGTAGAACACCGAGTCCTGCTCGTAGATATTGCTCGCGACCACCTGCGCCTTGACGCGGCCCAGCTCCTCATCGGTAACCGGTTCATCCTGCAGGCGCGCAATCTGTTCCAGCAGGGCCTGCTGCAGGTCATCGATACTGTGCGAATTGGACGGCGTGCCGTCGAACAGGAACAGGCTCGGCTGTCGGTCATACAGGTCATAGCTCGCACCGGTACTGGATGCCACCTGGCTGCCGCGCACCAGCTCCCGCGCCAGGCGCGCGCTATCGCCTCCGTCAAGAATGCCGGCCAGCACATCCAGTGCATAGGGTTCCCAGTCCTCCGCTGCCGTCTTCAGCACCGGTACCTTGTAGCCTACCACCAGGTAGGGAACCTCGGCCGGTTGGCGGACCGTCAGCTTGCGAGGACCCTCCTGGTCCGGTTCGACGCGCGGCTTGGGCGGATTGATCTTTTCCGGCTTGAGAGGCCCGAAGTACTGTGTCGCTAGCGCCAGGACGTCCTCGGCCTCCACATCACCAACCACCACCACGATGGCGTTGTTCGGCGCATACCAGCGTTCGTACCATTCCTGCAGATCCGCCAGCTCCATGTTCTCGAGATCATTCATCCAGCCGATTACCGGAATGCGATAAGAACTGCTGGTAAAGGCGGTGGCGTTGAACTGTTCGTAGGTATAGGAAGTTGGCTTGTCGTCGGTACGCATGCGACGCTCCTCCATTACCACCTTGATTTCCTTCCGGAATTCTTCCTCGGTCAGCTCCAGGTTGCGCATCCGGTCTGCTTCCAGCTCAAAACTCACCGGCAGACGACTCTTTTCCAGGCGCTGGAAATAAGCGGTGTAATCGTCGCTGGTAAAGGCATTCTGACTCCCGCCGTTTTCGGAGATAATGCGGGAAAACTCACCCGGGGCATGGTTTTTTGTCCCCTTGAACATCATGTGTTCCAGTACATGCGAAATACCGGTAATGCCATCATGTTCATAACTTGCACCGACCCGGTACCATACCTGCGACACCACCACCGGTGCCCGATGATCCTCCTTGACGATCAGCTTCAGGCCGTTATCTAACTGATATTCATGCACTGAGCCGGTCGCCAGTACGGTCTGGCAGCCAAACAACAGGGCTGCAATCCATATTCCTCGCATGCACGTTCTCCGGAATTTCGTTAGTTAACCCAAACGGGTATGGGATGATAGGATACCCGCCACAGTAATTTCCATGTTTTCAACCCACACACAGACAACTTTTTTCATGCTAGGTTTCCGCAATAAAAGCACTACACCGGATAAGGACATTCCCGACAAGGCCGGCCTGTTCTCCCGTCTCAGGTCCGGACTGGCCCGCACCCGACACAGCCTCACCGAGGGGGTCGCAACCGTGGTCCTTGGCAGCAAGGCCATCGACGACGAGTTACTCGAGGAGATCGAGACAACGATGTTGCTCGCGGATGTCGGCGTGGATGCCACCCGCGAAATCATCGACGACCTGACGCAACGCATCTCCCGCAAGGAGCTCGGCGATGCGGAAGCACTGATGCAGGCCCTGCATGACGACATGCAGGCGATCCTCGCCCCGTGCAGTGTGCCGCTCACCATCCCGGTAACCGACAAGCCCCATGTCATCCTGATGGTGGGTATCAACGGTGCCGGCAAGACCACCACCATCGGCAAACTGACCCGGCGCCTGAAGGACCAGGGATTGAAGCCCATGCTGGCCGCCGGAGACACCTTTCGCGCTGCCGCCATTGAGCAGCTGCAGACCTGGGGCGAGCGCAACGACGTTCCGGTTATCGCCCAGCACCAGGGCGCGGATGCCGCTTCGGTAATCTATGATGCCCTGCAATCGGCGCAGGCGCGCGATATCGACGTACTGATTGCCGATACCGCCGGTCGCCTGCATACCCAGTCAAACCTGATGGAAGAACTGATAAAGATCAAACGAGTGCTCGGCAAGCTGGATGAAAACGCACCCCACGAGGTCATGTTGGTCGTGGATGCCGGCACCGGCCAGAATGCACTCACCCAGGCACAACAGTTTCACGAGGCACTCGGACTGACCGGCATTACCCTGACCAAGCTTGACGGCACGGCCAAGGGCGGTATCGTGTTCGCGATTGCCAAAAAACTCGGCATTCCGATTCGCTTCATCGGCGTCGGCGAGGGCATCGAGAACCTGCGCGAGTTCAATGCAAGGGAATTCGTGGATGCATTGTTTGCTACCGAGCAACAGTGAAAGAAACATTCTCCGCACGACAGCAGGGAGAAGGTGATACAGGGAACCGGTCGAGAGACTTGCCCGGGCCATGCAGTAGCCAGGTAATGCATGGAACAGTTGCCGGGAAACGCAAAGAGCGCAGGGCAAATCAGAAAGTGCCGCCTTCCACATTCCGAAACAATCCCGGATTCGGCTGCGCCGCATCCGGGCTATGAGATTTCATAACAAGCCATGATCCGTTTCGATAATGTAAGTAAACGCTATCCGGGCGGGTTCGAGGCCCTCAAAAATATCAGCCTGGAGCTCGAGAGCGGGGCCATGGCCTTTATTACCGGGCACTCGGGTGCCGGTAAAAGCACGCTGCTCAAGCTGATCGCCCTGATCGAACGTACCACGCGGGGACAAATCCATGTCAACGGGCAGAATGTCACAAATGTCAACCGGCGTCGCATCCCGTTTATTCGTCGCAAGATCGGCTTCATCTTTCAGGACCATAACCTGCTGTTTGACAGGACGGTATTCGACAATGTTGCACTGCCGCTGATCATCGCGGGTTACCGGCACCAGGAGATTGGACGCCGGGTACGTGCTGCGCTGGACAAGCTCGGCCTCCTCAGCAAGGAGCGCATGTATCCGATCACGCTTTCGGGTGGCGAGCAGCAGCGCGTCGGCATCGCCCGTGCGGTGGTCAACAAGCCGTTGCTCCTGCTGGCAGACGAGCCCACCGGCAACCTCGACCCGGCCTTGTCATTCGAAATCATGGAACTGTTCGAACGCTTCAACCAGGTTGGCGTAACGGTGCTCATTGCCAGTCATGATGTAGGTCTGCTTGACCGGCTTGGCTACCCCGTCATTACCCTTGACCACGGCCACCTGGCCGGCAGCGGGCAACAATCCTCATGATGCGCGCGCGGCGGACCCGACACCAGTCCTTGCACCACTGGAGCGCGACGCTGCGCCGGATGCTCTCCCCGCGTACCTGGGTGACACGCCATGCACAGGTAGCGCTCGAAAGTCTCGGCCGTCTGTACCGTAACCCGCTTGCCACCCTGATGACGGCCGCCGTGATCGGCATCGCCCTGGCGATGCCGGCGTCCCTGTACCTCCTGTTAAACAACCTGGATCGTCTCAGCGGTTCCTGGGACGGACAGGCCAGCCTGTCGGTATTCCTGAAAGACACGGTGCCGGGAGCTGTTGCCGGCAAACTGGTCGATCGCGTTCGCGGCTGGCCGGAAGTTGCCGAGGTGACGCTGGTGACCCCGGAACAGGCGCTGGAGGAATTTCGGCAACGCTCCGGATTTGCCGATGTGCTCGATACCCTGGATGAGAACCCGTTGCCGACGGTCCTGCTGGTATCACCCGCGCAGGATCATGCTGACCCGCAGTCTGCGGCCGCCATGCAGAACCGTCTGCAGGCATTGCCAGAGACCGAACTGGCGCAGCTGGACCTGCAATGGGTGCAGCGGCTGAGCGCCATGCTGGCACTGGCGCAACGCGGCGTGTTGCTGATCGGTGCGTTACTGGCACTGGCCGTACTGCTGGTGGTGGGAAATACCATTCGACTCGAGATCCAGAACCGGCGCGAGGAAATCGTGGTGACCAAGTTAATCGGCGCGACCGACGGGTTTATCCGGCGGCCGTTTCTCTATAGCGGAACCTGGTATGGCATCATTGGTGCATTGCTCGCCTGGCTGCTGGTGGAAACCGGCTTCTGGCTACTCTCTGAGCCGGTCAGGCAACTGGTAGAACTGTACCAGGGCAGTTTTCAACTGCAGACCCTGCCATTCGTCCTGCTGCTGGTATTGCTGGCCGGCGGCATCCTGCTGGGACTGCTGGGCTCTTGGCTCGCAGTCTGGCGCCACCTCGGCGCGATCGAGCCGAGCTGATCCCGCCTGATCCACCCCTTGCGGGAACCTAAAGAAACTTCCTGATTCGCAGAGATTTATGAAACTTTTCAGTGGATTGGCACTCTACAAGCAAGAGTGCTAAAATTAGCCCCGACTGATTTAGAGAGCAAACTTCATGACACAGGACTTGGTTGTTAAAAATCAGACACTTGCGTTGCCATTACCCACCGGCAACCTGGACCAGTATATCCAGGCGGCCTTCAGCGTCCCGGTGCTGAACGCCGCGGAAGAGCACAACCTGGCCGTGCGCCTGCGCCGTGATAACGACCTGGACGCGGCGCGCCAGTTGGTAATGGCACACCTGCGGTTCGTGATCCGCATCGCCCGCGGCTATAACGGTTATGGCCTGGCGCTGGGCGATTTGATCCAGGAAGGCAACATCGGCCTGATGAAGGCGGTGAAACGTTTCGACCCGGACGTCGGCGTACGGCTGGTATCGTTCGCGGTGCACTGGGTGCGTGCCGAGATCCACGAATTTATCCTGCGAAACTGGCGCATCGTCAAGGTCGCCACCACCAAGGCGCAACGCAAGCTGTTCTTCAACCTGCGCGGAAAAAAACAGCGTCTCGGCTGGATGAATCGCGCCGAGGTCGATGCGGTCGCGGAAGACCTCGGCGTCAAGCCGGAAACCGTGCTGGAAATGGAGTCACGCCTTAGCGGCCATGACATCGGCTATGACCTGACCGGCAGCGATGAGGACGAGGACACCCGCCATGTGGCACCGGCCGCCTACCTGACGGATGAAAGCAACGACCCGGCACTGGTGGCTGAACAGCATGACTGGGACAACCAGACCCGCAGCAAGCTGCAGGATGCCCTGGTGGCCCTTGATGACCGCAGCCGTGATATCCTCGAAGCGCGCTGGCTGGCCGAGAACAAGGCTACCCTGCATGACCTGGCCGCACGTTACGGAGTCTCTGCAGAACGTATTCGCCAGCTGGAAAAAAACGCGATTGGCAAACTGAAGAAAACGCTGGCCGCCTGACCATTTTTTTCATTGCATAACGAAACGGCCCTGCGGGGCCGTTTTTTTGCATCCAGGGACGATGTACAGGGAGAAGGTGAGACCGGGAACCGGTCGAGAGACTGGCCTGGGCCGTGTACGAGTGGTCGTTCTCACACATCCATGTGTTCCACGACACTCGGACTTCCTGTCCATCGTCGTGGGAGGCAGGAAGGCCGTTCTCGCACATCCCTGTGCTCCACGGCACTTGGGCCTCCTGCCCATCGCCGGGAGCAACGCACCAGATGGGCTGACATGACAGGAAGAAAGGACTGAAATCCCGCTTTTGGGGGAATATCTGCAACGATGCTTCGTAACCCTGGCGTATGTCAGAAAAACAGCGGCAGGTAATGGTCGATGAGCAGGAAGGTAAACAGGGCCATCAGGTACCAGATCGAATAGCCGAAGGTCTGCATAGCGATCCTTTCATCCTTGCCTTTCATCAGGAGAATCGCGTGGTACAGGAACCCCCCGCCCAGTGCCAGTGCCCCCACAAGATACAGCAGCCCGCTCATGCGCATTACGAAGGGCAGAATACTGATCACCACCAGCAGGATGGTATACAGCAGGATCTGCAGGCGCGTGAACGGCACTCCATGCGTCACCGGAAGCATCGGAATATCGACCTTTGCATACTCATCACGCCGGTGTATCGCCAGCGCCCAGAAATGTGG
>CP070821.1:582439-623360 GCA_020344335.1 Gammaproteobacteria bacterium | reverse complement strand
CCGTCATCATGATCGGCGAGATCGGCGGTCCACAGGAGGTGGATGCGGCGCAGTGGGCCAGGGACAACATGAGCAAGGCGGTTGTCGGGTTTGTGGCGGGCGTATCGGCACCACCGGGACGGCGCATGGGCCATGCGGGCGCCATCATTTCCGGCCAGGCGGATACGGCGAATGCCAAGATGGATATCATGGAAGAACTGGGTATCCACGTGGTGCGCAACCCGGCCCTGATCGGAGAAACTGCACATCGGGCGTTTGGCTGAGATCGGTCCCTGAAGCAGGCCGGTTCCGGGCCGAAGACGTCACCTGAGCTGCGAGTTGACCGCGGTCCTGGCTGGTACGGCGACATTGCCTGCCGGCTGAGATCGGCGGTAAACTACGCGCGTATATAAATTCACTAAGCTCCCGTTTTACGACGGGATTCTTTCTCATTTACAGATACAGACGGAGTCTTGCATGGCAATCGAACGGACCTTTTCAATTATCAAGCCGGATGCAGTGGCAAAAAATATCATTGGTGAAATCTACAGCCGTTTTGAAAAGGGTGGACTGCGTATCGTTGCCGCAAAGATGCTGCATCTCACGCGTGAACAGGCAGAAGGTTTCTATGCCGTTCACAAGGAGCGGCCATTTTACAGTGATCTGGTGGAGTTCATGACTTCCGGCCCGGTTATGGTGCAGGTACTCGAAGGCGAGAATGCCGTCCTGAAAAACCGCGAACTCATGGGGGCGACCAATCCCCAGGATGCGGATCCAGGTACCATTCGTGCGGATTTCGCCCAAACCGTGGATGAGAATGCCGTGCACGGCTCGGATGCTCCCGAAACGGCCCGGCAGGAAATTGAGTTTTTCTTCGGCGAGGAAGGTGTCTGCCCGCGTACCCGCTGAGGGCAGTCGTTTGCTGTCATAAGCGGTTTGGCCTGCCATGAGCTACCCAGAGAAAACCAACCTGCTCGGACTCGATCGCAAGGGACTGGAAGCTTTTTTTGTGTCGCGTGGTGAGAAATCGTTTCGCGCATCACAGCTTATGAAGTGGGTCTATGGACAGGCTGTTACCGACTTCCGGGACATGACGAACCTCAGCAAGGCACTGCGCGCAGATCTTGAAGAGTGTGCCGAAGTTCGATACCCGGAGATTGTGGCTGACCAGCTGTCCGATGACGGATCGCGCAAGTGGCTGCTGCGACTGGAAGATGGCAATTGCATTGAAACCGTATTTATTCCGGAGGCTGAACGCGGCACCCTGTGTATTTCTTCCCAGGTCGGCTGCATGCTCAATTGCAGTTTCTGCTCCACGGCGCAACAGGGCTTCAATCGCAACCTCACAACAGCCGAGATCATCGCACAGCTCTGGGTGGCATCCCGGGCACTTGGTGAGAGGCTCGACGGCAGCCGTCGCTTGTCCAATGTTGTGATGATGGGTATGGGTGAACCATTGCTTAACTATGACAATGTGGTTCGTGCCATGCTCCTGATGCAGGATGATTTCGGATACGGACTGTCGAAGCGCCGTATTACGCTCAGTACGGCCGGTATTGTGCCGGCAATCAGAAAATTGCGTGAAGATTGCGATGTCAGTCTGGCCGTTTCCCTGCATGCGCCGGATGACCTGTTGCGCAATGAACTGGTGCCGCTGAATCGCAAGTATCCAATCCGGGAATTACTCGCTGCCTGTCATGAATATGTGGGTGACAGTCGCCGCCGGGTTACCTTTGAATATGTACTGCTGTCCGGAGTCAATGACTCCGATGGTCATGCCCGCCAGCTGATTCGCCTGCTGAAAGGTATTCCTGCGAAGATCAACCTGATCCCTTTCAACCCGTTCGCACAGACACGATACCGTCGAAGTACACCGGAGCGCATTCAGCGGTTTTTTGAAATTCTCAACCAGGCAGGTATTGTGACCATCACGCGCAAGACGCGTGGAGATGATATCGATGCGGCCTGCGGGCAGCTGGCGGGACAATTCCACGACCGCACCCGGCGCCGTTACCGCAGACTGTCTGCCACACAGGAAATCTGACTATGAACGGTATCCCGTACAAGCTTCTTGTTAGCCTCATGATATTCGTTTTGTCGGCATGCGCCGGTACACCGGAGCAGCCGGAGGATGATATGAACATGAAGGGTGCCTCCAGGGCTAACGTGCAGCTGGGTGTTGCCTATATGCGGGAAAACAACCTGGAAACTGCGATGATCAAGCTCAAGAAGGCCATCGAGCAGGATCCTCGCTCCTTGCGTGGCCACGATGCCATTGCCGTGCTCTATAGCCGAATTGGTGAGGATGAACTTGCCAGGAAACACTTCAAGAAGGCATTGTCACTGGACCCGAAGGACTCCAGGACACACAACAACTACGGCTTGCATCTGTGCCAGGCCGGTGATTACGACAAGGCGGAAGAGGAGTTCAACAAGGCTGCCAGCAACCCGCTGTATGCCGGGCGTACCGCTGCGCTGACGAATGCCGGTGTGTGTGCGAACAAGATCCCTGACACTGAAAAGGCGGAGCAGTATTTCAGGGCGGCACTGGACACGGATCCTGCCTATGTGCCCGCCTTGCTGAACATGGTCCGTACGACCTATACGCAGGGAAATTACATGAGTTCCCGTGCTTACCTGCAGCGCTTCGAGCAGGTGGCACCATACAGTGCCGAGAGCCTGTGGCTGGGAGTACGTGTGGAGGATGCGTTACGGGACTGGGATGCCTCCGCACGCTACGCCATGTTGCTAAAGAACAATTTTCCTGACACCCCCCAGGCAAGGCTTCTGCAGGAGTGGGAGAATGAGCGCCAGCACCGGTAGCAGCGGCCCGCCAGATACGAACAATAGTGTGATCGGCGCAAGACTCCGTGATGCCCGTGTAGCGCAAAGACTGAAACCCGGTGAGGTTGCTGAAGAACTGCATCTGGACGTGGATATCATTGACGCCATCGAGCATGGCGATATGACGAAATTGCCGGCGCCGATATTTGTCCAGGGTTATGTACGCAGCTATGCGCGTCTTGTCGGCTTGCCGGAAGACGAGCTGACCAGGGAATTCACTGCGCAGCATGCCGAGCTTCCTCCCCTGACGGTGTACAGCACAGACAGCAAGGCACCAGGATGGCGGCTGCCATCCGGGCGACTGGTCCGTAACGTTATACTGGTAATGCTGGCTGTTATCCTGCTGTGGCTGGCATGGCCGTTTGTGGAGAGGCTGGTTACCTCGTATGGCGGAGAAGCGACAGATCAGGTGCCCGGACGGCTCGAATTGCCCCCGGAATACGAAGGCGGACAACGGTCGGAACCTGCCAGCTAGCTGAACCTGTCCGGTGCGGGCCGGCACCCAGACTCACAACTCGGGAAAACTGGATACAGATCACTATGGCCAAAACCATACAGGCCGTACGCGGGATGAATGACATCCTGCCGACGCAATCGGCGTCCTGGCAATACCTGGAAGCAGTATTGCGTGATGTAGTTCATGCCTATGGCTACAGCGAAATCAGGTTGCCTGTCATGGAAAAAACCGAATTGTTCAGGCGTTCCATCGGTGAGGTAACGGATATCGTTGAAAAGGAAATGTACACCTTTGAGGACCGTAATGGCGACAGCCTGACACTCCGTCCGGAGGGAACCGCGGGCTGTGTGCGTGCCTGCATGGAACACGGTATGCTGCACAACCAGGTGCAGCGGCTCTGGTACAAGGGACCTATGTTCCGTCATGAACGTCCGCAGAAAGGCCGCTACCGGCAGTTCTACCAGATCGGGGTCGAAGCCCTCGGCATGGAAGGCCCTGATATCGATGCGGAAATGATCTTCATGACGACGCGCATGTGGCGTTCACTTGGCCTGAAGGATGTAACGCTGCAGGTCAATTCCCTCGGCAGTCCTGAAGCCAGGACTACCTACCGGTCAGCACTGGTTGAGTACCTGAGCAGTCGTGCAGGAGAGCTTGATGAGGACAGCAGGCGCCGTCTTGACAGCAATCCTCTGCGCATACTCGACAGCAAGAACCCCGAAATGAAAGCCATCATCAGCACGGCGCCACAGCTACCGGATTATCTGGATAGCGATTCCCGTGTACACTTCGAGACGCTGTGTGCCTTGCTGGACGATGCCGGCATTTCCCATGAGGTCAATCCGCGACTGGTGCGGGGGCTCGACTACTACAGCAGAACGGTCTTTGAATGGGTAACTGACCAGCTGGGTGCGCAGGGTACAATCTGCGCCGGCGGACGTTATGACGGGCTGGTGGAATACCTGGGCGGAAGGCCCACACCGGCCACCGGTTTTGCCCTGGGCATGGAACGGCTGATTGCCCTGCTCGAGGCCGGCGGGTCTGAGCTGCCGGGGAATAGACCGCATGTATATCTTGTCCTCGGTGGTGAGCAGGGAACCCGGAGCGGCATGGTATTCGCGGAGGAACTCCGCGAGGCTGTGCCCGGTCTGCGCATACAGACCAATTGTGGCGGCGGTAGTTTCAAGAGCCAGTTCCGGCGTGCGGACAGGAGCGGTGCGGTTATTGCCCTGGTGGTCGGTGATGACGAAGCCATGCGGGGACAGGTGACATTCAAGCCGCTGCGTGGTGCCGGTGAACAGGAAGTGCTTTCCCGCCAGGACATTGCCGGGCGCCTGAGCCAGGTGCTGGATTTGCAATTGAACAGGATGGCAGAGGAATAACAGACTGCCAGTCGTACAGGAGTGTTTGATGGATATACACGAGACAGAAGAGCAACAGGTAGAGGCCCTGAAGAAATGGTGGAAGGAAAACGCCAGTTCCATCATTACCGGTATCGCACTGGGCCTTGCCGTGGTGTTTGCCGGTAAATACTGGCTTTCCTACCAGGAGCAACAGTCGCAGATTGCCTCGAATATCCATTTGGGCATGATGACGGCGCTGGTAAGTGAAAAGGAAACACTTGTTACCGAGCAGGCCGGTAACCTGATCGCGAATTACCCGGATACCCCGTATGCCCCGCTGGCGGCCCTGGCGCTGGCAAAGCTCCGGCTTGCGAACGGTGACCTGGCCTCGGCCCGCACCCAGCTGCAATGGGCACTGGACAATGCCGGTTCCGATGTCATCCGGCAAACGGTGCGACTGCGCCTGGCACAGGTCATGGTTGCCGAAGCAGATCTTGACGGTGCCGAGGCACTGCTTGCCGATGCCTCCCCGGATGCTGCCTTCGCACCACTGTATGCGGATCTACGAGGAGACATCCAGCTGGCGCGCGGCAATATCGGGGGTGCCCGGGAGCAGTATGCACAGGCGCTTGAACTAATGAGCCAGACGGCACCCGGTCGCCAACTGGTGCAGCTAAAGCATGACGATATCGGCTTGCCCGGGGACGGGCCCCAATGAATCGGCTTGTACTCCTGCTCACAGCTTTTCTACTTGCCGGGTGTTCCTTGATACCCGGCATGGGTGACGATGACGATAATGCAGAGCCACCGGCAGAGCTCGAGGACATCAGCAGCGAGGTTGTGTTAAAAAAATTATGGAGCACCCGCGCCGGAGTTGGTTATGACGAGCAATTCGTCAAGCTGGTACCCGCGGTGGAGGGCCCCTACGTATTGCTTGCCGATCGCAAGGGCAGGGTAACGGCACTGAGCGCTGAATCGGGGAAACAGCTCTGGCAGACAAAAACAGACAAACTGTTGTCTGCCGGACCGGGTGCCGGTGAGGAACTGGTGCTGGTCGGTACCAGTGATGCAGAAGTACTGGCTCTCAGCCTGCTCGACGGCAGCGTGATCTGGGAAGCCAAGGTAACCAGTGAAGTCCTGTCGGTGCCGCAAATCGATCGCGGCGTCGTAGTTGTCCAGACGGCTGACGGCAATGTGGCCGGCCTGAGCGCCGTGGACGGCAGCCAGCTGTGGATATATGACCGCAGTGTGCCAGCCCTGACACTGCGCGGCACGAGTACGCCGGCGGTCGAGCACGGGATCGTACTGGCCGGGTTTGCCAGCGGCAAACTGGCGGCAATCAGTACCGAAAAAGGATTTGTAGCATGGGAAACCAGTGTGGCCATTCCGAAGGGACGCTCCGAGCTGGACCGCATGGTGGATGTGGATGCCGACCCCGTGATCGTCGGAACGGCGGTCTATGTGGTTTCCTACCAGGGACGCGTGGTGGTGATTGATATCCAGAACGGCAACCTGGGCTGGACCCGCGACATGTCGTCGTTTGCCGGTCTGGGCGTCGATTTTGCGCAGGTCTACGTGACTGACCAGGAAAGCAATGTCTGGGCACTGACGCGCGACAGTGGCGATTCTGTATGGAAGCAGGACAAGCTGTTCAACCGTGCGCTAACGGCACCCGAGCCGTACAGCAACTATGTAGCGGTGGGTGACTTCGAGGGTTACCTGCACCTGCTGTCGCGTTATGACGGCCATATCGTCGCACGTACCAGGGTTGACAGTGACGGGATCAGTGCACGCCCGGTTTATGCGAATAATGTGTTATATGTATATGGTAACGGCGGCACGATTGCCGCCTATGCGCTTGAGAAATAATCACCCGGACCGCGCAAGGGGTATTTCGTCGTATAGGTATGCAGTCGGGCGGACCGGATTTGCAGCCGGCACATGCCCTGGTGCAAGTGGTCCGGCCTGCATGCTTTCCATGTCCAGATCACCAGGCCTCTCATGATTCCCGTAATCGTACTGGTTGGTCGTCCGAATGTCGGCAAATCAACCCTGTTCAACCGGTTAACCCGTACCCGGGATGCACTGGTGGCGGATGTACCGGGACTGACACGTGACCGGAATTACGGCGATGGTTTGTACCACGAGCGACCGTTTATCGTCGTCGACACCGGTGGCCTGTCCGGTGAAAGCGACGCAATTGACGGGCTGATGGCGCAGCAGGCGTGGCAGGCCATCGATGAGGCCGACCATGTGTTTTTTCTCGTGGATGGCAGGGAAGGCCTGACGGGTCATGACGAGACCATCGCGGAGGCACTGCGCCGGACCGGCAAGCCGCAAACGGTGGTTGTCAACAAGACCGACGGGATTGATGCCGATTCGGCGCTGGCAGAATTTTATGCCCTCGGCCTGGGTGATCCCGTGGCGATCTCGGCAAGTCACGGACGCGGTGTGGAACAACTGCTGAAAAAGACCCTTGCCGGCTTGCCGCCGGTCGGGGAACCGGAGGCTGAAGCAGGCGTCGACAGCGCGATTCGCGTGGCTGTTGCCGGACGACCCAATGTGGGCAAGTCGACGCTGATAAACCGCATGCTTGGTGAAGACCGCGTACTGGCATTCGATGAACCCGGTACGACGCGTGACAGTATCTTTATTCCTTTCCGGCATGATGGTGTGGATTACACGCTGATCGACACGGCAGGCGTACGCCGCAAGGCGCGTGTGCGGGAGGCAATCGAGAAGTTCAGCGTCATCAAGACACTGCAGGCCATTGATGCCGCAAATGTTGTAATCCTGGTGCTGGATGCACAGTCAGGCATCAGCGAGCAGGATGCGACCATCGCCGGGCATATCGCCGAGAAAGGCCGGGCGCTGATCATTGCGGTGAATAAATGGGACGGCCTTGATGCACATGATCGTGCCGCGGTAAAAAAGCAGCTGGAGCTCAAGCTGCCGTTCCTGGGGTTTGCCAGCACCCTGTTCATCTCTGCCCTGCATGGCACCGCTGTCGGTGACCTGTTCGTCGAGGTAAACAAGGCGCACGCGTCTGCCATGCGTGACCTGCCAACACCGGAATTGACGGACATTCTTGAACGGGCAGTGCAGGCACACCAGCCCCCCATGGTGCGCGGCCGTCGCATCAAGCTGCGCTATGCCCACCAGGGCGGGCGCAACCCGCCGCTGATTGTAATCCACGGAAACCGTACAGAAAGCGTGCCGGATACTTACCGGCGCTACCTTATCAACGCGTTTCGCGCCGGATTGAGACTGTCCGGAACACCAGTCCGGATCGAGTTCCGCACCGGGAGCAACCCATACAGGGGTATCAGGAACAGGCTGACTGCACGCCAGGCGAGTCGCAAGCGACGCCTTATGCGTCATGTCAAGGGAAGGCGCTAGACGGCGCCCGGTGTATTCCTGCAGTGTATGCCGTGTGTTACACACCCGGCAATCTGCTGGAGATTTACTGTCCTGCGGATCGCCTGGCGCCCTGCAGGCACCGGCAGTGTCCGTTACTGTTAATCCGTATATTCGAACAGCTTGACGACTTTCTGAACACCGCCGACCTTGCGGGCGGCATTGGTGACTGCATCGGCCTCGGCGTGTGACAGCAGCCCCATCAGGTAGACAACACCGTTTTCCGTGACGACTTTTGTTCTCAGGCCGTCATTGTCATTATCGCCCGTAACGCCGAGTATGCTGGTTTTTACCTTGCCGGTGATCACCGTGTCGCTGCTGCGTGTCATGAACGCACTGGGTGCGGCGATGCTCATTTCATTATGTACCATGCGCACCTTTGGTGTCCTGCTGACGATGTTTTCCGCCCGTGTGCGCAGCTCCTCGGTCGGCGCCTGGCCAACCATGAGCACAATGCCATTGTAACTGATGATATTAATGTGAATCTGGCTGTTCAGGTCCTGTTCTTCCAGGATTGCAAGCCGTGTTTTCAGTTCAATGCTTTCATCATCGATAAATGTTCCTGCAGAGCGCCGGCTGTAGGCAACAGCCCCGCCGGTTGCAGCAGCGCCACCGACGACCAACGGGACGCAGCCATAGACAGAATTGGAAAGAATGAGTGCGACAATAATCGCTTTGGCTAACTTCATGGGTCTAGCTCTCCTGTATGGATAATTGTTTGTCTACCAGGTCACACAGGCAGTGTATGACCAGCAGGTGTACTTCCTGGATGCGTGCCGCCGAGGGTCCTCCAATGCGGATCTCGATGTCTCTGTCTGCAAGCAGGGACGCTGCCTGACCACCATCACGTCCGGACAGTGAAATCACCAACATATCCCTGGAACGTGCTGCCTTGATAGCCTGCAGGATATTTTCCGAGTTGCCGCTGGTGGAGATGGCTAGCAAGATATCACCAGTCCCGCCAAGTGCCATGATCTGCCGCGCGAAGACCTCATTGTAGTCCGAGTCATTGGCGATGGAAGTCAGGGCCGAGGTGTCCGTGGTCAGGGCAATTGCAGGCAGCCCCGGACGGACTGTCTCGTAACGGTTGATCAGCTCGGATGAAAAATGCTGGGCATCAGCCGCCGAGCCGCCATTGCCGCAGCTCAGCACCTTGCCGCCCGTGGTCAGGGCCCTGAAAAGGACCTCGGCAGCCCGGGCAATGTGTGGAGCGACAGCAGTTACGGCTTGCTGCTTGGTTTCGATGCTTTCCGCGAAGATTTGTGTGACCGTGTCAGGCAGATTCATGACGGTGGTAGTGTAACCCAAAGCTTATGCGGACGCTGGAAAGGCATCCGCTATCCAGTCAAATCGCGGGTTTTTCAGGCTGCCGCTGATTCCGATGACGTCGAACCGGCACGGGCGTGCAGAAACCGTCGGGTGCTGCTGCAGATAGTAGCGCGCACAGGCGGTGATCCGGGCCTGTTTGCGGTGGTCGACTGTTTCGACACCGCTGCCGAAGGTGGACTGCCGTCGGTAACGGACCTCGACGAACACGATACAATCCCCGTCCGTCATCACCAGGTCGATTTCGCCATGCCGGCTCTGATAGTTACGCTGCAGCAGGGACAGACCGTGTCTCTCCAGGTAGCTGCCGGCCAGTGTTTCGGCATCCTTGCCCTTGTCTGGATGCGGCATCTCTTCAGTCAGTGGCGGTTGCAGTCCCCGTGCCGGGTTCGGGTACGGCGTCGAGCAGGTAGGGGAGCCCGCTTTTGAATTGTGCCCAGCGCAGGGTGCGGTGCACCTGTTGCTGGGGGTCCAGTGACAGCTTGCCGGTGACTCCCTGATAGGCGCCGAATATGCCGCCTTCAAGTTGGTTGAGGTAAGGGGTTATCCGCCAGGAATCGATGCCGAGTGCATAAAAACGATTGTACTGCCGGGCATTGTCCGGCCAGCGTTCATTTACGGTTTTTTGCAGGTGCTGCCAGCTGCCACCGGATTCGAGGATCCAGGGCAGATCGCAAAACAGCATCCCGTTGATGTCCGTATCGCGCGCCTTGTCCGGATAGCCGGAATATACATGCGAGGTACTGTAGACCGGTACACGGGACGCGCGATAAAAACTCAATTGCGGGCGAATCAGGCGGGCCTGTTTGGGTGTTGCCAGCAGGAAGATGAAATCCACGTCCTGACGCCTGCGTGGTTCGAATTCCAGTTGTTGGCCGAGTAGCCGGGTCAGGCGTGTTTTGCGTGCATTGCTGTCATCCAGGTTCAGTGCCGCGCTGATGATCTTGCCATGGTCGGTTTCCGCCGGATTGTAGGTGCTGTGCTCCAGCAGGAAACCACCCAGTTTGAACCATTCCTCAGCGAATGCCGCATATACCCGCTCACCCCAGTCGCCTTCCGGTACCAGGGCAATCGCCTGCAGGTGCCCGTCACGCATAGCACGCTGCGCCACCTCCCTGGCCTCGTCTTCGGGCGCCAGGCCGAACTGGTAAATAGCCGTATTGACCGGTTCCGTCGTCTCCACCTGGTTGAGGGCCAGTAACGGTACCGGCAATTGTTCCAGTTGCATCAGGGTAGTTACCGACTGCTTGCGCAAGGGTCCGATGACAAATCGTGCACCGTCGGCAACCGCCTGTTGATATACATCGCCCGCGGCGAGCGGGTCGGCACCGGTATCATAGATACGGATTACAGACCGGCTGCTGTCTTCCGGGGTGTCATAATAGGCGGCCAGCAGTCCGTCACGAATTGCCGTTGCTGCCCCGGCTAACTTGCCGCTTAGCGGCAACAGCAGGGCAACCTGTTCGGGCGGCTGTCCGAGGGCGCGCATGCCGCCCAGCAGTTCCATCATGAACTGTTCGCTGGCAGGGTGCCCCGGATAACGCATCTGCCAGTGCGGGATGACATCGCCGAGCGCATCAGGCTGCTGCAGGTAAAGGCGGGTCAGTTCCACCAGTTCCAGCCAGCCGCTGAAGGCATCCGGTGGCGGTGCGGTGCGCAGTTGCTGCAATTCCGGATCGGACAGCCCAGAGACTGCTTCCCAGGTGGAAAACTGGTTATCCAGTTGCTGGTCCGGATCCGTGAGGTAGGTGTTGCGTTCAATGAACTCCTGCGCTGCGGCGGCATATTCTTTTTTCATCAGGCGGGCAGTTCCGCGCAATGCGCGATACTTGCCGGCAAACGGTCCCTCGTTAGGCGGGTCCTGCAGCAGCTCCAGTACCGCGTCGGGTTGTTGTCCGGCGAGTGCCAGGCGCGCCATGTTGACGGTGTAATGCTGTTGCAGGGGTTCGGGCAAGTCGCTCGCTGACAGGCCGTCCATGACCAGTGATGCCCGCTCGATTTCGTCACCGTCCAGCAGGCTGTCCACCGCAGCCAGTAGGTATTCCTCTTTAAGGGGTGATTCTGCCGGTCCGGCGGCATCCAGGTAGATGGCAGCGGCGCCCTGGTAATCTCCGACATCCTGCAGTAGCCGGGCCTGCTCCTGGATACGGGTGTCCGGCTCCGGGGCGGCCGGCTGCATGGTGGTGCAGCCGTTCAACAGGAGGAGGGTGATACAGACTGCCAGGATCAGTCTGGAGACAGTGCACTGTAAATACATGGATTGAAGTTCGGAAATAGCCGTGTCAAGTCGTTCGGCAGACTCTACTTAAAACATGGTGCCCCGTCCACTGCTGCCGGGCACCGCTTGAATGCGGAAGTTTTTGCTAGGATGTAACGGCTATTCAAGTGCGGAGATCGAGATGACGAACAAAACGGGCGTACTCTACGTGGTGGCCACGCCCATCGGTAACCTGCGGGATATTTCTGCACGGGCAATCGATACGTTGAAAGATGTCAGCCGCATTGCGGCAGAGGACACCCGGCACAGTAAAAAACTGCTGTCGCACTACGGAATCCGCACCCCGATGACGGCATTGCATGAGCATAACGAAGCAGAGCAATCGGCCATGCTCCTCAAGCTGCTGGAATCAGGTGAGGATCTTGCCCTGATTGCCGATGCCGGCACGCCGCTGATCAGCGATCCCGGGTATTTCCTGGTGCGCACGGTCCGCGCTGCCGGCATCCGTGTAGTGCCGGTACCGGGTCCGTCGGCCGGAATCGCGGCGCTGTCGGCCTCCGGACTTCCGTCAGACCGGTTCGTATGCGAGGGATTTTTGCCGCCCCGGCAGTCGGCACGGCGCCAGCGCCTGGAGGCATTGCGCCAGGAATCCCGTACTGTACTGTTCTACGAGTCGACGCACCGGATCACCGGCTGCCTCCAGGATATGGTCGCGGTTTTCGGTGGTGACCGGGAGGCGGTGATTGCCCGGGAACTGACCAAGACCTTCGAGACCATCCAGGGCGGTACGCTCAACGAACTGGTCGCATGGCTGCAGGCAGACAACAACCAGAGGAAAGGGGAGTTCGTTATCCTGCTGCATGGCGCACCGGAGCCGGACAGGGTGGAACCTGATGCACGAGACCTGCAGGTACTGAAGGTGTTGCTGCGGGAACTGCCACTCAAGCAGGCCGCCGGTCTTGCGGCAAAGATCACCGGCGTACCGAAAAACCGCTTGTATGAGAAAGGGATTACGTTAAAGAGAGACGATGCATAAAAAATATACAGGGTCCACTAAAAGGAAAACCGGTAACGATAAACGGTGGATTCATGGCCATACCGGTGTTTGCCGGGTTACGCCACAGCTGAACCACAGTTTAGATTCATCAAAGAGCTTCTGCGGCTGCAGGAAAGGTACGTACACTAGAGTCCTCGATTCATTCATCAGACTGATATAACCAAACACAGAAAATTGATTCACCACCCTTGCGGGTATTCCCGGTCCCTGCAGCTGGTGCACTACATGAAGGAGATGGCCCGATTTCCGGGTCAGTTGCAAGATACAGGCATTTATTACCCATTGCATGCATGGGAATTGCTGCCTTGCATGCCGATGGCGGACAGCGAACCGGGCTTCAATTGCCTTTGAATCCGGGTATACTGAATAATTCACTACAATAACGTGAGATAAAAATAAACAGGAGGATATGATGTTGAATCGAAACCTACTAAAAACCGCAGCAACCAGTCTGATTGCCCTGACCATGCTGGGGAGTGCGACGGCACAGGCCCTGTGGGTGCAGTACAAGCCGGAGACCGAGATCATCACCCAGTTCCATGGCAATCCCCACAAGGCGGAACTGACCCTGTTCATGGCCGGCAACCAGTTTGTGGTCATGGACAACCTGATCGCGGAGTTCAAGAAGCAGTATCCGAAGTATGACAACATCCACTACGTAACCATTCCACCGGGACAGGAACTGAACTGGATACTCAATGGCGGGGCCGAGTGGCGGGCGGCGGACTTTCCCGATGTCCAGGAACTCGACAAGAACGGCTCGGATAACCCGGATGACTGGGAAATGAATACCACGGCTGAACCGGGCGTCGGTTTCCAGATGACCAAGCTGCCGGATGTGTACACGACGGTGGCCCGCGGGCACATGACTCAACTGGCTAACGCAGGTCTTGCAAAAACGGCGTTCACCTACACCCACAACCAGCTGGCCCTGATGGCCCACACCGACCAGGTGGATGCCATCCTGGCGATTGCCAATGCCCAAAGCCTGTTTCCCGGCCAGCCCGGACAGACCGGTGATGGTGAACTCACGGCAGAGGGCCTGTACCGGGTGCTGGCCTCCGACATGGTCTGGCTTTCCGAGCCGGACATCCAGACCCAGGGCATCGAGCGGCACATCTGGCGCATGTACACCAATGCCAGTTATGCCGTGTTCGACTGCGAGACCACCCCGGCACAGCCGGTCTGTGGTGTCCTTGTTAACGATGTCCGTCCGAACGTACCGGATACCTGCACCGATATGGGTGCCTGGTTTGCCAGCAAAGGGGAACCTGATGAGAGTCTGCGCAAGATCGTCTACCAGCTGAAACGCTGCGACGAGGGGGATTACACCTCGGAAGAAGATGCCACGACCTTCATCACGGCCGTCCACCACCTGGAGACCCCGGCCAACATCTTTGATGGCTTACCATCACGATTAACGGTCGGCCCGGTGTGGGGCACCGAGGTCGAGTTCCAGCAGTTCCGCAAGGACGAGCCGGACATCGTCGCGATCCGTATTGATGATGCGGCCGGCCCGGATGGCAAGGCACTGAACCGCAGTGACGACGTGAACTACCTGGCCACGAAGGTGGAAAGCGCCAAGTACCCCGGTGCGGCGAAGGACTTCCTCAACTTCCTCAAGTCCGTTGAGGCCCAGTTTATCCTCGAACAAGCGGGATTCATCCCGGCGACCGAGGAAGAGCTTAATACCGACATCCCGCTTCCATAGCGGGCAGCCGGAAATCTGGCGAGGACCCGGGAGGGCGGGACAGTACTCTGTCCCGCCCTCCTTTTCCCAACCCCGGTGAGCCCTTTGTCATCCATCCTGCCGAGCTAGCCGTGTTGCCGTAACGCCCAGGCCACGTGCTCCCGCACCAGCCCGGTAGGATCGTTCCTGCGGCCTTCCAGGGCGGCAACGATTTCGGTGGTGGTCGGCGCATTACCCAGCGCGACTGCGATATTCCGCAGCCAGCATTCATAGCCGATGCGGTAAATCGCGCTGCCCTGCATACGCGACTCGAATTCCTGCCGGTCCCACGAAAACAGCTGGATCAGGCTGCTTGCATCCAGCCGGTTGCGCGTATGGAAGTCGGCCTCGCGGGTGGCTTCGGCAAAGCGGTTCCAGGGACACACCAGCTGGCAGTCGTCACAACCATAGATACGGTTGCCGATGAGCGGCCGCAGATGTTCCGGGATCGAGCCGCGCAGCTCGATCGTCAGGTAGGAAATGCACAGACGCGCATCGAGCTGGTACGGCGCCACGATGGCCCCGGTCGGGCACGCCTCGATGCAGGCCTGACAGGTGCCGCAATGTTCTTCCCCGGGGGGATCGGCTGGCAGGGGCAGATTGGTATACAGTTCCCCGAGAAAAAACCACGAGCCCGCCTGTTCATTGATCAGGTTGGTGTGCTTGCCGAGCCAGCCGAGACCGGCCTTTTGCGCGAGTGCCTTTTCCAGTACCGGGGCGCTGTCGGTAAATGCCCGATAACCGAACGGCCCGCTGACGGTTTCTATTTTTTCTGCAAGTCGCTGCAATCGCTTGCGGATCAGCTTGTGATAGTCCCGCCCCAGTGCGTAACGTGACACATAGGCCAGTGCCGGGTCGTCCAGTACTGTGTCGGCCGCCGCCGCATCCGCCGGCCAGTAATTCATGCGCGCCGAGATAATCCGCATCGTACCCGGGAGCAATTCCTGCGGCCGGCTGCGCCGTGTGCCCTGGCGCTGCATGTAATTCATTTCCCCGTGCCAGCCGGCGGCGAGCCAGTTCACCAGATGGGCTTCATCGGTACCGAGTTCGGTATCGGTGATGCCGACTTGCTGAAATCCCAGTTCCGCGCCCCAGGACTTGATCTGCCGGGCCAGTGCCGGGTAATCCAGTGCGGGAGCCGGGATGCTGAAGGGTTTGCTCATGGCAGGTGTGGAGTGGATTTGGCGGTGTATTTCACGGTATGTTGGCATGCACGCCGGTTCCTTGCATGGTATCTGAAGTATTGATTATCCCGTGAACAGCTCAACATCATTGTATACCGCATCCCAGGTGCGCGAACTGGACCGTGTCGCCATCGAGGAAGCCGGAATTCCTGGTTATACCCTGATGACACGTGCCGGCACAGCTGCCTGGCAGGAGCTGGTAACGAACTGGCCTTCCGTGCGCACCATTGCGGTCGTTTGCGGGACCGGTAACAACGGTGGGGACGGTTATGTGCTGGCGCGGCTGGCGCTGGAGGCAGGATACCGGGTGCAGGTGTTGCAGTTGGGGGATGTCGGACGCATCCGGGGTGATGCCTTGACGGCTCGGGATGCCTGGCAGGCGGCGGGCGGGGAGAGCGTCGCCTTTACCGCGCAGCTGCTGAAGGAGGCAGATATCATCGTCGATGCCCTGCTGGGAACCGGGCTGGAACGCCCGCTCGAAGGCGTATGGCTGGAGGCGGTGAACGCCATCAACGCGGCGCCGGCAGCGGTACTGGCGCTCGATATCCCCTCCGGCCTGCAGGCCGATACCGGCAGCGTCCTCGGGGCTACCGTCAGGGCAGACCGTACCGCCACCTTTATCGGGCGCAAACGCGGTCTGTACACGGGGGAAGGACCGGAGTATGCCGGTCATGTCACGCTCCATGATCTGGAGGTACCCGATACGGTCTATCGCCAGGTATCCGCCGACGCCTCACTGGCCACGTTGCCGCCGCTGGGTCCGCTCGACAAGCCGCGACCGCGTACAGCGCACAAGGGGCATCACGGCCATGTACTGCTGGTCGGCGGCGACCATGGCATGAATGGTGCCGTGCAGCTCGCCGGACTGGCCGCACTCAGGACCGGTGCCGGTCTGGTGAGCCTCGCGACCCGGCCGGAGCATGCGGCCGCCATCGCGGCGGCAAGCCCGGAACTCATGAGTCACGGCGTTGCATCGGGGAGGGAACTGGCCGACTTGCTGGAGCGTGCCACGGTCGTTGCCATCGGTCCGGGGCTGGGCCAGTCCCCCTGGGCACGGGCCTTGTTTGCTGCCGTGCTGCAGTGCCGGTTGCCGCTGCTCATCGATGCGGATGCGCTGAATCTGCTGGCAAGTGAACCGTTGCAGCGCGATAACTGGATACTGACACCGCACCCGGGCGAAGCCGGGCGGTTGCTGGATATGCCGGCCCGGCAGGTGCAGGCAGACCGCTTCGCCGCCCTGGATGCAATTGTGAATAACTACGGTGGGGTTGCGGTGTTGAAGGGTGCCGGCACCCTCGTCGGCAGGGCGGATGCGCCAGTGGCCGTCTGTGCCAGCGGTAATCCGGGAATGGCGACGGCCGGGATGGGCGACGTCCTGACCGGCGTGATCGCGGCACTGGTCGCGCAGGGACTGGTGTTGTTGCAAGCCGCCACTGCCGGCGTCTGTGTGCACGGTCTGGCAGGCGATGCGGCAGCACAGGCCGGAGAACGCGGCATGATGGCAACCGATGTGATTGCCGCACTGCCCGGGATTCTGCATCAGGCAGACGGCAACGCATGAAACTCATCGTGCCCGATGAGCAAGCCATGCACGCCACAGGTCGGCAACTGGCGCGCACGGCCGCAAGGCCGGGGGTCATTTACCTGGAAGGGGATCTCGGTACCGGCAAGACCACGCTGGTTCGCAGCCTGTTACACGGGCTGGGCTATGTCGGCAAGGTCAAGAGCCCGACCTATACGCTGGTGGAGCCCTACACGCTGGCAGACCTGACGGTATATCACCTCGACCTGTACCGACTGACGGACCCGGAAGAGCTGGAATGGCTTGGCATCCGCGACTTGCATCGCGGTGACGAGCTATTGTTGGTGGAATGGCCGCACCACGGTGCCGGCCGCTTGCCGCCGGCCGATCTGGTGATTTCCATTGAATACCACGGTGCCGGTCGTTTGCTGCGCGTGCAGGCACTCACGCCGCGGGGCAAGTTCATGGCGGCCGGGCTCAGAGATACCAAACAGATAGTTAGCAGCTAACAGGGACTTATATCGGGAGTTTTTTGTTTATACTCAGGTTTCTTAGCTATCCCACGGAGTTTTATCGCGTTTCTTGCATTTTTCCCTGAACTGGGCTTAGACTACGAGCGAGCTGATCGTAGCTACGGGGGAGTGGTTCGCGGTGAAACAGTTGTTCACAGGGTTGTGCCTCTGGTGTCTGTGTCAGGGGCTGGCACTGGCCGCCCCGGCGGAAGTCCAGGGATTGCGCCTGTGGGCAGCGCCGGATCACACGCGCGTTGTATTTGATATCAGTGACCCGCTCAGCCACAAAATGTTTTCCCTCCACAACCCCGAGCGTCTGGTGATCGATATCCCGAACGCCATCGCAGCGGCAGGCCTAGCGATCCCCGACAAGCGCGTCGGCATCGTCAAGGGGGTACGGACCGGCAAACGCGGCAAGGGACAGCTGCGCCTTGTGCTTGACCTGACACAGGCGGTCCGGCCACACAGTTTTACCCTCAAACCGGGCGGTCAGCACGGACACCGGCTGGTTGTCGATCTGCATGACCCGGCGGTGAAACAACAGCCGGTAGCTCAGTCGTCAGCACAAGGTCGGCCAGCCGGTAGGAAGACCAAGCAGTTACGTGACCTGGTTATCGCCATCGATGCCGGTCATGGCGGTGAAGATCCCGGGGCCACCGGCCGCGGCGGGACGCGCGAAAAGGATGTCGTGTTGTCGATCGCGCGCAAACTTGCCGCACTGATCGAGCGGGAACCCGGTATGCGCCCGGTGTTGACTCGGCAGGGCGACTATTACATCGGGCTGCGCCAGCGCATCAACAAGGCGCGCCAGCAAAATGCCGACCTGTTCATCTCGATCCATGCTGACGGTTTCCGCGACCGGCGGGTGCAGGGGTCTTCGGTATATGTCCTGTCCCGGCGCGGTGCATCGTCCGAGATGGCGCGCTGGCTGGCCGAAAAGGAGAATGCAGCGGACCTCGCCGGCGGTGTCAGCCTGGATGACAAGGACCAGCTGCTGGCGGAAGTGTTACTGGATTTGTCACAAACGGCCGCCATCGAAGCCAGTGTGGATGTTGCCGGGAATATGTTTCAGGAGTTGCGCAGACTTGGCAAGACGCACAAGAAATCGGTGCAGAAGGCCGGTTTCGTGGTACTGAAATCGCCGGATATCCCCTCGGTACTGGTTGAGACCGCGTTTATTACCAACCCCACGGAAGAACGCAAACTGCGTGACAAGCGCCACCAGCAAGCCTTGGCGCGCGCCATGTTCAGCGGTATCCTGCGTTATTTCGCTACGCACCAGCCCCCGGGTACCCATGTCGTGGCACGCGAGTACACCATCAAGCGTGGTGATACGCTTGGCCATATTGCCCAGCACTACCAGGTTAGCCTGAACAGCCTCAAGGGTTATAACGGGCTGAAGTCTAACCGGCTGCGCATCGGCCAGACCCTGCGGATACCGCCTGCCGGCATCTGACAGGAGGGCATGCTGCCATGAAATCCCGTATGGCACTGATCATCGTGATGCTGGTCACCGGTTGCCAGACAGCCGGGACAACCGACCCCGATTCCATCTGGTTCAGGATACCTTCCGGTTCCCGGCTGATCCTCAATCAGCCGCTGGAGATCCCTTCAGGGCGCGCGCATCTCATGCTGCAGCATGGTGCGGCGGCGACGGCGGCCGGTGAATTTGATGTGGCCTGTCGCTTCGAGGTAAGGGACCTCGGTCCGCGGACTGTTAAACCGGATGCCTTTCTCATCCGGCGTGTGGAGTCGGGCCAGGAATGGCTTCATCAACCCCATACCATGCAGTTCTACAAGGTTTTTCACCTGCAGTCGGCTACGCAGAAGGATATCCTGCCGATGCGGTGTGAGTATGCCGATGATCCGCTGATTGGCAGGCCGGTTACCGTGTCTGCCATCCGTGAGGCACTCGGCAACATATTTACCTTCGAATTCGCCCAATAACGGGCATCAAGCCGGATGAAGAAGCGGCCTGGCCGGGACCTGTCCGGGCGGATCTCGTCACTTGATACTGTGTTGCAATCTGTGGCAGCACTTGATTACTGCCCGAACAATGCCTCATCACACGCCCAGTGGCATGTCTTGACTCCTGTACCGGAATTTCGGGATGGGTGCTATCCGGATGGTCGTCCGGGCGTTATCATTCCCGGGTCATGCCCATCCAGGTACTCCCGTCACAGCTGATCAACCAGATTGCCGCCGGCGAGGTGATCGAACGGCCGGCCTCGGTGGTCAAGGAGCTGCTGGAAAACAGCCTTGATGCCGGTGCCACAGACATCGAGGTGGATATCGAATCCGGTGGCAGTCACCGTATCCGGGTGCGCGATAACGGTGCCGGCATTCAGAGGCAGGATATCCCGCTGGCGCTGTCCCGCCATGCCACCAGCAAGATTGCCTCCCTCGATGACCTGGAGCAGATCCACAGCCTGGGATTTCGCGGTGAGGCGCTACCCAGCATCGCCTCGGTGTCGCGATTGAAACTCAGCTCACGCCAGCCGGACGATACGTCCGGCTGGTCTTTCCAGAGTGATGGCTCCGGGTCGCCAGCAGAGGCGGCTCCTGCGGCCCACCCGGTGGGTACTTCGGTCGATGTCCGGGACCTGTTTTACAACACCCCGGCCCGGCGCAAGTTCCTGCGCACCGAAACAACGGAGTTCCGCCATATAGAACAGGTGGTACGGCGGATTGCATTGAGCCGATTCCCGGTGGGAGTCACGCTGCAGCACAATCGCAAATCGGTTCTGCAGCTGGCGCCGGCGAAAACACGTGCCGAGCAGGAGCACCGGCTTGCCCGGATCTGCGGTGAGGCCTTTCTGGATCAGGCCGTCCACATCGAGCATTCGGCGGCAGGCCTGAAACTCGCTGGCTGGGTGGCTGCGCCGACCTTCTCGCGCAGCCAGCCGGACTTGCAGTATTTCTATGTCAACGGCCGCATGGTGCGCGACAAGCTGGTCACCCATGCCGTGCGCCAGGCCTATGCCGATGTGCTGTATCACGGACGGCATCCGGCCTATGTGCTGTTCCTCGAGATGGACCCGGCCGGCGTGGATGTGAATGCCCACCCGACCAAGCACGAGGTGCGTTTCCGGGACAGCCGGCTGGTGCATGACTTCCTGTTTCGGACACTGCATGACACGCTGGCAGCGATCCGTCCGGCGGAGGACCTGCCACCGCCCCGACCGAACCGGCCGCTGCATGCGCTGGATATTCGTTCCGGGGAGGGGGCGGCTGTACAACAGTCACCCATGCCGCTGGGCATACGGGAACAGGTTGCTGGCTATGCCGCCCTGCACCCGGGAGCTGCTGCAAACGGCAAGCCGGCTACGCCCGCACACCGGCAGGATGCCGATCATCCCCTCGGCCATGCCCTTGCCCAGCTGCAGGGCGTCTACATACTGGCCCAGAACCACAACGGGCTGGTAATTGTCGACATGCATGCTGCCCACGAACGCATTACCTACGAAGGCCTGAAAGCCTCGCATGCCAGTGACGGGGTGCGCACGCAACCGTTGCTGGTCCCGCTAAGCATTGCCGTCAGCGAACGCGAGGCTGACGTCTGTGAATCCCGGCAGGACTGGTTTGCCGTCCTTGGCTTCGAGATCGACCGAACCGGCCCGGAGCAGTTGCTGGTGCGCCAGGTGCCGGTGCTGCTGTATGACACCGATATCGAAGGCCTGGTACGCGATGTACTCGCGGATATGCTCGAGCAGGGTGACAGCCGGCGCGTGGAAATTTCCGTAAACGAAGTACTTTCCACCATGGCCTGCCATGGCTCGGTGCGTGCCAACCGGCACATGACAATCGAGGAGATGAATGCCTTGCTGCGCGAGATGGAGATTACCGAACGCAGCGGGCAATGCAACCACGGACGTCCGACATGGGTCGAGGTCAGCCTGGACGAGCTGGACAAGCTGTTCCTGCGGGGGCGCTGAAAATCATGATGAAAGAGCCACGGAGAGCACAGCGGGCACAGAGGGCGCAGAGGGCGCAGAGAATTTAATACTAAAAAAAACTCATTCCCGCGGAAGCGGGAATCTATAAACACCTTGTTTCAGTATCATCCGGTGATCTATGGGCAACACCATATGTTTACGGCCGATGCAGGCCGGGGTATCTGGATTCCCGCTTTGCCGCTCCCGGCATGGCCCAGGCCAGCTTCTCGACCGGTTCCCGGTCTCACCTGCTCCATGCCTCCCGCGGCACTTGTACGTCCTGTACATCGCGCGGGAATGACTATAAAAATAACAAGTCTTTTTAACCTGATTTGTTTTTCTCTGTGTCTCTGCGGTGAAAAAAAAGAGTTTGGATGAACCACCCATTACCTCCTGCAGTCTTTCTCATGGGTCCCACGGCGTCCGGGAAAACCGGGGTCGCCGCTGCGCTGCTGAAGCGGTTTCCCTTCGAGATCATCAGTGTCGATTCGGCGCTGGTGTACCGGGGAATGGATATCGGCACGGCCAAGCCGGACGCCGGCCTGTTGCAGGCCGCTCCACACCGCCTGATCGACATACGCGACCCGGCCGATACCTATTCGGCTGCCGAATTCCGCGAAGACGCGCTGCGGGAGATGGCCGGGATTGTTGCGAATGGTAATATCCCGTTGCTCGTGGGGGGCACGATGTTGTATTTCCGGGCCCTGGAGCAGGGGCTGTCGGCGATGCCGCCGGCCGATCCGGAGATACGCGCTGCGCTGGAGCAGGAAATGCAGGAGGAAGGACTGGAGTCGCTGTACCGGCGCCTGCAGCAGGTCGACCCCCGGGCCGCGGCACGCATTCACGCCAACGATCCCCAGCGGATCCAGCGGGCACTGGAAGTCTATGAGATGACCGGACAGCCCCTGAGCAATTTTCACGCACAGGGCCGCGAGCTGCCGTTGCCGTACCGACTGGTCAAGGTGATCCTTGCACCCGGAGACCGTGTCCGCATGCAGCAGAGAATCGAGCGACGCTTTCGGGAGATGCTGGAAGCCGGACTCGTGGACGAAGTGCGGGAGCTGGTCGAGCGTGGTGATCTTGACGGAGACGTGCCCGCCCTGCGGGCGGTGGGTTATCGACAAGTCCGGGCCTTTCTCGCCGGCGGGCTGAGCTATGACGAAATGGTGAATCAGGCTATAGTGGCCACCCGGCAGTATGCCAAGCGCCAGCTGACCTGGCTGCGCCGCGAGGAGAATGTCCGCTGGTTTGCGGCCGAGGAGGACTCAGTGGTCGAACGCATTGGCGACTATCTGGAGTGTTGTCTGAAGCAATAAAAATAACCCTGTGATTGTGTTAAAATTTTAGTAGTATTGAGTGCCAATGTTACAGTAAGGATGTTGGTAGACACTCGTCTGTGGGAGAATAGTTTTGGTTTACGGTACAAGAAAAAGGAGAACAGACATGAATAGAGGGCAATCTTTGCAAGATCCATTTCTGAATGCGCTTCGCAAGGAACGAGTCCCGGTGTCAATTTACCTGGTCAACGGTATCAAACTGCAGGGCCAGATCGAGTCATTTGACCAGTTTGTCGTGCTCCTCAAAAACGCAGTCAGCCAGATGGTTTACAAGCATGCCATTTCGACGGTTGTCCCGGCGCGCAATGTGCGTTTTTCCGGTTCAGAAGGCAGCAATGAAAATAACAGTCCAGAACCCGGTAATGTCTGATCACGCAAGCACCGTAACGGAGGGGCTGATTGTTCGAGCGCCCTGATAGTGGTGAGCGGGCCATACTGGTCCATGTGAACTTTCCCGCCGGCAAGGACGCGGAGGACCTCCAGGAATTTACGGATCTGGTACGTTCCGCGGGTGCACTGCCGGTTGCCACCGTTACCGCCACCCGTTCCACTCCCGAACCGAGGCTGTTTGTCGGTCAGGGCAAGGCGGATGAAATTCACGCAGCGGTACGCCGCCACGACGCGGATATCGTTATATTCAACCATGCCCTGAGCCCCAGCCAGGAACGCAACCTGGAGCGCCTGTTTTCCTGTCGCGTCATAGCAAGGACCGGGCTGATCCTGGATATCTTCGCCCAGCGTGCGCGCTCTTTCGAAGGCAAGCTGCAGGTCGAGCTGGCCCAGCTGCGCCACCTGTCGACCCGTCTGGTGCGTGGCTGGACCCACCTGGAGCGTCAGAAGGGCGGTATCGGTCTGCGCGGCCCGGGCGAAACCCAGCTGGAATCAGACCGCCGCATGATTAACGCCCGCATCAAGATGATCAACAAGCGGCTCGAGAAAGTGGATCGCCAGCGCAACCAGGGCCGGCGTGCCAGAAACCGCGCAGACATCCCGACAGTTTCGCTGGTCGGTTACACCAATGCCGGCAAGTCCACGCTGTTCAACGCCCTCACCGGGGCTCACGCCTATGCAGCTGACCAGTTGTTCGCAACGCTGGATCCGAAGCTGCGGCGCATCGACCTGCCGGGTGTCGGACCCCTGGTACTGGCCGATACCGTCGGGTTTATCAGGCACCTTCCGCATGATCTGGTTGCAGCCTTCCGGTCAACACTGGAAGAGACTTGCCAGGCTGAGCTGTTGCTGCACGTGGTCGATGTGCAGGACGCAGATCGCCAGGCACGCATGACCCAGGTAGACGCGGTGCTGCGGGAAATCGGCGCCGCGGATGTTCCGCAACTGATTGTCTACAACAAGATCGATCTTAACGGGCTGGAACCGAGGATTGAAAAAAACACCGGCAACGGTGTTGAAAAAGTCTGGTTATCTGCGGTTACCGGAGCCGGACTGGAGCTGCTGGCAGATGCCATGGGTGAATTTTTCCATGGCCGGCAGGTGCACGGCTGGTTGCATATGGGACCGGAAGCCGGGCGAACGCGCTCGTCCCTGTATGCCATAGGCCAGGTCATTTCGGAGCAAGTCGATGCGCAGGGCAACTGGTGGCTGGAAGTCAGAATGGCACAGCGCAATATCGACAAACTGGTCCGTGAATCCGGCGGTGCCTGTCAATTTCATCCCTTTGTAGCGGTTGATTCTGTTGCTACCGCTGCCAAAGCTTCTTAAAATTAACCGCTTGTGTCCTGAAGCGGCGACTCCTGCCGCGCGAGGACTGAATCTGAAACGGGAGTGATGTATGGCTTGGAATGAACCGGGGGGAGACAAACGGGATCCCTGGGGTGGACGCGGCGGCAGTGAAGGGCCGCCCGACCTGGATGAACTGGCGCGCAAGCTGCGTGACAGGATGAACCGATTCATGGGCGGGGGGCGCGGCGGTTCCGGCACCGGAACCGGTACCCCGTTCAGTTTTTCACTGATCGGCATCATTCTGCTGGTCGTCTGGATATTATCGGGTATCTACATTGTCGACCCGGCGGAACGCGGTGTGGTACTGCGCCTGGGTGCGTTCAACAAGATCACCGGCCCGGGTCCGCACTGGTATCCGCGGTTTATCGACACGGTGGAAAAGGTCAATGTAGACCAGTTGCGCACCGTCAGTCACCGAGCCAAGATGCTGACGAAGGATGAGAACATCATTCAGGTCGAGCTCGCCGTGCAGTACCGCATCAAGGACGCCAGGGACTACCTGTTCCAGACACGGGATCCGGATTATACCCTGCAGGAGGCCACCGAGAGCGCGCTCCGCGAGGTCATCGGTTCGATTCCCATGGACGATTTCCTGACCGGCGGGCGCGGTGCCATCGTGGCAGAGACCGAAACCCTGATCCAGACCATCCTGGACCGCTACCAGACCGGCCTGCTCCTGACCAGTGTCAACCTGCAGGACCCGCAGCCACCGGAAGAGGTGCAGGGGGCCTTCGAGGATGCCATCAAGGCGCAGGAAGATGAAGTCCGTTTAAAGAACCAGGCCGAGGCGTATGCGTTTGACATCCTGCCAAAGGCGCGCGGTGATGCCAAGCGCCTGCGCGAACAGGCCGGCGCATATCGTGAACAGGTGGTTGCCCGCGCCGAAGGTGAGACCAGCCGTTTCCTGCAGACACTCGAGGAATATGAAAAGGCACCGGAAGTGACCCGCAAGCGCCTGTATCTGGAGACCATGGAAACGGTGCTGGCGAATACCAGCAAGGTGGTCATGCAGATCGAGGACGGCAATAGCCTGATGTACATTCCGCTGGACAAGCTGATGGAGAGAACTTCCGGTTACAGTCTACCGCCTGCAGGCGGACCACAGATTCGTACCGGACCTGCCGAGGAGGCGCAACCGGCGCCGCGCCGCCGCGGTACAAGCCGGGAAGGAGGGAACCGCTAATGGCCAAAAGTAGATTGTTCATGGTGCTGGGTGTTATCGGCCTGCTGGTCCTGGTGACATCCTTTTTTATCGTCGATGAGAGGCAGGTGGCGATCAAGTTCCAGCTCGGCAAGATTATCGAGTCGGAATACGAGCCCGGCCTGCACTTCATGAAGCCGCTGTTCATCAACAATGTCAGCAAGTTCGATAAGCGCATCCTGACACTGGATACGCGCCCGGAGCGGTTCCTGACCGGCGAGAAGAAGAACGTGTCGGTGGATTTCTTCGTCAAGTGGCGCATCAAGGACCCGGCGACATATTACACGGCCTTTGCCGGTGACGAGCGCCAGGCTGCATTGCGCCTGCTGCAGATCATCAAGAACGGACTGCAGCTCGAGTTTGAAAACCGTACTATCCGGCAGGTGGTATCCGGCGAGCGTGCAGAGATGATGGATAGTCTGACGCGCGGTGCAAACGAGCAGGTCAAGCAGTTCGGTATCGGTATCATCGATGTGCGCATCAAGCAGATCGAATTGCCTGATGATGTGCGCGATGCCGTGTACCAGCGCATGCGCGCGGAACGCGCGCGGGTCGCCGCGGAACACCGGGCGCAGGGTGAGGAGAACGCAAAGGGTATCCGTGCCGTTGCCGAACGTGAACGGACAGTGATCCTGGCCGAGGCGCAGCGCGATGCGGACACCATTCGCGGTGAAGGGGATGCGCGTGCTACCGAGATCTACGCGGATGCCTATGGCAGGGACGAGGAATTCTATGCCTTCTATCGCAGCATGAGTGCCTATCGTGATGCGCTCAACAGCAAGCAGGATGTGATGGTGCTGCAGCCGGATTCCGAGTTCTTCAGATATTTCAACACCGATGCGAGCAATTAGCGCAACACGGCGCGCTCATCATCTGACAAGACATTTTTCCGGGCCGGTGCCCGGTCTCTCCTGATAATGGATCTGAACTGGAGCGACCTGCTCGCGGCCCTGGCGCTGGTACTGGTAATCGAGGGCATCGTCCCGTTTGTCAGTCCGCGGTCGTTGCGGAACATGCTGGAGACGGTTTCCCAAATAGATGACAGGACACTGCGTATTGTCGGACTGGCGAGTATGATCTGCGGTGTAATAATGCTTTACGTGGTTCGATGAAACCGGCGTTACACAAGCAAAGATGAGTGAAACAGATAAATGGCTGTTACCGGAAGGCATCGAGGAAGTCCTGCCACCTGATGCCTGGCGGCTGGAGTGTGCCCGCCGTGAACTGCTCGACCTGTTCAAGAGCTGGGGCTACGAGCTGATCATGCCGCCGTTTATCGAGTACCTGGAATCCTTGCTGACCGGCACCGGCAATGACCTCGACCTGCAGACCTTCAAGCTGACAGACCAGCTGACCGGGCGGATGCTGGGTGTGCGTGCCGACATGACACCGCAGGCAGCCCGTATTGATGCCCATGCCCACCGGCGCGAGGCACCGACCCGACTGTGCTACATGGGTACGGTATTGCACACCCGGCCCGACGGGTTTGCCGGTTCGCGCAGTCCCCTGCAGGTGGGGGCCGAGCTGTTCGGGCATGCCGGCTTCGAAAGTGATGTCGAGATACTGACCCTGGTTCTCGAATCGCTCGGGCGGATGCAGGTCAGTAATGTGCATGTCGACCTCGGGCATGTCGGTATATTCCGCAGCCTCGCAACAGAGGCGGGCCTTGATGCACGGCAGGAAACCGCCCTGTTCGACGCACTGCAGCGCAAGGCAGTCACGGAAATCAGTGCAATTCTTGATGCCAGCAACGCGAACGGAAAGCAACGTGACAGACTGGCAGTGTTGGCAGAACTGAATGGCGGGCAGGAGGTACTGGAAACAGCGCGTGCGCGTCTCGCCGGTGCCGGCGAGGAGGTCATGGCGGCACTCGACAACCTGAACGATATTGCCACGGCAATGCAGCAGCGTGCAGGAAACACCCAGATGTTCTTTGATCTGGCCGAACTGCGCGGTTACCGGTTTCATACCGGCATGGTATTCGCCATCTTTGTTCCGGGTCGCGGACAGGAGATTGCCCGCGGGGGTCGGTATGACGCGATCGGGCAGGTCTTCGGACGGTCACGCGCCGCTACCGGCTTCAGCATGGATCTCAAGACCCTGATGGACCTGAGTCCGCGTGACCCGGGTGTATCCACGGATACCATCCTGGCACCGGCAGACCTGGATCCGGAACTGCTAGCCGCAGTCAGCAGGCTGCGTGATGACGGCGAACGCGTTGTATTTGAGTTGCCCGGGCAGAAGGGCGATGCAGCTGAGCAGCGTTGTTCGCGCGTCCTGAAAAAACAAAATGGCAGCTGGGTCGTCGATTCCGTATAAAAAGAACGGCACATTCCAACTTCAATCCAAACAAGAGTACAGATTTCATGGGCAAGAATGTTGTTGTCATTGGTACCCAGTGGGGTGATGAAGGCAAAGGGAAGATCGTCGATCTGCTGACCGACCAGGCGGCGGCAGTCGTGCGTTTCCAGGGTGGCCATAATGCCGGGCATACGCTCGTTATCGATGGCAGACAGACCATACTGCACCTGATCCCGTCCGGTGTCCTGCGTGACAATGTCCAGTGCCTGATCGGCAACGGCGTGGTGCTGTCGCCAACGGCGCTACTGGAGGAAATTGCCATGCTGGAGGAGAACGGCATACCGGCCCGCGAGCGCCTGCGTATCAGCGAATCCTGTCCGTTGATCCTTCCCTACCATATAGCCCTGGACCAGGCCCGCGAGGCGGCACGGGGCAAGAAGGCCATCGGCACCACCGGTCGCGGGATCGGACCGGCCTACGAGGACAAGGTCTCCCGTCGCGGCCTGCGCCTCGGTGAGTTGCTGGATCCGGATCACTTCACGGCACGACTGCGCGAAGTGATGGAATATCACAACCATGCGCTGCAGCATTATTTCAAGGTGGCACCGGTGGACTATCAGCAGGTGCTCGACGAGGCACTGGCCCAGGGGGAACAAATCGCCCCGCTGGTCGCGGATATCCCCGGCATCCTGCATGCTATGCGCAAGCGCGGCGAGAACATTATGTTCGAGGGTGCCCAGGGTGCCCTGCTGGATATCGACCATGGGACCTACCCGTATGTGACCTCGTCCACGACCACGGCCGGCGGGGCCGCCAGCGGCAGCGGGGTCGGGCCGTGCGATCTGGACTACGTACTCGGGATCGTCAAAGCATACACCACACGCGTGGGCGCCGGCCCGTTCCCGACAGAACTGTTTGATGACAATGGACGACACCTCGGGGAGAAAGGCCACGAGTTCGGCGCCACTACCGGCCGGCAACGGCGTTGCGGCTGGCTGGATGCCGTTGCCTTGCGGCGTTCACTGGAGATCAACAGCGTGACCGGAATGTGTATAACAAAGCTGGATGTGCTTGACGGCCTGGAAACTCTGCGTATCTGTACGTCCTATCGCCTGAACGGTAAAAAGAGTGGTACCCCGCCGGTCGGTGCGGACCTGATCGAGCAGTGTGAACCGGAATATATCGAGATGCGCGGCTGGTCGGAATCAACCCTGGGCGTTCGGGACAGGGCCGATCTGCCTCCGGCTGCACAGGAGTATCTTGGCCGCATCGAGGAGCTTTGTGGCGTGCCGATCGATATTATTTCCACCGGTCCGGACCGTGCCGAAACCATTGTCCTGCGCCACCCGTTCGATAGCTGAGAAGCCGGCCGCTAGATGTAATAGGGGCTGTCTGCGGTCTGGTAATTCTGCAGACACTGCATTTCATCCAGAACCGAGAGCAGAAAGGCATGCCCCCGTATTCTCCCGAGGGCGCCGGCGAGACACGGGGTTTCCCCGAATTCATTGCATTTGTCCTTGCGCCCGGCAGCGGAACAGATGAGCGAGGGCACCGGGTCACCGCAGTGGCGGCCGGTATTGCTGTCGGTCGTGTGATCGGCAGTGATGCCGATCACGATTTCTTCTCGTAACAGCGGCAACAGTGCATTGTCGATCAACTCCAGGCCTTCCTTCTTGGCTACAGGATTCCTGTCATGGGCATGAATGTCCGGGGCCTTGATGTGCAGGAACACGATATCGTGTTCTTCGAGGGCCGCCAGTGCTGCTGCGATTTTCCCGGCGAGATCGGTGTCCGGCATGGACGTGAATCCGGGCTGGCTGATGGCCGTGAAATTGAACAGGTTGGCCAGACCCACAAGCGTTCGTTCCCCGGCAACGACAGCGGCATGCAGCCCGAGATGGTGAAGTATATTGTGAATACTGCCGATGGTGCCGGCGCCGCGCGTGAGGATGCCATTCGCCGGCGGTTTTCCCTGCTGCCGGCGTTTCTGGTTGACCGGATGATTGTCAAGGCGTGCGTGGGCTTCACGGACCAGGCGGTTGAGGGCGTTCGCGGCTTCTTCTCCGAGGGGATTGAGCGCATCCAGGGAGTGACTGATGCTGACCGGACAGGGCTCGGCACTGGAACCAGGATCGGTATCACTGATTTCCGGCAGCGGTCCCGGACCGGACAGGCGCATCACGGCGCGGTGGCCGGTCGCCGGCCGGATGCTGGCAGTGAATCCCTCTCCCAGCGGTATGTCCTGCAGTGCATCCGCCAGTTCATGGGTGCCTTCGCTGATACGGCCGGCGCGCCGGTCAAGGATACGAAGGCTGTTCCCATCGGCCTCGAGGGTGGCAAAATTGCAACGCAGTGCAATTTCTCCGGGCATGATCGGTAGGCCGGTGCCTGCTGCCTCTACCGGCCCCCGGGGCAGGTGGAACGCATCACCGGGTTTCAGGCCAAGCAGGACCCCGGCACCGGTGTGGGTGTCGACCGGCATTCCAGGATACAGTGTATCCACCAGCCCGCAACGCCCGGCAGCAACCATGGCATCCATATGGGGCGTATGCGCCGCTTCCAGCGGGGTGGCACCACCCAAAGCGGCAACGGGCCGGTCACCCAGTCCGTCGAGAATGATCATCATGCCCTTGTGTTTCATCAGACGAATACCGACTTGGCTGTACCGGTAAAATCCCTGGCCAGAACATCAATGGTAATGCGCATGATATCCCGGAACACCTTGTCACGGTCTTCATTGACGACGATGGTGATATTGGTGTTGTCCGCCTGTGACAACAGGTAGGACTGCAGGCGCCAGATGTCCTCGAAATGCTCGAGATACCGTTCCGCGCGACGCTGTGCAACCGCGGTACCACGTCCACGGATTTGCCGTTGCAGGCGCTTGCGCTTCAGGACGCTGACCATGATCGGGATGACAATGGCCTCGCTGTCGGTTCTCAGCTTGCTGACCAGTTGCGGGTAAATATGGACACCTTCGAGGATCAATGACACCCGCTCGCGCAATGCGCGCTGGATCACCGCTTCAATGGCAACCGACAGCAAGTTGGCCTGGGTGAGGTACCCCTCGATCAGGGATGACTCCGATGTCTTGTCCTGGTAATTGGACTGCTCGGGGAGGACGGTCCAGGCCGTGAATGAGGACTTGTGCAGAACCGGTAGCAGTTGTTCGGGGATCATGGTGCGCATGACCTCGCGCAGCATATCTGTGGACTGTGTGCGGACGATTTCCAGGCGACTTGCCAGCATGGACGCAATGGTGCTCTTTCCACTGCCGGCGGTCCCGCCGATCAGGAAGATTAATGGTCTGCCGGTGTTGAGAAAATCGCGCCAGACAAGCCAGCGGTTAGCGACGGCCGGCCCCAGTTCGGGGGATTGTCTCAGATACCGATAGGTCAGTTCCCCGAGTCGTCTGGAAGTAATCAGTTCGATGTGGCGATCCAGCAGGTGCTTGTAGACAATACCCACGATGACAGCAGCTTCATCACCATAAAGGCCGATATTTTCCAGCTGATGCTGGTAGTCCAGTCGCGAGAACGGTATCAGTTGCCCGTCCCGCTGTTCTACCTGGATGACAAAGGGTGACTTCTTTTGCCGGTAACGGTTGACTATCTCCGGCTCTTTTGAAGCCGCAAGCTCGTCAATTACCAGTTTGCGTAATTCAAGCGTCGTCAGCTCGGTCGTTCCGGCCGCATCGAGACGGGTGCGGACAGCCGTTGCTATTTTATAGGCATCTTCAAAGGATATACCTGAATCCTGCAACGACCGGATCAGGATTCCGCGCAGAAACGGAATACTGGTGTGGTCGTCCCGGTCTATTACCAGAATCTTTGCCATGAATCGGATTGCCTGCTAACTGTATCTATGGGAAGTTGCTGTTGATGCTATTATTCAATAATAACGTATTATTGCTTCAGAGATGCAATGCTGCGGAAGCGTCGAATGCATAGTCACAAGGGGAGAGAGGATGTTCAGTACGGCAGAGCTTGGCCGGACAATTCCGAAGAGCGAATACCGGCAACGCGAACCGTTACTAAGGCAGGAGCTGCTGGAGGTCCAGGCAAAACTTTTCGAGGACAGGGAGTTTCCGGTTATCTTGCTGTGTGCCGGTGTCGACGGAGCAGGCAAAGGTGAGACCGTCAACCTGCTCAATGGGTGGATGGACCCGCGCTTGTTGGCAACTCGTGCCTATGACAAGCCTTCCGATGAAGAGCGGGGACGGCCCGAGTACTGGCGTTTCTGGCGTGACCTGCCGCCGAAAGGCCGCATCGGCCTGTTCCTGTATGCCTGGTATGCCAGTCCTCTCCATGGCAGGATCCATGGAAAGGACAGCGCGGCAGTTTTCGATGAGCGGCTGGCCCGTTGCCATGCATTCGAGGAAGCGCTGGCCGATGATGGCACGTTGATCATCAAATTCTGGCTGCATTTAAGCAAGGCTGTACAAAAGAAACACTTCAAGAAACTGGAAAAGGATCCGCTGACGAGCTGGCGCGTCACCCAGCAGGACTGGGACCACTGGAACAGGTACGAGGAGGTTGAGGCGGCGGCAGAAAGAATGATCCAGCGCACCAGCACCGGCCGGGCACCATGGAATATTGTGGAAGCTGCTGATCCTGCCTATCGGAGCCTGACCATCGGAACAACCATCCGTGACGCCATCCGCAAACATTTCGATGAGTTCGCGGCAAGGCGAAAGCTGAGGGAGGAGATGGCGTTACAACAGCATGCCACCCGGCAGGCGGAGCATGCAGCGGAAAGTGCATCGGTAAACGGCCATGCAAGCGATAAGGGCGGTCAATCAACCCCGCTTACGGTCCTGTCCGGGCTGGATATGACGTTGCAACTGCCCAAAAGGGACTACCGGGCACAGCTGAAGGAATGCCAGGCACGGCTGAACCATCTGCATCGCGAGGCACTGAAGCAGAAGTTGTCGACCATCCTTTTGTTCGAGGGTCCGGATGCCGCCGGCAAGGGGGGCGCAATTCGCCGTATTACCGCCGCGTTGGACGCACGCTACTACGAGGTGATCCCGATCGCTGCGCCGACTGACGAGGAACGGGCGCAGCATTACCTTTGGCGCTTCTGGCGGCATCTCTCCCGGGCCGGTCGTATCACTATTTTCGACCGCAGCTGGTACGGTCGTGTGCTGGTGGAGCGTATAGAGGGATTTGCGGCCGAGGATGAATGGCGGCGGGCTTATGCCGAAATCAATGAGTTCGAAGAGCAGTTGACGGAGCATGGCATTGTGTTGGTGAAATACTGGATACACATTACCAGGGATGAGCAACTCGAGCGTTTCAAGGCACGTGAAAAGACACCGTACAAGCGCTGGAAGCTGACCGGTGAAGACTGGCGGAACCGTGAAAAATGGAATGCGTACGCGGTGGCGGTCAACGATATCATCGAGCATAACAGCACCCACAATGCGCCCTGGACAATTGTGGAAGGCAATGACAAGTGTTATGCCCGGATCAAGGTCGTTCGTACCCTGTGCGAGCAGCTCGAATCCGCAATCAACGGCTCAAAAAAACATTAAATAACAGACACTTATGAAGATATACTTTATGTAATGCCGGTAACCGGCCAGACCTGCTGCAGCCACCGGATAAAACTGGTGTATGTGTATGCTTTTTGTATAATGCGCCCGCAATCCAGTCGATGCCGGCTCCACGAGGGTACTCACCATGCCTACGACCAACCCGTTTGCAAACCTGTTCAGCAAGTCGCCTTTTACCGCCTTGCAGCGTCATATGCGTACCGTTCAGGAATGCGTACACGAAGTCCCCTCCCTGTTCGAAGCGCTCGCTGCAGGCGATGACGAACGGGTGAAATCCATCAAGGACAGGATTTTCGAGTTCGAGGCCGAAGCCGACAAAATAAAAAATGATTTGCGCGGTCACTTGCCTAAAAGTCTGTTCATGCCGGTCGACCGGCGCGATCTTCTGGAAGTACTGCAGATGCAGGATTCAATTGCCGATACTGCCCAGGATATAGCCGGGTTGCTGGTAGAACGGCCGATGGGATTTCCCGAATTCATGCAGGAGCCAATGCTGGCGCTGGCACGGCGCTGTGTCGATGTATGTGACGAGTCGGCAAGAATAATCGAGGAACTTGACGAGTTGCTGGAGATGGGGTTTCGCGGGCGTGAAGCGACTCGCGTCGAGGACATGGTCAAGAAGCTCAACCTGATTGAAGACGAGACAGATGAGCTTGGCTTGCAGCTTTCGCGCCAATTATTCGAGCATGAGGACGAGATCAAACCGGTATCAGTGATGATGTGGTACCAGCTCATCGAGTGGGTTGGCGATCTTGCAGATTACGCCGAGAAAGTAGGAGACCGGCTGCGACTCCTTATTGCCCGCTAGCTGCCTGTACAGACGACCTTGCTTACCAGGAGATCTTAATTGGAAATCATCTCTTCCTACGGACATGTCTTTATTGCGCTGGCAGTAATCTTCGGCTTTTACATGACCTGGGGTATTGGCGCCAATGACGTGGCCAATGCCATGGGGACATCCGTCGGTTCCGGCGCCATCACTGTCAAGCAGGCGCTCATAATTGCCGCAATTTTTGAATTTTCCGGTGCATTTATCGCGGGTGGTAATGTCACAAAGACCATTCGCAAGGGCATCATTGATCCATCATCGGTTGTGAGTAACCCGGATATCCTGGTCCTGGGCATGCTGTCTGCCCTGCTGGCAGCGGGTATCTGGTTGATGATTGCCACGGCCCGGGGCTGGCCGGTCTCGACGACCCATTCAATCATCGGTGCCGTGATCGGGTTTGCCCTGGTCGGAATCGGTGTCGATGCCGTCGAATGGGGCAAGGTGACAATGATTGCGGCCAGCTGGGTGGTGTCACCGGTACTCGGCGGGACCCTTTCCTTCCTGCTCATGATGAGTATTCACCGGCTGATCCTGAACACAGAAAATCCGTTTCGAAACGCCAAGCGATGGGCACCTGCCTATATTTTCCTGGTTGGGTTCATCATCTCTCTCGTCACCCTGTTCAAGGGATTGAAGCACCTGGATGTCGAGCTGTCGATCGGTATGAGCTTTGTATTTGCGGTGCTTTTTGGCCTGTTCACCGCTGTTATGGGATGGTTTCTGGTCAGGCGCGTGACAATCGATCCCGAGGCGGACCGCGATTTTCATTTTGCCAGTGTGGAAAAGGTGTTTGTCCCCATGATGCTGTTTACCGCCTGTTCCATGGCATTCGCGCATGGCTCAAATGATGTCGCCAATGGCATCGGGCCACTCGCGGCGGTTTACAGTATCGTGCAGTCTGGTGGAGAGGTTGCCCAGAAATCCGAATTACCGCTGTGGATCCTGGCCCTGGGCGGTGCCGGGATCGTAATCGGCCTGGCGACCATGGGTTACCGGGTCATGAAGACGATTGGTAAACACATCACCCAGCTGACACCCAGCCGCGGTTACTGTGCCGAGCTGGCTGCCGCCGCCACGGTCGTGCTTGCCTCACGCACCGGCCTGCCGGTGTCGACAACGCATATTGCAGTGGGTGCGGTGATCGGTGTCGGCCTTGCGCGGGGTATCGGCGCCATTGATCTTCGGGTTATTGGCAAGATTATCCTGTCCTGGCTTGTCACCCTGCCAGTTGGTGGTGCACTTGCCGCCCTGATTTTCTTTACCCTGAAAGGAATTTTTCTGTAACGGTCTGCATTTTCAATCTTGCCCTTCGGTTTTCATTTGGGATTCGAAAACAATTTCCGGAATGGCTTCCGGCTCACGGCAAGTCGAAAGCAACAATCCGGACAACAATTTTTTTCCTTGTCTGACCCCATCCCGGCCAGTTTGCCCATAGCCTGAAGCGTTTCCGGTGAGACCTGAATCTCGACCATCATTTTCTGCCTGGAATGTTCAGGGGTGGCAGGTTGCAAGGCAAGCTCCTGGAGGCCAACGGGGTAGTCCTGCAATGGCCTGAATGCAGACGATACCCACTGTTTCTGCCGGAATCGGCCTGTTTCAGTAATATTTTCCACCCGGCAAGCAGCTGGCGTTAGTGGTCAGACCCTGCACCATGCGAATTTGCCGCGCTCCCCGGAGCTGAGGATTGCCAGACATCCCGAGCGGTTCGATCGCCTGCGACAAAAGGTCGGTTTCAGGCCTGGCTGCTTGGTACTTGTCAGGTGCTCTTTTGCAGGCGCTTGTGAAAGTGATGCAGCAGTTTCTTGCGCAGTCTGGCCTGCTGGTGCCTGGTGGCGGCCGACTTGCGTTTCTGGGCGAGCTCGATAAAGGTTTCCTGTGAATCCAGCGGCCGCTTGCCGTTTTCATCCCGGAGTTCCGTATAGCTGCCATCGGACTGCATTTCCCAGACATTGCGTTTACTGGATAGCTGGACATCGAGGATCAGTCGCAACTCCTGCCTCAGGCGTGAGTCTTCGACGGGTGTGACAACCTCTACGCGGCTTTCCAGGTTGCGTTTCATCAGGTCGGCGGAGCCGATAAAATACTCCTCCTCCCCCTGGTTGCGGAAATAATAGATGCGTGCATGTTCCAGGAAACGTCCGATGACGCTGATCACCCGGGTGGACTCACTGAGACCGGGGAGCCCGGGCCGCAGGCGGCAGGTATCGCGTACAATGAGGTCGACCTTGATGCCGGCCTGGCAGGCACGGTACAGCGCACGGGTGATATCGGTGTCTTCCAGGGCATTCATCTTGAACTGGATAAGGCCCGGTGTTGCCGCTGAATGCTGTTTTATTTCCCGTTCAATCTTGTCCAGCAGTGCCTGCTTCAGGGTAAACGGTGACGTCAGAATCTTGCGGTAGCGCGGCGGGGGAGAGTAACCGGTCAGGTAGTTGAACAGCTCTGACAGATCCTGGGCGATGTCATCATCATTGGTCAGCATACCGAGATCACAGTACAGGCGGGCCGTGCCGGAATGGTAATTGCCGGTTCCGATATGTGCATAGCGGCGCAAGCCATTATAGTCCTTGCGTATTACGAGTATAACCTTGCTGTGTGTCTTCAACCCGACCACGCCATAGGTGACATGAATTCCGGCCTGTTCCATGCGCCGCGCCCAGCGAATATTGGCGGCTTCGTCAAAACGTGCCTTCAGTTCGACCAGGACGGCAACCTGCTTGCCGTTACGTGCCGCGTTCACCAGTGAGTCCACGATGGCGCTTTCTTCCGATGTGCGGTACAGGGTCATCTTGATGGCAAGCACCTTGGGGTCCTCGCTGGCTGTTCGCAGGAAGCGTTCCACGCTGGTACTGAAGGACTCGTAGGGGTGCTGCAGCAACAGGGCACGGCGCTCGCGGATTATATGAAAGATATTCCGGGAGTCGTGTGCCAGGCGGGTATGATCGACCGGCTTGTGCGGTGGATCATGTAACTCGGGTATGTCCAAACCGGCGATTTCGAAAAGATCGCGCATCGCCATCATGCTTTCCACTTCGAATACATCGGTTTCTTCGTCCAAACCGAGTTCGGCTGCCAGCATGCCGCGGTGGGTAGGATTCATGCCGGTTTCGATCTGCAGGCGCACAATCGGGGCAAAATGCCGGTCGCGCAGTTCGGTTTCGATCATCGAAAGCAGGTCGTCCGCTTCCTCTTCCTCGATTTCCACGATGGCATTGCGCGTGACCCGAAACAGTTCACAGGAAATGATCTCCATGCCCGGAAACAGCAGGTCAAGGTTGTTGGTGACAACATCTTCGAGCCGGACATAGAAATTGCTGTCGCCGACACGCAGGAAGCGTTGCACGATATCCTTCACCATCGGTACCTTGACGCGTGCAAAGTGACTTCCGCCACCGCCGGGATAGCGCAGGGAAACCAGCAGGTTGAGGGCAAGATTCGATATGAACGGGAACGGGTGTCCGGGGTCCATCGCCAGCGGCGTCAGTAGCGGGAAGATATTGGCGATGAAGGTTTCCCGCATGACCTCTTTCTCGTCCGGTCCGAGATCCGCATACGCCATCAGGCGAATCCCGTTCGCATCGAGCTGCTTCAGCAGTTGCAGGTAGATCCGGTCCTGCTCCAGATGGGTTTCGCGGGCGATGGCCTGGCTTTCCCGGAGTTGATCAAAGGGCGTTCGGCCATCGACAGTGGATGTGCGAATGCCGGCGGCGATTTGCTGCTTGAGGCCGCCAATGCGTTTCATGAAGAATTCATCGAAGTTGCTGCTGACAATGGCAAGAAACTTGACGCGCTCCAGCAGCGGGGTGTTCTCGTCTGTCGCCAGGTGCAGGACACGGCGGTTGAACTCCAGCCAGGTCAGTTCCCGATTCAGGTACAGCTCCGGGTCGTCAAGATCGATGGCCGGGAGATGGCTCTCCGGTTTCAGTGCTGTGACGCCAGGCTCATTCTGCGCCACAGGCTCGGCAAGCGGTTTGATCAGGGTATCCATGTGCGGTTTGCTTTCAGCAGTCTTCGTATAAATCCGCCCGTTCCACGGGTCACATTTAATAGTATATCAGTACATCGTCTGTTGATCTAAACGCCTTTAATCCCGCGAGTCTCCAGTGTTGAGGCATCTTCCCAGTGTGACATAATTACAGGATGGGCAAAAACAGGAAAACCGCGATGAAAACCGGCAGCAAGGGTAAATCCGCGCGGCCCACCATGGCGCAGCAGGCAGACCGGCATGAGCTGTATGAAAAGTCGGTCCAGGATACCGCCGGTGAGTATGCGTTTGTCAGTGAAACGTTTCAGCAACTGCATGGACGGCCAGCGACTCATATCCGGGAGGATTTCTGCGGTACAGCAAATATGTGCTGCGAATGGGTGCGGCGCGGGGATGACAATACTGCGATCGGTGTGGATATCGACCCGGAGGTGCTGTCCTGGGGGCGCGAACACAATATCTCGAAACTCAGACCCGAGGCGCAGATGCGACTGACACTGATACAGGAGGATGTCTGCAAGGTGCAGACTCCTCCTGTCGATGCTGTACTGGCGATGAATTTCAGCTACCAGCTATTCAAGACCCGCAAAACCCTCGGCGGCTATTTCAGCCGCGTGCGTGATGTACTGCTTGACGATGGCATCCTGTTTCTGGATCTCTTCGGCGGTTACGAAGCCTTCCAGGAAATCAGGGAAAAGCGCAAGTGCAAGGGTTTCAAGTACGTATGGGAGCAGGCCAGTTACAACCCGGTTAACGGGGACATGTTATGTCACATTCATTTCGAGTTTCGTGACGGTTCGAAAATCAAGAAGGCGTTTACCTATGACTGGCGCCTCTGGACCCTGCCGGAAATCCGGGAACTACTTTACGAGGCCGGTTACAGGAAGGTAACCGTTTACTGGGAAGGTATCGACGAGGAGACCGGGGAGGGCAATGGCGAGTACAAGCCAGTCACGGTGGGTGAGGCCGATGCCGGCTGGATCTGTTTCATTGTCGCAGAGAAATAATCACTACGTCTGAGTATCAGTCCATGCCAGTCGAGATTGAGCGAAAATTTCTGGTAACCGGTAGTGGCTGGCGTACAGCGGGCGCAGGAACACGCTATCGACAGGGCTATCTTGCGCAGCGAGACGATATCAGTGTCCGGGTGCGGGCAAGCAATGACGGGGGTTATCTCACGATCAAGGGCAGCACCAGCGGTGCTTCCCGGCCGGAATATGAATACCCCATCCCGTTGGCGCACGCCAATGAGCTACTCGATACCCTGTGCATCCGTCCCATTATTGAAAAGACCCGCTACCGTCTTGAATATCGTGGCCTGGTATGGGAGGTTGACGAGTTCGAGGGGGAAAATGCCGGGCTGGTGATTGCCGAGGTGGAACTCGAGTCCGAAGAGCAGGTTTTCGAACGGCCGGACTGGGTCGGTGAAGAGGTCACCGGTGATATCCGTTATTATAATGTCAGCCTGGTCTCTAATCCCTACTCGACATGGTGAAACATGTCGCCTAGGGTACGGTTTCACTAATCACCAGGGAAATCGTACCGGTATCGTGTGTCGCTACCGGTGCAACGGAACCACGCAGGTCGCCGCTTTGCGGCATGGCATTGCCGGACCGGGAAATTCGCGCCCCCACTTCCACGTTATCGAAACCGGAAAGCACCATGGCAGGAGACATTGCCTGCGAGTCATCGAGTGTCACGGTCAGCGGCAGGTCCCTGACCTGTTTGCGCACAATGGCAAGTGGAATACGCGGTCCGTCCACGGCACGCGCAAAAATAAACACGGTATCATCCGGTCCGGCTTGATCCTGAAGCTCTGCATCCAGTGACACCTGGACGTGCAGCGCAGGCGCCGCAGCGGTATCGGCTGATGCTGGTGCCGCTGCTTGTGTCGCTGTGCTGCCTTCAAGCCCAAGCTGCTGCCGGGCCTTCGCAATCTGCTGGTTGATGACGATGCCGTCAGGGCTGTCAGCCGGCAACAGTCCGGCGGCACGTTGCCAGTATTCAAGCGATTCTTCGTAGCGCTCCTCCTGGTAGGCCCGATGGCCGGAAAGCCAGAGCGCCGCAATATTATCCGGTTGTAGTTCCAGCGCCTTTTGTAACAGTGCGGAAGCTTCCTTGGTAAAGTGACCGTTGTGGATCATGGCGAGCACATCGGCATAACTCACCATGAGCTCCACATTTTCACTGTCCCGTTGCAGTGCCTGTTTATATGTTTGCTCTTCAACCGGGTTACTGCTGGGGCGTGAGATCACCAGTGGTGTACGTGCTTCATCGATTAATACGCTATCTGCTTCATCAACAATAGCGAAACATAAACCTCTTAACAGCATTTGATCAATACGTGCATTGCTGGAATGCAGTCGTTCTGCTTCCAGCTGGCGGCGACTGGAATGCTGCCCCGCACTAAGTCGATCACGTAAGTAATCAAACGCCAGTTGCTTGTTA
>CP070821.1:578961-582339 GCA_020344335.1 Gammaproteobacteria bacterium | reverse complement strand
CCGAGGATCCGGCGGCACGCGATTTCGACAACACCGGCAGGCGCAGCATCCATAACCACCGGTTCGCCGCCGCCAATACCGGCATTGCGCACCTGCTGGACCTGCCTGACGAGGTCATGGAAGCGCAGCAAAAACGCCTGCAGGACGTGACACGCATCGACATCTTCGGCATCAAGGAAGATGGCCGGATCGACGGTGAACTGTCGGCCCCGCTGCGTCCCGTCCTTCCCGCGCTGAAACCGGGAGGGCGTTACCTGGTGGAGGTCGTGGTGCGCACCACCGGGGTCGGTCACCACCTGACGCAGGGTACCGCGGATTCCAACGAGCTCTGGATCGATGTCACGGCTTCCAGTAACGGCCGGGTAATCGGCCGCAGCGGCAGTCGGGACGCGGAAGGCCGCATCGATCCCTGGTCGTATTTCGTCAACAGCTATGTTCTCGACAGCGAGGGCAACCGCATCGACCGGCGCAACGGCCAGGACATCTTCGTGACACTCTACAACCACCAGATCCCGCCCGGCGCAGCAGCCGTGGTTCACTACCTGCTGGAAGTCCCCGCGAACATCGATGGCGCCGTGCAGATCGAGGCCAGCCTGAATTACCGCAAGTTCGACACTACCTACCTGCGGTACCTGCAGGGAGACGCCTTCACGGAAAATGACCTGCCGATCACCGTCATGGCATCGGACCGGGTAACGCTGCCGGTTGCGGATATCGTGGACGCCGTCCACGAACAGCCGCACAGCGTCCCGGCAGCCGAGCGCTGGAACGACTACGGCATCGGGCTGCTGCGTGAAGGCGATGCCGGTTCCTCACGCGGCGAACTGCGCCAGGCCGAGCATGCCTTCCGGCAGGTCGAGGCATTGCACGATGCCAACGGGGCACTCAACCTGGCGCGGGTGTATTTCAAGGAAGGGCGCCTGGAAGAAGCCGCCACCGCCCTGTCGCGTGCGGGCAGCAGCGATCCTCCCGCGGCCCCCTGGACCATTGCCTGGTACAGCGCCCTGATCGACCGCGAGAACGGCTACCTCGAGGAGGCCGCCCGGGCACTGGAAGCCATTATCGACACCCGCTTCCAGGAGGCACGCAGTCGCGGCTTCGACTTTTCCCGGGATATCCGGGTACTGAACGAACTCGGGCGCGTGCGGTTCGAACAGGCCCGGCAGGTGCGCGGTACCCACCGGCAGGACGAGCGGCGCAGGCTGCTGGAGAAATCCCGCGACCGGTTCAACAGGACACTGGAGATCGAGCCGGAGGACCTTGCCGCGCATCACAACCTCGCACAGGTATACACGGAGCTCGGTGCCACCGAACTGGCGGCAAGGCACCGCGCACTGTTTGAAAAATACCGCCCGGATGACCATGCAGTGGAACAGGCCGTGGCAAAACACCGCAGCGAAAATCCGGCCGCCGATCACGCCGCCGCCGCGGTTGCCATCTATGATCTCAACCGTGCCACCCAACAGGCAACGCTATCCGAACCCGACCGCAACCTGACACCGACAGGGCAGGGTACAGATAGCGGAAATTCGGATTTTCCCTTCCGCAACATCTCCCATACGGCTGGCGAGGGAAAACAACGGAATATTGATATCCACGGAAACCACTATCGATGAAACAAGACAACTCCCGCCATCCACATGCCGGCGAAGCGGTTATACGCAAGGCGTTCTACCGTTCCCTGCTGGCCATCCTGCTGTTCGCCGTCGTCGGGACGGGAATCTGGTACTACACGCACGAACACACGGTGCCGGTTGCCATCGAGGAAGCGGTGGTGACCGGGCCGGTAACCGAACCGATTACCAGGCCGCTGACACCGCCCGCCGTCACCTTCACCGACATCACCCGCGCGGCGGGCATCGACTTTGCCCACACCACGGGAGCGTACGGGGAAAAACTCCTGCCGGAAAGCATTGGCAGCGGTGTGGCCTTCCTGGACTACGACAATGACGGCGATCAGGATCTGTTACTGGTCAACTCCACCTGGTTGCCCGGCCATGAGCAGGACAGCGCACCCACGCTGGCCTTCTATGAAAACAACGGGGCAGGGCAGTTCCGCGAGGTAACCGTCCAGGCCGGTCTTGCCATCAGCTGTTATGGCATGGGGGTCGCCATCGGTGACTATGACAACGACGGCTGGACAGACATCTATATTACGGCACTGGGAAAGAATTACCTGTATCGCAACGAACAGGGACGCTTCACCGACGTGACAACGGAATCGCAAACCGCAGGGCTCGAGAGTGACTGGAGCACCGCTGCTGCCTTCATCGACCATGACAATGACGGTGACCTCGACCTGTTTGTCGGTAACTACGTGCGCTGGTCCCGCGAAATCGACCTGGAAATCGATTTTCGGGTTACCGGTCTGGGTCGTGCGATCGGCGCACCAAATCATTTTTTCGGCAGCAACAACCGCCTGTACCGCAATAACGGCGACGGCACCTTCAGCGATGTGTCACTGACCGCGGGTATTGTTGTCAATGAAGCAGTCAGCGGTGCCCCGGAAGGCAAGGCCCTGGGTGTCGCACCCGTGGATTACGACCGCGACGGCTGGATCGACCTGTTCGTGGCCAATGACACCACGCGCAATTTCCTGTATCACAACCTCGGCAATGGTCGGTTTGAGGAAATCGGATCCCTGGAAGGCATAGCCTATGACCGCAACGGCAAGGCGACCGGCGCCATGGGCATCGACACGGCCTATTTCCGCAACGACAACGAACTGGGCATCGGCATCGGCAATTTCGCGAACGAGATGAGTTCGCTCTATGTCACCGCTGGAGGGCAGCCTCCGTTTGCCGACGAGGCCATCCTCGAGGGCTTTGGCCCGGCCTCGCGCCTGGCGCTGACCTTCGGCCTGTTTTTCTTCGACTATGACCTCGATGGACGACTGGACCTGTTCCAGGCCAACGGTCACCTCGAGAGCGAGATCAACATCGTGCAACCCAGCCAGACCTACGCGCAACCCGCACAACTTTTCTGGAACTGCGGCGCTGCCTGTCGCAACCGCTTCGTGCTGGCAGGAGAAACCGGCGCCCTGTCCACACCCATGGTCGGCCGTGGTGCCGCCTACGCGGACATCGACAATGACGGCGATCTGGACATCGTGGTAACCCAGAACGGGCGCGCGGCCAGGTTGTTCCGCAATGATCAGCAGACGGGGAATCACTGGCTGCGTATCCGGCTGGAGGGACGCGGCGTAAACCGCAATGCCATCGGCGCCGTCATCGAGCTGGTGGTAAACGGGATCACCCAGCGCCGTAGCGTCATGCCGACGCGCAGTTACGTGTCACAGGTTGAACTGCCGGTGACCTTCGGTCTCGGAGACGCCGATAGCATCGAAAGACTGACCGTCACCTGGCCGGATGGTGTGAT
>CP070821.1:573880-578861 GCA_020344335.1 Gammaproteobacteria bacterium | reverse complement strand
GGTGTGCCGGGGCCCCGGTTCCCGGCAGACAGCGTGCCGGTCCCGGGCCTGGAATCAAGGGATCTCTGCCCCCTTCGATCATGCCTTGTTTAACGGGCGTGCCGGGCACGGTTGCGTGCCCGGCGACCTGGCCGGCCCGGGTTGTTCGCGTGGTCCTTGAAAGATGGCTGCCGTTTGTTCCGGGCGGTTGCGCCCTTTTTTCCAGCTGGCCTGTTCGCAGTCTGCTGCCTGCCGCGCCCCTTGTGAATGGGCTCCGCCTTGATGGAAGGATCGGGCTCAAAACCCTCGATCACTACTCTGGGGATGTCGCGTTTTATCAGGCGTTCGATATCCCTGAGCAATTTCAGTTCATCGACACACACCAGTGACATGGCTTCCCCTTCATTGCCGGCACGGCCCGTGCGGCCAATGCGGTGCACGTAATCTTCCGCCACGTGCGGTAGTTCAAAGTTGACCACGTGCGGCAACTGGCTAATGTCCAGTCCGCGCGCGGCGATATCGGTTGCAACCAGAACGCGCACCTTGCCGGCCTTGAAATCTGCCAGTGCGCGGGTGCGCGCCCCCTGGCTCTTGTTGCCATGGATCGCGGTTGCGGTTATGCCATCGGTCAGCAACTGTTTGGAAAGACGGTTTGCACCATGTTTGGTGCGGGTGAATACCAGCACCTGTTTCCAGTTATTGCTGCCAATCATGAAGGAAAGCAGTTCACGTTTGCGCTTGTTGTCTACCAGATGAACACGCTGGGTGACACCTTCTGCCGCGGGGTTGTGCCGGGCGACTTCAACGAGGGCAGGCGAGTTGAGCAGTTCATTGGCCAGTCGCTTGATTTCATTCGGGAACGTGGCCGAGAATAATAAGGTCTGTTTCTTCCTGGGCAAGAGTGCGATGACCTTGCGGATGTCACGAATAAAACCCATGTCGAGCATACGGTCGGCTTCGTCGAGCACCAGGAGTTCGATCTTCGAAAGATCGGCCGTTTTCTGGTTGACATGATCCAGCAAGCGACCCGGCGTTGCGACCAGGATGTCTACACCGTTACGGAGCTTTTGTATTTGCGGGTTGATTTTCACGCCACCGTAAACCACGGTAGAGCGCAATGGCAGGTACCTGCCATAAATATCAACACTTTCCGCCACCTGTGCGGCCAGTTCCCGGGTGGGGGTCAGGACCAGGGCGCGGATGGCTCGCCGGCCTTTTTCGGGTTTGCCGGATGACATCAACCGTTGTAATAACGGCAGGGTAAAGCCGGCGGTTTTGCCTGTACCGGTCTGTGCGCCACCCATAAGGTCGCGGCCTTCGAGGATGTGCGGGATGGCCTGGCGCTGTATCGGGGTGGGGGCGTTATAACCTTTTTCAGATACAGCACGGTGTAATTCGGCCCTGAGGCCGAGGGATTTAAATGGCATGCGACGATGTTCTCCAGAGATCAGCCCACCCAATACATATGGATTGGGTCGGTCCAGGCGGAAATAGCTTGTTGTTGAGGTGAATCGGGAAGGATTACCGCGTTTAAAACAGGTGCAGACCGATGTGCACCAGAGCTTGGGAACGCATTGTACAGGAAACTGGGTTGGTAAGGGGTAATGAACACGATTCTTTTAAACTTCTTTTTATACCGGCCGCCCCAGGGAGGGCAGTGATTGATTGTGGTCAATCAATCGCGCCGCAGGACGACGCTCCTACGGGTGGTTGTAATTATCCTGTAGGAGCGGCCCCCTGGCCGCGATTTTTTAGCTCATCGCGCCGCAGGACGGCGCTCCTACGTGTGGTTGTAATTGTCCTGTAGGAGCGGTCACCTGACCGCGATGGTGTACCGCAATAATCGCGCCGCAGGACAGCGCTCCTACTATCCTTCCCGGTCGACGACCAGCGCCCATGGCGGCGTACTGGGCACCCGCGGCGCCGAGCTCAGCACCTCGGCGAGATCCGGGCTGTCCGTGGATACGGGAAACGGGATACCGCGGGCCTCGTTCGCGACTTGTCTTGCCTTGTCCCAGTTCACGGCGCCCGGCAGCGGCGCCTTGGTCGCGACCACCTTCTTCATGGGCTGGAGGCTGGTCCCCCAGCGTTTGGCCTCCTCGGCAAGCGGCGGATGTGCCTCCAGGTAGAGTTGCCCGTTGCGCCAGCCCGCCACGTAGGGCTGGTTGACGATGGTGACGCGGGTCCCCACCGGTACCTTGGGAAACAGTCGGGCAATGTCTTCCGGATAGAGCCGCACGCAACCGTGGCTGCTGCGAATGCCGACACCGTAGGGCTGGTTGGTGCCATGGATGAGGTAGCTCGGGAGACTCAGGCGCATGGCAAAATCTCCGAGGGGATTATCGGGTCCGGGTGGCACCACCGGCGGTAACGGGTCGCCCTTTTCGGCGTGCTCCTTGCGAACCGAGGCGGGCACGGTCCAGGCAGGCTTCACCTTTTTTTCGGTAATCCGCAAGGAGCCCTCGGGGGTTTGCCAGCCTTCGCGGCCAATGCCGATCGGGTGTGTGATGACCTTCGGAGTTTCACCCGCCGCGGGCAGGGGATAGTAGAACAGGCGCATGGAGGCCAGGTTCAATACCAGGCCCTCCCGGGGGGCATCCGGTAGCACGAACTGGGTAGGCAGCACCACCCGGGTGCCGGCGCCGGGCAGCCACGGGTCCACCCCGGGATTTGCCGCGACAATTTCCTCGTATCCCAGGTTATAGCGACGCGCGAGATCGGGCAGGGTATCCTCGTGACCTGCTACGGCGACTTGAACCACCCCCACGACATCGGTCCCTTCGGGCGGGAGCACAAACCGGTCGCTGGGGGTGGGTGTCTGTGTTATCTGTAACCGGGGCGGGGCCCACTCGGGAAAGCTGCTGCACCCGGACAGGAACAGCGTAGTGCAGAACAGCACGCAACAGGCGGTCCATGAAGCATCCTTGCGAGATGACATCGAAGGCGGCATCGTCTACCAAGGATGGTTGCAACGACCCGGTGCGTCAAGTGATCGGGATCACGGAAACTGGCGACTGGGTGGTCGCATCATTTTTGTCTGGTCGCAACGAGGCGCTAACAGAGGGGCGAGTACTTGAAAACAGCATATCCCAGCGGTTCCGGGTTGGAACGGCTTGCCCAAGGCGTCCAGAACGTCATTTTTCGGGACCTGGCTTATTTTGAAGCCGTGACTTGCGTAGGTATGGTCCCGCGATGACGGCTGGTGGCGCAACTGCACTGCTGCAGCGCCTGGTCCCGGCCCGGCCGGGGGAGGTGCGGGCGCTCGCCTGGTCGTTCCTGTATTTCTTTTCCCTGTTGTGCGGCTATTACGTCCTGCGCCCGGTGCGCGACGAGATGGGGATCCAGGGCGGGGTCGAGAACCTGCAATGGGTGTTTACCGGCACCTTCGTGGTCATGATCGCGGCGGTGCCGCTCTACGGCTGGGCGGTGGCGCGCCTGCCGCGACGCCGGCTGCTGCCGGCGGTGTACCTGTTCTTCATCGCCAATCTGCTCATCTTTTACCTGCTCATGGATGCGGGTGTGGCACCCGCGGGGATTGCACGTGCGTTTTTCATATGGGTCAGCGTGTTCAACCTGTTCGTGGTCTCGGTGTTCTGGAGCTTCATGGCCGACCTCTACAGCAACGTGCAGGCGCGCCGCCTGTTCGGCTTTATCGCGGCGGGCGGGAGTGCGGGGGCGGTGACCGGGCCGGCACTGACCACCGCGCTGGCCCCGCTGCTGGGACCGGCCAACCTGCTGCTCGTCTCCGCGGTCTTTCTGGCGGTCGCGCTCTTGTGTATCGGGCGCCTGCTGGCCTGGTCCGCGACACCGGCGGCAAACAGCACGCGGGCGACGGCTGCAACGCGCGGCACCGGTGGCGGCCTGTGGGCCGGGCTGCGCCAGGTGCTGGTGTCGCGCTATCTGCTGGGAATCTGTCTGTATATCCTGTTGTATACGACACTGTCGACCTTTCTCTATTTCGAGCAGGCACACATCGTCCGCGATGCGTTCGCGGACCCGGGCGAACGTACGCGGGTGTTCGCCGCGATCGACCTCGCGGTCAACTCATTGACCATTATCCTGCAGGTATTCCTCACTGCGCACGTTGTGCGCTGGCTCGGTGTGGGCGGTTCGCTGGCGCTGGTGCCCTTGGGGGTGGCGGCCGGCCTGGTCGCGCTTGGCGCATTCCCCGGCCTGGTGGCACTGATCAGCGTGCAGGTGCTGCGGCGCGCCGGCAACTATGCCGTTTCGCGCCCGGCGCGCGAAATGCTGTTTACCGTGGTCGATCGCGAGGAGCGCTACAAGGCCAAGAATGTCATCGACACGCTGGTGTATCGCGGCGGTGACGCGGCCAGTGCCTGGTTATATACGGGCCTCGCGGCCCTGGGTCTCGGCCTGGGCGCGATCGCCTTTATTGCTGTGCCGCTGGCCCTGCTGTGGGCATACAATGGGGTTCTGCTCGGGCGGCACCAGGAACGCCTGCGCGGGCGCGGCAACAAAGAGGAGACAGCGTATGGGTACCCGACAGACTGAACGTACACGTCGCGGTTGCAATCGGCGTGAGGCACTGATCCTGATGCTCGGTGCGGGCATCGGCATGGCCACCGGCCGGTTGATCGCAAAGCCGGCAAGCGATGCCCTCATTATCCGCCCCATCCCGCGCAGCCGCGAGCGCATCCCGGTCGTGGGGCTGGGGAGTTCGGATACCTTCGAGGTCGGGCCGACGGATGCGGAACGTGCCCCGGTGCGCGCGGTGCTCGAGCGCTACGCGGGGCTCGGCGGGCGCGTGATCGATACCTCGCCCATGTACGGCACCGCCGAGACGGTTATCGGTGATGTGGCCGAGCAGCTTGGCATCGGCAAAAAGCTCTGGCTGGCAACCAAGGTCTGGACCAGCGGTCGCGAGGCCGGTATCGAACAGATGGAGCAATCCTTCCGTCGGCTGCGTACCGATCGCATCGACCTCATGCAGGTGCACAACCTGGTTGACACCCAGACGCACCTGCGCACCCTGCGCGACTGG
>CP070821.1:569080-573780 GCA_020344335.1 Gammaproteobacteria bacterium | reverse complement strand
TGGGGCGTCCTCGGGACGGCGATCGGCCGCAAGTGCGTTGAAGACATTCCCTACATCGCCGGTGTCGAGCAGTACTTCGGTGGGGAAGTCACCAACGACAACTGGCACAAGCTGAAATACATGGGCAGCGCGACTGCCGCCGCGGGCGCCGTCGGGTGCTATCACGTCGAAGGCGTAACGCCCGAACCGAAGGAGAAGGGACGCGACATGCTGGTCGAAGGCTACCAGACCTACGTCTACGACGACAAGGAAGAGCAGGCCATTATCGACACCTTCGAGAACCTGTGGCCCGACAAAGACGGCGACCCGACCGCCTGCTTCATCGGCTGCCCGCACTGTAACTTTGAGGAGTCCGTGCGCTGGGCGAAGATGATCACCGACGCGCTCGACAAGGCCGGCCAGGAGAAAACGGCGATCCCCGTCTATGTGTTCATGCCCACCGTCGTTCGCACACGCATCCTGATCGAAGAATCAGAACTCGCGAGCAAGGCGAAGGCGGCTGGCGTTTCCTACACGAACATGTGCGCCGTGGTTTATTCAGGCATGAAGGGCTTTTCGGAGCGGGTGCGCGGGGTCACAAACTCCGCCAAGAACCGGAACTACTCGTCGATCCGTTACTTCCCCGATGACAAGCTGGTGGACATCATCGTGACCGGCAAGGTATAGGTTTGAAACGAGAGTTTCGGCGGCCGGGCCCGGCTGGACCGGTCGCCCGTGAAAATCAAACTGATTGGAGATAAAGGCATGGCAAAATCATTCAAGGGACGCCCCCTGATTCCCGGCAAACTGGAAGGAGAGGCTCTCGTGTCGAAGCAGCCCTTCAACACCACAGCATCCTATTTTACGAACATGTTTGCAGGCAACACCAAGGACGCACCCTGCACCGATGCGAACAACAAGGAACTCAAAGGTAAGAACCTGGCCGGTGCGATCATCTGCACGCCCCAGACCGTCGGCTCCACCATGGGCGCCGGCGCGATCATGGGCATGAACCAGCTCGGCGTCGGTTTCAAGGCGATGCTGTTCTCGTCGCATATCGACAGTATCGCGGCGGGCGGCCTGATCATGGATGACGTCTGGAACGACCGCAAGGTCATCACCATCGACCTGCTCGGCGACGAGTTCATGGAGACCGTCAAGACCGGCGACAGGATCAAGATCCACGAGGACGGAACGGTCGATGTCGGCTGATGAGGCCGGAGCCACTAGAATCCTATAGCATACATTTTAAGGAGAAGGTGATCATGAGTTCAGATAAGTCAGAACGGGATGCGCATGGCATCAATCGCCGCGATTTCATGATAGCGGGTGCCGCGGGGATGGCAGCGGCCGGCCTTGGTATTAATACGGCGCAGGCGGAACCCAAAGCGCCGGGAGACACACCGGGAACCAACTCCAGGACCGGTATCCGTACCGCCATTATCACCGATGCCCAGTTGAATATCGGGCCCTTCCTGGCGAAAAAGATGGCCGCGCTGGGCTACAACCTGGTGCTCGCCGATGTGAAAAAAGGACTGCCCGAAGAATTGCTTAAACTCGGTGCGGCGGATGTCGTCGCCGTCCCCGGTATCGAGCAGGAAGCCCCGAATCATGAAGGCAGGCCGGGCGTAATTCAAAAGGTGGTAGATGCCGCAATGGACAAGTTCGGCGGTTATGACTCGGTCTTCATCCGTACCGCGTTACACCATCCTGCGGGGGATATCTTTGAAACAACCGCAAAGGGTTTGCACGAGCACTATGAGCAGAACTTGCTGGCGGTGATGTACGCGCTGCAGGCCGTACTGCCACCACTGGAGAAGGCGGGAGGCGGCCAGGTCGTGGTGCAGACCAGTGCCACGGGTGAAAAACCGCAGCCGACCCTGATGGCCTACAGCACCATGCGCGCCGCCGCGAACATGATGTGCCGTTGCGCGGCGATGACGGTCGCGCCCAAGAACGTCACGCTTAATGTCATCGGTACGAACTTCATGAACTATCCGGGCTTCCGGGAGGCCGCCGGTGCCGAAGACGAGAAGGTCTACCAAAAGATCCTGAACACGATCCCGATGCGCCGCCTTGGCGAAACAGAAGAGGCGGCACACCTCGCCCTCTCCCTGCTCGATGGTTACAACATGTACACGACCGGTAACTTCTTCCCGGTCGCAGGCGGTTTCAACAACGCAGGGATGGAACCATTCGGCGCCTGACGTGAGAATTTTTCCATTGCTTCGCCGGCTATCTTTGGCTGCCGGCATCATCGGTCCGGGATTCCTTGCAATGCCGGCGTTTGCCGAGGACGCGACCAAAGTAAATGAATTGCAGCGTGTTATCGAAGCGCAGCAAAAACAGCTCGAGGCCCAGCAGCAACAGCTCGATGCACAACGACAGTTGCTGCAGGAACTCCAGTCACAGATAAAAGAACTGGCCGTGGATGCGGACAAGGAAGCGGAAACGGTAACTGCCGGGAAGCCCCCGGCAAAGCCATCACTGGAGCCCGTCAAGGCACGACCGCAAAGAAGGGCCGCGATATCCCAGCAGGAGAAGTATGACCAGGATAGTCCGTCTGGCTCGAATGTTACCTACTTCGATCCCGCAAAGACGATTAACATACCCGGCACGGATACCAGCATCGGCCTGCACGGGTTCGCGGAATTCCAGATCATCCACGACACAAACGGCCAGGACAACAACCGGTTCGACACCGCGGAAATTCCCGTGGATGGTGCGCCTTCGCAAACCAAGTTCAACGTCAATCCCAGTCAATTGAGGATTTCCAGCTCCACGACAGTTCCGGAGGGCCAACTGAACACCATGATCTCGATGGACTTCAACGGCGAAAACGATCGTCCGGAGCCGAGACTGCGTATCGCCTATGGAGAGTTCGTCAGTGACGACATCGGTTTGGGCCTGCTGGCCGGACAGGCCTACGCAACGATGCTTGATCTGAGAGCGGTGCCCGAGACGCTCGACTTTGCCGGGCCCGCCGCCATGTGGCAACAGCGGCAACCGTTGCTGCGCGTAACCAAGGCATTCGCAGACACGCTGATGGCAGAGGTTGCCCTCGAAACACCCGAAAATACCTCCTATATCGATGCCGAGCGACGCACCCGCTGGCCTGACCTGACGGTTGCCGGCACCTGGTTTGTCGGCGACGAATACCTCAATCACCTCAGGCTGTCCGGTGTTGCACGGGACCTGCGTGCCGAGGGAACGAACGGCTCGACGGACACGGCACTTGGGTGGGCGGTTGGCGGTTCAGCAAAACTGGGACTGCCTTTCCTTGGTGCGAAGGACAACTTAAAGTTGAACATTCATTATGGCGACGGCTACGGCACACAACTCAAGGGTGGGCCGAAAGAGGCGGCGTTTGATGCCGGCAACTCGGAGTTGAAAACGATCGGTATTTTTGGCACCTACGGCGGCATTCAGCACTTCTGGTCCGACCGGTTTCGCTCGAACCTGGTCTACGGCTATGTAAACTCCGACAATCCGGGATTCGTCGCAGGGAACACCTACGATAATACCAACTACGTTGCCGCTGATCTTATCTGGAATCCCTACAAGACGGTTACCCTGGGCGCCGAATATCTTTGGGGACGACGCGAGAACAAGGACGGCGAGGATGGCGACGCCAATCGGTTCGTGTTTTCCTCCAGGTTTGATTTTTAAGGCGGCTACCCGTTCCGTTTGAAGCAGGAACGGCGAGTTCAGTCGGTGTTTTATTGCTGCAGCGCATGTCTGTTTGTGGCCGAAATCGACATTCAAGGCCAGATTCCCGGTTATTTCAGCCGAGTGTCTTCTGAAGAGCCAACGGTATTCCCATTAAAAGATGGACGGTTGCGTCAAGACCATAATGTCCGTTCCTCGAACACGACTGGCCTGAAGTTACCGACGTATCCGTCAACTGCAAGGTTACTGATTGCAGGGACAGGCTCAAAAAAATGCTGGAGGAAGAGCTTGCGCATCAAGCATCAACTTAGTCAGGCAGGTCAGGTTGGTGCCCTGATCATGTAGGAGCGGGCTTACCCGCGAACCGGGTGTATATCCCCACGAATTGGCATCGGATTCGCCAGCACCCGAAAAGCGGGCACAAGCAAGCTGGCTCCTGCAGCAGGTTGCTTGCCGGTGATCTAGATGTGTAGGAGCGGGCTTGCCCGCGAACCGGGTGTATATTCCCACGAATTGGTATCGGATTCGCCAGCAAGCTGGCTCCTACAGTTCTGTAGGGTGCGCCGTGCGCACCATGAACCAACAATATGCAATCTCTGCTACGCAGAGAAGTTGCAGGCACTCACGTCGGGGAGGTAGGTCAGATTGGTTTCTGTAGGGTCGAATTTATTCGACCCGTGGCTGCGCTGGTGGCCTTCCACCGGGAGGCGGGCAACGCGGACGCGGCAGCCGGCTACGCGGAGAAGTTGCAGGCACTCACGTCGGGGAGGTAGGTCAGATTGGTTTCTGTAGGGTCGAATTTATTCGACCCGAGGCGTTTCATTGCGATCTGTCATCCAGATGCCGTCATGATTGGCCGAATGAATTCGGCCCTACAACAAGATGGAGGGATCAGGTCTTGAATCTTGAATGCTCAACTTAAAGTGATTTCAAGATTTAAGATCTGACCCCATCTACGCTGCATTTATATGTCCGTGCCTGTCATTATTCTTCCAGCAACTCCAGCGCCGTTACCAGGTGCTTGCGCGGTGTGTAGTAGTGCGGCGAGAAAC
>CP070821.1:564587-568980 GCA_020344335.1 Gammaproteobacteria bacterium | reverse complement strand
GTACTTCTGGCTGTCGCTGGCGAAGCTGTTCGACAACACGCGCGGTGCGCGCCGCCACGACGCCATGGTGTATGGCTGGTACCAGAAGGGGGATGTGTTGTTCAACACCGACATCGACGGCAACGGCATCGATGACCTGGATATCGCCGGGGGCGACTATAACCCGGCCGGGCCGGTCGACGTCATTACCGGCCTGCCCATCGGACCGACCAGTCGCGGCGGCAAGGTCACGAAGAACGGCTTCGAGCAGGATGTCGAGCAGAAATACTGGGGCATCGGCGTGGAGTATTTCGACAAGCCGTTCGATGAACTCGGGCAACTGCGCTTCGAGGCCGAGTTTTCCCGGGTGAAGGGACTGACCTTTGATGGCGCACAGTTTCCGGCAGTCGATGTCAACGAGCAGTTTGGCGGTTTCCAGAGCATCCGCTACGACACCGACGGCGTGAACGAGGGCTGGTACGTGGATTTCGGTTTCGATATCCACGGCCACCTGGGCATTGAAAACCGGATGACCCTGAATGTCCGCTACGATGAATACGACCGTAACCAGGGCGATGCGGAACGCGAGGCCAACTGGAAGATCTGGTCGCTGACCGGTGAATATTTCATCCACGGGAATACCCGCGCCACCGTCACCTACCAGTGGCGGGATGTCAGCGCCGATAAGCGCTCGGGGGCGGCGCGCACCAACGGCAACGCGGTATTCGACGGCATCGACCAGCGCCTCGGTATCCAGCTGACGCTGGTCTTTGGTCATACCCTGCTGCCATAGCGGTCATGACAGCGGCAGGACTTTCATGCAAAATCCCCGCATGGTTTGCACAGAAAATCCGGCATGACGGTCGCGGCACCCTATCCCTGGCTCACCAGGCACCTGGAGCGGGTCGGCGAACTGCTGCGGCAGGGGCGCATGCCGCACGCCCTGCTGGTGACGGGCCGCCCCGGGCTCGGCAAGCTGACGTTTGCTACCAGCGTGGCGGCCCTGTTGATCTGTGAAGACCGCGGCAACGGCCATGTCGCCTGCGGAAAATGCCGCGCCTGCTGCCTGCAGGCGGCCGGCAACCACCCGGACTATTTTCACGTGACCCTGCCGGTGGATGAGAAAACCGGGAAGGTGGGTACGGTCATCAAGGTCGACCAGATCAGGGCACTATCGGAGCGGCTCACCCTGAGCCGCCATGGTGCCGGGCACAAGGTGGCCCTCCTGGAACCCGCCGATGCGCTCAATATCAACGCCGCCAACAGCCTGCTAAAGACCCTCGAAGAGCCGGCCGATAACACGGTACTGGTCCTGGTCAGCGCGCAGCCCGGGCGCTTGCCGCCCACGGTCCGCAGCCGCTGCCAGCAGATCCGCATCGATGCGCCGGCAACGGACGCCGCACTGGGCTGGCTGGCAGGGCAGTATGACGGCCCCCGGCCCGAGGTATTCCTCCGGCTGGCGGACGGCGCACCGCTCAGGGCACTGGCGCTGGCACAGGAGAATGCCCTGGAGGAACGCCGGGAACGGTTCGATACACTGGTCGGACTGTGCAACGGCAGCCAGGATCCCGTTGCCGTGGCACAGGCCTGGGCAAAGGACGAGGACCTGAAGGGACTGGGCTGGATGCGGGACTGGATCATGGATCTGTTGAAGATCCGGATGACCGGGAAGCTGGACGGAATTCACGGCATCGATCTGGCCGACCGCCTGCAGCGGCTTGCCAGCAAGCTGGAAAGCAGGGTACTGTTCGGGCAGCTCGACAGGGTCAACCGCACCCTGCAGCTGACGGACAGCAGCCTGAACCGGCAGATGATGATGGAAGACGTACTGCTGGCCTGGGCCGACACCGGCGCAACCAGTCGCAAGCGGTAACCGAGTACACAGGACAGGGGTATACGTACATGAGCCAGGCAACGGCACCGAGACAGGGTATTCTTTCACTGACCATCAAGGACAAGAGCGCCTTGTATGCCGCCTACATGCCCTTTATCAACGGCGGCGGACTGTTTATTCCCACCAAGAAAAACTACCAGCTTGGTGATGAGGTGTTCATGCTGCTCACTCTGATGGATGAACCGGAAAAGATCCCGGTCGCCGGCAAGATCATCTGGATTACTCCCGTCGGGGCACAGGGGAATCGGGCCGCCGGGATTGGTGTCCAGTTCAGTGATCAGGACGAGGGCACGGCCCGCAACAAGATCGAGACCTATCTCGCCGGTGCGCTGGAAGCCGACCGGCCGACCCATACCATGTAGCGACTCCGGTTGCGGTAGCCGCAAAACCGATTATCATTCAGCCCCTCGTAACACAGGGGCTTTTTCATGCTGGTCGATTCCCACTGCCATCTCGATATGCTGGACCTGTCGTCCTTTGACGGCGGACTGGACGGGGTGATTGCCGCGGCACTTGAGTCCGGTGTCGGGCATATGTTGTGCGTGTCCGTCAATCTCGAGGATTACCCCGCCATGCTGTCGCTGGTGGAATCACACGATGAGGTCAGTGTTTCCGTCGGGGTACATCCGAATTCCCGTGAAGGACATGAACCGATGCCGGCAGAACTGGTCGAGCTGGCCGGGCATCCCAGGGTGGTTGCCATCGGCGAGACCGGTCTGGACTATTTTCGCAGCGAGGGTGATCTCGACTGGCAGCGCCAGCGCTTCCGTAATCATATCGAGGCGGCAAGGCAGTGCGGCAAGCCGATCATTGTGCATAGCCGCGATGCACGGGAAGATACGCTCAGGATCCTGCGCGAGGAAAATGCCGGCGAGGCCGGCGGGGTGATGCACTGTTTTGCCGAGGACTGGGACATGGCAAGACGCGCCATTGAGCTGGGTTTTTATATCTCGTTCTCGGGGATCGTGACCTTCAAGAATGCACGGGAACTGCAGGAAGTCGCGGTCAAGGTGCCGCTGGAGCGGATGCTGGTGGAAACCGACTGCCCCTACCTGGCCCCGGTGCCGCACCGCGGCAAGCCGAACCAGCCGGCCTGGACCCGCCACACCGCCGAATTCATTGCCGGGCTGCGTGGCGATTCTTTTGAGGCCATTGCCGCGGCGACCACGAACAATTTCAATTCCCTGTTTCGTACGTCTGTTTCTGTTTAAATCAGGTTTCGCCCTACCGGTCGAGGTACTTTCTCTTGCGTGCCCAAGAGAAAGTACCCAAAGAGAAGGGCACCCGGTGCCCTCATCGGCTAACGCCGATTTCCTCGTTCCTCGCCAATCCGGGGGCGCGCACAACTCGGAGCCGGATCGGGAGAGAACAATCCGATCCGGCTTGCCTCGAACAGGGTGCGCGCCTTTCTCCCGGATTGCCTGCGGTACTCGGTGAGGGCACAACGGGTTTAGGGGAGACACTTCCGACACCGTAGGCGCCGCCGAGCATCGCAGGGATTTTGAGATGAAGCGAGCCACCATGTCGAGCTGGATTTGCCAGCTGAAGGCGCAGCAAATCCTGCGAGTCTGGCGAGCGCTCAAAATCCCGAGAAGCGCAGGGCATCCCGCACTGGAAGTGCGGGACCAGCCTTCGGGACCGCTTTTCTTTTGGTTACTTTTCTTTGGCGGAGCAAAGAAAAGTAACCCGCCGTCAGGCGGAACATGCAATAAAGATATTGCCTGGTGATAAAAACGTTACGTAGGCTGGAAATACTCGTACCCAATCAAACTTTATCAGGTAGTGGCCGCGGGCGCCGGTTCTCATCCACCGCCACATAGGTCACATCGGCCTCGGTGACCTGGATGCACTCATGCTGCCTCCCGAGGCGCTCGGCAAAGGCCCGGACGTGCACGGTGAGTGATGTACGGCCCACTTTCGTGATCTTCCCATAGCAGCTGATCAGGTCACCGACAAAGACGGGGTGTTTGAACAGAAAGGAATTCACCGCAACGGTAACGACATGTCCCTGTGCGCGTCGCCGCGCGATGATGCTGCCGGCAATATCCACCTGCGACATGATCCAGCCGCCGAAGATGTCACCAAATGAATTGGTATCTGCCGGTGTCGCCATGACGCGGATGGCGAGATCGGTATCGTCGGGCAACTTTTCGCGAGTGGTCATATGAGAAATAGAGCAGGGTGCATCGTGCGCACCATTTTCGTCAACAATCATTTATCGCACGGCGTGCGTGGTGCACCCTGCAATGATCAGTTTCCGGTGGCGCTTCAGTGTCCCTCGTACATCCGGTCGATTGCGTCAGCGAAAAGTTCCATACCAAAATGGTGCGCACGGCGCACCCTACGGTAATTCTTACTTCTTCGTATATCTCAAGTTCCGGTGGCGCTTCAGTGTCCCTCGTACATCCGGTCGATTGCGTCGGCGAAATGTTCCAGGATGCGGTTGCGCTTGAGTTTCAGGGTCGGAGTGATCAGGCCGTTTTCGATGGTCCAGGCATCCAGCGTGCACGTGGCACGGTG
>CP070821.1:561142-564487 GCA_020344335.1 Gammaproteobacteria bacterium | reverse complement strand
GACGCGCATCCAGGGATGGATGTAGATCGCGAGAGACAGGGACGTCGGGAGCGATCCCGCAAAGCTGCCCGACTGCTTGACTGTCATCTGCGCAAGAATGATGCGCCTGCCGGGACCCAGGAGTAACCCGATCATTGTAATAATTGTACTGTAAAAGCGGCGTCTCGCCGCGATTCGCGCCGGGGACGGCGCTCCTACAGGACTAAACCAGAACATCACCCGTGGCGCATTCCAGGATCAAACAGCCTTGTAGGTTGGGTTACGACAGCATGGATGCAGGAGGTAGCGCGCCAAAAGCTTTAGGCGACGCAGGAGCAGTTACCGAGGTGCACATCAACGGCAAAATTAATGATTTCCGCTAATGGCAGGTGTGCACCGTAACCCAACATTTTCCGCATATTCCAGGCTCAGCTGTTGGGTTACGATGCGCCCAACCAGAGTCACCAAGCGGAAAGTGTGACGTTGTTGCGCATCTAACCCAACCCACGGGTTTTTCAATGATCTCGATTGAACCTGTAGGAGCGAGCTGAAGGTGAGGCGCTTGCGCCGAGAGGCTGCCCGGGGGCATGCTCGCGAACTGTTCGCCCGCAAACGGGCTCTTGCAGCCAGCAAGCTAGAGCTCGCGCCGCTGCATCAACTCCCGCATGTGATCGGCCGTGCGAATGGCAAGCGCCTCGATGGTCAGCGACGGGGACTCGCCGCCACCGGAACTGGGGAAGACGCTCGCATCGACCACGAACAGGTTGCGCCAGCGATGACTGCGACAGTAGCGGTCCACCACCGACTGGCGCGCATCGTTACCCATGCGGCAGGTGCCGAAGACATGGGTGGCACTGAAGGTGTCGTAGCTACCGTATTCCTCGAGGATCTCCCCGACCCCGGCCGCCTCGAGGATCTCCCGGCAGGTCCTTGCCATGAATTCCAGGCGGCGCACTTCGGTCGCGGCGAGGTGGCTGTGGATGCGCGCCAGTGGCAGCCCAGCGGCATCCTTCTCCTCCGGGTCGAGGTCCACAAAAGAGCCGGGATTCGGCAGGTTTTCACCGATGGCGCCGACCGACAGCACCCGGCCGAACACCTTGCGCAGTGCCACCTTGCCGGCTTTCCCCCAGCCGCCTGCCACGCGGTAGGCGTAGTTGGCAGGTCCGGTCAGGTCGACTTCACCGATGGTCGGCGAGAATCGGCAGCCGCCAACGACACCGGGTATGGCGTCCGGGGCGTTGAAGTCCCAGCAGATACTGTCGCTCGGGTGTCCACGGTGGCTGCCCAGCGGTTCCGGGTGCAGGCCGGTACTGGCCCAGAACACGGTCTCCATGAAATGCCGGCCGACCTGCCCGCTGTCATTTGCCAGCCCGTCCGGTGCATGCTTATTTTCCGACAACAGCAGCAGGCGTGGCGTCTCCACCGCGCCAGCGGCGATGACGACTGCCCGGGCGCCGAGCTTGCGGGCATGGCCGCCGGCATCGAGATAATGGACCGCCGCAACCCGGTCATCTGCCCCGGCAACCACTCGGGTGACCGTGGATTCGGGCCGCAGGGTACAGAAGCCGGATGCCAGCGCCTTGCGGATGAAGGTGATATCCACGCTGCCCTTGTCGAGGCGCGGGCAGCCCCGGCTGCAGTTTGCACAATAGTTGCAAGGCGGGCGGCCGTCGTAGGGTGCGGACAGGGCAGCGAGCGAATTGGGTCCCCAGTCGAGGCCGAGTTTGCGGCAGCCCTTCTGCAATTGCTGGCTGGCGTAACTCAGCTGGTGTGGCGGCAGGGGGTACGGCTCGCTGCGGGTACGTACCTGGTCCGTGGCCGGCCCGGCGACCCCGATGAGCCGTTCGGCCTCGCAGTAGTAGGGCTCCAGCTCGGCATAATCCAGTGGCCAGTCCGCCGCCACGCCGAAGCGTGTGCGCATGTTCATGGCCCCGGGGTGCATCCGGTGCGCCTCGCCGGTAAAGTGCAGGGTGCTGCCGCCGACCCCGCGGACGTGATGGTAGGCGGAGGCCTGGCGCCGGTCGTCGCTGACAATCTTGCCGCGGGACCTGGTCCAGGTGCGCAGCGTCTCGTAGCGTGGCTCGAGTGGCTGCAAGGGTGCGAAGCTATAGCGGCCTTTGGAGCCGGGCTTGAACGGGAAGCCGGATTGTTCCCAGTCATCCCTTGCCAGGCGGTAATCCTTCAGCGGATCGTATTGCGGTCCAGCCTCGAGGACCAGTACCCGGATGCCATGACGCGACAATGCCCAGGCCAGCGTGCCGCCGCCGGCACCTGAGCCGACGATCACGACATCGTGCTCGACATCCGCCATGGCGCTCAGCTCCCGGGTGGCTGGTGATGCTCCATGTAACCGAGCGGTTGCGGGGGACCGTGATACCCAGGGAGGCCGTGCCAGCCCTCGGGCCGGGCGTAGTAAAACAGGAAGGCGTCGGCCCGAGTGACCTCGAAGAAGATGCCTTCCAGGGTATCCGTGCCGGCCGCGGCGGCACGGGTCACGATGGTTGCCCTGGCGCTGTCATCGAGTGACACGAAGTCCTTGCCGCCCAGCTCACGAGCCTGCCGGTTCAGCCAGGCCACTCCGAGGTCCAGCACCCGCTGATAATCGTCATCCGCCCTTCCCTTTTCGAGCAGGTCCCGGTCGACTCCCAGCTGGCTGGCACTGGGGGTCTCGTCCGGGGGGATCAGTGTATCGAGCCAGGCCCTCAAAGTTGCCACCTGGGATTGCACCGGCTCCTTCGGGCTGGCCCGGGCCGGCAGCAGCCAGGTGAACAGGCCGGCAGTCAGGCAGCGCTTGAGCAGTTGACGGCGGGTAATGGGCATGGTGATGGTCCAGAATACATGTTCGGCTTATTACATAGGCACACACAATCGATACCTGCCACTGTCCCGTGCCATGACGATACTGTACAGTACGGCGGCGGGTGGTGTCTGCAACCCCGGCAGGAATAGCGTGGTTTATCGGTAACGTGCCCATATTGCAATCACTGGCTGCTGAAACGGTGCAAGTGCTCTAGCAAAAATATTGGCTATTGCGGCTTGGATAAGCCCGAAGTACCTACTGGGCATAAAGGCGTAACCCTCTGTCCTGGCCTGACTGTTGGGTTACCGCGCAGCCGTGCCAAAGCCAAACTGCGAGGGCGCCCTGACCACCATTTATAAATAGCTAATAATTATGAGTGAGAATAATAACTTACGTCGTATTACCGCTGTCGGTGAACGGCTCCTCCCGTGGCTCGTCCCTGGGCTGTTTGCCATCCTCGGCGCCGCTCTCTATGCCAACAGCCTCGGGGTACCGTTTTACTTCGATGATACCCAGAACATTGTCATCAACAAGGGCATTCACCTCGAGGAGCTTAGCTGGTCAGG
>CP070821.1:557060-561042 GCA_020344335.1 Gammaproteobacteria bacterium | reverse complement strand
GGCCTTCCAGGCATGCGGCATCTTCTCGGCAGCCTCGGGGGTATAGCCCTCGATTGCACCCCATTTGAAACTGATGCCCGGTGAGACGATACAACGATCGTAACTCAGGGTCTGGCCACCCTTGGTCGTCACCTTTTTGGCGACCGGGTCGATACCGCTTGCGAGGTCGTGGATCACCTTGACACCGTGGGCCCGCAAGCCGTCATAGCCGAACTTCAGGCTGTCGATGCTGCGATGACCGCCCAGAACCTCGTTGCTCATGAAGCAGGTGTAGTAGATCTTGTTCGGCTCGATGAGAGTCACTTCGATACCGGCATCGGCCATGCGGATGTACTTGGCGGCCGTTGCGCCGCCGATACCGCCACCGACGATAACGACATGCCCGGAGCCCGCGAGGCTGAGATAGGGGAAACCCAGTGAACCGATGGCCAGAGTTCCACCCGCCAGGGTCAGGAATTTTCTGCGTGTAATCTGAGTCATGGCTGTGTCTCCTATTTCAGGCTGCCGTAGAATTGAATGAGTTCTTTCATGCCTTCTTCACCCCGTTCCTTCATCAACAGGTCGCACTTCTTCTTCATCTTCTTCCCCATTTCTCGCCTGCCACTGAGGTAATCATCCATGGTATAGGTGAGATAGGGCATCCACTGCCCGGCAAGAATCCCGGCGTCGTCTTCCGCCGAGCGCCCGCCATCCTCATGGCACTTTTCACAATATCTCTTGTGATGTTTGCTGCCTTTCATGGCCAGATTCTGATCATGCTCCTGGTCCCTGCGGATAAATGCCTGCTTGGAAAAAAAATCCGCCATGAGCTCGATTTCCTTTTCGGTGTAACCTTTGGCAATGCGCGTCATGATGGTTGAAGGGCGTTCGCCACTCTTATATTCGTCCATGGATTCGATAAAGTAGTCTCTGGACATGCCCGCGATGGTCGGACTCGAGGGGCCGACGCTCGAACCATTGGTGCCGTGACAACCGGCACAGGTGTTGGCCAACATGACTGCCGTGGCTGTTTCAGCGCAGACAGCGCCACTGCATACGAGGCCACCGGCTATCAATGCGGTGTGGATGATGGTTTTGCAGTTCATGGCGTTCCTCCTCTGTGAGTTCAATTCATTATTTGGTTACGCTGCTGACCGTCTCCCTTGTCTGCCCTACGGCTTGCTCCTCATCTGCACCTTCTCGAGCGCATCGATAATGCCTCTGTAACGTTTTTTCTTATGTGCTGATACGCGGTCAAACCGCCCTTGTCCGCGGTCGTTGTATCTGCACCCCGATCTAAGAGCAGGCGAACACAGCACCCAACAGACATGATTTCTTCATGGTGCGCTCTCCTCTTATATTCCAACTCTGTTTTTATGTGGCTGGTTTAATGAAAGCTAGTACAGTACGGAGGGATAACTGTTGATGTATATCAATCAGTAGACAATCCTTAGGCATTGTGGAAACTATATAAAAGGCAGATATGCCCTCATTCGCGAATTTCCGAGATCGGGCCGTTTTCAGACATTAAGTCGTTGTTTATATAACCGTGGACTATACGGCAGCTTTGGGTCGTTCTCGGAAGTACAGCAGACGCTTATATTAGCCATCACTAAACGGCGACTATCGGCAGTCGGAACCGGGCGTCCGGCTAAAATACTCAGGTATGACTGAAAAGAACGTCCGGTTTTGGTCATGCTCAGATATTAAATCTGTTGAATTACCTTCAAATTTGACTCGATACTTGAACTTTATTTTCAACCGCATCTGTGCGGTCAATACATTGAAAGCCTGGGATGGCTGTTATGAGCTGCGGGGCGATTATTGAATGCAAATACCCATTCAAGTAGTTCAATCGAACGTGCAAGTCTGCGCACTGCAAGGCTGAAGCGGGAGGTTCCCATGTTTCGAATCCTGTGTGCTTTGCTTCTTGCCCTGTGTCTCGGTGTTAGCGCTTCTGCCGCAGGTCCCGATGCGGCGACGACGCAGTTGATACAGGACATAGGGCTTCGGGAAGCCAAGGCACCGATCAGTACCTCCAGTACCTGGCAGAAGCCGAGGCGTATCGTGGTGACGTTGCTCGATCGGCAGAAGGCATCGAAGCCCGATGCGGTGGCGTGGTTGCAAAAGGTGGCAGGGGAGGCCGAGATCGTCGTAGCGACCTCACGCGAGGTGCCGGCGACGCAGCTTGAAGGTGCCGACGTGCTGCTTGGGTATTGCACCCACAAGAACCTCAAAAACGGCAAGGCGCTGCGTTATATCCTGAACTATTCCGCCGGGGTCGACCGGTGCACGAGTTCGCCACTGGCCCAGGAACGCGAGATTCTGGTGACCAATATGCAGCGCATTTACGGGCCCGGCATCGCCGAGCACGTGATCGGCATGATGTACACGCTCACGCGCAAGCTGTATGTGTTTCGTGATCGGCAGCGAGCGCGGCAATGGGACCGGTCAGCCGTCGAGCGCACGTCGATGCAGGAGCTGCAGGGCCGCACCCTGCTGGTGGTGGGCCTGGGCGGTATCGGTACCGAGATTGCCCGCCGTGCGCACGGCCTCGGCATGCGCGTGCTGGCCACGCGCAACACCTCGCGCACGGGTCCGGATTTCGTGGACTATGTCGGGCTGTCCGACGAGCTGCACACACTCGCCGGAAAGGCGGATGTCGTGGTGAATGCCACGCCGCTGACACCCGGGACCACCGGCCTGTTCGATCGCCGGTTCTTCAACGGCATGAAACCGGGCGCCTATTTCATCAACGTCGGTCGTGGCAGGAGTGTGGTGACCGCGGACCTTGTCGAGGCCCTGAATTCGGAACGGATCGGGGGCGCGGCACTGGATGTCACCGATCCCGAACCACTGCCGTGGAATCACCCGTTGTGGACGGCAAAGAACGTCTTCATCACGCCGCATATCAGTGCCAGTTCCGATGAACAGATGGGGCGTTTCTGGCTCGTGGTGCGTGAGAACCTGCGCCGTTACGTCAATGGCGAGCGCATGTTGAGCGTGGTGGATCTGAAGCGCGGGTATTGACCGTCAGGAGAAGGGTTACCTGCCGGGAGTGCGGGAGGGGACAGATTGGGTTCCAATGGCCGAATATCAGGTCGCCGTGGTAACAATCTGTCCCTTTTTCTCCCTCAAAAGCGGTTTTCAACCAGGACGTCTTCAAGCGGCAACTGACCCGGCTTGGGCCAGGGTGCCTTGACGCCCTTGCCGATGGCAATCATGAAGGCAATTTCGTGATCGTCGGGCAGGTTGATGATTTTGCCGACCGCCGCGTAGTCGAATCCGTCCATCGGGCAGGAATCATAGCCAAGCTCCTTCGCCAGCAGCATGATGGCCATGCCGACAATACCGCAGGAGCGCATGCCCTCGTCGCGTTCCACCTGCGGCTTGCCCCGATAGTATTCTTCCAGCGCCGGCAGCAGAAAATCCTGTACCTCCTGCGGTGCATTGCGCCAGTAGCGCGCCGGCTCCTTGTCCCAGGCCCGCTGGTCGAAGCACAGCACCAGCAGTTCCGAGGCGTCCGTGACCTGTGCCTGATCCCAGGCCACTGCCCGGATCGCCTTGCGTTGCTCGGGATCCGTGACCCGTACAAAGCGCCAGTTCTGAATATTGAAGGCAGTGGGGGCGAGCAGGGCATGCTGCATCAGCCGGGCAAAGGTTTCTTCCGGCATCCTGTGGTCCGGGTCGTACCACTTGACGGCACGGCGGCTGGTGATGGCATCAGTTACGTTCATCGCTTGTCTCCACGGCAGCAGGAAGGGGCAAGTATAAACAAATCATCGGGATCAGAATGCATAAAAATGGGGGCAATCGCGCCGAAGGTCGACGCTTTTGCAGGTGCTTGTATTTATCCTGTGGGAGCGGTCTCCTGGACACAATGATGCATCGCAAAAATCGCGCCGAAGGTCGGCGCTCCTACAATATGTCTGTCCCATGATCCTTCGTGCTGGAGGTCGGTGCTCCTGCAGGTGTTCGTATTTACCCTGTGGGAGCGGTCTCC
>CP070821.1:551706-556960 GCA_020344335.1 Gammaproteobacteria bacterium | reverse complement strand
CGCACCCGACCTCGCCGCGGCGCTTCGTCGCCATCGAGGAGACGGTTGAGGAAATCGATGCCAAGCGCAGTGCCGGGCTGCAATTGATGCCGGAGCTGAAGGAGGGCCGTTCACTGCGGGACTCCGGTGAACAGCAAGAACATCAGCCGTCAGACAACGAGTACTGAGTTCCCGGTAGCGACAGGGCTAGTTTGCCTTGCTTGATATTCATCAACGCCTGTTCTCCGGTTCGCTGCCAGTTTGCACTCATGAAGACGATTGATACCTTATCCACTGGAATCGGGAGGCTTTTCCCCTGCCCGGTGCTTGCCCTTGTCCTGTCCTCCTGCGGGTCACTTATGGACTTCGATTTCGACTATGACTATGACCCCGACTACGAGGTGAAGGGCCAGGAGAAATACCCGAGCGATCTCTCCAGCGGCAAGGTCTACGGCGACGTGGAGGTCGATGAGATAACGCGCCGGGTGAAGGGTTACGTCATTGATGACGAGGGCAGTCGCAAACGTGTCAAAGGGTATATCGAGGACGATGGCGATATTCATGTCCATGACACCGACCGGAAGACCTGCAAGCTGGAGAAGGCGGACTGAATGCCCGTGAATGTTTCCTGCACCGGCCTCGAACCGGCGGGTTTTGCCACCGACGGGATCGCCTGAACAGGCTCGATGCGGACGGCGCTTAGCCGGCTGCTTCGCCGGCCATTTGGACTTCGCCTCCGGCCGGTTTTTTCCCCTCCGGCCGCAACCGGAACAGCATGGCATACAGCACCGGCACCAGTACCATGGTCAGGATGGTACCGAAGGCAAGCCCGAACATGATGGTTACCGCCATCGATACCCAGAAGACATCGGTAAGCAACGGCGCCATGCCGAAGATGGTCGTGGCTGCGGCATTGATCACCGGGCGCAGGCGCGAGACCGCCGCCTCGACCACCGCGGTATAGCTGCTCATGCCGTCCGCGATATTGATGTTTACCTGGTCGAGCAACACCACGGAGTTCTTGATCATCATGCCGGACAGGCTCATGGCGCCGAGCAGGGCAATGAAACCGAAGGGTACCTGGGTAACCAGCAGGCCGAACGTAATGCCGATGACGACAAAGGGGATGACCGCGAAAATAATAATCGGCGGCCGGAAGGCATTGAACAGCATGACGATGACAAACGTCATGATCACCACCGTCGGCACCATACCCGGAATCAGTGCCTGCTGGGATTGCCGTGAACTGTCATATTCACCATCCCACTCCAGGGTATAGCCGGGCGGCAGCTCGATGGCCTCGAACTCGGGCAGTATCGAATCACGCAAGGTCGTTGCGGTAACACCATCCGGCGAGGCCTGCACGGTTATGGCACGACGCCGGTCCCAGCGCCAGATCAACTGCTCTTCCCACTCGATGGCAATATCATCGATGACCTGCGATACCGGTACGGCTTCCGTGGACAGGCTGGGAATGATCTGGACGACATCCAGCTCAATCGCCGCCAGCTTGCGTTCTGCATCGGGATTACGCACCACGATGGGAATCAGGTCATCGCCTTCACGGTATTGCCCAACCGGCACACCGTCAAAGGAACGTTTGGTCGCACTGGCAAGGTCATCACGGGTCACCCCCGCCCAGCGGGCGCGTTCCTGGTTATATTCCGGTACCAGCTTGCGCACCTTCTGGCGCCAGTCGGTACGCGGGTTCAGGGCATGGGGATTGGCTTCCAGTATGGCAAGTCCCCGGGCCGCAATATCGCGCAGCACCTGCGGGTCGGCTTCGGCCGGTCCACTGAAGCGTGCCTCGATTTTCCAGTCATCAAAGGCGCCCACACCGTACTTGCGCACCCGCACCATCGCCTGCGGACGGTTCTCCTGCGCCCAGGGATCGATGTACGCCATGACGGTGTCGACGTCCTCCAGTGTCTCGGTGTTGACGATCAGCTGACCATAGGATGAATACGAGTCCTCCGGGTCGACCGGCAGGTAGAAGCGCGGTGGCCCGGAACCGATAAAGGCGCTGACCCCGGTAACACCGTCCTGTTGCAGGAGTTCCGCCTCCAGGCCACGCAGATCTGCAGACACCTGTTCTATGCGCGTGCCCTGCGGCAGCCAGTAGTCGATCATGAACTGGGTGCGTGAAGAATCCGGGAAGTACATCTGTGGTACGAACCGGAAACCGGCCAGTGACACTGCCAGCAACGCGACCAGTGACACGGTGGTCAGTACGCGCTTGTCGATGGCCCATGCCAGCAGTTTGCGAAAGCGCTGGTAGAACGGGCTGGCATAGGGATCGCTGCTGGCATCATCTCCGGTCTTCGGGTCCGGCAGCAGTGTGATACACATGAGCGGGGTGACGGTCTGCGACAGCAGCCAGCTGAACAGCAATGAGGTCGCCACGGTAGTAAACAGGCTGCCGGCATATTCACCGGTGTCGTAGGTCGAGGCAAAAATCGGATAGAACGCCATACAGGCAACCACGGTGGCACCCAGCAGCGGCCATGCCGGCACACTGGCTGCCTCGATCGCGGCCCTGTTGCGTTCCATGCCCTGCTGCAGGCGGACCACGAAGCCGTCAACAACGACGATGGCGTTATCGACCATCATGCCCATGGCAATGATCAGGGCACCGAGCGAGACGCGCTGCAGGTCGACACCGGTGGCCGCCATCACGGCAAAGGTGCCAAGTATCGGGAACACCAGTCCGCTGATACCGATCAGCGCGCCGACGCGCAGGCCCATGGTCGCCGCCAGCACGACCAGCACAATGACGATGGCCTGCATCAGGTTGATCATGAAGCCCTTGATCGACTCGTCGACGATGTCGGACTGCCAGGAAATCTTGTGGACCTCGATGCCGACGGGCAGCAGGTCCTGCAACTCGTCCAGGCGCCGGTCGACGGCACGCCCCATTTCAACCGAGTTCACACCCGCCAGTGGTGCCAGTGCCAGCACGATGCCGGGCTGGCCATTGAAGCGCATCAGGGTGCTTGGCGGATCGATATAACCCCGGCTGACCGTGCCGATATCACGGATACGCAGCAACTGGCCTTCCCCCTGCGACCGTTGCCGGTTTTGCAACGTCTGGATGAGCTCGGCAAGGGCAGAACCCGTGATGGCAAGGTCGGCAATCTCTTCCGGGGAGGTAAATTCACCGGTCGGTGCCACCCGGAAGCGCTGGTCCTGCAGGTCGACATTGCCGCCATCGACGACAAGGTTCTGGTTTTTCAGGGTGCGCAACAGATCTTCCTTGGTGATGCCCAGCTGCGTCACCTGGGTTTCCGCGATATCAATAAAGACGCGTTTCTCCTGCACGCCCCAGAAATCGATACGCGCCACACCCGGCACCAGCTTCAGTTCCTTGCGCAGGTCCTTTACACGGGTTTCCAGTTCCGCATAGGAAAACCCGTCGCCGGTAACCGCAAACAGGAAACCGAACACATAGCCAAAGTCATCATTGATCTGCGGTTTGCCGGAACCGGGGGGCAGGCTGCCCTCGATGTCGCGAATTTTCTTGCGCATAACGTCCCAGATCTGCGGCAGACGGTCCGACCAGTATTCATTCTTGATATCCACCTTGATGATGGACAGGCCGGGGCGCGAGCTGGAATAGACATTCTTCAGCTCCGACATTTCCTGCAGTTTGGTCTCGATGCGGTCGGTGATTTCCAGTTCGACCTGCGCGGCGCTGGCTCCGGGATAACTGGTAATGATGGCTGCCGTCTTGACGGTAAACTCGGGGTCCTCCAGCTGTCCCAGCTGGAAGTAGCTGAAGGTGCCGCCGATGATCAGCAGCGCGGTCGCAAAATAGGTGATCGCGCGTTTGCTGATCGCAAGCTCCGGCAGGTTCATAGCCTAGTCTCCGGCAGCTTCCATGATCGAGACCTTCTGGCCTTCCCGCAGCGTGTAGACACCGGCTGTCGCGATCCAGTCGCCCGGGCTGAGGCCCTCCAGCACCTGGACACCTTCACGCGCCAGCTCACCGGTCACCACCGCCTGTTTCCTGACCACCCCGGTCTGCTCGTCGATGATCCAGACGTAATTGGTGTCTTCTGTCTCCGGCGTAAACACGGCACCCACCGGCACCTGGACACCCCCGGTATCCGTGTCAGCCACCTGTTTCATCAGCCCGCGGGCCCGGCCGGCCATGCCCGCAAGAATGGTAAAGCCTTCCGGTTGACTCATGATCAGCGTGACCGGATATGTCCGCGTGGTCAGCGAGGCCTCGGTGCCAACCTCGAATACTTCAGCCGGCACCGGGTTATCCGGGAAGCTGTCAAAGGTAATGGTTATATCCCTGACGTTCGCCACGTCGGAAATCCGGTTTTCCGGTATATTCACTACCATCTCGATTTTCGAATTATCGAGCAGGCGTACAATCTTCTCCTTGGCGCGTACGTCCTGGAAATTGTCAACGTACTTCGCGGTGATGGTGCCATCGAAGGGTGCCTTCATGTGGGTATAACCGAGTTCATCTTTGGCGGCATCCAGGGATGCACGGAGTGAACGCACATCTGCATTGGCCGCATCCCGCGCTGCCAGCTTGTTCTCTACTGCCGTCTTGCTGGTTGCACCCGGTTCTTCCTTGAAGATATTCAGTTCGCGCTGGTAGTCCGACTGGGCCCGGCGTGCCGATGCCTGGGCACGCTGCAGCTTGCCCTGCGTGTCATCGACCTTGACCTCGTAGTCCCGCGGATCGAGTCTGGCGATCAACTCGCCTTGCTTGTACTGCCGCCCGATCAGTTCATTCGGCAGCTCGATCAACTGACCGGCGACCCGGAAGGCAAGGTCGACTTCGTTATGGGCCTTGGCGCGCCCCGGGAAGGAGCGGGTAACTTGTTCGCCGGGTTGAGGTATCTGGTAGGCCTTGACCGGCCGGACGGCCTCCGGTGCCTCCGGTGGTTCAGCGGGACAGCCGGCCAGCAGCACTGCACCCAGCAGGACGGGCAGGATCAGTAATCTGTGCATGGAATTCACCGTACTCCCTGTGTTTGTTCTCGTGGATGGCGGGCAGCACCGACGTTCAGCAAATCTTAACCTATTATAAGCCTAATGCCCTGAGCCGCCATGCAAGGAATGATGGCATGACCGTGTCAGAGCAAATTTGTTACTACTATTAGGAAAAAATGTGCTCTGACACCGATTAGTACACCCCCCTGTAGGAGCGGCGTCCTCGCCGCGATTCACCATTTTTTCGCGAGGACAAACTACCTCCGCGTCAGCAATTCGATGCGCCTGGCGATCAGTTCGCGTCGCCGTTTGCGCGAGATTT
>CP070821.1:547460-551606 GCA_020344335.1 Gammaproteobacteria bacterium | reverse complement strand
CTCCCTCAAGGACATGGGCAAGGTCATGGGACAGCTGAAGCCGAAACTGCAGGGGCGTGCCGACATGGGCGCCGTCAGTGCCCTCATCAAGGCCCGCCTGGGCTGATCGCCCGCCGGACAACCCGCTACCATCGGAACGCGAGGGAGGCAGGGTAATCCCGTTCTTTGCCAAATCGAATGTTGCTGACTCCCGGCGCAGTTGAAATCTTTCTTTTATCGCCCTGCCGCGGTGCATCACTGCCGGGATAAATCTGTTTCTTTCATTACAACGCTATCCCTTTTAACCTAGCCCCATGGCTGGCCGCATTCCCCAGATGTTCATTGATGACCTGCTGACGCGTACAGATATCGTCGAGGTGATCGATGCACGCGTGCAACTAAAACAGGCTGGGCGGGAATACAAGGCTTGCTGCCCGTTTCATAACGAGAAGACCCCCTCATTTACCGTCAGTCAGGTAAAGCAGTTCTACCACTGCTTCGGTTGCGGCGCCCATGGAACGGCCATCACCTTCCTGATGGAATTCGAGCACATGGATTTCGTTGAGGCCGTGGAAGAGCTCGCACACACGGCAGGGCTCGAGGTCCCGCGCGAGGCAGGCTATGCATCCCAGACACAGGCAGGTACACAACCGCTGTATGACCTGCTGGAAAAGGCATCCACTTTCTATCAGCAACAGTTGCGCAGCCACCCGCAGGCAGGGCGTGCCGTTGACTATCTGAAGCAGCGCGGCCTGTCCGGTGAAGTTGCCGCACGCTTCGGGGTGGGCTTCGCACCGCCGGGCTGGGACAATCTGCTCACTGCACTGGGCACGGATGAAACGGCGCGCAAGCGTCTGCAGGAAACCGGGCTGGTCATCGAACGCAGTGGCGGCAGTGGCGTGTATGACCGCTTCCGGGACCGCATCCAGTTTCCCATCCATGACCGCCGTGGCCGCACCATCGGCTTTGGCGGACGCGTGCTCGGCGACGACACGCCCAAGTACCTGAACAGTCCCGAATCCAGTGTATTTCACAAGGGCCAGGAACTCTACGGCCTCTACGAGGTACGCAAGGCGATGCGCAAGCTGGAGCGCCTGCTGGTGGTCGAGGGTTACATGGACGTGGTGGCGCTGGCGCAGTTCGATATCAATTACGCCGTGGCCACCCTCGGGACGGCCACCACGCCGGAGCACCTCGAACGCCTGTTCCGCACGGCGCCGGAAGTGGTGTTTTGCTTCGACGGCGATCGCGCCGGCCGTGCCGCGGCCTGGCGGGCACTGGAGAATGCCCTGTCCGTGCTGCGGGACGGCCGCGAGGCACGCTTCCTGTTTCTGCCGGAAGGCGAAGACCCGGACAGCCTGGTACGCCAGATCGGCAAGGAAAAATTCGAGCAGCAAATCGGGGAGGCGGTGCACCTGTCAGACTTTTTCTTTGACCAACTCGCCAGTGGACTGGATATCGACAGTATCGACGGTCGCGCCCGCCTGGTTGACCAGGCACGCCCGCTGCTGGCCCGGTTACCCGACAGCGTGTTTCGCCAGCTGATGATCGAACGCCTGGGGGAATTGGCCCGGACCGATGCCGCCCGCCTCGAGGAGCGATTCGAGAGCCCGGCTGAAAAGGAGAAACAACAACCTGACCGTCCAGCGCCATCGCCGCGGCAGCACAGCGAAAGATCCCCGATCCGGGAAGCCATTGCCATCCTGTTGCACCAGCCGGAGCTGGCACAGCGACTGGAGGCCTTGCCATTCCCGCCCTCGGAACTGCTGCCGGGCATCCCGCTGCTGTCCGAACTGTTTGAACTCCTGCAGCAGCAACCGGGTCTAACCACCGGGTCGGTACTGGAGCACTGGCGAGGTCGGGAAGAAGCCCGCCACCTGAGCAAGCTGGCTCAATGGAAGCCGCTGGCGGACGATATAGACCTTGAGGCCGAGTTACGCGGCCACCTCGGCCGGATCACCCGCTTACTGGCGGAACGGCGCATTGGCCAACTGCTGGATGAGGAACACAAACACCCACTGAATAGCCAAGAAAAACAGGAGCTTAAAGAGCTTCTACAAGGCCGGCAACCGGGCAATTGAGCCGTGGCGCCGGTTTCTTGACCGTTGATTTTTTCTTGGCCGACCCCAATATTTTCGACTATACTGGTGGATTGATTTATCCCCCTTCGGAGTTTATAGATGGCATCCTGCATGCCGGCGGATAACTATGGATCAAGATCAACAGTCACGACTGAAACTGCTCATTGAAAAAGGGAAGGAACAGGGTTTCCTGACCTATGCCGAGGTCAATGATCACCTCCCGGAGGAGATTGTCGATCCACAGCAGATCGAGGACATCATCGGCATGATCAACGACATGGGGATCCTGGTGCACGAAGTCGCACCGGATGCCGACTCGCTATTGCTTGCCAGCACCAAGAATACTGCTGACGAAGATGCTGCAGAGGAAGCAGCCGCTACCCTGGTCACCGTGGACAGCGAGTTCGGTCGAACCACTGATCCGGTGCGCATGTATATGCGCGAGATGGGAACCGTAGAACTGCTTACCCGCGAAGGCGAAATCGTCATTGCCAAGCGCATTGAAGATGGCCTGCACCAGGTCATCATGGCGCTGGCCGCCTATCCTGAATCGACAGCCACCCTGTTACGCGGCTACGAGCGTGTCGCTGCGGAAGACATGCGCCTGAGCGACCTGATCAGCGGGTTTGTCGATCCCAATGCGGAAGAGGAAATTCTGCAGCCGGCACCCGCCAAGGCAGACAGCGAAGCAGGCGATGAATCAGACGAGGAAAGCAAGGAAGAGGAAGTCATCGATACCGGTCCTGACCCGGAGGAAGCGCGCGTCCTGTTTGGCGAAATGGACAAGATTTACAACCAGCTGGTGAAAGCCATCCAGAAAGGTGGCAAAAACCAGGCCAGGATCCAGAAGCTGCGCAAGCAGATGGAGGAAAATTTCGTCAGCATCAAACTTGTGCCACGCATCGTCGACATCCTGACGGCAAACCTGCGCCGTACGATTGCCCGGATTCGTTCCCACGAACGCGCCATTATGGAAATCTGCGTCACCCGGGCCGGCATGCCGCGCAAGACATTCATTACCTCTTTTCCTGACAATGAATCGAATCTCGAGTGGGTTGATGAGCAGATCAATGCCGGCCATAAATATTCGGCACAACTGGCGCAGTACAGGGATGAAATCCTGCGTACCCAGAACAAACTGATCGCCATTCAGGAAGATGCACATCTTCCGATCGCCGAGATCAAGGACATTAACCGCCGTATGTCAATCGGCGAGGCCAAGGCACGCCGCGCCAAGAAAGAAATGGTGGAAGCCAACCTGCGTCTGGTGATCTCGATTGCCAAGAAATACACCAACCGCGGCCTGCAATTCCTCGACCTCATCCAGGAAGGCAACATCGGCCTCATGAAAGCGGTCGACAAGTTTGAATACCGGCGCGGCTACAAGTTTTCGACCTATGCCACCTGGTGGATCCGGCAGGCGATTACCCGCTCCATCGCCGACCAGGCACGTACCATTCGCATCCCGGTGCACATGATCGAGACCATCAACAAGCTCAACCGCATCTCCCGCCAGATGCTGCAGGAGATCGGCCGCGAACCGACGCCGGAAGAACTGGCTGAACGCATGGATATGCCGGAAGACAAGGTGCGCAAGGTGCTGAAGATCGCCAAGGAACCGATTTCCATGGAAACGCCAATTGGTGACGACGAGGATTCGCACCTGGGTGACTTCATCGAGGACATCAACATTGCCTCCCCGATCGACTCTGCATCGATGGAAGGACTCAAGGAAGCCACCCAGGGCGTACTGTCCGGCCTGACACCGCGCGAGGCAAAGGTACTGAGGATGCGCTTCGGCATCGATATGAATACCGATCACACGCTGGAAGAAGTCGGCAAGCAGTTTGATGTAACCCGTGAGCGCATCCGCCAGATCGAAGCCAAGGCGCTGCGCAAGCTGCGCCACCCGACCCGTTCGGAGCCGCTGCGCAGCTTCCTTGAAATAGAGTAACAATCCCGGGCTGGCGCACTGGGACGTATGCAGTGCGCCAGCCTGCTCTTTCCGCGTTGAAAAAGGGCCTGTAGCTCAGTTGGTTAGAGCAGGGGACTCATAATCCCTTGGTCCCAGGTTCGAGTCCTGGCG
>CP070821.1:544210-547360 GCA_020344335.1 Gammaproteobacteria bacterium | reverse complement strand
GACGTCGTTGATAATCGGGATCGGCGTGAACTCGACTACGCAGCGGCCGAAATGCGGTTCCCCGCGGTCACCGTTGTAGGTATCTGCTACCGGTTTGTCCTCGTGATGTTTCCGATTCGTCAGGTAAAAAACACTGACCTTGACGGTTGCTGCTCCGCGTGCAGCAGGTTCAGCCGAAGTGGTTTTCGCCACCGTAGCATCCGCTTGTTCACTGCTTGAGAGGCAGGGCCAGAGGAACAGAACTGTCAGAAGGAGCGCCGAATGAGGCCAGAGCGTGCGTATCCAGCGCATGTGGTCAGCAGTTTCCCTCGCAGCGAACAACGACGCGTACGCAGGATGTCTCTGCAAAACGGCTGGCGGCACGGGATATTTCACCACCACCTGCATGAATCCGGGTTGCACTGTTGCAATGTCTCAGCCGTGAAACCGGTTCAATACCCGTCAGCCATTCAACATTGGAACAGGCCGGGTTACCCTTGCCCAGCCGGATACCTGTCTCGTAGGTGGCACAGCGCAAGCGCCCATGATGAACTTCCATGCTGAATTGCCAGATGCCGGTTTCATCCAGCCAGCCCTGCATGCCCTGTCTCCGGAAGGTCTTTCTTGTGGGCTGGCCGCTAATGGTCTGCGCAGAGGATGTCATTGATAAATCGACTTGCCGGACCACACGACCTTTATCTGGCTGATTCCCGCTACTGCTCTGCTGTGGATCATTAACAGCGCAGGAAGCCAGCAAACAGAGGGGGAGCAGTTTCCACATGCAGGGATCTCCATTAGCGACTCAAGGATGTACCAGGTACCGGCAATGGTACGCGAACCGCATGATTTTATGTACCGGCTTTCCGGGAACGGCAGGCCATATACATCCTGCCGACAGTATTCAACAAACCGTTTGTAAGCGTATTAGCGGGTATGGCAGCACTGCCACCGGGAGGCTGCAGCTTAGCGGGCGACACGCAGGACATGGAAGCTGACAGGCCCTGCCTGTATCAATACCCTGCCCTGGTCATCAATCACCATGGCCTCGACGCTGTGCCTGCCGCGTGACAGGTTGTTCAGTTCAATTGCCATACTGTCAGCGCTACGGGTTCCCTTGCCGTCCTCGCCATCGATTTTCAGCGTAATCGTATGACCGGTTGCGAGCTCAGGCTGCAGCGACAGTTGAACCGTGACATTGCCGTCATTGGCCCGGACAGCTTCTTCACTCGCAGGACTGACGATGTTGAATTCGGTATACAGGGAAGCGGCTTCCTCTTGCTGCCCCGGGGTCCCGGTACCCGGTTGCGCCGTGGTATCTGCTTGCTCGGGTACTGGTGGCAGGCTGATGGCCTGTGCGGGAGTTACGTCGACTTTCTCGGCATCCGGGCCCGGACGATCGGAAAAATAGACCTGTCCGTCGGGACCGGTCCGCCGATACACTTGCGCACTGGCGGTTGCACAAGTGAATATTAGAAATAACAGGAAGATACGTTTCATATTTTCAGACTAGCGCAGACTCGGGCAGTCCGCAAGAAACACGCCTGCTGTCATAGCCGGCACGTGGTCAGCTCTGGAGATACCATGATTACTCGTCGCGGATTGGCGGAAACTCTTCCAGCAACTTGTCCACTGCTGTCCTGATGCGTTTTTCCCAGGCGGCCGGATTTCTGGCCGGATATGCCTCGTCACTGGATTGACCGCGCCAGATGAATTGCCGGGTGTTGGCATCGTTAACTGTCAGGGACAGCGTGCCCTGCATTTCGAGTGGCGCATCATAGCTGACCAGGAAATCCGGTGTTTCGCGATCCAGCCTGAATCCCTGTTCAGCGAGTTTTCTATCGACGGCGTCTGTCACCCATTCGTGCAGTTGACTTTCACTCTGGATCCCGGAATCACCGGTGCGTGCGTCTTGCACCGGCATCCAGTCATAGGATTCAAGCATCGAAAAGCCGGCGTCCGTGTCATAATCGAAAGACACCCGCATGGTCTCGCAGCCGGCCACGGAGACAAATACATAAGAGTCGGGTTCGACCATGTTACAGACCATGTCCTGCACCGATGCACAGCCGGTAGCGAAGGCAACCGCTGGCAGCCACGCATATCGAAACACTCCCTACTCTCCCTGGATCAGAAGTGTTCTAGCTTGTCGAGTCACCGGCCTCACCCGCTTCCTCCTTGTCTTCCTCCTGCAGCAACTCTTCCTCTATTTCCGCAGCGCTCCGCTTGTCAGGCCGCTCCGGTAGTGCTCGTGCGGCGCTGCCTGACGCAGGAGAAAAACCTGCGGCAATGGTGCTTTCCTGCGGCTCCAGGTTGAGTGGCCGCTTGCTGTCCCCTGCCAGGTACATGGTTTGCGACGGGAATGCGAAGTCGATGCCCTCGGCCTTGAATCGCTCCATGATTTGCATATTGACGCGGTGGGCAAATTCCAGGCTCTGCCAGTGCTCCGGTGGATGAAACCAGTAGACGACCAGGAGGTTCAGCGAGTCCGCATTCAGGTCGTTGAAGTAGACACGGGGTGGAAAGCCCGGCTGATTGATGGCCTCATTGGGATGCGGCTCCCGCTCCCTGTCGCTCTTTGTCACGACCTCGTCCGGCGAGGTCTCCGGTACGGCAAGGATTTCCTCCAGGATCTCCACGGCACGCGTGATCTTCTCCGGGGGCGTGTCATACGTGATCGTGACATTCAGATCGCGACGGATATAGGGACGGCGACCGATGTTTTCGACTTCTATCCGTCCGGCTTCCTCGTTGGGAATAATGATCTCGTGACCGTTCAGGGTGCGAACCCGTGTCGAGCGTAGACCGACTTCCTGAATATAACCCTCGTAGCCCTTGATCTTCACCCGCTGGCCTGCCTCGAATGGTCGGTCCATGGCCAGCAACAAACCGCCAAAGACGTTCTTCAGCGTATCCTGTGCCGCGAGTGCGATGGCCAGACCGGTCACTCCCGCCCCCGCAACCAGGGTGGCCAGCGAGAAGCCGATCTGCTGCATGCCCTCGATGACGATAATGACCGCGACCAGGATGGTAAGCATGCGGACACCCAGCCGGACAAGTTGCTGCTCGATCTTCCGGGTTTCGAACTGCCGGCTTGCCAGGAGGGCCTCCGTCAGGGCGCTACCGAGCCGCATGACGAGGTACACGGTTGCAGCCAGCATAATGATTTTGGCT
>CP070821.1:540207-544110 GCA_020344335.1 Gammaproteobacteria bacterium | reverse complement strand
CTGATTACTCCCCCGAACAGTTACCGGACCGTTGCCTACCTGGAAGCGGCCCGGCGCCGGGGAATTCCCGTGCTGGTTGCCTCCGAAGGCAAGTACTCGCTGGTCAGTGAAATTGCCGGCGGTTTGCATATCAACCTGCAGGACCCGGCGGCTCTGGAGCAGTTGCTGGACGCCAGTAGGTCCCGGCCATTTGCCGGCGTGGTTGCCAGCGACGATGCCAGTGTCGAACTCGGCAGTCGCATCGCCGAGGTACTGTCGCTCCCGCATAACCCCCCGCAGGCTGCCCGGCTTTCCCGTCGCAAGGATCTGTTACGCGAGGCACTGGCCACTGCCGGTGTACCGGTACCCGCACACCGGGTAATTGACCTGGGCCGTCCGCTGGTTCCGCAGCTCGGGGAGATTGATTATCCCTGCGTGGTCAAGCCGCTTGCGCTGTCAGCCAGCCGGGGGGTTATACGCGCGGATAATCTGGCGGAAACCGTGGCCGCCTGCGAGCGCATCCAACGGATTCTCGGCAGGGAAACGGTCGCGGAATCTTTTGAAGCCAGTCACGTACTGCTGGAGACGTTTGTTTCCGGACCCGAGGTCGCCCTGGAAGGGCTGTTGCATGCAGGCCAGTTGAGCGTGCTGGCGATATTCGACAAACCGGATCCGCTGGAAGGGCCGTTTTTCGAGGAAACCTTCTACATCACCCCGACACGTCACGACGAAATTGAGCAGCAGCGTATCGTCGAATCTGTGACCGCTGCATGTCAGGCTATTGGATTGCAGGAAGGACCGGTCCATGCCGAGATCCGAATCAGCGGGTCACAGGCCGTCATCATGGAAGTCGCCTCACGAACGATTGGCGGGGATTGTGCCCGCCTGCTGCGTTTTGGCACCGGCCATGGACTGGAAGATCTGGTGATCGCACACGCGGTCGGAAAACCCCTGCCGATAGAACCAAGGAAAGGCGGGGCCGGGGTATTGATGATCCCGATCAGCGAGGCCGGTATCCTGCGTCGTGTTGAGGGGATAGCCCGCGCACGTGCCGTACCCGGTATCGAGGATATCGTGATCAGTATTCGCGATGGCTATGAACTGGTGCCGCTGCCCGAAGGAGGCAGTTACCTGGGATTTATCTTCGCCCATGCAGCATCGCCCGCAGCGGCGGAAGCGGCGCTGCGGGCAGCGTATGCAGAACTCGATATCGTGGTGGCACCGCTGATGCCAGTGCAGGATTTACGGGCAGACTGACGGAATAACGACGCTCAGCGGATGCTGACCGGGTATAGGAAGGGGATTTTCCCGGGCATTTTATTTCTTTGCACCGGGTGGTCTGAAACCTTCCGGGGCCGCACCGTAGTCACCTTCACCGAAGAGAAATCCAAGCATGTGCTTCTCGATCTGCTCGATACTCGCCTTGTCGGCAGTGTTTAGCCCGTTTTCGTTGATGATCATGGTCAGGCGTTCCAGCCATTTCTGCCAGCCTTCCCTGGACACACTTTCATAGATTCGCTTTCCCAGCGAACCGGGATGCGGTGGCGTATCCAGCCCCTCGGCTTCACGCTTGAGAACAACACACTCTACAACTCTGCCCATCTGGTATTCCTCGATAATTGTTACACGTTCATTGTAACCCGATTTTTGTCTGCCTGTCCGCCAACCCTGTCCTCAGAAGGGTTTGGCCACGGCCAGCAGAACGATGCCAATCAGCAGCAGGGCAGGCACCTCGTTGAACCAGCGGTAGTACACGTGACTCCGCCGGTTGGTACCATTGCGAAAGTCATGCATGACGCGCAGGCAATAGCCGTGATAGACAACAAGCAGCCCCACGAGGACCAGTTTGGTCATTAGCCAGCCGCTATCGCGATATGCGGTCCAGGCATAATCGACCAGCAACCAGATTCCGAACACGGCGGTCAGCACGGCTCCAATGGTCATGATGGCAAACAACTTGCGTTCCATGACCAGGAACCGCTGGTGACCGGTCTCGTCATGGCAGTCGGCGTGATAGACAAACAGGCGTGGCAGGTAAAACAGCCCTGCAAACCAGGTCACCATGAAGATAATATGCAGGGCCCTTATCCAGATCATATTGACGTTATCCGCTTTCCGTCAGCCTGCTTGCACCGGCTTGTGTGCGGCCGGCTGTTTCAGCATTGACAGGATGTCTTCTCGCAGGCGCTTGAATGACAACTTGCCGGTTTTCCTGTAGACAATACGCCCGTCCGGGGCAACCAGGAAGGCAGTGGGTGTCAACCGGACATTGCCAAAAGCACGCGCGGCATCTGCACGGATATCCAGTGCAATAGTATAGGGAATATCACGTGCCTTGCGCATGGCGAGTACCCGGTCGGGTGGATCGTAATACATGGCTATCGCGATAATCTTCAGTCCCTGTGGAGCGAGCTCACGGTAGAGTTCAGCAAGATCCGGTATTTCCCGGACGCAGGTTCGGCAGGTGGTGGCCCAGAAGGTAACCAGAACCGGATTCCCCTGCAAACCGGAGAGTGCAACCTGTTCACCATCTGCCGTGAATACGCTGATGTCGGGGGCTGCTTTCGGCCCGCCAGGGGCAAACCACACAAAGATACCTGCCGTGACGAGGAGTAGGCCCGCCATGACGGCGAAAATCTTGCTGGATTTCATTCCCGCGGCTTGATACTGCCCGGTGGGCTTTTGTCCGGTTCCTCCGTTTTACTGATTCCCACTACCCGGCCCAGCCATCCGAAGACCTTTTTAATGCCACGCCAGATTTTCGGTAGCAGCCAGATCATCAGCAGAATAAACAATACCAGCAACACCAGGAACAGTACCGGGTGGTACAACGCTGTCCAGAGCCCGGCAATCACTGCAACGTCCTCGCCAATCGATGCAAACCAGTTGGTGACCGGTTCCGGCGAGGTATTGATCAATACCCGGGTGCCGGCCTTGGTCATGTGGCTGCCGGTTGCCAGGGCGCCACCAACAATGCCGGCGGCAAGCTGTGCACCGGTACCGACATCACCCACGGCGCCTGCAGACAGTACGGCGCCTGCGGGTATGCGAATGAAGGTATGTAGTGTGTCCCAGCCGGTGTCGACGCCCGGCACCTTGTCGGCGAAGAACTCGACACAGTACATAAAGCCGGCAGCGATCATTACCATCGGATCGGCGAGTATTTGCAGGTCGGGCGGCAGAACGATATTGCCGGTCATCCCGAGGTAGCCGAGCACAAAGATCGCGGCATACAGGTTGATGCCGCTGGCCCAGGCAACGCCCATGGTCAGTGCAATGGTCTGCGTTATATCCATTCAATGTCCCCCGGTTGCTTGCATACCTTGCTTCTGCACAGGTGAACGATTCTAGCAATTCATACTTTAATAGCGATGAAAATCTGCAGACCCGGGCTCCCTGTCGATGCCCCGAAACGAATTAAATTGCAATTATTACAGTCAGTTGCAAAAAATACCGGAAACCATGGCCGGTCATTGCATGGAGCAGGTTTTCACAGTTAAATACCAGCGTACCTACATTCATGAAGGGGGTTGCAATGTTTGAAGAATTCAAGAAATTTGCAATGCGCGGCAATGTAGTTGATATGGCCGTCGGTATTGTCATCGGTGCGGCGTTCGGGAAGATAGTCAGTTCGTTCGTGAAAGATGTCCTCATGCCGCCAATAGGGAAACTGATGGGAAATGTCGACTTCAGTAACCTGTTCATCAATCTCGGTGATGGTGATTATGCAAGCCTGGCGGCGGCACAGGAAGCCGGTGCGGCAACCCTGAATTACGGTGTTTTTATCAACACGGTGCTGGATTTTGTAATCGTTGCATTTGCTATCTTCATGGTGATAAGGGCCATGAACAAGCTGCAAAAAGAAGAACCGCCAAAACCGCCAAACACCAAGCCGTGTCCGCAATGCATTTCCGATATTCCGAT
>CP070821.1:498199-540107 GCA_020344335.1 Gammaproteobacteria bacterium | reverse complement strand
TCATGACCGGGTTCGATGGACAGTGCCATTTCAAAGTGTCCCACGGCCGCCGCACTGTCATCCCGATCCAGGGCCTGCTGCCCGGATTCGAGCGCCGTCGAAAGGCGCTCGTCGCGCCCGGATTCCAGCGCCTGCAAGCCCTGCAGGGCGGCGGCATAGGAGTCTTGCGCCATGGCAAATTGCCGCTGCCCGAACATGCGGTCACCGGCACTGGCGGCCTGGGCGGCCTGCCCCCATTCCGGATCCCCCCAGGCCATGGCATTGGCAAGCTCCAGTTGTGCGCGCAATTGCAAATAGGACTGCAACGCCTGCTCGGCGGCGGTGCGTTCCGCCGTCGTATCGACGACCGGATCGGGTTGTGGTGCGGGGTTGGCAATCGCTTCCGGTTCGCCCGGTGCCGGTTCGGACACCAGTTGCGGTGCAGGGTTGGCAACCGTTTCCGGCTCCCCGGGTGCCGGTTCGGACACCAGTTGCGGCAGCACCAGCACAACGGCCAGTCCGAGGCCAGCCAGGACAACCAGTGCCAGCCATACTCCACGGTGGATATGCGTCGCGTTCGCCGCCGGGTCCGGCAAGGTGCCGGGGGGTCGTAGTTCGGGGATCGTGTGTTGTTTGCCGGGCTGCTTGCCGGGAACCATGCAGGGCCTCAGTTAACCGCACCGGGAAGACCGGTTTCCGTTGTATAGATCTGCTTCAGCAATCCGCGCCACCGGGTATACTGCACCTCGGCCGAACCGGTAAGCTCATGGGTTTCACCTTCCACATCAACCACCAGGGGCTGCGCCTCGGAGGCAAACGACTGCCCCAGCTCCTCGATGGCATCGCGGTGGATCTCGGTCTCCGAGTCCTTGTCGAAGCCGGTCTTGATCGCATAGACACCGCCCAGCACCATGGTATCGCGTAACACGCTGCCGGTCGCACTGTTACCGTTACCTGTCGCTTCGATGGCAATGGCCCCGGCAATCGCGGCAACCCCCAGCAGTTTGCGTTTCAATGCATCCTTTTCTATTTCCCGCAGCGCAGCCGATTCTTCACTGCGTGCCTTGCGCCAGTCGGTATAGGGCTGCTCCATTTCGCGGTAGAAATTGTCGAAGTGACCGTTCAGGGTATCGATCAGCAGGAAATCGCGTTCCCTTATTGCCTGGACCCGCCGGTACATCGGGTCGTCCTGGCTGGGCAAGTGCACAATGGTGTATTCACCAGACGCGCTGCGCTGCAGGTATCCGGCAAAGGCATCGGGTGCGAGATCGGCCGCAAAACGCAACTCCGCGACCCGGCGGATGTTCGTAATATCCTCCACTGCCAGCTTGCCGCGAAATTTCGCGAGGTCATTGGCAATCGCGTTATAGAGTGACTGGAAGGGCTCGCCACGCGGTACCGTTGACTGGTAGACAACAGCGGGGACCTCGGCCTGGTACACGGAATTGAACCACCGGTGTCCCGTCGCATCCTGCGCGCTGATCTGGAGTTTCAGCTGTTCTCCATCGGAGACCAGGATCTTCCCGGACACCAGCACCTCGGCGCCTTCCGTACCGCGGGGCACCATGCGCACCGCGCCCCAGTAGCCGGTCCTTTCCATGGTATCGCGCAGCTGTTCCGGCATATAGCGAGCCTCCGCCTCGCGGATATCCATCGACAGGCCGCTGGCATCCTTGGCACTCGCCGGTAACTGCCCCGGATCGAATATCTCGACCCAGACATCGAGCAACTGATTGTCCGGGATCTCGCTGATCGACCGGTTGAGCGCAACCGGGCCACTGGCATCGCGCTGCGGGCCCAGGCTGCTGCAGCCGGATAACAGCGACAGTGCGAGGATTTGCAGGAAAATATAAAACGCTTTCATGCCAGCACCGTTCAGCGGGTTCCCTGTTTGTATTTGCGGTATTCTTCCCAGAGTTTCTTTTTCAGCTCGGGATCGGTCTCCTTCTCGGCTGCCTCACGCAGCTGACGGGCCACCACATCATCATCACTGCCGTCCGGTATATCCGGCGGCGTCCCGCCGGCACCGGCCTGCCGTTGAGCCCCCTCACCGGCACCGACCCCGTGGCTTGCTTGCCCTTCCGGCGGCTGTTCAGCGTCCGCGGTACCTTTGTCACTGCCGGTAGCCTCGCGTTCCCCATCGGCATCAGCACCTTCTTCACCGGTACCTTCCCCACCGGTACCACCACCCTGCCCGGTACCACTGCCGTCGCCGATCTCGTCACTGCGCGGGGTTGCCGCCTTGATGCGCTCCTGTTCCCGCAACAGCATTTCATCATATTCACCGAGGCCGGTATTGAGTTCCGCATCCAGGGCGGCAAGCTGCTCACCGCGGGTACGTTCTGCCTGCTGGTCAATATCCGCAGATTGCGTCACCGACGGCAACGTCTCCGGGCACGGCAGGCTTTCAGGCACGGGATTTCCCGAGCGGACCAGTGCCGCGCAGTCCTCGATAACACGGCGCTGCAGTCGGGCGATATAGGCGGCGTAGTCGGCTGCTTCTGTCCCGACCAGACTACCGCGTTCGCGACGCGCACGAAAATCGGTTTCTGCTGCCACCAGGGCCGCATGATCCAGCCGCAGTTGCTCCACCTGCCATTCCGTAGCCGCCAGAACGCCGGTGATTGCAAAAAACGCCAGTGCCGCAGCTAATACATTGATATGCATATCACTCTCCACCATGGCTTCCGCTGTCATTGGTGGTATTGCCATGGTACTACTTATAAGTATAACGCCTGGTACGACCATGCATACTTGCAAGATGTGACAGCCGTTATACTTATGCGGTATATCGGATCCGGCTATCGGGACATATTCATGAATGACCAGGTCACACACCAGGTACTGCTAATGATTGCTGACATTAGTGGTTACACAAAGTTCATGGTTTCCAGTGACCTGGAAATCGAGCACAGCCAGCGTGTCATCAGCGAACTGATCCAGACCATCATCGAGCAGGTTGAAATTCCGCTGGAGGTATCAAAGCTCGAAGGCGATGCGATATTCCTTTATGTGAAAAAAGACAGCGACGTATATAGCCGGGAGGACGTCCGCAAGGTGACCGGGGAAAAGCTCATCCTGTTCTTTGACGCCTTCCATGAAAAACTGCAGGAGCTGCGCGGCGATGTATCCTGCTCATGCGGGGCCTGCAGCAACCTGCATGCGCTGAAACTCAAGATCGTCGTTCACAGTGGGGAGGCATTGTTTTACCGGATTCATCACTTCAATGAACTCTCGGGAAGTGACGTGATACTGGTTCACCGGCTGCTGAAAAACTCCATGACGATCGATGAATATCTGCTCATGACAGAGGCGGCATACGCGGAAATCGAGTTCCCGTGCCAGCTCCCGGTCGAGGAAGGCAGTGAGAACTATGAACACCTTGGGAAGGTAAAGACATTCGTATACTCTCCGGCGAGTGCGGCAACACCGTAAGCAGCAAGCGGGATGACCACCCTGTCATTCGTTGCGTTTACACAGGCCCGACCCGGTTGATTTTCCGACAGGTATCCCGTGTCTGTCTGTGCCGGCTGGTACGAAGCCGGAGTCCGCAGAACCCGTGACTGTCCATCACAGCGACGCTGCTTTCCATTGCATGGCACATTCTGATTTCCGATATGCGCCGGTTCCAGGTACCCGGGGAACACGCTACCTTGCCTGATAACAGTATGATAAAACCCCTGTACTTTCGCGAACCGGTGCCAGAGCATGACTGATCAAGCCCCCCCGACAACGGCCGTCTACGCCGGACTGACCCCGGATGTCCTGCTGTCTGCGGTCGACCGCTGTGGCTTCCAGACCAGTGGCCGGTTCCTTGCACTGAACAGCTATGAAAACCGTGTATACCAGATCGGGCTGGATGACGGTGACCCGCTGATCGCGAAATTCTATCGGCCGGGCCGCTGGTCGGATGACGCCATACTCGAAGAGCATGCCTTTGCGCTGGAACTGGCCGCGCAGGAAATCCCGGTGGTCCCCCCTCTGGTCATCGGGGAAATAACACTGCACCGGCACGCCGGCTATCGCTACGCGCTGTATGCACGCCAGGGCGGCCACTGGCCGGAGCTGAATCACCGGGAGGAGCGCTTGTGGATGGGACGCTTCATCGCACGTATCCACGCGGTTGGGGCCAGCCGCTCATTCAAACACCGCCCGACACTTGATATCGGGAGCTTCGGTTACCAGTCATCCAGCTTCCTGCTGGAACACGGTTTCCTGCCAGCACATACCGCGACTGCTTACCGGACGCTCACGAAGGACCTGTTGCAGCAGGTCGAAACCTGTTTCAGGAATGCCGGTAACGTGGCGGCTATCCGCCTGCATGGCGATTGCCATCCCGGTAATATTCTGTGGACAGAACAGGGGCCACACTTTGTCGATCTGGACGACTGCCGTACCGGCCCGGCAATTCAGGACCTGTGGATGCTGCTCTCCGGAGAACGCCATGACATGCAGTTGCAGCTGTCCGAAATACTGGAGGGTTACCGGCAGTTTTACGAATTCAACTACCGGGAACTGCAATTGGTGGAGGCGTTGCGAACCTTGCGGATGATCCATTATTCAGCCTGGCTGGCACGCCGCTGGGAAGATCCTGCATTCCCTCTGGCATTTCCCTGGTTCAATACCGCGCGCTACTGGGAAGACCACATACTCGCCTTGCGTGAGCAGGCCAGCCTGATGAACGAACCGCTGCTGGAAGTCTAGGCCAGGTCGTCGCAGGGGAAATTGTCCATCCGCACTGCGGTCATCGGGCTGCGCAGCAGGGGACATGCCGTAACACTCATGCTCGCGATCATCACAAAATCGGCACCGTTTTTCCGCCGCGGGGAACCCTCCCCTGATCCGGAAAGTTCGTACTAACGACCACGGTGACGGCAGAATCCGGTTTATCCGGGTGATCGACGAAACAGCGCGGTGGATGAGGCTTAGGGGGCATTGGCGGCGGATACCGGTTTCAGGCAGTCTGGTGCATTTCGCCTTCCATGTCTTCCAGCGGCTTTGGAAGGGACACACCATGTCCCTGCGCATAGTCAACACCGATATCGGCCAGTTTCTGCATGATGTCATCATTTTCCACGAATTCGGCAATCGTCTCGATACCGATAACGACACCGAGCTGGTTGATGGCATTGACCATGGCTGCATTGACCTGGTCGGTATCCATGTTTCTGACGAAACTGCCATCGATCTTCAGATAGTTGACAGGCAAGCTGCGGAGATAGGCAAATGAACTCAGACCGCTGCCAAAATCATCCAGTGCAAAGCGGCATCCCAGTTTGTGCAATTCATGCATGAAGCTGGCCGCCAGGTCGAGTTTTGCAATGGCAGCAGTTTCTGTTATCTCAAAACAGATATCTTCCGCCTTGATCCGGTATTCAGCGAGCTTGTTAATGATAAATTCAAGAAAGGCGGGGTCTGTGACTGATTTACCGGACAGGTTGATCGACATCAACAGTCGTTCCTTACGACCGGAATACCAGGAAAAACTGTGCTCGACAACCCAGCGGTCCACTGCGGTAATCATGTCATAGTTCTCGGCGGCCGACAGGAACAGGTTCGGTTTGATCAGTCCACCTTCTTCGTCCCGCATCCTGACCAGTACTTCGAAATGACGTCTTGCGCCTGTACCCTGGGTTACCGGAACGATATCCTGGTAGTGCAGTAGCAGGCGATCATCATTGATCGCTTCTTTCAGACGCGAGACCCACTGCATCTCCTCATGCCGTCGGGCGAGCTCCGTATCGCTGGAATGGAATATGTGTATGGTACTTCTGCCGGTATCCTTCGCAGCATAGCAGGCAAGGTCAGCGGCTTTCATGACCTCGGTTACACTGGCCGACCCGGAATCAATCATTGAAATTCCAATACTGGCACTGGTTTCTATTGTACTTCCGCCGCTTTCGAACCGGGTTGTCTTGATCAGCGACAACATGTTCCCGGCAATTTCTTCCGCTTTCTGCAGCGAGCAGTTTTTCAGCAGTACACCGAACTCGTCACCGCCCACCCGGGCAATAATATCCGAGTCGCGCAGGCTGGCCTTCAGCAGGCCCGCAATATCCCTGAGCAGGGCATCACCTGCCGCATGGCTGCAGGTGTCGTTAACCAGCTTGAACTGGTCAAGGTCCAGAAAAAACAAGGCATGGTGCGCGTTTTCACTGCGTGCCGATTCCAGTGCATATTCCAGGCGTATTTCGAACTCTGCACGGTTAATCAGCCCTGTCAGCTGGTCGTGTGCCGCCTGGTAGGATATCTGCCTTGCCATGCTGCGATTTTCCGTCACGTCGTGAAAAACCAGCACCACGCCGAACGGTGCATCATGAGTACTCATGATAGGGGAAATCGAATACTGGATTGACAGATGACTGCCGTCATTTCTGCCAAGTATGTGGTCATACGCAGACGTAAGTGACTTGCCAGATTTCAGCGATTGCAACGCCGGTTCCACGATAGAGGACCTGCTCTCATCGTCAAACAGGCTGAATACCCGGCTCAGCGGGAGACCGTGTGCGTTATCGCTGTCCCATCCGGTCAGCTTTTCGGCTGCCTGGTTAAGATACTCGACCTGGCCGTTTGCATCGGTGGTGATAACGGCATCCACAATTGAATGCAGGGTGACCTGGGCACGCTCTTTTTCGTGCAGCAGATCAATTTCGGCCTGCTTGCGGTCGGTGATGTCAAGCAGGTAACCGGCATAGTGGGTGATTTTACCGTTTTTGTCGCGTACCGGAATCGTATAATCGTACACCCAGCGAATTTCGCCATCATTCCGGATAATCCGGTAGTCGATGCCGGCTGTCACATGACGCCCTTCAGGAACACTGGTTTTTGCCTGCTCGACCCGCTTGAGATCGGATTTGAGAATCATGTCAGCGAACAGGGACTGCTTGTTGACCAGTTCATCGTCGTCAAAACCGAACTGTGTGACGGTTTTCGATACATACGCGATGGGCCAGCCTTTTGCAGCACACCAGCGAAACACGGTCACCGGACCATTGGTGAACAGGCGACGCTCCCCGCTGAGTTCGTTTTCCGCCTGCTGGCGTTCCCGGATCTCGTTCTCCAGCGATGCATTGGTGACAGACATATGTCGCACCAGTCCGGTGTTTTCGTGTCGCAGCAACAGTGACTGGTAGATATTCCGATTGTAGTTATAGGCAATCAGCAGCAACGCGCCTGCATAGACTATCAGCATAAACCCTATGGCATTGGCCGCCTGGGTGGCCTGTACCAGCAGTGACTGAAAGGGAATGATGATTGCCGGGAACAGAAAGCCAATATAGACCGGCATTGACGCCGCATAGGAGAAGATTGCACCGCCCAGGACACCGGTAAATCCCAGCAGGATCAGGAACTGGTACTCGATAGGCAAGGTGAAATCGATAAACAGACCGAGACAGCCCCAGGTGACACCGGAGACCAGTACACCGGCAAGGTACCACTGTGCCCAGCGCGGGTTCACGCTGCGACTCACGGGACTTGCACGGCGGTACAGCAAAACCAGCAGCGCGCGCAAGGCAGTTTGCGCGAACTGAATTCCCAGCCAGACAAGCAACGGCTGGTGGGCCGTCACGTGCCACAATCCGGCAGTGACCAGCACGGCAACAGCCAGAGCGGCCAGGAGTGCGACCGGGGCCTGCGTAAAAACCAGTTCGGTCTGTTCATGGCGAATCGCGGACGCGTACTGTTCACCATCCGGCAGCCCCTGAACCTGTCCGGCCGGTGTCCCGGTAATAGAAAAATCGCTGTGTGTCATTGTCATCTATGCCTGTTGTCACTGCCTTTGTTGGCAAGACCCGGCACTGGACCGCTTGGTGGCGCCAGCAACTCCTCGGAATCAATAATCTTTCTCTTCAAGAGGTTATCGGTTATCCGGTCGGAAAATTGAGCCCGGACAGTGACATAGGAGACAGGCTCTGATAGCGCGGCGAGCATGGCCAGCTGGCTACTATAACCTATTGTTATATTTATTTTATTTCCGGGATCCCGGTGACATGGCAGGACAGCCAGATTCTGCGGGTAACAGCGCGGCGCGCACGGGAGCGCTTCATCTGCCCAGTGACCTGGTCAGGACGCACAGGCACTGTTGATTTCAATGGTGATGATATTTCCAGCGGTGAGATGTTCCTTTCTGACCAGCAGGCCCGATTGACTTCGATATACGCGATACCGAAAACTCTCATCCATATCTTCGTATACGGAACTTCCATACAGGGTATCCACGGGCGAGAAGATACCCTCGTAATCCTGCAAAATAGCTGCAAGGTCGATATGCGGTTCCCTGTACAGCTTGTATGCAATCCCCTGCCTGGAATTTTCGTCGCTCACATCCCGGTAGCGCCCGCCAAGCCGTTCGATCCGGTACATGGCATCCAGTCCGAACAGGTTTGCCCATGGCCGCCATTTCAGAAAGCGTGCATCCAGGCGCCACTGGTTACCATAGAGGATGTATTTTTCCGGTTCGCAGAAGTCACCGTAGGATATCGTTGCCTGGTACTGTTCCGGAGCGACATTAACAAATGTGAGTTCGGCAATCGGCGCCTCGTTGGTGAGGCGGTAAAAGGTATAAATATTTGTGCTCACAAGCAGCACAATCAGGCCGACTGCCAGCAAGGTACTGATCAACGGGAATACGAGAACGCGCTTCATCGGCTAAAGGATATCCAACCCGCCACACCATTGGAATACCGGAAAGATAATACACTTCCCTGCGCCTGTCAGATAAGCACGTCACATCGCATCCTGCCATCTCCATGCTTTCACCCCCGCCGTGTGCGCGTTACCGTTCTTTTCCCTGACAAGACAGATTCACTCTACATGAACCCAGAGAACACTACCGAACGGCTATCCTTTCCCGCTGATGAGCCGGTGCACCCGTGGTTGTCCAGATTGCTAGAGGCATACCATATTACCGATGCCGGAGTCTGCGAGGGAATCCGGCGCGAGGAACTGCAGGGCAGAAAGCTGGCATGCAGCAAGGGGTGCGCCGCCTGTTGCCGTTCACATACCACCATTCCGGTCTACCCCCTGGAACTCATCGGCATAAGCTGGTATGTCACCGAGAAGATCAGGGGTTCGGTACGTGAACAACTGCACAAACAGTTACTGAACTACCGCGATCAGGATGGCTGCCCGTTCCTGGTCGACGAGATCTGTTCAATTCATGAGCTGCGGCCGATGGCCTGCCGGCAATTCAACGTCTTCGATACCGTGTGCAGCGAAGGGGAGGATGCCTGGTATACGCGGAGAAAAGACGTCCTCACCCCGCTGAAAGAATACACCGATCGGGCGTTTGACGTGATGCTCCCCTTTTACGGGATAGAGAAAAAATCCGAACGTCGCAAGGTAATACGCGATGGCACCATACATGGTATTGCCAGGGTGCTGAAAGACTGCAACTGGTCCAGTCTTGCAGAAAAAATGACGCACCATGACAGCAGGTTGGCAAACAACGGCTGACTATACTTTCCTGCCCTTGCTTTTCCCGGTATCGGCCTCCAGGGGAAAATCAGCGAACGTGTCCCGCAAACGCTGCGATCTAAACAGATAGCCAAAGATCAGCAAAAGTATCCCCAGCTGGACCCATCCGAACAGGTGTATGCTGTGGATCTTCCCCAGCATGATTGGCAGGAACAAAACCAGAACATTCAGTAATACGGCAAGCGCCACCAGGGGTATGCCATTGCGCCATATCTTTCGCATCAGATCTGACGCGTCGGGCTTCCGTTTTGCAAAGGAGACCAGCAACAATACAACGGGTATTGCAGAAAGTACGGCGAGGAAAAAACTGAAGTTGTCCGGATAGGCAATGTCATACAGCAGACTCACGTCCTTTGTCTTTGATCCACCCCTGCCCATCTGGATTGTAGAAATTTTCAATATAAACGGTCGCAGGAAAAACGCCACGACCAGCCAGAATTCGACCGGTGGCTTGAGGCACAGGTGCTTGTCATAATCCTTGAAGGAATACACATTTGGCATAAACCAATGACCCCGGATTACTCGAACTATCTGCAGATAACCCGCGCTGTATATAGCGCATTTTTAAATTCTATTAAAGATGTCACCAAAAGAAAAAGGCGGCCAGGGGCCGCCTTTTTCATGATTACCGTTTCCTGATTAATTAACGGTCGGGTCGAGCTCGCCACTCGTATAGCGCTCCGTCATTTCTTCCAGGTTCATTACCTTGATCTTTGACGCATTACCGGCGGTACCGAAGGCCTCATAGCGTGCCTTGCAGATTTCCTTCATTCCGATGGTGGCTGCCTTCAGGTACTTGCGCGGATCGAAATTGGACGGATTTTCTTTCAGGTGCTTGCGAATCGCCCCGGTGGAAGCCATACGCAGATCGGTATCGATGTTGACCTTGCATACACCATGCTTGATGCCTTCCTGGATCTCCTCTACCGGTACGCCATAGGTTTCACCCATGTCGCCGCCGTAGTCATTGATGATCTTCAGCCAGTCCTGTGGCACGGAAGACGAACCATGCATCACCAGGTGCGTATCCGGAATGCGTGCATGGATTTCCTTGATGCGCTCGATCGCGAGAATGTCGCCGGTGGGGGGGCGGGTAAACTTGTAGGCGCCGTGGCTGGTACCGATGGCTATCGCCAGGGCATCGACCTTGGTGTCCTCGACGAACTTGGCAGCCTCCTCGGGATCCGTCAACAGCTGATCATGGGAAAGTTTGCCCTCTGCACCGGAACCGTCCTCTTCGCCGGCCATGCCGGTCTCCAGTGAACCCAGGCAGCCCAGTTCACCCTCGACAGATACGCCACAGGCATGCGCCATATCCACGGTACGGCGGGTAACTTCGGTATTGTATTCAAAGCTCATCGGTGTCTTCATATCCTCGCCGAGCGAACCGTCCATCATGACGGAACTGAAACCCAGCTGGATGGAACGCTGACAGACAGCCGGGGATGCGCCATGATCCTGGTGCATGACAACCGGGATATGCGGCCACTGTTCGATGGCTGCCTGGATCAGGTGACGCAGAAACGGGGCACCCGCATAGGAGCGCGCACCAGCCGATGCCTGACAAATCACCGGGCTGTTGGTCTCGTCCGCCGCTTCCATGATCGCGTGCATCTGTTCCATATTGTTGACGTTGTATGCGGGCACGCCGTAATTGTGCTCGGCCGCGTGATCAAGTAACTGGCGTAAAGATATAAGTGCCATTATGTTCTCCTCGATGCTTCTGGTTAATCGGAATTATGTTACAGATATTGATAAATCCGGTCATGGCAGCATTTTGTGCGGCTGTCGTTCTGTCTCCGCCTGACTGCAATTATCCTTGCACTATCTCGTGTTCACCGACCTGGATGATCTTCATGGCATTGGTGCCGCCATGCACACCCATAAGATCCCCCTTGGTGATTATAACAAGGTCACCATCACGCACTGCCCCGCGACGCATCAACTCGTCAATGGCTTCGCGGTTGACCTCGGCATGAATGGGACTGGTAACATCGAATCCTACCGGGTAGACGCCCCGGTAAAGTGTTACTTTTCTTCGGGTTTCTATATGCCGTGTCATGGCATAAATCGGGATACCGGAACTGATCCGTGACATCCATAGTGGCGTGGCACCGGACTCTGTCAGTGCAGCAATGGCTTTCACACCCAGGCTGTTGGCGGTGTACATGGTGGCTTTGGCAATGGCTTCATCAGTACGTCGGAAGCGTATATGGGTACGCCGCTCGGATGCCAGTGTGGAACGCTGGCGCTCGGCACTGACGCAGATCCGGTCCATGGCCTCGATCACCTGGGCGGGATACTTGCCGGTTGCGGTTTCTGCCGACAGCATGACTGCATCGGTCCCGTCGAGCACCGCATTCGCGACATCGAACACCTCGGCACGCGTGGGTATCGGGTTCTCGATCATGGACTGCATCATCTGGGTTGCCGTAATCACCACCCGGTCCAGTGATCTGGCAATCTTGATAATGCGTTTTTGCACAGCGGGCAGCTCGGCATCTCCGATCTCCACGCCCAGATCGCCACGCGCGATCATGACAGCGTCGGCGGCCTCGATAATCTCTTCCAGTGCATCCAGCGCCTCGGCTCGTTCGATCTTGGCTACAATCCCGGCATGACCGCCGGCTTGCCGGAGCAACTCGCGGGCCAGGTTGATGTCGTCGGCAGTGCGCGGGAATGATACGGCCAGGTAATCGGCATCCATTTTTGCAGCTACTTCAATATCGCTGCGGTCCTTGTCGGTTATCGCGGCAGCCGACAGGCCACCGCTCTGGCGGTTGATACCCTTGTTATTGGACAGCTCGCCACCAACAACGACCCGGCAATGCACCTCGTGGCCGGTGACATCTTCAACCCACAGGACCACTCGCCCGTCATCCAGCAACAGGGTGTCACCACGAGTGACATCACCGGGCAAGCCCTCGTAGGTGAGGCCCACTCTCTCCCGGGTACCGGCATTCGTGTCGAGGTTTGCATCCAGGACAAAGTGGTCATCCTTGTTCAGGAAAATCTTGCCGTCACGGAAACGCCTGATCCGGATCTTGGGACCCTGCAAATCGGCAATCACGCCAACCTGGTGACCGAAGGCACGCGAGCGATTGCGTACATTTTCTGCACGCCTGATGTGCTCATCCGGATCACCGTGGGAGAAGTTGACCCGGACGACATCCAGGCCCGCCTTGATCATGCCGTCGAGGACATGCGGCTCGTCCGTGGCCGGACCGATGGTTGCAACGATTTTAGTGCGTCTAGGCATGAAGGCTGGCGCCGTGATTAACTCGCCCGCTGTTCCAGCATCGCAACCGCAGGGAGTTTCTTGCCCTCGAGAAATTCGAGGAATGCACCGCCACCGGTCGAAATATACGAAACCCGGTCTGCAATGCCATACTTGTCCACGGCTGCCAGGGTATCGCCGCCGCCGGCAATCGAGAAGGCATCGGAATCGGCAATCGCCTGCCCAAGTGTCTTTGTGCCTTCGCCGAACTGGTCAAACTCGAATACCCCGACCGGTCCGTTCCAGACAATTGTCCCGGCATTGCGCATCATCCCGGCATAACGCGCGGCGGTTTCCGGGCCGATATCAAAGATCATGTCGTCATCAGCCACATCTTCAACCCGCCTGACAATGGCCTCGGCTGACTCGGAAAATTCCTTGCCTACGATCACGTCTGTCGGTACCGGGATCTCGCCGCCCTTGTCCCTGGCCGCATCCATCAGGCGTTTCGCCTCCGGGATCAGATCTGCTTCATAGAGCGACTTGCCGACATTGCAGCCACTGGCAGCGAGGAAAGTGTTTGCAATACCACCGCCTGGAATCAACTGATCAACCACCCGGGACAGCGAGTCCAGCACAGTCAGTTTGGTTGAAACCTTGGAGCCGCCAACAATTGCAACCAGTGGTCGTTCCGGATTATCCAGCGCCTTTCCCAGCGCCTCCAGCTCGCCGGCCAGCAAGGGCCCGGCACAGGCTATCGGTGCGTATTTCGCAACACCATGCGTGGATGCCTGTGCCCGGTGGGCCGTTCCGAAGGCATCCATGACATAGATATCACAAAGGGCTGCCATCTTCCTTGACAGGTCGTCATCATTGCTCTTCTCGCCGACATTGAAGCGCACGTTCTCGCACAGGACGACTTCCCCGTTATGTATCTCGCCAACTCCGTTGATCCAGTCCTTGACCATTTCAACATTATGGCCAAGCAGGGCGGCCATATGCTCACCCACGGGGATCATGGAGAACTGTTCATCGTACTCACCTTCAACGGGACGTCCCAGATGGGACATCACCATGACCTTCGCGCCTGCATTCATGGCATGCTCGATAGTCGGCAGTGATGCCACGATACGCTTGTCACTGGTTACCCTGCCGTCCTTGACGGGTACATTCAGGTCCTGGCGTATCAGCACGCGCTTGCCGTGAAGATCGAGATCAGTCATCTTGAGAACGGACATGGACGACTCCTCAGTATTGCCTTGTATCCAAAACTGCTTGTAAGTGAAGCTCACAGCCTCGACAAACAACCCTGCTGAAGAATCAACGGCCTGCTCCACAGGCCGGTGACCTGCTTCTTTCAGACCAGTTACCCGGAAACGTGCTGCACCATGCGCAGCATGTTACAGGTATATCCGTACTCATTGTCGTACCAGGAAACCACCTTGATGAAGGTGCCGTCCAGTGCAATGCCGGCACCTGCGTCGAAGATCGACGGTGTGGTCCTGCCGCGAAAATCGGTGGAAACCACCTTGTCTTCGGTGTAATCGAGTACGCCGGCCAGGTCTCCCGACTCGGAAGCGGCCTGCATCGCAGCACAGATATCGCTGTAATCGGCATCACTGTTCAATTCGCAGGTGAGGTCAACCACGGACACGTCAGAGGTCGGCACGCGGAATGCCATCCCGGTCAGCTTGCCGTTCAGCTCCGGCAGTACCACGCCAACGGCTTTTGCCGCACCGGTGGATGACGGAATGATGTTTTCCAGGATACCGCGACCGCCACGCCAGTCTTTCTGGGAAGGGCCATCAACGGTTTTCTGGGTGGCGGTTGCGGCATGCACGGTGGTCATCAGGCCACGCTTGATGCCCCACTTGTCGTTCAGAACCTTGGCAACTGGCGCCAGGCAGTTGGTGGTACAGGATGCGGCAGAAATGATGGCCTCGCCATCATAGGTGTCATGGTTGACACCATAGACAAACATCGGCGTACCGTCCTTGGAAGGTGCAGACTGGACAACCTTTCCGGCACCTGCATCGATATGCTTCTGGCAGGTTTCCTCGGTAAGGAAAAAACCGGTGCACTCGATCACGATTTCCGCACCGACCTCGTCCCACTTGAGGTTGGCCGGATCACGCTCGGCAGTCAGACGAATAGTATTGCCACCGACAACCAGGTTATTTCCATTGACCGCGATGTCCCCGTCGAAGTTACCGTGCACCGAATCGTACTTCAGCATGTACGCCAGGTAGTCAGCATCCAGCAAGTCGTTAATCGCAACCACCTGGATGTCGGGGAAATCCTTCGCTATGGCACGGAATGCCATGCGGCCGATTCGGCCAAAGCCATTGATACCGACTTTAATCGCCATTGAATTTTCTCCTTAGGTTTCAGCTTGATTTGTAAAATGATGGATTCTGTATCAGGCCTGGAGCACGTCTTCGACCGCTTTCGTGACATTTCCCGACGTGACACCAAAGTGCTTGTAGACATCACCGGCAGGTGCGGATTCACCGAAGGAGTCGACACCGATGACCTTGCCGCCGAGACCGACATACTTGAGCCAGTAATCCGTCACGCCGGCCTCGACCGCAACGCGTGCAGTAACGGCGGACGGCAGCACCGACTCACGATAAGCCTCGTCCTGCGAATCGAACACATCGGTTGACGGCATGGACACGACGCGGACCTGCGTGCCCCTGGCAGTCAGCGTTTCTGCCGCTTCCATTGCCAGACTGACTTCGGAGCCGGTCCCGATGATGATGGCATCCGGGGTACCGTCACAGTCGCGCAGGATATAGCCGCCACGACCAATCGCCGCAATCTGGTCGCCGCTGCGTTCCTGGTGCGGCAGGTTCTGGCGCGAGAAAATCAGGCAGCTCGGGCCCGTGCTATTATCGATAGCGGCCTTCCAGGCCACGGCAGATTCGACCGCATCACAGGGGCGCCAGACCGACATGCGCGGGATCATGCGCAGGGTCGCCGTTTGTTCCACCGCCTGGTGGGTCGGGCCGTCCTCACCCAGCCCGATCGAGTCATGGGTATATACGAAAATGCTGTGCACCTTCATCAGGGCCGCCATGCGCAGGGCATTGCGCGCATATTCCGAAAACATCAGGAAGGTCGCACCGTAGGGAATGAAGCCGCCATGCAGGGCAATGCCGTTCATGATGGCGGACATACCGAATTCGCGCACACCATAGTAGATATAGTTACCGCCGTTACCCTTGTTGATGTCTTCGGATCCCGACCATATTGTCAGATTGGAACCGGCCAGGTCGGCTGAGCCGCCCAGCATCTCCGGCAACTGCGGACCAAAGCCGTTGAGTGCATTCTGCGAGGCCTTGCGGGATGCAATGGTCTCGGCCTTGCCATCGACAGAGGCAATGAACTCGGCCGCCTTCGAATTCCAGTCCACCGGCAGTTCACCGGCCATACGACGCTGAAACTCGGCCGCCAGATCCGGATGCGCTTCCTTGTAGGCAGTGAAAAGGGTATCCCACTCGGCTTCTGCCTCCACACCCTTGTCTTTTGCATCCCAGCTGGCATACACCGCATCCGGTACCTCGAAGGGTGCATGCGACCAGCCAATGTTTTCACGGGTCGCGGCAACTTCATCCTCTCCCAGCGGGGCACCGTGACAGTCATGTGTGCCGGCAAGATTGGGGGCACCGAAACCGATCACAGTTTTGCAACAAATCAGGCTGGGCTTGTCAGTTTCAGCGCGGGCCTCTTCGATCGCCTTGCGGATGGCATCCGGGTCATGGCCGTCGACATCGCGCACCACATGCCACTGGTAGGACTCGAAACGCTTCGGCGTGTCATCGGTAAACCAGCCGGTTACGTGTCCGTCAATGGAAATCCCGTTGTCATCCCAGAATGCTATCAGCTTGCCCAGCTTCATGGTGCCGGCAAGCGAACAGGCCTCGTGGGAAATTCCTTCCATCAGGCAACCGTCACCCAGGAAGACATAGGTGTGGTGATCGACGATATTATGACCGTCACGGTTGAACTGTGCGGCCAGCGTCTTTTCTGCTGCGGCCATGCCGACCGCATTGGTAATGCCCTGCCCGAGCGGACCGGTCGTGGTTTCAACGCCCGGAGCGTACCCGTATTCGGGATGCCCCGGGGTTTTGGAATGCAACTGGCGGAACTGCTTGAGGTCCTCGATACCCAGGTCGTAACCGGTGAGGTGCAGCAGGGAGTAAATCAGCATGGAGCCGTGCCCGTTGGACAGTACAAACCGGTCACGATCCACCCAGCCCGGGTTTGCCGGGTTATGTTTCAGGTAATCGTTCCACAAGACTTCGGCAATATCCGCCATACCCATCGGGGCACCGGGATGGCCGGATTTCGCCTTTTGCACTGCGTCCATACTGAGCGCACGTATTGCATTGGCGAGTTCTTTGCGCTGGGCCATGATTTCCTCCTGTACAGATTTGGATACTTTATATCTGGTCGCCAGTACCGCGAGTGAAGTCGGGCATCTGTTCCAGTGTCCGCCGCGTCCCGGCTTCCCGGCAGCGCTGGCGCGGTGGAAAAAAAAGCCCCGGGTGCCGATCAGTGCACCGAGGCGATTGTCCACATCGAAATTTTTCAGATTGTGCGGGGAGTCCACTCCCGTTGCCATCCGGGTGCTTGACCCCGGAATCGCGAAGCGCGCTATTCTCTCCTAGTTTGTGCCGTTCGGCAATAGTCGGGGTATCCGACATCTTGCGATCTATAAACGATATTATGTCTATATAACAAATATTTATAGATAGCTTATATTTTAGTCTGCGCCGACTTCTTCACGCCACTTGATGGAGCAACCCATGCCCGGCGTCTGCTCCGCCGGCCCCTGTCCGCTCGCCCCGACCTGACGCATGGCAAGGAACAGGTCTCGCCGCGTATCGGGTGGCGCGGTTTCCATGCGGCTGGCATCCAGCTGACCCCGGTACTGCAACTCCAAGCTACTGTTATAGCCGAAGAAATCCGGGGTGCACACCGCACCATAGGCCTTAGCAACCGCCTGGGATTCATCCAGCAGGTAGGGAAACGGGAAATCAAATTCCCGCGCCACGGCCTGCATGTTCTCGAAGCTGTCTTCCTCGTACAAGGTCTGGTCGTTGGACATGATGGCCACGCTATGGACGCCGAGATCGAGCAATTCACGGGTATCGCGCACCAGCCGCTCGCGAATAGCCTTCACGTAAGGGCAATGATTGCAGATAAACATTACCAGCAAGCCATTCGGCCCCCGGCACGATTCCAGTGTCCAGACGTTCCCGTCGACTCCGGGAAGTGCGAAATCAATGGCGGGCTTGCCAAAATCGCATACCGGTGTTTCCAGACTGACCATCATTACCTCCTGTGCAGATACGGACAATTACTCTATGCGAAATGGCCACCTAGTGAAAATATCACCATCGTAAGGTAGACTTGATGGTTTGATCAATACAACAGATAAAAATTATGTCAGATTTTCATATGTTTACCTCAGAATCCGTGTCGGAGGGTCATCCCGACAAGATTGCGGATCAGATCTCGGATGCCATCCTTGACGCCATCCTGGAACAGGATTCACGCGCCCGGGTCGCTGCCGAAACCATGGTCAAGACCGGTATGGTGATCATCGCCGGCGAAGTCACCACCTCGGCCTGGGTCGATCTGGAGGATATCGTTCGCCAAACGGTGCGTGAAATCGGTTACAACAGTTCCGAAATCGGCTTTGACTGGGAATCCTGTGCCGTCATGAATGCCATCGGCAAGCAATCGCCGGACATTGCCATGGGTGTGAACGAGACCGAGGAACACGAACAGGGTGCCGGGGACCAGGGCATGATGTTCGGTTATGCCACCAATGAAACCGAGGTACTGATGCCGGCGCCGATCACCTATGCCCACCGACTGGTAAAACGCCAGGCGGAGGTCCGCAAGAACGGCACCCTGCCCTGGTTGCGCCCGGACGCCAAGAGCCAGATCACCTTTCGCTACGAGAACGACCGGCCGGTCGGTATCGATGCCGTAGTGCTTTCGACCCAGCACGACCCGGACATGGAACTCAAGGCGATCCGCGAAGCGGTCATGGACGAAATCATCAGGCCGGTGCTGCCGGCCAAATGGCTGGACCAGTGCCCGCAGGAACATATCCACATCAATCCGACCGGGCGTTTCGTCATCGGCGGTCCGGTGGGCGATTGCGGCCTGACAGGTCGCAAGATCATCGTGGACACCTACGGCGGCATGGCCCGCCACGGTGGCGGTGCCTTTTCCGGCAAGGACCCCAGCAAGGTGGACCGCTCTGCCGCTTACGCAGCTCGCTATGTGGCAAAAAATATCGTTGCCGCAGGCCTGGCCGAGCGCTGCGAGATCCAGGTGTCGTATGCTATCGGTGTTGCCGAGCCCACCTCTATCAGCATCGAGACATTCGGCACCGGGCAGCTCGATGAAGCACGCATGGTTGAACTGGTGCGTGAGCATTTCGATCTGCGTCCGCGTGGCCTGGTTACCATGCTCGATCTCCTGAAGCCCGGCTATAAAGCCACAGCCGCCTACGGCCATTTTGGTCGCGAAGACCATGATTTCAGCTGGGAGAAAACCGACAAGGCTGAAACGCTGCGCGATGCCGCAGGACTGAATAAAACGGACAAGGCCGTATAACGGCACGAGGCACAACATGAGTTCACAAACTGCAGAAAATATTTCACCTGATTACAAGGTTGCCGACATAGAACTGGCCGACTGGGGCCGCAGGGAAATAACGATCGCGGAAACCGAGATGCCGGGCCTTGTTGCGTTGCGTGAAAAGTACGGTGAGGAAAAACCGCTCAAGGGTGCACGCATCGCCGGCAGCCTGCACATGACTATACAGACCGCGGTATTGATCGAAACACTGGTGGAACTCGGGGCGGAGGTGCGCTGGGCATCCTGCAATATCTTCTCGACGCAGGACCATGCGGCGGCGGCCATTGCGGCACGCAATATCCCGGTGTATGCCTGGAAGGGCGAATCACTCGACGATTACTGGGAGTACACGCACCGCATCATGGAGTGGCATGATGGCAACACCCCGACCATGATCCTGGATGACGGTGGTGACGCGACCCTGCTTGTCATACTGGGCACGAAAGCCGAGAGTGATCCGACGATACTCGACAACCCGTCCAGCGAGGAAGAGGTGTCACTGTTCAACTCCATCAAGGCACGCCTTGCCGAGCAACCCGGCTGGTACTCGAATATCCACAACAACATCAGGGGCGTGACCGAGGAAACCACGACCGGCGTACACCGCCTGTACCAGATGCAGGAACGTGGCGAACTGCCATTCCCGGCGATCAACGTCAATGATTCGGTCACCAAGAGCAAGTTTGACAACCTGTATGGTTGCCGCGAATCACTGGTAGACGGCATCAAGCGCGCAACAGACGTCATGATCGCCGGAAAAATCGCCCTGATCATCGGCTACGGCGATGTCGGCAAGGGCTGTGCACAGTCACTGAGGGGGCTTGGTTGTACCGTCTGGATTACGGAGATCGATCCCATCTGTGCACTGCAGGCCGCCATGGAAGGTTACCGTGTCGTCACCATGGAAGAGGCTGCCGACAAGGCTGATATCTTCGTGACTGCAACCGGAAACTACCATGTCATCGGGCATGACCACATGGCAATCATGAAAGACCAGGCGATTGTCTGCAATATCGGCCACTTCGATAACGAAATCGATGTTGCCAGCGTAAAAAAATATACGTGGGAAAATATCAAGCCGCAGGTGGATCACATCATCTTTCCGGATGGCAAGCGCATCATCCTGCTGGCAGAAGGTCGACTGGTCAACCTGGGCTGTGCTACCGGCCACCCGAGTTTCGTCATGTCCAACAGCTTCACCAACCAGACGCTCGCCCAGATGGAGTTATGGAACCGCGGTGACCAGTACGAAAACAAGGTCTATACCCTGCCGAAGAAGCTCGACGAGGAAGTCGCCCGCCTGCATCTTGGCAAGATCGGTGTACAGCTTACACAACTGACGCAGGAACAGGCCGATTATATTGGCGTACCGGTCGAGGGCCCCTACAAGCCGGACTATTACCGCTACTAGTGCACCTTGTCCGGAAAACCGCAGCGCGATGAGCGTGCCCGGATAATTATTTCCGGAGGCGCGTTTTTGCCGGCGGATGCATCCCCGGTTCGCAAGCAAGCCCTGTACTCGGGAATATATTTTCTGAACTTTCCTGCAAACACACAATGGCCTCCCACCACCGATGAAATCCAGCGAACCGATTTACAGCTTTGAGTTTTTTCCGCCGAAGACTGCGGAAGGAATGAACGAGCTTGAAGCCACCAGCCGGAAACTGGCGGCAATGAAACCCGGATTTTTCTCGGTCACCTTCGGTGCCGGTGGCTCGACCCGCGACCGTACCTTCGAGACCGTCACGAATATCCGGGAAAAATCCGGTGTCGAGGTCGCTCCACATCTGTCATGTATAAGCTCGACACGGGAAAATATCCGCGAGATCCTCAATGCATACCGGAATGAAGGCATCAGTCACATGGTTGCGCTGCGCGGGGATATCCCCTCGGGAACACTGGAAGCCGGCGAATTCCGGTACGCGAACGAACTGGTCAGTTTTATCCGCGAGGAAACCGGTGATCATTTCCATATCGAGGTGGCGGCCTATCCCGAGTATCACCCGCAGGCCAGCAGCCCGGACCGCGACTTTGCCAATTTCAGGCGCAAGGTCGAGGCCGGTGCCAACGGCGCCATCACCCAGTACTTCTACAATCCGGACGCCTATTTCAGGTTTACAGACTGCTGCAAGGCCGCCGGTATCGACATCCCGATCGTACCCGGCATAATGCCGATCACTAACTATTACCAGCTGGCACGTTTCTCCGACAACTGCGGCGCCGAAATCCCGCGCTGGGTTCGCAAACGCCTCGAGGCCTATGGCAACGACCTTAAATCCATTCGCGCATTTGGTGAAGAGGTTGTCACCGGCCTGTGCAAAAGGCTTGTCGAACAGGGGGTACCTGGCCTGCACTTTTATACCCTGAACCGAGCAGAACCCTCCATAGCGATCTGGAAAAACCTGGGCCACGGCAACAGCTGAATCACTTGTTGCCTATCCCCGCCCCGCGACTGGCCCTTACCGGCACATCAGCGGCGCCAGCCTGGATTTCTCGAAGGAAGCCCGGGTGCCGGCAGAGTCATCGTGTTTCGGGACGCTACACAGGAGCGAGTGAACCAGCCGTTACTGCCACTTGTACAACCCTGTACTTCGCCAGTCCAGCAGCAAGCGACTGTCCGCACCGGGATGGCGATTTCCATAACACACCCTGCCTTTTGTTTATTCAGTACAATGCAACCATTGCGATGGAGCCGGAGCCTTTTGTGCCTCCAGTGAGCAATGCGAGTCAATGCGATGCACGTTCCAAGACTTTATATACCGCAATCCCTGGCCACCGGGGAAACACTGGTTCTGGATGAACGGGCAGCACACCATATCAGGCAGGTACTGCGCCTCGGACCAGGTGCAGCGATAAGGGTATTCGACGGCGCCGGATCGGAATACCATGCCAGCCTGTTGGAGGTACAACGCGCCAGGGTATCTGTCGAGATCGGTACGGCGTATACCTCGAATACCGAGTCTTCACTGAACATCACCCTGGCACAGGGAATTCCGCGGGGTGACCGCATGGATTTCATTGTGCAAAAGGCCGTCGAGCTGGGTGTCAGCCTGATCCAGCCACTGTGGATGGAACGCAGCCAGACGCGTGCCAGGGGTGAACGACTGGAGAAACGCATGCGACACTGGCGGAGAGTCATGATCAATGCCTGTGAACAATGCGGCCGCAGTACGTTGCCCGGAATTGACTCGCCTGCGGGATTTACATCCTGGCTTGATACCGGTCTCACCGCAGATACCCGAATCCTGCTGAACCCCGATGCCGGCACAACGCTCACCGGGCTCGAGCCACCGCAGTCATCGATTCTGTTGCTGGTTGGACCGGAAGGCGGCATCAGTGATTCCGAACAATCCCGGGCAGGGCGTGCCGGTTTCACCTCGATAGCGCTTGGCCCGAGAGTCCTGCGGACGGAAACCGCCTCGCTTGCCGTGCTGGCGGTTCTGCAGTCGTTATGGGGGGATTTCCGCTAGGCGGCAATATCCCGGTGCTGTTCCAGCAATCCCTGAATGTAAGCCAGGTCAGGGATAACGGCCGTTTCAGATCCAACAGAAACCCTGCACTGGACCGCTTCCAGGGTCGAGGCCTCCATGCCTCTCACTGTGCTGTCATCGAACTGTAACAGCCGCGGTAAACCGGCTGCGACAATGGCATAGAAACGGACAGTGCTGTCCGGGCATATCGAGTTGATGATCATCAGCCGTGAGTAAACCAGATTTACCGGTACCCCGTCGCCACATAATATCTCCAGCGAAATGACCGGCACGGTCTCGCCACGCCAGCAGATGGTGCCCAGGATCCAGTCAGGAGACTCTTTCATTTCGTCAGGGACCTGGTAGTTGCAAACCTCTGCAACCGATGCACTTGGTATCAGCATGTTTACATCCCGCAACGGGATCCACAGACAGCGTACACTCTCTTCTGTATCAGCCATTCGTCTGCTCCTGATCCTTGTCGTTGTCAGCCTCCGGCAAGCTGATCAAGCGGTTAATCATCTGCAGCAATTCATGCTCGCGGTAGGGCTTGCCCAGATACTGATTAATGCCGATTTCCTTTGCACGTTCCCGATGCCTGCTACCGGTGCGTGAAGTAATCATGGTGATCGGGATATGACGAAAACGCTCGTCATTACGCATGTGTGTTGCCAGTTCGAAACCGTCCATGCGCGGCATCTCGATATCCAGCAGCATCATATCCGGGACGCATTCATGCAACTTGCCCATGGCATCGACACCGTCTTTCGCGGTAACAACCTCATAACCGTGCCGCTTCAACAGACGGGTAGTCACCTTGCGTACGGTTATCGAATCATCCACCACCATTATCGTCAATTTGTTATTGCGATCGCTTGCAAACTGCCCGCCGGCCACCGGTTTCCTTTCTTGCATGCGCACCACTGCGGCAAGATCGAGAATCAGGACCACCCGTCCGTCACCGAGAATGGTCGCGCCGGATACACCGTTGACATTGCTTAACTGGGGACCAAGTGGTTTCACTACGATTTCACGGTTACCGTACAGGGCATCGACCTGCAGGGCGATGCGTTTCTCGCCGGTACGTATCAGCAAGACAGGCAACCTGCCCGTCATGTCTTCCGAATCCAAGCCACCGACATCGAGCATGGCACCCAGGTGCCTCAGCTTGTAACTGCTACCTGCATAATCATAAGTAGCGTCGGGTTCTGCATAGCGCGCCAATAGCTCATCAGAGTCAACACGTACGACACCTTCAATACTTCCCAGCGGTATGCAGAAGGACTCCTCGCCGGCCCGTACCAGCAAGGCCTGATTGATTGCCAGCGTGTATGGGAGCCGCAAGGTAAAGATGCTGCCCTTGCCGAGAGTAGAGTCAATATGCAGCGACCCGCCAAGCTGACGCACCTCACTGTTGACCACGTCCATACCAACGCCGCGACCTGAGATCTGAGTCACCTCACGAGCCGTACTGAAGCCACTTTGCAGAATAAACTGCATCACCTCGTCATCCGGCAGTACGTTATCCTCGGAAATCAAACCGCGCTCGATGGCCTGGCTACGGATCGCTTGCCTGTCGATACCCCTGCCGTCATCAACTATACGCAGCACGATCTCCGGCCCCTCGCGATGAAAACCGATCTGGATCGTTCCGGATTTTGGCTTGCCTGAACGCTTGCGCTCGGCTGGTGTCTCGATGCCATGGTCGATGGCATTACGCAGCATGTGCTCCAGAGGCGCAATAATCCGCTCGATCACCGTGCGGTCCATCTCGCCATCAGCACCTTCAAGTCGCAGCTCAACCCGCTTACCCAGTTCATTGGCTGCCTGCCGCACAATGCGCCGCAGGCGCGGTGCCAGGCTGGCGAACTGCATCATGCGGGTTCGCAACAGGCCATCCTGCAGATCGCTGTTGACACGTGACTGCTGCAATAGCAGCGTTTCTGATTCACGCGTGGTGCTGTCCATCAATTCGCGGACACTGTCGAGATCACCGATACTTTCCATCAGCGAGCGTGACAGCTGCTGCAGATTGGAGTAACGATCCATCTCCAGGGGATCAAAACCGGCGTGCGCACTACCGGTCTCCTGTTCATGGCGGTACAGGATCTGCGATTCGGTTTCGATTTCCATCTTGCGCAACTGATCACGCAGACGGTTGATCGTCTGCTGCAGCTCATCGATTGTAAAGCGGTAACGTACGAATTGCTGGTCGAGACGTGACCGGTAGATATTGATCTCACCGGCATAGTTCACCAGGTTATCAAGCAGGTCAGCCTGTATACGCACCTGTTCGGTACGCACCCTCGATGACTTGCGACGCTCTGCGTGCCTTGGCATGACCTCGCCTTCATGCGCTGCTTCCGGCCGGTTCGATACAATAGACGGTTGCTGCACTGGCGCGGTAGCCGCTATCTCTACTGCTTCCTCTGCGGAAATTTGCCTGGCGTCAGATTCCGTTGCCGGTACTGTCTCGGCTGCTTCACTGGTCTTTTCGTCTGCTTCCGGCTGATCAACGGAACCGTAAACCTGTTCCGGTTCCGGTACTTGTACAGAATCCGGTTCCACTGCATTTACTACCGGCATATCGGTCACTGCTGCATTCACATCGATATCCGGCTCTTCATGCGCCAGCAGCTCGAGCAACTGTTCAAGTGCTGGCGCTGCATCCGGTATTTCATTTGCCTTGACCCTGTCCAGCATGCCCGCGAGTGTGTCATGTGCCTCATGCAGGCAATCGAACATGCGGTCAGACACGGTGACATGACCGTCGACAACACGGGTCAGCAGGGTTTCCATTCCATGACTGAGATCACCGATGGCTCCCAGCTCGATCATGCGTGCGCCCCCCTTCAGGGTATGCAGCTGGCGCTGGAGTTCATCCAGCAGCTCACGGTTTCCATGATCATCCTGCCAAGCACGCAAGGTTCTCTCGCTGTTATCGATAATATCCGTGGCTTCCTCGATAAATATTTCGAGCAGCTCGGGATCGATGTCAGCAAAGGCACCGCTGGACGCCGACGGCCCTTCATCCGGCATATCCTGCGTATCGGTAACAGTACTGGCCGATGTTTTCCCGGCGACTGGGGTGACATCCGTTACATCGTCTACACCATCTCTGTCTGCCGGCAGTGTATCGTCCATCGCTTCAGTCGTTTGCGTTGGCTTGAGCGACAGGCCCTCGATATCTGCCAGCAATGAATTCAGCCAGCCGGTGTCAAAATCCTGTTCCGGCAGCCGATCGACCATCTCTTCCAGTGCCACGCGGCAGTTATCCAGCACGTGCAGGGCTGCATCGCTGACCGGCAGCCGCTGCTCGTTCAGTTCACTGAAATAACCGTACAGTGCAATTGCCAGACTGTGTACGACGGGTAAATCGACCGACTCGGTTATCCCTGACAGTGTATGCAGCGCACGGTAGAGTGATTCAGATACCTGACAACTTGCCTGATTTACTTGGCATTCCTCGACGAATCCCTGTATCGCTTCCAGGTGGCCTGTCGATTCACGCCGGAATATATCGATAATATCCGGCTCAGCGTCAGCGGTAGCCGGCTCCTCAACCGTGATCTCCCCGTCGATGGTTTCCCGTACCTTGCCGGATTCTGCTATCGTGACAATATCGGCATCCGCTGCTGCCGTTTCGTTGTCTGCAATGGCTGTTATGTCCGGTTGCTCACCACGGACAAGTGTTTCTGCTGCGAACATCAATGCCCGGTAATCTGACTCAGGTTGCGGACCGCCATCGACCTGTGCAATCAGCTCGGTCAGGGAAACCGGAATCCGGTCAACTATCGCAAGCAATGTTTCATCCACCGGTACCGCCCCGTCAATTACCTGGTTAAGCAGCTTTTCAATCGTCCACGAAAATTCACCTGTCAGCATGGCGCCCGCCATGCGGCCACTACCCTTGAGTGTATGGAAATTCATGCGTAGCGAGGCAAGGGCCTCTTGATCCCCGGTATTGGAAGTCCATTCCGGTAGTTGCCGGGTGATTTCCCCGAGCACCTCTTCTGCCTCTTCCAGGAAGATCTCGACGATTTCGGGGTCGGCGTCGCCAGCCAGTACCGGGAATTCATCTGCGATAACTCTGTCATCGACCACAGACTCCGGCTCACTGGCTGCCTGTTTACCTGTTGATGTCTGGTCCGCTTGCTCTGTGTCCAATGGACCCCTGACTGTAACAGCGGGTGTCCCGGACTGGCTGCTTGCTTGTGTTACAGGTGCAACCATTACTGCGGCACGTGCCACGAAGGCATCAACATCTGCAGCCGGTGCATTGCCACCTTTCACCTGGTCAAGCAATTGAACGAGCGGTTCTCTTGCCTCCAGCATCAGTTCCAGCAATTTTTCATCGGCTCTGATCGTACCTTCCACAACCTGGTTGAACAGATGTTCAAAGACCCAGGAGAATTCGGCCAGTGCAAGCGCGCCAACCATGCGCCCGCCACCTTTCAACGTGTGGAAGGAGCGGCAGATCGTGTCGGCCATTTCACGGTTGTCCGTATCCTCAACCCAGTCAGGAATCAGACGGGAGAGCTTTTCAATCTCATCCCCGGCTTCCTCGATAAAAATATCGAGGATTTCCCTGTCGATATCGTCAGCGAACACCTGCAAACCGGAAATCGCCGGGATATCTGCAGACGGGACGACGGGTACGGACTGTTCGCGTGGCAGTTCCCGCTCGACATCTTGTTCTTGGTGTGCCGGTATTGCACCTTTACCAAGCTTCTCCAGGCTCTGCTCGGCAATATCCAGGACCATTCCACCATGGAGGCGGTTCTCTGCCAGTTCCTCGACAAAATATTCTATTGAGCAGATGGCATCTGCCAGCAAGTCCAGCTGCTCGGCATCCGGCAGCTGTTCACCCCGAAACAATGCCTTGTCCAGGTAGTCATCTACCTGTTCCACCAGCGCGGCTGCACGATCCTGCCCGGCGAGCTGCAATCCACCCCGAATCTGTTGCAATAACCCGGGCACACTTTCAAGCCCCGATGATGACTCCGGTGCCTGCAAATAGCTGTTGATATGTTCCTTCGCGGCCGACATATCAACAACCACTTCACTGATGACGGAGGCAAGCCCTTCATTCCAGGCAAGGCTGGCGGTGCTGCTGCCGGACTCCTGCATCAGCTTATGTGTCTGCATGTCACGTATCGAGGTTTCGACAGCAATCAATGAACCGGCAATCTCTACGAAGTCATTTTCATCACCGCTGTCTTTAACCGCGATGATTTGCTGCAGCCGGGAGGTAACATCAGCAATAACCCCAGCCGCTTCTTCCAGCCCGCTGATTGCCAGCGTATTGCCGAGAGCATGCAGCTTGTCGAAAAGCACCGGCAGATCATTCACATTGTCTTCACTGCATCTGTACAGATCCAGCTGTTCCTTGATCTGTTCAAGGTCCTCGAGTGCCGCGGTCGTCACCGTATTCAGGACCTCCATATTACGACCATCCAGCGCAACAACCGCCAACTCGCAATCTACCGGCTGTGTCTCCAGTGCAAAGACGCGGCGAATTTCGCCCGCCTCTCCGGTATCAACATCGCTGGCAGCAATATGCGCCAGCAGATTATTGAGTAATGTTTCCGGAATATGCGCGGCAAACTCAACTTCACCGCTATCTATCAGGCACTTGATCTGACGGTCAACCTGTCCCAACAACTGTTTTGATTCGTTTGTTGCCGCTTCTTGTTCAGACAGCAATACTTCTACAAAACCACTCGCAACCCACCAGAAGCGGGCTGCGTCCTGCTGTCGCGAGGCCCGGCGCAGGCTGTCGGCTACCTTGCTGATGGTATGCAATCCGGCGCGGTTATCCGGGTTACCGTACCAGTCAAGCAGACCGGCCTGGAAATGCTGCCGCAGGGAACGCGCCAGGGATGCCGCTTCAGGCTGGGCGTCCGCCTGCTGCGGGTTATAGGCCGTTACTGGCAAATCGGCTTGCAGGTCGGGGGTGAATGCAGCGCCCTCCGGCATGACGGCAGCACCGCGTACCGTGCGCAGCTCATTGATGACCGGTAGTAACGCGGCGGTGCTCTCACGCCGGCTGCTGCGCAGGGCGAACAGGTAATCGGGAAGCTGTATAAAAGCCTGCATCAGGGCCTCCATAGCCATTTCCTGATTGTCGAGGCTGTCACGCGAGAGGTCATTGAGGACCTCTTCCATCTCGGTTGCAAGCAGGTCAGCCCCGTTGAGGCCGACAATACGCAACGGGCCGCGTGCCTCATGCAGACAGGCCATACAATTGTTCAGGCTTTCGGTGCTGCGGTTGCCTTCGGCATATTCCTCCAGAAACTGGCGCCCCCGTTTCAGGGTCACGCCGAGTTCCTGCTGCACCCAGTTAAGCGCACTCAAATCGATAGCTTCGTTCATGCTGGTTCCTGGCTGCGTGCGTTCTCATATGGCGAACGATCCCGAACACGCAAAAATGCGCATGGTTGCACGGCATAGTCACCGGCCATTCCGGACATCTTTCCTGTTATGGGAGCTTGAAGCCCGCAACAGAGGTATCCAGGTCCTTCGCAAGACGTGACAGGTTGCCGATTGAGCGGAAGGTCTTCTCGGTACTGCTGGCTGTCTGGGTTGTGACATCCTGGATCTGGTTCATGTTGCTGGATATCTCGGCTGCCGTTCCGGCCTGCTTGCTGGCAGAAACGGAAATCGACTGAATCAGTCCGGCCAGCTGCTCGGAAACATTCTCGATCTCCTCGAGTGCACTTCCCGCGTCCTCTGCAAGGTGCGCACCATCGACCACACCGGAGGTACTTTTTTCCATGGAGATGACTGCCTCGTTGGTATCCGCCTGAATGGCTTTTACCAGTGCCTCGATCTGGCGGGTAGCATTGGCTGAACGCTCGGCAAGCCGCTGTACCTCATCGGCAACGACTGCGAAGCCACGGCCTGCCTCACCGGCCATGGCCGCCTGGATGGAGGCGTTCAGGGCAAGGATGTTGGTCTGCTCGGCAATATCATTAATCAGCTCGACGATATCACCAATCTCCTGTGAACTTTCGCCGAGACGCTTGATGCGTTTCGAGGTTTCCTGGATATGCTCGCGAATCGAATCCATACCCACGATGTTGCGCTGCACCTTATCGCCACCCTTCTTCGCAATCTCTACCGAGCTCATGGCCACCTTGGCAGACTCGCCGGCTTCGGCTGATACCGTATTCATGGAAGCTGCCATTTCGTTGATTATACTCGTTGCATTAGCAATATCCTGTGACTGGCAGGAACTCGCCTCGGACAGTTGCTGGGCAACCACCTCGGCTTCCTCTACCGAGGCAGACATCTGCGTGGAGGTGTCGTTGATGGTCTTCACCAGGCCACGCAGGGAACCGACTGTGGCATTAATGGAGTCCGCAATGGCACCGGTAAAATCCTCAGTCACCGTGGCGTTCACCGTCAGGTCACCCTGCGCGAGGTCACCCATTTCATCCAGCAACCGCATGATGGCCTCCTGGTTCTGCAGGTTTTCAGACTCGATGACCTGGTTGCGGTTGCGCTGCGTGCGCAGTTTTTCAAATCCCATCCAGAACAGGATCACGAGAGCCACTGCACCGAGGATATAGGCGAGTTCCATTGATACCAGGCGATTGGCCGGCGCAGCCGCATAGGCCTTTTGCAGCTCATCAGCGGCATCAAACAGCTTCTCACTGCGGGTCGACACATCCTGTACAGCATTTTGAATACCAACCAGTTCCGCCGAGTTGTCAACTACCGTACCAACATGGTCGCTGATCTGGCTGAACAGCAGTGCAATCTTCTTGAGCTTGCCCTGGACTGCGCTGGTGTCATTCCCATCACGCAGCATCTGCTCGAGAATGGCGCCAAATTTCCCTGTATCCTCGGCAAAGGCTACTGCCGCCGCCTCTGCCCCGTCTCCGGACATGACATTATTGATGTTATTCACGATGCGCTGGCCAAGCATAGACAGGTGACTGGCCTGACGTATTTGAGCCGAGCTGGCATTATTGCTCACGAGCTTGTCTACCAGGCCCTGCGTATGTTGCATCAACTCCGGCATGATTTGACGGGTCAGGCTGGCCGTCTCGGCCACCGAGAGCACCAGAATCTGGCCATTGACAACCTCGGTGACACTGGAACTGAAGCCGTCCCAGACCTTACTCAGCCCGCCATAGGCATGAAACTCGGGTGTATGCCGATATCTTTCACTTGCCTCGAACTCGTTATTCTCGCTGGCGAGAATATCCCTGAACCGCCGCTTCGATTCCTCGAGTGATGCGAACGCCTCGGAGTCACCGTTAGCAGCTGCCAGGGCATACTTCGCAATTCGCTGCGACAAGACCTGCTGCTCGCCGGTCCAGGACAAACGCTGCTGATCCAGTTCGGACTGGTTACCGACATGCACGAAGACACCCACCATCGCCCAGACAGAACACAATACGGCAAAGGTGAGCACTTTCATCCAACTGTCGGATGCCGTCGTTTTTACCTTGGTCATTCCCTTCATGGTCTATCTCCTGACCGGTTAGTTTTAAATACGCAACACAAACAGCGAATCATAAAAATTTCAAACGGCTGCCTGCATGAATCGTCCGGAAGCAGACAGTGCAGAAATGCTGAAAATGCCGCGGAAGACATCCTCATCCTGGATGCCGTCACTGACATACGGTCCCAGCGCATCATCCATGCGTTTGCCGGCCGACACGCAGGCCTCGACCGGGTAATGCCTGAGACCATGGACCTCGTCCACGACAAGTCCGAAATAAACATCGTCGAAATCAATCACCAGCACCCGGCTGCGTGGTCCAGACTGTGCCACTTCGCCATACAACAGTCCGCGCAGATCCAGAACGGGTAACAGGCGTCCACGAACATTTGCGATTCCATTTACCCAGTCAGCAGTGTTGGGAATAGCGGTAAGTTGTGGCAGGGAGAGGGTTTCAATCACCTCGCCCACCGGAACCAGCAATTGCTGATCACCCAGTCGAAAGGCAATGCCAGACCATTCCTCGCTGGGGTCAATGTTCTCCGGGAGACCTGCCGCCGCGTTCCGGCAACCCGTTTCCATGGCCCTCAGCAGGGCAACCGGATCCATTTCTGTCGCTTCATTCATAGTGGCAGCAGTTAACTTGCGAGCGCCGCGTTAATACGATCCATCAGATCGGCCTCATTGACCGGCTTGGTCAGGTATTCACGGGCACCCTGACGTAGTCCCCATACGCGGTCGACCTTCTGGTCCTTGCGGGTAACGATAATGACCGGTATCGAAGCGGTCTCCGGATCGGATGTAAGTTCGCGGGTCGCCTGGAAACCGTTAAGTCCCGGCATCACAACATCCATGAGGATCAGGTCAGGCTTTTCCCGCCGGGCGTATTCAATTCCCTCGTCGCCATTCGCCGCCGTTAACGTCTGGTAGCCGTTCTTCTGCAGGATCTGCTGCAAGCGATGGGCATCTGTAGGTGAATCATCGATGATCATTATCTGCGTCATGGCCATTTCCTCGGTATATGCTCTATACGCCGACTTCCGAAGCCGCTTTAGTGCCGTGCTGCTCGATGGCAGCCAGCAGTTCTTCCCTGGTAAACGGTTTTGTAAGGTAGTGGTCGGAACCGACCACGCGACCGCGGGCACGGTCGAACAGGCCATCCTTGCTGGACAGCATGATTACCGGTATGTGTTTGAATACTCTGTGATGCTTGATCAGCGCGCAGGTCTGGTAGCCGTCCAGTCGCGGCATCATGATGTCCAGGAAGATCAGATCTGGCTGGTAGTCAGCGACCTTGCTCAGTGCCTCGAAACCATCCATTGCCGTAACGACATCGAATCCCTCGTTGCGCAGCAGGGTTTCGGCCGTGCGCCGGATGGTTTTGCTGTCATCGATGACCATGACCGTGAAGGCAACCGCGGCATCCTCCCGATCCCCGGTGGTGCCTGTGGCACCTGTGCACACCTGAGTCTCAGCACTGTGATGCATATATAACCTTATGTTTAATTGATGTTTTCATTAAAATTATGCCGGCAATCGCCGGTCCGTGAAGCCTGACAAGTCCCGGCGAACGCGCCGACAGTCGAATTAATTTACTATTGCCCTTCAACTACAGCGATTTATCGTCCGCCAGCGGGCAAACTTTATAAGCCGGCAGGGGGCCGTACGCGGAGCGGGAAAGCATTATCTATGGCGATCAAACTGGGCGTGGTTATGGACCCGATCAAGTCCATAAACTTCAAAAAAGACAGTACCCTGGCCATGCTGATGGCAGCCGGTGCGCGCGGCTGGGAACTCTCTTACATGGAGCAGGCCGACCTGTACCTGCAGGACAGTCACTGTTTTGCGACCATGAGCCGCCTCGAGGTCCGGAATGACCCGGATGACTGGTTCCGCTGCACGGAGCCCGCGGTTCGGTCACTGGCGTCGCTGGACGTGGTACTGATGCGCAAGGACCCGCCCGTCGACATGGAGTATATCTACTCGACGTTCCTGCTTGAACGTGCCGAGGCCGACGGGGTACTGCTGGTCAACCGGCCGGCCGCATTGCGTGATGCCAGCGAGAAACTGTACACCGCCTGGTTTGCAGACTGCTGCCCGCCCACCCTCGTCAGCCGGGAAATTTCGCACCTGCGGCAGTTCCTTGGTGAACACGAGGATATCATTGTCAAACCGCTCAACGGCATGGGCGGCGCCTCGATATTCCGGGTGCGCCGGGAAGACCCGAACCTGAATGTCATTTTCGAGACCATCACCGACAATGGCAGCCGAACGGCAATGGCGCAGCGCTACATCCCGGAAATCAGCCTGGGTGACAAGCGCATTTTGATGATTGACGGTGAGCCGTTTCCCCATGCACTGGCGCGCATCCCGGCCGCCGGGGAAACCCGCGGTAACCTTGCTGCCGGGGCGACCGGCAAGGGGGTGGACCTCACCGAGCGGGACCGCTGGATTTGCGAGCAGGTCGGTCCGGCCCTGCGTGAGAAGGGCCTGCTGTTTACCGGGCTCGACGTGATCGGTGATTACCTGACGGAAATCAACGTCACCAGTCCGACCTGTATCCGGGAACTCGATTCACTGTATGACGCAGATATCGCCGGTGTACTGATGGATGCCATCGGCAAGCGGCTGGCAGAGCGATAAGGAGGACCCTGTCCTGGCATCTGCGAGTTCTGCGCGTATCGGTCTGCTCCTCGGCCTGCTGCTACTGGCAGGCTGTGGCCAGCCAGCAGATCCCGCCCGGCACAGGCAGTTCTTTGCGCTGGGGACCCTGGTCGAAGTTACCTATTACGGCATTGGCAGCGATGTCGCCGAACAAGCCAGCCAGGAACTGGAACAGATGTTCCTGCGCATGCATGCCGAATGGCATGCCTGGCAGCCGGGCCGCCTGCAGGATACCAACCGCCGGCTGGCCACCGGGGATGCATTTCCCGCAGACCCGGAACTGCTGCCACTGTTCGAAAAGGCAAACCGTCTGTCAATCCTGAGCGACGGGCTGTTCAACCCCACCATTGGCAAGCTGGTATCGATCTGGGGCTTCCATAGCGATGAGCGGCCGGCTGGCCCGCCACCGGACAATTCGGCCTTGACGGCCCTGGTATCACAGCAGCCCTCGGTTACCGACGTCGCGATCAATGATGGTTACCTGCGGAGCAGCAATCCGGCCGTTCGCTACGACCTGGGGGCCGTTGCGAAAGGCCACGCCATAGATCAGGGCATCGGGCGCCTGCGTGAACTCGGCATCCATAATGCCATCATCAATGCCGGCGGCGACCTGCGCGCGATTGGCCGGCACGGCGACCGCCCATGGCGCATAGGTATCCGCGACCCGCGCGGACCCGGAGTTCTCGCGGCCATTGAACTGGGAGATGACGAAAGCGTATTTACCTCGGGCGACTATGAACGTTTCTTTGATCATGGAGGCAGGCGTTACCATCACATCATTGATCCACGCACCGGCTACCCGGCGGATACCGTCACCTCCGTGACCGTGGTGCATACCGATGCCACCACGGCAGATGCCGCTGCCACCGCCCTGTTTGTCGCCGGGCCGGAACACTGGCATGCTATCGCCCGACGGATGGGGATCCGGTATGTCCTGATGATTGACGCAAACGGTACTGTCCACATGAATCCGGCGATGCAGAAGCGGATCAGCTTCGATACCGAGCCAGCCGATATACGCCTGAGTACACCCCTGTGATGACACGTGCGGACTGGCTGCTGCTTATTGCTGTCATCGGGAGTCTTCCCTTGCTGTACACTCATTTCTGGTTCCAGGATGAGATCGCGCGCTACCTGCAGGTTCAGGAAGGCAACCAGCCGGCGCGTATCATCCCCCTTGACCGGGATGCCGAGGTGCTGCTGGAAGGGCCGCTGGGTACCAGCACGGTTGAAATCCGTGATGCCCGGGCACGCTTCCTGGATTCACCGTGCCCGGGCAAACATTGCATTCAGGCTGGCTGGCTGACGGCCAGCGGCGAACTGGCCGCCTGCCTGCCGAACCGAATCAGTATCCAGCTAGTGGGCATGCACCCGCGTTTTGACGCCATCAATTTCTAGTGATGCACATAAATTCAGGAAATAAAGGGGCGCGCTGCTGTCCTTTATATGACGATCATGCAACCAGTTTCTTTCATTACGGCTGCCGGTTTCCGGGATAACAAGCGTCAGGCAGAGGGTCTTCCCTGTCTGCACAGCGCCATGCCGGTCATTGATTGCAACTCCCCGATTGACTGTTGGAAGCCGGATTCACCCCATCTACAATGGAATGGTTTTATGGCGAGACCTCGTATCAACCGGTTCGACAAAGCGCTTTAGCGCCTGTGGAGGCGCTTGCCCTTGATGGCAGGGTTGATCACTATTACGGCTGACGACCGTTACCACGGCCTGCCAGACCATGATCTATGCAGATCCAGACAACAGCTGAAGACCATCGTATTGCCTGGCTGGCTGCCCTCGCAATCACCATCCATGTACTGGAAAGCGCCCTGCCCAGTCCGCTGCCGGGACTGAAACCGGGTCTCGCCAACGTAATTACCATCGCGGTGCTGCTGCAATTCGGCTGGCATATGGCTGCCTGGGTAAGCCTGCTGCGGGTATTGTGCGGCAGCCTGCTGCTGGGTACGTTCCTGTCACCCACTTTCCTGCTCAGCCTGGCAGGAGCAGCTTGCAGCATCGGCATGCTCTGGCTTGCCTGCCGGCTGCCCGGCAAGGGCTTTGGACCGGTCGGTTACAGCATCCTCGCCGCACTCTCCCACATGACCGGTCAGTTCATCCTTGCCTGGCTGCTGTTCATACCGCACCCGGCACTATGGCGCCTGTTCCCGGTACTGATGACTGCCGCACTGCTGTTCGGCATTGTCAGCGGTATAATCGCGGGCGCCATGACCCGGGAACACCGACAATGCAGGACATAACCGCAGAGGAACTCGAAACCAGTCCGGTTACCTCGACCGACCGGTTTGCGCTGACGCTGTTTTTTGCCGTGGTCCTGCATGCCATGATCATTCTCGGCATTACTTTCGGAACACCGGATGAGAAAATTCCCGAAAATGATCTGCCGACACTTGAAATTACCGTCACCACGCGCACGACACCGAAACCGGAGGAAGCCGAATACCTGGCCCAGACCAGCCAGGATGGCGGCGGTAATGTCACTGAAAAGGTACGCCCGCAGCAGGCCGTCCCGGCCCAGGCCCCGGCCATGGCCACGCAGAAACCGGAGCCGGCCCCGACCCAGGTGGTAACGACCACCGAGTCGACCACAAAAATCCGCCAGGAGGAAACAGTACAACCGGAGACCGAGGACAAGGACCCGACAGCGTCCGAACTGATCGAGCAGAGTCTGGAGATGGTCAACCTGAGCGAGGAAATCACCCAGTCCATGCAGGCCTATGCAAAACGACCCAGGCAGGTCTATGTTTCGGCACGCACCCAGGAGTTCAAATATGCCAACTACATGCTCGAATGGGTAAAAAAGGTAGAGCGCGTGGGAAACCTGAATTATCCGGATGCGGCCCGGCGCGCAGGAATATCCGGAAAACTACTGCTTGATGTGGCCCTGAACCCGGATGGATCCATACGTAATATCACCGTGCTCAAGTCATCGGGACATGCGGTGATCGATGAAGCAGCCATCCGTATTGTCAAACTGGCCAGTCCGTACCCGCCGTTCCCGCCAGAGATCAGCAAGGAAGCCGATGTACTGCATATAACCCGTACCTGGGAATTCTCCAGCAGGTACAACCTGAAAAGCCACTGACGAAACGGAACCATTCATCTGCCGGCACCTGAACGCCGTTACCACTTGATGGGAACCACCACTCTGCCTGATACTAGAGGTATGAGCACGGTGCAGTCTCTCAGCAACCACTTCCTGATCGCCATGCCAGCGCTGTCTGACCCGAATTTTCACCACACGGCCACATTTATCTGTGAGCACAATGATGACGGGGCACTGGGACTCGTGATCAACCGGCCTCTGGACATGCGGCTCGGTGACATTCTCGACCACATGGAGATCGAGGCTGTCCACAACGTGGCAGCGAAACAGCCCGTCTACATGGGGGGCCCGGTCCAGAATGACCGCGGTTTCGTCCTGCATGAGCCACTGGGAGACTGGGAAGCCACCCTGAAGGTAACAGATAACACCGGCATTACCTCGTCCCGGGATATTCTCGAAGCGATTGCCCGTGGCGAGGGTCCAGACAAGTCATTTATTACACTGGGTTATGCCGGATGGGGCGCCGGGCAACTGGAAGAGGAACTCGCCGCCAATGCCTGGCTCAGCGGGCCGGCGAGTACCCGAATAGTTTTTGAGACACCGTATGAACAGCGCTGGCAGGCGGCAGCGGCGCTCATGGGGATTGATCTGAACCTCATTTCCGGGGACGCGGGGCATGCCTGACGGAAGGGATGGGTACCACCGGCAGCCGGGAATGCGACCGGCCAGTGAACTTGCAGACACTGCTGGGATTTGACTTCGGACTGCAGCGTATCGGCGTTGCCGTAGGACAGGACGTAACCGGGACCGCCACGGCACTCGGCACTTTAAAATCCCGTGATGGTCAACCTGACTGGAAGAAGATTTCCGAGTTAATGCAAACCTGGCGGCCCGACGCCCTGGTCGTCGGCCTGCCACGGCAGGCCGACGGAACCGACTCGGATATTACGGATTCCGTGAGACGCTTTATCAGACAACTGGAGGGACGTTACCGGCTGCCGGTCCATACGGTGGATGAAAGACTCAGTTCGCATGCCGCACAGGAACAACTGAATACTCGGGATGACCCGGAAGCGGCAAGGGGGATCGATGCTGTTGCTGCTCGAATCATCCTGCAGGACTGGCTGGGAACCGGAAACAGAACCGAATGACTCACCTGAATGACGTCAATGGCCTGATCACGCGCATGGCCGAAAAACTGGATACCCTGACCCGGGATGCAGGGCGCGACAACCCGGCCATGATCGGGATCCACACCGGCGGGGTGTGGGTGGCAGAGCAATTGCACGAGCGACTTGGCATCAGCGAGCCACTTGCCAGCCTCGATATCTCCTTCTACCGGGATGACTTTACCCAGATCGGGATGAACCCGGTGGTAAAACCTTCACAAATGCCCTTCAGCATTGATGGTCGACATATTATCCTGGTAGACGATGTTCTGCACACCGGCCGGACCATCCGGGCGGCCATGAATGAACTGTTTGATTACGGCCGGCCGGCCTCCATCATGCTGGCAGTGCTGGTGGAACGTGACGGACGCGAATTGCCGGTGGAAGCCAATGTTGCCGGCATCCATGTCAAATTGCAGCCGGATGAGCATATCAAGCTTTCTGGTCCTGATCCGCTGGAACTGGAAATCAAGCAGGTCACATGAAGAACCGAAATCTGCAGATCAGGGATGACGGGGGACTGCGCCACTTGCTCAGTATCAGTGGCCTGACCAACGAGCTGCTGACCCGCATCCTCGACACCGCCGAGTCATTTGCCGGTGTCACCGAGCAAACCGTCAAGAAAGTCCCGCTGCTGCGCGGCAAAACCATCGTCAACCTGTTCTTTGAGGCCAGCACCCGTACGCGCACCACCTTCGAACTCGCTGCCAAGCGTCTGTCTGCCGATGTACTCAATATCAATATCACCCAGTCGTCCACGATCAAGGGGGAAAGCCTGCTGGACACGCTGCGCAATCTCGAGGCCATGCATGTCGACATGTTCGTGATCCGGCATGCCGACAGTGGTGCCGCACACTTTATTGCCAGCAATGTCGAGCCGCACATCAGCGTCATCAATGCCGGTGACGGCCGTCACTCGCACCCGACCCAGGCGATGCTGGACATGTTCACCATCCGTCGCATCAAGGGACCCGATTTCGGGCGACTGCGTGTCGCCATCGTCGGCGACATCATGCACTCACGGGTCGCACGCTCGCAGATTCACGCCCTGAACCTGCTGAATACCGGCGATGTCCGCATCGTTGCACCAAAAACACTGATACCGGCACACTGCGAGGCACTCGGTGTCCATGTCTTCCATGACCTGCAGGAAGGCATCCGGGATGCCGACGTGATCATCATGCTGCGGCTGCAGCGCGAACGCATGCTGGGGGCGCTGTTGCCCAGCGAACATGAATACTACGAGCTGTTTGGCGTGACCGAAGAGAAACTCGCCGTGGCGAAGCCCGACGTCACCATCATGCACCCCGGTCCGATCAACCGCGGCGTGGAGATGGACTCGGAAGTGGCAGACGGATCCCGTTCGGTGATCCTGGAACAGGTCACCCATGGTATCGCCGTACGCATGGCGGTCATGTCCATGGCCATACGCCACAGGGAAGAGACGCCCGAATAAACCAATACACGATGTCGCCAGCCAAAACAAACGCAACGGACAGGATCATCATCCATGGCGGACGGGTCATCGACCCGGCCAACCGGATAGATGACCGGGTGGATGTCTTTATTGCGAACGGTCGAATCGTTGCCGTTGGTACGGTGCCCGACGGTTTCGGGCCCGCAAAAAAAATCGATGCAACCGGCTGTATCGTCTGCCCGGGACTGGTAGACCTGTGCGCCCGGGTGCGTGAACCCGGACAGGAACACAAGGCGACCATTGCCTCTGAATCGATAGCGGCGGCAACAGGCGGCATTACCACCCTATGTTGCCCGCCCGATACAGACCCGGTGGTCGAGACCCCGGCGGATATCGAGCTGATCCGGCTGCGTGCCGAGACATCCGGAAAAACCCGCATCGTTACCCTCGGCGCCCTGACCCGTGGTCTCGGCGGCGAGCAATTGAGCGAGATGGCCGCTCTCAAGCACGCCGGCTGCGTGGGCGTCAGCAACGCAATGCATCCGCTTGTGAACACGCTGGTACAGCGGCGCGCTCTTGAATATGCCGCCACGTTTGACCTGACGGTGTTCCTGTATGCGAACGACCACGCCCTGTCTGCGAACGGTTGCGCCCACGAGGGCAAGGTGGCAACACGCATGGGCATGCAGGGCATTCCGGAAGCCGCGGAAACCGCAGCGGTTGCTCGCGACCTGGCGCTGATCGAGCAGACCGGTATCCGGGCGCATTTCTGCCGCCTGACCACCGGGCGTGCCGTTCACATGGTGGCGCGTGCACAGTTTGACGGCCTGCCGATCACCGCGGATGTGGCGATTCCCTACCTGTACCTGACAGAGATCGACGTCAGCGACTTCGACAGCAATTGCCATGTGATACCGCCACTGCGGACCACGGAAGACCGCCAGCGGTTACGCGATGCCCTCCAGGGCGGCATCCTCAAGGCCCTGTGTTCCGACCACCAGCCACACGAACCGGATGCCAAGCTCGGGCCATTCCCGTCCACGGAGCCCGGGATCTCGGGCCTCGACACGCTGCTGCCGCTGGGACTGCGACTGGTCGAGGAAAACGCGATCGAGCTGGGCGACTTGATCCACCGCCTGACGGCCGGACCGGCGGCTATCCTCGGTCTGCCTGCCGGCACCCTTTCGATCGATGCCCCGGCCGATGTCTGCATCTTCAACCCGGAGCTGGCCTGGCAGCTGGAGCCCGGCAGCATGAAAAGCCACGGGCACAACACGCCGTTCATGAATTGGCAACTGAAGGGACGGGTGACCCATACCCTGCTCGCCGGCCACGTGGTACACAGTCTCTGATCCCGCACTGCTACTGACCAGGAATGCCGCAACCGTGAGTCATCCGCAGGAAAAACCGCATCGCAACACCCTGCATGTCGAGGACGCGCGGGTACTTGCCCATGACAGCTATCCAGGCAAGCAGTTCGTCCTGCGCGTCGCTGCGCCACTGATCGCGTCCCGTGCAAGACCCGGCAGTTTCGCGCATATCCAGTGCGGCCCCGCACTGCCGATGCGCAGGCCGTTGTCGATCATGCGTGCCGATGCCGAACAGGGCTGGGTCGAATTCCTCTACAAGGATGTCGGCATCGGCACGCATGAACTCGCGCAACGCCGGATCGGGGAAACCATCAGCATGATCGGACCGATCGGCACGCTGTTCACTCCGGAGCGGTCCCGGCCCCGCACCCTGTTACTGGGTGGTGGCGTTGGCATCCCGCCGATGGTGTTTCTTGCCGACATGCTGCGTGGCGAAGCACACTGGCAGCCACTGGTATTGATGGGTTCGGAAGTGCCGTTCCCGTTCAGCGCACGGCCTTCCGGCATCCTGGTTCCGGGCATGCCGGAGGGCGTGATCGCAGCCATGCCACTGCTGGATGACTGGGGTGTGCCGAACCGGCTGGCCAGTCTGCAGGGTTATCCGGGGTGTTACGAGGGCTATATCACCGACCTGGCGCGTAGCTGGCTGGATTCATTGAGTGACACGCAACGTGCCGAGGTCAGTGTGTATGCCTGCGGACCGCATCCAATGCTGGCAGCCAGCGCACGGCTTGCCGGGGAATACGATCTCCCCTGCCAGGTGTCGCTGGAAGAATTCATGGCGTGTGCCGTGGGCGGTTGTGCCGGCTGTAGCGTCCGTGTAAATACCGTGGAAGGCCCGGCCATGAAGCGTGTCTGTGTTGACGGCCCGGTGTTTGATGCGTCCCGGGTCGTATGGTGAGTGCGTCAGTAAACAGGAGCCGCAGCCTGTCTTCGCTGCGCGTTGCGGCCTACTCGCGGATCACC
>CP070821.1:495047-498099 GCA_020344335.1 Gammaproteobacteria bacterium | reverse complement strand
GGACTCGAAGCTAAACTTGTGAACATCGGGTGTTTTGGCCGAAATATTCGTAGTCCGCGGGTGCATGTCCCGCCCTCTCTGACAGCTACCTGCCAGCTGTGTGCAGTATCACGGAGAATGGGACGGAGTATCTATATTGGGTCGATAGTCGCCGTTTAGTGATTGTTTCGTTTAGTGATTGTTTATATTAGAGCGGGCTAAACGTCCGTATATGGACTCCCCCTCATTTGCACGCACTCCGTTTTATGACGGTTAGGCACGACTGCTCACGTATATCCGGCCTCTAACTGCCTCATCGGTCTACCGATTCCGGGCCATAATGGGCTATTCGCGCGCCAGCTCCCAATCGCTTTCCCGTGCTTCTCGCACCTGGACATTCCCGGGTTTTGCCGGCGCCGGTTCGACCTGTTCGCCATCATTCAGCTTGCTTTGCAATCGTTTGCGAGGTTCTCCTGCTTACTCTTTGGTTAATCGGTTATCTGATATAGGCTGGTTCAAGCCGTAATCCGATCCGGCTGGTAATCCGTGCCGTGCCTCAACATGGCCCAGGCAATGCGGGCCGTTTTGTTGGCCAACGCTGCTGCAGCTACATTCGGGTGTCTTCGTGCAGCCAGACTGATTACCCACTGGCTCAATCGGTCATCCTTCTCCTTGGCCGTTCGGATCACTGCTCGTGCCCCATGAATCAGCATAGTTCGCAGATAGGCATCGCCGCGCTTACTGATGCCCAGTAACCGGTCTTTACCACCAGAACTGTGTTGCTTAGGCGTCAGCCCCAGCGAGGCGGCCATTTGTCGACCATTGGCGAACTGCTCCGCATTACCCACCGCAGCAACCAGTGCCGTCGCAACCATCGGTCCAACGCCGCGAAGCTGTTGCAGTCGCTTTGCGACAGGGTCGCTCTGCGCAATCATATTGATCTCATGATCAAGTTCCGCTACACGATGGTCCAGGGCCTTCAGATCATTCCATAGACCGTTCAACAAACCGCGGAACCGACCAGTCAGGCCGTTCTCAGCATCTTCCAGCCAAACCGGCAACGCCGCTCGCAAGTGCGCCAATTGTCGAGGGGCTACCAATCCATACTCGGCGACCAGGCCCCGAATCTGGTTGGCCTTGGCCGTGCGATGCCCGATTAACTCGCTACGGATACGGTGTGCCGCCTGTATGTCCTGTTGCGCAACTGACTTGACGGCCACAAAACGCATACCGGGTCGGCTCATGGCTTCGCAAATCGCTTCGGCATCATTGGCATCGTTCTTGTTGCTCTTTACGTAGGGCTTTATAAACTGCGGGGCAATTAACTTCACCGCAAAGCCTTTGGCGTGCAGTTGTCGTGCCCAATGGTGCGCACCTGTACATGCTTCCATACCAACCACACAATCTGGCTCAACCTTTTCCAGTAATACCTTCAGCCAGTTATCACGCTTCAACCGTCGGCGCCACACGGCTTCCTCATGCCGGTCAACACCGTGCAACTGGAATACATTCTTTGCCAAATCAATACCAACGCGACTAAGCTTGTTCATAGTGGACTCCTTCTCTCTCGTGACTGGTGGATAACGCTTCCAGTCTGGCACCTAGATGCCGTTTAGGGGAGGAGGAGTCCATCCCATTGCTTTGGGTGGTTTCAGATCTTCAGTAGGTGCTGGCTACAGATCGACTGCACTTTCACGCCGGTACGGGACAACCGCTGAGTCACTCTGGCTAGGTTGCCCGGTGCCGGTTTTTTTCCAGCATTCCCACCAGTTGCCGTAATGCCTGTCCCCGGTGACTGAGTGAATTTTTTACCTCCGCTGCCAGCTCCGCGGAGGAACAGTCGTGCGTCGGTACGTAGAACACCGGGTCGTAGCCGAAGCCCTTGTCGCCGCGTGGCTCGAAAAGGATGCGGCCTTCCCAGGTGCCCTGGCAGATCAGCGGGGTGGGGTCATCGACATGTTCCAGGTATACCAGCAGGCACTGGAAGCGCGCGCTGCGCTGGCTTTCCGGGATATCCCTGAGATCGGCTAAAAGTTTTTCCAGATTGGCCTGGTCGCTGGCATCGGCGCCGGCATAGCGGGCCGAGTAGATGCCGGGTTCGCCATTCAATGCATCGACCTCGATGCCGGAGTCGTCGGCAATCGCCGGCAGGCCGGTATGCCATGCGGCATTGCGCGCCTTGAGGATGGCGTTTTCTACAAAGGTGAGACCGGTTTCCTCCGCATCGGGTATACCGAATTCACTTTGCGGCCGCACGTGTAAATCAAGATCCGCCAGCAGCTGGTTGATCTCGCGCACCTTGCCAGGGTTGCTGCTGGCGAGAACGATTTCTTTCATTGTCATTGCACCCGGTGATACTTCAATTGTTCAGTTACCTGTAAGGGCCACCTGCTGGCTGGCCAGAAGCTCGGTGATGCCCTGTTTTGCCAGCTCCAGCATGGCATTGAGTTCATCCGGGTTGAAGGGATGCCCCTCGGCCGTGCCCTGTACCTCGATAAAATCCCCGTGATCGTTCATAACGACATTCATGTCGGTCTCGGCATTGCAGTCCTCCGGGTAATCCAGGTCGAGTACCGGGATGCCCTGGTAGATGCCGACGGACACCGAGGCCACCCGACCGGTCAACGGGTTCGTCTCGAGCGTCTTGTCATCCACCAGGGTCTGCACGGCATCGGCCAGTGCGACAAATCCGCCGGTGATGCTCGCGGTGCGCGTGCCGCCATCGGCCTGAATCACATCACAATCGATGGTGATGGAACGCTCGCCGAGTGCCTTCAGGTCCATTACGGAGCGCAGCGAACGCCCGATCAGGCGCTGGATCTCCATGGTGCGCCCGCCCTGCTTGCCACGTGCAGCTTCACGCCCCATGCGGCTGGTGGTGGAACGCGGCAGCATGCCGTACTCGGCCGTCACCCAGCCCTCGCCCTTGCCGCGCAGAAATCCCGGCACCCGGTCTTCGACGCTGGCGGTGCAGAGCACCCGGGTATCGCCGAACTCGACGAGCACGGAACCTTCGGCATGCTTGGTGTAGTTGCGGGTGATGCGCACATGGCGCATCTCGTCCGGGGCGCGG
>CP070821.1:490158-494947 GCA_020344335.1 Gammaproteobacteria bacterium | reverse complement strand
GTCCTTGTTGGTGTCCACCAGCACCGGGGCCGACAGCCCGCCGGTGACGCCGGTCGAGAGTTCCGTCTGCGGGTACGTGGTCCCGTTGAGTTCAAACATCAGCAGCTTGGCGAACCCGCTGGGACTGTTGATGCCGTTGCCGGTGAAGACATACCACTTGTCGTCGTTCTTGCGCGCGATGCGCGGCCGTCCGAGGATGTAGCCGGTGTCGCTGTCGGTCTCGGTCTTTTCGAACAGCACCTTGTCGCTGGACATGTCCGGGTTGGTTATGTTGAGTGCATACAGCCCCTTGGCGCCGGCTCCCAGGGTGCCGGTCAGCACCGACATCCAGGTACCGCCGTTGTTGGCCGAGGCCACGGTGATCTGGCCGTCGACGTAGTAGGTGTGCCGGTAGGGGACTGCCTTCAGGGCGGCGAGCTTGCCGAGCAGCATGGACGGTACGTAGGCATACACCTCTTCGCCGGTCACGGCATCGAAGACATGCAGCATGCCGTCATTGGCACCCACGGCCACGCGGCCGGAGCGGTTCGTGACGCTGTCCTGGAAGACCGGGTAGCCGGTTATGGTATAGGTTTCCCTGGCCGGCCCGATGTAGACCGGGTAGGAGTTGATGATATCGCCGAGCAGGCTGTAGCGGTCACGGTACGGGCCGCCCAGGCCCTTTTCGTTGCTGCGATCGCCGCGCACGAAGTTGAGAATGGGGCTGTCATAGTCTCCGTTGGTGCCAAGGGCAAATGTTTCCGGATCCAGCGCGGTCTTCTGGGCGTCACTCAGGCTGCTCCAGAGGAAGGGGACCTGGGTACCGGCGGCACCGAGGGTGAAGATATTCCGGCCGTCGGCAACCTCCTGCCAGTAGGTAGTGAAGGTCACGCCATCACCGGTCGGATTTTCCTTGTCCGCTAACACGGCGCGTGCCATCCAGTTGCTGCCACTGGCGACCGGCGGGTTCGAGCCCACACTGGCATCGGTGGTGCGGGTACCGTCGGTGGCGAGGTCGTATTCAATCACGTCACCCTGCCATGCGCCGTTCTCGAACCATGGCCGGTAGGCATGGTTATTGACCGTCGACAGGTCCTCGTTTTTCAGTGCATAGGGTGCAATCGTGACCGTCGGCATGGTCGCCGGGTTGAAATCCACCGCGGCATACAGGGCGGCACTCAACAGGGCCACGAACAGGGCGGTCTTGAGCTGGCGTGATTTTTTTATATTCATAACAGGTACTCCATAAATCAGGGCGGCGTTGCCGTCACGTAAACAGACTGCACGGTGCGCTTGGCACCGCGGCTGGTTTCATTCTGGGCCGTGGCCATGAAGACCCAGACACAACTGCCGGCGGGGCAGGTTGCCGAGGCCTCATAGGATTCATCCTCGCCCGGGATCAGTTCGGAACCGGAATATTCGATCACGTACCGGCTCTGGGAATCCACCGCCTGGAAGGCAAAGCCCCAGTTGAGTTCATGGGGGTCGATGACCTCGGTCGATGTAGCGGTGCGGTCATAAAAGGGATCGCCAGTTTCATTCCAGTCGGTAAACGGCAGGGCACCGAGGATGTTGTCGATTCTCTGTTCACCGACGGCCAGGGTCAGCTCGGCGTTGCTGAGGGCGGCCACCTGGAACTGGGTGTTGCCGGCCATGAGGTTCTCCAGGCGCGAGATGTTCATGCCGAAGACGCCGAGGATGGTCATCACCAGCAGGAATATCAGCGCCATGAACAGGGCGGCACCGCGCTGGCTGACAATTGTTTTCGGTACGGTTTGCATGGTCATCTGCCCCTGTCTAGTTGCGCAGCTGCACGGTGGTCTGGAACAGCTGGCGGCGGTAGCCGAAGTCGGTGGTGTCGGCCGGGGTATAGTTGAAAACCCCCATGGCGTATGCCCCGCCGGAATGGTTGAAGCCGGTTTCCGGGCATTCAGCCCGGGTCAGCACCCACACGCGCGCGGCGATGACCTGTTCCCATTCGTCGGTCGAGTCGAGGTTCGCACTCCCGGCATCAAAATACTGGTCAACGGAACGATCGCCATCGGTATCAACCCCGTAGCGCACCTGCAGGTGGTCCACCCCGTAGGCGATCTCCTCGGCGATGGGTGTGCCGTTGGGTCCCAGCGTCTGGCGAAACAGGGACGGGATGACATCGCCGTTGTTGCAACGCCGGCCTGAGTCGCCGATATAGTAGGCCCTTGCGATCAGTTCGGATTCACGCTCGGTGAGCGAGGGCGGCGTGGTGAGGGCATTTTGAGAATCGCCCTCGGTACTGCCCTGGAATATCCGTCCGCGGAACAGGCTCGAGCGCAGGTATATCCGGTTGTTTTCGTACGCAGGCGTAGTGGTCCCGCCGACGAGCCAGGGAGCCGCGTAGCGCACGGTGAGGACATCGCCGCGCAGGTATCTCCCGGTGGTGCCGCCGGTGGGGATGCACGCATACCCGGCACTGGTGTCATTCAGCCCGGTAATGCGCCGGTCGAGCATGCGTCCCCAGGTCGTGTCGGTCGGGCAGGTACCGTTGTCATTTACGGGACCCAGGGAGCCGGTAATATCCTCAATCTGTGCATTGCCGCCCCAGTAGCCCGCACGGCGCAGGTCCGTCGTCACGGTGTCGATGGCATAGCGTCCGTTTTCCTGTTGTCTGCCCAGCGAGTCCTGGATGGTGAAGCTCTTTTTCGAACTGAGGAATATCTGTGATACACCGCCGAGCAGAATCAGCGAGATCACCAGGGCGACCATCAGTTCGACGATGCCAAAGCCCTGCATGTTTCGGCAGGCTGACGGTAATGTTCTGTTGGATTTGCCCATCATGGTTGGTCACATTATCAGTTGAAAACAGCGGAGGTCGGTCTCGCTTGCCGGTGGACAGGTCTGCCCGGTGACGGCGGGGTCACGGGCTTCGTTCCAGTGCACCGTGATGGTATGGGTAGTCACACCGGCAGCCGTTGTCTGTGTAATGCTGCTCAGGCCGCCGGGCAAGGACCCAACATTCTCTCTCCATTTGTTCAGATCGTAGTCGGCCAGTTGCTGGGTATTGCAAGGACTCGTATCACAATCCGAGGTGATGGTCGGGTCCGCGTCGCCGGTACCGATGACGTAAAACTGGTTGGCGGTAGTCAGACCGTCGGGATTTGCCCGCATCCGGTCGGTAATGTCATAGGTCATCTGGGTGGCCAGCGTGCGCATGGTTGCCATCTGGTTGGATCGCAGGCCGACGGTCTGCAGGGCTGCCAGGCCGAGCAGGCCGATGGAAAGGACCAGCAGCGCGATCAACACCTCGAGCAGGGTGAAGCCGCGTTGTGTGCGGGCCAGCTGTCTTGTCATGTGTTTCACGGTGTTGCGCTCCGGCTCAGGGACAGGGTTGCTTGGTAATCATCGTATGGCCCTGCCGGGTGACCGTGATATCGCGCACCTGGTTGCTGTAACAGTCATCTGCCGTGAGCGTCAGAGTCATTACCGTGCCGCTGTCGGTCAGGCCATCGGGCAGGAAGCGGATATTATCGGTACCGCCGCCGTCGAGCGTGCCTTTATTCAAACTGTTCCCGGTACGTACGATGCAGTCTTCTGTCTCTTCGCAAAGCGGGTCTGAGCCACCGACGTCGGGAACGCCATCCCGGTCCAGGTCGGAAAATACGATCCAGCCGGTGGTCCAGTTGTCATTGCCGGAACAGGTGGTCTGGTTAGCGCTGGCGCAGACTACGGTCATGGAGCCCCGCTTGATGGCTTCGTTGCGTGCCAGCTGAATGGCAATGACCACGTCATTTGTCTGGCCGATCAGCCGGTTGTTTTTGATGAATTCCATGAAGCTCGGTACCCCGGTTGCCAGCAAGACGGTCAGTACTACGATGGTCAGCAGGAGCTCGACCAGGGTCAGTCCGTTTTGCCTTTTCATAATAATGTTTTACAAACCTCGCTCAGCTGTGTCATCCGCTATAAGATAGACGGCTGATTTTGCCCGACAGGCGGATTCAGCCGTTGCCTCACCAGTCCCGCTACCGGTTGGCGTGGACGGGAGTATACGACAGCGGTTATCCGGGGGGTTGGCGCCATTCCCTGTGTGTCGGCAATAAACCGATCCGCTTTACCAAAAACCGGCCGGCATAACTGATTTGTGATGAATAAACCCGGGTCCACAGACTGTATCGTGATCGGTGCCGGCCTGCTGGGCCTGCTGACAGCACGTACCCTGAACGAGGCCGGTATGGAGGTGGTCCTGGTGGAGCGTGCTGCGGTCTGCGGGGAAGCCTCATGGGCCGGTGGTGGCATTCTCTCCCCCCTGGTGCCCTGGGAGCATCCCGATACCGTTTCCGTGCTGGTCGGCTGGAGCCAGCACTACTATCCCGGATTGGCGAGCGAACTGCAGGACGAGACCGGCATCGACGTGCAATGGATGCGTTCCGGCCTGCTGTTCGCCGGCATGGAAACCAACCCGTTGATCGAGGCGTGGGCGCAGACCCATAATTGTCAACTGCAGTGCCTCGACGTGGAACAGGCCAGCACACTGGAGCCTGCTCTGGCCGCAGATCTCGGGCCGGCCCTGCTGTTACCCGACGTGGCCCAGGTCCGCAATCCGCGGCTGGGCAGGGCCTTGCGGGCCTCATTACTGCAGCGCGGCGTTGGCTTGCGGGAGCACACCGAGGCAACCGGCCTGCTCAGCCGTCATGGGGCAGTGCAGGGCATCCGTACGGCCACTGGCGAGATGCATGCGCCGCGGGTGGTCGTCGCCGCTGGTGCCTGGAGTGCGCAGATCCTGCAGGGTACCGGGCTGGAGCTGGCGGTGACGCCGGTGCGTGGCCAGATGATCCAG
>CP070821.1:443468-490058 GCA_020344335.1 Gammaproteobacteria bacterium | reverse complement strand
ATTTGGGATAGCTTCCTATCTATCTGATATAGATTTTGAAGACGAATAACATTACCTGAAACAACAAAAATTATTAGCTGAGTCGGTCTTCATATGGAGGACCTGCTTTTACTGTTCGGGAATGGCTACTTTTTGTCCGGAAACGAAAGTTCCAGGCCGTATACCCGAGTAAATTAGTTGGTTTAATCATGAGCGGTTTGTGCATCCGCCCTGTGATGTACTGAATGCTTTTGCAAATTTTCCAGAAGATGCTACACATATAATATGTTACGTTTGTTAGCATCTGTTACGGGTAGCTACAGGGCGTATCTTGCTCATCGCATACTCGCTGTATCGTGAAACGACATCCGTCCGGGAGGTATACCATGACTACCTGGATTCGAAATCAACTTGTAGGTCCACTTATCCTTGCCCTGATCTGCCTCTGCCACAGCGGCATGGTCTTGTCTGAAGACATGCAACCCCTGCGGGTCGTCTATGATGTAGCTGTTGATACACCAGAGGCCGTAAACAATGTACTAGCGCGCACCAGCCACCTGAGTAACATGACCGGTGCTGACCCGCTGGAAGGCTCGATCGTGCTCGTGCTGCACGGCGATGAAGTGGCGTTCTTCACCAAGGACGAGTACACAACACATAAACAGCTCGTAGAGCGCGCACGCAGCCTGTCGGTTGGCGGCATCATCAAGATCAAGATGAGTGAACTTGCGCTAAAGGTGCGCGGCATCAGTTCGGGCGATGTCCACGACTTTATCGAGATCGTGCCTTTCGGTGATGCCGAGATCGCTCGCCTGCAGATCAAGGAATCACACGCTTACCTACAGGCCCATAACCTCGCACCCTAGCTGCGGGATCTTGTAGGTGGGCTATGTCCGATTCTGGCCGTACCCGGAAGTACGATGCATCAGCATAAGTGCGATTCCGGTATTTGGTGAATGACCGTTTTGCCCCCGAACTCGGACCTACAGAATGATTCCATATAAGAATTCACTAAAGGACGGGAGACGACCCAAAGTTGCCGTTCATCATTTAGCTCCAATAGCATTTGTGCTGCAGGCTATCTGTAATGTTTATAGGTCTAATAAATACATTCGATGATGTTTCATTTATGCCATTGACTATGGTCAATAAATGATTCTGCTAATTCTAGTATTTGTTTCAAACAATAACGAGGGGCGGAGGGAGGAATAATAATTAATCTGGATTCTTTTGTTCTTATCTACCTCCTTGTCCGTAACAAGCAGTAGTCGATTCTTTCCTCTGTTCCTCAGTTATTCGCACTAACTGAATATAAGGAGGATTTATCATGAAACAAGTATGCATGACATTACTAACAACCGCATCTATTGTTATTACCTTACTAACATCTTCAATTGTAAGCGCAGCAATAGTCATTAACGAATTTCTGCCAGATCCTTCTGGGACTGATAGCGGTAATGAATGGATAGAACTCTATAATAATGGTACATCCACAGTAAACATTGACAGTTGGGCAATTGATGCTGGCACATCTTCTTTCTCAACGATTTTTACATTTTCCAGCACATCATTATTATCCGGTGATTATCTAGTGATAGGAGAATCCAATGTCTCGGGCGCCGATCTTACAGCGACGCTGGGGCTGGGGAATGCTACAGCAACGGGTGATGGTTTGCGGTTAATAGATAATGCGGCCGTAGTGATTGATACGGTGATATATGGGCCAAACAATAATGATAATTTTATTGACGATACCGCAGGCATAGCATCTAGCTTAGCTCCAAGTCCTACAACAGGTCTTACCTTAGGTCGTCTTCCGAACGGCGTTGATACTGATGCATCAGCAATTGACTTTTCGGTTTTAGCTAGCCCAAGTCTTGGCGTATCAAATTCTGTTGTCCCTCTACCCCCAACCGTCTGGCTCTTCGGCTCAGGCCTGCTGGGATTGATTGGGATAGCGAGAAGAAAGAAAGCGGCATAACGAACACACAACAGCGGCCCCCTTCGGGAGCCGTTTTTGCTTGTGCTGAATGTCCGAGTTTGGCCGGTGTCAGACGTCCGAGATCGCGCCGAAGGTCGGCGCTCCTACATCTTCCAACGACCGGTTCTGGCCGGACTCGGTCGTTCAGATGGATATTTCCAGGATTTCAACTGAATGTCCGGAATGCAGCCATTAAAGGAATTCATCAGGACAAGGCGATGAATGTTGTCTGTACGTGAACACTTTTGATCTCGACGATTACTGTCATATTGCATGCCACCGCTGATAAGCGTAGTCTGCTGGATTGTTGCATCATCAGGCAGCTATTATCCTGGCAAGACACTCGTCTTGCTTTAGAAAAAACACCAAAGGGAGGCAAATCCATGACCGTTTATGTTATCGCCAATGTAAAAGTCACCGACGATTCCTGGGTTCCGGAATACGCGGAAAAGGTTCACCACATCGTTCACAAGCATGGCGGAAAATATCTTTCCAGGAGCGGCAATATCCTAACCGCCGAAGGTGAGGAACCTGATCTGTCACTCATCGCCATCATCCAGTTTCCCTCCCAGGATGCCGCCCAGGCCTTCGCCGACGATCCGGAATATGCCCCCTTCGCCAAGGCCCGAATCGAGGGCACAGTAAGCCAGCTTCTGCTCATTGATGATACTGACGTGGCAGGGACCATCCCGTATCTCGGGAAGGGCTGAGTCATATAACTGGGGATAGTACCGGTTTTTTTTCGCTCTGCCGTTGAATTTCCGTGACTGGTCGTTAGTCCCCGCCCGGGAACCCCGCCTCGGCGGGGTTTTCTGTGGCGTGAAAGGTCAGCTTCTGGTCAAGCCAAGGCCTTCAGGGGAATGTTGCGGGATAAAGTACCCGAATGTCGTGTTTCTTCCAGCTGGGGGAACGATGACGTCTGCCTGGTGAATAATCGGAAATGAGGCAGTATCTGCATGTAGGTTATTTTTCATCCGGCTTGTCGAGGGTTATTGTCATGTCACCTTCTGTTTGACTCTTAATCAGCTCAACGACTTTCTGCTGTGCGATTTCGATTACACGCTCATAATCATTCAGCTCGCCACAGGAATCACACTTGATAGTGTCACCGGGTTTATAGATCTTGTTAGTTTCGCCCCTGAGTTGCTCCTGGCAATGCAGGCACAAAAGGTCCACGCTCAGCTCTTGTTCCATTAGATTTCACCTTGATGTTTTGTAATAAAAAGATTGGCTAAGATCACAACCGGACAGGAAAATAATAATAGATTCATGATTTGAAAATAAACCTGTCCCCTTCCCTCCCGCACCCGATGCGCAGCTATACAGAAATCTCGTGCGCTTTCCCCGCACCACGCGGGTAGCGGATGCGCTCCACCATCTCGACCACGGCAGGCGGTGGCCCGGGGGTGAAACGCTTGACGAGGATGGCGACGCTGAAGTTCAGCAGCATGCCGAGCACGCCGATGCCTTCGGGCGAGATACCCCACCACCAGTGTTCAGCACTGTTGAGTTCCGGGTGCAGGAACTTGAACCAGATGATGTAGCCGGCGGTAAAGGTGATGCCGGCAATCATGCCACTCACCGCCCCTTCCCGGTTCATGCGTCGGCTGAAGATTCCCATGATGATCGCCGGGAAAAACGACGAGGCCGCGAGGCCAAAGGCAAACGCAACCACCTGCGCCACGAAGCCGGGTGGATTGATACCGAAATAGCCGGCAATGCACACGGCAACACCCGCAGCGACGCGTGCGGTGATCAGTTCCCGGTGCTCGGTGATGTTGTGGCCAAAGCCGCGCTTGACCAGGTCGTGGGCAATCGCCGTAGAGATTACCAGCAGCAAACCGGCCGCGGTGGACAATGCGGCGGCGAGTCCCCCGGCTGCCACCAGTCCGATGACCCACGCGGGCAGGCGGGCGATCTCCGGGTTGGCGAGCACCATGATGTCGCGGTCTATCTTCAGCTCATTCGGTATGGCCGACGTCGGTCCGGTGTACTGGATGCGGCCGTCACCGTTCTTGTCCTCGAAGTGGATCAGGCCGGTGTCCTCCCAGTTTCTGAACCAGTCGGGGACGCTTTCGTACGGGGCATCGCTCACCGTGTTCAGCAGGTTGGCGCGTGCAAAGGCGGCCACCGACGGCGCCGTGGTATACAGGAGCGCGATAAACAGCAGCGCCCAGCCGGCAGAGATACGCGCCGCGGCCACTTTCTTTACGGTGTAGAATCGCACGATGACGTGCGGCAGCCCTGCGGTACCCACCATCAGTGCGGCGGTGATGCACAGCACGTCGAGCATGCCCTTGCTGCCGTCCGTGTAGGCCGCGAATCCCAGCGCCTGGTTGAGCCCGTCGAGGCGCTCCAGCAGGTACTGGCCGGAACCGTCGGAAACGGTTCCGCCAAATCCGAGCTGCGGGATCACATGCCCGGTCATCACCAGGGAAATAAAGATCGCCGGTACCATGTAGGCGAAGATCAGCAGACAATACTGCGCCACCTGCGTGTAGGTAATACCCTTCATACCGCCGAGCACTGCATAGAAAAACACGATGCCCATGCCAATGAGGACACCAATATCGATGTCGACATCGAGGAAACGCGAAAACACGATGCCGACACCGCGCATCTGCCCGGCCACGTAGGTAAACGACACGAAGATGGCGCAGACCACCGCAACTACGCGAGCCAGCTGCGAGTAATAACGGTCACCTACGAAATCCGGTACGGTGTACTTGCCGAACTTGCGCAAGTACGGTGCCAGCAGCAGGGCCAGCAGTACGTAACCACCGGTCCAGCCCATGAGGTAGACCGAGCCGTCGCGGCCCATGAAGGAGATCAGACCGGCCATGGAGATGAACGAGGCAGCGCTCATCCAGTCGGCCGCGGTGGCCATACCGTTGACTACCGGGTTGACGCTGCTGCCGGCAATATAGAATTCCCCGGTGGAGTGTGCCCGTGCCCACAGCGCCACACCGATGTAGATCGCGAACGAGGCGACCACCATGACAAAGGTCCAGGCCTGGACATTCATTCGTCGTGCTCCCGTTCGTCGAGTTCATGCTTGCGATCGAGCCGGTTCATCAGCCAGACGTAGACAAAGATGAGAATGACGAAGACATAGATGGAGCCCTGCTGGGCAAACCAGAAACCCAGGCCGAAGCCGCCGATGCGGATCTGGTCGAGCTGTTCGACCAGCAGGATGCCGAATCCGTAGGAAACGACAAACCAGATGCTTAACAGGATGGCGAGGTATTGAAGGTTTTTGCGCCAGTATTTTATATATTTTTGCTTGTGTGGCATGCGCCGCAGTGTAACCCATCGCAGAGGGATGATTAAGGCCTGGTATCGGTGGATTGTCAGGGTTGCTTAACTGTAAATGCGCCCCTGACTGCTGCTACCGGATCGTTGTCATTGCACAAACCGGTTCAGGGGAATGTCCTGCGCGATTACGGTTCGCCCCCGGTCAGCGGGACAAACGCAACGCTGAGGATATCGCGAGTATGAATCTCTCCCTGGAGGTCCTTTTTTACCAGCAGGAGTTCCTGCGGCATGTACGGCAATCCGACCGGTATGACCAGCCGTCCCCCGGGCGTGAGTTGATCGATGAGTGGCTGCGGCACCTGCGCGGCCGCCGCCGTGACGATAATGGCGTCATAGGGCGCGTGTTCGGGCCAGCCTGCACAGCCATTGCCGATCCGGAAGCTGATATTGGTGTAACCGAGTTCCTGCAGGCAGCGGGCCGAGGCCTCGCCCAGTTCCTGCACCACCTCGATGGTGTACACCTGACTGGCGAGCAGCGACAGGATGGCTGTCTGGTAGCCGGAACCCGTGCCGATCTCCAGTACGCTATGGTCCGCCTGCAGTTCCAGCAGATCCGTCATCAGCGCCACGATGTATGGCTGGGAGATGGTCTGCCCGTAGCCGATCGGCAACGGGCCGTTATCAAAGGCATAGACCCTCAAATCGGTCGGGACGAACTGTTCGCGCGGGACCTTGCCCATGGCCGCCATCACCCGGGAGGAAAACCGTTTCCGCCCGGTCAGGGATCGCGTGTATTCGGCCTCGCGTTCGATCTCATCCAGCATGCGTTTCATGGACTTTTTCATGGATTCTGCCGCCCTGGATCAATACGGGACCATACTGGCCTGCACCAGTCTGTATTGTAATCCCCTGAGTCCCTCAGGAACCAATCCAATCGTCCAGCGCCCCCTGCATCCTGCCGATCTGTTATTCTTATCCGGATGGATACCAGCAAGGGAACAACCGCCATCCGGGTCGAATGCTATGCCGGACACCGCGCGGAAGAAGCACCACGCCGTTTTTTTCTCGGCAACCGTGAAATCCGGGTAGATGAGATCATCGACCGCTGGCTGGACCCGGACCACAGCTATTTCAAGGTGCGTGGTGATGACGGTGACATCTACATCCTGCGTTATGACCGGACTGTGGATTCCTGGGAGATGACCCTGTTCAGCAGCGGTACCCATGCGGATACTCGTCTTTCCTCAACCTGAAATTCACGGCAACTTTCCCGGATTGCATCCCGTTTTATCCGACCGGTACGGCACCATGATGCCGCCCGGGTCGCGAACTGTTTGCGGCCTGCAGTCAGCCACATCAATTTTCGTCCTGCCCTTGCGCAGTTCCAAACACGGCCATCGTTTTCGGTAGTGCCACCTGCGGGCAGGCGGCTGCGATTTCCTCGTAGACCGGCGCCGGGTCCTGTTCGTAGCGGCGCGAGAAATGAAACGGCACCAGCCGCGCAACTCCGGCCGCCACGGCGATCTCTCCGCACGCCCGGGTCGTGAGGTGGTCAGTACGCACGGCCTGTTCGCTGTCAGCCTCCCGAAAGGTGGCTTCGCAGAACATTGTATGTGCCCCCTGCGCCAGCGCCACGATCCGAAGCCGGTTGTCCGCGGTGTCGGCAAAATCCGTTGCATAGACGAGTTTCTTGCCGGGTGTGATCAACACCAGCTCATCCGCCAGTGTCTTCGTTGACTCGCTGCCTCCGTCGGGCAACCGGACCGGTGTCGCCAACGAACCTCCCTGCAGGTTCCGTTTCAACTCACCCAGCCAGGGGCCAGGTTTCAGCTCCCGTGCGAGCAGCCGTTCCTTGCGGATATTGATCTGCTGCCCGGGCTCGAAGGCAAAGGCAAGCACCGGCGATTTGTGCGCCAGAGTGGTCGCGCGAACCCGGAAGCCCGGATCCGCCAGCAACACCCCGTCGGTTGCTTCCCGCGTTTCCAGTGGTTCCACCCCGCGGCAACCGGCCTGTACCCGGAAATGCCGTAGCTGCCGGTCATGCAACTCGGCTACCACGAAGCGCGGGCCCCGGTCCCCTACCCGGTCCCAGAGGATGCCGCGGGTCATCCCCTCGATGTTCTCGGCAAGTCCCGGCGGTCCATACAGCCGGCAGACCGGGAACTCACCGATACGCGAGCGCAGCAGCCAGAGAAAACCGGCGATGTGGTCAATATGCGCATGCGTGATAAAGACATCGGAGACCTGGTGGGCGACCCGCGCCGGCAACCGTCCGCCATCACCGAGATCGAAAAGCAGGCTGCGCCGCTGGTGCCGCAGGCGCAGGTGCAGCAGGGGATCACCGAACACCCCGTTGACCAGGGCCACCTGCAGCATCCCCACCCGGCCCACTACGCGTGGCCCGCCCGTGGCCTTGGCCGAAACCACCGGGGCAATGTCCGGCGGCGGCAGGTACTCCAGCCGGTCAGCCGTGAACCGGGCAATCGTAGCGAGGCAACCGTCTGCAAATCGTGCGGCATCACGTACCAGCAGGGTCGCAGAATTTGCCGTCATCGCAGGTATCCGCACCCGCAGCCGGTTTCCCTCGAGGGCCAGGACCTCCCCCATGGCTATGGTGCGCTCACCTTCCAGGAGCGCGACCTGCCGCCCGGTCCAGGCCTCCGGAACCACCAATGGCGGTGGCGTGCCGGTGATCCGCAAGCGCTCGACCTCCAGGAGCTGCTCACCGGCGTTGGCCAGATACATATCCCATCGCGTGGTGCGCGCCCGGGCCCGCGCACGCTTGCCGGGACGGTGCGCCGCCGTCGTGGCCTGGATGGCAAACACGGGAGTTGCCAGTGCTCCGAGTTCTTGTTCGAGCGGTAGCGTTCGGCCTGCCCGGGTCAGCACCAGCACCGACTCGATGTGTGCCGCCGCGACGAGCGCGGTCAGCAGTTCCGCGCCGGCCACACCGCGCACCACCCCCGGACCGTCCACCAGTACCACGTCCCCGGGCAACGACTGCGCTAGCCGCTGCACGGCAGCGACCAGAGGCAGGCGAAAACGTCCGGCATCCAGTGTACAGAGCGCCTCGAGACCGGCAAGTGTCCAGCCCGTCGGATTCCAGCGAGTCAGGCAAACTGCACCGGGTACTCCGAACCGGGGCGAACCCGGATCGGCGTCGATGCAGGTACACGCCCGCCCGGCCTGGCCAAGCGTCCCGGCCAGTGCATCGACCAGGGTCGACTTGCCGATGCCCGGCTGGCCGACCAGCAGCACGCGGCGTGCACGGCTGAATACCGTATCGATGATGGTCTCCGGTACCGTCGCCGACAGCGGCGGTGATTCAGTCTGCGTATGATAGATCACAGGGTTCATGACGTGACATCACCAGGACTTCCTGAAGTGAATGGAAAAGACCTGCCCGCCTGCCGGTTGCGTGAGGGGTCGCGGGTACCGGCTTCATGCAATTGCAGGCTGGCTGTCCGTTGTGAAGTCTTTTCTTTAGCATAGAAGAATATCATCCGGTCGACCGTTACCCGAACCATGACAGCAAATCTGCAATGGACCGCCTTCCTGCAGTGGGCACTGCCACAACTGCGCATGCGCTGGCCCGGTTTTCGCAAGGTCCGTACCCAGGTGCAAAAACGCATACACAAGCGCCTGCAGGTATTGCAACTGGCCGACCTGGCCGCCTACCGTCACTACCTGGTTGTGCACCCGGAGGAATGGCGTGTGCTCGATACGCTCTGCAGGATCACCATCTCCCGTTTTTATCGCGACCGCAGGATCTACGAACTATTGGCAGAGCAAGTCATTCCACGACTCGTGGAGCAAATGCCGCGGGTCGGTGGCCGGAAGCTGCGCATCTGGTGTGCCGGTTGCAGCTCCGGCGAGGAGCCGTATTCGCTTGCGATACAGTGGGCGATGCAGTTGCAGCAACAGTACCCGGACATCACGCCACAGATCCTGGCAACGGATACCGACCCGCAGCTCCTGCAACGTGCGCGGGTGGCCTGTTACCCATACAGCAGCCTGAAAGACCTGCCGGTGGCCTGGCGGGAGTCGGCCTTTGCTGCACAAGCCGGGCGCTACTGTCTGAAAGCCGAATACAAATGTCCGGTCGTGTTCGTCGAACACGATGTCCGCGGCCCGGTACCGGCCACCGCCCTGTCGCTGATCCTGTGCCGGAATCTCGTCTATACCTATTTTGAAACGGACCTGCAGTACGAGATTACGCAACGGCTGGGAGATGCCCTGCAGCCAGGTGGTTGGCTCGTACTTGGCAGCCACGAGGCATTGCCCGGCGATGTTCGGGGATTCACACCCCTGTCCGGCAACCGGGCGATCTATCAAAAGACCTGAACTTACAATCGCGTAACATATCATCGGTATGCCCCCACGTTATCTACTCGTACTGCTCTTCCTCGTGATCGTCCTGGTCACGATCATCCAGCTGGAAGTGCTGTCCATCGCATTCCAGAAGCTCGGCCTGTCCCCCCGGTGGGCACTGCTGCTGGTGCTGGGCGCCCTGTTCGGCAGCAGTATCAATATCCCGGTGACCACCCTGACCAGCACAGCCCCTCCACAGCAACCACCGGAGATCCCCCTGTGGGGCCGTGTCTGGAAACCTGTCACACCACCCGCGTATACGGGAAAAACGATCCTCGCAGTCAACGTCGGGGGTTGTATTATCCCGCTGGGCCTGTGCCTGAACCTGCTTGCCAGGCAGCTGGTCAACCCGCTCGACCTGCTGCCGGCACTGCTGATCGTCGCCGCGGTCAGCTATCTGTTCAGTCGTCCGATTCCCGGGATCGGGATCGGTATGCCGGTATTCATCGCACCGCTGGTGGCGGTGATCACGGCCCTCCTGCTGGAACCCGCGAATGCGGCGCCGCTAGCCTTTTCCAGCGGCGTACTCGGGGTTCTCCTGGGCGCCGACATCCTGCACCTGCGCGATATTCGAAAAATGGGGGTGCGGATCGCCTCGATCGGCGGGGCCGGCACCTTTGACGGGGTCTTCCTGACCGGCATTATTGCCGTGCTACTGGCATAAAGGGGTTATTGACGTTACCGGTCCATGATTTCCTGTACATCCCCGGGGCAGCATCGCCTGCGGTGCTGAGCCCGGCAACCAGTGCGCTATCCGGATTCCGGTTCGCGTCATCCGGGTGACTACTATAATTATCTTGAGATCAACATAACGCCATCTCTCCGTAATCCGTTGCACGACACCTTGTCTGCCCGGGAAAACTGATGAAACGCAGGGACTTCCTCAAGTATTCCGTGAGCCTTCCGCTGGCAGCCACGGCAACGGTTAACCACTCCGCACCGTCCAGGGAACATATGCAACCGGAAAAGTCCGACAGAGATACCGTCACGCTGTTCGTGGCCGGTGATGTCATGACCGGCCGGGGCATTGACCAGGCCCTGCCCCACCCCGGTGATCCAAGAATTTTCGAACCCTACAGCCGCTCGGCACACGATTACATACGACTTGCCGAGCAGGCCCATGGGCGGATACCGCGACCGGTGGACTTCACGTGGATCTGGGGGGATGCGCTGGCCGCACTGGAGCGGGCTGTCCCTGCGGTACGCATTATCAACCTGGAAACCGCCGTTACCCGCAGGGGCTCTCCCTGGCCGCGGAAAGGGATCCAGTACCGCATGAATCCGGAGAATATCCCCTGCCTGACGGCTGCCGCGATCGATTGCTGCGTGCTCGCCAATAACCATGTGCTGGACTGGGGCTACCCGGGCCTGGAGGAGACCCTATCCAGTCTGGCAGATGCGGGACTGGCGACCGCGGGCGCCGGTGCGGACCGGGCCACGGCACAGGCACCGGCGGTACTAACCCTGCCGGGGAGTGGCCGCGTGCTGGTGATCGCGGGCGGGGTGCGTAGCAGCGGTATCCCGTCCGGTTGGGCGGCTACAAACGAGCGGCCGGGACTTTATCTGCTGGAGGATCTCTCCAATGATACTGTGCGCGATATTGCAGCCTTGGTACAGGCCCACAAGCGGGCCGGGGATCTGGTGGTCGTCTCCCTGCACTGGGGCAGCAACTGGGGCTACCCCATCCCGGTGGCACATCGCCGCTTCGCCCATGCGCTGATCGGGGAAGCAGACGTCGATCTGGTGTACGGTCATTCCTCGCATCACCCGCTGGGCATGGAAATATACCAGGGCAAGCCAATCCTTTACGGCTGTGGCGACCTCATAAATGACTACGAGGGCATCAGCGGCCACGAGGAATACCGGAGCGAGCTGGCATTGCTGTACCTGGTGACGCTGGAACAGGCCAGTGGCGAACTGGTGTCACTGGAGCTGGTCCCGCTGCGCCGCCGCCGGTTCAGCCTTCAGCGGGCCGATCGCGACGATATCGAGTGGCTGGGGAAAATGCTGGCGCGGGAGAGCCGCTTGCCGGGGGCACGGATAACGCCATCGGTAAACGCGAGCCTGCGGCTGGAGTGGACCTGATGGCCGTAAGCCGACCGGCAACAGGCAGGATAGCACCGGGCTGTCCTGGTGCGACCATTCTTGTGTCCGGCGATTGCGGTATCGTTCTATCTTTTCGCCGCTTCGCGTTCTTGCGCTTCCTTGATGACTTCCTCGGCCACGTTCTTTGGACACGGCATGTAGTGCAGGAACTCCATGGAAAACTGGCCACGGCCCGAGGTCATGGTACGCAAGTCGCCGATGTAGCCGAACATCTCGCTCAGTGGGCACTCGGCCCTGATGTGCACGTTGGTGGCACCCGGCTCCTGGGACTTGATCATCCCGCGGCGCCGGTTGAGATCACCAATGACGTCACCGACGTAATCATCGGGCGTGTATACGTCGACCCGCATGATCGGTTCCATCATCTGCGGGCCGGCCTTCGGCATGCTCTGTCGATACGCGGCTCCCGCGGCCAGTTCGTAGGCAACAGCCGAGGAATCAACCGGGTGATAGCCACCGTCCAGCAGGGTCACCTTGAAGTCCAGACAGGGGTAGCCGGCAAGCACACCCTTTTCCATACTGTTCGCGAAACCCTTGGACACCGCCGGCCAGAATTCGCGTGGCACGGTACCGCCGGTTACCTTTGATTCGAACTCGTAACCACTGCCGGCATCACCTGGTTCGATGACATAGTCGATCTTGGCAAACTGGCCGGAACCGCCGGTCTGTTTCTTGTGGGTATAGCTGTCCTCGATGCGTTGGGTGATGGTCTCGCGGTAGGCGACCTGTGGTTTGCCGACACTGACATCGATGCCGTGGGTACGGCGCAGGATGTCGACCTTGATGTCGAGGTGCAGTTCGCCCATGCCCTTGAGGATGGTCTCGCCGCTGTCCTCGTCGGTTTCCATGCGAAACGACGGGTCCTCCTTGATCATCTTGCCGAGCGCGATACCCATCTTCTCGGCCGCGGCCTTGTCCCTGGGCGCAACGGCCATGGAGATCACCGGGTCCGGGAACACCATCGGCTCCAGGGTGGCCGGTTCCTTCGGATCGCATAGCGTGTGCCCGGTCTGCACATTTTTCATGCCGATGACCGCGACGATGTCACCGGCCTGGGCGCTGGTCAGTTCCTCGCGCGAGTCGGCATGCATCTCCACAATGCGCCCGATGCGCTCGGTCTTGCCGGTAAAGGTATTGAGCACGGTCGTGCCCTTCTCCAGCTTGCCTGAGTAGATGCGGATAAAGGTCAGCGCCCCGAAACGGTCGTCCATGATCTTGAAGGCCAGCGCACGCAGCGGGTGGGTGGGGTCGACCAGGGCCAGATCGCCGGTCTCGTTGCCCTCCAGGTCCACTTCCGGCTGTGGCTTGACCTCGGTCGGGTCCGGCAGGAAGTCCACTGTGGCGTTCAGCACCGGCTGGATGCCCTTGTTCTTGAAGGCCGAGCCGCAGTAGGTCGGAAAGAAATCCAGCGCGATAGTGCCCTTGCGGATGCAGCGCTTGATGTCCTCGATGGACGGCTCGTTGCCCTCGAGGTACTGCTCCAGGATGTCATCGTCCTGTTCGACGGCCATCTCGATGAGTTTTTCGCGCCATTCCTCGACGGCATCGGCCATATCGGCAGGCGGGTCCTGCAGTTCGTAGTTCTCCGGCTTGCCGGAATCGTCCCAGACCCAGGCCTTGCGGGTCAGCAGGTCCACGATACCCTTGAAATCATCCTCGATACCGATCGGCAACACCATCACCAGCGGCTTGGCATCGAGGATGTCCTCGACCTGTTTCACCACGCGGTAGAAGTCGGCACCGATGCGATCCAGCTTGTTGACGAAAATAACGCGCGCCACCTCGGACTCGTTGGCATAGCGCCAGTTGGTCTCGGACTGCGGTTCCACACCGCCGGATCCGCAGAATACCCCAACGCCGCCGTCGAGAACTTTCAGGGAACGGTACACCTCGATGGTGAAGTCGACGTGCCCGGGGGTATCGATAATATTCAGGCGATGGTCGTTCCACTCGCAGCTGGTGGCGGCTGACTGAATGGTGATGCCGCGTTCCTGCTCCTGCTCCATAAAGTCGGTGGTGGCCTCGCCATCGTGTACCTCGCCCGTCTTGTGGATCTTGCCGGTGAGCTTCAGGATGCGTTCCGTGGTCGTCGTCTTGCCGGCATCCACGTGGGCAAAGATTCCGATGTTTCTGTACTGGGCTAAATCAGTCATATTGCGGCTACTCTACTATCTGGTCATTCATCGATGCGCGTCTCTCGACCACCTTCCCGGCAGGCTGACCGGCCGATACCCGGTAGCCTGTAAAAAAAATATCCCGATAACACACATTTAGGTTCAAAGTAAGGCGCGGGATTATATACGAATATGGCAATAAATCCATGCAGCCGGTGCTGATTGCGGGCAAGACGGGGCCAGCACCGCCGGCGGCTGGTGTGATACCCATGAAATACGGGCATTTTCACCGGAAATGCCGGGCAGGTATAATTTTTCACATGCACGACATTCCCAACCGTATTGCCGACATCCTGCTGGAAGTCGAGGCGAACCTCCGGACGAGCGGCAAGTGGGATGCATACCAGCCGCCACAGGAAGCCCTGATCAGTTCACAGCCGTTCTGTTTTGATACCCTGCGCTTCGAGCAGTGGTTGCAGTGGATCTTCCTGCCACGCATGAAGCAGATCCTGGAACTCCGCCAGCCGCTTCCGAGAAACAGCGGCATTTTTGCGTACGCCCAGGAGACCCTGCACAAAAACGATTCGCCTGCTGTCAAGCTGCTGGCACTGATCAAGCGTTTTGACGATCTGATTGCCATTCAGGCAGGCGCCCGGCCGCACTGACCGGTCACGTTTCTGTTGACACTAACCGGAAACCCCGCGCGGGAGGTTCGCAACATGCCCAAGTTACTCGCCTTTTCCGGCAGCAGCCGCAAGGGATCATTCAATTCCCGACTGGTCGCGATCGCCGCTGACGGTGCGGAAGCCGCCGGGGCGGACGTCACCCGCATTGATCTCGGTGATTTTCCCATGCCGCTCTACAACCAGGACCTCGAGGCCAGTGAAGGCCTGCCGGAAGCGGCCCGCGAGTTCAAAAACCTCATGATTGAACACGACGCCTTTCTGATTGCATCGCCTGAGTACAACAGCGCCTTCAGTCCCTTGCTGAAGAATTCCCTGGACTGGGCCTCCCGCAGCGAAGCGGAGGGCGAGCCGCCGCTGCAGGCCTTCCGCGGCAAGGTGGCCTCGTTAATGGCCGCCTCGCCGGGCGCGCTGGGCGGGCTCCGGGGGTTGGTTTTCCTGCGGATGATGCTCGGTAACCTCGGCGTGATCGTATTGCCGGACCAGCTGGCGATACGCGAGGCATACAAGGCGTTCAGCGATGACGGTTCGCTGCTCGATCCAAACCAGCAGCAGGCTATTCGCGAACTCGGAGCAAACACGGTGAAACGGGTGCGGCAACTTTCCCATTAGCAAGCGGTTATGCACCCTTCCCCCGTCAAGGGGGACAAGAAAATACCACAAGCTGATCTAGAGTGAGGTTTCCTGGATCAGAACGCGGGTGCCGACCGGGACAGTGTCGAACAGTTCGATCACTTCCTTGTTGCGCATCTTTACGCAGCCGTGTGAGGACGGGATACCCATCGGGTCATCGTCAGGAGCGCCGTGGATGTAGATGTAACGGCGCATGGTGTCAACCTCGCCGAGCCGGTTCCTGCCCGGCTCCTCTCCGCAGAGCCACAGGATACGGGTAATGATCCAGTCGCGTTCCGGGTTGTCTGCGCGCATTTCCGGTGTATAGAACTCGCCGGTCGGTCGCCGGCCGACAAACACGGTATTGACCGGGCAGGCGGTGCCGATGCGTGCGCGTATTCGATGCCAGCCCCGTGGTGTACATTCGCTGTGGATGAGTTCTCCCGGACCCTTGCTGGCAGTCGAGACCGGCACATCCATGACGACCTCGTCATCCTTCAGCAGTTGCAGACGCTGCTCGTCGATGCTCACCTTTATAAGATACGGGTTGGAGGACATGCGGCGATTATACCGGTTGCATCCGTTGCATTTGATTCCTGCTCTCTTTCAGGGGTTCCAGTCATGGCGGAGCCGACTGGCCATGAAACGCTTCTGCGTAGCCGTCAGATTTACCACAAGGTTACCACACCTCGTTTACACGCTTGCATGCCTCCCTTCGGGCGATAATGACTATTGAACACGTTTTATAAACCGCAAGCCGTCGTAGTTGCCGTCGCTGGCGAGCCGATAGCCCGTGACCGTATTGCGCGCGGCAACGAAATGGTTTTCGTACCAGAGGGGCACATACGGCAGTTGTTCCAGCAACCGCGCCTGTACCGCGCGGTAGTTGTCCGCCTGTTGTTCCAGGGTGCGTGCGTTTTCGGCGGCCTCGATCAGCGCATCCACCCGGGCATCGGCCAGCCGGCCACGGTTGGCACCCTCCGGTGGCAATGACCGGCTGTGGAAGGCATAGCGAAAGATGTCCGGTGTCTTGATGCCGACCCAGGCGAGGCTGTACATCTGGAAGCGACCGGCCTTGATGTCACCGTAGAAGGTCCCCCAGTCATAACTCGACAAGGTCATTTCGATCCCGATGTCCGCAAGCTGCTGTTGAATGACCGTGGCGATGCGGATGCGCAGCGGGTCGGTTGAGGTCTTGTATTGCAGTTTGAGCGGGTCATCGCGGCTGAAACCGGCCTGTGCCAGCAATTGCCGGGCGCGGACTAGGTCGTGTTCGACAGGCACCAGTGCCGGGTTTCCGGCCCAGTGGGTTGGCGGCAGCAGGGCTGCTGCATTGCGGGCATTGCCGCCCAGCAGGTGGTCGATAATGGCCTGGCGGTTGATTGCATGGGCGACGGCCTTGCGGATTTCAAGGCGACCGGTCTGCGGATCCTGGAGGTTGAAACCAAGATAGGAGAAATTGCTGCCCGGCCGGTATCCGACGCTGATGTCCTCCTGTTGTCCGAGGTAGTTGAGCATTTCGGCCGACAGGTCGTTCTGCAGCAGGTCGATTTCACCGCGCAGTAGCTTGAGGACCCGCACGGTGGGGTTTCCGACACGCAGAAATTCCACTACCTGCCCGTCAGACTGGCGCATCAGCTGCAGGCGGCCCGGTTCCGGCCATGTATGGAAGCGGAAGGTGCCACTGCCCAGCGGTTCCTGCTGCAGGGGATGAGCATCGGCAATGGCTGCCGCCGGTACAATGCCGATGACCAGGTAGCCGGGAAACAACGGGTCTGGCCGCTCGATATGAAAATCCAGTGTGTCCCTGTCAATCACCTCGATGCGCTCAATCAGTTGCAGGGCACTGCGGTGCGGTGAGGCATTGGCGGGGTCGAGAATAAAACGGTAGGTTGCCGCCACATCACCGGCGGTCAGTGGCTGTCCGTCGTGAAACGTGTTGCGTCCGGATTTGAGAGTGAAGCGATAATGGTGGGGCGTGAGCACATCCCAGGTGGCCAGTGCCGGTACCGGCCGGGTGTACTCATCGAAATCCACCAGCCGCTGGTACAGCAGGCGATTGATGCGCGCCGACGTGGCATCGGTTGCGTAGCGCGGATCGAGGTTGGCGGGATGGCTGGCCAGCCCGAAGTGGATGACATCATCGGGCGGCTTCGTGCAGGCGGTTAGTGACAGGGCAATTGCCATGAAAAGACAGCAGAACCATTGCAGTTTCTGCAGGAGTGGCCTGGACCGCGAACAGAACGCGAGCAAATCTGCTGCTGCAGGTATCCGGTTCACGGGGATGTGAAACCGGCGAGTTGGTGAATGTCGATTAGCAGGCGCACGCGCAGGCGACGGAATAATTCCGGGTCCAGCCTGTCGGCCGTGAGCAAAACGCTTACTGCATGCCACCGGGAGCGCCGGAAACGCAGGATGACCAGTCGCGGATGAATGAACACGCGGGGTTGCAGGGATGTGTGCAGCGTGATGCCGTCGTTCCGGGTCAGCTGCCAGTCACTGCCATGGCCCCAGCACAGGTGACGGATCGCCGCCGGATGCGTCAGTGACACATGCATGCGCCAGGCCAGCAACAAACTCCGGGCAGTGGCCAGTGTGATTATAAAAATCACCGGCAGCGGCAATCCCGTGAACGGCAGCACCAGCAAGGCACTGCCGTGGACCATGGCAACGAAAACCCCGAGCTGGCGTGATCTGCGTGGCTCAAGACACAGCGGTGTGGCGTATTTCCCGGACAATGTGCGCGACATCCTTGTCGGACGGGACCATGTGTCCCGTCAACCATTCTAGCAGAACGCTGTCCGGATACTCGAGGAGCCGGGTGAAAGTATCGATGTCCCCTGCCCCGAGCTGGTGGTAACGCTGCTTGAGAAACCCGAGCAGCAGTTCGTCAAGTTCGCGCATGCCGCGCCGGCATTGCCAGGCAAGGCGGTTGTGCGTGCTGTCTGAGTTTTTTGCAGGATTAGTCATACAAGGCATGCGCTCCAGGGTCCGTATTTACTCCACGAGTGGCCCTGGCTGCAAATACGGCAAAAAGGCCTGGTCAACAGGATGCGCCTTGGCCATTGGTCGATGTGTAATCATATTCATGAATAGCAGCAGGCGAGTCCACCCCTACATCGATCGTTTTACCATCAGCTCCTTGATGCGGCCAATGGCACGCGTCGGGTTCAGTCCCTTGGGACAGACCTCCACGCAGTTCATGATTGTGTGGCAGCGGAACAGCTTGAACGGTCCCTCGAGGTTCGCGAGCCGCTCGTCCGTTGCCTGGTCGCGGCTGTCGGCGAGAAAGCGCCAGGACTGCAGCAAGGCTGCCGGTCCCAGGAACTTGTCCGGGTTCCACCAGAATGACGGGCAGGATGTGGAACAGCAGGCACACAGGATGCACTCGTACAGGCCGTCAAGCCGGGCACGCTGCGCCGGTGTCTGGCGTCGCTCCACCTCGGGAACCGGGTCCTTGTTGATGAGCCAGGGTTTGACTTCCCGATACTGCCGGTAGAATTGCTCGAGATCCACAATCAGGTCGCGAATTACCGGGAGGCCTGGCAGTGGTCGGACTTCAACCGGTGTCCTGAGTGAGGCCAGTGGCGTGATGCAGGCAAGCCCGTTGCGACCGTTGATGTTCATCCCGTCGGAACCGCATACGCCCTCTCCGCAGGAACGGCGGAAACTCAGTGACTCGTCCTGTGCCTTCAGCAGCAGCAAAGCATCCAGCAGCATCATATCCGGCGTGACCTGACTGTCACTTAGCTCCATGTCCTGCATGACCGGTTCCGAGTCAGTCTCGGGGTTATAACGGTAGATCGAAAATTTCATGGCTGTTGCCCTGTACCAGGTAACCACCAAATTGCAGGATGCGCCGTGCGCACCTTATGGCCTATGAGACTCGTTGCATCATGCACTCGGTTTGTCCAGCAGCCAGTAATTATACTCAATTGCAAATTAATAAATCCGCTCTTTCGGCGGGAAGCTTTCGACGGTGATCGGCTTGGTGCGTACCGGTTTGTAGTCCACCGAGCGCGTGTCCCGGTGATACAGGCTGTGGCGCAACCAGTGCACGTCATCACGCTCCGGGTAGTCAATTCGTGAATGCGCGCCGCGGCTTTCCTTGCGCTGCAGGGCCGAGGTCACCGTGGCCAGGGCAATATCCATCAGGTTTTCCAGCTCCAGCGCCTCGATACGTGCGGTATTGAATACCTTGCTGTGGTCTGTCAGGTGCGCGTCATCGAGGCGGGCAGCCAGCGCCATGACCTTGTCGAGCCCCTCCTGCAATACTTCTTCTCTGCGGAATACTCCGCAATCCTCTTCCATGACCCGCGCAAGCTCTGTGCGCAGGCTGTCCACGGATTCACCGTCGCCCTTCTGCTCCCAGCGCGCGAGACGTTCCTGTGCCGGCTCGGTGCCTTCTTTCGGGCAGGGTTTGTGATACCGGTTTTCACGCAGGTAATCGACGATGTGATTGGCGGCCGCGCGACCGAAGACCAGAATATCCAGCAGTGAATTCCCGCCAAGACGGTTCGCTCCATGTACTGAGACGCAGGCGCATTCCCCGGCGGCATACAGACCGGGCACCGGTTCTTCCGCGCCCTGTTGTTCCGGCGCGACGACCTGACCGTATCGGTTTGTTGGAATACCACCCATGGTGTAATGCGTGGTCGGGGACACCGGGATCGGGCTCTCGGCCGGGTCGAAGCCGAGGAAGGTGCGTACCATGTCGCAGATGGCCGGCAGTCGCTGGTGGACTTTTTCCGCGCCAAGGTGATCGACTCGCAATAACACATGGTCCTTGCCTTTGCCGCAGCCACGCCCTTCCCTGACTTCCGTTGCGATGGCACGACTGACGATATCGCGACTGGCCAGGTCTTTGGCTCCCGGCGCATAGCGTTCCATGAAGCGCTCGCCCTCGGCATTGACGAGGTAACCGCCCTCCCCGCGCACGGCCTCGGAGATCAGCATGCCCTTGCCGGCGATACCGGTCGGGTGAAACTGGAAGAACTCCATGTCCTGCAGCGGGATGCCGGCACGCAGGGTCATGGCCATGCCGTCACCGGTATTGATCAGTGCATTGGTGTTGGTGCGGTACAGCTGGCCGGCACCGCCGGTGGCCAGCAGTGTGGCCCTGGCCTCGATCAGCAGCAGTTCGCTGTTGGCGATGTTCATGACTACCGCACCGAGCAGGTAGCCCTCGTTGTCCCTGATCAGGTCGATGGCGAAGTATTCGTCAAAGAAGTGGGTCCTGGCACGGATGTTCTGCTGGTACAGTGACTGCAGGATTGCATGCCCGGTACGATCAGCCGCAGCACAGGTGCGTGCGGCCTGATCGCCTCCGAAATTCTGGCTTTGTCCGCCAAATGCGCGCTGGTAGATGCGCCCGTCATCGAGGCGCGTAAACGGCACGCCGAAGTGTTCCAGTTCATAGACCGCCTGCGGTGCCGTACGGCACATATATTCGATGGCATCCTGGTCACCGAGGTAGTCACTGCCCTTGACGCTGTCGAACATGTGCCAGTGCCAGTTGTCCGGTAATACATTGGCAAGTGCCGCGTTGACCCCGCCCTGCGCAGCCACAGTATGCGAGCGGGTTGGAAACACCTTGGAGACCACGGCCACGTGGGCCTCGGCGCTGGAAAGCTGCAGTGCGGCACGCAGACCCCCGCCACCGGCACCGATGATTAGGGTATCGAATCTGCGGCGTGCTATTTCCATGACCTTATACCGATGCCACCATGAGCACATGCAGCGCCCACAGACCACAGCTGCCGAGAACCAGACCGATCAGTATGAACAGGACCAGGCGCAGGCCAAGGTGCTTGATATAGTCGAGGACGATATCACGCATGCCGATCCAGGCATGGGCCAGCAGTGCAAGGACGAACCCGGCACTGGCAAAGCGCATGACCGGATGTGTAATCCAGGCATGCCATACCGGCGCGGTCCATTGCGATACCAGAAGCAACTGTATGGCAAAGTAAGCCAGGAACACACCAAGATAAACGGCACTGAGGCGTTGCAGCATCCAGGCGTACAGTCCAGGGGTGTGCCGTGTCACAGGACTAACCCCAGGTAGACAAGTGTCAGCAATGCGGCAACTACATTCACGAACCAGGCACTAATGCGTGCGGCCGGAAGGTTAACACCGACTTCGATGTCAATCAGGAGGAACCGGATTCCGGCCAGCAGATGGTGTATCAGTGACCACGCAATGGCGACCGAACCTGCCCTGATCCAGCCACACTGCAACCATTCCATGGCACGCTCAAAGCCGGCCGGGCCCTGCAGCGAAAGGTCCAGCAAATAGACAAGGAATGGCATGGACAGAAATAGTAGAACGCCGGAAAGCCGATGTGCAATTGAGGTGATGGCTCCTGCCGGAAAGCGTATCCGGAATAAATTCAGGTAAACAGGCGCGGTTCGTTGGCTCGGCATGACAGGGTTCGAATTGGTGTGCTTTTTTATACCATTGCCATCCGGGGAACACCAGCAAAGGCCTTTCTGTCTGAAGAGTTACTGACAGGCGAGGGTTGATCCTCTAGAATTTCCGCTACCTTTCAGACAGGTTTACTGTGAGGAAAGAATGAAAACAGACTGGAAAGAGTTCCTGATCAAAACCGGCGCCGAATACGAGGACGACCTGGTTGCGCACTATGGCAATCCGGAACAGGAACTGGAAATTGTCAACAGCGGCCTGGTGTTTTCCGACCTTGGATACCTGGGGGTAATTGCCGCGCATGGAAAGGATGTCGAATCGTTCCTGCAGAACCAGTTCAGCAACGATATCAGCCGGCTTGCAGAGAACATCAGCCAGCTGAATGCATACTGCTCTCCAAAGGGCCGCATCCTTGGGCTGTTCCGCCTGTTCAGGATCGGTGACACCTTCTACATGCGCTTGCCGGCAGATACCCTGGATGCCGTGCTGCAGCGTCTGCGCATGTACGTGTTGCGCGCAGATGTCACCCTGGAGGATGTCAGCGAGAATTTTCTGCGCATCGGCGTGACCGGTGATACGGCAGTACAGGAACTGACGGATGCTATCGGCGCGGTACCGGCAGAGAGCAATCATGTAATCCACAGAGGCGACCTGACCGTGTTACGGGTGCCCGGTGTACATCCGCGCTTCGAGGTCTATGCAACCTCACTGGAGGCGGCCACCGGTTTGTGGGATACGCTGAATGTCCGCGGCGCACCGGTAGGCCTCTCGGCCTGGCGGTTGACCGAGATCCAGGCCGGGATACCGGCGATTTTTGAGGAAACGACCGAGCTGTTCGTTCCGCAGATGGTCAACCTGCAACTGGTAGACGGACTGGACTTCAAGAAAGGTTGCTATCCCGGCCAGGAGATTGTGGCGCGCATGCAGTACCTCGGCACACTCAAGCGCCGTATGTATCTTGGCCGTATCGACACCGGTTCTGCACCGCACCCGGCAGATGAATTGTATACGGAAGATGACAGCAGACAGGCTGCCGGGCGCATCGTCGATGCACAGCCGCATCCCGACGGCGGTTACGCCGCACTGGCGGTTCTGCAAATCCAGGCGGCCGCTGCCGGAAATCTGCATCTCGGCAACAGTACCGGCCCCGCGTTCGCCGTGGAAGATCTGCCCTATGCGTTCGAACCATAGCCGGAAGTGTTCCAATGGAGCCACCGGCCGGGCATTTGTGTACGGCGTCAGGCGATCAAGAAAATTTCTTGAATAATCTCCTAATTATTTGTAAATAAATAACTAAAATATGGCTTGTCGTACGGCTGGAACTCCCCCCGTCGGTAAAGGTCACAAGTAACGGGAAATCCACGGACCACAGGGAAGCACGACAACATGAAGCACTGGCAATCCATTTTACTACTCGCGCTCGCCGGCCTCGTTGCCGTATTTATTCTGAAGCCAGGCGTGGCGGAGGAACCATCTGGCAAAAGCCCGGCCGTTGGAATCCCAAACCAGGCACAGTCCAGCGGCTACCGGAAACCGGATGACGCGGAATTACGTCGCCTGTTAACACCGCTGCAGTACGAGGTAACACAGAATGATGCAACCGAGCGCCCGTTCCAGAACGATTATTGGGACAACAAGCAGGAAGGCATCTACGTAGACATCGTCTCAGGTGAACCGCTGTTCAGTTCAACTGACAAATTCAGGTCAGGTACCGGCTGGCCGAGCTTTACACGACCGATCAGCAAGGCGGCAATTGTCGAGAAAGAGGATACAAAATTTTTCATGAAACGTGTGGAACTGCGCAGCCACATGGCAGACTCGCATCTGGGGCATGTCTTCGACGACGGTCCGGCCCCGACCGGTTTACGCTATTGCATCAACTCCGCTTCGCTGCGGTTTATACCGAAAGAAAATCTTGCGGCCGAGGGTTACGGCGATTACCTGTCGTTATTTACTACGGAGAAAAGGGCCGGTGACAAATAAATCGTGATTTGTTACAGACCCCTCTAATCCACGCATCAGTCGGCACTGTAGAACACGCGGGCTGCATCCACGGCGACACCGGAGGTGATCGGCGCCTTCATGCTGCTTAGCACGGCATCCAGCGCCCCAAGGCAGAACAGTACGTTGGTCTGGTTGCTACCAAAACCCATCATGCCGAAACGCCAGATCTTGCCGGCCAGAGGTCCAAGCCCGGCACCGATATCGAGGTTATATTCGTTTAGCAGGATGTTTCTTACTGCGGCCTCGTCGACCCCGTCGGGAACCGAGATGGCATTCAGCTGCGGCAGCCGCTGATCTTCCGGTACCAGGAAGGACAGGCCCATGGCTTCAAAGCCGGTGCGCAGGGCTTCATGGTTCTTCCGATGCCGCGCCCAGGAGTTTTCGATGCCCTCTTCCTGCAGCATGACCAGTGCCTCGTGGAGCCCGTAGAGTGCATTGACGGGAGCCGTGTGGTGGTAGGCACGCTTGCCGCCACCGCCCCAGTATCCAAGCACCAGGTTGAGGTCCATGAACCAGCTCTGCACCGGGTGCTTGCGGCTGGTGACGATATCCAGTGCGCGCTGGCTGAAGGTTACCGGCGACAGGCCGGGGGTGCAGGACAGGCATTTCTGGCTACCGGAATACACGGCATCCAGTTCCCATTCATCGACCATGAGTGGTGAACCGGCGAGCGATGTCACGGTGTCGATGATCACGACGCAGTCATGCTGGTGGGCCAGTGCGGACAGTGTCTGTGCATCGGAGATGGCACCGGTGGATGTTTCGGCGTGGACGAACGCCAGTACACGGGCATCGGGATTGGCCTTCAGTGCTTCCTCGACCTTGTTTGGATCGACGGCAGCGCCCCAGTCGTCATGGACCATGACGGCCGTGCCGCCGCAGCGCTCGACGTTTTCCTTCATACGGCCACCGAACACGCCGTTCTGGCAGACAATCACGGTATCGCCTGGCTGGACCAGGTTGACGAAGCAGGTCTCCATGCCCGCAGAACCCGGAGCAGAGACCGGCATGGTGAGATCATTCCGGGTCTGGAAGGCATAGCGCAGCAGTTCTTTCACCTCGTCCATCATGTCCACGAATACCGGGTCCAGATGGCCGATCGTCGGCCGTGACATGGCCTCCAGGACACGCGGACTGATATCGGAAGGTCCGGGTCCCATCAGGGTGCGAACCGGAGGATGAAAGGACTGGATGCTCATGATTTGCCTCATGCTGTGAATCAAGTGGTTGAAATGCAAAGAGCGGGGATTCTATCACTATCAGTGTCCGGACCCCCAGATATCGCCTATAAAATTCAGTTATATAGAAAACAGCGTACTCGATGACCCGCATCCCCGCTCTCCGCCGGGTAGCTCTCGCGGCAACCCGGCATTGCGCTGGGGCAGCGCGGGTGGAAATGGCAGCCGCCCGGCGGGTTGGCCGGGGACGGGATATCGCCCTCGAGGCGGATGATCTCACGCTGTGTATCCGGCTCGATTTGCGGGACGGCGGACAGCAGCGCCCGGGTGTAGGGGTGCAGCGGGTTTTCCAGGACGCTGGCAACCGGCCCTTCCTCAACGATGCGTCCGAGGTACATGACAGCCACGCGGTCGGCCAGGTAGGACACCACGGAGAGGTTATGCGTAATGAACAGGTAGGACAGTCCCAGTTCATTCTGCAGCTGTTTGAGCAAATTCAGTATCTGCGCCTGTACGGAGATATCCAGTGCGCTGGTTGGTTCGTCACAGATGATGAGCCGCGGGTTGACGGCCAGCGCACGTGCAATACAAATGCGCTGGCGCTGGCCACCTGAAAATTCATGCGGGTAACGACTGGCATGTTCGGTTGACAGGCCGACCTGCGCAAACAGTTCGTTGACACGCGCGCGGCGTTCCTGCCGATTGTTACCGATCACCTGTGCAATCATGCCCTCTTCGACAATGTCGCCAACACGCATCCGCGGATTCATGGACGAGTACGGGTCCTGGAAGATGAACTGGAAATCCGTGCGTCGCCGGCGCAGGCGCTTGCCGCTTAGTCGCGTGAGTTCCGAGTTATCGAATTGTACGCTGCCGGCGGTCGGCCGGATCAGTTGCAGGATACCCTTGCCGACCGTGGTCTTGCCGCAACCGGATTCGCCGACCAGTGCCTGCGTATGCCCTGCCGGGATATCGAGCGAGACGCCATCCACGGCATAGACCTGTCCTACGGTCCGCTTGAATACGCCCTTCTGAATCGGGAAGTGCACCTTGAGATCCCGAACGCTTAGCAGACTGGTGCCGGTTTCCGAGGCCACCGCTGCGTGGGGCGTTGCGGCTTCTTCCTTAACCGTCCTGGCCGGCGGATTTATGTTGCGATCTTCCAGGTGACATCGCACATGGTGGTGATCCGTGGTGATGTCCCAGGCCGGTGCTTGCGTCCGGCAGTAGTCCCAGGCCTGGTCACAGCGTTCCGCAAAGTGGCAACCGGTGAAATCGCGGTCCAGTACCGGGACAAAGCCGGGGATGGTTTTGAGTGCGTGATCGCGCTTGCCGATATTCGGCAGTGATTCGAACAGCCGCTGGCTGTAGGGATGACGGGCATCGGCGAAAAAGCGGTCGCGGCTGGCTTCCTCGACCAGTTGCCCGGCATACATGACGGCGACATGGTCCGCCATCCCGGCGACGATGCCGAGATCATGGGTGATCAGCAGTATCGCCATGTGGGTATCGCGTTGCAGCTGCCGCAGCAAATCCAGCACCTGGGCCTGGATGGTGACATCTAGTGCCGTGGTCGGCTCGTCGGCAATCAGCAGGTCTGGTTCGCCGGCGAGGGCAATTGCGATCATAACCCGCTGTTTCATTCCCCCGGAAAGCTGATGCGGGTATTCCGAGTAGCGTCGCCTGACATCCGGTATACCGACGGCATCCAGCAGTTCGAGGACGCGATTCCGCGCCTGGCTGCCTTTTACCTGCTGGTGCTGGCGCAGCATCTCGCCGATCTGGTTGCCGATTGTCAGAACCGGGTTGAGTGAGGTCATCGGTTCCTGGAAGATCATGGCAATACGCCGGCCGCGCACCTGGCGCATCTCGACTTCCGGTAATGCCGTGAGGTCGGTCCCCTCGAGGCTGATCTGCCCGGCGCTGATCTGTCCGTGCGGTTGCGGCAGCAGGCGCATGATGGACAGCGCCGTCATGGATTTACCGCAGCCGGACTCGCCAAGCAATGCGTAGGTTTCCCCCTTGTTGATGGTAAAGCTGACATCATCGACCGGGCGAATTGCCCGCGGTCCCGTGCCGATCCGGACGCTCAGCTTGTCAAGTTTTAGCAAGGGTTGTTTCATGACTGGTCTGCTTCCAGGCTCCTGCTGAATTCCGGGTTATTTTGCACGCTCACTGTTCTCTGCCTCACCTGAAAAATTCCTAGCGTTGTCTCAGTCGCGGATCGAAGGCATCTCGAACCGCGTCGGAAAACAGGTTGGCTGCGAGCACCAGTGTAAACATGAACAGGAAGGCCGACAGCAAGGACCACCAAACGACCGGTTCACGCGCCATTTCGAGGCGCGCGCTGTTGATCATGTTACCCCAGCTGTTCGTGGTGGGGTCGACCCCTACGCCGACATAGGACAACACGGCCTCGGCAAGCACCAGTCCGCTGAAGTCGAGGACCACGGTGATCAGTACGATGTGCATGACATTCGGCAGGATGTGCCTGCTGATGATCTTGCTGTGCCGGACACCGAACGCGGTAGCCGCCTGGATATATTCCGCCTCGCGCAGCTTCAGCGCTTCGCCGCGCAGCAGTCTACACAACCCGGTCCAACTGGTGATTCCCAGGATAATACAGAGGAATAACAAGCGGATATCTGCTCTTTCCAAGGTCGTTTCGAACAGCTCCGGGTGGTTCGCCATGTACACCTGCAGCATCAGGATGGCGGCCGCGATCAGCAGGACGCCGGGTATCGAGTTCAGCGTTGTGTAGATGTACTGGATGACGTCATCGATCCAGCCGCGCGCATAGCCGGCGAGGATCCCCAGAAAGATTGCGAACGGCAGCATGACCAGCGTCGTGAGTGTCCCGATGATCAGTCCGGTACGGATGCTCTTGAGTGTCTGGTAAAACACATCCTGGCCGACCTTGTCGGTGCCGAACACGTGGTAGACGGTCGACAGATTGATGGCAAGGAAAGTCAGTAGCAGCAAGACGCTCAGCGTGATCCAAAAGATCAGCCACGGAACCGTGGTGCGCAGTGCAAGGATGTCCTGCAATGTGCTTGTGAATACCTGCCGCCGGCGGCGCGCCTGCCACAGTGTGATCAGCAGCAATACGGCAAGACTAGCCACCAGTGCCTGCATCAGTGCAACGCTGCTGCGTTGCAGAATATCCGCGCGAGCGTCAGCTGCCGGGTTTTCGAGATGGCGGCCACCGTATTCCAGGCGCGGGTATTCGCGGGTCTGACTGCCATCGGGGTGACGCACGGTCTCGCGACTGTAGAGATGTGTCGCAAACGGTGCCGAGTAGGTCTTCTCGGTTTGCGTGCGCAGTGGACCGACGAGCGTATCCAGCACGCTCAGCACCTCGACGGCATAATGGGTCTGCGCGCTGTCATCGCTGTTCTCGAGTGCCGGCCGGTAGTGCAGCGAGTCCAGCAGACCGATGAAGACATAGGCGGACAGGACTACAAGGGCTGGCGAACCCAGCCGGCTGCACATCACATGTCGCCATGGCGCCCGCAGGTGCGGCTTTCCACGGGCGTACAACGCAAAGACGGTAACGATCGCGACCAGCAGAAAAATCAGCGCATCAGTCCACAGGATGACAGGCAGGATCATGACAGCCGCACCCGCGGATCCACGATGGTATAGGTGATGTCGACCAGGATCAGTCCGACGATGTACAGCACCGAGCCGAGAAATACCATGGCACGGACAATGGCGAAATCCTGCCGGTTGATGGCATCGATGGTATAGCTGCCCAGACCGGGAATGGCGAAGAACGATTCCAGCAGCAGGCTGCCCATAAACAGCAGGGGCAACACCACTACGACCCCGGTGACAATGGGTATCATGGCATTCGACAGCAGATGCCTGAACAGCACCCGGGATTCCTTCAGGCCCTTGGCGCGGGCGGTGCGAATAAAGTCCTTGCCGGCCTCCTCGAGGAAAAAAGAACGGTACAGGCGCGAGCTGCTGCCAATACCGCTCACCACACCGATGATGACCGGCAGCACCAGAAACTTGATGGCATCCAGCCCGATGTCATAACCGGATATCGGCATCAGCCGCAGCAGTTTGCCCAGCAAAAACTGTCCGCCGATGATGTAGAACATGGCCGAGATCGACATCAGCACAACACACAGGATGACACCGGAGATATCCACATAGGTACCACGGAAAAAGGCCAGCAGCATGGCGAAGGTGATATTGATCAGCAAACCGACCACCAGACTCGGGATGGCGATCGCGAGACTGGGAACCATGCGTTGTGCTATGTCGTGGCTGATATCACGGCCGTCATCAGAATGTCCGAAGTTGAAGGCAAACAGCTTCAGGGATTTCTCGAAAAATATGGTCTCGCTAATCCGTCCGATGCCGGTTTCCGTCGCGTTGAACACCAGTGGTTTGTCATAGCCGCGCTCTGCCTTCCATTTGTCGATGGCTTCCGGCGTGACCCGCTTGACACCGAGATGCAGACGCGCCATGTCATCCGGCGAATTCACCACGAAGAACAGGTAGAACGTCAGCAGGTTGACGCCGATAAGGATCGGCAGGGCATAGGCAACGCGCCGCACAATATAGGCAAACATCAGTGACTGCCCCGGTAGGCCGGCTGGCGCTGCCGCTTGCGGTAACCCAGCCAGGCCGGGAGGATGATCGCCAGCAGCATCCCCAGCAACACCCCGAGTGGCCAGCGTACCGGGCGATTCCAGTCTGCCTGCAGCATGGCGCGCTGTTCCGGATCGATACGCAGGTACTTGAGTGCATTGTTGGCCATCAGGTTGGGTTTTGTGTTCAGAAACCAGCCGTGGGCCAGGCTGAACTGCTTGGGATGGAATCCCCAGATCCAGGGGGCGTCGTGCTGAATGATGGACATCATCCGGTTGATGATGTCCTGACGTTCTGGCCCGTTCGGCATGTTCTTCATCTGCTCGAACAGGCGATCGTATTCCGGGTTCTTGTAGTTCGCCGCGTTTTCCCCGTTATGCTCTACCTTGCCCTGTTCACCATGCAGCAGAAACAGGAAATTCTCCGGATCCGGATAGTCGGCATTCCAGCCCCACTGGAAGATCTGTGCAGTCCCCTTGAGCATCTTTTCCTGGAAGCGGTTGTAGTCGGTACCGCGGATGACGAGCTGGATGTTGAGCTTGGCAAATTGCTTGCGCAGCCAGTTGAGGCGGGCCTTGTCGTCCGGACCGGTGGCCGTGGTATCGAAGTTCAGCACCAGTGGCTTGCCGGTGTTGATGTCCCTGCCTTCCGGGTAACCGGCCTCTGCCAGGAGCTGCCTGGCGAAATCTATCGACTTGCGTTGCGGGCCGCTATCGGTCATGTCATAGAAATAGGTATTGATACCGGCATCCCCTTCAAGAAAACCGAAGATACCCGGTGGTATCGGGTTCTGTGCCGGGATACCGCGACCGTTCAGGAAAATGGAGATGTATTCCTCGGTGTCGATGGCAACTGAAATGGCCTGGCGCAGTATACGCGCCTGCTCGCTATACCCGCCGACCACCGGGTCCAGCATGTTGAAGCCGGTATAGTAGATCGAGGTGGAGACTGCAGTCCTCAGTTCGATCCCCTGTGCCAGCATGGCGTCCGTGAGCGAGACTTCACCGCCTGATCCTATGCTGATGGCCTGGTCGAAACTGTCCGAGGTAATACCGGAAGTGTCATAGTAACCCTGCAGGAACTTGTTCCAGTACGGGATATCTTCCTTTTCCAGACTGTAGATCACCCGTTCAACGAATGGCAGGTTCTTGCCGGCATCGGCCAGCAATCCGGCTTCTGCATCGCCGGGTTCGCCCTCTTCCGGGTAGGTTTCGCCATGAAAGTTGGGGTTACGTACCAGCACCATCTGCCGGTTGGGATTGTTAACAGTCAGCATGTAGGGGCCGGTACCGACCGGGTACCAGTCCAGCGTGATATTGCGTTCCTGCAGGCCGGGCTGGCTGTAAAAGCGGTCCGCCTCCCAGGGCACCGGTGCAAAAAACGGCATCGCCAGCCAGTACAGCAGCTGCGGGTAGGTTCCACGCAGCTTGATCCGGTAAGTGTAGCGATCGATCACCGTGGCCCCTTCCAGCGGGTATTCCCTCAAGTCGAGAAATTCCCTGCGGCCACTGGTGGCAGTCTGTTGTTTGCTGACTGTTTTCAGGATATCAGCATACTCCTTGAGACCGGCAATGTAGCCACTCATCAGCCCGAAGATCGGAGAATGCAGGTGTGGATGCGCAAGTCGCTTGATCTGGTATACATAATCCGCAGCTACCAGTTCCCGGCTGCCGGTGAATTCGAAATCGCCGAGAGTATAGATAGCATCGAGTTCGTTCTCCCGGAGATTATGGTAGCGCAGCATCCCTTCGGCATCCTGTGCGAACGCCGGATGAGGTTGGTAGTAGATACCTGGCTGGATACGGATATCGTAGACACTGTAGCTGACATCTTCGGGCGCACTGTCATCCGGCAGCCGCTCGCCATCGGCTCCGAGGTAGACTGGTTGCGGGACGGAGGACGCCGTCAACGGAACCAGCTCATAGGGGCGCTTCAGATAATGGTATTGCAGCGGGGGTTCGTAGATCTGACCCGTGAAACGGACCTCGTTGGAGCTGTAGGACTGTACCGGGTCAAGATGATTGGGACGCTCCTGGAAGGAGGAATACATGATGTTCTTGTGCGCATCCCGTACCGGGTAAGGCCGGTTCCAGGGTTCGTCACTGCAGGCTGTCAGGAAAATGGCCAGTACGACAGTCAGGAATGAAAACAAGTGCACGATCCAGCCACACCGGATTCCTTCAGGCCGACTCAGCAAGGTACCTTCCACCGCATGAGCTCACTGATAGGGTAATGGGGCCATGTTTTGTTATTCATGCCAGCATGATGCATGGAGAGGCATTATATCGGCCAATGCTGCGGGATTCATGCCCTGATCGCCGGTACTGCCACTTCCAGAGACAGCCGTTTTCCGGTACCGTAACGGGTGCTGAATTCCCACTAACCCGCAACCGTGGAGCAGCAAGGATTAAACCCGTTTACCCACTGATACCAAGGAACAACCATGGGATTTTTGAAAGGCAAGCGCGCCCTGATTGTGGGTCTCGCAAGCAATCGCTCGATCGCCTGGGGCATTGCCCAGGCCATGCACCGCGAGGGTGCGGAACTGGCCTTTACCTACCAGAACGAGAAGCTCGGCGGCCGGGTCGAGAAATTTGCGGCCGAGTGCGACTCCGGCATCGTCCTGCCCTGTGATGTCAGCAGCGACGAGGAAATCGAGGCCGTGTTCACCGAACTTGGCAAGCACTGGGACGGGCTCGATATTATCGTCCACTCGGTGGCGTATGCACCGGCAGACCAGCTTTCCGGTGATTACCTGGAATGCGTGAACCGGGAGGGATTCAGGGTCGCCCACGATATCAGCTCCTACAGCTTTGCTGCACTGGCGAAGGCCGGCCGGCCAATGCTGGCGGGGCGCAACGGCGCCCTGCTCACCCTGAGCTACCTCGGCGCGGTGCAGACCGTGCCCAATTACAATGTCATGGGCGTTGCCAAGGCCAGCCTGGAGGCCAATGTGCGTTATCTTGCGCAAAGTCTCGGACCGGACGGTATCCGGGTGAATGCGATCTCCGCCGGCCCGATCCGGACCCTGGCGGCAGCCGGCATCGGAAATTTTCGCAAGATGCTCGACAAGTTCGCGGCCAGCGCGCCGCTGCGGCGCAACGTGACGATCGAGGACGTAGGCAATGCCGCTGCCTTCCTGTGTTCGGACCTGGCGGCCGGTATCACCGCCGAAATCACCTATGTGGATTGCGGGTTCAGTACCGTCGGCATGGGCCCGATGGAGTAATCAGGCGTCTGCCGGCCGGGATGCCGGCTGCTGCAGGATGTCCTGTTCGCCTTCGAGGCGCCCGATCACCACGGCGCCACAGGAATCGCTGAATATATTTACGCTGGTACGGCACATGTCCAGTATCCGGTCAACTGCGAGTATCAGGCCAACCGCTTCCACCGGCAGCCCGATCGCCGTCAGGATGATGGTGATCGCGACGAGGCTCGCCGCAGGTATCCCGGCGACACCGATCGAGGTCAGCAAGGCAATCAGCACCACCGTAAACTGTTCTGCAAACCCGAGTTCCAGCCCGAATGCCTGGGCAATGAACATGGCAGCCACGCACTCGTAGAGCGCCGTTCCGTCCATGTTGACGGTGGCGCCCAGCGGCAGCACGAAGCTGGTCGTGCGGTTCGAAACGCCGGCCTGCTTTTCAACGCATTCCATCGTGACCGGCAGGGTTGCCGAGGAGGATGCCGTTGAGAAGGCCGTTAACAGCGCGGGTATCATGGCATAGTAGTGCCGGACCGGATTGACACGTGCGACCACGGCCAGAATCAACGGCAGCGTCACGAGGAAATGAACTGCAAGCGCGCCCAGCACGGTGAGAAAAAAGGCCAGTAACGGCACGAATGCGTCAAACCCGGTTGAAGCAACAACCTTCGCCACGAGGGCAAATACCCCGATCGGGGCAAACAGCATGATCCACTCGGTAATCTTCATCATGACGGCAAACACGCCCTGCCAGAAATCGTACAGTGTTCGGGAGAGCGAACCTTCAATCCGTGTCATGAAATAGCCGAACAGCAGGCTGAAGAATATCAGCCCCAGCATCTTGCCCTCTGCGGCAGCCGATACGATATTAGGCGGCACCATGCGCAGGAATACCTCGACAACATCACCCAAACCCCTGCCTTCGACACGGGTCTGTATATCCATCCCGTCATCCGGCAGCGGAATGATGTGCCTGGCAGGCTCGCCGTCGACAATGCCTGGTGCCACGAGGTTGACAAGGAGTAACCCGACAAGAATGGCAAACAGACTGGTGATCATATAGTACAGCAGCGTCTTGCCGCCCAGTCTTCCCATGCTCCCGCTATCGCCGATACCGGCAACCCCGGTAATAATCGATGACAGGATCAGGGGAACAATGAGCATTTTCAGGGCATTCAGGAACAGAGTGCCCAGGAAGGTATAGATATCGTAAAAACGCAGGCCGAACAGACTGCCATCCATGCCGGTCAGGTGGCCGGTGATCACGGCAAGGACTAGTGCGGCGAGGATTTGCCAGTGCAGTTTCAGTGGAGTAACCCTTCAGCTGTGGTTCACAAACAGCGTTTCCTAGTTTTTCTCGTCCGGAATGATTATTGTAGCGCTGTCTCTCAATGACTCGACAACTGCCGCGATCTCGGAACGCCCCTGGATGCTGCTTAGCTCGCGGGTTATCCGCTTCCGCTCGTCTGCAGACAGCTTCTCCGTTTTCCCGTCCTGTATTTCCTGGAGTGTTATCACGACATAATCGCCGTTCGCAAGAGCCAGCCCTGCATGTGATGCACTTTCACTCTCGGGACGTGGCATCAGGAAGGCTTTCTGGACGAGTTCTTTCTGAGGCGTATCCGAGCCGCGGCCAACCAGTTCACTGTCCATAAGCTCGAGTTCCAGTCTGGCTGCGACATCCTCGAGTGATGCCCCGGCCCGGAGTTCCTGAATAATACTTTCACCATCTATTGCAGCAAGCCCGCGTGACTTTGCATCATGTACCGCGCGACGTACATCTTCCCTGACCGTATCAAGTGGCTTTACAGTGGCAGGTTCGTGTTCGAGGATGCGTAAAACAACGAGGTGATCGTTGGCAATCTCAATTGGTTCACTGTTGTTGCCATCTTCCAGCACATCCTGCTCAAAAGCCGCATTGATGACCTGTCGGTGCTCGCCGATCCCGGTTCCTCCTTCACGGGTGAGCCATTCGGTGGTCCTTATCTCAAGGCCCAGTTCACCGACCATGCTCTCGAGGCTGTCCGGCTCCTCAAACGCAAGATTTGCAAGGAGATCGGCTTGATCGAAAAACAGGTTACTGCGCTCCTGTGCAGTATATTCCCTTGTCAGCTCCTCCTTGACATCCTCAAATGGTTTGACGATTTCCGGTTTGATTTCGGTAACTTCGATTATATGAAATCCAAACTGTGTCTTGACTATGTCACTGTGTTCACCCTTCTCAAGCGCGAATGCGGCCGCCTCGAATTCCGGCGCCATTATCCCTTCGCCGAAATAACCCAGGTCACCGCCATTGTCAGCTGAACCGGGATCATCGGATTCCTGTTTCGCCAGGTCCTCGAAGGACGCACCCTGATCGAGCTGTTGCAAAATAGACTTGGCCCTGTCACGTGCCTGCGCGTCAATTTCCTCGCTTGCATCCGGCGCTATTTTTACCAATATATGTCGTGCCCTGACCTCCTTGGGGGTGATATAGAGATCTGCCTGTTCATCGTATAGCGCGCGCAGATCCTCATCAGTTGCATCACTGGCGATTGTCAGTGCTTCCGCATCAAGTTCTACATATTGCAGCCTGACTCGTTCTGGTGACATGAATACCTGCTCGTTTTCTTTATGGTAGTTTTCAAGCTCCTCGTCACTGACGGTAATTTCCTTCAGGTACTGTTCTACAGGCAGTGTCAGGTACCTGAAGCGTCGCTGCTGTGCCTGCAGACGGTATATATGATCTACCAGCCCGGGGGTAGATTCAGCCGTCTCCGTGATGCCGTTCAAAAACTGTTGTGTGAGAAGTTCCCTGGACAGGCGCCATTCAAACTCACCGGGACTGAGGCCCTGGGAGCGTAAGACGCTCTCATATTTCTCTTTTGAAAATGCATCCCTGTCCCTGAATGCGCTGGTCTGGCTTATCCTGGCTGCCACCAGGTCCTCACTGACTTTAAAACCGGCGGCTTCCGCTTCCTGTAGCAGCAGTTGCTCGCGAATGAGCTGCTGGAGCGAATTTTTCTTGAGAAATTTCTCGTCAATCAATGCCGGATCAAAGGATTGCCCCAGTTGTGCCTGCACATTGGCGCGCAAGATCTGGTAGGTTCGTTGTACTTCGCCAGCAGATATCTCGACGTCATTGACCGAGGCAGCGTAGGGCCGGCTGGTGTCACCCAGATATGAATTCAGTCCAAAAAATGCAAAGGCAATGGCCAAAAATCCCAACAGGACCCAGCCCACTATTCCCATTACGCGTTCACGAATAGCCAGTAACATGATGAGTATCCCGGATTAATTGCTGATTATCTGGAGATGAAAAAGAAAGGGCACCGTATGGCGCCCTTTCGGATTACCTAGTGGCGGAGTGGACGGGACTCGAACCCGCGACCCCCGGCGTGACAGGCCGGTATTCTAACCAGCTGAACTACCACTCCAGAACCATGGTGGGTGCTGAGGGGCTCGAACCCCCGACATTCGCCTTGTAAGGGCGACGCTCTCCCAGCTGAGCTAAGCACCCGAAGGCGCGCTAGTTTACGGCATCCTTCAGGGCTTTGCCAGCCTTGAACCCGACGGATCTGGATGCCTTGATCTGAATTGTTTCACCGGTTTGCGGGTTTCGGCCCGTGCGCGCGGCACGCTCCCTGAGCGAAAACGTCCCGAAACCAACCAGCGTAACCTGGTCGCCCTTTTTCACCGCTGCAGTAATAGTATCCAGGACTGCATCGGTAGCGCGTGTTGCGTCGGCCTTTGACAGATCGGTCGCACCGGCAACGGCTTCGATCAATTCAGTTTTATTCATCTAGGTATCCTCGAAAACGGTTGTGTGGATAAAGAGTTAATTCCGTGAAGAAAATAAAGTGCAGGTTATGCGAATAAGTATCCCCTGCCCCGCAGGCATGGCTATTAAAACATAGAAAACAGGTGCAAAAAACCCGCTGGCAGGCATTTTAAACCTGTACCAGCGGGTTTTACCCGATTAATCAGTAGGGAAGAACTAGTGTGCCCGGATCGGTTTCTGCTTGGTCTCGGGTTTTTCCTTGTCCTTGCTCTTGGCGGCTTTCCCTTCCTGCGACTTGCCGGTCTCTTGGGGTAACGGCACCGGTTGGTGCGTCAAGGCAACCTGGAGCACTTCATCGATCCATTTAACCGGCCGTATATCAAGTTTATCCTTGACGTTTTTGGGTATTTCCGCGAGATCCTTGCGATTCTCTTCCGGAATCAGGACGATGGAAATTCCACCTCGATGTGCCGCGAGCAGTTTCTCCTTCAGGCCACCGATCGGCAATACCTCGCCACGAAGGGTGATTTCACCAGTCATCGCGACATCGGCGCGTACCGGTATATCCGTCAGCGCAGAGACGAGTGCCGTGCACATACCAACACCTGCACTCGGGCCGTCCTTGGGTGTGGCTCCTTCCGGTACATGGATGTGGATATCGTATTTCTGGTAGAACTCAGGATCAATTCCAAGCATCGCGGCGCGACTGCGTACCACCGTAGATGCAGCCTGGATGGATTCCTGCATGACATCGCCCAGCTGGCCGGTGTGGATCATCTTGCCCTTGCCGGAGACGATGGTTGACTCGATGGTCAGCAGTTCGCCACCAACCTCGGTCCAGGCCAGCCCGGTAACCTGGCCAACCTGGTCATGTTCTTCCGCAAGGCCGTATCGGTAACGCTTGACGCCAAGATACTTGTCTATGTTACGGGGTGTAACAGAAATTTTCCGGTCATGCTCCTTGAGCACCAGTTCCTTGACAACCTTGCGGCAGATCTTGGATATCTCCCGTTCCAGGTTACGCACACCGGCTTCGCGGGTGTAGTAACGGATAATGTCACGAATCGCGTTCTGGCTTAGCGAGATTTCCTTGTCCTTGAGTCCATTGTCCTTTATCTGTTTTGGAACCAGGTAGCGCATGGCGATGTTGATCTTTTCGTCTTCCGTATACCCTGGAATCCTGATGACCTCCATGCGGTCCAGCAGTGGCGCCGGGATATTGAGCGTATTGGCCGTAGCCACAAACATAACGTCAGAAAGGTCGAAATCGACTTCAAGATAGTGGTCGTTGAATGTATTGTTTTGTTCCGGATCCAGCACCTCCAGCAATGCGGAGGACGGATCTCCGCGAAAATCCATGGACATCTTGTCGAGCTCGTCCAGCAGGAACAGCGGGTTTCTGACACCCACCTTGGAAAGATTCTGTACGATCTTGCCCGGCAGTGAACCGATATAGGTACGGCGATGTCCGCGAATTTCCGCTTCATCACGCACACCACCGAGCGACATCCGGGTGAACTTGCGGTTCGTGGCCCTGGCAATCGATCGGCCCAGCGATGTCTTGCCGACACCCGGAGGCCCGACCAGGCAGAGAATGGGTCCCTTAAGCTTCCTGACGCGCTGCTGGACAGCAAGGTACTCCAGGATCCGTTCCTTTACCTTCTCGAGGCCGTAGTGGTCTTCCTCGAGAACGCCCTCGGCTGCGGCCAGGTCGCTGCGGGTCTTGGAACGTTTTTTCCAGGGCACACTGACGAGCCAGTCTATATAGTTCCTGACAACGGTAGCTTCTGCTGACATCGGCGACATCATCTTGAGCTTGTCTATTTCAGATGTAGCCTTTTCCTTGGCCTCCTTGCTCATACCGGCCTTTTCTATTTTCTGCTGCAGTTCCTCGAGCTCGTTTGGCGTATCTTCCATGTCACCCAGTTCCTTCTGGATGGCCTTCATCTGCTCGTTCAGGTAGTACTCGCGCTGGCTCTTTTCCATTTGCTGTTTCACACGACCGCGAATGCGTTTCTCGATCTGCATGATATCGATCTCGCCTTCGATCAGACCCATCAGTCGTTCCAGGCGTTTACGGCAACTTTCGATTTCGAGGATCTTCTGTTTTTCGTCCAACTTGAGTGACATGTGGGCAGCGATGGTATCCGCCAGACGTCCCGGCTCATCAATTCCGGACAGCGAGGTAAGGATTTCAGGGGGAACCTTCTTGTTCAGTTTGACGTACTGGTCAAACATGGCAAGTAACGAGCGGGTCAGAACTTCAAGCTCTTTTTCCTCTTCCTCATCCCGCGACTGCAGGATGTCAATATTGGCTGTGAAAAAAGTGTCCAGTGATTCGAAAGAACTGATGCGTGCGCGTTCGGCCCCTTCCACGAGAACCTTGACGGTTCCATCCGGCAACTTCAGCAACTGCAGAATCGTGGAAAGTGTTCCGATTTCATGGATGTCATCTGCTGACGGGTCATCGATTTCTGCGTTCTTCTGGGCAACGAGCAGGATTTTCTTGTCTTCCTGCATGGCGGAATCGAGGGCGTTGATCGATTTCTCGCGGCCGACGAATAACGGAATAACCATATGCGGGTATACGACGACATCCCTTAATGGCAAGACCGGTACGGCACTCGTAGTTTCATCTGTCATTTCAGTCCCCATCCATTGCTGATTGAATTGCTTGCAAACCGGGTTGCCATTGGCCAGCTGTCAGAAAACCGTCAGCTCAAGCCCGGTAATTCCCGGTGACCTGCCTGCCAGAAATGATGTATAGCGCCGTGCACCCTGTGCTCCCAATATGGGGGGCGCTACACCACACTTCAACCATTTTTGTTGGCGGGCATTTATTTCACAGCAAGGAACATGCCACCCTCCAGGGCGACATGTTGTTAATTACATGTGATTGTTTAATATGTACTTTTTTGACTACTCGGAAACCGCCATGGGCTCCGGTGCGTCAAAAATCATGTACGGCTTGGAAGCGCCATCGATAACACCGTCATCAATGACCACTTTTCTGACGTTTTCGAGCGACGGGAGGTCGTACATGGTATCCAGTAGTATCTGCTCGAGGATGGTGCGCAGACCCCGCGCTCCGGTTTTTCTTTCCATGGCCTTGCGGGCAATGGCCAGCAGGGCATCATCCCGAAATTCGATTTCGCACCCTTCCATTTCAAACAGCTTGGCGTACTGTTTGGTGAGTGCGTTTCTCGGTTCGGTAAGGATCTGGACCAGGGCTTCCTCGTCCAGTTCTTCCAGTGTAGCGACAACCGGAAGCCTGCCAACAAATTCAGGGATAAGTCCGTATTTAATTAGATCTTCTGGCTCCACATCATAGAGGATTTCACCAAGGTTGGAATCCTCATCCTTGCTCCTGACTTCAGCGGAAAAACCGATACCGCCGGTTTCCGACCGGCTGCGAATAATCTTGTCCAGACCGGCAAATGCGCCACCGACAATGAACAGGATATTCGATGTATCGACCTGCAGGAATTCCTGCTGCGGGTGCTTGCGACCGCCCTGCGGCGGTACCGAGGCCACCGTGCCTTCAATCAGCTTGAGCAGTGCCTGCTGCACACCCTCGCCGGATACATCCCGGGTGATTGACGGATTGTCCGATTTACGCGAGATCTTGTCGATTTCGTCGATATAGACGATGCCTGTTTGTGCCTTGTCGACGTCATAGTCGCACTTCTGCAGCAATTTCTGAATTATGTTTTCGACATCCTCACCGACATATCCGGCTTCTGTCAGGGTGGTGGCATCCGCGATGGTAAACGGTACATTCAGCATGCGGGCCAGGGTTTCTGCCAGCAGGGTTTTGCCGGAACCGGTTGGCCCGATTAGCAGGATATTGCTCTTGGACAGTTCAACATCATCCTTCTTGAGGCCTGCATCCAGCCGCTTGTAATGGTTATAGACGGCGACTGACAGGACTTTCTTTGCGCGGTCCTGGCCGATTACGTATTCGTTGAGGACTTCGTTGATTTCCTGCGGCTTGGGCAATTTGTCACCATCGCCGGAGGTTTTTTCCTGCATTTCCTCCCGGATGATGTCATTGCAGAGCTCAACACATTCATCGCAAACGAAAACGGACGGTCCCGCAATCAGCTTGCGCACTTCGTGCTGGCTCTTGCCACAAAAAGAGCAGTAGAGCAGCTTGCCGTCGTCACCCTTACCGTCTCTGTCGTTGCTCATACGTTATTACCCTCAAGCCTTTCAAAAGCACTTCTAACACCTTTTGTAACACTATTTGTTATTATGAATCAACTCCTTCTGTGTATTGTTCCTGTATATTCCCTGCTGACTCGCGGGGTTAGGCCCGGTCGCCCGGTGGAGGCATGGGCACAGGAACACCGGTATTTCTGCCTATTCCCGTCCTGAATTACTGAGCTTCGTCCCCGCCGGTTTCCCGCCGCTCGAGTATTTCGTCAATCAGGCCGTATCCGCGCGCTTCCTCGGCGCCCATGAAATTATCCCTCTCTGTGTCTTCCCGGATTCGCTCGATTGATTGGTCGGTATGTTTGGAAAGGATCTGGTTCAGTTTTTCCCTGATCAGGAGAATTTCGCGTGCATGGATATCAATGTCCGTTGCCTGGCCCTGGAAACCGCCAAGAGGCTGATGGATCATCATCCGCGAATGCGGCAGGCAAACTCGCTTGCCAGTGGTACCCCCCGCCAGCAGCAACGCGCCCATACTTGCTGCCTGACCGACACACATCGTATTGATGTCGGGTCTGATGAATTGCATGGTGTCATAAATTGCAAGCCCTGCGGTAACTGATCCGCCCGGTGAATTTATGTAAAGGTGTATGTCCTTGTCGGGATTTTCCGATTCGAGAAAGAGCAGCTGGGCTACAACAACATTCGCCATGTAGTCCTCTACCGGCCCCACGATAAATATGACGCGTTCCTTCAGGAGGCGTGAATAAATATCGTAGGAACGTTCACCACGTGCCGTCTGCTCGATGACAATCGGAACGAGATTCAATGCCCTGGTGTCAGTGGCCCCATTCATGGAATTTCTATCGGTCATGTGCGTTTATCCTTTAGTCTGCCTGGCGGCTTCAACGAGCGCATCGAAGGTGGTCTGTTCGTCCTGTATTTCAAGGTTGGCATATTCCACCATCCAGTCAACCACCTGGTCTTCCATAACAGCTGACTGTATGCCGGCAAGCATTTCCTGATTGCCGTAGTAGTACTGAACAACTTCTTCCGGTTTCTCATAGGAAGCAGCAATTGTTTCGATTGCTTTGCGCACCCTGTCCGGATCGACCTGGAGCTGGTTCTGCTTGATGACCTCGGAAAGAATCACACCCAGTTTGACCCGGCGTTCTGCGGTAGCTGCAAGTTGCGCTGCATCGGCACCCTGATGTTCATTTTGCGATTGCAGCTGTTGCAGTTCATTGTCAACCAGTTTGCGTGGCACCTCTACAGGATTGTTTTCCAGCAGCCCGGAAAACAGCTGGTCTTTGAGGTTGGCTGCAACGATTGCATTCAGTTCTCGCTGCAGGTTGTTGGTCACTTCCGCCTTAAGGCCTTCAAGCCCCTTGTCTTCCATGCCGAATGCGCGTGCAAAGTCATCATCCAACGCCGGCAGTACCATCTCGGATACAGAGTGCACCTTCACCTTGAACTCGGCATCCTTGCCGGCAAGTTCACCAGCCGGGTAGTCGTCCGGAAAGGTAACTTTGATGGTGGTTTCGTCACCCGCTGAAGACCCTACCAGCTGATCTTCAAATCCGGGTATCATCGAATTCGAGCCCAATACAACAGGAAACTGCTCTCCCTTGTTTCCTGTAAACGCATTGCCGTCAACGCTCCCTTCAAAATCGATGACAACCTGATCCTCAATTTGTGCTTTCCTGTCAACCACACTCCCGGTAGCACGCTGTTTGCGCAGTTTTTCAAGCATGGAGGAGATATCATCCTCGCCGATTGCAACGATAGGCCGGATGACCTTAAAACCGTACTGGATATCACCTTCTATTTCAGGAAATACCTCGAATGTTGCTATGAATTCCAGTTGCTCGCCCGGTTTGGCCTCCCTGGGATCAATCAGGGGTTCACCTGCCGGTCTGATGTTTTCCTGCGTCAGCGCTTCGTGAAGGGTTGAGTTGATAACCTGCTCGATGACTTCCTGGCGTACCTGGGTACCGTATTTTTTCTCGACCACCTGCAGCGGGACCTTGCCCGGCCGGAAACCATCCAGGCGAATCGATGCCTTCATTGACTGCAGACGGGAGGTCACTTCCTGGTCGATGCGTTCGGCAGGAACCTGTACTGTCATCCTGCGTTCCAGCCCGCCCGTATTTTCAACGAATACTTGCATTTATCTACCTCAGCTTAAATCGCCAGTTGCTTGTTTGATGCAATCTTTGCATTATCGCTGTTATCAAGCTAACTATCTGTATTTAAAATATTTAATTGGTGCGAAAGGAGAGACTCGAACTCTCACGGGTTTCCCCACTGGCACCTAAAGCCAGCGCGTCTACCAATTCCGCCACTTTCGCCAAGCCTGGAAAAACATCTAGACCTTCGAGTGTTACGCCGACTGATACCCGAATGATTATAACGGCTTATATTCCGTTAGCGCACCCCCCGAACCCGCATTTGTCTGTGTGATTGTCATGCATCTGGCAGCAGTAAATACGATATGTTATCCCCGTTGTCCGGACGCTGGTCTGACACCAGTCGGCCACCTTTCTGTCAGGTGCCTTTAGATGAAATGAACCGCATATCAGGAAGATGCGTAAAAAAACACCAAAGCCGGCGCGACGCCGCGGCAGTCAGGTAGTCTGTGCAGCTGATGCACGGGCTTTAGTGGCAGCAGAGAATTAATGCGTCAATCTCGGGCGGGCTCGAGTAATCCAGTCGCCGTATCACTTTACTGTGCGCACTCCTCGGACAACAGACTGGAAGGATTTACAGGTTTGCTGACGTTTGGCAGTCAAAACCCGCGAATAACGTGGCCTCTGATTTGGTGGGCCGTATAGGAATCGAACCTATAACCAATGGATTAAGAGTCCACTGCTCTGCCTAATTGAGCTAACGGCCCCGTTTGGGGTGGACGATGGGACTCGAACCCACGACGACTGGAATCACAATCCAGGGCTCTACCAACTGAGCTACGCCCACCATAAACTAAAGTTACACAATATCTGCCAGCCATCGAGAATGGCGCGCCCGGCAGGATTCGAACCTGCAACCGTCGGCTTAGAAGGCCGGTGCTCTATCCGGTTGAGCTACGGGCGCTATGTCAGTTGACCGGCCCTCGCTACCTGCGCCCTGAAAAACTGGTCGGGGTAGAGGGATTTGAACCCCCGACATCCTGCTCCCAAAGCAGGCGCGCTACCAGACTGCGCTATACCCCGTATTATCTGTGCATTCACGAGGCGATTCAGTAGTGTATCGTCCTTGCTGAGCCACGCGATAATACGTGCTGCTCTGGAAACGGTCAAATGAAGCGAACGGGCAACGGGCCACAACTTCACAGTTTGCGGTCAAAGTGCGATGTTGTGTTGTCTAGCGCCAATGCCCCGTGCGAGAATCCCGTGCTTGTCAAGCATCCCTGATAAGACACCCTATGCCTGCAAAGCTGATTGATGGCAATGTCATCGCTGCCAAGGTACGGCAGAGCATCAAAAACCGCATTACCGAGCGCATTGACGCCGGGTTACGCCCACCAGGTCTTGCGGTCATCCTGGTCGGACACGACACGGCTTCCGAGATCTATGTTCACAACAAGCGCCGGGCCTGCGACGAGGCCGGTATGCTGTCACGCGACTTTGATCTGCCGGATACCACGAGCGAGGAAGAACTGCTGGAACTCATCGCAGGGCTCAACGCGGACGATGAGATTGACGGGATTCTGGTGCAATTTCCGTTGCCTGCCCAGATAGACGCCGAAAAGGTGACGGAAACCATCCGGCCGGACAAGGATGTGGATGGTTTCCACCCGTACACGATCGGGCGGCTTGCACTACGGCGCCCCCAGCTGCGTTCCTGCACGCCCAAGGGCGTGATTACCCTGCTCGAGCACACGGGTGAAAAATTTCTCGGGCGCGAAGCGGTGATCGTCGGGGCCTCGAATAATGTCGGGCGACCGATGACCCTCGAGCTGCTGCTGGCGGGTTGTACGGTGACCACCTGTCACCGGTTCACCCGGAATCTCGACTACCACGTGGGACGTGCCGACATACTGGTGGTTGCGGTCGGAAAACCCGGACTGATCCCCGGAGAGTGGGTCAAGCCCGGTGCGACGGTGATCGATGTCGGCATCAGCCGGCTGGAAAATGGCAGTCTGTCCGGTGATATCGGTTTCGTGGCGGCCAGCAAACGCGCCGCCTGGATTAGCCCGGTTCCGGGGGGTGTCGGACCGATGACGGTAGCGACACTGCTGGAAAACACCCTGCTTGCTGCCGAGGAATTGCACGCCTGAGCGCGGTTCTATTTTCTGCGCCAGGTGGTTCCGGATGCACTGTCTTCCAGCACGATGCCTTGGGAGTCAAGTTCATCACGTATCCTGTCAGATTCTGCCCAGTTTTTTTCCTGTCTGGCCCTATCCCTCATTTCAATCATCTCGTCAATTTTTTCATCGGAAAGAGTAGAGATTGAGGCTTTATGTGTCTCGAGTTTCAACTCGTCTGTGGAGGCATATATTTCTGTCTTTCCTTTCCTGTAGGTTTCCGGATCTTGCTGCAGTAGACCTAGAATTTCACCAAGGAACACTAGGCATCCTGCCAGTTCATTCGCCCTGTTGCTGTCAGTTTCCCGGTTGCGATTGATCTCTCGCGTGATATCGAACAGAACCGCGATGGCCTCCGGTGTGTTGAAATCGTCGCTCATCGCTTCATAAAAAGCTTTTGTATACTCGTCGTCACATGGGGCATGAATCGGTGCCAAGCCGTATAACGCTGTATACAATCTGTTCAATGCGGCTTTGCCGTTATCCAGGTTTTCCTGTGTATAGTTGAGCGGGCTGCGGTAATGGCTCGCCAGGATGAAGTAGCGCACTTCTTCTGCCCGGTAGTTTTTGAGTATTTCCCTCACGGTAAAAAAATTACCGAGTGACTTGGACATTTTTTCCTCGTCGACCTTCACGAAACCGTTGTGCATCCAGAGATTCACGAAGGGTTCACCGGTCGCTGCTTCCGACTGCGCGATTTCATTTTCATGGTGCGGAAATTTCAGGTCCATGCCACCGCCGTGAATATCAAAGTGATTGCCAAGGCATTGCGTTGACATGGCGGAGCACTCGATATGCCAGCCCGGCCGCCCCTCACCCCAGGGAGACTCCCAGCTGGGCTCATCCGGCTTGGCCGATTTCCAGAGCACGAAATCCAGCGGATCCTGTTTCGCCGCGTCCACTTCAACGCGTTCACCGGCACGCAGTTCATCGAGTTTCTTGCCGGAGAGCTTCCCGTAGTTGGCAAAGCGGTTGACTGCGTAATAGACGTCACCGTTGGCGGCCTGGTATGCATAGCCCTTTTCGACCAGAGTGGCGATCATGGCGATGATGTCGTTCATGGAGGTAGTGGCGCGTGGCTCCAGGTCCGGTTCGAGTACACCGAGTGCCGCAGCATCCTCGTGCATGATCCTGATAAACCGTTCTGTGAGCGTACCGATGTCCTCGCCGCTTTCATTGGCACGCTGTATGATCTTGTCGTCGACATCGGTGATATTCCGGACGTAGGTAACGTCATAGCCAATGTGGCGCAGGTAGCGGGTAACGACATCAAAAACAACCATGACCCGGGCATGGCCCAGGTGACAGTAGTCGTAAACCGTCATCCCGCAGACGTACATGCGAACCTTGCCTTCCTCCAGTGGGACGAAGGTTTCCTTGCGGCCGGTCTGGCTGTTGTGGATCTTGAGTTCTATCATCCTGCTGCAACCGTATTTCGCGCCAGCATGGTAACGGAAACGGCGTCGAGAAAACATCCATATCGGGCGGATATCAGTCCGGTCATGGGGTTTGCAGGCGCCGCAGGCTGCCAGTCTCAATGCAACTTTATCAGCAGGAACCGGGCAAACGATGCTATACCCTGGCCGCTCTCCACATGGCCCAGGCCAGTTTCTCGACCGGTTCCCGGTCTCACCTTCTCCTGCCTTCCACGGTACTCATACTTTCTGTATATCGTCTCGCCCTGTACAAAGGGAGCAGGAATCTGTGACAGAATGGCGTGATAACTGCCAACCCCTTGGTATATCATTGGCAGCCGCCGATTTACTCGTGGAGGAACTAATGAAACGCTTTATGGGAATATTTCTTGCCGCCATGCTGGGTTTTGTACCAGCTGCCGGTTTTTCAGCTG
>CP070821.1:440204-443368 GCA_020344335.1 Gammaproteobacteria bacterium | reverse complement strand
CTGTCGTTAATCTGCCAGCAACTCCAGCGCCGTTACCAGGTGCTTGCGCGGCGTGTAGTAGTGCGGCGAGAAGCGCACGCCACCGCCCGGTAATGTGCGTTATACCTGTGTCTATACCGTGGCCCTCAATTCCACCGGCAAACCGGACGCGGCGCTGCTGGTGCTGCAGGGGGCGCATAACCGGTTCCCAGGCAATACCGATATCCTCGGGGCGCTGGTGGCCTTCCACCGGGAGGCGGGCAACGCGGATGCAGCGGCCACTTACGCGAAGAAGTTGCAGGCACTCACGTCGGGCAGGTAGGTCAGATTGGTTTCTGTAGGGTCGAATTTATTCGACCCGTGGCGTTTCATCGCGATCTGTCATCCAGATGCAGTCATGATTGGCCGAATGAATTCGGCCCTACAACTATCGCAGAATAAATTTCGGGTTACGGCACTGCGCACTTCAGCAATTGCTGACGTATCGACCGGTTGAACCGGCAACCCAAACCAGTGATTCCTCATATACAGTACGGGATTCCTGTGAGTGCTGATCGCCCATCAGCCTGGCGTGATATGGCTGTTTGCATATTTCAAAAATGGACTATGCTTTAAAACGTATACCAACAGAAAACCCGCAAAGAAGATAAACGGGTCAGGACCGCGGATCCAACGCGCGTTCCTGCAATACTGTGTGTTGGTTTTGTTCAAGATGAGGAGGAGGAAAATGAGATTACAAATGGTTAAAAGTGCCACGGTAGTATGCCTGTTGGCTGTCCTTGTTCCCGGGACCGTGCAGGCCCAGGAGGCCGAGATCATTGCGGAATTTTGCTCAGAGACCCAGAGACTCATCGACGATGCACTCGATGACCTCAGTCGGAACGCCAACCAGGCGCTGGAATGCTTCGACGATCTCGATACTTGCCAAAGGCGCGCCGATGATGCGAAAGATTCCGTGGATTGTGTCAGCGATTTCAGCCGTTGCACCAGTCGTGCGCTCAGAGATGGGGAGCAAGCCTGTCGCGAGTATATCAGAGGGTTCAGGGACGCGTACGGAGACGCTGCGAGGAGGGCGGATCGTAAGCGTGTTGAGGATGAAGTCCTGGGCAGCCCCATAACGCAACAGTGTCTCAGCGACGCCTTGGATATGGCCCGCGTGTGCACTGGACTCAGTGACTGAGGCTCGCTACCTGATCGTGGCGTGGTCGAGAGTCACCCGCTCTCGGCCGCGCGTCGGCTTGTTTCGCTTGCGTCCGGGATTGGAAAGCGAGATACGTAAATCCGTAACCAGCGGCGCCTGATGACGCAGTACTTGTTCACATATATATCTTGTATTGAACGATAGGCGAAGTGTCTGGAAAGGTGAACGTCATGAGATGCAGCGTTCCCTGGGCTCATGAGTCTGACGAACGGCGAGTCTTTACCCGGTCTCCATCATTCAGAATGCCTGACGGCTTGAGGAGACACTCCTGCCCGATCACCTGGCAGGTTATCGGGTAGTTAGTCTAATGTTTCATTTGGTGGTGATTATTGTAAATGAGCTGGTGTGGTCAATGCATGGATTCTGAATCACCGGATAGTTGTTCTCGATAGGCCTTTGGAGTCACACCGGTGATCCGCCGGAAGGCGCGTGAGAAGTGCGCCACATCGCTGTATCCCAGTCGCTGCGCGACATCGGTCACTGTCATGCCGGGATTCCCCAGCATATGGCTGGCGGCACGAAAGCGTGCATGATCCAGTGCTTCGGTATAGCGGGTTCCCATTTTCCCGAGTTTGCGTTGCAGCGTTCGTTTGCTCGTGTTGCATAGCTCTGCGGTGAGTTCAATGCTTAGATCACTTTCCTGAATATAAGCCAGCAAGACCTGCTCGAGTGAACTGACGAAATCGGTGGCCAGGGGCTCATAGTCAAGAAGTTTGGATGCCGGCAATACGTCTCCATCATGCAACGGTGGCAGGCTGAGCACTGCATTTTCCAGGGTGATGTAAGAAAACGCCTGCGATAGCCGCATGCGTGCACGGGGGAATTGTTCACGGATATAACGGCAGGGACTGTGATCCGTCATCAAGCCGATTTCGGCCGGTTGCCATTGCGGGCCGGTATACACGCGTACCATGCCGAGTAGTGTCTCCAGTCCGAACCAGCCAATCTGTTCAATCGCCGGGTTATCGGCCTTGCAGCTCGGGCGATGATAAAAATATGCATACCCGCAATTTGGCGGCTGCCGGATTCCCACGCGGCAGTGGGAGACGGTCCGGTTGATCAGTGCGCTGGCTTTCAGGAGCCCGCGGTAGAGCGTTGGCGCCTGGAGTAACAGCGCTGTCATTTCAGGATCTGCGCAATCAGCCCCGAACTGTTTCCCTACACGATAGCCCAGATCCTCGATGCCCTCGGAGCGTGCCATATTGACGAGAAACTCCCAGAACCGGTGCGAGGGTACATAGTTGTCCACGCTGTCAAGCGCATTGTAGGGCAGACCGGCACGTCGAAATTCGCGTTCAACGGGGGCGCCGATATCTGCAAGGAATCGCGCGAAAGGACGTACCACGGCTACCCGGTGTAACGGGATCGGTTTCGAAATATCCTGCGCTTCTTTGTTCATCCGGATGTATGCCGTATGGCCTGTAAAGAGATTGTTCTAGATTGTGTCTGGTGCCTGACACTTGCCTATAAATAGTAGCAAAATGCACAGAATGGCGCGATATGGCTGTTTTTTAAAACACTTTCACTTGATCTGCATCATCAACTCGGTACTCTGTAATCAGTTAAAAAACGCAATCAGAACAGTAAAACGTAATGTTCGTAGACTAACAATTAAGGGGCGCCACAATGAAAATTTCACATCTTCTTGACGACGTATTCTCAGCGGGGATCGGCTTGTATACTGCGTCGAGCAAGACGGTCGGTTAAAACAGTAAAAGAAGATTGGATATTTGGAATTTACGGACATCTCTTCTCCCGATGAAGTGGGATCACATCGTCGTGATCTTGCGCTCGCCGAATAAGAGGAAAAGACATGAAACGTAGAGAATTCTGCAAAGGGGCCGCGCTGGTGCCGGCGTCAGGGGCACTGCTTTCCGTCCCTCGTCTTGCCGACGCGGCAACTGCCGACAAGGCAGCACCGGCCGGGAGTAGCCAGGCGGGAAAGGCAGCCGCCTCGAAAGCCGTCCCGGATTTTGCGAAGCAT
>CP070821.1:383625-440104 GCA_020344335.1 Gammaproteobacteria bacterium | reverse complement strand
CTCCGGACATGAAGCAAAAACCCACCAATGCCCCTATTAAAATAGAGGCCGACAACGGTTTGAAAAACGACACCGGCACCATTGCCATGGCACGAACGAATGACCCGAATTCGGCAACTGCGCAGTTCTTCATTAATGTCAAGGACAATACCTTTCTGAACCATACCGCACCAACACCGCAGGGCTGGGGATACGCGGTCTTTGGAAAAGTCGTCGACGGGATGGATGTGGTGCATAGTATCGAGAAGGTCAGCACCGGTAACAGGGGCGGACACCAGGATGTACCCGTAGAGGCGGTTATTATCAACAAGGTCACTGCAGAGGAAGGCTGACTGCCGGGGCCAGTTCATGCAGGCGGTTCTGTTCATCTCTGATCTGCACCTGGACCATGACCGCCCGGAGCTTAGCCGCCTGTTCCTGACCTTTCTGGGCAACCGCGGCAGGGACGCCGACGCCATTTATGTCCTCGGTGATTTGTTCGAGGCCTGGGTCGGTGACGTTGATGACGCGCCTCTGGTCCGGGAGATCATGAATGGCATGACCGCGTGTGCCGATTCCGGGACAGCCGTGTTTGTACTGCGCGGCAACCGTGACTTTCTGCTCGGGGACCGATTTGCCAGGTCCAGCGGGTGCACCCTGCTCGATGATCCGGTCAGGATTGACCTGTTCGGACAGGCCGCCCTGCTCATGCACGGCGATACATTGTGTACCGATGACACGGATTATCTCGCATTTCGCCACAAGGTCCGCAAGCGCGAGTGGCAGCTGGGTTTCCTGGAAAAGCCGATCGAGGAACGCCGCCGGATTGCATGCGAACTACGGGAGGCAAGTCATGATGCCGGCGGGCTCAAGACGGGCGAAGAGATGGATGTTAACCCTGACACAGTTGCCCGTGTCATGGAAGAGCACGGTGTGCACCTGCTGATCCACGGGCACACACACCGGCAGGCTGTGCACAGACTTGTAATCGATGGCCAGCCTGCAACCCGTATCGTCCTGGGAAGCTGGGACGCCGGTGGCAACGTGCTTGAATACTCGCCAGCAGGTTACCGGTTCGAGAATCTGGAAGTGCCAGCCTGAGGCTTACTGTCCAAGCGTTTTCCGGTTATACCCTGAAGGCAGTTCGAACAACTGCGGGTCAATTTGTACATTGTCCCGGAAATCGGTGAGCATCCGTCGGTAACCGCTGCGATCCCACTCCTGGATCGGCAGCCCTTTCTCCAGCGCCCTGTCGGGAGCGTAGATATAGCGTGACAGGTAACAGGGCGTCTTGATATCCACCGGGATATTGTCCAGCGTCGCCAGCTGGCGTTCGCCCAGCAAGCGGCTATACTCGCCAAGTGCTTCCACGGCCGGCTGCAGCAGACCCGGGACGACCACCGCCTCGAGGCAGATCTCTCCATCCGCTGTAAAAATATAGATTTCGGGCACCTTGCCGGCAACCAGTGGAACATCATCCTCCTCGATTTTTTCAATACCGAGATTGAGATCCGGTTTCGCCACACCTCCTGCATCGGGTGCACCCTGCTCGATTACGAGAATGGCCCTGTCTTCATGGGTGATACTGAATATTGTGCGGCTACCCCGGTCAAGCAACAGGAAATCATCATGATCATGACCGTCATCCATGCGCAAGTATCCCGGTACAACCAGGACGCGGATCGGATAGGCTTCAACCCCGGCTTCCTCTTGCTGGTACGACAGGATGATGCCGCCCGATAATGCACCTGGTGATGGCTCTGTCTGGCTGATACCTGCCAGCGGACACATTAATAAGGTGGCAGCCAGGATGGCAGTGGCAAACCTGTTACTCATGCGGGCTCCATAGCAAGGGTTTTTAGCAATTCGAGTTCATTGTCGCAGAATCCAGCCTTGATCCTTGCCTCCAGGTTCAGGGGTCTGCGAACCCGCCCCTGCAGGAACTCGTCGATCAATGTCATGAAGGTGGGAAGTGGCTCCAGTCCGCGTTCCCTGCACAGGTGCTTGAACCAGCGTGAGCCGCATTCCACATGACCGATTTCATCTTGCAAAATAATATCCAGAATACGAACGCTTTCCATGTCGCCAAGCTGGCGCAACCGGGAGATCATTGACGGGGTCACATCCAGACCGCGTGCCTCCAGTACCCTGGGTACCAGAGCCATGCGTGCCAGGACATCGTGTGCCGTTCTGACCGCCATGTCCCAGAGACCATCATGGGCAGGAAAGTCGCCGTAGTCGTGATCCAGGTCACGCAGTCGTTCTCTCAGCAACGCAAAATGCCTCGCCTCGTCGGCCGCGACCCCGAGCCAGTCAGAATAATAGTCCACCGGCATATCACGGAAGCGATATACGGCGTCCCAGGCCAGGTTGATCGCATTGAATTCAATGTGCGCAAGGGCATGCAGAAACGCGGCCCTCCCCTCCCCGGAACCCAGTTTGCGACGGGGCAATTGTGATGGCGGGACCAGTTGCGGTTTCGCGGGCCGGCCTGGATCGGCAATGTCATCCGGACCAAGCGCAGGCATGCTGAAATCGATGACATTCTCCTGCCATGCCTGTTGTGCCTCCCGGGTAAGCAGACACTTCCGGTCAGGGTCTGCCGTAGCTATGCATTCCCGTGCACATTCGAAAATATTCCGCATATGAAAGCCTGTCGGGCGGTTGACTGCAGTCATTCCGACTTGATCGCGATGACCAGGTCGGTGACATTGGTGCCGGTTGGCCCGGTGACCACCAGGTCGCCACTGGCCTCCAGAAAGGTACCGGCATCTGCCTGTTGCAGGCAACGACCGGCATCAAGACCCCGCGCTGCGCCACGCGCCACGGTGCTGCCATCAACCATGGCGCCAGCCGCCGTACCGGGTCCGTCTGTCCCGTCCGTGCCGGCGGCGAGCAGCACGATATTCTCCTGGCCGGACAGGCTGCATGCGGCAGACAGTGCAAGGCTTTGACAACGGCCGCCCTGCCCGGGTCGTGGTGGCAGGTTTACGGTTGTCTCGCCCCCCCAGAGATAGGCGCCCGGCTTTTTGTCCTGCAGCTGGTTCACGATATCCCGGCCGGCCTGCAGTGCATCGCCGGATAGTGCATGGGTCACGATAGTGGGCGTATAGCCAAGGGATTCGGCATGCCGGTGTGCTGCCTCCAGTGCATCCACCAGCCTGGCCACCACATGGTGTTCCACCGACAACTCATTGCCGGCGGGTACTGGCTCGCCCTGGGAACTCCCGATGATGAACGTCACCCAGTCAGGCAGCTCGAAATTGTCCAGCGGTTTTCTGTCTGCCGTGTAGAGCAGTCCCGAACCGATAAACGTCGGGTTATCGCCAGCTACATCGGATATGAGTAGTACGGTAGTTGGCCGCGAGCCGATCCAGCGTAGCAGGCGCCCTCCCTTGATTCGGGAGAACGCGGAGCGGACACGATTCATGTCATGGATGGGCAGACCACTGGCCAGCAACCAGTCATTCAGCGCCCGCAGCTTGTCGAGACCGACATTATCGGGGAGCACCTCGACGAGGCTCGATGCCCCGCCCGAGATCAAAACCAGCAGTTCCGCACTGTCCGGTAGTTCTTCCAGGAAGCGAATCAGTGCGTGTCCGGCGGCCAGGCTGTCGTCCGTCGGCACCGGGTGCCCGGCCTCCCGACAGACAAACCGTGGATCCTGTTGCAGCACCGGATCCAGGTGCCCGGTTTTCGTGATTACCAATGCCCGAGAGAGTTGTTCGCCCAGCGAGTCCCTCGCGCCAGCCGCCATGGCAGAGGCCGCCTTGCCGATGGCTGCGAGAAAGACCGTCCCGGACGGCATGTTCGCGTTCAGATAACGGCTGACACAGGCGTGACCATCAACCGCCGCAAGTCCGGCCTGGTAGATGGCCAGCAGGTCAGCCCGTACATCAGTGACCGATGGTCGCGAGTCCCCGCTCAAGGTCTGCCTCCAGGTCATTTACGGATTCGAGTCCCACGGCCAGGCGTATCAGGCCATCTGTTATCCCGGTATCTGCCCGCTGCTCCGGCGTCAGGCGGCCATGCGTTGTTGTCGCGGGATGCGTGATCGTGCTTTTGGTATCTCCCAGGTTCGCCGTGATGGAAAATACCCGGGTGGCATCAATCAGAGACCAGGCATTGTTCTGGCCACCGGTTACCTCGAAGGAGACGATACCCCCATAGTCCTTCTGCTGACTGCCGGCAAGATCATGCTGGGGATGCGATTCAAGTCCCGGATGGAATACACGCTCGATGTGTTGCTGTTGTTCCAGCCAGCGCGCGATTTCGAGCGCATTCTTGCTGTGCGCCTGCATGCGCAGCGACAGGGTTTCGAGTCCCTTGAGAAAAACCCAGGCATTGAAGGGACTCATCGTGGGACCGGCGGTACGCAGGAAGCCGAAGATATCCTTGCCGACGCGCTCCTCATCACCGATGACAGCCCCGCCAACGCATCGACCCTGTCCGTCGAGGTACTTGGTGGCCGAGTGGATGACTAGGTCGGCACCCAGCGCCAGCGGCTGTTGCAGGGCCGGCGTGCAAAAGCAGTTGTCGACACACAGCAGACACCCGTTGGCATGCGCCAGATCCGCCAGCGCCCTGATATCGACCAGCTCTGTTAGTGGATTTGAAGGCGTTTCCAGGAAAAGCAGCTGTGTTTCGGGCCGGATGGCCTGCTCCCAGTTATCGAGGTCTGCGAGCGGCACGAAGGTTGTCTCGATACCGAACTTTGCAAGGTACGTCGAGAAAAGTACCGTGGTTGTTCCGAAGACACTACGTGAACAAATCACATGGTCACCGGTCTTGAGGAGGGCCGCGCAGACGGAAAGAATCGCCGCCATGCCGGATGACGTGGCGACACAGCACTCCCCGCCCTCGAGGGCGGCGAGCCGTTGTTCGAAAATGCGCACGGTCGGGTTGGTGAACCGTGAATAGATATTACCCGGTTCCTCACCGGAAAAGCGTGCCGCGGCAGCAGCCGCGTTCTCGAAAACAAAGCTGGAAGTCGGGAATATCGGCTCGGAGTGTTCTCCCTCCGCGGTTCTTACCTGCCCGGCCCGGATTGCAAGTGTCTCGAAATCCGGACCATCGTGCTTGTCTGACATCGGTTGACTCCTGGGCATAAAAAAACCCGCTTTCAGCTTCGCGAAAGCAGGTGCCGTCGCTTTAGCTGTATTTGTAAGGCGCCCGCAAGCTGAAATCAAATCGGCGCTGTCAGCACCAGATTATTTCAGGCCGGTAATGCTGTCAATGCTATTCATGCCATCATGCCGTGTTGTGCAGGTCAATCGCCTCGTCATCCCTGCTACGCCGGCTGTCCTTGGCAGAATCATTGCGCGCGGCCCGCAGGCTGTTCAGGTAATCTGTACCAACATTTCCGGTAATGTACTCCCCGGTGAATACGGAAGCATCAAAGCGGTCGATATCCGGATTCCCCTTGCTGACGGCCTCAACCAGGTCATCGAGGTCCTGGTAAACGAGCCAGTCCGTGCCGATGGCTTCCTGCACTTCCTCGACGTTTCGATCATGTGCGATCAGTTCATCCACGGCGGGCATGTCGATTCCGTACACGTTTGGATAACGCACCGGGGGCGCTGCCGAGGCGAAATACACCTTGTTTGCACCGGCATCGCGCGCCATCTGGATAATCTGGGACGAGGTAGTGCCGCGCACAATGGAATCGTCTACCAGCAGCACGTTTTTTCCCTTGAACTCGAGGTCAATGGCATTGAGCTTCTGGCGCACGGATTTCTTGCGCTGCTGCTGGCCCGGCATGATAAAGGTCCTGCCAATGTAGCGGTTCTTCATAAAGCCTTCCCGGTATTTGAGACCGAGATTGTTGGCAAGCTGCAATGCCGAGGTGCGGCTGGTATCCGGTATCGGAATAACGACATCGATATCGTGGTCCGGTCGGATCCTGCGTATTTTTTCTGCAAGGCGATTTCCCATACGCAGGCGCGCCTTGTAAACAGAGATATTGTCAATGATGGAGTCCGGCCTTGCGAGATAGACAAATTCAAAAATACAGGGTGAATGCATCACGTTATCGGCACATTGCTGGGCATGTACCTGACCGTCGAGACCAATGAATATGGCTTCACCCGGCGCGATATCCCTGACCAGCTCGAACCCCAGCACATCCAGTGCCACACTTTCGGAAGCGATCATATAGTCTGTACCATCCTCTGTTTCACGCTTGCCGTATACGACCGGACGGATTCCGCAGGGATCGCGGAAACCCAGGATCCCGTAGCCGGTGATCATGGTAATCGCCGCGTAGGCGCCCTCACAGCGCCGGTGCACTCCCGCCACAGCACGGAAGACATCAGTGACATCCATGCGCAATTTGCCTTGCTGCTGCAACTCGTGGGCAAATACATTCAACAGGATTTCGGAATCTGATTCCGTATTGATCTGTCGCAGATCTTCCTGGAAAAGTTCCAGTTTCAGGGTGTTTGCATTGGTCAGGTTGCCGTTGTGTGCAAGGCTGATACCGTAGGGCGAGTTGACGTAGAAAGGTTGTGCCTCAGCAGAACTTTCGCAGCCTGCAGTTGGATAGCGCACATGTCCAATACCCATATTGCCGTGAAGGCGCAGCATGTGCCTTGTGTGGAAGACATCACGTACCAGCCCGTTACTCTTGCGAAGATGCAGGTGGCTGCCCTCGCAGGTCATGATACCTGCCGCATCCTGCCCGCGGTGCTGCAGCACGGTCAGACCATCATAGATAGCCTGATTGACAGGTCTCCGGGAAACAATACCAATGATGCCGCACATAATGGGCTCTAGTCAGGTTTGCTAGACGTAAGATATGTTTTCGGCTATATCACGCGGCAGGTACTCGCGCATCCACAATGCGAATTCCTGGAAATAGCCCAGCAATTGTGATTCCTGCCACCAGGAGTCCTGCGGTAACGGAGTCAGTCCGGCAAACAGTACCACGATGGCTACGATGAAGGCACCGCGTGCGACGCCGAACACGACTCCGAGCATCCGGTCGGTTGTAGCCAGGCCGGTCTTCACCACGAGCTTGCTGACAAGGTAATTTATCAGGCCACCCAGCAGCAATACACTGAGGAACAGGATGCTGAATGCAGCAATGTTCTGCAACGATGGCTCGGCAATCCACTGGGACATGACAACAGCCAGGTCTTCGTAGAAGAGCATGGAAACCCACAGGGCTACAAGCCAGGACGCCAGCGCCAGGGCTTCCTTGATGAAACCGCGGAACAGGCTCAACAGGGCTGAGAGAACAATCAGCGCAATGATTGCAATATCGATCCAGACCATTCTTGCATATTCCTCGTCGGCGGGCCCTGCTACTTCAGCCCGTTGACTTTAAAAATTTTTTCAACGTCAGTTAGTCTAGCAGATATGCTGTTGGTCCTGCTATTGAAATCACCGCCAGGCTTGGTTCCAGGTGATGCAGGTGAGCAGTTGCCCGGCGTCATTCCCGCGACTGGGTAACCATCCCCTTGAGATGATGTTCGCGTTTGATCCTGTCGCGCTGCTCTTCGGCTGCGGTACGGGTTTCGTAGGGTCCAACCAGGACGCGCCATGTCTTCCCGTTACCGGACGGGGTTTCCTGTAAATAGCTTTTATAACCGGTTTTATTCAACCGGTCCCGCAAGCCGCTGGCATTCAGTTTCTGGCTGAAACTGCCTACCTGGATGATCCAGGATCCGGACGTCGCGGCAGGCTTTGCTACTGGCGTAGCAGGTTTTGCCGCGGGTGCAGGAGGCTTTACTTCATCAGGTGCAGGTGCAGGTGCAGGCTCGGGACGTAGCGTGCCGGTTTCTTTTGCCACGGGGGATACGGCGGGTTCCTGCGCCGCTGGCGCTTCCGGAGGCGACTCTGCCGGGAGCGGCAACTCAACTTCTGCCGGGTACTCGATCTGCGGCGGAACCGGGATCTCCTGAACACGCGGGCTCCATTCGTCATCGGGACCCTCGAGAATGATCGGTATAAAAATAACGGCCAGCGAGATGAGTACGACTGCACCAACCAGTCGTTGCTTGAGCTTCTGATCCATCTTGATACCCTGCCTGGTTCCGGTCTGTGGTGGATATTACGGTGGCGTGACTATACCGCACACGACATGGCTTCTGCCACGGTATGGAATGAGCCGCAGATAACAATCCTGTCATCAGCCGCACTGGCCCGGATTGCGTGTCTGACAGCTGACGCGACATCCGGAAAACAGCTTATCCTGTCCCTGTTTATACTGGTACTGGCCCTGCGCAGTAATTCACCGGACTGCAGACCACGATCACCCCCCAGTCCGGCAAGACACCAGTGATCCACCACTGCCGCGAGGTTTTCCGTGTACTCGCCAATATCCTTGTCCTCCAGCATGCCGAGCACTGCGTAGGTCTTCCCTGTCGTTGGCTGTTGCTCCAGCACTTCGGCGAGTTGCATGGCACTCTGTGGGTTGTGTGCAACATCGAGAACAATATCCCGCACACCTCGCAGGAACTGGCAACGGCCGGGCAAAACGACGTTTTGCAACCCCTGTTCGAGCGCCTTCCGCTCGACCGGAAATTTGTCCCGCAGAAGTTCCAGTGCCATCAGAACCCCCGCCGCATTGCGCAGCTGGTGGGCACCGGACAGTGCCGGCAGCGGGAGTGACTCGTGCCGTGTATCGGGCCCTGACCAATGCCATACATCCTCGAACCGGTCGAAACGGAACTGTTCATCAAGACAATACCAGTGAGCTCCGAGGGCGGTGGCCGCTTCCCTGAGTCTTTGCGGAGGGGCAGGGTCACTGCAGATGGCGGGCTTCTCCCTGCGCAGGATCCCCGCCTTTTCCAGGGCGATGGTGTCACGATCGCTTCCAAGCCAACGTTCGTGATCAATGCCTATCGATGTGACGATAGCAATGTCCGTGTCGACCGCATTGACCGCATCCAGCCGGCCGCCAAGACCCGCCTCAAGCAGCACAATGTCGGGCTGTTTTTGCTGCATGATCCAGAGTGCTGCCAGTGTCCCGAATTCAAAGTAGGTAAGCGAATGCGGATTTCGAAGACGGTCGATAGTATCGAATGCCTTGCATAAATCAGCATCGTCAGCCTCGCGCCCGTTGATCCTGATACGTTCGTTGTAGCGCAGCAAATGAGGCGATGTGTAGGCGCCAACATGGTACCCTGCAGACAGCAGGATGGACTCGAGGAGGGTAACTGTCGAACCCTTGCCATTGGTTCCGGCAACGGTAATGATCTGTGCCGGCAGTTGGCGTACCTGCATCCGGTCTGCGACTGCGGTTACTCGTTCGAGGCCGAGATCAATCTCTCTGGGATGCAAGGTTTCCTGCCACCGGAGCCAGTCACCCAGGGTATGAAATTTCGGCATGATGCTGGTTATGGGAAGTGGCTTGGCAGGGATGGCGATATCGGCTGCCGTTGTTAGGTAATACGGTTTTGCAAACGACAGCGGCTACTAGCCGGCCGCTGATGTAACGGTTGGTTTTCTGGCAAGTATACCCAGTATACTCAATAGATTAGTGCGCATTTCTCGACGATCTATAATCATGTCGATCGCGCCGTGTTCCAGCAGAAATTCACTGCGCTGAAAGCCTTCCGGAAGGGTTTCCCGAACCGTCTGTTCAATGACTCGTGGCCCGGCGAAGCCTATCAGTGCTTTGGGCTCGGCGATGTTTATATCACCCAGCATCGCGAAGCTGGCAGAGACGCCGCCCATGGTCGGATCGGTCAGTACGGAAATATACGGTATGCCTGCATCCGAGAGGCGCTTCAGGGCGACGCTGGTTTTTGCCATCTGCATTAGAGAAAACAGGGCTTCCTGCATGCGTGCGCCTCCACTTGCCGAAAAGCAGACAAACGGTATGTTGTTGTCGATGCAGGTATTGATGCCACGGACAAAACGTTCGCCGACGACGGCACCCATCGAACCACCCATGAAACTGAATTCAAATGCTGCCGCGACCAGCGGCATGCCGTCAACCGTGCCACGCATGACAACAAGGGCGTCTTTTTCACCGGTATCTTTCTGGGCAGCCGACAACCGTTCCCGGTATTTCTTGCTGTCCCTGAACTTGAGGATGTCAACCGGTTCCAGACCGGTACCGATTTCCTCGATACTGTCTGCATCAAAAAACATCTCCAGCCGACGGCGCGCACCAATACGCATGTGATGGCTGCATTTTGGACAGACATCGAAATTGCGCTCCAATTCGGAGCGGTACAGAACGGCACTGCAACCGCTGCACTTGATCCACAGCCCTTCCGGGATCGAACGTTTGTTACCGCCCGGCGTGCGGATTTTGGACGGCATCAATTTTCTGAACCAGCTCATAGCTCAATTGTACATGCTTGTCTGAATTTCATTTCTGTTGCCGGGCGGATACCAGGTCAATGGCGCTGCGCATTTCCGACAGCGTTTCGGCCAGTGCCGGGGGGATTGTCTCGGGGCGGTCCGCCAGCTCGGCTATCCTGCTTACCAGTGCACTGCCTACCACAACAGCATCGGCAATGCGTGCAACTTCTGCAGCTGATTCGGGGTCGCGAATACCGAAACCAACGCCGATTGGCAGATCCGTATGCTTCCTGACCTCCACCAGCTTGTCAGCTACCTTGCTCACATCCAGCCGGTTGGCACCCGTTACCCCCTTGAAGGAAACATAGTAAACGAACCCACTGGCTGACTCGCTGATGATATTCATGCGCGCATTACTGGTGGTTGGTGCCAGTAAAAATATCGCGTCGATGCCCAGCTCCCGTAGCGCCCCGGTCAGACTGCTGGCCTCTTCCGGCGGCATATCAACCATCAGGACGCCGTCCACCCCGGCTGCGGCTGCGGCACTCGCAAAAGCATTATATCCCCAGACTTCGACGGGATTCAGGTAGCCCATCAGGACAACGGGCGTTTCCGTGTCAGTCGTGCGAAATTCCCGGACCATGTCGAGTACGTCATGCAAGCTTGTATGGTGTACCAATGCGCGCTCACAGGCGGCCTGTATCACCGGACCGTCAGCCATGGGATCGGAAAACGGCACTCCTACCTCAATCAGGTCAGCACCCGCTTCGACCAGTGCATGCATCAGTGGGACGGTTACATCCGGCTGCGGGTCCCCTGCGGTTACATAAGGTATCAGGGCCTTGCGCTGTTGTTCCGCCAGCCTGTGGAAGCAACTCTCGATGCGGCTCATATAGTGATCCCTTCCATGGCGGCGATTGTGTGTACATCCTTGTCGCCACGCCCGGATAGATTCACGATGATTATGTCATCGCGGTCCATCCCGGTAGCGATTCTTGCGGCATAGGAGAGCGCATGGCTGGATTCCAGTGCCGGCATGATGCCTTCGACACGGGTCACTTCATGAAATGCCGCGAGTGCTTCCCTGTCCGTCACCGTATCGTAGGTTACCCGCCCGGTGTCCTTGAGCCAGGCATGCTCGGGGCCAACACCCGGATAGTCAAGGCCGGCCGAAACCGAATGGGTTTCGATGATCTGTCCGTCCGGGTCTTCCATGAGGTAGGTCCGGTTGCCGTGCAGGACTCCAGGCTTGCCATCGCACAGTGGCGCGGCATGACGCCCCGTTTCCAGCCCGTCACCACCGGCTTCGACGCCAAACATGGCAACCTCGCTATCAGCCAGAAACGGGTAGAACAATCCGATTGCGTTCGAACCGCCACCTACACATGCCACCAGGGCATCCGGCAGCCGGCCGGCGTGTTCCTGTATCTGGGTGCGGGTCTCGCGGCCAATGACGGCCTGGAAATCGCGCACCATGGCAGGATACGGGTGTGGCCCGGCAACGGTTCCGATAACATAAAAGGTGTTATCTACGTTGGTTACCCAGTCACGCATGGCTTCATTGAGTGCATCCTTGAGAGTTCTGGAGCCGGATTCAACAGCGACTACCTCCGCACCCAGCAGACGCATGCGATACACATTGATTGCCTGGCGCTTGATGTCCTCGGAGCCCATGTAGACGACGCATTCCATGCCCAGCCGGGCGGCGACGGTTGCGGTCGCCACGCCGTGCTGACCTGCACCGGTTTCCGCGATGATGCGGGTCTTGCCCATGCGTTTTGCCAGCAGCGCCTGACCGACCGTGTTATTGACCTTGTGGGCACCGGTGTGATTGAGATCTTCCCGCTTGAAAAAAATGCGTGCACCACCAAGATTGCGACTCCAGCGTTCGGCAAAATAAAGCGGCGACGGCCTGCCGACAAAATCCGCCAGATCTGCGTCCAGTTCTTCGAGAAACTCCGGGTCCGTGATGTAACGGTTATAGGCTTCAGCCAACTCTTCGAGAGGCAGCATGAGAGTTTCTGCCACGAAACGGCCACCATAAGGACCGAAGTGACCGCGTTCGTCCGGCAGTTGTCCGGCAGCTCGCGCCGGCTCACTTGACTGTGTCTGTTCCACTGTTGCGTACTCCATTCATGAAGGCTGTTATTTTAACAGCCGATTTGATTCCCGGTGCGCTTTCAACACCACTACTGACATCCACCGCATAGGGACGCACCCGGCGGATGGCCGTTCCGACATTCTCCGGAGTGAGTCCACCAGCCAGAATAAACGGTGACGGTAACTCGCGCGGTATCTGTTGCCAGTCAAACGCTTCACCGCCACCACCATGAATTTGCGGTTGCCAGGCATCCAGCAAGAATCCGCGTGCATCCGGGTAGGCAGCCATGGCTTTCGCAATATCAACGCCCGGCTCCATGGCAATCGACTTGATAAATGGCAATCCGTAACCGATGCAGTCCTCGTTGCTCTCCTGACCATGAAACTGTAGCAAATCCAGTGGAACTTGTCCGAGTACCCCCTTGATTTCAGCTTGCGATGCATTGACGAACAGACCGACAACTGTCACGAAGGGATCCAGGGCGCCGGTGATTTCAGTGGCGCTGTCTGCCGTTATGCAGCGTGGACTTTCCGGGAAGAATACCAGCCCGATGGCATCTACCCCGTTCTCGACGGCACAGCGCCCGTCTTCCGGTCGGGTAATTCCGCAAATTTTCACTCGGGTACGCAACATGGGTCCTGCCCGGATATAACAGGCCGTTCAGTAAACAAGTTTTCAAGACTAACAGAAATGCAGTTTATTGGCCGTATTCAGGCAGCCACCCGGAAGTCGGCAGGTCAAACCGGGCCGGATAACGGACGGCAACCAGATACAAGCCAGCTGCCGGAGCAGTAACTCCGCCAGCCGTCCGGTCACGGACATCCAGTAGCTCCCTTGCCCATTCGGGGCTTGCCTCGTTGCGAGCGACACTCAGCAAGACACCGGCAATACATCGCACCATGTGGTGTAAAAAGGCATTGGCCACAACATCAAGATATATGAAGCGGCCGGTACGTGTGATATCCAGTGTATAAATCGTCCTGACCGGGTGCTTTGCCTGACAGGCAACAGCCCTGAAGCTGGTAAAATCATGCTCGCCCAGCAGGTAAGCGGCCGCTTCCCGCATACGACATACATCCAGATCGGCGTGCTCCCTGCACACCCGGTTGGCAAGCAACGCGGATCCGTGTACCTGGTTCAAAATGACGTAGCGGTAATGCCGCTGGCGGGCAGCAAAACGCGCGTGAAAATCCGCGCCCATCTCGCGGGCCCAGGTAATCCGGATATCCGGAGGGAGATGTGAATTTACGCCCATGACCCAGGCCTTGCTGTCGCGCACTGACACGGTATCAAAATGAACTACCTGTCCGGTCGCATGGACACCGGAATCGGTGCGCCCTGCACAGGTCGCTGTTACCGGTTCATCTGCCACCCTGGAGACGGCTTCTTCCAGGCAGGCCTGTACCGTCCGGCCGCTGCGCTGACGCTGCCAGCCGCAAAAGCCGGAGCCGTCATATTCTATGCCCAGTGCCACACGCATGACATTTTCAGGCTGCCAGCATCAGTACGATGACAATCGACAGCAGCAAGGGAATGAGCCATTGATAGAGTGGTGGCATATCGGGCGCGTCCATTTCAATCGGCTTTCCTGCGGACTGTGCGGCACGTTCCAGTACCGCGTTATAGAGTTCCCTGACGCGTCTGTCGATCATGGCCAGACTGCGGCCGGACTGCTTGCCCTGCCTGCTTGCCTGGCCGAGCATCTCCCGCGTTGTTCCGACGGCCTCAACCGTCAGCAACAACCTGACTGCAAACCGTTCGCGCAGCTTCTCGTTCAGCACCGGACTGGAGAGAACCATTAGGGCAGACATCAGGCTCGAGGTCGATGTCGTTCTGATCAGCAGGTGCACGGCACACACGATCAGGATCAGGACGCTAATGCGGTGCATGCCGGATTCCAGACCCTGGACTGATGGCGACAGATTGCCCGGTACTGGCAACAGTTTATCCCCGGGCGTCCACCAGCCATAGACTATCAGGATGGCAAGCAACAGCCAGCGCAGCCGAAAGATCATGCCGAACAGGTTGCCGGTACCGGGGAAGCCCGCCATGGCGAATAGTGCACTGAATAAAACGGCGCCCGCGAGCAATAGTTCAGGGCGTGCCGGGGATATACCGACAATGAAAACGAACAGGGTAACGATCCGGATCACCGGATGCAGGTAAGGCACCTTCATAAGGACTGGCGGTCAGGCCGCCTGCATGGCGAACTGCGCCCCTGAAAAACAATCAGGAGAGTTGGGTATAGAGGTTTTTTGCCTCGCTTTTCTGTTCTTCATTGCCTTCCTCGAGTACTTCCTCGAGTATATTGCGGGCACTGTCACTGTCTCCCATGCCAACGTAGGCCCGCGCAAGGTCAAGCTTCGTGCCGACTTCGTCACTACTGTCAAGCAGGCCTTCTGCTACTGCTTCAGTTACGGTGTCAGTGTCAGGTTCCTTGTCCTGGTCATCCAGGTGGAACTCGATACTTTCCGGCAAGTCATTTGCGGACTTCTCGATGTCTGCATAGTCAAGGCCAAGGTCCTCATCAACACTGGCTTCGCCAGCACGGGTATCTTCATCCATACCGGAGAGATCCATGTCAAAGTCAAGATTACTCTCCTGCTCAGCAGCCCGTTCACCGCCGGATTGGTAGACAGGGTTGTCCGGCGACAGCTCATAGCCCATGAAGGCAACCTTTTCCCACCTCGGGTCATCCGCGTCGAGGGCCCTGCGAAAACCCTCGGCAAATGTGTCAAATGCGGCGGCATTGCCGCCAGCATGATAGATTTCCAGCAACTTGAGCTTGAGGTCTTTGTCTTCAGGGCTTTTCCTGAGCGCGCTCTGAATGACATCCTCTGCCTGCTGGACGCGGCCATAGGCAATAAAGACATCTGCCTCGGTTAGCGGGTCGTTGGTACTATCGCCCTCGAGCAAACCCATATCCTCTAATTCCACATCCTCGGGCCCGGTATCACGGTATGCAGTGAAATCCTCTTGCCGGATTTCCGGCTCGGGCTCTACCTCGGGCTCCACCTTGACCTCTGCCTCGGCCATGCGATTTGCCAGAGTGGGCTCATCACTGAAGATGTCGCTGTGCTTGCGCTGGCGCGTCGAGGCCCAGAGAAATCCGCCCAGTATCATGGCAACGAGCACGCCAAGGACGGCGAGGACCGGGTTCTCGAGCAAGCGGTCAACGAGGCCGTTGAGCTTTGCCACGATCGGGCTCTCGGCAGACTCTTCAGATGCCGCAGTTTCCGCAGTCTCGTCTGCCGGTGCCTGCTCGGCCTCTTCGGCTGCAGTTGTTGCGTCGCTGCCTTCGGCGAGCCGGTTTTGCATGTTTGCCAGCTGGGCATCCTTGAGTTCCAGCAGACGCCGCATGTCTGCCACCTGCTCCTCGAGATCGCCTACGCGTGCTTGCAGCTCATCGGATTGTGCACGGTTGGCCTCGGCCGCCTCGTTGGCAATTGCCAGCTGTTGCTGCAGATCCGCTGTTGCGGTGTCGGGCTCTGCGATTTCCTGTGGTGTCCCCGGAGTGCCCGGCTCATCAACGGCATCACTTTCCGGTGCGACCAGCTGCAGCCGGGTTTCGCTTTCCGGGACAGGAGTTTCGGGCTCAGTTATTTCCTCAGTAACGGCCTCGCTGTCCGGCGTTGCCGGTTCCTGCCGGTCACCGGTACGGGCCATTTTCCATTCCGCGTGCTGCCGGCTGGCTTCCCGTCGAGCTTCTGACCGGTTGAGTGACTGTATTTCGTCCCGCCCCGGTACACTGAGCACGGCCCCGGCCCTGAGATTGTTGATATTGTTGTTGATAAAGGCACCCGGGTTGGCGCGCTGCAGTGCCAGCATCATCTGGTCCATGCTGATGTCACTGTCCGGACGCACTTTTTTCGCAATGACCCAGAGAGTCTCGTTTCTCCGGACCGGGCCATAGTTGTTCACAGGCTCCTGTCGGGCTGTTTCAGGTGCCGGCGCTGGGGCGGGAGGGGGTGCTGCTGGCGCAGGTGCGGGAGCCGGGGTAGCCGGTATGGTTTGTGCCGGGACCGGTGTCGGGGCCGGCGCCGGTTGCGGTTCGGGGACCGCTGTCGGTTGTGGTGCCGGGATCACCGGCGTTCGCGGCGCCACCGGCACTGCCGGCATGGTATAGGGCGGATCAAGAAGGACCGTGTATTGCCGCAGCAGGCGACCACGCTCCCAGGATGCCTCCAGCAGGAATTCGAGAAACGGCTCATGTACGGGGTCCACCGTGGAAGCCCGGATGACCGCTGCGCCATCTGCCGTGCGTTCGACCTTGAACTGGAGGGAAGTCAGCAGATGTGGCCTGGGAATACCGGCCTGGCGGAACGCCTCCGGCGTGGCAATGCTGACCTTGAGTTTTTCCAATTCTTCGTCAGTTGCCGACGTCAAGTTAATGACACCCCGGAAAGGATCGTTTAATGCCGACTGGACCTCGATATCCCCAAGTCCCAGAGCAACCGCCTGGGATGTGGATACGAGCAAGAGTAAGGCAGCAGTGATGACGTCTTTACGGAGCATAAACTTCCCCTTTCCTTCCCGTTCACTGACTGTAGGTATCTGATCTGGCTGCCATGCCGAAGACAGGATCATTTCAATCCTGCGAACTATAACTTACAAGTAATCTTTCACCAAGATTTCTGCAATTTGTATGCTGTTCAGTGCCGCGCCCTTGCGGACATTATCGGCCACTACCCACAGGTCAAGGCCACGCGGATGGGAAATATCCTCGCGGATCCGTCCGACATATACCGGGTCATGGCCGGCACCTTCGGAAACCGCAGTCGGGTAACCGCCATCCTGATGTTCATCCAGCACCACCACTCCCGGTGCCCGGGCGAGCAGTTCCCGCGCCCGTTCGGCTGACAGCTTGTCACGGGTTTCAATGTGCACGGCTTCCGAGTGTCCGTAAAATACGGGTACCCGAACGGCGGTCGGGTTTACCATGATCGAGTCATCTTCCATGATCTTGCGCGTCTCCCACACCATTTTCATCTCCTCCTTGGTGTAACCATTATCCTGGAAGACGTCGATATGCGGTAATACATTAAAAGCGATCTGCTTCGGATAGACATTGGCTACTGCCTCGTTGCCGCTCAGCAACTTTGCGGTCTGTCCTGCAAGCTCCTCGATCGCTTCTTTTCCGGTACCGGAAACCGCCTGGTAAGTGCATACATTGATACGCTCGATCCCAGCCGCGTCCTGGATCGGTTTCAATGCCACCAGCATCTGGATAGTCGAGCAGTTCGGATTCGCTATGATACCCCGGTTGGTGTACTGCTTGATGGCACCGGGATTGACCTCCGGTACCACCAGCGGGATATCGTCGTCATAGCGAAACCGCGAGGTATTGTCGATAACAATGCAGCCGGCAGATGCGGCAACCGGCGCATACTTTTCCGATATCGAGGCGCCGGCTGAAAACAGGCCGATCCGGGCTTTCGAAAAATCGAACTTCTCAAGATCTTCTACCGTCAGGTGGGTGCTCCCGAATGGAACCTTCTTGCCGGCAGAACGGGCACTGGCAAGGGGGTAGACATGGTTAACAGGAAACTCGCGCTCCGCGAGTATTTCCAGCATGGTTTCACCCACGGCACCGGTGGCACCAACAACGGCAACATCAAATTTGCGATTCATCTGTCTAAACTACCTGTTCAACAGCCCGGTATAACGGGCAAAATCAGTAAAAACGTCAGTTACCCATTACGCAGGGCGGCAAGAACGGCATCTCCCATCTCGCTGGTGCTGACTGTATTCGACCCCTCGGCAGCAATATCCGCGGTTCGCAGGCCGTTGTCCAGCACCTTGCCCACGGCACGCTCAATGCGTTCGGCCAGCGCCGGTTCATCCAGGCTGTAGCGCAGCATCATGGCAACAGAAAGTATTGTGGCCAGCGGGTTGGCGATACCCTTGCCGGTGATATCGGGGGCCGAACCGTGAATGGGTTCATACATACCCTTGCCGGTGCTGTCGAGGGATGCCGATGGCAACATGCCGATGGAACCCGTCAACATGGCGGCGGCATCCGAAAGGATGTCGCCAAACATATTGGTCGTCACAATGACATCAAACTGGCGCGGCTCGCGTACCAGCTGCATGGCAGCATTATCGACATACATGTGACTCAGTTCCACGTCCGGGTAATCGTCTGCGAGCGAGTTCATTACCTCCCGCCAGAGTTCGCTGCACTCCAGAACATTGGCTTTATCAACAGAACACAGTCGATGCTCGCGCTTGCGCGCGATTTCGAAGGCTGAACGACCAATACGTTCTATCTCGCCTTGACTGTATACCAGCGTATTGAAGCCCTCGCGTTGACCGTCGTCGCGGGTTCGTATGCCACGTGGCTGTCCGAAGTAGATGCCGCCTGTGAGTTCACGCACAATCATCAGGTCCAGTCCGCTGACAACCTCCGGCTTCAGTGACGAGGCAGCAGCCAGTTGCGGAAACAGGACCGCCGGCCGCAGGTTGGAAAACAGCTTCAGCTCGGTACGCAGTCCCAGCAACCCCTGTTCCGGACGCAATGGACGGTCCAGCTGCTCCCACTGCGGTCCACCGACCGCCCCGAGTAGTACAGCATCCGCGGTTTTCGCCAGTGCCAGTGTCGCATCCGGCAGCGGCGTACCGCTGTCCTCGTAGCCGGCTCCCCCGATTGGGGCGTGCTCCAGGGTGGCCGACAGGCCAAAATCGGCTTGCAAACCGGCCAGCACCTTTTCTGCCTCTGCGATGATTTCCGGTCCAATGCCATCGCCAGGCAGAATGGCTATATTGTGATTCATATTAATAAGATATCAGGTTTTATTCAGGTAAATTAGTAAATAACCACGGGGCTTCTGCGCGCCGTCTTTCCTCGTAGGCACGAATCGCCGCAGTATGTTGCAGGGTCAGCCCGATATCGTCGAGTCCGCGCATCAGACAATCCTTGCGAAAGCGATCAACCTCGAACGCGATGCTGTCCTTGTCCGGCATGGTAATCCGCTGGGCAAGTAAATCAACCGTGAGACGGTAGCCGGGCGTGGTTTCAACGGCGGTGAACAGACGACTGACGGTACTGCTGTCGAGCACGATGGGCAGCACCCCGTTCTTGAAGCAGTTGTTGAAAAAGATGTCGGCAAAACTCGGGGCGATAACTACCCTGAAGCCATAATCGAGTAATGCCCACACGGCGTGTTCACGCGACGAACCACAACCGAAGTTCTCCCGGCCCAGCAGGATGCTGGCACCCTGATAGCGTTCCTGGTTCAGTACAAATTCCGGGTTGAGTGTGCGTCCCGAATGGTCCATTCCGGGTTCGCCGTGGTCCAGGTAGCGCCACTCATCAAACAGGTTGGGCCCGAACCCGGAGCGACTGATCGACTTGAGAAACTGTTTTGGAATGATGGCGTCGGTATCGACATTCGGGCGATCCATGGGCGCCACGATCCCGGTCAAAGAGATGAATTTCTCCACTGTGCTGCTACCTGCCGGCGGTATCACGAACATCGACAAAGTGACCGGAAATCGCTGCGGCCGCTGCCATTGCGGGACTGACCAGGTGGGTGCGCCCGCCTTGACCCTGACGACCTTCAAAATTGCGGTTTGAAGTCGATGCACAGCGGTCACCGGGTGCAAGACGGTCCGCATTCATGGCCAGGCACATGGAACACCCGGGTTCCCGCCATTCGAAACCAGCGTCCCTGAATACCCGGTCGAGCCCCTCGGCCTCGGCCTGTTGCTTGACAAGACCGGAACCGGGGACCACCAGTGCCTGCTTGATCCCTGCAGCAACCGTTTGCCCGCGACTGACGGCAGCAGCTGCGCGCAGGTCCTCGATGCGTGCATTGGTGCAGGATCCGATAAACACGTGGTCCGGCCGGATCTCGGTTATTGGTGTACCTGGCTGCAGGTCCATGTAATCCAGCGCCTTGCACATGCCATCACGTTTCACCGGGTCGGGTTCCTGATCCGGGTCCGGCACATATCCATCGACCGAGGTCACCATCTCGGGTGAGGTGCCCCAGGTCACCTGGGGTGCAAGTGCGCTGGCATCAAGGGAGACATGCTTGTCAAAGGTGGCATCCGCATCGCTGACAAACCCGCGCCAGGCATTGACGGCCCTGTCCCAGAGATCAACCTGCTGTGTATACGGCCGCCGTGACAGGTAGTCAATCGTGGTGTCATCGACAGCAATCATCCCGGCACGTGCACCGGCTTCGATAGCCATGTTACAGACCGTCATGCGTCCTTCCATGGAAAGTGCCTCTAAGACCGCTCCGGAAAATTCGATGGCATAACCGGTACCACCGGCAGTCCCGATCTTGCCGATAATGGCCAGCACCACATCCTTGGCCGCTACACCTGGCGCCAGCTTGCCATCCACGCGGATCTGCAGGTTCCCGGACTTTTTCTGGATCAGGCACTGGGTTGCCAGAACATGTTCCACTTCGGAGGTGCCGATCCCGAATGCCAGTGCACCGAATGCCCCGTGGGTGGATGTGTGCGAGTCACCGCAGACCACGGTCATACCGGGCAATGTGGCGCCCTGTTCCGGCCCGATGACATGCACGATACCCTGGCGCGGATCAAGCATGGAAAACTCGGTAATGCCAAAGTCGGCGCAATTTCGGTCCAGGGTGTCAACCTGGGTGCGGGATACCGGGTCTTTGATCCCGGCGCTCCGGTTTGTCGTTGGTACGTTGTGGTCCGGGACTGCCAGGATGGAACTGGTGCGCCACGGTTTCCGTCCCGCAAGCCGTAATCCTTCGAATGCCTGCGGGGAGGTCACTTCGTGAACCAGGTGCCGGTCGATATACAATAATGCCGTGCCTGCTTCATCCTCCCGGATCAGGTGGGACTCCCAGAGCTTGTCATACAGGGTCATGCCGGACATTTCGGATGCGGTCCTACTCATGATAATAAAACGTACAATTATATAGGATGGCGTATCCGAGTACAGATTCGTATTGGCATTTAATAATCCTCCTTGAGACCATGGTAGGCCACACCCAGTGCGCACAGGCTGGCGACGGCTGCCAGCAGGAACATGGATTCCGGGGTGATGCCGGTCCACAGATAACCGCTCACGAGACTGCCGATGGCGCCACCGGCCCCAAAACTGATGCTGCTGTACAGTGCCTGGCCACGGCCCTGATGTGAACCGGTGAACAACCTGTGCACCAGGTAGATGGCAACCGCATGGTAGAGGCCAAAACTGGCGGCGTGCAGGGTCTGTGCAAATACAATGACCGCAGGATTTGCAGCAAACGTGGCAATCAACAGCCAGCGAATTGCCGTCAGGCCAGTTGCGGTCAGCATCAGGATGCGTGCACCATAACGGGGCAGTAGCCGCGGCATCAGCAGGAACACCACAATTTCGGCGATCACACCCAGTGCCCAGAGCTGGCCAATCCGGGAGCGCGTGTAACCGAAATCCTCCAGGTTGATAGTGAAGAATGCGTAATATGGACCATGACTGGCCTGCATCAAAAAACACACGCCGAGTAGCGCAACCACGATCGGCCGACCGAGCACCTTGCGCAGCGGTTGCTGGTCCAGGCGCAGGTGACCCGCCTCGGACTCCGGCACCATGAGGCTGCTAAGCCAGATTGCCACGAACAGGGCAAGCACGATTCCCGGCAGCAGACCGGCACCATGGGCATCGAGCACCGGTCCGAGCCCGGCAACGGTAATGATAAATCCGACAGAACCCCACAGGCGGATACTGCTGTAGCGCCCGGTTTCACTCCCCAGATGGTTCATGGTGGTTGCCTCGAACTGCGGGAGGGAAGCATTCCAGAAAAAACTGAACAGGGTGACTACGACCACCAGCCACCAGTAGCCACTGTCGACGTAGACACCGGCAAAACTGATGGCACCCAGCAACGAGGCCACCCGGACGATGACCATGCGTTGTCCCGTGTGATCCGCAATCCAGCCCCAGATGTTCGGTGCCACAATCTTGGTTGCCATCAGGATGGCGACCAGCTGCCCGATTTCGGTAACGCTGAAGCCGAGAGACTTCAGGTACAGACTCAGGTACGGGACCAGCGCGCCAAGCGAGGCAAAATAAAACAGGTAAAAACCGGATAATCGCCAGTAATGCATAGCCCGGAAATCCGGTTCAGCAGATCAGGAAAGCGGGATAATGCCGTGTCTAGTCATTCGCGCCGGCCGGGACAACCGGCGTTTCCGACTGAATGTCCATGTTCTGGGCACGGTGACGCAGAAACTGGTCCATCAACACGATGGCCAGCATCGCTTCTGCGATTGGCGTGGCGCGGATGCCGACACAGGGATCGTGACGGCCGGTCGTGACGATCTCCACCGGATCACCCTTGATATCGACCGTCTGCCCGGGGATGCGGATACTGGAGGTTGGTTTCAGGGCAAGGCTCACAAGGATATCCTGGCCACTGGATATTCCCCCCAGCACACCACCGGCCCGGTTGCTGAGGAAGCCCTGCGGGGTAATTTCGTCGCGGTGTTCGGTGCCCTTTTGTTCGACGCTCGCAAAGCCCGCGCCGATTTCCACGCCCTTGACGGCATTGATACTAACCATGGCCCGGGCTATGTCCGCATCCAGTCGATCGAATACGGGCTCACCCAGCCCGGGCGGTAGGCCGGAAGCAACCACGTTGATGCGGGCGCCGATAGAATCGCCTTCCTTTCGCAGGGCGTCCATGTAGCTTTCCAGTTCTTCAACGCGTGCCGGATCGGGACAGAAAAACGGGTTGGCCTCCACGGCATCCCAGTCCCGGAGTTCCAGCTTTATGGGTCCCAGCTGGGCCAGGTAACCGCGTATCCTGATGCCGGCGTTCGCGGCGAGGTATTTCTTGGCAATCGCCCCGGCGGCCACCCGCATCGCGGTCTCGCGCGCGGAAGAGCGCCCGCCCCCACGGTAGTCCCGGAAACCGTATTTCTGCTGGTAGGTGTAATCGGCATGTCCGGGACGGAACCGGTCCTTGATCTTCGAGTAGTCCCTGGAGCGCTGGTCCTGGTTCTCGATCATCAGGCCAATCGGTGTGCCGGTCGTCCGGCCCTCGAACACCCCCGAGAGAATCCGGACTTCGTCCGTTTCGCGGCGCTGGGTGGTGTGCCGTGATTTGCCTGGTTTGCGACGGTCGAGGTCTTGCTGGAGGTCCTGCTCATTGAGTTCAAGACCCGGCGGACAGCCATCGACGATACAGCCCAGCGCCGGGCCGTGGCTTTCCCCAAAGCTGGTGACCGTGAAGAGTTTTCCAATACTGTTGCCTGACATGGGGTTATTGTAGCGACTTGTCCCGCCAGCGTCCTCTGTTTCCTGCAGTCGTCAGGTTAAAGGCCACTCCTCGCTTACCGATATGCATTCTGTACAACTGCGTTCAAGGAGACGAGCATGGCTCAAAAAGAAAACCAGTCCCTGCAGGTCGGCAATTACCTGGGGCAGCCAATCAGGGAAACCATTACCGCAGCTACCGGGACCTACGTGTTTGACCGGATCGCGAGGAATGTAGATGGTGAATTCCCGCTTGACCAGCTGAACAAGGATGAATTGCTGATCAGACCCGGACTAATCTACCGTCCCAAGGTGTGAGGTCACGACCGGCAGCCAGTCTGCCCCTTCAGTACCTTTGCGTACCGGCATGCTCAGTCATCCGGTATCTCCAGCCCCTGCTTGTGGGTTTCGTTTATCTGGTAGAAAAGGCGGATAAACGGCAACGTCATTTCATCACTCTTTTTTACCAGTCGCATGAACGGCAGGTCATCGCGCCCGAACAGGTAACTGCCGTCCGACATACTCGCGCGCAGCCTGCGTACTTCATCCAGCAGGATCTCCAGAAAGTTCGTATTGACATCGATGGCCTCGGTATCAAAATCCGTGGCAGCGAGGAGTTCCTCGAGTTCGAAAATGACCTGATCTACCAGGCCGGCGTAGTCCTCGGCTGACTTGGCTCTCTGGCTCATGAACAGTTTACCTCGCGAAAATATCAGGTAGTCATTCGTTGTCCGGCAACACGTTCGAAGGAATCCCGGAAAGTATCCAGCTGGTCGCGTCCCAGCAGGAACACGCCTTCTCCCCCGAACTCAAACTCCAGCCAGGTAAACGGAACATCCGGAAACACGGCTTCCAGTACCGGCCAGGTATGTCCGACTTCCACAACCAGTATGCCGGTTTCAGACAGATAGCGATGTGCATTGTTGAGTATCTGGATCGCAATATCCAGCCCGTCTTCGCCGGCAGCGAGAGCAAGTGACGGTTCGTGACAAAATTCGGAAGGCAGCTGTCCGACCTCTTCCCGGGGTACATAGGGTGGATTGGAAATGATAATGTCATAATTATCCGCAGTGATGGCTGCGAAAAGGTCGCTCTGCAACAGAGTAACACGCTGTTCCAGGCCATGGCGCGCGATGTTCCGGCGCGCAACCGACAGTGCATCCGCGGACAGGTCCGACGCGTCGACATATGCGGTCGGGAATTCCCGGGCACAGGCGCAGGCAATACAACCACTGCCGGTGCACAGGTCAAGGATGCGTGCTACCCGTTCCGGACGGATCCAGGGTACGAAGCGGTTTTCAATCAATTCGGCAATCGGCGAACGCGGAACCAGCACACGCTCGTCTACATAAAACGGCATTCCCGCGAACCAGGCCTCGTGTGTCAGATAGGCCGCCGGTTTGCGCGTGGTAATGCGCATATCGAGAAGCTCCGTGGCCTGCCTGACATCGGCTGGATCTACCCGTGCATCGAGGTCCCCGGGCGGCAGATTCATGTCAAGCTGGAGCGCACTCAGCACGAGCATGGCGGCCTCGTCATAAGCATTGTCAGTTCCATGGCCGAATACCAGTCCCGCCGCATCCAGCCGGTCTGCGCCCCATTCGATCAGCTCCCTGACGGTTTCCGGTAATGACGATGGCATACTTGTAATCAAATGACTGGTAGCGAGGTTACACGGTGTGTATGGTAGCGGCCACGTTGATCAATGAACACCATATGACGATATGAGATATTGTTTGCCATGAAAATATCCACCAGTTTTCCCGGGGCGAAACTCCTGCTGCCCCTCATTATCGCCTCCATCATAGCCCTGACCGCCGGGTGGTGGTTGTCCACTTACCTGTTTGACAACGTAGCGGACCTCGAAGACCTGCATGGCCTGCGCTTTTCCGAACCTCGCGCTTTAACGCCGTTCGCACTGACCGATCATCATGGTGCGGAATTCGGAGTAGACAGGCTCAAGGACAAATGGTCATACATGTTTTTCGGGTATACACATTGCCCGGACGTATGCCCCACCACGATGTCTGTACTCAACAGCGTCGCCAGTCGTCTGGCTAACAGCAAAATCCCGGTCCAGTACATTTTTGTCAGTATCGACCCCGACCGTGATACGCCGGAACAGCTGGGGCAGTTTGTAAGTTACTTCAACGGTGAGTTTCTGGGTGTGACCGGCACAGAACAGGGGCTCGAAAGCCTGACACGACAGCTGGGTGTTGCATACATGCGGGTCCCGGGCGAAAAGGACACTGAAAATTACCTGATGGATCATACAGCCAGTGTATTGCTGTTCGATCCTGACGGACGTTTTCACGCAAACTATTCACCACCGCTCGATCCAGCCGGAATATCTGAAGACTTGCCGCGACTGGTAAAGGCCTATCCATGAAACAAGTACAGGTATCTCTTGCCGGACTCTTCGGCCTGTTCGTGCCCGCGTTACTGCTGGCACAGCCGCTCATCGAGGTGCACAAGCCCTGGGTGCGCGAGGCGCCCCCGACTTCCCGGGTCCTGGCGGGTTACATGACCATCCTCAATACGGGTGACGAGCCCGCTGTCATTACGGGGATCGTCAGTCCTGATTTTGATCGAACCGAGCTGCATCGCACCCGGATCGAGGACGGCATTGCCACTATGGTCGCCGTGGAAACCATCAAGGTGCCCCCGGGAGGCAAGGCTCTGCTGGAACCCGGTGGCTTGCACCTGATGTTGTTTGACCCGAAACGTGTCCTGCGACAGAATGATATTGTCAGATTCGAGTTGCAATACGCAGGCACTGCAAGGCTTGCAGTAGAGGCGCAGGTTACCAGAGACGCCGGTGACAGCGGCGAACATCCGCACCATCATTAATTTGTATCAGAGCAATGTATTCCCTGGCTGACTGGCTGAAATCATGGTCACTTGCGCCCCTTCCCCACCACCTGCTTTCCGGTATCGTGCGCGTCATCACGCGATCGCGAATCATCTGGCTGAAAAACATTATGATCAGGGCATTTGTCAGTCACTTCCACGTCGATATGTCGGAGGCCGTGGAAGCCCGGCCTGCCGGGTATCCGGATTTCAACAGCTTTTTTACACGGCCACTGAAACCGGGGCTGCGTCCGCAGCCAGGAAACAAGAGCGCAATTGCCAGCCCTGTCGATGGCGCCATCAGCCAGATCGGGGAAATTGAAGCGGATACGCTGCTGCAGGCGAAGGGACGGCGCTTTTCACTCATCGACCTCCTCGGCGGTGACGCCGGGCGGGCCGCGGCATTCCAGGGCGGGATTTTCAGCACACTCTACCTGTCACCAAAAGACTATCACCGGATACACATGCCCTGCAGCGGGAAACTGACGGAAACCGTGTTCATTCCGGGTCGCCTCTACAGCGTGGCCCCACACACCACGCGGGCGATACCGAACCTTTTTACGCGCAACGAACGCCAGGTCAATCTGTTTGCCACAGCAAACGGCCCGGTGGCGGTCATCATGGTTGGCGCGATTTTCGTCTCCAGCATGGAAACTGTCTGGGAAGGAGTCATTGAACCAGGAACGGCGACTGTCCGCAGCCGTTCCTACGGTACTGCTGGCGAACCAGAGAAACATTTGCAGCGCGGCGATGAAATGGGGCGCTTCAATATGGGGTCCACTATCATCCTGCTGTTTTCAAGGGGCCAGGCCGAGTGGTTGCCGGAGCTGGATGCCGAACAGCCGGTACGGGTCGGACAGGAGCTCGGATACTTCCGGCAGCAAATTTGACCGGACTTCTGTTAACCCGTACGGGACTGCTCCGTTAGACAGTATTGAGACAACCTGTGAACGGAGCAGAACCATGAACCTGAAAAAAGCAACGACAGCAGTATTACTGACCGCAGGGCTGTCACTGTGCCTGGTGACACCGGCCAGTGCAGGCCATTCTTCGTACCCCTACCATTCTGAGCATTACCGCCAACACCATTACTATTTACCTTCGCACCGGTATGGATATTACGGCCATCACCGTCATTTCCGTCCGCACCACTGGGCTGGCAAGAGACACTTCCGAAAGCATCATGGCGGACATGATGCACATCACCGGCATCACGACAGGCGGAAATCTGCAACCAGGTACAGGCATTCCGGTCATCCGGTTGGACATCGGGACGGCCACCATGGAAAATCTGCGTACCATACCCGCTCCGGGATTGCCGGCCTCCGCTAGAAACCCGCGCGATGTGAGTCTCGCAGGGAACGTGCTGTTGGTGCCGCCATGCATTGCGCCGGTGAGCATTGGCAAAGCCGTCAGGCCCGTTGCCGGGGTTACTGCCAATTATCCCCTGGCGAGTGATACCAATACCTTGCAAGCAGATGAACTGAAAAACCGGGAGCTGGAAGATTTCTTCACCAGGAATGAAGAGAATGCCTACTATGTTGCCTATGCCGCACTGTGGCACCGGGAAACGGCACTGGATGTGGTACAGGAATCCATGGTGCGCCTCATCGAGTACTACCGGGACAAGCCGGCCGGGGAATGGCCGGCGCTGTTCCGCACCATCCTGAAAAGTAAAATCAATGACGCCAGGCGCCGCAGGCTAATGGAACAGGGCAAGCTGAAACTGGTATCCCTGACCGGGCTGTTTCAGAAACAGGGAGATGACAGCAACCCCTTGACCGAGCATGAAGTAGCAGCACCTGACAGGGATGATGGAATAACGGCCCCCGAAGTCGAGACAGTGACTGCGGAATTACGCACGCAGGTGGCACAGGCGCTGGAGGCCCTGTCCGAGAGACAGCGACAGGTCTTTATTCTCAGGGAATGGCGTGGTATGACAATCAGTGAAACAGCACAAACACTCGGCTGCTCCGAGAACAGTGTCAAGCAACACCATTTCCGCGCCATGCGGCAACTGCGCAAACAACTGGCAGAGGTTTGGGAACATGCACAACCATACACACCCTGATACCGAACAGCTCGACCGCTACCGTGCCGGCCTGCTGGACGATACCGTAGACGAGAAATCTGCCCTGGAGAAGCATCTTGCCGGATGCCGGCAATGCCGTGACCAGCTGGAAAGCTGGCGGCAACTTGGGCCTGACGCCCTCGGCACCCGGGATGGTACCGGAAACCTGTCCGATGCCCTGGAGGAACGGCGCCGGCTGGCCATGCAGTCTGAAGGCAGGCACCGCTACCCGTTCATACCCTCGCTGGCAACAGCCGCCGCACTGCTGGTCGCGGTCAGTGTTGGTCTCTGGAACCTGACGTCGAACGGCCCGGAAACGAATCATGTCGCCATCCAGGACGCTGACAGTGTCCCGGACATCTACGAGGACCTGGATTTCTATCAGTGGCTGGCCAACCAGAAAGAAAACAATAATAATGCTGAACCAGCTGGAGCCAACCGCACCTGATTGACACTGATGACCCGCAGGCTATTCATTTTTTTTCTCCTTGTGACAACCGGGGTTGCACTGTTTCCGGCAATGGCCGTGTCTGCTGAAGGCGGACGTCCGCCGGTAATTTCACCGCTTATCCTGGTGGACGCCGGGATCCCGTGGAATACACTGTCACCGGAAGAGCAGGATATCCTGAAAAAACACCGCCGTGACTGGACCGGGTATCCGGAAAACGAGCAGAACAGACTGCGTGACGGCGCCCGACGTTACATGAGATTGTCACCAAACGAGCGTGACAGGCTCGAGCGGAAACAGAAACAGTACCGCGAGATGACGCCGGCTGAACGCAAACAGCTCCGGGACAGGTACCACAAACAGAAAAAACACCGCTAGCCCCTGCATATCTCTTGCAGGGCTTCTCTGCTATTCTTTGTCGCCCTTTTTTGACGAACATCCGGAGCAGGTCCTGGCATCATGCATCCCATGCTGAATATCGCGGTCCGTGCCGCACGCAATGCCGGCAATATCATCATCCGCAACCTGGACAGGCTTGAGCAGTTGTCGGTACACACCAAGGACAGGAATGATTTTGTTTCCGATGTAGACCAGCAGGCCGAGCAGGAGATTATCGGCACTATTCGCAAGGCCTATCCGAGCCACGGCATACTGGCGGAGGAAAGTGGTTCACAGGCCGGAGATGAATACCAGTGGATAATTGACCCCCTTGACGGTACGACAAACTACCTGCACGGCTTCCCACAGTTTGCCGTATCCATAGCACTGCGTTACAAGGGTCGACTGGAACAAGCGGTTATCTATGATCCTGTACAGCAGGAACTGTTTACAGCAACCCGGGGTTCCGGTGCACATCTTGATAACCGCCGCATTCGGGTCAGCAATCGGCACAAACTGGAAGGCGCACTGCTGGGGACCGGCTTTCCGTTCAGGTCACAGCGGCATCTTGATACCTATCTGGACATGTTTCGTGCCCTGTTCCCCAAGACGGCCGGTATCAGGCGTGCAGGCTCGTCGGCGCTGGATCTTGCCTATATTGCCTCGGGAAGACTGGACGGTTTCTGGGAAATCGGTCTCAAGGAGTGGGACATGGCCGCTGGTACCCTGTTGATCCAGGAGGCCGGTGGCCTCTCGGGTGATTTTGTCGGTGGACATGGTTATATGAAAAGCGGCAACCTCGTCAGTGCCAACCCGAAGCTGTTTCCGCTTATCCTGAAAACCATCCGGCCATATCTGACGGATGAACTTGCCTCCTGAGCACAGCACGGCCGCTCACAACCGGCAGATTTCCGGCCTGTGACAGTATTCGCATTCCCGCATACCGGCCATCAAGTTATGTCCGGGCACGCCGATTGAAGATCACAACACGTCATGCTGTCACCAGGCATGAAACCGGTAATTCCGGACGCAAAAGATAATGTACAAGCGATCGAAAAACAGGCGGATCAATGGCCGGATGCTGGAGCAGATCATGCATGATGTCCTGGATGGAATGCAGTACATCACGCGTCAGGCCGGCCGGCGGAGCAGCCTCGGAAAACTGCAAATACTGGGTGTTGAGAGAAGCCCGGCAGCACCACGGAGCGTGGCAAATATTATCCCGTTTCCCCGCAAGCCAGACAAAGACTGAAGCTTACTTTCTCGAGGCCGTACCGAACCGCGGGTATCCTCAGGGGGTTTCACCACCAGCCTGCCCTGCCCCTTCCTTCTTGGGCTGCAGCAAATCGGCTTTACTGATACCCAGTGTCAACGCTGTCGAGCTGGCGACGTAGATGGATGAATAAGTCCCCACGACCACACCCAGCATCAAGGCCAGTGCAAAGGAATGTATAACCTCGCCACCGAAGAGGAATAGTGAGAACACTACAAGCAGGGTCGTTAATGATGTCATCAAGGTGCGTGACAGGGTCTGGTTCAGTGACCGGTTGATAATTTCCCTGGAGGTACCCTTGCGCATTTTACGAAAGTTCTCGCGTATGCGATCAAACACAACAATCGTGTCATTAAGTGAATAGCCGATGACCGCGAGCAACGCTGCGAGTACCGTGAGGTCGAAGTCGATCTGCCATACAGAGAAAATACCCATAATAATCAGAACGTCGTGAATCAGGGCAATTACCGCCCCCGGTGCAAATCGGATATGGAACCGGATCATGATATAGACGAGAATACAGATCAGGGCGTAGATCATTGCGAGGCCGCCCTGCTCCGTCAGCTCCTCGCCGACCTGCGGACCGACAAACTCCACACGGCGCATTTCAACCCCGGCGTTGTGCTGGCGCAAGCTGGCCAGTACTTCTTCGCTGAGTTTTGCGCTGGCCTTACTTTCCTGTGGTGCAATCCGGATCAACAAATCACGGGAGGTGCCGAAATGCTGGACCTGGGCGCCTGCATAGCCGCTGCTTTCCAGTAAGGGCCGGATTTCCCCCAGGTCCACAGGCTGCGGGTAACCGACCTCGATCAACGTGCCACCGGTAAAGTCAATACCGAAATTCAGTCCACGTGTCGCCAGTGACCCGATCGCAACAAGGATCAGTAGAATGGAGAAGATGGCAGCCGGATGCCGCTTCCCCATGAAGTCGATTGCCAGATTGTGCTTGATAATATCCATTTTTGTGCCTGTGGTGGTGCTCAGATCATCAGGCTTGCGACGCGGCGCCTGCCATAGATCAGGTTGATAACTGCCCGGGTACCCATGATTGCTGTAAACATCGAGGTCATGATGCCGATCGAAAGCGTCACGGCAAATCCCTTGATCGGGCCGGTACCGAAGCTCAGCAGTACAATGGCGGCAATCAGGGTGGTGATATTGGCATCGGCAATCGTGGAAAAGGCCTTCTCGTAACCGGCCTGGATGCTCGCCTGCGGGCTGTTGCCATTGCGCAATTCCTCCCGGATGCGTTCGAATATCAATACGTTGGCATCGACTGCCATACCGACGGTCAGCACGATACCTGCAATGCCCGGCAGTGTCAGCGTCGCCTGGAGTAACGACAGGACGGCGACGATGAGCACGAGGTTGACGGTCAGTGCCAGGTTCGCTACCAGGCCGAACACCCGGTAGTAAATGGCCATGAAGATCAGCACGGCACAGAAACCGATAACAACGGACTTGAATCCCTGTTCAATGTTCTCCTTTCCCATGCTCGGACCGATGGTGCGTTCCTCGATGATTTCAACCGGCGCGGCCAATGCGCCGGAACGCAGTACCAGTGCCAGTTCATGGGCTTCCTGAGGACTGTCGAGACCGGTTGTCTGGAAGCGTTTGCTGAATACATCGCGGATCGTCGCGACACTGACAACCTCTTCAATCTTCTTTGTGGACCTGACCGGTTTGCCATCAACCATCTGCACTTGTGTCTTGTTCTCGATGAACACGACGGCCATCGGTTTGCCGACACTTTCCTTGGTAAAGGCCAGCATCTTGCGGGCGCCCTTGGCATCCAGCATGACGGTTACGTTCGGGGTTCCGGATTGCTGGTCAAATCCGGCGCCGGCATTGATGATCTGGTCACCGGTGACGATGACGCGTTTCTTCAACAGCACCGGACTGCCGTTGCGGTCATAGTAGAGCTTCGAACCGGCCGGGACCTTGCCTGCCAGTGCGGTTTCGATGTCATGCTCGGTATCGACGGCGCGGTACTCAAGGGTCGCTGTTGCACCGATAATACGTTTGGCACGTGCCGTATCCTGTACACCGGGCAGTTGCACCACGATACGCTGTGTGCCCTGTTGCTGGATGACCGGTTCGGCGACACCAAGCTCGTTGACGCGGTTGCGCAGGGTCATGATATTCTGCTGCAGGGCGAATTTCCTGATATCACGCAGCTCCTGCTCCGAAGGCCTTATGTACAATCCGACTTCGCCGCTCTCGGCATCGATACGATCCAGCATGAGCCCCGGCAGTTCATCGCCAAGCAGGCTGTTTGCCCGCTCCCTGTCCTCCGGGCTGCGGAACATGATCCGCAGGGCGTCGTTTTCGGCACGTATCGTCAAATAGCGGATTTTTTCACCACGCAGCAGTGACCTGGCATCGCCGGCATAACCTTCAATTGCCTTGCCAGTTGCTGCATCCATGTCGACTTCCATGAGGAAATGAACACCACCCCGGAGATCCAGGCCCAGATACATAGGCAGTGCATTCAGCGACTGCAGCCACTCCGGAGTCGCCGGTGCCAGGTTGAGCGCCACGACATACTGGCTACCAACCCCTGCCTTGATGAAGTCCATGGCCTTGAGCTGTGCCCCGGTGTCATTGAAACGCACCAGGATCTGCTGGTCATCGGATTCGGTATTCCTGTAGGCAATGCCGGCATCCTCCAGTGTTGCGGTTACAGTGCCAGCCAGACTGGCATCGAGCTTGCCAGCCCGTGCACTGGTTATCTGCAAGGCCGGGTCCTCACCATAGATATTCGGCAAGGCGTAAATAATGCCAACAAGCAGAACCAGGACGATCGCCAGGTTCTTCCAGAGCGGATATTGATTGATCATGTTGTTTTCCTGGGTCGGGAAATCAGGATTCCTTGATTGTCCCCTTGGGCATCAGTGTGGCAATTGCCTGGCGCTGCACCTTGACGCGCATGCCATCACCAATCTCGACTTCGATGAAGCTCTCACCAACGGCTGTAATCTTGCCCAGCAAACCGCCATTGGTGACTACCTCGTCTCCTTTAGCCAGGGCTTCCACCATTTGCCGGTGTTCCTTGGCCTTCTTGCTCTGTGGACGTATCAGCAAGAAATAGAACACCACAAAGATAAAAATCAATGGCAGGAAACTGACCAGCGGGTCCGATTGCCCGGCAGGTGCGGCCTGTGCCCACGCATCCGATATGAAGAAATTCATGACTGAAGCATCGCTCCTGTTTCTTTCAGTTAACGGCCGAAACTGCCCGAATATCCGGCAAGTGCTGGCCCGACGGCCCGGTATTATGCCATAGCTGATGGCATTTGAGCCTGCCGTGCATGAAAATCGGCAATGAATTTATCCAGGGTATTGTCCGCTGTCGCCTGCCGCAATCCGGCCATGAGGTCCTGGTAGTAGGTCAGGTTGTGGAGGGTATTCAGGCGAGCGCCGAGGATTTCCCCGCATTTGTCCAGGTGGTGCAGGTAGGCGCGACTGTAATGACGACAGGTATAACAGCCACATTCCTCGTCGAGCGGGCGGATATCCGTCCGGTAGCAGCTGTTGCGTATACGCACGATACCGGATCGGGTAAACAGGTGGCCATTGCGTGCATTGCGTGTGGGCAGGACGCAATCGAACATGTCAATGCCTGCGCTGACCGCCGCCACAATATCTTCGGGCTTGCCAACCCCCATCAGATAGCGCGGGGCGTGGACCGGCATCTGCGAGACAATGTGCCGAAGCACTTCGTTGCGCAGATCGCCGGGCTCACCAACCGACAACCCGCCGACAGCGTAGCCGTCAAAGCCGATTGACTTCAGGCCGTCCAGTGATTGCTCGCGCAAGTCCGTATACATTCCCCCCTGTATGATGCCAAACAGTGCGGCCGGGTTATCTGCATGCGCCATCCGGCTGCGTTCCGCCCAACGCAATGACAATTCCATGGATTGCCGTGCTTCCGCGTGCGATGCGGGATACGGCGTGCATTCGTCGAATATCATGACGATATCGGCACCCAGTGCCCGTTGTACCTCCATGGACTCCTCGGGACCCATAAATACCCTGTCACCGTTAACCGGTGAACGAAAGGTCACGCCTGCATCGGTTACCTTCCGCATTGCATCCAGGCTGTAAACCTGAAAACCGCCGGAATCTGTCAGGATCGGCCCGTCCCAGTGCATGAAGTCATGCAAGGTGCCCTGGAGATTGATGACATCCGCGCCCGGGCGCAGCATCAGGTGAAAGGTATTCCCGAGGATGATCTGCGCACCGGTGGCACGGGTTTCCTCGGGCGTCATCGCCTTGACCGTACCGTAGGTGCCTACCGGCATAAAGGCCGGTGTATCGACAGTACCACGGTCAAATTCCATACGGGCAAGACGCGCGCCACAGGCGAGCGTTTTTTCCAGGGAGAAGATCACGATCTCAGGCGGCCCTGGCAGATTCCTGGCTGCGGTTTATGAACATCGCATCACCATAGCTGAAAAAGCGGTAACGTTCCGCAATGGCATGCTGATAGGCCGACATGATGTTGTCATGTCCAGCGAATGCACACACCAGCATCAGCAGGGTGGATTCCGGCAAGTGGAAATTCGTCAGCAGGGCATCGACGCTCCTGAAGCGGTAGCCCGGGGTGATAAACAGGCCGGTTTCGCCGCTGCAGGGCTGTACTCCGTCCTTGCCGGTGGCCGCCTCCAGGGTGCGTACCACGGTAGTCCCGACGGCAACAATGCGACCGCCCTGTGCCCGCGTCTCGGCGATTTTCCGGCTTGCTTCCGCGTCAATTTCGAAATACTCGTGGTGCATGACATGCTCGTCCAGCTTATCCGTGCGAACCGGCTGAAATGTGCCTGCGCCGACATGCAGTGTCAGGAATGCCGAGCCGATGCCTCGCTGTTGCAACTTCCCGAGAAGGTCATCATCAAAATGCAACCCGGCTGTCGGCGCTGCAACGGCACCGGGCACCCTGGCATAGACTGTCTGGTAACGCTGCCGGTCGACGTCTCCGTCCTCCCGCCTTATGTACGGGGGCAACGGCATGTGTCCCATCCCCATCAGGTAGGCACCCAGATTGCCTTCGATGCTGAATTCCAGCAGATAAAGGTCCCCCTCCCTGCCGACTACCCGGACACGTGCATTACCTTCCATTTCTATCACGGTTCCCGGGCGCGCGGGCTTGCTCGCACGTAACTGTGCCAGTGCGTTTTTCGGCCCGGTAATCCGCTCGACAAGTATCTCGACCTTGCCGCCTGTCTGTTTCTTGCCAAACAGTCTTGCCGGTATTACACGTGTATCGTTAAAGACCAGCAGGTCCCCGGGTTGCAACAGACCCGGCAATTCATGGAAGTATCTGTCACGGATAGCACCGGTCACCGGGTCAAGACAAAGCAGCCGGCTGGCACTGCGTGCACTCAGAGGATACGTGGCAACAAGTTCTTCGGGCAATTCATAGTAAAAATCACTGCGCCGCATGCCGGCGCATGGTAACACATGGTTTATTTCACGGCTTGCCCGAAGACAGGGATTGCTTATACTAGCGCCAGTGACATCCTGGAAGCCGGGGTGGCGGAACTGGTAGACGCGCCTGACTCAAAATCAGGTGGCCTTTGGTCGTGCGAGTTCGACTCTCGCCCTCGGCACCATCATTGCTGTGAGAATAACCTATGTCTGGTACACGCTTTAGCCTGGAAGTTCAGCCGCAGATCCCGGCGGACCTCAAGCGTCTTGAAGACCTTGCCAATGATCTGTTCTACAGCTGGGATCGCCAGGTCCGCCGGCTGTATACCCGTCTGGATCGTGATCTGTGGGGTTCCTGCGGACACAATCCCAAGACCTTCCTGAGGCGCGTCTCCCAGAATCGCCTGTTGGAAGCCGTGGAAGACCGGGTATTCATGGAGGATTTCAACCGCGTACTGGGAGCCTACGACACCTACCTGAAACGGGACATGCACCATGATATCAAGGAGCACCTGGATGCCGATAATGACCTGATTGCCTATTTCTGCGCCGAATTCGGTTTCCACGAAAGTCTGCCCATCTACTCCGGGGGTCTTGGCATACTCGCCGGCGATCATTGCAAGGCAGCCAGTGATCTCTGTGTCCCGTTTGTTGCCGTCGGCATACTTTACCGGCAGGGATATTTCACCCAGACCATCGATGAACACGGCAACCAGCTGGCGCACTATCATCCGACCGACTTCGATCAATTACCACTGCAGCAGGCGCTTGATAACAACGGCAAGCCGCTCGTTGTCGAGGTCGATATTCTTGGCCGCAAGATATACCTGAATGTCTGGCGGGCCAAAGCGGGACACATCACGCTCTACCTTCTGGACAGCGACCTGGAGGATAACCAGGAACATGACCGCATCATCACCCACCAGCTTTACGGCGGCGACAAGACTACCCGGATCCAGCAGGAAATCGTCCTCGGCATCGCCGGCGTGCGCGCCTTGCGTGCCCTGGGTATCAAGCCGACCGTCTGGCATATCAACGAGGGACACTCCGCCTTCCAGATTCTCGAGCGTGCCAGGGAATGCGTGCAACAGGGTCACGATTTTGCAACGGCACTGGAAGCCGTCGCCGCCGGGACTGTATTTACCACGCACACGCCTGTGGAAGCGGGCCATGATATTTTTGAGCATGACCTCATCAGCAGCTATTTTCGTGAATATATCAAGGAGCTGGGGCTGGATATGCAGCAATTCCTTGAGCTTGGCGCCACCTCCGGAAATCCAGGTGGCTTCAACCAGACCGCGCTGGCGCTGCGCGGATCGCGCCACCACAACGGCGTCAGCCGGGTTCACGGCGCGGTCGCATCGGAGATGGAATCCTATATATGGGGCCAGGTTCCGCACGAGGAAAATCCGATAGGCTATGTCACCAATGGTGTACACCTGAATACCTTTCTCGCACGGGATTGGTCAAACCTATACGACATGCGTTTCGGCCGTGCCTGGCGCGATGAACTGCTCAACACGGAATACTGGGAATGCATCGACGAGATCCCGGACCACAGTTACTGGAGTCTCCGGCAGTCGCTGAAATCCGAGCTGCTCGAAAATGTTCGGCAGCGCGCTATCCTGCAATATCGCAGAAACGGCTGCAGTCAGTCCCTGATAGAAAAGCTGACCCGGCATATTGTTACGGAAGAATCCGACATCCTGATGATCGGTTTTGCGCGCCGCTTTGCCACCTACAAGCGAGCGACGCTGCTGTTTTCGGATCCTGAACGCCTGAAGCGTTTACTAAACGACCCGGAACGTCCCGTACTGCTGATATTTTCCGGCAAGGCGCATCCGAATGACCTCCCCGGACAGGAGCTCATCAGAAGGATTCACGGCTATTCACTGAACCCGGATTTCATTGGAAGGATTATTCTGCTGGAAGGTTATGACCTGGCCCTTGCACGCAAACTGGTGACCGGTGTTGATGTCTGGCTGAATACACCCCAATTCCCGCTGGAAGCAAGCGGCACCTCAGGGCAAAAGGCCGGCATGAACGGTGTTATCAATCTCAGTGTGCTGGACGGCTGGTGGGCAGAGGGCTATAACGGCGACAACGGCTGGGCCATCACGCCACATGATCCTCATTTTGATGCAGACTATCGCGACCATGAGGAAGCCAGTGAACTGCTTGACATGCTGGAAAACCAGGTAATTCCAACGTATTACAGCCGCAACAGCCATGGATACTCGGAAGACTGGGTCAAGATTTCCAAGGCTTCAATGAAATCCAGCATTCCGAATTTTAATGCGCAGCGCATGGTGCGTGACTACGTTCGTAATCTGTATGCGCCCGCAAGCCAACAGTCCCGTGTGTTTTCTGCCGACAAATACAGGAACGGGCGGAAACTGGCCGTATGGAAAGAGAAGGTCAGACAATCCTGGCCGGATGTCGCATTGCGACGCGTAGACGATTCCGGGGACTCTATCCTGTCCGGCAAAAGCTTCAAGATCAAAATCGCCGGCAAGCTGGGAGAGCTTACTGCCGAAGATGTCGTTCTTGAGTGTGTTATCGGTACGCAAAATGCGGACAGCGACTTCGTTGCACACCGGCATATCCGTTTCGAAGCTACGGGAACCACACCGAACGGCGAAGTACTATTCGGGCTTAACCTGTTGCCGCCGCTTCCCGGGCTGCAATTCTACAAGATCCGGATGTATCCCGACCATGAACTGCTCAGCCATCCATTTGAAATCGGCCACATGATCTGGCTCTGAGCGCGGAACCCCGGTGCAAATCAAACCGGGATGCGTGCGTAACGGTATAGCATTCCATGCACGTGTGCCGGGAGATCGCCCGGCACCTCCTGCCAGTCAAATTGCCATTGCCAGTTCCCCTTCGTTGTGCCCGGCGTATTCATCCGGTGTTCGCTGCCCAGTGCCAGGATATCCTGAAATGGCACAATCGCCAGCCGGGCAACCGAGGCAAAGGCGGCACGGATAACCGGCCATGGCATAGGATCCGGTGGATTCCCAAGATAATCGAGCACATCCTGCTTGCCGTCCCGGTCGCGAGCCTCGTACCAGCCCAGCGTTGTGTCATTATCATGCGTGCCGGTATATACAACGGAATGGGGCTCATGGTTATGGGGCAGGTACTGGTTATCGGGCCCGCCATCAAATGCGAATTGCAGGATTTTCATACCGGGCAGACCAAACCGAAGCCGCATCGCTTCCACCTCCGGGGTAATGGTGCCAAGGTCTTCGGCAACCAGTGGCAGTTCGCCGAATTCCGCTGCAAGCCTCTCAAACAGCGCCGCGCCCGGCGCATCTACCCAGTGTCCGTTGATTGCGGTTTCTTCCTGTGCCGGGATCTCCCAGTACTGTTGAAAACCGCGAAAATGATCGAGCCGGATGATATCGAACAACTCCAGCTGGGACCTGACACGCTCCAGCCACCAGTTAAAGTCGTCTGCCGCAAGCCGGTCCCAGCGATACAGGGGGTTCCCCCAGCGCTGCCCGGTTTCCGAAAAATAGTCCGGAGGCACGCCGGCGACAACATCCGGATTTCCCTGATCGTCAGTTGAGAAGAGTTCACGGTTACTCCAGACATCGGCACTGTCATGGGCGACGAAGATCGGTATATCGCCAAACAGGAGAACACCATGCTGATGCGCATAATCGCGCAAGGCATGCCACTGGGTAAAGAACAGAAATTCCTCGAAACAGATCTGCTCGATGCTGTCCGTGCATGACTTGCGGAACCTGGCCAGTGCCGGTGTGTGCCGGTTGCGCAGGGGCGCCGGCCAGTCAGGCCACGGTTTATGATCGTGTACCAGCCGGATTGCCTGGTACAAGGCATAGTTATCCAGCCAGCCCGCATGCTGTTCCCTGAAATCAGCGAAGGCCTGTTTTTCTGCCGGGTCCGCTTCCCGGTCAAAACCCGCACGGGCCTGCTGCAGGCTGTCGCCGGATGCCAGGGCAGACGCATCCAGCCAGCCCCGACTCACCAGGTCCTCGCGGCTGACCAGGCGGGTATTGCCGGCATGGACGGACAGGCACTGGTAGGGTGACCAGTCGGAATGCGTCGGTCCCAGCGGCAGGGTTTGCCAAACACTGAAACCGCAAGTCTCCAGCAAGTCGACAAAACGGCGTGCCGCGGGTCCGAGACTGCCCTGCCCGGCGATGCCGGGCAATGAGGTCGGGTGCAGCAACACACCGGCACGCCTTTGTTGCAATGGAGTCGACAAGCCGTTATCCGTCGCTACATGGTATCAGCCGGTGTACTGTCCGCGCCGCATCACACCACCGCCCACCGGTTCACCGCCCCCCTGGGTGAAGGTATGTGACAGATATTCAGGGGGCTCACGGCCCAGCAGGTTATACAGATTGGAGAGGTGCATCCGGAACAGGTGCTCGAAATCACTGACAGTATCCGTCGGGTTGTAATCGCCAAACCACCAGAACCAGTCCGAGCCTTCACAGATAGACAGCTGATGACGCGCAGCCAGCAATTGCTCGCCACCGAGGTTGCCATTGGTCTCCGCCTCGTCAAAGGCTCGCTTGGCATCGCCGAGCATGTCCCAGCCGCGGTTCTTGTCAGTATTACCAATCCATGTTGAAAATGTGCCGTAGACCCAGCTGCCACCAATCAGCCGGTTTAACGATTGTTTTGCGGGTGCTGATTCCAGGTACTCCGAATAGGTGGTCATTTTCATTTTCGGATGATTCGAAAGTCGTTTGTATAGTGTATTCAGAAAGTAGTAGCCGTTTTCCGGGAAGTGTTCCCAGGCATTTTCCCCGTCGAGTATGATGGACACGACCGGATGTTCATGGCCCTTTGTACCCTGTGCAATGTTTTCCAGGTGTTCTATCAGGTTGGAAACGGCATCTTCCGCATGCCAGTCAGAGTAGGTAAACCCGATCAGGTCCGAGAGACCGTCATCACGGAAAAAGCATGCCAGTTTTCCATCCTTTATCCGAAAGGCCTGGTGATGACTGGTATCGGCAAGATCGCTGTTCTCGGGAGCCGCGATACTGTGCCGGAACACCGACTCGCCGCTGGCTGCCCAGTTAAATCCATGTCTTTCCAGTATCGCCAGCGTGGCCTCGCTGATAGCCCCTTCCGAAGGCCAGCAACCGGTCGGGCGTTGCCCGAAAAACTGTTCAAAGGTGTCAATACCTTCGTGGATGTGCCAGCACACCCGTTCCTCGCCACCGGGGTAGCGCTTCAGGAGTGGCATCTCGATATCCGGCATCGCCTCGCGGGCGGAATCCAGATCCAGCAGCAGCGGGATGATCGGGTGGGCATAGGGCGACATGGCAAGCTCGATCTGGCCACGCTCGGCGAGCACCCGGTAGCGGTCAATTACAGAGGATAGCAGCTCGCCGATGAGCTTGAGCAGCTGGCGGCGTTCCTGGAGCGTGAAGCCGTGACCTTTCTCGATCAACTGCTTGATCTGGTCATTATTGCGCCGCACGGTTTCACCCATCCAGGCCAGGTGGTACCAGACCAGCAGATCGGTTACAAACTGGTCACCGACATACAGCATGCCCGTCGGGTGATCTCGAAACCAGCCGGCCATTTCGGCCAGTGACTGGAAACTGGGAAAACGATTGATCGAGCGCAGCTCGTTGACCCGGAGACAGGCACTGACCAGTGCCATGCGTTTTTCCTTGCTACTGGGCAGCACCGGATTAGCCAGCGCTCCCAGCAGGGGATCACGCAATGGCTTGTTTTCAGAGAGGAAACCGCGTACCTGCCCGGCATAGTCTGACAATTGTTCAAGCAAAATCGGGGCGAAATTGACAACGGCACGGGCGGACGGGACCGCCTCCAGGTGGGCGGCCATGTCGATATAGTCCTTGGTCGCGTGCAGGTAGGTCCACGGCAGCTCATAGTTGCCGCTGATGAGGTCACAGTATTGCGGCTGGTGCATGTGCCAGCACAGGACAACATTGAGGCGCTGGTCAGCGGACATGGTGTAGTTCCTGTCCCAGCATTTCCGGACTCACGAGGACTACCCCGGCAGGACTGACGTAATAGCGTTCCGCATCGACTGTCAGGTCTTCACCGATCACGGTCCCTTCCGGGAGAGAGCAGCCCTTGTCAACGATCGCCTTGTTGATCCGGCAATTACGTCCGATCACGACATTCGGCAGGACTACGGCATCTTCCAGTATGGAATAGGAACTCACCCGGACATTGGAAAACAACAGCGAATGACGTACCGTGGCACCAGAAATCAGGCAGCCACCCGAGACCATGGAATCCACTGCCATGCCGCGCCGGTCGTCGTCATCGAAGACAAATTTTGCCGGTGGCAACTGTTCCTGGTACGTCCAGATTGGCCATTTCTCATCGTAGAGATTGAGCTCCGGCAACACCCCGATGAGCTCCAGGTTGGCTTCCCAGAAGGCATCCACAGTACCGACATCACGCCAGTAAGCCCTGTCACTGCCCGGCGATTTCCTGAATGGGTAGGAGTAGACGCTGTATTTCCTGATGATCCGCGGGATGATGTCATGCCCAAAGTCATGGGTTGAGTACGGGACATCGGCATCATGAATAAGTTGTTCATACAGGAAGTCTGTGTTGAAAACATAGATCCCCATGGAAACCAGGCTCGTCCCGGGTGAACCCGGGATGGTTTGCGGTGCTTCCGGTTTCTCCGTGAATTCGATTACCCGTCCGTCGTCCTCGACTGACATAACGCCAAAGGCACGCGCCTGTTCGACCGGGACTTCAATACAGCCGACCGTCAGGTCCGCCTGTTTTTCGACGTGCTGGGCAATCATTGGCCCGTAATCCATCTTGTAGACATGGTCACCCGCGAGAATCAGGACGTATTCCGGCTGGTGGGTCCGGATAATATCCAGATTCTGATAGACCGCATCGGCGGTCCCTGCATACCAGGAACTCTCTATGCGTTGCTGGGCCGGCAGCAGCTCGATGAATTCCTTGAATTCACCACGCAGGAATCCCCAGCCCTGCTGAATATGCTGGATCAGGGAGTGAGCCTTGTACTGTGTCAGAACGCCCATCATCCGGATTCCCGAGTTCACACAGTTGGATAATGGAAAATCGATGATGCGGAACTTGCCACCAAACGGAACGGCCGGTTTTGCGCGCCAGAGCGTCAGCTGTTTCAGCCTTGATCCACGGCCGCCGGCAAGCACCAGTGCCAGCGTGGCGCGGGTCAGCCGACTGACAAAACGGTGGGTATTTTGCGATGTCATCGGTTCGACGGATTGATCAGGAATAACTGATTTGTATGAGTATCAAAGATTATTGTGTCCATGGCCGGGTAACATTGTATGGCCAAGCTCTTTGCCTGTATAGTTACCTCTGATCACGCAGGATAATTCACTATACAGCTTGCAGATACCAGGAACTGTTGAGTAATGCAGCATACCGACCCGGATGATGTGCTTCCGCTGGAGCCCGGTCCCGATCTGCAGCGTCTGCTGGAAGCCAGACACCATGATCCCTTTACCCTGCTCGGGAAACACGGTCTTGCCGACCGGGAAATGGTGCGTGCGCATATACCTGGTGCCGCCTGGGTCCGAATTGTCGAGACCGGTTATTCGCTGGATCGCATCGGGGATACGGACCTGTTCGAATGGCATGGGCAGGCAGGCAGCGTACCCGAGCGTTACCGGCTGATCTGGCGTGACAGTCACGGGGCCGAGCATGTGGCCTACGACCCCTATTGTTTTCCTCCCCAACTCTCTGACTACGATCTCCATCTTTTCGGGCAGGGCACGCACTGGCATATCTACCGCGTACTCGGTTCGCACCGCAAGAAAATTGACGGGGTCACCGGGGTGCTGTTTGCGGTGTGGGCGCCCTCGGCCGAGCGTGTCAGTGTGGTCGGGGACTTTAACCGCTGGGATGGGCGCAACCATCCAATGCGGGTCCGTGGTGGCAGCGGTGTCTGGGAGCTGTTTGTTCCGGGTCTCGGTAGCGGACAGCAATACAAGTACGAATTACGCACCCGTCATAGTGGCAATCTTGTATTGAAAACAGACCCATATGGACAACATTTCGAATTACGCCCGGCAACCGCTACACGGGTCTGCAAGGAGTCAACATTCCAATGGACGGATGCGGTTTGGCTGGAACAGCGCAGTGAAGGCAGCTGGCAGCAAGGGCCATTCTCAGTCTACGAGGTGCATCTCGGATCCTGGAAGCGGGATGAAAACGGAAACTTTCTGAATTACCGTGATCTTGCCCGTGAGCTTGTTGATTATGTCAGGCAAACAGGATTCACCCATGTGGAGCTGTTACCAATTACCGAGCATCCACTGGACGCTTCCTGGGGATACCAGACAACCGGATATTTCGCGCCAACCAGCCGATACGGGACACCGGATGATTTCCGTTACTTTGTCAACCTGTGCCACCAGAATAATATTGGCGTGCTGCTGGACTGGGTTCCGGCGCACTTTCCGAAAGATGATTTTGGACTTGCCGGCTTTGATGGCACTGCCCTGTATGAACACGAAGACCCCCGCCGCGGTGAACACCGTGACTGGGGTACATTGATTTACAACTATGGGCGTAATGAAGTAAAAAACTTTCTGCTGGCGAGTGCCATTTTCTGGCTGGAAGAATTCCATATAGACGGTCTGCGCGTGGATGCCGTGGCATCCATGCTGTATCACGATTATTCACGCAATCTGGACGAGTGGCTGCCGAACATTTATGGCGGTCGGGAAAACCTCGAAGCCGTGCATTTCCTGCGCGAACTGAACACTGTCACACACAGGGAATTTCCGGGTACGGTAATCATAGCGGAGGAATCAACTGCCTGGCCCAGTGTCAGCCGGCCTGTAGATATCGGCGGACTGGGCTTTAGCATGAAATGGAACATGGGCTGGATGCATGACTCGCTCTCATACATGCAGCATGAATGCGTACACCGGAAATATCATCATAATGAGCTGACATTCGGGTTGCTATACGCCTTTACCGAGAACTTCCTGCTGCCGTTTTCACATGATGAAGTCGTTCATGGCAAGCAGTCGATGCTCTACAAGCAGCCCGGTGACGAGTGGCAGCGATTTGCCAATCTCCGCTTGCTGTACACCTACATGTTCACCTTTCCCGGCAAGAAACTCCTGTTCATGGGTAACGAGATTGGCCAGGGCCACGAGTGGAGCTTTGAATCCAGCATCGAGTGGTACTTGCTCGATTACGACTTGCATCGGGGCGTCCAGTCACTGGTCGGCGATCTGAACCGTTTATACCGCAAGCATCCGGAACTGCACCGTCATGATTTCTCAGTCGACGGATTCGAGTGGATCGACTGCAATGCAGCCGAGGAATCCATGCTCAGTTTCATTCGCCGTGACGGTAACAATTTCATGGTCATCGTGGTGAACTTTACACCGGTACCCAGGCACGAATACCGTGTTGGCGTGCCGGCACTCGGCAGTTATCACGAGCTGTTCAACTCGAATTCCGGCTATTATGGCGGATCGGATCTTGGCAACCGTGGAGAGGTTGTGGCCGATACCGTACCCTGGTCCGGACGCCCCTATTCTATCGCCATGACCGTCCCGCCGCTGGCGGGCATCGTCCTGCAATATTCGGGGCCCTGATTTACCCGCTCCGGGGCTTGATAAATCCCGCCAGACAGCCTATTTAACCAATATCAGGACAGCAATATGGGAACGACAAGACACCCCGCCGTTGCCGGCAGTTTTTACCCGGCCGACAGGCAGACCCTCGGGGCCATGGTCGATGCCATGCTGCGCGAGGCAGAAACCGACCTGCCGGCACCGAAGGCACTCATCGTCCCCCATGCCGGATATATCTATTCCGGTCCGGTAGCCGCCTCGGGTTATGCCTGCCTGCTGAACCGCGACACTCCCATCAGCCGTGTCATATTGCTCGGACCTGCACACCGGGTTCCGTTCCAGGGACTTGCGATGAGCTCAGTCACCGACTTCGCCACCCCGCTCGGCAGTGTGCCACTCGATCAGACGGTCATGCGTGAACTGGAAAAACTGCCGCAGATCCACTATATGGACGCAGCACACGAACTGGAACACAGCCTGGAAGTTCACTTGCCGTTTTTGCAGAGAACGCTCGGCACGTTCAGCCTCGTTCCCCTCGTTGTTGGAGATGCCAGTGCTGCTGACGTCGCCGGCATACTGGAGCGGGCCTGGAGCGGGCCCGATACCCTGGTAATTGTCAGTTCTGACCTCAGTCACTATCACAGCTATGAAACGGCTACCCGAATGGACCGGGAAACCTCGACTTTCATTGAAGCACTTGATTACCAGGCCATTGACCACAATCACGCCTGCGGAAGAACTCCGGTGGCCGGACTGTTACTTTTTGCAAAACAGCACGACATGCACGTTACCACGCTCGATCTGCGCAACTCGGGAGATACCGCGGGACCAAAGGACCGTGTGGTCGGGTACGGCACCTATGCCGTCAATTGAATTAGAGACCGATTATTCGGCACACCAGCAGCAAACACTGCTGAGTCTGGCGTGCGACTCGATCCGCCACGGTTTTGAATACAACCGGCCCTTGCAGATTGAACTGGCCAAAAGTCCTGCCTGGCTGACGGAAAAACATGCGTCATTTGTTACCCTGAAAACAGGTGACGGACTGCGTGGTTGTATTGGCACACTCGAAGCCCGTGCCGCGCTCGGAGATGATGTAGCGAAGAATGCCTGGGCAGCAGCCTTCAGGGATCCGCGTTTTCCACCACTTGCACCTGAAGAGATGTCCGGGCTCACATTGCAGATCTCGATACTCAGCATACCGGAAAAGATAGAATTTACTTCCGAACAGGAGCTTGTCGATAAACTGCGGTCCGGTATTGACGGACTGATATTGAGTGACCGGTCGGCACGCGGTACGTTTTTGCCCTCTGTGTGGGAAACCCTGCCCGATCCGGCAATCTTTCTGCGGCAACTGAAACTCAAGGCCGGACTCGCGGCAGACTACTGGTCAGACAGTATCGGGGTTATGCGGTATTCCACGGAGACGTTTTCGGAACTGGTTGATAATATTGAGAAAGCCGGTCTTTCCTATCGCAGTGCAGTGCTGAAATAGGCCGCCACCAGGCAGGCAAGCAAGGCTGTCAGCAGTAACAGCCGGGTAGAATGGAACGTATACTCAGAATCGCTGTGCCGTGACAACGGAATTTCATACAGCAGGTACCTGAAAAATCCGGCAGTAGTGCCTGCACGCCGGCGATCCGCCAGTTTGCGGCGGTCTTCCCCCGCCGCCAGCATGCGGTCATTCCTGCGCCGTTCGGAAACGCGTTCATCATATCGGATACGCGCCATCACAAGTTCGTTATAGTCGTCCCAGCTGGACAAGCCGCTGAGTTCCTCCGGGAACAGTTCCGGAAAATTCATAACTGGTTCCCATGATTTCCTGTCCTGGCTCAGTTCGTCGTTCAAACGGATTCTCCCGAGCAGGATATAACGTTCGACATACTCATCCAGAAACGGGCCGCGCACCGCGCCATCCCGCCTGGCGTACCACTGTCTTTTTGAGGATGAGCGGATCATCAGTTTATGGTTGAAAGAACCTGGTGCCCGGGCTTTCAGTCAATCAGCCATGCTTCCATGCGGGCGCGCAAACGGATCAGCGCCTGGCCATGAATCTGACAGACCCTGGATTCACTGACACCCAGGATTTCACCTATTTCACGCAGGTTCAGTTCCTCGTCGTAATAAAGTGCCATGATCAGGCGTTCACGTTCCGGCAGCCCCTTGATTGCCTTCGCAAGGCCCTGTTTGAAATCGCTTTTCTGCAGGTTTTCATACGGCTGGTTTGGTTGACGTTCAGGGTTTACGAAGCCGCTCTCGCCAAGAGTACCCGGATCCTCGAAACTGAAAATCCGGCAACCGGTCGCATCCTGCAGGATCTTGTGATATTCAACCAGACTGATACCCATTGCCTCGGCAACCTCGACATCACGTGCGTCGCGCCCTTTTTCGTTTTCGATCTTGCGGACAGCCTCGGCAACCTCGCGCGCCTTTCGGTGGACAGATCTCGGAGTCCAGTCTGTACGCCTGATTTCGTCGAGCATGGCGCCGCGGATGCGGATACCGGCGTAGGTCTCGAAACTGGCGCCCTGTTCAGGATCAAAGTTTCTGGAGGCCTCGATCAGACCAATCATGCCTGCCTGGATCAGGTCGTCTGCCTGTACACTGGGCGGCAACCTGCTCATCAGATGAAAGGCGATCCGCTTTACGAGCGGCTCATGCATTACGACCAGTTCATTACTGCGCTGCTCATTTAGATTGGCTGCTGTACTACTCTTCATGACAATACCTCCGTCTCGACATTATTTTGCTGAAGTATGCGTTCTACGAAAAACTCAAGCTGCCCGTGCGGAAAACCCGGGCGTGGCCAGCGGGCAGCACGCCGCGCCAGGGCATTGATGGCCAGTGCTGATTTACTTTCCGGATAAGCGTCAATTACCGCCTTGTGCGATTTCACCGCCTTGTGCAGTGAATTATCATAGGGGACAAATCCGGCATAGGAGATGGCAGCAATGTGGTCATCCCCCAAAAGTTCCAGTATCTTGCTGTAGAGATCCAGCCCATCCCTGGCCGTGTGCACCATGTTTGCCAGAACATGGAAATGTGCAATGGCATTCCTGTTATTCAGCAACTTGATCTGGGCCACACAGTCCCTGATCGAGGCCGGTTCATTTTTTGCGATCACCAGCACATGGTTGGAGGCACGGCAAAAACTGGTAACAATTTCACTCACACCTGTGGCTGTATCAATTACCAGGGTATCTATATGCTGCTTCAGTTCACTGAAGGCATGCACAATGCCGCCGCACTCGAGTGCACCAAGTTCCGTCAAGACCTTGTTACCGGAAGCAGCAGGAATGATCAGCAAGCCATCCGGACCCTCAATGATGATTTCTTCAAGATCACACTTGCAGGCGAGCACGTCCATGAGATTCGCGTTAGCGTGCAGACCCAGCAGTACATCGACATTCGCCATACTCAGGTCGGCATCCAGCAGCATGGTAGTGCGACCGCTTCTGGACAGCGCAAGTGCGAGATTGGTGGCAATGTTTGTCTTGCCGACGCCGCCCTTGCCGCTGGTAACAGCAATGGTCTGGATCCGCGACACCGGGTTGTCGGCGGGCATACGGGCAAGCTTCACATCAGGCAGATACATCGCTTGGATCCCGGTTTTCGGCAACTGCGGATACGGCGCCCGTTCGGTCGGGACGCAGCGAGTTGCCGTGGGTTGTGCTGTTCACATTCATGCGGGTTATCTTTGCAACATGCATACCAAACAGGATTGTGGGTAGTGCCGATTGAACGGTAAACTAATAACTCATTGTTTTTATTGGGTACCACTTACTATCAGATCATGCGGCCACAATCTGTGCGCTGCGCCATATTTTTGGCTTTTAGGTGGAATATGGGGGGATAGTGCCGGTTATTTCACGCCGGTAAGCTTGCCGTATGTGTCGACAGTGCCCACCGACGGAGCCTGATCGGAGGCCCCGGCTAGCCGGAACAGCTTGCGTCTGACATCCAGCTGGAGAAATGGTCTTCTGACAAGGGGCGGCTGATATGAAAGCCCTGTGCAGCGTCGCAACCGAGATTATTCAGCATGTTCCAGGCCATGCTGTGTTCCACACCCTCCGCCACAACCCGGTAACCCAGGTTATGGCCCAGATCGATTATCGAACGGACAATGGCTATATCCTGCTTGTCAAACGCCACATCCATAATAAACGACTGGTCAATTTTCAGGGTGTGAACCGGCAGTTTTTTCAGATAGGAGAGCGAGGAATAACCGGTTCCGAAATCATCAATCGCTACAGTGACGCCGAATGTAGCCAGGCGGTCCAGTACCGCTTTCGCACGTTCAAGATCAAGCATCAGGGTTGCCTCGGTGATCTCGATTTCAAGATACTCACCACTGATACCGGCATTCTGCAATGCCTGCTCTATCTTGTCGACCAGTCGCGGGCTCTGAAATGAGCGGGCAGAGACATTTATCGAAACCGGAAGGGACTTGCCGCTAGAGTTCCACTGCCGACATTGTTGCAGCGCTGTCCTTAGTACCCAGTCTGTTATTGGCGAGATCATGCCAAGCTGTTCTGCAACCGGTATGATCCGTTGTGGCAACACAGTACCTTCCGTCGGGTGTTGCCACCGCAACAGGGCTTCTGCACCGATAATGCCTGATGTCTTCAGGTCAACCTGCGGCTGATAAAACAGCTCAAACTCATTGTTTTCAAGTGCACCCTTGATCTGTCCCGAATAGCGCAGCTGCTCGGCCGGACTAACATCGCTGACCGGATTGAAAAACTGGTATGGCAGGCTGTTGCGCTTGGCACGGTACATGGCTGTTTCGGCATTCATCAGCAGGGCTTCTTCATTAGTGCCGTGATCCGGAAAACATGTCACGCCGATTGTTAAACTGACAGAGAGCTGCTTGTCTCCACAGCTGAACGGTATATCAAAACTGTCCAGTATCTGGGTAATCACACGTTCAGCAGCCATCTTTGCATTGCTCTCCGGCTGCAGCAGTATGCCGAACTGGTCACCACCAAGACGCGCGAGCGAATCCGACTCACGTACTACTGACTGCAAACGTTTGGCAATATCACGCAGCAAACTGTCTCCGACCTGCCTGCCCAGCGTATCGTTGTACATCTTGAAATGGTTAATATCGAGCGAGATAACCGCAACCTGGGACCCGGGGACGCGCCGGGATGCTGCCAGTGCCATGTTCAGATGATCGGCCCACAGGGTACGGTTGGGTAAACCGGTCAGACTGTCAGTTGTACTGAGCTGTTCCAGCTGCGTACGCTCGTCGTGTTCGACATTGATATCCTCGAGCATGCAGTGGACTTCACTTGTGCGCCCGCGGTGGTTCAACGTCGGATACAGCGACAACCGGTACCAGTGCTCCGGTGCACCGGCCAGCGACATCCGGGTTTCTATGGTCGCTTGATGCCCGTTAACGGCCTCCTGCCAGGTGGTAAGCAGGGATTCCTGGTCCTCCTCATGCACATCCTCAAGAAAGGGATAGGGAACTTCCAGGGCACCCGAATACAGTGTTTGCAGCGGGTAATTCGCATACAGCATCCGGTTCTCGGCAATATCCACGCTCCAGAGGAGCTGTGGCAATCCTGCCAGCAACCGCTCTGCCCTGCTGTACTGTTCAGTGGTATGAGCGAACTCCTTGCCTGCGGTCTCCAGCAAATAGCCCCAGTAGCCTTCGTTTATCAGGCCCATATCCCGGATTACCAGCTTCAGCAAAGCCGAACCCAGTCTGCCCCGGTCCCGACGCTGCAGCCCGAGTTCGCCGACGAGTTCCCGAAGAAAATCGAGGAACAGCCTGTACGCACCGGCAACCCATACCGGCTTGATGCCGTTTTCCAGGTGCCTCCTTCCCCTGTCTACAAGCTGTTGTTCGCGCCCCTTCAGTCCCCTGGTACTAAAGAGATCGAGCATGACAGCCAGCTCGCTGCGGATGAACTCGCTGGTTTCACCGCCGTTACGTTCATAGGCGTAGAGAACATCGGCGATATCCGGATTATCAAAGAGATAGTTATAGTAAATTTCGGAAAACCGGACCGAGCCGGTAGCCAGAAGCCCCCGGTGCTGTTCCAGACAGGCTATATCATCATCTGTGATGTGAAAGATGTAGTTATATTCTTTCGCTGAGAAGCCGGTATTCGGCAGTTTGGCCGAAGCATCAGATAATTGTTGTCTGTTCGTACTGTCCCGGTCTTTGTTTTTTTCTGTCATCAGGTTTCTTTAAATTTTATAATTGTTACGGTGCACCGCTTTTTTGGTATGGAGCACACGCTTGCGATCTGGAATTGCAGACACAGCTGTACCTGCAACCTGATATCAACCTGCAAGAAAAAATCAAAAAGAAACTGCTTATGGTGCCCCGATAGTTATTGTTTTAGTTAGGGCAACGCTATCACAGCTCGGGGTGGCAATAAAGCCCGGAGTGAAGATATTTGCCGGTCGCGTGCGAGAATAAATAACGACGCGGGGGTGTACCGCCAGACTTATGACGCCGGCGGATTTCTTTGCAGGCCGTATTTGCGTAATTTTTCAACCAGGGTCGTACGTCGCATGCCCAGGCGCTTTGCTGCATGCGCTACCACACCGCCCGAATCACTTAACGCCTGCTTTATATAGCTGATCTCAAGACTGCTCAGGTGTTCCTTGAGGTTTAGACCGTGGCGTGGCAGGCGCGGGTCAAGATCTTCTGATGTCACCGGTGCACCAATCATCGCATCACCGATCATTTCGACATCTATCTCTTCGTCAATCCTGAACTTTTCAGGCAACTCGCTTGCCTCGACAACTCCGTAGGGATGCAGGATGGCGAGCCTTTCAACAAGATTGGCGAGTTCGCGCACATTCCCCGGCCAGTTATACTGGCACAAAGCATAAATCGCCCCGGGTGAAAGCCTGACTGACCCCCTTTTTTCGTGCTCGATCCGCCGAATCAGCTCATTCACGAGCAAGGGAATATCTTCTACTCGCTCTCGCAAGGGAGGCATGTCGATCGGAAAGACATTCAGGCGGTAATACAGGTCTTCACGGAATTCTCCGGCCTGGATAGCTTCCTCCAGATTACGGTGGGTCGCAGCAATGATACGAACATTGGTCTTGCTGCTTTTATCGGAGCCCACCCGCTCGAACGTTTTTTCCTGCAGGACGCGCAGGATCTTTACCTGCATGTTCAGGGACATGTCACCTATTTCGTCAAGAAACAGGGTACCTCCCTCAGCCATGGCAAAACGGCCCTCGCGATTGCTGATAGCGCCGGTGAAAGCACCCTTTTCATGGCCGAAGAGCTCTGATTCAAGCAAGTCGCCAGGGATGGCCCCGCAGTTCACTGGCACAAAGGGATGCTCACGCCGGGAAGAGTGGTAATGCAGGTTCCTTGCAACGACTTCCTTGCCGGTACCGGATTCGCCAAGAATAAGAACATTGGCTTCACTGTCAGCCACCTGCTCAATCAGTTTCCGTACCTGCTGGATTTTGCGGCTGCTGCCGACGAGGCTGCGGAACAGGTCCACCGGCCGTTGCTCGACATCCGGATGCTGTTGTGAGTCACGGTATATCTCGGCCTGATGCATGGCACTGGTCAGTTGGGTGTAGTTCGGGGGTATTTCCAGCCGTCCGAGGATACAGGACCCCGGGTCAATGGTTACCGTAGGTTCCCTACCCTTCTCTGCCAGCAAGTAGATGGGGAGGTGTTCGTTAAACTGGTGAAGTTCATTCAGCAGGCTGCCCAGCATACTTTCTTCTCTGCAGGAACCAACCAGCACGGCAAGTAGATCCTCGGCCCTGTCGATGGCAGATTTCCAGCGGGAAGTATCTTCAGCCAGGACCGGTGAATAATTGATGAATTTGAGAACCGACTGAAGTTCATGCGCGTTCTCTAGATTCGCCTCAATTATCAGGACCTTCGGGTCATTGAGCATTTGTTTTTCCTAAGGTTTTACCCGGCGATGTGATTATTCTGAATGCGCGCGACTGTTGCTTGTTTTGCCCGATTTTAAGCCGATATTACCCACTGATTCCGGGGAAAGTCAAAGGAACACGGGTAAGGGCTTGGAATTTAGGTAATCAGGAGTTTCGGACTGTTGTGCTGGTAGCACCCGGCCATAATAAATGCCTATGCAATCAACCTCTTGTAGCCGTCACATGAGCTACTCAGCAATTTCGGCCAAACCGGTTTCAGCCCGGCTGACCTGATACCAAAGCACGACCGGAAGCAGGAGGGACATGAAACGGAGATACCGCCGGCACCCCTTCAGCGGAGTAGAATGTCCGGGAAATGACTATCGCATGATGACCAATTTTACAATACGGGATGCTGCTTCACTGTATTGTCACTTTGTGCATTCTGCCACATTATTTTACTAAACCAGCTGAGGCACCTGACGATAACCTTCTTGTATAAGGGGATGGATGAAGAATACTTCATCGAACACAAAAATATATATAACGCAGGAAATACTATGCACAACCCGTATCCATACTCACCCGCTGGTGTTGCACATCGTATCAGTACGATTCGCAACCAGCTTGACGAGGACATGTATATCGTCAATCCGCAGCAGATCGCCAGCAAGGTCATTGATATAGAAATAGCGCTCAGCAAGTCCCGCCGGCTTGCCAGCCCGGCACCACGCCACTCCTGATATCCCTGCCGCTGTCTTCCCGCTCGTCATCCGGACCGGCGTGTATAGAACTGGTACCAGCGAGGGTGCTAGAATCTGATTGCTGAATTGTCAGTCAATCACACACATTCAGATTACACGGGGCCGTAGCTCAGCTGGGAGAGCGTCGCGTTCGCAATGCGAAGGTCGGGAGTTCGATCCTCCTCGGCTCCACCATCTGTTTACCAGATCCGTGTCTGGTATTTTTTCAATATGCCCCGGTAGCTCAGCTGGATAGAGCAAGCGCCTCCTAAGCGCTAGGTCGGACGTTCGAATCGTCTCCGGGGCGCCAATTAAAACAGTTAGTTGTATAATTTTTATCCTTCTTTCTGAGGCATAAAAATCCAGATGTCACTTTTGATGTCGCGTTTGTTTTATAAATATATATTCACCACTGAAACAACAAATACCCCGCCGAAGCGGGGTTACACACTCCACTGAGTCATAGTGTCGGCTGTACTGACAATTCCCGGCTCTCGCCTTAGCCGGATTGTCTTGGCTAATTACCGCCCCATTCAACCATTCAAGTTGTTGTTGGCTACGCGCCGATCTGGGAGCTTCCTGCGACATCCCTTCGTCGGACGAATCGCAGCTGGGTTGAATGGCTGTTGAGGTTTTCTTCTTTGGGACGTACGTGCTTCGCGCAGACGCATGATTGCCTTGATAACCACATCAATCCGGTAGGCTGTCTTGTCTAACTGCATTTTCAGCAGACTAAGTTCTGACTCAAGGGCTGCCCGTTTCTCAGCGTCATTCACTTCTTCTTCCTTATGGTCTTGTTCCGGGTGAGCATGCCCGCTGTGTAATAGATATAGTTTATAGTTCTCATCTTATCCAGGAATCAGGTATTGATACAGGTCAACTGAGGCACCAGCTCCCCTCTGGACTGCCGGTGCCACACCCTCCCCCGGCATAGCCAGATCGCTGACAATTCCCGGTTTCCTCGGTCGCTCGGGTGCACGGATAGTATCTGTCAGGGGCTGGTGGGGGCCTGTAGGGTTAATCTGATTCTGTTCAACTGGCGACGGACCTTACGACGAATCGACCGTCCAGCTCGTTTTGCTGTTAACAGAAATTTCTCCTGATGCGTTGCAGGCGGAATAAAAATAATACCCCCTTGTTCAAGACTATCAAATGCTTGTGGCAAGTCGGTTGATTTGACGTCCTTCAACAAACTATCCAACTCTCTGCCCAATTCGTCCAAACCTAAATTTTCAGCGATTCTGATAGCCAGTTCTAATCGGAAGGCCAGGCGCTTCAGGGAGACTTTTTCAGAGTAAATAAATGCCCTATCCGATTGTTCTTCCACTTCGTGGGCCAATCGCATCCAGATTAGAAGCTGTTCCCTACCGCTCAGCTCACTCGCTGGCGTATGAGCCAGCCGTTCAATTATATCGTCGTTGTTCCAATCCAGGCTTGGGAAATTGTAGATGACCTGCTCTATCTCTTCACCTACTACCTCTCGGACCATTCGACGCTTCTTAGGGTTGGCTCCCCTTGATCCGTCACCAAATTCGCCAAGAGAGTAGGCAGAATGCAATAAGCCCGCGATAATTTCATTTAATCCACCACCCGTGGTCGCAATTACGCTAGCAGTGCCCACGAGATGGGATATAAACGGTTTTCCGTTTCCTCTATAGAATCCAGTGAAAATTTTAACCGAAAGCTCGTAGGCACTTCGAACAGAAGACAAGTCGTTCTTGTTGTACCCCTGAAGAAGAAGTTGATTGTATAATTGGATATTCGTTTGCGCAGGTTTGCAGCTCATAAAAATAAAAGCGTTTTAGGTAGTGTATTATCAGTTTTGGAAGAAAATGATATGCCTTGTATCGAATTTATTGCTACAGACTCAACTCTATAGTTAAAATTATAATGAGCGTATTTCAGGGTAATGTCCAGAAGTATAGGAAAAATAAAAGACCTTTTGATCATTCATCAACGTTCATGTACAGCTAACGAAGGGGCCTGCGCCCTGCTGGAGTTATTTGGGGTAATTCCAAGGTCTGATAATTTTTTTAGTTTCCATCGTGCGAACTTGATTTTCAAACTATGCCTCTGCTGTCATAGACAGGTCGCTGCCCCTTGTAACTTTCATATTTTCCCTTCTCCGGTTCTCTGGCGTATCGGAGCAATATCCTGAATGTCCGTATATGGACTCCCCCTCATTTGCACGCACTCCGTTTTATGACGGTTAGGCACGACTGCTCACGTATATCCGGCCTCTAACTGCCTCATCGGTCTACCGATTCCGGGCCAT
>CP070821.1:373056-383525 GCA_020344335.1 Gammaproteobacteria bacterium | reverse complement strand
ATGGAGGCGGCCTGCCGGGGCGCCAAGAAGGGGGGGGGGACGACCGTCGGCATACTCCCGGGGCAGGACAAGAGCGTCGCCAACCGGTTTCTCGATGTTGTCGTCGCCACCGGGTTGGGGCATGCGAGAAACTTCATCATCGCGGTCACGAGCGACGCACTTATAGCGGTAGGAGGAAGATACGGGACCTTGTCCGAAATCGCGGCGGGTCTCAATCTCGGACGAAAGGTGGTAGGTCTGAATACCTGGAATATACCGGGCGTGATCACTTTCGATTCCCCCGCGGACGCGGTCAAGAGCGCCCTTGAAGTATAGAGGTCAAGTTTTCTACACAACTTGAACGATAAAGGACGAGTGAACGTATTGAGGTTGAAATGGAACGACGCGGGGGGATGGGCTAAAGTTATAGATAGCCTTAGGAGGATCGGAAAATGGGATTTTTTTCAAAGGTCGGTTCGGCTGTCGTCAGACGTGGCGCAAAGATGGCTCAAAAAGGTAAATCCGGCTATTCGGTTAAAGTGTTTGCGAAAGCCGGGCGAAACGCTAAAAGATTACGCCGCAAATAATGCCGACTAGCTAGCCTCACGGTAGCGCGCCTGTTGCCGAATGTATGGCTTTATGCTTGCCTCACAGAGACACAGCAACTTTGAGCCAAAAACTACCGTTTAGCATTTTCTTATTATAGAAATCAGACTTATCCTACAGACATTCGCCAGTCTCTGGCCGATACTATCCCCGCACCCGAGCGACCGAGGCGAAAGCCGGGAATTGTCTGGCGAGGGTGCAGCCCCGTCTATATGGCGGTTTTTTTATTTAGATGGGCAAAGGATGGGGAGAATGCAAAAACTGAAACTGCTGTCCTACCCTAACTATCTGTAATTACGGTAATTACTACCTTCCTTTCCTGCCGAGGACCATCGAACTCACACAGGAAAACATTCTGCCAGCGTGACAAGCCCAGCTTGCCGTCGATCAGGGGAATCGTCTCCGCGGGACCGACCAGGCCCGACTTGAGGTGTGCATCCCCGTTCCCGTCCTGGCGGTCATGCAGCCAGACCCCCTTCGGGATCAGCTTTTGCAGCAAATGCACTACATCGGTCTGCACGCTTTCGTCCCAGTTTTCCTGGATCATGATCGCCGCGGTTGCACCCTGCACATAGACAGTCACCAGGCCGTTGCGTATGCCACTGCGATGCACGACATCATTGACCTGCGTGGTGATGTCAACCAGTTCTTCTCGTGTACTCGTACTGACGGTGATTGATTCGCGCATTGGGTCCTGCCTCCCGGATCACATGTGCGGTGACTACAGGAAACCATATCCGCCTGCCACCGGCCTTGTTGATGTTGGTATTGACAATATTTTAATGAAGCGTTGGCACACAAGCTTTCATGATCATTTGTGAATGTGTCCTGGCTCGTTTGGTAGTTACTTAAAAAGTGCCACGTTTATTTGCTCCCGCTCCCCGTTTCTAGCTCACAGTAAACGATTTCCATCGACAGTCCCTGCCCGTCCCGCGGTGGTCTTGCGGGCACTGTTTGATACCCGCCATGACCGAGCTTCGCCGTCACCGCACACACCATGGCATCGACGATGTCGTCGTGCGCCACCTGGCGTCGCAGACAGTTTTCGGATGCCTGCTCGAACAGTGCGTGGCATTGCGGGAAGTACCGCTCCAGCACGGCAAGGCGTTCCTGCTGCCCCTGCCCCTGCTTCTTGTTGAACTGCATCGCGTGCCTGCCATTCAGCGCCCAGAAGCAGAGTTCCGGATGACATTCGCGCAGCACCCCGCACAGCGCCCGCTGGTCACGCAGCAACGCATCGATTGCGCGGATCTTCGGCACAATGCCCCAGGCCTGCCGGCTCAGACCGCGGCCGGTCGCCTGCCGGTTGCGTATGAGGGCATCCGCATAACCGGTCGCCGCCAGGGTGCGGCGCGCCGGGGCAGAAAACACGCTGGATGCCCGGCCACGACCCAGCAGGCGCCGTGCCTCCCGGTCGCAGTCACGCCCATCCGATCCGGAATCGCAGAGCCCGATCGGAATATCGATCAGCACGCTGTCGGCCCCCGTAGCGAGTTCGCCCACACCATGTTCATCCGGCGCCAAGCGAAACGACCAGTGATCACGATCATCCAGGATTACGCAGAACCAGCCGGCCGGACAGCCGTCGATACCAATGAATGTGCGGGTGGATGCCATGGGCCTATTGTCGCCAGCCTGCGAACGGTATGCCAGCAGGATGCTGGCCTGTACTGCGTTACAAACGCCGCCGGTGGGCGGCCAGATTAACGACGGCGACAATCAGCAACAGGAGCAACAGCGGATCGGACACGGTGGCATGTGACACGGTACAGCCACCACCCCCGCCGCCACCCCCACCGCCGCCGTTGCCATTCAACTGACTGTCACTGCAACCGTCGGCATCCACGGGCTCGCCGGCAGGTGTGCCGGGGCACAGGTCCACTACATCATCGACGCCGTCATTATCGCTGTCCGGTTCACCTTGCGTGGCCGCGGCCAGCTGCACGGCTGCACTGGCATCGACAATCCCGCTGCCACAGATAGACGGATTGCAACTTGCGTCCGCAAACGGTCGGGCGCTCGCGGCCAGGATATCGGCCACCTGCAGTGGATTCAGGTCCGCGTTGACTGAGAGCAGTAACGCGGCGACTCCGCTTACATGGGCCGTCGAATAACTGGTACCGGCCGCCATCAAAAAGTCATCCACTGCCGGTATCGTGTCGCCGGTGTTGGAGAGGACCAGGATGCCGTCACCCGCATCCCCGCCGGGGGCACTCACCTCAACCCCGGCACCGGTATTGGTATACGCAGTCTTTCCCCCTGCGCGCGTCGTCGCCGCCACGGTGACTACGCCCCGGCAGCTGGCAGGACTCGTCGTGGAAACATCACCCGCATTGTTACCCGCCGCCGCCATGACCACCGTTCCCCTGGCATTGACGTCATCGATTGCGTTCTGTTCGCTGCGGGAACACGCGCCCTCCCCCCCAAAACTCAGGTTGATCACCCGCGCCGGATTGGCATTGTCCGGTACGCCCGGGACCGGGAGGCCCGCTGCCCAGCGTATGGCCTCGACGATGTCAGAAGTAAACCCGCCGCACCTGCCCAGCACCCGCACCATCAACAACCGCGTCCCGTGCGTCACACCGGCAATCCCCGCGCCGTTATCGGTTGCCGCGCCCACAAGACCGGTGACCTCGGTACCGTGCCAGGAGCTGGGAAGCGCCGGTTCGCCAGAGACACATTCACCGGCGGCGGTCCAGTCTCCGGGATCGGCGGGATCCGCGTCGCGCCCGTCACCGTCATTGGCAATACCCGCATCGCTGATAAAGTCATAGCCGGGCACCAGCCGTGCCGGGTCGAGGTCACCGTGATCCAGGATGCCGTTGTCGAGCAGTGCGATAATGATATTCGGCGCACCGCGCTCCTGGTCCCAGGCGTCCGGCAGACGGACTCCACCTGCATCCTCGAACAAGTTCCACTGCTGAACATAGAGGGTATCGTTGGGTACAAACAGCGGCCTGCGCAGGCGATCCGCTTCCGCATACTCGACGGCGGGCTCCGCAGCCAGACGCGCGGCAACACCGGCTGCAACATCTTCCGGCATCCATTCGGGCAGGACATAGATCTCTGAATTATCCGACAGGGTGCGCCCCCTCAACAGCTTCATCCCGGCGCGTGCATTGAGTCGTTCGAGCCGCTCCGCCGCCGTGTCAGCGAAGTCACCGGCGACCGCCGGGGGTTTGAATTTGACGATCAGGCGATTGGTCAGTGCGGCACTGCCGGCACCGGCCCCCGTGACCATGACCAGCAGGCTGACCGCAAACAAGCCGGCAACAAGCCGGGGCAGGAGTTGCCTGCGCATCTTGTTGTGGTTTCCTCTATTGACGGTTAATGCGATCGATCTGCCCTGCGCGGAGGTCCGGCCGGCGATGCCGAGGAATGTGCGGGCGGATGCCATGGCGTTATTGTCGCCATTGTTCCAGGTAACCTTTAGCGGATGCCCTGGGCACCCGCGACAGCTCCTGCATCAGCGCAAACGGGATGGTTTCGAGGCAATGCCTGTCGGAGATGTCATCCAGCATCTGCAACCAGAGGTGCGTCGTCATCTCCGCATCCGCAAGTGCACGGTGAAAGGTGCCGCTGGTGGGGAGGCATTTGTATTCCACCAGGGTACCCAGCTTGTGGCTCGGGGCATCGGGATAGATGCGTCGCGACACGAGCATGGAGCAGGCGAATTCTCCCGCATGGCGTCGCCGGATTTTCCGCAGCTCGGCCTCGAGGAAACGCCGGTCGAACGAGGCGTTGTGGGCCACCAGATCGAAATCCCCGATGAACTCACGGAATTCAGTCATGACTTCCCTGCAGGGCGGGGCATCGCGCAACATGGCATTGGTGATACCGGTATAACCTTCGATAAAGGAACTGATCCGCCGGCCGGGATTCATCAGTTGCTGGAAACGGTCAGTAATCCTGCCATGCTCGATACGCACCGCACCGATCTCGATGGCCCGGTCACCGTGATCGGGGGACAAACCGGTGGTCTCGAAATCAAGCACAATGACCGTGTCCGCTTGTCTCTGGCTGCAACCGTTCATCGGGATACTCATTCAATCCAGCCTGTCATGTTGCCGTTTTTTTGCCGGCAGTTCAAACAGGCCAGGAATGAACAATCCGGTTCAACGGGTCAGGTTGCTTGAAAATAATTCACTCCCCGCTTGCTATCCCTCATATCCCCTATCCCTACGGGACAACTGCAGGGAGAAGGTGAGACCGGGAACCGGTCGAGAGACTGGCCTTGGCCAGGCAGGGGCAGTTGCCGAATAGATCACATGGACACATGATTTTCAAAGTTGAGCCGACCGGCTTAAACTCAGGACGTGTGCAATGCAACCCGACTTCCTGCTTTGCCCGGTATCGCGCTTTTGACGTGGCTGTTAGCCGCCTGCGGTCAGGACACAGCTGCGCCGACCGCGGATGTCACTGTCCTGCAGGTATGGGCGCACGCCGGCCAGGCGACAGAACGCGAAACGCTGCAACAGCAGGTCGAGCGTTTTAACCGGCAACAAGCCGATGTTCAGGTCCAGCTTACCTTTATCCCCGAACGCTCCTATAACGCACAGGTGCAGGCCGCGGCCATCGCCGGTGATCTGCCGGATGTGCTCGAGTTCGATGGACCGTTTCTTTATAACTATGTCTGGCAGGGACACCTGATTCCGCTGGAAACATTACTCGCGACAGATTTGCAACTGGACTTGTTGCAGTCGATCAGGGCGCAGGGTACATGGCACAACCACTTTTACGGAATCGGTTCATTTGATTCAGGCCTGGGCATGTTCGCACGCCGCAGCCTGTTGATGCAGGCCGGCATGAAAGACCTGCCCCTCCACCCGAAAGACGCCTGGTCGGTTGTGCAATTCAATGCTTTGCTCAACACGCTGACCACCAGGGATCCGGATGGCGCTATCCTGGACCTGAAGTTTAACTATCCGGATGAATGGTTCACTTACGCATTTTCACCTTTGATTCAATCGGCCGGGGGAGATCTGATTAACCGCGAGGATTATCAATCGGCCCGGGAAATATTGAACAGCCCCGCTGCCGTGTTTGCCATGCAGAATTTACAAAACTGGATCAACAAGGGCTGGGTGGACCTGAATGTGGACGATGCGGCCTTTACCACCGGCCGGGTCGCGCTGTCCTGGGCAGGACACTGGGAGTATCAACGCTACCAGGAAGCCTGGGGGGATGACCTGGTACTGCTGCCCTTGCCGGATTTCGGCAAGGGCAGCCGCACGGGCCAGGGTTCCTGGGTGTGGGGTATCACACGTTATTGTGAACAGCCGCGCACTGCAGCGGATTTTCTCGAATACCTGTTACAACCCGGGCAGGTACTGGCAATGGCAAACGCGAATGGTGCAGTACCGGCAACAGCCACTGCGATCAAACAGTCCGCCTTGTATCGTGAAGGCGGCCCCTTGCACCTGTTTGTCGTGCAACTGAACGAAGGCTATGCCGTGCCGCGCCCGCAGACACCGGCCTACCCTGTCATCAGTAACGCTTTCCGGCGCGCCTTTGCCGATATCCGCAGCAGGGATGACGTCAGGGCCGCGCTGGACCGCGCGGTGCAAGTGATCGATCAGGACATCCGTGATAACCGTGGTTACCCGTTTACCGCCATACAGGATTAACCAATAACATGCTTGCAGACCATCAACGTTTAACAGGCTTGCTGCTGGCTGCTCCCGCCCTGCTCGGTTTGCTGGTGTTTGTCGCCATTCCATTTTTACTGGCGTTGACTCTGGCCTTTACCAACCTGCGCCTGGGTTCACCGCTGCCGGTCGAGTTTGTCGGTTTTGACCAGTTTCGGCGTATTTTTTCCGACCCGGCCTTCCTCCGCGCACTGGTGAATAACACCGTCTTTGCCTTGCTAGTGGTGCCGTTGCAAACCGCGCTGGCGCTTGCACTGGCCCTGCTGTTACAGCAACGTCTGAAAGGCCGTGTGCTGTTCCGAACCCTGTTTTTTATGCCAGTGGTGTTTCCCCTGTCACTGATAGCGGTGATCTGGATCCTGATCTATGCGCCTGGCCCCAACGGCATGATGAATCATTTTCTGACGACCATCAGTTTCGGCGCCTGGTTACCCCGGGATTTTTTACACGACCCGTACCTCGCCCTGCCGGCCATCATGCTCACGTCGATATGGCAAGGCACCGGCTTCCAGATGCTGATTCTGCTGGCGGGCTTGCAGACGATTCCGGATGAGCTCTATGAAGCTGCCCGCATCGACGGTGCGGGACGCATGGCGACTTTTCTTCACGTTACCCTGCCGCAACTGCGCAACACCCTTATCTTTGTCGTCCTGGTGACTACCATCCTGGCTTTCCGCCTGTTTGACCAGGTTCAGATCATGACCCACGGCGGACCACGCAACGCGACGACCACAGTCATGTTCGAGGCAGTGCAAGCGGCGTTTGGCCGGCAACAGGTGGCCATTGGCGCGGCCATGAGTGTAGTGCTGTTTGTGGTGGTATTGGTGATAACCCTCTTGCAACAACACGTGGCCAGACACGAACGGGAGATCTCCTGATGCCCCACAATATTGTGTTGCGATTGACGAGTTACGCGGCGCTGGTGGTCGCTGCGCTATTGTTCGTCGCGCCCTTGCTGTTCATGTTTGCGGGCAGCCTGAAGCCGGATGATCAGGTGTTGCTTGAAGCCGGCAGCTGGCGCGCCTTCCTGCCGGATACGATCGCCTGGCAAAATTACCTGGATGTGTTTGCCCGGGTCCGTTTTGGTCGCTACCTGATGAACTCGCTTTTTATCACGAGCATGATCGTCGCGGCCGGCCTGATCGTGAATTCACTGGCGGGCTATGCATTTGCCCGCTTGCAATGGACCGGCCGGGACATTCTGTTTGCCGGGGTGCTCACCATCATGATCGTTCCGCTGGAAGCGATCGCCGTGCCCCTGTTTTACCAGGTCACCCTGTTTGGCTGGCGGGATACCTATATCGTGCAGATTCTGCCATTCCTTGCGAACGCGTTCTCGATCTATCTGTTTTATACCTTTTTTATCGGACTGCCGCGGGAACTGGAAGAAGCCGCGCGCATAGACGGAGCCAGTGTCTTGCGTACTTTTGTCAGCGTTATCGTGCCGAACAGCAAACCGGTATTTGCGACAGTGGCGATCCTCACCTTTTTGATGCAATGGGGTGCCTTTTTGTGGCCCTTGATGGTCACCAGTGGCGAAGCGGTGCGACCGTTACCGCTGGCCGTGTCGACCTTTCACAGTCTGCCACCCTTGCAGTGGGGCGATATCTTTGCCTTCGGCGTGATGATGGTGAGCCCTGTTCTGATTGTGTTCCTGCTTTTTCAACGCTGGTTCGTCCGCGGCGTAGTCGCCACCGGGATAAAGGGTTAACCGGGCAACCGCATGGCACAGGTTCAGTTCCAGCATGTGTACAAGACCTATGACGATGGCACGCAGGCGCTGGTCGATTTTGACCTGCAAGTGCAGGACGGCGAATTCATGGTGCTGGTCGGGTCGTCCGGTTGCGGGAAATCCACTGCCCTGCGCTTGCTCGCCGGCCTGGAGACACTGACGGCCGGCAACATCCTGATTGATGACGACGACATCAACGATAAGCCGCCGCAACAACGCAACATCGCCATGGTGTTCCAGAACTACGCCTTGTATCCGCACATGACGGTACGTCAGAACCTGGCATTTCCGTTAAAAATGATGAAGCGCGGGCGGGCCGACACCGAACGACGCGTTCAGCAGGCAGCAGCACTGCTCGAACTTACTGCATTGCTGGAACGCAAACCCGGGCAGCTTTCCGGCGGGCAGCGACAACGTGTTGCCATGGGACGTGCCATTGTGCGTGAACCACGCGTATTTTTAATGGATGAACCCCTGTCCAATCTCGATGCCAGACTCCGCGTGAGCATTCGCGCTGACATTGCCGGGTTGCAGAAAAAGATGGGCACTACCACACTGTATGTGACGCATGACCAGGTCGAAGCCATGACCCTGGGTGAGCGGGTTGCCGTAATGAACGAAGGCCGCTTGCAGCAACTGGGCGCACCGCAGGATTTATACGAAAAACCGGCCAATACCTTTGTGGCCGGTTTTATCGGCAACCCGGGCATGAACCTGTTTTCAGCGCAACTGGCGAAAGTGGATAACAGGATTCAGGTCATGCTCGGTGATTATAAAATAACGGTGAGTGATACAAATGTGGTCGCACCGGACACACTGGCATCCTGCACTGGCCAGGACCTAATCGTTGGCCTGCGCCCCGAATCCTTTATTCCAGGTAGCGGGGATGACGATACCCTGCCCGCCAGGATCTCCAGTGTCGAAACACTGGGTCATGAGCAATTGATTTATTTCACCGCCCCCTGGTCTGGAGGCAAAACGCTGGTCGCGCGGCAAGGGAGTCTTCAGCATATCGCGCACCATGAGGTGCTATTAAAGCCTGACACCTCGCAATTGTATTTTTTCACAGCCGAGGGCGTTGCCATTTATTAAGTACACCCATCAAACCGCCCCTGCCCCGCTGTGTCATGTGCCGTCTCAATTGGCGGAAAGGCGCAGCAAGGTCTCATTCTGGTCTATGAAAAACTGGAAATGGTTCAGAAAATTCATCCCCAGCAGGCCGTCCGCAGCGAAGCTGCTGTCCAGGTCGAGTACACCGATCTCGAGATGATTGACGTGCCAGTCACCCACCGCAAGGGAATCGAGTAGATATATCGGCCCCCGCACCGGGCCGTTTGCGGTATTGAATATAGCGGTCCTGCCAGTGTCCCGGTAACGGATACCATGTTGCTCGAGCACCTCCGGCGTGAAAATTGTCAGGGAGGCGCCCGTGTCGATGAGCAACCGGATGCTCCGGCCATGGGCCGGTGTCGCATCAGCGATAAAGTGATTGCCGCTGCGGTGCAACGGGATGCCGGCAACCTCGGGTACCGCATCCCAGGACTGCATGTGCATCCCGGCCAGTGCAAGATTCGTCTCCGCGAGCAGTGCCTGTGCCTGTGCACCGACATCCGGATCCTGCGACACCAGCAGCAAGGAACGACGCGCCGCCTCCCTGTCTTCCAGTTCCAGTTGCGTAGCGGCAAGTTCCATGAACCAGGGGGCATGGTCGGGTTCCTGCTGGGTGAGGTGCTGGAACAAGGCCAGCAATGCGGCCAGATCACCGTTGCGTTTCAGTGATTGCTTCAGTTCGGCTACCAGGGATCGAATACGCGCAGTGATGCGCTGCAGCGTGGCGGGACGATACGCATACCCCCTGGCTTCATAGAGCTGATCGATCGCAGCAATAATGTCTTCCTGGCCGCGATATGCTGCCGCCAGCAGGACGCGCGCCTCCACGTCACGGTAGGCGGCGACCAGGAAGCCTTGCAACAGCTGCTCTGCCAGGTTGAAACGGCGATACTCGATGAGCTGGCGAGCGTAAGACAGGATCTGGTTCCTGGCATCTGCCACTGTGGCGTCGTCCCCCTGAGCCTGCAAGGATTCATAGCGTTCCAGTACGGCATCGATGTCATTGCGCTGTAGCAGCGCTGCCAGGTTTTCATCATCCCCGGGTGCCGTCGGGATAAAGACGGTTTCGGCTTCAGGAGTAACGGGTTTCGATGGAACGGGAACAACCGGCTTCGCAGACGGTACCGGGGCCGTATCCCAATGATGGTGCGTGTACCAGCCAAGGCCCCAGCCTGCCAGGAATATCAGTACACCGACGCTAACTTTGCGCATGCTCATCTGACTTCAAGCTGTTATACAGATCCGCTCCTGTAACCCTTTATATGTACCCACTACAAGGATTCGAAGTACGCCACCATGCGCTCCCGCATGGCGGCATCGGGCAGGCGGCCGCGGCCGGCGCCCATGTTGTCCACCAGGTGCTTCACCTTGCTGGTGGCGGGGATCACGCAGGT
>CP070821.1:368350-372956 GCA_020344335.1 Gammaproteobacteria bacterium | reverse complement strand
TAAGGAGCATAGCCGTAGCCGTAGTACGGGCGGTCATAGCCGTAGCCATACCCGCGGCCATAGCCACGACCGTGACCGCGACCACTGAAGTTCATGCTGAAACCACCATCGAAATCACCGTCACCCCAGCCATCGTTGTAGCCGTTGTAACCGTTACCGAAAGGACCCCAGCCCCAGGCAGAAGCGGAAGCAGAGGCAACGGCCAGGGTAGCGGCCGTCAGTACTGTAGCGATTGTTTTCATATCAGTTCTCCAAAAAGAGTGTGTAAGAATGTGAGTAGGAAATCTTTGTAACTACGGGGAGTATAATATAAGCAATTGCTTAAATAAGCAAGCATTAATTTAATTATTTTATGATATATATGTAATTATTTAAATAATATAATTAAAACAGATACTTATAATATTTTATTGTCTATACTAGGCGGTTTTTCCCGTGAATATCTCGGCTGCAGCGTAGAATCAAGCCAGAATTTTCAGCTTTTAGGCCCCTGGCATGGCCTAAGATGGAGACGGTAATGAACAGGAATCTGCTGCTTTCGATCGTGGAACTGGGCGGTTACCCGGATTTCGGCCCGTTATACAAAGAATATGGCTATGAAGTGACCGTAGTGAAGACCATGCGCAAGGCGCTCGGCTTTTTAAAGAAGCAACAACCTGCTGTGATCGTTGCGGAATTCAACTTCCAGTCCGATTTTCGTGATCGTACCAGCAGCCTTGAATCGCTGCTTGCCGTAGTGCAGCGACTGCCGGGAACGAATGCCATCGTTTTCTATGATATGGAATACCTACCGCAATTCGACAAGTTACGCGCACGCCTGCCGGTATATGCGGCTATTGCTTTTCCGATAGAGAGAGCCGAACTGGAAAGCTGTCTGCAATCATTATCGAATGAATCGGGATAGTACATTGACGCATGACACGTTACTTGTTTAAAGTGTATATATAAGAATAAGAAAATAAGACAATAAGAGAAGGTCATGACAATTTCGAATTCAATACCTGAAACCGGCTGTTGCCGGCATCCTGTCCCGTCCATAGTGGCCGTGTTTGCAATCCTGATACTGATTGGCATGCCATTCGTTGTGAATGCGGCAGACCTGAGTGTTCGTATCTATGAAAGGGGCGGGAACTCGCCGATACAGGGTGTTTCTGTCTGTATCGGAACTCCGGCCAATCTCAGCCAGTTTGGTGCAGATCTGACGGGGACTGATGGTGCGGCAATTTTCAGAAATATTCCTCGTGCACCCCTTGTTATTACCGCATCAAAATCCGGCTACAAGGCTGAACAGCAATCACTGATAACAAACAACATGAACCGCATGCTGGTAATGACCTTGCCTACCGGTGGTGGTGGTCCGGTTTGCAATGCCGGTAGTGCTCGCAAAGTCACCGCTACTCGTGCCTTAACCATAAGCCAATTCAGAATCAACAAGGGTATGCCGCAAACTGCCACCCGGAGTGTTTTTCTGAATCATGAGACTGATGATATACCGACCCATTACCGTGCCAGCGAGAATCCGGATTTCACTGGTGCTGACTGGCAGATATACACTGCAGAGCCCGAATTTGAACTCAGTTCCGCAAATGGCAGGAAGGTGATTTATTTTCAGGTGCGCCGTTTCTCGGATATGGATGGCGCCGATCTCGAAGCGCTTTCAACTGTCGTGCAGGATTCGATCAACCTGCAACGGCGCTGATTACTGTATACGTTCCAGGTATTCAGTACGGTTACCCGTTATTTGCTGCGCTTGCCGCGTTTTTTGCGTCCCTGGAAACTGACAATTGAGTGGACGATGCGGTCGTATGGCAATGCATCCAGTTGTCCGAACTTGCTCACTGCCTGTTTTACCAGCCCGTAGATATTCTCCACGGTTTCACTGTTCGCCCGATCGGGCCAGAGCAGCTGTTGCAGGCCAAGCATTCCGCCGGTTTGTACCCTGATTTCCTTGTTGTGGGGCAAAGGGCCCTCAGCCCTGGTCAGTTGCAGCGAAAAGCGTGCATTCCTGCGCATGGTCTCGAGTAATACGATGCAGCGCCGGTTGCCGATATCCGAATTGCAGGCGACGCCTTCACGGTCAGCCAGACAGAAACGTGCAGATTGTTCGCAGGTGCAACGTCTTGCATTGACACTCTTCTCGAATATGCAGCGGCGCTGGTTGATTGACTGGTAAGTGGTCCGGTATTCCTGCTCTTCCATGGTCTGGTCAATAATGTCGGGCTATTAGTGCACTGATATATGTCCTGTTGCTGTTATTTTTCCCATTCCTTGAGTATCGGTTGTTCGCGTGGTGTTAATAGTCTCTGTTCTGCTTCGGGCTGGTTCTCGGCAAAGATCATCTTGTACACAATATCGTCATCAGCCAGTTGTGATGCTCTCATGTTCCTGACTTCCCGCTTCGCTGCTTTAAAATTCTCATACTCGCTGGCGAGTTCAAGTTGTTTGGCCGAGGATTCATTATCAGTAATGATTTTGTAAATATAATAGGGCATTGATTATTCCATTCATTCATGCAGTTTTCATTTTCCCATTATAACAACGATTTTGGAAAGCAAAGAATCATGCATATCTGCTTGCCGGTATTTTTCCGGACAATGATCATGTATCCGGATGACTCTCCAGGATTACTGTTTGTACTGCGTTGTTATGCAGCACAATGCAGCCAGTCTGTCGGGAAAAACCGTCTCCGCTGTAATCAAACAAATAGGTTCTTTGTATGCCGAAATCATTACGGCTTCGATAGTATGGTTTTATATGTTTTATCGAAACTGTGCCATCCAGGAGTTGCAGGCCCTGTGCCTTGCATGACCCGCTGGCAGTTTGGACGGCGATATCACGGCTACGCAGATTTGCCTGCCAAAACCAGACAAAAACTGCAATTAACAGCAGGATAGTGAGTGATGACATCATGTGTGCTTGTAAAACACGCTTTTGTTGAGGCACATCCCGGTTTCTGTGTCGATACAAGAGGCGATTGCAGTGACTGACGATTGTTGCATGGTACTATCACCGATCAACATGATCGAAGCAAAGACAAGCGTGGAGACAGGCGCATGGCAGGACTGACAGCAGAAGATCGCACCGCACTGGGCCGGATGGTGGTGAACACGATGGATGAGTGGGGAATCAAGGCCAGCGACCAGGTTGCCATGCTGGCGCTGCCCGAGGGTACCCCGAGCCGAATGCTGCGACGTTACCAGGAAGAAACCCCCTTACCCGATGACCCTGCTGTTCTGAAGCGGGTAGAGCATTTGCTTGGCATTGCGGATGCCCTGCGTACGACCTTTCCCCGCAATGCCAGGATCGGTGTCCTGTGGCTCATGCAACCCTGCAAGCGATTGCGCAGACGCCGACCACTGGACATCATGATCGATGACGGTTTGAGTGGCCTGATCACGGTCAGGACCCACCTTGACTGTTCGTTTGCCTGGCGCGAGTCCGAGCGTAAGGATTGACGCCCCGCCGGTTTCTCGCGCCAGAAAACCGCCGCCTCTTCTGCATTTCCCTCCTGCGTTGACGCTTGTTCGGCCTGTCGTGGGCCGCTCGCGCGGGTTGCCGACTTCTCCCTAACCCTTTATTTCTTAAGAAAAATATCCTGATTCCGGAGCCGTTCGCGCTCCCATAGCCGCCTTTTCGCCATAAAAGGCATGGTATTTGCTCTGTCACAACAAACGACCTGATTTCAGGGGGTTAGCCGCTGCCGGTTGGCACGGGACCCAGCGGAGAAAAGGAGCAGTTGGGAGTGACACGGAGAACAAACAACAACAGGCTGCACCGGCTGGTATTCACGGGCCTGACCTTGCTGCTGTTGCTGACTGGATTTTTACCGTCTGCCCAAGCGGCTCCCCAGTGTCTGGCCGATGTCGATGGTGCGAATGACCCACCGGGTGACGGTCAGGGTGATATCACCCGGTTGTGTCTGGATAACGGCAATCTGCCGGCCTCGTTCGATGTATACCTGAGCTGGGATGAAGACGGTTTCAGTGGTGCGAATACCGGTGATGCCTGTGTGCTGTTCGACACCGACGGGGATGCCAACGGTTTCATCGACTATGCCATTTGTATCAGTGTGGCAGGCAATCCGGCCACCCTGTCGGCAGGACCGCTGATCTACAGTTGCAGTAATGCGGCTGCGGACAAATGTACACAGCCCGTCCCCATTATCCCTTCCGGCGCAACTTCCTGTTCGGCATCGGTCCAGCCCGAAGACCCGTTTTCTGCCGGTGATGACTATCCGGATGACACGGTCGGTGTCTGTACCATCGATGTCAACGATATTCCATCCGGTGCCGTGCGTACCAATCTCTGCTCGTTCCCGTCCATCAATCCAAATTCGGATCCCAAGGACTGCGTCGGTGTCGTTGGTGGCGGGTTTATCGAAATTGTCAAGGTCGCCGATCCGGATGATGGCACGAATTTCAATTTCACGCTGGATGGCCAGAACTACACCATCTCCGGTAGCGGGACGCAATTAGTCAGTCTTGCCGGGGGCCAGACCTATTCAGTTGTGGAATCAGTACCGGCAGACTGGCAGTTGTCCTCTGCTTCCTGTGTGGACAACAGTACCGGTTCAGCAGTGGGCACCTTTGACAACGTGAATACCATC
>CP070821.1:360847-368250 GCA_020344335.1 Gammaproteobacteria bacterium | reverse complement strand
GTTTTGCAAAAGGTGATTTTCTGATTGGTTCCAGAGACGTGTGTCTGGGTGAAATTCACGGCTGCAGATTTTATATGGCATCGGACCAGTTCGAATATTACAAAAACATGCACATAACCATTGGTGTTTCCAAAGGCAGAGGAGCCAGTTTCTCGCTGGAAATCCCGCTTGGTTTGCGATTCATGGCCATTTCACGACTTCTTACAGACGATGAATTAAAAAATATCAGACCGGTTGCAACCTGACAGGTGCTGCCGGCATAGAATGCCAATCCGTGCTGCATGTGTTCACATCTGTGCGTAACATAATGATCTTTTCCTGCCGCTGCCTGGTTCACACCACCAGTACCAGTTTGCCGATGGTCTGGCCGGACTCCAGGTCGCGGTGGGCATCCGCCACCCGGTCGAAGGGGTAGGTGGTTATGCGGGGTGCCACGAGTTTTCCCTGTTCCAGCCAGCCGAGCAGTTGCTGCAAGCCACGGTCCAGTTGTTCTGACTGGTCAAACAGGAAACTCAGGTTGAATCCGAGCACGCTGCGGTTTCGGGTTGTCAGGTCAAAGGGACTGAAACGCGGGGTACGCCAGTAGTCCCAGGCCAGCTTCAGTCTGTTTGGAACACCGCCACGCCTCGGCAGCATGCTGTGAAAGCCGTAAACCACCAACCGGCCCGTGGGGGCGAGGTGCCGGTAACTTTGTTTCAGGGTAGTGACCCCGTTGGCGTCGAGGATGATGTCACAACCGGCGGGCGCATGCTGTTCCAGCTGTTTCCATAAATCCTGCGTTGATTTGTCGATCACCGCATCGGCGCCCAGCGCGTGCACGGCATCAAGCTTGTGTGCGGAGCCCACGACTCCGATGACCCGGCAGTCCGCTACCTTGCCGAGCTGTACCAGCATGCTGCCGACACCCCCGGCGGCGGAATGCACCAGCATGGTTTCCCCGTCTCGCGGGTGTGCCAGCGCAAACAGTGCATACCAGGCGGTCAAGGCAACTGCCGGAAATCCCGCGGCGGCCTCGAGTGAAAGTGACGCGGGCAGGGGCACGACCTGTGAGCGTTTGACAACCACCCGGGTGGCGTACCCATTGAACCGGGTCACCGCCATTACCGGGGTACCGGGGACAAGATCCGTTACGGTGCTGCCGGTGGCCCGGACCGTTCCTGAAACCTCAAAACCCGGCGTGATCGGGTAACCGATGTAATGTTTCGCCGAGGCATACAGGCCCATGCGTGTCACGCAGTCGGCGTAGTTGACGCCAATGGCAGCAACATCGATGAGGACTTCATCCGGTCCGGGCGCCAGGTCGGGGCAGGTTTCGATGACCAGGCGGTCATATCCCCCCGGTTTGTGGATGACAACCTTTTTCAAGGCATTGTTCGCCGGTCAGGCCGGCTGGCTATCCGTTCCGGTCCTTGTTCCTGTCCTTTTTACCGGGCACATTCAGTGGCACGACGACCGAGTTCCGGGGTTCGTCGACAAAGCGCGGGCGCATTTTCATCGGCCGGCCGGCTTCCTCGGCCAGTTCCGTTTCCCTCGCCGAGATCAGGGCCAGACAATCCCGAATACCGTTGACAGTTCCATCCGAGAGCGGGTGCCGGTAACCGGGACGCGTGTAGGTGTCTTTGGCAACATCCGTCAACACACGTTTTACCATGCGCAGGATGCGCTCTTCTTTTGTGGGTTCCTGGTCAGGCATTCGGGTACCTTGCTGATAGGCATGCGGGTTATGCCCGCTATTGTCGCACAGTTTGCCACTGCAGGCAGATGCCGGCGCGGTAGCCTCTGATTGCTTCTGAATATCATGGAGTTAAGGTAATAGCGTGTCTGCAGGGGCACCATGCATACCATGGATCAACAGCAGGCTTTTTCCATACGGAGCACATGGTGCACCCTGCAACAGGCCGTCAAGCACCTCCGGGACCCCCTAGTCACTCACATACAGGGTTTTCCATTGGCACCCGCTGAATGCTTCCAGGGCATCGAGCAGCCCAGTGACGGGTACCGCCTCGGCCGGATGTATGCCCCAGATTTCTATGAAGGTATGCCCGAATCCTGCGCTTTTTCTGAAATTCAGGTCAAACAGCCGGCCCTGGTGGCCGCAGTGACCACATTGCCAGCCTAAATGATCCGGGTTGCTGCGCCAGGCGTCGATCAGGCCTGACCAGTTTGCAAGCGGTTGCCGGCACTCCGGGCAACGCGGAGGAGCCATCCGGTCGTCCGCCCGGAAGCGAAGCCCGCTGCCGGTCCGGGAAAGCCGGATATGACATACCTGTCCTTCTGCACAGGCGATTTCACGTGCGGACGCGTCATCCGGCAGATCGAGTTCGATGGACGGAGCGCAGCCCAGGAAGGTCACAAGCTGCAGGAATCGCTCACCGGTCCGGTAACAGGTGCCGGCATCCAGTGCAACGGCGTTCCCGGCGAGGCCGATCTCCTGCAGGCAGCCGGCAAGGAGTTTGGTATCGATCGCCGGGCAGCCAGGGTCGGCAGGGCACAGCAATAGCTTGTATGCAGACACGCGTGGTTACCTTTATATGCCTGGATGCTGATAACATAGTAAAGACAGAGATAACTTTCGGCCAGCCGGGAAGCTTGAGATGATGCAGACTGATCCCTTTTCCATTCATGCCCTTGAACTGGGGCCGATGGAAAATTTTGTCTACCTGATCCATGACCATGCCACACAGCGTGCCGCCGTTGTGGACCCGGCATGGGAAGTGCCGAAACTGCTGGCACTCGCGGAGCAGCAGGGGGTCAGGATCACCGATATCCTGCTGACGCACAGCCACCATGACCATATCAACGGCATCGAGGAAGTACTGTCTGCATACGATGCCCAGCTGCATCTGATCCGGGAAGAAGCGCGTTTCTGGGGCAATTACCTTGACCTGCCGACCCTGCACCATGGAGGTGACGTAATCAGGCTCGGCGAGACGGACATTCGGGTACTGCACACGCCGGGACACACGCCGGGTTCGGCCTGTTACCATGTCGGCGACAACCTGATTACAGGTGATACCCTGTTTGTATTCGGTTGTGGTCGCTGCGACCTGAGTGGCGGTGATCCCGAGCAGATGTATGTGACATTGAAAGACATGGGGGAACGGCTGCCGGCCAGTACCGTTATCCACCCCGGTCACAACTATGCCGTGAAGACCACCTCGACCCTGCAGGAGCAGGTGGAAGGTAACCCGTTCATGCACTTCGACTCACGCGAGCGCTTTGTGCATTACCGGATGCACTACCACGACAGGCACCGTGATTCGCCATATGGCCCGGTAAGGAAAGGCGAGGAAATGCCGTAGTGTTCCCTGCGCGGTGAATAACGATGCCTGACCGTAACTGTTCTGCCGGCAGATTCATGCCCCTGGTATTCGGCGTGTTGCTGCTGGCTGGTTGTGCCACCATGAACAAGTACCCGGAACAGCCGCGGGTGTCGCTGGTGAGTATCAAGCCAAAGGACATGACACTGCTCGAACAGCGTTATGGACTGCAGCTGCGTATCCTGAACCCCAATGAATCAGCCATCCCCGTTGAGGGGCTGAGTTACTCCCTGGAAATTAACGGACGCGAGTTTGCCTATGGCGTCAGCCGCCAGGCAGTAACCATTCCGCCGTTCGGGGAGGCCCTGCTCGATGTCGACGTGGTGAGCAACCTGCTGAGCGTGATGCAGCAGGTACAGGAAATGGGCGGCGAGCAGCAGGAATCGCTGCAGTACCGCCTGGCGGGCAAGATCAGCCTGGCCGACAGCCTCGTCAGGCTGCCGTTCGATTACCACGGTGAGCTGAAGTATTCCTCGGCAAAAACGACCGACCCCTAGGCAGCCTCCGCATGGACCGTATCCGCGCTTACCGGATCCACGAAACTGACGGTGTCGTCAGGGCAGGACTCGAGGAGCTGCGGCTGGAAGATCTGACGCCCGGGGAAGTCGTGATCCGCTCGTGTTACTCCAGCGTAAATTACAAGGATGCCCTGGCAGCCACCGGCGAGGGAAAAATCCTGCGACGCTCACCGCTGGTCGGCGGAATCGATGTCGCCGGCGTGGTGGCTGCCTCCGAGGATCCCCGCTTCCGGAAGGGCGACCGGGTCGTGGTGACCGGCTGCGGGCTGGGCGAGAGCCAGGACGGGGGGTTTTCCGAGGCCGTCCGAGTTCCGGCCGACTGGGTCGTGCCATTACCGGCCAACCTGTCGTTGTATGACGCCATGGCCATGGGGACGGCCGGGTTTACCGCGGCACTGGCCATTGACCGGCTGGAGCAGAACGGCCTGGCACCGGACCAGGGCCCGGTCCTGGTTACCGGCGCCACGGGTGGTGTCGGCAGTCTTGCCGTGGACCTGCTGGACGGGCGCGGTTACGAGGTGGTTGCCCTGACTGGCAAGACCACCGAGGAGACTTACCTGCGGGGGCTGGGCGCCAGTCGGGTGCTGGTGCGTGATGACCTGGTAATGGGCACACGGCCGCTGGAACAGGCGCAATGGGCTGGTGCGGTGGACAATGCTGGCGGGGCGCTGCTAGCCTGGCTGACGCGGACGGTCAGGCCCTGGGGAAGTATTGCCAGTATCGGCATGGCCGGTGGCATTGAACTGGATACCACGGTGATGCCGTTTATCCTGCGTGGCGTCAGCATACTAGGTATTACCTCGGTCACCTGTCCGATGCCGCGCCGGCGCCGGATATGGCAAGGCCTGGCGGGCGATCTCGGTCCGCGGCATCTTGATGCCATTGTCAGCGGGGTCATCGGCCTCGGTGAATTGCCCGCTGTGTTCAAGGACTTGCTCTCGGGGCAACACCGGGGCAGGACCGTCGTTCAGCTGACGGAAGCTGACTGATCTTCATGCCGCTGGCAGATGCCTCGCGGTTTAGGTATGCCGCCAGCATGGTCACCGTTTTCATCGCCGTGCTTTGGATAATCAAGCTGGCCGATAGCGGTCTTTCCCTGCACCTGCTTCGTCTGGGGATTTATCCACGCGAAGCGGACGCGTTGTGGGGGATCCTGCTGGCGCCATTGATCCACGGATCATGGAGTCACCTGATTTCCAACAGTTTTGCGCTGTTCGTGCTGGGTATTGTCCTGCTGTACGGTTACCCGCGTTCGGCACTCGCTGTCCTGTTGTTGATAACGATCGGCTCAGGGCTGGGCGTCTGGTTGTTTGCGCGCAGCAGTTACCATGTTGGCGCCAGTGGCCTGACGCATGGCTTGATGTTTTTTGTCTTTGTCAGTGGCATCCTGCGCCGCGACAGGCTATCGATCGCATTGTCCCTGATCGTGTTTTTTCTTTACGGTGGCATGATTTGGACGGTGTTTCCGCAACAGCCGGGCATTTCCTACGAGAGTCACTTTTTTGGGGCACTGGCCGGAGTGATCGCTGCCTTTCTGTTCCGGCACACCGATCCTTTGCCTCTCGTGAAAAAGTACGACTGGGAAGAGGAAGATGAGGACGAATCTGTCGGACAATGACAGTCATGAAATCGAGACCTTGAAGGATTACCTCCGTTCCGGTCTGGATATTGTGTCCATCGGGCTGAATCCGTCTCTGCCCTCGGTACGCGCGGGTTTCTATTTCGCCAATCCGCGTAACCGTTTCTGGCGTGCACTGAATGCCAGCGGGCTGGTAACGGAACCGCTGAAGCCGGGAGTGGCGGCGATGGAGCGCCTTTTCAACGAATATGCCATCGGGTTTACCGATGTCGTCAAGCGGCCGACTGCCGGTGGTGAGGAGCTGCGAGCAGCGGATTATCGCCTCTGGGCACCGCGATTGAAGGAGAAACTGTACGCTGTCGCACCGGCCATAGCCTGGTTCCATGGCAAGCAGGCCTGGATTAACTACCTTTACTACGGCGAAGGCCGGCGAGAGACAGCAGACTGGGGAGAGCAGCCCGTTCGACTGGGCCAGTCACGGGTCTTTGTGACGCCCAACCCGAGCCCGGCCAACGCGGCCTATTCGCTTGAATGTCTTGTGATTTGGTACCGTCGTCTCAAGAACCTGCGAGACCAGTCGGCACAAGCATGATCTTCTTCTATACTTTTAGTGAGACTATCTGCGGAGGGTGAAACCATGGCTATTGCCTCAAGAGTGTCAGACTGTCTGGCTGAACACGATGTGGCATATGACATATTGACACACACCCATACGGCAACCAGCGGGGAAAGTGCGGAGGTGTCGCACGTTCCGGGTGCCCAGTTGGCCAAGTCGGTCGTACTGGAGGATGAGCAGGGGTATCTCATGGTGGTTCTGCCATCAAGCCGGCGAGTCGACATGGGTGAGCTGCATCGCCAGTTGAAAAGGAATCTGGGCCTGGCTACGGAAAGTGAACTGGCCCAACTGTTCGAGGATTGCGAAATCGGTGCCTTGCCGGCCCTGGGACCGGCCTACGGGATGGAAACCGTTGTAGACGATGCCATCGCGGAACAGCCGGATATCTATTTCGAGGCCGGTGATCACGAGCAGCTGGTGCATGTCACTGCCGAGGTGTTTGAGACCCTGCTGGGTGATTCTGTCCAGCACGGACATTTCAGCCACTAGATCAACAAGTTGTGCCGGCTTCCCTGCATGTTGGGGAAGTCGGAGATATCTATTTGTTATTTCAGTGAAATACTGAGAATGCACTGCTCGTCCGGTACCCGGCACACTGCCGGTCTCCTGGCCGAAGACCTGTATACCCCAGCCGACATCACCCAGGATCGCTTTCGGGTAGCGGTGAACTATACGGTGCTCGACGCCGACAGCCTGCGAATCCCGGTATCTGTCATCGGCAGGATTTCCCGCTGGTTGCAGGCATCGTGAAACCTGTTGCCATTCATAGCCGGCAGAAACCTTTCAATTCATTGAATTATATAAATATTACTGATACTACACGCAGTGTGCTTGCCTGTATTATCGAGAAACTTGTTCGCTGGTCGGCAAGCCTGCGCATTCGACGCTACAGCTCCCACGCAGGTGTATTATCCGTATCTTTCAAGGGAAACGGCCGGGAGTAGCCTGGCGACGCATGGAGTGCCGGCACAGGGGGAAATTTTTGCCTCCAGGAGGCATCAGTTATTGACACCCACAGATGGCTGCAACACAATAGCGGGCTTGCATTTTTTGGAGGGGTTCCCGAGTGGTCAAAGGGATCAGACTGTAAATCTGACGGCTCAGCCTTCGGAGGTTCAAATCCTCCCCCCTCCACCAGACGTGGCGTTTTGCCGGAGTTGGGTCAGCGGATTTCAGCAGTTTGGTGTTTAGAGAGAGGCGGGTGTAGTTCAACGGTAGAACCTCAGCCTTCCAAGCTGATGACGTGGGTTCGATTCCCATCACCCGCTCCAATTGGCTGAGTAGGGTTTTGCCCATATAGCTCAGGCGGTAGAGCACTTCCTTGGTAAGGAAGAGGTCACCGGTTCAAGTCCGGTTATGGGCTCCAGAGT
>CP070821.1:334318-360747 GCA_020344335.1 Gammaproteobacteria bacterium | reverse complement strand
TCTCCATGGCATCCAGCTTGATCAGCTTGCCGGGATCCGGCACGTGGTAGGCCTGCAGCGCACGGATTTCCGGCCGTACCAATTGATTAATCCTGTCATTTGGCGATGTCATGTCATTACCATGTGATGTGCCTGCCATCCGGTCTATGGGTTGACAAGAATACCCGGGCAAGGCTTATGCGCAAAAGCACAAACATCACCGCCCTTCCCGGCAACTGCATAGTGTATCGCCAACAGAGAGGTAGTCGAGTGGTGTCAGCAGGAGCGGAAGTTTCGCCTTATGCGCCTCACTTTGGCGTGCTATCGTCGGCATGTCCGGGGCCAGCCTCTTGATTGCATCCCGGGCTCCATTTCCCTGCAGGCGTCCCGGCAGGTGTGGGTGCATGCAGACTACTGAAGCGGGTCAACCGTCATCCTTGATTCGCACCTCTGCCGAGCGCGCATGTGCCGTCAACCCCTCACCGTGCGCAAGGACGGCGGCTGATTTTCCCAACTCGCTCGCGCTGCCTGGGGAACACTGGATCAGACTGCTGCGTTTCTGGAAGTCATAGACCCCCAGTGGTGACGAAAACCGTGCCGTGCGCGACGTCGGCAAGACGTGGTTCGGTCCGGCACAATAATCGCCAAGCACTTCGGCCGTGTAACGGCCCATGAAGATGGCGCCGGCATGCCGGATACGACTGACAAGCGCATGCGGATCCTCGACCGAGAGCTCCAGGTGTTCCGGTGCGATTACATTGGCGAGGTCCACTGCCTCCTCAAGGTCACGAACCGCGATCAGCGCCCCCTGCCCCTGCAATGACGCACGGATCACATCCGCACGCGGCATCTCCGGCAGCAGACGCCGGATACTCTCTTCCACGCGGGATAAAAAGTTTGCATCGGGACTGATCAGGATCGATTGTGCATCCTCGTCATGTTCCGCCTGGGAAAACAGGTCAACGGCGATCCAGTCCGGGTCAGTCCGGCCGTCACAGATTACCAGAATCTCCGATGGGCCGGCGATCATGTCGATGCCGACCTTGCCGAATACCATGCGCTTGGCAGCCGCTACCCAGGCATTGCCCGGACCGACAATCTTGTCAACCGACGGTATCGTAGCGGTTCCCCATGCGAGCGCGGCAATCGCCTGGGCGCCTCCTATGGCAAACACCCGATCCACCCCGGCAAGGCGCGCTGCGGCGAGCACCATATCATTGAGCACGCCGCCCGGGGTCGGCACTACCATGACGAGCTCGGGTACACCGGCCACCTTGGCGGGAATGGCATTCATGAGCACCGAGGAGGGATAGGCGGCCTTGCCACCGGGCACATATAAACCGACCCGGTCCAGCGGCATGACCTGTTGCCCGAGCAGGGTGCCGTCCGCCTCGGTGTACGACCAGGAACCGATTTTCTGGTGTTTGGCATAGGCACGAATTCGCTCAGCCGAAAGTTCCAGCGCCGCACGCTGTTTCGCCGGAATGGTTTCCAGCGCCACATCACAACGAGCAGCCGGAATTTCCATATCGGCAGCGTCGGATACACTCCAGCCATCCAGACGAGCGGTCAGCTCCATCAACGCTGCATTGCCACGCGTGCGCACGTCGGCGATGATGTCGCTCACCGTTGCATCGATCTGCCGGTCGTACTCCGCTTCTCGTGTCAGCAGCTGTTCGAGCGCCTCGCGGAAGCCCTCGTCCCGGCTGTCCAGTCGTGTAATGTCAGTCATTGCTGATGAAAACCACCTGAACGGGACTATCTGTGCCCCGGTATTTCTGTTGTGAATTCATTCTGCTCCTGGATTACATGCCGCTTTAAGGTCTGCGATAAACCGCGTAATGCGTTCATGCTTCATTTTCATGGAGGCCTTGTTGACGATCAACCGTGAACTGATGTCGGTGATGTGTTCCAGCGGGACCAGCCCGTTTGCCTTCAGTGTGTTGCCGGTATCAACCAGGTCAACAATCCGGTCGGCGAGACCCACAAGGGGGGCCAGCTCCATGGAACCGTAGAGCTTGATGATCTCGACCTGTTCCTGGCGGCCGGCGTAGAACTGTCGGGTACTGTTTACATATTTGGTGGCAATCCGCAGGCGGCGTTTCTCTGTTGCACCGGTGTCGGGCCCGGCGACCATCATGCGACATCTGGCAATACCCAGATCCAGGGGTTCGTACAGGCCGCTGCCCCCGTGTTCCATCAAGACGTCCTTGCCGGCGACACCGAGATCGGCCGCTCCGTATTCAACGTAGGTAGGGACATCGGCAGCACGGATAACCACCAGCTTGACCGATTTCTCGCTGGTATCAAGGATCAGCTTGCGACTGGTTTCCGGATCATCCACCGGCTCGATGCCGGCCTGCGCCAGCAACGGCAGCGCCTCCCTGAAAATGCGCCCCTTCGACAGGGCGATAGTTAGCAAGTTATTCATGGACGGTAAGTTTCGGGCAGAAGCCGCGGTTTTACAAGCGCACAGCGGTTGGCATCGATCGCTTGACGGTTGCTCAGGAGGGAATGCGATGAATATCGGCGCCGATTTGTGCCAGCTTCTCCTCGATACATTCATAGCCACGATCAAGATGATAAATCCGGTCGACAATCGTCTCGCCTTCGGCTACCAGCCCGGCCAGCACCAGGCAGGCAGACGCCCGCAGATCGGTAGCCATGACGGGCGCCCCCTTGAGGCTCCGGATGCCCTTGATGATGGCCGTATTGCCTTCAAGCTGGATGTCCGCCCCCATGCGCTGCAATTCCTGCACGTGCATGAAGCGGTTTTCGAACACGGTTTCCGTGATGGTGCCCGCTCCTTCGGCAATGGTGTTCAGTGCTGTGAACTGGGCCTGCATGTCCGTCGGAAATGCCGGGTATGGCGCCGTCCTGACATTCACGGCACGGGGTAACCGGCCGCGCATGTCCAGCTCGATCCAGTCGTTACCGACGTTCATCTCGGCGCCGGCCTCGGCCAGCACTTGCAGTATTGCATCCATGGCATCCGGGCAGGTAGATTTTGCCTTGATATGCCCGCCGGTCATGGCCGCCGCCACCAGGAAGGTCCCGGTCTCGATGCGATCCGGCAGCACCCGGTATTCGGTGCCGGACAGTTGCTCCACACCCTCGATCTCGATGCGATCGGTGCCGGCCCCTTCAATGTGCGCACCCATGGAAATCAGGCAGTTCGCAAGATCCACGACCTCGGGCTCGCGCGCGGCATTTTCGATCAGTGTGGTACCGCGGGCGAGAGTGGCCGCCATCATCAGGTTTTCGGTGCCGGTCACCGTCACCAGGTCCATTACCAGGCGCGCGCCCCTGAGCCGGTCAACACGTGCCTTGATGATGCCGTTTTCCACCTCGATTTCGGCGCCGAGTGCCTGCAGTCCCTTGATATGCAGGTTGACCGGACGCGAACCGATGGCACAACCACCTGGCAGGGACACATCGGCCTGTCCGAAGCGTGACAGCATCGGCCCCAGCACGAGAATGGACGAACGCATCGTCTTGACCAGCTCGTAGGGTGCGCTCAGGGTGTTGATCGAACGGGTATCCACCTCGATACCCATCGATTCGTCAACCACAAGGTCGGCGCCCATGCGGCCCAGTAGCTCCATGGTCGTAGTGACATCGTGCAGGTGCGGGACATTGCTGATAGTGACCGGCCCATCGGCCAGCAGTGTTGCCGCCATAATCGGCAGCACGGCATTCTTGGCACCGGAGATGCGCACCTCCCCCTCGAGGGCTGTACCGCCGGTTATCCTCAGCTTGTCCAGGGTCAGGTTTCCCAGGTACCCGCAGCTGACGTGTCGAAAAGGATCTCTGCGAGCCCGCAGACACGTGCGATGGACTGCATTTGCCCCGGCATATTCAGGAATTCAATCGACCGGCCATTGCGTTCGAAATCCCTGAGCCACTCGACCAGCAGCGCCAGGCCGGCACTGTCAGCACGCACCACGCCGGAAAGATCGAGTTTTATGTCCCCGTTCGCGGAGAAACTGCGCGGCGTACTCTTCAACAGACCGGATACAGTGGTGAATCCCAGTTTTCCCACAAGCTTCCATGTGCCGTTCCCGGCATCCTCCAGGCGAACATCACCCGTCTGCCGGTTCACTTGTCTTCACTGGTCGCGGTATTGTAAAGAAACTGGCCGATCATCTGCTCAAGCACCAGGGCTGACTGCGTCAACTGGATCCGGTCTCCGGGCTGGAGGTTATCCTCCGACCCCCCCGGTTCCAGTGCAATATACTGTTCCCCCAGCAGGCCGGCGGTATATATGCTCGCCGTGGTGTCTTCCGGAAAACTGTCATACATAATGTCGATGCGCAGCTGCACAACGGCTTCAAAGGTATCGAAATCGTAGCTAATGGCGTCTACCCTGCCGACACGCACGCCCGAAACCGTGACCGGCGAGCGCACCTTGAGTCCCCCGATGTTCTCGAAGGCGGCGGTAATGATATAGCTCTCGCCACTGCTGCTGGTACTGAGGTTGCTGACCTTCATCGCCAGCACAAATAACGCCGCCATGCCGGCTGCGACGAACAGCCCGACCGTAATTTCAATCGCCATGCTCTGCTTCATGATCTGTTAACTCGCATTTTACACCAGTACGGCCACAGGCCGCTGACAAGTTGTTAAACTACATTTGTTAACTATCGTTACCCATCCAGTAATGCATCTGCATCCGGTTCACCGAGACAACGCGCGTGCTAGTCTCCAAACATGAGTGCCGTCAGAACGAAGTCCAGTCCAAGTACCGCGAGTGCCGTGTGTACGACGGTACGTGTTGTCGCCCGGCTGACACCCTCCGACGTGGGTACCGTGTCATACCCTTCAAATACCGCAATCCATGCGGCCACAAACCCGAACACGATACTCTTGATTACACCGTTGTAAATATCATCATGCAAATCGACGCTGGCCTGCATCTGTGACCAGTAGGCGCCCTCGTCCACCCCCAGCAGGCCGACACCGACAAAAAAGCCACCATAGACGCCGACGGCACTGAAGATCGCCGCCAGCAGCGGCATCGACAGGAAACCGGCGAGGAAGCGTGGTGCGACGACACGCCTCATGGGATCGACCGCCATCATCTCCATGCCGGACAACTGTTCCGTTGCCTTCATCAGGCCGATCTCGGCCGTCAGTGCAGAACCGGCACGACCGGCAAACAGCAGGGCCGTAACCACCGGGCCGAGTTCCCGTACCAGGGCCAGGGCCACGGCCACTCCCAGTGATTCCTCGGCACCGAAATCAGACAGCGTATTGTAACCCTGCAGACCCAGCACCATGCCGACAAACAGACCGGATACCAGAATGATCAACAAGGTCAGTACACCAACGGAGTACATTTGCTTGATGACCAACCCGGGACGCCACAGCAATGCCGGCACTCCCGCAATGGTTTGCAACAGAAACATGTTACCGCGCCCGAGGCGTTCGAAAAAACTGATGCCGGCCCGGCCAAGCTGCTGCAAGGGGTCCAGAATCATGTGTGCTGCCCTCCCCCGACCAGGTCATCACGAAATTCGGGCGCCGGATAATGAAAGGCGACCGGTCCATCGGGTTCGCCGTTCAGGAACTGCTGCGACCACTCCGACGCAGATTCCCACAGAGAGTCCGGCGTACCCTGGTCGACCACCTTGCCACCCGAGAGCAGGTAGATGTAATCAGCAATGGCCGCGGTTTCCTGCACATCATGAGATACCACGATACTGGTCAGTCCGAGGGCGGTATTCAGTTCGTGGATCAATTTGACGACGATTCCCATGGAAATCGGGTCCTGACCGGTAAACGGTTCATCGTACATGACCATCATTGGATCCAGTGCGATGGCGCGCGCCATGGCTACCCGGCGAGCCATGCCACCTGACAATTCATTTGGCATCATGCCAGCGGCGCCCCGCAGCCCGACCGCCTGCAGCTTCATCAGCACCAGATCACGCACCAGTGTTTCGGGCAGATCGGTATGCTCGCGTATCGGAAACGCGACATTTTCAAAAACGCTCAGGTCGGTCAACAGGGCACCGCTCTGGAACATCATGCCCATACGCTGCCTGAGTTTGTAGAGATCCTTGATACCCAGTTTATCCACGTTCTCTCCATCGACAACGATGCTTCCCGTTTGCGGGAACAATTGCCCTCCGATCAATTTCAGCAGAGTTGTCTTGCCTGTACCACTGGGACCCATGATGGCGGTGACAGACCCGCGCGCGATATCCAGGTCGATACCGTCAAATATCACACGTTCACCGCGCGCAAATACGAGATTGCGCACCTGCACGAGGGGTGTCTGTTGCTGCATGCTTGAGTTCAAAATTGTTTTGATCCTATGATGCACACCGTCCCGGCGCGTGACACGCAAATTATTATCACGGCAGGTTAGTTCATTGGTGGAACGGCGTGTATGATAAAACAGTTCGTACCCCGAGCTCCATTCATGAAAGGGTTTTCGTCGGCAGCATCCTGCTGCACAGCACACCATGGATAATTATTGGCTATCAAACAGCAACGTAGGCAGTGCCATGCGGATCGCACCAGCATACAGGCACTGCCTGCACAATACGCCGTGGACCCCCCATGTGGGCTGAGGTGCTGGCTATCGCTGGCGGTTTTGTGGTGCTCGCCTGGAGTGCGGACCGGTTTGTCATCGGCGCATCGGCCATTGCCTGGAACCTGCATGTCTCACCGCTCATCATCGGCCTGACCATCGTCAGTCTCGGTACCTCGGCACCGGAGATCCTGGTGTCGGGCATGGCCGCGCTGCAGGGCAATACCGGCCTGTCTGTCGGTAATGCACTGGGATCGAATATTATCAATATCGGACTGGTACTCGGTATCACGGCACTGATTGCCCCGCTGGATGTGCACTCGCGCATCCTCAGCCGTGAGTTGCCGGTTCTGCTGCTTATCATGGGCATCACCTGGCTGTTGCTTCTGGACGGTACGCTCGGGCGCCTCGATGGCACCGTGCTGCTGTGCGGTATAGGCGTGATGCTGACCTGGATGGCGCATGTCGGTATCCAGTCGAAGGACACCCGCGACCCGATGGACAAGGAATTCGCGGAAGAAATCCGGACCGGCCTGTCCATGGGCCGGGCAGTCTTCTGGCTGCTGGTCGGCGCGGTCTTCCTGCTGGTGAGTTCACGCATCCTGGTCTGGGGTGCGGTTTCCATGGCACGGCAACTCGGCGTCAGCGACCTGATCATCGGCCTGACCATCGTGGCACTCGGTACCAGCCTGCCGGAACTCGCAGCTTCCATCATGGGGGCCATCAAGAAAGAACATGACATCGTGATCGGCAACATCATCGGCTCGAATATTTTCAACCTGCTGGCCGTCCTCGGCCTGCCCGGGGTGATCCGACCCGGGGTCATCGACGCGGCTGTCATGGAGCGTGACTACATTGCCATGGTGATCCTGACGGTCTTCCTGTTCGCCATGGCCTACAGGTACCGCGGTGGTGCGCGGCGCATTAACCGTTTTCATGGCGGTGTGCTGTTATTGACCTTTATCGTCTATCAGAGCCTGTTATACTTTTCCGTCACCGGACATACCTGAAGCAGTCCCCATGAGTGATCACAAATTCCAGGAACTCGGCCTTGCGGTAATCAACACCGAGGCCCGCGCCGTGGCCGCACTTGCCGATGAAATCAGGGAACCCTCGTTCGTGCATGCCTGCCAGCTGATGCTGGATTGCGAGGGACGCGTTGTAGTTACCGGGATGGGCAAGTCCGGGCATATTGCCGGCAAGATCGCCGCGACCCTCGCCAGCACCGGTACACCGGCGTTCTTCGTACACCCCGGTGAAGCCAGCCACGGGGACCTGGGCATGATTACCGCCACCGATGTGGTACTGGCATTGTCGAATTCCGGTGAAACCGGGGAGATCATCACCATCCTGCCGATCATCAAGCGTCTGAAAGTACCGCTGATCGCGCTGACCGGCAACCCGAAATCGACCCTCGCCCGGGAGGCAAGCGCCAGCATCATCGTCCGCGTTGAGAAGGAGGCCTGTCCGCTGGACCTGGCACCGACGGCCAGCACCACGGCGGCCCTTGCCATGGGAGATGCACTGGCGATTTCGTTGCTGGAATCACGCGGTTTCACTGAGGAAGACTTTGCCCGGTCGCACCCCGGTGGTGCGCTCGGCAGGCGCCTGCTGCTGCTGATCGATGATCTGATGCACACCGGCGCCGCAATCCCGAAAGTACAACCTGATACTACCCTCAGCAATGCACTGGTGGAAATGACACGCAAGGGACTGGGTATGACAGTCGTCGTCGACGATGGTGGACAGCTCGCCGGTGTATTTACAGACGGTGACCTGCGGCGTGCCATTGATCACAAGGTCGATGTCCACGAGGCCAGTGTCAGCGACGTCATGACCAGGGACTGCAAGACCGTGCATACCGGTATGCTGGCCGCCGAGGCACTGCAAATCATGGACAGCACCAAGATCAATGCCCTGCCGGTTGTGAATGATGATAACGAGCTTGTAGGCGCCCTGAACATGCACGACCTGTTACGTGCCGGTGTCGTCTGACAAGGAATCCTGATGCAAGACGTACTTGATAAAGCCTCCCGCATCCGCCTGCTGATATTCGATGTCGATGGCGTTCTTACCGACGGCAGCCTGTTCATTGGTGATGACGGGCAGGAGTACAAGGCATTCAACTCACGTGACGGTCACGGCATCAAGATGCTGCTGGGCTACGGCATAGAGGTCGCCATCATAACCGGCCGCACTTCACAAGTGGTCGAACACCGGATGCAGAACCTGGGAATCACCCGTATTTACCAGGGCCAGCTGGACAAGATGAAAGCCTATAAAGACCTGTCGGGGAAACTGAACATACCGGACGAGGAAATTGCCTATGTCGGCGACGACCTGGTCGACCTTCCGGTCATGCGCCGGGTCGGGCTCGCCGTCGCCGTACACGACGCACATCCGCTGGTGAGAAAACACAGTCACTGGCAAACACCCAGTCCGGGCGGCCGCGGCGCTGCGCGCGATGTCTGTGAAATGCTGATGGAGGCAAAGGGTGTGCTGGATAACGAGATGAGTAAATACCTTTGAATACACGCCTTGCTCTGCTTGTCGTCCTGCTAATATGTGTAATAGCCAGTGGCTGGCTGCAGTTCGGGAACGGCACGCTCACTGGCCGGCCGGCAATATCCCGGAGTGGACCGGATATATTTGTGGATGACATGGACCTCAAGCTGGTGAGCGAGGAAGGCAAGCTGCAATACCATGTCACAGCAGACCGGCTGGATCATTACCCGCACGACGATAGAACTGAACTTACCCGCCCTGTCCTGCGGGTATTCAGTGAAAACCGCCCTACCTGGCAGGCACAGTCCGATCGGGGCAAGATCTCATCCGGTTACGATACCGTCTGGCTGCTGGGCGCGGTAGAAATCCTGCGGCTGGCCACACCCGCAACGCGGCCGCTGGCCATCTTTACCCGGGACCTGATGGTTAAACCGGATTCGCAAACGGCCGAAACAGTCAATATGACCCGTATCCAGTCCGAGCGGTTCGAGATCGAGTCGATCGGACTGCATGCCGATTTCATGAATAACCGCCTGGAACTGAAGTCCAGGGTGCGCGGCAGATTCGATGATGCTGGCTGACGCAGTAAGGCTTGCCTGTGCGGTAATACTGCTGTGTATCCCGCTACCCGGCCTGGCACTGTCGTCAGACCGTGACCAGCCGATTCATATTGAAGCGGACAGCGCGATTATCAAGGAGAAGGAAGGGCTCAGTACATACAAGGGGAATGTAACGATACGTCAGGGCACTCTCAAAATGCACGGTGATAACATGACCCTCTATAGCACTGATGACAATGTTGACAGGGTCATTCTGACCGGTAGCCCCGCAACGATCGTCCAGCGCCCGGAAAACAGTGATCAGGACCTGCATGCGGAAGCCGACCAGATGGAATATCACGCAGCCGAAGAACATATCATCCTGACAGGCAATGCACGCATCTGGCAGGCCGATGGAAAGGAATTCCGCAGCGGGAAAATCATTTACAATATCCGGACCAATACCGTGAATGCCGGTGACAGCGTGTCCGGAGACCGGGTGCATATCACGCTGCAACCAAAACACAAGCAGGCTGAAAACGGGGAGCCGGTAAGCGAATGAGTCTGCTTGCGGCACACAACCTGGGCAAGCGCTACCAGTCGCGCCAGGTGGTCGATGATGTATCCCTTTCAGTAAAGACCGGTGAAGTTGCCGGGCTGCTGGGACCCAATGGCGCAGGGAAAACCACCTGCTTTTACATGATTGTCGGATTAATACCCTGCGGCACCGGTAGCATCATGCTGGATGATACCGACCTGACCGGACAACCCATGCATGTGCGTGCACGCCACGGTCTCGGTTACCTGCCCCAGGAAGCATCGATATTCAGGAAAATGACTGCTGCCGAGAACATCCTGTCCGTACTCGAAATCCGCAAGGGGCTGGATAAGCAGGCGCGCGCTGAGCTGCTGGATTCACTGTTGCATGAACTGCATATTGGACATCTCGCCAACCAGTCCGGAATCAGCCTGTCCGGGGGCGAGCGGCGGCGCGTGGAAATTGCCAGGGCACTGGCTGCTGAACCGCGTTTTATCCTGCTGGATGAGCCCTTTGCCGGCGTTGATCCGATTTCCGTGCTGGATATTCAGCAGATTATCAGACACCTGTGCAACAGGGACATCGGCGTACTGATTACCGACCATAATGTAAGGGAGACGCTTGGCATCTGTGATCACGCCTATATTCTCAACAGGGGACAGATCATCTCCGAGGGGCCGCCGGAAGCAATCCTGGATGACCAGCAGGTCCGCGAGGTCTACCTGGGATCCGAATTCCGTCTGTAACTATCGGAAGAAAAAAAGATTTTCATAATGGCACGAATAATGCTGTATAATTATCATGGTGGTATTAGGGTTTCGCCCTCTGACAGCCTGATAAACCTATGAAGCAAACCATCCAACTTCGTATTGGTCAGCAGCTGACCATGACGCCGCAACTGCAACAGGCTATTCGCCTGCTGCAGCTTTCAACCCTCGAACTCCAGAGTGAGGTGCAGAACGTACTCGAATCCAACCCGATGCTGGAGCAGGAGGAGGATGACTCCCGCGAGGCGGAAGATAAAGACGATGCACAGGTTAACAGCGCCGAGTCGGGTGATGAAGCAGGGCTGAATGGTACGGATGTTGAAACACCACTGACGGCAGAAAATGCCGATTCCATACCGGACGATCTTGCTGTCGACAGCAATTGGGATGACATCTACGATTCCGGCACCACCATTTACAGTGCGCCAAGTCCGGAGGACAGGCGCGATGCCCTGGAAACCTTTAGAGTCAACAGCGAGGGCCTGCACGAACATCTTTACTGGCAACTCGATCTTACGAGCCTGTCGGAAATCGACCGCATTATCGCCCATACCCTGGTCGATACCATCGACGATGACGGGTTTCTCACCCAAAGCCTGGAATCCATTCACGAACAACTGACCGGCAAACCGGGTTCTGCCGAAGATCCACTGGACATCAGCGAAGTCGAGGCGGTTCTGCACCGGATCCAGCAGTTTGATCCGGTCGGCGTTGGCGCGCGCGACCTCGGCGAAAGCCTGCACCTGCAACTGCGCCAATACGATCCGGCCACACCCTGGCTGAAAGATGCGAATATCCTGATCAGGGAGCACCTTAACCTGCTCGCCTGCCGCGACTACAACCAGCTCTGCCGCCGCATGGGACTTACCCGGGATGACCTGCAACACGTGGTGCACCTGATACAGTCACTGAACCCGCGCCCGGGATCGAAATTCAACAACATGGAGCCCGAGTACATCACTCCCGACGTCTTCGTAACCCGGCACAAGGGCCAGTGGCGCGTTGAACTGAATACCGAGTCGATACCGAAACTGCGTATCAATAATCTGTATGCCGGCATGATCAAGCGCGCAAATAATAGCAAGGAGAATACCTACCTCAGGGACAACCTGCAGGAGGCGCGCTGGTTCCTGAAAAGCCTGCAAAGCCGTCATGACACATTACTCAAGGTTGCGAACAGTATCGTGACGCGTCAACATGCCTTTTTCGACTATGGTGAAGAAGCCATGAAACCCATGGTACTGCGCAGTATCGCGGAAGAAGTGGATATGCACGAATCTACCATTTCAAGGGTCACTACCCGAAAGTACATGCATACACCGCGTGGAATTTATGAGTTCAAGTACTTTTTCTCCAGCCATGTAAGCACCGAGGCCGGAGGCGAATGCTCGGCGACCGCCATAAGGGCAATCATAAAAAAACTGGTAGCCGCCGAAAGTCCTGTAAAACCACTGAGCGACAGCAAGATGGCGGATATTCTTGCCAAACAGGGTATCAAGGTCGCACGTCGCACCATTGCCAAGTACCGCGAGTCCCTGTCGATCTCACCGTCAAATGAACGTAAACGCCTTGCATAGGCACGATAAAAAAGGAGCGCCATAATGCAGATCAACCTGACCGGACACCATGTAGAGCTGACTTCTCCCCTGCGTGACTACGTCAATAGCAAGATGGAACGCCTGGAACGGCATTTTGACAATGTCACCAATATTCACGTTATCCTCAGTGTCGAGAAACTGCGGCACAAGGCGGAGGCCACCATGCACGTGAGTGGCGGCAACCTGTTTGCCGATGCCACGGAAGCGGACATGTATGCTGCCATCGATGCACTTACCGACAAGCTGGACCGGCAGGTCAAGAAACACAAGGAAAAAATCACTGACCATCACCAGAGCGAGGGATCCATCAAGAACCATGTTTGACGAACAGGGAATTTCAGTCATCACAGCTCAATACCGGTAGACGACAAATGAACTTATCGGAACTCCTCCGTCCGGACCACGTGGACCACTGCACGCACATCAGCAGCAAGAAGCGGGCACTCGAACACATCAGCGAACTGCTGGCGAAGGATGCCGGCCGACTGGGCTGGAATGAAATTTTCGACAGCCTGATTAACCGGGAAAAGCTGGGCAGTACCAGTCTCGGCAAGGGTGTTGCCCTGCCCCATGGACGCATGGAAGCGCTCGAATACCCCGTCTGTGCCTTCCTGAAACTGGATGAACCGGTGGACTTCGACTCGTCGGACGGTAAACCGGTTGACCTGCTGTTTGCACTACTGGTTCCGGAAGAATCCACCGAGGAACATCTGCAGATCCTGTCGGTTATAGCCGAACTGTTCAGCAACCCGGTCTTTTGCTCCAGCATCCGTGAATGCGACAGCGATGCGTGCCTGTACCGACTGCTCACACAACAGGAACCACAGCAGATATCTGCATGAGTACAGTGCTGACACTCCATGCCCTGTTCAGCTCCCTGAATGAAAAACTCGGACTGAAATGGATCACCGGCAGCGAGGAAAGCCTTCATGAAATCAATACCACCAAGGATGAGAGAGCCGAAATCTCCCTGGTCGGCAATCTCAACCTGATCCACCCGCACCGCATCCAGGTACTGGGCAGCCGCGAACTGGAATACCTGGATTTCCTGAAGAAAAACTCGCGCAAGGATGCAATCAGCCAGCTGTTCTCCGGCCAGTCTGACCTGGTTATCATTGCAAAACAGCTGGCAACGCCGGATGACATGCTGCAAGCGGCAATAGACAGTAACACACCGGTACTGTCATCCACCCTGTCCAGCCAGGAAGTCATCCAGAACCTGCAATACTACCTGAGCAGCCGCCTTGCAGAAAAAATAACCCTGCACGGGGTATTCATGGAGGTCATGGGAACAGGTGTTCTGATCACCGGCCCGTCAAGCATCGGTAAAAGCGAACTGGCTCTGGAACTGCTGACACGCGGACACCGGCTGATTGCCGATGATGCGCCCGAGTTTTCACGGCTGGCGCCGGACATACTCAATGGCAGCTGCCCGGAGATGCTGCGAGACTTTCTCGAGGTACGCGGTCTCGGAATTCTTAACGTACGTGCCATGTATGGCGCCAGTTCCATCAAGCATAACCGCAACCTGCGCCTGATTATCGTACTGCAGGAAATGGAAGACGCTATCAAGATGGACCGGTTGCATGGCAGCCGCCGGAACCGCCGCATCCTCGGCGTGGATATCCCGGAAATTACCCTGCCGGTTGGCCCGGGCAGGAACCTTGCGGTGCTGCTGGAAACCGCCGTACGCAACCACATCCTCAACGCCAAGGGTTATGATGCCAGCCAGGCATTTATCGAGCGTCAGAAGCGGCGCCTTGAAAAAGCACATCAATGAAGCTGGCGATCATCAGCGGCCTGTCGGGCTCCGGTAAAACGGTCGCCCTGCACACGCTGGAGGACATGGGGTATTACTGTATCGACAATCTTCCGGTCGCCCTGCTGGAGGCATTTACCCGGGAATTCAGCAAGCAACATCACAAGGACATCCAGGAGGTCGCCGCCGGTATAGATGCTCGTAACCATCCCGACCAGATCAAGCGCTTTCCTGAAATCATCAGGAGCTGTCGTGAACGCGGTATCAACTGCAGGATCATCTTCCTGCAGGCTGAAAACCACACCTTGCTGAAGCGTTTCAGCGAGACGCGCCGCAAGCACCCCCTTACGGGTCCCGATATGACACTCGCGGATGCCATTGACAAGGAGCGCAAGCTGCTCACACCCATCACTACCAATGCCGACCTGTTCATTGATACCAGCCAGACCAATCTCTACCAGTTACGGGACCTGGTGCGGGAATGCATTGGCACAGGCGACAGCCAAAAACAGTCAATCGTGTTGCGATCCTTCGGATACAAGCACGGACTGCCGGCCGACGCGGACCTTGTCTTTGATGCACGCTGCCTGCCGAACCCGTACTGGGAACCGGATCTGCGCGGGCTGACGGGACTGGACAAGCCGGTAGTGGATTTTCTGGACGGGGATGCGACCGCACACAAGTTGGGCGATCATATAGAACAGTTCCTGGAAACCTGGGTACCGAACTTCAGTTCAGACAACCGCGGCTATCTGAATATCGCCATTGGCTGTACCGGAGGGCAGCATCGCTCGGTTTACCTGGTAGAGCGCCTTGCCAGGCGGTTGGGCGATCAATTTGGTGAAATCATCATCCGACACAGGGAAATTGAATGAGCGTTGGACTGCTGCTGATAACCCATGGCGAACTTGGGAAACAACTGCTGAATACTGCTGCCGGTATTCTCGGCCACACCCCCCTCCAGGTCGAGGTCATCGGGGTAACGGGTGACTGTGATCCCGACCGTGTTGCGGGCGAGGCAGACAGGCTGTGCAGCAAACTCGACCAGGGCGATGGCGTCCTGATATTGACCGACCTGTTCGGGAGTACGCCATGCAACATTGCCACGCAACTGCTGGATCAGCACCGGGCACTGGTGCTTGCCGGTGTCAATGTCCCGATGCTGGTGCGGATATTCAATTACCCCTCACTTCCACTGGAAGAACTTGGCAACAAGGCCAACAGCGGTGCGCGCGATGGCGTCATCCTTGCCTCCAGGAAAAAGGCATCGTGACATGCAGGAAAAAGAGGTAGTCATCGATAATAGACTGGGCCTGCATGCCCGCGCTGCCGCCAAGTTCGTCACCCTGGCGTCATCCTTCTCGAGCGAAGTGGAAGTCAGCAAAGACGGACAAACGGTCAACGGCAAGAGCATCATGGGCGTCATGATGCTGGCTGCTTCCAAAGGTACCCAACTCGTCATAACTACCCGTGGCAATGATGAAGACGATGCTGCACAGCAACTGGAAGAGCTGGTAAGAGACAAATTCGGGGAAGCTGAATAGGCCGTAACAAAGCTGACAATGAGCCTCGTCCTGCATGGTATTGGAGTTTCTCGCGGAATTGCCATCGGTAAGGCGCACATTATCGTGCGCGGCAGCATCGAGGTCCTCGAAAGCGTCATTCCCTCCAGTCTCATCGAAGATGAAGTGGCACGCTTTCTCAATGCGATTGAAACAGCGCGTCTGCAACTAAGTTCGATACGCAACCGCATACCGACCGGCACACACCCGGATATTTCTGCATTCATCGATACCCATATATTAATGCTTGATGATGCCACGATCGTGAAAACGCCGGTAGACACGATTCGTGAGCAAGCTTGCAACGCGGAATGGGCACTGAAACAGCAACGTGATGCCGTCGTCGAGGTATTCGAGCAGATGGACGACCCCTATTTACGCACCCGCCGCGATGATGTCGATCATGTCATCAACCGCATACAGCGCATCCTGTTATCAAGCAGCCAGGGAGAAATCCGCAGTGAAGACAGCCTGCAGGGCTGCGTCGTACTGACCGACAACCTGACTCCTGCAGAAACCGTGCTGCTGGAGCACCAGGGGGCAAGTGCCTTTGCGACCGAATACGGCGGTCCGTTGTCACATTCCGCCATCCTCGCGCGTAGCGTGCAGCTACCGGCCATTGTCGGCGCCCATGGCCTCCAGCGCTACCTGCATGATGGCGACGACATCATCCTCGACGGTATGCAGGGTATCCTGATCGCCGACCCGGGTCAGGAAATCATTGACCATTATCGCGAACGCAAGACACAGGAAACACAGCGGCAAGCCGAACTCGCACGGCTTGCACAAATCCCGGCAGTAAGCCTGGACAATCACGCAATCAGGCTGATGACCAATATTGAACTGCCCGAGGACATCGAGGCTCTCAACCGGGAAAACACCAGCGGCATCGGGCTGTACCGAACCGAGTTCCTGTTCATGAACCGCCCGTCCCGGCCGGATGAAGAGGAGCAGTATCACAGCTATACCCAGGTCATCGATGTCCTGAACGGCAAGCCACTGACCATTCGCACCCTGGATATCGGGGCAGACAAGGAAGTGGAGGACAATGGCAATCGTGGCAGCAACCCCGCACTGGGACTGCGTGCCATCCGCTTGTGCCTCAAGGACCACAGCCTGTTCTGTCCCCAGCTGCGGGCCATCCTGCGCGCATCCGCACACGGTCCGGTGCGCCTGATGATCCCCATGCTGTCCAACACACGGGAACTACATCAGGTACTCACGCTGATTCGCGAGGCCAAAAATGCCCTGCAGCGGGAAGAATTGGCATTTGACCCCAATATCCAGGTCGGCGGCATGATCGAGGTACCGGCCGCCGCCATCTCGGCCGCCTATTTCGCCCGGCATCTCGATTTTCTCTCCATAGGCACCAACGACCTGATTCAGTATACGCTGGCAATAGACCGCGTGAATGACGAGGTTACCTACCTGTATGACCCACTGCACCCGTCCGTACTCCAGTTGATAAAAATGGTGATCGATGCCGGGAAGGCCGCCGGGATACCGGTGGCCATGTGTGGCGAGATGGCAGGTGATGCACGCTACACCCGCCTGCTGCTTGGTATGGGCCTGACGGAATTCAGCATGCACCATACCGCAATACAGGAGGTCAAGCGCGTTATCAACAGCAGCTCGGTCACCGAGCTTGCCCCCCGGGTGACAGCCCTGCTGCAGATAGACAATGCGGAACGGATTGTCGACGAGATTGAATCCCTAAATAGCTCGATGAACTGAGCGCCGGTTTTCCCGGGCACACTCCCTTACCGAATGCCGGGGAGACTGCTACACTTCGCCCAGCCCTGAACCCGTAATTAAACCCGGTCGGGAACAAGCCTGTACAAGTAAACGAGGAACACAACGAAACTGGGATAAACCGTTAACCGGCTGGTGGAGAAGCACACAGCAGGTTCGTTTACTATCACGGCCCTCACTGACCCGGGCATACCTTTCGCCAGCCGGTTGTCAGGATGACTGATGCAACAAAGGATGAATCGTTGCACGGACTGGATGTAAGCCGCCAATATGACTGAAACCGCAGAGACCGAATCCATCAACAGCCGGCGTGAGGAACTCATGCAGGCACTGGATACCGGTGCCGCCGAGCGCATCAGCCAGATGCTGACTGGCCTGTATGCCGCTGAAATTGCTGACCTGCTGGAATCCTTCCCGCACGGCCCGCGCGAAGTCCTGTGGGAGCTGGTTCATCCGGATGACCGCGGTGAGACCCTGATCGAAGTGAATGACGAGGTCCGGGCCGGTCTCATCGACGAGATGGATCCCCAGCAACTGGTCGCAGCAACCGAGGGCCTGGATACCGACGACCTTGCTGACCTGCTGAGTGACCTGCCGGATGCAGTGATCCATGAAGTACTGCGTTCCATGGACAAGCAGAATCGCGACCGGCTCGAATCGGTTCTGCCATATCCGGAGGACACCGCCGGCGGCTTGATGAATGTCGATACCGTCACCGTCAGGGCCGACGTTACCCTCGATGTCGTCATGCGCTATCTCAGGATGCATCCGGACATCCCGAAAACCACAGACAAGCTGATCGTTGTAGACAGGAACGATATCTGCCTTGGCGTATTACCGCTCACGGCGATTTTAACCAATGACCCGGAACAACTGGTTGCTGCCGTAATGGATCGCGAGATCACGAACATCCCCGCCACGCTGCCGGATGTTGACGTGGCACGGCTGTTCGAGGACCGCGACCTGGTCTCGGCCCCGGTCATCGATGAAAGCGACAAACTGCTGGGTCGTATCACTATCGACGATGTCGTCGATGTGATCCGCGATGATGCCGATCATTCGCTGCTGAGCCTGGCCGGCCTCGATGAAGAGGACGACACGTTCGCACCCGTGGTCAAGAGCGCCCGGCGCCGGGCGCTCTGGCTGGGCGTCAACCTGTTTACTGCCTTCATCGCCTCCTGGGTCATCGGGCTGTTCCAGGCCACGCTGGAACAGGTGGTGGCCCTGGCGGTACTGATGCCGATCGTTGCCAGTATGGGCGGCATAGCCGGCAGCCAGACGCTGATTATCGTAATACGCGGTCTCGCGCTGGGACAAGTTGGCAGCAGCAACGCGCGCTGGCTGATGTACAAGGAACTCGCCGTCTCCCTGCTAAATGGTCTCGGCTGGGCGCTGGTGGTGGCAGTGGTCGCGTCGCTGTGGTTCCAGGATGCCGATATCGGGCTGGTGATCGCGGCAGCCCTGGTGATCAACCTGGCGTGTGCCGCCATCGCCGGCATCACCATTCCCTTTGTACTCACCCGGATGAAGATTGATCCGGCCCATGCAGGAACCGTGCTGCTGACCACTGTCACAGACGTGATCGGCTTTCTCGTCTTCCTGGGCCTGGGAACGATTTTCCTGATCTAGCCCGCAGGCGGGGTCGGGCTTGCGAAGCTCGACACAGGGAATCCCGGCTAGGTGTCCGGCTTCACCTTGTCCATCCCGATCTGCACCGGGTTGCTTGTGCGATGAACGCCGTCAGGCCCCGGCGATGGTCATCTGTTCGATCAGCATTGAGCCGGTGCGCACATTGCCGCGCCGGTCCACATCATTACCGACCTCAACGATCCCCTGGAATATGTCTCTCAGGTTACCAGCGGCCGTGATCTCCTCAACCGGATACTGGATCTCCCCGCCTTCCACCCAGAACCCGGCAACGCCACGCGAATAATCGCCGGTCAGGATATTCACCCCGAAACCGATGACCTCGCTGACCAGCAAGCCGGTATCCATGGTCTGCAGCAGGCCAGCCAGGTCCTTCGAACCGGGCTCTACCGTCAGGTTGCGCACACCCCCGGCATTACCGGTGGTCTCCATGCCCAGTTTGCGCGCAGCGTAGCTGTCGAGCACGTACCCCTGCAGCACGCCGTCCCGGACGATATCGCGGGCACAGGTAGCCACACCTTCACTGTCATACGGGGCACTGCCCAGGCCCTTTTTCAAATGCGGTTCCTCGTGGATGTGCATAAACGGACGGAATATCTGCTGGCCCAGATGATCGACCAGAAACGAGGACTTGCGGTACAGGTTGCCCCCGCTGATCGCATTGATGAAATTGCCGACCAGACCGCGCGCGACGTCGGCTGCAAAAATCACCGGTGCCTGCCGGGTAGACAGTTGCCGTGCGCCGAGCCGCATCGCGGTACGTTCCCCGGCCTTGCGCCCAATGGCTGCCGGACTGGCAAGGTTGTGCGGGTCGCGCGCCATGTCGGCCCAGTGATCACGTTGCATTTCATCGTCCTGTCGACCGACAACGGCACAACTGAGACTGTGACGACTGCTGCGATAACCACCGAGAAACCCATGGCTGTTTCCGGAAACCCGCATGCCCGAGTAGCTGGACAGGGTTGCTCCCTCGGAGTTTTCGATACGTACATCGACCTCGCGGGCGGCCGTTTCACACTCCCGGGCAATGTCGATGGCCCGTGCAGCATCGAGGCCCCACGGATGGTACAGATCGAGATCCGGTATCTCGGTTGCCATGCGCTCGGCATCGGCCAGCCCGGCACATTCATCCCTGCTGGTATAGCGGGCAATGTCACATGCCGCGCGGACGGTCGCATGGATGCTGTCCGGTTCAAAATCCGCGGTACTGGCCGAGCCCTTGCGATGGTCAAAGTAGACCGTCAATCCGAGGCCACGGTCGCGGTTGTATTCCAGGGTTTCCGTTTCACCCAGGCGTACCGTGACCGAGAGACCCGTATCGATACTGACCGCCGCCTCGACCTGGTCCGCGCCAAGCGCACGGGCCTGCGCAATGGCATCCTGTACCAGCTCTTCCAGCCGGGAAGGCTCCGGCAAGCCGGTGGCGGTGCTGTGCTTCTGGATTTCTGGCATGACGTATCCCTGTAGGCAAGCCGTGAATTCTACCTGCCGAAATTCTGTCGGACAAATCAGCCCGGAACCGTTATCCTGTGCGCGCCCATGCATGATAGCGAACACAATCACGAGGCGCCGGTCAGCAAGACCCGCCGCAAACGCACAATGGAGGCCCTGCAGAAGCTCGGTGAAGCCTTGCTGACTTTTGACGATGACGCGTTACTGAAACTCGACCTTCCGGAGGCGCTGCTGGAAGCCCTGCAAACGACCAATCGCATCAAGGCACATGGCGCGTACCGTCGTCAGCTGCAATACATCGGCAAGCTGATGCGTCAGGTGGACACCACACGAATCGAGGCCGCGGTACAGGCACGGCAACATCAGCAGACTACCAATACCCGGGAATTTCACCTGTTAGAGGAATTGCGCGAGGCGCTGATCACCGGGGGGGACGCCATGCTGGCTACGGTACTGCAACAGTTTCCGATGGCCGACCGCCAGCGGCTGCGCAAGCTGGCCCGGCAGGCCCGCAAGGAACGTGAAGACAAGCAGCCCCCGAAAGCATCCCGTACCCTGTTTCGCTATCTGCGGGAATTACAGGAAGAGTCCGGCCAATCCACATGACGACCCCGCTTCGGGGCCTGGCTTTCCATGGCAGGGATGGCCGTATACCTCATGGCATGGCACTACCTGGTGGTTGTTGTAAAAACAGATGCTGAATCTACCCTGCTTCAACCCAGCGCGGCATCGTATTCGCGTACGATGTCACCCGCCGACTCGATACGGGTAATGCCCTCGACACTCTTGCCGGCCTGAAAGATGTCGCGGTAACCCATGCCCTGCAGTGCGGCTCGCCTGAGTTTCCAGACCGACTGCAGTGAATAGAAAGTACGCATCCAGTGCCGGCTGCGGTGCCCGCGCAGCAACCATTTGGCCAGCGGACCAGCGTGCAGACCCATGCGCCGGATGGAAGGCGTTGCGATCAGTGACACCGGCACACCGGTAATCTTTTCACTGAGGACAATATCGTCTTCCCCCGCCTGCAGGATCGCCTGCTTGTAATCTGCATGCGCACTGCATTCGCGGGTGGCGATAAAGCGCGTCCCGAGCTGCACCCCGGCATAACCGGCATGTATGGCAGCGGCATATCCCTGCGGATCCCCGATACCGCCGGCACAGATCAGTGGCTTGCCCAGCGGCAGTAACTCCTCCAGCAGTTGTTGCGACGACAGGGTTCCCGCGTGCCCCCCGGCGCGGTTGTTGACGCAAATCAAGCCGTCTACGCCCCCGTCCAGCGCCTTGTCCGCCCATGTACGGTTGGTCACATCATGGTAGACGGTCACCCCCGCCGGCGCGGCCCGGTCGACGACCCAGCGTGGGTTGCCAAGCGCGGTGACCAGCAGCGACACCTGCTCCTCGAGCGCAATATCCAGCCAGTGATGCACCCGATCCAGATATTTTCTGGAACTACGCTCGATAATCAGGTTCACCCCGATGGGCTTGCTCGTCAGCTGGCGGATGGTACGCAGGCCTTCGCGGAACTCGTACCCGTGCACGTAGGTCAGGCTCAATGGCTGCACAATGCCGATCCCCCCTGCCTCGGACACGGCGGCCACCAGCTCGGGGTTGGAACAGGGGTACATGGCGCCACAAAGCAGCGGTATGTCTATGCCCAGTGCCCGGCTGAACTCCGTCTGCATCAGCGCTGCGCATCCGGTTCCGGGCCGATCAGCCAGCGCGCCTCGACCCTGGTGACAATGTCACCGGCACGGTCCATTATTTCACCATCGAGCGAGACTGTTTGCTCGGTGTTATCCGCCGGGACCAGGCAGCGGCATTCGGCTGTCAGCAGGCCACGCGCCTTTTTCAGATAATCGACGGAAAAAGCGCTGAGGATACCGCGGGTGTTGTCCGGCAATGAATTCATCAATGCCAGTCCGGTCACCAGTTCACCGAGATTGGCCAGGGCCATGGCATGCACCGAGTGGAGGTGGTTACGCACCGCACGCCGCTCCCCGAGCGTTGCCACACACCGGCCGGGCTCCAGTATCTGGACGCATGCCCCTATACTGCCGCTGTAAGGGACGTAGCCACCGAGGACACGGCTGAACGCCCACTTGCCGCCGGGCAACCGGGAAAACAGGCCCCAGTAGCGGCGCAAACCGGGTCCGGTTGATCCTGTCACGGGGACTTGAACTCCCGATGATTGTTACTGGCCCACCGCATCCGCACCACTCCCGTTTCCCTCCAGCGGTGCACGTCGCAACACGATTTCGGTCCCATCTATCGTCTCGAGTGTCAACATGGCGTCATCCAGCCGGATGATCCGGTCACGGGTCACTGTCTCTGCCGACACATAACCGCCGCTGGCCGCTTTCACTTCGACCACCAGGTAACCTTCTCTGATGTCCCAGCGTCCGCTGTATTCCATGCGTTCTTCCTTTCCCCTGCGGCGGGAAACACTGGCACCATCTACCCGACCATCGGCGTGATATGTATCCTGCCCCCGTGTCGTGAACCAGTAGTCAGGGTTGTCCGCTTCCTTCCATTCGAACTGGCTCTGCCAGGTCCCGACCAGCCGTGATTTTAATTCAGCGTCTGTTTCTGCTGCGGACAAAAAAACCGGGAATCCACTGATCAACAACAAAACGACTGATTTCAGCATCATAGGTAATCTCATAAGCATACCTTGCAGGAATTTCGTCAACACCCGGTTTGACAGCAGCATCTCGCCACGCACCGGGACGGCGGCACGGGGAATCATCGGGCGCCGGTTGATCATCTCACATGCCGGGCGTATCGAAGTCTACAATCACCCCGCGTTCCGTCGTCTCGATCAAGTCAAGTGACTCCCTGTTTGCCTGAATGATACTGCGTGCACCTGCGTCAGTATGCAATTGCTTCAATGCCTGTAAATGCCGGGATGAAAATCCGACCGGGTGTCCACGGCGCTTGTTGTAGACCGGTGCGATGATATCGGATCCCTGTTCCAGCCCGGTGACAACTGCCTGGATCAGGACCTTCGGGATACAGGGCATATCGGCCAGTGCAATTACCCAGCCTTGTGCATCAGGGGTGCTGGTCACGCCGCAGGCGATGCTGGTGCCCATGCCTTCACTGGCGCATGGATTTTCAACGGCCTGTATACCTTCCCCATCCAGAAGTGTTGCGACCTTGTTATTTGCATCGTCGACAACAGCAATGCTGTTGGGCAGTACGGCAACCAGAGCCCGCGCCGACGCAAGCACCATGGGTGTGCCATCGCGTAATGGGTGCAGCAGCTTGTTACTGCCAAAACGGGTGCTTTTCCCGGCCGCAAGCAGTATGCCGACAATAGTCGAACTCACGCGGCGTTGACGGGTTGCTGGGTGTTCTGTTTTGCCTGGTACCGCAGTGCAGTGATCTCGGCCATGATGGACACGGCGATTTCGGGGGGTGTATGACTACCGATGGACAGGCCAACGGGCGCATGCAGGCGTTGCAGCTGTGACGCACTGATGCCCAGGGTTTTCAGGCGTTCACGGCGTTTGTCGCAGTTGAGTTTCGAGCCGATTGCGCCAACGTAGAAGGCAGGTGAAGACAGGGCATCCAGCAGGGCCATGTCATCGAGCTTGGGATCGTGGGTGAGCGCCACCACGATGCTGCGCGTGTGAGTGGCATAGGCCTGGACGGCATCATCCGGCATGCAGTTCACGACCATACAATCGTCAAAGGCGGAATGATCGATATTGCCTTCACGCGGATCGCAGACGACGACGCTGTAGTTCATCATCATGGCAAGTTGCGCGACGTATTCGGACAAATGACCGGCACCGATCAGGAGTATCTGCCAGCGCGGTCCAAAGGTCTTCTTTAGATATTCATCTGTATAGTAAAGGTCATCACCAGCCGAAGCCGGGTGCAGACTGGCTTCACCGGTTGTCAAACAAACGCGCCGCATCACGAGTTCGTTTTCCTTGATTTTGCCCAGCAAGGCTTGCAGGTGAGCGTTGCTGTCAAGTTGCTCGATCAGCAATTCCAGACGCCCGCCACAGGGCAACCCCAGGCGGGAGGCTTCTGCGCGGTTGATCCCGTAATCGATGATCGTCGGGAATGTATCGCCGAGTTGCTGCGACCGGTAACGGGTCATCAGGTCTTCCTCGACACAACCGCCGGTCACCGATCCAACGAGTTGCCCGTCCTCGCGCATCAGCATCAGCGAACCCGCCGGTCGCGGCGAGGAACCCCAGGTTCTGGCAACGGTCACCAGCAGCGGCCGGTGGCCTTCTTCCAGCCAGTGTACGGCAGTTTGCATCACTTCCCGGTCTGTGCTGTAGCGTGCCATGGGCAGTACAATGGCTCAGGCCGACAGTCTCAGCGGCAACCGGTCAAAGCGCTGTCCGGTCGCTGCTGTCAGTGCGTTGGCGATCGCGGGGGCGATGACCGGTGTTCCCGGCTCACCGACACCCGTCGGTGGCTCGGCGGATTTGACGATGTGTACTTCGACATCCGGCATCTGGTTGATGCGCAACACGGTGTAGTCGTGGAAATTCGACTGGACCACCCGGCCCTTGTCAAAGGTCAGTTCGCTGCTCAGGGCCGCCGACAGTCCGTAACCCATGCCACCTTCCATTTGTGCCACGACAATGTCCGGGTTGATCGCGATGCCGCAATCAACGGCAATCACGACACGATCTACAGAAAAGCTGTTGTCTGCGTTTACGCTGACTTCTGCGACCTGTGCGACATAGCTGTTGAAGGATTCGTGAACAGCGATGCCACGCCCGCACCCCTTTGCCACGGGTTGGCCCCAGCCTGCCTTTTCAGCCGCCAGTTCCAGCACACCGAGGTGACGCGGATGTCCTTTTAACAAGGCACGCCGATACTCAACCGGATCCCTGTGCGCCGCCGCCGCCATTTGATCAATGAAGGTTTCGACGGCAAATGCCGTGTGGGTGGAACCAACCGAGCGCCACCACTGTACTGGTACCGGGAGTTTCGTGGTATGCAGTTCAACGCTGATATTGGGAATCGCGTAGGGCAGGTTGGATGCGCCTTCAACCGATGTGACATCGATACCGTCCTTGACCAATCCTTCTTCAAAGGCGGTGCCGGCCATGATGGATTGACCGACGACACGCTGATGCCAGGCCACCGGCATGCCGTCCGCGTCCAGACCGGCCTCAAGCCTGTGAACATACATCGGCCGGTAATAGCCAGCTTGCATATCGTCTTCGCGCGTCCAGACCAGCTTGACCGGCGCCTTGCCGCCGATTGCCTTGACGATAGTGGCGGTTTCGACCAGATAATCCGAGTGCGGATTGGCGCGACGGCCAAACGAGCCACCGGCATAGAGCATGTTGATTTTCACCTGTTCCGGTTCGATACCGAATACCCCGGCCACCGCTGTCTGATCCACGGTCTGCAACTGTTCACCGTTCCAGATTTCCACGCCGTCCTTGTGTCGCTGCATGACACAGTTCATCGGCTCGAGTGCGGCATGTGCCAGGAAAGGAAATTCCATGGTCATCTGCAGTGTCTTGCTGGCCGATTGCAAGGCACTTTGCACATCCCCGTCGCTGCGCGCAGCACTGCCTGGTTTGCCGGCCAGCGCCTTGTATTGTGCCAGCAGTTCAGCGGAACCAAGCTTGAAGGCACTGCTCTCATCCCATTCGATTTGCAGGGCATCGCGACCTTTTTTCGCACTCCAGAAATCCACACCGAGTACGGCCACTCCATTCGGAATTTCAACAACTGCTTCGACACCGGCAATGCTTTTGGCCTTGCCTGCATCAAGGGATTTTACTGTTGCGCCAAATCGCGGGGGATGCG
>CP070821.1:330563-334218 GCA_020344335.1 Gammaproteobacteria bacterium | reverse complement strand
TCCTACAGGGCAAATATAAACACCCGTAGGAGCGCCGGCCTGCGGCGCAATTGTTGTTGAAACCCATCGCGATCAGGAGACCGCTCCTACAGGGCAAATATAAACACCCGTAGGAGCGCCGGCCTGCGGCGCGATTGTTGTGGAAACCCATCGCGGTCAGGAGACCGCTCCTACAGGGCAAATATAATTACCCGTAGGAGCGCCGACCTGCGGCGCAATTGCATTGCTATCTGATCGCGGCGAGGACGCCGTTCCTACAGGGTAAATCCGGCCTGCAATTCTGCCAATTCCCCGTCAATTCTGGTAATCCGGTGGCGCCGGTTCAGCCTGTATTCAGCGAACATTGCCTATTCTGGCTGTGAATCATGGGAAACCGGGCCTGTTTGCCCTCCCCTGGTACACCCGCTTCGCAACAGGAGATAGACAATGAAACGTATAATGACTGGTTTGACATTAGGGATTTCGGCACTGGCCTTTTCCGGGGCCGCCGTCGCGGAACATGGATTCATTGGCAAGGCCAGGGTCATCGAGGCAGAGCCGCTGTATGAAACCGTTCAAGTACCACGCCCGGTCACCGAGTGCTGGACGGAACGGGTCACCCGCAATAACCACAGGCGTGGCGGCTATATCGCACCGATTGCCGGTGGTGTTGTCGGCGGGTTTCTCGGCAATGAGTTGGGCAGGGGACGTGGAAAAACAGTACTGACAGTGGCCGGCACGCTGCTCGGCGCCTCACTCGGGCACAACTACAACACCGCGCACCACCGGCAACGGCCCACGGTTGAACACGTACGCCGCTGCCAGACCGTTGATCGATTTGAACAGCAGCAGCAACACGTGGGCTATCGTGTAAAATACCGCTATGAGGGACAAACCTACTACACGCAGACCACGGAGCATCCGGGCAGCCATATACCGGTGCGCGTCCAGGTATCTCCAGTTAACGGGATTTAATGCGGCATTACACACCAGCCTATGGCTAACAGACGGCTGATTAGCGGCTGTTTGATCCTGTTACTGGTCGCCGGTCCGGTGCCGGCCGATCCGCCGTTTCTCCCCCCCATGGATTTTGTGCACCGTGATCATACCGGCAAGGGCGGCATCAGCCTGGATGATGCGGTGGCACAGGCACGTCAGCATAACCAGGACAAGGTACTGTCTGCGGAGACCATCCGCGTCGACGGTCGCAAGGTCCACCGTATCAAGATCCTGACGCAGAACGGGCGGGTCAAGCGCATAAAAATTGATGCCCGCACCGGTCGAACATTGTCACGCCATCGTTGAGCCATGCATATCCTGGTTGTCGAAGACGAAACCCGCCTGCGCGAGCAACTGAGGGACCGACTGCGTGGCAGTGGCTACGTCGTCGATGTGGCTGCCGATGGTGAAGAAGGGCTCTACTACGGTGAAGAATATCCGCTCGACCTGGCGATTATCGATATCGGGCTGCCGAAGTTGTCCGGTATCGAACTGATCCGCCGTCTGCGCTCACGGGACAGGCATTTCCCGATCCTGATACTGACGGCCAGGAGCAACTGGCAGGACAAGGTGGATGGGCTCGAAAACGGCGCCGATGATTACCTGGTCAAGCCGTTTCGATTCGAGGAACTCGAGGCGCGCCTGAATGCCCTGTTGCGCCGCGCAGCCGGCTGGTCGAAACCGGTGCTGGACTGCGGACCGATTTCACTGGATACCGCAAAACAATCCATCACCGTCTCCGGCAATCCCGTGGAACTGACTGCCTTTGAGTACCGGGTACTGGAGTACCTGATGCTGCATGCCGGTGAAGTCATCTCCAAGACTGAACTGACGAACAACATTTACGAGCAGGATCACGACCGCGACAGTAATGTACTGGAAGTGTTCATTGGACGCCTGCGTCGCAAGCTGGACCCGGATAACACCCTCGGCCCCATCGAAACACTGCGCGGCCGCGGCTATCGATTCCGGCTGGAAGCCAGCACCGGCTGATGCATTCCCTGCACAGTCGACTGCTGCTGGTTGCATCGCTGGTACTTGCCGGCTTCCTTGGCGCTACCGGACTGGCGCTCGACAAGGCCTTTCGCGTCAGCGCCAAGGCCGCCATGAAGGAACGCCTGCAGTCACATATCTACGCCCTGCTTGCGGCCGCGGATGAAGATGAAAACGGCCGCATGACCCCGCCAGGGGAACTGCCGGAACCGCGCTTCTCGAAACCGGATTCAGGTCTCTACGCGGTCATCACCGGCCACGACGGTAACCCGCTGTGGCGCTCCACCTCCCTGACCGGAAGTGACATCGACATGACCGAACCCCAACAGCCCGGCAAGCGCCGCTTCATCCGTCTTGCCCGTTCGGGCGTGCAACTGTATGCCCTCGCGTTTGGCGCTGCCTGGGAGGACTATGCCGGCACGGAGGCGTTGTACACATTCACCGTGGCAGAAGATACCAGGGTGTTCCAGTCGGAGATCGACAGCTTCCGTTCCACCTTGTGGCGCTGGCTCGGTGGCATGGCACTGGTGCTGCTGCTGGTACAGGCTGTCATCCTGCGCTGGGGCCTGCGGCCACTGCGGACCGTCACCGCTGACCTGCAGCAGATCGAAAAAGGCCACGCAGACCGTCTTGACGGACAGTACCCCAGGGAACTTACCGGCTTGACCTCCAGCCTGAATTCCCTGATCGAGCACAGCAAGGCGGTGCAGATCCGTTATCGCAACAGTCTCGATGACCTCGCCCACAGCCTGAAAACACCGCTGGCCATTTTGCAGTCAAGTACACGGGACAGCAGTGCTGACGCTGATGCCAGCAACACACTGGTCAGGGAGCAGGTGGAACGCATGGATGAGATCATCAGCCACCAGTTACAACGCGCCGCCGTCTCCGGACGGACCACCCTGGCCAAACCGGTACCGGTCGACAAGGTGGTGTACCGGCTGGCACGCACTCTCGACAAGGTGTACCGGGAGAAACAGGTGACAGTTGACCTGGAACTGGACCCGTCAGCCACCTTCACGGGGGACGAGGCCGATCTGACGGAGGTCCTGGGCAACCTGCTGGAGAACGCATACAAGTACTGCAGCCATACGGTACGGGTACTCGTACAGACGCATCAACACGCCGGCAGTGTCGAGATCAGCATCGAAGACGACGGCCCTGGCATTGCAGCGGATCAGGTCGGCACGGTCCTGCAACGCGGCAAACGCATGGACGAGTCGGTTCCGGGTCAGGGCCTCGGCCTGAGTATGGCCTACGAGATTGTCACGGTGTATGGCGGGCAGCTGGCCATTGCTGCCAGCCCCCTGGGTGGCACCCTGCTGCGGGTAACCTTTAACGATTGACTATTTGGCTCTTCACCTGACCGAGCAGGCAGATTACTGTTGTAGGGCCGAATTCGTTCGGCCAACTGATCAAGCGGGTTGATTATGTTTGTAGCGCCGAATTTATTCGGCCCTACAAATGACTTCTGATTCTCCGCTGGCCGAATGAATTCGGCCCTACAAATGAATTCTGGCTGGGTGGTATATTACCGCTGTATCTGGTCGGATGAATTCGACCCTACAAATGAATTCTGATTGGGTGGGTATATTACCGCTCTAACTGGTCGAATGAATTCGATCCTACGAGTGACTTCTGATTCTCCGCTGGCCGAATGAATTCGGCCCTACAAATGAATTCT
>CP070821.1:327369-330463 GCA_020344335.1 Gammaproteobacteria bacterium | reverse complement strand
CCCTCAGGGAGAGGGTTGGGGAGAGGGGATAATAAGATCCAGGAAAAACAGGCATATTATATTCCCTCATCCTGTCCTTCTCCCGAAGCACCCAACAAACCGGGCATAAAGGAGAAGGGACCTATATATTCTTTCCGTGTTCTCCCGTGGCGATTTACGTTTTACGTTTTACGCTTTACGTTTTACGTTTTACGTTTTACGCTTTACGCTTTACGCTTTACGTTTTACGTTTTACGCTTTACGCTTTACGTTTTACGCTTCACGTGAAGCTACCTGCCTCGAATCCATCGCAACTAAAGTCACTCCTGCGCATGACACCCGATCACAATCCATATTGCTTCAGTTTCTTTCGCAATGTGCCCCGGTTAATGCCCAGCAGTTCCGCTGCCTGTGTCTGGTTGCCCTCGACATGGTTCATCACCACATCCAGCAAGGCCGGTTCAACCTCGTTGAGCACCACGTGATACAGGTCATTGATCTTGTGCCCGTTCAGGTCATCAAGATACAGCTCGATGGCAGACTGCACACTGCGCCGTATAGGCTGTTTGCGCCGTTCGCGCCGGACCGGGATATTCATGCTGCCAGTTCCCGTCGTTCTGCAAACTGGTCGAAATAATGCTCGACATACGCCAGCTGTGCCTCGGCTGATTCGATCCGGTTGACCTGTTGACGGAAACGGTTGCCATCACGCTGGTGCTTGCTGTACCAGGCGATGTGCTTGCGGGCCATGCGCACGCCGGTGTACTCCCCGTAAAACGCATACAGGTTGTGCAGGTGCCCGGCAAGAATGCGGCCAATTTCCGCCGGTGCCGGCTCCGGCAGGTGGCTGCCGGTATTCATAAAATGGGAAATCTCACGGAAAATCCAGGGTCGGCCCTGTGCAGCACGCCCGATCATCACCGCATCGGCCCCGGTAAATCGCAATACCTCTACGGCACGTTCCGGCATCCGGATGTCCCCGTTGGCAATGACCGGGATCGACACGGCTGCCTTGATAGCGCGCGTGGTGTCATGCTCGGCTTCCCCGCGATACCCGCAGGCCCGTGTCCGTCCATGAATCGACAGTGCACGGATACCGGCCTGCTCGGCAATTGCCGCAACTCTCAAGCCATTGCGATGCGCAGGATCCCAGCCGGTTCGTATTTTCAGGGTGACCGGTACCTCCACCGCCCTGACCACCGCCTCCAGGATGCGCCCGACCAGCGGTTCATCCTGCAACAGTGCTGAACCGGCCATCACGTTACAGACTTTCTTCGCAGGGCAGCCCATGTTGATATCAATAATCTGTGCGCCGTTATCCACGTTGAACCGTGCAGCGTCCGCCATCATCGACGGATCGGCACCGGCAATCTGGACAGACACCGGCGCAGACTCGCCGGTATGGTCGATACGCCGGCGCGTCTTTTCACTGCCCCGTAACAGGGCATTGGATGAGACCATTTCCGATACCGCCAGACCGGCACCGAGTTCACGGCACAACTGCCGGAATGGCCGGTCGGTCACACCCGCCATGGGGGCCAGCACCAGGTTGTTCGAGAGTGTATAGGGACCTATCTGCACCGGATTTCTGTCTGTCGTGTTGTATACCGGAAATGAAGGACGGCAGATGATACCCGCTTACGACGCCGGGATAAAGCACGGTAAAACCGGTGCCCGAAACAGCTTGAATTCAGAGAAAATCGATCTGGAAGGAGATCGCGTCCTCGCCCGGGTCCTCGATTTCAAGAACTGCTTGTACCCGGGATTCCGGCGTCATGCCGGCCTTGATATCTGTTGTTTCACCCAGGTATTCATCCGGCCGGAAATGGCGCATGGCAACGGGGTTGCCCGAGATGTCGGAAAAACTCAAGCTAAAGACCGGGAAGGGCTGAGTATGGTCGGCGTGGTTGACGAGCGTAACATTGACCAGCAACGCATTGTCCACATGCGGGTGTTTGCGTACATCCCGCTCCAGCAGTTCCACCCGCACATGGTCAGTACGTAATGGCAGATTGCAATCCAGGAAGTCACAAAAACGTTCCATTGTCGGACGCCAGACCGTGTCGTTGGCCAGTTCTGTCCGGTTGAAGTACAGCCACTGGATCCCCAGCAACAGAATCAACAGGCCGACGCCGATCCCGCTGATCACATCATGCCAGGCGAATCTCCGTTCCTGCCATCCACCGGGTAACGACAAGCTTTCTGGTGGGACGGTGTCCATTTTCTGCACCAGCCGTTCCACTTCCAGGGAATCGGTTTCCGACACTTCTGCCTGACTCCTGGATGCCTGGTGTACGCGTGGCGCGGCCTCCATTTTCCGCACCAGCCGTTCCACTTGCAGGGAATCGGCTTCCGACACTTCTGCCTGACTCCCGGATGCCTGGTGTATGCGTGGCCCGGCCTCCATTTTCCGCACCAGCCGTTCCACTTCCCGGGTTTTGGCGTCCGGGACTTCTACCTGGCCCCCGGTTGCCTTGTGTGCCGTTGCAGCATCCTGTGCAGCGGTGATCTCTTCGAACAGGTAATTGACCACGCTGTACTGTTGCTTGCAATGACCACAGCGCACCTGCCCGCCGGCGGCATGCAGGTGGTCAGCCTTTACGGCAAACACCGTGGCGCAATGCGGGCAAAAGGTAAACATGGGCTCCAGTGTACCCGATCAGGCTAAGCAGCTGAATCGTGGATTGAAATCTGATATTCCATCATGAATTTCCGGGGCAGTTGGTAATGACCCACATGCTCTCCCGGTGCTGGCTGGCTCGAAATCCGCCTGGATCTTCACAGCACCGGCAGGTATACGCCGGTCTCTGGAAACAGTTTTCCGTTCTTGTGCATCCCGGTACTTCACGGACCCGGCCGCAGCTGACCGGCTCCATCAATCGCGACACTGATGGCAATATGCCGGTTTGCCGGATCGCAGTCAGCGGCGCGTGCCCTCCAGTCGTACCCAGCCATCCTGTCTGACCGGCACCGAAAATTCGAAGAATGGCTCATAGGCCGCCAGCACGCTACCGGCCTGCCCATCCAGAATGCCGGTCAGGATAATTTGCCCCCCCGTACCTACCCGCCGGGACAATTCCTCCGCCAGCTCGATCAGGGGATTCGCCAGAATATT
>CP070821.1:324666-327269 GCA_020344335.1 Gammaproteobacteria bacterium | reverse complement strand
TGCCGGTCTGGCGGACCGGGTGCGGGAGGTCCTAGCGGGTGACTGGGGGCAGACGACGCTGACGAGCGAGGAGCGCCGTCTCATCAGGGCGCTGGCCGGACTCTATGCAGGTGCCGACAACCGCTACCTGAATTTCTACGGCACCCCCGGCAGCATCCCGAATTTTCCCTACAATGCCGTGCTCAAGGGTGGTTCGTCGACGGTCTCGCCATCCGCACTGGACTTTACCGGCAAGGTGGTCTTTGTCGGTTTCTCCGATCTCTATGATCCCGGCCAGCCGGACCGCTTCTACACGGTATTCACGAACGAGGATGGCGTGGACCTGAGCGGTGTCGAAATCGCTGCAACGGCGTTTGCCAACCTGCTGACCGATCGCAGCCTCCGGCCTGCCGGTGCGCTCGTCACGGCGGCCATCCTGCTGGTCATCGGCTTTGTGCTGGCGGCCGGTATCTACCTCCTGCCGGCGATGACTGCGGTCCCGCTGGCGATGTTGCTTTCCGGGCTGTACGTCGCCGGCGTGCAGTCTGCCTTCAATGTGTTCGACCTGTGGCTGCCGCTGGCGATACCGATGCTGGTGCAGCTGCCGATCGCCCTGTTTGTCGGGCTGCTGGCCCAGTACCTGACCGAGGCGCGCAGCCGCAGGCAGCTGAAGGCCGTCTTCGGGCAGTATGTCCCGCCGGAGATCGTGGACGAGATGAGCCGTAATCCGGACGAGGATTTTTCGGTCGAGGGGGAGAGCCGGGAATTGTCGGTGCTGTTCTGCGACATCCGCAGTTTTACCACGATCTCGGAATCGCTGGCCGCCGATGAACTGAAACAGCTGTTAAACCATTTCTTTACCCCGATGACCCGCATCATCTTCGAGAAACGCGGCACCATCGACAAGTATGTCGGTGACATGATCATGGCCTTTTGGGGTGCACCGGTTCACGATGCCGCACACCGGCAACATGCCGTTGATGCCGCTCTTGCCATGCTGGACAAGTTGCAGGACATGCAGGCCGAGTTCAGCGAGCGCAACTGGCCGGCGGTCGAGATCGGCATTGGCATCAATACCGGGATGATGAATGTCGGCGACATGGGTTCCGAATACCGGCGCGCCTATACCGTGATTGGTGATGCGGTCAACCTGGGTTCCCGCCTGGAGGGGCTGACAAAATATTACGGGGTCCGGCTGATTGTCAGCGACACAACGGCAACGGGTCTCGAGGGGATGGTGTTGCGATGCCTGGATCGGGTCAAGGTCAAGGGAAAGAATGAACCGGTGACCATCTACGAACCGGTCTGTCAGATTGATAAATTAACTGATGATCAGCAGGCGGAACTGGATAGCTGGGAGGAGGCCCTTGGCGCCTATTACGATCAGCGCTGGGATGATGCCGATCCCTTGCTCGAGACACTCGTTGACGCACATCCCGATAACCGGCTCTATTCCCTGTACCGGGAAAGGATCCGGGATCTTCGTGGCACCGAACTTCCCAAAGACTGGGACGGGGTGTTTGTACATACGACCAAGTAAGCGAACCGGGCTGGCCGGGTGCGCCGACTCAGTCCTTGACGGTGAATGTCGCCGCCCTGTTCAGGGAGCCGTGATTGAAATCGCCAAGCACGACATCCTCATTGGTGTCGCGCGCATGGATGATCCACGAGTAGTAACCGCCGGGTTCCAGTAATTCAGGGGGCAGCCGCAGTTCCGAACGATCAAGTAATTTCGAGGTGTAGATCAGCCGGTCATCATTCCACAGGTCCCGGATGAACACCTGGTAGAAGCTGGCACCCGGAACGGGCTCCCAGCGCAGCACAGACGGCAGGGTGACCTCGCCGCCATCGGGCGGCTGCTGACCACCCGCCTGTGCGAGCCGGGTGATGACCACGTAATCCTTCGCGGTCAGCTCGCGCCCGTCCTGCAGCCTGATGCGGGCGGTATACCAGCCGTCGGTTGCACCCTCCGGGACATCCACCTGGTTGATGATGGCGCGTTTATCGGGCTTTCCCTTGCGCTTGATGGTGCGGTAGCGCTGCAGGTCGAGTTGCAAAAGGGGCCGGTTCTCCGGTGTCAGGATCTCGATATCGCGCACCGCCTCGGCGTGTTCCGTCGAGAACAGCGGCATGAAAAAGACCGGCCGGTCCGGCCAGTGGCAGACATGGATGTCGAAAAAGCCGGCCTCGTTATAGTGGGGATCCGCGTTTGTGGCTGCCTGCACAGCGCTAACAGGGGAAACGACTGCAATCGAAACAGTCAGCATTATCCACATAATACGGTTTGCCAGTGTGGTGCCCCCATGATTCCAGTTTCCGGATTTCATCGCTTTCATTGCAGGTTCTCTTTCATTTCCATTTTCCCAGTGTCGGTAGCCCGAGAGCGGATGTTGGCTTCGCGCAGTCGCATGGAAAGCGAGCGTAGCATACCGATACTGATCTCGGGATAACTCAGGATCAGTCCACGAAGCCGTGATTTCTCGAGTGTCAGCACGACACTGTCTTCGAGGACATGAGCGGTCGCCGAGCGCGGCAGATCATCGAGCAGGTTCATTTCCCCAAAACAGTCCCCCGGTCCCAGCGTGGCAATAAAGTTTCTGCTTTCGGGGTCAGGGTCGATGGAT
>CP070821.1:320171-324566 GCA_020344335.1 Gammaproteobacteria bacterium | reverse complement strand
CGTCAACAATCATTTATCGCACGGCGTGCGTGGTGCACCCTGCAATGATCAGTTTCCGGTGGCGCTTCAGTGTCCCTCGTACATCCGGTCGATTGCGTCTGCGAAAAGTTCCATACCAAAATGGTGCGCACGGCGCACCCTACGGTAATTCTTACTTCTGCGTATATCTCAAGTTCCGGTGGCGCTTCAGTGTCCCGCGTACATCCGGTCGATCGCGTCGGCAAAATGTTCCAGGATGCGGTTGCGCTTGAGTTTCAGGGTCGGAGTGATCAGGCCGTTCTCGATGGTCCAGGCATCCAGCGTGCACGTGGCACGGTGCACCTGCGCATAACCGGGAAAACCGGACAGCAGACCGTGGAGCTTGTCACACACGGCCTTTTCGAATCCTGCGTCGTGCAGTGCGTTTTCGTCATTGCTGTCGAGCCCCAGGGTTTGGGCATAGCTCGTCCACTGTTCCGGGTTCAGTACGAGTACCGCGGTCAGGAAGGGGCGGCTGTCACCGATAATAATGGCCTGCTCAAACAGGGGATCCATCACGATGGCCATCTCCATATCGGCCGGGGGGAGATTCTCGCCATTGGCGAGGACGATAATTTCCTTGAGTCGTCCGGTGATGTAGACGTGGTTGTTCTCGATGCGCGCCCTGTCGCCGGTATGCAACCAGCCCTCGGAATCGATGATTTCACGGGTGGCCTGTTCATTGTCCCAGTAACCCATCATGACACAGGCACTACGCGTCAGCAGCTCGTCGTTGTCACCGATCTTCACCTCGACATTGTGCAAGGGTACGCCGACACTCTCCGGTACATTGTCTTCAACCGGATTGACCGTAATCATCGGGCTGGTTTCCGTCAGGCCGTAGCCCTGGGCCAGGTTCAGTCCGAGTCCGATGAAGACCTTCGCGACCGGGGTCGGCAGCGGTGCACCGCCGGCCGCGGCGATGCGCATGCGTCCGCCGAGCTTGGCCATGATCTTGCCGGCGACCAGCTTGTCCAGCAGCGGCCATAACAGGAATGCGGGTTTCCAGCTGCCGCTTCCCTGGCGGTACTGGAAGCGTGCCCAGCCGGTTTCGACCGCCAGGTTGAACAACTTCACCGCAAACGGCGACTTCTCGGCCAGCCCGGCCTGGATCTTGTTATAAACGCGTTCGTAGATTCGTGGTACCGAGATAAGAATGGTGGGCCGGATGGTGACCAGGTCCTCGGCCAGCTGCGGGATGGAACGCGCATAGGCGATCATCGATCCCATCATCATCGGGACGTAGTAACCCACGGTGCGTTCAAAGGTATGCGACAACGGCAGGAACGACAGCAGCACGTCTTCGTGGTACATGGGGATGATCTCGGTGCCGTAGTCGGCATTCACCAGGATATTGTGGTGGCTGAGCATCACACCCTTGGGACGCCCGGTGGTGCCCGAGGTATACACGATGGTGGCGAGGTCGTCGGGATCCCCGTCGCGTTCGAGCAGCTCCCCGCCGCTGTCAGGCAACCACTCCGCTACCGTCCGCAAGCGGGTTTCGCCCTCCGGTACGTTGACGGGTTTCAGGGTCAGTAAACGCAGCAACACCCCCAGCTGGTCGTGAACCGTGAGCAGGTTGTCCCAGTGTTCATTGCCCTCCATGAAGAGCAGCTTCACGCCCGCATTGTTCAGGATGTAGGCGATATTCTCGGCACGGTCATCTGTGTACAGGGGAACGACCACGAGACCGGAACCGAGGGCCGCCTGTTCGAACGTGACCCAGGCAGTGCCGTTACGCGCCAGGATGGCCACGCGGTCCCCGGGTTGCAGGTCCTCCCGGGCCAGGGCCGCCTGCCAGCGGGCAACCTCGGCACCCATCTCCGCCCAGGTCGAGTCCTTCCAGGTATTGTTGTGCTCATCAAATTGTCGATAGGCAACGTTATCCGGTGTGCGCCGGATGCGTTCGCGAAACAGGCCGGCCAGGGTGCCGGCGACATCGGCGGATATCTTGTCGAGCGTGCCTGTGGTCATTCAGGTGTCTCCCTCTGGTGTGATTAATGATTCCCAGCCCGGGTCCGGCGTAAACCGCTTGCCGCGCAGGTGCTCCAGGGTTTCCAGCTCCTTGCGCAGCGGCGCCGCGCCGATGGCATGGATGTGGTGCATGGGGCCACCGCGAAACGGTGCAAACCCGGTACCGAATACCAGGCCGGCATCCAGCAGCTCCTCGTTTGCGACCACCTGTTCGCGCACACAGCTGACGGCCTCGTTCAGCATCCGCATCATCAGGCGGTTGGTAATGTCTTCGAGGTTCCAGCCGCGGGTCGATACCCTCGGCTTGACGGCCTTGCCTTTTTTGAAGGTGTAGAAGCCGCGCCCGGATTTCTTGCCCAGGTGGCCGTCGGCGACCAGTTTCTTCAGGCGCTCGGGGATCTCGGCATTGAAATGCTCGGCGAGGATTTCTGCGACGTGCAGGCAGATGTCGAGCCCCACGGTGTCGGCGAGTTCCACCGGACCCATGGGCATGCCGAAGTCGGTCGCGGCCCTGTCGATGATCGCGGCCGGGGTGCCCTCGGATTCCAGCACCACCGCCTCCATCAGGTAGGGCATGAGGATGCGGTTGACCAGGAAACCTGGCGTGCTGGTCACCGGCAGTGGCAGGCGGTCGAGCTGCCGGGTGAATGCCATGACCTTGCCGGCCACCTCGATTGAGGTCTCCCGGCCGTTGACGATTTCCACCAGCTGCATCAGCGCGACCGGGTTGAAGAAATGCAGGCCGACCAGCCGTTCCGGGTGTTGCAATGCCCCGGTAAGCTCTTCCAGGGGGATGCTGGAGGTATTCGTCGCGAGGATGGCACCGACCTTCATTTGGGGTTCAATATCCCTGTAAAGTGAACGCTTTACCTCAGCATCTTCAAAAATCGCTTCAATAATGATGTCCGCCCGCTCAATGCCGGCACCGCGGTGGTCAGGCATCAGGCGGTCCATGGCACTCGCGATTTTGCGCGGGTGCTTCAGCTTGCGCCGGAACAGCTTGTGGGCACGCTGCAGTGCCGGTGCAATGCGTTCCGGCGACTGGTCCTGTAGCGATACGTGAAAACCGCGGAAGGCACACCACGCCGCGATGTCACCGCCCATGGTACCGGCGCCGATGACGTGTACGTATTGTGGTTTGTAGTCAATCTCCTTGCCTAGCCCCTTCAGCTGTTCCTGCAGAAAAAACACGCGGATCAGGTTGCGCGCGGTAACACCCTTGATCAGTCCGGCAATGGATTGTGCCTCGGCCTCCAGCATGCGCTCGGGGTCGTTTGCATGTTTCTGCCAGACATCGATCAGGGCATAGGGGGCCGGGTAGTGTTGTCTCGATGCGCGCCTCGCCACCTGCTTGCGGAACACCCGGGCAAGCAGGGGACGCACCAGGGCATGATTGGACAGCCGGTCAAGAAGTGCCGGTCGCCGTGGGGGCGGGGCATCCAGCACCAGGCGGCGTGCGGCACTGCGCAGGTGACGTTCCGGGCCGACCCGGTCGACCAGCCCGATGCGTTTTGCCTGGCGCCCGTCGATGGTCCTGCCGGTGAGCATCAGGTCCATGGCCTTGATGCCACCGACCAGCGGGGTGAGGCGTACACTGCCACCAAACCCGGGATGAATGCCGAGCCGTACTTCTGGCAGGCCCAGCCGGGTTCCGGGATCATCGCGTGCAACCCGGTAGCGGCAGGCGAGCGACAACTCGGTGCCGCCACCGAGGCAGAAACCGTGGATCAGGGCAACGGTCGGGAAGGTGAGGTCGGCAAGCCGGTTGAACACCGCTTGCCCCAGGTGAATCAGTTCGAGCGCCTGGGCCTCACTCTGGATGCGGGTGAATTCCTCGATGTCCGCGCCGGCGATAAAACCGTTCTGCTTGTCGGACAGGATCACCAGGCCGCGCGGATTCCGGGTGCGGATCTCCTGGATGTGCCGGTCGAGCTCCTGCAGTGCCTCGGTACTCAGGACATTGGTGCCGGCACCGGCCTTGTCGAAGTGCAGCCAGACAATATTGTCGTCATCGGTTTCGGTTCGGAAATGCGTCTGCGTGGTGGCCTCATCCATCGGAACTCTCCATGCGCTCGACGAGCAGGGCACCCCCCTGGCCGCCGCCGATACACAGGCTGGCCATGCCGCGCCGCGCGTTTTCGCGTTTCAGTGTCTGCAGCAGATGCAGCACGATGCGCGCACCGCTGGCGCCGACCGGGTGACCGATGGCAACGGATCCCCCGTCGACGTTGAGGCGCTCCTGGTCGATCGGTTTAAACGGCTGGTCCCGCCCGAGTTCGGTACGGCAGAACTCTGCATCTTCCCAGGCCGCGAGACAGGCGAGTACCTGTGCGGCGAAGGCCTCGTTGATTTCCCAGTAATCGATATCGCCGGAATCCAGGCCGTGACGCCGCATGATCGGCG
>CP070821.1:314788-320071 GCA_020344335.1 Gammaproteobacteria bacterium | reverse complement strand
AGCATGCGGACACCCAGCCGGACAAGTTGCTGCTCGATCTTCCGGGTTTCGAACTGCCGGCTTGCCAGGAGGGCCTCCGTCAGGGCGCTACCGAGCCGCATGACGAGGTACACGGTTGCAGCCAGCATAATGATTTTGGCTGTAAACAGCACATCCTGCAGGACCCCGCCAGAAAGCATGACCTGCCTGCTGAGGAAGGAGCGTGCACCGAGGGTCAGGTAAATTACGCCGATCGGCCACAGTATCATCACCAGGTTTTGTTGTGCCCGGTTCCTTTCTCCAGCCAGGTGCCTGACGAGAACACGCAACAGCACGACCAGGCCGGCCAGCACCAGTACGGTCATGACCAGCAGCAGCCATTGCCAGATGGCCTGGCCCAGGTAGCGGATCTGCATCCAGTCCGGTAACGCACGAACCAGTGCAAGGGAAATCAGCGGTCCGGGTGTCAGAAAGTAATCGTCATACAGGCCGCCAATGTAGTCTTGTCCCTCCAGATAGGGGTAGCCCTTTGCCGCCTCGAACCAACTCTTCGCCTCGGCCACCGTTGCCGAGGTAAACTGATAACGCCCTTCATAGACACCCGCATCGGTTTCCCGGATGACGACCGGTGTGCCTGGCAACCGATAGAATGCCGCTCTGCCCTCCCGTGTCCTTGCCAGCATCTGGTCCTCGTCCGGTACCTTCTCTATTGGCGGTACTGCGAAACGCGCCAGTGCCTCACGCAGGTATACCGCGGTTTCGATCGCTATGTGCCGCCGGTACTTGGGCGGAATTTCGCGCAAGTCGAAGAGCTTCTCGAATTGCTGGTAGATATTATTCAGCCGCCTCTCGTTCTCACGGGTGATGCCATCCTCACTGACCAGTTCATGTAGCACATCGGTCAGGCGCATCAGGCTTTCCAGCGTGGTACGCGGGCTGCTGATAACGGCATTATCAACAGCGATCGACGGGACATCCTGTAACGGTACTGTCGACACTGGCTGGGCGAAGGTGCCTTCTGCAAGCAGCAAGGTGAACAGCAGGCACCAGCAGAGCCCGATGATTCCTCTCCTCCGGCCATTGCAAGTCAGTACATCGTTCAGTGGAGTTGGTGCTCTATGCATCGCTGACTCACTGGATTGAAATGAAATAAGGGATATGCGAATAACCTTTGTTCAACTCTATCGACTATAGACTAAATCGACCACGTTGGTACTGTACTATGCATGCCGTGTGAGTCCATCGCCTGCCCTGTACCTCGCAGACAGCAACTTACTGAACTCTTTTTCAGGAACAAACGGCGTAACTTCTGGCCAGCGCCTGCAACAGGATACTGCCCGCCTCTCCCGGTGTCGTGCCGAAGGTAACGATCCCGTCTTCATGCCCGCCCATCGAGAAAATACCCTTGTGCAGGACATCGGTCTCACGAAACAGACGCCCTGCTTCCTGCGCCATCTCGGGCGTGCCATACGGAACCGAGGTATCGGTAACCGGGATATTCATTGTCCTCGCCTGTTGCCAGATGTGCGGACTGTGTACGTGCAGGATGGCATGAATGTTTGTATCCAGGTCATAGATCATGCCGTGCGTGAGTGACTCCGATGAGGGTTTGACTGGTCCCCTGGCCGTAACCCGGTTCGTTTGCGGGTCGTATGTTTCGATAACGGCGTAATGTGCGGCGTCGAGCATTTCCAGGCCGCCGGTCTGGGTGCCGCTGATAAGAAACTGCCGCTTGCCTGCCGGTGCATCCAGCGGTGGTATGCGCTGACTGACGTTGCCGAACCCGCAGCCAACGTAGCGTCCCGGTTCCTGGCCGATCAGCCCCAGCTGCCAGAGGATACGACGCCAGGCATTGAGCTCGGAGAGGGTTCCGCCGGGTACCGGCCCGGCGACCGTGTACTGCAGGTCGAACTTGATGACGCCCTCTTCCATTCAATGCGTCTGGCCGGTCAATAATCTAATGAAATCACGACGGATGCGTTCTATACGGCGGCGGTTAACGCCAAAGTCGCTGTGACCGGTGCGCGAGGCCGAGCGTACCTGGATGAGCCGTTCATCCGGAACCAGCAGGAACGCGAGGTCATCGACAAAGCGGAATACCAGGCTGCGACACTCCGCCTGCAGGTAGCGGTCCTCGACTCGGGTGATGCGGGTGCGTTTCTGCTTGAGTACAACGGCCTTCAGGGCATCCCAGGCAGTTGCGGGGTCGCCATTGAATGACAGGGGTGCAACCGCGTGTTCGGCATCAACCGCCAGGCTGGACACACAGTTCGGACTGTCCGGGCATGGCGCGAGTTTGTCTGCGGGTGCAGCTGTGGTTGAATCCATGGACAATATAAAGAGTAACAGGGCGGTAGTTAGCAGGTGTTGCACTCCCATACAGCCGGGAATCTAACGGTTCCCGTGCGGTATGTAAACCGGAAGACAATCTCAGTCGATGCGTCCTGCTGCCAGCAGGCGTTTTTTCCAGTATGCGTTGTCCAGCCGCGCATAGGAAACACGCTTCCCGCTGGAGGGTGCATGGATGAACTTGCCGTTGCCGGTGTAGATACCGACATGCGATATTCCGCGCGTGGAGAGCCTGAAGAACAGCAAATCACCGCGGTGAATGTCGGAGAGCCCAATCCGTTCCGAGTACTTGTACTGTTCCCGCGTCGTGCGCGGAACCGATATGCCGGCCTTGCGATAGGCGTAATAGACCAGGCCACTGCAGTCAAACCCGCGTGGCGTGGCGCCCCCGTAGCGATACGGTGAACCGGCCATGGATTGCGCAATCGCTGCACCCTTGTGTGTCGCACTGCCGGATGGCGTGGAAGAACAACCGGCCAGGCCGGCCAGCAGCAGCAAGCCGGCCATAACAAGCGCGATGCGCGGACTGTAGAAAGCGGATCCCATGACTCAGGATATCGGCCGGCACCCGCCTCGCTTGAAATTGTGGCAGAATATTAGTTAATAGGCGGAATAAATTCCGCCCTACAACACGGTTCTTTGTGGGCCGAATTTATTCGGCCTGTTACTTGGTTTGGCGTCAAATCCCCTGGCGGAATAAATTCCGCCCTACAACGGCGTTCTTTGTGGGGCCGAATTAATTGCGCCCTACAACGGCGTTCTTTGTAGGGCCGAATTTATTCGGCCTGTTACCCGGTTGGGCGTCAAATCTTTCTGGGGGATAAATTCCGCCCTGCAACAGCGTTTTTTGTAGGGCCGAATTTATTCGGCCTGTTATAAACTGAGCCACTACCAAATAATCAGGAAAACAAATATTTATCGGTATGTATCTTTATTGCAAGTATGCCCTGTTGGTATTGCTGACCCTGCTCGGTGTGGCATCGTGTGCGCAACCGCAAGTCCAGGTGTCAGCGGATCGCAACGAGGTGCCGACCCTGTACCCGGACCGTGCGGTGATGCGTGACGGATATGAATTGCCGCTGACGGTCTGGAAAGCGGACGGTACGGCGCAGGCGATCGTGCTGGCACTGCACGGTTTCAATGATTACCGCAACGCCTTTGCCGATCCGGGCAAGCTGTTTGCCGCCAGCGGCATTACGACCTACGCCTATGACCAGCGCGGTTTCGGCGAGACGCAGCAGCGTGGGTTATGGCCGGGTACGGAAACCCTGCTGGAAGACGTCAGAAGCATGATCGGGCTGCTGTGTGCTACTCATCCCGGTGTGCCGCTGTACCTGGTGGGTGACAGCATGGGGGGTGCCGCCACCATTTCCCTGCTTGAGGACAGTGCACCCGATTGTATCCACGGGGTCATCCTGATCGCGCCGGCGGTCTGGGGCTGGCAGACCATGCCGGTGTTGCAACGCGCGGCCTTGCAGTTAATGGCGCACGTGGCGCCGGGTTATCGTCCCTCACCCGAGGGACTGGATATCATGGCGTCAGACAATATCGAAATGTTGCGGGCGCAGGGGCGTGATCCACTGGTCATCAAGGAAACACGCATCGATACCCTCTACGGCCTGGTCGACTTGATGGAATCCGCGTTACTGGCGAGCCGGCAGTTGCAGGTGCCGACCCTGATCCTGTACGGGGAAAAGGACGAGATCATCCCGCGTCGGCCGACCTGCCAAATGATCGGGGAACTTCCCGATGCACCACCGGCCAACTGGCGACTGGTGATCTACCCGGATGGCTACCACATGCTGACGCGCGACCTGCAGGCGCACGTGGTGCTGCAGGACATGGTTGCATGGTTGCATGACCCGCGAGCCGTCCTGCCCTCGGATTACGAGACAAGCCGGGACGGGCCGCGTGTACAGGCACTGTGTGAGAAATACCGGGAGTGAATACCGTTCTTGTGTCTCGTTTCAGCGGATGGTGGTTGCGGTAAACAGGTAATTCCCGCTCCCGGCATACCGGTCCACGGGGTGTGCAACCGGCCTTTCTTCGTCCACACGGCTGGCGGCATAACCGAAGTCCAGCAGATATCCAAACAGTTCCTCTGCGTTATAGTTCAGGCGGTGCGTGAAATCATCATTGATTTCCGTGTAGATCACGGGTCGGGACTCACGCAGTACAGCCGCTGCACCCCGGAACGCGGGCAGTTCCGCACCTTCGACATCGCATTTGATGAAGTCAATGCGCTCAATGGCATGTATGCGAACAAAATCGTCGAGGCACTGCGTCGCGACCGCTTCGCGAATATAGTTGCGCTGCTGCTCTGCACCGAAATGCGCCAGTCCGGGACCCAGCCTGCCCCGTTTCTTGACGGGGACCAGCAGGTCGGCCGTTCCCGTTTTGTCAGACAATGCCATTTGATGAATACGGGTATTCCCGAGTCCGGCAGTCACTGTTTTGAGGATCGCATAGTTGTATGGCAACGGTTCAAAGGCATGCACGGTACAAGTTGACCCGTGCAGACGGGCAAAGGCCTTGGTGAAATTACCGAACTGGGCACCCGCGTCAATGATGGTTGCGTGCACCGGGATGAATTGTCCCAGCCAATCCACGATATCGTGTTGTGAGTGACGAAACCGGGCCTTGCAGAGATGGATCAGTCGCGCCAGCCGCTGCCCGTTACTTCGGTATATCCTGTCCTTGTCGAGTTCCGGCATTTGGCTGACAGCGGTAAGTAATCAGGTTTCCTATTGATTGCCGGTTGTACACATTTGATCTGGATCAAGAAAGCAGGACAAATCGATTCAAAATCCGGATTACGGCCTGGTGGATACTAGAAGCAGAAAATGGATTTTGTCTATAATCAAAATACGTTTGCTGGCTGCGATACCAGTCTGGCAACGGATAATAAGTCTTGTATACAGGAGAAAATGTAATGAATAAAGTTACGAAACTTGT
>CP070821.1:310065-314688 GCA_020344335.1 Gammaproteobacteria bacterium | reverse complement strand
TTCACCCTCATAGGCGGGCCCGGTGAAAAAACTGGAGATTCTTCTGGGATCAGCCGATTCATGAGAGACCCGCGCAACATCGCGGACATACACCGGCGCCCCGTTACGGATGCCAACCACCAGGCGTTCGATATCCCGGGCTGTCTTCAGAAAGGAGCCGGTGCGTACCGTCAGTGCCATCCCGCCGGCTTCCACATCACCAGCCGTTGTCTCTGCATTGGCCGTTTGAATCGTTTGCGCAACCTGTGGAAGGCTGATGTCGAAACCCGAGAGCCGTTCCGGCAACACCTCGATCTTGAGCTGGTCTTCACGCCCGCCAACAACAAAACCCTTGCCGGCATCCTTCACCTCGCCAAGGCGTTGCAACAGGTCCAGTGCCAGGATGCGTAGCGAACCGTCGTCGACATCCTCCGACCAGAGCGTTAATGTCACGACAGGAACATCGTCAACGGCAACCGGCTTGACCAGGGGCATGGAAACATCGGGTGGAATCTTGTCAAGATTTGACTGCAGCTTGTCATGGACCTTGACAATGGAAGCGCCCATTTCCTCGCCGACGAAAAAGCGCACGGTGACCATGGCCTTGCCGCGTTCGGTAGCCGTGTAGGTATGCCGGACACCGGGAATTTCCTTCATGATCCGTTCCAGTGGATCGGTCACCAGGCTGGATACCTGTTCGGCCGATGCTCCCGGATACTGGACAAAGATATCGATCATGGGCACCGATATCTGCGGGTCTTCCTGTCTCGGGGTAAAAAACAATCCCATCAACCCGAGCAACAATGCCGCAATAAGCAGCATTGGAGTCACCGGCGAGGTGATAAACAGGCGCGCCGTTCTGCCTGCTATACCAAGAGAGTGCGCTTCCGCCGGTGTGGAAAAATCGCTAGTTTCTTCAGCCATTATAATTTGCCTTCTTATTCAGCCGTATTCAGTGCATTCCTCTGGGTCCGGGTACGTGCCTATCCGTTTTCTACATCTCCCCCATCGGGTAAACACCAGTCATCCGGAACCAATAACCATGGATAATCATGTACACCCCGCCTCCGGCAGTCAGGATACCCTGACCGGGCGGGGTATTATTGCCATTCCCTGGATGACCCGGATGCTCCAACAACGACACGTTCACCGGCACGCAGGCCCGAAAGAATTGCTATCCCGTCAGCTCCGACATTGTCACCGGTCCTGACCAGCCGCAGCTGGCGCTTGTTCTGGTCATCCAGGATATATACACCCGGCAGGCTGCCTCGCCAGACCAGCGCATCCCTGGGTACTACAGGCATATCACGGACCTTGGCATTGATGTCGTTGATGACCACCTCGGCATACATCCCTGCACCACCGGGTGCACCGGGCGGCAGGTCCAGCTTGACAGTGACGGTATGACGATCAGGATCCGCCATTGGATAAATCTGTACAACGCGGGCCTGCAGGTTTACATCGCCCACGTCCAGCTTGGCTGGAACCACCATCCCCTTTTTCACGCCCGGCATCAGTCGTGCAGGTACCTCAACCTTGATCTGCAACTGGCTGGTATCTGCAAACATAATCAGCGGCATGCCCGGTTGCACGGGATCTCCCACCTCAACCAGCTTGCCGGTGATCACACCGTCAAACGGCGCAATCGACTTGGTATCACGAAGCTTTGAATCAATCTCGTCAATTTGCGAGCGTGCGGCCACCAGCTGGCTGCGCGCCTGGTCGAGACGGGTTCCGTACTGGTACAGGTCCGCATGCCGCTCATATCGGGGCGAACCGCTACCCATCATGCTGTTCATCGGGTTGGAAAAATTCCTCATCATGGAGCCAAAACCACCCATCATGTCATTTGACTGGCCACCATAGGGTGAAACCCACTCTCGTGAATACTGGACACCGGCGTTGCGCAGTGCGGCTTCCGCGTTGGCAAGATTGGCAAAGGCCGCACGACGTTTGGCAAGCAGATCATCATCACTGATGGCTACCAGCACAGCCCCTGACTCAAAACTGTCTCCCTCTTCACCGGAGATACTTTCAATGCGCCCGGGTACTTGCGCAGAGAGAGTGGCTTCCTTGTATGGAACAACAGTACCACCGAGCGTAACGGCACTCCCCACTGGCACACTGGGTACGGTGATCACGACATCCTGGCCAGAATCGGCGGCGATTACGGGATTGAAAAGAATACAGAGCAGTGCAAAAGCAGAAATTTTTCTGATTAACATCGGTTAATCCTCAAGCAGACGGCTCAGCTGGTACAGGCATGCGAAAGAGTTCCAACGCTGCCATTTGACAGCGCCCGGTTCAACTAACCAGCCAGCCAATCCAAATTTATCAACATTATTAATATTTTTGCTATAAAAATGGCGGGTTATAACAAATACCATGCCATTTACTACACCCTATTTTATTATTTGCTAAAACAGTTTAATCAATAACCTATGCACGCCCCATCACGGCGAAACTCTTGATAAAGGGACCGGCCATACGCGGATCCTTGATCATGGCACCATAATCACCCACGTTGAATTTGAGCTTGCGCGAGGTATACGCCATGCCAAGCCCCATCATGCCCGGTGGCTTGGCCAGCCATTTGTTCCAGTCATCAAAAGTGGCGCGCAAATCCCAGTTTATTTCCTCACCATTATATATACCCGCCGATACTGCCTTGCCATTCTGCACATCGATATAGCCGCGCGGTGTGTCTTCCCCATCAAAACCGTAGGCGATGACAGAATTGAAATTGATTTTCTGCAGTGCATCGGACAATTCCGGCTCGGCATTCCACTGCTCCATGTAATTCTTCATCCATTCATCTGAAAAAAGGTCTGCCATTTTTTTGTCTCCTCCAATCGGTATTAGGGTTGCTGCTCGTCCGTATTTCTGTCAGTACCTTGACAGGTTTTCTTATCAAAATAAATAAATTGCCATCGCTATTTACTGCAGTTAAACATAGCAAAACGACCAACTAAAATACAGCGGCCCTGACAGCCACCCTGCCAGTGTCGTAATTCAGTCAAAACAACGGCAGAAAGATAGTAGCCAATGTCTTTGTTACCTTGCTGATTGTCTTTTTCACCCCGATAGATTGTCAGGTATTATACATAACATTCGTATATTTTAAATAGCTAATATTCCTCAATTAAACTTGTTCTTAATGTCGTCGATAAGCTTTACATCGCCCAAAGCGCGCCTTATCGTATATCTTATTGTTTTTTAAAGATTTAAATATATGTTACCTGGATCGTATTGTCGGAATAATTGACGTTAATTTGGGTCAAGAATCCTGGATCGTTGTTTGAATTTAAAAAAGCCATACAAACAATATATTACAGCAAGCGGTATGAAACTTGCCTTGCATAAAGGGTGAGGAGTGCCGTGAGGGGGACAGCCCAGTGACACAGGACACCGAAATGCAAGTGGTACAAGATACCGCCGATGAAAGTGCCATCGAGCAGCGCCGTGTTGACCGGCGCCGCCTGTCATTTCAGACCCTCTTCGGAACACTCTTTATCAATCGCCGGCGAGAGATCCGCCGCGATGAAGACCAGCTGAATAGCTATATCGACTGGTATGGCCCGTGGCCATTGGTGGCAACCACGTCAATCATCCTGATGAGCTGCCTGGATGCCTTTTTTACACTCATTCTGATCAACAACGGCGCTGTGGAGATGAATATCTTCATGGACTGGCTCATCCAGAAGGACTTCCAGACCTTCACCACTGTGAAGATAATCGCCACCAGCCTCGCCGTAATCGTTTTGCTGATGCATCTGAATTTTCGCGTCTACCGGATTTTTGTCGTCCGCTACCTGATGTATGCACTGGTGCCCATGTACATGGCATTGATTATTTATGAAATCATGCTGCTGAACCTGGTCGTCTAGCACGGAACATCCGCCACCTGAATAATCAGGCACTTGCTGCCGCCAGTCCCATCACAGTAACCGTCTCGCATACCATTACGCATTTTCCAGTAGCTGAATCGGGCAGGATGACCAGGGATGGATGCTGCCTGCATGCAAAGATGTGCGGCAACCTCTCTCACTGTGGTGCCATGAGTACATTTAACGCTTGTTATATCCGCGGACATATTGCCTGAACGCCTTGATCGGCATCGCCCTCGAGAAATACCAGCCTTGAGCGTATTCCACACCCTGTTGCCGCAGATAATCCACTTGCGCACGCTTCTCGACACCTTCGGCAATGATGCTCAGTCCCAGTCGTTTCGCCATGTCGATGATCGAATTCACCAGTCCGGCAGTCAGTGCATTGGTCCCTATCGCTTCAACGAAACTCTTGTCGATTTTCAGATAATCCAGCGGGAAAGAACTGATATAGCTGAGACTGGAATACCCGGTACCGAAATCATCCAGTGCAATATGCGACTTGCGTTCCCGCAGGTGTTTCATCACATCGCGGGCAATACCACTGTCTTCCTTGATCAGGCCACGTTCGGTAATTTCATAGATTATCTGCTCCGGGCGAATCGCGCTGTTACCGAATATATGACTCGTTGTTTTCAGGATCCGGCTGGTTTCAAAATGGCAGGGGCTCAGGTTAATGGCAATATGCAGGGAGCGATCCTCTGCCAGCAGCCCGGCGGCTTCGGCACACAGCTGCTTCATCAACCATTCGGTCATC
>CP070821.1:305366-309965 GCA_020344335.1 Gammaproteobacteria bacterium | reverse complement strand
GGCTGCCTGCTGCTGGGCCTTCTGCATGTTCTCGATCATCTGGGCCTGCTGGTCGGCAATCGCCTGCTGCTGCTCCTCGGTCAGACCGGCAGCGGGTGCAACCGGAACACCATAGCCGTACGGGGCATAACCGTAGGGGGCGTAGCCGTAGTACGGGTAGTCATAGCCGTAGCCATACCCACGGCCATAGCCACGACCGTGACCGCGACCACTGAAGTTCATGCTGAAACCACCATCGAAATCACCGTCACCCCAGCCATCGTTGTAACCGTTGTAACCGTTACCGAAAGGACCCCAGCCCCAGGCTGAAGCGGAAGCAGAAGCAACGGCCAGCGTGGCGGCCGTCATTACTGTTGCTATCTTTTTCATGATAGATATCTCCAATAGATTGAATATTAAATAAAAAGTAAGAATTCTTTCCGGGAATTCCCTGTCCCTGGATGCCTGATAAGTATATTATCGTTTACTTATAATACAATAAGAATATATTTATATACCTATAAAATATACTGTCAGCTGGTCTTTCTGATAGGGTCGCTGTTACTACCGAAATGGAGCGGGTGATGGGAATCGAACCCACGTTTGAAGCTTGGGAAGCTCCAGTTCTACCATTGAACTACACCCGCCAAGAGGTTGTACGGCGATAGTTTACCGGTTTCACCGCTACCCCGTCAGCAACACACTCGCATGATTTCCGGAACGATACCGAACACTGCCTGATTGCCTTCTGAACACACCTCATCGAGAGGTACCAGAGTATCAAAAAGACATACATCAACTTACGATGGGAGCAAGACGATGGAGAAATCAACTACACACAATAAACCCCGCCGTATCCTGCTGAAGTCCATCGGCTTGCTCGGCGGTGTCTTCGCAATACGCCGCGCAGACGCCCATCACACCGAAACCCACTTCGAGGATACGACAGCCCACCGTATCGTCTATCAGTGCAACAAGATCGACCCGGAGTACCTGCAGCATATTCTGTTCTCTGTCGGTGAGCTGTTGCGCAAGTATGGTGACGATATCGAAATTGTCGTCGCCGCCTTCGGACATGGATTGCATCTTCTCGCCAGGCACCCGCTTCGACCGATCCCGGAAGAGTTGCGGCAGCGCGTTAGTTCGCTGGCGGACTACGGGGTCGCATTCCATGCCTGCGGCAACACCATGAAATCACTCCGGTGGTCCGAAAAGGACCTGTACGACTTTGCGAAAGTGGTCCCGGTCGGTGTGGACGACATCATGCAGCTGCAGGAAAAGGGCTTTGCCTACATGAGCTGGTAGTCATTCCTTGCCGGACCGGTTCCAGTAAATTCGACTTCAAGGTGGCGCGCAATGAATCAAGCTGACGACGCAGCCGGTATACGCCGGATCTGGAATGCCGCCCTCTACTCAGCTTCCGGAATCCGTGCGGGCTGGAAGAACGAGGCTGCCTTCAGGCAGGAAATCGTTCTTTGCCTGCTACTGATCCCCGCTGCCTTCTGGCTGGGGAATACCGCCGTGGAACGGGTATTGCTGATCGCCAGCTGCTTGCTGGTACTGATTGTTGAGCTGCTGAACTCCGCCGTGGAAGCTGCCATTGATCGAATCGGTGCAGACCGGCATGCACTGTCCGGTCGTGCGAAGGACATGGGATCTGCAGCGGTATTTATCAGCCTCTGGATCGTGATTATTACCTGGGGACTGATCGCCTGGGAACGTTTCCTGACCTGATTTCTTTTTACCAGCCGGTTAATCGCAACGTGGCCTGTTCAGACCCGCCCGACCGGGCCACTGGCATACAGTGACGCGATTTCGGTAGCAAACTTTTCCAGCACCTTCGCCCGCTTCACCTTTAGCGTAGGTGTGAGCAGGCCGTTGTCCACGGTCCATGGTTCGCGTGTTAGGATCACCCGCCGCACCTTGGCATACCCGGGAAAATCCCTGAGCCGCTCCCGCACCGCGCGCACCAGGTGGTTATTGAGCTTCTCGTTATTCAGGATTTCATCGAGACTCTCATCCAGCCCGAAGCGCTGCGCCAGTCCGGGCCATTCCTCCGGGCTCAGCACCAGGATTGCTGCCAGGTAGGCCTGGCCCTCGCCGATCACCATTGCCTGGTCAATCAGGGGATCCAGACAGATGGCCAGCTCCATGTCCATCGGCGGAATCTTTTCACCGTTGGACAGCACCAGGATGTCCTTGATACGCCCGGTGATATAGATGTGACCATTCTCGATACGGGCCTGATCACCGGTATGCAGCCAGCCCTCGGGATCGATGATCTCGGCCGTTGCCGCGTGGTTGTTCCAGTAGCCTTGCATCATGCCCGGGGTCTTGACCAGCAATTCATCGTTATCGCCGATGCGGGCCTCGACACCGTTCAGCGCAATGCCAACACTGGAAGGCTCGTTGTCATCCGGCACATTCACACTGATGACCGGGCTGGTCTCTGTCAGGCCATATCCCTGCAGGATCGGTACACCAAGACCGATGAACATTTTCGCGACTGTTACCGGCAATGCCGCACCGCCGCTGACCGCAATCCGCAGGCGGCCACCGAGCTTCGTGGTGACCTTGCCAGCCACCAGTCTGTTCAACAGCGGCCACAGTATCTGGTCCGGATTCCAGTATGCGCGGTTCTGCTGACGCTCGAACCGGCGCCATCCAACTGCCGTGGTCAGGTTGAACAGACCCCTTTTGATTCCAGACTGCTTGTCCATCTGGCCCTGGATGCGGGCAAACACACGTTCAAAAATCCGCGGCACCGCGATCATGACGGTGGGACGGATATTTTGCAGGTCCTCGGCCAGCTGGGGAATGGAGCGTGCATAGGCAACCGTGGCCCCGGCCATCATCGGCAGGTAATAACCCGCTGTCCGCTCGAGGGTATGCGACAGCGGCAGGAAGGAAAGGAACAGGTCCTCCTCGTAACAGTCAATCATGGTGAGCGCGGAATGCGCAATCGACAACATATTGTAGTGTGACAGCATGACACCCTTGGGCCGGCCGGTGGTGCCCGAGGTGTAGACGATCGAGGCAAGCTCGTGGGGGTCACCGGCACGCGCAACAAGCTCACCGGCCTGCGTCGGCAACCAGTCATCGACAAAGCGGACACGCTCGTCTGCAGAAATACTCTCTGGCACGGCGTCCGGCCGCTTCAGGATGAGGACCCGTCGCAGGTCCTCGTGATGATTGAGGGAACCGGCCAGGCGTTTCCAGCTGGCAGCATCCTGGACCAGCAGGACCCGTACCGCCGCATCCTGCGTGATATAGGCAATGTTCTCCGGCCGGTCATCGGTATAGAGGGGCACGATTACCAGTCCGCAGCCGAGTGCCGCCTGGTCGAAACACACCCACTCGCAGCTGTTGCGCAGGTGCACGGCCACCCGCTCACCGGGCTGCAGGCCTTCCGCCGCTAGTGCACTATGCCAGCGCGCCACCGCCTCCCCCATGGCGCCCCAGCTGGTGTCCTGCCATTGCTTGCTGACGGGATCGAAGCTGCGATAGGCAGTCAGGTCCGGGGTACGCCGGACGCGCTGCGCAAACAGGCCGTCGAGGGTACCGGCATTGTCGGCCGAGATGATATCCTCAGTCCATTGGTCCATAAGCTCTTCATTCCGAAGTTAAAAAATTTAGCCGCCTAATTACGGTAGAATGTCTGCATCCTTTTCAATGTAACTGATCCATAATGCCATGCAAATCATTCTGAACGGGAATGATCGGGAAGTTCCCGATCACCTGAGTGCCAGCGACCTGATCACCGACCTCGGTCTTGCCGGCAAGCGCCTTGCCCTGGAGGTTAATACCACCATCGTGCCACGCAGTCATCTCGATTGTCACTTGCTGCAACCCGGCGACCGTGTGGAAATCGTACACGCCATCGGCGGTGGCTGATTGCTCGATCCGCTCCGCCTTGATCGGGGAATCGCTGGTTAATTTTAACTGTCGGAGACCCGAGGTAATGCAGGATATGCGATGTCCATCACAGGTCATCTGCCTGCTGTAACTTTCCGGTACCTGCGGCGCAACCTGCAACAGGTCATTGTATAAATCAGAATCCCCAAGTGCTATTTACGTATTCAAAGAGTTAGATAACCATGTCAACAGTAATGCAATCACAACCGCAATCAGGCGATGACCCGCTGATCATTGCCGGTGTCGAATACCATTCCCGCCTGCTGACCGGAACCGGAAAATACAAGGACCTTAACGAGACCCGGGAAGCCACCGAAGCCAGCGGTGCCGAAATTGTTACCGTCGCCATTCGCCGCACCAATATCGGACAGAATCCGGACGAGCCCAGCTTGCTGGATGTCATCTCACCGGAAAAATACACCTTGTTGCCGAACACGGCCGGCTGTTACAACGCAGAGGATGCGATACGCACCTGCCGACTGGCGCGCGAACTGCTGGACGGGCACACCCTGGTCAAGCTGGAAGTCCTCGGCGATGAAAAAACCCTGTTCCCCGATATCACGGAAACAATCAGGGCGACAGAGACACTTGTCGCTGAAGGCTTCGATGTCATGGTATACACCAACGATGATCCCATCATGGCGCGACGGTTCGAGGAACTGGGCTGCATAGCCGTCATGCCACTGGCCGCGCCGATCGGCTCCG
>CP070821.1:301936-305266 GCA_020344335.1 Gammaproteobacteria bacterium | reverse complement strand
CCTTAGAGATCAAGTGCACTGAGCGGAGGCCGTTAACAGACCTATGGCGATCTTGCCAAAACGTCTTCCCGTCCTGCTCCAGGCAGCCTGCCTTGCCGGCCTGCTCGCCGGCGTATCCGCTACCTCGCTTGCGGCCACGCAGGAACGTCCGGATGATACCCTGCGACAGCTCCTCACCGCGGCTATCGAGTCCAGCGACAGTTTCGAGGATCGTTTTGATGCCGAGGTCTGGTTGACCGACATGTCAACCCGGCTGGCATCGCGCGTCAAGGACCTGGAGGAGCGGCTGACCATCCTCAAAACGGTGCACTACGAGGCTCGCCGTGCCAGGCTGCAACCGGAGCTGGTCCTTGCGATCATCAATATTGAAAGCAACTACGACCGCTTTGCCATTTCCAGTGCCGGGGCCAGGGGACTGATGCAGATCATGCCGTTCTGGCTGGACGAGATTGGCCACCCCGAGGACAACCTGTTTCACATTACCACGAACATCCGCTTCGGCTGTACCATCCTCAGTTACTACCTGAAACAGGAAAACGGTGACATGTACCGTGCACTGGCGCGCTATAACGGCAGTGTCGGCAAGCGCTGGTATCCAAGGCGGGTATACAAGGCACTGAACGGCCGCTGGTACGCACAGTAGTACGGTACTTCCCCTGATCGAGCGGGTGAACATGCCAGCAAGTTCGGGCGGGGCTGCGAATTTACCCTCGGCCAATGCAACGCTATATCAGGGCAAGAGCCAGTAGGACCGGCCCCGGTCGGGAAGACATTTCATCAACCATGCTCGAACAGTGCTATGGACTCCACGTGCGCGGTATGCGGAAACATGTCCATCACCCCGGCCTGTTTCAGCCGGTAGCCAAAATCATTGACCAGTCGCCCGGCATCCCGGGCCAGTGATCCGGGATGACAGGACACGTACACGATTCGCGCCGGGCGGATATTACCCAGCACATCGAGTACCTTGGCAGCGCCGCTGCGCGGCGGATCCAGCAATACCTTGTCATAGCCTCTGCCGGCCCAGACCGCCTCGGTATTGTCACCGGCAAGATCGGCCACATGGAAGCTGGCGTTGCTGATCCCGTTCAGCCTGGCGTTGTCGCAGGCGCGGCTGACCAGTTCCGCCTCCCCTTCAATACCGGTCACCGTGCCGGCCTGGCGGGCCAGCGGCAGGCTAAAGTTGCCCAAGCCGCAGAACAGGTCGAGCACCGAATCTTCAGATTGCAATTCCAGCAGTTGCAGTACGCGGTCCACGGTCTGACGGATGATCTCCTGGTTGATCTGGGTAAAGTCGGTCGGCCTGAATTCGATCGCTACATTCTGTCCGGGAAGTTCATAACGCAAGCACGATGTCTCCGGCCATAGCAGGTACATACTGTCAGGTCCGGCCGGTTGCAAGTAGATATGCAGGTCGTGATCCTCACCATACTGCGTTAACAGGGCAAGATCTGTCTGCGTTAGCGGATCCAGGTGGCGGAAAACCAGTGCTGAAACTGTTTCCGTAACCGCCACTTCAATTTGCGGCAGGCGCTCCTTGGCATCCATCTGGTTAACCAGTTCCGCCAGTGCATCCAGGTGCTCGCCGACCGAGGGATGCAATACCTCGCAACGTGACAGCTCCGCTATCAGGGAGCGACGCTTCTCCCGAAACCCGACCAGCACCCTGCCCTTTTTGTGAACATATTTAACACCCAGTCGCGCCTTGGTACGGTATCCCCATGCCGGCCCGGTCAGCGGTGACAGGATGGATTCTGGTACGACCGTGCCGATGTGTTCCAGGTTGTCGAGCAGCATGGCCTGCTTCGCCTGGATCTGTGCCGTCGCATCCATGTGCTGCAGGCTGCAGCCGCCGCACACCCCGAAATGTGGACACCGCGGTTCGACCCGCTCTAGAGATGGCCGGTGTATCCCCGTGACCCTGCCCTCGTCGAATTTCCGGTGGGTTGCCAGGTACTCGAATCCGACCGTTTCACCGGGCAGTGCCCCGTCAATAAACACAACCTTGCCATCGCAATGTGACACACAGCGCCCGTCGTGTACCAAGGCCTCGACCTCGATGGAGGCACATGGCTCCGGCAGGCGCTTGTTGCGATTACGTTTACTCATGATCAGGGATTGTAGGTTGGGCTGAACGAAGTGAAGCCCAACATCATCAGGAATACCGGTTACTCTTTCGTTGGGCTTTGCAAGCTCAGCCCAACCTACGAACTGCGGTTATCAGTTTGGTCAACCCGACTTCCAGTTCTGCAGGAATTCATCCAGGTGCGGTTTGCCTTCCTTCCTCAACCCTTCACGCACCTGCTCGCAGACAGCGGTATACGCCTTGTGATCGAGCTGTCCGCGTATCAACTGAAAGCGCTGAAAGACGAGGTAGGTATTCAGGACATCGGTTTCGCAGTAGTTGCGGATACCCTCGATATCGCCGGCAAGGAAGTTATCCCAGACCTTGCTGCCGTCCATGCCCATCTTGCCGGGAAATCCGAGCATCGTTGCCACCTGGTCCAGCCGCACAGCCGCGCGTGGCTGGTAACCGGCCAGCACATCCATCAGGTCGGTATGCCGCTCATGGAAACGATTGAGATAGTTATTCCACCTGAAGCTCTTGTCATCGTCACCGGTGTTCCAGTAGCGCGGCGCCACCACCCCGTGCAGCAGACTGCGGTAGTGAATCACTGGCAGGTCGAAACCGGAACCGTTCCAGGACACGAGTGTGGGGGTGAAGCGGTCGATCCCGTCGAAAAACCGCTGCAGCAGTTCGCCCTCCGGTGAATCGGAATCACCGAGCGACCAGACCTTGAACTTGTCGGGGGTACGCAGTACCACGGATATCGCCACGATCCGCTGCAGGTGGTGACGCAGAAACTCGGAACCGCCGCTTTCCTCGGCACGCTTGTGAAACATCGCCTGGGCGACATTGCGGTCGTCCAGGTCATCCAGCCCGTACAATAGCCGGCCGGATGCCACATCGGGTACCGTCTCGATATCAAAGACGAACAGGTTCATGGATCCCGCAGGCTACTTCTGCTTCCAGTTGCCGCCCTTGTCCATGTACCACCAGCCGCTGCGCGCATTGTCCACCCAGCGCCGGGCAAAGGTTTCCCGGATTTCCGCTTCCCACTCCGGGCGTTGATTGGCCTTGGCAATCTCCCGGTAGAGGGCAGCGCGGTCGCGATTTTCCTTTGATACCAGCTGTTTCACGGTCTTGCGCTCCTGCAGAGGCACCAGTTTCTGGTCACGGATCTTGAGCTGGCCGTCCTGGGTTATGCCGACGGCGCCTGAATCGTAGTACGGTGCCAGTTTTTTATGGCGTTTTTCCATGCCGGCCTT
>CP070821.1:294372-301836 GCA_020344335.1 Gammaproteobacteria bacterium | reverse complement strand
TCCCCTCGACTTTGTTACGGCGGTCAGAAATTACATAGAAGGAAAATTAGTCAAAAATTTGCGTTGCTGCCCCGCCGTCCTTCACCTTGCCAGCCTTGATCTTGCCACTCTCGATGATAAATTCGTCAGCCCCCGTATCATCATACCCGACGATTGCCTTGGTCTTGACCTTGCTCACGCAGTTTTCACCGTCCAGGCCGCCGGTTTCACCCTTGCTGTCACTTACGATCTTTGCATCGATAATGACAGTAGCGTAAAGATTGACGTCTACGCCATCAGGATCAATATCACCATCCATGACGGCCTCGACCTTCTTGATCCGTCCGTTATCGAACTCGAGGATCTCATTGAAGATGTCAAAGTGTTCAAGCGGGCCAACCGTTTGTTGCAGCTCTGAGTCCCAGACGCCGATGTAAAAACCGCCGTAGTCCAACATATCGTCAATCGGGCAGGGAACGAAGGCAGACAGCTTCTCATCGTTGGTGGCTTCACGTCCAAGCAGAGTCTCCTCCACATCGCTGGCGTTGATAGTACTAACCTTGATCTTGCCATCGACAAGTTCTGCGGCCTTCAACTTCAGTGTCTGGATGTCATGAATGGATATCAAGTCAATTGCGACACCCGCAGACGCTGAGGTCGATCCCGCCATAATCAACCCCGCAATTAATAGCCTTCCGAGTTTCATGATGGTTCTCCCTGTGGTTGGTTAATTAAAGGGTTATTATCCGTAGCGTGGTAAATGTAGCTTGTGCACATCAATAATGCAATAAAATATTTTCATTCACAATAAGACCTTAAAGCATAGGAAAGAAAGACCGCAATTTTGTGGCTTATAGCCAACACATATTCGAGTGCTTGCTATCGACAGTCCGTGAGTAATCCTGAGCCTGTCCACATCCCGGGATTGACAGCGGTCTGAAGCCAACCCATCCTGATGTGGGAAATATATCAAGTAACACACCCCGCTGGATTGACACTAGTCAAATAATACCGACTTTATCTGTTTGTATAACCGTGCAGTGCGGATGTCGCAGCCATCCGGTTACCGCCTTGTACAATGAACCCTATGGAAGATGGTGGCTTACAGGCCTTCATCTGTGCCTCTATCTGTCTGGTAATAAATGTATATTTAAAGAATCCGGTGTGCCATCCCGCTAGAGGCATGGGTTCCAGCCTAATTAAATGAATCAATCGACGACTCGGCCGCGTCTCTCACGTCCTCATCGGGATGGTCCAGGAAGGGTTGCAGGTAGGGGAGGGCACGCCGGTTCTCTATATACGTCAGTGCGCTCATCACCTCGACCAGGACCTCGGGATTCTCGTCTTGCAGTGCCATGATCAGGGCCTGGAAGGCCTTGGGATCCTTGCTGTCCTCCAGGGTACCGGCTGCCGCGGTCCGGACCTCAGGTGAAGGGTCGGTCGTGACGATGCTTGCGAGGTGGTCCAGCGCAATACCGGTCGGTTCGATGCTGGCTGCTGCCTCTTCGCGAACCTCGGGCGACGGATCCATGAGTTGAGTCAGGTAGGCCCGGTCTTCTGCAGACAGGGATGCCTCGGTGGCGCCATGCATCATTCGGTAATCAGGGAGGTCTGGTGTAATTCCGGTGTCCGGTGCCGGTGTTGGCTGCAGCCATTCCTGCCCGGCCAGCAGGTCACCAACAACAACCCGTTTCAGGGCATCCGCCTGGCGGTTGGTATCAAATTCATAAATGATCTGGTAGGGATGCTGTTTTAGCAGCTCTACCAGTGCCGCATGCAGGTTTTCAGCCTCGATGGTCAGTGTCACGACTTCCCAGGGAACACCTGCGTACGTTATCTCGAATCCGGCTTGCGTGGCCAGAGTGTAGAGGATTGTCTGCTGACTGACTGCATTGGCAGTGATGGCAACCCCGGTATCCAGGATCTCGATCTCGAGTGCCCCGTCACCAAGGGCATCACCACCGGATTCAGATCGAACCATTTCGGACGGCCGAACCGGCGCCAGCGGCGCTGTCGATTCAGAGGCGGGCTGTGCCTCGGTCATCGGCGGCGTCTGGCTGGCTTGGTTTCCGGATTCGCAACCCGCAAGCAGAACGGCGGCAACTGCCAGTGATGGTATTCTGCATAACATGCTGGAAAGCCCTTTCTGTGTTAATGGCCATGCCATGGGTAATTCTAAAGCAAGTATAACCGCTGTCGTGGAAACTATCTTTCCAAAAAGGATCTTTCTTGTATGTCACAAATAGAGTATCAAAACAAGCGTGCACTTCAGATGACTCGGGGATCAGTATTCGAGAAAACACTGTGCTGATTTCCGAAATGCGCTGATTTCCGAAAAAAGAAGGCAGGCCCTCAGGGTGATTCTCGTGCGCGTGCGTTAAATGGCGCCGCAGGCGCTGGCTATTTATCTGACAGGGTACACGAGTACCAGTCCCAGCCGATCCGGCTGTTGTTCCACCGGACGGTGTCATCCAAGGACGGCGGGATGTCGATGGCGTAAGACTAGGGGAATTGGGCAATCAGTCTCCGGCTAGCGGCAACCGCGCGGTATAGAATCGGTCCCAAGGGTGACCGGGCTGGTATTCAGAAGGGAAGGGAATTTGGAAAGATGTCGTTTTCAACTGGAATCTTGGAAAACAAGCGGGTTATGCTCCCAGCACACTAAACAGGGGAGCATCACATTGTTAAAAACCAGCAAACCCGCCAACTATCGACGCATGGAGTCCTCCTTACTGGATGGCGTCCGCAAACATCTTGCCTCCCGGGTAGTTGGTCAACACGACCTTGTCGACAGCATGCTCATCTGCCTTGTGAGCGAAGGCCATGTCCTGGTGGAAGGTATGCCCGGACTCGCAAAGACAACCGCGGTAAAGGCACTGGCTGAGGCCATCGAGGGCGATTATCATCGCGTCCAGTTTACCCCGGACCTGTTACCCTCCGATCTCATCGGTACGGATATCTACCGCCACGAAAAGGGTCAATTCGATTTTCGTCCCGGACCGTTGTTCCACAATATCCTGTTGGCTGACGAGGTCAACCGGGCCCCGGCAAAGGTTCAGTCGGCGCTGCTCGAGGCCATGGGAGAATGTCAGGTCACGGTAGGCCTGAAAACCTATACCATGCCGAAACTGTTCATGGTGCTCGCCACACAGAACCCGATTGAACAGGAAGGTACTTATAACCTGCCGGAAGCGCAGCTGGATCGATTCCTGATGCATGTCCGGGTGGACTATCCGAGTCGCGAGGATGAGCTGGCAATCCTGGATCTCGACAGCAACCAGCAACTGGCGGCACCCGCGCCGCCTGCCGAGGTGCTTTCCCAGGAGCGGCTGTTCAAGGTACGGGAAGATGCTGCAAAACTCTATCTGGATCCAAAACTGAATAATTATATAGTTGACCTTGTACAAGCCAGCCGCAAACCGGAAGCCTATGACGAGGGCCTGAAGCGCTGGTGTCGCTTTGGTGCATCGCCACGTGCCACGATTGCGCTTGCACGTTGTGCCCGCGCCCGAGCCTGGCTGGATGGAGAAGAGTTCGTAGCCCCTAACCATATCCAGGCGGTGGCGCCGGATGTGCTGCGGCACCGTATCCTGCTGACCTTCGAGGGCGAGGCGGAAGGTGTGACGAGTGATGAATACATCAGGCGTCTGCTGGAGGTGGTGGCAATTCCGTGATTGCCGTCATGATTGCCCGCCCGGGGTCTGAAGTACAACTACCTGCGGTAATGCAATGAGTCTGCATCCGCAGCTTGATGACCTGCTGGAACTCCGCCACCAGGCCCGCACTCTCGGGGTCGCGGCACACCACCTGGTCAATTCCACCTTTACCGGGCTGTATGCCTCGGTATTTAGGGGTACCGGTCTGGACTTCGACGAAGTACGCGAATACCAGGAAGGCGATGACATCCGCAACATGGACTGGCTGGTCACCGCCCGTACCAATTCCCCGCATCTCAAGGTCTTCCGCGAAGAGCGGCAACGCAGCGTCATCCTGTGCATAGACACGGGACCGCATATGAGCTTTGGCACCCGTGGCACGTTCAAATCGATCCAGGCTGCGCGTGCTGCGGCACTGATCGGCTGGGCGGCAAGCAAGCAGCATGACCGTGTGGGTGGTGTGCTGTTCGGAAACCCGGCGACCGGCATCCGCTATTACCGGGCCACACCGGGGCGCCGCAGCCTGTGGCGGCTGCTGCGGGGATTGACGGAACCGATTGAGCAGGGAGATACCGACGAATCCCAGTTGATGGCGGCACTGCAACACCTGGACAGTGGCACCGGCACCGGCTCTCTCATCTTTGTCATCGCCCCCATCAACCAGGTTACCACCGGTCTCGAGCGCATCCTGGGAAGCCTGAAGCAACGGCATGATGTCGTCCTGCTTCCGGTCGATGACCCGGCTGACCGCGAACTGCCACCCATGGGGCCGGTCATTTTCGCCAATGCCGCCGGCGAGCTTCTGGAAGTCGACACAGACAATGAGGTAGGTCGCCAGGCATTTCGTGTGGACTGGGAGCAACGCCGTATGGAACTGCAGCAGTTGTCCTACCGCCTCGGCGTCGGTCTGATACCGGTCCGCACCAACGAGGACGTGCACCGGACACTCATCAGCGGGCTGCGCCACTACGCGGGAAGGCAATAGCGGGCTTCATGGAAACCGGCACGACAGTATTACGCGATATCCACGATCTCGATGCGATTCCCTGGTTTCCGCTGGCACCCGGCTGGTGGTTTGCCGCCGGTCTTGTCGCTCTTTTGCTGCTGTTCATCGGCATCAGATACTGGATGATCTACCGTGCAGGCTGGCTTGGCTGGCGGGGCGATGCTCGCCGCCAGCTACGTGCCCTGAAAAAGGCCCTGGCCAGTGAAGACGCGCACAAGGTGGCCGGCAGATTATCGGAACTGCTGCGCCGTATCGCTATGGCGCAAAGTGGTCGCCGGGAGGCGGCCGGACTGACGGGCGACTCCTGGTTGCACTGGCTGGTGGAGCATGACAACACGGGGTTTGACTGGGAGCGGCATGGACAGATACTCCTGACGGCACCATACATGCCGCCGGCGATGGCCGTTGGCCGCAATGAACTAGACGTCCTGATTCGTGCGGCCACCCGGTGGGTCGATGCATTCCAGCCCGCAGCGCAGAAAACAGATTTTTTGCAGCGTCTAAGGCAGTTGTTCCCGGGCCCTCGTGGCATCAGGGGAGCAGACCGTGTTTAGTTTTTACTGGCCCTGGTTTGCCCTGTTATTGCCGTTGCCGTTGCTCGTCTGGAAATTCTGGCGCCGGCCGCATGGGGCCACGGATGCCTATACCCATGCGGATCGCTCTACATTGCTGCATCCGGCACTGGGAAGACTTGCATCAACATTCATCACCTCCCGCTCACTCACCCATGCCGGTAGCCGTCTGCAGATATTCATGCTGGCCCTGTTATGGGTGGCCCTGGTCACCTGTCTGATGCGCCCGCAGTGGCTGGAACCCTATATGGAAGTCCGTACCGAAGGCTACGACCTGATGCTGGCCATTGATGCATCGCGTTCCATGGAGGCCATGGACTTCACGGTCGGCGGCCGGCAGGTTACCCGGATGGCCGTGATCAAGGGTGTTATCGGACGGTTTATCAAGGCCCGCGAAGGTGACCGAATCGGTATCGTGGCGTTCGGCAGCCAGGCGTTCGTGCTGTCTCCAATGACCCTGGATAATCAGGCCGTATACAGCCTGGTTGACAATATCGTCGCCCGCATGGCCGGTGATGGAACGGCCATCGGTGATGCAATCGGGCTGGGCGTGAAAAAATTACGTGATCGTCCCGAAGGATCCAGGGTCCTGATCCTGGTGACGGATGGTGAAAATACGGAAGGCAGTCTCCCTCCGAGACTGGCTGCACAACTGGCCGCCCACGAAGGAATCCGCATCTACACGATCGGTTTTGGCAGTAAGGGGCTGGTGCCGTTCATGGAAGATGGCCGGATGACGCAGGTCAAGATGGAGATCGACGAGGAGCTGCTGACCGAGGTTGCGGGCATTACCGGTGGCGAGTATTTCCGTGCGACGGACACCGACGCGCTGGAACAGATCTACCAGCGCATCGATGCAATGGAAAAAACCCAGGCTGAATCACGCACAGTGATGATCCCGCGGTCCCTGTACCGCTGGCCGCTGGGGCTGGCCCTGCTGCTGTTGTTGCTGCTCGGCATGTTCCCCGACGGCATTCCCAGGGCCTGGTTGACGAGGCGTGCGCATGGTTGAATTACTGGCCTCCTTCCATTTCAGCAAACCCGTCTGGCTGTGGGCGCTGCTGCTGTGCGTACCGGTCGCCCTGTGGCTGGTGCTGGCGCGCCACCTACTCGTCAACCGCAACCAACGCATCCAGCAGTATGCCGACGCCCACCTGCTACCCCACCTGCTGGGGCACTCGGAGGCCTCGTCCCACACCCAGTGGCTGCGCTTTGCGCGCTGGACGGCCATGTGGACGCTTCTGGTCCTGGCCATGGCCGGACCGCGCTGGGACTTCACCGATGTTCAGCTGTTCCGGCCCGGTACCAACCTGGTCGTACTGTTCGATATCTCCCGCTCGATGAACGTAGCAGATGTACAGCCGACCCGGCTGGCCAGGGCACGCCAGGAGCTTGAGGATCTGCTGAACGAGAATCGTGGCATCCGCGTCGGTCTGATCGGCTTCGCGTCAGTCGCGCACGTCGTGTCGCCGGTCACGGAGGACATGAATGGCATCCGCCGGGTACTTTCGGCGCTCGACACCAGTCTGGTGCAGCTGCAGGGCAGCCGCCCGTCCTTCGCGCTGCAGAGGGCCAGTGAGCTGATTGCCGGCCAGCCGGAGGACAGCGTTAGTTCGCTGCTGATCATCACGGACGGCGATTTCGACGAGCAGGGTCTCGAGGAACGCATGAAGGAGTTGGCTGCTGCGGGGATACGGGTACATATACTGGGTGTCGGTACACAGGAGGGAGATGCGGTCCCTGGCAGGGGACGAGAAAGCCCCTGGATCATGAACAGGAGCGGCCAGCCGGTGATCTCATCGCTCAATGAACCATTGCTGAAATCAATGGCAAAGAGCGGAAACGGAATTTACCTGCGAGCGGATTACCGGGGAAGTGACACCCGGGAGATCCTTGCCAGGGTGAAGGCGCAGGCCCTGCCCAAAGGTGAGCGAAACGAACGGACCCGGGTCTGGAATGAACGCTTTTACTGGCTGGCCGGGCTGGCGCTGGTGCTGCTGTTGCCGTTATTTCGTCGCACCCTGCCGGAATACCGGCCGCGAAACACATGACTGCCACCAGAAAAGCCAGCGCCGCCGAATGGTTTGCCTGGAACCGGGCAGGTGTACTGATTTCCTGTCTGCTCGGCACTGCAGCCGTAAATGCAGCCTGGTTCAAGAACCCGGAACAGGAAGCGGCGCAAAAATATGCACAGGGTGAATACAGCGATGCAGCCGATGAGTTCACCGATGCCTACCGTCGCGGCGTCGCG
>CP070821.1:262356-294272 GCA_020344335.1 Gammaproteobacteria bacterium | reverse complement strand
TATTTCCTGCTCGGCTGGTGTTTCTTTGGCCTGGGAGCCGTCGGAACCGTGGTGCCGGGCTTGCCGACGACGCCCTTCATGCTGCTCGCCCTGTGGGCGTTCTCGAAGAGCTCGCGGCGTTTTCATCTCTGGCTGTACACGCACCCGCTGTTCGGGCCGCCGCTGCAGCAGTGGCGCTCCCACCGGGTAATCCCGGACAGGGCGAAATACCTGGCGCTCGCCACCATGGCAGTGAGTTTCGTATACCTGGCCTTCTTCACCGAGGTCAGCGCCTGGCTCAAGGCGTTAATCGCACTGCTGATGCTGTATGGAGCCACGTTCATTCTCAGCAAACCCTCAAGGGTACCGGAACAGTCGAATTGAGTCGGGACGCAGCCACCGTCTCATTACAGGAGAACTGCGTAAGAAACTCGTCTATAATCCGTTTGCGGGATCCCTTCAATATGTCCCTTTCCTGCTTGTTATGCAGTTTTCAAGCGTTTATTTTTTATCTGTTTACTGAACCCTGTGAATGCAGTATTGACTGAAATTTCTGCGCCGAAATCCGCTCTGCCGACAACCCGGGATACCCGTATCCATTTGATTCCTGCAGCCTTTACCTGACAAGGAGGTCTCCAGAATGCAACGACCAGCGATGCTTGCTGCATTGCTCGCACTTGCGGCTAACGTTCATGCCGTACACATGCACGATGCACATACCGGTCATGCCGGGCATGCCACACCTGTTCCGATCGGGGTAATGGGTGATCATCTTCATCCGCAAGGTGACTGGATGGTTTCCTATCGCTACATGCATATGGACATGGAGGGCAGCCTCAAAGGTAACGATCACATCAGCAACAAGCAGATCATTTCCCCAACGGGGGAGAACTTTCTGGTCACACCGACCGAGATGTCCATGGATATGCACATGCTGGGGGTAATGTATGCACCGACCGGCAACCTGACACTGATGGCCATGGCACCCTATATCAAGAATTCCATGGACCACCGGACCCGCATGGGCACGACCTTCACGACCGGCTCGGAAGGAATCGGCGATGTCCGGATCGGGGCCCTGTACGGATTGATGGAATGGGAGGCCCAGCATCTCCACCTGAATCTCGCCATCAGCACACCCACCGGCAGTATCAATGAAAAGGACCATACCCCGATGGGCAGGGTGCGGTTACCCTATCCCATGCAACTCGGTTCCGGCACCTGGGACCTGGTTGCCGGGCTGACCTATGGAGGCCGGGAGGGTAAATGGGCCTGGGGCAGTCAGGCGACGGGCACGGTGCGCCTGCAGGACGAGAATGACCATGACTATCGCCTCGGCAATCGGCTGGAGGTCACCGGCTGGCTGGTGCGTGACATCACCCACGGGTGGAATGCCTCACTGCGCGTCGGCGGGCAGGCGTGGGGCGATATTCACGGTGCGGATCCGAAACTCAACAAGAACATCGTCCCCACCGCGGATCCGGATTTACGCGGCGGCAAACGTATCGATGTGCTGGCCGGGTTGAACTATGCGAGCAGGGGCGGTATTCACGAGGGGCACACGATTGGCATCGAAGCCGGTGTCCCTGCCTGGCAGAACCTGGACGGACCGCAACTCCGAACCAGATGGACTGTGATGGCAGGCTGGCAGTACAGTTTCTGAAACCGATCTGCTGGCGCAATAGCCTGGGCTTAATCGCGGCCAGGTGGCCGCTCCTACAGGTTTACACACAAGTCCTGGTTTGTCGAAAGCGGTTGTCTATTGAAGCGGGGTTTGCCACTTGGCGGGCTGCTACCTGGCGCCAGGGCTCCAGCTTGCACCCCTCATCGCACCATGCCCATAGCGGGCCATTCGCAAACGTTAATCCGTTGTAAATATACGCACTGACGATAAGCCCTGCATGGTTCGCAACGGAACCCGGGAGACCATGCTCGCGAACTACCATGGAAATATCTAGCCCCGGCCCGGCTGGACTGCGCCGTACACAGAAACCCCGCCATGCGGGATACCGTATCGTAGACGCCGGATATCTCATCCGCTCCGCATAACCGCCGTGGACGACCGGTTAATACCAAGAACGGTTTTTGTGATTCAGATGTTGATTGACAGTGATCACATTACACTGATACTGGTGTGACATGACAGAAACCTCCTATCTCGCGGATATACTAGTCCTGCTGGTGGCGAGTTTTGCATACCTGGCCTTCTTCACCGAGGTCAGCGCCTGGCTCAAGGCGTTAATCGCACTGCTGATGCTGTATGGAGCCACGTTCATTCTCAGCAAACCCTCAAGGGTGCCGAAACAATCGAATTGAATCGGTATGCAAGTGCCTTCTCTTCACAGGAAAGCGGTTGATAAAAGTCTTCTGCAATCCTTTGTAGAACGCGTTGCTGCCTTCTTCCCGACTATCGCTTATTCCTTAGTGATAATCGTCTCACGGTATGCATGCCAGGTGGCGTAACCCAGCACCGGCACGATGACAGCGAGACCGATCAGTGCAGTCGCGAATCCTGCAGCCGTAAGCACGAAGATCAGCAAGGCCCAGAACGCCATGACCGGGATATTTCGCAGTACCGCATTGATGCTTGTGATCAGCGCCGTCGTGGCATCGGCATCCTGGTGCAGGATCATCGGTAGTGCAAATGCACTGCCGCAAAACACCACGCCTGCGAAAATCACCGCGATCAACAGGGAAGCTGCCGAAGAAAAGGAAACCGCAGAAGTGGTGCTTGCCTGTCCGGGTGTTGGTTCGGTCCACATGACCATCGATACCACCGTGGCCAGAATCACGAACATCATGCCGAGCATCAGTGCAAGCATCAGCTCGTGCCCCATTTCGTGGAAAGCCTTCTGACGTTCATGACGGAAACTTGGCTCGCGGTTCTGTTCGAGTTGATGGCTGATGTCGTATAGGCCGAAGGAAAGCACAGGCCCCACGAGCAGGAAGCCGAACAGGAGACTGAAGATCAGGGCATCATTGTCCCTGGTCCATGCAAGATAAAGAAGCAGCCAACCAATGAAAACGAATATCGCGCCGTAGACCAGGCTGTGCAAGGGGGCACGCTGAAAATCCTGCCAGCCCTTTGTCAACCACCGCAAGGGGGCATTGAAAGAGAGCTTACGGCAAGGTGCATAGAGGGGAACACCATTTCCACCGGAGCCTGCTGTTTGCATTCCTCACCTCCTAGTAAAAAAGTCTAGTAAATACGACGGCATTTTTCCACGCATGACAGGTATATTTCCAGATTGGGAAAAGCGATGCAATGCAATAACAATACGGTTCGCCGATGTGAATTCTGATGTGGTAATGCGAGGCTCCGGATCGACGACTGCCGGCCATTCCGTCTGATTCGCTGAATTCCTGTGAACCTCTGGTCAATAACGGATACAGTCCTCCAGATACAGGAGTTGATTGACAGTAATCAAATTACACTGATACTTGTGTGACATGACAGAAACCTCCTATCTCGCGGACATACTGGCTCTGCTGGCGGCGGCGATCATTGCCGTTCCCCTTTTCCGGCGGCTGGGACTCGGTTCGGTACTGGGCTACCTGGCTGCCGGTGCCGTTGTAGGCCCCTGGGGATTCGGGGTTATCGACCAGATCGAGGAAATTCGGTATATCGCAGAGTTCGGCGTTGTCTTCCTGCTGTTCATTATCGGCATAGAACTGAAGCCTGAGCGCCTCTGGGCCATGCGGCGCATGGTGTTCGGCCTGGGTACCGCACAGGTGATGCTGACCGGCCTCGCCATCGCCGGTCTGGCCCTGCTCTTCGACCAGTCGCCCCGGACAGCCGTGATTATCGGTTTTGGCCTGGCCCTTTCCTCGACGGCGTTTGGCCTGCAGATCCTGACCGAGCGCGGTGAGATGGGAACCGGTCACGGTCGCACGGCATTTTCCGTGTTGCTGCTGCAGGACCTGGCCGTGGTGCCGCTGTTGACGCTGGTTGCACTACTCGGTGACAAGGCCACGCTGCTGGAAGGCCTCGAGCTCGCCATACTGGATGCCGTGCTCGTCATCTTCTTCGTCATCGTCGTTGGCCGCTTGTTCCTGTCACCGGTCTTGCGACTGGTGGCGACCAGTCGCACGGCAGAGGTGTTCACCGCCGCGGCCCTGTTCGCGGTACTGGGCACCGCCTGGCTGATGGAGGAGGTGGGCCTGTCGCTGGCACTGGGTGCCTTCCTTGCCGGGCTGATGATGGCGGACTCCCATTACCGGCACCAGGTGATTGCCGATATCCAGCCATTCCGTGGCATCCTGCTCGGCCTGTTTTTCATGGGCGTCGGCATGTCCATCGATTTTGGCCTGCTGGGCAGGCAAGGCGTGTTGATTGCCGGGCTTGTGCTGGGCCTGCTGCTGATCAAGTCCCTCATCCTCTGGGCCCTCAGCCGGCTCATGGGTGTCAACACCCTGGACGCGACGCGGGTATCGCTGCTGCTGTCACAGAGCGGTGAATTTGGCTTCGTGCTCTTCGGACTGGCCGCCATCAGCGGCATCCTGCCGATGGATCTTTTCAATATCCTGACACTGCTGGTGGCATTGACCATGGTCACCACCCCGTTGATGGCGAATCTCGGCGAACATCTCGGCACGCGCCTGACCGGCACGGCAGACCGGCACGATGTCAGCATCAATCACATTGAAGGCGGACAGCCGCATGTCATCATTGCCGGCTTCGGCCGTGTGGGAGAACGGATCGCAAGGATCCTGCAGGCCGGGAAGGTCCCCTATCTCGCCATCGAAAGTAATCCGGACCGCGTGCAGGAAGGCAGGCGGGACGGGTTCTCGGTCTTCTACGGTGATGCCAGCAAGGTCGACGTCCTGAAGGCGGCGGATGCTGGACAGGCCGGCGCCCTGGTGTGCACGCTTGACCAGGCCGTGCCCGCCGTGCGGCTGGTCAGTATCCTGCGGCAGCATTACCCGGATATAGCCATCCACGCACGCGGCCGCGACCGGCAACACTGCGAACAGCTGCTGAAGGCAGGGGCAACCCTTGCCGTCTCGGAAACACTCGAAGCGAGTCTGCAGATCGGTAGCGCAGTGCTCGGCACCATGGGTATCTTTGACGAGGATGCCAGCGCACTGATCGACTCATTCCGCAAGGAATATTATCAATAGGCCGGCAACGGACACGTCCAATGTCACTGCCTTCCGGCCATGCGATTATTCTCGCTTGTCATCGACCCCGCAGTTTACCCTTCCGCCTGGCAGTGCCTTCCCGCGGCATGCGTGGCGGCTTGAGGTCGACGCTCCGGTACAGTGCATTCACTTCCTGCCGCACCAGTTCCCGGAACTTGCCGGGTCGCAACCCCCTGGGCAGGCTGACCGGTCCAAAGCGGACACGGATCAGGCGGCTGACCTGTACCCCCTGTGATTCCCACAGGCGCCGCACCTCCCGGTTGCGGCCTTCTTTCAGAGTCACATGGTACCAGTGATTCGCACCCCGCCCCCCGGCATCCTCGATACTGGCAAACGCTGCCATGCCGTCTTCCAGTTTCACACCCTGCAGCAGGCGTTCAATAACCTGCTCCCCTACCTCTCCCAGCACGCGCACCGCATACTCGCGATCGATCTCGTATGAGGGATGCATCAGCCGGTTGGCAAGTTCGCCATCAGTCGTCACCAACAGAAGGCCGGCGGTATTCAGATCAAGGCGACCCACAGTGATCCAGCGGCCTGTCCGGATAACCGGCAAGTGCTCAAATATCGTCGGCCGTCCTTCGGGGTCGGAACGCGTGGTCAGTTCGCCGAGGGGCTTGTGATACAACAGGGTCCTCTGCGTCTGCCGGCCAAGGGTTGCTGTGAGCGTAATCGTACGACCATCGACCCGGATGTGTTCCCGACCGCTAACACGCTGTCCGAGATGCGCGACTTCACCATCGACGGAAATGCGCCCGGCCGCGATCCAGGATTCGATCTCGCGCCGGGAGCCATAGCCCGCTCGGGCGAGCATCTTTTGCAATCGTTCCGACATGGAGATGATTCTACAGGGAATCCGGGAAACCACATGATTGCGTGCATCCCGAATATCCGGTTCGCGGGTGAGACCGCTCCTGCAGAAAATACCGGAGGCGCGATCGATCCTTACCGGAGCCGGCTTGCTTGTGCACGTGCTGACAGGATTACCTGGAAGGAAGCGCGCCGACACATGGCGACCGCTTTTTAATGCAGGGTGGACGTAACCTCGGTCCCGGTCCCGGACTCGTCTCCGTTGACGTCAGTGGCAGGCAACGCCCCGGTTTCCCCGGTATCGGTAACTTCATCGCGGGTATCTGCGGTGTCTTCGCCGTCATCATTGGCAGACTCTGCCTGCAGACCCGGGATATCCGACAGGTCGAGTTCCAGTTCGGCACCGATGGTGCTGAGATCACGCAGTTCGGCAAGTGTAGGCAGTTCATCGAGACTCTTGAGATTGAAGTAATCCAGGAACTGCCGGGTCGTGCCATACATCGCGGGATGGCCGGGCACATCGCGGTGGCCGACCGCCCGGACCCATTCGCGCTCCAGCAGGGTTCGCATAATGGACGTGCTGACGCTGACACCGCGGACCTCCTCGATCTCGCCGCGCGTAATCGGCTGCCGGTAGGCAATCAGGGCAAGGGTCTCGAGCAATGCGCGGGAATAACGGCTGGGCTTCTCCTCCCACAGGCGCGACACCCAGGGCTGCATTTCCTCGCGCACCTGCACCCGGTAACCGCTGGCGACCTGGACCAGTTGTATGCCGCGGGATTCAAAATCCGCCTCCAGTGCGGACAACGCCTTGCGCATGTCGGCGCGTTCCGGCCGTTCCGCTTCCGGGAACATCGCCAGCAGCTGGTCCAGCGTCAGCGGTCGCCCCGCCGCCAGCAGGACGGCCTCGGCAATCTGTTTCAGTTTATCGGTGTCCATGGTCTCGTACCCTGTTATGCAGACGCCAGCTCTGGAACCGCTTCTGCCCGGCTCGCGGCCTTGACGTGAATCGGTGCAAACGGTCCTGCCTGTGTCAATTCGATCAGGGATTCCTTGGTCAGCTCCAGCACTGCCAGAAAGGTCACGACCACGCCCATCCGGCCCTCTTCCACGGTGAACAGGTCCGTGAAACCAGTAAAATTGTTTGTCTGGACGGCATTCAACACGGCGGACATGCGTTCGCGCACCGACAACGATTCCATCTGCACGTGGTGGTGGGCATACATGGAGGCGCGCTTCATGACTTCCTGGAACGCGGAAATCAGGTCCTGGAGATCAACCTCGGGCGGGAGCCGCAACACCTTCTGCTCACCGGCATCCGCCTCGGCCTGGTACACGTCGCGGCCCATACGCGGAAGCTCGTTGAGCTCCTCGGCGGCCTGCTTGTAACGCTCGTATTCCTGCAGGCGGCGAACCAGCTCGGCACGCGGATCGTTCTCTTCCTCCTCCCCGCCGGCCGGCCGCGGCAGTAACAGGCGGGACTTGATCTCCGCCAGCATGGCCGCCATCACCAGGTATTCCGCGGCAAGCTCCAGCCGCATACTATGCATAAGTTCAATATAATCAGTATATTGCCGCGTTATCTCGGCAATCGGGATATCCAGGATATTTAGATTCTCTTTGCGGATCAGGTACAGCAGCAAATCCAGCGGGCCTTCGAATGCCTCAAGAAAGACTTGCAGTGCATCCGGGGGAATATAGAGATCCGTGGGGAGGGAGTCGAGCGCCTGCCCCTGTACGATAGCGAGGGGGAGTTCTTCCTGTTGTCGGAGTTCGGAGCTAACTTCGCCACTCTGATTTTCGATCATGCAATACCCTGGTCGTTGACTGGTCTGTCCGAAACCGAGGGACGACTTTCGCCGTCCGCAGGATTCTATCCTAAATTTATGGCTATGTCGCTATTTTCGAATAGTTTTTTCAGTCGTAAATCAGCCCCATGACAGATCGTACTTCCTCGAGGGTTTGCCGGGCCACATCGCGTGCGGCCTCCGAGCCCTCGCTGATAATGGTGCGGACCCGCGCGCGATCCTGTTCGTACTCGCGGGCACGTTCCTGCAGCGGTTGCAGCTCTTCAAGTACGCTGTCGATGACCGGCTGCTTGCATTCCAGGCAGCCGATGCCGGCACTCTGGCAACCTTCCCGTACCCAGTCCCTGACCGCGTCGCTGGAATAGACCTGGTGCAGCTGCCACACCGGGCAGACATCGGGGTTGCCGGGGTCGTTGCGCCGGACCCGTGCGGGATCGGTGGGCATGGTGCGTAATTTCTGCACCACCGCCTGCGGATCTTCCCGCAGCGAGATGGTGTTGTCATAGGACTTGGACATCTTCTGCCCGTCAAGGCCCGGCATCCGGGAAGCCGGTGTCAACAGGGCTTCCGGTTCGCTCAGGATCAGGCGACCACTGCCCTCCAGGTAGCCCAGCAGGCGTTCGCGGTCCGTGATGGCGAGATTCTGCTGGTCCTGCAACAACGCCCGGGCGATTTCAACTGCCTCGTGGTCACCCTGTTCCTGGTAACGCTTGCGCAGCTCCTTGTAGAGCTTCGCGTTCTTCTTGCCCATTTTTTTGATCGCGGCAATCGCCGTCTCTTCGAAGCCTGGTTCACGCCCGTAGACATGATTGAAACGGCGCGCGATTTCACGCGTCAGTTCCACATGGGCAACCTGGTCCTCACCGACCGGTACCTTGTCTGCCCCGTAGATCAGGATGTCGGCACTCTGCAACAGCGGGTATCCAAGGAACCCATAGGTCGCGAGATCGCGTTCGCGCAGCCTTTCCTGCTGATCCTTGTAGCTCGGCACCCGCTCCAGCCAGCCCAGCGGAGTCACCATGGACAACAGCAGGTGCAGTTCTGCGTGTTCCGGTATGTGTGACTGGATAAACAGTTGCGCGGACCCCGGATTGACACCGGCAGCAAGCCAGTCGATAACCATGTCCCAGACATTTTCAGAAATAATGTGCGAGTCTTCGTAATGGGTGGTCAGTGCATGCCAGTCCGCCACGAAAAAGAAGCAGTCATATTCATGCTGCAGGCTGATCCAGTTTTTCAGAACTCCATGATAGTGTCCAAGATGCAGGCGCCCGGTTGGACGCATGCCGGATAAAACGCGGCTGTTGTGTTTCATCAGATTCCGTTAATCCCTATGTGGCACCAGGCATCGCCGCAACTGGCCTGGGTCTCTGTCCCTGCACGCCGTTGTGGAACGATTGTGGTCGCCGTTTCTACCGCTTGACTGTTTATCCATCATCTCTTTCCCTGCCCGGTTGTTGGTGCAATACCGGCTTACCCCCCCAGTATTCCCAGCAGCTGTAATACCTCGATAAACACACGGGGCTGCAGGCCGGTGACCGGTGCCAGCAGGGAGATCACCAGCCAGATAATCGGTATCAGTATCTTACCGAGTATCCCGGTGACGAGCAGCACGATCAGGATCAGGAACCCGTATGGCTCGATCCGGCTGAATTTATAGGCCAGCGGACCGGGCAGCAGGCCGGCCAGTACCCGGCCACCATCGAGTGGCGGCAACGGCAGCATGTTCAGTGCCATCAGCAGCGTATTGATAAAGATACCGACAGCACCCATGAAGATCAGGGCAATCCCGATGTCGCCGAGCATGATGCCCAACCGGATTGCGGCTGCCCAGAAGAAAGCCATCAACAGGTTGGCAAGGGGGCCTGCCGCGGCAACCAGCACCATGTCACGTTTCGGGTTACCGAGGTTCTGCCAGGTAATCGGTACCGGTTTCGCCCAGCCGAACATCAGGCCGGAGAGCATCAGCATCAAGCCAGGCACCAGTATCGTTCCGACCGGGTCAATATGTTTCAGCGGATTCAGTGTCAGGCGCCCGAGCATCATCGCGGTCTTGTCGCCCAGCCGCAATGCCATCCAGCCATGCGCAGTTTCATGTACGGTGATGGCGAACAACACCGGCAGGACCCAGGCAACGATTTTTTGTACCAGCGTGATTTCGTGCATCGGCGGATTATACCCGCATGTGCGGCGGCACCGGCATCACGCCAGTCCTTCGACGGGGCCACAACCCCGACGGGTTATTTCCGGCACGGGACCGGTCAAGTCGACTACCGTCGTCGGCTCAAGCCCGCAATATTCGCCATCGATGACCAGGTCGACCTCGTGTTCCAGCCGTTCGCGAATCTCGCTGGCATCGGTTTCCGGCATGTCTTTCCCGGGCAGGATCAGCGTGGAACTCATGAGCGGTTCATTCAGTTCGTCGAGCAGCGCCTGTACGACCGGATGCTGCGGTATGCGGATTCCGATGGTCTTGCGTTTCGGGTTCTGCAGGCGCCGCGGTACCTCGTGCGTGGCACGCAGGATAAAGGTATAGGGGCCTGGTGTGAGCGATTTCAGCAGTCGGTAGGTCATGTTATCGGTCCGCGCATAGGTCGCGATCTCGGACAGATCACGACACACCAGCGTGAAATTATGCTGCTTGTCGAGTGCGCGGATGCGGCGAATCCGCTCCATGCCACGCTTGTCACCGACATGGCAGCCCAGTGCATAGCTGGAATCGGTCGGATACACCACCAGGCCATCATTGCGGATTATTTCCACCGCATGGCGCACCAGTCGCAGCTGCGGGTTGACCGGATGTATCTTGAAAAACTGGCTCATGAATTTGGCAAGTATTCAGTTACCGGGGAAGCCAGGTCTCACCTTGAACAGCATGCGGATTCGCGGGGAGGGTTCAGGTTTCAGTGAACCGGCCAGGCATCGCTCTCCCAAACGGGAGAGCAGCCGGCCGGCAACTCCGCCATGCTGCCGAGTTGTACCCAGGGGTTCTCGGGGCCGTGGTAGTCCGAACCGCGGGAAGCGAGCAGGCCCTCGGTACGCGCAAGTGCGCCCATGGTATTGATGTTTTCACGGGTGTGGCTGCCGGAAACCACCTCAAGCCCAATACCCCCCAGCTCACGGAACTCGCCAATCAGGCGGCTCAGCTTGCGGGCGGTCATCCGGTAGCGCGCCGGATGTGCGATCACGGCCATGCCGCCCGCCTGTGTGATCCAGTCGAGCGCCTCTTCCAGGCTCGCCCACTCCCCGGCCACATGGCCCGGCTTGCCATGCACCAGGTAGTGTTGGAAGACCTTGCGCACGTTGCGGGCATGACCCTGCTCCACCAGAAAACGGGCAAAATGGGTGCGGCTGACAATGCGACCCCGGGCCAGTGCAGACGCGCCTTCGAACGCACCGGCAATGCCGGCCTTGTGGAGACGCCGGCCGATTTCCTCGGCCCGCCAGTCCCGTGCTGCCTGCAGCCGCTGCAGACCGGGCTGCAGGACACGGCAATGCGGATCAATATTCAAACCAAGCACGTGCACCGTCTGTGAGTGCCAGTTGACGGATACCTCTACGCCGGGGATCAGTTGCAACCCCAGTTCTTCCGCCGTCGTGCGTGCACCCGCAATCCCGTCCGTGGTGTCGTGATCAGTGAGTGCCAGTACCTGCACGCCCGCAGCGTGTGCCCGCTGCACCAGTTCCGCGGGCGCCAGGGTGCCATCCGATGCCGTCGAGTGGCTGTGCAGATCATATTCGATGGTCATTTTTTTAATTCTACAGGACGTTTTCGGTCCCTGCCTTCATTAAGGAAACAAGATAAATGGACATAATCGTATTTCACATTGATAAATCGCTTTGATAACCCAGTACCCGGCTATTCCCTGCGGCCGTGCTCGCATCCTGTCTGGCGGTAATGGCAGGAATGCGGAGTGTCACCAGGCCACCCGGGTGTGCAAGAACAACCATTCCTTGACACCGGTATCTCATCCCGCGCCTGGACCGGGAGATTCGTGCCAGGATAGCGGATACTCTCGTTCGTACAGGAATACAGCAGCTGGCAAGCAGGCTGGTCGGTCGCATCCGGCATGTCAACCAAGTACCATAACGACGAAACAGGCTCCGGCAGACGCATGCAGATACCAACTGGTCAGCTCGATACGCTGCGTGAAGGCACCCTCCGTATACTCGATGACTTGCTCCGGGTATCCGGAGACCGCGTTGCATTACAGGATCCCGAAACGGGGTTGCCGATGCTGTCGGCCGCATTCGAACAGCTGTTTGAAGTCATGGCCCGTGTCGAGGGCGACCGCGAGGTAATCGGCCTGCATGCACCCGGTACGGAGACAGAGGATATCACCGAGCTCGGTGAATATGCCTTCCGGTTGCATGAAAACCTGGCCGCGCATATCGAGCAGGCCGGCCTGACGGAAGACCGGTCGCTGCTGAACGAACAGGTCATCAATTTTGCGGTATGGGTAGCACGCCTGGGCGGTCAGATCGATACACTGGAACCGGTTGTGGACGCCTTCGCCATGGTGGCGAACAACACCTCCGACGCAGGCGAACTCGAGTCACTCAGCGGGATCATGGGCAAGATTGCCGGGGCCGTGTCGCCGGTCATTCGAGAAGATCTGGAAAAGATCAATCCCGGCCGACCGTGGCGGGTACTGCTGCTGAACAACGGCATCGTTGCCACCCGCAGCAACAATCCGGACGCCATGGAAGCGGCATTTGGCATACTGACCCGTCACCTGCCGGAGGATGCCGCACGCTTCTTTACCGAGGGCATGGCACAAATGGAGGCGCTGAACTACCCGCCGCAGGTACGCAAGGTCATGGAGAAATACCACCGGCAGTGGACCGTAAACCGATCGCTGCATTGATGGAAACCGGCCGCCGAAAGTGGTAATAACGACTATTGCACCAAAAAAAACAGTATCAGAATATCCGTCAAACGACTATCATTCACGACCTTTAGCACAAGATACAGATTTTCGCCGCACACGGCCAACCGCATGAAATTCCTTTTCGACCTGTTTCCGATCATCCTGTTTTATGTCGCCTACCAGCTCTACGGCATCTATGTGGCCACGGCGGTGGCCATCGCGGCCGCCTTTGCCCAGACCGGGCTGTTCTGGCTGAAGACCCGCCGGTTTGAAAACATGCACCTGGTCGTGCTGGGCATTCTCGTTGTCTTCGGCGGACTGACCCTCTTGCTCAGGGACCCGATTTTCATCATGTGGAAACCCACCCTGGTGAACTGGCTGTTCGGAGCCGTGTTCCTCGGCAGTCACTTTATCGGCAACCGCACCATTGCCGAGCGGCTGATGTCGAAAGCCATCACCGTCCCGGATCCTGTCTGGATCAGGCTTAATATTGCCTGGACCAGCTTCTTCCTGCTGGTCGGCGCACTAAACATTTTTGTTGCCTACAGTTTCAGTGAGGAGACGTGGGTGAATTTCAAGATGTTCGGCATCATCGGCCTGACACTGGCTTTTGTCTTCGGACAGGCCTTTTATCTCAGCCGTTACATGGAAGTAGCAGAAGAAAAAGAACCGGAACAATAAACCATGCTGTACGCCATTATCAGCCAGGACAAGCCTGGCAGCCTGAGCGGCCGCCTGGAGGCACGCCCGGAACACCTGGCGCGCCTGGAAGCACTCCGGGACAACGGCAAGCTGGTGCTCGCCGGCCCGCACCCGGCCATCGACAGCGATGACCCTGGCGATGCCGGGTTCTCCGGAAGCCTCGTCGTGGCCGAATTTGAATCACTCGAAACGGCACAGGCATGGGCTGATGCCGATCCCTATCTTGCTGCCGGCGTTTATGAAAAAGTCACCGTCAAACCGTTCAAGAAGGTACTGCCCTGATGTCTGATGATCGTATAACCAGGTTGCGCACACGCCTGACTGATGCGCTGAATCCGATCGAGATTGAAATCATCGATGAAAGCGCCCGCCATGCCGGCCATGCCGGTGCGGCCAGTGGCGGCGGACACTACATACTCCATATCATGTCTGAAGCATTTGCAGGCAAAAGCCTGATACAGCGCCACCGGCTCGTCTATGATGCCGTTGGCGACATGATGCATTCCGAGATCCACGCCCTGAGTATCCAGGCGCGGTCACCCGATGAATAAACACACCACCCACCAACCAGGTAACGAATCATGAAAACCTCAATCACCTTGATACTTTCTGCTTCCCTGCTCACGCTTGCAGGATGTGACCAGATGCAGCCTTCACAGACTACCGGCGAATCAGCCGGCACAATGGCAGCAGACACCCCGGCTGCTCCGACAGGGAAGGTACTCGCCACGGTTAACGGGAGCGCTATTACGCAACCGGTTGTCGATGTCTACATGGAAATCCGCAAGAGCCAGAATCCCGACAGGGCCGCAGACAAGGCAACCGTTCTGGAAGAACTCATCAGCCTGGAGCTGATGCGCCAGGAAGGCATCAAAAAGGGACTGAACACGCAGCCCGCGGTGATAGCCACACTCGAGCAGCAGCAGCGCACCGTGCTCGCAAGTGCAGCCATCAAGGACTTCCTGGCCAATAACCCGATCAGCGACGAGACCGCGAAGCAGCTCTACGACAGCCAGATGGGCAACGCTGGCATGGAGTACAACGCGCGCCATATCCTGGTCGAGACACAGGAAGAAGCCTCAGAAATCATCAAGCAGCTGGATGAAGGCGCTGACTTCCAGGAACTGGCCAAGGAAAAATCGACCGGTCCGTCCGGCAAGACCGGTGGCAACCTCGGCTGGTTTACACCGGCCCAGATGGTAAAGCCATTCGCTGATGCCGCGGCACAACTGGAAAAAGGCACCTATACCAAAGAGCCGGTTCAGACCCAGTTCGGCTGGCATGTCATACAGCTGGTAGACAGCCGTGAGATTACACCGCCCCCCTTCGAGGACCTGAAAGAGCGGTTGAAACTCCTGGCAGCGAACCAGCAGCTACAGGCTCACATCCAGCAACTGCGCCAGTCAGCCAGCATTGAGATCACCGCTGATGCGGCCGGGGCTGTACCGGCGGATGATGCAACGACTGCGGAAGAACCGGCACCAGCTGGCGAATCATCAGAAGAAAGTTCTCCAGACGCAGCGGGAGCAACGACCGGCGACTAACTGCGCGTCCGGCTAACAGCCATACCGGCTTTCGCCCGGTTCCGGTTTAACCAGCTTGCATGTTGCATCAGTGTCCCGGTGCAATATGCGGGCTAGTGCAGCCGTTTGTGTGCCGGATGATGATCCATTGCCCGGTCGGCTGCTACACCCTGTGCCTGCTGTTCAACTACCTCCCGGGCATGCACACCGGACAGGTGCCAGAAATTCACGCGGATCTCGCCCTGCGGGGTATTGACTACACTCAGGCAGGCATCTCGCACAGCTGTCATTATCTCGCAGATACACTCACCGTCCTGGCCCTTGCTGTGACGTAAATCCGGCAAGCGCTCCAGTTCATCGCTGATTGCCTCGACCGTTCGGGGCTGCCCGGGCATCAGAAAGATGTACTTTATATAGTGTCCCCTGTGCAGCCAGCTCTCATCGCGGCCATCGACCGGACATTCTTCCACCTGGAAACATACCTGCTGCCGGTGATCCACCTCGTTCAGCAGTACTTTCAGGATCCGCGCCAGCATCAGTTCCAGTACCATGTTGTCTACTACCGACCAGTCATCCTTATGCTCCGGCATGTCATCCAGGTCTGCGAGGTATTCGTGCAACACCAGCATATCGTTGGCAACAAAGCGCATCACGGCAGAAAACCCCTGCATGACTTCATCAAGGCGTGACAGCGGCCCTTCAAATCGCAGCAGGCTGGTCACAGTGGCCAGATCGTCCTGCCCCTTCATCGCCTCGGCTTCAAGCGGTGCTTCTGTTTCCCGGTAATTATCCAGGGTGGCATCCCCTGCGATGCGGACCGGCAGCTGCAGGCTCGCGGCAAACCCGTTCCAGAATGCGGACACCGATGCCGGATGCGCTGAAGCGCCAACCCTGACGTTATCGAGTTCATCGGCCAGCCTGACCAGGTCACTGGATACGCGGCTTTCCGGGTAAAGTGAGGTAAACGCCTGCCGCTGGCGCTGCGCCTGCATCACATGCTTGTCGCGCGTTACCGCACCCAGCAACGGGATCTCCCGGTCCAGGTATTGCATGGTTTTCACGGACAGTTTTACCTGGAGATCATTTGCCTGCGTCATTGACTCTACACGATTTGCAATCAACAGCGCCTGACTGTCAAAACCGTTCAGCTGCAACACCTTCAATAGCGCAAAGGTCTCGGCCAGCGAACGCGGGTCGGGAGTCACGACCAGCAGCACGACGGGGGACAGGCGGCAACAGGCAATCACGTTGCGCGGCGTCATACCGGAGGTATCGATCAGCAGGTCATCGTAACCGGCCAGCACCTCATGCGCCCTGACAAGGGTGTCGAGCTGTTGCCGGTCGACAGCGATCCACCGTGACAGGGGCACGCGGGAACTTACAAGATCAATTCCCTGGTAGCCACGGCGCAGGACCTGGATATTGCCTTCCCGGTCCTGGGACGTATGTTGCCCCGGGAGTCTCAATAACTGGTCGACAGAAAGACTGCCCCCGCCTTTATGGAAAAGAGCGACATTACGTCCCTTCCTTACCAGCTCCAGCGCCAGGTTGATGCCGAGATGGGTCTTGCCGGAGCCGGGCAATCCGCTCGCGATGGTTATAATGCGCGTCATAGCTGCCGCACGTGACACCGCTTACCGGGCCTGTTCGTCGATGGCCTGTCGTTGCTGCGCATGCGAATCCTGTAATGTATTCTCGACATCCCGGGATCGTCCGATCTGGTCTGTCTGGGTTTTCCAGATATGGTTTCCGTCTTTTATGGCTTCCTCCCGGCTACCGGTCGTGTCCCCATTTTCCGAACAGGCGGAAATCAACAACGCTGCGCCAATTACCAATATTCTGCTGATCATATATCTCCTGGTCGTCCTGCCTGCCTGTCTGTGCGCCTTCCCGTTAGCCAGCCACGTTGCAATACCGGCGGTATCAATCGTTCCCCATACATCATACGCCTGATACACGTCACCGACTATTGCCCGCAGTAACTCGATAATTGTTTTGGTGAAATATAATTACTTATATTTCATATACTTATACGAACTTCCTATAACTATTAGTAACTGGATACCGTCCCCTTCCCCAAAGCCCTCTCCTGACGTCATGGTCGAAACGGGGACGGAGGAATTAATCACAGTCGCGGGGACCAAATCGGAAGGATGGCGATTCAGTTCTTGCCGCTCTCCAGAAGTCGCATGCATCCCGCCTCGTCCAGTAGCTCAATCCCCAGCTCCTTCGCCTTGTCGGCCTTCGATCCCGGGTTCTCTCCGACCACCACATAGTCGGTTTTCCTCGAGACACTGCCGGTCACCTTCGCGCCGGCGGCCTGAAGTTTGTCCTTGAGTACATTGCGCGGCATGGTCAATGTGCCTGTCAGCACAAAGGTCTTGTCTTTGAGAGGGGTATGACTGACCGTGGCCACCGGTTCCCAGCGCACCCCAGCCTGGCACAGCTTCTGAATGACCTCGCGGTTGTGCGGCTCGGCAAAGAAGCCGGTGATGTGCTGCGCCACCACCGGACCAATGTCATGGATTTCCTGCAGGGTGTCGAGGTTCGCCTGCATCAGCGGCTCCAGGTCACCGAATTCCTGTGCCAGGATGCGCGCGGTCGCCTCCCCCACTTCACGGATACCGAGTGCGTAGACAAACCGCTCCAGTGTGGTGTGCTTGCTGTGTTCCAGTGCATTGACCAGGTTGGTCGCCGACTTCTCCGCCATGCGCTCAAGTCCGGCCAGTTGCTCGACGGTCAGCTGGAAGAGATCGCTGACATCACGGATGAGTCCCGTTTCCACCAGCTGGTCTACCAGCCTGTCACCGAGGCCATCGATATCCATGGCCCGGCGCGAGGCAAAGTGCTTGATGGCCTCACGGCGCTGTGCGGGACAGTACAGCCCGCCGGTACAGCGCGCGACCGCCTCTCCTTCCACGCGTTCCACCGTCGAGCGGCATTCCGGACACACGGTTGGCAACCGGAAACGGCGTGCCCCCTTGCGGCGTTGCTCTTTTAGGGCCCGCACGACTTCCGGGATCACATCGCCGGCACGGCGAATAATCACCATATCGCCCTTGCGTACGTCCTTGCGGTGCACCTCGTCCACGTTGTGCAGTGTCGCATTGGTCACCGTCACCCCGCCGACGAACACCGGTTCCAGACGCGCCACCGGAGTGAGCGCCCCGGTGCGTCCGACCTGCACATCGATCCCGGTCACCCGTGTCTGCATTTCCTCGGCTGGAAACTTGCGCGCAATAGCCCAGCGCGGTGCTCGCGAAACGAACCCCAGTTGTTCCTGCTGCTCAAGCCGATCCACCTTGAATACCACGCCATCGATATCAAACGGTAATTCTCCGCGCTGCTGCTCGAGGGAACTGTAATAGTCGATACAGCCCGCGAGCCCCCGTACACGCTTGATCCCCGCGTAGACACGCAGGCGCCATTTGCCCAGCTGGTCGAGGATCTTGCTGTGCCGGTCCGGCAATTCACCGTCCACGCGCCCGACACCGTAACAGTAAATTTCCAGCGGGCGCGCAGCAGTGATTTTCGGGTCCAGCTGCCGCAGGCTGCCGGCCGCGGCATTGCGTGGATTGACGAAGGGCTTCTGCTCCTGCGCTATTGCCTGCCGGTTGAGCTGCTCGAAACCCCGGTGCGAGATATACACCTCGCCGCGCACCTCGAGCAGCCTCGGAATATTGTCTCCTGTCAGCCGCAGCGGCACGCTATCGATGGTGCGCACATTCTGCGTGATGTCCTCGCCGGTCTCGCCGTCGCCGCGAGTGGCGCCGCGTATGAGCACGCCATCTTCGTACAGCAGGCTGACGGCAACGCCATCAAGTTTCGGCTCTGCTGCATACTCGACGATGTCCGTACCCAGGCGCGTACAAACGCGCCGGTCGAAATCGGCCAGCTCGTCATCGTCGAAGGCATTGTCGAGCGACAGCATACGCACCTCGTGGCGCACCTGTCCGAAGGCCTTGAGCGGAGCTGCGCCAACGCGCTGGGTCGGGGAATCGGGAGTTACCAGCTCGGGATATGCGGCTTCGAGTTGCTGCAGTTCGCGCAGCAGCCGGTCGTATTCGGCATCCGTGATAACCGGGGCATCGAGGACGTAATAGCGGTAGTTATGTTCGTGTAGTTCCTCGTGCAGGACCCTGGCGCGCTGGCGCGCCGTTTCGGGCAGGCTCATGACGCCGTTTTAGCAACCTGCTGCCTTAACTGGAAATCGACCACTTCTTCACGCATGTGGGAAATCGTCTGGTTAGTCAGTACGCTGCGTGTTGCGTCACAGAGACTGCCTTCCAGACTCGTGGCAAGTGAGCGTGCCGCGGTCACCATGGCATCGAATGCCTTGATGGGATCGTCCGGTCCCGGCAGTTGCAGGATCAGAACCACCCCCTGCGTGGTGAAGCTGTCCATGTGACGGGGGTCAAAGGTACCCGGCTCGACGATGTTGGCAACGGAAAACAGCGTATTTTCCCGGCCCGCCTGCTTCTCGATACGGTGAAATATGTGCATGTCGCCGTACTGCAGTCCCGCTTCTGCCATTGCCTCCATCAGAAAGGCACCACGGAACGGCACACCGGTCGGTGCGAGCACGAACAGGGTAATGATTTTTTCCGGCTCATGCACCCTGGCCGGTGTCTCCGGCATCGACGTCACGCTGGTCTCCGCCACGGCGCTCGCGTCTTCTGTGATCAACTTGTCCAGGCGGTGCAGTTCCGCATCGATGTAACTGTTATCATCGATGTCGTCAAACAGCGGGTCAATTTCCCGCTCCCCGACAAACTCGTCTTCATCAAATACGTCCCGTGTATCCGGCGTATCACGGCGGCCCTGCCAGCGGGTAAATACGTAGATAACGAGCAGTATAAGGACACCGGCGAGCAGTAATATCCAGCGAATGCTTTCCATGATTCAGTTTCCGCGATTGTCTGTTACCGTATTTAACAGCATGTCTACATCGCCGCCATTTCGACTGCTTCATCGAGATCAACAGCCACCAGCCGGGAAACACCCGGCTCGTGCATGGTCACACCGGTCAGCTGGTTGGCCATTTCCATAGTGATCTTGTTGTGGGTAATAAATACAAACTGCACCTGCTCCGACATCTCGCGCACCATGTCGCAGTAACGCCCGACGTTGGTATCATCCAGAGGGGCGTCCACCTCGTCGAGCATGCAGAACGGCGACGGGTTGAGTTCGAATATCGAGAATACCAGTGCAATCGCGGAAAGCGCCTTTTCACCGCCGGATAACAGGTGGATGGTGCTGTTGCGCTTGCCGGGCGGGCGTGCCATGACAGTTACACCGGTATCCAGCAGGTCCTCGCCTGTCAACTCCAGGTAGGCATGCCCCCCGCCGAACAGGCGCGGGAAACGTTCCTGGAAACCGTCGTTGACCTTGTCGAAGGTCTCCTTGAAACGCGCGCGCGACTCCTTGTCGATCTTGCTGATTGCGTTCTCGAGTGTTTCCAGCGCCTCCATCAGGTCGCCCTGCTGTGCATCGAGATAGACCTTGCGCTGGGACTCCTCCTCGTACTCGTCGATTGCGGCCAGGTTGATCGGCCCCAGGCGCTGGATGCGCTTCTCCAGTTTCTCGGCCTGCTCTGCCCAGACATCCACCGTGGCATCCGGGTCGATTGACTCGTACAGCACCTGGTAGTCAAACCCGGACTCTGCAAGCTGCTCCATCAGGGTATCACTGCGTACCTTGATCTCCTGCCAGGCCATACGGTCCTGTTCTACCTGCTCGCGCTGGCTGCTGACCGAGCGTTCCTTGTGGATGCGCTCCTGGTCCTGCTCACGCACCCGGTGTTCGATGTCCTCGACCTGCTTGCGTGCCGATGCCAGCTCGGTCTCGACCTCGCTGCGGCGGGCCAGCATGGTTTCCAGCTCGGACTCGAGTTCGACGATCGGGGTATCTCCCATAGACAACAGCCCGGTGAGTTCATCACGTCGGCTGATCAGCTGCTGCGACTGCTCGCGCATGCGTTCCAGGTTGTTCTCTGTCGTGCTCATGGCCGTGCGCATGGATTCCGCACGCAGCGCCAGTTCATGCAGTTCCTGCTGCGCGGCACGCGCCCGTTCCCGTGCGGCATCGAGCGCACTGGTAAGGACCTGTTGCTGACTGGTGCGCTCGTCACGCTCGGTACTCAACGATTCAATGGCGGTCATGGCCTGCTGTAGCCGCTCCCGCGCGGCCCTGGACTCTTCCTGTTCACCGTCCTTCTGTGCGCGCAGCTCGTCGGTTTCCTTCCGAACATCCTTACTGCGCGTCTGGCGATGCTCCAGCCGGGACTGCAGGGATGCCAGCCGGGCCTGCAGTTCGCCTGCCTGCCGGTGCGCCTGGTTGTATTCCTCCTGCAAGCGGTCACGTTCGTCTTCGGCCGCCACCAGCGCGGCACGGGATTCCCCCAGCGTGTTGCGCAAAACTTCCAGTTGACCGGAGACTGCTTCGATGCTCTCGCGCTGTTGCGCGATTTCCTGTTCGCGCTGCAGTACGCCCGCCTTCTCGTCTGCGTCGCGCGCGACCCGCAACCAGCCCTGGCCCAGCCAGATGCCATCCTGTGTCACGATGGATTCATGGGCCGCGAGACTGTCCTTGTGATCCAGTGCCTCGGATAGCGTCGCCGCGGCATACACACCGTCCAGTAATGTCCCCATGGACCAGGGGGACTGTACCTTCTCTGCCAGCGGGGTCAGCCGGTTCGACGATCCACTGCCGGTGCCGACCGCGCGCGTATCGAAAAGCGCCACCGCCCCCTGTTCCAGTCCCGCCAGCATGCTTTCCGCATTTTCCAGGCCATCGACGCAGATTGCCTCGAGGTAAAACCCGAGTACGGTCTCAACCGCATGTTCCCAGCCGGCTTCCACGCTGATCTCCTGGGCAAGTCGCGGGGCCTTCTGCAATCCCTGCGAGTCCAGCCAGCCGGAAATCCGCTCCGACCGCTGGCCAAGCGCTGCCTGCTGCAGGGTTTCCAGAGATGCCAGCTGTCCCCGCAATGCGTGGTGCGAGTCCTGCAGCTTGATGGCCTCCTGATCCTGCTGGTCAATCGCGGTACGCAGTGTGGTGATCTTTCCGTTCGCCTCGAGCAGGCGGGCCTGTTTTGCCGTGGTCAACTCTTCCTGTGAGGTTGCCGCGGCAACGAGTTGCTCGACCTCTTCCTGCAACGGCTTGTCATCGAGATCCAGCTGTTCCTGCCCCATGCGCTGCAGGCGTTCATCGAGTTGCTGCATGTGCCGCTCAAGGTGATCGATACGCGTGCGCTCGACCTGTGCGGACTGTGAATGTTCTGCCGAGCGCCGGTTGAATTCATCCCATTCGGCCTGCCAGGCATGCATGGCCTGCTCGGCCTCCTGCAGCGCCGTGTGGGATTCGTTATTGCGCGCCCGCGCGGCTTCCAGCTCCGGCTCGATGGCAGCAATATTGACACCGAGTTCCTCGAGTCGCTTGCTATCGAGCTCGATGTGTTCATCAATTTCACCCAGCGTCTGTTGCGCGCGTTCCAGTTCCTGCTGCTGTTGCTGGCGCGATTCCCTGCTGTGCTGGATGGCCTGCTCTATGCGCGCCAAATCGGCACCGAGCCTGTAGTACTTGCCCTGCACGCTATTGAATGTCTCGTTTGCCGTGACGAGGCTGTCGCGCAGCTTTTCGAGTGCCGCCTCAATGGCGCGTTGCGCGGCCAGCCCTGCGTTCATCTCGAGCTCGCGTTCCTTGATGCGGCTTTCACGGCTCGCGCACTCGGCGTGCAGGGCGTTGTAACGCAGGGCCAGCAGTTCCGCCTTGACCTGGCGTTCCTCTTCCTTGAGCTCCTTGTATCGTTCGGCCGCTCGCGACTGTCGTTTCAGCTTTTCCAGCTGCTTCTCGATCTCCTCGAGCAGGTCGTTCAGGCGGTCGAGATTCTCGCGCGTATGCCGGATCCGGGTCTCGGTCTCGCGGCGGCGCTCCTTGTACTTTGAGATACCGGCGGCCTCCTCGAGGAAAACCCGCAGGTCTTCCGGCTTGGCCTCGATCAGTCGCGAGATCATGCCCTGCTCGATGATGGAGTAGCTGCGCGGGCCAAGACCGGTACCGAGGAAGATATCGGTGATATCGCGGCGCCGGCACTTCGTATTATTCAGAAAATAGCTGGAGGTGCCGTCGCGCGACACCTGCCGGCGAATGGAAATCTCGTTATAGCCCGCATACTGGCCGCCGACGGTGCCATCGCTGTTGTCGAACACCAGCTCGATGCTGGCATGACCGACCGGCTTGCGTGAAGTCGAGCCGTTGAAAATGACATCCGCCATGGAATCGCCGCGCAGCGTCTTGGCCGAGGTCTCCCCCATGACCCAGCGCACGGCATCGATGATATTGGACTTGCCACAGCCGTTCGGGCCGACGACGCCGACCAGTTTACTGGGGATATAGATGGTGGTCGGGTCGACGAAGGATTTGAACCCGGCCAGCTTGATCTTGGACAAGCGCATGGACGCTTAGGGTACTCGATTCGCACTTCTGGATACAACTTTTTGTTGTTTTCCCGCGGACAAACCCCGTATCTTGTGTTTGCTCTCCGTTGATTCATTTATTGACCTCCACAGAGCGGCACCACTACTATCTGATCCCCATGTCCACGCAGCCAAGCAAGACCCTGGAGACGTTCGAGAACCCGCACCCGGAGCGTGACTACACCATCCGGATCCGGGTGCCGGAGTTCACCTGTCTGTGCCCGAAGACCGGCCAGCCGGACTTTGCCGTGTTGCATCTCGAATATGTACCCGATGCGTTGTGCGTGGAACTCAAATCCCTCAAGTTGTATATCTGGTCCTACCGCGAGGAAGGTGCGTTCCACGAAGCCGTCACCAACCGGATCCTCGATGACCTGGTTGCGGCCTGTACGCCGCGCTTTATGCGCCTGCGCGCCGAGTTCAACGTGCGCGGCGGGATTTATACCGACATCGTTGTCGAGCACCGCCAGCCCGACTGGACACCACCGGACCGGGTCGAGCTGGACTAGCACCCAATCGCGGCGAGGACGCCGCTCCTGCGGGTTGGGATGTTCAAGGGACAGACCCCGATTTCCACTGGAAATCGGGGTCTGTCCCCGCGAGCCACACATCAAAGGGTTCACCTTGACCGCTGCGCCACTCTATCTCGGTATCGACATCGGCACCTCGGGGTGCCGCACCTGCGTCATTGACGCGGCTGCCAGGGTACAGGCCGAGGTTGCCGTGCCCCTCCCCGAACCCGGTGGACAAGAGCAGGATCCGGAAATCTGGTGGGACATACTCGATGCGAACCTGGCACGGCTGATGACGCGGATCCCGGCGGAGCACGTGGCTGCGATCGCGGTGGACGCTACCTCGGGCACCCTGTTGCTCTGCGATGCCGGCGGTATCCCACTGCGACCGGCACTGATGTATCACCACGCCTCGGCAACAGCGGAGGCCCGGCGGATTGCCGGCATTGCCCCGCCCGACTGTGCCGCCCACGGACCCACCGCCAGCCTCGCCAAGCTGCTCTATCTGCAGGCCGCCCCTGCGAGCCGTATTGCCCGGTTCGCCCTGCATCAGGCCGACTGGATCACGGGCCGCCTCTGTGACCGCTATGGCGTGACGGACGAGAACAATGCCCTGAAACTCGGTTATGACCCGCTCAAACGCCGCTGGCCGGACTGGCTGGACCGGCTCGGGGTACCACGCGAACTGCTGCCGGCGGTCATCCCGCCGGGACAGACCGTCGGGGCACTCGCACCGGCACTCGCCTTGCGTTGGGGGCTGGATACCGCGACCCGCATCGTCAGCGGTACCACCGACAGCACCGCCGGCTTTCTTGCCACCGGTGCGGGTCCCAGGGAGGCCGTTACCGCGCTCGGCAGCACGCTGGTACTCAAGGTGTGTTCCGACCGGCCGGTGTTTGCCCCGGACCATGGCGTCTACAGCCACCGGCTCGGGGAGCATTGGCTGGTCGGTGGCGCCTCGAATAGTGGCGGCGCCGTGCTGCACCGGTATTTTTCCGACCACCAGATTCAGCAACTGTCCCGGGCGGTGCAGCCGGACACACCAACCGGGCTCGATTACTACCCGCTGCCCGCCACCGGCGAGCGCTTCCCGGAAAACAACCCGGACCTCGAGCCACGCCTGGAACCGCGACCGGCGGATGACGCAGTATTTTTCCAGGGCATTCTCGAGGGCTTGACCGCGATCGAGTTGCGTGGTTACCGCCTGCTGGAGTCACTCGGCGCCCCGTGGCCGGAACGCATCTACACAGTTGGCGGGGGAGCCGTAAACGAAGCATGGCGCGACATGCGTGCCCACGCACTGGGGGTCCCGGTGGAGGTTGCACCACACCAGCAGGCCGCCTATGGTGCGGCCCTGCTGGCAAAAGAGGGAGCAACCGGTCAATGAAAGATACCGTCAAGGGTTTCGGCTATCTCCGAGAAGGCATCGGCCTGATGCGTCAACCCGGACTGCGGCGCTATGTGGCCGTTCCCTTACTGGTCAGCACCCTGGTATTTACCGCGGCCATCTATTTCAGCATCCACTGGCTCGGCATCCTGCTGGACTGGTTGCTGGGTTACCTCCCTGGCTGGCTCGAGTGGCTGCGCTACCTGTTGTGGCCGCTGTTCGCGCTGACCGGGGTATTGCTGGTGTTCTACACCTTTGCCCTGATAACCAACCTGATTGCCGCGCCGTTCAACGGTCTGCTGGCGGAAGCAGTGGAACGCTACCTGACAGGACAGCCCGTCGATGAGGCCGGTGGCTGGAAGGCGCTGCTGAATGATGTCATCCCGAGCATCCTGTCCGAGTTGCGCAAGCTGCTCTACTTTATCGTGCGCGCGCTACCCCTCGTCATACTGTTCCTCGTACCGGGCGTCAACCTTGCCGCGCCGTTTCTCTGGGCCCTGTTCAGCGCCTGGATGCTGGCGATCGAATACGCCGACTACCCGATGGGCAACCACCGGATGCATTTCGCCGCTCAACGGGAGTGCCTGCGCCGCCGGCGCCTGCTGGCGTTTGGCTTCGGTGGCGGTTCGCTGCTGCTGACCATGATCCCGCTGGTGAATTTTATTGCCATGCCGGCCTCGGTGGCGGGCGCCACGGCCATGTGGGTGCGGGAGTTCAGGAAATGAGTGACCATTTCAGTCTGGCCATCACGCTCATCCAGCAGTTCATATAAACAGTTTTCTGATACCGGGTTTCACCTGAACGGGCAAAGCTTGCTATCAATTTTGACAGAAAAAGTTGCCCAATCTACAAAAATTCCCGCAATCGCCTGACCCCTTCCGTGAGATTCTCCAGTGACGTGGTATAGGCAAAGCGTACATGCCGTTCCGGGCGGTGATTGCCGAAATCTATCCCCGGGGTAATTGCCACTCCGACCTCTTCCAGCAACTGTTTTGAAAAAGAGAAGCTGTCGTCAGTGAAACGGCTGCAATCAGCGTACAGGTAGAAGGCGCCCTCCGGGGTGACCGGTATATCAAAACCCAGTTCCCGCAGCGCCGGCAGCAGGTAATCGCGCCGGATACGAAACTCCTCGCGGCGTGCCTCGAGGATGGTGATGTTGTCGGGTTCGAATGCCGCCAGTGCCGCGTGCTGTGCCGGTGTTGGTGCGGCAAGAAACAGGTTCTGCGCCAGCTTGTCGAGTTCCGCCACGCTGCTTACGGGGGCGACCAGCCAGCCGAGTCGCCAGCCGGTCATCCCGAAGTACTTGGAAAAACTATTGATCACGAAGATGTCACCGGAGACCGCCAGCGCCGTTTGTGCCGAACCGGCATACGTCAGCCCGTGGTAGATCTCATCCACGACCAGGCTGCCGCCCCGTTCCCGGACAATCTCAAACAGCTGCTGAATGTCCTGCTCCCCGAGCAGCGTGCCGGTCGGATTGGACGGTGACGCCAGCATCAGCGCGGACACCGTTTCGTCCCAGTGCGCCCGTACCTGTTCCGGTGACGGCTGGTAAGCGGTCGTCGCGTCGACGGGAATGCCGCGCGGCTCGCCGTTCAGCAGGTGGACAAAATTTCGGTTACAGGGATAGCCCGGATCGGCCATCAACACGGCGTTTCCCGGATTGATCAAGGTGGCCATTACCAGCTGCAGTGCCGCCGATGCGCCCGGGGTAATGACAATGCGCTCCGGTTCGACGGTAACCCGATAACGCTCACGATAAAATAGCGCAATGCGTTCACGCAGTGCAGTCAGACCGACCGCCTGGGTGTAATGGGTGTGCCCCTGTTGCAGGGCCTTGATCCCGGCATCGATCACCGGTTGCGGGGTGATGAAATCCGGCTCGCCGATTTCCATGTGCACGATCGAGCGGCCCGCGGCTTCCAGTTCCCGGGCACGTGCCAGCAGCGCCATGACATGAAACGGCTGGATACGAGTCATGCGGTCCGCGCTGCGCATCATGCAATCACCCGGAATGGGCGCGTTGCGCCTGGCAATGTGCATGCAGGCGCAACAGGAATGCCGTATCGACCAGACCGCCGGGGTCAAGCTCTCCGGCGAGCACGTGGCAGGGTTTTCCCGGTTCGCCGAGATGGTCGAGTATCAGTGCAGCACCGGTAAAATCATGGTCCTCGGTGTAGCGGTTCACGGTGATCAGTGCATCGATGCCGGCATCCCGAGCCGAACGCAGTCCATTGGCCGAATCTTCAATCGCCAGGCACTGACTGGCCGCGAGATCAAGGCGCTCCAGTGCATAGTGATAAATATCCGGTGCCGGTTTCTTGTTGGGGACAACACTGCCGGCCGCAATCACATCGAACCAGTCGGAGGTATCATGCAAAAAACTGTGGTCCAGCAGGGCCGTAACATTCGCCGGTGTCGTCGTCGTTACAATGGCAAGCCGCAAACCCTGCGCACGCGCTTCCAGCATCAGGCGTTCGATACCGGGCAGCAACGGCACATCACCCCGGGCCAGGGCATCGGTGTAATTTTCGGTCTTGGTCCTGTGCAGCTCGGCTATAAAGTCGTCGGTGACGGACCGGGCCGATGCATCCGTGGAAAAACCATCGAGATAGTATCGAATGCGTTCCTTGCCCCCGGTGACGGTCAGTAGCTTGTGATACAGCTCCCGGTCCCACAACCAGTCCAGTCCGGCGACACGGAACGCGGCATTGAATGCCTGCCGGTGGATCTCCTCGGTATCGGCCAGCGTCCCGTCCACGGCAAACAACAGGGCCACCAGTTTGTCTGCCCTCAAATTCCCACGGTCCACATTTTTTCTCCGCATTGACTGGATTGTCATAAACAGATCCGTCCGGACCACTTTTCCCGTGATATGGCCTGTTCTTGACTAATGGTAAAAGTGGCGTATAAATAACGCCCCTGTAGCAAATTGACTGCCTGGAAAGGGGTCCGAAAGCACACCCAGATCCAGAATTTATATTAAAGGAAACAATTAATTATGCAGATTGTTTCCGGGGATAGTTTACATGGCTGTAAAAAAGAAATCAGTGAAATCCAGAACGGCGGTGAAGAAAAAAACCGCCACCCGCAAGACTGCGAAGAAGGCCGTCGCCCGCAAAGCACCTGCTAAAAAGAAGGCCGCTGCGAAGAAAACCGCCAAAAAGGCCGCTCCGAAGAAAAGGGCGCCCGTGAAAAAGGCTGGCCCGAAGAAAAAGGCAGCCGCGAAAAAGACCGTGAAAAAGGTCGCCCCGAAGAAAAAGGCAGCCGCGAAAAAGACCGTGAAAAAGGTCGCCCCGAAGAAAAAGGCGGTCTCGAAAAAGACCGCTGCAAGGCGAACCACGGGCCGCGGCAGCGTGTCGGGCCAGATCGGGCCGGTCCCGGGCATCGCGCCCTACGTGGAAAAGCGTGGCGAGGAATACATGAATGAAAACCAGGTCTCCCATTTCAGGAACATCCTGATGACCTGGAAAAGGGAACTGATGGAAGAAGTCGACCGGACCGTGCACCACATGCAGGATGATGCCGCCAACTTCCCGGATCCGAATGACCGGGCCACGCAGGAATCGGAATTCAGTATGGAACTGCGCGCCCGCGACCGTGAACGCAAACTGATCAAGAAAATAGACGAGTCCATTCAGAACCTCGAGAATGACGACTATGGATACTGCGAGGCCTGTGGCGTCGAGATCGGTGTCAAGCGGCTGGAAGCACGCCCGACTGCGAACCTGTGCATCGACTGCAAGATTCTCGACGAGATCCGTGAAAAACAGATGGGCTAGCCCCTCGATTCGTATCCAGCGACAAGCCGGCAACAGCCGGCTTTTTTGTTAGTCTGGTACACCCATGTCAAATACCGTCAATTCCATGTCAATGACGCAATCCGGCATGCCTGCCAGTGCCTATCGCGGCCGCTTTGCACCCTCGCCGACCGGCCCGCTGCATTTCGGTTCCCTGGTTGCTGCGGTAGCCAGTTATCTCGATGCACGCCATCACGGCGGGGAATGGCTGGTGCGCATGGAAGACCTGGATCCGCCACGCGAGATGCCCGGCGCTGCCGATGGCATCCTGTGGACGCTGGAGCGCTACGGCCTGCACTGGGATGGAGAGGTGATTTACCAGAGCCACAGGAGTACGGAATACCAGGTTGCACTGGAGCAGCTGGACGCGAACGGCCGGCTGTACGGCTGTGCCTGCACGCGCAAGGAAATTGCGGACACTTCCCTGCCCGGTGTGGATGCTGCCGTCTACCCGGGCACCTGCCGCAACGGTCTGCCGGAAGGTCGCGAGGCACGTGCGCTGCGTGTCCGGGTTGATAGTGCAGAAGTCAAGATTGAAGACAGCTTGCAGGGGAGTACCCGTCAGCATCTCGGCCGGGAAGTCGGCGACTTTGTGGTGCGCCGCGCGGATAAGCTGGTGGCCTATCAACTGGCCGTGGTCGTCGATGATGCGGCACAGCAGATTACCCATATTGTGCGCGGTGCAGATCTGCTGGACTCGACTCCCCGGCAGGTCTATCTGCAGCGCCTGCTGGAATTACCCACACCGGCCTACCTGCACCTGCCGGTTGCCATCAACACCACCGGCGAGAAACTCAGCAAGCAGACCGGCGCGCCGCCTGTTGATGACGCGGAGCCGGTAAGCGTATTGCTCGACGTGCTGCAATTCCTGCGACAGGACGTGCCGGGATCTGCCAGCGATATGACCCTGGAAGATCTCCTGAAATGTGCCAGCGAACGCTGGGACAGAACCCGCCTGACAGCGACCCGTACCCGGTCGGCGCCTGCCGGATACCTTGGCGATTGATACCGTCATATAGCATACCGGTCCGGTATGACTATAATGGCTTGACCGCATCGGACAGCATGTACAGGAGGGCACTTCATGTCTGAGACCAAGATCTACGATGTCCCGGGTTCCGTAGCTGATTCGGCCTTTATCGACGAGGCAAGCTACCAGTCAATGTACCGGCAATCCATCGATGATCCCGCCGGCTTCTGGTCCGAGCAGGCGGAAGCCTTTCTGCATTGGGAAAAGAAATGGAATAACGTCCTCGACTGGGATTATCACAAGGGGCATATCCGCTGGTTTGAAGACGGCGTACTGAATGCATGCTACAACTGCGTTGACCGCCACCTGGAAACCCGCGCCGAGCAAACGGCGCTGATCTGGGAAGGCGATGATCCCGCGGATGATGCAAAAGTCAGCTACCGGGAACTGCATGAACAGGTCTGCCGGCTTGCGAATGCCCTGAAATCACGCGGCGTCAGCAAGGGCGACCGGGTTTGCATCTATATGCCGATGATCCCGGAAGCGGTTTATGCCATGCTGGCCTGCGCGCGCATCGGTGCGGTGCACTCGGTAGTGTTCGGCGGCTTCTCCCCCGAATCGATCAAGGACCGCATTCTCGATTCCGACTGCCAGACGGTCATCACGGCGGATGGCGGAACCCGCGGCAGCAAGCCTATCGCCCTGAAAGACAATGTCGACAAGGCCCTGGAATCGTGTCCGAACGTCCATACCGTGCTGCTTGTACGGCATACAGGCACAGAGATCACTTTCAACAAAACGCGTGACGCCTGGTACCACGAACTCATGGAAGCGGCATCTGCCGACTGCCCGGCCGAGCCGATGGATGCCGAGGACCCGCTGTTTATTCTCTACACGTCCGGCTCTACCGGTAAACCCAAGGGTGTCCTGCACACGACCGGTGGTTACCTCCTGTATGCCGCGATTACCCACAAGTACATTTTCGACTACCATGACGGCGACATCTACTGGTGTACCGCGGACGTCGGCTGGATCACCGGCCACTCCTATATCGTTTACGGTCCGCTGGCCAATGGCGCGACCACGCTGATATTCGAAGGCATCCCGACCTGGCCGGACGCCTCGCGCTTCTGGCAGGTATGCGACAAGCACGGCGTCAATATCTTCTATACGGCACCCACAGCGTTGCGCTCCCTGATGCGGCTTGGCGAGGAGCCAGTCGCAAAAACCTCGCGCAGCAGCCTGCGACTGCTGGGCACCGTGGGCGAACCTATCAACCCGGAGGCCTGGGAGTGGTACTACCATATCGTCGGCGAGGGCCGTTGCCCGATCGTCGATACCTGGTGGCAAACCGAGACCGGGGGCATCCTGATCACGCCCCTGCCCGGCGCAACAAAACTCAAACCGGGTTCGGCCACCCGCCCGTTCTTCGGCATCCAGCCGGCCATCGTTGACAACGAAGGCAAGGTGCTCGAGGGTACCGCGGAAGGCAACCTGGTTATGACACACCCCTGGCCGGGGCAGATGCGTACCGTGTACGGTAACCACCAGCGTTTCATTGACACCTACTTCAAGGACTACCCGGGGATGTACTTCACCGGTGATGGTGCACGGCGCGATGCGGACGGTTATTACTGGATCACCGGCCGCGTTGACGACGTACTCATCGTCTCCGGACACAATCTTGGCACCGCGGAACTGGAAAGTGCACTGGTCCTGCACGAGGCCGTGGCCGAGGCCGCAATTGTCGGTTATCCGCACGCCATCAAGGGACAGGGCATCTACGCCTACGTCACGCTGGTCGATGGCACCGAACCGAGCGAGGCACTGCGCGAAGAACTGGTCAACCTGGTGCGCAGCGAGATCGGCCCGATCGCCACGCCGGACATCATCCAGTGGGCGCCGGGACTGCCGAAGACCCGTTCCGGAAAGATC
>CP070821.1:257193-262256 GCA_020344335.1 Gammaproteobacteria bacterium | reverse complement strand
GCTATCTTGCGCGTCAGGTCGAGCGGTTCCGAGAAGATCACCGTGGCCACATAGGCCGGGCGGTGGGCCGCCCAGATCGAAAACAGGTCCTTCTTGTAGCCGGCAAAACCATGTGCCCCCTTGCTGGTCGCGGTCTTCGCCGCATGCGGGGTCGCACCGGAATACTGCTGACCGGTGTTGCCGTAGCCCTCGTTGTCGTAACAGACGTAGATGAAATCCAGGTCGCGCTCCATCGCGCCCGATGTCGCGGACAGTCCCATGCCGTACGCGGCCCCGTCGCCTGTGAGTACCACCACCTCGAGGTCGTCTTCCGGGGCGAGACGGCCGCTGTCACGCAGGATGTCGAGCGCATCGCGTATCCCCTGCGCGCCGGCCGGTGCCGAGGCCATCGCGGTATACAGCCAGGAGCCGCGGAACGGAGTAAACGGGTACACCGATAACAGGGTCATGCACCCGGCCGCGTTGACGAAAACGGTCTTCTCGCCGAGGATGTCATAGATCTCGTGCAGAGCCCCCAGGCCGCCACAGCCGGAACACATGGGCGTACCCGTGCCCAGCAGGTGGGTGGAAGGCAGATCCTTCATGCGCCGAAGGGGTGCCGTTGTCTCCGTCATGACCGTTCTCCTGTATGCCTGCATTTACTGCCAACCGGTTTCGCAATCGCTGCAAGACATGGCGCCGAAATCTCACACATGTCGGGAAAGGGGTCGTTCGTTGTCGTATCAGCGCCGTTCATTGAGTTCCTCGCGCTCGACATGGGCGACGGCCTGCAGTTTCCGCATTTCCCTGATCTCGTCTCGCGTGTACAGCAGTCGCGGCGGCGGTGTGCGGCCCTCGTCCGTGGCCCGGCGCAGTGCATCTGCCATTTCGTAGAATTCCTCCGCGCTGATGTCACGGCCACCGAGGCCGCCGATAAAACTTGCCACCACCGGCGGGGCGTGCGCTTGTCCGTAGAGGGCGGCGAGCAGCTCGGTGTGCAGCACACCGCCCCTGCCCATCGAGAGGTTCTGGTCGATGACGGCTACGCCCTTTTTGCCGGCGAGCAGGCGTTGCAGGGTTGCTGCCGGGAACGGCCGCAGCAGGCGCGGCCGCAGCAGGCCGATGGACCAGCCGGCATCTCGCAACCGATCGACGGCCCCCTGCGCCTTGGTGGCAAAGGAACCCAGCATGACCAGGATGTATTCTGCATCTTCCGTGCGGTAGGCCTCGACAGCCGGGTAGTCACGTCCGAAGGCACCGGCAAACTCCGCGGCGAGTTCGTCGTACACCGTCAGGGCGTTCTCTGCTGCCAGGTGGATTTCATAGCGGAAGTAGGAATAGGGTGATCCGCCGAGCACCGCCACGGCCTGGCTCTCCGGGGTAGTGGCGCGAAAACGCATGTTTTCCGGATCAAACGTCCCTGCAAAGCGGCTGCCCTGTTCTGCCTCGGGAATCTCGACCGGCTCGCGCGTGAAAGATAGATAGAAGCCGTCGAGGTTGACGATCACCGGCAGACGCACACGGGCATCCTCGCCCAAACGGTAGGCCAGCAGGGTGCTGTCGAGCACTTCCTGGCAGGTAGCACAGTGGATCTGCAGGAAGCCGCTGTCGCGCGCGGCCATGATGTCGTTGTGATCGGACTCGAGCGTAATCGGCGACGCCAGGCCGCGCGACACGTTGATCAGTACGAACGGTGCCCGCCAGCCGGCCACGGTGTAAAGCATTTCCATGGCATACAGCAGACCCTGGCTGGAGGTGGCGCTGAACACGCGCACGCCGGTGGCGGCGGCAGCGCCGGCGGCGGTAATCATGGAGTGCTCGGAATCCAGCGTCACCAGGCGGCCGGGCATCTCGCCATTGTCGATCCAGCAGGCCAGCGTTTCGATGATCTCGGTTTGCGGCGTGATGGGGAATGCCGGCACGTAGTCAACCCCGGACAGTCGTGCGCCCCAGGCCGCTGCCGCGTTACCGGTGAGCAGGGCACGGGTCACGGGGCTTCTCCCGCGGTTCCGGCATGCTGGGCTTCCTGTTCCGGGACCGCCTCGATGGCGTGCGGCGGGCACATGGCAACGCAGATCATGCAGCCCTTGCAATGGTCGTAGTCGATGGACGGCGAGCCGTCATCGCCGACAGCGATTACGCCGTCCGGACAGAAGGTACTGCACACCCACCAGCAGCGGTTGCAGCGCTCGTGGTCGATTACCGGCCGCAGGGTGCGCCACAGTCCGGTGCGTACCTCGACGCTGTTTGCCGCCGCATAGATCGTCGGTGCGGAGATGCGCGCCGCCTCGAACGGTAACTCGGCCCACTCGGGTCGCTCATAGTCGACTGCACTGGTCGCGCCGCTCTCGGTCACCGTGCCGGCATGTTCCTCCATGCGGTCATAGGCCTCGAGCGCATTTTCCTGGTTCCGCTCGATCACGCCAGCGCCATGCTCGGCCAGCTCCAAGCGAATGGCGTCGGCCAGAGTCTCCCGGCCAATCACGCCCACCAGACGCGCACCTGCACCGGCGCAGGTCGCACCGATGTAGGGAAGCTCGGCGCGATCCTCGACATCTGCCGATGCCGGCAGGGTGATGACGGGACCGCTGATGTTGAGCCGGTGTCGCCAGACGTTGGCGCTTTCCATCGTGTTGATCAGCAGCACGGTGTGTTCATCAACACCTGCCAGTACCCCGGAGGCGGGTTCCGGCACCAGCGTGTCATCTGCGACGATCACCAGGTCGGGCCGTGTGATGATGCCGCGCTCGTCGATCGCTTCCCGGGCCGCACGCACGTAGGCAAAGATCGGCGCGCCGCGCCGCTCCGCGCCATAACGCGGGGCATCCTGCACTTCGAAGCCCTCCCCGAAGAAGGCATTGCCCAGGATGCGGCTGGCCGTCTTCATGCCCTGTCCGCCGCGCCCGTGAAAACGAATTCGGTACATGTGCCTGCCTTTGCGCTCCGTGCCCCGCTCAGGTGTAATCCGGCGCCGTGGAAAACAGCGAGAAGCGCCGGAAGCTCATGGCCCTGCGAACTCGTTGTTCCGCCATTTCGATTGCCGCCTGCCGGGGCAGGATCAGCTTGCTCTTCGAAGTCTCCATCACCTGCTCGGTATTGCGGCGCAGTTTTTCCTCGATGGTCTGCATTGCCGCCACCTGGGTCGCCCCATGATATTCCATGGCGGCACAGATCACCCCGCCGGCATTAGCGATGAAGTCCGGGATGCAGAGCACGCCACGTTCGTGCAGGTATTCTTCCGCACCCAGCGTAAACGGGATGTTGGCTCCCTCGACGACGAGCCGGGTTTTCAGGCGGTGGACATTGTCCTCGTTGACGACGTCGGGGCGTGCGGCCGGGATCCAGATGTCGCACTCCACGTCGATGACGGCGTCGCTTTCCAGCCGGGTGCCGTCAGCATAGTCGCCCACACTCTTGCCTTGCGCCTTCAATTCAAGTAATGCGTTGATATCCAGTCCCGCGGGATTGTAGGTAGCACCACGGGAGTCCGCCACGGCAACCAGTTTGGCACCCTTTGCCAGGAGGAAACGCGCGGCATGTTTGCCGACGGCGCCAAACCCCTGGACCACGATGCGTGCATCCCCCAGTTCGAAGTCGCAGTGCTGCAGGGCGACATCCACGACATGGCTCAGTCCCCAGCCGGTGGCGCCGATCTCGTCGAGCGGGATGCCGCCGATCTCCCGGGGCAGTGCCACGACCCGACTGATCTCATCCCTGACCCAGGCCATGCATTCCTCGTTGGTTCCCATGTCGGGTGCGAAGATGTATTCCTGTTCGCCACGCAACAGCTGCGCCAGGGCCCGAATCAACTGTTCCTTCCTGTCCTTGGCCATCTTCGGATCGCCGCGCAGCACGACCTTGCCACCGCCGTGCGGCAGACCCGCGGCCGCATTCTTGAAGGTCATCGCCCGCGCCAGCCGAATGCATTCTTCCGTGGTGACGTCGGCGGCCATGCGGACGCCGCCGATGGCCGGGCCCTTGGCGACATTGTCGACGACCAGCACCGCCTGCAGGCCGATCGACGGTTCACAGGCGTGTACGATCTTGGCGGGTCCGAGTTCGTCAGTGAACGAAAAAAGATCTTCCATGCAGAGACACCTTTTTAGTCAGTGGATTCCAGCCATAATCTGTCGCATGCAGTTCTTTGGCGAGACCATGGTCTTTCTTTTAACTATAGATGGTTGCATCGTTTTCTGAATGACATAGATCATATAATGTATTTAAAGTATCCGGATGTGGCTTTTGCCTGCAGGCTAGGCAGATCAGCAGGGCATAGTCCGGCATGGTGCAGTTTTGTTGGGTTGACGTACTGCGCGCCTATCTCCGGGTTATCAGGGATGTATCTCACGTCCAAAGCACACTCTTTATAAGGCTGCACACCTGGCTTGGGTGCCCTGCGTGGTTTCAACAACGGAACTATGGAATTCATTGACCCTTTTTTATTGCCGGGTTACCGTTAAAAATTGGGCAAACGGGGAATTCCTCTCTCTCCGCCAACTTTATGTATAATTCCCACCCTTTCATGCGCCCGTAGCTCAGCTGGATAGAGTACCTGGCTACGAACCAGGCGGTCGGGAGTTCGAATCTCTCCGGGCGCGCCATCTTATAAAACAGCAAGTTAGCAAAGAATTTAAAAGTCTTTACTACTTGCTGCTTTATCCTTTCTTTTTTCCAGTTCTCACGAATACAACGGGTTACGCGTGACCGAGAGTATCTGGTTAAAAAACAGGTGCTATTCAAATTCCACAATAAACACGCCTCTTTTTGGACAATGGACCTTCTTTAAACTCAATTAAGAGGATCATACCCGCCCGGGTGAAAGGGGTGACATTTGGATATTCGAATCACCGTTATGACAATACCTTTCAATATTCCATATTTTAAAAAGGCATGACGGGCATAGGTGGAGCACGAGGGATAAAAACGGCAGGAAGGGTAAGTAAAGGGAGAAATTATTTTTTGATATACTGCTATGAGTGCAATAGGAATATATCTTAGCTTTTCAATGGAACTCCTTATCCAGTAAAATCTCACCAAGCTCCTCTACAACTTGCGTAAAAGACAGGTCATTGGCACCCTTTTTT
>CP070821.1:240847-257093 GCA_020344335.1 Gammaproteobacteria bacterium | reverse complement strand
GCGTTCCGATGGTAGCGGGTTGTCCGGCGGGCGATCAGCCCAGGCGGGCCTTGATGAGGGCACTGACGGCGCCCATGTCGGCACGCCCCTGCAGTTTCGGCTTCAGCTGTCCCATGACCTTGCCCATGTCCTTGAGGGAGGTGGCCCCGGTGTCTGCCATGGCCGCGTCGATCAGCGCGTTGATCTCGGCTTCACCGAGTGGTTCGGGGAGATATTCCTGGATGAGCTCGAGTTCGCCAGCTTCCTGCGCCACCAGGTCATCGCGTCCGGCCTTTTCAAACTGGCTGATGGACTCGCGCCGCTGCTTGGTCATCTTGTCGAGCACGCCCGTGACCTCGGCATCTCCGAGCTCGGTGCGTTCATCGACCTCCTTCTGCTTGATGGCAGCCAGCATCAGGCGGATGGTTGCCAGGCGGGGTTTGTCGCCTGACCGCATGGCAGCCTTCATGTCCTGCTGAATGCGGTCCTTGAGGGACATACGGGGGAGGGTTTTCCGGAATCAGTAGAGACGGACGCGGCGTGCGAGTTCGCGGCTGGTTTTTTTCTGCGTACGTTTGACGGCGGCGGCCTTCATGCGCTTGCGTTCCTGGGTGGGCTTTTCATAAAACTCACGACGGCGCACTTCCGCAAGAATTCCAGCTTTTTCGCAGGCACGCTTGAAACGGCGGATCGCGATTTCAAACGGTTCGTTCTCTCTTACACGTACATTTGGCATAAAAATCCTGTTAATCAGATGCTTTCCACGAGGGCTGCGCATTTTATACACGTCACCGCGAAAAGGCAAAATTTCCTTGTGTAACAAGCACCGCGAATTACCATAGACGCATGCGCGTCCTCGGAATCGAAACCTCCTGCGATGAAACCGGTGTCGCCGTCTATGCAAGGGATGGCGGGCTGCTGGCGCATGCCCTCTACAGTCAGGTTGAGTTGCATGCGCGTTATGGCGGGGTGGTGCCGGAACTCGCATCCCGCGACCATATCCGGAAACTTTTACCTTTGGTTCAAGACGTTATGTCCGAAGCCGGGACCGGGGCAAGTGATATCGACGGGGTCGCTTTCACCGCCGGGCCGGGGCTGGTGGGGGCGCTGCTGGTGGGGGCACTGACCGGGCGTTGCCTGGCGTGGTCCTGGGGTGTGTCCGCGATCGCCGTGCACCACATGGAGGGCCACCTGCTGGCCCCGATGCTGGAGCCGGAGACGCCCGGCTTTCCGTTCATCGCCCTGCTGGTATCGGGGGGCCACAGCCTGCTGGTGGAAGTCAACGGGGTCGGCCGCTATCGGGTGCTGGGAGATTCTATCGATGATGCGGTGGGCGAGGCCTTTGACAAGACCGCCAAGCTGCTGGGGTTGCCCTATCCGGGGGGGCCGGCGCTGGCGCAGCTGGCCCTTCAGGGGAACCCGGAACGGTTTACCTTCCCGCGTCCGATGACCGACCGCCCCGGTCTGGATTTCAGCTTTAGCGGACTCAAGACCTTTGCGCTGAACACCTGGCGCGAGTCTGCGCAGGACGACCAGGCACGTGCTGATATTGCGCGTGCCTTCGAGGAAGCCGTGGTGGATACCATGGTGATCAAGTGCCGGCGGGCACTGCATCAGACCGGCATCCGACAACTAATCATCGCCGGCGGCGTCGGCGCCAACCAGCGCCTGCGCGAGCGCCTGGGGCAGCTCATGGCGGAAGAGGACGGGCGTGTTTTTTACCCGCGGCCGGAATTCTGTACCGATAACGGTGCCATGATCGCCTATGCGGGCTACCGGCGGCTGCTGGCAGGCCAGACGGCACCGCTGTCAGTCAATGTGACCCCGCGCTGGTCCCTGGAAGAGCTGGATCCGGCGGACGCGTAACCAGCATGGAGGCTGATCCCGATCATGATTTTTTAGAACCCAGGCGGATTTTGCCTTCCTTGCCATCCAGCAGGTCGCGGATGTTGCTGCGGTGCCGCCAGAACAGCAGCATGGTGATAATGATCATGGTGCCGATGAAGGCCGGCTCCGGTTGCAACCACCAGAAATATGCTGGCGCCAGGAGCATGGCCGTCAGCGCAGCGAGCGAGGAATAGTGGAACAGCAGGGCCATAACCAGCCAGGTACCGGTTACGGCAAACCCGACCAGCCAGGACAGCCCGAACAGGACCCCGAGTGCGGTGGCGACCCCCTTGCCGCCCAGGAACCCGAAAAACACCGGGTAGAGGTGACCGAGGAAAGCCGCCAGCGCGGTAGCAGCGAGGATCACCGGGCCCGCCTGCAGTGCCTGGGCAATCAATACCGGCACCAGGCCCTTCAGCATGTCACCGGCCAGTGTCGCAAAGGCGGCTTTTTTGCCACCGATACGCAGCACGTTGGTGGCACCGGGGTTCTGCGATCCCTCGGTACGCGGATCGGGTAGCCCCATCAGCTTGCAGGCGATAATCGCGGTGGAAATGGAGCCGAACAGATAGCCGCCCAGGATCAGCAGGATATCAATGATCATAGGCTGCCATTGGAATCGCTACGGATCGTGACGTCAAGCGTCAGGCAGGGTTGCCGCTGGTACGCGGCTGGCCAACAAGATAACAAGGCTCTATATTGAGCGCACATTCACCGCCGTGAATTCGCATGGACATTATCTTTATCAGCGATCTGCGGATCGAAACCATCATCGGCATCTACGATTGGGAACGCAAGGTCAGGCAGACCGTGAGTCTCGATCTCGAGATGGCAGCCGATATTCGCAAGGCGGCCGCGACTGACAGGATCGAGGACACCCTGAACTACAAGGCGGTCGCCAAGCGACTGATCGCGTTCGTTGGCGACAGTGAATACCAGCTGGTGGAAACCCTCGCCGAGAAAATTGCCGAAATTGTCATTGATGAATTCAATGTTTCCTGGGTACGGCTGAAACTGCACAAGCCGGGCGCGCTGCGCGGTTCCCGTGATGTCGGGATATTGATAGAACGCTGCAACAAGGACACCTGAATCCGTGGCGCAGGTGTATGTCAGCATCGGCAGCAACATCGAACGCCGGCAACATATCGAGTCCGCACTCCGGATGCTGGCAGAGCGGTTCGGTCCACTGGTGCAGTCTTCCATATATGAGTGCGCTGCCGTCGGTTTCGAGAGTGCACCGTTCTACAATCTGGTCGTGGGCTTTGAAACCAATCTGAGTCCCGGTGATGTGCGCGAACACCTGCGTGTGATCGAGGACTGCAATGGCCGTGACCGCAGCGCTGATCTGGGTGCGCGTACCCTTGACCTCGATATTCTCCTCTATGATGACCTGGTGGCTGATCAGGAAGAGATGGTACTGCCACGCCCGGACATTGCCCGCTATGCCTTCGTGCTCGGTCCGCTCGCCGAGATTGCCGGCTCATTGCGGCACCCGGTCACCGGCAAGCGCCTGGATGAAATGTGGTCGGAGTTCGGGGATGAAAGCCAGGCGCTCAAGCGGGTTGACTGGAAGCCCCCGGCAATGGCGTGATTGCCATCCCTGCAGCCACTCCCGTTTTTGAAAACCGGCATGAATGATTTTCCTGCGCCCCCGGCACATGCGCTTGCCCTCAGTGAGCGGCTGACAGACCTCATTCGAAAGGAAATCGCGGCGGCCGGCGGCACGCTGCCGTTTTCCGTTTACATGGAGCGTTGCCTCTACACGCCTGGCCTCGGCTACTACAGCGCCGGCTCGAGAAAATTCGGTTCCGCCGGCGATTTCATCACGGCACCGGAACTCTCGCCGCTGTTCGGGCGCTGCCTGGCGCAGACCTGCAGTCATGTACTGGAGCAACTGCAAGGGGGCGATATTCTTGAATTCGGTGCCGGCAGCGGCGTACTCGCAGTGGACGTGCTGGGTGAACTGGAACGGCTTGGTCGCCTGCCCGGCCGTTACCTGATACTGGAACGCAGTGCCGAACTGCGTGAACGCCAGCAGCAGCGGGTCACGGAACAACTCCCGCATTTGCGCGAACGTATCAACTGGCTGGAAGCCTTGCCGGAACCCGGTTTTGCCGGCGTCCTGCTTGCCAATGAGGTAGTTGATGCCATGCCGGCCGAACGCTTTCGCTGGACCGGCGCAGGCGTCGAACAGTTTTGCGTAAGCTGCAGCGATACGGGTTTTGACTGGCAGCTGCAGGCCGCACACGATGCCGGATTGATTGCTGCCGTGCAGGAGTTGGCACGGGAATACAGGCTTGCAGACGGCTACAGTTCCGAATTCAACCTGTCGATAATCCCCTGGATGGAGAGTGTTGCCGACGTCATTGGCAGGGGATTGCTTTTATTGTGTGACTATGGATATCCACGGCGTGAGTATTATCATCCACAGCGCAACGGGGGCACCCTGATGTGTCACTACCGGCACCGTGCCCACGATAATCCATTTCTGTGGCCGGGGCTTCAGGATATCACCACCCACGTGGATTTCACCGCAGTGGCCAACGCTGGCGTGGCGGCCGGGCTGGACGTGGCCGGTTATGCGACCCAGGCGGGTTTCCTGCTCGATTGCGGCCTGGACACGTTGTTGCTGGCAACCGGTCCGGTCGATTCAGTGGATTATGTCAGGGCGGCACAGCAGGCCAAGCAATTGACACTACCGGGAGAAATGGGTGAACGCTTCGCATTTATCGGGTTGGCAAAGGGTGTTGACGGTCCATTGCCGGGGTTTCGGATGCAGGATATACGACATCGCCTGTAACGGGTAAACATATGGATTCATTACAGGCCGCCATGCTCGCCCTGCTGCAGGGGCTTACCGAGTTTCTCCCGATCTCCAGTTCCGCGCACCTGGTACTGATGCCGCGACTGGCTGGCTGGGAAGACCAGGGACTGGCATTCGATGTGGCAGTGCACGTGGGCACACTGCTTGCCGTGGTCACCTACTTTCGGCACGAACTGGCGAAGATGCTGGTGGACTGGCTGCCATCACTCGCGGGCGGGAAACCCACCCCGGAAGCCCGGCTCGCCTGGCTGGTGTTGCTGGCGACACTGCCGGTTGCAGTAACCGGGCTGCTGTTGCATGACGTTATCGAGACCTACCTGCGCTCCCCGCTGTTAATAGCGATGACCACGATCGTGTTCGGATTACTGTTATGGTGGTCTGACCGGCACGACCGGGAGTGGCGGGACGAAGCCAGCCTGCGGGTTTCCGATGCGCTGCTGATCGGGTTTGCACAGGTACTGGCACTGATTCCGGGTACCTCCCGCTCCGGGATTACCATGACAGCAGGCCTGGCGCTGGGCATGACGCGTACCGCCGCTGCGCGTTTTTCATTTCTGTTGTCGGTCCCGGTCATTCTGCTCGCCGGTGCCTATGAAACCTACAAGCTGGCCCATGAGCCCGGACCGGTGGCGTGGGACACATTGCTGCTGGGAACAACGGTTGCCGCAATCAGCGCCTGGCTGTGCATTCATTTCTTTCTGCAACTGATCGAGCGCATTGGCTTTTTGCCGTTCGTAATCTACCGGCTGGTGCTCGGCGCATTCCTGTTCTGGATGTTCCTGTAGGGGCGCCGTGCGCACCGGCTGAAAATACGTTTTCGTAATGGTGGGTAGTGGCCCGGTTTGTACCGGGCCGAATAAATTCGGCCCTACAAAGAACGTTATTGTAGGGCCGAATTTATTCCGCCAGACAAATCAACTAATCGTGCGCATGGTGCACCCTACATGGATGTCTCGATTGCCTTGATACGTGCCTGTCGAATGGCCTCCCCGAGCGCCTTGCCACTGATACCCGTTTGCTGCAGGGTGTCGGTGTTCACTGCTTGTGCGCTTGCGAGAACCTGCGCAAGGTATTCCCGGTTGAAATCCTCGTCGTGTGCGCGCGCATCACTCGCACATACCTGCAGCAACCGGGCAAACCGCTCCGGCCGGCGCAGGGCATCGGTGTTCTCCAGCAGGACGAACACGGCCTCCGCTTCCAGCCTGTCTGCCGCGAATAGCTGCCTGCGGTGCGCCAGTACCAGCTGTGCGAGTTCGCGGTACGCGTTCGGCAGCCGCAGGCGTTCACACAGGGTAGCTAGTGCGTCCCGGTTGAAGGAATCCTGTTCCAGTCGGTCGATATCACACACCAGGGCCGCAAACCGTGCTACCGGGTCCGGGCTGTCGGCAACGACCGCATCCAGCGTGACCAGCGGGCCTGTCCGTTCGTGGCCCGTTTCTGCGTCGACCCGGTACAGGGGTTCGACTTCCGGAAACAGGTGTGCCAGTGCGCCGCAACCGTAGAGCACCGCGAAGAAACGTGACGGGGTTTTTTCGGCAAGTGCCTTGACGAGTTCGGTGCAGACACGTTCCGGGACCAGGTGATCGACCTCGCCATTCTCTACCATGTGGCGCATTAGCGCGTTGGTTTCATGGGCCACCCGGAAACCCCAGTGCGCAAACCGCGCGGCAAAGCGCGCCACGCGCAGGATGCGTACCGGATCTTCGGAAAACGCCGGCGAGACATGTCGCAGCACGCCGTTACTGAGGTCTGCTGCGCCGTTGCAGGGATCGATCAGTTCACCGTCCGGCGTCTCCGCCATGGCATTGATGGTCAGGTCCCGGCGTCGCAGGTCCTGCTCCAGCGTGATGTCGGCCGTAGCACAGGTCTCGAAACCGGTGTAGCCGTGGCCGGTCTTGCGCTCGGTGCGTGCCAGTGCATATTCCTCTTTTGTTTCCGGGTGCAGGAACACGGGGAATTCCTTGCCGACCGGCCGGTAGCCGAGCCGCAACATTTCCTCCGGCGTACTGCCGACCACCACCCAGTCACGTTCAATAGCGGGCAGGCCGAGGCGCTTGTCGCGCACGGCACCGCCGACCAGGTAGATTTCCATTGCGCCTAGCTGCGTTTCGAGTGTTGGCGAAAGTGGTTGTACTGGCCGCGCATGGTGCCTGCCGCCAGGTAGCCGGGAACGACGGCACTCACGGGAGTCGGTTTGATACCGAGATCCGGCAAGGCATTGCGACCGCAGACGCTGTCATGTTGCAGGGAATAGTAATTGTCCATGCTGAATGGTTTGCCCGGCACCAGGCCAAGCATGCGCGCCTGTAGCTTCGACAGCCCATCACCCAGCCCGATTATGCTGTGCTTCAGGCCAAGCGTGTCGCGCGTGTACTCGACCAGCTCCTTAAGGGTCCAGGTTTCCGGACCGCACAGCTCGAGGCGTTCTCCGATGAGGGTCTGTTCTTCTAGTGTGCGGCATATCGCCTCCGCAATATCTCCCACATAGACCGGCGCAAAGCGGCTGTTCGGACAGGCCAGCGGAAACACGCCAGGTGCCAGTTTCAGCAGGGTGGCGAAGCGGTTGAAGAAGCTGTCACCGGACCCGAAGATGACCGATGGCCGGAAACTGGTAACAGCCAGTCCCCGGGAGGCGGCGGCATGTGCATGGTCCTCGCCGTCGCCCTTGGTTTTCAAATACTGGCTGTGTTGCTCGTTGCTGTCGGCATGCAGCGCGCTCATATGCAGCAGGCGGTCGACACCGCATTCGGATGCAGCGGCTGCGACCTGTTTCGGCAACTCGGCATGCAGCCGCTCAAAACTGTTTTCGCGACTGCCAGTCTCGTTGAGGATGCCGACGAGGTTGATGACTGCGGCTGTTTCCTGGAAGGCATGCTGCAATACCTGCATGTCGAAAATATCTGCCTCGACCAGCCTGACATCGTGGTTAACCGTGAGCGAGCGGTGCCGCTCGGGCCGGCGGGTGAGAACCGTTACCCGGTAGCCATGCCGGGTTAAGCGATGCATAACGTGCCTGCCGACAAAACCGGTGCCGCCGAGAATACAAATCGTGTTGTTTTTCATATGCTGCCTGTTGCTTAAAACCTTAATCAAGGTTGATGGAAAGTTATCCCGAGCGTTTTAAAAAAGTAGTTTGGGTTAGATGCGCAATAATGTCACACTTTCCGCTTGTCGACTCTGTACGGGCGCATCGTAACCCAACAACTGAGCTTGTAATAATCCGAAAATGTTGGGTTACGGTGCACACTGCTGTTAGCAGAAATGATTAATCTTACCGGTGATGTGCACCTAACCCAACCTACAACGCTGTCCTGTTGTATTAAAGTTTGAACTCTGTCGCCGCCGAAGGAGCACCTGCGTCTGAGGCGGTCGGCAGGAGTGAATTGCCATGTTGCAATCTCAAATGTATTTACCGTCCGTATTATACGGCCCTCAGGAACCGGATTGTGCGTAATGATCTTCCGTGAATACCGTCGGCATGCGTTCTTCCAGGCGTGTCAGCGGCAGTTCCAGGCGCCAGTCATAGATGGCGTTGTATGCAAGCACGCGTTGCACGTACTTGCGGGTCTCCCGGTACGGGATGGTCGCCACCCAGGAGTCCGCCATGCGGCTGTCCTCGCCGGGTAGCCAGCGTTTTACCCGGTGCGGGCCGGCATTGTAGGAAGCGGAGGCCAGCACCGGGTTGTCACCGTAGCGGTCCATGACCTCGCGCAGGTAGCTGGTGCCGAGCTGGATGTTGCGGTCGATTTCAAACAGGCCGCTGTTGCCGGTCCAGCGAATACGGTTCTTGCGTGCCGTTTGCTTGCCGGTGGCGGGCATCAGCTGCATCAGGCCCCGGGCGCCAGCCGGCGAGCGTGCCTCCCTGTTAAACGCACTTTCCTGGCGAATCACGGCGAAGACATAACCGGGTTCCAGTTCTTTCAGTTTTGCATAGTGCCGCACACTGTCTTCGTGCTCGAGCGGGAAGCGCAGCTTGAGATCGTCGTAATCACCGGCCTGTGCGACTGTGAGAATCGCACGCTCATTCCAGCCCCATTGCCCGGCCAGAACGGCGGCCTGTTTCAGTTCGTCAGGTGTCATACCCTGGGTGGCATAGATCCACTCGCGGCGCGCATCACTGAACATATCCACACGATACAGTTCGCGCGCGCGCACCAGTCCGGGCTTGCGACCCAGGCGGTCGAGGGCTGCCGGATCGACTTCCAGCGGCCGGTCGCCCATCTCATAGGGCCAGCGCAGGTAGTCCGCGGCAAGAAAGCCATGATAGCTGCGTTCCCGTGCCAGCCTGGCAAAGAGTTCTGTCGGCGGCGGCCCGCTGCTTTCTTTCTCCTCTGCGACGGCGTGCCAGTAACGCCATTCCTCCGCAGCACGTTCCTCTGCCGGCAGGTTCCTGAAGCGGTCAAGAACCGCAGCCCAGTCACTGTTCCCGATGGCGGCGCGCAGTTGCCAGTCACGGATGCGCTCATCCTGTTGCTCCGGTGGCAGGGCCAGCAGCCATTCATAGGCCTCCGGCAGGTGCTGCTGTGCGGCCGACAGCGCGATGTAACGTTCAACAGAACCGCGCTGGGTATCGGTAAACGAGTAGCCGGTCCTGATGGATTCCCAGATCCGGTGTGCATGTCCCGGATCAAACCGGGCGAGACGTCGCAGGGCATGCAGGATGATGTTATGTGCGATCGCCTTGTTCATGTTGAGGCGCGGGTTTTTCAGTGTGCTGCTCGGGTTGCTGTGCGCTTCGCGCCACAGATTCACCCAGCTCGCGTCTGTTGCCGGCAGCTTGCGCGCGAGCCAGCCCGCCAGTGCCGGCTGGTTGTTCTGCATCGCCAGCCGGATGCGTTCCCAGCGCAGCTCGTCACTGATCAGATCCTTGTCGTAAAGATACTTGAATACGGGGTCACAGGAGTCAGCTTGCGACTTCCCGACCAGCCACAGCGGGATGATGTCCGCGCCGATGTCTTTTGTGTCGCCGGTTTCCAGGCGTGCCTGCAGTGCATAACATTGCAGGGTGACCAGGCTCGACCCGTCATAGTATTCCAGAAACTGCTGCCAGCGCTTTTGCCGTGCCAGGCTGTAGAGCCACGACTGCTTCAGACGCTTGCTGACGGGCTGGTCCGCCCAGCTCTCCAGAAACCTGTCGATCTCGTCTGTACCAGCACGGTTGAGGCGTTCGCGCAGTTCCATGTATTCGAGGTATGAGTACAGCGGGTAGTCGCGCAACTGTTGCGCGATCTGCCGGAATCGCTCGATGTCCCGCTGTTGCAATGCCTTGCGCGCTGCGAGAAAACGCTCGCGCTGCACTTTCAGTTCCTCCCGAGAGGCGTCCGCCTGCGTCAGGCCCCCGTTCACGGCGAACAGCAGGGCGAGCGCGGTCAGAAAACGGATAATTGCCGGCATTGTTAGCTATAGTTAGTCAAGGGCTACGTTGGCACACAACAAGAGGAGATCCGGATATGTCATTCAAGTCCGTCAACCCTGCAGATGGTAATACAATCAGGGAGGTTGATGCATTTACCCACGAGCAACTCGAGTCGACACTGCAGTCTGTCGCTGACGCTACGGCTGACTGGAAGGTACGGGCCATTGAGGAACGTTGCGCCCTTATGCAGGAAGCCGCGGCCGTCCTCCGCAAGCACGTGGACGAGTACGCCGAAATCATCGTGCAGGAAATGGGCAAGCCGATCACGGAGGCGCGTGCCGAGGTCGAGAAATGTGGCCTGGTCTGTGATTACTATGCCGAAACCGGGCCGCGGTTCCTGGCTGATGAAATCATCGAGACCGATGCCGGGCGCAGCCTGGTAGCATTTCAGCCGCTGGGCACGGTGCTGGCGGTGATGCCCTGGAATTTTCCTTTCTGGCAGGTGTTCCGGTTTGCCGCCCCCACCCTCGTTGCCGGCAATACCGGTCTCCTCAAGCATGCCTCCAATGTGCCGCTGTGTGCGCTGGCGATCGAGTCGGTGTTCCACGAGGCCGGATTCCCGGATGGCGTGTTTCGGACCCTGATGATCCAGTCATCACGCGTGGCCGACGTGATCGCCGATCCGCGCGTGCATGCGGTCACGCTCACCGGCAGTGAACCGGCCGGTCGCGAGGTGGCGGCCACTGCCGGTGCGAATATCAAGAAGTCGCTGCTGGAGCTGGGCGGTTCGGACCCGTTTATCGTGCTCGAGGATGCAGACCTGGAGCTTGCTGTCCATGATGGCATCACCTCGCGGTTCCTGAATACCGGCCAGAGTTGCATTGCCGCCAAGCGGTTTATCCTTGTCGAGGCAATTGCCGAGGAATTCCTGCAGCGTTTCAAGGCCGCGGTCGAGTCACTGCCATTCGGTGATCCCATGGATCCGGATACGCGCGTCGGCCCGCTGGCACGTATCGACCTGCGCGATGCGTTGCACCACCAGGTCATCGACAGCATTGCAGCCGGTGCTGTGCCCGTCACCGGCTGCAACCCGGAGGCGCGTGACGGTGCCTGGTACCAGCCGTCGATACTGGATCGCGTAGCACCCGGGATGTGCGCCTGGAGCGAGGAACTGTTCGGCCCGGTGGCCCTGGTGATCCGGGCCCGCGATGAGGCCGATGCGATCCGGATTGCCAACATCACTGACTTCGGGCTCGGCGGCAGCGTGTGGACCGCGGACAGTGCGCGCGGTGAACGCATTGCGCGACAAATCGATTGCGGCTGTGCCTTCGTCAACGGGATGGTCAAGAGCGATCCGCGCCTGCCCTTCGGTGGTGTCAAGCATTCCGGATATGGCCGGGAGCTGTCACAGCTTGGCATCCGCGAGTTCGTCAATGCCAAGACCATCTGGATACGCTAGTTTCCCGTAACTCGCGGGCCGGATGGCAATTGCCGGGAGGGAGACGCGGGTGCCGGGCCGGTCGCATCGGCGCGGAGCGCCCGGGGCAGGGCGTCGGGCCAGTCCGGGACACTTGCCGAGCCCCGCCCTGTTCAGGCCGGTTACCCTGTTCCCTGTACCTTGTGCCTGAAAGTGATCCCGGACACCCGCCTTGCCGCAGGCGACACAGGTCCCTGAATACCCCTGGTTCTGTATGGGATGACATTTTCTAATTTAAGTATATTTACATATACAAAAATATAAAATATGTAATTTATTTCAATAAGTTATAAATACATAAACTGGTATCCCTAGCAATAAGCTGGATTTATTGAAGGGAAGATTTTACTGGTTTGAAATTCAGGACCAAAGGGGTATTGTATGCCACCCCTGTCACGGGCAGGACTGCGTTTGTGCCCAACGGGTTACACAAATACTCAATTGAAAAACCAAATAACAGAATCACAACAGACAGCGATCGCGGAAAGGAGTCTCATGTCCATCTTAGTAAAGCCACATGGTGGCGGCGAACTGAAACCGTTGCTGCTGGAAGGCGATGAGCTGGCCGCCGAGCAGGCACTTGCCAGAGACCTCCCGAAGGTCGATGTATCTTCACGTGAAGCCGGTGACATTATCATGATGGGCATCGGTGGCTTTACCCCGCTCGAGGGTTTCATGACCCGCACTGACTGGGAAGGTGTCTGCGACGGCATGAAGATGGCCAATGGACTGTTCTGGCCGATCCCGATCACACTGTCCACCGATGAAGTCACCGCGCGGGGCATCAGCGAAGGTGACAACATCGCGCTGGTCGACTCCGAGAGTGGTGAAATTCTGGCCAGCATGCAAGTCACCGAGAAGTACAGCATCGACAAGGCGCATGAGTGCATGATGGTCTACAAGACCACCGATGAAGAACACCCGGGCGTGAAGATGGTCATGGAACAGGGCGATGTGAACCTCGCCGGCCCGATCAAGGTCCTGTCGCAGGGTGGTTTCCCCGAGCAGTACGGTGACCAGTTCATGACTCCGGCACAGACCCGCGCCGAGTTTGAAAAACGCGGCTGGAACACGATTGCATGCTTCCAGACCCGCAACCCGATGCACCGTTCCCACGAATACCTGGCGAAGGTCGCCATCGAGACCCTTGACGGTGTCCTGATTCATTCCCTGCTCGGCAAGCTGAAGCCGGGTGATATACCCGCCGACGTGCGCAGCAATGCCATCGGCACCCTGATCGACAAGTATTTTTCCGACAACACCGTGATCCAGGCCGGCTACCCGCTGGACATGCGTTATGCCGGACCGCGCGAGGCACTGCTGCATGCGCTGTTTCGGCAGAACTACGGCTGTTCCCACCAGATCGTCGGGCGTGACCACGCCGGCGTCGGTGATTACTACGGTCCGTTCGACGCACACCACATCTTCGACGAGATCCCGGCCGATTCCCTCGAGACCCAGCCGCTGAAGATCGACTGGACCTTCTGGTGCAACAAGTGCGACGGCATGGCTTCCATGAAGACCTGCCCGCATGAGGGCCCGGATCGTATCCTGCTGTCGGGTACCAAGCTGCGCAAGGCGCTGTCTGAAGGCGAAGAGGTATCCGACAAGTTCTCGCGTCCCGAGGTGCTGGATATCCTGCGCGTCTACTATGGCAGCCTCAAGGATGAAGACAAGGTTGAAATCAAGATGAGCGGACATTCCGCTAAATAAAGGCTCTAGAGGCCGTTGCCGCGAATACCGGGTAACGGAAGTGTTAACTGCAGTAAACATATATAAGATGGAGAACTAAAATGCCTACATTTGTACGTACCGACAAGTGCGACGGCTGCAAGGGTCAGGACAAGACCGCTTGCATGTACATCTGCCCGCACGACCTGATGATGCTCGACAAGGACGGATCTGCCACCGGCCATGCCATGAAGGCCTACAACCAGGAGCCGGAGCAGTGCTGGGAATGCTATTCCTGCGTGAAGATTTGCCCGCAGCAGGCGATCGAATGCCGTCACTATGCCGACATCGTGCCGATGGGTGCATCCGTGCAGCCGCTGCGTGGTTCGGACTCCATCATGTGGACCATCAAATTCCGCAACGGCAACATGAAGCGCTTCAAGTTCCCGATCCGTACCACCCCGGAAGGTTCCGTGCAGCCGTACAACAACAAGCCGGAAGCCGTGATGGACGAGATCACCGATCATTCCACACTGTTTACCAAGGGTACGCACAGCTGCGATACCAGCCAGTTTTCAAACTAGGCGCTCGCATCGGCATTTAATTGAATAACGGGTGTAAAGCCCCGGAAATGAGGTAAGGATTATGTCTGAATATGGTTTTGGTAACCCCGAGGTGGTCGAGGAAGAAGTCGACATCCTCATCATCGGTGGTGGCATGGCCGCCTGTGGCTGCGCATTCGAGATTATGCGCTGGTCGGACGTCGCCAAGGCACAGGGCGTCGATCTGAACATCAAGCTGGTCGACAAGGCCGCACTGGATCGCTCCGGTGCCGTGGCACAGGGTCTGTCCGCCATTAACACCTACATGGGCGAGAACGACCCGGCCGACTACGTGCGTTACGTGCGTGGCGACCTGATGGGTATCACCCGCGAGGACCTGGTCTATGACACCGGCCGTCATGTCGATGACTCCGTGCACCACTTTGAAGAGTGGGGCCTGCCGGTCTGGAAACAGCCGGGTGACGAGGGCAAGGCGCTGACCGAAGGCGGCAAGCCCGTGCGTTCCGGCAAGTGGCAGATCATGATTAACGGTGAGTCCTACAAGTGGATCGTCGCCGAGGCGGCCAAGAAGGCGCTGGGTACCGACCGTATCCAGGAGCGTGTCTTCATCGTGCGCCTGATCAACGACAAGAACGACCCGGGCCGTGTTGCCGGTGCCGCCGGTTTCTCCGTGCGCGAGGACAAGGTCTACGTCTACAAGTTCAAGGCCTGCCTGCTGGTCTGCGGCGGTGCCGTGAACGTGTTCCGTCCGCGTTCTGTTGGTGAAGGCCAGGGCCGTGCCTGGTACCCCGTCTGGAATGCCGGTTCCACCTACTCCATGGCGGCCGAGGCCGGTGCCGAGCTGACCCTCATGGAAAACCGCTTCGTACCCGCCCGCTTCAAGGACGGTTACGGTCCGGTAGGTGCCTGGTTCCTGCTGTTCAAGGCCAAGGCAATGAACGCCATGGGCGAGGACTACCAGGAAAAGAATGCGCACCTGCTCGCCGAGGCCGGCTACGACCGGTATGCCGAAGGCCACAAGATGGGTACCTGTCTGCGCAACCACCTCATGATGCATGAGATGAGGGAAGGTCGCGGCCCGATCTTCATGGATACCCCGACAGCGCTGGCCAAACTGGCAGAGACCATGACGCCGAAAGAGATCAAGCATCTCGAGGCCGAGGCCTGGGAAGATTTCCTCGACATGACCATCGGTCAGTGCGGCGTCTGGGCCGGCGAGAACATCGAGCCTGACAAGGAGATGTCCGAGCTGATGCCGACCGAGCCCTACCTGCTGGGTTCGCATGCCGGTTGTGCCGGTATCTGGTGTTCCGGTCCGGATGACATCCCGGGCACCCCGGACCACTACCACTGGGGCTACAACCGCATGACCACCGTCAGGGGCCTGTTCACGGGTGGTGACGGTGTCGGTGCCTCCGGCCACAAGTTCTCCTCCGGTTCGCACACCGAAGGCCGTATCGCGGCCAAGTCCATGGTCAAGTATGTGTTGGACAACAAGGACATCAAGCCCGAGCTGGATCGCGAGCTCGACGACATCGTCGCCGAGATCTACCAGCCGGTGAAGAACTTCCTCGAGCACAAGGACTACACCACGGCCATCGACATCAACCCGCACTACATCACGCCGAAGATGTTCCAGTTCCGCCTGCAGAAGGTAATGGATGAATACGTGGCCGGTGTCTCGACCATGTACCAGACCAACAAGGCGATGCTGGAAGTGGCCGAGCGCAAGCTGGAGATGCTCCGCGAGGACAGCCTCAAGCTGCGCGCCAAGGACCTGCATGAGCTGCTGCGCGCCTGGGAGAACTATCATCGCCTGCTGGCGGCCTACGCGCACATGAAGCACATCCAGTTCCGTGAAGAGTCACGTTACCCGGGTTACTACTACCGGGCCGATCATCTGAACATCGATGATGACAACTGGAAGTGCTTCGTCAACTCCACCTACGACCGCAACACCGGAGAGTGGAGCTGCAAGAAGGTGAAGTACGTACAGCTGATCAAGCCGGCTGATGACGAGCCCAAGGCCATGCAGCATCCCGGTGCTGACGTCTAGGCAAACTTGTACAAGGTAGTCTCCAAAGGCCGGACGCCGCAGGGTGTCCGGCCTTTTTACTCTGAACATACGGGAGCCGGCTTGTGCCGGCGAACTTGTTTACCGCAATAATGCGCTGTTCGCGGGCGCCCGAAAAGCGGGCACGAGCAAGCCTGCTACTGCGTGTTTGAGATTGAACCATGAGTGACGAAAAACCGGTTAGCGAACCCATTGAATATGAGGGTGCCGAGGACATCTTCGAGGGGAAGTTCAGCGACATCCCGTTCGAGAGTCCGATCACGCCCACGCAGCTCGGGCTGGATGATGAATTCCAGTTCAGCTGTCATCCCGGCATTTCCTGCTTCAACGAATGCTGCCGCAACATCGATATCCAGTTGCTGCCGTATGACATCATCCGTCTGAAGAACCGCAAGGAGACAACCTCCTACGATTT
>CP070821.1:230865-240747 GCA_020344335.1 Gammaproteobacteria bacterium | reverse complement strand
GAGTGGGCGTATTCATCGATTCATCGGTTTATCAGGTACGGGGTTGTGCCTTTCGTTTGGGGTATGGATATCGATGCAGACGTTTCAGGCTTCGGCGAACGGGATTGATGTTGGGCTTCGCAGGCTCAGCCCAACCTACAGCCTCAGCCGAACCTGCGCCCCACGTCCCGGATAAAAATTCCGGGTAGGTTGGGCTGAACGCATGTGAAGCCCAACAGGGTGAACCATGTACCGTGTTGGGCTTCGTTCCTCAGCCCAACCTACAGCCTCAGCCTTACCAGCGCCTCACATCCTGGATAAAAATTCCGGGTAGGTTGGGCTGAACGTGCGTGAAGCCCAACAAGGGTTTCAAGCACGTAATATCTCATGGAGGAGATGCTGTGCGTTATCGACGATCCCGTGCTTCAGGCGGCACCTTCTTTTTTACGGCCAACCTTGCTAACAGGAATTACCACTTACTCACTGAGCATGTCGGAGTGTTGAGAGCGGTCTACCGCAAGGTCAGGCAAATACATCCTTTCGAGATCGTGGCTATGGTGGTGCTGCCAGACCACTTGCACGCCATCTGGGCACTGCCACCGGGCGATCGTGACTACCCTTTACGTTGGTCCCTCATCAAGGCCGGTTTCTCGCGGGCAATGATGAAATCAGAACGTGTTAGCGAATCACGTGAATGTAAGCGCGAACGCGGAATCTGGCAACGGCGCTACTGGGAACATCAAGTTCGTAGTGAAGACGATCTGCTCCGGCATGTGGATTATATTCACTTCAACCCGGTGAAACATGGTTATGTCCGCAGTCCGGTCGAGTGGCCGTATTCATCGATTCATCGGTATATCAGGAACGGGGTTGTGCCTTTCGATTGGGGTATGGATATCGATGCAGACGATTCAGGCTTCGGCGAACGGGAATGATGTTGGGCTTCGCAGGCTCAGCCCAACCTACAGTCTTCAGTCCAACCTGCGCCCCACATCCTGGATAAAAATTCCGGGTAGGTTGGGCAGAACGTATGTGAAGCCCAACAGGGTGAACCATGTACCGCGTTGGGCTTCGTTCCTCAGCCCAACCTACTGTGCTCAGGCCAACCTGCGGTGACTTGGTGTATATATATAGAAGGATTGGCATTTCCCACAAATCGGTGAAAGGTGTGCATAAAAATCCTCTATATACCACGCGGGAAGATTTGGTAACCCAAGATATTGGGGTGTTGATCGGTTATAATCAGCAGTTCCTGGCCCAATTTGGCATGATTTTTTCCGATTTGGGACCGGAAAAACATTCCAAGCTAGTAATTTACTCTAGGTAAATTCGGCAAGTTTTTGATTTGCAATTTATATGTTGGATATGTTGCTGGTTAAAACGGGTAATCTGGCCTAAGTTACTGTCCAAAAGGAGATTTTTTAGAGGTTTTGCTTGACGGAACAACCCTTACTCCCTATAGTGTCGCGAAGTGGGGTTTAGTGGTAATTAATGGGGATATTGGGGAGATAAGGGGGCCAATTTGTTCCGCGGTGGAAGCACGGTCAATCTGGATGTAAAAGGGCGGCTGGCGCTTCCCACTCGCTACCGTGGCATCCTCGAGGAGCGCTGTGATGGCCGGGTCGTGTTGACCGTGGATGACCAACGCTGCCTGCTGCTGTACCCCTATCCCGACTGGGACGAGATCGAACGCAAGCTCGTCCGCCTGCCCAACCAGGACAAACGCACACGCAAGCTGCAGCGCATGCTGCTGGGTCATGCGACAGAACTCGATGTCGACAAGAACGGTCGCATCCTGATTCCGCCGCGCCTGCGTGAATTCGCCAACCTGGAAAAACGTGTTGTGCTGGCCGGACTTGGTAACAAGTTTGAAATCTGGAACGAGACTGCCTGGGAAGAGCAATGTATTGATTGGGTCGCAGAAGAATCCGGTACCGGTGAGCTGCCGGGTTCGCTGGAATCACTGACGATCTGATCGATGGAACATGTGCATCAACCGGTACTGCTGGCGGAAGTACTGGAAGGGCTCGATATACAACCGGATGGTATTTACGTGGATGGAACCTTTGGTCGCGGCGGGCATGCTGGCGCGATTCTCGACGGGCTTGGACCGGAGGGAAAACTGCTGGCAATGGACAAGGACCCGGAAGCCGTGCATTCAGCGGAGCTGCAATACGGCAATGATCCGCGCTTTGAGATAGAGCAAGGGGCTTTTACGATGTTGGGTCAGCTGGTTGCCGAACGAAAACTGCAGGGCCGGATCAACGGCCTGCTACTGGACCTCGGAGTTTCCTCTCCGCAACTGGACGATCCTGCGCGCGGTTTCAGCTTCAGCGACGACGGCCCGCTGGATATGCGCATGGATCCCGGTGCAGGAATTTCCGCTGCGGCGTGGCTGGCAGAGGCCAGCGAGACGGCGATCAGCGATGTACTCAAGACCTATGGCGAAGAGCGGTTCGCACGGCGGATTGCCCGCCGGATCGTGCAGCAGAGGAAGCTGCAACCGCTGGAGACTACCCGGCAACTGGCGGAGCTGGTTGCCGCTGCCGTACCGGTGCGTGAAAAGCACAAGCATCCGGCCACGCGCAGTTTCCAGGCGATCCGCATCTATATTAACCGGGAGCTTGAGGAGCTCGAGGGTGTGCTCGAACAGGTGCCGGACATGCTGGCCGTCAAGGGCCGCCTTGCCGTGATCAGTTTTCATTCGCTCGAGGATCGCATCGTCAAACGCTTTATCCGCCGTGAATACCGTGGTGAGCCGCGGCTGCTTGATTTGCCGTTGCCGGATATCGAGCACCGGCCGCGATTGCGCCCTGTTGGCAAGGCGCAGCGAGCCGGCATGGCGGAAACGGCCATCAATCCGCGAGCACGCAGTGCCGTGCTGCGGATTGCGGAGCGGCTGCAATGAACAGCGAGGTAACGCGGATTTTCCTGCTCGCGATTGCCGTTATCGCGTCCTCGGTCGCCGTGGTGTATGCCGAGCACCATGGCCGCAAGCTGTTCGTCGAGCTGCAGTCGCTCGGTTACGAGAAAGACCGGATGGATGTTGAGTGGGGCCAGTTACAGCTGGAGCAGAGCACATTGACTACGCAGGGCCAGGTCGAGCACGACGCACGTACGCGGCTTGGCATGATTATTCCGGCACCGGACAGGATGGTGATCGTCAAGCCATGAGCAGGCAGTTATTGATTTCCGTACAACAGGGTCGGCGCCTGGTGGTGGTTGTCGCCATGCTAATTGCGTTGTTGATCCTGGTCTGGCGTGCAGTCAGCCTGCAGGTGCTCGACAAGGAATTTTTGCAGAACCAGGGACAGGCACGCCACATGCGCGTGGTGACCCTGCCGGCACACCGCGGCATGATCCTCGATCGCCAGGGCGATCCCCTGGCAGTCAGTACCCCGGTTGAATCCGTGTGGGTCAACCCGAAGGAGCTGGTTGGCGTGCAGGAGGGACTGTCCGGGCTGGCGCGGCTGTTGAAGCTGGACCGCGACCATATTCAGCAGCTGGTGGCCCGGCACGCGGGTCGCGAGTTCGTATACCTGCGGCGTCATATCGGACCGGCACTGGCGCAGCAGGTCAGTGCCATGAATATTCCGGGCGTTTATCTGCAGAAGGAATACAAGCGCTACTACCCGGCCGGTGAAGTGGCTGCGCACGTGATCGGTTTTACCAATATCGACGATATCGGGCAGGAGGGGCTGGAACTCGCCTTCGGTGACTGGCTGAGTGGCAAGCCCGGCGCGAAACGCGTCATCAAGGACGGTCAGCGGAATGCAGTAGAGGACGTCGAAAGCATTCGCCGCTCACAACCCGGCAAGGACCTGGAACTGAGTATCGACAGGCGCATTCAGTACCTCGCGTACCGTGAGCTGAAGGCCGCCATGAAAGAACACAAGGCACAGTCGGCATCGGCCGTCGTCCTTGATGTCAGGACCGGTGAAATTCTCGCCATGGTCAATCAGCCGTCCTACAACCCCAACAACCGCCACAGGCTGCAGCGCAAGACCCTGCGTAACCGCGCCGTTACTGACGTATTTGAACCCGGTTCCACAATGAAACCGTTTATCGTTGTCTCGGCACTGGAGGCAGGGCGTTACACTCCGGAAACTCCGGTAAGCACTTCCCCTGGCTGGTTCCGGGTCGGGCGCAACCTGGTGAAGGACGTCCATGACTACGGCCTTCTGGATGTGTCCGGCGTGATCCGCAAGTCGAGTAATGTCGGCATTACGAAGATCGCACTGTCGCTGGAAACGAAGCGCATCTGGTCGCTGTATTCCGAACTGGGATTCGGTGTGCCCACGGACAGCGGGTTCCCGGGCGAGTCGGCCGGCCTGCTGACCAGCTACCGGGGCTGGAACGAAATCGAAACCGCAACGCTGGCCTTTGGTTATGGCATGTCGGCCACTCCGCTGCAGCTTGCCCAGGCCTATGCGACGATCGCCGCTGGCGGCATCAAGCGTCCGGTGACCTTCCTGCGCCAGGATGAATCCCCGCCCGGCAAGCGCATTTTTTCAGCACGCGTTGCCGACCAGCTGATTACGATGCTCGAGGCGGTTACCGGGCCCGGTGGTACGGCTACACAGGCACGAGTGGCGGGCTACCGGGTTGCCGGCAAGACCGGTACGGTGAAGAAGTCGGTGGCCGGTGGCTACGCCGAGGACAAGTACCTGTCGGTGTTCGCGGGCATGGCGCCGGCAAGCGATCCGCGGCTCGTTATGGTCGTGATGATTAACGAACCCGACAACGGCAAATACTATGGCGGCCAGGTGGCCGCACCGGTATTTACCAGGGTCCTCTCCGGGGCACTGCGCCTGCTCGCCGTGCCACCGGATGATCTCCCCTTGCTGCAGACCCGGCATGGCGGGACAGGAGAGCCTGCATGATGCCGGCAATGACCATGGCGGAATCACATACGCTGGCGGGTCTGTTGCATGGCCTGACGACGGACAGCATCAGGCAGGGGATCTCCGTGACTGGTGTGGCGCTGGACAGTCGCAAGGTGCAGCCCGGTGACCTGTTTATTGCGGTTGCCGGCAGTCACACACACGGCTTGCATCATGCCCGTCAGGCGGTGGCGCTCGGCGCGGCGGCCGTGGTCTGGGAGCCGTCTGCGCACGAAGCCGGGCTGGCCGAGCTGGCGGCGCTGTTGCCGGTACCGGTGGTTTCAGTGCCGGCGCTCAGCCAGGTTGCCGGACTGATCGCCGACCGTTTTTACGGACATCCTTCACGCGGGCTGTTCATGATTGGTGTCACCGGCACCGATGGCAAGACTTCCTGCAGTCATTACATTGCCCAGGCGCTTGACAGCGAGGACCGCCGCTGTGGACTGATCGGTACGGTAGGTTACGGCCTGTATAACGAGCTGAGCAGCGGCACGCATACCACGCCGGATGCGCTGACAATACAGCAGGCGCTCTACAGCATGCAGCAGAGCGGCGCACGCAGCGTGGTTGCAGAGGTGTCGTCACATGCGATGGATCAGGGTCGTGTGCATGGCGTGGATTTCGATATTGCCGTACTGACCAATCTCTCGCGCGACCACCTTGATTATCACGGCGACCTCGAGTCCTACACGCATGCCAAGCGCAAGCTGTTTCACAGCAAGAGACTGCGTTACGCCGTCATCAATGCGGACGATGCCTTTGGTCGCAGACTGCTGGATGATATTCCACCGGGCGTTGCACCGATTGCCTATCGTCTCGGGAACGAACCGTTTGAGACGCGTTTCCCGGCGCAATGGGTCATCGGTTCGGAGCTGGAACTCGACATCAACGGCATGCATTTCAGGGTCCAAACGCCCTGGGGCAGCGGGGTCATTGAATGTCCGTTACTGGGACGCTTCAATGCCAGTAACCTGCTGGCTGCACTGGCCTGCCTGTGTATTACCGGATTGCCTTTCCGGGAGGCATTGCAGCGACTGTCGAACACACGAACGGTGCCGGGGCGCATGGAGCGTTTCGACCTCGGGGAGGACCACCCGCTGGCCGTGGTCGATTATGCACACACTGCCGGGGCGCTCGAGGAAGTGCTGCGCTCACTGCGGATGCACTGCAAAGGGAAACTCTGGTGTGTCTTCGGTGCCGGCGGGGACCGGGACCGGGGTAAACGCCCGTTAATGGCTGCCGCAGCCGAGCAGTTCGCGGACCGAATCGTGCTGACGGATGACAATACGCGTACCGAGGACCCGGAACGCATTATGTCCGATATTGTTTCCGGCCTGGAGAATGCCGGACAGGTACGGGTTGAACATAACCGGGCGCATGCCATTAACGACGCCCTGCGCGCGGCCGGGCCGGACGACATTGTGCTGATTGCCGGCAAGGGACACGAGACCGTGCAGATTGTCGGTAACAAGGCCCTGCCATTCAGTGACCGTGAACGGGTCATGGCGCTGCAGCGGGAATGGTTACGATGATGTCGCTGCAACTTGCAGAGGCCGCTGCCGTACTCGATGCCCGAGGGATAAGCGCGGATGTCCGGTTTCGCGGCGTCAGTACCGACAGCCGCAACCTGCAGGAAGGTAACCTGTTTGTCGCCCTTCAGGGGCCGAACTTCGATGGCCATGACTACGTTGAAGCAGCACGCGAGCGGGGCGCGGCCGCGGCGGCCGTCAGCCGCACGCTGGATACCGCGTTGCCGCTGCTCGAGGTCGACGATACCCGGCAGGCACTGGGGCGGCTAGCTGCCTGGTGGCGCTCGCAGTTTACGTTGCCGGTGGTTGCCATCACCGGCAGCAACGGCAAGACCACGGTACGTTCCATGACCAGTGCCATCCTGTCGCGCGCCGGGCGCACCCTGTCGACCCGTGGCAATCTCAACAACGATATCGGCGTACCGCTGACGCTGTTCCGTCTGGATGCGGCGGACCGGTTTGCCGTGGTGGAAATGGGTGCGAACCACGCGGGTGAAATTGACTACCTGGCAGGTATTGGTCAGCCCACGATTGCCGTGGTGACCAATGCCGGACCTGCCCACCTGGAAGGTTTCGGTGACCTGGCGGCTGTTGCCACGTCGAAGGGGGAGTTGTTTGCCCGCCTTGGGGAAGACGGTATCGCCATTATCAATGCCGATGACGACTTTGCCTCGTACTGGCGCGAGCTAGCGGGGCAGCGGGAGATCATTAGCTTCGGTCTCGAGCAGCCGGCCGAGGTGCGTGCGCAGTGGGAGGGAAGCGTCGATGGTAGCCGGATACAGTTATTTACCCCGCTGGGTGCAAGCACATTCCAGTTGGCCTTGCCGGGCCGGCACAATGTCATGAACGCACTGGCGGCGAGTGCCGCGGCCCTGGCCGCCGGCGTCGGCCTCGAGGAAATCAGCTCCGGCCTGGAGTCAATTGCCCCGGTCGCAGGACGCTTCAATATTCATCAATTGCCCGATGGCGTAACGCTGATCGACGACACCTACAATGCGAATCCAGGATCGCTGCAGGCCGCCCTTGACGTGCTGGCGCTGTCAGACGGCGAGACCTGGCTGGTACTGGGTGATATGGGTGAACTGGGCGCGGATGCACAGGCCCTGCACCGCACAGCCGGCGAGCAGGCGTATGCAGCCGGTATCGACAGATTGTTTACACTCGGGCCCCTGGCACAAGCCGCCGCAGAGGCATTTGGCAGCCGGGCGGAGCATTTCGATAACCCGGAAGCACTGGTGGAGGCACTGTCACAGGCGCGTCATGATAATTTGCATATCCTGGTCAAAGGCTCGCGCAGCATGCGCATGGAACGCATTATCGAGGCGCTCGGTGCAACAGCGCGAACAACGGCTGCCGGAGGCCTGCACTGATGCTTGTTTATTTGACCGACTATCTGAGCCAGTATCACAGCGGCTTCAACGTCTTCCAGTACCTCACCTTGCGCGCGATTCTTGGTGTGCTGACCGCCCTGCTGATTTCCTTTATCGTGGGGCCGGAGATGATTCGTCGCCTCGGTCGTTACCAGATCGGGCAGCCTGTGCGTTCCGACGGACCGGAAACGCATCTGATCAAGGCCGGCACACCGACCATGGGCGGGGCACTCATCCTGGTGGCAGTCTGTATTGCGACCCTGCTGTGGGCTGATCTGGGTAACCGCTATGTATGGGTCGTGATCACGGTGACCCTGCTGTTCGGTGTGATCGGCTGGGTTGATGATTACCGCAAGCTGGTATTGAAGAATTCCGAAGGGCTGACCCCGCGTGCGAAGATTTTCTGGCAGTCGGTCATTGCGCTGACAGTCGCGGTGTTTCTGTACCGTACGGCCGTGAATCCGACAGAAACCACGTTGATTGTGCCGTTCTTCAAGGATGTGGGGATCAGTCTTGGCTGGTTTTATGTGGCACTGACGTACTTCGTTATCGTGGGATCCAGTAATGCGGTCAACCTCACCGACGGTCTCGACGGACTGGCGATCCTGCCAACGGTATTGATTGCCGGTGCGCTGGGTGTGTTTGCCTATGTGACTGGCAACGTGAAGTTTTCCGTGTATCTCGGGATCCCGTATATCCCCGAGGCGGCGGAGATCGTGGTGTTCTGCGGCGCGCTGGTAGGCGCGGGTCTCGGCTTTCTCTGGTTCAACGCCTACCCGGCAATGGTGTTCATGGGTGACGTGGGTGCCCTGGCACTGGGTGCGGCACTCGGGATCGTGGCCGTGCTGGTTCGCCAGGAACTGGTCCTGCTGGTCATGGCCGGTGTGTTCGTAATGGAAACCGTATCGGTCATTCTCCAGGTTGCGTCGTACAAGCTGACGGGGCGCCGTATCTTTCACATGGCACCGCTACATCATCATTTTGAACTGAAAGGCTGGCCGGAACCGCGGGTGATTGTACGTTTCTGGATCATCACGGTGATTCTGGTGCTGATCGGGCTGGCAACGTTGAAGATTCGCTGATTTGCTGATGGCTGTTCCGGTTTCAAATATGCCAGACATGGTGGCAAACGAACGCAGGACGCTGGTGGTCGGTCTGGGCAAGACCGGGCTGTCTGTTGCGCGCTACCTGGTGCACCACCACATACCGGTCGCCATCGTTGACAGCCGTGCCGAGCCACCCGGACTGAAACAACTGCGGGCAGACCTGCCGGTGGATGCCGCGCTGTTCCTCGGTGGCTTCGAGGATGCAGTCTTCGACCGGGCCGAGCAGATCGTTGTCAGTCCGGGTGTGCCCCTGACAACGCCGCAGCTACAGGCAGCCCGGGAGCGGGGCATCGCGATCCTGGGCGACATTGAACTGTTTGCGCAGGTGGCGACGGCACCGGTGGTTGCGATAACCGGATCCAACGGGAAGAGTACCGTGACCACCTTGTTGAATGCGATGGCACAACGCGCCGGTATTACGGTACGCACCGGTGGCAACATCGGAACACCGGCGCTTGACCTGGTTGGCGACAGCGAACCGGATCTTTACATACTCGAGCTTTCCAGTTTTCAGCTGGAAACCACGCAGTCATTACAGCCGGCCGCGGCCGTGGTGCTGAATATCAGTGCGGACCACATGGACCGTTACCCGGGCATGGAGGCCTATGCCGCCGCCAAGCAGGCCATTTACCGCCATGCCGCGCTGCAGGTCGTTAATGCCGATGACCCGGTCGCGGCATGCCTCGCGGACCCGGACAGACCACAGGTCCGCTATACACAGCAACCCCCCGCAGCCGGTGAATACGGCATACGTGCCAGTGACGGCATCAACTGGCTGGCCTGCGGTGACGAGAGGATCATGCCGGTTTCCGAGATCGGTATGGCCGGGCACCACAATACCGCGAACGCCCTTGCCGCGCTGGCGCTGGGAGCGGCAGTCGGACTGTCGCGGGATGCGATGGTCGGGACACTGCGCGAATTTAAGGGCTTGCCGCATCGCATGCAGCGCGTGCGCGAGCATAAGGGTGTTGTCTGGTATAACGATTCCAAGGGCACCAATCCCGGTGCAACGCTT
>CP070821.1:224500-230765 GCA_020344335.1 Gammaproteobacteria bacterium | reverse complement strand
CTATCTGCTGGAGTCGGTTCACGGCGGCGAGAAATGGGGGCGCTATTCCATCATCGGTTTGCCGTGCACGACCGTGCTGCGCATCAACGGGCAGGAAATCTCCCTGTTGCGTAATAACGCGGTCATTGAGGAGGCCACCATGGCTGACCCGCTGGCCTGGCTGGAGGAATTCCAAGCCCGTTACCGGGCGCCGGAACTGCCCGAACTGCCACGTTTCAACGGTGGACTGGTCGGCTATTTCGGATATGACACCGTGCGCTATATCGAGCCCCGGCTTGCCGGGTCCAACAAGCCGGACCTGATCGGTTGCCCGGATATCCTGCTCATGGTCTCGGACGAGCTGGTGGTGTTTGACAACCTGGCCGGTACGTTGCAGTTCATCGTGCATGTCGATCCGGCCGGGGAAGATGCCTACGCGCGCGGTCAGGCACGCCTGGATGAATTGACGGAACAGCTGCACGGTTCCATCCCCGAGGTCGGCACCGGTGCGCAGGCAACCGACGTCATGGTAGAAGAGGCCGATTTCGTCTCCGGCATGACCCGTGAGGGATTCGAAGCAGCGGTAGACCGCATCAAGAACTATATTGTGGAAGGAGATGCCATGCAGGTAGTGCTGTCGCAGCGCATGTCGATTCCCTTCCCGGTACCGCCGCTGGACCTGTACCGCGCACTGCGCAGTCTCAATCCCTCACCCTATATGTACTATCTGGACCTCGCGGATTTCCATGTTGTCGGGTCCTCGCCGGAGATACTGGTGCATCTTGAAGGCGACATGGTCACGGTGCGGCCGATTGCCGGTACCCGGCCGCGCGGCCGGGATGAAACAGAAGACCGGCAACTGGAAGCCGAGTTGCTGGCGGACCCGAAGGAGCTGGCCGAGCACCTGATGCTGATCGACCTCGGGCGCAATGATACCGGCCGGGTGAGTGAAATCGGCAGCGTGACGCTGACGGAAAAAATGGTGGTGGAACGCTACTCGCATGTCATGCACATCGTTTCCAATGTAACCGGGAAAATCCGCCCCGGTATGAGCGCGATCGATGTGTTGCGGGCCACGTTTCCCGCCGGAACGGTCAGCGGTGCGCCGAAGATCCGCGCCATGGAGATTATCGAGGAACTCGAACCGGTCAAGCGGGGTGTGTATGCCGGGGCGGTTGGCTACCTGTCCTGGTCCGGCAACATGGATACCGCGATTGCAATCCGCACCGCGCTTATCAAGGATGGGACACTGCATATCCAGGCCGGTGCCGGGATCGTGGCTGACTCGGTGCCACGTAACGAATGGGACGAGACCATGAACAAGGGCCGCGCGATTTTCCGTGCCGTCACCATGGCCTGTGCCGGTCTGAAAGGAAAGGGTTGAACGCCATGTTGCTGATGATCGACAACTACGATTCATTTACCTACAACCTGGTACAGTACCTCGGTGAACTGGGCGCCGATGTGCAGGTGTACCGCAACGACCGCATTACCCTTGAGGAGATCGCCGCGCTCCAGCCGGAAAGAATCGTCATATCACCGGGACCGTGTACCCCGAATGAAGCCGGGGTGTCGGTTGATGTCATCAGGCGGTTTGCCGGGGTCATCCCGATCCTCGGCGTTTGTCTGGGCCACCAGAGTATCGGTCAGGCATTCGGGGGGCGCATCGGTCATGCGCGCGAGATCATGCACGGCAAGACATCCATGATCCACCATGCCAACAAGGGAGTATTCAGGGGACTGCCGCAGCCATTCGAGGCAACCCGTTATCACTCGCTGGTCATCGAACCCGACTCGCTGCCGGATTGCCTGGAAGTGACTGCATGGACCGAGGACACCGCAGGGAACAGCGATGAGATCATGGGAGTACGGCACCGTGAACTGGCAGTGGAAGGGGTCCAGTTTCATCCCGAATCCATACTCACCGGTTGTGGGCATGACTTGCTGCGCAATTTTCTGGAGTAACAGGCTCCCGGATTATTGATATAGTCGTGCAATATTATGATGTAGGGTGCGCCGTGCGCACCACTAACATCCCCGTGCCACGCCGGTGCGCACGGCGCACCCTACGTGAGAAATAGCTCAGGAGCTGATTCATGGATATGCAAGCTGCCATTCGTACTGTGACCGAAGGTCACGATCTGGCGGCCGCCGAAATGGAAGCCGTCATGCGGCTGATCATGACCGGGCAGGCCACCCCGGCACAGGTCGGCGGTTTCCTCGTCGGGCTGCGAATGAAGGGCGAAACCGTGGACGAGATCGCCAGTGCAGCGCGCGTGATGCGTGACCTGGCAACACATGTAAACGTGGCCGGCCCACACCTGGTGGACACCTGTGGTACCGGCGGTGACGGGGCCAGAACCTTTAATATCTCCACCGCCAGCGCCATTGTCACCGCGGCAGCCGGTGGCAAGGTGGCAAAACACGGCAACCGCTCGGTATCGAGCAGTTCCGGCAGTGCCGATGTGCTGGAGGCAGCCGGTGTCCGGCTGGACCTCGATCCCGGCCAGGTGGCGGCGTGTATCGACCGGGTAGGTGTCGGTTTCCTGTTTGCACCGATGCACCACAGTGCCATGAAACATGCCATTGGGCCGCGCAGGGAAATGGGCGTGCGTACCGTATTCAACCTGCTCGGCCCGCTGACCAACCCGGCCGGCGCCCCTAACCAGGTACTCGGGGTGTTCAGCAGGCACTGGGTGGAACCGCTGACGCAGGTGCTGAAGCAGCTGGGCAGCGAACATGTTCTCGTGGTGCACGCGGAAGACGGGCTCGACGAAATCAGTATTGGTGCGCCGACGCATGTTGCCGAATTGAAAGATGGTGAAATTTCGGTTTACCGCATTGCACCCGAGGACTTCGGGCTAGAGCGAGCCGATGTGTCTGCACTGATCGTGTCAGATGCCTCCCAGAGCCTCGCCATGATCCGGAGTGTGTTTGCCAACACGGCCGGGCCGGCGCGGGACATCGTCGCACTGAATGCCGGTGCGGCCATCTACGCAGCGGGTCTTGCCGCCTCACTGGCGGCAGGGGTTACCAGCGCGGCTGCCGTAATCGAAAGTGGCCAGGCCGCGCAGACATTTGCCGCACTCATCAAGCAATCCAATTCCGTATGATGCTGCCGGTTACTGCTGCAATGACCTCCCATGGCAGAAACACCTGATATTCTAAAGAAAATTCTCGCACGCAAGGCAGAGGAGATTGACGAGCGGAATCGCCGTTGCAGTCTCGGGGAGCTGGGTGAACGCGTGACCGAGGCGGACACGGTACGCGGCTTTCTCGCCGCCATGCGCAATACCATCGCGGCCGGCAGACCGGCCGTCATCGCGGAGGTGAAGAAGGCCTCGCCCAGCCGTGGCACACTGCGTGAGGATTTCGATCCGGCACAGATTGCCGCTAGCTACGAGCGTGGTGGCGCGACCTGCCTGTCGGTGCTGACCGATGCCGATTTCTTCAAGGGGGCCGAGTCCTATCTGTCACAGGCCCGTGCTGCCTGTTCACTGCCTGTACTGAGAAAGGATTTCATCATCGATCCCTACCAGGTGTACGAGGCGCGGGTCATTGGTGCTGACTGTATCCTGCTGATCGTGGCGGCGCTGGAAGACGCCATGTTGCATGAGTTGCTGGAGCTGGCGGGAAACCTCGGGATGGATGCGCTGGTGGAGGTGCATGATCGTGAAGAACTGGAGCGCGCCCTGCAGACGGATGCCCGGTTAATCGGGATCAACAACCGTAATCTGCGGTCCTTCGAAACCAGTCTTGATGTGACGCTGGACCTCCTGGAGCTGATCCCCGGGGATCGCCTGGTGGTTACCGAGAGCGGCATCCACACGGTGGACAATGTGACCCTGATGCGTTCGCAGGGCGTCAATGCCTTCCTGGTCGGCGAAGCCTTTATGAAAGCGCCCGAACCGGGCGAAAAACTCAGGGAATTGTTTTTCTAGCTGTTCAGGGTGTGCCGTGCGTATCGTGCAACAGCGCTTCGGGTTTGAAGCCGGTATCTGTGGCGCACCCTAGCGCGCGCCGAACACCACGATGGTCTTGCCCTTGGCCGAAATATGGCCCTGTTCGGTGAGCGCCTTCAGAACGCGCCCTGCCATTTCCCGGGAACAGCCGACGATTCGCCCGATTTCCTGGCGGGTAATCTTGATCTGCATGCCGTCCGGATGGGTCATGGCATCCGGTTCCTTGCAGAGTTCCAGCAGGGTGTGGGCAATCCGTCCGGTGACATCGAGGAACGCGAGGTTGCTCACCTTGCGGCTGGTCTTGCGCAGCCGGGTTGCGAGCTGGGCGGTTAGCTCCAGCAGGATGTCCGGGTCTTCCTTGCTCAGCGCGCGAAACCGCGCATAGCTGATTTCCGCGACCTCGCACTCCCCGCGGGTCCGTACCCAGGCGCTGCGATTGGGCTGTTCACCGAAAAGCCCCATCTCTCCGAAGAAACCGCCGGAATTGATATAGGCCAGCACGATCTCGTGGCCGTCTTCATCCTCGATCAGGACGCTGACCGAGCCGCCGATGATGTAATAGAGGACGTCCGGCTGGTCGCCGGCGTAGATGATGACGCTCTTGGCCGGGTACTTGCGTCGATGGCAATGTTCCAGGAACCGCTCAACGCAGGGGTTATCGAGCTTCGGCGTCCTGGGATTTTTCGTGTCAAATGGCAGTGGCATTCCGTCCATAAACAATGCTATCGACCTGCCCTCGCTTATCTTGAGACGCCGGTCAACCGCCGCCGGGAACTGTGATAGTCTTCACAATCCTTGAATCCGGGGCTGGTATGAAAGCACGTGTCAAATGGCTGGAAGGGGCTGCGTTTGTCGGGGAATCGGGCAGTGGTCACAGCGTGGTCATGGACGGCCCGCCGGACAGTGGCGGCCGGGATATCGGCATTCGCCCCATGGAGATGCTGCTGATCGGCATGGGCGGCTGCACGGCGTTTGACGTCATGCTGATCCTTGGAAAGGCGCGCCAGCCGGTGACCGGCTGCGTAGTGGAAATCGACGCGCAGCGTGCCGAGCAGGCACCGAAAGTGTTTACCAGCATCCATGTGCATTTCATCGTCAGCGGCAAGGGCCTGTCTGAAAAGCAGGTGGAGCGGGCCGTTCGCCTGTCTGCCGAGAAATACTGTTCTGCCTCGATCATGCTTGGCAAGGTCGCCGATATCACGCATGATTTTGAAGTAGTACGGGGTAATGAGGGTGAATCGGTAACATGAACCGGCCACGGCAATGGTTGCCATGCTATGGTCGCGTTGCCTGTCCGAACCCTTGAGGAATGCGAATCGTTTTCCGTACAACTACACGGCATGACCGCGAAATGGCGGCCTAATGATGACAAGGTCCGCCTGACGTTCGGGACCGAACTCAGATTCGATAAGCCGTAGTGGTCATGACACGGGACATCACCGTCATGGCTTTCTTGACAGTTTCCGGCAGCTCGGTACCACCACTGTTGACGGCTGTATCCCGATGTTTTGCCTCGTCGGTTTTCATCTGCTCGAGGATGGCCTGGGACTTTTTGTCATTTTCAGGCAGGCGCTGCAGGTGGCCTTCCAGATGCCTGACAACCTGCTGCTCTGTTTCTGCCAGAAATCCAAGGCTCCATTTGTCACCCAGCAGCCCGGTTGTTGCGCCCAGCAGAAATGAGCCGGTATACCAGACGGGGTTTAGCAGGCTGGTGTGGCCACCGAGTTCCCTGATGCGTTGCCGGCACCACGCCAGGTGATCATTTTCCTCGTCTGAGGCCTGTTGCATCTGGTCCCTGACTTCACGGTTCCGGGCGGTCAGCGCCTGTCCCTGATAGAGTGCCTGTGCGCATACCTCGCCAGCATGATTCACGCGCATCAGGCAGACGCTTTCCGCCTGGCCGGTTGCAGTGAACTCCCCGTCTTGCACCGGTCCCGCCGGGTTGGATCGGTCAGATCCGGCAGGTTCGCCAAACACGGTACGTACGGCCTGATCAAGCTGCGTGATGCAGCGGTCAATGAAATTCCGGTTCCTTGAGTCCATGAACTCAAGATAGCACGTTCACGGTAGCGCGTCCCGCGCCGGCTTTTACCCGAACCGGCCTTCTTGTATTGTTAGTACATGGACTATTATCGTTACCATGTGTTTTTCTGCACGAACCTGCGCGTTGACGGCAGTTTTTGCTGTCAGCTATTTGATGCGCCGGGCATGCGCTATTACGCCAAACAGAGCACCAAGCGACTCGGGATCGCCGGACGTGGCGGCGTGCGTATCAACACGGCCGGTTGCCTTGACCGTTGCCAGGAAGGACCGGTACTGGTCGT
>CP070821.1:217613-224400 GCA_020344335.1 Gammaproteobacteria bacterium | reverse complement strand
TAACGAAGACAGCGACTGGCGCGAGCTGGTGCCACGACTGGTGGATGCAGGCCTGCTGCAGGCGGACCCGGCAACCACCCGGCGCATCACCAGATCTGGTCGCAAGGAGGAAAAACCATGAAACGATTAACAGCTAACATGCTTGTCGGGCTGGTATTGCTTGTTTCCGGCCCAGCCACGGCGGAACTGATCACGACAAAACTGTTGCCACTGGACATGGCGCGCACAATCGCCTCGAGTGCCATCGAGGCCTGTCGCAAGCAGGGGTACCAGGTCTCGGTGGTTGTCACCGACCGCAGCGGCGAACCGCTGGTGATCATGCGCGACGTATATTCCAACCGCTATTTCACCCAACTGGCGCACGGCAAGGCCAATGCCGTGATCATGGCGAAAACCAGTTCCGCCGAGTTGCGCAGCAACCGGCCGGACATGGTGGGTGTACTCAATTTGCTGGACGGTGTCATGGTGCTGGCCGGTGGGTTGCCGGTACAGGCGGCCGGCTCACTGGTCGGTGCCGTAGGTGTTAGTGGCGCACCGGGCGGTGACCTCGACGAGGACTGCGCGCGCGCCGGCATCGAGGCCGTGCAGGAAGAACTGGAGTTCGCGGATTAAACAGCCGGCGACCCGGATGCCCGCTTCCGAGGGGATGATCGTTATGCCATCCCTGTGCGCTCTGCAGAGCTGATTTACAGTTACTGTTTTGCCGTTTTCTCCGCTGGTAAAAACAGCATCGGGTCCACGCGTGCATCATTCAGGCTGACTCCCCAGTGCAGGTGTGGCCCGGTGACGCGACCGGTCATGCCGACCAGACCAATGGGCTCGCCGGAAGTGATGGCCTGGCCGGGTTTTACGTCGATCCGGCTCAGGTGACAGTACATGGTGACCAGACCCTGTCCGTGATCGATGAATACGGTGTTGCCGTTGAAAAAGTAATCGCCGGTGTCAATAACCGTACCGGCTGCCGGTGCCCGGATCGGTGTGCCCTCGGGAGCGGCGATGTCCAGGCCACTGTGCGGCTTGCGTGGCTGTTCGTTGAAAAACCGGCGCAGTCCGAAAGGGCTGCTGTAGGGGCCGTCGACCGGCTTGATGAAACGCAGGGGCACGGCTTCGTTGTCTGACCAGTGCCGCAGCGCGGCTCTTATGGTTTTGCTTTCGCGGTTGATACGCTCCATGTCCCGTTTTTCCGGAGTGACCTTGCGCTTGTCCTTGATGGTGATGTGCTGTGTCTCGTACTGCTTGTCTGTTACCTGGAATGACAGTCGCAGCGGCTTGTCCGTGACCGTTCTTGCTTCCAGGTAATGGGTCCCCGGTTTTACTCCCAACGCCAGTCCGACAACGGCGTACTGACTGGTATCGGTTTGTGTCGTCATTACGCGCTTGCCGCCAAAGCGGATACTTGCCGGATCGGCGTCACCGGGTAGCGGGATCACGACAATGCCGCCGGGCACGGGGGCGTGCTCCATTGGCAGGGCGATACACCATGCGGGCAACAGAATCAGTGTGACCAGTAAGGGCAGGAAATGTACGCGCATCATATCTTGTGCAATCCTGGAATTATTTACTACCCGGTTTTCCGGACGGCATCGACCGTGCATTGCAGTGTTCCCCTCGCGAGCCGCGCCTCGACCGGGTCACCGGGCTTGACGGCGTCTGCCGTGCGCACGATGGTGCCATCCGGTGTACGGACGATGGAATAGCCGCGCTCCAGCGTGGCCAGCGGACTGATCGCATGCAAGGCACGGCTGTGCACGGTCAGAACCTGTTGCCGGCGTGCCAAGAACGACTGCATGGAAACGCCGAGCCGCCGCGCCAGGGCGCGCCAGCGCAGGTCCATTTCCCCGATCCGGGTGCGCGGCGAGTGTTGCCGCAGGCGCCCGTGTGCTGCTTGCAGGGAAGCGTGCAAGTGACTGATGGAGCTGGCGATACCAAGGCGGGAACGGCGTTCCAGGTCGTCCAGGCGCTGCGCCTGCTGACGCAGGGTCTGCCCCGGGTGCAGTTGCTGCAGCCGCTTTTCCAGCCAGACCAGTCGCTGGCCGGATTCACTGCGTGCCTGCTGCAGGCGGTTCTGCATGCGCATGGCAAGGTGCTGCATATGCGCCAGCCACTCCAGCTGGTCGGGACTCACCAGTTCGGCCGCGGCCGACGGGGTTGCCGCTCGCCGGTCGGCGACAAAATCGGCAATCGTGAAATCGATTTCATGTCCAACCGCGCTGACCAGCGGGATGCGGCACCGGTGGATGGCACGCGCGACGATTTCCTCGTTGAACGACCACAAATCTTCCAGTGAGCCACCGCCGCGGGTAAGTATCAGGACATCACAGTCAGCCCTTTTTGACGCGGTTTCGATGGCGGCAGCAATTTCAGCGGCCGCCTCTTTCCCCTGTACCGCCACCGGGTAGATACGTACCGGGATAGCCGGAAAACGACGCTTCAGAACACTGAGCACATCGCGGATGGCAGCCCCGCTAGGCGAGGTGATGACGCCGATGCGTTGCGGTAACAGTGGCAGTTCCTGCTTGACCTCCGCATCGAACAGACCCTCCGCGGCAAGTTTTCGCTTGAGTTCCTCGAAGGCACGTTGCAGTACGCCATCACCGGCGAGTTCCATGTGGTCGACGATGAGCTGATAATCACCGCGTGGTTCGTAAAGGCTGACCCGGGCACGCACCAGCACCTGCAAGCCTTCTTCGGGCTTGAAACGCAGGGCCTGGTTGCGGTTACGGAACATGGCGCCACGGATCTGCGCATCGGCGTCCTTGAGGGAAAAATACAGATGGCCGGAAGAGGGCCTGGCGATATTCGACAACTCACCCTCCAGCCAGATCCGCGAAAAGCCCTGCTCCAGCAACTTGCGGACTTCGCTGTTTAGCCTGGAAACCGTGTAGATGTCGCGTTCCGGGGCCCCGGAACCGGTGGCGGGAGCTGCAGTCATGGTCTGCAAGGATACACCCATTCGCGCCTGCCGGGCAGGAATCTGCCGGTTGCTGCAGAAACCGGCGACCGATGGTTTACCGGAGTCAGGGCAGTCCCTATAATGAGCGCCCATTCACAAACACCAGTATCCCGGAGACCCATGCGCACAGTGCAGGAAGCCTTTACTTTTGATGATGTCCTGCTGCTGCCAGCACATTCCACAGTACTGCCTCGCGATGTCAACCTTGCTACCCGCCTGACCCGTGAAATCGAGCTGAAGATCCCCGTCCTGTCTGCGGCCATGGATACGGTGACCGAGTCGCGCCTGGCGATTACCCTGGCCCAGGAAGGCGGCCTCGGTATCATTCACAAGAACATGACGGCCGAGCAGCAGGCCGAGGAAGTCCGCCGTGTCAAGAAGTTCGAAAGCGGCGTGATCAAGGACCCGATTACCGTGACAGCGGACACCAGTATCCGCGATGTGATCGAGTTGACCAGCATCAATAATATTTCCGGTGTACCGGTTGTCGATGGCGAGGACCTGGTGGGCATCGTCACCAGCCGTGACCGGCGCTTCGAGACCAATCTCGACAAGCCGGTATCCAGCGTCATGACACCAAAAGACAAGCTGGTGACAGTCAAGGAAGGCGCCTCGCGCGAGGAGGTGCTGGCCCTGTTGCACAAGCACCGCATCGAGCGCGTGCTGGTGATCAACGACGACTTCAAGCTGCGTGGCATGATCACCGTCAAGGATATCCAGAAGTCCACCGACTATCCAAATGCCTGCAAGGACGAGCACAGTCGCCTGCGAGTCGGGGCCGCTGTCGGTACCGGTGAGAATACCGAGAAGCGCGTGGCCGCACTGGTCGAGGCCGAGGTCGACGTGATTGTCGTGGACACCGCCCACGGTCATTCTCAGGGCGTCATTGGCCGGGTGAGCTGGGTCAAGCAGCACTACCCGCAGGTGCAGGTTATCGGGGGGAATATTGCGACCGCGGCGGCGGCCCGCGCGCTGGCCGATGCCGGGGCCGATGCCGTGAAAGTCGGTATCGGTCCCGGCTCCATTTGTACCACGCGAATCATCGCGGGTATCGGTGTCCCCCAGATCACGGCTGTCGCCAATGTAGCCGACGAGCTGCGCAACGATGGTATTCCACTGATTGCCGATGGCGGCATTCGCTACTCCGGTGATGTTGCCAAGGCACTGGCCGCCGGGGCCTGGTCGGTCATGATCGGCAGCATGTTCGCCGGCACCGAGGAGGCACCCGGCGAGGTGGAGCTCTACAAGGGGAGGTCCTACAAGGCCTACCGTGGTATGGGGTCACTCGGAGCCATGCAGGAAGGTTCCAGCGACCGCTATTTCCAGGAGGGCGGCGAGGAGGGCAAGCTGGTCCCGGAAGGTATCGAGGGTCGCGTTCCCTACAAGGGCAGCATGATCGCGATCCTGCACCAGCTGATGGGCGGGGTGCGTGCCAGCATGGGGTATACCGGGTGTGCGGATATGGAAGAGATGCGCAGCAAACCGGAATTCATCCGCGTTACCGGTGCCGGTATGAAGGAAAGCCATGTACATGATGTCTCCATCACCAAGGAAGCACCGAACTACCGGGTGGATTGATTGTAACTGACTGATCCACATCAGAAACGTAGAGAAAATCCTGCAAACCCCTCAATAAGGCATGCCATTGGCAGGCTGGTTTATACCCCGGCCCGGCCGGCGGTATTTGCGCATACTGACTGTATTTTTTATTCTCCGCGTCCTCTGCGCTGCTGCAGTGAATCTATTTTCAGGCTGATCTAATGAAATCCACTAACGACATCCATGCACACCGGATCCTGATCCTGGATTTCGGTTCCCAGTACACCCAGCTGATTGCCCGCCGCGTGCGGGAGGCCGGCGTGTATTGCGAAATTCATCCCTGGGATGTCGATGATGCCGATATCCGGGAGTTTAATCCGCGCGGGATAATTCTTTCCGGCGGACCGGAGACCGTAACCGGTGAAATGTCACCCCGCGTGCCGGACCTGGTGTTCGAACTCGGTATCCCGGTACTTGGAATCTGCTACGGCATGCAGGCCATGGCCATGCAGCTTGGTGGCAGCGTGGAAAATGCCAGTCACCATGAATACGGTTATGCGCAGGTGCGCGCCCGCGGCCATTCGAGATTGCTGAGCGATATCGAGGACCACACCAGCGAAGAGGGCTATGGCCTGCTGGATGTCTGGATGAGTCACGGTGACAAGGTGATCGAGATGCCGCAAGGCTTCAAGCTGATTGCCAGTACCGACAGTGCTCCGATCGCCGGCATCGCGGATGATGAGCGCGGGTTCTACGGCCTGCAGTTTCACCCGGAAGTGACCCACACCCGCCAGGGAGCCCGTATCCTGAATCGCTTTATCATCGACCTGTGCGGTTGCGATGCCCTGTGGACAGCGGATCACATCATCGATGACAGCATGCAGGTCATCCGCAAGCAGGTCGGGGATGACAGGGTGCTGCTGGGGCTGTCCGGCGGCGTCGACTCTTCCGTGGTGGCGGCGTTGCTCCACAAGGCCATCGGTGACCAGCTGGTCTGCGTGTTCGTGGATAACGGATTACTGCGTTACCGGGAAGGTGACCAGGTGATGGCTACCTTCGCCGAACACATGGGGGTTAACGTGATCCGTGTGGATGCCGAGGCCCGTTTCCTCGCGGCACTGGAAGGGGTCGAGGACCCGGAACAGAAACGCAAGATCATCGGCAACCTGTTTATCGAGGTGTTCGAGGAAGAGGCTGAAAAGCTGAGTGACTCGATACGCTGGCTGGCGCAGGGGACGATCTATCCCGACGTGATCGAGTCGGCCGGCGCCAGGACCGGCAAGGCGCAGCTCATCAAGTCGCATCACAACGTGGCTGGATTGCCGGAGGAAATGCATCTCGAGTTGCTGGAGCCGCTGCGTGAACTGTTCAAGGACGAGGTGCGCAAGCTCGGAGTTGAACTCGGGCTTCCGTATGACGTGGTATACCGCCACCCGTTTCCCGGCCCCGGCCTGGGGGTGCGCATCCTCGGCGAGGTGCGCAAGGAGTATGCCGACACCCTGCGTCTGGCCGACCACATCTTCATCGAGGAACTGCGCAAGCATGATCTGTACGACAAGGTGAGTCAGGCCTTTACGGTGTTCCTGCCGGTCAAGTCGGTGGGGGTAACCGGTGACGGACGACGCTACTCGCACGTCGTGTGTCTGCGCGCGGTAGAAACCATAGATTTCATGACTGCCCACAGGGCACACCTGCCGTATGAGTTTCTCGACCTGGTATCCCGCCGCATTATCAATGAAGTACCGGACATCTCCCGGGTGGCCTACGATATCTCCGGAAAGCCGCCGGCCACGATTGAATGGGAGTGAATCAGTGTGTAACGTTCACTCAGGGAGGTGTCGCAACACCATCCGTAGATTGGGCTGAGGTACGAAGCCCGACATTGCACGTTGAATTGATGCATTAAGTTGGGCTTCCTTCGTCAGCCCAACCTACAATTATTGCGATTAATGCATGTCGTATTCTGACGAACACTGGATGAGAGAGGCGCTGGTCCAGGCAAGCACAGCCGAAGGTCAGGGTGAGGTGCCGGTGGGCGCGGTGCTGGTGATGGATGATGACCTGATCGGCAGCGGCTGGAACCAGCCGATCGGGCGTCACGACCCCAGTGCCCATGCCGAGATCATGGCCCTGCGGGATGCCGGACAGCAGCTCGGGAATTACCGCCTCGCGCAGTCGATACTGTATGTCACCCTGGAACCCTGCCTGATGTGTGTCGGTGCACTCGTGCATGCGCGTGTGGCACGCGTGGTATATGGTGCGGCCGACCCGAAGAGCGGGGCCGTCGATACCTGT
>CP070821.1:206219-217513 GCA_020344335.1 Gammaproteobacteria bacterium | reverse complement strand
TTGTTTTAATTGGCTCCCCGGGACGGGCTCGAACCGCCGACCTAGTGATTAACAGTCACCCGCTCTACCAACTGAGCTACCGGGGAATGGGAGAACCAGCAGAGCGCGCATCATACTGGAAGGCAGGGTTTTCGGTCAACGGGACCACAGTGCCCGGCTGCAAGGATTAATCAAGTACAATCAATCGGTTTCCCGTCACAACGTGTCATCGTCAGCCGTGGCCGGCCGGTATTCGACAGGCAGATCACCCGGGGTCTTGCCAGCCCGCGGCGATCGCAGAAGGTGAACGAACTGTTGGTCCCGCCACTGCTACCGTCCTGCCGGTAGACGACACGTTTCCGATGGTTCCCGGACCGCATGGTGATACCTGATTGCATCGGACTACTGGACTGCAGCAAGGGCTCATTCGCATCGCGTTCCCGGTCATCGCTCTGGAACAGTATCCAGCCGGATTCCCAGTCCCTGCTGCTGCCGCAGTTGCGCCCGTCCCGGGCGGGGCAGAGCACCACCGGGACAGCGTGCTTGACGGCCTCGTTGCGTGCCAGGTGCAGTGCAGTGACAAAGGCATTCACCTCGGCCGCCATCCGGTTTTCCTGGATGACACGCGTCAGCTGATGGCCTGCACCCATCGTCAGCGTGCCGACAACGGCGAGACCTACGAGTAATTCGGGCAGGGTCAGCCCGCATTGTTCGGAATGGTTGCCGGACATTCCTCCCTCCCTGGTGGAATGCCGGGCCGGTTACGGATCCGGCCTGGCCAATGACGGTTCCGTAGCAATGATAGGCGGGAGACCCGCCTGTAGGGATCAGACGCGGCGGGTCAATCCTTTCAGAAAAGTCTGGTTAGGGCGTCAGCGCGGTCGACAGGCGGGACATTGCCTCTTGCAGGACATCCATGCCGGTTGCGAACGACAGGCGCAGGTAACCCGGTGATCCGAAGGCTGTCCCGGGGACCAGGGCGACCCCGGCATGATCCAGCAGGTATTCCGCCAGCTCGACGTCATCCGCGACGCCATCGATCGCATCAATGGCCGGCTGTATGTGCGGGAAACAGTAGAAGGTGCCGTCGGCAGGCAGGCAGTGGACCCCGGGAATATCATTCAGTGCAGTCACCACGAAATCGTGGCGCTCCCTGAATGCCTTCAGCATGGGTTCGATGCAGGACTGGTCTCCCTCAAGGGCTGCCTGTGCCGCGACCTGCGAGATCGAGGTCGGGTTGGAAGTGCTCTGGGACTGGATTTTCTTCATGGACTTGATCAGTTCCGGCGGCCCTCCGGCATAGCCGATGCGCCAGCCCGTCATGGCGTACACCTTGGACACGCCGTTGAGGACGATAGTGCGCGCCGTGAGTTCGGGGCTGGAATTGAGGATGTTGCTGAACGGTTCCTCGCTCCACAGGATGTGCTCATACATGTCATCCGTGGCGATGAGCACCTGCGGGTGCTGCCCCAGGATGTCACCCAGCGCGGCCAGTTCGGCGCGGGTATAGGCGACACCGGTCGGGTTCGACGGGCTGTTGATGACGAACAGCCGGGTCCGCGGGGTGATGGCCGCCTGCAGCTGTTCCGGCGTGATCTTGAAGCCGGCTTCCATGCCGGCAGCAATAATGACGGGTTCGCCATCGGCGAGGCGCACCATGTCCGGGTAGGATACCCAGTAGGGCGCCGGGATGATGACCTCGTCACCCGGATTCAGAAGTGCCTGGCACAGGTTGAAGAAGCTCTGTTTCCCCCCGCAGGAGACCAGGATCTGTTCCGGGGTGTAGTCGAGGCCGTTGTCGCGTTTGAATTTCGCTATAATGGCCTGCTTGAGTTCCGGTGTCCCGTCGACGGCTGTGTAGCGGGTAAAACCGGACCGGATCGCCTCGATGGCCGCGGCCCCGATGTGCTCCGGCGTGTTGAAATCCGGTTCACCGGCACCGAGTCCGATGATGTCCTTGCCGGCGGCACGCAGTTCGGCAACGCGGGCTGTGACCGATAGAGTCGGCGAAGGCTTGACCCGTTGTACCCGCTTGGAAAGGGTGATCTTGTCCAATGCTGTTATCCTGTTAACGCTGGTGATACCAGCGCCCAATCATACGCAAACTCGCATTGTTTCGATATTCCCATGACCAGTGAATTCCAGCTTGTTGCCGAAATGAAACCGGCCGGAGACCAGCCGCAGGCCATCCAGGCACTGGTCGACGGGCTCGCCGACGGGCTGGCCCACCAGACGTTGCTCGGTGTGACCGGTTCGGGCAAGACCTACACCATTGCGAATGTCATCCAGTCGGTACAGCGGCCGACCCTGATACTTGCGCCGAACAAGACCCTGGCCGCACAGCTGTACGGTGAGATGCGCGAGCTGTTTCCCCGCAATGCCGTGGAATATTTCGTTTCCTACTACGATTACTACCAGCCCGAGGCCTATGTCCCGGCATCGGATACCTATATAGAAAAGGACGCCTCGGTCAATGAGCACATCGAGCAAATGCGGCTTTCGGCTACCAAGGCGCTGCTCGAGCGGCCCGATACCATCATCGTGGCCACCGTGTCCTCCATCTACGGCCTGGGCGACCCCAAGGCCTACCTGGGCATGGTCTTGCACCTGGTACGCGGTGACCGGGTGGACCAGCGCGCGATCCTGCGGCGGCTGGCCGAACTCCAGTACACGCGTAACGACGTGGAACTGCACCGCGCCACCTACCGGGTGCGTGGCGAAATCATCGATATCTTCCCTGCCGAGTCCAGCGGTGAAGCGGTACGCGTGGAGCTGTTCGATGATCAAGTCGACTCGCTGGCCTGGTTCGACCCGCTGACGGGCGAGGTGTTGCGGAAGGTGCCGCGGCTGACGATCTATCCCAAGACCCATTACGCCACGCCGCGCGAGGTGATCCTGAATTCCATCGAACACATCAAGGTGGAACTGGGCGAACGCCTCGCGGAACTAAACAAGGCCGGTAAACTGGTGGAGGCGCAGCGGCTCGAGCAGCGCACGCGCTATGACCTGGAGATGATGACCGAGCTGGGTTATTGCACGGGGATTGAAAACTATTCGCGCTACCTGTCCGGTCGTGGCGCGGGTGAACCACCGCCGACGCTGTTCGATTACCTGCCGGACAATGCACTGCTGGTTATCGACGAGTCCCATGTCACCATTCCGCAGCTGGGTGGGATGTACCGCGGTGATCGCTCGCGCAAGGAAAACCTGGTGGAATACGGTTTCCGCCTGCCATCCGCGCTGGATAACCGGCCGCTGCGGTTCGACGAGTTTGAGCGCCTGGCGCCGCAGACCATCTTCACTTCGGCCACGCCCGGTCCTTATGAAGATGAACACGCGGGCGCAGTCGTCGAGCAACTGGTCCGGCCCACCGGGCTGGTGGATCCGGCTATCGAGGTGCGACCGGCCGGGACCCAGGTAGATGACCTGCTGTCGGAAATCCGGGCGCGCGTGGCCGACGGGGACCGGGTGCTGGTCACAACCCTGACCAAGCGCATGGCCGAAGACCTGACCGAGTACCTCGCCGAACACACCGTGCGGGTGCGTTACCTGCATTCGGATATCGACACGGTGGAGCGCGTGGAGATCATCCGTGACCTGCGGCTGGGTGAATTCGACGTGCTGGTGGGAATCAACCTGCTGCGTGAGGGGCTGGACATGCCGGAGGTCTCGCTGGTCGCGATCCTCGATGCCGACAAGGAAGGCTTCCTGCGTTCCGAGCGCTCGTTGATCCAGACCATCGGGCGCGCCGCACGCAATCTCCGCGGCAAGGCCATCCTGTATGCCGATGAAATCACCGGCTCGATGCAGCGCGCGATCGAAGAGACCACGCGACGGCGCGAAAAGCAGCAGGCCTGGAACGCCAGCCAGGGGATCACGCCGCAAAGCATCAGGAAGGCCGTGGCCGACGTAATGGAAGGGGCCGTGTCACACCGGCCCGGATCAGCGCGCCAGTTTGCAAAAGTTTCAGAAGCAATCGCCGATTACGGCCGGTTCAGCGCGGAGCAGCTTGCCAAAAAAATCAGCGAGCTGGAACAGCAGATGTATACGCATGCACGCAACCTGGAATTCGAGGAGGCCGCCCGTCTGCGTGATGAAATCCGCCGCATGGAGAAGGGAAATCTCGGCATGACGGCCTGATGCCTGCCTGTCGGGCAGGCCGGTCACCGTAGTCTTGCAACTGCCTGAAAGTGCGGGTATCTTCCGTGTTCTCGCAGGCGCGTAGCTCAGTTGGTTAGAGCACCACCTTGACATGGTGGGGGTCGTTGGTTCAAATCCAATCGCGCCTACCAACTTAAGATAAGTTAAGTCATTCCGGGCGCAGTGTAAGCCTGCATGGAGAAGGTGAGACCGGGAACCGGTCGAGAAGCTGGCCTGGACCATGTAGGCGGTACGACTCAAGGGATGGAGGAGGTAGAGCCGCGCCGGGAGCAGCGGCCGAGAGCAATGCAGGAGCAATTGCCGAGCGGAGACCCGGAATCCATCGAAAAGTAACACTGGATTCCCCTGCTTGGCCGCTCACGGCATCCATGCCTCCCGCGGCACTTGTACATCCTGTACATCGCGCGGGAATGACGATCGTATAAAAAGCATCGCAACGCGATGCTTTCTTTTTAACGACATGTGGCCCCTCGTATCGGTCACCACTGGAGAAATCGTGATGCCCGTAATTACCCTCCCTGACGGCAGTCGCCGTGAATTCGATCAGCCGGTATCCGTACAAGAGGTAGCTGCCGCCATCGGACCCGGCCTCGCCAAGGCCGCGCTGGCGGGCAAGGTCAACGGCAACCTTACGGATACCGCCTATGTAATCGATCAGGACGCGGAGCTTGCGATTATTACCGGCAAGTCGGACGAGGCACTGGAACTGTTGCGCCACGATGCCGCGCACGTCATGGCACAGGCCGTGCAGGAACTCTATCCCGGAACCCAGGTCACGATCGGCCCCGCGATCGAAGACGGTTTTTACTACGACTTTGCCCGTGAAGAGGCGTTTACCCCCGCAGACCTGGAGCAGATAGAGGCGCGCATGCACGAAATCGTGAAGCGTGACCTGCGGCTGACGCGAGAGGTCTGGGACCGGGACGAGGCGATCAGGGTCTTTGGCGAGCTCGGCGAGGAATACAAGGTGGAAATCATCCGGGACATCCCGGAAGGCGAGGCGATCACGGTGTACCGCCAGGGGGACTGGTTCGATGTCTGCCGCGGACCGCATCTGCCGAGTACCGGCAAGCTCGGCAAGGGATTCAAGCTGATGAAGCTGGCGGGTGCTTACTGGCGTGGTGATTCCGGCAACGAGATGCTGCAGCGCATCTACGGAACCGCCTGGCGTGACAGGAAGGAGCTCAAGGCGTACCTGCACCGGCTGGAGGAGGCGGAGAAACGCGACCACCGCAAGCTCGGCAAGGTCATGGACCTGTTTCATTCCCAGGAAGAGGCGCCGGGCATGGTGTTCTGGCATGAACATGGCTGGCAGATTTACCTGACAATCCAGGATTATATTCGCGACAAATTGCGGCAGCACGATTACCAGGAAGTTCACACCCCGCACATCATTGATCGCTCCCTGTGGGAGAAATCCGGACACTGGGAGAAATTCTCGGACGATATGTTTACCACCGAATCCGAGAACCGGACCTATGCAATCAAGCCGATGAATTGTCCGGCCCACATCCAGATCTATAACCACGGTCTGAAGAGTTACCGCGACCTGCCGTTACGGCTGGCCGAATTCGGTTCGTGCACGCGCAATGAACCGTCCGGTACCCTGCATGGCTTGATGCGAGTGAGGAATTTCGTTCAGGATGATGCACACATCTTTTGTACCGAAGACCAGATCCAGGATGAGGTCTCTGCCTTTATTGATCTGTTGTTCGAGGTATATGCCGATTTTGGCTTCGAAGAAGTCAGTGTGAAATTTTCGACCCGTCCCGAGCAACGTGTGGGCGAAGACGCCCTGTGGGACAAGGCAGAACAGTCCCTGCAGGCGGTTCTCGAGCACAAACAGCTGGACTGGGAGCTGCAGCCGGGCGAGGGCGCCTTCTATGGACCGAAGATCGAATTCAACCTGAAGGACTGCCTGGACCGGGTATGGCAGCTGGGCACCATCCAGCTGGACTTTTCCATGCCGGGACGGCTCGGGGCCCATTATATTGCCGAGGACGGCAGCAAGCAGGTGCCGGTAATGCTGCACCGGGCCATACTCGGGTCGCTCGAGCGTTTTATCGGGATCCTGATCGAGCATTATGCCGGGGCGCTGCCGCTCTGGCTGGCCCCGATCCAGGCCGTCATCCTGAATATTACGGATCGGCAGGCCGAATATGCCCGAAAAGTGGAAGAATCCTTGAAAAATCAGGGTCTGAGGGTCAAATCAGACTTGAGAAATGAGAAAATCGGCTTTAAAATCCGCGAGCACACAATTCAACGGGTTCCCTATCTGCTGGTAATCGGCGACAGGGAAACAGAAGCCGGTACGGTGGCCGTGCGCACGCGAGACGGCAGGGATCTTGGCAGCCTCGAGCTGGACCAGTTGGTCAGGGCCCTGCAGGAAGAGATCGCGAGCCGCGGCCGTACTGTTTTGGAGGGATAAAGCATCGCTGCAAGAAAACCGCAACATCGGGTAAACGAAACCATCCTTGCCCCGGAGGTACGGGTAATAGACCAGGAAGGTGAACAGCTCGGCATTGTTTCCATTGAGGAAGCAAAGCAGGCAGCTGAAGAGGCACGGCTTGATCTCGTAGAAATAGCGCCGAATGCTGATCCCCCCGTTTGTCGTATCATGGATTACGGCAAGTTCCGGTTTGAAGCCAGCAAGAAACTGCAGCAGTCCAAGAAGAAACAGAAGCAGACCCAGGTCAAGGAAATCAAGTTCCGGCCGGGTACCGATATCGGTGACTACAATATAAAGGTACGCAAGCTGGTCGAGTTTCTGGAATCCGGTGACCGCGTCAAGGTGACCTTGCGTTTCCGGGGTCGGGAAATGGCCCACCAGGAGCTGGGGATGGAAATGATGGACCGGATCAAGGCCGACCTCGAGGAATTCGGGCTTGTCGAGCAGGAACCGAAAATGGAAGGACGTCTGATGGTCATGGTGCTGGCACCGAAAAGGCACAAGTAAACAGACGGAACAGGACACAACGGGAATACAGGTAGAGCAATGCCAAAATTAAAGACCAATCGCGGAGCGGCAAAGCGCTTCAAGAAAACCGGATCGGGTGGTTTCAAGCGGGGCCAGTCGCATCTTCGTCATATCCTGACGAAAAAGAGCAGCAAGCGTAAACGTCAGCTTGGTTCGCCGGCTGAGGTGCATAAAGCAGACGTGGCGCTGGTGCGCCGCATGCTGCCTTTCAGTTGATCAGGCTTTTTCAGGAGTAATCAGGTAATGTCCAGAGTTAAACGTAGTGTCAATGCACGTGCCCGTCACAAGAAGGTACTAGGCAAGGCAAAAGGCTATTACGGCGCACGTCGCAAGGTGTTTCGCGTTGCCAAGCAGGCCGTCATAAAGGCAGGCCAGTATGCCTACCGTGACCGCCGCCAGCGCAAGCGCCAGTTCCGTTCACTGTGGATCGCACGCATCAATGCCGCTGCCCGGGAAAACGGGCTGTCATACAGCCGCATGATAGACGGTCTCAACAAGGCCGATATCGAGATCGATCGCAAGGTGCTTGCCGACCTTGCCGTGATGGACAAGGCGGGCTTTAGTGCCCTGGCAGAAAAAGCCAAGGCCAGTCTCTCGTCATAAACACCTTTCCCAGAAGACGAGCCGGCAAACGGCCTGGGAAACAGCAGGGGAAAGGTGGCACACCTTTCCCCTGTTTTGTTTCGACGGCCGGAGAAGTGCACACAGCCAAACCGATACCGGAGCGAGATGCAGGTGTCTGAACTCGAGGAACTGGAAAAAACCGCACTGCAGGCCGTCGCCGATGCCGGCGATCCGGCAGCGCTCGATGCGGTCCGTGTTGCTTATCTCGGCAAGAAGGGCAGGCTGACGCAACAGCTCAAGCAGCTGGGTGGGTTGCCGCCAGAGGAGCGCCCGGTCGCCGGGCAGGCCATCAACCGGGTCAAGCAGGCTGTCCAGCAGGCAATCGAGGCGCGCAATGGAGAACTGCAGGCCCGGTTGCTGGATGAGCAGCTTGCTCAGGACGCCATTGATGTCACCCTCCCGGGACGCGGCAATCCTCCGGGCGGACTGCACCCGGTGACACGCACCATGAAGCGCATCGAGAGGCTGTTTACACCGCTCGGGTTTACGGTGGCAGAGGGCCCGGAGATCGAGGATGACTACCACAACTTCGAGGCATTGAATATCCCGGCACACCACCCGGCGCGTGCCATGCACGATACCTTCTATTTCGATGCGCATACCCTGTTGCGTACGCACACGTCACCGGTACAGGTTCGGGTAATGGAAGTACACAAGCCGCCACTGCGAATCATTGCCTCGGGGCGGGTTTATCGCTGCGATTCAGACCTGACGCATACGCCGATGTTCCACCAGGTGGAAGGGCTGCTGATTGATGAAACAGTCAGTTTCGCCAACCTCAAGGGCATGCTCGATGAATTCCTGCACCGCTTCTTCGAGCGTGACGATCTGCGGGTACGTTTCCGGCCATCCTACTTCCCGTTTACCGAACCTTCCGCGGAAGTTGATATCCAGTGTGTTATGTGTTCCGGCGGTGGTTGCCGGGTATGTGGTCACAGCGGCTGGCTTGAAGTGCTGGGCTGCGGCATGGTGCATCCAAAAGTTTTCGAGTATGCGGGTATCGATAACGAGCGCTATACCGGCCTGGCTTTCGGCATGGGCGTGGAACGCCTCGCAATGCTGCGTTACGGCGTGAACGACCTGCGCCTGTTTTTCGAGAACGATATGAATTTTCTTGCGCAGTTTAATTAAGAGAGCAGGCAATTTCGTGTAGATGTGCATAGATGCGGAGATAGTATTGAATAAGTCCCTCCCCCTTTAAGGGGGAAGGTTAGGGTGGGGGTAGCAAGTATAAAAGACGCGTTGTGTCTTTCCCCTCACCCTGACCCGGCCCCCTCGCTTCGCTCTCCCCCGGGGGGAGAGGGGATGATTAATCTTTCAAATTTGAGTTGGTAATGAAATTCAGCGAACAATGGTTGCGGGAATGGGTTGATCCGCCGGTCTCCACCGAGGAGCTGGTGGAACAGTTGACCATGGCCGGGCTGGAGGTTGATTCGGTCGAGCCCGCCGGCGCAGCATCCGAGGGAGTGGTCGTCGGCGAGGTACTGTCGGTAGAAGCGCATCCCGATGCCGACAAGCTGCGCGTGTGCAGCGTGACAACGGGCGAGGAGGAGCCGTTGCAGATTGTCTGCGGTGCTGCCAACGTGCGTGCAGGTGGCAAGTACCCGCTGGCACTGGTTGGTGCGCGCCTGCCGGGTATACCCGGAATCAGGAAGTCAAAACTGCGCGGGGTCGAGTCGCACGGGATGCTGTGCTCGGCACGTGAACTGGGAATGGGGGACGACCATCAGGGTCTGCTGGAACTGCCCGATGACGCCGTTCCCGGAACCGGCCTGCAGGAATTGCTGGGACTGGATGACAACATGATCGAGGTCGATCTCACACCGAACCGGGGGGATTGCCTGGGGATCGAGGGCATCGCGCGCGAGGTCGGCGCGCTGACGCAGTCTCCGGTGACAGCCATTGCCATCGATCCGGTGCCGGATGCCATTCCGGATCGCTTTGACATCGATGTCCAGGCGCCGGGAGCCTGTCCGCGCTACCTCGGGCGCGTCATCCGCGGGATTGATGCGGGTGCGGCCACGCCACTGTGGATGCAGGAAAAACTGCGACGCAGTGGCCTGCGCAGCATCGACCCGGTGGTGGATGTAACCAATTACGTGCTGCTGGAACTGGGGCAGCCCATGCACGCATTCGACCTCGATCAGCTCCACGGCGGGATCCGTGTCCGTTATGCCCGCGATACGGAGGAACTGACCCTGCTGGATGAACGCTGTGTATCACTTGACAGCGACACGCTGGTAATTGCCGATCACGAGAAGCCCCTGGCCATCGCCGGAGTCATGGGGGGCATCGATTCCGGCATTAGCGACAACACGACGGATCTGTTCCTGGAATGTGCCTGGTTTGCGCCGGAGGCCATCGTCGGCCGGGCGCGACACTACGCCATGCATACCGACTCGTCGCATCGTTTTGAACGCGGCGTCGATTTTGAATTACAGCACCGCGCCATGCAGCGCGCGACCCGGTTGCTGCTGGAGATCACCGGTGGGCAGGCCGGCCCGGTGGTCGAGGTGGTCGCAAGCGAGTACATGCCGAAATGTGACCCGATCACGTTGCGACACGGGAGAATCAACCGGGTGCTCGGCATGGTGCCGGACGCAGAAGCGGTGACCGGGATTCTCGAAAGGCTGGGCATGGATGTAGAACAGGCCGGTGAACAATGGCGGGTTTCGCCGTCGTCTTTCCGGTTTGATCTTGCCATCGAGGCGGACCTCATCGAGGAAATCGGTCGTGTATACGGCTATGAGCGGCTGCCGTCGTGTGCACTGACCGGGACGCTGGAAATGCAGGCGGCACCCGAGTACGGGGTTACCATCGACCGGCTCTCGGAAGCGCTGGTGGATCGGGGTTACCAGGAAGTCATTACTTACAGTTTTGTCGACCCGGAATTGCAGTCACAAGTGAACCCCGAGTACCGGCCGGTTTCCCTGGCCAACCCGATTTCGTCAGAGATGTCGGATATGCGTACCAGCCTCTGGCCCGGGCTATTGACGGCCCTGCAGCATAATCGCAAGCGCCAGGTGAGCCGCCTGCGACTTTTCGAGCATGGGTTGAGGTTTTGGTTACAAGATAATGAAATAAAACAGGATTACGTAATCGGCGGTGTGCTTGCCGGGGAACGCAACCCGGAGCACTGGGATGGGAACCCGGAGTTCGTGGACTTTTATGACATACGCAGCCATGTGGAGATGCTCCTGTCACTGTCCGGGCAGGTTGAGGATTGCCGTTTCGCACCCGGGTCGCATCCGGCCCTGCACCCGGGTCAGGCCGCAGTGATTACCGTGAATGACAGGGATGTCGGCTGGCTGGGCCGCATTCATCCGGCGCTTGCCGGCAAGCATGATCTGGAACCGGACACGTTCCTGTTCGAGCTGGAATATGAAGCCCTGAAAAATGCGGAAGTCATAAGATTCCAGGAGATTTCACGCTACCCGTCCATTCGCCGCGACCTGGCCATGGTAGTCGACAGTGAACTGCCGGCCGGTGAACTGGAAACAGCCGTGACGGGGCTTGCCGGGGAACTCCTCAGGGACATGGTGATTTTTGACGT
>CP070821.1:199150-206119 GCA_020344335.1 Gammaproteobacteria bacterium | reverse complement strand
TAGTGTGTTTCACCCTTAACTATTTACACCTTTAGAAGTGATTAACACCGGAGTCATTAGTTACGGAACCGGGACCTTTTTCTTTCTGGTCCTGTCACTTGTACTGCTTACCGGGCAGCAAGGGCGCAAGCGCAAGAACGCCCTGAAATTCGCAGCGATTGTCAGCACGTTCTGGCTGGGAATCGCGACATTCGCTGTTTATCACGACACCGCATTTCTTGCTTATCTTGTCGAACCAGTCCGGAGCTTTGCCTGGCTGCTGTTTCTCGGTTACGTAATGGTGTCGGCAGTGACTGGCAAACTTATCGCCATCCAGCGTTTTCATTTGGTTACCACTCTGGTGGCAGGGTTTACCATGATGCTGCTGGTGCTGGTCATATTACGCATGTATTACGGTCATGACGTGGCAGTAGTTTTCGGTATTGATCTGCTGTTTGCCGGATTTCTTCTGATGGCGATTGCCGGACTGGTCATGGTCGAGCAGATTATGCGTAATGCTCATGTGGAATCACGGCGTGCCGTAAAGTACCTGTGTATCGGACTTGGGGTAATTCTTGCTTATGACTTCTATCTGTACTCCAATGCACTGCTGTTCCAGGCGCTGGATCCGGTGATTTGGCAAGTGCGCGGTTTTGTAAATGCAATGGCAGTGCCGGTGCTGGGGGTTGCCATCGCGCGCGATCCCAGGCTCTCACTGGATATTTTTGTATCACGGCGCATGGTCTTTCATACGACGGCACTCCTCGGTACCGGCATGTATCTGCTGGCAATGGGCCTGGGGGGGTACTACATCAGGGCCTTCGGTGGCGAATGGGGTACGGTTGTCCAGGTTATTTTCCTGTTTGGTGCAGGTCTGGTTCTGCTCGTGTTGCTGTTCTCCGGGAGGGTGCGCGCCAGCCTGCGTGTCTTTATTAACAAGCATTTCTTTCATTACAAGTATGATTATCGTGACGAGTGGTTACGGTTTATACAGACGCTTTCATCAGGCCAGCCCGATAACCGCCTGCGTGAACGCACGATCCATTCGCTGGCAGAGATAATCGACAGTCCCGGAGGCGTATTATGGATGCGCCAGATTACCAACCGGTTTGTGCCGGTCGCCAGCTGGCAAATGGAGGCATCTGAAAACTGCACGGTTGACGAGGATCATCCGCTGGTGCAGTTCATGGCATCACGTGAATGGCTGATTGACCTGGATGAATGTGAGCGTGATCCGGAACTTTATAATAATTTAACCATCCCGGGATGGCTGAAGCAGTTGTCAAATGCCTGGCTGGTGGTACCGCTGATCGTGCATGACCACATGTTGGGTTTCATAGTTCTAGCCCGGTCACCGGCGCAGCATCACTTCAACTGGGAAGACTCCGACCTGATAAAGACTGCAGGCAGGCAGGCGGCCGTACACCTTGCGCAGCTGGAGGCATCCCGTTCACTGGCAGAGGCCCAGCAATTCGAGGCATGCAATCGGCTCAGTACCTATGTAATGCATGATCTCAAGAACCTGATCGCCCAGTTGTCACTGGTTGTGACGAATGCAGCGAAACACAGGAACAACCCGCAGTTCATGGAAGATGCCATAAATACCGTCGATAACTCCGTGCAGAAAATGAACCGCCTATTGTCCCATCTGCGCAGTGATGCCATGCAAAGCCATGAGCCTACCCCGGATATCGAGCTGTGCGGCGTACTGGGTGAGGTCATAGAGACCATGTCCGGCGGCAAGCCGGTGCCATCGCTGGATTGCCAGGCAGAAGGCATTCTGCTAAGTGCAAACCGGGAGCGCTTCAGTGCCGTTATCGGGCATATTATCCGAAACGCACAGGAAGCAACTCCCGACGATGGCCAGATCATTGTGCGTCTGTTCAAACGTTCCGACCGTGCGATTATCGAGGTGCAGGATACCGGGATCGGCATGGACAAGGAATTTATAAGAAATCGCCTGTTCAAACCATTTGACAGTACCAAGGGCAAATCCGGTATGGGGATCGGCGTGTATGAATCCCGGGACTATGTCCACAGGCTGGGTGGTGATATAGAAGTCATCAGCCGGGTCGGTGAGGGAACGACATTCAGGATTCGCCTGCCCATTAGCGATGCCGGTGAAAATGACGTAAAGTTAAATTCGGAAAAACAAGATACTCATTCCAATGAACGCAACTACAAGGAAATTGCTGGTTATTGAAGATGACCCTGGGCTGCAGACCCAGTTGCGCTGGTGCTTCGAGAACTACGAGGTCGTTATAGCCGGTGACCGGGAAGCGGCGCTTGGCGCGCTGGAAAAGGACAAGCTGCCGGTCATTACCCTGGATCTGGGGCTGCCTCCGGATGCCGAGGGAACCAGCGAGGGATTCGCACTGCTCGAGGAGATCCTTCTCAAATCGCCGCATAGCAAGGTTATCGTCGTTACCGGCAACAATGACCGGGAACATGCAACCCGCTCGGTTGCCATGGGCGCCTACGATTTTTTCTACAAGCCGATCGATGCCGACATGCTGGAAATGATCGTCAACCGCGCCTACCGCTTGTTCGAACTCGAAGAGGAAAACCGGCGACTGAGCAGCAAGAAGACGGGTTCTCCTCTTGAAGGTGTGATTACCGGCAATGACCTGATGCTCCAGGTTTGCAGGAAGATTGAAAAGGTAGCCCCGACCGATGCCACGGTGCTGATTCTTGGCGAGTCCGGTACCGGCAAGGAACTGCTCGCAAGATCACTGCACGGGATGAGTGCGCGCCGTGAAAACCGCTTTGTCGCAATAAACTGCGCTGCAATCCCGGAAAATCTCCTCGAAAGCGAATTGTTCGGATACGAGAAGGGTGCATTTACAGGCGCCGCCAAGCAAACCCTGGGCAAGATCGAGACCGCATCGGGGGGTACGCTGTTTCTTGATGAAGTGGGTGACATGCCGCTTCCCCTGCAGGCCAAGTTACTGCGATTCCTGCAGGAACGGGTCGTAGAGCGTGTCGGCGGGCGCAAGGAAATACCGGTGGATGTACGCGTCATCTGTGCTACTCACAAGAACCTCCACGAGTTGATGCGCACGGGTGATTTCCGTGAGGACCTGTATTACCGTGTCAGCGAATTATCGATCACCATACCTTCACTGCGCGAGCGCGAGGGTGATGCGCTGCTGCTGGCCCGCGTTTTTCTGGAACGGATCTGCGAGCAGCAGGGCAAGAAGGGCTACCGGTTCAGCAAGGACGCCCTCGCTGCCATAGAAAACTATTCATGGCCAGGCAATGTGCGCGAGCTTGAGAACCGTGTCAAACGGGCCGTGATCATGGCCGAGCACAAGCAGATGACTGCAGCCGATCTGGAGCTGGGCGGCAATTCTGCAGGTGAACTGGCAACGTTTAACCTGCGCGAGATACGCGATCGAGCGGATCGCCAGGCGATCACCCGTGCACTGAACCATGTCAGTGGCAAGGTGTCACAGGCAGCAGAACTGCTGGGGGTCAGCCGTCCCACCATGTATGACCTGCTGCGCAAGTTCGGTCTTAAGCCGAAATAACCCCTGATCTTGTTCTCTCTCCCCCATTTGGGAGAGCGCAGCGAGGGGCCGGGCAACGTGACTGTAGGAGCGCCGTCCTCCGGCGCGAATCGCGGCCAGGAGGCCTCTCCTACAGGTGGATTATTGCAATGATTGGGTTTACCCACCTGATCGGGGGAAGGCCCATTTATTATTTTGTTTTCTATGCGCCCTGGCGTCTTTGCGCGAGCTGTTTATCCCCCTATAGCACCCTTGAGGTGTTCCAGAAAGTCTTCGGCATCCATGTATCCCACCAAACGGTAATTACGCTGTTCTGCCCTATCCTCGCCAAAGAACAGGATTGCCGGGGGTGCAAACAGGCCGAAATGATTCAGCAGGGCCAGGTCGGTAGCATCATTGGCGGTGACATCGGCCTGCAACAGGGTGACATTGGCCAGGGCTGCCTGCACCCGGGTGTCCGAAAACGTGTAATCCTCCATCTTGATGCAGTAGGTGCACCAGTCGGCATAGAAATCCAGCATCACCGGTTTGCCCTGCCGGGTACTCTCTTCCAGTGCGGCCGTGAAATCCTCCACACTCTTGATCTGCCGGAATGCGAGATGCTGCGAGACGTGCTCCCCGCCGGTCGTTATTCCGGTTACCGTCGTGAGATTGCGTAACGGTCGCAGGGGATCGCGGGCACCGGTGGTCGCACCCAGGATCAGGATAATGCCGTACACCAGCATGGCCACACCCAGGCCTTTCCAGAAACGCCGCCAACCGGAGACACCGGCCGGTAAAGAGTCCAGTGCACCCATGTAGATGGCCGGGATGATCAGCAGCATGGCCCATAGCAGCAGGGTGACCGGGCCGGGAAGGATGCGTTCCAGCATCAGGATGGCCACGCCCAGCAGGACGACACCGAATACCGCCTTTACGGTATCCATCCAGCCACCGGCCTTCGGCAGCAGCTTGCCGCCGGAGGCACCGATGACCAGCAAGGGGGCACCCATGCCGTTGCCCAGTGCAAACATGGCCAGCGCACCGGTCAGGTAATCACCGCTCTGGCTGGTATAGATCAGCGCACCGATCAGCACAGGTCCGGCGCAGGGTCCCACGATCAGGGCCGAGAGCACCCCCATAACGCCGGCACCCAGCAGGGTCCCGCCTTTCTGGCGGTTACTGGTCTCGCTGAGCTTTGCCTGCCACGTGGCCGGCAACTGCAGGTTGTAGAACCCGAACATGGACAGGGCAAGCAGGACGAAAATGAGCGCGAACATTCCCAGGATCCACGGGTTCTGGAAAAATGCCTGCACGCCGGCGCCGAATTGCGCCGAAACGACACCGATCACCGCATAGGTGATGGCAACGGCCTCGACGTATACGAGGGACAGGACAAAGCCCTTGGTCACGGTCAGGTTCTCTCCGTGGCCCACGATGATACTGGAGAGGATCGGGATCATCGGGTAGACACAGGCGGTAAATGCCAGCAGCACGCCGGCGCCGAAGAAAAACAGCGCAACCCAGCCGGGCCGGCTCTCCTGCAGTACCCGCGCGATGTCATCCTGCCGGCTGGTGACACCCGGATTAACTGCGGGTGCCGCTTGCGGTACAGCCGCTAGCGTGGTGCCTGCAATGGAGGGCAGTGCCGGTGTGCTGCCGGGATCAAAGGCCGCCAGTGCGACCGGGACCTGCTTCTTGATCGGGGGATAGCAAATGCCGGCTTCGGCACAGCCCTGGTAACCCAGGATCAGGGTGATCTCGGCGGCATCCCCGCTACTGCGTTGCAGCGGTATCTGCATGTCAACGGCATCATGGAATATCTGTACATCGCCGAAGAACTCGTCGTGGTAGATCTCGCCGGCAGGCAATTCGGGGGGGAGCAACGTAACCTGGCCACCTTCTGCCAGCTGTGCACTGAACTTGTCACGATACAGGTAATAGCCCTCGGCAATGCTCCAGTGTGCCACCAGCAAATTCGGTTGCGGGGTGCTGATGCTTACCTGGAATGCCTCATCCGGGTCGAGGAATTCGTCGTCGCTGCCACCGAGACCCAGGCGATCACCGAGGGATGGCAGGGCGCCGAGGGCAGGGATATCCGTAGTAGTGGCGCCCGGGTTGTCGTTTGGCAGCTCCAGTTGTACCAGCTGCGTGTGTGGAGGATAGCAAACACCAATATCGGCACAGCCCTGAGAGACAGCGCTCAGGCTCAGTGATTGGGAGGCTCCGGCGGCACGTGTGATCGGGATGCTGACCGTTGCCTGGTTTCGGTAGATGGCGATCTTGCCGAAGAACTCGTCGTCCTTGATTTTGCCTGCGGGCAGATCCGGCTTGCCGAATGCAATGCCCGGGGTATCGGAGCTGAAACGCATCCGGTCGCGGTACATATAGTAGCCGTCAGCAATTTCCCAGCTGACCTGCACCGTATTGCTGTCACTGGTAGTGGCCGTGATGCGGAACGCCTCGTCCGGCGGCAGCAGGTCTGGCTCCGGGGTATCAATGCCAAACCCGGGCGATGATCCCAGTCCGATAACTAATGCCAGCAGTTTCCAGACTTTCATTGCGTTTGCACGAGTGAGGTGGATATCCAGTCGAGGTATTCCGGCAGGCCGTCCTTTATAGGGACTGCAATCACCTCCGGAAGTTCGTAGGGGTGCAGTTTCTTGATGGTATCCTGCAATGTATCAAATACAGCGCTGTGCGTCTTGATAAGCAGCAGGTACTCCGCGTCCTTCTCGATCCTGTTTTTCCAGCGGTAGACAGAGGTAATTCCTGGAATGATATTCACGCAGGCCGCCAGTTGTTCCGTTACCAGCGTGCCGGCAATCCGGTCGGCCGTATCCCGGTCCGGAACAGTACACAAGACGATCTGTTGATCTACAGGCATGAGGAGCAATATACCTGAGCGCTGCAGGCAGGGTGAAATCAGGCAGGCACAGCCGGCCGTGGCTGGCCGGCATCCTGGCATGGCCATTGGCCGATGATTCGGTTATGTTGGACACGCGATGGTCCCGTTCCCCGCATTGTTGCTGTTATTCCTCCTGGTACCGCTGGTCGAGATTTATTTCCTGATCGTCGTTGGTGGCTGGATCGGCGCCCTGCCAACGGTACTGCTGGTCGTGGCGACCGCGGTCGCCGGGGCCGCCCTGGCCCGCCATCAGGGGTTTGCCACACTACAGCGCCTGCAGGCGACCCTGGCCCGCGGCGAGGCACCAGCCCTCGAGATGCTTGAGGGTGTATTACTGTTGATCGGTGCTGTGCTGCTGCTAACTCCCGGATTTTTCACTGACCTGGCGGGTTTTGTCTGCCTGGTTCCGGCGACGCGCCGCTGGCTGGCGCTGCGTGGCCTCAAGCGGATAATTGTGCCACCTTCTCCTCCCGGATCCGGACCGCCCGGATCGGCGGACGGATCACGCACGCTTGAGGGTGAATTTCATCGGGAGGATGACTGAAGCCAGTCGATAACCGACGGGGGACAGACCACGATTTCCCGACTTCCGTA
>CP070821.1:153385-199050 GCA_020344335.1 Gammaproteobacteria bacterium | reverse complement strand
CGTTGTCACGGTAACCCTGCTGGATTTCCGGCATTAAACGCTCGCGTACATAGTCGATCTCATGGATGTCATTAAACAGAAACGGCAGCTCGAGAATTCGAGCCTGCGAATAGAAATTGCCAATGCCATAGCCGGTGAACGCGCCACCCTGCAGCTGCCCGAAACGGATCTTCCTGAGCACGTCGGGTTCGTCTCCCTGGACACCTCCGGGGTAGAGTTTGAAGATCAGCCGGCCGCGGCTTTTTTCCCTGACCTCGTCGGCCCATTCCTGCAGCAGATTCATCCAGGTAGTGCCGGCAGGTGCCAGGGTGGCAAATTTGAGTTCATAGACCTTTTCCGCTGCCAGTGGCGGGCACACCAGCCATGCGCACAGTCCCAACCATGTGATCAGGTGGCGAATGCGGCAGGGGAGATTGCGATTCAAAACCAGTTATCCTCGAGTGTCAGCAAATGGTGCGCGCGCTGTTTCGCGATACCATTAATTAACGCCATTTCGGGATAAAGGTTATCCGGTGCCTCGATGATCCGCGTCAGCCGTTTATGGAATGCGGCCTGATCGAGACGCTGCCTGTCGAGGAACTCCGCCTGCAGCAGATCGACCAGCAGCAGCCGTTCCTGGTTGATTGCATCCGCTTTCCTGAAATGCTCTTCGGCAAGCTTGTGGTTACCGCCGAGCATGGGTGAACGTGCGCCGTAGTACACACCGAAGAACATGTGCGCACCACCATAGTAAAAGTCATCCTCCAGCTCGAGTACCCGCTGCATCATAATGGCGGCGCTGGATACCTCGATTATGCCGTTGGGTTTATCCCGGTTCAGGTCGATCCATTTACCGAGACAGGACGCGGACCAGAACAGGGCAGGGACCGATTTCCCCCCGGCCTTGCCAACGGTGGTCTCGAGATCGGCCGGTGCAATGGTCTCGGGATTTACCTGGATCCCGGTGTCCTGCAGGGCCTGCAGTGCATGTTCATAGCAACGCCGGTAAAACCGCGACGCCCGCTTACTGTCCTCGAGTTCGATGAAACCGTAGGCATACCCGTAGAAACCCTCCGCAGCATAGAGACGTAGCGTGGTATTGCCCGGGTCCTCGATGAGCAGTCCTTCAATCAGTTTCAGATTGGCTGGCATAGCCTCCCTGGCCAGCTCGAGATCGGTTTCCCGGTTCATTGTCTCGACACTGCTGTCCATGACCGACTGGGTGCCCTGGACGACCATCTTGCCCATGGAGCAGGCTGACAGCACCAGCGTCGCCAGTATACCGGTGAGCAGTTTCGGTAAGGCGTGGCTTGTTATCCGCATAGGCTGTGCCGGTTCGTATTATTAAGGGGCGATTTCTGCTCAGGTTAGCATGATTTCCAGGACTTTTTCATAAATAAGAGTGAGTTTCTGCAGGTTGTCCACACTCACATTTTCATTCACCTGGTGAATCGTGGTATTGGGTGGACCCAGTTCGACCACCTGGGAGCCGGTTGGAGCAATGAAGCGTCCATCCGAGGTTCCGCCACTGGTGGAAAGTTGCGTTTCCAGGCCGGTGATCTCGCGTATGGCTGTGCTGACCGACGTCATCAGCTCGCCCGGTTTGGTAAGGAATGGCTGGCCGGACAGATTCCAGTCAAGTTCACAATCAAGATCGTGTGCGGAGAGAATAGTGCTGATGCGTGACTGCAGGGAGTCGGCGCTGGACTCGGTGGAGAACCGCAGGTTGAATTCCACTTCCAGCTCGCCGGGTATAACATTGCTGGTACCCGTGCCGGCCCGGATATTGGATATCTGGAATGTCGTCGGCGGGAAATACTCATTGCCCTGATCCCATTCGGTCGCCACGAGTTCGGCAAGCGCCGGTGCAGCGCGATGGATAGGGTTGTCGGCAAGGTGCGGGTAGGCAACATGTCCTTGCTGACCATGGACCCTGAGCATGCCGTTCAATGATCCGCGACGCCCGACCTTGATGGTGTCTCCGACCTGCTGGTGGCTGGAGGGTTCGCCGACCAGGCACCAGTCTATGTGCTCGCCGCGCCCGGCAAGCTGTTCGATAACCTTGACGGTACCGTCAACGGCAGACCCTTCTTCATCACTGGTAATGAGAAAGGCGATGGAGCCGCTGTGTCCGTCATGGGCCGTAAGGAAACGCTCACAGGCGGTGACCATGGCAGCGATACTGCCTTTCATGTCGGCCGCACCGCGACCATAGAGGTGCCCATCGCGGATGTCCGGCTGGAACGGGTTCGAGGACCACTCTTCCAGGGGACCCGGGGGTACCACATCGGTATGCCCCGCAAACACGAACAGTGGTGCATCGGAACCATGCCGTGCCCACAGGTTGTCCACCTCACCGAATCGAAGAGATTCGATTCGAAAGCCCAGCGCCTCCAGCCGCGCGGCAAGCAGTTCCTGACAGCCCTGGTCGTGCGGGGTCACCGACGGGCGTTGAATCAGCTCACAGGCCAGCTCCAGCGTGGGCGTCATGGCCGGCGGTCGGAAAACAGGCGGGTGTACTGGTCATCACTGAACCCGACATGGTGCCCGGAACCGGTATCAACAACCGGTCGTTTGACGATGGCCGGGTTGGCGAGCATGATCTCCCGCGCTGTCACAGCATCAAGGTTGGTACGCTGCTTTTCAGGCAGTTTTCGCCATGTGGTACCGCGCCGGTTAACCAGCTGTTCCCATTCGAGTGACTGCATCCAGTGCTCGATCAGGTCCGGGCTCAGGCCATCGGTGCGCAGGTCATGGAACCGGTATTTCACGCAGTGATCATCAAGCCAGCGGCGGGCCTTTCTGACCGTGTTACAGTTCTTGATTCCATACAGTGTAATCATGGGTTACCCGCTGTCGTTCAGACAGCTCGCAGCAACTCGTTGATTCCCACCTTGGAGCGGGTCTGCTCATCGACACGCTTGACGATGACCGCACAGTACAGGCTGTATTTGCCATCCTTTGACGGCAGGTTGCCGGAGACCACGACCGAGCCTGCGGGTATGCGGCCGTAGAGTATTTCGTCAGTGGTGCGGTCATAGATGCGGGTGCTCTGGCCGATGTACACGCCCATGGAGATTACCGAGCCTTCCTCGACAATCACACCTTCCACCACCTCGGAACGTGCACCGATGAAGCAGTTGTCCTCGATGATAGTCGGCCCTGCCTGTATCGGCTCGAGTACGCCGCCGATGCCGACTCCACCTGAAAGATGGACATTCTTGCCGATCTGGGCGCAGGAACCAACCGTGGCCCAGGTGTCCACCATGGTGCCACTGTCAACATAGGCGCCGATGTTTACATAGGAAGGCATCAGCACGGCGCCGGGGGCAATATAGGAGCCCCGGCGTGCGGTTGCCGGCGGGACGACACGGACACCGCCTTCCCGGAATTCGCGGGAATTCATGTCCGCATATTTGGACGCCACCTTGTCATAATAGTTGGTGAAACCGCCCTTGATGAAATTATTGTCTTCGATACGGAACGAGAGCAGCACGGCCTTCTTCAGCCAGTCATTTACAACCCACTGCCCGTCCTGTTTCTCTGCGACCCTGGCGACACCGCGGTCCAGCATGTCAATCGCTTCCAGCGTGGCCTCCTTGACATGTGTTTCCACGCTGCGGGGAGTGATGTCGGCACGTCTTTCGAAGGCTTCCTCAATCGTCGCTTGTATGTCACTCATGAAACTCTGCTCCCTGACCCTTGCTGGTGTCATCAATGCTGGATAATAACTTAGCGGCTGGCAAGATACGATTTAATACGCCCGGCGGCCTCGATACAGTCCTCGTAGGGTGCAACCAGTGCCATGCGTACATGGTTTTGTCCCGGGTTGATACCACCGGCTGTACGTGACAGGTAACTTCCCGGCAGTACGGCAACATTTTGCAGTGCCAGTAAGTCGCGGGCAAATTCACAATCATCCCGGGGCGTGACCGGCCAGAGGTAGAAGCCGGCCGGCGGTTGCGTCATCTCGAGCACCGGATCCAGGATTTCGATGACTGCCCGGAATTTTTTCCTGTACAAGGCGCGATTTTCAATCACGTGTGCCTCGTCTTCCCAGGCGCGGATGCTTGCGGCCTGGGTGGCCGGCGGCATGGCACAGCCGTGGTAGGTTCGGTAAAGCAGGAATTCACCGATCAGCCGGCTATCTCCGGCTACAAAGCCGGAACGCAGGCCGGGGGCATTCGAGCGCTTGGACAGGCTGTGGAAGACCAGACAGCGCCGGTAGTCATCGCGACCCATGGCAGTGGCTGCCTGCAGCAGTCCCGCCGGCGGGGCAGCCTCGTCGAGATAGATCTCCGAGTAACATTCGTCCGAGGCGATGATGAAATCATGCCGGTCCGCCAGCGTGATCAGGCGTTGCAAGGCGCTTGTGTCCATTACCGCGCCGGTCGGGTTGCCCGGTGTGCAGATATAAACCAGCTGGCAGCGCGACCAGACAGCATCAGGGATGTTGTCAAAGTCCGGCAGATAGCCGGTGTCTACCGTGGTATTCAGGAACACCGGTTCCGCGCCGGCGAGCAGCGCCGCGCCTTCATATATCTGGTAGAACGGGTTTGGCATGAGGACGACCGGATTCGCAGTCCGGTCGATTACGCATTGTGCAAAGGCAAACAGGGCCTCCCGGGTACCGTTGACCGGTAATACATGTTGCTCCGGGTCGATGCTTCCTTCTCCGAGCCCGAAGCGCCGTGCCAGCCAGGCAGCGATGGCCTTCCGCAATGCCGGCCGGCCGCGGGTGACCGGGTAGCTCGACAGGCCGTGCAGGTGGGTGATCACTTCTTCCGTGATAAAGCCCGGTGTAGGGTGTTTTGGCTCACCAATGGACAGCAAGATGGGGGAGAGCCCCGCAGGCGGTACAATGCCCGCATTCAGCTTCGCGAGGCGCTCGAAAGGGTAAGGCTCCAGGCGTTTCAGGTCCGGATTCATGCGTGGTTGGGTAATAGCCGTATGATATGTGGATAGTTAACAGTAGAGAATTAAAGGTATTTTCAGGACTCGGGAGTATACGGTAACCCGTGAATACGGCCAACCAATCCTGGCGGCTGCTGCCGGTTTTCAGCCTGCTTTTTACCGCGACGCTCTGGGGGATCGTCTGGTACCCGCTGCGTCTGCTTGAACACCAGGGCCTTGCCGGTTTGTGGAGTGCACTGATCAGTTACGGTTCGGCATTACTGGTATGCAGCTGGATATTTATTCGCGATCGTCAGTCATTGCGGGGAAATTTCCGCTATCTGCTGTTTATGAGTATGGCCGCCGGCTGGTGCAACGTGGCCTTTATCATGGCCGTGCTGGATGGCACGGTTGTCCGCGTGCTGCTGCTGTTCTACCTGTCGCCTTTCTGGGCGGTGTGCCTTGGCTGGATGCTACTGGGAGAACGCCTCGATGGTAAATCGTTACTGGTATTCTGTGTTGCAGTTTGCGGCGCCATGGTGATGCTTTGGGATGAGCGCATCGGGCTGCCCTGGCCACGTGAAGGAGCAGACTGGCTCGCTGTATCTTCAGGGTTTGCCTTTGCCTTGAGTAATGTGTACGTGCGCAAGATGCAGGATGTCGGTGTCTGGCTCAAGTCTGTCAGCAGCTGGACCGGTGTGGTGTTGGTCGCAGTAGTCTGGATCGTCGTTGCCGGTACTGGCACCCCGTCTGTCAGCGCCGGAATCATGCTGTATGCGGTGCTGCTGGGTCTGTTCGGGTTTCTGGTCATGACAGTAACTGTGCAATACGGAGTGAGCCGCATGCCGATTCACCGTTCAGCTACTATCCTGTTGTTTGAGCTGGTCATCGGAGCACTGTCATCCATGTGGCTGACCGATGAGGTTGTTCTGCTGAGGGAATGGGTTGGTGGCAGCATGATCATCATGGCGGCAGTAATCGCAGCACGTATCCATGCGGATGAGGCAACATGAGCCGTGTATTGTCTGTACATCACGTGAGCCTGCTGGTCGCCGATACCGTGCGGGCGCTGGACTTCTATCATGGAATACTCGGGATACCGCTTGATGACAGTCGGCCGGATCTGGGGTACCCCGGCGCCTGGCTGCAGATCGGCGCGCAGCAGATCCACCTGATGGAACTGGCCGATCCGGCAGACAGCGCGATCCTTGCCTCGCATGGAGGACGGGACCGGCATTTTGCATTACACGTTGATGAACTGGATGCTTTCAGGAAACGGCTGGAGGAGCGGGGGATAGACTATACACTGAGCCGGTCAGGGCGGCGTGCACTGTTTTGTCGTGACTTTGACGGGAATGCTGTCGAACTGATAGAGGTGGTTGCCGACTAGTGCTGGCACTGTGGCTCTATATGACAAATGATGCGGGTGTGCCCGGTTCACTGCCAAGATACTTCTGCAGCGCTTCCTCCAGGCATGCGATCTGACCGGCGTCTTCCAGCGGTCGGTCATTCTGGTCGGTGACCTGGAAGATATCCTCGACACGTGAACCCAATGTGGCAATGCGTGCATTCAGCAGCCGGACCCCACACTCGGTAAATGCCTTGCCCACCTGTGATAACAGGCCGGGATGGTCAACTGTTATCAGTTCCATGACCGTGCGCTGGTCATCCGGATCCTGCTTGAATTCGATGCGTGTCTTGATGGGGAAGTGACGGTACTGGCGGGGCATGCGACGCGATACGTGCCATTCGTCCTTGTCTTTGCGGGTAAGCTGCCCGAGCAGAGCAGTGCGAATTTCCTCGACGCGCAATGCGTTATCCACCGGCTCACCGGAGGTTTCAAGTACATGGAAAGTATTCAGGACATGACCATCCGCGGTGGTGATGATGCCGGCGTCAACGATATCAAGGCCAAGTTGCTCGAGAACGGCTGTTATCAGTGTGAACAGGTTGTCTTCTGCACGGGTATAGATAAAAACCTCTGTGCTACCGTGTTCGGACACGGCACGCGCATCCACAATGCAGTCTGCGGTGCCGGGTCTTCCATCCAGCAGTTGCGCATGGCGCGCGACCTGTTCGGCGGTATGCCGCAGAAAGTATTCATCATCCAGGGTTTTCCATAACCGGTCGGGTTGTTCGGCTGGTGGCGTTAGGTCTGCAAGCCGTTGCCGGGCTTCCTCCTGTACCTGCCTGATTTTTTCGGCCCGTTCCAGCGGGTCTTCCAGGCCGCGCCGGAAGGCATTACGCGTGTTGGAATAGAGCTGTCTGAGCAGCGCGTCTTTCCAGGTGTTCCAGAGCTCACTGCTGGTACCCCGGATATCGGCGACAGTCAACAGGTACAGATAATCCAGTCGAACCGGGTCCTCGACCGTCCTGGCAAAGCGGTTAACCACGACCGGGTCGCTGATGTCCTGGCGCTGTGCCGTGGAGGACATCAGCAGGTGCTGCCTGACAAGCCATACAACCAGGTTGGTATCGTATTTACTCAGGTCATGACGTTCGCAGAAATCACGCGCGTCAATGGCGCCGAGTTCTGAATGATCACCACCACGTCCTTTCGCAATGTCGTGGAACAGGCCGGCCAGGTAGAGCAGTTCCGGCTTGGGAATAGTCGCCATGACCTCGCTGCAGAGGGGCAATTCATCACTGAATTCCGGCAAGGTCAGGCGACGCAGGTTGCGAACCACGAACAGGATGTGCTCGTCTACAGTGTAGGCATGAAACAGGTCGTATTGCATCAGTCCGGTGATTTTCCCGAATACCGGCAGGTAGGCAGCGAGAATGCCGTAGCGATTCATGCGCCGCAGTTCATGGGTGACGCCTCGGGGTTGGCGGATAATCTCCATGAACAGGCTGCGCGCGCGCAGGTCCTTCCGGAAGGTGTCATCGATCAGGTGCCGGTGTTCGCGGATTGCACGGATGGTATCCGCCCTGACACCTTTCAGCTCCGGGTTCTGTTCGAGCAGCAGGAAGATTTCCAGCAGGGCGAACGGGTAGTTCCGGAATATCCATTGGTCGGTCATTTCGATGAAGCCGCCGCGGACCTGGAAACGGTTATTCAGCGGGACGATTTCACCTCCCCCCCCCGGCAACAGGATTTCCTCCTGGAACAACTGCAGGAGCATCTCGTTCAGACGACTCAGCTCCATGATGGTCCGGTAATATTGTTTCATGAAGGCCTCGACACCCAGCTGGTCTGCCGAATCCAGGAACCCGAACTGTTCGGCAATCGTCCTCTGATAGTCAAACAGCAGCCGGTCCTCGCCGCGGCCAGTCAGGGAATGCAGCGCGAAACGGACTTCCCAGAGGAAATTCCTGCCTCCTACCAGGGTATGGTATTCCTCGCGTGTTAGAAAACCGTGGCTCACGAGTTCATCGAGCGAGTCCGTGCCGAAATGGCGGTTGGTGACCCAGGCGATCATCTGGATATCACGCAGGCCGCCCGGTCCTTCCTTGATATTGGGTTCCAGGGTGTAGGCGCTCTCATTGTATTTAAGGTGCCTTGCTATCTGCTCACGGTGCTTGGCCTCGAAGAAATCCCGGCTGTTCCAAATGGCATCGGGTGCCACGCTGCTGCGCATCCTTGCAAACAGGCCGGTATCTCCCGTGAGCAGTCTTGCCTCCATCAGGTTGGTGGCGACGGTGATATCCGCCAGTGACTGTTCAATGCAGTCCTCGATAGTCCTGACGCTGTGCCCGACCTCGAGGCCGATGTCCCAGAGAAAGGTAAGCAGCGATTCGAGGCCAGGTTTAAGCCGCTCATCGGCGATGTCAGGCAGCAGTACTAGCAGATCGATATCCGAGCCAGGCATCAACTCGCTGCGGCCATAGCCACCGACGGCTACAAATGCAGCGTCACCGGCATGTTCTTTCATAAAAATAACCCAGGCCCGGACCAGTAACTGGTCAACCAGCCAGGAGCGTGCGCGGACCAGCAATGGTGCGCTGGTACTGCAGCTGAATTTTTCCTTCAGGATAGTTTGTCCCTGCTCCAGAAAGCTCCGGAACAGGGGCATCGGATCGGCAGCATTTTTCAGCTGCAAATCAAGTGAGTCGGTGTCGAACCAGGACTCGAAAGGTTCAGCCGTTGCCTGCACGGTCTAGCCCGGAATTCCGAGGGATCCCTGATGCCGGTCGCTCCCGGCAACCTTCCTCCCGCGGAACTTGTATATTCCTGCACTTCGCAGGTCCTGCGTGCCGGCCACGGAGAGTAGCGAAACAGTTATTCTGGGATTGAGCACTGTATTTTTAATGTTGTAGTACGAACCTGATCTTTTCAAGCGAAGATCATCTCCCCATGCCGTTCGGTGAGAAAGCCGGACTATATTTGCTCACCAGGCAGGCAGGTGAGGACTTCGTGGCCATCCTCGGTTACCAGGATGGTATGTTCCCACTGGGCTGAGAGGCTGTGATCCTTGGTGACAACAGTCCAGTTGTCCGGCAGTAACCTCGTATGACGTTTGCCGGCATTCACCATCGGTTCGACAGTAAAGGTCATGCCCGGCTCCAGCACCAGTCCGGTGTCCGGTTTTCCGTAATGCAGCACCTGGGGATCTTCATGAAAAGCGCGCCCGATACCATGGCCGCAGTATTCACGCACGATCGAGCAGTTGCTGGCTTCTGCATGTTTCTGTATTGCATGGCCGATATCACCGAGCCGTACACCGGGCTTGATCAGTTCAATGCCGATTCTCATGCATTCATGGCTGATGCGGGCAAGACGTTCAGCAGCAACAGTCGGCTTGCCGGCAAAAAACATCTTACTGGTGTCTCCATGGAACCCGTCCTTGATGACGGTGATGTCGATGTTCAGACTGTCGCCTTTCTTGAGGATCTTTCCAGAAGGTATGCCATGGCATACTACGTGGTTAATTGAAGTGCAGATCGATTTCGGAAATCCGCGATAGTTGAGCGGGGCGGGGATAGCCTGCTGTTCATTAACGATATAGTCGTGACAGATCCGGTCAAGCTCCTCGGTCTTGATGCCCGGCTTGACATGCGGGCGTATCATACGCAGCACTTCGGCGGCCAGACGGCCGGCGGTTCGCATTTTCTCGATTTCCGCAGCGGTTTTTATGGTGACTGCCATGTAACTTCCTGATTTATCTAGTCGGGACAGGGGATCAGGGCTCGCCTGCATATTGCCGAGTCTGGGAGTGTATGGTATAAAGAGCGGCTTGTTAAGCAGCCCTTGTGGCTGTTTTTTCATAGTTTAAATTACTACACACATGTACCGGCACATGCAGCAGGGTGCCTGGCGGTCGGCTAAACCGGCAACCGGGTTGCTGTCATGGGGTACATGGAGGCCTAACCCTGACACTGGAGAATACCCGATGGCTAATGTCACCATGCGCCAGATGCTTGAGGCTGGCGTGCATTTCGGACACCAGACACGCTACTGGAATCCAAAAATGGCCCCGTTCATCTTCGGCGAACGCGGCAAAATCCACATCGTGAACCTCGAAAAGACCCTGCCGCTTTTCAACGATGCAATGAACTACATCAGCAGCGCGGTTGCCAATGGGGGCAGCATCCTGTTTGTCGGCACCAAGCGCTCGGCACAGGCTGCCATCCGTGAACAGGCTGAGCGCTGTGGCATGCCCTATGTCAATCATCGCTGGCTCGGTGGCATGCTGACCAACTACAAGACCGTTCACCAGTCCATCAATCGGCTCAAAAGCCTTGAATCCATGGAAGAAGATGGTTCCATCGATCGGCTAAGCAAGAAAGAAGCTCTGATGCTGCGGCGTGAAAAGGAAAAACTGGATCGCAGTCTCGGCGGCATCAAGAACATGAACGGTATACCGGATGCCATGTTCATTGTTGATGTGGGCTATGAAAAGATCGCTGTCAGCGAGGCCGTCACCCTGGGGATTCCCGTCATTGGCATTGTGGATACCAACAATTCCATTGAAGGGATTGACTACATCATCCCGGGTAACGATGACGCCATTCGCGCCATCAAGCTTTATGTTGAAGCTGTCGCTGATGCCGTGGAAACCGGCCGGCTGAGCGTTGCCCATATAGCCACCGGTGAGGAGGACGAGTTTGTCGAGTTCGACGAAAAGGGTGCCGCACAGAAGAAGGCGAAAAAGAAGACTGCTCGCAAGAAAACAGCCAAGAAAGTGACGGTCAAGAAGAAGGCTGCGCCGAAAAAGACGGCAGAGGATGAAACTGAGGCAGCTGAGGAGGTTGATACCGACAAGCCGGCTTCTGCGGAAACGGCTGGCAAAGAGGACAAGGCCTGATTACACAAGGGGATCCCGGTTCCCGGTTAACGCTTTCCAGAAGGGGTTATACGCTATGTCAATAACAGCAGCGCAAGTCAAGGAACTGCGCGAACGTACCGGCTCAGGCATGATGGAGTGCAAAAAGGCGCTGGTTGATGCCGCTGGTGATATGGATGCAGCAGCAGAAGCGCTGCGCAAGGCCGGCATGGCCAAGGCGGACAAGAAGGCTGGCAGAATAGCCGCTGAAGGGATGATCGCTATCGAGGTCAGCGATGATGGCATGACGGCGGCCATGGTGGAGATCAACTGCGAGACCGATTTTGTTGCCAAGAAAGAGGATTTCCAGAATTTTACGGCGGCTATTGCGCGTCGTGTTCTCTCGGATAATCCGGCGGATACAGGCAGCCTGCTGGCAATGCCGCTGAATGACGGTGATGCGACTTCGATCGAGGATGCCCGCAAGGCACTGATCGCCAAGATTGGTGAGAACATCGCAGTACGTCGTTTTGTACGGATGGAGGGCAAGGGGATGATTGCCAGCTACCGGCACGGGGTCCGCATCGGCGTACTCGTGGATCAGACCGGCGCTGACGCGGCACTTGGCAAGGACCTTGCCATGCATATTGCGGCGCATGATCCGCGGCCGGTATGTGTTTCTGAAGACCAGGTTCCCGAGGCCATGGTTGCGAAGGAGCGCGATATTTTTACTGCCCAGGCGCGCGAAAGCGGCAAGCCTGACCATATAATCGAGAAGATGATCGAGGGGCGCATCCGCAAGTTCCTTGGCGAGATCACCCTGCTGGGGCAGTCATTTGTCAAGGATCCCGATCAGACGGTTGGCAAGTTATTGAATGCTGCAGGGGCCGAGGTTCTCGGATTCGAGCGAATGGAACTGGGTGAGGGGATAGAGAAGAAAACCGAAAATTTCGCCGAAGAAGTCATGGCCCAGGTGAAGGGTGGTTAAACACGGAGCAATGGGCGCTGTGCCAGACTTGCCAACAGCAAACGGGTTTCGAACACCGGACAGCTGACTATGTAACTACGGGGCCATTCACTGGCCCCGTTTTTTTTCGTGACAATCGGGACGGAAAAGTAAGACAATAGTGAGCGTTTCGGCGACAGCCGGCCATACAAAATATCTATCTGATAAATATAAGGAAAATACAAGTAATGCGATACAGACGGATCCTGTTGAAGCTCAGTGGGGAAGCCCTCGTGGGGGAGGGTAGTCACGGCATCGACCCCGACGTTATTGCGCGTATCGCCAGCGAGATCCATGCACTTACCGCCGCCGGCGTGCAAACCGGGGTGGTCATCGGTGCCGGCAATATTCTGCGTGGTGCGGGACTGGCGGCGAACGGAATGGATCGCGTGACCGGTGACCATATGGGAATGCTGGCTACGGTAATCAATGCACTTGCGATGCAGGATGCACTCGAAAAGGCAGGCTCTGCCTGCCGGGTCATGTCGGCCCTGCCAATCAACCAGGCCTGTGAGCCCTACAGTCGCGCACGCGCTGTCAGGCACCTGGAAAAAGGCCGTGTCGTGGTGTTTGCGGCCGGAACCGGTAACCCCTTATTCACTACAGATTCGGCAGCCAGCCTGCGCGCAATCGAGGTGGGGGCTGATATCATGCTAAAGGCGACCAAGGTTGACGGTGTCTATTCTGCAGATCCGCTGACTAACAGCGATGCAATCCTGTTTGAGAGGCTGACCTTTGATGAAGCGCTGGAGCGCAAGCTCGGGGTCATGGACGCCACGGCCATGGTGCTCTGTAGTGAACACAATATGCCGGTACGAGTCTTTAATATTTTTGAAGCAGGCCATCTGGGTCGCATCGTTGCCGGCGAAAAGGTTGGCACGCTGGTAGAACAGGAGAGGTCGGGATGATAGATGAAATAAAAAAGGACGCACGAGACCGCATGGGCAAGAGTATCGAGGCCCTGAAAATCTCCCTTGGCAAGGTGCGTACGGGGCGTGCCCATCCCAGTTTGCTGGACCACTTGACGGTTGATTATTACGGCAGCGAGGTGCCGATTTCGCAAGTTGCCAACATTGCCGTCGAGGATGCGCGCACCCTGTCCATCACACCCTGGGAGAAGCAGATGATACAGGTCATCGAAAAGGCAATCATGACCTCTGACCTTGGGCTGAATCCGTCAACGGCCGGGATGGTAATCAGAATTCCCATGCCTCCCCTGACCGAGGAAACCAGGCGCGATCTTGTGAAGGTGGTGCGCCAGGATGCCGAGTCGGCGAAAGTGGCAATTCGAAATATTCGGCGTGATGCGAACAGCGATTTCAAGGAGCTGCTGAAGGAGAAGGATATTTCGGAAGATGAAGAGCGCAAGGCTGAGGATGAAATTCAGCAAATAACCGACGAGTTTGTTGGTGAGGTGGACAAGGTTGTTGCCGTAAAAGAAGCCGAGTTGATGGAGATCTAGCAAGAAGTAGGGGCTGAAACTGTTAGCCTTCCTGATCCGAGAAAGACTGTATTGATATCGTGAATGACCTTCCACAACATATTGCCATCATCATGGACGGTAATGGCCGCTGGGCCCGCTCCCGGATGTTGCCTCGTTATGTCGGTCACCGGGAAGGTGTCAAGACAGTCAGACGCATCGTCGAGGCATGCCGGAACAAGGGGATAAAGGTGCTCACGCTGTTTGCATTCAGCAGCGAGAACTGGCGGCGCCCAAGTGAAGAAGTTGGCCTGTTAATGGACCTGTTCATCCGTACCCTGAAAAAAGAGATCGACACGCTGCATAAAAACGGCATCCGGATACGCTTTATAGGCGATCACTCTGCCTTTCCCGGAGATCTGCGTGATCTTATCGTCAAGGCAGAGACCAGGACCAAGATGAATACGGAACTCGACCTGGTGATTGCAGCGAATTATGGCGGGCACTGGGATATCGTGGAAGCCTGCCGCCGCGTGGCCGAGCGTATCGCTGCAGGCGAGTGCAAGCCCGAAGATATCACCACGGAAATGATTGCAGGCGAAATATCGCTTACAGATTTGCCAGAACCGGATCTTTTTATTCGCACTGGTGGCGAGCAACGCATCAGTAACTTCCTGTTATGGCAACTTGCCTATACCGAACTATATTTCACCGAGACACTCTGGCCGGCATTTGATGAACATGCGCTGGATGATGCCATTCGATCCTATGCCAGCCGGCAGCGGCGCTTCGGCAGGACGGGTGAGCAGGTTGAGCAGCTCAAGGGTGCTTAGGACGCGGCTTGTCTCGGCAGCGGTCATGGTGCCGCTAGTTATTGGTGGTATCCTGCTGCTGCCAACAGAGCTGCTGGCAGCGGGTATGGCACTGGTCATTTCCGTCGGCCTGTGGGAATGGAGCAAGATGGTTCCGTTGCATACGTGCACCGCACGCACAGCGTTTCTTGTCATTGGCCTGGCACTGGCCGGACTCATCTGGTTGATATCACCCGCTGCGGTGATATTAGCGCTGCTGCTGGCCGCATTCCTGTGGTGGCTCTGGGTGCTTTTCTGGCTGACGCATTTCGAGATCACCACGCAACCGTCAATCCACGTCACAGCCCTGAAGCTTGCGGGCGGATATCTGGTCATGCTGCCGGCGTGGACTGCCCTGATCGTCCTGCATGGGCGCGCTGAAGACGGACCCTTAATCACCCTGTTTCTGCTGGTAGTGGTTTGGCTGGCAGACAGTGGTGCCTATTTTGCCGGACAGCGCTGGGGATCCCGGAAACTTGCACCTGTGATCAGTCCGGGAAAGACATGGGAAGGGGTCTATGGTGCCATGGTGACCAGCGGGATATTCGCTCTGGTCGCGGGCCTGCTTTACAGTCATTCGCTTCCGTGGACGGCCGGTTTGGTCATGGTGACAATGGTGACGGTCATGTTCTCTATTGCGGGTGACTTGCTGGAGAGCCTGATGAAGCGTCAATGCGGGATAAAGGACAGTGGCAATATCATTCCCGGTCATGGCGGGATCCTTGACCGCATTGACAGCCTGACGGCTGCCGCGCCGGTATTCTTGCTCGGCCTGCACTGGATGCAGCTCTGATCCAGCGGCCCGGAAACCAGTTAAAAATAAAGCTTATGACCGGAATGCGAGATAAACAACCAGCAGGCATCACCATACTGGGGGCGACCGGTTCAATTGGTATCAGTACGCTCGATGTCGTGTCGCGGCACCCGGACAGATTCCGCGTGGTCGCGTTGACAGCGCATCGTGATGTAGAAACTCTTGCTGCGCAGTGCCGGCAGTTCCTTCCACGATATGCCGTGATGGCAGATCCGGCAGCTGCAGAACAGCTGGAACATCGACTCAGGGATGCGGTCCCGGATGTGCGGGTACTCGCAGGCATCGATGCACTGGTTGAGATGGCCGGTTTGCCCGAGGTTGATTATGTAATGGCCGCCATTGTTGGCGCTGCCGGCCTGTTGCCGTCACTGGAAGCGGCCCGGAAAGGCAAGCACGTCCTGCTGGCAAACAAGGAGGCACTGGTAATGTCCGGTGCACTGTTTATGCAGGCGGTGCGCGACAATAACGCGGTATTGCTGCCGATCGACAGTGAGCACAACGCATTGCTGCAATGCATGCCCGACGGGTATACACCGGGTACCGTTCCGCCGGGTGTCTGCAGTATCACCCTCACCGCGTCCGGCGGGCCGTTTCGGGAAATGCCTGTCAGCAAGCTTGCATCCGTTACACCGGAACAGGCCTGCGCCCATCCGAACTGGAATATGGGCCGCAAGATTTCCGTGGATTCGGCTACCATGATGAACAAGGGTCTTGAGGTCATTGAAGCCGGCTGGCTGTTTGATCTCCAGGCGGAAAACATCCGGGCGATACTGCATCCCCAGAGTATTCTGCATTCCATGGTGGAGTACACCGATGGTTCCGTGCTGGCGCAGCTGGGTAATCCGGATATGCGCATACCCATCAGTCATGCGCTCGGCTGGCCGGACCGGATTGTCTCGGGTGCAGAACCGCTGGATATGGCGGCCATCGGCCAGCTGCAATTCAGCGCACCCGATCTCGAACGATTTCCCTGCCTCGCGCTGGCTTTTGATGCCTGGCGTGCAGGAGGGACGGCGCCAGCCATTTTGAATGCTGCGAACGAGGTAGCCGTGCAGGCATTCCTGGAACGGCAACTGGCCTTTACCGAAATACCACGGGCCATTGACTATGTCATGGATCACTGTGACATTCAGGATGCCGGTTCACTCGATGCGGTGCTCGGTGCCGATGCACGTGCTCGCGAGTGGGCTAAAGGCTATATCAAATCGGCACCTGGCAGGGTGGTGGGAACATGAACGGTGTGTTTTTGTCCGTCGCAGCCTTTATCGTTGCCATCGGTGTGCTGGTAACTGTCCACGAGTTCGGGCATTTCTGGGTGGCCAGGAAAATGGGCGTAAAGGTACTGCGGTTCTCGGTCGGTTTCGGCAGGCCACTGTGGCAGAGAAACGTCGGTGCGGACAGTACCGAACTGGTCATAGCTGCAATACCGCTGGGCGGATATGTGAAGATGCTTGATGAGCGCGAAGGGGAGGTCGCAGCGGCAGAGCGTGACCGGGCATTCAACCGGAAACCGCTGGGAGCGCGCGCTGCCGTGGTGGTCGCCGGTCCGGTATTCAACTTCCTGTTTGCGATCGCCGCTTACTGGCTGATGTTCGTATCCGGTGTGCCTGGCATACGGCCGGTCATCGGTGAGGTGGTGCCATCAAGTTATGCGGAACAGGCAGGTTTCGTGGCGGGTGACGAGATTCTTGCTGTTGACGGCAAGCTGACACCGAGCTGGGAATCCGCCATGCTGGGCCTGCTGGATGCCGGGCTTGAGGAACAGGCATCATTTACCGTGACAGTGCAGAATCCGGCCGGGACGGAAACAGAACTGCGGGTGAGGCTTGATGAGGACTCCCGGCTGCTTGGCAAGGGCCGGCTGCTGGACAATTTCGGGATCAAGCCGTGGCGCCCGAGCTACCCCGCGATTATTGACCGGCTGGTTGCCGGGGGTGCCGCTGACCGCGCTGGCATGCAGGGAGGGGACCGGGTTGTCAGCGCGGACGGTGTCGCCATCGATGATTGGAGCGACTGGGTTGATTATGTGCGTGAGCGACCAGGCCAGCGTATCGCGGTGATCGTGGAACGTGCTGTCTCGCAGGTGGAGCTGGCAATCACGCCGGACAGCGTCCGGGATGGCGGCCAGGTAATCGGCCGTATCGGCGCCTATGTGCAGCTTCCGGATGACGGACAGCATGCTACAATGCGCGTCGTTGTGCGCCATGGTCTGCTTGAAGCTGTCCCGGCCGCGATCGTCAAGACCTGGGAAATGTCGACCCTGACATTACGCGCCCTGTGGAAAATGATCATCGGGAAGGCATCGCTTGAAAACCTGAGCGGACCGATCAGCATTGCGCAGTATGCAGGCCAGTCGGCAGCCATCGGATGGGCATCCTTTCTGGGCTTCCTGGCCATTGTCAGTGTCAGCCTGGGGGTGCTGAACCTGTTACCGGTCCCGGTGCTGGATGGTGGTCATCTGATGTACTACGTGATCGAGTTTTTCAAGGGGAGCCCGGTATCCGAGGAGGCCCAACTGGTTGGTCAGCGCATCGGGATTGTTTTATTGCTGGCGCTGATGGCGCTGGCCTTTTACAACGACCTGGCAAGATTGTTTGGTTGATACGACCTGCAAGACCATTGAATAACATCAAATGAAAAGTGTCTTCAAGTTTATTCTCCTGTCAATGCTGCTGACAGGGACTGTGCAGGCATTCGAGCCATTTGAGATTGCCGACATCCGTGTGGAAGGACTGCAGCGCATCTCTGCCGGGACAGTGTTCAATTACCTGCCTCTGAAAGTCGGGGATACCATTGATACCGACGACTCGGCCAATGCAATCCGGGCACTGTTCAAGACCGGTTTTTTCAATGATGTCTATCTCGAACGTGACGGCAATGTGCTGGTTGTCTATGTTAAGGAACGTGCCGCTATCAGCAGTATCGAGATAACCGGCAACAAGGATCTGGAAACGGAACAATTACTTGAAGGTCTGAAAGATATCGGGCTGGCCGAAGGGCGCGTATTTGACCGTTCCCTGCTGGACAAGGTCGAACAGGAGTTACAGCGGCAGTACTTCAGCCAGGGAAAGTATGCCGTCCGCATTGAAACGACACTGACCCCGCTGGAAAGAAACCGGGTCGGTATCCTCATTGATATTTCTGAAGGCCAGGTGGCGCGGATCAAGCAGATCAATATTGTCGGTAACCAGCAGTACACAGACAAGGAGCTGCGCGATGCTTTCACCCTGGATACACCGTCATTCTTTTCCGTTTTCACCAAGAGCGATCAGTACTCGAAACAGAAACTGGCAGCAGACCTCGAGACCCTGCGATCGTTCTACCTTGATCGTGGTTATCTAAAGTTCAATATCACATCTACCCAAGTGTCGATTACGCCGGACAAGAAGGATATCTATATCACGATCAATCTGTCAGAAGGTAATCAGTACAAGATCCGTGAGGTGACCCTTTCGGGTGAACTCGTCGTCGTGCCGGAGGAACTCTTCCCGCTGGTGAAGATAAATCCGGGTGATATTTTTTCACGCAAGCGGGTAACCGAGGCAGTTGACCGGATGAGCGAGAAACTCGGTGACCAGGGATATGCTTTTGCCAATGTGAATACCGTGCCCGAACTGGATGACGAAAAGCAGGAAGTGGCTCTGGCATTCTTTGTTGACCCGGGTGACCGTGTGTATGTACGCCGCGTCAACGTGGAAGGCAATGTCAGCACCCGTGATGAGGTCTTGCGACGCGAAATGAGACAGATGGAGTCCGGCTGGTTTTCCTCTTCAAAGGTGGAAAGGTCGCGTACCCGACTGCAGCGGCTCGGCTATTTCGAGGAAGTTAATGTGGAAACGCCGAGTGTTCCCGGTACCACGGACCAGGTGGATGTGAATTATTCGGTGACAGAGAGATCGTCCGGAAATATAACTTTGGGTGCAGGTTTTTCACAATCGTCCGGCATACTCTTCAATGCCAGTATCAGTCAGGAAAACTTTCTTGGTAGCGGTAAACGTGTCAGTTTCAATTTCAACAACAGCAAAATCAATACGGTATACAGCTTCTCCTACCTCAATCCGTATTACACGATTGACGGGGTGAGTCGCGGGTTTGGTTTCTTTTACCGGAAAACAGATGCGGACGAGGCCAACGTTTCTGATTATTCGACAGATGCCTATGGTGCCAATGTCAGCTTCGGAGTACCCATCAACGAGTTCGATACCATCAGGCTGAATACCCAGGTCGAGCATCTCGAGCTGAAAACAAACAGTGATTCACCGTTCGAGGTTACCGATTTTGTCGACAAGCACGGCGACAAGTTCAACAGCCTGATCCTGACGGGCAGCTGGTCCCATGACACCCGTAACAAGGCCATCTTTACCGAAAGGGGTGGCCTGCAGCGCTTTTCAACCGAGCTTACGGTGCCGGGTTCGGAACTTGAATACTACAAACTGGAGTATGATCAGCGCCGCTATGTCCGGTTGACGAAGTACCTGACACTGTTAATGCATGGGGAACTGGGTTACGGTGACGGCTATGGTGATTTCGATAACCTGCCATTCCTGGAGAACTATTTTGCCGGAGGTATACGCTCGGTCCGCGGTTTCGAGGATAATACACTCGGTCCGCTCGACTCCGAGGACAACCCGATTGGTGGCGCCTTCAAGGTGGCCGGTGGTGCGGAAATACTGTTTCCGATACCGTTTTTCGAGGACAGCAAGTCGTTCAGAACGAGTACTTTTTTTGATATCGGCCAGGTATACAAGGACCTGGAAAGTTTTAGTACGTCTGATTTGCGTTATTCTGTCGGTGTTGCCGCCCTGTGGCTGTCGCCACTGGGGCCGCTGAGCGTCAGTTTCGGGTTCCCGCTGAATGACGAGCCCGAAGACGAGGTACAGAATTTTCAGTTTTCAGTCGGTACCGTTTTCTAACTGTAGCAGGCAAATGTGGAGAATTAACTTGAATCGATATAGATACAGAACAGTAAAATGGATGGCAATCATGGTCGCAGCATGTGGCTTCTATTCCGCCGGGGTCATGGCGGAGATGAAGATCGGATTTGTGGACACAGCCCGCCTGATGGAGGCGGCCCCGCAGGTCAAGGCCGCCCAAAGCAAGATCGAGTCCGAGTTTGCACCGCGGGAGAAGGAGCTGGTCGACCTGCAACGGGAGATTCGCACTATGGACGAACGCCTGGCCCGCGACGGCACGGTCATGAGTGAGTCCGAAAAGGGCAAGCTTGAGCGTGATATCCTGAGCAAGCGCAGGGACCTGAAACGCTCGCAGGAAGAGTTCCGGGATGATCTCAATATCAGACGCAATGAAGTGCTTGCAGCCCTGCAGCGTGATGTATTCGAGGCGGTCACGGCGTTTGCAAAGGAACAGAACTATGACCTGATCCTGAGCCAGGGCGTAGTCTATTCAAGTGAACAGATCGACATCACTGACGGGATACTCAAGAAACTTGCCGATTGATTCCGGTCCGGGCTGACGTATTGGTTACGGAAGCAGGGCGAGGGTAATCCACACATGGGGATGGCACTGGGAGAACTCGCGGAACACATCGGCGGGGTCCTGAACGGTGATCCCGACTGCACAGTCACCTCGGTGGCAACGTTGCAGGATGCCGGTGAAGGTGCACTCAGTTTTCTGGCCAATCCGCGTTACCGGAAATACCTGTCCAGAACGCGGGCCGCAGCCGTCATATTGACCGCTGAACAGGCAGACGCATGCCCGACTGCCACAATCACTGTTCGGGATCCCTATATGGCCTATGCCAGGGCTGCAGCGCTGTTATTCCCGGCCGAGACTGCACGCCAGGGGATACACCCTGATGCAATTATAGGGGCAAACTGTCGTATTGATCCTACTGTCTGGGTCGGGCCCCGGTGTGTTATCGAGGACAATGTGGTCCTGGCAGCCGGCGTGCAATTGCAGGGGCACTGCCTGATCGGAAGCGGGAGCTGTATTGGCCGCGGCGGAATTATCAAGGCACAGGTAACAATCTGCCACGCAGTCAGTATCGGTGAACGGGTGGTGATTCACCCGGGAGCGGTTATCGGCAGTGACGGGTTTGGTTTCGCAGAGGATAGCGGGCGGTGGATCAAGGTACCCCAGCTCGGCAGGATCTCTATCGGTAATGACGTCGAGATTGGGGCCAACACGACTATTGACCGGGGTGCCGTCGGCAATACAGTGATAGAAAACGGTGTAAAGCTCGATAACCAGGTACATGTTGCCCATAATGTGCGCATTGGTTCGCACACTGCAATCGCCGGATGCACAGGAATATCCGGTAGCACGCACATTGGCAGTCACTGCAGGATCGGTGGTGGTGTCGGTATACTGGGGCACCTGGATATCGTCGACCATGTCACTGTCACGGCCATGACCCTTGTGACAAAATCGATTTCTGCTCCGGGTGTCTATTCATCGGGCATCCCTGCCCAGGAGAATACAACCTGGAACAGGAATATCTTGACACTGCGTGAACTCGGAGGTCGGGCAAGACAAGGGCAAGGGCCAGGCAAGAGATAATAATCAACAAATGGAACTTCTCTGGGTATGCGATGATGGTGCCCGGTACCCATAAGGCGCTGATAGTATGGACATTAACGAAATACTGAATCATCTACCGCATCGTTACCCGTTTCTGCTGATTGACCGGGTAATCAGCTACTCCAGGGGTGAGTCACTCACGGGAATCAAGAACGTTACCTACAATGAGCCCTTTTTCCAGGGACATTTTCCACAGCGCCCCGTCATGCCGGGCGTGTTGATTCTTGAAGCGATGGCACAGGCAACCGGTCTACTGGCCTTCCGGACACTGGAAAATACGGCAGACCGGGAAACACTCTATTTCCTGGTGGGTATGGACAAGGTACGTTTCAAGCAGCCGGTAGAGCCGGGCGACCAGCTGCTGATTACGGCAAACCTGATCCGGGAGAAGCGTGGCATCTGGATTTTTGACTGCAATGCAAAAGTCGGGGACAAGCTGGTCTCATCTGCTGAAATCATGTGCACCGAAAGGGATATTAACTCTTGATCGATCCCCGGGCCGTCATTGACCCGGCAGCGAAACTGGCGGCGGATATCGAAGTCGGTCCCTTTGCAGTCATAGGGCCGGATGTAGTGGTCGGTGCCGGTACGTGGATCGGGCCGCATACCGTGATCAACGGACCCGCACGGATCGGCAGGGAAAACCGGATATACCAGTTTTCCTCCATCGGTGATGCGCCCCAGGACAAGAAATACACAGGAGAGCCTACCCTGCTTGAGGTCGGTGACCGCAATGTAATCCGCGAGTTTGTCACTATCAATCGCGGTACAACACAGGATGCGGGCGTTACCCGCGTGGGTAATGATAACTGGATAATGGCCTATGCGCATATTGCACATGATTGTCAGGTAGGCAGCCACACGGTATTTTCAAATAACGCCTCACTGGCCGGACACGTTGTCGTCGATGATTATGCAATCCTCGGTGGATTTACATTAGTTCATCAGTATTGTTATATCGGTTCATACTCATTCAGTTCGTTCGGCAGTGTTATCAGCAAGGACGTTCCTCCGTTCGTTATGGTTGCCGGCAACCCTGCACATGAGCAGGGATTGAACACCGAGGGAATGAGACGGCACAAGTTTTCCGAGGCGTCACGCAATGTTCTGCGCCAGGCCTATCGGATAATATACCGATCGAACCTGTCACTTCAGGAAGCGCAGGAACGCCTGCAGGGACTGGATGACAGTAGCGGAGTAGTTGTGCGGCTGACAGATTTTCTGGCCAGGCAAAAGCGTGGAATCGTCAGGTAATGGAACCGGAACAGGAGGGTGATATCGTAACACGGCTTGATATCAGACTTCATGAAAGCAAGGACCCATCCACTGCATATTGGTATCGTCGCCGGTGAGCCATCCGGGGATGTGCTTGGCGACGGGATTATTACGGCACTTCGTGAACAGGTGCCGGATGCTGTATTCGAGGGCATCGGTGGATCCAGGATGACTGATAACGGCTGCTTCAGTCTGTATCCACTGGAGCGCCTGTCGGTCATGGGTTTTACGGAGGTTATCGGCAGGCTGCCTGCACTGTTTGCAATACGCCGTGAATTGCGCAGCCATTTTTTGGGGACACCACCCGACATCTTTATCGGTATTGATGCACCGGACTTCAACCTGCCGCTGGAAAGGGCGCTCAAGCAGGCCGGTATACGCACGTTGCACTTTGTCAGTCCCGCAGTCTGGGCATGGCGCCGCTACCGGGTAAGGAAAATCGCACAAAGCGCCGATTGTCTGCTGACAATGTTTCCCTTTGAAGAACAGTACTACCGGGAACAGCCGCTGACCGTTGAATGTGTCGGACACCCGTTGGCAGACCAGCTGGCTGATGAGGTTGACATCAGCGAAGCCAGGGGTCATCTCGGTCTGGAAAGCAAGAGACCAATAGTGGCACTGCTGCCGGGCAGCCGGGTAAATGAAGTCCGGCAGCTGGCACGTCCGTTTATAGAAGCGGCAGTCTGGTGTTACGAACGCAGGCCGGATACCAAGTTCGTGGTGCCGCTGGCAAACGATGCCTGCCGGTCGACATTCGAACGAATACTGAAACAAAGCCGCAAGCAGCTGCCGATTGTCCTGCTGAACGGACAGTCACTGGAAGCTATGGCCGCATCGAACGCCGTGTTGCTGGCTTCAGGAACGGCAACACTTGAATGCCTGCTGCTGAAGCGACCCATGGTGGTTGCCTACCGGATGTCTCCGGTGAGCTTCCGGATTGCAAGGTCTTTGTTAAAAACAGATTATTATTCATTGCCCAACCTGCTTGCCGGGCAGCCTGTGGTCACAGAACTGATTCAGCACGAGGTAACTGCCGAGCGACTCGGACGGGCGCTGATGAAATTGCTGGAGAACAGGCAGCATGCGGATGAGATGTGTACGATTTTCTCCGGGATTCATGAAGAATTGCGTCGTGATGCAAACCGCACTGTGGCAAACCGGATACTGGAAATGACAGGACGCAATAACAATGCAGCTACCTGATATTCCGGCCGGGCTGCTGGCCGGGGTGGATGAGGCAGGCCGTGGTCCGCTGGCCGGCCCGGTTATCGCTGCTGCGGTCATACTCGATCCGGAAAATCCGGTTGAAGGTCTCGGGGACTCAAAGCAGCTGACACAGAAACGCCGGGAGAGTCTGTACGACGAAATTACCGGCAAGGCAATTGCCTGGGCGACGGGGCGTGCTGAGGTGACCGAGATCGACCGGATCAATATCCTCCAGGCAACACTGCATGCGATGCGCAGGGCGGTAGAACAACTGCGACCGGCAGCTGCCTATGTACTGGTTGACGGCAATCAGTGTCCGTCAGTCGATTGTCCGGTCGAGGCAATCGTCAAGGGGGATAGCAAGGTTGCTGCAATCAGTGCGGCGTCAATTATTGCGAAAGTGACCCGGGACCGGGAAATGATCGAAATGGACGGCCTCTACCCCGGGTATGGTTTTGCCGGACACAAGGGTTACCCGAGCAGCAGGCACCTGGAAGCCCTGCAACGACTCGGCGTGACACCGATACACCGGTGTTCCTTTGCCCCGGTCAGAAAACTGCTGGATGGCGGATGATTTCTGTGCTGCAGCGCGCAGACAAGGGGTCAGGCAAATGCCGTAACGACTTCGAGGCTTTTATTGTAGTAGGTCACTTTATTCCGGCCTGACTGCTTGCTCTTGTAGAGCGCGACATCTGCCTTGTCCAGTACTGCCTCTGGCTCGCTGACTGGATCCGGAAAGCTGGCAATGCCAACACTGACAGTTGTCGCTACCCGTATACCGTTCATGTCAAACGAGGTATGGTCGATTGCAGCACGGATACGTTCGGCGGCAATCTGTGCTTGCTCTCTTCTGGTTTGCGGCATCAGGACGACAAATTCATCGCCACCATAGCGTGCGAGCACATCCGAATCCCTGACGCAATTCTTCAGAGAGCTGGCCACGATCTTGACCAGCCGGCTTCCCGTGGTATGACCGAAATGGTCATTTACCTGCTTGAGTCCATCGACATCGATCATCAGAACCGTATAGGGTGTTGAGTACCGTTGTGCAACGGCAACCTCTTTTTCCAGAATGGTGTTGAAGGCACGCAAATTCAGCAGACCGGTCAATTCGTCAGTCTGTGACATCACGGTAATCTTGTTTTTTGCCAACTTGATGTCGGAGGCCAGCATCGAAGTAACATAGGCAACCAGCAGGAACGGCGAGAATTTGGCCATCAACATGGTAAATGTTTCCGGTGAAAGGACTTCCACCGAGTAAGTCTGGTAACCCATGTAGAGGTAACAGCAGGCGATCAGTGCAACCTCGAGCAATGTCATTACCTTGCCCTGTGTTATCGCGCAGGCAATGATGACGAGCAGGTACAGGTTCAGCAGCGGGCTCTCGACCATGCCGGTGTGCCACAGGATAGTCGTGATAAAAGTGATCATCACCCAGGTTTCGATGGCCAGCTTCCAGCGGGTTTCACGTGTGTGAAAATTCAGATAGCGGAATACCATGACCAGTACGGTGTAGCAGACCATGGTAACGATCATGGCATCGATATTAATGATCGGGCGGATCGGAATGAAAAAATACAGGATGGCAAGGATGACCAGCAGCCATTGCAGCTCGGCCATGCTGCGGGAGAACCCCTTCAGTTCCTCCTCCTCGAACACAGAGATGAGTCGATCCGGGACCTGCAGAGTCATGCGTCTTCCTGTGAGAAAATAAAGTCCTTGCGTCAGTTCTGTATCGACCGAGTTTGCCGATTATTTAGTCATTCCAGAGGCAGGATCCTGAATTTCGCTACAGGCGGAACGGGTAGCCGGACCTGGGGCCATTTGATCCCCCGCCAATTCCGGGTATCATGCAGGGAAAGTTGACGAAAAGAAGTACTGATATATATAAAACAAATAGTTACAGTACATATATAAATAATATTCTAGATAGCGGGGATTACTTGATACCGGCCCGCTAAACGCGGAAACTTTTTCCATGCAACCTAGCTTTGTTCACCTGCACCTCCACACCGAGTATTCACTCGTCAACGGCACCGTCCGGATCCCCGCACTGGTCAGGAAAACTGCAGATCTCGGGATGCCGGCCATTGCTGTGACCGATCAGGGCAATCTGTTTTCCATGGTCAAGTTCTATCGTGCAGCGATGAAAGCAGGGATCAAGCCCATCGTCGGCGTTGACTTGTGGCTGGCGGATTCCTCCGCCAATGACCGACTTTCCCGTTTTGTCCTGTTATGCAGGAACCGCGCCGGTTATCTAAACCTGGTACGCCTGGTATCGCAAAGTTATACAGAAGGGCAGCATCATGGTCGTCCCGTGATCGACAGGTCCTGGCTGGAAGGCGAGACCAATGGACTGATCGCCCTGTCCGGTGGTCGATCGGGTAACATTGGACAGGCCCTGCTTGCCAGAGAGACTGACCGCGCCCGCTACCTGCTGGATGACTGGATACGGCTGTTCCCGGACAGTTTCTATCTCGAATTGCAGCGAAGTGGCCGGCCGCAGGAAGAGGAATACCTGCATGTCGCCACCCGTCTTGCCGCAGGGACCAATGTCCCCGTTGTTGCAACCAACGACGTGCACTTTCTCTCCCCCGGGGATTTTGAAGCCCATGAAGCGCGCGTATGCATAAACGAAGGCCGAACGCTGAACGACCCGCGCCGTACCCGGGAGTTTACCGAGCAGCAGTACCTGCGCACGCCGGAAGAAATGCACCAGCTGTTCAGTGACATTCCCGAGGCAATCGAAAACAGTGTCGAGATTGCACGCCGTTGCAACCTGGAACTGGACCTGGGGAAGAACTTCCTGCCTGACTTCCCGGTACCCCGGAACCTGACGCTGGACGAATATTTCCGGTCGCAGGCACAGGAAGGGCTGCAGAAGCGTCTGGTCGAGATACGTGCGGCGGCAGCACCTGACGATATCGATGTGGACGCCTACACAGAACGGCTGGAAGCCGAGATCAATGTGATTCAGGAGATGGGCTTTCCGGGCTACTTTCTCATCGTTGCGGATTTTATCCGCTGGGCCAAGCAAAACAGGATACCGGTCGGTCCCGGCAGGGGGTCCGGCGCCGGTTCGCTGGTGGCCTATGTCCTGACCATTACCGACCTGGATCCCATCCGCTATGACCTGCTGTTCGAGCGCTTCCTGAACCCGGAACGCGTGTCCATGCCCGACTTTGATGTGGATTTCTGCATGGATGGGCGGGATCGGGTGATCGATTACGTAGCCGAGCGCTATGGCCGCGACCATGTTTCCCAGATCATCACATACGGTTCGATGGCCGCCAAGGCGGTGGTACGAGATGTAGGCCGGGTGCTGAGTCATCCCTACGGTTTTGTCGACCGGATCGCCAAACTGATTCCCTTCGAGATCGGTATGACGCTGGAAAAGGCACTCGACCAGGAACCGGCACTGAAGGATCTCTACAACAATGATGATGATGTTCGTTCCATCATCGATCTGGCAAAGGCGCTCGAGGGCCTGGCACGCAATGCGGGCAAGCATGCCGGTGGTGTGGTGATTGCCCCGTCCCGCCTGACCGACTTCACACCGCTTTATTGTGAACAGGGAAGCGAGACAGTGGTCAGCCAGTTTGACAAGGATGATGTCGAGGCGGTCGGGCTGGTGAAGTTCGACTTCCTCGGGCTGCGCACCCTGACGATTATCGACCGGGCGCTGCAGTCGATTAATGCTTACAGGAAGGAAGCCGGTGAACCGGACATCAATATCAGTTCCATCCCCCTGGATGACGCGGCGACTTTTGATTTACTGAAGTCATGTGCAACAACGGCAGTGTTCCAGCTGGAGTCAACCGGCATGAAGGACCTGATTCGCCGTCTCCAGCCGGACATCTTCGAGGACATTGTGGCACTGGTCGCGCTGTTCCGGCCCGGACCGTTGCAATCCGGGATGGTGGATGACTTTATCAAGCGCAAGCATGGCGCACGCGTGGTGTATCCACACCCCGATCTGGAACCGATCCTCAAACCGACCTATGGAATCATCCTCTACCAGGAACAGGTAATGCAGATTGCCCAGGTGCTGGCGGGCTACTCACTGGGTGGTGCCGACCTGTTGCGCCGCGCGATGGGCAAGAAAAAACCGGAAGAGATGGCCAAGCAACGTGCAATCTTTCTCGAGGGTGCGCTGGCAAGGGATGTCGACGAGAACGTGGCCTCCGGCATCTTTGACCTGATGGAAAAATTCGCCGGCTACGGATTTAACAAGAGTCACTCGGCGGCGTACGCCCTGATTTCCTACCAGACAGCCTGGTTGAAGTCGCATTACCCGGCTGCATTCATGGCGGCAGTGCTGTCGGCGGACATGGATAATACCGACAAGATCGTGCGCCTGATCGCAGAATGCCGGGATATGAAGCTGAACGTGGTGCCCCCGGATGTAAATACCTCGGATTGCTGGTTTACGGTGCAATCCGATGACACCGTGGTCTATGGTCTCGGTGCCATCAAGGGCGTGGGGCAGGCCGCGATCGACGGCATGCTCCGGGAGCGAAGCAGGAACGGTCACTTTACGGACATCTACAACCTGTGCCAGCGTGTCGATCTCGGCAAACTCAATCGGCGTACGCTCGAGGCCCTGATTCGCGCCGGTGCCATGGGTACGATGGGAGAGACGCGGGCCACCCAGATGGCGAACCTGCCGCTGGCAGTACAGATGGCGGCACAGGATTCGCGCAACCGCGATACCGGCCAGGATGATCTGTTTGGCGGGACCACCGAGGTCAGTCACGTGCACCCTGAACGACCGCTGGTGCCCGAGTGGGACGAGGAACAGAAGTTGCTGGGTGAAAAGGAAACCCTGGGCCTCTACCTGACCGGGCATCCCATCTCCCGGTATGCGCGTGAACTGCGCCGGATCACCACCGGACAGCTGGCGAATCTTACCCAGTCACTGGCCGAAAGCTCCGGTATTCCGACAGGCATCGATGCGGGTGAACGCCAGGTGACTGTGGCCGGCCTGGTGATGACGATGCGTGTTCGCAAGACACAGAGAGGCGGCAGAATTGCATTTCTGACACTTGATGATCACACCGCGCAGATGGATGTCCGCATCTTCAGCGAGGTGTTCGACAAATACCAGGCCTTGCTTGCCAAGGACAAGCTGCTGGTCATCCAGGGGACCCTGGGACTGGACGATTACACCGGAGGTAACCAGATCACCGCACAGGAAATCTATGATATCAACCAGGCCCGCGAACATTTTGCGCGCCGGCTGGTGGTCGGTGTGCAGGCCACGCAGACAGGCAACGGTTTTGTTGATTCCCTGGCTGACATCCTGACGCCGTTCCGCGAGGGCCACTGTCGCGTCTGCATCGATTATCTGGGTGGCAGTGCCACGGCGCGGGTTACGCTCGGCGATGAATGGACGGTGCATCCGACTGACGAGTTGTTGCACCGCCTGCAGGAACTGGCCGGCGAACAGCAAGTGATGGTTGAATATAACTAAGCAAACCTGGTTTATCGTGTAAACTAGGGTTATTCCGACACAACCAACAGCAAACCATGAACCTGAATTTTCTGGACTTCGAGCAGCCCATCGCCGAGCTGGAAGCGAAAATCGATGAACTGCGTTATATCGGTGACGACGCGGACGTCAATATCAGTGAGGAAGTATCCAAGCTGGAAGCAAAAAGCAAGGCGCTGACCCAGTCGATTTTCTCGAGCCTGAGTCCATGGCAGATATCGCAACTTGCCCGGCACCCGCAGCGCCCGTATACCATGGAATATATTGTGCGCCTGTTTACCGAGTTTCATGAGCTGCACGGTGACCGCTGCTACGCGGATGATCATGCCATCATTGGCGGAATGGCGCGCCTCGAGGGGATGCCGGTCATGATCATTGGCCAGCAGAAGGGCCGCGATACCAAGGAAAAGCTGCACCGGAATTTCGGCATGGCACGCCCGGAAGGTTACCGCAAGGCACTGCGCCTGATGCGGCTGGCGGAACGGTTCAGATTGCCGGTACTGACGTTCATCGATACACCGGGCGCCTACCCGGGAATCGGCGCCGAGGAGCGCGGCCAGAGTGAAGCCATTGCGAAAAACCTGTTTGTGATGTCCGGTCTGCGGACACCGGTGATCTGCGTGGTCATCGGCGAGGGCGGCTCCGGCGGCGCGCTCGCCATCGGGATCGGGGATCGTACCTTGATGCTGCAGTACAGCACCTACTCTGTGATCTCGCCGGAAGGGTGTGCCTCCATTCTCTGGAAGAGTGCAGAGAAGGCCGAGGAGGCTGCCGAGGCAATGGGTATTACCGCGACACGCCTGAAGGAACTGGGCCTGATCGACCGTATCATCGAGGAGCCGCTTGGGGGTGCGCACCGCGATGTCGATGCCATGGCCGGGAATCTCAAGTCGGCATTGCTGGAGGAACTGAACCAGTTGTCCGGGGTTTCCCTGGATGAACTCGTGGAGAACCGCTACAAGCGCCTGATGGCATACGGCCAGTTTACCGACCGCTAGCCCGCTGGCTGGCAGCACATCGGCCACTGGCCGGGACAAGCAGTCAAATCGTGAATGTTTGCATCAATTTCTCCGGGACCCCTGGATATGGCCCACATCCTGTCCCGCCACTGGCTGGTCCCTGTGCACCAGGAATCGCGAAGCACGCAGATCTGCCCGTTGACCGTTAACCCGTATGCCCGGTATCAATTTGTACCATGTTTTCATCCGCCTCCCTTGCCCAATATTTGGAATCCCTCACGGCCATGCCGCACTACTGGGTGGCCTACAGCGGGGGTGTCGATTCCCATGTATTGCTGCATGCACTCGCTGAACATCGTGACACCTTGCCCGGTGAACTCGGTGCCGTGCACATTAACCACGGGCTGCATGATGCGGCAGCTGACTGGACCGCGCACTGTGAAACGGTTTGCCGGGAGCTGGATGTCCCGCTGGTCGCGCTGACGGTTGATGGCCGTCCCGGTAGCGGCGACAGCCCGGAAGCAGCGGCACGTACCGCCCGCTACGCGGCACTGGCGCGCTGGCTGCCGGCAGGCCACGCCTTGCTGACGGCGCAGCACCGGGATGACCAGGCCGAGACGTTGCTGCTGCAGCTATTGCGTGGCAGCGGCGTCAGGGGCCTCGCTGCCATGCCGACCGTAGCGGAAATCGGTGCCGGCCTGTTACTGCGCCCCTTGCTTGATTTCAGTCGTGAAGATCTGCTGGCCTATGCCGACAGGCACCGGTTGCACTGGGTGCAGGACCCCAGCAACGAGGACACCGGCCTGGACCGGAATTACCTGCGGCATCGCGTCGTTCCGGAACTGCGCCGACGCTGGCCTGCCGTCGCACAGACACTGGCGCGCAGCGCACAGCACTGTGCCGAGGCAGCCCGGATTCTGGAACAGGTGGCCCGGGAAGATGTGGAAGGATTGACGGACGCAGCAAGGGAAACCCTGGATCTTCCTGGCTTCCAGCGGCTGTCAGCGGAGCGCCGGCGCAATGCATTGCGCTACTGGCTGCAGGACCGGTGCGGGGCACCGCCTTCGACGGTTGTGCTGTCACGCATCCTGCACGACATCCCGGCAAGCCGTCCGGATGCCAACCCATGTGTTCGCTGGGGCGGCTACGAGATGCGGCGTTACCGTGACCGGCTCTACCTGTTGCGGCAAGTGACGGCAGACACGCCACGCCAGCGGCTGTCCTGGTCGTTGAGCGGGACACTCGAGTTGCCGGGTGCCGGCGGCACGCTGCGTGCAACGCGTGCAACAGGTCATGGCCTGCGGGCAGCCGCCGTTTCCGGTCCGGTCGAAGTGTTGTTTCGGCAGGGCGGCGAACGCTGCAGGCCTGTTGGCCGACCGCAACATCATACCCTCAAGAAACTTTTCCAGGAACGCGGCGTACCACCATGGGAGCGCCCGCGCATTCCCCTGATCTACATCGGTGGCGAGCTGGCCGCGGTGGCCGGATTCTGGGTGTGTGAACCATTCAGTGCCGCACCTGGCGAGCCTGGAATTTCCATCGAATGGAGCGGCTGTCCCGCGGGCCGGCTGTAACACGACATAAACACGGTGAAACGGGCGAAACAATTGAGGTAGCCGCCCGGTTCTGGTAACGTGTAACCCCGTCTTGCGGCACTCGTGTCGCCCCCTGATTTCTGGTTTTCGATGACCCGATTTATCTTTGTTACCGGTGGTGTGGTGTCTTCCCTGGGCAAGGGGATCGCCTCGGCCTCCCTCGCCACATTGCTGGAATCCCGGGGTCTCAAGGTCACTCTGCTGAAGCTTGATCCCTACATCAATGTGGATCCCGGCACCATGAGTCCGTTCCAGCACGGTGAGGTGTTCGTGACCAACGATGGCGCTGAAACCGACCTGGATCTCGGTCATTATGAGCGCTTCGTGCGTACCACAATGGGGAAGAACAACAATTTCACCACCGGGCAGATCTACGAAAACGTGATCCGCAAGGAGCGTCGTGGCGATTATCTCGGAGCCACCGTGCAGGTCATTCCGCACATTACCGATGAAATCAAGAACAGCATCCACCGCGGTGCGGGTGATGCGGACATTGCCATGGTTGAGATCGGTGGCACCGTAGGTGATATCGAGTCCCTGCCGTTCCTTGAGGCCATACGCCAGATGGGTGTTGAACTCGGACGGGAACAGGCGCTGTTCATGCACCTGACACTGGTGCCCTACATCGCGGCATCCGGCGAGATCAAGACCAAGCCGACCCAGCACTCGGTCAAGGAACTGCGTTCCATCGGTATCCAGCCGGACATTCTGCTGTGCCGGGCTGACCGGCCCCTGCCACCCGCTGAACGCCGCAAGGTGGCATTGTTTACCAACGTAGACGAGCGGGCGGTGATTTCCGCTGTCGATGTCGACAGCATCTACAAGATCCCGCTGCTGCTGCACCATCAGCATCTCGATGACATCGTTGTTGATAAGATGAACCTCGATGTCGGCCCGGCCGACCTGTCCGAGTGGGAACAGGTCAACCGGGACCGGGAATCACGCAAGGGCGAGGTGACCATTGCCATGGTCGGTAAATATGTTGACCTTACCGAGTCCTACAAGTCGCTGTCCGAGGCCCTGATCCACGCAGGCATCCACACACGCACCAATGTGAACATTCGCTACGTGGATTCCGAGAACATCGAGATACAAGGCAGCAGGTTACTCGAGGGTGCCGACGGTATCCTGGTGCCAGGCGGGTTTGGCGAGCGCGGCGTGGAAGGCAAGATCGCCGCCGTCCAGTTTGCCCGCGAGAACCGCATACCCTATCTGGGCATCTGTCTCGGCATGCAGGTGGCCGTGATTGAATTTGCACGCCATGTGGCCGGACTGGATGGCGCCCACTCGACGGAATTCGAGCCGCAGACCCAGCACCCCGTGATTGCCCTCATCACCGAGTGGAGCCGCGAGGACGGCGGCACCGAGCAGCGCTCGGAGGATTCCGATCTGGGCGGTACCATGCGCCTCGGCGGGCAGTCATGCCAGCTTGCGGCCGGCAGTCTTGCCCGGGAACTGTACGGCAAGGACACTATCGTCGAGCGCCACCGGCACCGCTATGAATTCAACAACCACTATCGAGATATCCTGTCCGGGAAGGGTCTGCTGCTGTCGGGCGTGTCCCAGGACAGTATGCTGGTCGAGGTGGTCGAAATCGCGGACCATCCGTGGTTCCTCGGTTGCCAGTTTCACCCGGAGTTCACCTCGACACCGCGTGATGGCCACCCCCTGTTTACCGGTTACATCCAGGCGGCACTCGCATATCACCAGGGGGAACTCGAAACGACAGCCGCCGTTGCGGCACACGCTGACGCTTGAGTCCGCGTATCATCCTGAACCTTACCAGCGAATCCCCGGGAGTTACTGATAAATGGAATTGTGTGGATACGAGGTCGGTCTGGACCGGCCGTTCTTTCTGATTGCAGGACCCTGCGTTATTGAAAGCGAGGCGCTGTCCCTGGAAACGGCCGGGCAGCTGAAAGAGATCACTGCCGCGCTGGAAATACCGTTTATCTTCAAGTCTTCGTTTGACAAGGCCAACCGCTCTTCGCACAAGAGCTTTCGCGGGCCGGGCATGGACGAAGGCCTGCGGATCCTGCAGAAGGTAAAGGATGAACTCGGTGTGCCGGTGTTGACGGATGTGCACGAGGACACACCGCTCGATGAAGTTGCCTCGGTCGTCGACGTATTGCAGACACCGGCGTTTCTCTGCCGCCAGACCAACTTCATCCAGAAAGTGGCGGCACAGGGCAAACCGGTCAATATCAAGAAGGGCCAGTTCCTGTCCCCATGGGACATGAAGAACGTTTCCGACAAGGCACTGGCCGTTGGCAACCGGCAGATCATGGTGTGCGAGCGTGGCGCTTCTTTCGGCTACAACAACCTGGTATCCGATATGCGATCGCTGGCGGTGATGCGCGACTGTGGTGTGCCTGTGGTGTTTGATGCCACTCATTCCGTGCAGCTGCCCGGCGGGCAGGGCGCGAGTTCCGGCGGCCAGCGAGAGTTCGTCCCGGTGCTGGCACGTGCAGCCATGGCCGTCGGGGTGTCCGGTGTGTTCATGGAAACCCACCCGGATCCCGCCAAGGCGCTGAGTGATGGCCCGAATGCCTGGCCGTTGCAGCACATGCGCGAATTGCTTGGCGTCATGAAGCAGATCGATACCACCGTAAAGGCCCAACCGTTCCCGGAAAGCGATCTGATGTAAGCCGGCCGACCGGTGGGCCGGACTTCTGAAGTTTTCGAAGTTAAACTCCCAACTATCTAAATAATGGAGAAAAAATGTCAGGTATATCTGGTGTAGCCGGGCGCGAAATACTGGATTCACGCGGTAACCCCACCGTCGAGGCAGAAATCACCCTGGAGTCGGGCGCCACGGGCCGGGCGGCCGCGCCGTCCGGCGCATCGACCGGAACCCGGGAAGCCGTCGAGTTGCGTGACGGTGACCGGCAGCGTTATGGCGGCAAGGGGACACTGAAGGCCGTCGGTCACATTAACGGGGAGATTTGCACGGCACTTACCGGCAAGGAGGCAGGTGACCAGGCGGCCATCGACCAGGTACTCATCGAGCTGGACGGGACCGACAACAAGGGGCGTCTCGGTGCCAATGCCACACTGGCAGTATCGCTGGCTACAGCACACGCCGTCGCAAATGAGGAAGGCTGTGGTCTGTACCGCTTGCTGGGCGATGATAGTGCTTCAATACAAATGCCGGTGCCGATGATGAACATTATCAACGGCGGCGCACACGCCAACAACAGTGTCGACCTGCAGGAATTCATGATCATGCCGGTAGGTGCAGGCAGCCTGCACGAGGCGGTGCGTTTTGGTGCCGAGGTGTTTCATTCACTGAAATCGGTACTCAATGGACGCGGCCTGAATACAGCGGTGGGTGACGAGGGTGGTTTTGCACCCGACCTGCCTTCCAATGAAGCCGCCATCGGGGTCATTCTGGAAGCCATCGAGGCCGCCGGCTTCCGTGCCGGGCAGGATATCTATCTGGCCATCGATGCCGCGAGTTCCGAGTTTTACCAGGACGGTCGCTATGTACTGGCTTCCGAAGGCCGGGAATTCGATGCCGCCGGATTTGCCGATTATCTGGCCGCGTGGGTCGACCAGTACCCGATTCTGTCGATCGAGGACGGCATGGATGAAAGCGACTGGGATGGCTGGAAGATCCTGACGGACAAGCTCGGTGACCGTGTGCAGCTTGTCGGTGACGATCTGTTTGTCACCAACACCCGCATTCTGCAGGAAGGTATCGACAAGCACATCGCCAATTCCATTCTCATCAAGCCGAACCAGATCGGTACCCTGACCGAAACGCTGGCGGCAATCCGCATGGCCACGGAGGCCGGCTACAGTTCGGTGGTATCGCATCGTTCCGGTGAGACCGAGGATGTCACCATTGCAGATATTGCCGTGGCGACCCCGGCCACGCAGATCAAGACCGGCTCCCTGTCGCGCTCGGATCGGGTGGCCAAGTACAACCAGCTGATGCGCATCGAGTCCGAGCTCGGTGATGTGGCGGCGTATGCCGGGGCCAGCGCCTTCAAGCTGCTTGCCGGCAATTGATCATCCCATGGGCCGGTTGCCGGGCATCCTGTGAATAAGCTGATTGTCTTGCTGCTTGTGCTGCTGGTGATCCTGCAGTACCAGCTCTGGATCGGCGACGGCGGCTTGCTGGATATCTGGGAACTGCACCAGGAAGTGGAACTTCTGCGACAGGAAAATGCACACTTGCAGGAACGCAATGCTGCACTCAATGCCGAGGTGCTGGACCTCAAGCAGGGACTCGATGCGATCGAAGAACATGCGCGGGAAGACCTCGGCATGGTCAAGGAAGGCGAGACCTTCTACCAGATTGTCGAATAGGCGCTTGCGTTTACACCGGGCCACCAGTCTTGCCAGCCAGCGAACATACACCGCGTTACTGGGCCGTGATACCGGCTGCCGGCAGCGGCAGCCGCATGGCCGCCGGCATTCCCAAGCAATACCTGCCGCTGAAGGGGCGGACCGTGCTTGAACATGCACTCGATGTTCTGTTCAGCTGCAGGCCCATTCACGCCGTAGTGCTGGCATTGTCTGCAGATGACCGTCACTGGCAGGCGCTCGAAGGGCGCTATGGGGACCGCAACCTGGTGTGCGTGACCGGTGGTCGTGCACGCTGCCATTCCGTGATGAATGCACTGGCACATCTGGAGGCTGAAGCCGAAGATACGGACTGGGTACTGGTACATGACGCGGCACGTCCCTGCCTGCGCGCGGAAGATGTACTTGTCCTGATTAATACCCTGGCACCGGATACCGGCGGGGGGCTGCTTGGCATACCGGTTTCCGATACCATGAAGCGCACGCGACCGGATGGGGAAATCACCGAGACGGTAAACCGCGAACACCTCTGGCATGCCCAGACGCCGCAGATGTTCCGGCTTGGCCAGCTGCGCACCGCACTCGAGCAGGCACTTGCGCAGGACATCCTGGTGACCGATGAGGCCGCGGCAATGGAACTGGCCGGTTATCACCCGCGGGTGGTGCGCGGACACGCGGACAATATCAAGATCACCGTGCCGGAAGACCTGGCACTGGCGGAATTCTACCTGGGGCAGCGCAAACCATCATGAGAGTCGGGCAGGGAATTGATGCACATGCCTTCCAGGCTGGCGGCAAGCTGATGCTGGGCGGTGTACACATCCCGCACGACCGGGGGCTCGCGGCGTACTCCGACGGTGATGTCGTCCTGCATGCCCTGTGTGATGCCTTGCTGGGGGCTGCCGGGCTCGGCGATATCGGCCGGCATTTCCCCCCGGGCGATGCCGCCTACGAGAACATCGACAGCCGCATCCTGCTGCGCAGGGTCGTTGAGCTGGTGAACGGTGCCGACCTGCGGATTGTCAATGCCGATATCACGGTGGTGGCACAGGAGCCCCGGCTTGCAGCCCATGTCGATGCCATGCGCGACATAATCAGCAGTGACCTCCAGGTCGACGGCACGCGGGTCAACATCAAGGCCACTACCACCGAGCACATGGGGTTTACCGGCCGGGGCGAGGGTATTGCCGCGTTTGCCGTGGTCCTGCTGGAAGACTGAGTCAAACTTACACCCGTTGAGCCACACTCTCGAAAGCGCCATTCACGGGCACCCGTTCGCCTGGGGGGGTCCCGCTGTGGCCGGCCGCCTGCGCACTTGTCCGGAAGATTTCCGGGTCATCGAGCTGCCCCTTGCCGAGCCTTCGGGGGAGGGCGAGCATGCCTGGCTGTTGATCCGCAAGCGCATGGAAAACACCGCGACGGTGGCAAGGCGGCTGGCGCAGTGCGCGGGGGTACCACTGCGCCAGGTCAGCTATGCCGGGCTGAAGGACCGCCATGCTGTGGCCGAGCAATGGTTCTCGGTGCACCTGGCGGGCCAGCCGGACCCGGACTGGAGCGCGGTGAATTCAGAGAACCTTGTCCTCATTCGGCAGGCGCGCCACCAGCGCAAGCTGCGACGCGGTGCATTGACAGGAAACGCGTTCCGGATTCGCGTGCAAAACGTGAGTGGTGACCCCGCGATGCTCGAGAACCGGCTGCAACAGGTTGCGGCACACGGCGTACCGAATTATTTCGGTGAACAACGCTTCGGGCACGGCGCGAGTAACCTGCAGACGGCCAGCCGGCTGTTTGCCGGTACGGCCGGAAAGCTGACGCGGCATCAGCGCGGGCTGGCACTGTCGGCAGCACGCTCTTATCTGTTCAACGGCGTGCTGGGACAACGCGTCAATGACAGCACCTGGAACCGGGTCATCCCGGGTGATGCCCTGCAACTGTCGGGTAGTCACAGCTTTTTCGTGGCAGACAGCGTCGACCCGGAGCTGGAACGGCGGGTCCGGATGATGGATGTGCATCCGACCGGTCCGCTCGCCGGCGCGGGCGATCCACCGGTCACCGGCGCTGCCCGACAACTGGAAGCCAACTGTCTTGGCGGTCAGCTGGCATTGCAGAACGGTCTCGCGAAGGCGGGGCTGCGGCAGGAACGCCGGGCCTTGCGACTGCCGGTTGAGGGGCTTGCCTGGTCATGGCCACAAGCGGACTGCCTCGAGCTGACTTTCAGGCTGACAGCCGGTGCGTATGCCACCAGTGTACTGCGCGAACTGGTCCGGAAGCGGGAATAACATGTTTTTCGTCATGCCCGTACGAAGTAAAGGGACGTACAATCTCTGTAGGTTGGGCTAAGCTTGCGAAGCCCAACGCCCGCTGTCGCTATACCCGAGCATGTTGGGCTTCACTTGTTCAGCCCAACCTACGTGCTACATGTGTCAGCGTTTCGAGCGCAACAGCACATTGATGGCACCCGTGCCGCCGCGGTCCCGTGGGGTCGAGCAGAAAGCAAGTACGTCGAGGTGCTGGCGCAGCCAGTGATCGATACGATTTTTCAGTACCGGGGCGGCTTCCTGCGAGCCATATCCCTTGCCGTGGATGATACGCACACAGCGGATATTCTGGTCGCGGCAGTGTGCCAGGAACCGCGCGACCTCGATTTCCGCGACCGGGATGGTCATGCCGTGCATGTCGAGCTCGGCCTCGACCGGGAGTTGTCCGCGCCGCAGGCGCTGCAGCTGGCGCTGTTGCAATCCCGGCCGTGCAAAAAACAGCGTATCCTCCGCGCCGATTTCCTGTTGCTGGCCCTCGGAGAAACCGGCAAGCGGTGGTTGGGTTTCAAGTCCCGGCCTGATGCGTGGTCGTGGGGAGCGGCGCTTGACCGGCGGGGCTACCGTATCAGTGGTGAGCTTGCGGTCCACGTCGACGCTGCGGCGAAACAGCTCGATGTCGTCGGGGGAGGGTTTCTTGGGCCGGCTCATGGTAATTCGGTTGCGCCGCTAGCCGGCGTCTGGCGATCAGGATACCAAACTAACCAGATTCAACCCGGCATGCAAGGGGTGTTATTACCCGATTTCTTTGTGCTGACACATGCCTTTATATTAGGATGCTTGTCCTGTTTGATGGTATGAATGAATAAATGCATATACTGATAAGTAATGATGATGGGTACCAGTCACCCGGTATCCGCACGCTGGCCGAAACCCTCGGTTCGATTGCGACGGTGACCGTGGTGGCACCCGACCGGGATCGCAGCGGAGCGAGTAATTCGCTGACGCTGGACAACCCGATACGCGCGCGCGAAATGGAAGACGGCGTCACCTGCGTGGACGGTACCCCCACCGACTGCGTGCACCTGGCCATTACCGGCCTGCTTGGCGAGGAACCGGACATGGTCGTGGCCGGGATCAATGCCGGCGCCAACCTCGGTGATGACGTGCTCTATTCCGGGACCGTGGCGGCGGCGATGGAAGGGCGGTTTCTGGGACTCCCCGCAATCGCCGTGTCACTGGTCGGCGACCAGCCGATTCATTACGATACCGCCGCCCGGGTAACACTCGACCTGGTGCAGCGCTTGCTCTCCGGTACCCTCCCGGCTGATACCATTCTCAATGTCAACGTCCCGGATGTCCCGATGGAGGAACTGGCCGGCATGCAGGCCACGCGGCTTGGTCACCGCCACAAGTCCGAGGCGGTCATCCGCATGGAGGACCCCCGCGGACGGCCGGTCTACTGGGTCGGGCCCGCAGGCCCGGAGCAGGATGCCGGACCGGGTACGGATTTTCACGCCGTGCGTGCCGGTTATGTTTCGGTGACCCCGATGGACGTGGATCTGACACGGTATCAGGCACTGGAAAGCGTCGGTAGCTGGCTGGCACAGTAACGGTATAATTATTCCCGGTTCAGAAACCGCAATGGCATGCCGGGCAGCCATATTGCTGCCGGCATGCAAACATCTTCGGAGTGTCCGGATTTGAATACCCTGGTAAACGGCATAGGCATGACTTCGCAGCGCACTCGCGACCGGCTGGTGAAACGCCTGCGCGAGGAGGGCGTACGTAATCAGGACGTGCTGGACGTGATCCGCAAAACACCCCGGCACCTGTTCGTGGACGAGGCCCTGTCGAGCCGAGCCTACGAGGATACGGCCCTCCCCATCGGCTACAACCAGACCATCTCGCAGCCCTATGTCGTTGCCGCCATGACGGACCTGGTGATCGCGAACAAGCCGCAGAAGGTACTGGAAGTGGGAACCGGTTCCGGTTACCAGGCCGCGGTGCTGGCGGCACTGGTGCCGAAGGTCTACACAGTCGAGCGCATCAAGCCGCTCGCCGTGCTGGCCCGGCAGCGTTTTCGCCAAATGGGCCTGCGCAATATCCGCGCCTCGCACAATGACGGCACCATCGGCTTGCCGGAGTTTGCGCCGTACGACGCCATCATCGTGACTGCCGCCTCCGAGAGCATTCCGGAGGCCCTGCTGGAGCAGCTCGCCGACAATGGCCGCCTGGTGATTCCCGTCGGCGGTCGCGACTGTCAGACCCTGTCGGTGATCAGTCGTCATGGCGACAAGTTCGAGCGTCAGGACCTGGATCCCGTGGTTTTCGTTCCCCTGTTGAGCGGTGAGGCCTGATGGCGATTTTTACCTCCCTGTACGACAAGTGCCTGATACTTGCGCGCCACCAGTATGCAACCCGCTACCTGGCCGGGCTGAGTTTTGCCGAGTCCTCGTTCTTCCCGATACCGCCGGATGTCATGCTGGCACCGATGAGCATGGCAAGGCCAGAGCGCGCCATGTCCTTCGCCACGATCACCACGCTGGCCTCGGTCATCGGGGGCCTGTTCGGTTACCTGATCGGGTATTTTGCCTTCGAACTCGTCGAACCGTGGATTCACAAGGCAGGCTACTGGGAAAAATATCTGCAGGTGCGTGGCTGGTTCGATGTCTGGGGTTTCTGGGCGATCCTGCTTGCAGGCTTCTCGCCGATTCCCTACAAGGTATTCACCATCGCTGCCGGGACGCTGTCGATGAATCTGCCCCTGTTCATTGCCGGATCGTTTATCGGCCGGGGCGGCCGGTTTTTCCTGGTGGCGGGCCTGCTGGCCTGGGGTGGCCCGCGCATGGAGAGCATGCTGCGCACCTATGTGGAACGGATTGGCTGGGCACTGGTCATTATAGCTACCGTGGCTTATTTCTATCTGCGCTAGGAAAAATCCGCATGCGTCTGTCTGTTCTTTGTCTGCTGGTTACCTTGCTGGCTGCCTGCAGTTCCTCGCCGGTGAATGCGCCGGTCGGCACGCGCGGGACCGAGCCGCGGGCCGCAGAGCGGACGCAACCGGCAGCACGAACGCAACCTGCTGCACGGACACAGCCGGCGGCTGCCTCAACCAGCACACCCAAACCGGCAACACGCACCTTGGGGGATTACTACATCGTCCGGCGCGGCGATACCCTCTATTCGATTGCCTGGCAGCATGGGCTCAACGTCAACCAGCTGGCCGGGATGAACGCCATTCGTCCGCCCTACACCATCTACACCGGACAGCGCCTGAGGATCCGCCCGGCCGCCAAACCGGTGCCGGCAACACCCGCGCCGCAACCACGACCCGCGACACAGACAGCGGCCCGGACCGCACCAAAACCGGCTACCCGGACCGCACCGAAACCGGCGACACAACCGCCGCCGGCCAGCAAGCCGGCGGTCGCAGCACCGGTCCCGAAGCTGCCCGCCGTAGTCAAAAGCTGGGTCTGGCCCGCGAATGGACGCCTGATCAGCGGGTTCCAGGCGAACGCACCAGGGAAAAAAGGTATTGATATTGCTGGGAAAAATGGTCAGTCGGTGAAGGCAGCCGCGGCCGGGAAGGTGGTGTACTCGGGCAGTGGACTTGTCGGCTACGGACGCCTTATCATTATCAAACATAATGAAACACTGTTGAGTGCCTACGGACACAACAGCAAACTGCTGGTGTCGGAAGGTGAATACGTCAAGGCAGGCCAGGTAATCGCCAACATGGGTAGCAGCGGGACGGATCGCACCCGGCTGTACTTCGAAATACGCAAGAATGGCAAACCGGTGAACCCGTTGCGTTACCTGCCCCGGAGATCGTAATACCGTCCGCCTTGTAGTCTTTGCAAGGTGCCCGGCAGGATCTAACAATAACAATGGCAGGATAGCCAATGGCAGATCAGCGCAAGGAGTCTGGCCATAAGCGGCGTAGCAGGGGAAAGAAGACTCCTGATGCCGTGCAGATCGAACTGGAAATGCCCGAAGGGCAGCCCGGAAAGGAGAGTGCGGACAACATCCGCAAGTCCGGCAGGCCCCGCAAGCCCTCCGCGCATACGGCATCCGAATCCCATGATCCCACCCGCCTGTATCTCAGCGAGATCGGTGCATCCCAGTTACTGACCGCCGAAGAAGAAGTACATTTTGCGCGCCTTGCGCAGAAAGGTGACGAGGAAGCACGCAAGCGCATGATCGAAAGCAACCTGCGGCTGGTTGTCAAGATCGCGCGGCGCTACATGAACCGTGGACTCGCATTTCTCGACCTCATCGAGGAGGGAAACCTCGGCCTGATCCGCGCCGTCGAGAAGTTCGATCCCGAGCGCGGCTTCCGGTTCTCAACCTATGCCACCTGGTGGATCCGCCAGACCATCGAGCGCGCCATCATGAATCAGACGCGCACCATCCGCCTGCCGATCCACATCGTAAAGGAAATCAATGTCTACCTGCGTGCGGCGCGCGGGCTGGCGCACCAGCTCGACCATGAACCCAGTGCAGAGGAAATCGCCTCGCTGCTCGACAAGCCGATCGACGACGTCGAACGCATGCTCGGGCTGAACGAGCGGGTTACCTCGGCTGACGTAAACATCATGTCGGATTCCGGCAAGACCCTGCTCGATACCATCCCCGACAACAACACGCAGGACCCGACGGAGGTGCTGCAGGAAAACGACGTCCACAGCAATATCGATGAGTGGCTCGGGCAGCTGAACGAAAAGCAGCGCGAGGTCGTGGAACGCCGTTTCGGCCTGCACGGTCACTCGGTATCCACGCTGGAAGAGGTCGGCAGGGAAATCGGCGTAACCCGTGAACGCGTCCGCCAGATCCAGATGGACGCACTCAAGCGCCTCAAGAAGATCCTCGAGGCCGAGGGCTTCTCGATCGATGCGTTGTTGAAATAGTCCGCAGTTTGTATCCATAACGCAGGAACATCCCTGCACCCGTAGTTTCTTTTCCTACAAAACAGACCGGAGCAATCCTTGTATAGGTCAGGGAATGATTTCGTCTGGCATTTGATATTGTCAGTGTTCAGCAGACATTCACCGGAAAAGGGGAAAACGCATGGATGCGGAAATCCTGTGGTCCGAACGGTCAGCCAGTGACAATAAATTATCTTGCGCATCGCTTTTTTCGCGGAGGACAACAAACTGCCGTAATCGCCTTATTTTGTGGCTGGTACCGATACTGTTTATCGCTTTCATACCGCTGAGTGTGCTCGCAGCCTGCGATGGTTGCGTTACACCCATAACCGGAGAATGGCGTTACCAGGCAAACAGTTGTTTCCATTTCATACCGCCGGAAGGTTATACATACGATGAAGCCAGTCTTGTTGAACAGGTGCAGGATGCCACCGACAATTGCCCCGAATTTTCCGGTTTCAATGATACGGGCTGGCCGGTTGCCGGCCAGTACTTTGGGGGTATCTGCGGTGGTGGTACTAGTGTCCCTAAAGTGGATGTATTTGAGTTAGAGCGTTATAACCGGCGGGCGATTACCTCTGAATGTGGCGGATACGATCTGCATCGTTGGCGGGATAATATTTGTCCGGGTAATACGATCCGCCACTATGACAATTCTGTGCCGTATTACTACAGACTCTGTAAAGCCGAGGACGATGAAGTCTCGAATGACAAGAATCTCGGAGTCCCGAAACAGTGTGCCACGGAGACAGTCGGAGGCTCCGGCAGTCCATTTGCTCACGGTAATCCATTGATTGCCGGCAATCCCGTCAATGTGGCCTATGGCAACAAGTTGCAGGTGGAGACGGATCTCGCACCCACACCCGTAACGGGACTGGGCATCCACCGTTTCTATAACAGCAAGGACAAGCGCACGAACAAATCCTATCGCTTCGGCACCGGTTGGCGATCCGGGCATGATCGTTCGCTGACTTACGTCTCCCAGTCCCCACAGGGGGATATTTTGACGGACACCGAGACGGTATTTCTCCATAGACCGGACGGCAAGGTCTACTATTTCACGCGCACCTGGGGTCCCTGGGAGACGGATGGGGATACTCCCGGGAGCGTGATCGAGACCGTCGGTGGCTGGCAGTACACCACGGCCGATGATTCTGTTGAGGAATATGATGGTACCGGCAAGCTAACCCGTATCACCACGGTCTCGGGGGTGACCACAGACTACACCTACTATCCGTCTGATTATATAAAGACCGTGACCACCAGCCTGGGTGAATGGCTGACCTACACCTACGATGCCGAAGGCAGGATCGACGCCATCACGGACCACACGGGCCGGGTGTGGAGATACAACTACGATGTCAATAACAACCTGGAGTTCATCACCTATCCGGATGGCACACCGCTGGATGATACCGATAACCCGGTACGCCAGTATCACTATGAGGATGTCAATTTACCAAATGCCCTGACCGGCATTACCGATGAACGCGGCATTCGTTATGCTCACTTTGAATACGATACCGCCGCGCGACCCATCGCCAGCTATCATGGCCCGCAGACGAGTATCCTCACGGATCGCATTGAGGGCGTCTTCATCCTCTATAGCGGCTCGACCCGGACGGTAACCAACAGCAAGGGGATCGACAGCACCTACACCACGGCCACCCAGATCGGCGTTGCCCTGGTCACGGATATCACCGGTCCGGGCTGTGCCACCTGCGGTACCGGCAATACCAGTTACACCTATGACCCGTTGACCAATGACTTGCTGACAAAGACCGAAAACGGGATCACCACCGAGTACGGCAATTACGATGCCAACGGCAATCCGGGTTATAGGATCGAGGCCAAGGGGACCACCGAGGAGCGCCGCACGGAGTACACCTATGATTCCCGGTTTAACAGCAAGCTTGCCACTCGAACAGAGCCTTCG
>CP070821.1:145774-153285 GCA_020344335.1 Gammaproteobacteria bacterium | reverse complement strand
CCGCATGGTCCAGATGAGCTGGGTCAGGCCGAATCGCTTCGCCTGGTATGCACAGCAAACGGCCCGGTACGGTACCCATTTTTTCAAGCGGCTGGAACGCCTGTTCAAACACTAAGGTTCATTATGTGGGAACCATTGATTTGCGTTTGGCCTGATGGTTGCTCCACATCGGGTGACGGGCAGGCGATTATTCAACCATGCTGAGTCAATTTTGATGCCAACTTCGTATTTCAGGCAAGACCAAAAAATCATTTCCGGGATAATTCGCATATCACAACGATAATCAGTGAATTATTCAACTAACTGATCTTTAATAAATTATTTCAACATCCTATAGAATCAATAATCTTCACGCGCGCCGGTTACGGAGAGCAGTTCCCGGTCAGCACCGGTCCCGAGGCGGAATTCATCGGGCTAATTGAATGATAGTCATAGTAAGAACGCTAAAGGTCCGGTTTTGACCCAACGTCCCCGTTTAGCCGAAGCTTATATATTAACAACGGCTCAGCATCTGAAAACTACCGTACCAGGAGGTTCAGAGTATTGGTTGTCTGTACGGAACGGTCTGTGATCAGTAAGTTAATTTCAAACGCCGGAATCTACGTCTGATAATATTCTTCCCACTGTCCTGGTGGATGTTGAACAGGTATAGTGAAGTTTGACAATGCTTCGCCAACTACACCGCATCCATACTGAAGGGACAAACGCCTGACATGAGGCATCTGCACATCAAGTCCGAATGGCTCTTGGCCGCGTCAGTGGTGGTGTCTACGGCCGTTCTAACGCTGCTGGCGATCCGCTGGCTTGCGCCGCAACTGCTGGGTATACCACTCGATCTGCAACTCGTACAGTCCGGTAAAATGGTACCGACGTTTTTTGACGGGGTCTTCAGGGACAAGGACTACGCGAGCGATGAACTCCTGCTGAAGGACCCCGTTACCAATGTACGTTCCAGGCCATCTCTGCAGGAAAGCAGTGGAACTGGCCCGCATGATATTCTCGGTTTTCGTAACACGAGCATACCCAATCAGCCCGATGTAATTGTCATTGGCGATAGTCAGACCTATGGCACCGGCGAACCTATTGGCAACACCTGGCCCAGCCAGCTTTCCACGCAGCTGGGCGGAACGAATACGACGGTATACAGTATGGCTGTCGGCGGGTGGGGCGCCACGCAATATCTGCACCTGGCGAGTGTGGCCGTAAAGCTCAGGCCGCGCACCCTGATCATTGCCTTTTACAGTGGCAATGACGCCCTCGAATCTTTTGCAAGCGCCTACGGAAACAGCCACTGGAGTTCATTGCAACCGGACAATACGCTTGATAAAGCTGACGTCCCCGCAATCAGTAACTTGCTCGATGTAGACAAGTCCTGGCCAGTCAGTTTTCCTGGAAGCGGCAGTATTGTGTTTACACCCGAGGGCAGATTGGCGTCAAACAGCGATCATCCCGCTGTGCATGCCGGTTATGCCATAATGGCCGAGGCGGCACGTCGCATCGCCGCACTTGCGGCGCTGCAAGACGCTGCCGTGGTGTTTACCGTAATCCCGACCCGCGAACTGGTCTATGCACAGAAAGTGATCGACGAGGGGTTTTCACCACCGGAGAGCTATACGCAACTGGTGGAAATGGAACGCAGACACGTCGATCTGCTGGCCGATCGCATTCAATCCATTTCGGGAGTTAGCTATGTCAACCTGGTGACCCCGCTACAATCGGCGGCACTAGGCAAGGAACTGTTGTATCCACGACAGTGGGACGGTCATCCCGGCGCTGCGGGGTACCGCGTTATTGCCTCAGCACTGGCGCCTTCAGTCAGGGAAATCCTTGCCAGGTAACAACTGCGAGAATGCGGTAACGAAGTTGCTACCTGACAGTCGGGTACCGCAACTGGCAAGTCTGTTTCGTTAGCTCTCTGCATTCCAGCCGTTCAGGCACTTGCTACAAAGGATGGAAACGTCCGGAGTTGCTGTATTTCAGGTATTCACCGGGACTTGGTGAACGGCAAGTTCTTGCCGAAAGCAGACATACGATTACAGAGCCTATGGATCCCCGCTTCTCCCTTCAGCAGGAAATGCATGAATTTTTGTACAATCTATGTGTACTCTTCTGTTGTAAATAACATGCTGTTCAGGGTTTCTGCGGCTGACAGTAAAGGATCAGTCTGACAATCGATTTGCCGGGATGAACTCCGGTAGCTCACCCCGCTCGCGGAATTTCCGGTAGATATTGTTCAGGTGGGTTCTCAGGGTTGCCTTTGAGATCGCCAGGCGCTTGCATATGGAGGTATTGCTAATACCCTGAATAACATGTGAAATTATCTGGGTCTCTCGCCGGGTCAGGCCCTTTCCACGGAAATATTCGAGTGCCTGTGCATGCTTCTCACTCAGTGGCTGCAGAAAGGTAATGATGTGTTCGGCACTGCACAACAAGGTGACATCATGGAAGCTGTCGTGAATCAGGCTGTTTCTGTAGACGCGGGGACCCCAGTCCTTCCATTGCTGTTTACGGTCACTGGCATACAGCGCCATACACCCCTGGTTACACACCTTGCCAGACTGGTCACCGCAGATGCGGCGACAATACTCATTCTGGCTCAGGACCCGTTTCCCGGAATCCTTGATACAAATCGCGATTTCGACTGATTCCAGCGATTGCTCCAGTGTGGTTTCCAGGTACCCGGTAGTCGCGGTCATTGGTTTCTCCTTGCCGGTGGCTGGGTGCAAACTTGCCCGGGAGGAACATGCCAATTCGGTCAGTTTATTTCCCGAGCTGCTTGTGCAGACGTGAGTCCTTGGTCCTGAAGTGGCCGGTAAACCAGCTCTCGACACGGCTGGCAAATTCCTCGTCACTGAAGTAGGCGTCCTCTTCATAGTCGTCCATGATGTCACGGATCTCATCGAGCAGGCGTTCATGGTCATCCTTGTGGTCCTGGTACTGGTCATAGCTGTGTTCACGCATGATCTTTTCCTCGAGTGCAAAATGTGCCGACACATGTGCGTAGATCTCGCCGAGGAAGTCCAGTACCGTGAGGGTGGCGTGTTCGCCAGACATGGCATCATGCAGCTTGTTGATCAGCGCGATGAGTTCCCGGTGTTCATGGTCGACATCGGCAACGCCTACCGAGAACTGTTCTTTCCACTCTATCAGTGCCATGGCGTCCTCACAGGAACAGGAAACCGCCCAGCTCGGGGCGGAAATCGATAACAAAATTCTGTTGTGGCGCCAGTGTAATATCGGCCGACTTTTCATGGTCGAAGCCTTCCGTGCGCCGGCTGTCACGCAGGCGTGCGGTGAGATGGTGCTGGCCGGCATCCACCGGGAACTTCTGATAGGCCGTTGAAGCGCCATCATTGGCCAGCCCGGCGGGTGCCAGTTCATCCCGGTAAATCAGTTCACCATCCAGTTCAACCTCGATTAACAGGGGCAGGCGCTCGCGCGGGCAATCCACGGGCCGGCGCATGTTCGGCGGCAACAGGTTCAGCTCTTCCTGTGTCAGTTGCCGGCATTCCTCGATGTGTGCACCGGCATGGCTGAAACTCAGTTTGATGACCGCCTTGCCCGGTTCCAGGTGGGTATAGGCAGGCCGGGTGGCAAAGTAGCCGACTGCCAGGGCAAACAGGCTGTAGGCGATTGCCTGGCCGACTATCTGCAGGATCCTACCCACGACTTTCACTTTGTTCTGCAGATGCTTCATCAACAGGAGATGAAGTTCGCTGCTGCAGGGGAGGCAGCACTTTCAGCTGGTCATGAAATGCGGTCAATTCCCTTTGCAGGCGCCTGTTACCGGTGATCCCTGCCCAGCATTTTGCGATTCTTTCTCGCGGGACCCGCTTGCGCAGGTACGGATCACGTTCACCCGCCAGGCGCTGGTCGACCCATTGCTGGCCCAGGCGATAGTAACAGTCACCCTCGGCACAACCGGCCAGAAACACGCCCTCGGCATGCCGGCGGCTAATGATGAAGTCGATAAAGGCCGGTGGCAGCTGGGCAATGCAGGGCAGCTTGATCACACCAACCTGGTCGTTTTCGGGTTTTTCCAGCTCGGGGCCATGTTCACAGACATAGACGATGATGCGTGCCATGCCAGTCAGTTTTTCTGCCTGTGACAGGGTTTTCTCCCTGAGGGCGCGTATGCCCTGATCGGGTAAATCGATACCGGGAACGAGTTCGGAGGTACGGCGGAAAGGGGTCGAGGTCGGACACGCGCCGACACAGATCCCGCAGCTGAGGCATAAATTATTGCTGACGATGGCCTCCTCTGAAAATGCCGCCCCGTCCGTGCGTGGCTGCAGTGATACGGCACTGAACGGGCAGTCCTCCACGCAGCGGCCGCAGCCGTTGCAGTTGTCGAGGTCCACCACAGCGGCTGGCTCGTGCCGCAGCGGCGGTAATAGGGGCAGCAGCAGCAACAACAGGGTACCGGCAGCGGCCACTGCCCACATGGTCAGTCCGGGCAGCCGGTCCAGTAACGGGTAGGCAAGCAGATAAAACCAGTCAAAATCGATCACGGCCGGCACGATGTCCAGGTTTGCCGGCGGCTGGCTGACAGCCGGCTCGATGAAGGACAGCAGCAACAGCATGCCCAGGGTGCCGGCAGCAAGACCCCTTGGCGGGTTTACCTTCGCGTTCCTCTGGCGCTGGATATGGATCCACATCACCAGCAACATGAACAGCGGGACGGCGATGTGGATGAACACCATCAGCGTGAAGAAGCGCCCGCTCAGTGTTTCGGAATTCAGAAAATTGCGGGCGATTGACTGGCCAAAGATCCCCAGCGAGTCAAGCCATTCGGTCGTGGCAATGGCGATGTACTGGGCAAGTACATCCCAGACCATCCAGTAACCGCTGATACCACAGGCAAAAACCAGCCACAGGAGGGGCACACCGGTAAACCAGGAGAACCAGCGCGCCCCGCGATAGCGGTCCATGACAAATTCACGGACCAGGTGCAGCATCATGACAATGATCAGTGCATCCGATGCGTAGCGGTGCAGGCTGCGCATGACGCCGCCGGCATACCACTGCACGTTGGTTATATATTCGAGGGATTCATAGGCCTGGTTAATGCCGGTGTCGAAGAAGATATAAAGGTAGATACCGCTGACGATGACAATCCAGTAGAAGAACCACCCGAGCGTACCGAGGTGGTATAGTGGATTCCACGCAGGGGTGAAGGCCCTGTCGAACAGTTTGTCGACAGATTCAAATGCTGCTCGGGCAATCCTCCGTGGCGTAGTCAAGTGTTTCCTGGCTCCTGCAAGGCGATTTGTATTATTGTCAGCCGTGCACGGCGCACTCTATGTCAGTGGCCTTGCAGGCGTTGACTTGCGCCAGGCGCGGACAATAAACCAGGCCGTGCCACCCAGCGCCAGCAGGCCCATGAAAGCACCGATAAAGATTGAGTAGTCAAAACGATACATGCCGGTGGTCGGGTCATACACCGTGCAAAACAGCCTGATGTTGTTCAGCATGCTCTCGATCGGCGTGGTGGCGACCTGTTTCCCCCAGAGTATTTCCTTGAGCGGTTCGACCAGGGCGGGCGGTTCCGGTGCCATGCCATAAATCTGTCGATAGACCTTGCCCTCACTGTCGAGCACTGTGGCCTGAATTATGTGGTCGAAGCCCTTCGGCGTTTTGAAATAACTGAAGCCGACATCATTGGCCAGGCTTTCCATGCTTTCGGCATCTGCACTGACAAAATACCAGTTGTCGATATCAATATTGCGCTGTGCAGCGAACACACGCATACGATCTGGCGTGTCGACCGGAGTGTCGAAACCGATGCTAAGGACCGAAAAACTGTCGTCACCAAGTGCATCTCTCGCAATGGTAACCACCTTTGCCAGGTTGGTCGTCACGGTCGGGCAGATGTGATAACAACTGGTGTAGATGAGGCTGATTACGACCGGTTTTCCGCGCAAGGCATCCAGTGTGACCTGTCTCCCGTTGCCATCGTGAAATGTGTGATTTCCGGTCTCCTGTCCAAGCACGGCCTGGCTTTTGGCCAGGGCCTCTTTCTCGTCATAAACCGTGCTCCCTTCATCCAGGGCGGCACTGGCCAAGCCCGCGAAGAACATGCCGAGAATAAACAGAGAACGAAACGGATGCAGCACTAGTCTATCCATCCTGAAAATTTCACACAGAAGTCAGAGGTCGCAGGGCTGAAGATAGTAACAAGGAAAGAATGCTGGCCGCCTAAGTATGTGCTGGCTAAATCAGCCAGGCATCCAGGATGGCAGCGACCAGCAGCAGACCCAGTTGTAACAGCGAGGCGTGGAAATTGATCATGGCCGTTTTGGCTGACGGGCTGCGTACCAGGCCGATGCTGGTCCAGACAAACCAGCCGCCCCCGCTCGCGGCGCCCAGCAGGTAGATCCAGCCCATGCCGTACATGACCGGCAGCAGTGACAGCGCGACCAGCAATACGGTGTGTGCGAGGATAACGCGTGCCGCCGTTGTTGCAGAGACCACCACCGGCAGCATGGGAATACCGGCGGCTGCGTATTCATCCCGGTACTTGAAGGCAAGGCTCCAGAAATGGGGTGGTGTCCACAGGAACAGCACCACGGCCAGAATGATCGGCGCCGGTCCCAGCCCGGGATTCACCGCGGCGGCCCCGGCGAGGATGGCGAAACTGCCGGCCAGCCCACCGACAACGATGTTCATCCAGGTGTGGCGTTTCAGCCAGACCGTGTACACCACGCCATAGACAAAGGCACCGAGAAAGACATAGAGCGCCGCAATGGCGTTGGTCGCCAGTGCGGCGGCGGTGATGGAGAATACCAGCAACAGCACGATCCCGGTCAGCCAGTAACCGTTGGCGGCAAAGCGCCCGGTCACGAACGGACGATTGCACGTGCGCTGCATGCGTGCATCGAGGTCACGCTCCATATACATATTGAAGGCGCCGGCACTTGCCGAGGACAACAGTACGGCAAGGGCCAGCACCACGATCTGCCATGGTTCCGGTGCCGGTCCTGGCGCCACGGCGATTCCTGCCAATGCGGTCAGCATGATCGCCGTCCCGATGCGGACCTTGAACACCGAGTAGACGAGCGCCAGAGTCTCCCTGACCGGGGCGCTGCCGGCCCTGCCGATCAGCGCAGTGGCCATACTTCTGCGAGGTACTTCCAGTTGACGAAGTAGTACAGCACGAAGGCCGTGAAGAACACCGCCACCAGCATGACGGTCCCCGGGATTCTGATGTGTTCCGCGCTGCCGTACTTGGTGGCCGTCGTCATCGTCAGGCCTTCCAGTGGTTTGTCACCGGTGCGTTTCCCGAACAGGACCGAGCCCACGATGATGACGATGAAGGCGAGGCCGCCAAGTGCAGCTAGTACACCGCTGATACCGTTCAGCCCCATCATCAGGTAGGCCGCACCGGAGTAGTCATACTTGAGCGCGGCATCAGCACCGGTGATGTCCCATACCCTGCGCGGCACACCCAGGGTACCCGCCCCCATCATGAAGACAGAAATGCCTATCACACCCAGACCGAACAGATAGGG
>CP070821.1:127663-145674 GCA_020344335.1 Gammaproteobacteria bacterium | reverse complement strand
GCGAAAGCCTATGTCATCGACAAACTGGGATTCGGACTGGATTCAGATTTGATTGCCAATCCGATTACCACCAGCATTACCGATGAGAATGTCGCCAATATCGTCAAGGCCAGCGAGGCCCTGGGTGAGATGGAGCGCCGGACCCGTGATTCGATCGCAGCCAGCGGAACGACAATTAGCGGTGACGGTGTCATGGATGCAATTGCTGCCGACATGACCGACGGGTTTCTTGACGGTACCGGTGCACGAGGCACGAAAGCGAAGATCTCCGCCGTTGCCAATGTGGTTTCCGCGCAGGTGCTGGTGGAGGCTCTCAGCAATAATCTGAAGGTGGGGGGGTTAGTGGCAACGGGCGTCATTGACCAGGCCATCGCTACAACACGTCTCAATATTTCATCATCAAAGATGACCGCCAACGTGCGCATTACCAGGGGCATGCTGAAACAGACGAAAATTGCCCTCAGGGCTGTACAGGTAGTGGATGCAAGCTCAGCCGTTACCGATATTGTGAATAACGTAAACACCATTCAGGCAGATACCTTGCCGGGCGATATCGCGCAGGTCCTGCCTGTCGATACTTCCGAAACACTGGATGCTGCCATAAGTGGATCTGCCACAGCCGGCAGCGATACAACGACTGTTATAAATCAGGTGGTGTATTCCGGCAGCAATACCAGCAACCCCGAGTCTGAGCCGGTCCCCGAGCCCGATCCAGTCGCAAACAGTGTTCCCGTCATCAGCGGCACGCCGGCCGGTTCGGTGGAGGCTGGCAGTGAGTATGTATTTCAGCCAACGGCTTCGGATGCGGATGGAAATCTGCTGGCCTTCAGTATCGCCAACAAGCCCGCGTGGGCGAGTTTTAACGACACCTCGGGCCGCCTGAGCGGGACGCCGGCTGAAGCCGATGTCGGTTTGTATGACGGCATCCGGATCTCGGTGACTGACGGGTTGGACACGGTGAGCCTGCCGGCCTTCAGCATCCGGGTGGAAACGGCCGCTGTTCAGGCGGGTAGTTTCACCTTGTCCTGGACATCGCCGACCACCCGTGCGGACGGGACGCCGTTGTCACTGGCGGATATCGATGGCTTTCGCATCTATTACGGCGAAACTGCCGGCAGTTATCCCAACAGTATTGATGTGGCTGACGGGAGTGCGCAGGCGGCGACTGTGTCCGATGTTCCGGTAGGTGACTATCGTGTCGTCATGACCACCTACGATGTGGAGGGTCGTGAAAGCAGCCAATCGGCCGAGATTTCGAAGACCGCACGGTGAGCAGTGTTTAACGACCTATAAACAAGGGAATCCAGTGAGAAGAATAAATAAGGGCGGGTTGAAATCATGGCCGACAAATACCGTGTGCTGATTGTTGATGATGATCAGGGTTTGCTGCGTCTGCTGTCGCTGCGATTATCCTCATCAGGTTATGCCGTGAAAGCTGTCGAGAGCGGTGAGCAGGCATTGGAGCAACTTCCGGTATTTCAGCCGCATCTCATCATTACCGACCTGAAAATGGATGGCATGGATGGCATGACCCTGTTCAACCATGTGCATGCCCGCAATCCTGAACTCCCGGTACTGATACTCACGGCTCACGGCACCATCCCGGATGCATTCGAGGCTGCAAGCCGCGGGGTGTTTGCCTACCTGACCAAGCCATTTGACAGCAGAGTCTTGCTGGAGCATGTCGCTCGAGCACTGGAAACTACCGGGCATTCGCTTGCCGGGTAGCCTGCGCCAGGCACTCTTTCCCGCATTGCAGCAGTTTATTATGGAGGTTTCTGCCAGGCGAGCAGGACCTGACCATCCCAGCCGTTTTCACCCGCGTAGGGGGGTGTGCGTTTCAACATCCTGGTAGCGGTGCGATCAGCAAGTATGGAACCGATCTCGAACAGCGGTGCGTCGAATTCTTTACCGGTACTGAGTGAAGTTATCAGTGGAATGGAGTGATCGATATACAGGTAGGAAACGGTGCCTGTCCAGAGTTGTTGGCCACTATCGCTGATTTCCGCATTTGCCGGCCACAGCCGCAGTACCGTGAGGCGTTTTGCCCCGTCGCTCCTGCTGGTCATCAGCAGGTCATGATGCTGCCCGTCATGTACCTGGGGCAGTATCGGCAGACTCGAAATATCGGGCTCTGAAACAAGCCAGTTCATGAGGCTGGATGCACTGATGGCAGCAGCCGGTTGCCAGCCCTGTGCAGCAAGTAATTGTTCCAGGTAATCCAGCGACCCTGCCCACTGGATGTTCATGGGCTGTTCGTTCAAACCTTCCAGGTCAACCCGGTAGACCGGCAGCTCGGACCAGTAATGCGACTGCCACTCGGCCAGCGTGATCGTCCGGATCTCGACCGGCTGTGCGTAATGCACCAGGTCCTGCCGGAAGCGTTGCTGTACCTGCCAGGAGCCGATGACCGCCATCATGATTACCGTCACCACCAGAAAGCGCCGGACGGGTAGCTGCGGTGCCGGATGCCGGTCATAGGCAATACCGATCAGCGCAACCCAGAACAGGCCAAGACAGGCCCCACCGAGGATATCCGAAAGCCAGTGCACGCCAAGATAGAGCCTTGAAAAGGCGATGGCCGTAATCAGCAGGCCGGCCACCGAGTACGGCAGCCAGCGTTGTTTGCGCGGCAGTTCCCGGGCCACCAGCAACGCCAGGAACCCGTAAACCGCCAGGCCAATCGCGGTATGCGCACTGGGGAAGGAATAACCGCCGTAAAACTCGACCGGACGGGCAATCTGGGCAGAAAACTTCAGCAGGTAGGTCAGGATACCGGTACAGACGTAGACGGCAATCCAGTGAAATGCCGCCTTGCTGCAGCCTTGCCACAACAGCCACAGGCTGCCTGTCGCCAGTACCAGTGCCAGCATGACCTGACTGCCCAGCAGCGTGATGAACACATTGAGCTGATAGATATAGGGAGTGCGCAGTTCCAGCATGAAATGGTGTATGTAGTTGTCCATATCCCCCATGAACCCGCCATGCAGGACCTGACGCGAGATCAGCAGTAGCAACCACAGGGTGATGAAAAACAGGACAGAGAGAATGGCCAGCCCGCGTGCCTCCGGGTGATAGGGATCGAGTAATGAACCGGCAAGCGGATTTATGAGCGGATGCTGCCGGCTCCACTCAAGGAAGCGTTCCAGCAATGCAGACAGCCGCGGCTGCACCAGTCGACCGATGATGCGGACCAGTTCCACGCACAGCCAGGTAATGCCGGCAAAAATTACCAGCAGCACCACCAGCCGGCCCGCCACCTCTGCCGCAAGTCCGAGAGAGGCACCGAAGACCATGCCCGGCAGGATATAGACCGGCGCCCACAACAGGGAGGCGATGGTATCGACCAGCAGGAACCGGTAGCCCCCCATGTCCATCATACCGGCGATGGCAGGAACGATTGGCCGCACCGGGCCGACAAACCGTGCCATGAAGACACTCTTGCCCCCATGCCGGTAGAAAAAATCAATGCCACGGTTTACGAGTGCCGGATAGTGGTTAAATGGCCACACCACACGCAACCGCTGGTGGTAATGCCGGCCTATCAGGAAACTGATGCTGTCACCCACGATTGCCCCGGCAATGGTCCAGGCCAGTGTCGGATACAACTGTAAGGAGCCGGTGGCGATCAATGCGCCGACCCCGAAGAGCAGGAACGCACCGGGAATCAGCAGGCCAATGACAACAAGGGATTCCAGCAGGGCAATGATAAAAATCAGCAAGCCCGAGAGCAACGGATGCAGTGCAATCCAGGTCAGTACATCCTGGAGCAGACCTTCCATCAGGCAGTACCGGTCATGGGTCGGCTACTGCCTTGCTAATCCAGCATGCCGAACACCCGCCCTGCGGCATCCAGGGTGGCATCGATGACGGCGTCGGTGTGGACCGAGGAAACGAAGCCGGCTTCATATGCCGATGGGGCGAGGTAAACACCGGCTTCCAGCATGCCGTGATAAAAACGTTGAAAGCGTTTCATATCGCAACGGGTAACCTGGTCGAACTGTGTGATGGTGCCTTCGTCTGAAAAGAAGTAGCCGAACATGCCGCCTGCCTGGTTGGTGGTAAACGGGATCCCGGCAGCCGTGGCGGCGGCTTGCAGGCCATTCGTCAGGCGGTCGACACTGGCCTCAAGGCGTTCATAAAAGCCGTCTGTGGCGACCAGTTCGAGTGTCGCCAGACCGGCAGCCAGGGCCACGGGATTGCCGGACAGGGTACCGGCCTGGTACACGGGGCCCAGCGGGGCAATCTGCTCCATGATGTCACGGCGTCCGCCAAAGGCTCCCACCGGCAGACCGCCGCCGATGATCTTTCCAAGGGTCGTGAGATCCGGTGTGATGCCATAATGTGCCTGCCCCCCTCCGGCAGCAACCCGAAAACCGGTCATGACTTCATCGAAAATCAGCACGCTGCCATGGGTATCACACAGAGTACGCAACCCTTCCAGGAACCCCGGAACCGGTGGAATGCAGTTCATGTTGCCGGCTACCGGTTCGACGATAATCGCTGCAATTTCATCACCAATTGACTCAAATACCTGCGTGATACCTTCAAGTTCATTATAGGTAACTGTTACGGTATGGGCTGCGACACTCGCCGGCACCCCGGGTGAGGTGGGTACACCCAGGGTAAGGGTACCCGAGCCCGCCTTGACCAGCAGGGCATCGGAATGGCCGTGGTAACAGCCCTCGAACTTGACGATCTTGTCGCGACCGGTAAAGCCGCGCGCCAGCCGGATGGCGCTCATGGTTGCCTCGGTACCCGAGTTAACCATGCGTACCAGATCCATGGATGGCAGTGCCGTGCACAGGGTCTCCGCCATGCGGGTCTCAATCTCGGTCGGTGCGCCATAGCCCAGTCCCTGTGCGGCGGTTTCCTGTACGGCGCGAATGACCTCGGGATGGGCATGGCCGGCAATCATCGGGCCCCAGGAAGCCACATAGTCAATGTAGCGGTTGCCATCCACATCAAACAGCCAGGGGCCTTCCCCGTAGGAAAAGAACAGGGGATCACCGCCGACACCGCGAAAGGCGCGCACCGGGGAGTTCACACCGCCCGGAATATGCCGGCAAGCGGCCTGAAAGTCGTCATGGGAACGCGTCATTTTTCTCAATCCTTGTGGGCAGAAAGATTGGTGTTAATTTACCGCAATGCTGCAATGCGCGCAGTATGCCACCCCGGGCCGGATGCGGTGATTTCGGCCGGTCCTGACTAAATTGCGGGATCGGTCTTGAACAGGGTAGCGTAGCGGCGGGCGGCGCTCTCGATATCCGGTTGTCCGAACACGCCATGGATGACGGCCAGCAGGTCGGCGCCGGCCGCTACCAGTCCGGCCCCGTTCTCCGGGGTTATGCCGCCAATGGCGACGATCGGCAGGTCGAATTCCCGGCGAGCCGCGACCAGCAGGTCCTGGCGGGCGAAGACGGCCCCCGGCTTGCTTGCCGAGGGGAAAAACCGTCCGAAGGCGACGTAACTGGCCCCCTGCTCGCTGGCAAGCCGGGCATTTTCCAGCCGGTTGTAGCACGATATGCCGATAATCGCGTCATCGCCGAGCCGGCTGCGGGCCTGCTCGGGCGCAGCGTCCCCCTGCCCGAGATGCACGCCATCGGCACCGACTGTGCGGGCCAGCTCGATATCATCGTTAATGATCAGCGGGATGCCATGGCGCTGACACAGCCCGGCCAGGGTCGCGGCCTCGTGCTCGCGTTGCGCGGGCGGGTGATCCTTGTCGCGGTACTGAACCATGACGGCGCCCCCCTCGATGGCGCGGGCCACGCAGTCGATGAGGCGATCCGTCGGTATCAGGTGACTGTCGGTAATGACATACAGACCGGTGGGCAATCTGGCAGCGGACATTCAGTTCTCGTTTGGCGCAACGCTGCCGCGATTGGGCAGGTATTGTCCGAGGCCCGGTCGGTAGCCCCTTAGCAGGGCCTGCCAGGTAAAGGCCTGCGCTGCACGGATCGCGGCAACCGGCTCCCTGCCGAGCGCCAGCTGCGCGGCGATTGCGGAAGCAAGCGTACACCCGGAACCATGGTAATTGTGCGGCAGACGCTCCCAGCTGAAAGTGTCCAGCAGGCGCTGGTCATGGTAGAGGCGATTGATGACATCGGATGACGGCTCGTGGCTGCCGGTGACCAGGACGTAGTCCGCTCCCTGATCCAGTAACGCCAGCGCACAGGCGCCCAAGGTATCCGCTTCGGGAGCCAGTTCTCGTACCTCCAGGCTGTTGGGTGTCAGTACCCGGGTTTCCGGAAGCAGCAGGCACCGGACGGCCTCGACAAGGCCGGGCTCAACCAGCCTCGTCCCGCTGCCAGCCGCCAGAACCGGGTCGAAGACAACCGGTATTTCCGGATAATCCGTTAATATTGTGTGTATAGCTTCGGTATTTTCCACACTGCCCAGCATGCCGAGCTTGATCGCGGCAACCGGCATGTCTTCCAGGATCACACGGGCCTGTGCAATGACATGGATAGCCTCGACCGGCGTAAATCCGCTGACATCCCGGGTGTCCTGTACCGTCAGTGCAGTGACGACCGTCGCGGCATGACAGCCGTGGCTGGCAAGGGCTTCGATATCCGCCTGGATGCCGGCACCCCCGCTCGGATCATGGCCGGCAAAAGCCAGCACAATCGGAAGGTTTGTATTCATGACTGTGGTAATAAAGCGCTCATGGCAGGGTTTGAACTGGCCTCATTCTAGCATTGCAGTTGCCCTTTTTTAGCGGTGTCCGGGGCGTTACAATGCGCGCGCGCCTGAATCGGGTGATTGCATAAGCCGAGGCATGAATCATGAGTGACTACAAGGAGTATCTGTGCGTTGTCTGCGGATTTGTATACAGCGAGGCTGCCGGTTTGCCGGAGGAGGGATTTCCGCCAGGCACCCGCTGGGAAGATATCCCGGAGAACTGGTTGTGTCCCGAATGCGGTGCGGCCAAGGAAGACTTCGAGATGGTCGAAGTCTGACAGGCAGGTTGGTACTGATTTTATTGTCTACACTGGTAGGTAATCACCCGGAGGGGTTGCAACGGCTGCATCCACCACCGGGACAGAACAGGCAAGGTGGGCCTGCATTCCTGAAGACAGCGTGGATGGTTGGTATAAACCCATTTAAAAACAATGCGTTACACGTATCAACAAGGACACGATGGAGAGTCTTTCCGAAAAACTCACAGAAATGGTCGTTGCTGCCGAGTCCTATTGCGGGTTGATCGAAAGCAATCACGACGTGGTAATCGACAGCTGGTTGTACGATCTGTATACCCTGCTGCCGCGGCTGCATTCGGCAGTGACCGGACTGACGACATTTGAGAGCCAGGATTTACCGGTTCCCGAAATCGACCTCGATACCCGCTTTGATCTCTACAGTCGGTTGCGCAAGCAACTCGGTGAACGGGACAGTTACTGGCTTGAATTTGACGCCAGTCCCGAGCAGATGCACATGTCAGGCAGTCTCGCCGATGATCTCACCGATATCTATTTTGACTTGCAACACGGGCTGGAACTGCTTGACGAGGCCTGGCCACAGCGTGCCGCTCAGGTATGGCAATCGACGTACAAGCTGCACTGGGGCCAGCACCTCGTGGATGCCGAGCGTCATCTGTATGCACTCAAGGTCCGTAACCAGTTAAGCCTCAATTGAACCGCGACACCGGCCTGGTATCGTAGTGTGCGTCATCACCGGAAATCGCTCGTGATTTAGCGTATATTCCTCCACAGGTCTGCATGACCCCGCCAACACAATGCCAAGAGTTTGATTCGCAATGAAAGCTAAAACTGATAAACAACAGGGTTTTACCCTGATTGAAGTAATGGTGGTCGTGGTGATTCTCGGCATCCTCGCTGCCATCCTGGTACCCAGGGTAATGGACCGGCCTGACCAGGCACGCATCACCAAGGCGCGCCAGGATATCCGTGCGCTGGAAGCCGCCCTGAATCTCTACCGGCTGGACAACTATATCTATCCGACCACGGACCAGGGCCTCGAAGCCCTGATCGAAAAACCGGCTTCACCGGAGCCACCCAACTGGAAATCCGGCGGCTATCTGGACCGGCTGCCAGAGGACCCATGGAAGCAGCCCTACCAGTTTCTGAGCCCGGGATCGCACGGCGCTATTGATATCTATTCGCTGGGTCCGGATCAGCAGCCCAGTGACGATGATATCGGCAACTGGAACCTGCAATAGACTGATGCGGCGGACCATGTTCGTCCGCCGTACCCCGCGCCAGGCGGGGTTCACCCTGCTGGAACTGATCGTGGTGCTGGTCCTGATCGGCATCATCTTCTGGTTTGCCGTCCTTTCCCTGGGTGGAGACAAGCTGGCTGAAGCGATGGAACAGGAAACCCGGAGGCTGGTGGCGCTGATCAGCCTTGCCAATGATGAAGCGGTTATCCGCGGTGACGAGATTGCGATTCATTTTACCGATACGGGGTACCGTTTTGTCGTCCTGGGTCCTGCCGGGTGGGGCATAGCGCCGGAAGCAGACCGGCTGCTGAAAGAGTACGAATTGCCGCATAGTGTGCGGCTTTCTCTCGAAGTGGAAGGCGAGACACCCGAGCTGATCCCGCCGGATGAGAACAACAGCCTGAGTCCGCAAGTCTTTATCCTGTCGAGCGGCGAGATGACACCGTTTGCCGCAACCTTGTGGTCTGACCAGAGCCGCTACCGCTATCATCTCGTGGTATCGCAGCTGGGTGAGCCGGAGTGGGATATCGAGGAAGTATTTTAATGCACCACTCGGCACAACCTTATCGCAAGAATCACCGGGCCTGTCGTGGTGCACGGATTGCTGCATCTGGCTTTACCCTGCTGGAAGTGCTGGTAGCGCTCGGCGTACTGGCACTGACCATGGGGGCAGTGATCAAGGCGGTTGGTGGCTACACCGCTAACCAGTCCTATCTGAGGGACCGGACGCTGGCGGTCTGGGTGGCCCGAAATGTACTCGTAGAGCAACAGGTGGCAAATGCCTGGCCGGGCGTCGGGGAATTCAAGGGTACTGCGGACATGGGCAAGCAGGAATGGCGCTGGCTGGCCAGGGTGACCCAGACCGAGGAAGCAGAACTGCGCCGGCTGGATGTCGAGGTGCAGGCTATCGACTCGGACGCCGAACAACCCCTGGCGATATTAAGCGGATTTCTCTGGCAACCAGCGGCTGGTGGTGGGAACTAGACCCTGCACGAAGTAAGCCCCTTCAAGGACATGTACAGGCTAGCCAAAGAATGAAACAGCGCATGGCAACCAGCTTGACCCGTAATATCTTGTGCCTGTTCGGCTTCAGGCATCGCCGGGCGGCGCAGCTCGTGAAATTCTCTGAAAAAAAAAGCTGTGGCCATGCCATGCGGACGCTCGCACAATGTGTGTTCGTCCTTCTGTCCCGGATTGCCCGACGTGGCATGCAACACAGGGGCAAAGCGCTGCCAAGGCAGCAGTTGAACAGGCACAAGCGCGCCGGTTGCTTGCCGAACAGCGCCGGGTTCACCCTGCTCGAGCTACTCGTTGCACTGTCTATCTTCAGTATCGTGGCCGTACTGGCCTACGGCGGTCTCGACAACGTGCTGGAACAGCGGGTACGGACTGAAGAAAGCGCAGAACGCCTGGCCGCTATGCAGAGGACCTACCTGATTATCCAGCGTGATATCGAGCAGCTGGTACCGCGCACCATTCGGGATGAATTCGGTGACAACAGTGCGGCGCTAACTGGTTCATCCGAGTTTCAGCTAACTCGTGGCGGCTGGCAAAATCCGTTGCAAAACCCGCGCAGTACACTGCAGCGCGTCGGCTATGTACTCGAGGACCGGAAACTGGTACGCCACAGCTGGCTGGTGCTCGACCGGGCGCAGGACAGCGAGCCGAGGCAGCAGGTACTGGTGCAGGACATTGTCAATGTGCGTGTTCGCTACCTGGATCCGGAAAACAACTGGCAGGAGCAGTGGCCAACCTCAGAGCAGCTTAGCGGTGACATCGATTTGCAGGCAATGGATCCGCCCCGGGCAGTCGAGATGCTCATCGAGCACGAACATTACGGTGAAATAAGATGGTTGTTCCAGTTGCCGGCTTGAGTGTGCAACGCGGTGTTGCACTGGTGACCGCGCTGCTGGTAGTCAGTGTCGTGACGGTCGTGGCTGTTGCGATGGCAACACGCCAGCACATCGATGTGCGGCGTACCGGCAACCTGATCCACGGTGAACAGGCCTATGACTATGCGCTGGCTGCAGAGAGCTGGGCACGGGTTGTGCTGCGTCGTGATGCCGAAGACAGTGATTACGATTCGCTGGAGGAGGACTGGGCAACGGCGCTACCCCCGATTGCGGTTGAAGGCGGCCTGGTTGACGGGGCCGTGGAAGACTTGCAGGGGCGCTTCAATCTCAACAACCTGGCAAATGTTCAAGGTCAGGGAGAGGGGGAAGGAGAAGGCGCCGGTCCGGGTGCTGATCAGGGGGCAGACATTGCCTACTACAAGCGCCTGCTGGATACCCTCGGCCTTGAAGCCGCACTGGCTGATACCCTGGTCGACTGGATCGATGCCGACATCAATGTGCGATTTCCGAATGGTGCCGAGGATGAGTACTACCTGCTGCTGGAGCGGCCCTACCGTACGGCCAACCGTATGCTGGTAAGTGTCAGCGAGCTGCGTCTGGTGAAGGACTACGATCAGCGTGCCATCGAATTGCTGCTGCCGCATGTAACCGCGTTACCTACCGAGACCTCCATCAATGTCAATACGGCAACCCCGATTGTGCTGCAGGCCCTCAATGCCGAGTTGAGCGAGAGTGATGTCAGCAGCCTGATTGCCGATCGTGGGGAAAATGGCTATAAAAACATCAATGACTTTTTAAGCCATGATGCACTGGCCGGTCTCGCGATTGACACGGACATTGATGTCAACAGCGCTTATTTCAGGGTGTTGACAGATGTGGTGATCGGTCAGAGCCGGGTGCAGCTGGAAAGCCTGCTGGAACGTGAGTCAAAAACAACCCGGATTGTATACCGCAACCGGAATCGCGCCTTGCAGGCACAGGTGGAAGCATCTACGGCGGTTCCGGACAGCTGAACCGGCTGGTTGCATGATTAATTGATCCGGAAGTGTTTTTTGGTAGGATGGAGCATCTATGAAGAGCCTTCTGAGTTCACGATGGAACCGGGAGCAGCCGCATGCGTAATACCCTGCTGATCCGGGTCGGACAGGATCCCGGGGCCGGTTGCCAGTGGTTGCCGCTGGATAGCGCTGGTGTGCCCACCAGCGTGGTGCGCAGCGGAACCCTGGACGAGGCCGCGGTCGAGGGGAACGGCCTGCGGATCGTGGCGCTGGTGCCCGGTATTGACTGCCTGCTGACCACAGTCAAGATCCCGGGACGCAGTAACCGGCAAAAACTGCTCCGCGCCATCCCCTATGCCCTCGAGGAGCAGCTTTCGGATGAAGTCGAGGACCTGCACTTTGCCGTCGGGAAGGCGAATGCCGGTGGTGAATACCCGGTGGCTATCGTTGCCGCACGCCGCATGGATGCCTACCTGGAGGCTTTCCGGGCGGTCGGCCTGGACGTTATTCAGCTGATCCCCGATCTCCTGGTCACCCCCTGGACCGAAAACCGGACAAACATAGTTGTTGATGGTGCGGTAGCACTGGTTCGTACCGGTCCCAGTGGCGGTTATGCGGTGGATACCGAAAACCTGGCCCTGTTTTTCGATATTGCCCCGAAGGAAGACGATGATGAGACGGTACCGGAAGCAACACGGGTGCATATGTACATACCGGCCGGAAGCATTCCCCCGGAACTGCCGGTTGCAGACATCGAGGTCGAGCAATACAACGGTGATGCCCTGGCACTGCTTGCCCGTGGTCTGGATACCGGCTCGATTGACCTGTTGCAGGGTGCCTACAGCCGAACCCAGGAATGGGGCCGCCTGTGGCGGCCGTGGCGTGCCACGGCCGCGCTGCTGGTCGCGGGTTTCCTGTTGAGTCATGTAGCGATGGGGATTGATTACTACCGCCTGGGCAAGGAGTCCGACAGCCTGGGTACCCGGATTGAGGAAATCTACCGGCAAACCTTCCCGGGAACCAAGCGCGTGGTCGATGCGCGCGTGCAAATGGAACAGCAACTTGCACAACTGCAACGTCGACAGGGTTCCGGTGGCCAGTTCCTGGTGCTGCTCGCACGCTCCGGTGATGTGCTGCGCAATGCGAAGGAAATAGAGATTTCCGGTGCCAGTTACCGGGCCGGCCGGCTGGATGTCGAGCTGAGCGCGGCCAGTCTGCAGGTTCTGGAGGAATTGAAGCAGACGCTGTCCGGCAGGGGCCTGACCGTTGAGATCCAGTCAGCGACAACAGAGGCTGGCCAGCGCGTGAAAAGCCGTCTGCGTATTCAGGTGAAGACGGCATGAAAGACTGGCTGGCAGGACTCGCACCCCGCGAGCGGGTAATCGTTTATGCGGTTGCGGCACTGCTGGTGGTTATCCTGATCTATGTCGTTCTTGTTCAGCCGCTGTATTCAAGGTATGACAGGCTGGAATCCAATGTAGCCCAGCAACGCGAGACCTTGCAGTGGATGCAACAAAATGCCGTGACTGTGGGTCAGCTGAAGGGGGCAAAACCGGCAGCGGAAGGACTTGCGGGGCGCTCATTGCTCTCGGTGACCGATGCAGCGGCGCGCGCAGCGAACCTGGGGTCTGCGTTGAAGCGGGTTGAACCGGAAGGCAGTGATGCCGTACGTGTGTGGCTGGATGGTGCCGCGTTTGATGTTGTGGTGGGCTGGCTCGAGGTTATGAGCAGCCGCTACGGAGCGGATGTGGATACCATTACCCTGGAACGGGCGCAAGCGGTCGGGCGGGTGAATGTGCGTCTAACGCTTCGGGCACCCGGGTCTTGAGCCGGTTCTGGCGTTTCCTGGTACTGGGGACCGGTGCCTATCTGCTGATCATGGTGGCAACATTTCCGGCCCGGCAGGCCGTGGGTTTTCTGGAGACACAAGTCCCCGGCCTGTCAGTGCAGGCCGTGGAGGGAACGATTTTTTCGGGTCAGGCGGGGCAGCTTGCCTTCGATGGGCAGGTGCTCGGCCAGCTCGACTGGTCCTTTCGGCCGCTGGCGCTGCCTCTGGGACGCATCGAATACCGTATCACCCTTGATGGTCCGGTGTTTACGGGCAGCGGTAATCTCGGTGCGGGGCCGGGTGTCGATCTCGTTGCACATGATGTTACCGGTGAAATACAACCGGACCCGCTGCTGGAGCGCTATGTGCAGGGGCCGGTAACGGTACAAACAGAGGGTCCGGTCATGCTGACGCTGGATACCTTGCGCATCGAGGATGGTTTCCCCGATGAACTGGTCGCCGTGCTGCACTGGAAGGATGCGGCCCTTCTGGAACCGGTCGAACTTGCGCTCGGACAGGTCGAGGTCAATCTCGGTAGCACCGGTGACAGTGTCGCAGGTGAGATCGGTAACACGGCGGCTGGAACAGACGTATCGGGTGATTTTTCGATACTTGCCACAGGCAAGTACCGTTTCCAGCTGCTGGTGAAGCCGGGACCCGCTACCACAGCCGAGTTCATTGACATGCTCGGATCTTTCGGTGAACCACAGGCCGGTGGAGCCTACCTGATTACCGATTCAGGCGAGTGGTAAACCCGGTCGGCCCTAGTACTCTTTCAAATTGATAACAACGGATACAGAGCAAACACAGCTGAGTGCCAGTTTTTTGTTAAATGGCCACAGAATCCACTAAAGGACACGGAAAAATGTCTTTTTGTGCATTTATTCTTCCGTGTTTTTCCGTGGATTCCGTGGCAATAATACCTATCTTTTCAGGTTGAAAGACTATCAGGAGCCTGTCGGGATTTTTGAGGCTTTCGCCGGTTCGACATCCCCGATTCCGATAAAATAAATGTCATGGAGTCCCTGACACTTTCCGTTCCGGTGCAGCATGATTTCACCGATCCCACGGTGGAACGTGATGCCGAGCGGCTGCGTGCCCGGCTTACCAACCTGCCGCTGATGGACGTTGTGGAAACGGTGCGCCAGGTACTCAATGCACTCGAGTCCCTGAACGAACAAAAGGTTGACGCTGAATTGCGCCTGCAACTGCTCGGTGTTTTCAGGAACACGGTGCTGCGCCTGTTTGTTACTGTCGATCCATTGCATTTACGCCAGCTGGCGCTGTCCAAGGCACAGCGGGAGCAGGCAACGCGCGGGGTCGAGCAGTTGCTAATGGGCATGGCCGGCGGTTACAAGATCATCATAAAGGAATATTACGAAGCAGCAGACAAGCGTGTACAGGGTCGACTTTTTGGTCTGGCCGTGAATCACGCGCTTGAGCAGCTGTCTTACGTCCTGCTGGACTGCTACCGCTTTTATCGTTCCGTGCAGAACGATCTCTTCAGTGAACTGCACCAGCTGTACCGTATCGCACGTTACCACGGCCTGCTGGGTGTTGCTGCGGAACGTGAGGGTGAGTCCGAGACGCCGCTCACTATTGCCACGATCTATCATGCAACCCTGCTGCTTACCCTGACCGATCCCTTCCGTCTGGCGGAGGGTGAGGTAGGCCTGCTCAATGATGTGCTGAAGCAGCATGCAGATAAATGCCGTGTAATACCTGGCAGCAGCTGGTCTGGGAAACCCGAAGGGCTGTTTATTGTTGACCTCAAAAGCGATAGCCCACCCAAGAGCTGTCTGCGCCTGGAATCACCCGTTGATGGGAAGGAGCCATATCTACTGGATGCACGCGAGGCACTGGCAGCAATCAGGGAACGTCTTGTGCATACACCGGCCAAGGTCCGCCAGCAAAGCCCGGAAGCCATCGTCTTGCGCCAGCTGCTGCCGGAGCAGGTCGATCCCCGGAAAAGCCGGGCGGCGCGGCATCCCGACAGCCGCTGGGTACACCTATTACTGGGACTCGAAAATATTCATGCCTATCAGGAAACGCTTGCCCGCAAGTCAAATACTACCCAGGGCCCGGGCGTTGGCAGGGAATCCCGGGAGCCGTTACCCTGCCGGGTTATTGATTCCAGCGAAGGTGGCATGCGGCTGGCCTGGGATGACGGTGGAGCGGGTGATGCCCGCGTCGGGGATTTACTGGGCGTGATTGAGGACGGCCAGCGCCTGCAGCTGGCCGTCATTCGCAACATCCGGCTTTACCGCGAGGGTGGTATGGAAACCGGTGTACAGCTCTTGCGCGGGAACACGGCACCGGTGTATTGCCGTGCACTGGAGAATGAGGAGGACCCATCCCAGCGGGCACTGTTTATGGCGGCAGGCGAGGAGGAGGGTGTGGCAGCAACCCTGTTGATGGCAAAAGGACTGTATGCCCCGGGCCGGCGCTTGCTCATTGATGTCTCGGGCAAGGAGGTGCGTGCCTGCGCCGGCCGCAGTGTATTCGATGGTCCGGTATTTGACCGTTTCGAGTTTTCCGCCGATAGTGAAGAGAAGAAATAAACGGAAATCCTGAGGACAGGAATTCCGGAAATTGTCACATACTGAAACGGCGGTATGCCGGTACTATACTGCATATAAACTGGCTGGAGACGGACCGGAATCCATGATCAAGAACATACCTGTCGGTATTACAATAACACCGGAAAACAAGTGCGGCTTCTGTACAAATTCCAAGTGTTGCACCTACATTACCGAGGAGCTGGTAACGCCACGCTCCATGCACGATTTTGACCACCTGCTGTGGCAGCTTTCTCACAAGGATGTGCAGGCCTACAAGGACGAGGATGGCTGGTACCTGCTGGTGAATACTCCCTGCACCCACCTGGAGCCGGGCGGCCGTTGCAGTATCTATGATGATCGTCCACAGATCTGCCGTGAATACAGTAATGACTTCTGCGAGTTCGACGAAGCCGCTGACGAGGGATTCGAGCTGTTCTTTGACAGCTATGAAGCACTGTATACATATGTCCGCAAGCGCTTCAAGACCTGGGACAAGTATGCCGCCAGCCGCGGCTAGCCCGTCTGTTTCAACAAGCCGGACCAGCCCGCAGAGGGAACTCTCTGTACACAGGAACGGGGGCTGGCCGTTGGACGGCTGCTACGTTTCCGGGGTGATCTCCCGAAAACTGTCTATCGAGGGGAATTCCGTTACCTCCCGGGGCGGTGACTGGCTGTCCGGCCGGCGTATTGCCAGCAGGTGACTGATGCCGTAGGCATGCGCGGCACGCAGGACCGGCAAACTGTCGTCGACAAACAGGGTTGACTCGCGCCGGAAGGATTCGTGATCATCCAGCCTTGGCCAGAATCGCGGATCTTCTTTCGGGTAACCGATGTCATGGGCGCAGATCAGTGCATCGAAATGCTGCTCCAGCCCGGTGCGTGCCATTTTCAGTGCCAGTGTTTTTGAATGGGCATTCGTCAGCAGGACAGTGCGTATCCCGGAGCGGCGCGTGAAGTCCAGAAACTCGATAACATGTTCATGCACTGCGATCAGGTGATCGACTTCCTGTTTCAGTGCGACGATGTCCAGGCCCAGCTCCCGGGTCCAGTACTCCACGCAGTACCAGTCCATGGTGCCTTCCTTGTCACGATACCGTGGATACAGGTGTGACTTGGCGGTCTCGATATCAAGGTCGTGGTGTTTTGCATAACACCGCGGCACATGCTCACGCCAGAAATGATTGTCGAAATACAGGTCCAGCAGGGTACCGTCCATGTCGAGAAAAATGCTGTGGATATCATGCCAGTGGATCATGCTGTATTTACCTGTTTTTAAAACGGGTTTGTGGGAGGTAACCCAACCTGCTTGCAGCTCATCCGGTATCCCCTCTCCCCTCTGGGGAGAGGGTTAGGGTGAGGGGAATCATATATTCAAACACCCTCACCCCGACCCTCTCCCTTGAAAGGGAGAGGGAGTATGCAGGTTAGATTGGACGAGCGTTTGACAGGCACATTATTTTTCATAATTGGCGGGTTAAAATAAATGCCATTCCCGGGAACTGCCCGTATGGTATCAGATAGTGTTGCATTGCCGATTGCCGGTATTAAGAAGCCCCATTAAGGTTGAGTGAATTGACACGAATTGTATTTGTTCTACTGTTGCTCACGGGTGCGATGACCGTCCCGGGGGCGCTCATTGCCGGGACGGCCGACACGGCGGCGCCGGACTTCCCGGAAGATTTTGATGCCAGTACCATCAACGAGGGAGAACTGGAATTCCTGGCGAACCCGCCCGACGAACCCGTGCACACGCACCACAACCGGATTTTCCTGACACCGAGCAGCCTGGAAAGCGGCTGGGCTGCACTGTATCAATGTCATACCCACCTGGACCCGGTACCGTCTGCACAGATTGTTTTCCATCCGGAGCGGATCCGGCGGCTGCAGGTCGAGGAATCCACCGGTATTAAAAGCGCCGGCGTGGACGGGGCCTCGGTTCAGCTGGAAGCGGTGAGTCCTGACGCAAAGCTCTGCATCTCGGCCGAGTCCCGCGTCGTTGTGCCGCAACCGGACGGTGGTTTCCTGGTTCGCAACGGCCCGTTCATGCGCAGCTTCCTAGACGGCTATTACCCCATGCACGTGAAGCTGGAAATCAGCCTGCCGCCGGGCCGCTGGACGCTGGTGCGCAGCGAACCCGAGCCGCAGCCGGGTTTTACCGTGTTATACCGGCATGGAAAAGTTAGCGTTGACGCCTGGTTTAGCGGACAATTGAATACCCGGTTCTATTTTGAACCGGACCGTAAAGCCGTTTCCGAGCAACCATCTGACAAGGAATCCGAATGAATACCGCCACTACCGGCAGCGATATTACTGCACTGCTTGAACCTGTCGTTGAGCTTGCCCGCGAGCCGGGTCGCAAGAAACTGGATATCTATAACAGTGAATTCGCCATCCAGGAGAAAGAGGACAAGTCTCCCCTGACCGAGGCGGACATGGCCTCGCATCACGCCATCGTGGACGGCCTGGCTACGCTGACACCGGATGTCCCGGTATTGTCGGAGGATTCAGCCGGTCTGCCGTTTGCCGAACGCGCCGGCTGGAAACGGTACTGGCTGGTCGTTCCACTGGACGGTACCGGCGTATTCATCA
>CP070821.1:117419-127563 GCA_020344335.1 Gammaproteobacteria bacterium | reverse complement strand
CGTTGACCCGCAGCAGGTTCCGGAACAGATCCCGGTCACTCAGCCTGACAAACCCGTACAGTGTATGGGCATCATCGCGCACGGCAAGGTGGGTATAGAGCATGATCTCCTCGCCCACGGCCGGCAGGTCATAAAAGGTGGTCATGGGCGCCTCGATTTCGTAGCCGACGCCGTGCACATCCAGCAGCAGCTGCGGTGGCCGTTTCCCAAGCAGCTTACCGCGCAGCTGCCCGATCATCAGGCGATACCCTCCTGCCGCGGCTGCCTGGCAAGCACACGTTGCCCGGTTTCCCGGTGATGACCGTGACAGATGGCCACGGCCAGGGCATCCGCTGCATCGCTGGGTGGCCGCTTGTCCAGTGACAGCAGTACGCAGATCATGTGCTGAACCTGTTCTTTCGCCGCGGCGCCCTTGCCCACCACGGCCTGCTTGATTGCACGTGCGGCAAATTCCGAAACCGGGATCGCTCGGGTGACACCGGCACAGATCGCAGCGCCGCGTGCCTGGCCGAGTTTCAGGGCCGAATCCGCGTTCTTGTTCATGAAGACGCGCTCAACCGCCATCTCCTGCGGGTGATATTCCTCGATTATCCGGCTGACTCCGTCAAAGATAGTGCCAAGCCGGTCGGCAATGGTCTCGCCCTCGACCCGGATGCAGCCGGAGGCGACGTAATGCAGGTGTTGACCTTGCTGGTCAATAATCCCGTAACCGGTCACCCGTGATCCCGGGTCGATGCCGATGATGCGGGTCATGCCTGCAGCCCGCCGGCAGCAGTGCTAGTCGAGCTGTGCAAGGATATCCTCTGAAATATCTGCATTTGAGTAAACGTTTTGCACGTCGTCGAGATCCTCCAGCGTGTCCAGCAGGCGTACCATTTTCTCCGCATCCTTCAGATCCAGCGAGGTTGTATTGGCCGCACGCATGGTCACTTCCGCCTGTTCCGGTTCCAGCTGCGCAGACACCATCGATTCCTTGATATCGACGAAGCTGTCCGGCTCGGTCAGTACGTCGATGGAACCGTCCTCATTGGTCTGCACGTCCTCGGCACCCGCCTCGAGGGCAGCCTCGATGATCCGGTCCTCGTCACTGCCGTGCGGGTAACTCAGTATGCCTGACTTGCTGAACTGGTAGGCGACCGAACCGTCAGTCCCGAGGTTGCCGCCGGCCTTGGTAAAGGCATGCCGGACCTCGGCCACGGTGCGGTTACGGTTATCGGTCATGCAGTCCACCATGACGGCCACCCCGCCCGGTCCGTAGCCCTCATAGCGCACTTCCTCAAAGTTGACCCCCTCCTGGGCACCGGAGCCGCGCTTGATGGCGCGCTCGATGGTGTCCTTGGTCATATTGCCCGCCAGTGCCTTGTCGACGGCCAGGCGCAGCCGCGGGTTCATTGCCGGGTCCGGCTCACCCATGCGCGCCGCTACGGTGATTTCACGTATCAGCTTGGTAAACAGCTTGCCGCGCTTGGCATCCTGCGCATGCTTGCGGTGCTGGATATTGGCCCATTTACTGTGTCCTGCCATGTGTTACCCGCTTCTGCAATGAATCCGTCGCATTTTATCACCGCCGCGCCGTCGAGTTATAGCCGGGTTTTTCAGCGCACCTGCATTTCGGGAACGAAATGTCCGTGCTGCAGAAAGGCGCACACTTGCCGGGCAACCTGGCGTGACATCACCAGGCCGGTATGCGACACCGGAATCACAATGCGATCAGTCGCGCCGGCCAGCATCGTTTCCGCAACGGGCACGGTGCCGTCATGCTCGCCAGGCAAGTCAGCGAGCACCCGCCCGAACCCGATCGGCAGATCGCCTGCAATGATGCCGATGTCCCGGTCATAATCCCAGTCGGGGGCCTGCTGCAACAGAGCCTCCGTGCTACTTTTACCCAGCAACCAGCGCCCGGGGGCGTATTGATAGAGGCGTTGAGCTGCCCGGCTTCCCTGTACCGGTGAACCCAGCAGGACTACCCTTCCCCGGGGCAGGCCGGCTTGCCGCAATGCCTGCAGGATGACCAGACCACCCAGACTGTGACCGACGCAGTGTACAGCCGGTCTCTGCTGCGAACCGGCAAACCGCGCCAGGGCAGCGGCATTGCTCCGCAGGTCGCGCCGGCGCGACGGGTAACGGAAAATGACGGTATCGAAACCACACCGGCGCAGCCGGTGCGCGAGCAGCCGCAGCTCGACACCCGGCATGAGCACCCCGTGAACGAGTATAACGGTTTCAGGCATTGGTTCCCGGATTTCCGCTCATGGCGACATCAGGACATTGCTCACGGGATTGGCGAACACTCATTTGTTTTTGGGATCCAACAGGAATTTTCTTCAGGACATCCCCGGCATCCTGCCCCCCGCGAGATTGGCAGCTCCAGGTGCAACGTCTGAAAGATACATACGTATTCCATAACCGCAGCCACACTCTTTCTCAAGAAAAGGCCTTGTAACAAAGCCGTCTGTAACTGATCTGCACCGTGCAGTTATCCTGACAGCGCTAAATACAGTAATGTATCGCATTAATCCAAATCTCTGCATGATCATCATGCTGCCTGCGAGAAATGCAGGCTAGTAATCTGGCACATGTTCCAGGATGGCATCCCGGTTGGTACGGGAACCGGCAAGGTTTGCTGCCTCATCCCTATCGAGCCAGCGGTATCCCGAGTGTTCATCGCTATTGAGAATGATTGCCGGCCGCTCGGTGCATTCCACGCGAAAAACATGCTCCAGGTTGGTGACGACATCCATGGCATAACGTTCGCGCCAGGCCGGGTGTATCGGGAATGTATGGTTTTGCCGGCAGTCGGTAACCGGCAATTGCAGCCCGGTCTCTTCAAACAATTCGCGTACGGCAGCGTCCTTTGGTGCCTCGCCCCATTCAAGGGCTCCGGTAACCGACTGCCAGTAACCGGCCGGAGTCCGTCGCTGCAGCATGAGCACCTCACCTGCCTTTGTGTAGACAACGATAAGTACAGATTCGGGACGCTTGTGGGGTGGTTGATTCAATCAACAATCACAGTATGCAGGCTGGGTTGAACGCAAGTAAAACCCGGGTAGAATACTACGCGGGACCTTGCAAGCCCGGTCCGGCCTGCAAGGCTTTGCGCGAGTTGTCAGTCCTCCACCTCGGGTGGCTTGCGCAAATGGATCCCCAGCTCGATCAATTGTCCGGTTGCCACGGCGGAAGGGGCATCCGTCAGCGGACAGGCGGCTGTCTGTGTCTTGGGAAACGCCATCACCTCGCGAATGGAGTTTGCGCCGGCCATCAGCATTACCAGGCGGTCGAGCCCGAAGGCGATGCCCCCGTGCGGCGGACAGCCGAAATTGAGTGCATCCAGCAGGAAACCGAACTTGTCACGGGCCTCCTGCTCACCGATATCCAGCAGCCGGAATACCGCCTGCTGGATATCGGTCCGGTGAATACGGATGGAACCACCACCCAACTCGGTGCCGTTGACCACCATGTCGTAGGCCCGCGACAGGCTGGTACCCGGATTTTCCTCCAGCGCTGCGGAGTCCTCGACATTCGGTGCCGTGAACGGATGATGCAGCGCCATCCAGCGATTGTTCTTTTCATCCCGTTCAAACATCGGGAAATCAACGATCCACAACGGCTTCCAGTCACCCTGGACCATACCACGGTCATGACCCAGGCGGACACGCAAGGCCCCGAGTGATTCGTTCACCACGCTGGCACGGTCTGCACCAAAGAAAATCAGGTCGCCGTCCTCGACACCGGTCCGGGACACGATCGCCTCGACGACATTATCAGGCAGGAACTTGAGGATCGGTGATTGCAGCCCGTCACGCCCGGCCGCCAGGTCGTTTACCTTTATATAGGCGAGCCCCCGGGCGCCGTACTTGCCGACGTACCTGGTGTAATCGTCAATATCCTTGCGACTGATCTCGCCTCCGCCCGGCACCCGGAGTGCGGCAACACGTCCCTTGGGATCGTTGGCCGGCCCGGCGAACACCTTGAATTCAACCTCTTTCATGACGTCACCGAGATCGACCAGCTCCAGCGGGATACGCAGGTCGGGCCGGTCCGTACCGAAACGTTCCATGGATTCCGCATAGCTCATTCGCGGGAACGGATCGGGAAGTTGCACATCCAGCACGCTGGCGAAGAGATCCCGCACCATGGACTCCATAATGGTCATGATGCTGTCCTCGTCGAGAAACGCCGTTTCGATATCCAGCTGGGTGAATTCCGGCTGGCGGTCCGCGCGCAGGTCTTCGTCCCGGAAGCAGCGCGCGATCTGGTAGTAGCGGTCCATACCGCCCATCATCAGCATCTGCTTGAAGAGCTGCGGCGATTGCGGCAGGGCAAAAAATTCCCCTGCATGGGTCCGGCTCGGTACCAGGTAGTCGCGCGCACCTTCCGGCGTTGACCGCGTCAGGATAGGGGTTTCGATATCGACAAAGCCCCGATCATCCAGCCAGTTACGCAGGGTGCGGGTGATGCGCGCGCGCAGGCGCAGTTTTTCCTGCATCTCCGGCCGGCGCAGGTCAATGTAGCGGTATCGCAGCCTGGTCTCATCCTGGACATCGTCATCCAGCTGGAATGGCGGTGTCTCTGCCGCGTTGAGCACATTCAACTCGAGCCCGAGCACTTCCACATGTCCAGTCGGCAGGTCCTCGTTGATGGTCCCCTCCGGCCGTTTCCGCACCCGGCCGGTGACCTGCAGAACGTACTCGTTGCGGATCCGCTCCGCGGTCCGGAAAACATCCGGCGTATCCGGATCGAAGACCACCTGCACCAGGCCACGATGATCACGCAGGTCAACAAATATCACACCACCGTGGTCGCGGCGGCGATGCACCCAGCCACAAACGGTGACCTCCTCGTCAAGGTGAGATACGTTTAACTCGCCACAATAAATGGTGCGCATCGGGAACTACCGGTTATTTATCAACGGGAAGCGCGAGATGGTACGGGGTCGGGCCAACCAACGCAATATACAGTGCCGGTGCCGGGGTGAACGAAAATCAGCTGTTACCGCCGGACTTCTTCCTTGCAGCAGTGCTGCCGGAACCTTCCTTGCCCTTTGATTTGTCGCCGGATTTGGATTGTTTGTCTGCCTGGGCAACATTCTTCTTGTTGCCGGTCTTGAAGTCGGTTTCATACCAGCCGCCGCCCTTCAGCCGGAAGGCTGCAGCGGAAACCAGCTTCTTCAGGGCCGGCTTGCCACATTTATGGCAATCGGTCAGTGGGGGGTCACTGATTTTCTGCAGGGTTTCGAGGTAATGCCCGCAGGCTTCGCACTGGTATTCGTAAATTGGCATCGGTCCGCACAGTCCTGGTTTCCACGCGTTTCAGCGAGATGCAAAAAAACGCCGGGTATTATAGCGCTACCGCTGCAACCGGGGGAATGGACTGTCCGCATAAAAACATTGGCTGCTGAATGGGATTGCCGGTGTTCCACAGGCCTTGCGATTCTGTGACAATTACCCGCCACTGTCTGCCCGACTCCCTGGATCCATGCACACGCGCCCGACATCACTCCCGGAAACAACCACCGATCTGAGCACGCTGCGGAAGCTGCTGCCCTTCCTGTGGAACTACCGTGGCCGGGTCGTGTTTGCACTGGCGTTCCTGATTCTGGCGAAGATCGCCAATGTGGGTATCCCGCTGGTACTCAAGGAGATCGTTGACCGGCTCGAGGTAACCGGCGGGATCGAGGTGATCCTGCCCCTTGCATTCCTGTTGCTTTATGGTGCCCTACGGCTGGCGAGCTCGCTGTTCAACGAACTGCGCGATTCCTTGTTCGCGCGCGTCCGTCACGGCGCCACGCGCAATATTTCGGTGAAGGTACTGGAGCACCTCCACAAGCTGTCACTGCGTTATCACCTCGACCGCAAGACCGGCGGCCTGTCCCGGGACATCGAACGGGGTGCCCGCAGCATCAGCTCTCTCTTGAATTACATGGTATTCAGCCTGTTGCCAACGCTGGTCGAAATCACCCTGATTGCCGGCATCCTGCTTTCGAATTATTCCGTGTGGTTTGCCGTGATCACCTTCGTCTCTGTGATCGTCTATATCGCCTTCACCATGAAGATCACCGAATGGCGAATGAAATACCGGGTAGCGATGAATGCAATGGATTCCACGGCCAATACCCAGGCCATCGACAGCCTGTTGAACTATGAAACTGTCAAGTATTTCGGAAACGAGACGCATGAACTGCTGCGCTATGACGACTCACTGCAGCAATGGGAAGGCGCGGCCGTCAAGAGCCAGACCTCCCTGTCGACCCTGAATTTCGGACAGGCAATCATCATCGCCATCGGCGTCACACTGATTATGATTCTTGCCGCGCAGGGAGTGGTAAACGGTACCATGACGCTGGGTGACCTGGTACTGGTCAATGCCTTTCTCCTGCAATTATTTATCCCGCTCAACTTTCTCGGCATAGTCTACAGCCAGGTCAAGCATGCACTCGCGGATATGCAGCTGATGTTCGATGTGCTGAAAAAAGAGCCTGAAATTACGGACAGCGCGGATGCCAGGGAGCTTGACACAGGTAACGCCGGTGTCCGCTTTGAGAACGTGTTCTTTGCCTACGAGAAAAACCGGCCGATCCTGCATGGCATCAGTTTCTCGATACCACCGGGCCGCAAGGTGGCAGTTGTCGGACCCAGCGGCGCCGGCAAGTCAACGCTGGCGCGCCTGCTGTTTCGTTTCTACGATACCAGTGATGGCCGTATCCTGATCAACGACCAGGACATCCGCAGTGTTACCCAGGACAGTCTGCGCCGTGCAATCGGTATCGTCCCCCAGGACACGGTGCTGTTCAATGAATCCCTGTACTACAACATCGCCTATGCCCGGCCATCAGCCTCACGCAGCGACATCGAGCAGGCAGCACGGCTGGCCAACATCCACGATTTCATTATGTCATTGCCGCAAGAATACGACACTGTGGTCGGTGAACGCGGCCTGAAACTGTCCGGCGGCGAAAAGCAACGCGTGGCCATCGCGCGCGCCATACTCAAGAACCCGCAGATACTGGTGTTCGACGAAGCCACCTCGAGCCTGGACTCGCATTCAGAGCAGGTGATCCTCGCTGCTCTCAGGGAAGTCGCAGCCCATCACACCACGCTGGTCATTGCGCACCGCCTGTCCACCATCGTGGATGCCGATCTCATACTGGTAATGGATGCCGGGCGGATCGTGGAACAGGGCAGCCACCAGTCCTTGCTTGCCGCAGAGGGATACTATGCACGCCTGTGGACCCTGCAGCAGGAAGAACGGCAGCATGCATTGCCGCCCGACAGCAAGCCGGTACTGCAGAATATCTAGGGAACCGGGGATTTACTCAGGTTGCGCCGTTCGCGCGGCAATTGCAGAAACGCAGTTGCCGCGATAGGCAAGGTAGCGAGATCGGTAGCCGGAAGCGATCTGAAGGCAATCCATAACCCATTGACACCTGGCTGCAGGATTCCGGGGCTCCACCGTAGGGTGCACGAACTCACGATGTAATCAGAGGTTCCCCGGGGCAGGCGGCACAAAAAAACCTGCCAGCTGCCAAGCCTAGCATGCCGTACCGGAATAGTCAGAAGTTATACCGGATTCCGGCAAAGATTTCCGTGGTGTCGTCCTGGCTGAAGTGGCGGATATTACCGGTTGCAGAAAATCTCTTGTAGAACCGGTAGACCAAACCACCGCCAAACCCGGTCTCACCGTCAAAATTATCAATATCGAGGTAGGTCACGGTAGCATTCAACTCGAATTTTTTCGTCAGCAATGCGCGCAAGCCGCCATCGACCTGGTAGCCACGATCGGAGTTGTTACTCTCTCCGGAATTCTCTGCGTTGTAGTAACTGAGCGTTCCAAACACATCGAGGGCATCTAAAGCTCCTGCCTTCTTAAGCACCGTGTAATTGCCTCCCATACCGATTAGGAAACGGTCAATATCTACATCCAGTTCCTGCTTGCCGGAGGAACTTCTCCTGGTTACATCGGCTCCATTAAAATGCGAATATTCAAATTTCACATGAAGGTAATCGGTGGCACCGTATGAAATCCGCGCAGTTGCACCGTCCGCCTCCACATCGTCCGAATCGATATTGGTGTAACCGATTTCACCGTAGGTATAGGTCAGTCCCTTGGCCGCATTGGCGCCCAAAGAACAGAACCCGAGAACGACACCGGCAATACCGGCAAACAGTCTGTTTTTGGCCACCTCGCTTCTCCTGAATATTCTTGCTGTTGCTTCAAATTTATTTGCCAAGGGATACTAATGAAAACCATAACCGTTGTTCAAGCAGTTTCGTTTGTTTTTCAAAGGCAAGCAGGGATTTCCGTGCCAAACTCAGGCAAGACCGGTCTGACCCGTGTCAAGATAACCTTGTACACTACAAGGGCTTAGGTAATTAATATGAGCGAGAGAACAATACTGATTACCGGTTGTTCCTCCGGCATCGGCCGGTGTGTGGCCCGCGGACTGGCTAGGCGCGGCTACCGGGTGTTTGCCACCGCCCGCCGGGAAGCAGATGTCGAACAACTGAATTCAGCCGGCCTGGAAAGCCTGCCGCTGGATCTGTCGGATTCCGGATCGATCAACCGTGCCGTCGATGTCATCCTCGAGCGGACGGACGGCCGTCTGGATGCCTTGTTCAACAACGGTGCCTATGGGCAACCGGGTGCCGTCGAGGATCTGTCCCGGGAAGTTCTGCGCACGCAGTTCGAAACCAACCTGTTTGGCTGGCATGAACTGACCAACCGGGTCCTGCCGGTGATGCGTGCACAGGGGCACGGACGCATCATTCACAACAGTTCGGTACTCGGCTTCGTGGCTCTGCCATTCCGCGGCGCCTATAACGCAAGCAAGTATGCACTGGAAGGACTGACGGACACCCTGCGCCTGGAATTGCGTGACACCGGCATATACGTATCACTGGTCGAGCCGGGACCGATTGAAAGCCGTTTCCGCGAAAATGCCTATGCGGTTTACAAAAAAACGATCAACCCCGAGACTAGTGTGCACCGGGAAAAATACCGGCGCATGGAGCAACGGCTGACAACCAAAGGTCCGGTGGTCCCGTTCACCCTGCCTGCCGAGGCAGTACTGTTGAAAGTGATCAAGGCACTGGAAAGCAGGCGTCCACGGCCACGCTATTATGTTACGTTCCCCACCTACCTGTTTGCCGGCTTGAAACGGGTTCTGTCCGACCGGGCCCTGGACAGAATCCTTGCCAAAGTCTGAGACCATCGAATTAGAGTGTAGGCTGGGCTGAACAACATGAAGCCCAACGCCATGTCGGTAATCTTGCGTTGGGCTTCGCAAGCTCAGCCCAACCTACAAATACTGAAACGGGTTCTGACCGACCGGGCCCTGGACAGAATACTTGCCAAAGTCTGAGACCATCGAATTAGAGCGTAGGCTGGGCTGAAAAACGTGAAGCCCAACATCATGTCGGTAATCTTGCGTTGGGCTTCGCAAGCTCAGCCCAACCTACAAATCATAGGAGCGCCGTCCACGGCACGAATCGCGGCGAGACGCCGCTCCTACAGGGTACAATCTGGATTATTCGCTAAAAAAATCAGGGGCTGTTGTCTACGCGGCTGACGCCTTGCTGTCCGTCGAACGGCTGAATGAAAAGCTGCCGTCCTGCACGTCAACCTTCACGACATCTTCGGGCCCGAACCGGCCGGCCAGAATTTCCTGTGCCAGCGGATTTTCAAGCTGATTCTGGATGGCCCGTTTCAGCGGACGTGCACCGTATACCGGGTCATAGCCGGCTTCACCAAGCAGATCCAGCGCCGCATCGGCGAGTTCCAGCCCGATATCCCGCTCCTGCAGGCGGTCACGCAGGATATTGATCTGCAGGCCCGCAATGGCACGGATCTGATCACGCCCGAGCGGGTGGAACACCACCACATCGTCGATACGGTTGATGAATTCCGGCCGGAAATGTCCACCGACGATATCCATGACCGAAGACTTCATCGCCTCGTAATTTTCCTCTCCGGCCATTTCCTGGATCATCTGGCTGCCCAGATTGGAAGTCATCACGATCACGGTATTGCGAAAATCCACGGTACGCCCCTGCCCGTCCGTCAGGCGGCCGTCATCGAGCACCTGCAGCAGGACATTGAAAACGTCCGGGTGGGCTTTTTCTACCTCATCCAGCAAGATAACCGAATA
>CP070821.1:70039-117319 GCA_020344335.1 Gammaproteobacteria bacterium | reverse complement strand
TTGGTCCAGGGGGCATCCGCCTCGCGCAATACCGGCAGTCCCTTTTGCAGGCGTCCCAGGGGCAGTTTGCCGGGTCCGTAGATTCCGGGCACCCTGAGGATAATCCATTGCACCCCGCGGGCCTCCGCCCATGCCTGCAGCTCGCGCTCGGCAGCCAGCCGCCGCTCGCCACGTGGTGTGGTGGGATTGGGCGGTTGTGCCTCGGTAATCCAAACGCCGTGACAGTCGCCGTAAACGGCGCTGGTGCTGATGTACACAAGCCGGCGTGGCCGCGGCTGTTCATCCAGTGCGGCAAGGAACCCGGTCATGCGTGGATCGCCAGCGCCCGTGGGAGGTGGCGGGGCAAAATAGAATATGTCGCGAAAGCCGGCAACACATGCAGGCGGCAGCGGCACGACATCAAGATCGCATTGCCGCGCAGCGATCCCGGCCGACTGCAGTTGTGCGGCACTGGCAGCGCTGCGCACCACGCCCGCCACCGACTGTCCCGCGCTGTGCAGGCGCTGCGCCACGCGTCTCCCGATATCGCCGCAGCCGACAATTAACACGCGGTTATTCGGTTTATCTTCCATGGCAAATCAGCGACAATCCCCCACCTTGTGCTTTGAGCTAAGTTATTGAATGACTTATCAGGTAAAAATCCAGAGCAGTGGACACAGCTTTACGGTCGAGGAACAGGAATCCGTGCTGGACGCCGCCCTGCGCCAGGGCGTTATTCTGCCATACGGCTGCCGCAATGGCGCCTGCGGTGCCTGCCTGGGAACCGTTGTCGAGGGCGAGGTCTCCTATGCGGGTGACCTGCCACCGGCACTGAGCGCGGCCGACGCCGCGCTGAACCGGGCCGTATTCTGCCAGGCACGCGCCTGCAGCGACCTGTCCATCGGGGTGCGCGAGGTGGATGCCGCGCGTGATATCGTGGTGAAGACCCTGCCGTGCCGTGTCGACAAGCTCGAGCACCTGGCACATGATGTGATCCGCATCTATCTGAAACTGCCGTCGACCGAACGCCTGCAGTTCCTTGCCGGGCAATACATCGATGTCCTGATAAAGGACCACGAACCGCGCGCGTTCTCCATTGCCAACGCACCGCATGACGACGAATTCGTGGAATTGCAAATCCGCTACGTGGAAGGCGGGCTGTTTACCGACCAGGTGTTCCACCATATGAAGGAAAAGACCCTGCTGCGCATCCGTGGACCGCTGGGAACCTTTTACCTGCGAGAGGACACCAATCGGCCGGCCATCCTGATCGGCGGCGGTACCGGGTTCGCACCCCTGAAGGGAATACTCGAACATGCCTTCGAAATCGGTATCGACCGGACCATGCACCTGTTCTGGGGTGTGCGCGCCAGGCGCGACCTGTATCTTGACGAGCTGCCCCTGCACTGGATACAGGAACACCCGAACCTGAGCTACACACCGGTACTGTCGGAACCGTCTGCGGAAGACAACTGGGAAGGTGAAACCGGCCTGGTGACCGACAGCGTGATCGCGCATTATCCGGATCTTTCCGGTTACGACGTCTATATGAGCGGACCACCGATCATGGTCGAGACCGGCTATGACCTGTTCCAGCAACACGGTCTGGACACGTCACGCTTCTTCTCGGATGCCTTCGCGTATGCCGCGGTCGCCGAGAGCATCAAGGGGCTGCAACGGGATTGATCATCCGGCTGGCAGGAAAGCAGCCACTCGCGCCAGGACAAGCCCGGGGGTTCTCGATACCCTTTATGCAACCGACGGTTTTATTTTCACCGTGCCCTTGCAAAGTGTGTGCGAGCGTATTTTTTCAATGCCTCCAGGATCGCTGCATCGCTGGCATGTTCTGCGCGGAGCGGTTCATTGCGGAAACCCAGTTGTCTGGCCAGTGCTGCCTGGCGCTCACCGATAACCAGTAGCGGTATCTCGCGCAACAGCGGTTGCGCCTCGATGCCGGCCATGTCAAACAGGTTCTGCAGTGTCTCGTTACTGGTGATGGTAATGATGTCCAGCACGCCGGGTTGCCAGTACGGCATGATTTCCTGCGGGTCCACCACCGGGCAGGCGCGCCGGTACACCTCTACGTAATCCACCTCCGCGCCGCGTTCCACCAGCGTGTCGTGCAGGTATTCGCGCCCGCCGTTGCCGCGGAAGATGACTACCCGCTTGCCACTCATGTCCTGCAGCTCATCGAGCGCCAGCAGGGCCTCACTGTTGAAGTGGTGAGCGGGAACCAGGTCTGCCGTCAGTCCGTAAGGCGTCAGCGCCTCGGCCGAGCGCGCCCCGACAGTTGCGATACGGATATTGGCCGGCCATTCGCCGCGTCCCGTAATGAAATCCAGTCCCCGGGTAACGGCGTTGACGCTGATAAAGACCGCGAGGTCATAGTTGGCCAGCGTTGCCACGACAGACTCCAGGTGATAGCTGTCCACCGGGTCCAGGATATCGATGGCCGGCAAACAGAACGCCTCGCCACCGGCAGCGTCAATCAATTTGCAGAGTCGTTCCGCCTGACCGGCGGGGCGGGTCACCAGCACCCGCAGTCCGTGCAACTCGGCGGCTTTGTTCATATCCTTCAGTGAGCCGCCAGCAGTGCCTCAAGGATGGGCCGGGCGCCGGCGGACAGCAATTGTTCCGCAAGTTGCCGGCCCAGATCTTCCGCCACGGCAGCCTTCCCGGCGATGTCCGCACGGATGATTTCGGTCCCGTCCGGCCAGCCGACCAGCCCACGCAGCTCGAGTGAGCCATTGTGCAACTCGGCATACCCTGCCACCGGCGCCTGGCAACCCCCTGCGAGGGTGGCGTTCATGGCGCGTTCCGCCTGCGTGCGGAACACGGTCTCGGGATGGTTCAGCAGTTCCAGCAGGTCACGCACACGTGTGTCATCCAGCCGGCATTCGATGCCGATGACACCCTGCGCAATTGCCGGCAACATTTCTTCCGGTGCCAGCGCCCGGGTAATACGTGCAGCCATTCCCAGGCGCTGCAGGCCGGCGCAGGCCAGCACAATGGCATCGTATTCTCCATTATCGAGTTTCCCGAGCCGCGTACCGACGTTGCCTCGGAGGTCGGAAATCTGCAGGTCGGGCCGCCGGTCCCGCAACTGGCACTGCCGGCGCAGACTGGAGGTTCCCACCCGCGCCCCTTCCGGCAAGTCATCGATCGAAGCGTACTCATTGGAAACAAAGGCATCATGCGGGTCCGCGCGCTCCAGGATTGCACCCAGCCCCAGGCCTTCCGGGAGCGTGGCGGGTACATCCTTCATTGAATGCACCGCGATGTCCGCACTGCCGTCCAGCATGCCCTGTTCCAGTTCCTTCACGAACAACCCCTTGCCGCCGATCTTCGCCAGCGGACTGTCCAGTATCCTGTCACCCTGCGTGGACAGTGTGACCAGCTCGACCTGCAGCCCGGGATGCAATGCCAGCAGGCGGGCACGCACGTGCTCTGCCTGCCACAATGCCAGCGGGCTCTTACGGGTTGCGATGCGCAGCAGTTCGGTTGACATCCGGATAAAACTGTTCAATTAATGTAGCAGTGAAACGATTATACAAGCCGTTAGTTTTCGCCGTTGCTTTTTTGTGGGCTGGTATGGCCGCCTTGCAGGCCGACACCGGGGTACCGGTTTCCGACAACCTCAACGAGGATGCCGAGCAGGCCGCCCGCGACAAGCTGCCGATCATGCTGGTTTTTACCGGCATGGTGTGCAGCTACTGCGACGAACTGGAAGAGGAAATCATCAAGCCGATGTTGCTGAGCGGGGATTACGGGGACAAGGCCATTATCCGCAAGTTGGTCGTTGATAACGGCTCCCGGGTGACCGATTTTTCCGAACAGCGCATCGATACCGCAGACCTGGCGCAAGAATACGGGGTATTCGTCACACCCACCATCCTGTTTGTAAACCACGAGGGTTACCAGCTGGCCGAGCGCATGGTCGGTATCAACACGATCGAGATGTACGGCGGGTATCTCGATCAGTGTATCGAGTCGGCACTGCTGCGGCTCAGGGACCCGGTGAAAGGTGCACGGGAACAGGCCTGCAGGGTGATACACCGGCGCCCGTCGGATTCCAGTCCTGCCGACTTCAACCCTGCAACGACTTGATACACCGGCGTACTTCGGCGATATGACGGCGGCTGATTTCCAGCTGTGCGTCGACACCCTCCATGCGTACCCGGTAATGACCGTCGGCATCCTTGTCCAGACCGGTCAGGTAATCCGTGGCAACCAGTGCATTGCGATGGATTCGGATAAACTGCCCGGCAAATTCCTGCTCGAGTGACTTCAGGGTTTCCTCCACCAATACCTGCGTGTCAGACGTGCACACCATCACGTATTTCTGGTCTGCCTGGAAGTAGCGTATCTGGTTGACCGGTATCAGCTGCAGGCTGCCGCGGACACGTGCGCAGATAGCCTGGCGCACCCCGGCGCTCTCAGCGCTTGCATGCACCGATGCGACCTGCGCGCGCGTCAGGCGGCGTGCGTTTTTCAGTGCCTCGAACAGGCGTTCCCGGCGTACCGGCTTAAGCAGGTAATCAACGGCATGGCTCTCGAAGGCCTCGATGGCATGATCGCTGTAGGCGGTGGTGAAGATCACCGCGGGCGGCTGTTCCAGTGCCAGCAGGTGGCGCGCCACCTCCAGCCCGTCCATGCCCGGCATGCGAATGTCGAGCAGCAGCACATCCGGCTGATGTACGCCGGCGAAATCCAGGGCCTGCTGGCCGTTCATCGCCTCGGCACACACCGTGCAGCCTTCCAGTTCCGCCAGCATGCGCCGCAGGCGGTCACGCGCCGGTGCCTCGTCATCGACAACCAGTATCTTCATGACAGTCGCTGTTCCGGAAAGCGGATGGACACCCGGTATTCGCCATCCTGCTGTTCCGTCTCGAATCCCGCACGACCGCCATAGGCCAGCAGCAATCGCTGCCGGGTATTCTCCTGCGCGATGTGGTTACCCTCGCGTGACCTGTCGCTGGCAGCAGCCGGTACCGGGTTACTGATACTGATATGTACCTGGCCATTGTTGACGCGTCCGGCCACGCGGATGGCGCCGCCTTCCGGCAACGGCTCCACCCCGTGATAGATGGAATTTTCAAGCAACGGCTGCAGTATCAACGGCGGCACCTTGATGTCCAGCGGCACGCCGTCCAGATCCCATTCCACTACCAGGCGCTCACCGAGACGCAGGGTCTCGATATTCAGGTAGTGTCGCGCCAGGGTCAGCTCGTCACCCAGTGTGGTGGTGTCATGCGACTGGTTCAGGGAAGCACGAAACAGGTCAGACAGGTCATTAATGGCCTCCTCGGCCGTATCCGGCTGTGCATGGGTCAGTGCCGCGATCGTGTTCATGCTGTTGAACAGGAAATGCGGACGTATGCGTGCCTGCAGGGCCTGGATACGCGCCCGGGCCTCGGCCTGCAGCTGTCTGCGCCACTGATGCTGGACATACAGGTAACGCAGTACCACGGCAGAAACCACTGTGCTGATCGTGAGGGTGCGTATCAGGAATACGGCGTGATCATCACGGCCGATGGTCGGCAACAGCGTGCTCTTTACTGTCATCCAGAACGCCATTTCGCTTACCAGCGCCGTCACCAGCAGCACCAGCAGGTAACTCACGAGTGCCGCGGCCGTATTACCCAGCCGCGACAACAGCGGCCGGCTTATGCAGAGTACTGCTGCACTGGTAAGTGCAATCCACTGCATGAACAGTGAAATCAGGCCCAGATCAATCCAGGGGTCACCGAGCACCCCGGGACTGACCAGTACCAGCACGAAGGCAATCAGTTCGGCTATGACAACAACGGCAAATACCAGTCGGACATCACAAAAGCTGGGCAGAAAAAACTGCTCATCCTGTGCTGCCATTCTGTCTTCTGTTACGCGCGGACTATTCATGTCCATGGACCTGCAAATATCCTGCGCTCTCACGGGTGCGCAAACGCAAACCCGGAGCGGATTGGTTATACTGCTTGAAAACCGGACTGATCACGACAACCATGACGGCAGACAGCTCAACGGAAAAACCCTGGGGCGGGCGGTTCACCGAATCGACCGATGCCTTCGTCGAGGAATTTACCGCCTCGATCGGCTTCGACCAGCGCCTGTACCGGCATGACATCACCGGCTCGATTGCCCATGCGCGCATGCTGTCCCATGTCGGCATCATAACCGAATCGGAATGCAACCAGATGGTCGATGGCCTGGAAGATATCCTTGCCGATATCGAACGCGGGGATTTTGCCTGGTCGGTTGCGCTCGAAGATATCCACATGAACATCGAGAGCCGGCTCATCGACCGCATCGGGGAGACGGGCAAGAAACTGCACACCGGGCGTTCGCGCAACGACCAGGTGGCTACCGACCTGCGCCTCTACCTGCGCGCCGAAATCGACACGCTGTGCAGCGAAATCGACCGGCTGCAAACGGCGTTGGCCGATCTTGCCGAACAGGAGGCCGACACCATCCTGCCGGGGTTTACGCACCTGCAGGTTGCCATGCCCGTCAGCTTCGGACATCACCTGCTCGCCTGGGCCGAAATGCTGGAGCGCGATCATGCCCGCCTGCGGGACTGCCGGAAACGGGTCAACGTCATGCCGCTGGGTGCCGCTGCACTGGCGGGCACCGGGTTTCCGATCGATCGCGCATATACTGCACAGTTGCTCGGCTTTGAATGTCCGGCCGCCAATTCCCTGGATGCCGTCAGCGACCGGGATTTCGCCATTGAATTCTGCAGCGCGGCTGCCCTTGTGATGGTGCATCTGTCACGGTTCTCGGAGGAACTGATACTCTGGTCATCGGCACAATTCAACTTTATTGAACTCCCGGACAGCTTCTGTACCGGCTCCAGCATCATGCCGCAAAAGAAAAATCCGGACGTCCCCGAGCTGGTACGTGGCAAGAGCGGCAGGGTGACCGGGCACCTGGTCGGCCTGCTGACCCTGATGAAGGGCCAGCCGCTGGCCTATAATAAGGACAATCAGGAGGACAAGGAGCCCCTGTTCGATACGGTGGATACCCTGAAAGGTTCCTTGCGGGTATTTGCGGACATGGTGCCGGCCATCACGGTACACCGGGATGTCATGGCGGCCGCGGCGCACCAGGGATTTTCCACTGCCACCGATCTCGCCGACTACCTGGTGCGCAAGGGCATCACGTTCCGGGATGCGCACGAGATTGTCGGTCGGGCCGTGTTGCACGGGGTTGAAACCGGCAAGGACCTTGCGGAGATGCCGCTTGAGGAATTACGGGGTTTCTCCGATGTCATTGACGCAGGCGTCTTCGAGGTGCTGACCCTGGAGGGGTCCGTTGCCGCCCGGAATCACACCGGCGGGACCGCGCCCGCGCAGGTGCGCTCCGCGATCAAGTCGGTCCGGGCACGGCTGGATGGCCGGAAAACCTGAAGCTGTCATGAATGAAACCGCTACCCTGTCTGGGATAACATACCGGCCAATAACACGGGACAACGCTGCATGCTGAACAAGCTCACTCTGGGCGAAGCCACGACACTGCTGGACACCTGCCCGCTCGCCTTGCTGCTGATTACCGACGACGGTCAGCTGCACGGCTATAACGATGCCTTTGCCGCACTGCTGGGGGATGCGGCGACCGAGCTCGTGAATTCCGCCGGCGATATCCGCAGTGACAGCCTGCTGGCACCACTGCTGGGGCAAGACACCCTGATCAACTGGGTCATGCCGGACGGCGACGAGCGCTGGCTGGCAGTGGAGACCACGATCATGAACGGCCTGACGGCGCGTTATTACCAGGACGTCACAGAAAAGCTGCGCCTTAAAAGGGAACGTGACAACTACTCCCGGGAACTGAAAGACCTGACGCTCCAGGATGAACGTCTGACCAGCCTGCTGAACCGACGCGGCATCCTGGTTTCTCTGGATCCGCTGGTGGCGCGCAGCCGCCGCTACAACAGCCCGCTGTCCGTGATCGTCATGGGCCTGCAGGCTGACAGGGAACGCGACAAGGCGCTGGTCAAGGTCAGCTACCTGCTCAAGGACCAGACCCGCTGGGCGGACCTGGTCGGTTGTAACGCGGACCAGGATTTCATTCTGATCCTGCAGGAAACCACGCAGGACGCCGCGCTGTTGCTGGTCGACAAGCTGAGCGGGCAACTCGCCCGTATGAGCGAGGGACAGCCGGATGCACTGACGGCCTGCTACGGTATCACCGCATGCCAGAAAAACGATAATGCCGAGGAGATGCTGGGACGTGCCGAAGCCGCGCTCCAGGAAGCCCGCACCAATCAGAGCGGCACGGCAATCGCGGTGTAATTGCTCTTAATCAATTGATTTAATTAATCAATCGTACTCGGCCGGCTCCCAAAGACACGCCACGAGAAAAGGCAGAGACAAGACCATATTCCCGGCTGCCGCTGGGGTGCTGGCAGCGATTCATCTCTCCGCCTCCCTGGTGTGTCAACGAGCCCTCCGCACCGAAGAATCGTGGTCTGTCCCCAATTGTTCGTCCGCATTGACAGGGGCAAACATGATCCTGGTCAAACCGGTACTCGTTGATTGTGACTAAAATTAAATAAAAGAAGGTTTGCCGAAGTCGTATCGATTCATCAGGAGGTATCATGTCCAAACTCTGGGTGGTAGTCGCAGACCAAAGCAAGGCACGTATTTTTACCGTTGCGGATCCCCGTGGCGCATTGCTGGGCGTGGGTGAACTCGAACACCCGGAAGCGCGCGGTCTCGAACAGACACTGACCTCCGATCGACCGGGACGCAGCTTTGACAGCAAGGGTCAGGGGCGTCATTCCATGGGCTCGGAAGTCGAACCCGGCAAGCAGGAGAACGTCCGATTTGCCAAGCAGATCGCCGATCATTTGCAGGCCGCTCATGAGGAAGGACGCTGTAACCGCTTGTTGCTGGTTGCCGGCCCACCATTGCTGGGCATGCTTAGAGAGAGCCTGAAAAGTACCTCCGGCATGGAAATTTCCGAAATCGAGAAAAACCTCGGGCAGTATAATGCGCTGGAGATTCGCAAGCACTTGCCCGGGCGCCTGTAAAAGGGATGCATCCCGGCTTCCCGGTGCCCGGTGCCCGGTGATTCATCCGGTGTAATGACGGACATGGATTCACCGGTCCGGGCAAGATCGCTACCATGGACGCACGCCTGGAAACACTGAGGCAGATCCGGACACGTGCCTCCCGGCCGGAGCCGGTGATTTTGATTGGTCGTCATTGCCGGGAAGGGGTTGACGATCGTCAATTTCCGGGGCAGATCAGGCCATGAAACTTTCCTTTCATGGTGCGGCCCAGGGAGTGACCGGTTCCTGTTACCTGCTCGAATGTGCCGGCAAGCGCATCCTTGTTGACTGCGGGTTCTACCAGGGCAGCCGCGAACTTGAAGAAGACAATGCCAACGAATTCGGTTTTGACGCGGCGGACATTGACTACCTGCTCCTGACGCATGCCCACCTGGATCACTGTGGGCGCATCCCCCTGCTGGTGAGCCGGGGGTTTACCGGGGAGATTATCACCACCTCGGCGAGCCGGGAGCTGGCGCGCCTGATCATGCTGGATGCCGCCGGCCTGCAGGAAGAAGAGGCGCGTTACCTGAACCGCCGGGCACGGCGCCGCGGCAAGTCGACCGATGTCATCGTGCCGCTGTATACCACCCTCGATGCCCTGAACGCGCTTGAATGTTTCGGCCGCACCGCCCGTTACAACCAGCCCCTGGAACTTTCGCCGAACATTGTGGCCACCTTTATCGACGCCGGGCATATCCTGGGATCGGCAGGCATTATCCTGCAACTGAAGGAAGGTCCCAGGCAGCGCTGCATCCTGTTCTCCGGCGACCTTGGCTTAGGAGGCCGCCCGATCCTGCGGGATCCGGACACCCCGCCACAGGCCGATATCGTGGTAATGGAAACCACCTATGGCGACCGGCAACACAAACAGCTCGAGCCATCCGTCGAGGAGTTGCATCTGGCCATTAACGAGACTGTGGAGCGTGGCGGCAATGTCATCATCCCGACCTTTGCACTGGAGCGTGCACAGGAAGTGCTGTATTACCTGCACGAAGGCAAGGACCAGGGGGTTTTGCCCGGGTTTCTCCAGGTATTCCTGGATTCCCCCATGGCCATATCGGCCACGCAAATCTTCAAGCGCCATCCGGAATGCTACGATGAGCCGATGGCGGAGCTGTTCTCATCCGGCCGTGACCCCTTCGCGTTCTCCGGCCTGCATTTCACGCGGGAGACGGCCGAATCCATGTCCATCAACAAGATCAGCAGCGGCGCGGTCATCATGGCGGGGTCCGGCATGTGTACCGGTGGCCGGGTACGACACCACCTCAAGCGCCACCTCGGCCGGGAACAGAGCAGCATCGTCTTCGTAGGTTATGCCGCACGCGGGACACTGGCGCGCCGTATCGTGGACGGGGCAAAAACCGTCAGCATCTTCGGTGACGTGTACCCGGTGCGCGCACAGATCCATACCATCGGCGGCTTCTCTGCACACGCCGGCCAGACCGAATTGCTAACCTGGCACCGGCAAACCGGCAGTCCCGAGATCACTTTCCTGATACATGGCGAAAAGGACAGCATGTCCGCATTCTCCAGCCTGCTGGGCAAGACCCGGGTGGAGATGCCGGAACCACACCAGACATTTGAACTGTAAGCGGTCGGGTAAGCCGGAACACCCCGATAAAGCGCTGCATATCAGCGCCCAAGCTCCGTGAAAATCAGCGTCGAAAGTAGCCGCTCGACTGGCACCCGGTCATCGGTGAGTAGCGGCAGCGCAGACAGTGGCGTGCCCTCTTTCACCAGTGAGGGCGTCACATCGTGCCACTCGCGTTGCAGTCCGCGTGTTGCGCGTATCCGCGCCGGTGGGCTGTGCGCATCGCCAGCCGAGATCACGTAGGTGACGCGCGAGTCCGGCTGCTCCCGGCTCTCGATCCACACATGCACCCCGGCGAATACCCCGCGCAGCGTTTTCAGCATGCTCTTGACCAGTTTCGGGTTGGGATACACGTCAACGACATTGAGGATGTAGAGACCACCCGGGTGGAGGCGTGACTTCACCAGCCCGGCATACTCCCGCGTCACAAGATGGAAGGGCACGGCGATATCGTGGAACACGTCGCCGACGATGATGTCGAAATGCTGCTCCTGCAGGCGCTGCAGCACGCGCCGCGCATCGGAATGAATAATGCGTACATCGCCGGGCTCGAAATACAGCTCGCTCTGCGCCACCGACGTGACCGCGGGGTCGAGTTCGGCCACCACGACACGCGAGCCCGGGTAGCGTGACTGTATGGCGCGCGGCTGGGTATAGGAACCGCCGCCAGCAAAGAAAAAGGCAGGCGGGTGTTGCCTGTCACCGAGATGTGCGGCGATCAGTTCGTCCATCAGGTGGGTGTAGGGCGCAACCAGCAGCTCCGGGTCGCCTTCGTGACTAATGCCGTGCAACAGATGATCGAGCACCATGCCGCGTGCGCGGCCGAACGGTACCTCGGCCGACATGTCGATCACACGAATGCAGAAATAGTTGCTCTCGCGATCGCAGGGTCGCAGAAAACCGCCTCGCGCCTCGGTCCAGACCGTGACGGCAACGGCAAGCACGGCCAGCCCCAGCAGCGTCCAGCGGGCGCGCAGCAGGAAGGCCAGCGCCAGCAGGCCCAGCACCACGCCGGTACCGAGGATCACTGAGTGGGTACCGAAGTACTGGACAAACAGGTAACCGGTCGCGAAGGTACCGACGATGCTGCCGAGCGCAGCCAGGGCGTGCATCATGCCGACGATGTGCCCGGTGCGTGCATCCAGGCGCAGCGCCAGCGTAGTCAGCAACGGCGTCACCACACCGAGCAACATGGCGGGCAAAAAGAAAAGCGCCGCAACGAACAGGAAACTGACCGTAAGCAGACCCAGTTCGCTGCGCTGCAGGGGCGGCGCGACCAGGGTCAGCAGCAACAGGATGCCCACACAGGACACTGCGCCGAGCCCGAGTACCAGGCCCGCCGAGCGTTCGCTGCCGCCCCGATCCGCCCACACGCCCCCCAGCCAGTTACCCAGTGACAGGCCGCCCAGCACCACGCCGATGATGGCCGTCCAGGAATACAGCGACACGCCGATGTAGGGGGCCAGCAACCGCCCGGCGGCGATCTCCAGCACCATCAGGCCAGCCGAACTCAGAAAGATCGCGACCGCGTACCAGGCGATGCGCCCGGCCACCGGCACAGCAGATTCTGAAGCTTCCGGTTCCATACCCTCATCCCAGCGACGGCAACCGCCGTCAGGCGCGAATATGCCCCTGCCGACGTGAATAGGCAACCAGTAAAAGGCTCAGACTCATCGAGCTGCATGTTACACAACGGCAGGAGAATGGCCTGCATGGATGCAGGCGGGGGAGGTGATTCCAGTGTACCCTTGCGTGACTATTTTTTGATTTATCAAACCGTACCCAGCACGTTCACTATCCAGTTGCGGATGTCCTCGACTTCCTGTGGGCACATGGCATGCTGCATCGGGTATTCCCGCCAGTCGATCCGATAACCCAACTCTTCCAGGTAATCGCGCGACTGCATGGCCCACACAAGCGGTACCAGCGGGTCATGCGTGCCATGCGCCTGCAGGATCGGTATCCCGGCGTTGGCCGCAGCGCGTTCTGCTGCCAGTGACGCGGCCAGCGGCAGGTAGGCCGACAGTACCAGGATGCCGGCCAGCCGTTGCGGGTAGCGCAGCCCGGTGTGCAACGCGATGGCGCCGCCCTGTGAAAACCCGGCCAGCAGGATGTGCTCCGCCGGGATGCCGCGTTCCATCTCGCGCTCCATCAGCGCACCCAGCAGTGCTTCAGAAGCGCGGATGCCCGCCGCGTCTTCCGTTACCCGGAAATCCGTTGCCGTGATGTCGTACCAGGCGCGCATTACCATGCCGTTGTTGATGCCTACGGGCTGGTGTGGCGCATGCGGCAGCACCACCCGCACACCGAGTGTATCGACAATACCGAGCTGCGGAATCAGCGGGGCAAAGTCATTGCCGTCCGCACCGAGACCGTGCAGCCAGAGGATGCTCGCACGCGGCGCGCACGCCGGGTTGATTTCGATGCACTCGGGTAGTTCAACGGTCATACACCCTAGTATGCCGTAAATTACTGCCGTTAGCGGTCCCCGGCATTGGGTTTGCACAGGTCTGACCGTATACTGGCGGCTGGTTCAGGGAGAGCCCTCATGCGTAACCGACTTATATCAAGGCTGTTGTGGCTGCTACTGGTCATGATCACGGCAAGCACCGTACTCACCGGCTGCGGGCAGCGCGGGCCGCTGTACCTGCCGGAGGATGCCGAAGAACGGGACCACAACGCCCGCTGAACGGGATACGCACACTATGGACTATTTTGAATACCGTGATGGCCGCCTGCAGGCGGAAGCTGTCGACCTCATGGATGTGGTGCAGTATGCCGGCACGCCCTGCTACGTGTATTCGCGCGCCACCCTGGAACGGCACTGGCGGGTGTTCGACGAGACGCTTGCCGGTCATGACCACCTGGTCTGTTATGCCGTCAAGGCAAACTCAAGTCTCGCCGTACTGCAGGTGCTTGCACAGCTCGGTTCCGGTTTCGATATTGTCTCCGGGGGCGAACTGCAGCGCGTGCTGCAGGCCGGCGGCGATCCGGCACGCGTGGTGTTCTCCGGCGTGGGCAAGCGCGCCACCGAAATGCAGCAAGCGCTCGAGGCGGGGATCCGCTGTTTCAATGTTGAATCTAAAGCCGAACTGCTGCGCCTTAACGATGTCGCCGGCCACGCCAGTCTTGCCGCACCGGTCGCACTGCGCGTCAACCCGGATGTGGACGCCGGCACGCATCCCTATATTTCGACCGGCCTGCGGGAAAACAAGTTCGGCATCGATGTCACGGCTGCGCTGGACATCTACCGGCAAGCTGCCGACCTGCCACACCTCGAGGTCATCGGCATCGACTGCCATATCGGCTCACAACTGACCGATGTCACACCGTTTGTGGATGCGCTCGAAAGGGTCCTGGAACTGGTTGCACGATTGCAGTCGGAAGGCATTACACTGCGCCACGTCGATGTCGGCGGCGGACTGGGGATCCGCTACAAGGAGGGAGACAATCCGCCGCTGCCGGATGCCTATGCGCGCGCCCTGCTCGACAAGCTGGTGGACAGCTCGCTGGAAATCCTGCTGGAACCGGGTCGCGCGATCGCCGGCAATGCCGGCATCCTGCTGACTCGCGTGGAATACCTGAAATCCGGTGCGGAACGCAATTTCGCCATTGTCGATGCCGCAATGAACGACCTGCAGCGCCCGGCACTGTACGATGCCTGGCATGACATCATACCGCTGCAGCAACACAGCGCTCACGAAACACGCGTCTTTGAGGTGGTCGGACCGGTATGCGAAACCGGCGACTTTCTCGGCAAGGGCAGAAAACTCGCGCTTGCCGAAGGTGACCTGCTGGCCGTACGTTCGGCCGGCGCCTACGGCTTTACCATGAGTTCCAACTACAATTCGCGGCCGCGTGCGGCCGAGATCATGGTCGATGGTGACCGGTTTACCGTGATCCGGGAACGCGAAACCCTGGAAGACCTCACCCGTGGCGAGCACCTGCTGCCGCAATGAGATCCTGCTGCCTGCCGGGGCATGACGTTCGCGGAGAGAGTCTTTCGGTTGCTAACAGAAAATCATGTGTACTCGTTTTGTTTTTGGGACAATCGAACAACGCGGTTTTTCCCTGTTGTTGCTCCCTGACCTTTGGGTGAACCGCTAAACAGCCTGTAACTGGAATGAATCTGGAATTTTCGAAAATGCACGGCCTCGGCAATGACTTCATGGTCATCGACGCCATCAACCAGTCCGTTGACCTCACCTCCGCGCAGGTGCAGTCGCTGGCTGACCGGCACCGCGGTGTCGGGTTTGACCAGCTGCTGCTGGTCGAGGCGCCCACCACGGCTGCAGCCGACTTCCGTTACCGCATCTACAATGCCGATGGCGGGGAGGTGGGCCAGTGCGGCAACGGGGCGCGCTGCCTGATGCGCTTCGTGCATGACCGGGGCCTCACCGACAAGCCGGAACTGCAGGTGGAGACGCAATCCGGCCTCCTGCAACTGGTGCTCGAGGCAGACGGCCAGGTCACGGTCGATATGGGTGAACCACGCCTGGCGCCGGCCGATGTCCCGTTCGATGCGGAGGAATTCGCGCAAACCTATCCACTGGAAGTCGACAGTGAAGTCCTCGAGATCAGCACCCTGTCCCTGGGCAATCCGCACGCTATTACCGTGGTTGACGTGATCGAATCGGCACCGGTTGCACGTCTTGGCCCGTTGATTGAAAGCCACCCGCGCTTTCCGCAACGCGTCAATGCCGGCTTCATGCAGCTGATTGACCCCGAGCATATCCGCCTGCGGGTCTATGAGCGCGGCGCGGGCGAAACCCAGGCCTGTGGCAGCGGCGCCTGTGCCGCCGTGGTGGCCGGCCGGTTGCGCGACCAGCTGGCGCCGCGGGTAAATGTCTCCCTGAAGGGCGGCGATCTTGTGGTAAAGTGGGCCGGAGAGGGCTACCCGGTCTATATGACGGGGCCTGCAACACTGGTATACCGGGGACAAATCGATCTATGACGACATCACAGCAAACCCAGTCTGAAACACAACCGCTTGATGAAAAGACGGTTGCCGATTATTTGCGTGATAATCCGGATTTCTTCCTGAACAACACCAGCCTGCTGGCGATGCTGGAGGTCCCGCATACCTGCGGTACTGCCGTCTCGCTCGTGGAACACCAGGTCAAGGTGTTACGCGACCAGAACCGGCAGTTGAAACGCAAGTTGATGGATCTCGTGCACGTGGCACGCGACAACAACCGCCTCAACGAACGCATGCACCAGCTGACCCTGGGGCTGATCAATTCGCATACGCTGGAAGCCCTGCTGGACACGCTGCGCGAACAGCTGCTGGGCGAATTCAAGGCCGATACTGTCGTCGTTCGCCTGGCCGGGCTGCCGGAAGCGCGTGCCCGCGAATGCGGCGTCGACCTGTTTGACCGGGATGCCCCGGAACTCACGCATTTCGAATCCTTCTACAAGGCCTGCCGTCCGCAATGCGGACGCCTCAAGCAGGAACAACTTGCCTACCTGTTCGGTGACCAGGCGCCCGCGGTCGAGTCGGTCGCACTGATACCGCTGGGCAGAAAAGGCGCCACCGGCCTGCTGGGCATAGGCAGCCAGGAAGCCAATCGTTTTCATCCCGGTATGGGTACGCTGTTTCTGACCCATCTCAGTGAACTGCTGGACCTGTTACTGTACGCCCACCTGCAGCCGGAACCCGCCACTACCGGTTAGTTCTTCACGGTAACCCCAGCGTGCCGGTTGACTCACAGCAATGGATAGACCGCTTTCTGCATCACCTGCAGACAGAGCGGCGCCTGTCGGCAAACACCTGCAACCATTATCAACGCGACCTCGCGGAACTGCTCGCCTTCTACCGGAAGGCCGGCATCAACGGCTGGGCACAGCTCGATACCCACGCGGTGCGACAGTTCGCGGCCCTTGCCCATCGCCGGGGGTTAAGCGGCCGCAGCATCCAGCGGCGCCTGTCCGCGGTCCGCAGTTTCTACAACTACCTGTTGCGCGAGCGGCAGGTGACCAGCAATCCCGCGCATGACGTGCGCGCCCCCAAATCGGAACGCCGACTGCCGGATACCCTGAATGTCGATGATATTGCACGCCTGATGGGCGGTGCGGCGGGAGATGGGCTGGCGCTACGTGACCTCGCCATGCTGGAGCTGATGTACTCGTCGGGCCTGCGCCTGTCGGAACTGGTATCACTCAATCTGGAAGACATCGACCTGGCCGAGCACATGGTGCGGGTCACCGGCAAGGGCAACAAGGTCCGCGTGGTCCCGGTAGGCACCAAGGCGCTGGCGGCCTTGCGGGCCTGGCTGCAGGTGCGCCCGGCACAGCTGGCCGAGGGCGAATCCGCGGTGTTCACCGGCCGCCGGGGACAGCGCCTTGGCCGGCGTGCAGTGCAGCAGCGGATCAAGCGCTGGGCCCGACAACAGGGCATCCCCGGGGACGTGCATCCGCATACCCTGCGCCACTCGTTTGCCAGCCACCTGCTGGAGTCCAGCGGCGACCTGCGTGCGGTGCAGGAACTGCTCGGGCATGCGGACATTAGTACCACCCAGATCTACACCCACCTTGATTTTCAGCACCTCGCCAGGGTCTACGATGCCGCCCACCCGCGCGCGCGCAAGTCAGACAAACAGTAAGCCGGATTAAGCCTCAATTGGCAGGCTGTCATCGAGTCACCCCAGCAGGACCGGTCATCGCGGATACGTCTGGCCATACGAGCCAGGCAGTGGAACAGCTTTCAGTGCGTGGCAAATCCCTTTAAATCAAGACTAATTGACCCAATACAATGGTGTACAATCGAACGCCCTTTGCCCGGGAGCAAGTCAGTGAAACAATTTCGAGGTACGACCATCCTGTCCGTGCGGCGTAATGGCAGCGTGGTCATCGGCGGTGACGGCCAGGTGTCCATGGGCGATACCATCATGAAAGGCAATGCGTGCAAGGTACGGCGCCTCTACCAGGATCAGGTGCTGGCCGGCTTCGCCGGCGGCACGGCCGATGCCTTCACCCTGTTCGAGCTATTCGAGGGCAAGCTGGAGAAACACCAGGGCCAACTGACACGCTCCGCCGTGGAGCTGGCCAAGGACTGGCGCACCAGCAAGATGCTGCGCAACCTGGAAGCCCTGCTGGCGGTCGCCGATAGGGAAACCTCGCTGATCATCAGCGGCAATGGCGATGTCATCGAGCCGGAGGAGTCCCTGATGGCCATCGGTTCCGGCGGTGCGTTTGCTCAGGCCGCCGCACGTGCCCTGATGGAGAATACCGATCTGGACGCCCGTACCATTACCGAGCAGTCACTCAATATCGCGGCGGATATCTGCATCTATACCAATCGCAACCTGACCCTCGAGGAACTGAAGTTTGCCTAATTGTTAGATATTTATCTAAATATATAGTTATCTATTATATTACCAATAATTATTTGTAATTACTCGTTTTAATTAATTCATTATGTCCGAAATGACCCCCAGAGAAATTGTCCAGGAACTGGACAAGCACATCATTGGCCAGGATGACGCCAAGCGCGCCGTCGCCATTGCCCTGCGCAATCGCTGGCGGCGCATGCAGGTCGAGGAACCGCTGCGCAGCGAAATCACCCCGAAGAATATCCTGATGATCGGTCCGACCGGTGTCGGCAAGACCGAAATCGCGCGCCGGCTGGCGCGGCTGGCCAAGGCACCCTTTATCAAGGTCGAGGCCACCAAGTTCACCGAGGTCGGCTACGTGGGCCGCGACGTGGAATCTATCGTCCGCGACATCGTCGACGTCGCCATCAAGATGGAGCGCGAACAGGCAATGGCGCGTGTGCGTAACCGCGCCGAGGATGCCGCCGAAGAACGCATCCTCGACACTCTGCTGCCCCAGCCCCGTAGCATTGCCCCGGACGAAGACGGCTCGGCCCACACCGAGACCCGCCAGAAATTCCGCAAGCGCCTGCGTGAAGGGCAGATGGATGACAAGGAAATCGATATCGAGGTCGCCGCCGCACCGGTTGGTGTGGAAATCATGGCCCCACCGGGCATGGAAGAGATGACCAGCCAGCTGCAGGGCATGTTCCAGGGCATCGCCGGCAGCCGTACCAAGCGCCGCAAACTGCGTATCCAGGATGCCATGAAACTGCTCACCGACGAGGAAGCGGCAAAACTGATCAATGACGAGGAAATCAAGCTCGCTGCCGTGGAGAATGCCGAACAGAACGGCATCGTGTTCATCGACGAGATGGACAAGGTGACACGGCGCGGTGAATCCAGCGGTCCGGACGTATCACGCGAAGGCGTGCAACGTGACCTCCTGCCACTGGTCGAAGGCAGCACGGTGTCCACCAAGCATGGCATGGTGAAGACCGACCATATTCTGTTTATCGCATCCGGCGCATTCCACCTGTCGAAGCCGTCCGACCTGATCCCGGAACTGCAGGGACGCCTGCCGATCCGCGTGGAACTGGGCGCACTCGGCACGGGGGATTTTGTCCGTATCCTTACCGAGCCGGATGCCTCGCTGACCGAGCAGTACACCGCGTTGATGAATACCGAGTCTGTCAACCTCGAATTCAGCGAAGATAGCATCGTGCGCATAGCCGAAATCGCCAGTGATATCAATGAGCGCATGGAAAACATCGGTGCGCGCCGCCTGCACACCGTCATGGAACGCCTCCTCGAGACGGTGTCCTTCGAGGCCACAGACCAGTCCGGCAGTACCATACGCATCGATGCCGCCTATGTTGACAAGCATCTTGACGAGCTGGTGAAGGATGAAGACCTGAGCCGGTATATACTTTGAACGGGATCCTTGTCCTGCCTGACAAGTACTTGTTATTACAGAGACGCCATGACAGATACACCCAAACCAACAGAAATCAGTCTGCACCAGAAATCCCGTGTGCTGGAAATTTCCTTTGCAGATGGCGCGCATTTCAGGCTGCCCTACGAATTTCTCCGCGTGTATTCACCGTCTGCGGAAGTTCAGGGACACGGGCCCGGGCAGGGTGTGCTGCAGGTCGGCAAGGAGGATGTCAACATCACCCGGGTCGACCCGGTTGGAAATTACGCCATACAGCCACATTTTGATGACGGGCATGACACCGGCATCTACTCCTGGGAAACACTGTATGAATTCGGCAAAAATCAGGAAGCCTACTGGAACGAATACCTGGAAAAACTCGAGGCGGCCGGACACCAGCGCAGGGAATAGTACGCCAGCAAGCCGTTTTTAACTGCGCCAGCTGTGCTGTTGCGGTAAATTGACAAAACACACGATAACAACCGCATGCCAGACAAAACCACACATTTCGGCTTCCAGGATGTGCCGGTAGATAAAAAGGTGCATAAGGTCCGCGCGGTCTTCGACTCGGTTGCCGGTGACTATGACCTTATGAACGATGCCATGTCACTCGGCATCCACCGCATCTGGAAGCGCGCCGTGGTCAATATGGCCAATATCCAGCCGGGCCAGCAGATACTTGACCTTGCCGGGGGAACCGGCGATCTCACAAGGCTGGCTGCCCCCCGTGTCGGCAAAGCCGGGAGGATTGTCCTGTCCGACATCAACAGTGTCATGATACGCACCGGTCGGGCGCGCTTACTCGACCGCGGCATCGCCGGGGTGGTTGACTACATCCAGGCGAATGCAGAACAGCTGCCGTTTGCGGAAAACAGTTTTGATTGCATATTCATTGCTTTCGGATTGCGTAATGTCACGCACAAGCAGACTGCGCTCGAATCGATGTACCGGGTTCTGAAACCGGGTGGACGGCTGTTGATACTTGAATTCTCGAAACCGGTTGCCGCACTGAAACCGGCCTATAATTTTTACTCGTTTAACGTGCTACCCGTACTCGGTCGCCTGCTTGCCGGTGATGCAGACAGTTACCGCTACCTGGCCGAATCCATCCGCATGCACCCGGATCAGAAAAAACTCGAGAGTATGCTGCAGGCGGCCGGATTCGAAGACTGTGATTACCATAACCTGACCGGCGGCATCGTCGCAATCCACCGCGGCTACAAGTTTTGAATCATCGAGAATACCAGTATGCAGGAGCCTGGCGCCGCCTTGGTGCATTGCTTATTGACCTGTTCCTGGTTGCCTCCATCCTAGGTTTCGGATTCCTTGCCTGGATTACGATGTCACAGGAAACGCCCGAGTGGAGTGAACGTTTTGTCAGCGTGTGGGTGACCGGCATATTGACCATTGCCGTACTGCTGAAAATCGTGCTGGATGCAGAACTCATGGGAACGCCCGGGTTACACTTGATGGACTGCCTGCTGGTAGATGCCAGTACCGGCGGTGCTATCAGCCTTTATCAGTCAGTGAAACGCACGCTGGGTACACTGCTTGCCATACTGCCGGCCTTTCTCGGGCTGGCCTGGATTTTCTGGGACAAGCGCAAGCAGGGCTGGCACGACAAGATCGCTGGCGCCGTTGTCATTCGCGACGACGATGCTCTCAAGTCGCTCACCGAGCTGGCAAGGAACGTATCATGAAGGTGCCGGCCATGCTTGCGAGGAACCTTGAGTCGGCGTTCAACCGCTACCTTGCAATGGATCCGGATGCGCACACGCGGCTGGAGCCTCTCGATGGCCGCACCATTGCCCTGGAACTGCGTGGCTTTGGCCTGGTGATCTGCCTGCAGATCAAGGCAGGGCGAATCGCCGTGCTGCAGGACCCGGTAACGGAACCGGACACGACGTTGTGCGGCACACCGCTGGGTTTTGCCCGACTGGGGCTCGGTGAGGACTCGGCAGCCACACTGTTTTCCGGTGATGTAAGCATTAGCGGCGATGTCGAGACCGGCCAGGCCTTCAAGGCCGTGCTGGATGAACTCGATATCGACTGGGAGGAACAGCTGGCGGGTCTAACCGGAGATATTGTTGCCCACCAGTTTGGCAATGCAGCACGGTCCGCAGGCAACTGGTTACGCCAGGGACACAACACGCTGACACAGAACCTGGGCGAATACCTGCAGGAAGAACTGCGCGTAGCGCCGACACATATAGAGATCGAAAACTTCATTGGTGATGTTGACCGGCTGCGGATGGATGTGGAGCGCCTTGAGGCGCGTATCCGGCGCCTGCAGGCTCCACTGGACGTGTAATGATACGATCGGCACAAATCGTCCGGCTGGTACATATCAATTTTGTGCTGGTGCGCCATGGTCTCGACGAGATCATTCTCGCAACCCACCTGTTCCGTCCCTTCCGTATCCTGTACTACCTTGCTCCCTGGAACTGGCTGCCACGCAAGCGGGAACCCCGTGCCGTGCGCATACGCAAGGCACTGGAAGACCTGGGGCCGATTTATGTCAAGTTTGGCCAGATTCTCTCGACCCGGCAGGACCTGCTGCCGGATGACGTCGCCGAGGAGCTGGCGCGCCTGCAGGACCGTGTCCCGCCATTTCCCGGCGCGCAGGCCAAGTCCCAGATCGAACAGGTCTATGACGAGCCGGTCGACAGCGTATTCCAGACATTTGATGAAACACCGCTGGCCTCGGCATCAATTGCCCAGGTACATGCCGCGCAACTGCAGGATGGGACCGAGGTAGTCGTCAAGGTGCTGCGCCCCAATATACATAAATACATAAAACGGGATGTCAGCCTGCTGCGCACTGTCGCCATGCTGGCAGAGCGCTACTGGAAGGATGGTCGCCGACTGCGACCGTGCGAGGTAATCGCGGAATTCGAAAAGATCCTCTATGACGAGCTCGACCTGCTGCGCGAGGCCGCGAATGCATCTCAGCTCAGACGTAACTTCAAGGGATCCGATCTGCTGTATGTCCCGGAAGTTTACTGGCCCTATTGCCGGCCAGGCGTCATGGTCATGGAGCGTATTTCCGGAATCCCGATCAGCAACATCAGCGCGCTCAGGGAACATGGTGTTGACCTGCAGACCCTCTCGGAACACGGCGTAGAAATTTTCTTTACCCAGGTATTCCAGCACAATTTTTTTCATGCGGACATGCACCCCGGCAATATCTTCGTTGCACCGGATGGACTCTACATGGCTGTCGATTTCGGCATCATGGGTACACTGAATCCTGTTGACCAGCGCTATCTCGCGGAGAATTTCCTGGCCTTTTTCCGGCGCGATTACCGGCGCGTCGCCGAGCTGCATGTTGAGTCGGAATGGGTACCGAGCGGGACGCGCGTCGATGAATTCGAATCGGCCATCCGCACAGTGTGCGAACCGATTTTCGAAAAGCCGCTGAAGGAGATTTCATTCGGTAATGTACTGCTGCGGCTGTTCCAGACAGCACGCCGCTTCGACATGGTGGTCCAGCCGCAGCTGGTACTGCTGCAGAAAACCCTGCTGAATATCGAGGGCCTGGGAAGACAACTGAATCCCGACCTCGATTTATGGAAAACCGCAAAACCGTTCCTGGAACGTACCATGAGTGAACAGATCGGTACCCGTGCACTGATCCGCAACCTGAAGAACAGCATCCCGGCCTGGAGTGATACCATGCCGGATATTCCGGTACTGGCACATACCTTCCTCGAACAGGCGACAAGCGGCAGATTGCGGATGCTGCACACCGAAACCGAGATAAAAAAACTGCGTCACGAGGTAAGGAGGGCCAACCGCCGCACGGTGGGCTCCGTCATCGGCACTGGCCTGCTTATCAGCGCAGCGGTGGTCTACGGCCTGGACGGGTATGCACCGGCCATGGTGTTCGGCGCCCCGCTGCTGTCCTGGCTTTTGGGAGCAACGGGCGTACTGGTGCTGCTATTCAGCACGACCGACGACAGCAGTACCTGAGCTACCGTAGCTGCGGCAGTGCAGGATAAGCGCTCCCGGCTTCCTGCCCGCACTTGTCACACGAAACTCCCTGCATAACTTATGCAAGCGGCAGGAACGTTATCCTCCTGCATGACCCAGGCCAGGCTACCGCCCGGTTCCCGCTCTCGGGTTCCTGGTGCAGGGCTGCAATTCTGCAGTGACAATCCCGTTATCCGTCACGCAACAGGCCGGCCTCGACCTCGTTACGCCTGTCGGTGCCGGCAAGCACATCGATGAGCTGCAGGGCAAAATCCATGGCCGTACCGGGCCCGCGCGAGGTGATCACCTTGTCATCTGTAACGACGCTCTTATCGACATAATCCATTCCGGGGACACTCTCCGGCTGCAATGCCCCCGGATAACTGGTCGCGCGCTTGCCGTCCAGCAGGCCGCTGCTCGCCAGCACTTTCGGTGCTGCGCAAATGGCAGCTGTATATTTTCCGTCCGCAGCCATTTGTTTCAGCAGACCGGTTACACGCGTGTCATTATCCAGGTGATCCGCGCCCGGCAAGCCACCCGGCAGCACTACCATGTCGTAGTTCTGTACAAGTGCTTCATCCAGTGTCATATCGGGAACCAGAACCGTCCCGCGCGATGCGGTTACCGGCCGCTCGTCCAGGCCAGCAGTAACTACGGTAATCCTTGCACGTCGCAGCAGGTCGACTATGGTAACGGCTTCAAGCTCTTCACATCCCTGCGCGAGGGGTACGAGGACATTCGCCATGGTTGTTTGCTCCCGGTGGTGATCTCGATCAGACGCTTTACGGAAACCATATCTACATTGTAGTCATCAAGCCGGGCAAGTTCCTGTGACAGTACACCGAGAGTCTCCGGGTAGGGATGCCCGATTGCGAGTGCGGTCCCGTCGCGCCTTGCAATATCGACCAGGCGCCTGAATTGTGCCAGTACGGCATCCGGCTGGCGGTCAGTATCCAGGAACACCTTGCGTTCGATGCTTGGTATGCCGTATTCCGCCGCAATCCTCAAGGCAACCGTGGCAGCAGTGGTGCGGCTGTCGACAAAGAACAGGTCTCCGTGCTCCCGGATAGACTGCATCAGCCATGTCATGTGGCCGGGATGACGGGTAATCAGGCTGCCGCGATGATTATTGACGCCACTGACATGGGGAACGGCAGCAAGTACCGTCTGCAGTGTTCGTTTGAGCTGCTGTTGCGTCATGTCGAGCACGATTCCGTTCAAATCCGCAGGATCATCGGCAACAGACAGCATCGGCAGGTGCAGCATAACCTCCTTGCCGCGGGAATGGGCCTGGCGCGCCAGCTTACGGGTGTAATGACCGAAGGGCAGGAACGCACAGGCAACCGGTCCGGGCAGCGCAACTGCCTGATGCCCCGGTATGTGCTGGTCCCCCAGGTCATCAATGATCAGCGCAATACTCGGACGGATCAGCGTATTGTTGTTATCCGTGATGCGTTCTGCAACGGTAGTCGCCGACCATGCCATGCCATGCCGGCCACTACCGGCAACAACCACGACAATCCGGTGCGCCGCAGGGAAAAACCGTGACTCACGCCGCTCCAGGGAATCCCTATTTATTGCATACGTTCCTGCAGGATGGCCATGCCCTTGAGCATGTTGAGTGCTTCATATAACTGGTAGTCGTTACGTATCGGTGACTCGGTATCACTCTTGTCCTGCTTTTCCTGCGTGCCCTTGCCGGGTTTTCTCTTGTTGCCGTTTTCCAGGTGCCCCGAGAGGTCGGCCTCGCTCAGCGGGTCGATGCTTTGCTCAACCGAGGATAATTTCAGGGGTTCCAGCTCGATATCCGGAATAATACCTTCCGCCTGGATGGAATGACCGGACGGCGTGTAGTAACGCGCAGTCGTCAGTTTTAGTGCAGTACCGCCAGTCAGGGGCAATATTGTTTGTACCGAACCCTTGCCGAAGGTGCGCGCACCAATAATGATGGCACGCTTGTGGTCCTGCAGCGCGCCCGCAACGATCTCCGAGGCAGATGCAGAACCCTGGTTTACCAGCACGACCATCGGTGCCCCATTCGCCACATCGTCCGGCGTGGCATTGAAGCGCAGACTGGAATTCGGCAGGCGCCCTTCGGTATAGACAATCAGGCCCTTCTCCAGGAATGCATCCGACACAGCGACGGCCCCATTGAGTACACCGCCCGGGTTGTTTCTCAGGTCGAGTATCAAACCCTTCAGCGCCCCGTCATTTTCTTTCCTGAGATCGTCCATGGCATCCATGAGGTAGTCGGCGGTCTTGGACTGGAATTGTGAAATCCGCAAATAACCATAGCCCGGTTCCAGCAGACGGTGTTTGACGCTCTTGACCTTGATGATGTCGCGCGTGATGGTGATCTGCAGGGGTTTATCTAGGCCCTCGCGTACAATTGTCAGCTGGATATCCGTGCCGGGTTTACCGCGCATGATCTTGACGGCCTCATTCAGGGTCATGCCCTTGACCGGGGTATCATCCAGGCGGATCACCAGGTCACCGGCCTTGACACCGGCGCGCTGTGCCGGCGTGTCATCAATCGGCGCAATGACCTTTACGAAGCCGTCCTCCATTCCGACCTCGATTCCCAGCCCGCCAAACTGGCCTGTGGTCCCGACCTGGAGTTCCTTGAACTGTTCTTCATCAAGGTAGGCGGAATGCGGGTCCAGCCCGGTTAGCATTCCGCGAATGGCATTCTCCAGCAGGTCCTTGTCCTCGACGGACTCGACATAATCGTTCTTGATACGACCGAAAACATCACTGAAGGTGCGCAATTCCTCTACCGGGAGGGTAGCCTGTGAGGTTTCACGTTCAGCGAACACACCATGGCCTATCGAGACCAGCACTCCCAGTATGAGGCCGGTCATCAATAACAGGTAGTTCTGGGTTCTCGCATTCATGTTCGATTCCATAGTGCAGTTAACCGGCCGCGTCGATCTTCGTTTGCGGCAAATACCTTGTCGTCTGGATAGAGCACCATATCACAGGGCCAGCTACAGCGGTATCGGCTGGTCTTGAAAAAGCTTTGGTTACAGTCAGAATTCCGGCTACTGCTGTCTATAGGACCCCTGACGTGTGGAAAGATTCATCCGGGTAATCGCTCCCTTGATCAGCGACCCGCCCGCTGTGCTGACGGCTTACCGGAAAACCAGGGTCCCGGATTTACCGGTCGGCCATTCTTGCGCAATTCGAGGTACAGGCCGGCACGCCGTCCACCGCCACTATTGCCGACTATCGCAACCACTTCACCGTTTTCCACCCAGTCACCTGTCTGCCTGAGGAGGCCCTGGTTATGACCATAGAGGGACATGTATCCGTCACCATGTTCGATAATCAGCAGCAGACCGAAGCCGCGCAGCCAGTCGGAAAAAACAACCCGCCCCTTGTGTATGGCATGTACTTCCGTTCCTTCAGGCGCGCTGAGGAGTATACCGCGGGTATTCGGTTTCCCTTTGCCGAGGCGCGCGCCGTAAGGTGTCTGTATACGGCCTGTTACGGGCCATGCCAAACTGCCTTTTACAGATTGCAGTGACTGGAATTTGCCTGCTGTCGGCGGGATATCCCTGAGTGCCTGCTGCAGTGACTGGAGCAGTTGCTGCAAGCGCTGCTCATCACCCTGCAGTGCAGTCAACTGACCGGATTTTTTCTCCAGGTCCTTATGCAGGCCTGCAAGTACCGATTTACGCCTGGCCTGTTTCCGTTCCAGCCGGTGTACGACATCCTGCTTTCCGGCCCGCAGTTGTTCCAGATCAGCCTGCTTATCAGCCACAGCACTCTCAAGATCCGTAATCTCATTCAGAAGCACCTGCAGATCATGCAGACGCACGCTGCGCGCATTGGCGAGGTAGCGCTGGTATGACAACATGCGACCGACAACGGCCGGATCTTCCTGGTTGAGTAACAGCTTTACGCGTTCCTGTTGTCCCATGGCATAGGCTGTACGAATGTCGTTTGCCAGTGCAGCCTGCATGCGCTGCAGATCATTGCGTCGTGCCTGTTTCCTGGAAGCAAGTTCCTCCAGCTGCCGTTGTGAAGCATCTGTTTTCTGCTTCAGCCGGTGCAACTCCACCGTAATAGTGCCAATTTCCTTTTCCGTTTTTTCAAGCTGTGTCTGCAGTTTGCTGCGCTTGCCGTGCATCGCATCAAGTTCTTTCCTGAGTCCTGAAATACGCGCACGTATTTGTTTCAGCTCCGCGGCTTTCGCTGCCGCCTGGTCTGCGCTAAGCACAGGTATATGGGCAACAGCAAGAACAGCTGGCAAAAGAATGGCTGCCGGCAGCCGGAAACCTGTACACGAAAACAGGTGGCTCACTTTATGACAGAAAGGTCTGAATCGTGAATATTTGCAGGCATGCCCTGGAGAGCGGTTCATCCATGCAGCTCGGCCCTGGTGATCGGTTGGACTACCTCATCGTCAGCCGGCAAAACAGACACCAGTGGGGTACCCGTCATCTCCGGCGGCAGCTCCATATCCATCAGGTGCAGCATGCTAGGCGCAATATCACACAACGAGCCGTGCTCGGCCATTTGTGCGGGCCTGCCCACGTATATCAGCGGCACGGCATTGGTCGTATGTGCGGTATGGGTCTGGCCGGTACCTGAATTCAACATCAACTCGGCATTGCCATGATCCGCAGTAATCAGCATCTCTCCGCCAACGGATTGTACGGCACCGACTACCCGGTCCAGGCACGCGTCGACAGCCTCGATGGCCTTGACCGCGGCATCGAATTTACCGGTATGGCCTACCATGTCGGGGTTGGCATAATTGCAGATGATCACGTCATACTTGCCGGTTTCTATTGCCGCTACCAGCTTGTCTGTTAACTCGGGTGCGCTCATTTCCGGTTTCAGGTCATAGGTTGCCACCATGGGTGAGTTCACGAGGATTCGGTCTTCCCCCTCAAACGGCGTTTCCTCGCCGCCATTAAAGAAAAATGTGACGTGCGCATATTTCTCGGTCTCTGCCATCCTGAGTTGCCGCAGTCCATGTGTGGAGATGTATTCGCCGAAAACATTTATCAGCCGCTCGGCCGGGAATGCCACGGGTATATTAAATTCCTCCTTGTATTCTGTCAGACTGACAAAACTGCCAGGCTTCGGGATGTACTCACGCTCGAACCCGTTAAAGTCCGGCTCGATAAACGACCGCGTAATCTGGCGGGCACGATCGGAACGGTAGTTCATGAACACGATCACATCACCGTCTTCCATGCTAACCGGACTGGTTCCTGGCGGCACGATGCTGGTGCCTTTGACGAACTCGTCACCTTCACCGCGTGCATATGCCATTTCAACCGCGGCAAGTGCATCCGGTGCGGCAAACTCGGCCTTGCCCTGGGTTATCAGGTCATAGGAGGCCTGGACGCGTGGCCAGCGGTGGTCACGATCCATGGCGTAGTAACGCCCGATGATGGATGCAAACCGGCCATTACCCAGGGCACTGAACTTTGCTTCCATCAGTCTGATCGAGGTCTTCGCGCTGCGGGTCGGTGTGTCACGACCATCGAGGAAGGCGTGCAGATAGACCTTGTCTGCTCCACGTTGCACAGCGAGGTCGACCATGGCATGGATGTGTTGCTCATGACTGTGCACGCCACCGGGAGACAGTAGCCCGAGGATATGCAGCGCCTTGCCGTTTTCGATCGCCTGGTCGACGGCATCTGTCAGGGTAAGGTTGGTAAAGAATGAGCCGGTCTTGATGGCACGGCTGACCCGTGTGAATTCCTGGTAAACCACCCGCCCGGCACCCAGATTCAGATGGCCGACCTCGGAATTGCCCATTTGCTTCGCTGGCAGCCCGACCGCGGCGCCGGAAGTACGGATCAGGGTATGCGGGCAAGTCTGCCACAAGCGATCCCAGAGCGGCTTGCGTGCTGCGGCAATGGCATTATGCTGCGACTCCTCGCTGTAACCCCAGCCATCCAGGATCACCAGCACCATGGGGCGTGCAGGTGAGCCCTTTACAACTTTTTGCCCTTGATCTTCCTTCATCTGGAATGAGTCTAATATATGTATTGGGCTTATCCAGTTGGCCAGCCCTGACGACGGCACTCTTGCCCGGATAGAACGTACCGGCCAGGGATGAGACGGGCCTGTATCCCGAACGGTTTATTATTGTATAATGTTTTAGTAATGAATGCAGTAACATAAAACAAAATCAAGCAGTTTCAAGGGAGAGACAGATGGTAGCCAGCAGCGAAATATTGATTACGCGGGAAGAAGATATTGACCGGGCCTCACGGTCCCTGAAGGCGATGTCGCACCCGTTACGACTGAAAATCCTCTGCACACTTGGCGATCAGGAAGTCAGCGTTCAGGATATTGTCGAAAGTGTCGGCACCTCGCAGAGCAATATATCCCAGCACCTGGCCATCCTGCGAGACAAGGGCATCCTTGCCTCACGCAAGGATGCCAACCGCGTCTTTTACAGGGTGGGTGACGCGCGCACCCTGCTCCTGATCGGCATGATGCGTGATGTTTTTTGTACACGTGATCGCCCGGCTACGCAGAACTGATTCTGTCCGGGCTCTGCTCATTTCCGAATCTGCCACTCACTGTCTCGCGTGATGGTGTAACCCCCTGATCACACAGGCATGGATCTCAACCAGCTCATCGAATTCATTGCAAACCATCCGCTGCTGTTCCTGGCATTGCTGGTGATACTGGCCATGCTTGTCGGCGGAGAATTGCAACACCGCCTGAGAAATATAAAGCTGGTTACACCCGGCGAGGCTACGCGGCTGTTAAATCATGAAGATGCCATCATGATTGATATGCGCACCGACAAGGACTATCGGGATGGCCATATCGTCAATGCAGTCCATGTCCAGACTGACACTGCTGCCGGCAAGCTGCAAAAGTACCGTGACCGGCCGCTGATAATCTATTGTGGCAGCGGCCAGCAATCCACGAAGCTTGGCGGAGAACTGGTCAAACAGGGTTTTGACAAGGTATATAACCTGAAAGGCGGAATGCACGCCTGGCAGCAGGCCAACCTGCCATTGAGCAAGGGAAAGTAACCCGATGGGCAATAGTTATCACCGGTTTTACAAACAGGGCAGGGAACAGTAATGGCCGAAAACGAACAGGAAAACACACAGACGGATACCGAAACAGCAAGATTGCAAGCAAGAAAAATATATATCAAGGACGCATCATTTGAATCCCCGAATGCACCCGCCATCTTCACTGCTGACTGGAATCCAACACTAACCGTTAATGTTGATCATGAAATAGGTAAACTTACTGATGACACATATAACCTGGTATTAACCATTACGGCACGAGCTGCCGTTGAGGACAGGACGGCGTTTCTTGTTGAGGTACAACAGGGTGGAATTTTTTCCATCACGGGACATACCGAAGACTTACTGCAACGCAGATTGAATGTGTATTGCCTGGGGGTGCTGTACCCGTATGCCAGTGCTACCGTTGATTCTCTTGTCGTACAGGGCGGTTTTCCGCCTTTGCATTTGGGTCCAATCAACTTTCGCGCACGCTATGAACAAATGCTCGAACAAGTCGATACCGGGAATCATACCGAGGAGGCGAAGTAACGCCAACCCTCCCGGATGCCTACAGTCAAGTCATTAATGCACAAACCGGCTGCCAGCAACTTCAACTAGATAATGAGCACGGAAGCCATCTCTGTACTCGGCGCCGGCTCCTGGGGAACCGCCCTGGCCATCCGGCTCGCCAACAACAAAAATAAAGTTTATCTCTGGGGCCACGAGCCCGATCTTATGCAAACCCTAGCCACCGAGCGACAGAACCGCCAGTTTCTCCCGGATATTGCATTTCCTGACGATCTGTTTATCGAGCCGGATCTCGCCACCGCGGTCGGCTACAGCAACGACCTGCTGTTTGTGATCCCTAGCCACGCCTTCCGGGAAGTGCTCGTCAACGCGAAGCCGTTTTTCGATGAAAAAACCCGTATTGCCTGGGCCACGAAGGGCCTGGAAACCGGCAGCGGCAAGTTCATGCAGGAGATACTGGAAGAGGAAACGGACAATCAATTCCCCGCCGCCGTCCTTTCCGGACCGACCTTTGCACGCGAGGTGGCAGCCGGTCTGCCGACGGCCCTGACGGTCGCCTCAACCAACCCGTCATTTGCCAATGATCTCGCCAACCGGCTGCACGGTGATGTCATGCGTGTCTACACCAGTGATGACGTCATTGGTGTGCAGCTTGGCGGCACTGTCAAGAATGTCCTCGCCATAGCTTCCGGCATCACGGACGGCCTCGGCCTGGGTGCCAACAGCCGGGCTGCACTGATCACACGCGGCCTGGCAGAGATTATCCGTCTCGGTGATTCCATGGGGGCGCGTCGGGAAACCCTGATGGGGCTGGCCGGTATTGGCGACCTCATCCTGACCTGCACCGACGACCAGTCACGCAACCGCCGGCTGGGACTGGCCCTGGGCCAGGGCAAACCACTGGAACTGGCAATAGAGGAAATCGGACAGGTGGTCGAGGGTTTCAACACGGCACGCGAGGTAGTGCAGCTGGCCCGGCAATACGGGGTTGAACTGCCCATCGCCGAACAGGTCTACCGGGTGCTGCATGAAAACCTGTCGCCGGCCGATGCCGTCAACAACCTGCTGTCACGCGAGATCCGCCCGGAAACAGGATAAACGCCTTGTTCAGCGCACCTCACCGAATCCCTGTTGCCGCCATGCCTCGTACACAACCACAGCGACCGTGTTCGACAGGTTCAGGCTGCGACTGTTATCCACCATAGGCAGGCGCAACATGGCGTCTTCACCAAGGGCGTCCAGAACAGCATCCGGCAAGCCGCGGGTTTCCGGCCCGAACAGCAATGCATCACCCGGGGTAAAACGGATGTCCGAGTAGGTCTGCGTGCCCCGTGTCGAGAATGCCCAGGTATGCGCGGATTCTACTGCCGCATGGAAGTCCTCGAGTGAATTATGCAACTGCACGCTGGCCCATTCCCGATAATCCAGTCCGGCACGGCGCAGCTTGCGATCATCGAGGTCAAAACCCAGTGGCCGGATCAGGTGCAGATCGCTGCCCGTATTGGCGCAAAGGCGTATGATATTGCCGGTATTGGGCGGTATTTCCGGTTGGTAAAGCGCTATATGAAACATTCAGACACCCTGCGGGAAATGGTTCGTGAATACCCTGGCTGATACCGGGCAGAAAAAGCTGCACGTGGAGTTCTGTGGCCTGGAGTTTGCCACGCCGCTGGTATTGTTATCCGGCTGCGTCGGTTTCGGCGAAGAATATACACGCGTAACCGGTTTTTCCAACCGCGATGCAGGTGCGGTCTGCCTGAAGGGCACCACGCTGGAACCGCGGCTCGGCAATGTGCCGCACCGCGTCGCCGAGACCTGGCAGGGCATGCTCAATGCCATCGGCCTGCAGAATCCCGGGGTCGACAAGGTCGTAGACGAAATACTACCGGCACTGGATTTTTCCGAGACACGTTTTATCGCCAACGTCTCCGGCTCTACCGTGGAGGAATATGCAGAGGTTACCCGGCGCTTCAATGACTCACCGATCGATGCCATCGAAATCAATATTTCCTGCCCGAACGTCAAGGAAGGTGGTGTGGCTTTCGGCAATGATCCGGACATGTCGGCGCAGGTGGTTGCCGCCTGCCGGGCCGCCACAGGGAAACCGCTGATCACCAAGTTGTCGCCCAACCAGACCGATATTGCCGACAATGCCCGGCGCTGCATCGAGGCCGGTAGTGACGCTTTCGCCGTCATCAATACCCTGATGGGCATGGCTATTGACATTGAGACCCGCCAGCCGGTCATCGGTAACAACCAGGGTGGCCTGTCGGGGCCGGCCATCAAGCCGATTGCCCTGCTCAGGGTGCACCAGGTCTACCAGGTGTGCAAGCCGCACGGCATTCCCATTATCGGTCAGGGCGGGGTGACCACACCCGAGGATGCCATCGAGTTTCTGATCGCCGGTGCAAGCACAGTCGGTGTCGGTACCGCCTTGTTCTACAACCCGCTGGTCTGCAAGACAATCAACCGCGGCATTGTTGAGTACCTCGAGAAACACTCCCTCCCGAATGTCGGCGCACTGACCGGCAGCCTGTCACTCCACGGTGACGGTAACAGTCCCTGTTTCGGCGGCTAGCGCCCTGTCACCCGGCGGCTCGCCGCCGGATATCCCTCAGGTGATCGATATGGGTGGCAGCAGCGGAGATCGCGAACGCTAGCCGGGATGGCCCGCCGCTTCAATGGTCGTTCAGGTCCAGTTCCTTGAGCTTGCGTGTCAGGGTATTGCGGCCCCAGCCAAGCAGTCGCGCCGCCTCCTGGCGTTTGCCGCCGGTATGCTGCAGCGCGGCTTCAATCAGGGTGCGTTCGAATACCGGGATGGCCGTGTCCAGTATTTGTCTGTGACCGTCAGCCAGTTGCTGCTGCACCCATTGTTGTAACAGTTGCTGCCAGCCGCCACCCGCTGCCGGTATCACAGCCGTTTCGGCGACCAGCTCCGCGGGCAAATCGCCGGGGCGGACTTCCTGGCCGGGTGCCATAACGGTCAACCAGCGACACAGGTTCTCCAGCTGGCGCACATTGCCGGGCCAGTCCATCTGTACGAGCATTTTTTCAGTCTCCGGGCTCAGCTGTTTTGTCTCGACATCGAGTTCCCGTGCCGCCTTGTCGAGAAAGTATTGTAACAGGGCCGGGATATCCTCACGGCGTTCGCGCAGGCTGGGAATGTGTATGCGGATGACATTCAGACGGTGGAACAGGTCTTCGCGGAACTCACCGTTCCGAACGCGCTGCTCAAGGTCCTGGTGCGTGGCCGCAATAATACGCACGTCCACCTGTTTCGGGATGTGTGCACCGACCGGGTAGAATTCACCGTCGGCCAGTACCCGCAGCAAGCGGGTTTGCAGTTCCGCCGGCATATCACCGATCTCGTCGAGCATCAGCGTGCCGCCATTGGCCTGTTCAAATCGACCGGTACGCCGCTGTTGTGCGCCGGTAAAGGCGCCGCGTTCGTGCCCGAACAGTTCCGACTCCAGCAGGTCGCGGGGACTGGCCGCCATATTGAGTGCCACAAACGGTTTGTCCGCTCGTGAACTGTGTCGATGCAATGCCAGTGCCACCAGCTCCTTGCCGGTGCCTGACTCGCCGTTGATCAGCACGGTGGCATTGGAGTGGGACAACCGGCCGATCGCCCGGAATACTTCCTGCATGGCCGGTGCCTTGCCGATGATTTCAGGTGCCTCGGGTTTATCTGCAGCTGCTTCCTGTCCCACTTGCTGCTCACGCGCATCCAGGGCGCGCTGTACCAGCGCTGCCGCCTCATCCACATCGAACGGTTTCGGCAGATACTCGAATGCGCCGCCCTTGTAGGCGGACACCGCACTGTCAAGATCGGAATGCGCCGTCATGATAATTACCGGCAAATCGGGACAGGTGCCGTTGATCCGCTCAAGCAGCTCCAGACCGTCGATACCCGGCATGCGGATGTCGGAAACAATCACGGCCGGCTCTTCCTGTGCCAGCGCCTCCAGGGCGCGACTACCCGACTCAAAACTGACGACTTCCATGCCGGCCCTCTGCAGGGCCTTCTCCAGTACCCAGCGGATCGAGCTATCGTCATCAATTACCCAGATTTGCTGTTTCCCTGTCATTGTTCGATTTCCAGCGGTAGCAGAATGGTAAATACCGTTTCTCCGGGTTTGCTACGGCATTCAATCAACCCGTGGTGACGGTTTATCAACGATTGTGCAATCGACAAGCCGAGGCCGGTACCGTCATTACGGCTGGTGATCATTGGATAGAATATCTTTGCCTGCATTGACGCTTCGATTCCAGGTCCGTTATCGATTACCTCAACACTGGCTACGAGGCGATACTGCCGGTTAGCGATATTGAAACGGCGATGGACACGCGTACGCAGGATGATCTCGCCGTTACCATCCAGGGCCTGTGCCGCATTGCGCACAATATTGAGTATGGCCTGCAACAGCAGGTCCGGGTCGGCCTGCAGGTCCGGCAGGCTCGGATCATAGTCCTGCTGTATCGTCAGCCCGCTTTCCGCTTCAACGAGAACCAGCTCGCGTACGCGCTCGAGAATGTTATGAATATTGACAGCCTGGATATTCGGCACGTCATTCGGGCCCAGCATGCGATCCATCAGGTTCTGCAAGCGGTCTGCCTCGCTGATAATAATCCGGGTATATTCCCTGAACTCACCCTCCGGGATTTCCTTTTCGAGCAGTTGTGCCGCGCCACGCAATCCGCCCAGGGGATTTTTTATTTCATGCGCGAGACCACGCAACAAGGCATGGGTGGCTTCCTGTTGTGCGATCAACTGTTCTTCCTGGTCGACACGCAGGTGGTGGTCCACCTTGCGCAACTCCAGCATGATGCCGTTCATTGCACCCGGCAAACTGACGGGGGTGTGGGTACAGTTGACGATCAATGTCGGGCCGTTCATCAATTCGAGCCGGCAACCGCGCTGGTTGATCACCTGTCCGGAGTCCATGGCGCTGCTGATCTGTCTGATCATCCACCCGGCGTTGGCAAACAGTTCGCTGATGGCCTTGCCGCACGCATGCCGCTTGCTCTGTGCAAACATGACCTCGCCGGCCGGGTTGAGATAACGCAGCCGGTGGTCGGCATCAAAAAGCAGTACCGTGGTACTCAGATTGTCGAGCAATCCCTCTGTATATAGCCCGGTCAAGTCATCTGCTACAGCCATGGGGGATACCACTGCAAAAACCAAACCACCTTAGAGAACAACCACTGGACGCTGATACAAATAAATAAATTGCATATAAAACAATGTGATATACTGCATACAGTAAATGAGGGGAAACGCTTTACGAGCCGGAAACAGGCGATAATTATATACAATTACGCCACGTTCTGCACCAAATTGGTGCAATAAGTTTGTTGATGAACTAGTTCCCCGGCGGGGGCTTGGGGGCCGGCGTCGGCGTCGGCGTTATCACATTCGGGTTTGTGGTGCGAATGTTCGGGTTGTCTGACCGGACATTGGGATTGGCCGATCGAATGTTTGGATTGAAATCCAGCTCGCTGGGGCTTTTCGGTAGTTTCGGTTCCGGCGGTGCATCTGGGTCCTTTGCCGGCGGGGCTGGCTCGAATTTATCCGGCTCGTTGAGTATGGATTCCCGCTTGACGAAAACTGTTATCTGCGCGGTATTTATCAGTTCGGTTCCATTCGCATCAACGACGCTGGCTGCCAGCACATGCGTGCCACGCTCGATATTACTGAACGTTAGCCCGGTATTATCAACCAGCGGTCCGTGTGGCTTGCCATCGAGGTAGTACTGAATTTTATGTTTCTGCCGGTGTTTCAGCGCGGGATCCAGCCGCACTTCGACCTGAATGATGCCCAGATTGTTGCGAATCGTGTCGTTATCACGTGGCTTCATGAACACCATGCTGTCGTATTCGTCCGATTTAACCGGTTTCGGTGAACCAATGGGCCGTGGCAGCGGGGCCGGTTTATAGGTCGGCAACTCGGGCAACCGGACACGCTCGGCACCCTCGGAGGGCGTGTCTGAATAGATGACTTCACCGGATTCCGTGACGGTCTTGTATACGTCAGCCTGAGCCAGGCCAGCGAAGATTACCAGCAGCAACAGGGGATATCTCATATGATCACCATAAACGCGGTTCCGTGCTTATGCAATACGGCTGGTCTGTAATTTGCCGACGTTTACACACACCATTAATACTAGACACCAGCCAGAACAGGGAATTCAGTTGCCTGCGCCCGCGATGTATCTACATCCATGCAGGCAAAAAAAAACGCCCCGGAGAGGGGCGCTTTTGGCTAACGTGGAAACGCCTTACAGGCTGTAGTACATGTCGAACTCGACCGGATGGGTCGTCATGCGCAGACGCGTGACTTCTTCCATCTTCAGTTCGATGTAACCATCGATCATGTCGTCAGTGAACACACCACCGGCCGTCAGGAACTTGCGATCGTTGTCAAGTGCTTCCAGCGCCTCGTCGAGCGAACTGCAGACCGTCGGAATCTTTTTCTCTTCTTCCGGCGGCAGATCGTAGAGATCCTTGTCCATGGCGTCACCCGGATCGATCTTGTTCTTGATGCCGTCGATGCCAGCCATCAGCATGGAAGCGAAGCACAGGTACGGGTTGCCGTTGGAATCCGGGAAGCGTATCTCGACCCGACGTCCCTTCGGGTTGGACTCGTAGGGAATACGCACCGAAGCGGACCGGTTACGGGCCGAGTAGGCCAGCATCACCGGAGCCTCGAAACCCGGCACCAGCCGCTTGTAGCTGTTGGTGCTGGCGTTGGTGAAGGCATTCAGCGCACGCGCGTGCTTGAAAATACCGCCGATATAGTACAGGGCCTGCTGTGATAGACCGCCGTATTTGTTGCCGGTGAAGATATTCTTGCCAGCCTTGGCCAGTGACTGATGTACGTGCATGCCGCTGCCATTGTCACCAACAATCGGCTTGGGCATGAAAGTGGCCGTCTTGCCGTAACCGTGGGCGACATTGTGCACGACATACTTGAGGATCTGATTCATGTCGGCACGGCGCACCAGGGTATCGAACTTGGTACCGATCTCGCACTGTCCGGCCGTTGCCACCTCATGGTGATGCACCTCGGTCTCAACACCCATCTCCTCCATTGCAAGACACATGGCACCACGCAGGTCATGCAGCGAATCAACCGGCGGTACCGGGAAGTAGCCACCCTTGACGGTAGGGCGGTGGCCGATATTGCCATCCTCGTAAACACGTTCGGCATTCCAGGAGGCCTCTTCGGAATCGACCTTGCAGAACGAGCCGCTCATGTCGGCACCCCAGCGCACGTCATCGAGCACGAAGAATTCCGGCTCCGGACCAAAATAGGCGGTATCGGCAATCTTGGTGGACTTGAGGTAGGCCTCGGCGCGCTTTGCCAGCGAACGCGGATCACGTTCGTAACCTTTCATGGTGGTCGGCTCGAGGATATCGCAGCGCAGGTTCAGGGTCGGCTCGTCGCTGAACAGGTCCATCACAGCGGTCGATGTATCGGGCATCAGGACCATGTCGGATTCACTGATGCCCTTCCAGCCGGCAATACTGGAACCATCAAACATCTTGCCGCTCTTGAAGAATTCGGTATTGACGACACTGGCAGGGATGGTTACATGTTGTTCTTTACCGATCGTATCGGTGAACCGCAGGTCAACGTACTTGACCCCGTTGTCTTTCATCATTTTCAAAGCTTTGGTTGCAGACATTACAACTCCTCCAAATCAGCTGACACAAAAAAATTACACACCGCAACCGCGGTGGCTACGGTTATGTCCAAAAAATCGTGAACGATTCTTGTTCTTCAGGAAGCACGAATTATGCCATGGTAACCGGTGCCGCAACTACCGGTTTTAACTCAGCTTGGTATTCCAATCCATTCAGAACATGCACTAATTTAGTGCATTTAATTTAAGAAATGCGCTATTATGGTGCATTAGTGTCCTGGTAATAGACCCGGACCTCTCCGATATCTTGTGCCTTGGCGGCCGTCTCGATGATCTGCTGCGCGTGTGCCTGCATGTCCTCCGAACTGGCGCTGTCCATGGGCACGAACACATCGACATTCACGCGGCCATCGAGGTAATGCAGTACCACCCGGCTGATCGTAGGACGCGGCTGCAGGGCCTCCCATTGCGCATCGAGACGTCGCAGAATCTCGTCGCGCAGTGGCAGGTGGGTGCAGGGTGAGGCGAGTTCGTCATCCTCGGGGTCGATATGCACCGTCACGTCGGCCACGTCATCATCACTTTCCAGCAACCGGCTACGCACGCTTTCACCGATCTGATGGCCCTCGGAAACACTCAGCGCCGGATCAACAAGGATATGTACATCCACCAGCGCATGGCTGCCGCTGCGCCGTGTGCGCAGCATGTGCAGTGCGCGCACGCCACTGATGCCAAGGATGGTCTGACGGATGGCAGTGACCCGATCGACCTCCAGCGAAGTATCGATCAGCTCCTGCAGGCCCTGCCACAACAGGTTCCAGCCAATCTTCGCAATCATCAGGGCCACGGCCACAGCAGCAATGGCATCGAGATAGGGCAAGCCCGCCATGACCCCGAGGATCCCGATGACCACGACAATGGATGAAATGGCGTCACTGCGGCTGTGCCAGGCATTGGCCAGCAGCATGTTCGAGCCCAGCCGGCGCCCGACACGTGCCGTGTAGTGGTAGATGGCCTCTTTCGCCGCAACCGAGACAAGCGCAACGACCAGTGCGGGCCAGCCCGGGTGCAGCAACAATGCCGGATCGAGCAGGCGCCGGACCGCATCCCAGGTGATGCCGATGGCCACCACCGTTAACGCCGCGCCCAGCGCAACGGTTGTAACGGTTTCGATACGTCCATGACCGTAGGGATGTTCTGCGTCCGCCTCGCGGTGGGCGTGCTTGGCCGCATACAGGACCATGAAGTCGGTGCCGAGATCGGACAATGAATGCACACCGTCCGCGATAAGTGCCTGCGACTGTGCAGTAACTCCGGCAAGGATCTTCACCACACCCAGTACCAGGTCTACCACCGACCCCACAAGCGTTACCTTGCGCACCTCGCGGTAACGCAGGTCCAGGGAGTTCTGGGCCAGTGCTTCGCTCATGGTATTTGATTACCCCTCATTGTTCGCCGCAATCCGGGATACTGGCGCAGGGTGCGCGTGTCTACCCGATGACACTTTGTGTTTTGGCTGTCTGCCCCTTGCACCATTACCTTTACTGTATTGTTATATCTACCGCCGCCTAGTGTGCGCCGCGGTTTTCCAGACGTGCCGGCACAAGCCCGGGCATGACATTGAATGATAGCGGGTTCAGGGGCTGCCTACACGGATGGTAATGGTTATCGTGTCTTCCTGCTCGTTGATATCACACACCTCGTGACCATGTACCCGGCACCAGGCCGGAATATCGTGGATCGCGCCCGGGTCGGTACACAGAACCTCGAGTGAATCACCCGCCTGCAGGGAGGCGACCGCATCCTGTGTGCGAATCACCGGTAGCGGGCACAACAGGCACCGGGCATCGACGGACTTCACAGGTACCAGCTCGCCGGCACCTGCTCGGCTGGATACGGCTTGACCGCCAGCGCCCGTGACTCCCCGTTCTTCCCGGTCACCTCGACGATCACACGCTCGGCATCCCGGCCCTGGCTGAAGCGTGCCGTCAGGCGTGCCGCCAACTCGATATCATTGTTATCCGGTTCCCCGTCCAGCAATACCAGCGGCCCGCTGTGGCTGGTCGGCAGCATGTGCACGAAGCGCTTGCGATAACCCTCCATAAACCGGTTTTCACCTTCCTCGCGACCCACGATCAACTTGTAATTCGGGCCGGGCCGTATATGTCGCCCGACCTTCAGGAGCATGATGTCGTCGAGTTCATACTCACGCTTGCCGCGCGTCGCCCACAAATCCGCCAGCTTGACGGAATACTGTTTGTCCGTCAGGAAACAGCAGCCACCTGCCGGTTGGGCGTAGTCCTCGAAGCCGTAGTGCGCGGCCAGCGCCATCTGTGGCTTGCGCGAGCGGCCGCTGAAATCATGCAGTTTGTCACGGTCCAGCCAGCCCTCCTTTTCGGGTCGCGTCGGCGGCAGGTTTTTTGCGCACAGCGGCCGGACCAGCCGGTCGTCCGCACCGGATTCGCGCGCCACCACCGGCAGGGTATCGCGGCGCTGCGATTTCGGGCGCTGACCGATTACCTCACCGGTAACAATGCAGTCAAAACCATGGTCATCAATCCATTCACGTGCCTTGTTGACCATGAAAATCTTGCAGTCCAGGCACGGGTTCAGATTGGAGCCGTACCCGTGTTTCGGGTTGATAACGATGTCCTTGTATTCCTCTATGATATCGAGGATATGCAGCTTGATACCGAGTTGTTCGGCCACCCACAATGCGTTGTTGCGCTTCGGACGGTCACGGTCCTTTTTACGAATGGCATGGGTGTGTCCTTCCACGCAAAAGCCGGTATAGAAGTTGATGCCTTCTACATGAACCCCCTGGTCCATCATCACGCGCGCTGCCAGCAGTGAATCGAGTCCACCGGAAATCAGGGCTACGGCTTTGCGTTTTTCAGTCATGAAACAAATCCGGAATATATAACAGGATGGTTACACCGCAAGGCGGTGACAGCACATCATCACGGCCACTTTATTCTACCCCAGCGATGGGGTGGAAGGATAAAAAAGCACTGGGACTCAGTGTTTTTCGGATGTGCCGGCGAGGGGGATGGTGCTGCTGGCGGCCATCTGCTGGTAACAGCGCCGGCTGCCCGTGTCCTGCCACAAATCCATGGCTTGAAGCGGCGTCAGGATCGAATCGCCTCCCAGCTCCCGCATGGCGTGCAATATGTCCATCAGGACGACAAAGGCATGTGACAGGTGTTCGTAGACGGCCGACCAGCTGTGATCAAGCATGTCCGACAGCTGCTGGTAGGACGACCTGCCCAGGTTGACGAAATAGCTGACCCGGACCAGGCGGCGTTCCGCAAGCTGCGGGAACATACCGGAGAACAGCAGGCAGTGATCGCCGACATCGCGCAGACGCTCGATGCGCAGCTCGCCTGTACAAGTCTGGGAGTTGAAGTAATCTTCGGCAATGATGCGGGAAGTGCAGTCCGGCTGTTTGCAAAAGCGCATCAACAGAAAGACTAGATAGCTTTCCAGTGTTTCATCCAGCCTGTGGTCACAGCTGGCCTGGGCTTCCTGTACCAGCGCCTGCCACTGGGACTGGGACGTGGGTTCGAGAATAAGCGGTTGCATGCTCTTCCTCCACCGGGCGATGACAGCTTGATCGGCCGCTGAACAGGAATGCTTTAGGGAAAATCCTGTACACCGGAACCGCTCTGCCGGCGCCTTGCACTTCAACATGTACCATATTGACAGGGGAAAAGTCACGAAAGGGTCATTAAATCAGGTATCACAAGCCTGCATGTAGGGAAATTTGAAGTGCTGCACGCTATACTCGCCGCTCGCCAAGAACCCGAATGCCGTTAAGCAACCACACACTACGATCGTGTCCGAGACGCCCAGAACATTTCAGGGATTGATACTTGCACTCCAGCACTACTGGGCGAGCAAGGGATGTACCCTGCTGCAGCCCTATGACATGGAGGTAGGAGCAGGCACCTTTCATCCGGCTACCTTCCTGCGCGCCATCGGCCCGGAACCCTGGCATGCCGCATACGTGCAGCCATCGCGGCGCCCCACCGACGGTCGTTACGGTGAAAACCCGAACCGGCTGCAGCACTATTACCAGTACCAGGTGATACTGAAACCATCGCCACTGGATATCCAGGACCTGTATCTTGAATCATTGCGCGAACTGGGCATCGACATGCTGGTTCACGATGTCCGCTTCGTCGAGGACAACTGGGAATCACCCACGCTCGGTGCCTGGGGGCTTGGCTGGGAAGTCTGGCTGAACGGCATGGAGATTACCCAGTTCACCTATTTCCAGCAGGTCGGCGGCCTTGAATGCCGACCGGTGACCGGCGAGATTACCTACGGACTGGAGCGCATCGCGATGTATCTCCAGGAAGTCGAGAGTGTCTTCGATCTGCTCTGGACGGATGGACCCGACGGGCCGGTTACCTACCGTGATGTATTTCACCAGAACGAGGTGGAAATGTCGGCCTACAATTTCGAGCAGGCAGACGTCGAATCGCTGCACCACTGGTTTGATGTCTGCGAACGCGAGAGTGCACGCCTCAATGAGGCCGGTCTGCCGTTGCCGGCCTACGAGATGGCACTGAAGGCATCGCACACGTTCAATCTGCTCGATGCGCGCAATGCGATCTCGGTCACCGAGCGGCAGCGCTTTATCCTGCGGGTACGCAGTCTCGCACGCCAGGTGGCCGAAGCCTATTACGCCCGGCGCGAGTCGCTGGGCTTTCCGATGCTCGCCGCCGCGGACAACAAATCATGAGCGAATCCAGCGACCTGCTTGTCGAGATCGGCACGGAAGAACTGCCACCGACCGCCTTGCACACGCTGTGCACAGCATTCGAGACATCACTTGGCCGGTCACTCGAGGAAAACCACCTGGTGCATGGCGGCAGCAAAGGCTACGCGGCACCGCGCCGCCTGGCAGTACTCGTAAGAAATGTACCGCTGAGCCAGCCCGACCGCGAAGTGGTTCGGCGCGGACCGGCCTTGCAGGCCGCCTTCGACGAGGATGGTAACCCGACAAAGCCGGCAGAGGGCTTCGCGAAGTCGTGTGGCGTTACGGTCGCCGAACTCGACCAGCTGGAGACCGACAAGGGCAGTTTTCTCGCACGCCGCTCGGTGGAACCCGGACGGACAGCAGATGTCATCATTCCGGGGCTCGTGGAGCAGACCCTGAAGTCCCTGCCAATCCCGCGGCGCATGCGCTGGGGTGCCGGCGAAGAGGAATTCGTACGACCGGTTCACTGGGTATTGCTACTGCTCGGGGACCAGGTGCTGGAAGCGGACATCCTCGGGATTCATAGTGGTGGCACGACCCGCGGCCACCGTTTCCACTGCAATGAAACCCTCACCATCAGTCGTCCGGATGACTATTTGAAAAAGCTGGAGCATCCCGGTCACGTGCTGGTCGACATGGACCGCCGCCGGGAAGCCATCCGGACCCAGATCACCGAGGCCGGTGAGGCCCTTGGCGGCATAACCCGTATCGATGCCGACCTGCTTGACGAGGTCACGGCCCTGGTGGAGTGGCCCGTGGCGATTACCGGCGCCTTTGAAGAACGTTTTCTCGAGGTGCCGCCGGAGGCACTGGTCTCGAGCATGCAGGACCATCAGAAATTCTTTCCGGTCGTGGACAATAACGGCGAATTGCTGCCGCATTTCATCGCAGTCGCGAACATTGTCAGCAGCGACCCGCAACAGGTGCAGGCCGGCAACGAACGCGTTATCCGACCACGCCTCGAGGATGCCGAGTTTTTCTGGAAGCAGGACCGCAAGGTGACCCTGGAAAGCCGTGCGGAAAAACTGGCCGACGTCATCTTCCAGCAACAACTCGGTTCACTCGGCGACAAGCAACGGCGCATCGCTACCCTCGCCACGATCATTGCAGAAACCGCCGGCTTCAACACCACCTATGTGCAGCGCGCTGCCGCCCTGTGCAAGTGCGACCTGCTGACCAGTATGGTCTACGAGTTCCCGGAACTGCAGGGCACCATGGGGCGCTACTACGCCCGGCATGACGATGAACCGGTCGAGGTCGCAGCGGCGCTCGACGAGCAGTACCAGCCGCGCTTTGCCGGTGATGACCTGCCGTCGACTGCAACCGGGCAGGCGATTGCCATTGCCGACCGTCTCGATACACTCGCCGGCATCTTTGCCATTGGCAAGCCACCGACCGGCGACAAGGATCCATTCGGTCTGCGCCGTGCCGCGCTTGGAGTGTTGCGCATCCTGATCGAGCAACGGCTGGACCTTGACCTGCTCGATCTGATTAATACCGCCGTGGAAGGACTCCCGGGCAAGCTCGGTAATGAGGCTGATGCCGCTGACGTGTTCAACTTCATGTTAGAACGCCTGCGTACCTATTACCTCGAAAGCGGGTACGATACTCTTGAATTCGAGGCAGTACTTGCACTTCGACCAACCCGACCTCTGGATTTTGACCAGCGTATGCGTGCAGTCAGGGCATTCCGCAACCTGCCGGAATCGGAAAACCTGGCCGCCGCTAACAAGCGCATTCGCAACATCCTTCGCCAGGCGGAAAATCTGGAAATAACCACTTATCCTGCGAAGGTTGATGCCGTTTTATTCAAGGAAGATGCCGAGAAAGCCCTGGACAAGACGATCAGGGAACTTGATAACGTAGTTAATCCCATGTTTGAACAGCGCGACTACACCAACGCCCTGTGCAAGCTGGCCGCGCTGCAGGCGCCGGTCGACCGGTTCTTCGATGACGTCATGGTCATGGACGAGGACACCGCCCTGCGTGACAACCGGCTGGCACTGCTGAGCGCGCTGTCGGAACTGTTTCTGCAGGTTGCGGATATCTCACGCCTGCAGAATTAAAGCGCATTACCTGTAGGAGCGGCCTTGGCCGCGAACAGTTCGCGAGCAAGCTCGTTCCTGCATATGATTATTTACAAATGGCAAAACAAACAGGCTCATTAGTGACAAATCCTGACTCCTATCAGGCCATGCGCGACGCCGTGCGGGCATTCCATGACAAGCACGATTTCAAAAATACCGGCGGCGAGGAACTCGCCTACCGGGTGGCACTGATGACGGAGGAGCTCGGCGAGATCTCCGCCTGCGTGACCAAGGGCAAAACGACAGAACAACTTGCCGAGGAATGTGCCGACCTGTTTATCCTGCTGATCGGTACCGCGATCGCAGCGGACTTTGACCTGGACAAATCGTTCTGGGAAAAGATGGAAAAACTGCAGCAGCGCTCGTCCCGCATGATCAACGGCCGCATCCGGGTTTCCGAATTCAGAGACTCCTGAAACCGCATGCAGCTCGTTATTCTTGATCGCGACGGGGTCATCAACGAGGATTCCGATGACTACATAAAGTCACCCGAAGAATGGCGGCCGATTCCCGGCAGCCTCGAGGCCATCGCCCGCCTGCGCCGCGCCGGCTGGCATGTTGTGGTTGCCACCAACCAGTCCGGTGTGGCGCGCGGCGCGTTTGACCTTGATACCCTGATGCGCATCCATGAAAAAATGCACCGTGCCGTGCGCGAGGCCGGCGGCCTGATCGATGCCGTGTTCTTTTGCCCCCACGGACCGGACGACAACTGCGCGTGTCGCAAGCCGAAACCCGGCCTGTTTTACGACATTGCACAGCGATTGCATATCGAACTTAAGGGGGTGCCGGCCATCGGTGATTCCCTGCGTGACCTGCAGGCGGCCCGCGCCGCCGGCGCCCGGCCGCTGCTGGTCAGGACCGGCAAGGGCTCGCAAACGCTGGCACACCCGGTGATTGACGCCGACGTACCGGTGTTCAACGATCTCGCCCGTGCGGTGGACGCCCTGCTCACCCCGGATGCCAGCTAGATGACCCCTTAATGCAGACTTCAAACGATCCACCCTACCCGATTCTCTGGCTGCGCTCGCTGGCGTTCTGGGTCGTGTTCCCGGTGTCGATTGTCATTACCGCCACCCTCCTGATGCTGGCCTTTCCCGTCTCGTTCGACAGGCGCTGGGCGTTGCTGCAGGTTTGGACGCGTTTCATCCTGTGGTGGCTGAAGGTCACCTGCAAGCTGGATCATGCCATACAGGGTCACGAACACATCACCAGCGGACCCGGCATCGTATTCTCCAAGCACCAGTCCACCTGGGAGACCATAGCACTGCAGCAGATATTTCCACCACAGGTGTGGGTGGCCAAGCGTGAATTGATGTGGCTGCCATTTTTCGGCTGGGGCCTTGCCCTGATGAAATGCATCCACATCAAGCGGGGCAGCGGGAAGGCGGCGGTGAAACAGCTGGTTGACCAGGGACGCGCGCGTCTCGGGGAAGGCAAGTGGATCGTCATCTTCCCGGAAGGTACCCGCGTTGCGGCCGGCGAAAAGGGCCGCTACCGAATCGGCGGTGCCGTACTGGCCGAGCAGACCGGTTACCCGATCCTGCCGGTGGCTCACAACGCCGGGGAATACTGGCCGCGGCGCTGCTTTATAAAGCGCCCCGGGACGATCCAGGTACGCATCGGCAAACCCATCTCCGCAGACGGCAAGACCGCCCAGCAGATTCTTGAGGAAGCTTCCGGATGGATCGAGGACTGCATGAAGGAGATCACCACATTGAAATGACTGACCTTGCCATAGGGCTGCTGTCGGCCCCTGGATCCCAGGCCGTGCCGATGCCCGAATGCAGGCGCGAGGGACTTGTCATGGCAAGAGGCAAGCGGGGAAATCCGTGACGGATAAGTGCCGGACTCCGCTGTGGCCCTTGCGGGCCGCATATTGAAGAGGCCGGATTCGAATGCACTGCCGCA
>CP070821.1:58447-69939 GCA_020344335.1 Gammaproteobacteria bacterium | reverse complement strand
TACGGAAACACCATGCCCCAGGGGAGATCCGTGGGACGTCCCCAGAGTTCACCGTTGATAAAATTTCCGATGCGGCCGGCACCCAGTCCGATGGGCACCAGCGGGGCGAGGTAATCGGTTACAAAGAAAAACGTCCTGTTGGTATGACGACCGTACAGCCACATGGCAAACAGCACGCCGACCATCCCGCCATGATACGACATGCCGCCCTGCCAGATACGCAGGATCACCAGCGGGTCATCGATAAATCCCGGCAGGTTGTACATCAGGGTATAGCCGATGCGCCCGCCCAGGATCGCGCCGATTGCGAAGTAGAACACCAGGTCGCCGATTTCCCCTGCCTTCCAGGTCGTGCCCGGTCGCCGGGTACGCAAGCGGCCCAGCCACCAGCCGGCCAGGAACGCGACCAGGTACATGAGGCCGTACCAGTGCACCTCAAACGGACCGGCACTGATGGCCACCGGATCGATATCGGGGTATGTCAGCATGTTCTGGTCATTTTCTTCAACCCGGGCGCAGCAACATCATTCTCGCATCCAGTACAACACAGTAGGGTGCGCCGTGCGCACCGTGTACCATAAAACAGGTGTAAATCACATGGTGCGCACGGCGCACCCTACAAAAACAGCCCCTGTCAGGGAGGTGAATAATTATTCGGAGGCTCCCTGAAAGCAGCGCGGATTGTAGCAGGTTCACGGGAGCACATCCGGATTGGCCGCCACGCTGGCCCCGCTCCAGACGACGAGGCTGCCGCCGCGGTAAGGCTGGACATATTCCGCGGTCGGATGGTCCGATCCGGCAGGATCATCGTAGGCAACCAGCAAGCCGTCCGGGTGGTCCCGGGCCCATGCCACTGCCGCCCCTTCGGGCAGCGAAATGATCGGCCGGGTCAGTCGTCCGTAAAAATGAAACTGTCCGTGATAGCTGGCAAGGTTCGCCACCGGCCACCCCGCTGCCTGGACCGTCGCAACCAGTCGGCTAACCGCCTGCAAATCGTAGGACGGGACGCCCGCGCGAAAAACGCCCGCCTGAAACAGGCCCGTGACAAGGACGGAGCACAGCGCCAGCACCGGGGGATAGTGATCCGTGCGCAACGGTCCGAGCAGCACCAGCACCACGGCGATGACCATGATCCCCGCACCCCAGGCCGGATGAATGTCCGCCAGCCACGGCGCGATCCCGGGATAGAACGGCACGACGACCAAGGCCGCACCGGCCAGGAACAGTGCGGCGGCCAGCAGCCAGGGGCGCTGGGTTACCGGTTGCCCGGCCAGCCCGCTCACGGCCCTGGCGATCAGCAGTGCTGCCGCAGGTAACAACGGCAGCAGGTACTTTGCCTGTTTGCCGCTGATGAGGCTGAGCAGTACCAGCGCCGGCACGAGCACACACAGACAGAATCGCACACCGGCATCCGGCCTGTGCACGGCCGCGACGAGCCGCGGCCATAACCAGGGCAGCAACAGCCACGGCACGAGTAGCAGCGGCAACCACGGCAGGTACCACCACCAGGGATGCGCGTGGGCAAACGATTGCATCAGCCTTTCCGCGGTCTGCCCCCAGAGCAAGGCCTCGCGGTAGGCCTCTCCCCCGGCCTGTGCCGCCGGCAGGGCCCAGCCCAGGCCGATGCAGGCCCCGATGAATACGCTGAGCGCGACACCGCCGTACCAGGACAACCAGGGGCGCCGGAGTCGCGCATCAATCCACAATGGTCCGAGTAGCGCCACCGGTAACACGAACACCAGCATCACCGGCCCCTTTGTGAGGACACCGAGACCGATCGCCACGCCGGTCAGCAGCCAGCCCCCGGCCCGGCCCTGTGCCGCGCCGACCATGCCGATCATTCCCAGCACACAGGCAAGCACCAGCAGCATGTCGATCTGCACCCAGCTGTAAAACGCGGTCCAGAAAATCATGGCAAACAGCACCCACGGTACCAGTCGTGCGGTGGTCGTGTCCGCTGGCCATAACTGCCGGGCGAGGACCATGGTCAGAAACAGGGCTGCCAGCGAGGCGAGTGCACCCACGCAATGCGGCCACCAGGCATTGATGCCGAACAGCCACCAGCCCGCCTGGATCAGCCAGAAAAACAGCGGCGGCTTGTGACTGTAGGGTTCGCCATTGAGGTACGGCACCAGGAAGTCGCCGCGTTGCCACATCTCCCAGGCAACTGCGACATAGCGCGTCTCATCCACCGGCAGGAGCGGCCGGCCCAGCAGCGTTACCAGCAACAGGGACAGCCACAGGAGCAGCAGGCTAACTGTCAACCCGAAACGGGTGGCTAGCAAGGGGTGCTGGTCTCGGGTGTTTGCATGCGTTCCCGGTAGATGAAATACAGGTTACGCGTGTAGATAACCAGTCCGCCGGCCTGGCCGACGATAAATACCGGATCCTGGCGGTAGATGGCATAACTCAGCAGGGTGATACCGCCTGCGACACTGAAAAACCAGAAGGCCAGTGGAATCACGCTGCGGCGCTCACGCTCGCTTGCCCACCATTGCACCAGGAAGCGCATTGAAAACAATGCCTGCCCCAGGAAACCGATGATCAGCCAGTACAGGTTTGCCATTTTTCATTCCTCTATTGCTGTTTCCCGCTCTCTGTCCCGGGCAGGCTTACGGGGACGTTGGCGTTCCGGTGTGAGATGGAGCGTTCTGTCTGCCTGCCCGCGAAGATTGACTTTCTTCGATTTCGGGACGCATGCTACGCCGCCGCAACCACATCACGCCGAACAGATCGATGATTCCGGTCCACAGGCGATCGAATATGCCGTACTTCGATCGACCGTGCTGTCGCGGGCGGCTGTTCACAGTGATGAACAGTACCTGGCCTCCCTGGCGCTGTACCAGTGCCGGCAGGAAGCGGTGCATGTGGTCAAACTGCGGCAAGGCCAGAAAGGTCTCGCGGGCGAACAGCTTGATCCCGCTGGCGCTGTCCGGTGCCTGGTCCTGCAGCAAAAAACCGCGGGTCGTGTTTGCAATGCGTGAAGCGACCCGTTTGTGCCAGCCATCCATACGCTGCTTGCGATACCCGGCCACCAGCCATATGTCATCCGCTGCCCGGTCCATGGCTGCGTACAGTATCGGGATGTCGGCCGGATCATTCTGACCGTCCCCATCGAGGGTAACGACCCAGTGCGTCGTGGCTGCCGCGACCCCGGTCGCAATCGCCGCGGACTGTCCGCAGCGCCGCCGGTGCCGGATGACTCGCACCTGCGCATGGCGCCCGGCGCATCGGAATAACACCGACGCCGTGTCATCCGTGCTGCCATCGTCCACGACGATGATGTAATAAGCACTCTCATCATCCAGCGTGGCAACGATTTCATCGATCAAGGCGGTAATGTTCTCCGCCTCATTGAATACCGGGATAACTATGGAAAGATTCACGCGATAACCTTACCGAAACTGGGGTGTAACCTGTTATTCAGGGAGCGTTTCGTTATAGTACTAGGAGTCAGTCGGACCTGGGGAAGCTCTGATTTATTTTAACAACCCATTGTAGGGTGCGCCTTGCGCACCGGAAAGAAAAAAGCAAGCTGTTGATTCACGGTGCGCATGGCGCACCCTACAGACAGTGCATCACCTTAACTCCATGATATTGAGAATTAATCAGAGCTTCCCCAAATCCGAAAGATCCCTGGTCCCCCGGACCGGAACCACTTCGTGGCCATGAACGAGCATACCAACCAACTCATCAACGAGACCAGCCCGTACCTGCTACAGCATGCACACAACCCCGTGGACTGGTATCCCTGGGGTCCGGAGGCGCTGGAAAAGGCGCGCACCGAGAACAAGCCCATCCTGCTTTCGGTGGGTTATTCGGCCTGCCACTGGTGCCATGTCATGGCGCACGAGTCATTTGAAGACCCGGCAACGGCAGACCTGATGAACAAGCTGTTCATCAACATCAAGGTCGACCGCGAGGAGCGCCCGGACATCGACAAGATCTACCAGACAGCCCATTCGCTGCTGACCCAGCGGCCCGGCGGCTGGCCGTTGACCGTGTTCATGACGCCGGACGACCAGGTCCCGTTCTTCGCCGGCACCTATTTTCCGAACGAGCCCCGGCACGGCATGCCTTCATTCATCGATCTGATGCAGCGCATTGTCGATTTTCTTGCGTCCCGCGAGACAGAAATCCGCAAGCAGAACGCCAGCCTGGTCAACGCACTGCAATCCATTGCCGCGCCAGTCGAGGCACCCGGGACTCCGGGATCGCAGCCGCTTGATACCGCGCGACAGCAACTCGAAAAAGGTTTTGACGAGAAGCACGGTGGCTTCGGCACGGCCCCGAAGTTCCCGCACCCGACCAATATCGAGCGCCTGCTGCGGCACTGGGCCGGAACCGGCGGGCAGGACCGGCGTGCCCTGCACATGGCGGTTTTTACACTGGAGCAGATGGCGCGCGGTGGCATGTATGACCAGCTCGGCGGCGGCTTCTGCCGTTATTCAGTTGATGACCGCTGGATGATCCCGCATTTCGAGAAGATGCTCTATGACAACGGCGCCCTGCTTGCCCTGTATGCGGAGGCCTGGGCCGCTACCGGCAACCCGCTGTTCCGGCGCAGCTGCGAACAGACGGCCGCCTGGGTGATGCGCGAGATGCAGGCAGAAAGTGGAGGGTACTACTCGAGTCTTGATGCCGATTCCGAAGGCGAGGAAGGCAAGTTCTATGTCTGGACGCCGGAGACCGTAAAGGAGCTGCTGGAAGAAGCAGAATACGCACTCATCGCCCGGCACTTCGGCCTCGACCGCCCGGCCAATTTCGAGGGACACTGGCATTTTCACGTGTACCGCACCCGCGAACAGCTCGCGCAGGAGTTCTCACTCGATCCCGCGACCGTGGACAGCCGCCTTGCATCCGCCATTGGGAAACTGTTTGCCGCACGCACGCAACGGGTGCACCCGGGGCGTGACGACAAGGTGCTTACCTCCTGGAACGGGCTGATGATCCGCGGCATGGCGTGTGCCGGGCGCTATCTCGGCGAGACGAACTGGATCGATTCGGCGGGGCGCGCGGTGGACTTTATCCGTGAACACCTGTGGCAGGACGGTCGCCTGCTGGCGACATACAAGGACGGACGCGCGCACCTGAATGCCTACCTCGATGACCACGTCTACCTGTTGGACGGCCTGCTGGAGCTGCTGCAGGCACGCTGGCGAGACAGTGATCTGCTGTTCGCGATTGAGCTCGCCGAGGTGGTGCTCGAGCACTTCCGCGACCCGGCTGGCGGGTTCTTCTTTACCTCGGACGATCATGAGACCCTGATCCAGCGCCCCAAACCGAATCACGACGACGCGACGCCCTCTGGTAACGGCGTTGCTGCCAAGGTGTTGTCCCGGCTGGGTCACCTGCTGGGCGAATCACCCTACCTGGAAGCCGCGGAACAGACACTCAAGGGGCTCTGGACGAGCATCGAACAGATGCCGCATGGCCATGCCAGCCTGCTGGTGGCGCTGGAAGAATCCCTGTCCCCGGTGCAGACGGTGATCGTACGCGGCAGCGGTGCGGCCCTGGATACATGGAAACACCGCCTGAACAGCGGCTATGCCCCGCGGCGCATTGCCTTTGCAATACCCGAGTCTGAACACGTCCTGCCCGGGGTACTGGCGGAACGCAAACCGCAGGAGGAGGTGCTCGCCTATATCTGCAGCGGGCTCACCTGCAGCGCACCGGTGACGGATTTTGCGGAATTTGAAAAACACCTGTCCACGACCGAGGCCCCCCGGACCGATGAGTGATACCACAGATACCCTGCAGCTCCCCGGTGCACAACTGGAATCCATCGAACAGGGCGATAATGAAATCACCCTGCACTTTTCACAGTTTCACATCGTTCAGGAAATGGAAAATGCTTATGAAGACAGCCTGTGGACCCAGGCCTGCAACCTGCTGCTGCGAAACATCAAGGTCAGCGGCGACTTGCCGGAATGTCCCTGCGAAATCAAGGGTGGTGACCTGACCAACAATATCTTTACCTACCGCGATCACGCACCCTTGCCCATCGACTGGCACGGTGATACCGGATGCAGGTTTATCATGGCCGGCAGTGACACCGGGTTTTCAATCGATGCCGAATACCTGCAGGTGGAGCGGCTGGAGCATCCGCGTTACATCAAGCACATAAAGAAAGAATAATCCGGCGCATCAATCACACTTGTCGCCGAGGTGCTGTCCTTTCCAGCTATTGGTAATGGTCATTGTCTGGCCGTTGAAGACCATGCTCATCTGCATCTCGCCACTGGCGGCCTTGCCGCGGGTGACAAACTTGCCCGTGCCTGTGGATACCGGCATATCATTACCGCCACACTGGAATTTCCAGCTGACCGAATTCGCCATGTCCTGTTTGTCGGTGATGGTGCACTGTCCACCCTGCATCATTGCCTGGGCCGGATCGAACGACCCTTCCGTGATGCATTCGGTCGAGGTATTGAATTGTGGCTGGGGCGACATCGGATTGCGCATTTCGGTCTCCACCTGCCACTTCCCGGTCATGATGTCGATGGCAAGTGCCGAACCCGACACCGGAAACAACAGGTTAAACATGCAGATGGTGTAACAGGATTTCCGGTTTGTCATGGCTCCCCCGCTGTGAATAGTACGCTCCCGGACACATTCCGAAGACTAGCGCATTCGGTACCCGGATTCACCCGCGTCACAATAGCGGCAGGTCCAAATGTTTCACCTGGGCGTCATATGGGTTGATCTGCACAAAAGGCGCTCCCGTTCGAGCTTGCCGGTGAGGCAATAGCCCGGCCGGTGAGTGATCGGAAAATTCGTCTGGGAAAGGAGGGATAGCGAACAGCTATTATGCCGCCACACCCCGGGTGTGCAGGTAGTCCACGAGTGCCTGTTCGCCTTCAGCGAAGGTCTTGAATTCGATACCACACATGTAATTTCCATCGTCGTTGTCAATGACATACACGGACCTGGCCTGCACGACGATCGGTCTGTCTGCGGCATCTTGCGCGGGTACATAGAAACGGATCTCGACAATCACCTGGGAGTGGCCTGCATCCTGTGCAGCCTCCTTCATCAGTAGCTCAGGCAAATCCTTGTCGCCTTCGAAGCGCAAACCGCTTCGTGACAGGTTGGTGACAAAACCGTCGACCTTGCCGTATTCGGAGATCATGCGCGCCGGAAACCAGGTATCTACACGGGGGTGACGGCGGAGATCGATGACACGTGATGAACTGACACGTTCACTGTGTGGTGTATCGATGGTTTCCAGACCGTAATTGCCGAAACCGTCGCTGTCATCGGAAAAATTCGCCATCTTCATATCCCGGTAATCGCATCACTGCAGATTTGATGCATGGCTGCCTTGTCTGTATATCGGCATGATACGGGACTTTCTGAACATGTAATCCGGCAAACACCGGTTGATTTTTTATTTCTGGGAGTCAAGCCAGGGTAATGCCCGGGTATTACACAAGTTATTGTATATTAAGATATTATGTGCACGCCGAGATCTTCGATACCGCGCATCAGGCCTGCGCCTTCCACTGCTTTTCGTCAATCAGGGCAATGGCATCCTTTGCCGGTAGCGGGACCCCCAGCAAGAAGCCCTGGATCATGTCACAGTGCAGATTGCGCAGGAACAGCAACTGTTCCTCGGTCTCCACACCTTCGGCCACGACCTGAAGACCCATGCTGTGCGCCATGTTGATGGCAGCACTGACGATGGCTGCATCCCCGGGGTCGGTATCGATATCCTTTATAAATGCACGATCGATTTTCAAAAAATCAACCGGGAAACGCTTCAGATACTCCAGCGAGGAATAACCGGTACCGAAGTCATCGATGGATATCCTGTAGCCGAACCGGGACAGGGTCTGCATGATCTCCAGTGACCTGTCCACATCCTCCATGACCATGCTTTCCGTAATCTCCAGCTGCAGGTATTGCGGATCAACCATTGCCGAGGAAACCGCAGCATTAATCTGTTCAACCAGATCTTTCTGGCGGAACTGTACAGGGGAGAGGTTAATCGCAACAGGCAACTCCAGGCCGACATCCAGCCAGCTCCGGACTTGCTGACAGGCTGTCTTGATAACCCACTTGCCTATATCGATGATCTGGCCTGATGCTTCCGCAGCAGGTATGAATTCTGACGGGGGTACAATGCCGTGTTGCGGATGATGCCAGCGAATCAGGGCTTCCATTGATTCGATACGCAGACTCTGTACCGCGAGCTGCGGCTGGAAGTATAGCTCGAATTCATCATTCTCCAGCGCATAACGCAATGAGTTTTCGATCTCGTAACCACTCCTGGCAACGGAAACAAAATCGTCATGGAAATACTGGACAGAATCCATGTCGTCACGCTTGGCCTGCTGCAGGGCGGCACCCGCACAAGTGACCAGGGTATCGGCATCCGAACCGTCGGCCGGGAACTGACTGACCCCGACACAGCAGGTCATGTAGATTTCCTCGTCGTCAACGGTAACCGGTGAGGCCAGCGAGTTGACCAAACGCTCCACTACGATATGCACATTCTCCTTTGATTCAAGCCCGGTCAGCAAAATACCGAATTCATCACCCCCCAGACCGAATACTCCCTGCCCGGGCACATCATCACCCAGCCTGCATGTCGAATCTGAAGCCCGCAAGGTACCACTCAATCGTTTTGCAACCGTATCAAGCACCGTGTCACCGACTGAATAACCAAATACATTGTTGATTCGCTTGAACATATCAAGATCAAGCATCAACACGGTGGCATACTCGTCATGCTGCCGGGCATACTCGATTGTCCTGGCAAGCTCTCTCCTGAAGTGTGCGCGGTTCGGCAGTCCCGTGATCTTGTCTACATCAATATGTTCGCCTGCCAACACGGTTGTCCCGGGCTCTTCAGCCGACTTGTCCTTTTGTATATCTTCCACCTTTGCTGTTTGTATATCTTCCGGTTGCCAGATCGTTGCTTTATTACGGCCAGTACGCTTCGATTCATACAGTGCCGCATCCGCAGACTCGATCAAGGCCGGCAAATTTTCCGAACCGAAGCGGATTGAACTGAGGCCGATACTGGCGGTAACACGGATATCCTGGTCTTCTACTGCACCTTCAACGACCTGTGCTTCAATGTTTTTCCGTACACGCTCGGCCAGATTGTATGCGGATTTTACATCGGCACCAGGCAGCAGCACGCAGAATTCCTCGCCGCCATAACGAAATACCTCGTCATTACTGCGCAATACGGCCTTGGTTGCCGCGGATATCACCCTGAGCACCTCGTCACCTGCTGCGTGACCGTAGGTGTCATTAACATTTTTGAAATGGTCGATATCCAGCATCATGCAACTGAACTCGACATTGTTTTTGATCGCTTCCAGACACTTTTCTTCAAACTGATCGAACAGTGAGCGGCGATTCAGGCAATTTGTCAGCGGGTCACGCGTCGCCAGAACACGCAGCTCTTCATTCTGCCGGTTGATCTGGTCAGAAGATTCCTTGAGCTTGTAGACCATGTCACGCAGCTCGTTATTCTTTTCCTCGAGTTCGGTAACATCATCGAACGTTATCATTACGCCCTGCTGTTTGCCTTTATCATCGAGCACTGGTGAACTGTTGACGACGAACTGGATATTAACCCTGCCAGGCACCGCCAGTTCGATTTTCTCACCCACTATGCTGACACCGGACTTCATCGCCTTCTCCCACGGCAATTCCCCGTGAGTTTCCTTCCAGTTGAGATCCTCGACTTTTTTGCCGATAATCTGTGATTCGGTCATGCCCGTTGTATCTGCAAACACCTCGTTTGCAAACATGATTTTCCCCTTTTTGTCGACCAGCAAAACACCCTCCGTCAGGGTATCGAGCGCCTTCCTGACCCGCGTTGGCACCACCGCCGACGGATCGATATTGGTGAATATCTTCTTTATCAGAATCAGGAAAACCAGAAAGCCGGTTACAGCGACAAAACCAACCATCAATGCCAGGGGACTGAAAAACACACCAAACGCACTAATCTTGTTGATATCTGCAAAACGCAGTTCAACAGCACCCCACTTCTGTTTTTTTATTGCATTCGTATAGATCGGCACATGCATGTGGGTCGGTGTCGATTTTTCTCCCAAATTTTCATTCCAGTATTCGGCATGCTCGCCAATTACCATCACGAATTCACCGGCAGCATTGCGCAGGGCGGCAGACAGAAGTTCGCCATTACGCTCGACCTGCATCCTCATGCTGTACTCGATGGAATCATAATCTTGCCTGCGTGCTGCCAGTGAGTACTGGATGGCCAGCGTCTCGGCAAGTTTCTTTCTGCCGTCTATAACAGCGGTGGCGCGATCCGGCATCAGGCCAAGGAGATCAGAAAGCAGGATAACGGAGATCACGGCCATGATCAGGCCAAGGCTTACACACATTGCCGGAAACAGTTTTCTCATGACTGATCCTCTTCACCAGGCTCCGTATTAGTGGATCCCGTTTCTCCTTCCTCGTTATCAAACATCCCGTCAACCTCGGCGTCTTCACTGTTATCGTCCGGCGTCATTCCTTTTTTACCCTTCCGGCGCATGGCAACCAGCGGCAGTGGGTCAAACTTGCTCAGCATCGTCATCGAGGACAACAGGCTGACTGCGACCGATCCGCCACGCATCACCCAGGTCACCAGACCAACCGAGAGCGTCAGGGATATACTGCCGATCGAATTGGCAAACAGTCCTTCCGGCTTATCACTCGCTTCAGCCATCTTGATACGCACCAGATCGAACAGCTGCAGCATTTCCTCTGTGATATCGGCCACGACTCCGATAACGGGCTTGGTCACATGGCTCAGGAAACTGGCCGTCCTCGGCTCGTCCTGGTACAACTCCTGATCGTAATCAGGAACTATAAATGGCTCATTGTGCCCGGCGCCCCCTTCGTCATCGATATCGGCGAGATAACTCACTGTCGCCTCATCCTTGCTCAGATCGATGGTAACTGCTTCAGGTTCAACAATGGACGGATCGTCTTCATCGGTCGGAAATTCAGTGATGTTTCCGATCGCGTCACCGGTTTCACTAACCTGTTTAACCGTTTGCGTGGCGGCACTGCTGACACTCTCAATCGTCCCCTGCCCATCGGTGTAGCTCGCAACAACCGTGATAACGGTATTCATATCGGCCGCCACCGTGGTGTAGGTCTGTGCGGTGGCACCGCTGATGGCCACACCGTTCCGGAACCACTGGTAACTGACGGGCCCGCTGATACCTTCGACATCCGCCAGGGTGTTACTGGCGGTCAGGACATCGCCCTCTTCCGGGGCCGGGTTGTCGATGAAAACGCCGCCTGTCGGTGCATCATTCACCGCGTTCACGGTGACGTTCACCGTCGCGGTCTCGGTATCGCTGGCGGCGGTGGTCACCGTGTAGGTGAAGCTGTCGGTCCCGTTAAAGTCGGTGCTCGGTGTGTAGGTCACCGTGCCGTCGGCCAGGAAGATCACCGCGCCGCTCGTGCCCTGGGTCACGGAAGTGACGGCGGCGCCCGCGCCGAAGCTGTCG
>CP070821.1:55256-58347 GCA_020344335.1 Gammaproteobacteria bacterium | reverse complement strand
TTCCTGCCGCTGTAGTCCGAGAGCTGCACATCATTGAGCTTGCCATCCACGAGGCGAAAATCCGGTGCCATGCTGCCTGCTTCCGGCAATTCTCCGTTGGTATGGAATTCAGTTCCCTGCAATGTCACGCTGGCCATGGTTAGTTCCTCCTGATGTTGCCGTTGTTCACGATTGGCCGGCCTATGCCATTTTCGGCTGCACCGGGCAACCTGCCGCGGTCTGGCTCTGGATAATGCGGTTAAGGTGATCTGCATACAGTTCGATATCCGCCGGGGTGCGCGCCTCGGTGGCACACACCAGCAGGGCATTACCCATTTCCGGGTAGTCCTTCGACAGATCGTAACCCGGCAGCAGGTTGTGCGCGTACAAGGGGCGCATCACGTCGGCCAGCGGCAGGGAGAACTGCAGTACAGTTTCATGGAAATACGGGCGGTCGAAAAACTGCTTGACGTGTTCACTTTCGGTCAGCCTCGCGACCAGTGCACGTGTGTTTGCGTGGCACGCACGGGCAACATTGGCCAGCCCGTCGGCGCCGAGCAGCGCCATGTAGATCGTCGCTGCAGTCACGAGTAATCCCTGGTTGGTACAGATATTGGACGTTGCCTTGGAGCGGCGGATGTGCTGTTCGCGCGCCTGCAGCGTCAGGGTGTAACCGTTACGACCATCACGGTCTACGGTACGCCCTGCGATGCGTCCCGGCATCTGCCGGACCAGCGCCTGCTTGCAGCACATAAACCCGAAGTACGGTCCGCCGGCAGCCAGCGGTGCACCCAGTGGTTGCCCCTCGCCGACGGCGATGTCCGCACCCTGCTCGCCCCATTCGCCTGGCGGCTTGAGGAGTGCGAGAGACGTGGGATTGGTGACTGCGACGACCAGGGCGCCCTGGCTTTTCGCCCACTCGGTCAGTGCATCCACTTCCTCGAGGATACCGAAGAAATTCGGATGCTGGATGACCAGCGCCGCGATGTCCTCGCCTTCGAAATGCCGGAGCGAGTCGGGAACAGTATTGCCGCCGTCGCTGCAGTACGGCACTTCCACCAGCTCGATACCCTGGTTTTTGACGATGGTATGCGTGGTCTTGCGGTAGTGCGGATGCACGGTCGTCGGGATCAGGATGCGGCGGGATTTCGACTTGCGGTTGGCGCGCACCGCCATCAGTACTGCCTCGGCCAGTGCCGATGCCCCGTCATACAGCGACGTATTCGAGACATCCATGCCGGTGAGTCCTGCCATCATGGACTGGAATTCGTACAACACCTGCAGCGTGCCCTGGCTGGCCTCCGCCTGGTACGGCGTGTAGGCGCTGTAGAATTCACCCCGCGTGGTGATTTCCCAGACGGCGGCCGGGATATGATGGTCATAGGAACCGGCGCCCGTAAAACACAGCGGACGGCCATCGGTATCCGCGCGTTCATACATCAGGCGGCTGATTTCCTGCTCGATCATGCCCTCCGGTACACCGGTCAATTCGCCAATGCGCAGGCTGGACGGGATTTCATCGAACAGCTCTTCGATGTCACTGGCGCCAATGGCACCCAGCATGTCACGGATATCGGTTTCGGTATGCGGTATGAATGGCATGGCGGCTACTTTATCTGTCTTCGGGAAGCCCGGATGAAGTTAACGATCCATTGCCGGCTGTACCCGGCAGAATGTGCAAAATCTGAAACTCATGACAGCAGGAATCAGTGTTCCTCGGAAGCGAGAAACGACTCGTAGGTTTCCGCATCCATCAGCTTGTCCAGCTCGGTCAGGTCGGACGGCGTCATGCGAAAGATCCAGCCTTCCCCGTATACATCCGTGTTTACCGTTTCCGGGCTGTCGGCCAGGCCTTCATTGACTTCCACGATCTCGCCGGCAACCGGCGCATACACGTCGGAAGCTGCCTTCACCGACTCGACCACGGCACAGGCTTCTTCGGCAGAAACACTCTGGCCGGTCTCCGGGACTTCGACAAACACCATGTCTCCCAGCATTTCCTGGGCGCTGTCCGATATGCCCACGGTAACGCTGCCATCGTCATTCACGCGGGCCCATTCATGTGTCTTGGCATACTTCAGGTCAACAGGGATATTGCTCATGACTTTCCTCGCTTGTGTCCGGGTTGTTGAGTATCGGTTAGTTCAACCTAAAGTTCGATCTGTGCCTCGCCATTGCGCACAAACGGCGGCTTGACGACGCGTGCCGGCATCATCTTGCCGCGGATCTCGACCCGGCAGGTCTCGCCGGCCTCCTTCGGTACGCGTGCAAAAGCGATGGCGCGCTGCAGTGTCGGCGAAAAACTGCCGCTGGTGATCTCGCCTTCGCCGTTATTCTCTACCACGACCTTCTGGTGATTGCGCAATACGCCCCTGCCTTCCAGCAACAGGCCGACCAGCTTGGTGCGGGCACCCTCGGAGCGCTGTTTTTCGAGTGCACTGCGCCCGATAAAATCGCGGTCCTGCGGCTTCCAGGCCACGGTCCATGAAAGCGCGGCCTCCAGCGGCGTAATGGATTCGTCCATGTCAGAACCATACAGGTTCATACCGGCCTCCAGGCGCAGGGTATCCCGGGCGCCGAGGCCGGTCGGTGCCACACCGGCCGCTTTCAGCTGCTGCCAGAAGGTTACCGCGGCTTCGGCCGGCAGTACAATTTCGAAACCGTCTTCACCGGTATAGCCGGTACGGGCGATGAACCAGTCACCGGCAAAGGCACCGAAGAACGGCTGGAGCGGTTCGGCAGCCGCGCGGGCGGCAGCATCCAGGACCTCCAGTACGCGGGCGCGCGCATTGGGCCCCTGAACTGCCACCATGGCCAGCTCCGGGCGTTCGGTCACCGTGATCGAAAACGCGGGTGCGTGTTTTTCCAGCCAGGCAAGGTCCCGGTCACGGGTACCGGCATTTACGATCATGCGGAAGTAATCTTCCGTCAGGTAATACACAATCAGATCGTCGATGATGCCACCGGATTCATTCAGCATGCAGGTATAGAGCGCCTTGCCGCTGTCCTTGAGACGTCCGACATCATTGGCCAGCAGATAGCGCAGGAAATCGCGCACGCGCTCGCCATGAAGATCCACCACGGTCATGTGCGAGACATCGAACATGCCGGC
>CP070821.1:45188-55156 GCA_020344335.1 Gammaproteobacteria bacterium | reverse complement strand
CTATGGCTATCCCTACTACGGCGGCTATGGCTATGGCCCCTATGGCGGCTACCCGGGCTACGGCGGCTGGGGTGGTCCGTACCGCGGCTGGGGTGGTCCGTACGGCGGCTACCCAGGCTACGGAGCACCGGCGGCACCGGCAGCTCCTGCAGCTCCCGCAGCTGGCGCAACCCAGTAGACTGCAGGCGACAATCAATCAAGCGAGCCGGCACAGGGATGTGTACGGCTCGTCTTGTTTCTGTACTATGTAATCGGGTGCTACCAGGTTACGAGTAAATCAGCATGAAGATACTGAAATCAATAATTATTTTTACATGGGTGCTGTCTGGTTTGGCGCTTGCGGGCGATAATCGGGTACAGTTTTCAGCGGATACGCTAACAACCACTCCACAACAAGGAACACAGCTCGGGAAGCTATATGTGGGCGATAACAGGATGCGTACCGAAGTTACGGTAAACGACAATACCTTCATCCAGATAATAGATATCACCAACCAGATCACCTATATGATAAATACCGCCCAGAAAAGTTATATGCGTCGCAAGGCAAACGTTGAAGCAATACCCGGAACAGCTACGGTAAAAGAGTCCAACCCTTGTGCAGGCATGCAAAATATCACCTGCAAGAAACTGGGTGAGGAAGAAATAAGTGGCCGTGTCACAGAAAAGTGGGAGTTTTCCAATACCCTCGATAGTACTGCGGGCAAGATGTACTACTGGCTGGACAAGGAGCGGCAGATTCCTGTTCGCCAAACCATGCCAGATGGATCAGGCATGGAGATGACGCTTCTGGGAAGAGAAAAGGTGGATGGTCGCGATACCGAAAAATGGGAAATGAAGGCCACCAGGCCGGGCGGAAAAAGCCCGGCAACCCTGCAATGGTATGATCCGGAGCTACAGATGAATATCCGCGAGGAGCACTCTGGTGGTTTCCTGAGGGAAATAAAAAAGATTAGTATTGGGCCACAACCGGCCACCTTGTTTACCGTCCCGGAAGGGTATCGGGAAGTGGGTTCTGGCCAGGGACTGGGGCCGGGCAAGTGACAGGGCCGTCGGTATTGGCGGCATGTGTGCTGTCCTGACGTGATACGGGACCACGAGATTTGTTGCAAGCGTAGCGACTGCTCTGCATCAGGTTGAAAGCCGGAAAATGATTACTGTTATAGCAAATCTCAAGGGGGGTTCCGGAAAAAGTACCGTTGCATTCAATCTTGCGGTATGGCTGGAAACAAACCAGCGATCAGTCGTCGGCTACGATCTGGATCCGCAGTGTACTCTCAGTGATCTGGCAATGTTGCGCAGTGAAATTGGCAACAAGCCCGACCTTGAGATACATTCCATGCGTGCTGTTCTCAGGGACCATTTACTCTCGCACGGCGACATGGAAGTACTGGTCGATGTTGGTGCAGCGAACATGGCCGCGATGAAAGAGGCTATCACGGCAGCTGACCGTATTCTTGTCCCGGTTCCGCCAAGCCAGGCGGATGTCTGGGCTACCCAGCGGTTTCTGCATATTATTGGACCGGATACCAGCGCCATGAGAGTCAACCAAAATCAGCAGATGGTGGCTTTTGTCAATCGGGCAGACAAGCACAAATCGATTCGTGAAACCCATGAGACTGAAGCCGCATTGCGCATGTTGCCGGGTATCGATACCGTGCTGCCCCAGCGTCTGCGCTTGCGCACAGGCTATCGGCGCTCCTTGAGTGAAGGTATGACCGTTTTTGAAATGTGGCCAAACAGCAAGGCAGCAGAGGAATTCAGGGCTTTTGCTGCTGCTCTGTACCCCGATATTTCAGAAATCCCTGCAAAAATTACTATGTCGGAGTTAGCATGATGAATATCCTTGCACGAATTCTCAGTCACGGTTTTGCCATCGGCGTGGTGGTGATACTGGCAGTCGTTTTTATATACCGGGGTGAATTATTTCCCGGAACGGAGTTACCGGCATTCCTGTATCCGGGTAAGCCGACACAGACAGAGGGCGAGGTACCGGCTGGTGATGTCGAACGTGTGGAACCGGCAGCGGAAATTGCCCGGCCAGCGGTTGTGGACGATGCGGAAACCGCACAGGAGGAACCGCAGGTAGAGATCGCCGCGGTGGAACCGCCGGCAGAGACCGCGCCAGTGGAAGCCCCGGCAGAGGCCGCAGTGGAAGCGGAAGCGCCTACAGAGGCCGCACCGATGGAAGCCCCGGCAGAGGTTGCTGTGGAGGAACCACCAGCTGAGGCTGCGGTGGAAGCCCCGGCAGAGGTTGCTGTGGAGAAACCACCAGCTGAGGCTGCGGTGGAAGCGCCGGCAGAGGTTGCTGTGGAGGAACCACCAGCTGAGGCTGCGGTGGAAGCGCCGGCAGAGGTTGCTGTGGAGGAACCACCAGCTGAGACTGCGGAGGAAGCGCCGGCAGAGGTTGCTGTGGAGGAACCACCAGCTGAGGCTGTGGTGGAGGAACCACAGGTAGAGACTGCCGCGCTGGAAGCACCGGCTGAGGCCGCCGCGGTGGAGCCGCAGGCAGAAACCGTACCACAGGCAGCCGTTGAATCGGCAGTCATTGCGCCAGCGGAAAGTATGCAGCCGGTAGAGGGCGCGCAGGACACCGTGAGTCCAGCAACGGATGACAGCGCTGCGGAGGTGGTGGCAACAATCAGCCCGCCAGAAAAAGCTGCCGCGGCTGTCTCGCAAGGCGTTGAAACACAGATCCAGCCAGCGGGAACAGCCAACCCATACCAGCTGCTGGCGGCAGCCCGGGAGGCATTCTGGAGGCATGACTATGCCAATGCAGATAAAAACTATCGCGACCTTATTGCGCTTGAGCCGGACAATCCTGACGGGTATGGTGAGCTCGGGACTATGTACTTTGCCCAGGGAAAATGGGAACAGGCAGCAGAGGCCTATTACGATGCCGGTACAAGGCTCGTAGTCGAGGGCCGTATACAGCAGGCAGAAGTGCTCGTCCAGGTTATCAGAGGGTTGAATGGTAACCAGGCCGACGAACTGGCGGAACAGATTGCAGCTGCCAGGACAGCGAATACCGGAACACGTTGATTATCAAGGAGTGCAACTGTCATGATTAAATTTGTCTGGAATCTTCTCGCGCTCGTCGGCCTGGCACTGGTGGCCGGACTCATCTGGGCCATGATTACCTATGGCTTTGGGCTACAGAATATAAAAGACCTCGGCAATCTCCGTTCTTTCGACAGCAAGGCTCCCGAAGTGTATATGGAAATGGCCAAGCAGTTGCTGGCGACCGGAAATGCGGCTGAAGCAACAATCTGGAAAGAACAGGTACAAGAGGGGTTGACTGCACAGGATGTCGAGGAGACTGTGCGCTTTGTCGCAAATGAACACAACATCAAGAATGTGGGCGAGTTGCCACTCTCGGAGCAGGTGGCGGCGATGACCGGAGAAGAGCAGCGCCACCTCAAGATCTACATGTTCTGTGATCCCCTGACTGCAGCACAGATGGTTGAATATTCCGTTGCCTTTTCAGCCTACCTGCCATGCAGGGTTACAGTCGTCGAGGATCAGGAGGGTAAACTCTGGCTCTACACCCTGAATATGGACATGATGATTCATGGGGGAACAAAGCTTCCTCCGAAGCTCTTCGTAGAAGCGAACAAGGTCAAGGAAACGATCCTCGATATCATGAAACGCGGAGCAACGGGTGAATTCTAGGCAGATGAACCATCGGAAAGTCTGTATCGCGCAAGACGGCTGCCCGGCCACCGCGATTAGCCACCAGCCTGAGGAGGCAAAGAGAAACTAAGTGACAGATAAACAAGGAAATAATCACAAGTCATTCGGTCACCAGGCCGAAGTGGATATGAGCGAGTCCATGGCGTTTTGCTTCGACAAGTTCTCGAGGAGCTTCGAGGCCAGTGCGCGGCGTTGGGAACTGGTGGTTTACCCATCGTTGCTTGCCTTCATCATTCTAGCCGCCTACGGGTTTTATCTGATCTACACGCTCACAACGGATGTAAGCCGGTTGGCACGGAGCATGGAAACAATCGTGGTCTCGATGCAGGGCGTCGTGAGCAATATGGACGCCGTCTCGGGCAATGTTGCCTATATTTCGAACAACCTGTCCACGATTGCCACCGAGGTCAGCGATAATTCGGAAACCATGCACAACATGCTTGTGAAAATGGGCGACATCAATCAATCCATGGGTGTGATGACAGTACCGATGTACCAGATACGCCATGACATGAATAACATGAGTCATAACATGCATAACGTCGCCGGTCCTATGAATATGATGGGCGGGATGATGCCTTTCTGAGCTGGCATTGCGCAGTAAACGCAATTCAATGGCCCTCTGTAAGGATCCGCGGTAATTCCAAGCAAGCTGCTGTTTAAAATTAATGTCCAGCGCAGGAAAAACTATCAGGCAGCGACTCAAGAGTCTTGAGCAGCATCTCAGCAAGGAAAACCCGATACTTGTTGGCGCCGTCAACAGCTACCGGCATCTGGACCTGGTCGGTCGCTCAATGGGCCTGCTGAATTCTGAGCAGTCATTTGCCACCCAGCTCTCCTGGTGGCCAATGATTTCTGTGCTGGGAACATTCTCCGCAGGCAAGTCCACATTCATAAACCATTTTCTGGGTACGTCTCTACAGGAAACCGGTAACCAGGCAGTTGACGACAAGTTCACCGTAATCTGCTTCGGTGGCGAGCATCCATCTCAATCACTCCCGGGAAAGGCGCTGGATGCCGATCCCCGGTTTCCTTTTTACCAGATCAGCAACGAGCTGGAGAAGGTGGCCAGGGGAGAAGGGCGGCGAGTGGACACCTACCTGCAGTTAAAGACCTCGCACAGCGAAAAACTTCGCGGCCGTATCATCATAGATTCGCCCGGCTTTGATGCTGATTCTCAGCGCACAGCAACCTTGCGGTTGACCAACCATATTATTGATCTCTCTGATCTCGTACTGGTGTTTTTTGATGCGCGACATCCGGAGCCGGGTGCGATGCGGGACACACTTTCACACCTCGTTGGAGATACGATCCGGCGTCCGGATGCCACCAAGTTCGTCTATATCCTGAACCAGATGGATACCACGGCACGCGAAGACAACCCGGAAGCGGTTGTCGGCGCATGGCAGCGTGCCCTGGCCCAGGAGGGGCTGACTGCGGGTCGGTTTTACAACATTTACAACCCGGATGTGGCTGTCCCGATTGAGGACCCGGCCCGCCGTGCCCGCTACGAGGCCAAGCGTGATCACGACCTCGGAGAAATTCATCAGCGCATGCAAAGGGTCGGCGTGGAACGTGCCTACCGGATTACCGGCGGTCTGGAAAAGATTGCGCGCCACATCGAGGAATCGGTTGTTCCCGAACTCACCGTCTGGAAGCAGCGCTGGCGGCGGCTTGTCCTGGCAGGTGACGGGATGATACTCGCGGTGCTGTTGCTGCTGGCGATACCGGTAACCCGCCTGTTTGGGCTGCGGGAAGGCTTGCAGTTTACACAGCCGGGGTGGTGGCAGGGGTCAGCCGGAGATATTTTCTCAACGGTGATTGCACTGCTGGTACTTATCGGCGCCTATGGCTGGCTGCATTTCCGACTTAGGGAATTTGCCGCAGGCCACGTGAAGAAACAGATCCAGAAATACCAGGCGCCGGGACTGGAACGCGATCGCATGATACAGGCCTTTTCCCTCAACACCCGTCCCTGGCACAGCATCTTCCGGACCCGCCCGCTGCGGTGGGGCAGCCGTACCCGCAAGCGTCTGCATCGCATCATTGCCGAGGCCAACGCATATGTGCAGACACTGAATGACTCCTTCACCGATCCGTCAGGAGAGCAAATATCGGATGCAGGCAGCACACCGCCACTAAGCGTCGTCGACCCAGTCACCCCGGAAGGATTGCCTGATACAGCCGATAGCCCGGACAAAGTAAAACAGTATCCGGGCTAGCCGCGCAACGGTTCTCCTGATTACACTGCGTACCATCCAGGCTCCCCATGATGGGCCTTCCCGCCCCGTAGGGACCCGACTCCAGGGCCAGATATTTGTGGTCTGGTGTCAGGCCAACAGCGTGTTCATTGACAACATCAAGCCCGGTAAGCTGAACGAGACTGCGTGCTGTAAACGCATCCACCGCCGTCAGCACAAAGAGATGCCTCGCCTGTCCGGGTTCGCAAGCTCGTCAAGGTGCGCGAGATTGTTGCCCAGTGGAAGGAGAAAATGCGTCGAGGAACAGGGCGCATATAGCACTCGGTGTTCAGTTATCCGACGTCTGTCACAACCCGGAAAACACTGCTGTTGAATGATCTGCTTGACAGGAGACTTGCACAATCAGCACGTGCACATTCAACTTTTATTCCCATACAAACAATAAGTTGCAATGCCAATCAACGACTATCAAAGTGCCCCAGGGTAATTCGGCTGATTTTTACACCGGATAAAACGGTATCATGAGTGATAACTCATTGATCATCTGGCAAATTGATGCACTTTCACAATTTCAGCGACAGCACCGGCCTGGACCAGGACAACCGTATTCTGGTTGATGCCCTGTTGGCAGGGTATTCGGAGAGTGAACAGCAGGTTATTGCAAAGGCTGCTGGTTGGGCCATTAATGCCCACCGGGGTCAGCAACGGGCATCCGGTGATCCCTATTCCTCCCATGTCCTGGCGGTTGCCGAAATCCTTCATGAACTGAACCTGGATTACGAGACGCTTGCAGCCGCCATGCTGCATGACGTGGTAGAGGACACGCCGGTTACCCTGGATGCAATCAAAGAGGAATTCAGCCCGGTGATTGCCCGGCTGGTCGATGGTGTTACCAAGATGGAACGCATCGGCGAGTTCCAGGAAATGGCGCAATCTGGAACTCAGGAGCAGGTGCAAGCCGAGAGCCTGCGCAAGTTGCTACTGGCGATGGCCGAGGATGTCCGTGTCGTGTTGATCAAGCTGGCCGATCGCCTGCATAACATGCGTACCCTGCAACATCTTGATGCTGCACGTCAGGCGCGCATTGCACAGGAAACACTGGATATCTACGCACCGCTCGCCAATCGCCTTGGTATCTGGCAGATCAAATGGGAGCTGGAAGACCTGTCTCTGCGTTATCTCGAGCCCGAGGCCTACCAGCAGATTGCCCACCTGCTGGCCGAAACCCGGGAGGAGCGTGAAGCGTATATTCGCGCGGTCGTCGACACCCTGATCACGGAACTCAAAAAGGTCGGTGTTGATGCCCGGGTAAGCGGCCGGCCAAAACACATCAACAGTATCTTTCGGAAGATGCAGCGCAAGAACCTCGATTTTGACCAGATTTTTGATGTGCGTGCTGTACGTGTCCTCGTCAGAGAAGAAAAAGACTGCTATGCCGCACTGGGCATTGTGCACGGGCTATGGCGCCACATCCCGAAGGAATTTGATGACTACATTGCGAACCCCAAGGAAAACCTGTACCGCTCCCTGCATACCGCGGTGGTCGGGCCGGAGGGTAATACGCTGGAAATCCAGATTCGCACCGAGGAGATGCATCAGCACGCCGAACTGGGTGTGGCCGCTCACTGGCGCTACAAGGAGGGAGGGGGGTTTGACCCTGGTTACGAGGAGAAAATCGCCTGGTTGCGTCAATTGCTCGAGTGGAAGGATGAGGAACACACTGCCAATGACTTTGTTGACCGCTTTAAATCAGAAGCATTCCAGGAGCGGGTCTATGTGTTGACACCGCAGGGCAGAATTATCGACCTGCCGCAGGGGGCGACACCACTGGATTTTGCCTATGCCATTCACACCGAGGTGGGGCATCGCTGCCGGGGTGCGAAGGTGAACGGTCGCATTATGCCATTGACCTACGAATTGCAGAACGGCGAACAGGTCGAGGTGTTGACCACCAAACAGGGCTCTCCGAGCCGTGACTGGCTGAACCCGCATCTCGGATACCTGAAGTCCTCGCGTGCCAGAGCGCGCGTACGGCAGTGGTTCAAGCACCAGGATTATGAACACAATGCCAGCGCGGGTCGCAACATCCTGGAGCGAGAGATGCGCCGGCTGGGTATTTCCGGGTTAGCAGTCGACAAGCTTTCTGAACGCTTCAGATACCGGCAGGTGGATGATTTCCTGGCAGCCATCGGGCGCGGGGATATCAATACCGGCCAACTCGCGAGCGCGATCGATGGCCTGGTGCCCGGGGAGGAAACCGTTGTTACACCGCGCCGTCGCGGTGTACGGAAAAAACCCGCCCAGACCCCCGGTGGCATCAGTATTGCCGGTGTTGGCAATCTCATGACGACCATGGCGCGCTGCTGCCACCCGGTACCGCATGACCCCATAGTCGGCTATATCACCCGCGGGCGTGGTGTGACCATTCATCGCCTCGATTGCGGCAATGTACTGCGATTACAGGGTGACGACCTGGACCGGCTCATCGAGGTAGAGTGGGGGCGGGAATCGGAACAGGGCTATATTACGGATATCTCGGTTGAGGCCTATGACCGGCCCGGTCTGCTGCGTGACATCACGGCCGTGCTGGCCAATGAGAAAATCAACCTGAACGGGGTGAGTACGGCCACGGACGAGCATGACGGGATCGCACGCATGAGACTGTCGCTTGAAATTACCGATATTGCGCAATTAAGCAGGGTCTTGACACAAATTTCCCAGCTACCGAACGTGGTCAAGGCACAGCGCAAGGTGTAGGCACTGTGTAAAATAATGGCGCCCCGGAGACGATTCGAACTTCCTACCTGGCGCTAAGTAGTCACTACATCTGATACATTAATGCATAATATAAACAGAAAGTTACCGAATTATCACAGGAAGGTGGTTTTAATAATGCCACTTAGAATGTCACCTTTGCCCTTTGAGTAGGGCGATGATCCGCTTTCTACCGAATTTGCTTGCAGCTACTCATCACTAAAAAGAATCTGATTACTGCCCATAACGGAAGGGGGGTCTGGGGAGATTTCCAGGCGATGTAATTAGGGTGTACCTGCGTCCATTTACTGCGAGAGATATGCTTTACAAGCAAGACATTTCTATCTTCTGATATTAGTGATTCTCAAAAAATCTGAATGTCTGCTTTTGATCTTGCCCCAGTAAAACAGACAGTTGGTTAGTGTCTGCTCCTGGCCGGTTGAAGGAGTTCTGGTTGCTAGATGTGAACGACCGATTATGCTTGCCGGACATTTGCGGGAATTTGGCGAATGGCCAGTTATGACCGTTCTCGGAACTTTATTTACGCATAAGAAAACCCCGCAACAGTGGCGGGGCTCAATACTCAGTACTTGTATAACAGATGCTCGTACAGTAGACATATGTCTATCCTGGCGGGCTGTCAAAACCTGTTATGCGACGGGATCTGTTAGCAGGTATATGTGTAATTGCCTTTATATTGCCTGATGACGCTTTATTGACTACTGTTATATAACAGACAAGAGTAAGAACCAACTTATTGCTGTCCATATGATAATTGAAAGCGGCGGCATTCGGGTTGCGGTGAACGAAATGAAAAACAGAAGAAAAGTAAAAGACAGGCGCGGTAATAACTACAAGCAGGATCTGTCATTCCCTTGTAATCGCCGCCATCGTCCAGATCGTCGGCTGAATAGTATTTCAGTAGAGTATATTCCATTAGATGCGTTTTATACGCAGAAAATACCTGACCAATAATTACGAAATTTGACTGAATATTCTATTGTGGCCGATAGTTCCTGATTAGGAATCCGCACAAGCGGGGTTTTCTATGGACGGGGAACGGCAAGTTTTGGCGGCGGTTTCAATGGGTCGACGCAACACCTGCCACGCGACAGTGCTCCCGGGTCTCGGCCTTTAAAGTCTAATTAGAGCTATCCGAAGCACAGGCACAATAAGGGTTTGCCTGTGATCGAAATAATACCTCGCACAGCAGGTCAGTGCCGGAAAACGCTGTCTGAATAGGCGATCGAGGCTGTCACTGGAATCGGGCAAGCGGTGTAACCAGCAATAGGCGCTCAGCGTCTCCTTGAATCTTTAGCT
>CP070821.1:38567-45088 GCA_020344335.1 Gammaproteobacteria bacterium | reverse complement strand
GTCGAGTGCATGCTGCACATAGACCAGCTGAGCCAGAATCAGGCCAATTACCAGCGGCGTCGTTATGTATTTATATTGCAAGGCTACGTTGGTTTAAATGCAACTCATGCCCAGGAATTGAGGCCATGATACCCGCAAAACGCTAGCACATGGCCAGGAGGATTTCTATCTCGGTGCCAAGTCGCTGTACTGCTATACGATTATTCCCGGATGTAACTCCGAAAACATTATCAATCTGCCGTTTCCGATTGGATCAAATATGACACATATCGAGTGGTAGCAGGTCTGCTGGAGGGGCGTGAATGGCAACTTTTGCTACTTTCCTGACATTCTCAGTAATTCGTCGAACGACCGTTTCTGGCCGTATCCGGGCATTCATTATGATCTAATGTCAGGTTTGTAGTGCCATGAGTTCGTATGCCAACTAGCGTATGCTGCGATTGATGAGAAAAGTTTTTGCCTGGGTTGCCCGCATCGGGGCAGATCCGAATGACGAAGATGACATAAAGCTGCAAAAATCGTTACTGGTGATCTGCGCCATTCTGTTTATTTTTGCCGGTGCAGCCTGGGGTCTGATGTACATCCTGTTTGGAGAGGCGCTGGCGGGGATGATACCGCTGTCCTATTCCGCCATATCATTACTCAGCATTTTCCACTTCGGCCTGACGCGCCGCTATCACTTCTTTCGGTTCAGCCAGCTCGTGCTGATCCTTCTGTTGCCCTTCCTGTTGATGGTAACGCTGGGTGGTTTTGTCAACGGCAGTGCAGTCATTTTATGGGCACTGATTTGCCCCCTGGGCGCATTACTCTTCGATAAACGCTCACATGCGCCGGCCTGGTTTCTGGCCTTTCTGGGTCTCGTTGTTCTCAGTGGCTTTCTGCAACCCTATGTCGGCTCTGCCAACAATCTGTCACCCGGAGTTGTGATTTTCTTTTTTGTCATCAATCTAATGGGTGTTAGTACGATCATTTTTCTGATGTTTTCCTATTTCGTAGGCCAGAAAAAGATATTTCAGGAGAAATCCGAGACACTGTTATTGAATATCCTTCCCAAAGAGATTGTGGGCATTTTGAAAAGCCAGCCACGCACCATCGCCGATCACTTTGAAGGCGCAAGCGTCCTGTTTGCTGATATCGTCAACTTTACACCCCTGTCAGCAACAATGACGCCGAAAGAACTGGTCGAACTGCTCAACAAAGTATTTTCCTATTTTGATTTACTGGTCGAAAAGTACGGGCTCGAGAAGATAAAGACCATTGGTGACTGTTACATGGTTGCTTCCGGTGTGCCGCGACCACGTCCTGACCATGCGCAAGTACTGACTCGCATGGCACTGGAGATGCGCGATTATGTGAGCCAACATGAGTTTCAGGGGCATAAACTGACTTTCCGCATCGGCCTGAATTCCGGGCCGATGGTGGCCGGGGTAATTGGCCGAAAGAAGTTTATCTATGATTTATGGGGTGATGCGGTAAACACCGCCAGCCGCATGGAGTCCCACGGACATGAGGGAATTATCCAGATTACCCGTGCCACGTATGAGTTGATCAAGGATGACTTTGCGTGTGAACCACGCGGGACGGTGAATGTGAAAGGCAAAGGCGAAATGGAAGTGTGGTTTGTAAGAGGGTAGGGAAAAATACAGATTAACGCTGGAACGGCCGACCACAACACTCCGCTCAAATCATTGGATTTCAAGCCAATCAGGCCGCTTAATTTCCGGGATCTCTTGATTTGTAGAATTATCGCTTGACTAAACCGAACGTTCGGTATAATCTATGCCCGGAACTGAGGAAACAATGATGCCCCTGAATAAGGTAAGTGACCAGCAAATGTTCGACCAGTTACTAGAGGTCTTTCGCGTACATGGTTACGAGGGGGCCAGTCTCAGCCTTATCTCGGAGGCAACTGGACTGAAGCGGGCCAGCCTTTACCACCGTTTCCCCGGAGGCAAGGAGGAAATGGCGAAATCGCTACTCGAGCATGTGGATGAGTTGTTCGCCACTGAAATCCTGGCGCCATTGAATGAATCAGGTGATCCAAAAACGCGTATTCGCCAGATGGCGAGGCATCTTGATGCGTTTTACCAGGGTGGCCGCGGTTCCTGCCTGCTCGATACACTGTCTCTCGGAGGCACGAACACAGGACTGTTGAAGGATATTCACGCGTCCATTAGTGCCTGGACCGATGCAATGGCGACCGTTGCCCGCGAGTCGGGGCTTTCGGCGGCAAAGGCACGTCGTCGTGCCGAAGAAGCCCTGGTACAAATACAGGGTTCGCTGGTGGTTGCCAGGATCACCGGCGACCCGGCGCCTTTCATGCGTGCGCTCAAGACGCTTCCTGATCTGCTAACTGATCCCGATTACCACTGACTGGACGGAGTGATGATACAAACCGTTGCATTCTTTGGGTTCATGACTGTACCGACCGTTCGGTACATATTTTATATTACCCTACAGGAGGGATATGCCATGAAAACAGCAATTATCATTTTTTCCGACCCGAAGTCCGGTTCCGAGGAAGCCCTCGGCCGAGTTTTTAATGCCATGGCCGCAGCTTATGACTACCAGCAAAACGGAGAGGAGGTCACCATACAATTCCAGGGCGCGGGTTCACGCTGGATAGAAGAGCTCGGCAAACCAGACCACCCTGCGAATGGCCTGTTCGATGCAGTAAAAGACAACATCAGGGGTGTTTCCTGTGGCTGTGCCGATGTCTTTGGTGCCACCGAGGAGGTTGAGAATGCAGGGTTCGATCTGATCAAGGATAACCCTGTGCCAGGTACAGCCGGAGTTGCAGGTCTGCGCAGCCTGGTTAATGATGGCTATACAGTGCTGACATTTTGAACGGTCCAGGTACAAGTGCCCGGGGTTGCTTGCGAGTAACTCCGGCACTTTGCTTTCACTGATACTGGAGGCAGGCGATGAAGATCCAGGAACCCTTTCATGAAGGTGAACTAGCGGTACAGGAACGCCTGGGCCTCTGCACGGAGGCCAAGCAGAATTCAGGTGTCATTGCAGATTCGATCGTAAAAGGCGCCTTCCGGTTCATCGAGCAGCAACGCATGGCTGTCATTGGCAGTATTGATCCGGATGAAAACGTCTGGGCCTCGGTGCTTGTTGGGCAAGAGGGGTTCATGCAGGCCGCAACTGAGAGACTGGTCACCTTCGAGTTGTCGAAAATCATCGAAAACAAGCATGACCCATTCTGGAGGAATATCGAAAGTCATCCACAGGTCGGGATGCTCCTCATCGAGCTTGCCACACGCAGGCGGCTACGCATCAATGGGCGTATCCGGCGCAGCGACGACCAGCAACTGGAGCTCGAGGTTCTCGAGTCCTACCCGAACTGTCCCAAATATATCCAGAGACGCGAGATTACGGAAGCTGCGACTGCAAACCGGGTTGCCAAACCACGGGTACTCGAAGGCGAAATACTTGGTGATCCCCAGCGGGCCATCGTCAACAGGGCCGACACGCTATTCGTGGCGAGCGTCCATGCCCAACGCGGTGTAGACGCTTCGCATCGGGGCGGCAAGCCGGGATTTGTCCGTATCGTGGATGACCGCACGCTACAGGTACCCGACTACACGGGTAATTGCATGTTCAATACGCTGGGCAATTTTGTTACGCATCCCGGTGCGGGTCTTGCATTTGTCGACTTCGAGTCAGGCATTACCCTGCAACTCACTGGCCACGCGGAGATTCTGTGGGATGAGCAGGATGCAAACAATGAAACCGGCGGCACGAAGCGCTTTTGGGAATTTCGCATCGACCGGTGGTTGCTGATCGAAAACGGTCATGAGCTGGACTGGTCTTTTCAGGACTATTCACCATACAACCCCGGTTAGCGATGGAAGCATGCGCCGGGCGAGGGATACATCGTGGAACTGCAGGTAACCCGTATTCATAACGAAACACCCTTGATCAAGGCCTTCGAGCTGGCAGCACCTGATGGCAGCGATCTTCCCCCCTTTACGGCCGGCGCACATATCGATATTGACGTTGAGCTGCCAGACGGGTCGCGTGGCAAGCGTTCCTATTCCCTGGCCAGTGATCCGGCTGACCGGACCCGTTACGAGATCGCGGTGCTGCATTTGCCTGAAGGAAAAGGGGGCTCCAGCTACATGCACAGCCAGGTGACAGAGGGTCGGGTGCTTTCGTGTTCACCGCCTGGTAATGAATTCGCGATCAGTGAAAGTGCCGATGAACATATTCTCATCGCCGGTGGTGTCGGGATCACACCAATCCTGGCCATGACGCACGCATTGCAGGCAAGGGGTGCAAACTTTCAACTGCATTACGCTGCACGGACAGAAGATCATATGGCCTATCGTGAACTGTGCCGGCAACTTGCCGATGACGGTTTTCATGACTACTTCACCCGATCCCCCGATCCGAATCCTATTGATTTGAAAAGCCTACTGGGCGAGCCACGAACCGGACGGCACGCATATGTCTGCGGGCCGGCCAGTTTGATGCAGGCGGTAATCGATACCGCGCGACAACTCGGCTGGTCAGACGATCAGGTGCACAGGGAAAGTTTCGGGGCGCGGTCCGGGGTATCCGACCGGGCGATCGAGGTGGAACTGTCACTGTCGGGTATGGTCATAGCTGTTGAGCCTGGAACGACCATCCTGGATGCGTTGATTGATGCCGGTGCTTTCGTGGCCTATGAGTGCAAGCGTGGCGAATGTGGAACATGCCAGTCGCGCGTCCTCGAGGGCGAGCCGATTCATCGCGACGTATCGCTCAGCGACCGCCAGCGCAACGAAGAGAAATTGATGTGCACCTGTGTTTCGTGGGCACGCACCGGGCGGCTGGTTCTGGAGGCGTGACGATCAAGCATCAACATAAAAGGCCATGAGAAACCCGTTTAAATTTTTCGTGGAACTGATGCGGCAGCCGGTATGGATACCTGTATGGGTGTTCTACCTGGCGCTTATCAACATGGCGAGTGTGATTTACTGGCATGAACCGTTGGCGAAACTTATCTTTATCGCATTCATGATGTCAGCGATGCTGATGATGGGCCTGTATTCCAGGTTTGGATTTGAAAAAATTCTTGGCCTGGGCCACATATTCTGGGTTCCGTTGCTGGCCTGGGTTCTGATCGTGCTTCCAGCCGCTGAACCGTCATTCAAAAGATACCTGGTAGTGTTTTCCATCTCGGTCGCCATCTCACTGGTATTCGACTTTGTTGATGTATGGAAATATCTGGTAAATCGGAAAAGCACCTGGCGATCCGTTCGCAGTTAACTGGATGGTTCTGCTGGCTATCAATCTTAGAGGCAGTAATGGGTTGACTGCGCACAGGGGGGACAGAATTGCGTAAACACCCGGTCGTTCCCGGTATTGGCGTCACTGCGCGAATCCGCGCCTGAATCCGGCAAAAGGGGACCGATTTATCATTCCGGGCAATCCCATGCCATAAATCGATCTGTTACATTTGATCTGCATGGGTGGTATTTGCTGTCCCATGTCTGAAACGCCACAGGTTCGGCTGGCAGTATCAAAGGATTAGCTAACAGGCAGCAATCGCTTTACTCGATAATCGAGGTCAGGACCGGCTGCAACGTGGAATTCCCGGTAAACTAGATAAACCCCTTTTTTTTGTCATGCACATTCTATTGATCCTGCTGTTGTTGCTGGCGCTGGTGTTCGGACCGCAGTGGTGGGCCCAGTACACCTTCCGGCGCTATGCGGACACGCTCCCGCGAATCCCTGGTACGGGCGGGGAACTGGCGCGCCACCTGCTGGACCGTTTCGGAATGCAGGATGTCGCCGTGGAGAAAACGCAGAAGGGCGGGGATCACTACGATCCGGAACACCGCGTGGTGCGCCTGGGCCCCGACAACTACGATCGCAATTCCTTAACGGCCGTCGCGGTTGCCGCGCACGAGGTCGGTCATGCGATCCAGCATCAACGCAATGAGCCGAAGCTCGCGCTGCGCCACCGCCTGGTCAAGCTGGCACAGACGACCCAGCAGCTCGGTGCCGGCGCCATGTTCCTGCTGCCGGTTGCCATGGCGGTTACCCGGGCGCCATCCACGGGTCTCCTCATGGCCGCCATCGGGCTGGGCAGCATGGCCAGCGCCACCCTGGTGCACCTGGTCACCCTGCCGGTTGAGCTGGATGCCAGCTTCGGCAAGGCGTTGCCTGTGCTCCGGGCAGGCAACTACATTCAACCCGAAGACGAGACCGCCGTACGCCGTGTGCTGCGCGCGGCCGCCCTGACCTATGTGGCCAGCTCGCTCGCCAGCCTGCTGAACCTGGCGCGCTGGCTGGCGTTCCTGCGCAGGGCCTAGGGCGGTTGGATGAATCCCGGGTAACGATTTTGTGAAACAATAGCGCCCACCCCGGAATCTCTGTTGGGAGAATCACCATGAAGTCTGGTCTCGATCGCCTGATCAACGAGCCGGCGTTGCGACGCCCCCTGCACGGACGGCGCGTGGCCCTGCTGGCGCACCCGGCCTCGGTAACCGGAGATCTCACTCATGCGCTGGATGCCCTGGCCGGGC
>CP070821.1:34371-38467 GCA_020344335.1 Gammaproteobacteria bacterium | reverse complement strand
GCCGATAACGATGACATCAAAACCGTTCATCGGACCCTCCCGGTAAGGAGAATCACAGCGGCAGCCCCCGCGCGAGACGGGGTACCGGTCCGCCGCGCCCCATAGTGAGGCGCGTCAGCAGGCGCTTGGCCGGTGGCAGCAGGTCCAGTGCCACCATACCGGCACTGCGCACCGCCCCGAATGCCGGCAACGGCAAGGTAAACATGCGTGCCATGCCGTCAGTAAACGCGGTGACGCGCCGGTGGTCGCCCTGCCGCCAGCTGCCATAACGTGACAATACCGCAAGATCTCCGGGATCACGGTCTGCGCGCACGGCATCCACGATCACTTCGGCCAGGACGGCAACATCACGCACGCCGAGATTCAGTCCCTGACCGGCAATCGGGTGCAGGGTGTGTGCCGCGTTTCCCACCAGCGCCAGCCGCGGACGCACCGATTCCTGTGCCTTTATCAGGCGTAATGGCCAGGCCTGCCGGCGCCCAACCTGTTCCAGTCGTCCCAGGCGGTAGCCGAAGCGATCCTGCAAGCGGGCAAGAAATTCCGTATCGGACAATGCCGTCACGGCATCACTGTCCCCTGCCTCCACTGTCCACACCACCGCACAGCGTTGTCCACTCATGGGCAGGATCGCCAGCGGGCCGGTCTCGGTGAAACGCTCATAGGCAATGTTGTTGTGGGGCAGTTGGGGAGTGATGTTGGTGACCACGGCCACCTGGCCATAATCATGGATCTTCACCGGGATACCCAGCTGGTCACGGATCGCCGAACCGGCACCATCCGCGGCAACCACCAGCCGGGCAGCAATTTCCTGTTCCACAGAACCAATGCTCACCCTGGCCGTTGCGCCGTTATCATCGAATGTCAGTTCCGACAGGACGGCAGGACAATACAGGTCGAGCGTCCCCGGTTCCTGGATCACCTGGCCCAGCACGCGGGTGATCAGTCGTGCGGGAACGACGTAACCGAGCGCAGGCAGGCCTTCCTCGCTACGGTCCATGCGGGTAAAGCCGTAATGGCCACGGTCGGAAACATGGATCCGGTGTATGGGGGTCGCCTCGACGGACAAGGCATCCCACAAGCCGAGTCCGCGAAAGATTTTTTGTGTACCATGCGCCAGCGCAATCGCACGGTCATCATAGCCCGGCTCGCTGCGTGTCTCGAATGGTACCGCCTCAATGACGGCAAGGCGCAAGCCCTGCCCGGCCAGCGCCTGCACCAGACTGGCGCCCACCATGCCCCCGCCAACAATCAGAACATCGTATGACTTCATTCCATCAATGCTTCGATTTCCCTGACCGTCTTCGGGACACAGTCGCTCAGTACTTCATTGCCATCTTTCGTGACCAGCACATCGTCCTCGATGCGGATCCCCATATTCCACCATTTCCTGGCCACGCCCCTGCTGCCTGTCGGGATATACACGCCCGGTTCGACGGTCAGCGTCATCCCCGGCTCCAGTACACGCCATTCACCCCCGACCTTGTAATCCCCGACATCGTGTACATCCATTCCGAGCCAGTGCCCGGTACGATGCATGTAAAAGCGGCGGTAGGCCTCCTTTTTTATCAGGTCTGCCGGGCGTCCCTTTAAAATACCCAGCCTGATCAGACCGCGCGTCAATGCCCGGACGGCCGCCTGGTGCGGCGCATTCCAGTGGTTTCCCGGCTTGACCTGGCGAATGGCCGCGGCCTGTGCTGCCAGGACCACTTCGTACAACGATTTCTGTACCGGGCTGAATTTGCCGTTGACCGGATAGGTGCGCGTGACATCCGATGCGTAGCAGTCATATTCGGCTCCGGCATCGATCAGCAGGAGGTCGCCGTCCTGCAGTTGGTCATTATTGTCCGTGTAGTGCAGGATACAACCGTTTTCGCCGCTACCCACGATGCTGGGGTAGGCCGACACCATGTTCGCCCGCCGGAATTCGTGCAACAGTTCCGCCTCGATTTCATATTCATATATGCCAGGTCGGCAGACCTGCATGGCACGCCGGTGTGCCTGACAGGCAGTTTTCGCAGCGGTGCGCATAACGCGTATCTCCGAGCGGCTCTTGTACAAGCGCATGTCATGCAGCAGATGATCAAGGGAGATGAATTCATCCGGCGCACGCGAACCGGAGCGTGAACCGGCACGAATACGCTTGACCCAGTCCATGATGCGGCGATCAAACTCCGGGTAGTTCCCCATGGTGTAGAACACCCGGTCACAGCTCTCCAGCAGGCCTGGTAATATCTCGTCGACATCACTGACCGGGAAGGCATCGTCCGCGTGGTAATCTTCGACAGCACCCCCGGTGCCGGAACGCCGGCCGGTCCAGGTTTCCATCGCAGGGTCGCGTTCGCGGCAAAACAGCAGATACTCGCCATGCAAACGTCCCGGAATGATGACGGCGACCGCTTCCGGTTCCCCAAATCCCGTCAGATACTGAAAGTCGCTGTCCTGGCGATAGCGGTACTCGACATCGCGATTGCGGGTCTGCTCCGGCGCGGCAGGAATGATGGCGATGGAGCCCTTGCCCATCATCCGCATGAGCTGCCGGCGGCGGCGGCTGAATTCCTTTTGAGTAATCATAGCGGTGTTATTTGCTGGTCCTCACACACGGGCCGGTCAGGCGGCTACTGCAACTGCGCTGGTGCCTGTTGCGGCTGGAGCTCTTCATGGCACAGCAATACGCACATGCGCACATACTCGGCGACTTCCATGTAGTCCTCTTCCTCTGCTTCACTCGACGGATAGTCCGACCGGGCCTGTGATATTTCAAACATATCACGCATGATTTCGGCGACATGACCACTCGACACCGTTTCATCGCGTACTCCTCCCATCGCCAGCCCGTAAAGAAAACCCTGGCACCATTCGCCAAGTGCCTGGCTCCTGGTATAGAGCAGCGCGGCATCGTCCGGTAACAGCAATTCCAGACCCAGCTCGATATCATTCAGTTGTAGCAGTGACCGTGAATACAATTCTGCCAGGCTTTCCCTGGCGGTCTGCGCCGCGGCACTCAGGGTATTCCCCTCACCCAGTACATGTTCCAGCCAGAGGGCTTCTTCCGCCTTGCCGGCGGCACAGATCATCCCGCATATCAGTCCGTGACTTTCAGCCGCCGCGTACTCGGCACCTGCAGATTCCAGTACAGATTCGATTCCTGCATAGTCACAAGATGTTTCCATACTCATTAAACCACTTCTAAATTTAATTGTTAACGGACAGCATCTTGCACAGTTTTCAGGACTCATTATCGCATAAACAGGACATATCAGGGCCGCTCACGGCCTTGTCTCCGGTTTGCCGACATTGACCCGAACCCCTGTGTCGCACTATATTGACCGCATGCAAAAAAAAACCGAACCGTCCGTAATTGATCAGGAAGTCAAACGGCTTGAAGAGCAGACCGAGATCTTGCTAGCGGCCATCGACCGCCTGATGAAGGAAAACAAGTCCCTGCGTGCCCAGCAGGAGTCCCATGCAACCGAGCGTGCAACCCTTATTGAACGTAATGACATGGTACGCAACCGCGTCGAAGCAATTGTCACCCGTCTGAAATCACTGGAAAGTGGCATATGAGAAAGGAACCCGACGCCATTAAAGTCAGGATTCTGGACAAGGAATACCTGGTTGCCTGCCCCGAGGGCGAAAAAGAAGCGCTGACTGCCTCGGCAAAATTCCTGAACCAGAAAATGCTCGATATTCGCGAGAGCGGCAAGGTTGTAGGGATTGACCGCATCGCTGTAATGACAGCCCTGAACCTGGCCCATGAGGTAATCGGGGCAATTGGCAGTGACAGCAGCGAAATTGACTCCTATGGGCAACGTATCGGGAAACTGAATTCCCGGATTGAAAAAGCACTCAACAAATACCAGCTGGAGGGGCTGCACTAACAGGCTCCAGCTGAGGATTGGTTGTTCAGGCATCCTCTGCTGTGTTCGATAGTGGCTTAGATCTCCTTGAGCCTAATTTCCAACCCAGGGGACTATTTGATGATGTTGGTGTGCAAGCCCGCTGCAGGCGGGAAGCCTGATACATCACTTCCGTCCCCCCTTTGAACCTCCGGTTCAAGGGCAAAAGCCACACCGGCACGAGCGGGGGATGCCTGTTT
>CP070821.1:28980-34271 GCA_020344335.1 Gammaproteobacteria bacterium | reverse complement strand
GCTGGTCGTGGCGCCACGTCGGCCGGTAGGGTAGCGTCATGTCATACAGCGACACACTGCCATCCTCGCTGGAGCTGGCAAGGTAACGACCGTCCGGGCTGAAACGCACATGCCAGCCACACAGCGGTTGTGGCGACAGGCGCCGCTCGAGTTGGCCGGTCGCAACGTCGCTCACCTGCACCGTGGCACTGGTGATTCGACCGATACTGGCCAGCTGTTGCCCGTCCGGGCTGTAGTCCAGTGATGCGACGGCACCGAAGTGACCGGCGTCGCGCAGCTCCAGTGCACCGCTTGCCGGTGACCACAGGAACACCCTGAACCAGCCACCGCCGGCAAGCTGCCGGCCATCAGGCGCAAAGCGTAATTCAAACGATTTTCCGGGCGGTGTCTGCAGCTCGCGCAGCCGAGCCAGACGGGCATCGAACAGTTGCACGCGCCGGTCGTCCGTGGCAACAGCAATCCATTGCCGTTGCGGCTCAACAGCGACCGACAGCACTGCATCCTGCAAACCGGTTTCCGCCAGCACCGCAAAGTCAGGCCACGAATAGATGCGCAGCCTGCCGCTTGCATGTCCGACAACGATGCGTGCAGGCGACGGCAGCAACGCAAGGGAGGTGATTTGCTCGGTACGGAATTCGGTCACTGTTGCGCCCGCTGTCGCATTCCATACACGCAGCCTACCCCGGGTATCGGTACTGACAAGATGATCGTCATCAAGCCATGCCAGGCCACTGACGGGCCTGCCGTGGCCTTCCAGTTCGCCCAGATTCTCACCACCCGGGATAGTCCAGATCCTGACATCACCGCGTTGTCCGCCGCTGGCCAGCCGGTCACCCACCGGGCTAAATGCGATGCGTCGTGCACCGAACAGGTGGACTTCCTCAAGACGCAGCTGCGGGCCCTGTGAGGTTCTGAACCCGGTACATGCAGAAACGGCAGTGAGCAATACCAGGACCGGTAATACAAGACGTTTGAAATAGTGTACGGGAACCATCATCCGTACCAGCGAGCTCGATAACAAACTGACCCGGCTACTGTCTGGATGAACCGACACATGAGCCTGGTTAACTCGTGCGCCTTCCCCACGGGTCCGGCTTGCCCCGGAGATTCCATGACAGCCAGTGCCGTGCAGCCGAGGTGTAGCTCACCGGTTTGAACAGCTGGCGTACCTTCCATGCGGTTTTCAGTTTTTGTGACGGCGACCAGAAGTCACGCTTGATTTGCCTGATGATCGTTGCGAGCTCCGCGAGACTGAGTTCATCCGAGTAAACCTTCCGGGTATCCGGGTCGATGTGGTAACCCGGAGTTGCCATAACCGTTTCCGTGAGCGGCTCGGGGCCGCGACAACGCAGGTGATTGACCATGATGGTATCCAGTCCGATACTGCGTGCAAAGTCCGGTATCTCGAGCATTTGTTCCCGTGTCTCGCCCACGTTGCCGACGATAAAGTTGCCGGTATATACCATCGGCAATCCGCGGATCGCATCAAAGGCCTTTTCAATGGTATGCCGCCTGAACCCCTTGTTGAGGAACTTCAGCGTGTGGTCATGAATAGCCTCGATACCGAAGGTGATATGACGGAAACCCGCACGCGCCATTTTCTCTGCGACCTGCGGGCGCAGGCCGAGATTGATCCGCGTTTCGATCCCATAGGTCTTGTTGATGCCCCGCTCCAGCAGCAGGTTACACAGGCGATCGATACGGTCAGTATCCTGGGCCACGTTATCGTCCACGAAGATTACGTAGTCACTCTCGATCTCGGCAAGCTCGTCGGCCACGGACTCGGGGGAGCGCATGGTGAAATTGATGGGCCGTCCATCCTGGTCGCGGTTGAAGGTACAGAAAGAGCACTTGAACGAGCAGCCGCGGGAACTCTGGATGGTATCGGATGAGATCCCGAGGTCGAGGCCGTCGCGGCGGATCATGCGGTAGTGCGCCCGGCGCAACGTGCGGTCCGGGAGCGGACGATCGGGAATCGCGCCGTAGGGTGGCAACGGGTTCTCCCGATACGCGCCATCCCGAATAAACGCAACTCCCGGGATGCCGTCGGGCTGACCGGATTCCACGAAGGACCGGAAACGCCCGTCATCGGGGCCGGCAAACACCACGTCCACCCGTTCGGCCGGTGGCGCACTGACCAGCGCCCTGCGGTGGGCTTCAGCAACCCGGCCACCGGCCACGACCTGGATACCGGGACGCAGAATTTTCAGGCGCCGCACCAGTTCGAAGACTTCCCGGATCGGCTTGTCCCACAACATGCTGATCGCCGCCAGGTCCGTGTTGTGCGGCACCCGTGCCTCCCATTCCTTTTCAAACCGCAGGTCGATCATGCAGCGATCGTCAATGCAGTCGCGCACCCCGGCGGCCACCAGCTCAAGACCGAGCGGCGGGAACATCCGATCGAACCGTGATCCTTCCCCGTCATCCGGGTAAATGAAACAGATCGATTGATAGGCGGTTTGCGTCACCGCGGCCGGCGCCTGCCAGCCGACTGGCTCTTGCAGTGGTTGTATCTGGACGTCCATTGTTGCGATTGCTGGATAAGGTACCTGGTCAACGGAAACCGGTTATTATTCACCGCGTGACAGCCGCACCGTCAGGCGGCAGCATACAAAGATTCTACCTGATGCCGGTTATATTCAAGTGAACCGGCCACCGGACCTGGCCGGGTTCACAACAACGGAGATGGCGGGGGTCGCCACACTCCCGGTAAATACGAGATTACTTTCTGTTTTATTTGGATATATTTGTATTCATCCCGGATGACTGAGCATCGCACCCCCAAGCCCGACTGGATATCCCTGGACCGCCGGCATGTCTGGCATCCCTACAGCGCCATCGGCGATGCGGGCCCGGTGTTTCCGGTGGTCGGCGCCAATGGGGTGCGCCTGCGGCTGGCCGACGGTCGCGAACTCATCGACGGCATGTCGTCCTGGTGGTGTGCAATCCACGGCTACAACGTAGCGGAAATCAACGCCGCATTGAATGCGCAACTCGACTGCATGGCACATGTCATGTTCGGGGGGCTGACGCATCAGCCTGCCCCAGAGCTGGCAGCCCGCCTCGTCGAGCTGACCCCCGGACCGCTGGAGACGGTGTTCTTCTCGGACTCCGGTTCGGTGTCCGTGGAAGTCGCCCTGAAAATGGCGATCCAGTACTGGCATGCGCGCGGCAGGCCGCGAAAGCAACACTTCGCCACCATACGCAATGGCTATCATGGTGATACCTTCGGCGCGATGTCGGTGTGTGACCCGGTGACCGGCATGCATACCCTGTTCACGGAGGCACTCGCACAACAATACTTCGTGGATGCACCTTCCAGCCGCTTTGGTGAACCCGGCAGGGATGCAGACAGGAGGAAACTGGAAGTTCTGCTGGCCGAACACCACGAGCAACTTGCAGCATTGGTACTGGAGCCGATCGTGCAGGGTGCCGGTGGCATGCGTTTCTACGCGGCCGACTACCTGACACTGGCACGCGCCCTGTGTGATGAATACGATGTACTGCTGATCTGCGATGAAGTCGCGACCGGTTTCGGCCGCACCGGCCGACTGTTTGCCTGTGAACATGCGGGGATCGCGCCGGACATCATGTGTCTCGGCAAGGCACTGACCGGTGGCTACCTGACACTGGCGGCGACCCTTGCCACGATGGATATTGCACGCACCATCCGCGCGGGAACACCGGGACTGTTCATGCACGGTCCGACCTTCATGGCGAACCCGCTGGCCTGCAGAGCGGCACTGGCGAGCATACACCTGCTGCTGGAATCACCATGGCAACAATGGGTCGATGCCATCCACCAACAACTGGCTGCCGGGCTGGCCCCCTGCCGTGATCTGGATGCAGTGGCCGATGTGCGCACGCTGGGTGCTATCGGCGTGGTGGAACTGCACGAGCCGGTGGACATGCACTCCCTGCCGCAGCAATTTGTCGATGCCGGTGTCTGGGTCCGGCCGTTCGGCAAGCTAATCTACCTGATGCCGCCCTATGTCATCGCCACCGAAGATCTGGGGAAACTGACCGATGCCGTCCATCGTATCGTCGCTGCACTGTAACCGCTCCTGCTCCCTGTCGAGGTAATAACGGGATTCTGACTGGCTTTATCCGGTTCCCCGTTATCCGCTTCATCATGCCCATGCTGCGGCTGAACGCAGAAGCCGACCGGCTGTCCAACCGTTCAAGCAACGCTAACGGTAGCCATTGCCAAGTGGCTGGCATAGACTTTGATGGTGCATGGCACGCACCTTATCCCCTTATGGGGACAGGCAATGCACCCAGCGGGAGCAAAACTATGATCCTGGTAAACCGCTTGCTGACTAATGGCCCCGTATTGCTCATTGTCATCCTGCTTGCCGGTACCGGTTATGCGGACAGCGGGAAAGGCCGGTACACCGGAGCGGAAACCTCGGAACATCCGGCCTGGTTCAAGGAAAGCTTCCTGGATTTCGAGGAAGACGTGCAGGAGGCCGCCGACCGGAACAAGCGCGTCATGTTGTATTTCCACCAGGCTGGCTGTCCGTACTGCAGCAAACTGGTGAAAGACAATTTCCGGCAGACTGACATTGTCGAGACCATGCAGGCCAGCCTGGAACCCATTGCCATCAATATGTGGGGCGACCGCGAGGTCGTGACCATCGAGGGCAAACCCTACACGGAAAAGACGCTGGCTGCTGCGCTCCGGGTCAACTACACGCCGACACTGATTTTCCTCGATGAACAGGGGAAGGTGGCATTGCGCCTGAATGGCTATTACCCGCCGGATGAGTTTCGGCTGGCACTGGAGTATGTCGCAGGGCACAAGGAAACCGAAATCAGTTTCCACGATTACATGACCGAACAATCGACTGCTGCCACAGGGAAACTGAATCCCGAACCGTTCTTTCTGCCACCGCCCTATGCACTGGCACGCAACGTGGTCCCTGCAGACCGGCCACTCGCCGTGTTCTTCGAACAGGCCGCGTGTGCGAACTGTGACATCCTGCATGAAAAGATTCTGGCGGACCCGGCAACACGGGAGCTGGTCGAACAGTTCGAGACCGTCCAGCTGGACATGCACTCGGACACGCCGGTCATCACCCCGGACGGGGAGAAGACCACGGCACGGAACTGGACCGGAAAGCTGGATCTCGGTTATGCCCCGTCCATCGTGTTTTTTGACAGGAAGGGCAGGGAAGTCATGCGCATCGATGCCTTTCTCAAGACCTTCCACGTACAGTCCATTTTCGACTATGTGCTGCAGGAGGCCTACCTGGAAGAACCCAGCTTCCAGAGATTCATTTCGAGCCGTG
>CP070821.1:20196-28880 GCA_020344335.1 Gammaproteobacteria bacterium | reverse complement strand
CTCGCCGACGGGTTGGTTAACTGCAGCGTGAACGTGATGGTCGCATCCGGACCCCCCGGATCGCCCTCCGTCACCGTCACATTGGTGCCGTCTGCACCCGGCTCAAAACCCACCACCGTCGTGTCGTTGTCCTCGATCAGACCGATGGCGGTGACATTACCCGGTATTGCATTCGTAATGTCACTCAAGGTCAGCGTGAGATCTTCCACGGTGCCGACACCGCCCTCAAACAGCGCGTCATCAAGGGTCGGTATCTCGATGGTTGCGGTGGTTTCACCGGAGGGAATGGTCACAATTCCGGAGAACAGGGTATTTGGCGGAAAGTCGGCTGTTTCGGCCGTGCCCAGCGTTACCGTCCAGACAGCAGACACATCTTGAAAATTGTTTGGCGTATCGAGTTCGACGGTGAATACCAGTGTTTCACCTTCCACAACGGCATCCCCGATATCATTCTCGCTTGACAGGTTGATAGTGGATGGTTCCTGCGGAGTTTGCAGCAGTTCATCCTCGGGATCGGTAAAGCCATAACCAATCGGGGTCGTCTCGAAACCGCTCTCGGGTGTTACCTGGCGACCGGTCGCTTCCAGTTTGACGAATGAAATACCGCTGTCGTCCTGGCCGCCTTCTTCGCCTGCCCCCGGTTCTTTCAGCAGCTCGGTCGGGTCCCGGCCATCAAGCACTGCCTCCCGGACCGCATCGAGGTCCGCATCATCAGCGGTAGATACCCCGCTGTCGAGACGCGCGCTGGTACCGGGTTCGATATGCATATCAGAACCATCCAGCATCCGGATGACAACGGCACCATCGGGTGATGCAGCAACCAGGTCACCACTATATAGGTAATCGCCAGTTGACAGGACATCACCGCTACCATCCGCTCGCAATATGGTTGGATCACCCTCGATGGAACTCGCCACGCCAATCGGTGCCGCCGCCATGGCTGCGGCAGGATCAAAAATGTCTTTGTTCAGGATTGCAGTGAAATCGGAGCCCAGCCGGATATCCGATTTATCCAGAAATGTGATTTGAACCGTACTGTCGTCACCCGTCTTTACGACATCATCTGCATAGACCGGGCTGCCGACCTGCAGTGTTTCCGTGGAGCCATCGGCACGTACTACGTGGACAGTTCCCTGGAGGCTGCCTACCTCGCCAATCTGAATTCTTGCCATTCTGCTTCCCTCACTCGAAGCTCTTTGCCAATGTGCTCCTCAACGGCAAAATCAGCAAAGAGCATATGACTCTTCTGTAATCAAAGATTACATAGCAGCAACGGCGATTCCATGGTACTTAGGTACAAGAGCCCTGGCATTCAGTGCCACAGGATCCATGCAGTCTGTGGTGCCATATCGGCAATGCTGCTGTTATCAGCCGGGTGTCTAAGCGACTCCAGCAGAGATCTTGGCGCCCAGATTTCACCTGCCTGAATCCGGCGTATTGCCTTGCCGAGCAGGGAACCGACTTCGGAATGCAGAATCACCCCGCGAATCCCCTGCATAAGTACCCATGCAATTGCCTGCACATCTTTATCGGCCATGGTTATCAATACGTTAATCTCGCTATAGGCTTCCTGTAACAGGCGGACGGCAGCGAACCCCTCGCGTCGAATAACTTCCTCCTCAATCACCACCACATCGCTCCTGGAAAATGCCTGCCAGGCGCCGCGCTGGGACAATCCATCCGGGATGGCCACGAGGTCAATCTCCGGATTCTGCATAACCAGCGCCGCACAATGTTGCCGGGCAACATCTCGGGACGACACGTAAGTCACCATTATTTTTTTCATAAGTTATTGTTTCCTCCGATGTTATTGAGTCTACGCAGGGAGCGATTTGCATTCAATTGGACTTAGGTACCAGCGCCCGTCCCGGCGTCCAAAAGACCCGGACGTAACTTGCGCTGCAGGACCATGAATCCCAGCGCCGGATTTCCTAAGCCCATCTCGCTGTTGGCCGATAACCCTTCGAATAGGCGAATTTTTTACCGGATTTGCAGAATCCCCCGTGACTGGTATTTGGAAAAATCACCGTACAACACTACCGGCAGAGCGCAGTGCCTGCCGGTCTCGGGACGGTATTCACCGGCCGGCCGGCCGGTGGGTACTGGTTAGCGCGCTCCTGCTGTATGCCTGCGCCAGTATGCTGGCCAGTGCCGGCGAATTCACCATGACCCGGCAAGAGATCATGAAAATAGACCAGGAGCATGGCGAGTATGCACGCCGGCGTGTGGATTACTGGCAACAGCTCATCAGATCAGGCAACCAGTATAGCGACCTTGAAAAACTTCGCCTGGCAAATGATTTTTTTAATGAACTGGAATTCATCAATGATGCCGAGCATTGGGGCAAGGAAGACTACTGGGCAACGCCCCTGCAGACTCTTGTTTCCAATGGTGGTGACTGCGAGGATTTTTCAATCGCAAAATATTTTACGCTGCTGGAGATGGGAATATCCCCGGAACGCATGCGGCTGACATACGTAAAAGCCCTGCGCCTGAACCAGGCACACATGGTACTGACCTATTTCCCGACACCGGATGCCGAGCCGCTGGTGCTGGACAATCTGGATGCGGAAATCCGCCCGGCAAACAAGCGCAGTGACCTGCTGCCGGTGTACAGCTTCAATGTAAGCGGCCTGTGGCTGGCCAAGTCGCGTTCCAGTGAAAGCAAGCATGTTGGCAAATCGACTCGACTCAGCCCATGGCGTGACGTCATTGCACGTATTAACAGCGAGTTCACCCGGTAGTCTGGCAAATGCAACTGAAAATCAATGAAACTATACTACGCGAACCTGTTACAGGGGCCTGAACCGATGACGCTATACCGACAGCTTGCCCTGATTATCGTCTTTATGTTCGTAGCAGGTTTTATTGGAACGGTCACGATCAGCACCAGGAATCTGCAGCAGTTCCTGATCGACCAGCTGGCATCACATGCACAGGACACTGCCACCTCGCTGGGCCTGTCTCTTTCCCAACCGATGCAGGACAATGACCTGCCGATAATGAACTCCATGGTTGATGCTATTTTCGACCGGGGCTTTTACAACTCCATCGTGGTGGAACCGGTTAATGGAGGACCGCTGGTTGAGCGCGGCATCACGATGGATACCCGCAATGTTCCCGGGTGGTTCACCCGGTACGTCAGACTCGAGATCCCGCAGGGAGATGCACTTGTCATGTCCGGCTGGAAGCAGGCGGGTACCGTCACCGTGACCAGCCATCCCGGCTATGCCTATCGGGAACTCTGGGAAAACGTAACAGATACTTTCTGGCTGTTCTTCCTGTCGGCGATCACCATGCTGATCCTGGGGCTTGCCGGGATACATCTGCTACTGAAACCGCTGCGACGGGTCGAGTCACAGGCGGAAGCTATCTGCAACCGTGAATACGCCATACAGGAAAAACTGCCGCGCACCCGCGAGCTGCGCATCATGGTGAAAGCGATGAACCGGCTGGCGCACAAGGTCAATGAAATCTTTACCGAGCAGTCGAACCTGACTACGCGCCTGCGTGAACAGGCCTTCAAAGACCCGGTAACCGGTTTGGGAAACCGGCATTACTTCAACCGGCAGCTACGAAACCTGGTCGAATCACCGGAAGAGCCGGCACACGGGGCCGTTCTTTTGATTGAGCTTAACCATGTGGATGAAATCAATACGACAGTCGGCTTCCAGGCAGGTGACCGCCTGCTTGCACGCGCCGGTGAACTTGTTACAGCGCGCATCAGTGATTGCGCTGGCTGCTCCTGCGCTCGCACAGCAGGGGCAGGTTTTGGAATCGTGGCGGTTGATATCAGAGACACCGATGTGGATAACCTCGCCGCCAACCTTGCCGGCGACCTCCTGCAACTGCAAATCGAGGGTCTTGTCACACACACGGATGTAGGCAGTATCGGTGTGGCGATATGGCAACCCGGTGACAAGGTCACCGATGTCCTTGCCGATGCAGATATCGCCCTGCAAACAGCGAGGTCAAGTGGTGAAAATGCCTGGTACCGTTACACGCCTCCGGAAGGCAACCAGGCCACACCCGGGGGTGCCCATACATGGCAGGAACATCTCGAGAAGGCCATAGAGGATGGAAAGGTAAGCCTGTATGCACAGGATGTCATAGCTACTGCTACAAGCAACGACAAACTGCTGCACCGCGAGGTCCTGTTGAGAACCCGCGATACCGGTGGTGGTCTGCTGACAGCCGGGGTTTTCATGCCCATGGCCGAGCGTATGGGCCTTGCAACACGGCTTGACAGGCTAACCGTCAACAGAGTGCTGGGGCAGATAGCCAAGGCAGCCGACCCTGCCCGTTACGCGATCAACCTTTCGCCAGCTACCCTGCATGACGCGGAATTTATGGAGTGGCTCTGTACCTGCCTGGGCAAGCAACCGGAACACACCTCTCGGTTGGTGTTTGAATTGACTGAATACGGTGTACTGAAAAATGTGGATAAGGCAAGGAACTTCATAAGGCACCTGCAGGCAACCGGATGTGGGTGTGGCATCGATCACTTCGGTCGCGGTTTCAGCTCCTTCGGGTATTTGAAGAGCATCGGAGTGCAATATCTAAAGATCGATGGCAGTTACACGCGGGACATTGATAAGGATGTCGATAATCAATTCTTTGTCAAAGCCCTGATCGACACGGCTCACAGTATCGACATCAAGATCATCGCCGAAGCGGTGGAAACCGCTGCGGAACGGGTAGCTCTTGAAACCATGAATGTGGACGGGATACAGGGTTACCTGGCAGGCAAACCGGAACCCTTCATCTAAAGTGCTGTATGCAGGTCAGCTAGAGAATGTCATCCTCATCAACCATCAGGTCGCCGAGAACGCCCAGTTCGTTACGCATGCGTTGCCGATCCATCAGCTTTTGCTGAGCGGCCAGTGGGAGATCTGTCAGCAATAACAGCTTCTTCTGGATCAGCACGTCAATCAGGTCCTCGATAACCCGAATAGTCTCGCTATCTGTGGAAGACAGGTGGGCGCGGGCTGATTCCAGGAACTGCTGCACATCCGGATGATCGAGATCCAGTTCCTCGGTGGCCCCCTCTCCTACCTCCCCGGACAGACCGATTATCAGACCGTCAGAATTGCGCTTAACGTATGGCATCCCCCTGAATATCGGTATGCGACAGGCAATTCTTGAATGACCGCCTGCCAAGCCCGCTTAGCTGTCATAACCGGCTAAATAAGCAGCCCACGGGGCCGATGACTTCACATGGCGCAACATTATTAATTGATACAGGTTTACGCTATATCTGATTGTTTATCATTGGATTTAAGTTATCTTGATGGCACAGAAACGACTATGACTCAAGCGGCAAGCGTACCGAAAGACGCCTGGGATATCCCATGTGACGGCTCCACACACGATGATCCGTTGCTGGGCAGCCTGCAAATCGTAACCCGGATTTTGCGGTCCCAGCGATCGGCAGACTCGCTGACCGCCGGACTGCCGCTGGTGAATAACCAGCTCACCCCGGAGTTGCTGGTGCGTGCGGCGCGTCGTGCCAGTCTCTCTGCACGCATCGTCAAACGTCCACTCACCGGGATATCCAATCTGGTCACACCTGCAATCCTGTTGCTGAATAATGGCCGGGCCTGCGTACTGGACCGCATCCTCGAGAACGGCAGGGCGCGGCTGGTCATGCCGGAATCGCGGGAAGGGGTGACCGAACAGCCGGTCGAAAACCTGGCAGAAGAATATTGCGGTTACGCCATTTTCCTGCAGCCGTCCTATCAATTCGACGAGCGCACCCGGGACACGGTTATCAAACGGCCACAACACTGGCTGTGGGACACGCTGTCCGAAGCGTGGCCAATCTATGGCGAAGTGCTGCTGGCGTCGCTGCTGGTTAACCTGTTTGCACTGGCCTCCCCGCTGTTCATCATGAATGTCTATGACCGCGTCGTCCCGAATCATGCAGTAGAAACCCTGTGGGTACTTGCAATCGGCATCTCGATCGTCTTCGCGTTTGATCTGTTGATGAAAACCCTGCGCGGGTATTTTCTCGATGTTGCCGGAAAACGCGCCGATATCATCCTGTCGGCGGCACTGTTTGAGCGCGTACTGGGTACCAGACTCGCCTCGCGGCCGGCCTCGGTAGGGGCATTCGCAAACAATCTGCACGAATTTGACTCCTTCCGTGAATTCTTTACCTCTGCGACCCTGACGGCACTGATCGACCTGCCATTTCTTCTGCTGTTTATCGTGGTTATCTGGTTGATTGGTGGGTCCCTAGCCTGGGTGCCCCTGACGGTCCTGCCACTGTCATTACTTGCCGGCTATATCGTGCAACGATCGCTGGCCGGAAAGGTTCAGGAACTGATGCGGCATGGCTCCCATAAACAGGCAACACTGGTTGAAACGTTGACCGGTCTGGAAACCGTCAAGAGCCTGAGCGCCGAGAGTCCGATGCAACGCCGCTGGGAACAGACCGTCGGTCACATTGCCGGACTTGGGCAGAAAACACGCTTCCTGTCATCCAGCGCCATCAATATCACCGTGTTTCTGCAACAAATGGCAACCGTGGCGGTTGTGATCTATGGCGTCTACCTGATATCAGATGGTGAACTCAGCCTCGGCGGTCTGATTGCCTGCACCATCCTGACCGGCCGGGCGCTGGCGCCTCTCGCCCAGGTGGCGGCCACCCTGAGCCGCTACCACCAGGCGCGAGCCTCGTTCCAGTCGATCAACACCCTGATGGCCCTGCCACTGGAGCAGTCACCTGACAGGAATTTCCTGGACCGTCCGGTTATCGAGGGTGGCATTCAATTCAGCAAAGTCAGCTTCAGCTACCCGGGCCAGCCGGTCACAGCACTGGACGACGTGAGCTTCCGGCTGGAGGCCGGGGAACGGGTCGCCATCATCGGCCGCATCGGATCCGGAAAGAGCACCATCGAGAAACTGATTCTCGGCCTCTATGAGCCGGATGACGGTGCCATACTGGTCGACGGCACCGACAGCCGGCAACTGAACCCGGCCGACCTGCGCCGCCACATCGGCTACGTACCGCAGGACGCCACACTGTTCTACGGTACCGTCAAGGAAAACATCATGCTGGGGATGCCCTACGCCGATGACCGTGCCGTCCTGCGCGCAGCCGACATTGCCGGCGTCACGGAATTCGCCAACCAGCACCCGATGGGTTTCGACCTCCCGGTGGGGGAACGTGGTGAAGGGCTTTCGGGTGGGCAGCGACAAAGTATCGTGGTTGCCCGTGCGCTGTTGCGTGATCCACCGGTCATGGTCATGGACGAACCCAGTAATGCCATGGACAACACCACAGAAGCACAATTCAAGTCAAAGTTCAGCCAGTGGCTGGGAGGCAAGACGCTGGTCCTGGTGACGCACCGTGCCTCCCTGCTCACCTTGGTCGATCGTATCATCGTGATGGATGGAGGACGCATCCTCGCAGACGGACCCAAAGACCAGGTACTTGAAGCCCTCAAGCAGGGACAGATACGGGTACCGAGATAATGATCGATCAACTGCGCAAATTAACGCCAGCAAGGAATCACAATATTAGTGGTGCGGAAGCTGGCAAGCTCCAGACGGGTGATGAGCACTTCATGTCCGACGTCAATACCGCCGTCTTGCTGGGGGCCAGTCCCGGCAGCCACATCATTCTGGTGGTCACCGCACTGTTCATTGTCTTTGCCCTGGTCTGGGCCGCCAATGCCAGTCTCGACGAAGTAACACATGGAGAAGGCAAGGTGATTCCGTCAAGCAAAATCCAGGTCATCCAGAATCTGGAAGGCGGCATCCTCAACGAGATCCTGGTCCAGGAAGGTGAATTCGTTGAAAAGGACCAGCCGCTGTTGCGTCTGGATGATACCCGGTTCTCCTCCAGCTACAGCGAAACACGCCTCAAATACCTCGCCCTGCTCGCCAAGGCCACACGCCTGAAAGCCGAAGCAGGCAATCATGAACTGTCGATGCCCGACAGCATATGGAAAGAGCGTGCAGACCTGGCTCGCAACGAAATCGCACTGTATGAATCCCGGCAAAACGAGTTGCAATCCAGCCTGAATATCCTCGGTGAACAGGAAGCCCAGATCAAACAGGAACTGGCTGAATTGCGTGCCAAAAAAAACAAGACCGCCCGCAGCTACGAACTGGTCCGGCGGGAACTGCAAATGTCCGAACCGCTGGCGGCCGACGGTGCCATTTCGGAGGTTGAGATCCTGCGCCTCAAACGTGCCGTCAATGACCTCAAGGGCGAACTCGAGGCCAGCGAACTCGCCATCCCGCGAATCCAGTCACAGCTCGAGGAAATGAAGGACAAGATCGGCGATCTCGAGATCAGCTTTCGCACGGATGCGCGCAGCGAACTCAACGATACCGAGGCCGAGCTATCCGGTGTCGAGGCCGCCCTGAAGGGCCAGCAGGACCGGGTAACCCGTACGCTGGTGCGCTCACCGGTCCGTGGAGAGGTCAAGCAGATCATGGTGACGACCATCGGCGGCGTAATTCAGCCCGGCATGGACCTGATGGAAATCGTGCCGGTAGAGGGAACCCTGCTCGTCGAGGCCCACGTGCGGCCCGCGGATATTGCCTTCCTGCGCCCCAACCAGGACGCCCAGGTCAGGATCACTGCCTACGATTATGCAATTTACGGGGGTCTGCCCGCTAAACTCGAGCACATAAGCGCCGATACCATCACTGATGAACACGGCGACAGT
>CP070821.1:17218-20096 GCA_020344335.1 Gammaproteobacteria bacterium | reverse complement strand
GCGGTGACGGCTTTTGCACGCAACATGGTTGACGAACTGCGTGCGAGCAACCCGAACCTGGATGTCTATCTCACCGGCATGGTGATCATGAACAATTCCTTTCCGGAGATCAGCATTCGCGACCAGCAGACCCTGGTGCCCGCCATGTTTGCTGTCGTCCTTGTCACGCTGGTACTGTTGTTGCGCTCATTTACCGCTACCGTATGCACTTTTGTGGTGATTGTCTTTTCGATCATCACGGCGATGGGTCTGGCCGGCTGGATGGGCATCAAGCTGACGCCCCCGTCTGCGTCGTCCCCGACCATCATCCTGACACTGGCGGTCGCTGACTGCGTGCATGTTCTGGTGAGCTTCCTGCATGCCATGCGGCGCGGCCTGGACAAGACCGGTGCCATGGTCGAAAGCCTGCGCATCAACCTGCAGCCGGTTTTCCTGACTTCATTGACCACGGCAATCGGCTTTCTCAGCATGAATTTCAGTGACGCCCCGCCGTTCCGGGACCTGGGCAATATCGTGGCGATGGGTGTCATGGTGGCATTCCTTATCTCGGTTACCGTGCTGCCGGTCCTTATACTGATGCTTCCGGTACGCGTGAAAGCAGGACCCACCCGGCATTCTCGGCACATGGACAATTTCGCAAATTTTGTCGTGGAACGGCGTAATTTCCTGTTCATCTGGGTAGGCCTTGTCGTCCTCGCGCTGGTCATTTTCATACCCCGCAATGAACTCAATGATGAATTCATCAAGTACTTTGACAAGTCCGTAGACTTCCGCAATGCGACCGATTACTCCAGCACCAACCTGACGGGAATCTACACGATTGACTATTCCCTGAGTGCGCGTGAAAGCGGCGGCATCAGCGAACCTGAATTCCTGGAGCGTGTCGAGGCGTTTGCCAACTGGTACGAGACACAGCCGGAAGTATGGCATGTCAACACCCTGACAGACATCATGAAGCGCCTGAACAAGAACATGCATGCCGATGAAGAAGAATGGTACCGCTTGCCACACCAGCGTGATCTGTCGGCACAGTACCTCCTGCTGTATGAAATGTCACTGCCATATGGTCTTGACCTGAACAACCAGATTGATGTCGGCAAATCGGCGACCCGGATGACCGTGACGGTGAAAAATATCTCCAGCAATGAAATGCTCGCGCTGGAGGACAGGGCCCAGGAATGGCTGCGCAGCAATGCACCCGAAATGCAGGCCAACGGGGCCAGTCCCTCGGTGATGTTCGCCCACATCGGGTACCGCAATATCCGCAGCATGCTGACCGGAACCTCCGTGGCCCTGGTGCTGATTTCGCTGATACTGATTATCGCCCTGCGCTCCTTCAAGATCGGCCTGATCAGTCTGGTCCCGAACCTGACCCCGGCAGCTATGGGCTTTGGCCTGTGGGGATTAGTGAACGGCGAAGTGGGCCTCGGTCTGTCGATCGTGACCGGGATGACGCTGGGAATCGTGGTGGACGATACGGTCCATTTTCTCAGCAAATACCTGCGCGCCCGCCGCGAGCAGCACCTGTCGTCGCCGGATGCGGTCCGCTACGCCTTTTCCACGGTCGGTACGGCACTGTGGGTTACCTCGCTCGTGCTGATCGCAGGCTTCCTGGTACTGACCCAGTCGCCCTTCAAGCTGAATGCCGATATGGGCCTGCTGACCGCGATCACCATAGCCTTTGCGCTGGCCGCGGATTTCCTGTTCCTCCCGCCATTACTTATGAAGGTTGAAAAATGAAACAGCACAGTATCGCACTACTCGTATTGCTCGGGATGTTTACCCTGCCGTCACAGGCCATGACACCGGAAGAAAAGGGTCTGCAGATAGCGGAGGAGGCCGACCGGCGTGACCGCGGCTTCGAAGACTCAATCGCCACCATGCAAATGGTCCTGCGCAACAAGCACGGGGACGAGAGCAAGCGCGAAGTGCGTGTTCGCACACTGGAAGTCGAGAACGACGGTGACAAGAGCATGTCCATTTTCGACGCGCCAGCGGACGTCAAGGGGACCGCCTTCCTTACGTTTTCACACTTCAAGGGTCCCGATGACCAGTGGCTCTACCTGCCGGCGCTCAAACGGGTAAAGCGCATTGCCTCGAAGAACAAGTCCGGGCCGTTCATGGGCAGCGAATTTGCCTACGAGGACATCTCGTCCGATGAAGCTGCCAAATTTAACTACAGGTACCTGCGTGACGAGAGCTATGAAGGGATGGATTGTTACGTCCTGGAACGTGATCCGGTCGACGAGTACTCGGGATACACACGCCAGGTGGTCTGGTATGACAAAACCGAGTATCGACCGCAGAAAGTGGACTACTATGACCGCAAGAATGATCACTTGAAGACGCTGACATTTCATGAATACCGGCAGTACCTCGACCAGTACTGGCGTGGTATGCGCTACGAAATGGTGAATCACCAGACCGGGAAAAGCACAACGCTTTACTGGAAAGAATACACCTTTCAAAACGGTTTCACAGACCGTGATTTTGACAAGAACACCCTGAAACGGGCGCGTTAGCGGATCTCGTCCACGGACAGCTTCTTTTCCATCACTGTCGGCGTGATAAGTGCGTATCCTTTGAGTTGCCAGTGTGCCAGCTCGGTAATGGCTGACGGCACGACATCAATAAATTCATAAAAGGCATCATCGTCATAGCCATAGTCTTGTGCCGCCAGGCCGCATACCTTGAACTCTACGCCCAGGCTTGAGTAATAGCGCATGCGCTCGACGGCGTCACGGTATTTGTCGTAGTTCTTGCGTGCAACGGTGACGATCTCCATGCCGTGAATGATCACCTTGATGTCCATGAATTCCGGCGCCAGATCGTACGGGGAATCCATCAGCGGGTTCATCAGCGAGCGGATCCAGTAAAG
>CP070821.1:0-17118 GCA_020344335.1 Gammaproteobacteria bacterium | reverse complement strand
TTTCAATGCCTCCATGCGGGGCAATGCGCCCTTTACGCGGATTTCCATCAGGTCGTCGGTCAGCAGGCCGCCACCGCCGCCGCAGCAGTAGGTGGCATCGTGGATTGTGTCCTGCGGCATATCAAAAAAGTGGTTGCAGCTGGCGCGGATGATATCCCTGGGGATGGTGAACTGGCCACCGGGTTTTGGGCCCATGCGCGAGGCACGTGCCACATTGCAGGAGTCGTGGTAGGTCAGCCGCATGTCGTCATTGGCCGACTTGTCAAGCGTCAGGGCGCCACGCTGTATCAGGTCGTGCGTGAATTCCAGGATGTGCTGCGGGACCGGGTAGTTCGGGTCGAGGAAATCAAACGGACCGGCCAGGGTATTCAGAAAACTGTAGGCCACGCGCCAGGCATGTCCGCATTCGCCCATGATGATGCGCTTTACGCCGAGGTCGAGGGCGGCCTCGCGGATGCGCATGGAAACCTTGCGCATGTTCTCGTAGCTGCCTATGAACATGCCGAAGTTGGCTGCCTCGCTGGCATGTGAGCTCAGGGTCCAACTGATGCCGGCCTCGTGGAACACCTTCGCATAACCCATGAGGCCATCAACATGTGGCTCGGCAAAAAAGTCGGCTGACGGTGTGACGACCAGTACATCGGCGCCTTTTTCATCCAGCGGCAGCTGTACCTTAACGTCGGTTTCGTCCTCAATGTCTTCTTCCAGACCTTCCAGCGTGTCGGCGAGGGCGGGTTGTGGCAGGCCGAGGTTGTTGCCGATCTTGTAGACCTTGCCGATGATTTCGTTACAGTATTTCTGGCCGACACCTATCGAGTCCATGATCTCGCGTGCTGCCATGGAAATCTCGGCCGTATCGATACCATAGGGGCAGTAGACTGAACAGCGGCGACATTGTGAGCACTGGTGGAAATAACTGTACCAGTCATCCAGCACTTCCTTGGTAAGATCCGCTGCACCGACCAGCTTGGGGAAATACTTGCCGGCAAAGGTAAAGTTGCGACGGTATACCTTGCGCAGCAGGTCCTGGCGCGCAACCGGCATGTTTTTCGGATCGGTGGTGCCGAGGTAGTAATGGCACTTGTCCGTACAGGCACCGCATTTGACGCAGGAATCGAGAAACACCTTGAACCCGCGGTATTTTTCGGTCAGTTCGCCCATCTTGTCGATCGCGACCTGTTCCCAGTTATCTACCAGTTCACCCGGGAAACCCAGTTGCTCCTGGAATTCTTCCTTGGCGACGAAGGGTTTGCTGTGTGCCATCACCCCTTCATGAATATGCGGGATGACGGGGAATTCCTTCAGTTCCGGTGTTTCGAAATCAGCCACGCCTAGCTCCTGGTCCAGTCACTCACTTGTTATCCAGTTCGGCGGCCCACGGTGCGAGATGACGCTGTTCACGCGGGTTATCCACCTGGTTACGGGTCGGGCTGAAGAATACGCCGGGCGCATGCAACAGCTTGCTGATCGGGAAGATGATCATCAGGATGGCAACCAGGGCCAGATGCAACAGCAGCAGCGGGTCTTCCGGGATGGGATGCCAGCTGAAATACATCAGGCCGAGGAAAAAGGCCTTCAGGGCTACGATGTCGGTATGCGTGATGTAATCCATCGAGAGGCCAGTCAGGGCAATGGCCATCAGCAACGCCAGCATCAGGTGGTCCGAGAGTGCGGAGATATAGCGTACCCGGTCAACCACGAAGCGGCGCACCCACAGACCGGCAAGCCCGGCGACCATGGCAAAGGCAGCATACAGGCCAAACGGCTGAATCAGGTCTACCCAGGTCCATACCGGGTTGGTGAAGTACCGTAGGTGCCGCGCCAGTACCAGGAACATGCCGAAGTGGAACAGGTAACCGAAGATCCAGATCCACTTGTTCGAACGGAACAGGCTCTCGAAGAAGACCAGCTCACGGAACATGCGCATGACAACCCCGCTCCGTGTTACCGGTGCCGGTGTTGTGGGAATCTTCAGGGGTGCGGGTGTTTTAGCGTAAGTGCGTATTTTCCACGCCACACCGACAACCAGGATGGCTGTGGCAGCGTAGAACAGCAACGCATAAACAACGGTCAGAAACGGCATGTTTCTGAGCTCCCTTACTGTTTGTAATTGGAAAGAAACCGGCAAGTTACAGAGGGTTGCCCCTCTGTAACGACTACCTCCGGGATCAGACGCAACCGGTCGGTTTCGGCAGACCGGCGTACTTGCAGGCCTGCTTGGCCGGGCCATAAGGGAACAGTTCGTACAGATACTTGCTGTTGCCCTTGTCCTTTCCGAGTTTCTTGCCGATTGCCTTGGTCAGGACACGCACTGCAGGCGCGATCTGGTATTCCTCGTAGTACTCGCGCAGGAAGTTGATCACTTCCCAGTGGTTATCGGTCAGTTCGCAGTCGTCGATCTTGGCCATTACTTCGGCTACGTCCTTGTCCCAGGAATTCAGGTCAGCCAGGTAACCCTCTTCGTCCGTTTCATATGTCTTGCCGTTTGCTTCTATACTACCCATGTCAGGTCTCCTCGTTGGATGACGCTAGTTAAATAAAAAAATCAGAGCCAGGACTGTACCTTGTCGTTGGCTTCAACCAGATCGACAAAGCCGGCATAGTCGACAACATCGATGCCATCTACCAGTTTGTCTTGCGATATGCCACGGGCAGCCAGGTCCGGACCCAGTACGGAAACCTTGAGCCCGTTCAGCAGGCTCTCTGCCTTTGCATTTTTCATCGCGCCGTAGACCCCATCTTCGATCAGCAACAACTGGTCACCTTCCTTCATGATGCTGGATGCGGTGTTCAGGTTGCAGGCGTCGTAGGGCGACTTGTTTACCACATGTAACATTGCCATTAATTCAGCTCCCGCGACTAAAAGTTAAACAGGACGTCTTGCCCTGCAAGCACGTCTGCCAGTTCGGCGCGGCTGACCAGGCGGATGGAATCTTTCTCTGCATAGTCCTCGTCCTCGTCTTCCCAGACCAGGTGCTGCAGATCATCCAGCGTCAGGCCACGCTCCTCGAGGGACTCCTTCTCAACATAGATCTTGCTAACCTCGTAGTCGCCCAGTGCGGAGTATGTCGGCGAGAAATTCTTCATGCCGATACCGGAAGTGTCCTGCCCCTTGGTGAGCTGGTAGACGCCGTCATCCATGAATGCCAGGCTGACGTCCTGTTCGAAGGCCGCACCGATCAGCACGACTTCCAGTGATTCCCACGCGTAAATCGTCCCGTAGGGCGCCTTGCGGTTGATGTACATGAATTTCTTTGCATCAGACATTACCGTTCTCCCGGTTAGTCGCCAAACACGATCAGGCGATCGCTCTGGATGCCGCCCTCGACCAGTTGGCCCAGTCCGGAAATGCGAAAGCCGGGCGCGATATTGGTCGTGTCCTTGCCGTTCCGCTCGGCCTCGCCATCATCGACAATACCGCGGCGCTGGGCAGCAGCAACGCACAACACCATGTCGATGTTGTGCTCCTGCGCCAGTTCACTCCAGCGGTTGACGATATTGCGGTCGTCCTGCGGCGGAGTGGTCAGGCGGGTGCCGTTGTTCACACCATCGTGATAGAAAAAGACGCGGAATATCTCGTGGCCCTTTTCAAGGGCTGCCTTGGCAAAGTAATAGGCAGTATCCGCCGACTGGTGCTGATACGGCCCTTCATTGACCTGAATAGTTAACTTCATGCACCTGATCCCCTAGAAGCGAATGTGGGTTGAAGCGTTCAGGCTGTTGCGCGCGCCACGCCAGTTGTCGATGTGATACTTGGTGAACGGCAGCCCGGTCAATTCGAAGAAACGCGGCCAGCCGACACGCTCGATCCAGTCATTCATACGCTCCCAGTCCTTGGCGTTTTCCTTGTATGTCTTGAGGATCTTTTTGACCACGGCAGTAGCTTCCGGCCAGCGCGGTGGGTTGTTTGGAATACCGGAGGCAACCAGCTTCTGAAAAGTCGGTTTGCCACGGGCATTGGAGTGGTTGCCGCCAACCCAGATGGCCAGCTTGGAATGTTCGGCATCATTGATCTGCATCGGCGGACAGGGCGGGAAGCAGGCACCGCAACAGATGCATTTCTTCTCGTCCACTTCCAGTGACGGCTTGCCGTTGACCAGTGCCGGGCGTATGGCCGCGACCGGGCAACGAGCCACAACAGATGGCCGTTCACAAACATTGGAGACCAGGTCGTGGTTGATCTTCGGTGGTTTGGTGTGCTGCACGTTGATCGCGATATCACCCTGGCCGCCACAATTGATCTGGCAGCAGGAGGTCGTGATATGAACGCGGTTCGGCATATCCCAGCTGGTGAACTCGCCGATCAGCTCGTCCATCATGGACTTGACCACACCGGATGCGTCGGTGCCCGGGATGTCGCAGTGAAGCCAGCCCTGGGTGTGGGAGATCATGGTCACCGAGTTACGGGTTCCGCCCACGACAAAACCTTCGTCTTCAAGCTTTTTGATCAGTGGTTCGACCTTGGCTTCATCGCCCAGCTGGTATTCGATGTTGCTGCGGATCGTGAAGCGGATGTATCCCTCACCGTATTCGTCACCGATGTCACACAACTTGCGCAAGGTGAACAGGTCGAGAATGCGCTGGGTGCCCGCGCGAACAGTCCAGATCTTGTCTCCGTTGTGGGATACGTGAACCAGAACACCCGGGCGGATGTCCTCGTGATAGGCCCATTGACCGTAGTTCTTACGCATCACCGGATGCATGTACTGGAACCCGTCAGGACAGCCGGATTCAATCGGCGAACGCATTTCTTGTGCCATGTGATTCTCCTGAAATCTCGTAATCTTGGTTATCGATCAAATCCCGAAACAGTGCGCCGGGATTGTCTTGTTACAGGTTCCGGTGGTCAGGCAGAAGCGGCCTGCTTCTCCTCGCGCTTGCGCTCGAACCACTTCTCGGCTTCCTCGTCCCAGCCGTCCATGCGGGCATAGGAACTCTGACGCGGGCTGCTGACCATGTTCGGGTCAACATCGATGCCAATGCCTTCAAGAAAGTTCACCAGACCGATGCGCTCGATCATCTCGCCACAGCGCTCGTGTTCAAGCCCGTTCTCGGCCCAGAAATCGATGATGTCTTCCGCCATTTCCTGCAGACTTTCGTAGTCTTCCTTGGTTTCCAGCTTCTTGAACGGCACTACAACGGTACCCATCAGGTCGCCGATCTTCAGGGTGCGCTTGCCGCCGATCAGGATAGTGACGCCCCTGTCATCGCCCGGATGCAGGGCCTTGGGCATGACATTCAGACAGTGCATGCAGCGGACACAATTGTGATTGTCGACCTCGATGGTGTCGTCATCCCTGAGGGAAATGGCCTGGGTCGGACAGCGCGAGATAACGTTGTCTATCAGGTACTGGCGGCCTTTTTTCTGGACATAGTTCTTGACTTCTTCCTGGTTGACTTTCATGTCGTCACGCCATGTACCGATAATGGCAAAATCGGAACGCTCGATGGCGTTCTGGCAGTCATTCGGACAACCGGAAACCTTGAACTTGAATTTGTAGGGCAGGGCCGGCCGATGCACGTCATCGGTGAAGTTGTTCACCATCCAGCGCTGTATGCCATGTTCATGGGCGCAGGACATTTCACAACGGGCGGCACCTACACAGGACATGGCGGTACGGACACAGGGTCCGGCGCCGCCGAGATCGAAACCGTATTCGTTGATCTCGTCGAAGAAGTGCTGGGTGTTCTCGGTGGTGGCACCAATGAACATGATGTTGCCTGTCTGACCGTGGAAGGTTACCAGGCCGGATCCCCACTTTTCCCAGCTGTCACCGAGCTGGCGGAGCATGTCGGTGGTGTAGAAATTGCCAGCCGGTGGCTGTACGCGCAAGGTGTGGAATTCCTTGGATTCCGGGAAGGCATCGCCGACTTCGGAGAACCGCGGGATAATACCGCCGCCATAGCCGTAGACACTGACGGTGCCACCTTTCCAGTAACCCTTGCGTGTTTCATAGGAGTGCTCCAGCTGCCCGAGCAAGCCGTTGGTTACCGCGTTGATGCGTTCATCCGGGTGTTCATCCCGCAGGCGCTTTATGCCGGTGATAAAACTCGGCCAGGGGCCGCTTTCGAGCTCGTCAAGCATGGGTGTTGGATAGGTATTCTTCGCCATGGTGATCTCCTGTTGTTTGCGCAAACCCCAACTGATTCCGGTAAGTCGAAAATTAAGCGCACGGTTGCCTGATTTGACTGGTCAGGAAACTCGTAAATCAGCGAGTTATGATCGGGTGTAAAATGATCTAAACACCCGGTGAATCGAATTCTAGGTGTGCCTCCGAAACGAACATATCCTACCCATGGGATGGCGTACTTGGGGGTCTGTATCCCGAAAGGGGTATTGGAAAAATTATTATGTAAATTCGGGTAGTTAGTAACGATGTGTTGGAAAACTAATAGCTACACAATTTTTTCTTATATTAACGCGCACTTATGCAGAGATTTCGTTCCGTTCATTATCCTGTGATTGAGAAATTCGGCACTGTAAATGAGAATGAATACCATTATCAATAACTTGTTTTTCATTGCGAGATCAGGGTATCTGTGTATTAAAATATTTTGTATTAGTAATATGTTTTGAATGTACGGTTCCCTTTCCAGTCGTCACGATTCTCAGATATCTATGTCGGATCCAGTCACATTTTACAGCCCGTTTCTCCCGGGAAATGACATCGCCTACCAGCGCTGGCGCGAGTGGAAACTGGACGATTATCCACGCTCGGCAGCGGACCTGCTGGTACAGGTCAGGGACCCTGGAAAACTGGAGGAGGCCGAGTCCAGGGCCATCCTGGCCCGGTGTTGCAAGGCCAATGCGGCCATCTACCAGGTGACCGGCGGGAAAACGGTTGACAAGCGCCAGGTGCGGGAGCTCGGCCGGCAGTTCGGTCTGCTGTGCCTCGACAACAACCTGCGCGCCGACGAAGACAGTATTACCACATTGAAGGTTGTACCTGCCGGTGAGCGCACCCATTACATACCGTACACAAACCGGCCACTGAACTGGCATACCGATGGTTACTACAACACGCAGGAGGAACAGGTTCGCGGTGTGGTGATGCATTGTGTTTCCGAATCCGCAGAGGGCGGCGACAATCTCTACCTTGACCATGAAATTGCCTTTCTGCTGATGCGTGATGAAAACCCGGACTATATCGCGGCGCTGATGCAACCGGATGTCATGACCATTCCGGCGAATGTGGAAAATGGTATCGAAATCCGTCCGGAACAGTCCGGCCCGGTATTTTCCATCGAGCCGCAGACCGGCGCCCTGCATATGCGTTACACGGCCCGTTCCCGGAGCATCACCTGGAAGCAGGATAAAATTACTCGTCTGGCAACCGGGTTTCTGGCGGAAATACTGGCAAGCGATTCAGCCTTTATCATCCGTCACCGCCTGCAAGCAGGGCAGGGAGTAATCTGTAATAATGTGTTGCACAAGCGTGAGGCGTTTACCGATGATGCCGCAACAGGCCGCGAGCGCCTGTTATTCCGTGCCCGTTATCACGACCGGATCCGTGATACCGGTATCAAGTACTGCTTTGGAGAGGCGGCATGCTCTGGTTGAGCGAGGTATTACTGCAGGGTCACGAGCTGGAGTCATTCACGGCCCTTGAACAGGCGATCACGGAACACGCGCGTGCCGGGGAAATGTTTTTCCGTATGGATGTACGACCGCCATTTCCGGATACGCCGGAAGACTGGGAAGATCGCCTGGAAGCGGCCTTTTCGGCGGCCCGGGAAAACTGAAGGCGTTATTGGATATTACAGGGTGAGAAGTACATGTTCTGGAGTGATGACAGCGAAAAAAAGCCTGCATTCGTCGTGCCGGATAACATAGTCGACCTGGCATTCCAGATCTCGTGCCCGACCCTGCCGATCGACCACGCCTATGTGTTATCGACGGCAATACTGCAGGCACTGCCCTGGCTGGTCGACGAGGAGCAGGCAGGTATCCACCTGGTTCATGGCGCATCCTCAGGGCATGGCTGGACGCGCCCGCAAGACCCGGGAAAAGAGGTATTGCATCTTTCCCGGCGGACACGCCTACGCTTGCGACTGCCCAGGCACCGGCTGGAGGATGCTGGTGAACTGAGCGGCAGGACGCTGGATATTGACGGTCATTCCATGGGGATTGGCAAGTCTTCCGTGCACCTGCTGAGCGCTATCTCGACCCTGTTCGCACGATATGTAGTCACCCGGGAAGCGATCGACGAGGCGGAGTTTCTCGAGCAGGTGGCCGGGGAACTTGGCGGCCAGGGCATCCCGTGCCGCAAGATGCTGTGTGGAATACCGCATACCCATTCTTTTCCTGATGGTCCGGTGTTCACCCGTAGCCTGATGGTGGCCGAACTCGAGCCGGAGCAATCGGTTCGCCTGCAGCAACAGGGCCTTGGCGGCGGGCGCAAGACCGGTTACGGACTGTTTATCCCACACAAGGGGATCCGGCCGGTGAAAGCGGAAGACGACAGTTAGGCTGCAAGATTATCCCGACCGGGGGGGTTGCCTTTTCCAAAACCCGAGGCAGAATTTGCACACTCGAGAAGCCAATCACTTGTAAAAAATCAGACTGGAAATACAGGAGGGCACCATGTCACTCGAAGTCGGTGGCAAGACCATAGAAGTTACTGAGTCTGGATTCCTTGTCAATTTAGATGACTGGAATGAAGACATTGCCGAGGCAATTGCGCAGGATGAGGGGATCAGCCTGACCCAGGAACACTGGGATGTCGTCAATTACCTGCGGGACGAGTACATCAACAATGCAGGCAACCAGCCTAATAACCGCACCATGTTAAAAGATGTTGGTAAAATCTGGGGGAAAAAGATCAGTTCCAAGGACCTGTACGACCTGTTCCCCGGCAACCCCAGCAAGCAGGCCGGGCGCATCGGCGGGCTGCCGGAAAGCCGGCGCAAGGGCGGCTACTGAGTCACGGCGCCACCCATAAGGGATATATTCCCCGCCCGGGCGAGTGACTATAGTTAAGCCAGTTTTTACAGAACTGACGGGTATTTTTCCGAATCGTGGAGACAAGCATATGGGTGAGAAGCAGGATTTAATCAAGAAACTGCTGGAAATGCAGAAGAAATTCATCGACTACGAGCAAGAAAATGGCGTAGAGATGGAAGACTATTTCGTCGCGGAAGAAGGTCACCCGCTATATCACTTCCGTCAGGAATATATGGATCTTGCCAACAAGCTGGTCGACATGGCCCACGCTGAAAAGGGTTCACAACGCTAACACTTGTCAGCGGGTAATGGATAGATAAAAGCCGCAACCTGATCGGGTTGCGGCTTTTTTATTACAACGTCTGTATCTTGTGTTTAGTATCGCCGTGGTTCGATATACAGGCTAAATCTCGGACCACATGCGTACCAGGTTAATATAGCTGTGGTTTACCTTTTTCGTTTCAGGCGCATCCGGTTGTTCCTGCAGCAGGGCCTCTCTTGCCTGGTTCAGTTCATGCAGCAATGCGCGTTTTTCCGGGTTGCGGACCAGGCTCTGGATCCAGCTGACGGCAACGAGCCGCTCTCCGGATGTGACTTCATTGACTCGATGGATACTCGAGGACGGGTACAGTACCGCATCCCCGGCCGGGAGTTTCACGCTTTGCTCGCCGAAGTCAGTCTGGATGATTAATTCACCCCCTTCGTAGCTGGCCGGGTCGGAAAGGAAGATAGTGACGGAAAGGTCAGACCGGTAAATCTCGCCCTGTCCCATGATCGGGTCATCGACATGCTCGCCATAGGACATGCCCGGGGTGTAACGTGCATAGTAGGGCGCAGCGACTTTTTTCTGCATGGCGGCGCTGCGGTAGACCGGGTGCCTGACCAGACTGCCCATCACCAGATTATTCAGCTCTGCGAGTTGCTGATCCTCGAGCGAAAGTTCTTCGTTGCGCTTGACGCGCTGTGCTGCCATACCGGCCGATAAAATACCGTCAACAAACCTGCCGTGTTGCATCAGTTGCTTCGCGGTTTCAATTTGACTGCTGTCAATAACAGCCGTGAGACGGATCAGCATGTTGCCGTTGCCTGCAATAGTCAGGGGTATACGGTAAGATAGTCAGTGTATATTTGAATACAGCATAAGGCTGCCGGCATGATTTTGAAAGTTGTTATTGAAGAACAGATTTACCCGATCACCGTGCCTGATAATATTATCAGTGAGGGTGAGGACTTCTTCAGGAAGATTGACAGTGATATGGACAAGGGCTGGCAGATGAGTCGGGATTGGGTCCAGGAACCCAACCAGCTGCAACGTTGCCAGATAGTCGGAGACAAGATGCTGACTGCAATGCATAACAGCAACGAGAAGATGATGGTCTTGCTGTCCGCCTATATTCTTGCTCGTGTTCCCGGTGTTGAAGGGATCCGTATCGACACCAATGGCGAGATGCTGGAGTCCGAGCTGATCATTGGCTGACATATTCACCGTAACAGCCCCGCTGTTGCTGCGCCTGCCAGATACTACCCTTTGTGTAATAGCCGAGATATTCCGGCACCCTCAGGGGTTGCTGTATTTTGATCTCTACTGGGACCGGCAGCCGGGGGCTGAATCAATACATCTCCTTGACGGGGAAATCCACGGGGAGGGGCCATGGAAAGCAGGCGGCTGCGTGATTACCCTGCTGGGCTGTCATGGGAGTCATCCGGAACAGGCCGCTGAATATGCCGCGTGGCAATCATACGTCGCTCAACGGGGCAGCGAGTTCCCGTCGCGCGAGCGTATCGAGGCACTGGCGCGTGAACATGGGGCGCTGCCGGAGACTTAAGCAGGGCTTTCAGCCGATTCTTTTACACATCTGCACATGGGCAATCTGCCGGAACAGCATGTGTCCCGGTCCGGTCGGTAGATAACCCCGTTTCCGGTAAAACCCGATCGCCGTTTCCCGAGCGTCCACTACGATACTTGTTGCCCCCAGCAAGCGTGCCCTGGTTTCCAGGGTTTCGAGGATAAGGGTGCCGATTCCGCTGCGCTGGTGGTTTGTAGCTACTGCCATGTAGCGGATTTGACCTTCACTGATCGAGTTGAAATGCAGCCGCCCCACGCCCAGCGGTTCATGTGCGCTATTCACGGCCATGACATGCGTGCTGCATTCGTCCAGGGGGTCCCGTTCACTGCCGGGTGGCTGGCCCCAGGGGGCGCGCAGGATTTTCCAGCGCAGCCGGTAATACTCGCCCAGCTCGCCTGGACTGGACGGCTCGATGACAGTGACCCTGGTCAAGGCCGCCGTCAGGCAAAAACCACCCAGGTTGTGGCTATGTATTTCACTCCGGCCTGCAGGGTGACGCCGCGATGTTCGTGTGTCCAGAAAGGGGGAAACAGAAGCAACTTGCCGGCCTCTGGCTTGATACGAATATCCTGATAGGAAAACTCGGTTTCACCACCCGGCCCGGGTACATCATTGAGGTACCAGACTGCAACCAGCTGGCGCTGGCTGAATTCGTGGCTGCCGCCGTCAATATGCCAGTGATAAAACTCTCCTGGATGGGTGCGCTGGATCGCGTAACCCACATCCTTGAAAGGCCCCTTGAAATAGGGGAAGGTCTCGCGCAGTTCCTGCATGGCGAGACCGAGTGAGCGGAACAGTGCCCTGTCGATATCCTTCCAGTGAGACTTGCCGCTGACAACCAGGTCGGTTGAACGCTTGATATCCAGGTCTTGCTCGGCCATTTGGCCAATGCGGCCTTCATATTGCTCATCATCGTATTTCTCGAAGCGCCGGATCATTTCATTGCAGACATCGATGGGCAGTGCCCGTTGCTGCTCGAATATAAAGGAATGTTCCTTCACCTCAGTGATGGTCCTGAGTGCGGGCCGGGATTTCAATGCCTGGTTCATCTGGTGATTTAACCTGGCAGGCGTGCTCAGAGCGCAGCGCCTTCAACTCTCGAGGTAATCCGTTTCTGCAGATCTGCCGGTGCCTCCCGGTAGAGTGCCAGAATATCACTGGCGACGGATAACCAGTGTTCGCGACCCTTGCGGGCAACTGTATCCAGTTTACGGATGTCCCCGGTTCTCTCCCAGCTCTCGTAGGCAGTTATAAGAGTCGGGCACAGGGATTTACGCAAGTTGCCGAGGTTGGCAATATAAAAATGGAGGGATGCCGGATCGCCATCCTCCAGCAGTCCGGGCAGGGTGGACAGGCTGTCGGCCAGATGATCGCGAACTGCGCGGACCATCAGTTCTGCCTTGCTCTGGGACAGGTCTGCCAGCAGATTTTCCCAGTCACTGCCAAGGGTTTCCCCTGCCATGACCTCGCCGATTTCATGCAGCATCACGGAGTGGATCTCGTTATCAACCATCCGGTTCAATGCCTCCTCGGGCGAGCTATCGAAATCATAGCAGGCGATGGCTTTTTGCATGGCATTGGCCGGCTTGTTCCAGCGCCATTCCTCCAGTTTTTCCCAGAGCATGCGGCGCAGGGATTCGCGGCGGATAAATATCCTCGTGCCGAGACTCATTGCCGGTGGCGCCACCAGGTCGCGGGCATATTCCCTGCCGGAAAGGTACAGGGTGTATCCATTATGGCGGCGAATTTCTTCCAGTGAGCCGATAAAGAAATGTGGTTTCAGGTTGCGGCCAATGCCACTGCTGTAGACATAGCCCTGATGGTTAATCTGGTCATTTATTGTGTCAGCATCAAATGGGTCGTATTCTCGCTTGCCAACCGGTATCGACTCGAATGGCTGTTCCCCGACTGTTTCCCACAAGCGTTCCCTTTCCGTCAGCCAGGCAGTCAATTCGTTGTGTGGCAGGGTTGCACTGAAAGGCAGCCTGTTTTCCCAGCGGAAGTATTCGCGCATCTTCAGCAGATAAACGCACAGGGAAAAATCAGTCGCGTGCTGCGCGTCACTGATATGGCAGTTATTGCGTGTTGCCGACAGGGCCGGAGCGATAGCGCTGGAAACTTGCTCTGGGGATGCAGGCTCAATTACAGGCAAGAAGGTCACACCTGATACCTTACTGAAATCCTCGATTTTTATATGCTAGCATGCGCTAAAAATCACGACCAGTGAGTGATTGCCGGAAAATGCGGGGCTTTTTATTTAACGAAATAGCAGTAAGGATTCAAGAGTGCGAATCAAGAGCAAGTGGAATCTCAAGGACAGGGAACGGACCCTGGCAGAAACCGGTGGTGCCATGGCTTTTATCCTGTGGCGTATTGCGCAGCAGGGAGTGTTGAATCTCGAAAACGAGGGTTTTCAGACCACTACCAATTCGCAGCGTCTGGATGTCATGGGCGAGTTTCTGGGCTTCCTTGTGCATGTTGTAGACCGAATGACAGCGGACAGGCTGGAACAGGACGAACGGCAGGAATTTATTACCTCCCTGGCAAAACATCTGGCAAACACCATGCAGGAAAATCGAACGGATGCCGAAGGCAGGGGTGAGTACCGTGAGCCGCTGATTGGATTGCTTAACGAACGGGCAGCCGACTACTCGGAATTTTCGTTCAGTGATAATGAGCCGGGTTATGCATTCCGGCGTTGCTTTGGTGATTGCGTCCGGTCCGTCATGGGCGAGAAGGACAACCAGTGGATTACAGACCAGGTGATGGATATCGAGATACCGCAGGCACTGAAGCCCCTGAATAAGGCTGTGAGGGATTTATTTACTGAAGAACCTGCCTGATATTTGCGTATGCCTGGGATGCGTCGCTCCCGGGGATGGCCCAGTCAAGCCTCTCGACCGATTTCCGGTCTCACCTTCTCCCTGTACATCGTCCATGCAGACAATAAAAAAGGCGGGAATACCCCGCCTTTTTCGGATTCCTTGCCGGCTTATTTCGCCCAGCTGGAAAAGTTCTCCGTGTTCCTGGCCTTGCCGTCTTCATAGCCGGCTGAGTAGGCCTCTGTCACTCGCTGTTCTTCGCGCTCCGGGTTCAGCAGATACCCTCCCTGCCAGCCCTGGATATATTCCGGGTCGACACCCATTTCTTCCATTTTGGTGGTCGCTTCATAATATTCCTGGTTCATCTCAAACTCCTCGTGTGGTCTTGATCCGTCACAATCAAATCTGCGGGATTACCCGGCTTCGCCCTGGTGCGGTGACTCTGCCAATGCTTTGCTGACGTTGCCTGCGCCCGGGATGATAACCCGGCATGTCGAGCTCTTTACGGCTACCCTGTTGTTTCAATTGGGGTTGCTTGAAGTTGGCGCAAGTATACAGGAGCCCATTTTCGCCCCGAATATCCCTATCGGGGGAGCGGTGCCCAGAAGGTGTTCTACCAGTTTCCATAAGCAAATCAGGGACATCCTCTCTTTCGGGGTATTCGATGCGCTTCCGTGACTCGGTAGCATGGGGAGTCATATATAGTAGGGCATGTCCACAATGCATGCCTCACCGTTTACGTTATCAGGGGCCCGACATGTCCGATACAAATAGCGCAGATTTTTCCAGTGGCGTGGCTGCATTCGAAGCCAAGAACTTTTCACTTGCCATGCAGTTTCTCTCGCCTCTGGCCGAGGCGGGTGATCCTGATGCCCAGCATCGTGTCGCGATCATGTGTCAGAACGGCTTGGGTGTGGTGCGCAATGAAGAAAGGGCGCTGACAATGATGCGTGCTGCAGCAGAACAGGGACATGCCCTTGCGCAGCATGGGCTCGGCTTCATGTATCTCGAGGGTGATTGTGTCGGGCAGGACAGCAGGGAGGCGGTCAAGTGGTTCCGGCAGGCGGCGGACCAGGGGCTGGCGGGCTCGCTGACAACTCTTGCCAAAATGTATGATGAGGGTAATGGCGTTGACAAGGATCCGGAAAGGGCAAGAAAACTCTATGCCGAGGCCGGCTTTGAGCACTGATCGCTGAAAACATCCCCTAATTCATACGGACTACCTGTAATGGAGTTATCAGCAGAGGATGCCCTGCGGATCAACGTGCTGCTTGCCGGACAGCTCGAGGCTGTCCGTATCGATGAATCCAGCATGACCCTGTATGCCCTGTCCGACAAGGGCGAGGCACGTGTCAAACTTAACCCGAATTGTCGTGATGAATCGTACCTGCGCGGGATCCGCGAGGCACTCTCCAGTCACGTGCTTGGGTCACCAGGCGGTTATCCTGTATACCTGAAACGCTGGACACGCATGGGGCAGGCCCGGGATGGAATTCTTGAATCACTGTTGTTGCTCGGAGAACCGGAGGCGGTGGTTGCTGTCGTCAATGCCAGTGGCATTACCAATGAAATTGCACGGCGCGCCTGGTGGGCTTTGCAGACATCGGAAAATGCCCGTTGCATGTTGCGACAGCAGGCGGTTGTTGAAGGTGACATTGGTCCGGTGCTGGCCGACTTTCTGGTGGAATTCCTGCCATTTGAGGAGGAGGCGCACAACATGATTGATTCTGTGCAACTGGTATTGCAACAGAACCTGATCAGCGATGAAACTCGTCAGAAAATCTGGGAGAAGGGCAAGCACAAAAACGCCTATTATGTCGGCTTTCTTTTGAGCATCCCCGATAACCTGCCTGAACAACAGTCACCACACCGTGTCTGGCATGTCGCCCGGGAAGCACTTGCAAATTTGTGTGATGCCGGAAATCCGTATGCATTACAACTATGCCATCTGCTTGGCGCACCCGGTCAAAGTTTTCTGGCAACGCTGGAGCTGGTGCTCCGGAAGCCCGCAAATCAGGACGTAGTTGTCGCACTACTGCATGCCATTGCTTGCTATTTTGAGCCAGCGCGGTTCAATACTGGCAAGTATGAATATATGGACGATATCAGGCATGCGGTTGATAATCATCTCGCAATAAACCTTGCGGTGGACAGTCCGCTTGGGCATGTTCTTGGCAAGGTCCCGGAATTGGAAAACCAGCTGCGTGCGATGCTGACACTCGCTCTATTGGATGAGCCAGTCGTGAACCCAATCTTTTCACGTACTGACGCCATAGGTACGCTGATGCGCAAAAAGCTAAAACCGGTGTCAGACGTAATACAGCAACAAATCGATATTCTCAGAATCTAGCGTATGTTGAACGTTCAATATCATGTACAGGTAAGAATATGAGATACCTGCCGATTTTCATGAAACTTGCTGGCCGTCCAGCACTCGTTGTTGGTGGTGGAGGCGTGGCAGCACGCAAGGTCAACCTGTTACGGAGAGCCGGTGCTGTAATCACGGTTATAGCCCCGCATTTGTGTGATGAGCTTGCAAAACTTGAACACGATGAGAATGTCAGATTTTTGCATCGTGAATTTCAGGATGAGGATGTCAATGGTGTCGCGTTGATTATTGCAGCTACAGACGACCAGTCTGTAAACCAGAATGTTTCTGACCTGGCGCAGGAAAGGCATATTCCGGTAAATGTCGTGGACAGTCCGGAACAATGCAGTTTTATTGTGCCCTCGATAATTGATCGTTCCCCGGTACAGATTGCCGTCTCAACCGGTGGGTCATCACCGGTACTTGCGCGGTTATTGCGCGCAAAACTGGAAAGCTTTATACCGGCCGCCTATGGCCGCCTGGCAGCGCTGGTGGATGAATACCGGCAGCGGGTCAAGGATCGCTTTGCTGACCCGGTTCAACGTCGTTATTTCTGGGAATCGGTATTGCAGGGGCGGGTTGCGGAGTTGTTGTTTGCTGATCGTGCGGACGAGGCGCGGGACGCCCTGGAAGAAGCCATTGAGGACACCGGCGATTCATTTAACGTGACAGGAGAGGTTTACCTGGTTGGTGCCGGGCCCGGCGATCCCGACCTGCTTACCTTCAGGGCACTGCGTTTGATGCAGCAGGCTGACGTGGTTGTTTATGACAGACTTGTTTCACAGCCTATTCTCGACATGGTCCGGCGTGATGCCGAATTGATTTATGCCGGCAAGGCGAGAGACAAGCACACGCTTTCACAAGAGAGTATCAATCAGTTGCTGGTGCGGCTGGCAAAGGAAGGAAAGCGGGTGCTTCGCTTGAAAGGCGGGGACCCGTTTATCTTCGGCAGAGGTGGAGAGGAGATTGAGACACTGGCCGATGATGGTATTCCGTTCCAGGTGGTCCCCGGGATCACGGCGGCATCCGGATGTGCATCCTATGCCGGTATCCCGCTGACACACCGGGACTATGCACAATCGTGTACATTCGTTACCGCTCATCTCAAGGATGGCACGGTAGATCTTGACTGGGAGA